>DUBM01000023.1 GCA_012960305.1 Gammaproteobacteria bacterium | reverse complement strand
ACTTCTAAGGGGCATTCTTGAATACGGTTATACGCATAGCCCGTTGCTACCTGCTATCTGACGTGTAAACGTAATGGTGTGGTGTTGTAGGTAATGTCTTCAGCTCGGCGCGATTCGTCCAGTGTGTAACCGATAAACAGATCGTAAGTCCCCCTGTCGCTGATATTCATCATGCCATTGAAGAGTGTAAATTCGTGGCGGAACGGCAGTTGACTGACCGTTGTAAAGAACTGAATATTGTCAACGTCAAGAGGTTGCAATCGTCCCAGATTGTTGACAACCAGCAGAGTATTGCCGCCGTCGGCGCTGACCACCATAACGATGTTTCCCTGGCGCCCAATATGCGACTCTTCAGGCTGGATGGCTGCCATGAGGTGATAATTGGCTGGTGTCTGAAATTCCTCAGTCAATGAAAGCCAGTTGTCAGCGCTGGCACCCAGTTCTATTCGTGCAGATGAGGCAGCACCTGCAACCGTAGCAACAGGTTTGCTAGCGAGCGCAGCACGAATCATGAAGTTACGCATCATGCCTAGGTCTTCGTGTTCTAGTATATGGCAATGATAAAGATAGATTCCGGTTTGCTGCTCGTATTTCAGCAAAACCCGGACACGCTCACCGGGCAGCACCTGCACCACGTCCTTTAAACCGTCGTCGACAAATCCGGCGCGCATCTGTTGGGCGAGCGCTGACTCGTTGACTGCAGGAACTCGCTCAATCACCTTGAACTGCACATTGTGGATATGCATGGCATGGGACATTTGCATGCCCATGGCAGCATTATTGGCAAATTCCCAAACCTCAGTAGTGCCGGCTCGCACAATTTCATCGTCGGCATAGTCGTCCATGGCACCGAAGACTCGACCGTTCAGCATCACCTGCCCCCGCATCATAGACAGCTGCACAGTACGAGGGTTATTGCGATTGGTTGCCTCGGCCAGATCGATTGACGGAAATACGGACAGTTGCTGCGGCAGTGCATTGGCCGTGACCTGTTCGGAGTCAAGGACAAAGCCTGCAATCGGCCGCGCACCCTGGGTGAGCGCAGCTCCGTTTTGCAAGGCGGTGACATTCGTCAGCGCGGGCGAAAACGACTCCGCCAGAAGGCTGACTTCCTGACCGGCTGGCAGCTGGGAAAGATCAATCCAGATGTCGATACGCTCCGCCGGAGCGATACTCAGATAAGATCGCTGCACCGGTGTTTCCAGCAATCCGCCGTCTGTGCCAATCACTGTCATGGCTGCGCCGTGACTCCAGCGCAGCATATAGTTGGAGGAATTTGATGCATTGAACAGGCGCAGGCGGTAGGCACTGCGCTTGAGATTACGTGAATAACTGCTCACCCCATTGACCAGCACAGTCTCGCCGGTGAAGCCCTGCATCCACACGTTTCGAGGAGAAGGGTCCGGCAGGTAGATCAGTTGATTGCTGCTGCTGAAAGTTCGGTCCTGAATGATCAGCGGGAGATCAAATTCGCCGGACGGCAGTTGCAACTGTTGTTCGTGTTCATCTGTAACCAGAAACAGGCCGCTCAGTCCGTGGTAAACCTGATAACCAGTGCGTTCATGCGGGTGCGGATGGAACCAGTAAGTACCAGCCCGGTTCTCCACCGTAAACTCATAGACAAAGGTTGCCCCTGTTGGAATAGCGTACATTGGGTGACCGTCCATGCGCTGCGCCATATACAGCCCGTGCCAGTGGACAATGCTTTCTTCAGGCAACTGATTGCGGAAATGGATGCGGAATTTTTGTCCGCGCCGGGCGCGTATCACAGGAATATGCGAATTTTCCAGATAGCTGAACGCGGATGCGTCACCATGCAGTACCGTGCCAACATAACGCCAGAGCTGAGTTGCCTGACCTGGCAGCAAGCTGACGGATTCCACTCGTGCTATCAGCTCCAGCTCCACATCGGGTTCAAAATCCGCCGTGGCGGTTGCCGGCGCAATCAGATTGTGACTCATTGACTGCGCTGAACTCAGCGAACTGATAGCCGCTCCCAGCGTGCTGACGGAAAATACCTGTAAAAACTGCCTGCGGTTAAACATTTTTGAGCCTTTTGTTGAAGAACTTCTTCGTAAATGGGGTCAAAGTAAATATCCAGTAGTTTATAGGCTTTTGCGGTCTCTCTTAATTGGCCTTACTCGACGCCCACCGGAACCTCAACAAGCACTGCTTGACCCGCCGTATACTCGACTAACTTAAATCCCATGATGGCTACGAAGAACCCAATAAGAACTCCTAAGACAAGGCTGGGAATATCAGGAGTCCAGTCAGTGTCGTGGGCTTCAGAAGCCACTGAATCCGGGGTGTTTCTATAACTAGCGAAATCTTGCATGGTTTTCTTCTTATTGTTGTTTAATCGCTCTTAGAGAGGCTCTTGTTAAGTATTTCTAGAGCTTCATAATCTGCTGGGGCTAATTCATATTTTAAAATTTCTTTTACATCAAGAAACTCATACTCTTGATGCTCGGTTGGATTAACTACTTCACTTATTAAGTTGCATGAAATCGGGAAAAACTCTATTTCACTACGACTATCTTTATACAGGTAATGTTGGTGTAGCTTTTCAACTTCTATATCAGCAACAAATTCCTCCATTATTTCTCTTACTATTGCCTTACCTGGACTCTCACCATCTTCAATCTTCCCACCTGGAAATTCCCATAATCCACCATGCTCTTTTGCAGCGTTTCTTTTTGCTAGTAAATACTTTCCCTGCTTATTGCAAACAAACCCCAATACGACGCTTATCATTTCAATTTATTTCTGTGTCTTTGAAGATATGGTTTCATTTCATCATTAATTTTAATTTTTGCTTCTTGATCTACTTGAAGGGTATTTAATTCGTCACCTACTTTAGCGCTAATGATAATTTCTCCGTCATCTTGAAAACTTATAAGATGCTTATCAAACAAAGCATCGTATAGAGGAGAGAGAAGAATCCCATTATTTTTATCAAGCCTTTCCTCTTCAGTTGCTTCACTCCACGGCACGATATGACTCGCTATTAAAATATTGCGAATGGACGTTTTTGTGACCGCACATTTAGCATCAAACTTTTCTATAAGTTGATTTCTAAAATAACCCTGTCCTACACGAGATGTTACTAAACCCTTTCTTTCTGTGGTTGTTGGCTTGGTATAATTTGCTTTTCTTTGTGACGATACCATTCCTTTTTTCAGAATAGTCGGTCTACTTGTCATCCCTGCTTTTTCTGGTTTCCATAAATAAATATCAGTTAAATCTTCATTTTCCGTATAGTCATCATAGTCTATATTTTGGAAAACTATATGAACTGGTTTTGCGGTACTCGCATCATGTTCAGAGTAATTAACTCTTCCACAATAGATAAATGGCTGAGTTTGTCCTTTGATTTTCTGCGTTATCCTCACAAATAAAAATGTTTCTAGTACTCCGTTTACTACACTCTGAATTTTGGGACTATCAATATGCTGAGTTGTTTGTGAATCCCAATGGAAAAATTCACCCTCATAAAAATCATTAAAATGAAACCGATCTTCTTTCCCTTCTTTCTCTAAATCTATAAATAGGAAATAAGAGTCAGAATTTTTACAACCAAAAACTCCTTCTCGGACTGTTGATAGTCCGCCTTCATTAAGTAGCTCAGCTAAATACTTCTTACTATATTTTTCACCTAGCTCTAAGTTTTCATGAACACTCATAAAAGCACCTAATAATTTTTCTTTTCCGGTATAACCCCGCGAATGCCCCCTTCAGGGTCAGTCACATCACCTTTATATCTGGGAATCACATGAATATGAACATGATTTATTGTTTGTCCAGCATCTGCACCACAATTAATCCCAACGTTATAACCGCTGGGTTGATACTTTTCATCAAGGAATGACTTGGTTGCAAAGACTAACTGGTTTAAAGCCTCTACTTCTTCTTTTGTAGAATCAAAGTAGTTTGAGTAAACACGTTGCGGGATAACCAGACAGTGTCCTTTGCTCACTGGAAACTTGTCATAAATCACAAAGCCCATTGAGTTTTCAAAAAGCCTCTCCCGGTTGTCTAGAAATGGGCTATCTAACATAACGACTTTCATCATTCTTTCTCATCAGCCGTAATTGGTCAGACTTCTACATAGCCAGACTACCCCTCGACTCTAATGCCGTCCATATCACTTGACAAACCTTCAAATTCTTGATAAGCTCACCTAAGCTTCTATGGAAGCCACTGAGCAACGTTATTTTACCTGCCACCTAACCATCTCTATTTCATTAAAGACGCCTTGAGAAGCTCTGAGTCCTTCTAAGGGGCATTCCTGTATACGGCTATACACAAGGATCATCTAAGGAGCGTAGAAACTCTGCATAAGCTGGCTGCAACGCATCAAAGTCATAGGTATGACGAACGTTACATCTTTGCCAAGCTCTCTCTATAAATTCTTTCGTGACTTGGCTTTGCTGCTCATCCAATAGACCAATCGAGAATTGGTAGAAACTGTTTTCTTGCATCCGTTGTATCCAATACATATCTTGATCTACAACCCATTTTTCTGCATCGTTAAGTTCTTCATAGGGAGTAGTCGCTACTTTGTATCCCAGCTCCCACTGACCTTCAAACCAAGTTCTATTTCTATCTAATTGCTGTTCCACTCGGGCTTGTACTTGAGTCGCTAGAGCTATCGTATGTGACTGCCTTAGCTCAAGACCCACAAAGATTAAAGACCCGACAATACTCAAGACACCGATCATATTAATTATTCTTTCCATTATAGAAACTCTCCTAGCTGATGAATTATTTTTAAAGACTATAAAGCATTCTAACCCCATGAAAACACTTGACAAACCTTGATTTATTCGTTAACCTCAGCAGAGCTTTTCAAAGAAAAAGCTAATTGAGACTTGACAAACTAAAAAATTGTTTGTATAATACTATGAAGCCCCCCCGGTTCAACCTATAGCTTAAAGACTATTAAAGTCCCGTCCTAAATCCTCTACCCACTTTTAGATCATTAGTTCCTTAACATTCTTACAAGCGATCAAGCCCCTTCAAGAATAAATATTATTATTAATATAGATGCTAAGTTCCTAAACAGATATTAATCTCTCTAACTCTGCTCAGTTCTGCTTATTTCTAAGTATATGTAATTGATTTATATGATATTTATTTATATGGTAGTGTTAACCAGAAGGCTATAATATCTGTTTATCTCTTCTACTAATTGCACAGTTAGACCAATTAACAAACTAATCACTGCAGCCTTCCTTTTAATAGCACTAGCCAGTGTTTCTTATGGGCAGGATGCTCCGGATTTTGAGGAAACCAAGCGATTTGCTGAACAAGGATATGCATCCTCCCAGTACAATCTAGGAGTTATGTACTCTTTCGGACGCGGTGTTCCCGAGGCGCGGATTGTTATTAGTGAAACAATAAATATTACGCGGATATGATTATTTAGCGAGCGTAGTAGCTAACTTAAAATTTAGATAAGTAAATTTAATTTAATTTCAGTCAATTAATCGGGCCTACCTAGTGACTAACCCAAATGATATGGACGGTATAGAGGTGCAGTACACTAGGCATCCTTATCCAGCTCCCATTTCCGATATGCGAGAGCGAATTCAACTGGGTTATAGACAAGGATCTTCCCCTGATCAAATCTGGAAGAAGCTATTCCCCGAGAAAGCCTATAAAGATGATTTGAATATTTTAATAGCCGGATGCGGAACTAACCAGGCAATCTACCACGCATTAATGTTCCCTAATTCGCATCATTATGCAATCGATGTTAGCGGAGCATCATTACGCCATGTTGCGGATATGATTAAGGCATATGATATTAAGAACTTGGAAATAGAAAAAAAAGATATAATCGATTTAACGCATAACAAAGAATTTGATTATGTGATTTCAACTGGGGTCATTCACCACACTGAGAATCCTCAAGAAAGCCTTTCCAAATTAATACAAACGTCAAAAAATGATGGTGCTCTGTTTATTATGATTTACGCTTCTTATCTGCGAATGGGTCTCTATTATTTGCAAGATGCCTTTAGGTACTTAGACCTAAAACCTGATGAGAAAGGTATCGAAATAGCTAAAAAATTGATTGAATTATCTCCAAAAGATCACTACGTCCATAACTATATTAAAGCCATAACTAATACTTCCGGGACCAAAGACCTGTCATTTGATGCTGGCTTTGTAGACACCTTCTTTAATGCGAGAGATAACGCCTATGATATTTTCGAACTAAAGGAATTAATTGATAATGCTGGTGCATACTTCCAATGTTGGGACGATAACGCTTGGTATTACAGGTCATTATTTAATTTCCCTAAAACTGGGAGATTGATTCAGAGCTTTAATGCTCTTGATCCATGGCAATTAGCCGATTTTACTCAGAAAATGTCACCGAATAGCGGGAAATTAACATTTATCTTAAGGAAAGAAGAAAAATATGCGCATCGCTTTTTTAATATTCTTGATGTATTTCCCACAACGTATGCACACCAAGATCGTTTAACTAATCTTGAGCTACCTGATTTCGCTTCTAATTATGGAGGGGCCATAGGGTATAACCAGGTGAGGGTTAATCTGGATATTATAGAAAGAGTAGTTTGGGATAATCTAGGCAACAAAATCCTAGATATTCAAAGTCAATCTAATGCGCTCTTCCTTAAGCATGGAATTGACAAAGAAATATCTTTTGAATCTTTACGGGAAATGCTTCATCGTTATTGGAAGAATGGATATGTCACTTTTTCTGACTCGCCGTAAACCTACTTCGAAGAGTTTTCATCTCAGGAAAAGGCTTTACGTAGATTTTTCCCTACTGCAACAATTCCAACAGCGCGTCGACGATCGCATCGAGTCGGTGCGCAGGCAGGTTAATGCTACTGTAAGGTGAAATTTTGCAGGAGCCTTATGATTTATTCTCCAAGCGGTCTATATACTGGCGTTATAGAGGGGGAGTCTGGACTGTGACTCCGGTTGTCGGAGGTTTATTGCTGGGTCCAGCAGGTCTATTAATAGGAGCATTGACTGGTGCTAAGAAAGTTGTAGAGAAAATCAGCAAGATAAGCATTAAGGTATTAGTTAACAGCATAGATAAACCCTTCCATGAGATAGTTTTTTATAATGGAAACCCCATAAAGAACGATTCAGCTATACATAAAATCTATTCCGAGTTAGCAGATGAATGGATAGGAAGGTTTTCAGCAATAATAAATATGAGTGGTGACTAAAATAAGACTTACGTCCTGACAAACATATGACAAACTAACCCCCGAACAATTCGCACGAGGTCAAGACCTAGCTACAAGGTGTTTTGAATCTGACTATCAGGATTGTGATTGATTATTTTTAGATAGTTTATTAGATAGAATGTGATACAAGCGTAGTATTTTGGTTATATAATGTAGCGAAAACAGAGGCTTAAAAGGGGCTTCCAGACTAGTTGGTTCACCCCGCCTCCACCAAATACTACTCCAGTAAAATCTGGAGAACTCCATAGAAGTCCTCAAAACCCTATTATTGAATTTATTCGATGGTTGGACGCCGAACAGTAGATCATGGCAATTAAATCAAACCCTCCCGCGATGTGGTCAAGTCAAAGGGCGTTCCTGCTAGCCACGATAGGTGGTGCTGTTGGTTTGGGCAACCTGTGGCGATTCCCGTATATTGCCGGCGAAAATGGTGGTGGCGGATTTATTCTGGTCTATCTGGGCTTTGTTTTTCTGCTCGGATTGCCGGTAATTGCCGGCGAAATGTTGCTGGGTCGCCGTGGCGGTGGCAGCGCCGTTCATTCCATAGCAAGTCTCATAAAATCGGAGAGTGCCTCACAATATTGGCGCGTAATTGGCTGGCTTAGCCTAATAGTTCCGTACATTGCCCTAAGTTACTACGCGGTAATCGCAGCCTGGTCACTCGATTATCTGGGTCTTGCAATAGGCAATGCCTTCGAAGGTTTTGATGCCGGCCAGTCGGAGGCGGTTTTCAATCAGCGTATGGATCAAACCGCCACTCTGGTCCTCCTGCATGGTGCCTTTGTGGCAATCACCGTATGGGTGATCGCGAAAGGGCTCAATAACGGCATAGAACGGATGGCAAAGATCATGATGCCAGCCCTGTTTGGGGTAATTCTTATTCTGGTTGTTTACGGCATGGTGAGCGCAGATTTTGCTGCTGCGGTTGAATTTATGTTCAAGCCCGACTTCAGTAAACTCACCGGCGCCTCTATTCTAATGGCCCTCGGGCAGGCTCTGTTTTCGCTCGCCGTCGGTGTCGGGCTCTTGATCACGTTTGCCGCCTATATGCCCAGCGACTACTCAATCCCAAAGTCCGCGGCCATCATCTGCATCGGTGACACCTTAGCAGCCCTCCTTGCAGGTCTCGCGATTTTCCCGATTGTGTTCGCCAGTCAGCTCGATCCTGCTAGCGGCTCCGGTCTGGTTTTTCAGACTCTGCCCATTGCATTCGGCAATATGCCAGGTGGTCACCTTATTGGGGTGGTGTTTTTCCTTTTGCTGTTTTTCGCCGCCTACACCACAGCCATTGGCATGCTTGAGCCCTCGGTCGCCTGGCTAGAGGAAAAATGGCCGGGCCGACGTGAGTTTCTGGCTCGCTGTGCCGGCATCGGAGTATGGTTGCTCGGGCTAGGTTCAGTATTTTCTTTTAACATTCTCGCCGACTTCAGCCCTCTCGGATTTCTCGGTATTGAGGGAACAATTTTCGATATGCTGGATTTTTCCGTGGCGAATGTGTTCTTGCCAATCAATGTATTGCTCATTGCAGTATTTACTGGTTGGGTGCTCAAGCGATCGACCGCTGTCGAGGAGTTTTCAAACAACAGCGAGCTCTGGCGTAAATTCTGGCGATTCGCAAATCGCTATGTAGCACCCATCGCAATCACAATCGTAATGTTGGATTTACTAACCGGATTTTCGGGAAGCCTCTAGTCTCCATTACAGGCTCGATGGCGTTAAAACTTCCAAAAACTCAAGATCGTCTGAGCAATCTGAGAGGCAATAATCTTTTCCTGCCGGAATGGTACAGGCATCTCCTGCCACCAGATGCCAACGCTCGTTCTCGCCGCATTCCAGAGTCATCGATCCCTGCAAGATAAATTTGAACAACAGCTCGCCAGCGTGAGAACTTCGGCTTGAGCTTGATGCCGTAGTCGAACGTACAACGCTAACCGACACTATGTTGTCCGTCGCCCTCGCAATACCGGTATCACGACTCTCGAAACCGTCACATCGCCAGGTCGACCAATTGGCACCGGCAGCTTGATGAAAACAGAAGCCTTGACCGCCAAAGTCCCGTTCGGGGTGTCGCTGCTCCGTAGGCAGTGACAATTCATGATCGACCAGAGTTGCATGTTCGGCGGGGCAACCTATCTCGATCACTTCAAATTCGTCCGAGCACTCCAGCACGCGATGCCGAATATGAGGCGGCTGTAATACACAGTCGCCAGCTTGCATTACAAATTCGGGACCTTGATCTTCATAGACAACGCGAACCCAGCCTTTGTAGCAATAGATCAACTGGAAAATTATGTGATGGTGGTGAACATAGTCAGCAACAGGACCACCCTCGGGAATACGGATGTGAGAAGCTATGTAAGCGCCACCCCAACGATC
>DUBM01000022.1 GCA_012960305.1 Gammaproteobacteria bacterium | reverse complement strand
CTGGCGTGAAACAGACAACGGCAAGGTTTTGGGGTTACTGATG
The DNA here is from genome assembly GCA_012960305.1 of Gammaproteobacteria bacterium. GTDB lineage: Bacteria > Pseudomonadota > Gammaproteobacteria > Pseudomonadales > Pseudohongiellaceae > UBA9145. Next base: position 1,610 of record DUBM01000022.1, on the reverse strand, counting down.
GCGCAAGGTGTGGCATCTGCCAAAAGAAAGCTCCTACCCCCCCAACTCATTCTAGTTGGGGGTATGCACAGAAGTGGGACCTCTTTGCTCAGTCAAGTATTACGGTGTCTGGGAGTAGATTTTCCTGGACGCCTAATAGGCGGCGATAAGTTTAATTCTCGAGGATATTTTGAACGCATTGACATCACGAATATTCAAGATCAACTTCTGGTTGCCTTAGGGCGAACTTGGTCAGGAAATGATGGGTATCGATTACTGCCACAGGACTGGCTTAGTGCGCCCTGCACATTGCACGCTGCAAATCAAATTAAGGAAATAATCAAATCTGAATCTGGCAATAGAGAAACTCCCTGGGCAATTAAGGATCCACGAATATCGTTATTGCTGCCTATGTGGCTACGTTTATCTAACGAGCTGAATCTGGAGGTAACACTATTAGCCGCAGTCCGACATCCTGCCGAGGTAAGCCGCTCGCTCATAAACAGAGACCAAGCTACTGTTGGCATGAATAGCTGGAAATCCCAACTACTCTGGTGGCGCTATAACAAGGCTATTCTGACTGAGTCGGAGGGCATCAAACCAGTGTTCATTGACTATAGAGATTGGCGTGAGCAGCCGACAGCACAACTAGACCGTCTTGTAGCTGAACTTAAGTTCACAAATATCTCTCCTACGAATATGAGCAACGCACTCAAGGTATTTGACTCTAGTCTGCAACAAAACTCGCCGGCGAAAACGTGGCGGTCAATCCATCCTAAGCTGTTGGATTTTTACGATCAGATAAGGAATCACTGTCGAGGCAGTCAAACACTTACTCACCTTCGGGCTTTCGCTCTCGCCAATGAGGTACCCAAACACCCTGTGCATTTGACATCGAAAATTGCTCACAGATGGGATCGGTTATGGCTATTTAGAACAAAATTGATCTCTCCACCGCCAGCCCCCTCACCAATACAGATTCAAGAAAGGTGGAGAGCCTTAAAACTCCATGCTCAGCATTGGCCTCATGGAATCTCTCCGTCCATTCTGTTTTCTAATGAATGGGTATACCAACAAAAACCTGACCTGCGCTACTCAGACCGCGACCCACTTGTCTGGTATCTTCGTTACGGACACCAAGAAGGTATAACTTGCCATCCTTTGATCAGCAGATCTTTTTATGCATCCCAATTCCCAAAAGAGGATATTAGCGAGCCAGTTGGACATTATCTGGACAAGGGGTGGAGAAAGCAGGCTTCGACCCACCCCTTGTTTCAACCCGACTATTATCGGCGCCAGTGCCTTTTGAAGGATATTGTCGTAACTGGCCCACCATTAGTACATTTTCTCGAACATGGGGCTAAAGCTGATATTGGTGCAAGTAAACATTTCGATCCAAAAAAATATCGATCTCTCTATCCGGATGTTGCCACATCCGGTTATGCCCCATTGATTCACTACCTGATCTATGGATGGAAAGAAGGGCGAAGCCCGGGTGAGCAGTTGGTATCTTCGCAAGGCTGATCAAAAAGGCCTACCAGGTGGACTCCCTTATACGCATCCAGATTGTAGCCATGTGCTTAAGCAGCGCCGCTGCGATGCCTTGAATCAGAAAGCTACATCAGAGCAGG
>DUBM01000021.1 GCA_012960305.1 Gammaproteobacteria bacterium | reverse complement strand
TAAAACAACGAAGTCGCCTTAGTAGAAGGCGACAAGTCTTATACCTATAGCGAAGTAAACAAACGCATCGATCGTTTTGCCACCGGACTACTGGATGGCAAAGACGATCTGAATGAAGAGCGCATTGCCTTTTATATGCCTGCAAGCCTGGACTATGTCGCCACAATGCACGGTGTGTGGCGCGCCGGCGGCATCGCAATTCCATTGAATGTTTCCTCCGCGGTTTCGGAACTAAACCATTACTTAACTTGCGCCAGCGTTACCCGAATGATCGCAAATGGAAAATACCGCGAATCATTAGTAGATCTCTGTGCCGACCTTAACATTGAACTGGTGTCCGTAGACGATGTGATATCTGATACTGCAAGTGATCTGCCTACTCTTGTACCAGAACGCCGCGCCATGATGCTATTCACCAGCGGTACAACTAACAAACCCAAAGGTGTAGTGAGCACACACAAAACTATCTCTGCTCAGATTACTACTTTGATCGAAGCATGGTCATGGACGGAAGACGATATCATTCCATTGTTCTTACCTGTTCACCACATTCATGGCATTATCAATATTCTCAGCTGTGGCTTGTGGGCTGGCGCAACAGTTCATCTGTTCGCCAAATTCGATATTCCCACGATCACTGCGGAAATTATTACCGGCACCTACAATGTGTTCATGGCCGTACCCACAATTTATGTAAAACTAATCCAATACTTTGACACCATCACCGATGCCGAAGTACAAAAAATCTGCGATGGCTTTAAACCCATGCGCTTAAACATATCCGGGTCAGCCGCCTGCCCGGTAAAACTTTTTAATCAATGGAGAGATCTAACCGGCCAAATATTACTTGAGCGTTATGGTATGACTGAAATCGGTATGGGTATATCCAATCCCTACAACGGCGAACGCAGAGCCGGACACGTCGGCCAGCCCCTGCCCGGAGTTGAAGCAAAATTATTCGACGAAGAACATAATCCGATCACCGAAGAAAATGTCCCAGGCGAAATCCGCATCAAAGGTGACAATGTCTTTCTAGAATATTGGGATAATGAAAAAGCCACTATAGAGAGTTTCGTCGACGGTTGGTTCTGCACCGGCGATGTCGCAGTAATCGACAACGGCTACTACCGTATCATGGGGCGTTCATCTATTGATATCATCAAGTCTGGCGGCTACAAACTTTCCGCGCTCGAAATCGAAGGCGTACTATTAACCCATGATGACATTATAGAAGTTGCCGTAATCGGCACAGAAGATGAAACCTGGGGCGAGTCAGTTGTCGCTTTTGTTGCTGTCGCTGATGGCAGGCAACTTGAGTATGAGACTCTAAAAGAATGGTGTAATGGCAAAATGTCATCTTACAAAATTCCAAAAACTTTGAAGCTGATTGACGCACTACCAAGAAACGCGATGGGAAAAGTGACTAAGCCTGATTTGAAGAAGTTAATATAGCAAATTTTCCACTTCGTCTTTGTTAAATGCTTCGAGCGCGAGTTCCGTTAACTCTACAAATCGAGCCCTTACCCGACCTTCAATTAATGTCTGCTGATCTTTTTGTTCACGACCAACAAAAAGAATAAGCCGTCTAATCCAAAGCAAATATGCCTTTCCAGTAGTTATACTGTAATCTAACATCGGCATTATAGAATACGTAGGCCTCTATGTCCGGAAGTGATTGTGCCCCTCTTTAGGCTACCAATCACCGGAAAACTGTGAAAAACTATACACAAAGCGCCCTCGAAAGTCGTACAAGATTAAGAAAGTGCAGCTCACCGTTATGTGGCACATTTTCGGGAGCTCGAATGCGAAATGGGCAGTTATGCTTGAAGGTGCTGTCCAGTACGGCAAGGCGGTAGCGAAGAGATCTTAACAATCAAGCTAAAGCAGGAAAGGTACGCCCTATCCCTATAATTAGGACGTTACATGTTCCAGAGTTCCCAAAAGAGCATTTTCAGAAGTAATATGTCAGAATTCAACACATCTAGTTTTGGATATATATTTTAATCATCAATAAAGGATAGTAGAAAATGAGTAAAGGTACAGTGAAGTGGTTTAATGCGGATAAAGGGTTCGGATTCATAACACCAGAAGATGGAGGCAAAGATCTATTTGTCCACTTCTCAGAAATCAAGAGTGATGGGGAGTTTGCAACACTTAATGATGGCCAGGCAGTAGAATTTGAAATTGGCCAAGGGCAAAAAGGCCCATGCGCTACTGGAGTTGTGGCGTTATAAGTGCTGCTATTTGTCTAGTAATAGACTCAACACGTAACCGTCAGTTCTATTAGAAGAATGGGCGCATTACGTGCCTATTAATAGGCACGTAATGCGTGCTTTATTTCTGATAGATCTTTATTGATCCACAAATTGGGTAGATTGTATGTTAAAAATTGATACAGAAAAACTAACCAGTATCTGCGAGGAGAAATCTATTTCAATTAAACTTATTGCCTAAATACCCGGAATTAATTTGCAATCACTAGACCAAATTGAATAAATAGGATTTGCATCAAACAGTAATTTAAAGGCGATGTGTTCAATATAGGAAGTTAGGTTTAAAAAGGTAATTCTACCAATTCCAATAACTCCTCCCGGAATAGTTGGAAGCAGTTTCCGAAAATATGTTTTTAGAGAAATGTAACTTTAGATCAGCAGCTAATTATTTTACCGCCCATATTTTTTTGACTGCGCAGGTCGATATTATATTTTTTATTCTAAGCGTAAGACGAAACATGGAAGTAATTAAGTAAGCTGATTATATCAATCAACTCCAAAAATAATTGTAATACGTGCCTCTTATCAATAGTGCTCTATCCCGTATTCCTCTAGTCAAGAAATGTAATTGGAGTACTATAGTTCATTGCTGTAATTGCAGCTATGATCCTTTTTCCCTGTGTTTTCAAATTCAAATAATAAATTTCTACCTTGCGACAAGCTTTTTATTAAAGGTCTAATACTCCAAATTAAGGCTCAAGTAATAACTGAGTTTATCTTGACTGTTGTCGAGCAAAGATATTTGCATAAGGAACAAGAATACTGAGAAACTTCATATAAAACCATCAACCTCAACTTTAGGATAAACAAAGTAAAAAGGAGTACGATCTTTTCCATCAAAATCAGACTTTGTTTGGCCGCTCTTTCTAGTTCAGTATGTGCATGCTGAATTCAATTAATCGTATTTAAGGTATCCAATCTATGAAAATTTATGGTCGAGCGCAAAATAACGAATCAGAGCTCGAAATACTTTCCGAAGCAACGCTAGTTACAGAGCCGTCTACTTTGCGAGATTTAGCATCATTTCTTTATCGATGTGCAGACGCAATCGAGGATGAAGGTGAGAGTTGGGAACATGAACAGTTCGAAAGTAATGAGGTTGTAAGTCCAGACTTTATAGTTTTTAATCCGTATGTAGTAAGCACCTATTAGTATCTAGAAGGCTGGTGCAGAAAGTGATCATTCGGCCGCAATACAAGCAGATCATTGCCATTCCACGGTCTGTAGCTCACATGATCTACGCGATAGCGGAAACTAGGTATCATCTATGTATATAACACTTAAAAAGTCTCTTATTTTAACCGTAATACTATTATTGGCGGGACCAGCGCTTACTCAAACTAATGAGGATCATCCGGAATATGCATCAGTGATGGCTGTGGTTCTCGATTGGACCACCACTATGGAAAACGGCGATCTCGCGGGGCGCAAAGAACTTACTATTGATGGAGCAATGATCCAACGGTTAGTTCAGCAAGAAGACGGCTCGTTTCAGTTGAATTCACGAGTACGTGATATTGATCCTACCCAAACAAATATTAATGTCATGGTAGAGCGGTATTGGAACAAAAAGTTACTAATTGAAGACCAATTAGCAGTTTTTATGGCGTCTTATGATTTTTGGATAAATGAGGAGTTCTCCCATTGCGGAACTGATGTATTTGATCTAGTAAAAATTGATAGTGCTTGGAAGTTAGGTAATATGATGTATACAATTCAAAGAATAGATTGCCCGCCTTCTCCTCTCGGCGAGTTAACGAATGGGCTATAGGAAATCTCGTGGTTGGTAAGCTCAAAATGTTTAGAAATGGAGTGAGGCACCAAAGCTAAATTTGAAATACTGACTCTTCGATATCAAGTTATCAAATTGACTATTAGCTCCTCAACTAATTCTTAGACAGCACTGTTAGTGATGCTTACTGCTAGTTATTTTTCCAGAGATAAGCTATATCAATTAGCAGCAATAGCTTTGCTTATTCTTTTTACTGTGTTTGCTTTGGGAATGATAAAAGAGATCTGATCTTCTTATCGAGAATTTCCTGATCTCGCTAGATGTTAGTTCGAGCATTTCCTGGCACGGCTTAGTACATCATTCATACGCCGCTAATTTTCGCTCATTATTTATTAGCAGCTATGCGCTTTGGGGCATCTTCAGCCACTGTGGCACTTTTTTAATAGAAGAAAGGCACTTAATTAAATTCAAACAGAAGCTTAGTGCTCCAAATTTTATCGAGGTTTCTGAAACAACAATTGCGAGAGGTGGATAAAAAATGACTCTGCGGTTAAAGATTTTCCTTTTACTATTACCTATAAATTTACTAATAACACCAGCAGCAATTGGACAAGCAGTCGCCTACTCTGGGGTCACCGACTCAATGGTGTTGTTTCAAGAGAACTGCGCAGTTTGTCATGGTGAAAACCTTGAAGGGACACCGCAGGGAACACCATTGAGAGGTGAACTACAATATGGCGAATCTATGGCAGAAATTACTGCCAGCATCAGGAATGGCTATGACGTGACTGGCATGCCGACCTGGAGAGACATATTTAGCTCTTCCCAAATCCGAAATATCGCAATGTATGTGCTCGAAACTCGCGCGAATGTAAATTACGCGACATCAAACTTTGATATGCCTCTAGTGATTCCTGAAGACTCTATTGAGACAGAGCTGCATAGTTTTAGCATCGAACCTGTCATCAACAACTTGAACCCGCTGCCCTTCTCTATTGCGCCGCTGCCCGATGGACGTTTGTTAATAACTGAAAAAACCCAGGGCGTCAGCATAATTAGCAATGATGGCACGCAGTCGGCTTTAATTCAGGGAACGCCACAAGCTTTTGATGATATTTATCGTCTAGATACTCGTCTAGACATTGAGCGAGGCATGGGGTGGATGTTCGATATCCTCTTACATCCAAACTATGCAGAGAACGGTTGGATTTATTTGTATTTTAGTGATCGTTGCAATGACTGCAATGCAATCAGTAGAGAAAGAGAAATCCCTGTTTCTATGAACAAATTGGTTCGCGGTAGAATCGAAGACGGCCAGTGGATCGATGAACAAACTATCTGGCAAGCTGAAAGAAAACATTACAGTCCTGCTGGCGATGTCGGTGCCGGGGGCCGGGCGACTTTTGATAATTTTGGTCATGTGTATTTTACCGTTGGAATGAAAGGTAGTAATCATCGCGGCATTCAAGACCTAGCTACACCTTGGGGAAAGGTACACCGTGTAAATGATGACGGTAGTATCCCTGAGAACAATCCTTTTATTGGCCGTGAAGGAGTATATGGCAGTATTTACACCTATGGTCACCGCAGCCCTCAGGGTTTGGAGTTTGATATAGAAAATGGCCAGTTATGGGGAACGGAACATGGACCCCGTGGCGGAGACGAAGTTAACCGGCTGTTGCCGGGAAGTAATTATGGCTGGCCCCTGTATTCTTTAGGGATGGATTATGATGGCACACCGGTGGAATACGGCAAGGATCTCGGTATTGCTTTTGAACTACCTGATATCGAGCAGCCTGTTGTGGATTTGACTCCTTCGCCAGCGGTTTCTAGTTTTATCATAACGAAAAGCTCGCAGTTTCCGGAATGGAACGGGGATTTTCTCGTTGGCTCACTGAAGGCTCGCAGCTTATTTAGGTTCGTGATTGAAAATAACGCATTGGTTCACCGAGAGACACTCATTGAAGGCTTCGCCCGAATACGAGATATCGAAGAAGGGTTCAATGGAGAACTTTATCTATTGCTTGAGCATAATACCGGTGGACAAATTGTTAGGCTCGCCCCTGATAATTGATAAGATATTTAGCAACTTTGGTAACTAAACTAAGCGGCACCTTATGATGTATTTCCTAATTCTTTTCTGTCTTGCCCTTGGATTAATCGGAGTATTTTTGCTAACCATTCCTGAATCGTCTTTTATCTTCGCTAGAAAATATTTCCGAATGAATGTATTCCAATATGGCGTAGGTGTTTTTAGTATCCTACTTGCTGTGGCATTTTATTTAGGGGCAGCTACTTCAAAACTCCCTTCGGCAATAGAAATTTTTGCTTTGTTTTCTCTGATGGGTGGAGTTATTACGCTTGTCTTGCCTAACACCGATTTTAACGAGCTGATTTCTTGGGAGTTGAGAATTATGTCTCCCTACGGTCGCGCAGTTGGTGTAGTCTATCTCTTAATAGGTGCGGGCTTAGCTTACACGGTACTCTAAGAGCGTGAGAATTCTTCTATGAACAAACTAATTCACTTTGACATTCATTCCTTTAACACGGAAAAGTCGAAAGCATTCGATTGGACCAGTAGCGCTTATGCTGGCACGGAAGACTTTGTCAAATTAGCAACACCGACAGAGAACTGCTTGGTGCGGTCTCAGGTAATTTACTATGAGAAAATTGAACATACCGCAAGTTGAAAACCTTCGCATCGATCGTGGCTTCCGCACTCTACCGCTTGTTTTGTTTTTTACTGTCGCACAATTCGTCTATAGCGCAGATTCTGTTCTTAGTGAAACTGATAATGCTTCTGACGTTCTGCTTGAAAACCGCAGCTCCGCCTTAGGGCTCAGTATTCAGCTTACTGAACAAATTGCTCTATTTGAAAAACAAATTAGTTCTCTGGAATCTGAATCTGGCCCTCTTGATCATAGATTGATAGAGCCTTTGGAAGGACTTTCGGCGCTGCTTATTGAAGCAGGTCTATTTGAAGAAGCGGGAAGTCTGATTAATCGACGCCTGCAACTTATTCATGTGGCAGAAGGCCCGGAGAGTCTTTCGCAGCTCGCGACATTGGCTGATCTACTTGCAAACAACATTCGGCTTGGCAGGTGGAGTGAAGTCACGAAAAATTTTGAGAACATTAATTTTCTTCATTCACGCAACTCAGAAGCTGACCCGAGCTCTATGTTGAATTCTTTAGATGCGATCCGTTCCTGGCATTTGACCGCTGTGTATGTGGATGAGCCACGAAGTCGAATCGATCACTTCCAAGATTCACGAGAACTACAAGGAAGAATTCGTCGATTCGCTGAACACAGCTTTCCCGAAAACAGTCCGCAGCACATCCCCTGGCTTTATCAAGACGCGGTTGAGCAGTATTTGATTGCGGCGATTATTAGTTCTGAAGATGAATTGGGCGTCGATGCCCGGGATACAATATTGCGAAGGGAAATGCGCCCGCTAGAAGCTTATCTGCGCAAGGGTTTGAATACGATAAAGCACATAGGTGAAATTATTGAGACCATGAATAATGCCGAAGCTGAAGCGATGGCAATGATTTATGAGGCGGATTTCCTAATGCTTCAACAGAATGGCACTGCAGGCAGGAAGTATAGATCTGCGATGGATAAGCTAGCAGAAGCAGGAATCGAGCAGGAGCGCATCGATGCTTTTTTCCTGCGCCCTGCAGTATTGCCAGTATCAGAATTTTATTTTTCTTTGGCGGAGGCTGTTGCCGCACAAAATGCAGATGGTTATAAAATAAGCTTCGATGAAGACAAACAAGAAGCCGTGCACATGGGAACTTATGTCGCTTGGAGTGAATCGGTGCCCTATGCGGAACAACCTGAGTTACCGAAACTGGCTGCAAGTTTGGCAACAGAATTACGCAGCGTCGACGTAAAATTCACAATTTGGCAACGAGGGAATACCCGAACGCCTAGTGCGCAGCGGTCTAATCCAGATACTGTCCGCATCAGGCGTGACGCGCAAGATGCAATAAGAAATATGCAATTTCGACCACGTTTTGTAGATCGGCGTTGGAAGAGACTACGAGATGTGACGATGAATTATCAATACCCGCCGCCGTTGTAGCGCGGAATTAAAATAGCGGAAAGGAATGAACAGGGTTGTAATTGGAACAGCGGGAGAGTTCAAAGGCACACTCGTCGTAGTAGTGACGCTGTTTTCCTGACACAGCACTTAAGAATTAATGAAGTTCAACAAAACTTCGAAAATCGCCGTGCCCTGACTGACCTCTAGGTGTCAGTTAATCAAATATTTTACGACCCACAAATCGTTAGATTCTTTCACAAATGGCCTATTGGTTGAACAAACAAGACATCGAGCTACTGAGTCTTAATGTTGGATTGAATGCCTTGAAAGAAGCAAAAAATTAATCACCCCGATTACCTTCATCACGTGCGCTCAGTCGTAATTTTCGCTAAAATAATGTCCCCTCAATTACTGACTTTGAGTTTCCTGGCCCGTTGAAAACCGAATTTCTTGGCAATACTCTCTCTGGCCCATTCACCATTCCATCTGGGATCGTTACCTGCTCTGCGAATATTATTCAACGCGTATTTGATACCATGCCGGAAGTAGGTTTACTCACCACAAAGAGCATTGGGCCCGAATCTCGTTTAGGGTATCGGGAACCCATTCTGACTCAATATGAGCCGGGCAGTTTTACCAATGCTGTTGGCCTAACTAACCCTGGTGCTGAGCGCTCGGCAGAATTGATGTCGCAACTACGAATTCCTGAGGATCGATTTTTATTGATCTCGATTTTCGGTGGCAGTGTTAAAGAGTATGTTGAAGTGGCAAAGATCATGGCACCCCACGCTGATGGTCTAGAACTAAATCTCTCCTGTCCCCATGCAAAGGGCTACGGTATGGCAATGGGCCAGGATCCGATCTTAGTAAAAGAAATTGTAGCAGCGGTTAAAGCAGCAGTTGATGTCCCGGTTATACCTAAACTCACACCTAATGTACCCAACGTAGACGAAATAGCGTTAGCTGCAGTTGAGGGTGGTGCTGATGCGATTTGTGCAATCAATACCATAGGACCAGATTGTTATAGCAGCCACGGTCATCCAATTTTGAGCAACGAGAAAGGTGGCGTGTCGGGAAAAGCGGTTCTGCCCACCGCATTACGACTAGTTAAGGAAATTCGTGCCGTTGTTGATGTGCCGATTATCGCCTGCGGTGGAATAAGTAGCGCCACCAATGTCAGAGAGTTTCAGGAAGCTGGCTCAACGATTATTGGTATTGGTTCAGCTTTGATCGGTTTAACCACAGACGAAATCGCAAATTATTTTAAAATCTTGAGAAATGATTTATTGACAGACACTGAGCAAGCAGAATCCTTGGTTCGTTATGACATAGATATGCAGTTTCGGCCCGTAAGCTTGGTGTCGAATGAGAGAATCACCGATGATATTTGCATTCTTACTTTTGATCGCAAAGTGGAAGTAAAGGCCGGTCAGTTTATATTTCTATGGATTCCGAGTTTAGGTGAGAAACCATTCTCTGCTCTCACCGACGATCCTTTCTCCTTGGTTGTCATTAATCTTGGAGTTTTTACAGATGCTTTAATGACCCTTAAGCCAGGCACCGAGGCATTTGTGCGCGGCCCTCATGGTAATCCAGTTAGACCAGGCGTTGGTGCGAAGATAATGGCAGTCGCTGGCGGGACTGGTTTGGCGGCGGTGTATCAAATCGCTAGAGACTTTGACAATGCTGAAGTCTTTATGGGTGCACGAACTGAAGAACGGCTTTACTTCGTCGAAGAATGTGAGGCCTTGGGTAAATTACATATCGCCACCGATGATGGGAGTCATGGCTTTCACGGAGTTGTAACTGAATTACTACGAAGCCGTTTGGAAGAATTGAACGCTAAAGAACTACAACAGTTAGTTTTCTACAATTGTGGCCCGGGACCAATGGTACGAGAGGCAGCAGCGGTGCAGAAAGAGTTTTGCGACGATTCACAAATTTTTAATGCCATCGACTACCTCACTAAATGTGGTGTAGGCATCTGCGGAGCCTGCGATGCACCTGACGGCCGTCGACTCTGCGTTGATGGTCCTTTTCTAGATGCCGCGGACAAAGGTGCCACTGATAAATAACTTCAAAGTCTGACATTCTCGACAAGGTCTCCCTCTTCTATTAGCATCAAATGCAGTCAACTCTAGCAATCAACTCCAATAGAGAGCATTGAGCGGCGGTAAGCCGACTCGAGCCGATGAGGAAATTATGAAACGTCGATCATTTATCGCAGCAACTGCTGCTTCCGCAGCACTACTCCCTAGAATTGCCCAGGGTCAAGATCTCGCCCCCCATGTAGCACGAGATTGGACTGGCAATACGCCGTTGCGCTACCCAGACCCGGATTTAGTGGCATTAGATCCACGATTTCGGCGTTATATCCTCTTTAACACTCCCATTCAACGCCACCATGTAGGCACCATGTGGGCTGAAGGTCCGGCCTGGAATGGTGTTGGGCGATATGTGGTGTGGAGTGATATCCCAAATAACCGACAACTACGCTGGATTGAGGATGATGATCGGGTTACTGAATTTCGTAACCCTTCCGGTAATAGTAATGGCAATACTTTTGATCATCAGGGCCGGCAGATTTCCTGCGAACACGGCGGTCGCCGGGTGGTGCGCTATGAATACAATGGCGATGTTACGATTATCGCTGATAGCTATGAGGGTAAGCCACTGAACTCTCCAAATGATGCAGTGTCTCATCCGGATGGCAGTATCTGGTTCACCGACCCACCCTATGGCATCCGTGGATATTATGAAGGTAACCGTGCCGAACAGGAACATCCACTCTCGGTATATCGAGTCGATGCTGATGGTGACATCAAACGGGTAACCGATGATATTGATGCCCCCAATGGTCTTTGTTTTTCTCCCGATTATTCTCTGCTCTATGTCGCAAATACTGGTGCAGGCCAGGATATACGTGTTTGGGATGTCGATGGCACCATTTTGCGAAATGGCCGAACATTTGCAGAGCTGGTAGATCCAACTACTGGAAGCCGCACCAGCGCCGATGGTATTCGCTGCGATGTTGATGGTAATGTTTGGGCAGGAGCGCGGCCTGGAGTCCAAGTTGTAGCACCCGATGGAGTTACTATTGGAGTCATTCGACTTCCTGAAGTATGCGCCAATGTTTGTTTTGGCAGCACCAAACGCAACCGACTATTTATGACGGCAAGCCAGTCTTTGTATTCTGTTTACGTTGGTGTTCGTGGAGCTGGAGTTGCGTAAATAACTTGAAAATTTAAACGCGCCTCCAGTTGTTAGGTTACTTGAAGGAAGTCTTGGTAAAACCGAATCTAGCTTCTTAATTAGCATTATATTTATGGTTCTTGCTTTAAGGAAGCTCCACTTTTTAAAGATAAAGAATGCAGATTAAAAAGCTTAGATCTGCACACTAAAGAGCGGTAATCCTCTATTGAAGCCTTTTAATAACAGACTGCTATTTACTTCAGTATTAACATCTTTGTTTACTACTTTCGCCCATAGTCAATTCCAACCCGACCCGACTCGTTACGAAGCTTCAATAGAGAGGTTTGAGAATGGAGACCTCTTGTCACCTTACCCTAGCAATGCAATTTTATTGGTTGGTAGCTCAAGTATTGGCTTTTGGAATAATGACGCGCCTGCAGACCTTGCTCCTCTGAATGTTATTTCGCGAGGTTTTGGCGGCAGTGTCATGAATGATGTGCTGCACTACTATGAGCGAGTTGTACTTAAGTATGCACCGCGAGCGATTGTGCTTTACGAAGGAGATAATGATCTAGCCTGGGGCTTGTCTCCCGCCACAATCCTTAATCAACTAGCTAGTCTTATAGCTAATCTGGATCGCGATCTTCCCAATACCAGACTATATCTTCTTGACATAAAGCCTAGTATCTCTCGCTCGCATCTTTGGATACTGGCGCAAGAGGTCAACAATGGCTTTGCCTCAATCGCCAAAGCAGACCCAAATGTTTTCCATATCAATGTAGCTGCGTTTTTATTAGATGATAATGGCAATATTCGCAGAGATATTTATCGGTCTGATGACCTACATCTTAACGCAGCTGGATATGATATTTGAGCTGAAGTAATTAGAGCTGCACTAACTCTTCACGAAGCTGAATTTTCCAATGTCTCAATAGGTACTGATTTTTATAATCAAACTAATGAATTAATCACTGACTGCGCAGAATTAATCGATGATAGTGAAAATAGAAAATATACCTTGGGATTTCTATTAATTCCAACTGGTCTCCAACTAACAGATTTCGACTCACGGTCAAAGGATTCGAACTGCAACGATACTCTCGAAGTGTTATTTAATAACGACGGAACTGTCCAAAAAGCTACTTTTACTAGTAACATACTTTATATTCATAAAGGAGAAGGGCCCTTCTCGCTAAACGCTGAACATGATGGAAACCGACTACCAATTTCTCAAACGGGCGGATCATTCGTATTCGATGCTATTGAAGCAGTATTAATTAAGTAAAAGATCATGGTTCAAACCTAACTAAATACTCCGACACTCTCATAGATCCGCAGTATCATTACATAGTGGCTTTCTCCTCGTCTGATTCTTATCTTAGTGACAAAATAGTGAATTTTTTTAGTGCTTTATCTTAAGTTTCTTTATCCTAATTGCAGAGACTCTTATGAGACAATCATGTTGTAATGTGAAAGCTCAACGGTAACCCTAGGCACTAGCTAGATTTGATGTGCTAGAAAAGGAGAAATCAATGGAAACAACTAAGTTTACATATCGAGTTATAACTAATTTAACTGCGCTGACTATCGCCGCTCTGATAGGTTTCGCTGCTAGCAGTTCCTATGCTGACATTGACAAATCGAGACTAAATGCAGTTCTTGCCGATCTGCAATCGCGCATTGACCAAAGCAAGCTTTCTGGTGCTGTCGTTATGGTGGCACAAGATGGCAAAGTACAAATGACTGAAGCCTTGGGCTATCAAAATGTTGAAGATGAAGTGCCTATGAGCACTGATTCCATCTTTCGCATTTTTTCGATGACTAAGCCAGTAGCAGGTACTGCACTGATGGTGCTATATGACGAAGGCAAATTTAAACTGGAAGATCCGGTTGAGAAACATATGCCTGAATTGGCAAATATGCGGGTCTTTGTTAATCAGCTAGACGACGGCACTTTTGAAACGGAAGATGCTGATCATCCGATGACTATTCGGGAGCTGATGAGCCATACCGGTGGACTGCTTTATACCCCGCCTCTCTCTCAAGGTCCAATTGCTGAAGCTTATGCCAAAGCAGGCATCATGAATCTACCTAACTACACCTTGGCAGAATCAATTCCTGCTCTAGGTGATATTCCTCTTGCCCATCAACCTGGCACACAATGGGTTTACAGCATTTCTGTTGACGTTCAGGGTTACTTAGTAGAGCTGCTTTCTGGTCAATCATTTGATGAGTTCCTGCAAGAACGCATTTTTGATCCGCTGGAAATGACTGATACTGGTTTCTATGTAAAAGCTGAAAACGCGAGTCGATTTTCGCGACAATACAGACCAACTAATGATGGGAAATTACGTCGTAGTGATTCCGGTGCATTTCTAAAACCACCGAAGTTTCTTTCTGGTGGCGGCGGACTGACTTCTACGGCTAGTGACTATATGAAATTCGCCCAGATGCATTTAAACAAGGGCCTTCTCAATGGCAAAAGGATTTTGTCAGAAGAAGCAGTTCAGATTATGCGAAGTAACCAATTACCTGAAGCAGTGAGTGGTATAGGTGGACTCTACCCTGGCAATGTTTTTGGTGTTGATTTCGCCATCGTAAATGATTCTGACGCATTCAACGGTGCTCCTGTTGGAACACACTGGTGGTGGGGTATTGCCGGATCATGGTTCTGGATTGACCCGGTTGAGAATATAGTCTTCGTTGGCATGATTCAGAATGACGACATTCTTTATTCGATTCAGGTTCATGCGGCAATGCGTGAGGCAATCTATCGTTAAGAATCAGCAATTTTTTTAAAAGTTCTATCGCTGCGAAATTATTGCACAGTCGAAATGCTACGTATTGACTATCTGCGTCGGTGATGATTGATAAGCTATTCAGAAACTACAAAAAACTCGGTGCTGAAAATAACTTCAACATCGAGTTTTTTAAAAGAAATAATTTAGATTGAGCTTTAACTTTTTATAAAGTTTTAGTTCCGGCCTGCTGCTGCTCTGCCTAAGCGAAGCGCATTTGCCGCACCCGCACTGAGCCCCACGTCTGCTCCCACAGTTACGAAACTAAACCCCTGCTCAATGCGCTCCTCTACTGATCCCGCACCGGTGGTAATAGCGCAAGGAACATCATTATCAAGACACGCCTGAAGCACTCGCTGAATAGCCTCTTCCACTTCTGGGGCTGCAGGGCTGGCATAACCCATGGAGGTGCTTAAATCAGAAGGGCCTATAAAAATTCCACCAACCCCTGGAACCGTAATGATCTCATCAATGTTTTCTGCACCTTCTGCAGACTCAATAAACATCATAGCGAGCAATTCCCCTTCTGGATCTAGAGGCCAAACATCTGCCTTCGCATGATAGTCCCTAATTCCCCAATACCATACAGCATCTGAAGGATTTCTCCCACGAAGCCCAGCGGGTTCATAATCAGCAGCGTCATTATACTGTGGATAACGAGTTGCTCTTACTGCTAACTCCGCCTGCTCACGAGTATGAATAGCTGGAAAGAAGATACCAAAAACGCCAACATCTAAAACTTGCTTAGCTTGTGCAATGAGTTCCTCAGCACCACCCGCAGCTGGAATTCGTACGAACGGCACCACATCTGGCTGCAAGCTACCTTTATCCATTATCGCGCGCTTATTTGTCATTCCCAGCAAAAATTCACGAAGCCTTTCCACGTCAAAAGGC
This sequence comes from Gammaproteobacteria bacterium, assembly GCA_012960305.1. Classification (GTDB taxonomy): domain Bacteria; phylum Pseudomonadota; class Gammaproteobacteria; order Pseudomonadales; family Pseudohongiellaceae; genus UBA9145. The sequence goes on along the minus strand of DUBM01000021.1, from coordinate 170,401 downwards.
GCATGCTCCATATCTATAAATACGAAGTCCAAACCTGAAGAAGCTAACGATCTAGCATTGATTAGTGAATAGTCGAATGATAGAACGCCAAAGGCGGGTTCATCATTTTCAAATAACTCTATTAGCTTATTAAGTCGGCCGCTATCTTGGGAAAACACCAGACTTGCGGGCAGAACCAGAATCAGAACCAGGCATAGTATAGGAAATTTTTTAGTCATTTTTAACCTCAACATTTAACTATAAGTTTTTATTATTGTAGCTGTTCAAAAAACAAGAGTGTGCCGCTTATCGGGACTAGATTCAATACACGAAACGTGGCTGTAGTCCTTTTTCCATGCTGTCCCAGGCTAAAGCCAGCTGCTATACTGATTCGGTAATTCTAAAGTTTACAATTCTGTACTTACCAATTCTTTATCTCACAAAAAGGAAGAATTTATGAAGGGTATAAGAGGCATAGCAATACTGCTTTGCTCAATGCTGTTCAACGGTTTGATCCACGCACAAAGTGCAGTGGTTCTATACAACGAACGTGCTGTTGCCATCGAACAAACTCTGCCGGATGCCACTGAGCTTTGGGTTAAGCCTCAAGACCTAACGCGAATCAATGATTTCGTGCTCAAGCCAGAAGGTGCCTGTCTTGCTGAACTTTGCATTCCAGTGCTGCAGGACCGCGATAGCGACATGTATGTCACTCGACAAAATCAGGGCTGGTTCAACGTCACTGGCCTCGCAGACAAACTGCAGCAAGCTCATATGGCCGATTATCAAGATGGCGTTTGGAGCTTTGGGGTTATGCCATTGGAAAGACAAGCTTTCTTTGGCTCGGGAGAAGCCCCTGATTTTACCTTGCCCGACCGCGATGGTAATTTGGTCAGGCTCTCGGACTTTCGAGGGAAAAAGGTCTTGCTCCTCACCTGGGCCTCGTGGTGAGGCTGCCGATTTGACGTGCCCGTGTGGCAGTCTATTTACGAAGAACTTAACGACGACTCTTTTGAGATTATTTCCGTAGCTCAAGACAGCGGCGGTGAAGAAGCGGCTGGATCCATCTTTGATGATGCGGAAGTCACTTACACATCTATAATTGACGTAAATCACCATATTAGTGCTCTGTATAACTTACTGAATGTACCTTCTGGTGTGTGGATCGATGAAAAGGGCCAGATTGCCCGTATCAATGAAGGTACTTATGCCACCACTCACTATGACGGTGCTTTTGGTAATGATGACTACGTACCAATAGTAAGGGACTGGGTGGCCAAGGGTGCAGATAGCGCTTATGTGTGGGACCGAGACAAAGTCAAGGAAAGCATTTTTTTGCGCAGCGATGAAGCAAAATTAGCCGCACCAGCATTTCGCTTGGGTAGCTATTACTTTAACCAAGATAATGATGTAAAGGCCGAGAAGTACTGGACGATAGCACAGGAGTTAGACCCGAACAGCTGGAATTACCTGCGTCAAGACCTTCAGTATGAAGAAGGCGGTTCGGCAGGCCCTGAATGGCGCGAGCGCCGCGATCGGGTTGAAGGAGCCGGTGGCAGCTATTACGCTCCACTGGAAATCGAAGATGGGGCAGCAGATTAGCCCCTATTCGATAGACATTTAGGCCGAGTCAAACTACCATTTCATAATTAATGTCCCGCAAATCTCTAATTGAGGAGAAACGCATGAAAATCTTGTCAAAGTTAGCGACTATAATTGCCGGAAGCGCAATATTCATGGGCGCTGCAGCAGTTCAGGCTCAGGCCATGGACGAAGTTTCCTATAACACTCACGTTGCCAAGATTCTCAATGAAAACTGCGTTGTCTGTCACCGCGAAGGTGGTGTTGGGCCAATGCAGCTTACCAACTATGAACAAGTGCGACCCTGGGCTCCTCTTATTCAGTTGAAAGTAGCCAACCGTGAAATGCCTCCCTATGCCTATGATCATGGTATTGGTATCCAGAACCTGAAAGGTGACTGGCGTCTAAGTCAGGATGAAATCGATACAGTTGTGGCATGGGTAAACCAGGGTTCAGCTATGGGTGATAGTGACATCGCTCCTCCAGAGGTAGATCTTCCTGATCCTACAGCATGGACTTTTGCTGCAGAATTTGGCGAACCAAGCCTGATTTTGCCTTCGATAGCAATGGACATTCCTGCCAATGGTAACGATCTTTGGACCAAGCACTATGTAGAATCTGGACTCACCCAAGATCGCTGCATTAGGGCCGTTCAAGTTAAACCACGAGGTGATGCTCGAGCGGTAGTTCATCATGCCAATACCGATATTCTTGTGCCAAACGAAGATGGCGAGTATGAGCAATATGGCTATCTCACAGAGTACGCAATGGGTAAATGGGGTGAAGTAATGCCTGAAGGTGTTTGCAGAACTCTGCCGCAAAATGCGCGAGTTCATTGGGATATTCATATGTTCCCAGGTGGCGTTGGCGCTACTGCTGAAGGCGGCATGATTAAGGACAATGTTGTAGAAGTAGCTCTCTGGTTTCATGATGAAGATTTCATCGCCAAAGCTTCTCCTTACAAACAGGACCTTCGACCCTATTTAATGCGTGAGGGTTATGAGAATAATGCTCTGATCGTACCGCCAAATGGCTACACGATGACTCAGGGCTTTCACTCTTTTGATCATCCTGTTCGTATAGACAGTTACCAACCGCACGGTCACCTGCGTATGAATGCTGCGTCATTTGAAATCTTCTACCCAAGTACTGGTCAAACTGAGCAGATTAGCCAGGTTTCTAAGTGGAGTGCCACTTGGCATCACAGCCATATCTATGCAGCTGATGAAGCACCATTGTTACCAGCCGGTGCTGTATTGGTTATTAAACAGTGGTACGACAATACTGCCGACAACCCTAACAACCCTGATCCTGATCAATGGGTGTATGAAGGAAGTCGTACTGGTGATGAAATGTCTCACGCTTGGATTGCAGTAACTCACTTAGATGAAGAAGGTTATGAGCAGTTATTAGCAGATCGGAAGGAAAAAGAAGAACGCTCTTTAGCTGGCAACGATTAGTTAGAGCGAACAGCTTTATCTGAATCGTTCAGATGAAAAACTAAAAGGCCGATTAAAAAACTAATCGGCCTTTTTTATTTTTTGCTGATTTTAAAACCAAGATCTGTAGGAATCTTATTCGCAAAATTGGTCTTATGACCACTGTGGGAAACGGTTAGAGATAAAGAATAATTTCTTAAAGAATGAGTTAACTTTTGTAACCTTATCTCTTTTGGTATTTTCTTAACTGCCTCGGAGCAACATCGGCCGCATAGATAACAGAATCATCAGCATTAGATGTGATACCTGACGCTCCTGAGATACGAGTCTGATCTGCCAAGTGTAAGTCAGGGTCTGGAATAAAATAGCTCACTTCACCAGTCAATGCGCTACCTATATAAATACCTCTGTTAATACCTGGATTGTTTTCTGCGTTGGAGGTGGAATCTGTAACGTAGAGTGTGTCTGTTTCGCGATTAAGATAAATACCACTGGGACGACCGAAATTTCTCCAGTCTTTGATAAATGTTCCATCAGCTTGGAATAACTGAACTCGGTTATTACCTCTGTCTCCAATAAATATCTGCCCGCGCGAGTCAATAACAATATCATGAGGAGTACTAAACTGGCCGGGGCCTGAGCCGGTGGTGCCCCACTCACCGACGTATTGGCCGGCCGGAGTAAACATTACAATTCGATTATTGGGCCCTTCGCCATCGGCAACGTAAATGTCACCGTTGGGCGCTACCGCAACACTGCTGGGGCGGTTGAATCTACTTTCACTTTCTCCGACAACGCCAGGAGTACCCAGCGTCATTAGCAACTCACCGCTAGGGCTAAGTTTTAAAACAACTGCTCCCATCTCTCCTTCGACCAATGACACGTCGGTTATCCACATATTGCCTTGATGATCAACAGAGAAGCCATGTGGCCTGCCCACTAAGCCAGCCCCAAACGAATCTAGATACTCCCCACTTGCGGAGAATTTCAGAACGGGTGGGTGAACTGACCATCTCCCGAAGCAATTTGCACTAAGGCCATCCGAATGGCCAGGGGCGACATTAGGGTCTCCCAGCACAACTTTGAAGCAGCGATGAAGAACATAGACATTTCCTTGGGAATCCATGCGAACTTGAATCATCTCTCCCCATTCGCCACCGTTCATGGAGCTCGGAGGGGTTGGTGCTTCGACAGCTTGATATGGATTTAATTGGGGAAAAGCTAAATTGCAATAGAACAAACAAAGAAAAGTAATTGCGTTAAAATACTGCGTTCTAATTTTACGGTTCAAATCTTTCTCCCTCAAGTTCGGGTAGCTTTACTGGGTTGAAAAAAAAGCCAGCGCATTTTTATTTGCATTGGCTTTTAGCTTTTCCAAACCATACTTGGTTGGTGTTAGTTAGCGGTCCAAGGTGGTTCGATTAATAGATCTGCACTGGCCCCAGGCTTGGGTACAAATTTCTGTGTGCGTCCGTATTGATTGTCACCACCGTACATATTGCCATCAGGGTCGACGGAGAATGTATGTACTTCGATGTAACCATCCGGCAGTTCCCGTGGAACTAACCAAGTATTTTTTATGTTGCCTGCGAAATCATAATTAACAAATCGCAGTGGACCCAAGTCAGTAATCCAGAAGTCGTCGTCATTAACAATAATGTCTAAAGGCAGTGTTAATTCGCCGATTGCCCTTTCAAATTCGACCATGGCTGGATCATCGGTAGTTCGGAAAACGTTTACCCGGCCACCAGAACGATCGAGTACAAAAATTCTACCGTCAGGACCAAGACCAATTGCATGAATTGTATTGAACTGTCCTGGACCTTCTCCGAAGCCACCGAATTCGCCAAGATAGTTCATGTCATTATCCATAATCATCACTCGGTGATTATCTAGACCATCGGCAACAAGAATTCTTCCATCTTCTAAAAAGGCTACATCCTGTGGGCGACCGAAATGAGTTCCGTCGCTACCAGACACACCTTTCTCACCGTAAGTGGCTAGCAATTCCTGGCCATCATTAGAGAAAACGTAGATCTGGTGGAAGGTTTCGTTAACTAGCCAGATTTTCTTATCTGGGTCGTAAGGGCTAATTCTAACTCTGTGGGGGCCTGGGCCCTCAGAGCCTTCGCAAAGGTAGTCCCACTGATCCCACAGATCGCTGACTTCGCCATTCGCATTGAGGGTATAGAGGCAATTGTTCCAAACTCGCCGAGTGGTGTCTCTTAATACATTAAGCCCCATGTCACCGGCGAAACCGAGGTAGCTGTCTGGAATTGGGTAAGGCAGCACGGTTTCACCACGTTGGGCGATGATGATCCGATCTGCTGATTCTGCCCAAACGCCGGAGTTTCCTCCAAAAGCGTAACCTTGCTCAGCAAAAGGCTTGTGCCACAGAGACTGAATATCGTATGGACTTTCAATCATGGGGCCTCGAGCATTCCCCTGTTGAGCAAGCAACTGTCCGCTAAACATTATAGACAGTAGTAATACTAGGATTTGACGGTGGATACGCATACTAATGCAGCCTCTATTATCCGGCCCTTAGGGGCCTGTTTTTGGTTAAATTCTAAATTCAGGTTCTGTCCCTCCTATCATGACAAATAAATGATCAAAGATTCAACTAACTTTTAGAAATCACAAATTGTTGCAAATGTTGAGAATGGAGCTCGGTAGGAATTACTTCAAGGGATTTAGAGATCGAGATGGTAAAAAGACTAATGATCGAGAAGGTTCTGCTAGCTTTAGCACTTTGCGGAAGCTGGCTGTTAGTTTAAAGTGGAATGGCTTCGATAGAATCCTCAGGAATTGACAATAGGATTGGGTAGACAACATACTCTTAGAAGAGGCGAGTCAATGTGAATGACTTTTTATATAGTCTGTTTTAAGTGAAAAGTTCAAACTACCAGACTTAATGTTCAAATCTAAAACTAGAAGCTCACAACGCTAATTCTCTCAGGACGTTTGCAATGAAAAACAAAACTCTTCTTACTATTGGAATCTCTACAGCGCTTTTTAGTTTTGCCAGTGCAACTTTGGCACAAAGTTATTACGAAGCACCGATGACGGCTTGGGGTGTGCCCAATTTTCAGGGCGTATGGAAACATGCCACGGTGATGCCATTTGAGCGACCGCGGAACCTGGGAGAAAAGCAATCATATACTGAGGAAGAAGCTCTGCAATTGGAGCGAGGAGTTCAGGAAAGATTTGAGGAGAATAATAAGCCACTTGATCCAAACCGACCGCCGCCAGAAGTTGCAAAATCGTTACCTCCTATAGGTAACTATGATTTGTTCTGGCGTGATGATGCTAAATTTATTCCCACTATCGATGGTGAATTTAGAACATCTGCTATTATTGATCCGCCCGATGGGCGCATGCCTGAATTAATGTCTGGTGTTAGAGACAAGATGCGCGAAGTGCGGGCAAATCTCCCTAACAGGAATGATGGGCCTGAAGGACGTGGATTGGGTGAACGTTGCTTGGTTGCTTTTGGAAATTTATCTGGCCCGGTTATGAGTCCGGTTATTTACAATAGCCATTTACAATTTGTGCAATCTCCAGGGTATATCGCTATCACCGCGGAAATGGTTCACGACATTCGCATCATCAAAATTACTGATGAGCGTAATCCAGCCGCTGAGGTTCAACGCAAGTGGATGGGCGATTCAATTGGTCATTGGGAAGGCAACACGTTAGTAGTTGAAACCAAATATTTTAATGACTGGCATAGCCTGCGCGGAATTCCTGTTGAGAACACGACGATTACAGAAACTTTCCGACGAGAAGCAAATAATAAATTGATCTATGGATTTACGGTTAGTGACTCTACTATATATTCTGCTGAATTTTCTGGTGAATATCCCCTGTCTCGAATCAATGAACCGCTCTATGAGTACGCCTGCCATGAAGGCAACTATGGTATGATCGGAATTCTCGGGGGAGCTCGAAAGTTAGAATCTATGGGAGGAAGCGAATAGTCGATTGAAGCTTCTTTACTGTGGTTTTTATTTACTCTTCTTCACTGTTGCTTATCCCAGCGCGCACTCCGCAGTTGTTGATGAAGCAACAGTTCTCGCTGCGATGAAAAATCCTGGAAGATTACCCGACGACATAGAAAGAGATCGGCGCAGTAAACCTGCATCAATAATCCCTCTACTTAATTTAGAAAGCGGCGACTATGTGGTCGATATTTTTGGTAGTGGCGGCTATTACAGTGAATTACTGGCTTCGGTAGTTGGCGAGGATGGTGAAGTTTTTCTGCACAACAACGGTGGTTTCGAAGCGTGGGGGATTAATGGATTAACCGACAGGTTCACCAACAGGAATCCAGGCAATATTATTCGGCATACTCGAGAGGGTTTAGAGCTGGATTTAAAAGAAGAGTCGATCGATGGAGCACTTATCGTGATGGCTATTCATGATATGTACGTTATTCCCAAAAGATACAATGGTGTTGAGTATGTGCAGGTTGGGGAAATGGCGAATGCACAGTACTTGTTGCAACAGGTGTATTTTAGTCTTAAACCCGGTGGTAGATTTGTCGTAATCGATCATGCAGGAAATGAAAATTCTGACAACGAAACTGTTTCAGAACTTCACCGAATAATGGAAACATTTGTGCGGAAAGAAATTGAAAAACAAGGTTTCCAATTTCTTTCCAGCACCGATTCCCTTAGAAATGGCGAAGACGATCGTTCTATGATCGTTTTCGATTTAGACGTTCAAGGTAAGACTGATCGTTTTGTCTTGACCTTCGAAAAACCAAAATAACAAACCCTACTTTCTAACCCATTTCTGCAGCCAGCCTCCGGATGGACTTACATCACAGGCCCCCGTGAGTCCAGCAAATATATTCCCGAGATTATCTGCAGCCATTCCTTCAGGTCGCGTGCCCGGAATGAAAAATTGTAAAAAGCCGTTCACCCGTCCAACTCGAATGCCGACTTGAAAACCTGGATTACGTGCTGTTGAGCCGGGGCCACCTTCCGACGGTATTGAAGAATCTACGGTACTGGAAGAAATAGAGGCACACTTTGAAGGCAATGTCTTCCTTGCCCACGACTTGGATATGTTCACTAGCGATTAGCTGGAGTTAAATCGCTTTCATCACCTGAAATTTCTCTCGATCTTCTTTTGCCTGCTCAGATCGGTCAAGGATGGAAACTAACCACATAGTAAAGAAAGCAAAAGTCACTGAGTAAAGTGCCGGGTAGGCTTGCGGAAAAATTGGCCGATCGTTACCAAAAACATCAACCCATACCGCCGGACCCAAGACCACCAGCACGATTGCTGTAACCAAACCCACTATGCCTCCAGTAACAGCTCCCCTCGTAGTTAGTCCCGGCCAATACATACTGAGCATTAGCAGGGGGAAATTCGTCGATGCCGCAATAGCCATAGCTAGGCTAACTATATAGGCGATATTCTGCCTTTCAAAAGCTATGGCCAGAAGCGCCACGATAATGCCTAAAAACACGGCAGCAAGTTTTGATAGTTTTATTTGTCGGGCTTGATCTATCTCGCCAACTCTAACCACCTTGGCATATACATCATGAGTTAGCGCAGTAACCGATGCCAACATCAGTCCTGCCACGACTGCCAGAATAGTCGCAAAAGCAACGGCAGCAATTATTCCTAAGAAAACTTCACCGCCCACAGCATGGGCCAGATGCACAGACACCATATTGTTACCACCAATGATACTACCTGATGCATCAAGATAGGCACTATTACCTTTAACTAAAGCCACCGCTCCGACACCAATCACAAAAAAGACTAGTACATTAACGTAGCTGATAGCACCGAGTGCAACGCCGGCAGATAATCGCGCAGCCGCCTTATCTTTCACAGTGAAGAAACGCATCAATAAATGGGGGGACCCCGCCAATCCAAAACATAGCCCAACACCCAAAGAAACAGCCGACAGAGTCGATAAACCAAGACCGCCCCCCCTAGTAAGAAATCCATCTGGTCCATGGTTCCCTTGAGCTTGTGCATACATTGCGGAAAAGCTGAAATCAAAATTCGCTAGAGTTAACAACCCCAGTACAGTGACACCCGCCAGCAATAATATTGCTTTTATTATCTGCACCCATGTAGTTGCAAACATGCCTCCAATAGCAACATAGATCACCATGAGCGTTGTAACGATAATCACAGCCCACAAATAAGAAATACCAAAATCGCCAAACAAGACTTCGATCAATGCTCCGGCACCGACTATTTGCGCCATCAAGTATATTAAAGAAAAGCTAAGGGTTGTTGTCGCGGCGAGAATACGAATAGGTTTTTCTTTTAAGCGACTGCAAATAATATCAGTAAAACTGTATTTACCAAGCGCTTTTAATTTATCAGTCATTAAATAAATCATGATGGAGAATGCGCCCAGAGGTGCACCAAGGTAAATGACCGCATCGTAGCCTGCACCAAAGATTATTGCAGTAATACCTAACAAAGTTGCTGCCGACATAAAGTCGCCGGCGATGGCAAAGCCATTTGAAACGCCACCAATTTTTTCGTTAGCTACAAAAAAGTCAGCCGCACTGGAGGTCCTTCTCGAAGCTACTATGGTTAATCCGATAGTGCCAACAATAATAACGAAGAATAGAAAGATGCCCATTAGATCTATTCTCCCTGTATTTGCTTTAAGTAGCTAAAGGCTAGCGCGGGTGTAAGTATATGCAGTAGTAGAAAAGTCAACATGCCGAGGTTCATGGGACCTATTATTTCTACCGCCATTAACTCCGGAAAAAGCGGCACGCCAAAAACGAGAACTAAGAATAGAAAGAAAATAATTCCGGTATATATCCACTGCCGTTGCATAATTGAACCTCGAGGTAAAACTAAATAATAGTATTTCCTACTTTTAGTGTGTGAAAAGAATATTTTTCCCGTTCTTCTTTTAGTAGCGAATTAAAGACCTTGCGAAAGTGCACCAGCGCTTCGTCACCCTACAAACCACGAGGTTGAAATTCACCTTCATACTCTAGCATCTTTTGTTGAGCTTCTATGAGGAACTCATAACTGGGGTTATAGACGATTTCACTGGCATCAATGATTCCGTATTGTGTCAGGTCTGGAGCCGTGCTAGCGGGTTGTAGATCAGCGAATTCGAACTGGGTCATCGCGATAAACCTTTAGTGGAAGAGCCAGGATTGGACGATTACCAATTTAAGCCAAACCATTGCAAACTAAGTTTTTTTGTTCACACTGGATCCAATCGAACAGGGATCCCTGTGCAGTTGTTCCTATGAGCCGCACCAAAAGACAGAAGCTCAATTATCCTATCGGCAATACCATACTTTTCTCTTCTGAGGTCATGGTATATCTCGTGAGAGTCGATATCTGTCACTGCTGTATATTTTATTTCGACTCCACCACGTATAAGTGAAACTTTTGGCTCACTACTCAATCGATTTATCCAATAGGAGTTTATGTCTCCATGTTCAATCCAAGCCTGGTTACGAGCATCTACAATCCATACTCTGATATTTTTTGTGCTTCCTTCCGAATCATTTCTTATCAATTGTACGACTTCACCACCTAGTTCCGAAGCAGCAAAGTTCAAACTTACATAAAAAATCGATATAGCTATAAAAGCAATAATCAATTTATAAACAATTTTCACAAGTCCCCCTGATTATATAATCAGTTTAATTCTCTTTAGTTTTCCAGAGTTGCCCCTACCTAGTTTCCACCAAATGGGGGAAGGAGCTAGCAACTCCTGAAAATCCCGATCAAAATCATTGGTGACAGCTACTGTGCTACCCGACGAACTGCTGCTCCACCTCGTGAAGCACGCGGTAACAATCCAGAACCTGGGCAACAGACGAGTTAGGTTCGCGCCCTTTCGCAATTGCCGCAAAGAACTCTCGGTCCTGCAGTTCGATGCCGTTCATCGAAACATCCACGCCGGACACGTCAATCGCATTTTCGTGACCATCGACAAGATCATCGTACCGCGCAATGTAGGTGCCGTTGTCACAGATGTAGCGGAAGAACGTGCCAAGCGGTCCATCGTTATTGAAAGACAACGATAATGTGCAGATTTTTCCGCTTTCGGTTTTTATTTGGATCGACATATCCATCGCGATACCCAGTTCCGGGTGATGCGGCCCTTCGATTCCGTTGACCTGCACGATACGCTCACCGGTCTGATAGGCAAATAGATCAACTGTGTGCGCCGCGTGATGCCACAACAAATGGTCTGTCCACGATCTGGGTTCACCAGTGGCATTTATGTTTTTGCGACGGAAAAAGTACGTCTGCACATCCATCTGCTGGATGCTCAGCTCGCCTGCCACAATCTTGTTATGAACCCATTGGTGCGATGGGTTGAAGCGACGTGTGTGGCCGCACATTGCAACGAGCCCAGTTTCTTCTTGTTTTACCAATACCGCTTCGGCGTCAGCGAGAGAATCGGCTAACGGAATCTCGACCTGCACGTGTTTCCCGGCATCCATGCACTGAATGGCCTGTTTGGCATGCATTTGGGTGGGGGTACACAGTATGGCTGCATCAACTGCGGGCTGAGCCAACGCTTCTGCGAGGTCGGTGCATGCATGGGGAATTCCGTACTCCTCAGCGATTTCCTTGGTCGGCCCCAGGCGTCTACCAACCACTGAGACGCACTCGACTCCATCAATGTTCCTGAAGCCCTCAAGGTGTTTCTTACCGAATGCTCCTGCGCCTGCCAAAACTACTTTCATATGGAGCTCCATTTAGAGATTGTTTTCGAGAATCAGGTGCCCGACTGCCGTATTGGACGCCGGTACGTGATAAAAGCGGTGCAGCTCTTTGACATCGCGATTGAGCGCGCCTCGCATGACCAACCACATGACGAGCTCAACGCCTTCTGACCCCGCTTCACGCAAGTAGTCGATGTGCGGCATCGCTGCCAACTCATCGGGCTCATTGACGAGTCGATCGAAGAATTCCTTGTCCCACTTCTTGTTGATCAACCCCGCACGAGGCCCCTGAAGCTGGTGGCTCATACCGCCGGTGCCCCAGATCTGAACATTGAAGTCTTCATCGAAACTGTCGACCGCGCGGCGCAGTGCCTTGCCCAGGTTGTAGCAACGCTGGCCGGATGGCGGCGGATACACAACCACATTGACAGCCAATGGGATTACCTTGCACGGCCACTCTTCCGGCTGCCCGAACATCAACGACAATGGGACAGTCAGACCGTGGTCAACATCCATCTCGTTGACAACCGTCAGGTCGAAATCATCCTGAATAACAGACTGCATGATGTGCCAGGCAAGATCGGGGCAGCCCTGAACCTCGGGCACTGGGCGAGCGCCCCAGCCTTCGTCGGCCGGTTTGAAATTTTCGCCGCAACCGATGGCAAACGTCGGAATCATATCCAGACCGAATGCTGATGCATGGTCGTTGTACACAAGAAGAACGACATCGGGTTTTTCTTCCACGATCCACTGCTTGGTGAATTCGTAGCCCCTGAACAAAGGCGCCCAGTATTCATCCTCCGTTTTTCCAAGGTCGACAGCCACACCGATCGCCGGTACGTGTGAACTTGCGACACCTGCAGTGATCCTGGCCATCTACTGCTCCCTCTTGTAACGGTTACCTTCAGGGCTACGCCCTCCGCTCAGCATCATCTTCCGGTACTCCTCACGCGTGACGCCCGTCATGGCCGCAGCTGCCTGTTCGAATGACTGACCATCTGACAAGAAGATTTTGGCGAGAAAATAGACGTTGCCCCCGAGTTCGATCATTCGGTTGTAGTCTCGGTCGAGAACGGCCTGCCTTTGGTCTTCTGTCATCGGCCACACGTCGAGGTACACACGTTCATCAGATTTGAATCGCTCGCGACACTCAACCTTCATGAGGGACATGCAGAACTGGTTGAGGTGATACCCCATGCGTGCCTGATCGGCGTCAAAAATAGTGGTCCCGGGAATGTCCGCATACGGTTTATCAAGGGCCATTATTGAACTCCTCGGGCCAGTAGAGTCGCATCGGATTGTCGACCAGCAATTTACGTTGCAACTCGTCGCTCACAGCAATCCTGGGTATGAAATCCACAAGCTTGCCGTCGTCGGGCATGTGCGAGGTCATGTTCGGGTGTGGCCAATCGGTACCCCACAGTGTGCGATCGGGGAATATTTCGACGACGCGTTTCGCGAACGGAACAACATCGTCGTACCTGGGCGGTCCGGCCAGGGTCAGCCGATCCGGGCAGCTGACCTTCGTCCACATATTCTCGTTATCAGTCAGCAGCCGCATGAACTGATCGAACCCCTTACCGTTGATAGCCTGCATGACGTCCGGGCGAGCCATGTGATCGAACACCATCGTGCCCGGCAGCGACGCGAAGAATTCGGACAAATCGGGAAGGTCCTGCGACTCAACGTAGATGACCAGATGCCACCCGAGTGGCTGGATACGTTCAGCGACTTCGGTAAGAGTATCGTGTGGTAGCACGTCAACGAGTCGTTTGACAAAGCTGAATCGCACGCCACGAACCCCTGCGGAATCAAGCTCAAGCAGTTCATCGTCACTAATGGCGGCTGACACGGTTGCGATACCGCGAGCCTTGCCATCCGAATGTGCGATCGCATCCACGAGTGCGCGATTATCCGCGCCGTGGCAGGTTGCCTGCACGATGACGCTGCGCTCGAACCCGAGGTGGTCCCGCAAAGCGAATAACTGGTCCTTCGATGCATCGCACGGGGTGTATTTGCGGGTTGGCGCATACGGGAATACGTCGCCTGGTCCGAACACGTGACAATGCGCATCGATGGCGCCGGCCGGCACCTTAAAATCGGGCACTGACGGGTTCGAGTGGAACTCGAACCAACCGTTGTCCATCTGGAAAGTAGCCTCGCTCATCGGCCTTGTGCCTCAAGGTGTGCGTCGAGTCGCGGATAGATGCGCCGCGCGTTGAGTTCGAATACCTTGTGCTGGTCTTCATCGCTGAGGTCGAGGTGATCGACGTAACGCTTGGTGTCATCAAAGTATTGGCCAGTCTGCGGATCGATGCCACGCACTGCGCCGACCATCTCCGACGCAAACAGTACATTGTCGATGTCAATGACCTCGAATAACAGGTTGATGCCCGGCTGATGATACACGCAAGTATCAAAGAACACGTTCTTCATGACGTGCCCTGACAGGTCGGGTTGCTTCAGCATGTCTGCCAGCCCGCGGTAACGGCCCCAGTGGTAAGGAACCGCACCACCCCCATGCGGAATGATCAATCTCAGGTCCGGGAAGTCTGCGAACAGGTCACCCTGAACGAGTTGCATGAAGGCCGTCGTGTCGGCATTGATGTAATGTGCACCGGTTGCATGGAAGCAAGGGTTGCAGCTCGCCGACACATGGATCATCGCGGGAACGTCGAGTTCGACGAGCTTCTCGTAAATGGGGTACCAGTAACGGTCCGTCAATGGCGGCGACGTCCAGTGGCCACCTGATGGATCGGGTGTCAGGTTACAGCCGACGAAGCCGAGTTCGTTAACGGCGCGCTCCAGTTCTTCAATTGGCCCTTCCAGCGACTCGCCGGCCACCTGCGGCAGTTGTGCGCCACCGACGAAGTTCATAGGGTAAAGTTCGACAACGCGTTTGATCAGATCATTGTTCGCCCGAGCCCAGTCCATCGCGGTATCTGGATCACCTATGTGATGCGCCATGGCTGATGCGCGCGGTGAGAAGATTGTCAGATCGGCGCCACGTTCCTTGAGTAATTTGAGCTGGTTCTTCTCGACGCTTTCGCGAATCTCGTCATCACTGATGTCAGCCGGGGCAGGTAGCGGCAATGACGGGTCTTCGAGCCTTGCGAGCTGCTCCTTGCGAAACGCCTGGTGCCCGTCCGGGGTTGTTGTGTAGTGACCGTGACAGTCGATGATCAGCATGTCGTCAACTCTTCCGACACGTAGACGTTGCCGTCCATGAGTTTGCGTGCCGTGCGCAGTAGTGCGGAGCGAGTCACGTGGAAACCCCCGCGCTCTTGTGCGATGTCTATATCGACAGTGAATCGTCCCGACGGATGCTCCACCTCGAGCCGCCCGCCATCGACGATGGTCGTAACCCCATCGGCGACACTGCCCGGGATACAGCACCCTGCCGCTACGCTGGCTGCACCAAGGACGCCGATCGCCTGGTGTACTCGGTGCGGGATGAAGGTCCGCGTGGAAATGATGCCACCGTACTGTGCCGGCGCGATAAGGCTTATCTTGGGCACGGTCTTGTCCGCGACATCGCCCAGGTTCATCATCGGTCCGGCCTGCAAGCGGATCGATTCAACGCGAGACTTTAGCTCGGCATCCGCCTCCAGCTCTCCTGGTGATTCATAGCCGGTCTTTCCGAGGTCTCGTGCCCGCAGCATCACGACCGGCATGCCGTTGTCGATAGCCGTTACCTCTACGCCATCAACTTCGTCTGCAACATTTCCCGTTGGCAAGAGCGCACCGCAGTTAGTACCGGCGACATCCGCAAAGTCGATCATGATCGGCGCCGCGGTCCCAGGCACGCCGTCAATGCTCGCGTCGCCCGCGTAAGTCACCTGGCCACTCGGTGTGTTAATCTGGGCGACGGCAATGCCACCCGAATTGAGCATGCGGATTCGTACGGTTGTTACACCATCTTGTGCTTCAACCAGTCCTCGTTCGACCGCAAACGGTCCTACGCCAGCGAGGATGTTTCCACAGTTTTGACTGTCGCTGACTTGCACCTTACCGACGACAACCTGCAGGAACAGGTAGTCGATGTCCGCAGCATCGTCATCTGACGGTGATATGATTGCGACCTTGCTCGTCAGTGGGTGTGCCCCACCCATGCCATTAATCTGCCGGGCGTCTGGGGAACCCATTGCGGCGAGCAATACGCGGTCCCGCTGCTTCAGGTCCCTTGGCAGGTCATCGCAAAGGAAGTAAAGACCCTTGGACGTGCCACCGCGCATGACAGTTGTAGGAATAGCGATCTGCATCGATCAATCGTCTGGCTCGGACTCTACGTAGCGCAGGCCCTTTTCGGCCAGTCGCTCACGCATTCCATATATGTCGAGGCCCAGATCACCGGCTTCAAATCGCGTGCGCTTCTCTTCCTCGTTGGCCACCCGTTGCCTGGCCTTTTCGAAAACAGTTTCAGCTTCTTCTTTGCGGACGATGACCACGCCGTCGTCGTCAGCAACAACGAGGTCGCCGGGAGCAATTCGCTGTTTAGCGCAGATAATACTTGTATTCACATTAGCAACTGTCTCTTTGACAGTACCCTGAGCACATATCGCCGCCGACCAGACCGGAAACCGCATCTCGGTTAGAGCCGCTACATCCCGAACTCCAGCATCGATGACCAGTCCCCTGACGCCTTGGGCCTTCAGGGACGTTGCCAACAGGTCCCCAAAGTAGCCGTCTTCGCACGGGCTCGTCGGAGACACGACGAGCACATCACCTGCCTGGCATTGCTCGACAGCAACGTGAATCATCCAGTTGTCGCCGGGAGCAACCTCGCAGGTGATTGCTGTTCCCGCAATCGATGCGGGTCGATAGATCGGCCTTAGCTTTGCATCGAGCAGGCCCTTGCGACCTTGCGCTTCGTGTACCGTAGCAACACCATAATTCGCGAGAGTATCGGCGAATTGCTGCGCCGATCGATCAATCTTAGTTACTACTAACGGCATTCGCTTATCTGCCCGCCTCTTCATAGTTCTGCTTGCTACATCGTGGGTTCTGCAAGCTTACCAGATAGATAGAAATTAGGCATTTCGGCGACCAACAAACAATCATCTAAATCCCTTCTAACCAGAGTATGACACGATTCCGCCCAATCGTCGGCGCATCAGCAAATCTATCGTCCGGGACTTGTGACACAGTCGTCGCAACAGATTTACTGTTTTCTCGGATCAGAGAGTAGAGAGATATCACTTTCACTGTGTAAAAAAGTCATTAGTGTTGCCATAATCAGGCTTTGTAGCAACAAGACAGCTAATTCCGCGGCAATGCCGGGGGTAATCCCTTTAAACAATAAGAAGATATCCAGAATAGTGCAGACTCAAGTTGGCATAATTGGCGCCGGCCCGGCCGGGCTGCTGCTCTCCCATGTTCTGCATCTCCATGGCATTGAATCGGTAGTGCTGGAAAAACACAGCAAAGACTACGTAGAAAGCCGCGTGCGGGCGGGAGTGCTTGAGCAAGCCTCAGTAACCCTGTTAAGCGAAGTTGGGCTCGGCGAACGGTTGCAGAGGGAAGGCATGCAACATCACGGCTTCGAGATTCGTTTTGGCAACCGCTCTCATCGCATAAACTTCGACGAACTGACGGACGGTAAAGGGATAACCGTTTACGGCCAGCAGGAAGTCGTAAAAGACATCATTGCTGCGAGGCTCACCGCCGGTGGCCAGATTTCTTTCGAAGTCGATAAGGTAAGCATTCACGATCAGCTGAGCGAAGAGCCATTCATTGAGTACTTACTAGCTGGCGAAAACCACAAACTCAACTGTGATTTCATTATCGGTTGCGACGGTTTCCACGGCGTTAGTCGCAAAACGATCCCAGAAGATGTAATTTCCAGCTTCGATCAGTCCTATCCCTTTGCATGGTTAGGAGTCCTGGTGCAAGCAGCGCCTTCTTCGGAAGAGCTGATTTACTCGAACAGTGCGACCGGGTTCGCCCTCCACAGTATGCGTTCGCGTACGGTTACCCGAAACTACATCCAATGTCCTCTAGATGATGTTATTGAAGACTGGTCCAATGACAGGATTTGGCAGGAACTGCACACACGTCTCGAAACAGTGCCCGACTGGGCACTGACGGAAGGCGAGATACTCGAAAAAAGCATTACACCCATGCGCAGTTTTGTTTGCGAAACGATGCGCCACGGTCGTCTTTTTCTGGCCGGGGATGCCGCTCATATTGTACCGCCAACTGGCGCTAAGGGCATGAATCTCGCTATTTCCGATGTCCGCTTTTTAGGCCAAGCTCTGTCAGCCTGGTACCAAAACGGATCCGATGATTTGTTGAATTCTTATTCTGCGAATTGCTTACGCCGTGTCTGGCGAGGAGAACGCTTCTCTTGGTACATGACTTCATTGCTGCATAAGTTCCCCGATGACAATCAATTCCAGCGTCGACTGCAACAAGCTGAGTTATATTATTTAAGTGATTCGAAAGCAGCTTCGGTGGCACTGGCTGAGAATTATGTTGGATTCAATTTTTAATATTTGTAAATCTCTTTAAGAAAATTGCCAAATCAAGTGGGCGTCATAGCGCTTGACTTTGCACATGTGCTAATTGATTTTTGTGCCTAATCCGCACAATACAAAACACTCTGGTAGTATTCCATCCAACCGTTAAACGAGGGGATCTAAATGAGTAGTAAAAAACCTGAACAACCGAAGGATCCTTCTGCCACCACAGTAGATCGACGCGGCTTTCTTAAGGGGGCGGCCACCGGCGCAGCTGCGTTGGCAGTTACACCCGTTGCCAGAGCCCAGGAGCCATCGGCTTACCGAGCATCTTTTACCGCACCCTCCTACCAGCAGATGCAGCGCGATGCTGGCCTAGTGGAGCTCCCTGCTCCGGATAGCCGCGGGGTAGTGCGCCCGGGTTCGGACTTAATGGTGCAAGCACTGAAGGAAATGGGAATTGAGTTTGTTGCCTCCAACAATGGCTCAAGCTTTGAAGGCATCCAGGAATCCATCGCCAACTATGGTTCTCCACCTAATCATATGCCCGAATTTATTACTGCCCTGCACGAAGAATCATCAGTGGATATGGCAAATGGCTACGCTAAGGCGGAAGGCAGACCGATGGCAGTCATGCTGCATGGCACCCTTGGCATTCAGCACGCATCAATGTCCATCTTCCAAGCCTACAATACTGGCACGCCGATGTTGCTGATTGTAGGCCGCGATGTTGGTTTCATCCAGGCTCATACCGCCGATGACATGGCAGCCATGTGCCGCAGTTTCACCAAGTGGGATGCCCAACCGACAACATTATCCGAATGTATCGACACCCTGCATGAAGCCTACCGACAGGCAGTCACCCCCCCCACCGGCCCCGCCATGGTGGTCATCGACATAGAACTTCAGAAAGAAGAAGCCCAGGATTTTGATCTACCGCGATTCCGACCTGCCGTCATCGAAGGCGTAGATACTGCGACAGCAAAGGACATCGCAGAGAAACTACTCAATGCTTCAAACCCACGGCTCGAAACCGGCATGTTTCGTACGCCTAAGGGCATTGGGGCCGCAGTAGAACTGGCCGAGCTGATTGGAGCCAGCACTTCTACTACTTCTACCGGGGGGCCCATGGGTTTTCCGCAGCGTCATCCGCTTTGTGGGCCTGGTGCAGAGTCCAATTATGATTATGTACTGGGACTGGAAGCCGACGCCTCCGATCTTTCACTTAAGCGTCCTATAGTAAATTCACTAACGGCTCAGCGTGATGTCATGGGCATTGGTTTTGGTAGCCTGCGAGAGGATTATGCCCCGGCTCCTCCAGGGAGTGAACCGACTCCTCTGGATCGAAGTCCACGGCAGCCCCAAGGAACCGTGCTCAAGGTGGACGCCCAAGCCAGTATTCCATTAATAATCGGTGAACTGAGCCGCTTGATAACCCCAGCAAAGCAGCGCGAGATTGAGCAGCGCAAAGCGCGGCATGCCCGCACCAATCGAGAGACTTTTCTCACTGCGCTGAGAGTAGCTGTGGAAGAGAAGAAAAAAGGCTGGGACCTCAGTCCCGTCAGCACTGCCCGCATCTATGCGGAACTGTGGCCACTGATCATGAATGAAGACTGGTGTCTCGCTTCTCCCAGCAACTTCTCTGGCGCCCACCACCGAGAGCTCTGGGAACATAACAAACCCTATAGCTTTCTTGGTACCCAGGGCGCTGGGGGAATGGGCTATGGTCCAGGCGCCTGTGTTGGGGCGGCGTTGGCTGCTCGGAGCCGCGGGCGCTTCGTCGTAAACGTGCAGCCTGATGGGGATCTTAATTACTCCCCAGGTGCACTTTGGACCGCAGTGCACCACGAGCTACCAATGTTAACCGTCATGCATAACAACCGGGCTTGGCACCAGGAATACATGTTCCTCCAGTACCTGGCCGGCGTTCGGGGCCGTGGCACAGATCGTGGTCATATAGGTTGTGTACTGCGCGATCCCTTCATCGACTACAGCAAGATGGCCCAAGCTTATGGTATGGATAGCGAAGGTCCCATCGAGAATCCGGCTCTGCTGACCGCAGCACTGGATCGTGGAGTGAGATCAGTAAAAAACGGCAAACCTTACCTGATCGATGTAGTCACGCAGCCGCGATAGGAGATAGCAGATGAAAATTCTAGTAATCAGCGTAACAGGGTTGCTTATCGGATTTACTGCGCCTGCGGCTACTGCACAACAGGAGCCAGTAATTAGCGATGCCAACGCGGGCGCGCAACTCTATTACGACCACGGCTGCTATGCGTGTCATGGTTATTCCGGTTATGGCCGCGTGGATCTTAACAACACAGGCAGTCCCTGGCTGGTGAACGAAGAAATCTTCCGTGCCTTTTTGCGCGCCCGGGCTGATGTTGCGCCTGTGCTTCCTTCCACTAGCATGCCCAACTACCCGGCCAACGCACTCAGTGATGAAGGAGTGAACGATATCTTCGCCTACATCCGTTCGCTACCGAACAACCAACCAGACTCTGCCGACATCCCGGCTTTGCGCACTATTCTGGAATCTGCAGAACAACGAGAATACAAACCCTGAATCACAGGGACGGAACTCAAAAAGGGCAATCGGCCAAGGCAAGACCTTCACCACTGAAAAATTTGAGCTGTTTATTCGAGGGATCGAATTACCTCAGACTAGCTAAACAGGCAGTGTGGTTAACAGATAGCTTCATTGACGCTGACGCACTCGCTCCAAGAAGTCACCCAGTTTGCCTTCCAGTTCCAGCCCACGGTAAAAGGGATACGAATCGCAGTCATATTCCATCATTGTTCTTTCCGGGGTCTTTCGCCACTGTCTGAATCTTACGATGGGCATTTTGTAATTTTCCGGGTCATGAAGAGTTAACAGACTGCGAAGGTTTTGACCGTCTTCACTAAGGACTATACGTTCTCTAATCTTGGCGTTACCCGACACGGGTTGTCCCGCCTGGTCGACAAAATTCGGTTTCAGCAGAGAAGTTTCGACCACTAGGGTACTGCCTTCCCAGTGGCCAGTGGAATACCCCATGGCAGAAGCAGGAAAATCTTCGGGAATATCTCGGCCATCCATGTAAATTCGCCGAACTTCACGGAAACTTTCATAAAGAATAGTCACCTGTCGGTCGTTCTGTATGATTTCCATGGGATAAGGCCAGCCTGAAATCCGTACCAGGCCAGGGGAATTACAACGCAGACCAGGATCATCCAGATAATTGTAATCGTCAACTATAGCCTGAGCCGAGTCGGTGTAGTCCAGGAACACTTTTTCCATGCCAGCGGAAATTCGCGACCAGATACCACTTAAATCCACGGGCGCTGCAGGCAACGCGGTTTCCGGTACAAATCGTTCGGCCAGCCAAGTACCGGTAGAGTCGTCATGTTCAGCCACCAGTGTTCCCGACAAGGAGTCACCATTTAGGGTGCCTGTGAAATGACGGCTGAGGAGTCGCCCGCCGCCATTACGGTAATCAACATCCATTTCTAGCCGGTTGCCTTCCATATCGAAATCGGCTGGCCCACCGTCCACGAAGGCACGTAGTTCGCCTTCCCTTCGCTCGAAGCTAATCACTCCCAAACGTTCTGCAACATGATTTATCGTCAGGTACCATTCACCTTCTAACTGAGCCAAACAGGTGTTCACCATCAAAACCGTTAGAAAAAAACCGAGAACTCTCACTTTGCTCTTCGCTATCAATTATCTCTTCCCCCATTAGGGTAAATGACTGTGCCATTCTCCAGAGTCATTGTGCTGATCCACAGCTTGCGGCTGTTTTCTAGTCCTAGGTTGCCTTGGAGAATAATTCGGTCACCTACCTTAATAGTGCCCCTGCGCCAGCCTTGGCCGAGCAGGGTTGCGGGGGGAAAGGTCTGGGCATCCCATATTTCCTCTTCATCGTTTTCATTTTTAACAGCGAAGAAAATACGGGCATGAGGATTAACGTAGTGCACCTCGACAACCTTTCCTTCTTTGGTGCCGAAGAGTTCATAGGAAAATTCTGCAGCAAAACTGTGATGGGCTGCAGCACTAGCTGCACAAGCAATGAGACCGGTCATCGTCAGGCAATGAATGAGTATCCTCATTTTATTTCCTCATCAGGTTCAAAACGTCTGAAACGATACTACAACAATTGGATCTGTGGCCACTAAAATTGCAACAATCCAGAAGCTTTCGTCTGGGGGTATGTCAGTTGCAGCAGTGCAGTTGTCGTATTTGCATAACCTGGTCAGGGAAGAACGGAGAGAAGCTATACTTGAGATCGTGCGTAAGAGGATGGAGGGGATAAGCTAGTTAAAGTCTGTGCAACCCGGCCCACCACAACCCCTTAACAGTTCGCCATCTTTGAAATCCATTCTATATTCCAGCGTTCCATCCTCACGATACTCTTCCCGCAAACCATCAAGTTCACCATCTTTGTAATTCTCTCTAAGCTCCAGCGCTCCATTCTGAGAATAGCTCTCGAATAGGCCATCTTGTTTGCCGTCTTTATAAGTTACCCTTTTGTTAACTTGCTCATTTTATTATCTCCTAAATGTTTTTCGTATTAATCAGGAATAAATTTGAACTTCAACTAAAACGAAATATTGCGTGGCAGGTGATTGCAGCCCAAGCGGTTAAAGAATTACATTCTTAACTGGTCTTTTTCTTGATTCTTCGTGCGTGTAATAATGGTTCCGTATACCCATTGGGCTGCTCGGTTCCCTTAAACACCAAGTCGCAAGCTGCTTGGAAAGCAATCGAGTTTTCGAAATTACCAACCATGGCTTGATAGAGCGGATCGTGAACATTTTGTTGATCTACAACCGCTGCCATTTTCTCAAGTGTCTGCCTGACTTGGGATTCGCTACACACTTCATGGACTATCCAATTAGCAATATGTTGACTTGATATTCTTAATGTGGCGCGATCTTCCATCAAACCAATATTATCAATGTCAGGCACTTTAGAACAACCAATGCCCTGGTCTATCCAACGCACTACATAGCCCAGAATTCCCTGGGCATTGTTGTCTAGTTCATGTTGGATTTTTTCCGCGCTTTGAGATAATGGATCTTCCAAAACTGGAATTGTTAGTAGTTCATCTAATGACGCTGGCGTTCTCGATCGCAATTCTTCTTGCTGTGCCTGCACATTAACATGATGATAGTGTAAAGCATGCAATACGGCGGCAGTAGGTGAAGGCACCCATGCGGTATTTGCACCAGCCAGAGGATGACCGATCTTCTCATCCATCATCCTCGCCATTAGATCCGGCATGGCCCACATACCTTTACCAATCTGTGCTCTTCCCTGCAGACCACAAGCCAGGCCAACATCGACATTATTATCCTCGTAGGAAGATATCCAAGCGGTGGTCTTCATTTCTGCCTTTGGCACCATAGCGCCTGCCGCCATGCTGGTATGTATTTCATCTCCGGTACGGTCGAGGAAACCGGTATTAATAAACGCTACTCTGTCTTTCGCTGCTCGAATACATTCCTTTAAATTAACTGATGTTCGTCGCTCTTCATCCATGATGCCGACTTTAATTGTATTCGGTGCCATATCTAATAATTTTTCTACAGCAGCAAAAAGTTCAGAAGTAAAAGCTACTTCATCTGGACCGTGCATCTTCGGTTTAACGATGTAAATACTGCCACACCTAGAATTGCTCAGCAGATTCAACTTGTTGACATCGATAGATCCTACTGCCGCGGTAATAACAGCATCCATTATGCCTTCAAAAACTTCTTTGCCCTGACCATCAATGATGGCAGGATTTCTCATTAAATGGCCGACGTTTCGAACCAGTAATAGACTTCTTCCTTGCAAGGAGAAACTCTCCCCGTTTAAGGAAGTAAAGTCTCGGTCCTTCTCAAGTACTCTAGTTTTTGAAGAACCTGTTTTAAGAAACGATTCTTTCAGATCGCCTCGAATTAATCCCAGCCAATTACGATAGACATCAACTTTATCTGCGGCGTCTACTGCTGCCACGGAATCTTCACAGTCCTGAATAGCGGTAATGGCTGCTTCTAGAACTATGTCTTTGACTCCTGCCTTGTCTGTTTGTCCGATCTGGGATTTCGGGTCGATCTGAATTTCGATGTGCAAGTTATTATTGAGAAATAGGAATGAGCTAGGCTGCTCGGCCTGACCGCGATAGCCTTTTAGTTGGGTATTGTCTTGCAAAGTTGTTGATGATGAACCGCACTTTGCTTGCAGCTCGCCTTGTACGATGGAATAAGCCAAAACGCTTTTGTGGCTCTCGTCAACTAAAGGGCAAGCAAGATCCAAGAATTCACGGGCATATTCAATGACCTTTGCGCCGCGAATGGGATTATATTCGCCGGCTCTTTCGGCCCCGTCTGTTTCAGGAATAACATCGGTTCCATAAAGCGCATCGTAGAGACTACCCCAACGGGCGTTGGCCGCGTTTAGTGCAAAGCGAGCATTTTTTACCGGCACGACTAGCTGGGGCCCTGCCTGGAAGGCTATCTCGTTATCAATATTTTCAGTAGTAATAGAAAAGTCATCACCAACGTCGATTAGGTAAGAGATTTCTCTTAAGAATTTCTTGTACTCTTGAAGATTGATTTTGCCTGGATGGGAGCGATGCCAATGATCAATTTTTTCTTGCAGTTGATTTCGCGTGTGCAATAGCTGTTGATTTCGATCAGATAGTTGATAGATGAGCGATTCGAACCCTGACCAAAAAATTTCTCCACTAAGTTGCAGTGAAGGTAATAATTCTTCATCTATAAACCTTGCCAGTTCTGAGGCAACTTGTAAGCCGCCCTTCTGAATTCTATTTCCCATGGGGTAGAGTGTACTAATTCCATAGATAATGGTCACTATCGACCTGACCATCAAAGAAAGGGATTGATCAAGTGGTTATTGGAGGCAATTTTGTTGGGAATAGTTTTAGACGTTAGCGGAAGGCTTATTAGATTTCTAACTTTCGCCTGTGCGTACGATATTAATGCCGCGGCTAATTTTTCTCCTCTATTCCTGCTTCTGCAAGTTGAATTAGCTAGCAACAACCTGCGAGCCGAGATGCAGCCTCTGTCGAGCAATCTTGTACAGATAATTTTGCTTGGTTTGCCCTTAATAAAATGAAGAATTAACAATATAAATCAATAGCCTATTCTATAATTTGGAGCTTGCGAGAATAGCAAAGAAAATACATAAACCTCCGATAAATTATATACTTCAGTTCTAACAATAGAGGAATAAAGATGTGTCCTATCCCACTATAGCGTCAGAACTTCGCGGCTTTCTAGTAACCACTAATAAGGAGCTCCACGGTATACAGCATTGATTTATCCAAATCTTCTGCAGCCCAATCTAAAAGTGTTTCCATGCTCTGACTAACGCGGGCGTTAAATACTTCTTCGGAGTTTACTCTGACTTCTACTTCTTTAGAAAAATCTACCTCCTCAGGATTTAGCAATAGAGTAAATTCAGTTACACCACGCGCAGTAACATCAATCAAATTTCCTTGCCGAGTTGCCTGCACTAATCCCTGGTTATTTGCGCTATTAAGACCATCTACTCTGATCCACAGATTGCGATTATATTTATCGGTGCGATCGGCAACCCATTGCACATTTTCTGGAAACGCATCTCGAGGATTGGCCGACTTGAATTCTTCAATCATCGGCTTTTCATCGGGGAGCCAGTCGGTATTGTGGCCACCACCAGCGATTGCTTTGAAGATATGATTCACGCCAACTTCGTCGAGGATGTCAATAAAGGGCTGTACTGCAGATACGGGATAAAGCCGATCGTTTTCTCCATTAACTATGTAGAGGGGTTTATTCATAAGATTTTCAAAATACAAACTATAACCACCGCCACTTTGAGGATTTCTCAATACTCCTGGATGACCAATATATGGGAGAAAAACCGACCAGGGTGTTGGTTGTTTAAAGGCAAAGAAATACACTCCGGTGCCACCATCGGAGACACCGCTCAGGCTTACACGATTATCATCGATGTTGTAAGTTCGTTTAAGAGTTTTGAGAATTTCCGGTAGGCTCTCTGCTTGATTCTCATGCCACCAAAAAGCATCTATCCATGATGCTGGCACGACGATGATGCGATCTTCCTGCTTAAGTGAATCGTAACCTCGACGCCACCAACCACCGCCAGCTTCCCATTCAGGACGACTTACACCACCATGTAATATGAATTCCACTGGATAACTAGTAGCTGGATTGTAAGTTTTAGGAATTAGGAAAACGTAGGGAAAACGAGTCCCATCTGCAGTGACTCGAGCACTTTCTTGTTGACCCTTTGGCACATCAGCGGAATAGTTTGGCCCAGCCCGTAACCATTGATAAAGCGTGTCCGCATCTCCAGCTTCGTTTATTAACTGTTCACGACTATTTTGCAGTTGTGTTGTAGTTTCGGCCTGCCAAAAAATTGCCAATAAGTCACCACTATCTGCAGCTAAAACAATTTGCTTGGCAAATAACACACTGCAAGCTAATAGTAATTGAACTAGTCTGGTTTTAGATTTCATCTGCGCTCACATGGTCTTGAATAGAAATTATAAATAGCTTATCGAGATATTTTGCTTATTAGGGTTGTCCGCTCAGTTCAGAATAGAGGGCCCGAAGAAACCTTTCTGAATCGCCATATCTAGCATTGTAAGCGCTGGTTGGATCTGCTGCAGAAACCTGATCATAGCTCATTCCTTGCGCAATCATGGGCTCAACTCGGGACTTTACATCTAGAATCATGTCACGAAATCCTATGACGTCCATACGATTAGAAACTACTCCATGTCCAGGAACAATTTTAGTGTCAGGGCCAGCAACTCCTATCAATCTGCCAAGAGCGGCCAAAGTGCCATTAAGTGTGCCCCCATTATTAGTGTCGATGACTGGAAAAGCTGTAGTGCGAAAAACATCGCCGGTGTGAATAACATCAGAGGTTCGGAAGTGAATAAAGGAATCACCATCAGTATGAGCCGGAGAAACCGAGAATGCATGCACTTCCTCACCGTTTAGATGGATTGTTATCGTGTCGTTATAAGTTAGTACTGGCAAAGCTTCCTCAGGGGATTGTTCGCTGAGTCGAACTCGAACTTCATCGCGCGCAAGAATCAACACTCCTCTCTTACCCATATTCTCGTTGCCGCCAGTATGATCGCCATGGACATGAGTATTGATAAGAAAACGAATCTCACCGTTATTGAGTTGGGATATCGCGGCAATTATCTTATCTGTGAGTGGCGCAAATTGGTCATCAATCATTATTACGCCATCTTCTCCAACAGATAGTCCGATGTTGCCACCTGCACCTTCAAGATAATAGAAACTGCCAGCAACATGATGTGGAACTATTTCTACTGCACTGAAATCTTGCTGGGCGCTAAGCAAAGGCGTGATGAGCAGGATTGCAAACAGAGAAATAAATTGGAATTTGACTCGGTTAGGTTTTGGCACGCTAAATACCTCCTATTGGAATTATTATTCAAGGACCGGTTGCAATTGAGAACACAGCAATAGTACTGATTGCAGCATAAAATCACTATCATCGAAAGTCCATGCTCCCTGTTACTGCTTATCTCAAGCACAAAATCAACTCACTCGAAAAATGGCTGTTCGTAATAGGTTCATGGAGAACGAATTTTAGTTGTGACAGCGAGCCCGCAATCAGCACAAAAACTGAGGAAATTTCCTCAATACCGCAGACCTGCATACTTAGTGGAACGCCTGCGTATAGTAACGAAGGGCTACAATATTGTAGCGACTGACGTATTATAGAGAAATGATGGTTAAGTGGCTCAAAAAATACTCTTTTAACGGTTCTAAGGCTCTAGCCCTAGCCTTTGCTGTGGCTACGACTAGTGGCGGCGGCACAGGCCAAATTTTCGCCCAGGAAGCAATATTAGGCGCTCCTGCAGATGTTGGCGATGCTGTTGCCGAAATTGAACATCTACCTAGACTAAATCTCGATAATCCATTGCGACTTAACTTTTCTGGCTCATGGGAAAAGGACTTCCAACGCAGCGACAAGTGGGAAGATGAACTCAGTCGGATGATGACTATTCGCCAGGAACGCTCGGCGATACAGTCTACCGGCGGCGCTGGCGTGTTAGGCCCTTCGGTATCCATAGGTAATATCAACCTTAATTCCAGTCGTGCTCGTGGCTCGAGCATAGTTGACCTGGCACGGCTGGCTGAATACGTAAGCCGCCAAACCACCATGGAGATTTATCAAGATCGAAACGAGGTCCGGATCGAGCGCCGTGGTGAAGCTGATTTGGTGTGTACCCTGGCAGAAGGCCCAACTGAAACTTTTTCCAGCGACCATGGCGCGGAGATGTGCGGCTGGGACAGACAGCAACTTGTGTTTCGTACCGCACTACCCGGAGATTTAGACATCATGCATCGCTTTAGCGTCTCTTCCAATACCAAGGTATTGAGAATGGTGGTTAGTATTTCTAGTCGAGATTCAGCTCCGTTTAATTTGATTCAAGCCTTTAATCGCTATGATGCTTCCTCGGGTCCATTCAACTGCACCCAGACGATTACTCGCGGCAAAGTTTGCAGCCAGACCACAATATTAGAATAGGGCAATCTAATGTTTTCGCGCCTGACTTCACACATCTTTTTTAGTACCCCACCCTCTTTTAAGTTTCGTGCGTCTCCAACCTTTTTTCTTTGCATTTGCTTACTGTTGACAGCATGTGGACAAACTGCGATCGAGCCCAAAGTGATTCTTATTCCTCCGGTTGGTAGCGTTACACTTAATCGGAGTATTGATACTCCAGCGCCAGAACAGCAATTAGATATCGGAGTACTTGTCTTTGAAACTCAACCGAATGGGCAGGACGCTCAAAGATTCGGCGACTGGGTTTTCGCCGAGATTCGGGACAACGAAACTCATTATCTACCTTATGTGCTTCGCGACACGTTACTGGATTCAAATCAATGGGGGGCAGTGCGAGTCTTACCTGAATTCGACCCCTCTCTAGATCTTCAGATAAAAGGTACAGTACTAAAATCTGATGGCATTGATTTACACTTGCAGATCCAAGCAGAGGACAGCACTGGGAGATTGTGGCTGGATAAAGTTTATGCTGATGCAGCCTATGAAAGCGACTATCCCGCATCAACCCGGTTTACCAATGCCAACCAATTCGATGCTACTGGCTTTGTTGATCCTTTCCAGGATATCTATGACCAAATTGCTAATGATTTGCTGGCAGTTAAAAAAACTTTCGATACTTCGAACCTTGTTGACCTGCGTCGAGTTTCTCAAATGGTCTATGCCAATGACCTTTCGCCCGAGACCTTTAGCTACACCTTGAACAAAACCATCGATGGTAGATTGCTAGTATCCAGTTTGCTCGCAGAAAATGATCCTATGTTGGCCCGCATCGAGGACATGCGACTTCGTCATCATCTGTTTATCGATACAGTAGATCAATATTACGAAGCCCTGCACAATGAAATGCAGGTTGCTTACATCATCTGGCGACGTTACTCATTTGATCAAATCAACGAGGAAGAAAACACTGCTCAACGTGCATTCAACCCTGATCAATATGGCCGCTCCAGAAGTTTCCTATCTCTTACTCAACGTTACGACCGTTATCGTTGGAGCAAAATATATCAGCAGGAGTTTAGAGAGTTGGCTTCTGGCTTTAATCGAGAAATAGCGCCGGCTATTCTGGATTTAAATAAAGATGTTCACGGATTAAGTGGCACCATGGAAGAACAGTACATCCAGTGGCGCCGAATATTGCGAGCACTATTCGAACTAGAAAGTGGGCAGGAAGTTAGTGCTAATTAATTGCCTGAATTTCTCTAGTGATTCGGTAAATTTTATTAGTTCAATTTATTTCAGTGTCAAAAGTAAGGAGTACGGCCCTTAAAAACACAGGTATGCCAGTCTATGGACTGCTTGGTGGCACTGAGCGAGATCGCCCGAAAATCTATCAAACCAATTGAGGTTCTGTTACCGATCAAGCTCAGGGGGCGCGCAATTTTAAGCGCATGATGTTGGCTGGCATTAGATCTCCACAATCGCAGTTGGGAATGCCTTTCCGATTGCATTAACCGCCTCCATCTGTAACATGACTGAAAGTCCTCCCAAAGGCTCTAGTATTCTAGACGCAATGCCAGCAAGGTGGACAATGGTTATTTACTAGCCCTTCCGAGCCAGAATTTGGAATGACATTAACAGAACAAATGGTGTTAGATCACCGCCTAACAGGATAGGAACTAGCTTTAACGATACCCTAAAATAAAATCAAAAACCCGAGAGGTTGTGGCATGAATGAACAAGCAGCGGTTTCAGGAACTTCCAAAGTAAAACTAGCGATTATCGCTTCATTTGGAGTGCTTATTGTGGGGGGCATTATCGGATTTCTGATTTACTCTTCTGTGTGCCCATGTGAACGAACTCCCGGTGGCTTTTTATTTGGCGACAATGGCGATGCTCAAGTAGATGATTGGTCGTTTGCCAATCAGGTTCCACTTTGTCAATTGCAAATCTATGCAGGCATTCGCCCTCATTCTATTAACTTAAATTGTATGGCCACTTCAGAAGGGGAAATGTATTTAAGTTGTTCGGTTTGCGACACAAAATACTGGGCCAGCAAAGTTGGTGAAAATGAAGTAGGTTCTATGCGGCTTGATGGAGTTGTATATAAAGTTCAATTAAATCGCATTACTGATGCTACAACTATGGATCGAGCATGGGCGGCTCGCGTAGCAAAATTACAAATGCACGGTGGACCTGGCAATCCAGCTCCAGACACCGGGACACCACGAGCAGATAGGTGGTGGACATTTAGAGTGGAATCTCGCTCTTAAAATTTCTCTATAATTTTTATCTAGTATAGTAGTGATTGAAGATTAATTGTGAGGATTAAAAAATGAAAGCATGTTCAATGAAATTTTCTAAGATCAGTGTATTGGCGGTATTAAGCTGTGTGTTTGGTTTTTCAACTGCGACTGCACAAAGCTGGGTTGATAGGGCTGTACATAATTTTGGCGCCCCTATCAATACCATGTGGGCAGAGGGTGAACTATCTTTCGCCGATGATGGCACCATGGTTTATTGCAGCGCTCGAGAAGACATGGCTGTAGCGCCGGGTGACCCCAAAGATTTATATATCGCTACCTTTAACGAAGAAACAGGTAGCTGGAATACGCCGGTTAATATGGGTATACCGATAAATGCTGCACCCGCAACGAATGTAGACCCCCTGCGCCTCGGTGATGATCGCGAGCCTTGGATAACGGCTGACGGCAATACGATTTATTTTAAGTCGGATCGTTCCGCGACAACTTCACCAAACAATGCTACTGACTTGTTTATCACGCGAAAGGTTAACGGCAATTGGACAGAGCCAGAACTGATTGGATTCCCTATTAGCACAGACGAAGGCAACGAACACTGTCCAGCAATTTTACAGGATGGTGAGACGCTTTGTTTTGCCTCCAGGAGAGCAGGTGGCTTCGGTGGGTCCGACATCTACTGTTCGCAACAAGACAGTGCCGGCAATTGGATGGAACCAGTGAATCAAGGCCCTAATATCAATACCACTGCAGAGGAATTCCATTTCACTCAAGATGAAAACGGTATGGTGTATTTTACTTCAGGGAGACCTGGAGGATTTGGTGGTATGGATTTATGGGGCTCGCAGCAACTGGGAGAAAATAACTGGGGACCTGCTACCAATTTAGGGCCACAAGTAAATACTGCAGGCGCGGATATGTGCCCTGCTCTACCACCCGGTTCTGATACATTTTCTTGGTTTTCCAGCCGCAGTGATAATAGTTTCGGCGGCATAGATATTTTTTGGACCAATAAAACAAACGTGAATATTCCATAATATAGTTATTAAGAATAATTCATGAAAATACTTAGATTAGAAATGCTGACAAATCTTTTAGTTTAATGAGCGGTAATAAAATAGCTATGCCAGCGCAGTTTCAAATAATGCTAATAACCGACCCCAGGCTCGTTCTGCTTGTTCTTGGTGGTAGACAGTTGAATCGATGGCACACCAACCATGCAGAGTATCTGTATAAACTTCTATCTCCGCTGAAAGATTGGCCGCACCATAAGCTTCACGTAAAGTATTTTTCGCATCTGGATCATTGGCATCATCGTTTTCTGCCACGCAGTGAAGCATGCTCGCTGTAGTGTCTGGTATCAACAAATGCGGGCTATTCGCCTCGCCTGTTGCAAGACCGCCACCGTGAAAAGTGCCACCCGCTTTAAAACGATCTGGAACAGCTGCGACTGTTCGCATGACCATGGGCCCACCCATGCAGTAACCTGTTGTACCAATACCACGACTAGTATCGACAGCATCTTGCTGATCTAACCAGCCTTGGAAAGCGCGGGCATCGGTAAAGTGTGTGTCAGCGTTTAGAGCACGAGCCATTGGCATCACGTGGTTTCGAACCTCAGGTTGACCAAAACTCGCTCCGAGGCTAACCACCGGAGCATGAGCACTGCGATAAAAAGGATTAACTACCAGTACGGAATATCCTGAGCGTGCGAGGCGCTTACCCATTTCCCGAAAACCAGGTCGCAAACCTAAAATATCTGGCCAAACCAGCACTGCCGCATGGCTGCCATTAGCAGGGTGGACAAAATAACAGTCGGCTACACCGTCTGGCGTGGTTATTTCCACATCAGTCTCGGTAACCGATTGCGCATTAGCTACAGGTGGTAACATCATGGCCAAGCCAGCAACAGTGGCGAATTTAGTAAAGTCTCTTCGAGTCATTTCGGGATGGCGGCGTAAATATTCGTCTACATCTTTTTGAGTATCTTGATCACACATGGTTTTCTCCTAAGCATACAGTCTTGTTGTTGTGCTGTTTTTACCGCAATCAATTAAGAATAGCTAGCCCATTGGGCAGCACGAGAGCCCAAGATTGTTGTATAGTCGATGAAAAGAATTGAAAAAGGGAAAATCCATGACTTCATCCTCTCGGCGTCAATTTCTCCACAAAGTTGCAACTTCCAGCCTACTGGCAAGCTTTCCTTTGCGAAGTTTCGCACAAGGCTCAGAGGTATTTACGGTGGCTGGCAACGGCATAGCGGGCTATGAGGCTGAAGGACCCAGTGGAGTGGTTGCCACAGAAACAATGGTAAACAATCCCTACGGCATTGTGCCGGGGCCAGACAATGCCCTCTATTTTTGCGAGGTAGATAGCGGCCGTATTCGGCGGATCGACTTGAGAAACCTGCGACTGAGTACCGTTGCTGGCAATGGTGAGAAGGGCTACATGTCAGAATCTAGACGCCCATTGGAAACAGCATTCTCAGCCCCCCATGAAATTCGCTGGGACCAACAGGGAAATCTCTATGTGGTGGAACGGGATGCTCACGCAGTGAGACGAATAGCGGGCCAAACTGGCTTGGTCACCACGCTGGCCGGCAATGGCGAGCCAGGAGATTCGGGTGATGGAGGCCAAGGAGTCGTATCACAACTACGGCAGCCTCATTCCATTGCTTTCGACTCTCAAGGCAATCTATTAATTTGTGACATTGGCAATAGTCGACTGCGAATTGTGAGCCGAGAAACTGGAATTATTTCCACTCTCTCAGGTACCGGCAAGCGAGAAGCCACTCCAGACAGCGGACCTTTAACCGGAACTCCTCTACTTGGGCCCCGATCCCTTGATACGGATCCTGACGGTAATGCCTATCTTGTGCTGCGGGAGGGTAATGCGGTTTATCAACTGGATTTACGTGGTAATCGTTTACAACGCATCGCTGGGACTGGAGAAAAAGGTTATACCGGCGATGATGGCGCCGCGATGAACGCGACGTTTAATGGCCCTAAGGGGATAGCCTATTCCAGAACGGACAATTGCCTGTACATCGTTGATACCGAAAACCATGTTATTCGGCGCATGTCACTGACAACTGGGATTATTGATACAGTACTGGGTAGTGGGGAGAGAGGCGATGGACCAGATGGTGACCCATTGTTATGTAAGCTAAATCGCCCTCATGGTGTTTGTGTACATAATGGACTCGTTTATGTGACTGATAGCGAAAGTCATCGCATTCGAGCAATTAGTGGTTTGTTGTCATAAAAAAGGAGATGTAAGAAATGAAAGTTTTGGTAAAGTGGGTCGGTATACTCATTGCGTCGATTGTTCTAGCCATCGGTTTGTTCCTATTCAGCATGCGCTTTAGTGATGGCCCGATAGCTATCTTTTCTGGTGGCCCTTTTTCTTCTGGAGAAATCAGCGCAGCTCCTGATAGTTGGGAATTCTTGAAAGATCGCGGTGAAATAGAATTCCAGACCCTGGACCCAAGCACATCCAGAACCGTGTGGCTGGGAGTAAATAATGGCCGCTTGTTTATTGTGAGTGGCTACATGAATACCAACTATGGGGCTATCTGGAAGCAGTGGCCTCATTATCTTGAAAACGATGACCGGGTTATTTTCAGAATTGATGGCAAAATCTATGAACAACGCCTGATTAGAGTAATGGATGGGCCAAATGTCCTGCCCATTCTTAACGAGTTTGGTCGTAAGTATGGAGGCGGCAGTATCTCTTCCACAGAATCTATCGCCACCGGTGATACTTGGATGTTTGAAGTGGTTGATCGCTAGCCTGAAGAGCACGAGAGTAATTCAATAGCAGCTATATTGAACCTTGTAAGCGGTGGCCTCAATAAGTCGATAGCTGTCTTTAATATCGAGATTTGATCAATTGTGGCATTATTGTGCTCTAGGGTTCCGGCCACTACCCCTTCATACACTAGATATCGCGAGATCATCTTAATTCGACGCGCTATTGTAGGAGAGACTCATGACTTTACCGACAAACATCCAAAAATCACTATTTACTCTATCAATCCCGCTGATGCTTATAAGTTGCGGAGAATCTGAACCGCAAGCGCCAGAACTAAGTTTTGCGGAAACCTTTCAAACTCAATTGATTGAAGCGCAGCCTGGTGATGTCATCGCTATTCCTTCAGGAGTCCATGAGTTTACTCGCAGTCTTTCACTAACGGTACCCGGAGTTACTTTACGCGGGGAAGGCATGGACGAATCGATTCTTTCGTTCAAAAACCAAGCCCAGGGTGCTGAAGGTCTATTAGTGAGCGCTGATAACTTCACAATTGAGGACCTGGCGATCGAAGACCCCATTGGTGATGCACTAAAAATTAATCAAAGCACCAATGTCATCATTCGTCGAGTACGCACAGAATGGACACGTGGAGCTCACACAGAAAATGGTGCCTACGGCATCTACCCAGTGCAAACTACGAACTTACTTATTGATGGCTCTATAGCAATAGGAGCCTCAGATGCGGGTATCTATGTTGGTCAGTCTAATCAAATTGTAGTTCGGAATTCTCGCGCAGAATACAATGTTGCTGGGATTGAGATTGAGAATTCTACTTTTGCTGATGTCTATGACAATGTAGTCACCAACAACACCGGTGGAATTTTAGTTTTTGATTTACCTAATCTGCCAGTTCAAGGTGGTCAGTCCACGCGTATTTTTAATAATGAGATCTTTGGTAACAACCAAGAAAACTTTGCACCAGAAGGAAATATAGTTGGTAATGTTCCTGCTGGCTCCGGCTTATTAGTTCTGGCTAATGACAACATCGAAGTATTTGGCAATCGCTTTGAAGGCAACAAAAGCCTCAATATTATGATTTATAGTTTCGTTTTGAATGGCCGCGTGGTGAGCGATGAAAACTATGACCCTTACCCTGAACAAATTTATGTGCATGATAATAATTTCGTGAATGGTGGCGAAGCGACCGAGAGCCCTTACCTGGTGCCCTGGTTCGAAGAAAATGGCAGCTCGATTCCCAATGTCGTTTGGGGCGGCTTAATTAAGGATGGTGGTAGTAGTGATAAGCTTGTTTGCCTAGGCGAAGCTGGCAACCAAAGCTTTCTTAACCTGAACGGCGCAAATAATGTAGCTGACGCAAGCACTGACGCCACACCTCATCGCTGCTCATTACCAAGACTTCCCCCGGTTAGCCTTGACCTGGCAGGTGACGATTAGGTCAGTCTGAATCGACGACTAGACTGATTCTAAATCACTCTGTAGTTTATTTAACAGACTCGCATAGGGCATAGGGTAAGCTTTCATCCAGCATTCACAAAATTCCTCGGTCGAACTCATCTCAAGATAGTTCCAGCGAACTTTCCGTTTTTTACAATAATAAATCTAGCTTTCCCCAGCACTCCAAGATGTTGAATAATCGCACAATGATACAATCAAGGTTTTGACGAGCAGGAGGACGACTCAATGTCTAACAATTGCACCGTAAGAACAAAAATTAACAAAACTGCAGATGCCGGCTCAGCAACTTTTAATACCGAAGAAAAGGCAACTCTATTGATGCGCAATATCCGCAAACATATCGTCAAAAGCGAAGCTGTGCTAATCGGGCAGGATAATAATTCGACCTAGAAACGCAAAAGACCTGAATAATGTGCTACTCAGGCCTTTTGTTAGTCACCTATACTAATAATTTTTTATTCAAATACTGCATTATTATTGCGAGCAATATTTAAAATAGTTTCTTTAAAGCCTGGTAGCAAATAACCTTCTTCAATAAGCGTGTCGGTGGCCGCTTCATATTTTTCTAGGTAATTCTTAAATGAAGAATATAAGCCAGCTATCGAATTTCTTGGATCTCTAGACTGCACCGCTGTTGCCGTATTTGGTGAAAAGGGAATATAACCTCCCGAGAGGCGTGCTAGGGATTTTTCAGCCCCTGTTTCAATGGCACGCAAATTCCACGGAGTAAATGTTGCAAGTGGCACTTGTGTCAAGGGTGGAAGCACAGTGCTATGGGGGAAATCGTTATTATCAGTATTAACTGCTGGTACTAATGTGCGATAGAACATATCAGTACTTGTTGGATGGATATCGATAATTCGTTCTTCTCTCCATCTATCACCATAATTAGCAAAGCCTACTGTGTAAATCGCGCTCGGGTAGACAATACCGTAAAGCCTATTCCAGGCATCTCTGTTTATACCCCTTTCTGTGTGAGACGGCACCAAGGTGCCATCGGCGATACGAGGGTACCGCGATGCTGGTGGCTGCTGATCGTGAGCAACCCAGTTATACATAGCGACTATTAGTGAATCCGCAAACGGTGCCCACATATTGGGGTTTGGCGGCAATTGACCATTACCGGCAGCGCGCGGAGCACCACTACCAGAGCCATGTTGCGAACCACCTATGGTATAAAAGCGAACCTCCGCTGGCAGCTGAGCATCCGCTGTGCCCTGAGGGTTAGTGTGAGGCAGGGATCCACCACGAACCCAATATTCATTTGATGTTTGAATATGCATGACTTTTGGTACTGTGTTTGACGCTCTGGCATTACTTAAGATTCCTTCAGTACGACCGGTAAAGGGATCCGTACTTTCTCCGTAGGTAAATGGAAAGAAATCATTAGGATATAAATGATTAGAATGTTGACCGTTGGTACGGGTTGGCATGGCGAAACGATTATTAAACATACCGTAGCCAGAACCAGCGATTACCGGAATAACTCCATCGAAAACTTTTCGGCCTGCAAGATCGGCGTTAAAACCGTCATACATGAATTGCCTCAGTAGCCTCCCACTTTGGCTATTGCCCCAAGCGACTGTATTTTCGATCTCGGGAAGATTTAGCTGATCTAATTCGCTGCTAGCCTCTCCACCATATCGAATCAAGGCAACCATATCCCGTATGGCTGCCATACCAGCACCAGCCAATACTGGGTTCTTTGCCTCATAGATAAGTTCGTAGATATGACCAGCGAGGAAACCACCCTCAAGGTTTAGAGTAACTATTGGTTGGTTGCTGTCGGTTTCAGCTTTTACG
This sequence comes from Gammaproteobacteria bacterium, assembly GCA_012960305.1. Classification (GTDB taxonomy): domain Bacteria; phylum Pseudomonadota; class Gammaproteobacteria; order Pseudomonadales; family Pseudohongiellaceae; genus UBA9145. Next base: position 132,412 of record DUBM01000021.1, on the reverse strand, counting down.
TCGAGAGAAAATTGAGATCTTTCAACTAGAATCCTCGGGTCATCTTGATACAAGCGATGATTCAAAGTAGCTGTGCGCAACCCTTCTTGTGTGGGCTCATAGGCAAGGTGTCCACCCCCCGCAATATTTACATCATTTGAATCTCGGCCAACGCTGACTTCATAACGGACATCGCCAGTAATAGGCTGTTCCACACTTCCTACTATGGGGGCATGCAATCTCAACCTACCGCTCCTTGGAGAAAGTTCATTAATCCAGCCTGTTACTAGATAAGTGAAACCCATTTTGCTCATCGGGTGGCTCAGTGAAGTTTCTGGAGCTACTCGACTGCCACCTCTATTATTGACGTTATAGAGCAGTCCCCCATTGGCTATAGAGGCAGGTGGAACCAACATCTTAAAATCCGCAGCATATTCTACCAAACCATCAGCATTCACTGGAGCATGAGAGATATCGATAATCGCAGCATTAATAGAGTCTGAGGGATCAAGGGTCAAATAAAGAACACCATTAATAACTTCATAGCTAAAGTTGCTTGCCGGGTCCGATAATGTTTCGCGGCTGGTGACTTCAATACGACTGACATCCGCAAAAAGTGAACTGCAGAAAAATAATAGTACTAATACAGGCAATGACTTGCTGGAAGTTATTTTTCTCATATTGTTACCCGATAGTTTTTGTTATTAATGCATAAGGATTACTTAGCACGCAAGGTTCTGATTCTGCTTTTTTTATTTAGAAGATCTAGGAGTTTTTAGCATTTCCGTTCTGCTGTCAACGGTTATAAAGACCAGCAGCGAGATTCTTAGGTTCGGCAGAATTGCAGACTACTGCACGGAAATATTTGCCTTCCGCAGGGAACGCAGCTGAGAGATATAGGGCATTAGAGCAGTGAGCACCGAGCCAATTACTAGTAGGCAGGCCCCGAATAGGGAAAGCCAGCCAAGGCGGTCCGAATATTCATAGCTAGGAACGAAAAATACCACTACTTTTAGAGAGCTAATGGTGAACAAAGGAGCTAAAGCCAGTGTGGCGCTGACCTTGGAAGCGTCCCAGCAATTCAGAGCCTCGGCGAAACATCCGTACGCAACCAACGTATTTATACAGCAAAACAATAGTAATCCTAGCTGTAAAAAAGACAATTGGAAAAGGCTAGTTGGTGTTATAAATGGCAGTAAAGCAAAAATTGAAAACCAGTAGATAAGAAAAAGTATTTGAACTGAAGAATAATTCAACAAAAGGCGCTTTTGTAATAGCGCATAAACTGTCCAGGTAATTGCGGCAGCAACTACGATTAGTACGCCGATAGTTTCAGTATTGTCGGTATTTACCAATTCACTCAAACGGTCATTAAAAAAGAGAATCAGTCCGAGAACAATTAGCGCAGTGCCAATTTTCTGTACTCCAACAAATGGTTCTTTGTAAATCAGCACGCCACCTATAATTAGAAATAATGTCGTTAGCTGAATCACTGCCTCGCTGGTTTCGCCATTAATAAAATTTAAACTAAAGGAAAATAGATAGTAGTTGCTACTCAGACCAATCGCGGCGATTGCCAAGAACCATCTAATTCGAGAATTTACCTTAGTCAACTTTGGAAGTTGGCCCCGCGCTCCAAGCCAAATCAACAACACTAAACCGGCGACAAGAAATCTGTACCAAACGATAGTACTCGCACTCATTTCAGCGAGTAGCTCTTTCAGTGCAACCGGCAACATACCCCATAGAAGAGCAGCGGTAAGTGACAAAAAAAAGCCTTTAAGGTTTTTAACTATGGGGGTGTGCATCAATTTTTCTTAAGAGAATTTCGAGCGTACAGCATACTAGCATAAATTTGCTATTGGAGACTTGCAAGCAGCTGTTTAGTTAATTGAAAAGATAAACATTCTTTGAGAAGAGCGAACAAGGTGAGTGAGGAATTTCTGTCAATGATTAGTGCATTTTACTGAACAATAAACGCGCTTAGCTTAACTTAACGTGTCGCGAAAATCTGGCACTTAGAAATTCCATTTGGTCTGCCAGTACATTGTGATTGGAGAGGTAAAGAAATTCATATTGATTAGGAACAAATGGTATAGCCAGCAATTCCATGTTGGCATCTTCTGGCACTCTATCAGCCTTGCGATTGTTGCAACGGCGACAAGACGTTACTACATTGGTCCAAATATCATGGCCACCCTTTGATAGCGGATGAACATGGTCTCGGGAGAGTCGAGTAACAGGAAATTGTCCTCCACAATAAAGACAAATATTTTTGTCGCGGCGAAAGAGAAATTTGTTCTCCAGGGGAGGATCGAAGTTTTCCTTGTGAACCTTACCGTTACAGGCAACGATGCTCGGTAGTTTGAGAATAGATTGAACACCCATCCGATTATACCCGCCGCGAATTTCCATCACAGTATTACCCAGTGACCAAATTACCAGATCTTTAACCAATAATGTCGCTGTCTCCTCCCGAGTCAACCAAGAAACGGGGATACCTGCTTTGTTCAACCTCAGAATCTTGGCGTTCATGGATGCTCACTGGACACACTTGAGTTGAAAGAAACTGCTTCCTTAAAATTTATCGGCGCCTTGCACGAAAGTTTTGATAACCACCATAAGAATACCAGTAGCCGAGTTGAATTAAGAGTAACAGAGCAGCAAATATTGGCAATGATCCTAAATCGGCCCCACCTACTTGGAAATAGAATACCGCGCTGTAGTCACGTACTTCGGTGGGATGTGAAGCGGTAACGATACCTATATATGTACCTTTGTCTGCAAAATTATAGCTAGCGCTAAAAAACCCACTCTCTTCGATTCTTGGCGGTTCATAAAAAACGGTTAATGCCTCAATGTCGCCTAGCTGTTGAACATCATCCCACTGAGCGTATTTGCCAATGTTGGTTTCGTCTCGAATGATTCGAAAGTCGACCCGCATGTCCTGTAATAAATCATGGAGATATTCCATAACGAATACTGAGCGGGTTAAATCGGGGATGTCTTCGCAGAACTCATCATCCTGGCTAGACTCTGGTTGGAAGACTGTGAAATGCGCCTGCAAGAAATTAATATTAATAAGGCAAACATCATTTTCTAAAACGACGCCACCGTGAGCAAAAACTGTACTGGTCTGGAAAAAAAGACTAAAAGCCAATAACAAATGCAATTTAAGCTTGGTGAGTTTCAAGGTCATGGCCTTAAATCTACCTAGGAGAAAAAAGGCCGCTACCTTAACATGATTGCTTGATATGTTCGACTCGAGATGAGCCGGAACCCGGTTCAAATTGATGCAAAAATAGTCTCCGCAGTCTTACTTAGGTATTCGCAAATTTCCTGCCCTTTTATAGAATAACCTACCGGGGAACAAGGTTATCTACCAAGGAATAATCGTGCCATCGTAGTTAAAAAAACTTCCTGTATTGCTGGTATCCAAATTGTCGATCACAGATAACATGCCAGAAACACTGGTTTGTGTGTCGATTAGAGCGTTAGCGCCTCCCATATCTGTTTGTACCCAGCCTGGGTGGAGAACAGCAGCTGAGAATCCTTCACGACCTAAGTCCACGGCAATGCTTTTCACTACTGCATTTAAGGCAGACTTCGAACTTCGATAGACATAGGAGCCACCGCCCTGATTGTCTTTTATAGAGCCCATTTTTGACGTGATATAGACCAGCTTTTTCCCTTCACCTCTGGAGAAGTTATCAATCAAAACCTGAGTTAATAACAAAGGAGCAATTGCATTTACCCGCATTACTGTCGCCCAGCTTTCACCAGTTACATTGCCAAAATGCGCGTCTCCTGGACCATAAACCCCGGCGTTGTTTATAAAAATATCAATTGCCGCACCTTGAAGTGATGTTGCAAATTGGTCTATTGATTCATTACTAGTTACATCCAGTTGCAGCAATTCTAATCCGGGGTTTTCAAATTTGAGGGTTTGCAGATCTGTGGCAGCCGCGAAATTTCGACAAGTGGCAATTACTCGATCACTACTGCCTAACAGTTGTCGAACAAATTCTAATCCTATGCCTCTATTTGCGCCTGTAACCAATACCGTCGCCATTCCGTCTCCTTGAGAATTATCCGCTCTGCGAAGCAGAGCTAAATCTACCTAGGGTTTGTGTTCACGTCAATTTACGTTAGGACCAATCGCCTTCCATAAATCAACCTTAGTAACTACGAATTCTGAATTCAGTAATGACATCCATCTGTTATACTTATTGGTGAAGAAAAATATTTCTTTAACTCCGCGCCTTGAGCAGATGTCGGCGAATTAATATTTAATAGATAGTACCGAGCAAGTAGTAACGAATTAATGAAATCACAAATGCAGAAACCACGATTTACAAGTATCACTAGAACGACTTTGACGGCATTGGCAAGTCTACTAATGATACAAGTTTGTTTCGCTCAGAACAGCTTACAGAATTCAGATGAGATTGTAGAAGAGATCGTCGTTATTGGGATAACACCTGCAGGTGCGGGTATCGACAAAGAAAAGATTCCGTTCCCTATACAAACCGCAGATGCCCGCATGTTAGAGAATTCCAATGCTACTAGTATTGCTGATTTCCTTAAGCAAAATTTTTCTAGTATTTCTTTGAATGACGCCCAAAATAATCCCTTACAGCCAGATTTACAGTACCGAGGATTTACTGCCTCACCATTACTGGGCCTCGCACAGGGGCTTGCGGTTTACCAAAACGGCATAAGAATCAATGAGCCACTCGGGGATACGGTAAATTGGGACCTACTCCCGCAATCGGCAATTCAGGACATCACTTTGGTGGGGGGGGCTAACCCGCTCTTCGGACTAAATAGTCTTGGCGGTTCACTCGCAATCAATATGAAAAATGGCTTTGACTATCAAGGCAATAGCATTGAGATAAGTGCTGGCTCCTTCGGACGAACTAATAGTAATTTTGAATCCGGCTGGAATGATGATCAAGTGGCTTACTATGTAAACATCGAGTATTTTGAGGAAGATGGCTGGCGAGATGAATCTGCATCCGAAGCGATAAACCTTTACAGCAGTATTAGCTGGCGGGCGGACCACACTGAAATTAACATGAACATGCAATATGCCGACTCAGACTTAATCGGTAGCGGTGCCGCACCCACTCAGCTACTCGGTATTGATCGAGAAGCTTTTTTCACGGGTCCCGACATCACCGCCAATGACATGCAGATGCTAAGTCTTGATTTTAGTCATCAAGCAACTACCAATATAAATTTTAATGGCAATGTTTTTTACCGTCAAAACAAAACAGATTCATTTAATGGCGATGGATCTGAATTCTCAGTTTGTGAATTAGGTGGTAGTCAACAACTTCTGGCAGGTCTCGAAGATGATGACCTCGAAACTATTAGCTTGAATACTGCTGATTTGTGCAGCAATCAATATGCAACCGCAGATGCTCTTGAAGATTTTTTAAACAAAACAGCTTCTCTACTTTTTGGCGCCGATGATGAATTTAATCTGGAACATTTTGCAGAGGATGAGATTTCGGGGACTGGCATTCTTTCAGATCAAGGCATTAACAATATAAGTGATCGTGAACAGAAAAGTTCAGGCATGGATTTTCAATGGACGGTCGGTGGCAGTTTGTTCGGTTTCAATAATCAGTTGATTATTGGCGGTGCTTATTTCAAAGGGGAATCAGATTTTAATTCAGTCCTCGAACTTGCAGGTCTTGACCCCATATCAAGATTAACTAAAGCCTTGGGCACTGGAACATTTTTAGATGAAGAAGCTTCATCTATTCGCGCGGTAACAGAAACAAGTAGTCTCTATTTTACCGATACTATAGATCTGAGTGAGACGCTGGCGCTGACAGTTTCCGCCCGTGCTAACGATACGGATGTACAACTTAAAGACAAGTCCGGAATTCGACCAGAGCTAAACGGTGATCATAATTTTCGCAGGACAAACCCAGCAATCGGACTTACCTGGCGAGCAAGTGCGGATCATAATATCTATGGCTCCTATAGCGAATCCTCTAGAGCTCCGACCCCCATAGAACTAGCTTGCAATGAAGGTGTTTTCGAACTAGCGGTGCAATATGCAATTGCCGATGGTGAGGATCCGGATGATGTTGATTTCGAGTGTCGACTTCCCAACGCATTTCTCGCTGACCCTCCGCTGAATGATGTGATTGCTAAGAATTTTGAATTAGGAATTCGTGGTTTCATTTCCGAATTTAATTATTCCCTTGGGCTATTCAATACCACCAATACTGACGATATACTTTTTCAAACCACTGGCCGATCAACCGGATTGTTCGCAAACGTGGATAAGACCAGAAGAAATGGGGTGGAGACTAGCTTGCGCGGTCAAATTCAGTCTATAGATTGGTTGTTTAGTTACAGTTATGTCAATGCCACTTTCGAAGATGATTTTACCGTTCTAAGTCCTAATCATGACTTTGCCGACGAAGAAGGTGAGATATTTGTTACGAGCGGCGACAGGATTCCCGGCATTCCGCAAAACCAGTTTAAACTTTCATTCGATTATGACTTTGCCAATGGATTAAATCTTGGCTTGGACATTACCAGTAATGATAGTCAGATAATTCGTGGTGACGAATCAAACCAGTTAAACGATGTCGATGGATACACAGTGACAGGACTAAGGGCGCGCTATTCACTAAGTGAAAATTTAGAGATATTCGCTAAAGTTGACAATCTTTTTGATGAAGAGTTCGAAACTTTTGGGCTGCTGGGCGAAGAACCCTCAGAATTGGGATTACCATTATTCGATGAAATGGATATTCCCATATTTCTTGGAGCCGGAGCGCCCCGTGCAGCGTTCTTAGGTTTACGTTACAGTTTCTGAATCTTATTTTACCGCCTTCAAAAACTCTACTACTCTGTCTGGAAAATCTGTAAATGCTCCATCTATATCGGCTTCAAAATAGTGCAGCCTTAGCAAATCATCAAAATCGTTAGCATACTGTGGCACCTGCCCCGCATCTAATCTATAAGTATATGGGTGAACTTTAAGGCCAGCCTCGTGCGCCCGAGAGACTAATTCGGAAATCTCTATATTACCCTTAGTCGAACGACGCGAGACAACTAGGCCTTTTTCCGGGCCGATGCCATCAGCATGATTTGCTAACTTGGTCATTCCGTTTTCTTGTAGCATCCAGCGGTAAGAATCTTCGCTACCTATAAGCTGGACAAGATTCAACTCGACTCCAGCAGCGGGAAATACTTGCGTAGAAATCATCTCTAACTCTTCATAACTAAATGTTTGTAAATATATTTTGTCAGATTTGTTAGTGTAGCCATAATGTTTCAATAGATTAACCACTGCAGTACTGATGTCTTTACCTGCCTCTCGATGGAACTCGGGGGACTTTATTTCCGGATAGATTCCGACATCTTTACCAGTAGATCGGTTCAATCCCTGAATTAATTCTATCTCTTCGGCAAAAGTAGGCACACTGAATGACGATGTTGCCATAGGAAAGCGTTGCTCATAGCGTTGCTGTTTTTCACCGCCTACCAGATTAAAACCCTCGCTGGCATTAAGAGTTCGAATCTCTTCCAAGGTAAAGTCGATAGCATAGAAGCGACCATCATCTCTTATTCGTTGAGGATAGCGATCTGCAACATCGGTGGTTCTATCCAAAGTAATATCATGCAGCACAATTAACTGATCATCTTTCGTCATTACCACGTCTTGCTCGATATAGTCCGCGCCCATTGCGTAGGCCATGGCCTTGGCCGGCAACGTGTGCTCTGGCAAGTAGCCACTAGCACCGCGATGAGCGATAACGATTTTTTCTGATCTCGCGGATTGCGCGGGCAATAGAGAAGAGACTGTTGCTGTCATAAGAAGAACACCAAATAGCTGAAATATTCGAAGATTTAATGGGCAAGAGCGCATAGATGAACTCCCTCAATCTGAGGTCTAGTGTAGGAAATACTAAGGAGGTAGTCTAACTGACTAACAATCCGGTTTGTATGACAAAAGAGGGATTTATTGCGCGAAAGCCTAGATTTATGAGAGTAGATACGAACTTGATCACTGATAAGTAATGGTATCGGCCGCCTTAAACTGTAATTGCCACTTTTCATCAGAATTCTCCATTACTTTGCCTCTTTCCTGCTGCCAAGTCGCCACTCTAATATCGTTTAATTTAGCGCGGACAAAACTAAATTGGAGCTACAACATGAATTTATTCAAACAAGGACAAAACTCCCTTTTTGTAGAAGAGGAATCATATAACTGGGCGACTCCGAGAACCAAAACGAATCGAATGCTGGTGTACTTATCGATTTTATTTGTAATGGCTGGAATGCTTTTTGGAACTCTTGGTCTTTAGGAAGCCAGAGCTAACCTTAACGAGCTTGTAAAATAGCCTCAACTGATATGATTTCTTCGCCGCGTAGAACTTCGATTTGAATACTGTCGCCTGGAGCTGACGCTCGAAGTAGATTTGAATAATTTTGTAGATCTCCCATAGGCTCGCCATTGTAGGTCAGCAAAATATCACCAGCGATTAATCCGGCCTTTTTGCCGGCACCTTCTGGACTAATTCCGGTAATTCGGATTCCTTCTCCAGAAAATGCGAAATCAGGCACAGTACCAAGACTTGCAGCTCGCTCACCTGCGGCAACATTGCTTACAGCTATATTCTCCCCGCCCAGATTTACCCGTAGAGGATCAGCGAGATCGGCCAGATAAACTGTCGCTTCTTCTAACCATAAGGAGATGTCAGACATGCCCACGGCATCTAGTTTTTCGATTGTGTCAGACGTCTGATGATAATCTGAATGCAAGCCAGCAAAGAGATGTATTGCAGGAATTCCAGCATTAAGAAAATTCACATGATCACTACTGGCGATTGTATCAGCGGGGAATGTTGAATTTACGCCGATAGTAAAACCGATGCCTTGAGCCATGAAAGGCCACTCATAAGCGCTCTCAGTAGAGAATATTTGTAAGGTACGACCCTCTAAGCGGCCGACCGTATCTAGATTTATCATGGCGAACATGTCCTCCGCCGCAAGGCCGGCCGGTGGGTTATTAATAAAATATTCGGAACCGAGTAACCCTGATTCTTCCGCGGTAAAAGCAACAAAGATAATTGGTCGTTGGGGTGAATAAGATCGGGCCAGCTTCGCAGCAACTTCAATTAGAATACTTATTCCTGAAGCATTATCGTCGGCGCCAACAAACGGCAAGCCAGTATCAGGATCTACTCCCAAATGATCGTAGTGGGCACCGATGATAATAGGTTGTGAACTAAGGTCACGATTACTGCCAGGGATCATCCCAATGACGTTGCCCATATTGGTAAGGCCAGCTCCAGGAATCGACTGCACCCAACGCTGAATATAGGTGCCGTCTAACGCTACCAAACCCGCCGCTCGGAATTGATCAGCCACATAAAGTGCTGCTAAATCGAGGCCTAGAGACCCCAAACCCCTGCCTTGCATATTGCTATCAGTTAACTTTCGGCTGTGACGAAGTAATTGCTCAGGGAGATATTTAGGAGGCAGTACGGCTATGGGCTCTGTTGGAGGTAGTGCGTCGAAATTAACAACACTGAGTAAATTAGGCTTGATCCAACGCAATGGTGACTCAGAGCTGGACCAGACTCCCTTTATGTCATTGGTGGGCTCATCACCAGAAAAGCTTAGGTAGGAGTACTTACCATAATGCGGCAATTTTTCAATCATGCCCGGCATCGCAATCATATCGTCTACATGAATCCAGCCGATGGCCAACTCAGGGTTGGATGGATGTCGAGCGATAAGCACTGAGCTTCTGTTAGTGTAGTTAACTTCTCCGCCAGCCAAAGTCACATTAGAGTCATTAAATTCAACGCCATAATTCTCCGCTGCTATGGCCAAGGTTTCAGCTAGGGGATTGTCTTTGCCGAGTATCCAAACCGATTGGTCTTCAGGAATGGATCCCACTTCATCTCCATTCACAATAGTAAAATTCACGCCCTGACCAAATGATTCAGCCATCTGTGCCCAGTGTTCACGATCAGTTGATGGAAGAACAAAAGTTATTTGCCCGGCGCCAAACAGTTCGCCGATCGTCGGTGGCGTTTCTTCTCTATCGAGAGTTCGAAACACATCGAAATAAGGATCAACTAGTACCGCCTGCAATCGCTCATAATCTTCGGCCATAACACCATCGAGTTTCTGCGCTAGGGCGATATCAAATATTTGAGGTTCTTCTTCTCCTTCATAAAAGAGTGCAACTGGTACCTTCAATGCATAGGGGTCGCCTGAATGGATCTGCGCAAACATGATCCGCGCCATATTCCCGTTTGCTTCTTCGACAGCGACCGATAGTTTCGGCGCCCCAGTTCGATTAACCCACTGGTTAAAAAAATTGCTTAAATCGGAACCACTAAGTTCTGAAAATAAGCTAGCTATGTCATTAAAAGAAGCCCTGCTGAATTTAAAGTCGCTATAGAACTGTCGTAGGCCTTGCAGAAACACTTCATCACCTACTTCGACGCGTAGCATATGCCACAACATTAACGTCTTACCGTAGCCCACGGCCTGAGAAGCCGCGGAGTTTCTGGAAGTAAAATCTGCCAAGGGGAAATCTGAGCTATTTGCAACATAGTTTTTGTAACGAGCAAGCATCTCTTTGCGATATTCGGGGCCTAGCCCTTCCATTTCTTGGAATAGATGGTCTGCCAGGTAAGCAGTTAGCCCCTCACTCCAATTGCCAGAATCGTAATCGGGATAGACACCGTTGCCCCACCAGTTGTGCAAGATTTCGTGGGGGTAGGAGGACTCCAGAATAAAGGGAAAACGAATTACTTGTTCTCCTAAGAGAGTGAAAGACGGCATGCCATAGCCTGTCTCCCAAAAATTTTCTACCAATGCAAATTTGCTGTAGGGATAGTCTCCAAGCATCGGCTCATAGAGTTGTAAATATCTATCCGTTGCATCCATATATTTTGCAGCGATGTTAGGATCAGCAGTACGGAGATAGGCCATTACCTCAACATCGCCTGCCTGTTGCGAATACACTGTGAAATTCGCTGCGATCAAGAATACTTCTTCGGTTGGTCGGGTAACTTGCCAATAACTCTCGGAGGAATCTGATTCAATGTCCGACGATATTAATGAAGTTAATTCTCCCTGACTTAATGCAGACCAGGTGCTCGCTCTCTCAGAAAATGTTGTCTTCAGTGTGAAACGAATCAACTCTTCATCGAAATACGGAATCCAGGATGATGTGCCGCCAAGGTAAATACCTTGTTCGGAAATAATGCCTGTAGTTTCGGCGAAGCTTTGTGCATATTCAGCACTGTTCTGTTCAGCTAAGTCATTAATCACCCCTTCATAACTAAGTGTTAATTCATTACGATTATTTGAGTTTAGTCTGATTGAATAGTTAGTAACGGTAGCCATTTGACTGGTATTGCTGTTAACAATGCCCGCAGGAGGGCTTGCTCGCAATGATGAATAAGCTTCAGTGCTATCAATAATGCGTAAATTTTCGTTTAAAGAAAAAGTGAGCGGTTGAGCTAGGTAGGAATCAGGAAACGTAATCCTATCGCTGACTTGAATGGACCCATTTATTGGATCTAGAAAGACATCAAGATTGTGGTGGATGCCCTCTTTAACATTATCTTCAGCCAGCGTATTAGCCGCTAAATCAGATCCGGCCTGAGCCGTAGCTTGGCCGGTCTGAGCATTAGATTGAAAGCGTTGATCCTGTGGGTGAGCGACACCCGCAAAAACAAATACTAGCACCGCTGTGACGATTTGATTGCGCATTAGTTTAGACGCTTATTAATCCAGACCTAATAGTTCTAGGGCTCGCTCATGATCCCAATTACTCATATGAATCTGTGAAGCACCACCGGGTGTGCGGGTCGTACTCCACGCTAATTGGCCACCATCAGGGGAAAATACTGGCAGTATATCCGTACCATCGGTATTAGTGACGCGAACTGGGCCTTTTATTCCCAAGGGGTCGATCATGAACAATTCGAAATTGGCATGACCTAGAACATTGCTTGAGTAAATGATGTACTCGCCACTAGGGTGAAAATATGGGCCCCAGGAGACCATGGCATCGGCGGTTAATTGGCGTTGGTCACTGCCATCAATATTCATCGTCCAAATTTCTGCACTGTCGCCATCAGGATTGAAGCGGCGCCAAACTACCTGCTCATTATTCGGACTAAAAAACGGCCCGCCGTCATAGCCAGGTGAAAAAGTTAACTGCTCAACATTAGAGCCATCGGCATCCATAAGGTAGAGATCCATAAAATAGGCAGTATCGTCATCGAATAAAGTTTGTTCAGCCCGGCTCAAAGAGCGTTGATAGGCTTCTCGATTTGAAGCAAACAATATCTTAGAACCATCAGCCGAGTAGGAACCTTCAGCATCATAACCAGGCGAACTGGTTAAACGCACAACGCCGCTACCATCGGAGTTTGCCTGATAGATATCGTAATGCAGATCATAGTCCCAGCCATAGGGCCGTTCGACTCCGCTCTGCCGAATTGCAATCTCTTCTGCTTGTTTAGCCAAGGCATCTGGATCTTCGTGGGTTGAAGAAAACATTATTTTGTCTTGGGTCGGGTGAATCCAAGCACAGGTAGTTAGGCCTATTCCTGGTGAAACCTTACTAGTTGTCCCTGTATTCAAATCCATCACAAATATTTGATAGAAGGGGTTTTCACCGGCTTGTTCGCTTTGGAAGATAAAACGTTCACCGTCAGCGCTGAAATACCCTTCTCCAGAACGAAGACTGTCAGTGATTAGTTGCCGCGTACCGGTAAGTAAAGAGTCTTCATAATCTGTATCGTATGGCCCGGCGGTTGGAGTTGGAGCAGCTGCATATGATGTAGCTCCCGCAACTCCATCCTGAGCAACAACCGAGGAGACTCCAACACTGATGACCAATGCTGAAACAACAAAAATAATACGGGTGCAATGTAAAGATAATGAAGTTCTATCTAGAATATTCTGAGTCATGATTCTGATACCAAATTCGCAAATGGATAATTCAGCAAACCGTTTATTCGAAGGAAAAATTTCCCTGTTGAGGGAAAACCCCAAATAGACCGCCGGTATGAATGAACAGCACTTTACGAGCACCCGGCAGCTGGCCGCTTTCGCCTTTTTTTAGCTCGCTTACCATGCCATGAAAGGCTTTTCCTGTATAGACTGGATCTAGAAATAACCCTTCACTTGCTGCCAATTCGGCGATAGTAGCAAAAATCTCAGGTCCAGCTCTTCCATAACCCGGGCCCAGATAGCCTTCAATTGTATTTATCGTTAGATTTGCAACATCAATGGGCTGTTTATATCTTTTCATCCACAGTGTCACATCTTCCTTAATCTTTTTTCGAAAATACTCACCATTATCGGAGACGTTAAATGCGACGATTTTTGCAGTGAAACCAAATAAATCAGCACCGACTATGAGTCCTCCTTGGGTTCCACCTGAGCCAGTGGCAGTGACAATATAGTCAGGTTCAAAGCCGAGGTTTTGAAAATCCTGCTGCAACTCTTGGCAAGCATAGATATATCCCCAAAGGCCAATTTCATCGCTAGCCCCAGTTGGAATAAACAGTGCTTTATTTCCAGTAGCCAAATAATCAATTTGCAGTTTTTTAGCCAGCTCTATATGGGCAGGCCACTCCTGCTGGGACAAATAGCTAATTTCTGCTCCTGCTAAATAGTCCATCAATAAATTTCCATCAGGCTTAGATGGTTGTTCGCCGCGTAAAATTAGGTGAACTTTTAAACCGAGTCGAGCACCGAGCACCGCAGTGGCACGACAGTGATTCGATTGTACTCCGCCACAGGTAATTAGCGTGTCACAGGATTGATCCAAAGCCTCGGCGATTGAGAATTCCAATTTGCGAATTTTATTTCCTGAAACTTCGACTCCAGTGGTCTCATCGCGTTTTACGTAAATCGAGACGTCATCGAATTGCGTAGAGAATTTTTCTAGTTTAGTGACGGGCGTGGGGAGCTGAGCAAGTTGAAGTCTGGAGGGCCAATCGATCATATTGTTAATCAATCTCTTCGAGGATCAATCTGTTGAATAAATTCTAGGATTCGGCAGTATTGAGTAGCAAACTAGAGATAAAGGTTCGGTTAAATTTTTCAGTTAACGCAAGAAATAAAAAAAGGGAGCTCCCTGTTTTTATTCTTCCACTTTCGGTTTCTGGCTAAGCTTTCAATTTAGATCAAGAGTCTTTTGACTTGCTTGCATCGTAGGTTTGAACACCACCTTCGCCACTGCCACTAGACTCAACTCCTGTAGCTAAGGGTTTCAAAGCCTCGCTGTAGAGGAACAAATCCGTGAGAACTGCACGTAAGTGAATTGAGGCATTCAGATTATCCACAACTTCTGAGCCAATTTTTTCTTGTGATAACAAGAAGGATAAGGCGGCACCCGCATTGCGACAGTCATTGGCAATAACTTGCTCAAAATCATTGGCACTTTCAGCAAAAGCTGCTGCAATATTTTTCATCGCTGCGGTCATACCATCTATAGTCGGTCTTGCGTGAGGACCAGGGCCTGACTCTACACCTGCCGGTCTACCCTGTGCAGCATATGCCAACAGGAACTCATAGCCAGATTCAATCGTTTCTATATCGTCTTCCATTTCTACTGCTACTCTGACTGCTTAATCGGCTTCTTTAGGAGACCAACGACTAGTGTCGTGATTCGCGGTCATTTCATCTTCGGAAATCCAACCAGATATCATTGATCGGGTGTAGAAGATTTTTTCTGGCCGAAGCGCAAAGTAAATATGCGCAGACGCCAAAGCAACTAGAGCCAATGTAGATAATCCGTGTAACAAGAAAACTAAACCTAACTGATCTTCTGGCATGCTGTTGGTGCGATCCCAAAATGGCGAATCGATTTGTAAGAACATCAATAAGCCGGTCACAATTACTGCGAGCACCACAACAGTTACTGCCCAGTGCATACCTTTTTGTTCAAAGGAGTATTTGCCAGGCTTCTTCGCCGAATCAAAGGGTTCGCCAAAATCTCGAGGCGCCAATATTATCGATTTAAAATCCTGCCAAAACAGAGAACGAATAATATGGAAAGTAACCACAAAAGTCAGCAACAAACCTGAAATCCAATGGATATTTAACCAAGAAATTCGCAGACCAATGATTGGAGCGATACCGGTCAAAATCAGCACCAATATGCTTGCCGCCATAACCCAATGAAACAATCGATCGATTGATTCATGTCGAAGAACGCGTCTTCCAGCATCGGAAGGCTTCTCCATTTTTTTGTTGGCCAAAGCGGCCATGATGATTGCATGGGCTGCGAGAAGAACTAATATAGCTACTGCTACTACCCAAAGTAAATCCCAAGAAACACCAAGAATTACTTCCTCGCCCCAGACATCGCGCTTATAGCGAACTATTCCTTCTCCCACTGTCTTAACCTCTTATTTTTATGTATTGGTTTTTATGCTTGTTCGAGTTGGAGTGAATCCGAGGTTTACCCTCGGATCGCTCGCTTAACCAGATTTTGCATTAATGGAACTTTGAAATGGTTGTAGTTCAAAGGCCGAGCACCTTCTGTCGCCATCTCGCCAGCACTAGCCGCGAGCTCTTCAGACCGTTGCTGGCCACGAATTGCACTTTCAACCGATTCAAGTCTGCGAGGAGTGCATTCGACGGCTCCACAAACAATGCGAGCATCTTCGATAGAACCACCTGAGACTTTAAACGAAGCGGCAATGTTAACCAGTGCGAAATCCCAAACATTTCTATCAGCTACTTTTTCAAAGTAGAACTCAGCATTTGCCCAAGTGCTAGGAATTCTAACCGCAGTTAGAATTTCATCATCATTGAGCACAGTCATATTGACGATATCTCGTTCCGGACCTACGAAAAAGTCTTGCGCAGGAATCAAGCGTTCTCGACTCGAACTGGCAACTACCATAGTCGCATCAAGTGCAACTAACGCGGGTGCTGTGTCAGAAGGACTAACCGCAACACAACGACTAGCACCAAACAGTGCATGCTCTCGGTTTAAACCTTCTGGAGAATCGGCGTAACAGATGTTGCCACCTGCTCGATAGCAATCCAGTCCGCGGCGATAGTACCAGCAGCGAGCATCCTGGATCAAGTTGCCGCCTAAGGTTCCAACATTGCGGATTTGTGGGCTCGCAACTTTGCCTGCAGCTGTTGCCAGCAAGGCATAGCGCGACTGCACTAGAGGATTGTTAGCGATATCAGTGAGGGTTGTAACCGCACCAATTTCGATCCCGTCCGCAATTTCTTTGATTCCTTTCCAGGCATCAATTTGAGTCAGCTCGATCATAGCAGCAGGGTTCTTATTACGGTCTTTCAACCAACCATAAGTATCCTGACCACCACCAACTAGCCATCCATCTGCGCCTAAAGTGTTTGCCAATGCCAGGGCATTTTCTTCATCAGTTGGCTGATAAAGCTCGATATCGGGCATTACGTCATGTGATGTGGCTACCATATCAACCTCGGAAATTGTTTTGAGCTAAGGGAACCCATTCTTCGGAGATCCCAGCTATGTGGTTAACGATCATATCTGTAGTTACCGGCGTTGCGTTGAACACATGTCCATCGAGCGCGTCGGAAACAGCAGCGTTTAATGCGGCAGAAACTGAACCCATTGAAGGCTCACCAACACCACGGGCACCCACTGGATTTTCAGGATCAGGAAGATCCACCCAGCCAGTATCAATTTTTAAAGGTGTATCCAAATAGGTTGGAATTTTGCTCTGCCAGTAGCCAGTACTCGCAGGCAATCCATTCTGCGGATCATATAGATGCCGTTCTAGCACTGACATACCGATACCCCAAACTCCGCCACCTACCAACTGATTCTTAAGACCCTGTGGATGAACAACGGTACCGCATTCAGCGATGCTGACCATATCGAGAATCTCAATTTTACCAGTCTCTGTATCAAGTTCGATTTCAGTACAAGTCACAGTAAATCCAGGAGGATTATTAGAATGGCGAGGATCATGATAAACACCCATGAAACCAGAACCAGCAAGACGAGAAACAGAAATCTGCGTCCACTCGGCAAGCTCTTCCGGAAGTTCCGCTTCACCGGTGTATTTGCCGCCTAGCTCCATTGCTCGCTGAGCAACTTCACCAAAGGTCATGCCAACAGTGTCATCAGCTATCTGGTGAACTCGCTCGTTGGAAACATCGTAATCTGCTGGATCACCACCTAGATCTGCCGCAGCAATTTCCTTCATCTTGGCGAGCATATCTTGAGCTGCACCAAAGCAAGTTCGTGTATTGGTAAAGATGGAGTTACTTCCATCCTGTGGAGAGGTAATTGGTAGATGGTTATCCGTACGGCCAGTAATCACATCACAGCGATCCCAAGGCATTTTTAATACCTCAGCGGCAGCACGTGATGTTGACGCATATGAATAAGTTCCTAAATTGCCTACACCGTTATGGACTCTGAGGCGACCATCAGGCCCCATCATAATTATGCCATCCATACCACTTCGGCCTGCGTTGTGATAACCCTGGCCAATGCCGATTCCAGTTACCTTACTGCCGTTACGTTGACGCGACCGCGTAATACGTTCTTCCCAATTAAACGCTGTAGCTGCCTGCTCTAGAGCTTCTGGCATATACGCGCTAGTAAATGGCTGACGATTAATTCCGCCAACGTCACCAGTTTGAGGAGTATTTAACTTACGAATTTCCAGTCGATCGATGCCCAGCTCTTCGGCAGCTTTATCGAGAATTGGAGAAACAATCGCAGCAATCTGATTCTCACCCGGTCCACGTTGGGCGCCACGATGAGCTGTATTACTACCAATTGAAACACCACGGAATCTTACGGCTTCTGCTTGATACACGATACTAATCGCATTGGTTGCAGAGAAAGCATCACCGCCACCGCCTTTGCCGCCATTATCTGAAACTATCCAGAGATCTGCTGCAGCCATTGTACCGTCTTGTTTGAAACCAAGCTTAATCCAACCTTGGAAACCCTGCCGAGCACCACCTATTGTGAATTCTTCTTCACGTGTGCAACGCATCATCACCGGTCTATTAATCTTCTGCGATAGTTTGGCTGGAATCGCCATGCTAGGAATACTGCCAGCACGTGCCCGTTGTCCAAAACCACCACCGGTTGCGGCATTAATGAATACTAAATCTTCTTTCGGCACACCGACGATACCTGCCATGCCATCCGCCAGAGCCGTTAAGCTTTGCGATGTTCCGTGCAGATATAATTTGCCATCTTCCCAATAGGCCATGGCACTTCGTGGCTCCATGGACATATGCGGATAACCCGCAGTAGTAAAAGGTGTTTCATAAACGAAAGCTGAATTTGCAAATCCTGCTTCGAGATCGCCATAGGAAAGTTCAGCTGCGGGTTCGGCAGTTGGTTCGTTACCTGCTCTAAAGCTTGCGACCTGGTCAGATGTCCATTTTTCTTGGGCGAAACCTTCGCGGAAGACAAATGTATTACCGCCATTGTAGGCGTCAGGGCCACCTTCTTCTAAACTGTCGACCGGGTCCATTACGAAAGGTAATCGTTCGAAAGTTACAGTGATCGCTGCGATTGCAGTTTCTGCAGTTTTCTCGTCAACAGCTGCTACCGCAAGAATTGGCTCACCAACTAAAGTTGGTTCGTTGGTCAAAATTTTCAGACCAGTGCTGTTGGCTTCGCCATCAGGATAAACATCATCTGCTGTAAGAATCCCAAATACGCCTTCCATTGCTAATGCTTCTGAGGCATCGATGGAAACGACTTTTGCGTGAGGAATAGGGCTAGTCAATAATCTGGCGTAGACCATTCCTTCTCGAGTGTAATCTTCTGAGTACTTAATTCGCCCCGTGACTTTACCCGCGACATCGGGTGGAACAAAATCTTTACCAATATGCATATACGCCATGATAGTTATCCTATTTCCGCAGCGCGCATAACGCCGTCTAGGTAAGAGTCATAAGAACCGCAGCGACATATATTACCTGCCATCGCTTGGCGCGCTTCTTCACGAGTTGGGTTTGGATTTGCGCGCAGCAAACCTACCGCAGACATCACCTGGCCCGGAGTACAGTATCCGCATTGCGGAGATAGCTGATCGATGAACCCTTGCTGAACTGCATGTAAGTCACCATTTGGTGCTTCCAGGCCTTCAACAGTTTCGATGCGGGCAAATTTCATTGAATGGGTAAGCACTGAACAAGCATAAGTTGGAGTGTCATCCACTAAAACTGTGCAGGCACCACATTCGCCGCGATTACAGCCGAGCTTGGTTCCAGTTAAACCAAGTTTATACCGTAGAGTCGATGCCAGGGTTTCCTGTGGGGCAACATCAACGCTACGCTCTTGACCATTTACATTGATTCGGATTAGACGTTCAACAAAACCAGTCGGGCGGTCTTGCCCATTGGCTGCATACCACATAGTCGTGGTTGTTGCCGCTGCTCCAGAGGCAATCACCCCTTTTATGAAGCGTCTTCGGGTTAGTTTAGGGTTCACGGGCTACATTCGCCTCCATAGTTGGAAATAGAATTTTTCACTTTTTTAATTTCTTTTATGGTTATTACTTTTAATATTTACTGTTTTTATTATCTGTGTTTTGGCTAAATAAAAATGAGAATCATTATCGTTTAGGCCGCGTGGTTACTGGATTAGAGTAAATCACCTACTGGATTTTAGCAAGCAAGCCAATAACACGGAGCGCTAGAATTTTCCCCGCCTACGGCAGGATTGGCCCGGGAGGAATCAGAACTAGAGGCGGGGGATAAGTAATGGGGAATTTGGCGCTTTTCTTAACTTAATTTAAAGACTATAAGGGGGAGAAGTCGCCGATCTTAGTTGAACAAGAAAAACCGTTAATTACGTGGTTATTTGCCGAGTTCTAGAAATGACAAAATAACTTAAATACTTACTGGGCTATCAACAGTTTTTACTTCGGTTAAATCTTGTCAGAAGGTTAGAAGGTTAGAAGGTTAGAAGGTTAGAAGGTTAGAAGGGCATTAATGCACGGCAACTTATTGTCATTTTTTAATTCTCGTTACAATTTTCTTTGCTCCATTTTTCAGTCACTTATCTCTCCGACAAGCTGCGGAAACCCCCGCAAACCTTGACTTATTCTGCTGTAATGTTACTTTCTCCGGTCCTCTCCGGAGCGCTGTATTCACCGCTTAGGTTCGCGGGAGGAAGACTGAATATTTCGCAAAGCCCTATCCGAACAAATTCAGCAAAATTATGGGAACCACCCGAGAGGATATAATCTCCGCGGGATGGCGAGTAACGAAAACAAAAAAGAACTGAATAGCGAACAATAAATGAATACGTTGAACTTATGAGAAAGACAGCACGGCTACCGCTGAAATTTGGCTATCCTCCGAAAACGGGCTTATATGACCCTACTCAGGAAAAAGATTCCTGTGGTGTAGGATTTGTAGCTAATATAAAAGGCCAACCCAGTCATCAAATTATGCTGGACGCCTATCACCTTAATTCTCGGATGGATCATCGTGGCGGTTGTGGCTTTGAAGCCAATACTGGAGATGGTGCCGGCATTCTCATGGCACTACCCCATAGCTTTTTCCAAAAAATTGCCAAGCGGGAGCTCGGTGTCGAATTACCGGAGGCAGGTAAATTTGCGGTAGGGAATATCTTTCTTCCACAGATAGAAGAAGAGAGAGAAAAATGTCAGCAGATAATCAATGCAATCGTCGCCGAAGAAAATCAGACTCTTGTGGGTTGGCGAGATGTTCCTATTGATCCTGATAGCGCGAATGTGGGTCCAGCCGCAAGGATGGCGCAACCTTTTATCCAACAACTTTTTATCACTGCAGCAGATGGGATAGAACAACCAGACTTTGAAAGACAGCTTTACATAATTCGTAAACGCTTTACTCATCAATTACGCAACGACGATGCGCTTACTGAAGCTAAACAAGTTTACGCCTGCAGCCTTTCTACTAAGGTAGTTGTCTACAAGGGCATGTTAACTCCCGGGCAATTGTTTCCATTTTATCAAGATCTAACCCATACAGATTTCGAAACTCATCTAGCCATGGTGCATTCTCGTTTTAGCACTAACACTTTTCCATCCTGGGATAGAGCACAACCAAATCGGTTGATGAGTCACAACGGAGAAATCAACACCCTGCGCGGCAATGTCAATTCGATGGCTGCTCGCCAAGGCAAAGTTGAGACTGGCGCGTTCGGCAACAAACTAAAATCTATCTTTCCAGTGATTGATGCTGATTGTTCAGATTCAGGCTGCTTCGACGCGGTATTGGAATTCTTATTGCTTTCCGGCCGCTCATTAGCTGAAGCAACCATGATGATGATTCCGGAAGCCTGGCAATCAGATGTAAATATGGAGCAAGGCAAGAAAGACTTTTATGAGTACCACTCAGGTTTAATGGAGCCCTGGGATGGTCCAGCATCAATAGTTTTTTCTGACGGGCAATACATAGGTGCAGTTCTTGATAGAAACGGACTCCGTCCTTCACGCTACTATGTCACTCATGATGACAAGGTAATCATGGCATCCGAAGTAGGCGTTCTGCACGTAGACCCTGCTAACGTAAAATTAAAAGGCCGCTTACAACCGGGCAGAATGTTTCTATTAGATTTCAAACAGGGTCGCCTCATTCCTGACGAGGAAGTTAAACAAATTATTTCATCTAAACGCCCTTATGGCGAGTGGTTGGCAGAACAGCGAGTCAGCCTTGCTGATATTGCTGGCACCGGCGATGCATTTTCTTTAGACGGCGAGAACCTACTGCAGCGTATGCAGGCTTTCGGTTATACCACCGAAACTATGCAATTTATGTTAGTGCCACTAGTAACTGAGGCACGTGACCCCTTGGGGTCAATGGGAAATGATTCTTCGCTTGCGTGTTTGTCCGACAAGCCGCGGATGATTTACGACTATTTCAAGCAACTGTTTGCACAAGTAACAAATCCTCCAATCGATTCTATTCGTGAAGAGGTTGTGATGTCTCTTCGCTGCCAGATCGGTCCTGAAGGGAACTTGCTGGAAACAACACCAGAGCAAGCCCATCGATTGACCCTGGAACACCCAATTCTATCTAATAGGCAATTGGCTGACATCAAGCACATGAACTATCAGGGCATGCGCTCGCAAGTGTTAGACATTACTTTCGACAGCGGTGAAGGCAATGACTATCAAAGCGCACTGGACCGGATATGCCTCGAGGCAGATGCGGCAATCAATGCAGGTTATGCTTTTCTAATTCTTTCTGATCGAAAAACCTCAGCTTCGAAAATTCCACTAAGCTCCCTGGTTGCCTGTAGCACTGTTCATCACCACTTAGTAAGAAATCAACAACGCACTCAAATAGGTATTGTGGTGGAAACAGGTGAGGCGAGAGAAGTGCATCATCATTGTTTGCTCACCGGTTATGGTGCAGATGCGATAAACCCTTATTTGGCATTAGAAGCTTTATGGCATGCCCAAAAAGATGGCCTGCTAGGCGACAAATACTCTGACGAAGAAGCATTAGTAGCCGGTTATAAGAAAGGTGTGGCGAAAGGCATGCTTAAAGTAATGGCAAAAATGGGTATTTCGACATTGCAGTCCTATAAAGGCGCGCAAATATTCGAAGCTGTAGGGTTAGCGGATGAAATAATCCAACGCTGTTTTAGTGGCACTGCCAGCAGAGTCCAAGGCGTCAATTTTGAAGCACTAATTGAAGAATCGAAACGCCGACACAGCATGGGCTTCCCGGCAAAAGACAGTGACAGAATTCCTGTACTATCCAATCCAGGCGATTTCCATTGGCGCACCGGTGGTGATACCCACATGTGGAATCCAAATAGCATATTTAATCTTCAGGTTGCTGCTCGCAATAATAGCGCAGAAGCTTATGCTGAGTTTGCCAAGCATTCTAATGAAGACAGTACGCGCCGTTGTACTTTTCGAGGATTATTAAATTTTCGAAAGGACATCAAACAATCCATTTCGATTGACGATGTAGAACCGGCCAACGAAATCGTAAAACGGTTTGCCACTGGCGCCATGAGTTTTGGTTCCATTTCGAAAGAAAGCCACGAGTCCTTAGCAATCGCCATGAATCGCCTTGGCGGAAAGTCGAATACTGGTGAGGGTGGAGAAGACCCGGAACGCTTCAACCCTCTACCGAATGGTGATTCAAAAAGATCCGCAATCAAACAAGTAGCATCCGGCAGATTTGGTGTAACGGCCTGGTATCTGACCAATGCCGATGAATTACAAATCAAAATTGCCCAAGGCGCAAAACCTGGGGAAGGTGGTGAACTGCCCGGTGGGAAAGTCGACGACAATATTGCTCGCATTCGTCACTCCACGCCTGGAGTAGGGTTAATAAGCCCGCCTCCCCATCACGATATTTACTCGATCGAGGACATCGCTCAGCTTATTCACGACTTGAAGAATGCCAATCGTGAGGCACGAATCAGTGTCAAGCTGGTGGCAGAAATTGGCGTAGGAACTATTGCGGCTGGTGTAACAAAGGCCAAAACTGACCACCTGGTTATTGCAGGACATGATGGTGGGACCGGCGCATCACCGCTAACTTCAATTAAACATGCTGGCCTGCCATGGGAATTAGGTGTTGCCGAAACCCACCAAACTCTTGTTATGAATAATTTACGCTCAAGAGTTGTATTACAAACAGACGGACAGCTAAAAACTGGTCGCGACATTGCTATTGCTGCATTGCTTGGGGCTGAAGAATTTGGTTTTGCAACTGCTCCGCTTATAACTCTCGGCTGCATCATGATGCGCAAGTGTCATTTGAATACCTGCCCGGTTGGGATTGCAACACAAGACCCAGAATTACGTAAAAAATTCAAAGGCAAACCTGAGCACGTAATGAATTATTTGTTCATGGTTGCTGAAGAACTGCGCGGTATAATGGCGAAACTAGGTGTTGCGACGGTTAATGAAATGATAGGTAGAGTAGATTTACTCAACACCAATGATGCAATTAACCATTGGAAAGCCAATGGCCTAGATTTAAGTTCCTTACTCGAGCCGGCGAAGGTTATCTTCGAAGGCACTGAATTTTATAAGACACGTGACCAAGACCATGGTCTAGAAAAAGCGCTAGACAATGAACTCATTCGACTATCGGAAAAAGCGCTAACCACTGGCGAAAAAGTTCACATAGAGCACGAAGTACTTAATATTAATCGTGTAGTGGGCACCATGCTTTCTAATGAGGTTGCTAAACGCTTCCAAGAAGAAATGCTCCCGGATGACACCATCAATATCAAGCTTAACGGATCTGCTGGTCAGAGCCTGGGAGCCTGGTTAGCCAAAGGAATCACCCTAACTATCGAAGGCGATGCCAACGATTACGTAGGCAAAGGCCTGTCTGGTGGCAAGATTATTATTTATCCACCTAAGCAGAGTACTTTCAAGGCAGAAGAAAATGTCATCGCTGGGAATGTGAATCTTTATGGCGCAACTGGCGGAGAAGCTTATATCCGCGGTATTGCAGCGGAACGCTTCGCCGTTCGAAATAGTGGTGCGACTGCTGTGGTTGAAGGCATCGGCGATCATGGCTGCGAATACATGACTGGCGGCCGCATCGTTATCTTGGGAGGAACCGGTAGGAATTTTGGTGCAGGCATGAGCGGCGGCGAAGCATTTGTTTGGGACCCGAATGGTGAATTCCCTAAGAAATGTAACCGAGATACATTCGAACTTGAGTCGGTGAGCACCGCAGAAGATATTTTGGGATTGAAGACGCTAATCGAGAATCATCATCAGTATACGAACTCATCTGTGGCAAAAGCCCTACTCTACAACTGGGAGCAATCGCTAGCCCAATTTGTCAAGGTAATGCCGACTGACTACAAACGAGTTCTTGCTGAAAGAGCCGCAGCAACCGCTGCGTAGTAGAAGCACAAAAAGGCAAGATTTGCCAAAGGTTAAAAGCTAGATGGGTAAGCCAACAGGTTTTAAGGAGTTCGATCGAAAGCCAGAGCCCTATCGCGATGCGATGGCGAGGTTGGTCGATTTCAAAGAAATTTACACTGATCATGATGATGTTCACCTTGCAACGCAGGGCGCTCGCTGCATGGATTGTGGTGTACCTTTTTGTCAATCTGGTGAAGGCTGCCCTGTTTATAACTTAATTCCAGAATGGAATGACCTAGTCTATAAGGGTCGTTGGAAAGAAGCCCTTGATCGCTTACACAAGACGAATAATTTTCCTGAATTTACTGGCCGTGTTTGTCCGGCTCCTTGCGAAGGATCTTGTGTACTTGGCGTAAACGAGCCTGCAGTAACGATTAAGAATATCGAATGCGCCATTATCGACAAGGGATTTGCAAATGGCTGGGTTGTAGCTAACCCTCCAACCATTAGAACTGGTAAGACAGTAGCCATTGTTGGGTCAGGGCCTGCCGGACTAGCAGCTGCCGCTCAACTCAATCTTGCCGGACACTCGGTAACGGTATATGAGCGAGAAGATCGTGTCGGTGGACTGTTAATGTATGGTATTCCGAACATGAAACTCGAGAAAGAAATAGTTGATCGTCGAGTTAATTTACTTAGAGAAGAAGGTGTCAAGTTTATCGTTAATGCTGATGTCGGCGGTGAGGGCAAGCATTCAGTCTCGGGAGAAGACTTACTCAGCATGAATGATGCTTTGCTGTTGGCCACCGGAGCAACAACCCCAAGAGATCTTAGGATTCCAAATAGAGGAGGCAATGGAATTCATTTTGCGATGGAATTCTTGTTGAAAAACACCAAGAGCTTATTGGATTCAAATCTGGAAGACGGAAATTACATTTCTGCTAAAAACAAACATGTCATCGTAATCGGCGGTGGAGATACGGGTACTGACTGCATTGGCACATCACTGCGCCATGGCTGCAAGTCATTAGTTAATTTTGAAATTATGCCCAAGCCCCCTGTTGAACGTGCAAATGATAATCCTTGGCCGCTGTGGCCGAAGATTCACCGTGTCGATTATGGCCACGAAGAAGCCGCTGTGCGTGATGGCCAAGACCCTAGAGTTTATTCGATCTCAGGCAAAGAATTTGTCAGAGATGACGATGGCAATTTACTTGGCATCAATACTGTGAAAGTAGATCAGAACTTTAAAGTGGTCCCTGGCACTGTAGAATTCTGGGAAGCAGACCTTATTTTTATCTCCATGGGATTTCTAGGGCCGGAACACTATATTAGTGACAAGCTTGAACTAGAACTCGATGGTCGCTCGAACTATCTCGCTGACTATGGGAGTTTTCAAACTTCAAAAAAGAAAATATTTACCGCTGGAGATTGCCGCCGTGGCCAGTCTTTAATTGTTCGAGCTATCGATGAAGGTCGTTTGGCAGCAGAACAAATCAACACTTTTCTTGATAGCTAGATGTTACAGTGAAAGCGCATTGATTTCTGCCATATTAAGCCACCAAAAATTCTTGAGATTTTTAGGTTAATGCAAGGTGCTGGGCAATGAAATTCTAGAACTTTTTGCTGTCAGAGTCATTATTAGTAGGAATTGTAGCAAGACCACAGTGGACGCAGTCTCGGCTAATCAAATTCAATAAAATACTTTTGACATAAAATTGTTGTTCACATGCAGGACAGCGTCGCATAGACATATCAACAGCAAAGCCTGCCCACAAAACCATATAAACCAACATAAACGTCTCAACGCCTCGGCCGTTGTTCAGCAATATCCAAAGTGCACCTATATAAACTGGCAAGGTTAAAAAGCAGACGAGCAATCTGGTTCTCGCGCGACTAATTTTTCTCAAGTGTTTTTCCTGGTTATTAGCTTCTGTTTTAGAAAGATTCTCGGTTTGTTGCTTCGAATGGATACCTGATTGCTTGTCTGGTTTTTTTTGCATATCGCAGCTTCTTTAAATCAATCTCAATTGTTAGAGGTTCTCTGAATTTATCAGATCCAGATTAATCTTCAACGACAGCTATAAATGAAATCGAATAGGATAGGAGTCAACAATATAGCAGCTGTAAATCGTGAAGATGCAAGCACCACTAGTAACTCCCAAAAGAGTTAGTGATACGTTTGCGCCATAAATACTTTCGATCACTGAGACGAGGGCTGGGTCCAGAGATTTGCAAGAAACAAGCTCGAATTCGAGTTGGCTAAAATTACTTACAACTAATTCAGCGCTAATTAGTGCTCCATCGAAGATTCACAGAAACGGCGCAGAAACCTGTGAGTCAGTAACCGCAGGTACACTATCAAGATCGATCACGATATCTTCTGTAACAGCATTTAGCATCAAATTAACTACTTCATCGCAGACAGGACTTCCAGTGGCCTCTACGATATCGCCGTATACCGATTTTTGCGATAGTCCACTTTTCAAATTCTACAATATATTCATATTCATAACTGCTATTTTTGAATCAATCGAATTCTGGAATAGTCTTGAAAGTTTAGTTCACGATTGAATCTACTCGCAATCTGCTGCCAGCTTGCTTAATATCAGTGCTTTAAAGTGATTTCCCTTAGTAGACATAGCGGGAAAAATGACTTAATCCTTAGCGATTCAGCTAGTAAATTTTGTTATTGCACTCAACGCCTGACTCAGCCCTATTAAGAGCAGTATCCCGGCTAATAGCCGATTGACCATCTTACTGCTCTTTTGCAGGTGTGATTTTAGATAATCGCTAGCAATCACGAAACCATAGAGGGCAATAAGCTTCCCCGCAAATACTCCTAAAAGAAAGCAGGCCAGGTAAACCCCAACATATTCGAAATCGAAATATTGACTAATAGTTGCAAGGGCGAATATCCAAAAAGGGACAGCCTGAGGATTAAAAACAGCAATCAGTAATCCTTTCTTAAAAAAGGACTCTTGTAGAATATCGGCGGCAGAAAAAGCCGGTTGGCTTTCCCGGATATAGATAAATACTGCCAGTACTATAAAAACCAAGGCCAGAATTATTTTAATGACAACATTTGATTCCAAGTAGGAACTAATTACCATGCCGAAAGAAATAGCAATCAGCGCTTGCAGAACCTCAATTAGTGAAGCAGCCAAAGCGACTTCGGTTCCCCGGAGCCGATTATGATCTACAGTAGTTTTTACCACCGTTAGATTAATTGGGCCAAAAGGAATTGTCCCGATGAAACAGGCGATCATCCCTACTAAAAGATAAAAATACGGATTTGTCATTTATTCTGAGTTAACTAATTTACGGTACAATGCACCGAATTAATTTCACCCGCTTATTGATAGCCCTTCGCCTGCAATTTAAATAATGTTGCATACTGCCCATCTGCAGCAAGCAATTCGTTGTGGCTGCCCTGCTCCATGACTTCTGCTTTTTCTAAAACAATAATGTGATCAGCCATACGAACTGTCGAAAATCGGTGAGAAATTATTATCGAGATCTTATTTGCGGTGAGGTCACGAAAGTGTGCGAATATTTCCGCCTCTGCCTTTGCATCAATCGCCGCCGTAGGTTCATCAAGAATTAATATATCGGCTTGATTTCGCATAAAGGCGCGTGACAAAGCAATTTTTTGCCACTGCCCACCAGACAGTTCCTTGCCGTCTTTGAACCACGTTCCCAACTGAGTTTTGTACTCAAGGGGAAGGTCCTTGACGAAGACATCGGCCATTCCTTGCTTTGCGGCCTGGGCAATTTGTTCGTCTTCTTCGATGTTGTCGACATCTCCTATGCCAATATTTTCTCCGACAATGAGTTGGTAACGGGAAAAATCTTGAAATATTACTCCAATCTTTTGTCTTAAGGCTTCAATATCCCATTGTTGCAATTCCAAACCTTCAAGAAATATTTCCCCATGAGTCGGTGCATATAATCGAGTTAGCAATTTTATTAACGTCGTTTTGCCACTGCCATTCTCACCAACGATTGCGAGACTTTCACCTGGACTAATATGCAAATTGATCTTGTTAAGCGCGGGCGTATCACTGCCTGGATAATAGAAACTAACATCCTCAAAGCGAATGCCCTCTTCGGGGCTAGGTCCTGCCTTCTTTTCTCCGGTTTGTTCCGGAACTTTGTGTTCAAGATATTCGCTCAGGTTCGACAGATACAAGTTATCTTCATACATGCCATTGACTGCGGTGAGGCTGCTGGTAACGGCATTTTGACCTAGGCGAAACTGAGCGATGTACATCGTCATTTGGCCAATTGTTATTGCTCCTGCCATGGCCGCGAAACCAACCCACCCGTAGGCAAAATAGAATGCTGCACTGGCAACCAAGCCAAGAAGATAACCCCAAATGCCACGGCGAAGAACAAGGTTTCTATCTTCCTTATAGATGTTTAGAAAAATATCTACATACCGCTTGAGAAAGAGTTTGCCTAACTGAAGAAGTTTAACTTCCTTAACGCCATCTTCTCTAGTCAATACCATCTCAAGATAGATTTGCATGCGACGCTCGGCTGAGCGACGACGATGAATACGAAATGCTTCTCCGGAAAATTTTGCTTCAGCGATAAATGCCGGTGTGCCTGCGACTGCCAGCAGAAGCACTGCGTAAGGAGAGAACTGGAACAACCAGATGCCAATGGTAAGGAGAGCGATAATATCTCTCATTAAATCGAAGGTCTTAATAACAAGACTAAGAGGTCTGCTTGATGCTTCCCGTCGTGCTCGCACTAATTTGTCGTAATACTCTGCATCCTCAAAATGTGCTAGCTCCAAGGTAAGGGCCTTTTCGAGAATCATGACATTAATTTTATTTCCTAAGAGCACTCTTAAAATGGACTGACTGACAGTACTTATTCTTTGAGCTCCAGTCATGAGAACCACGAGACCGGCTTCTAGCATGACGTAGTAAAGAACGGTGTTCCGCGACTCAATGGAAAGGTCTCCACCTTCTTGTAAAGCGACTGCTACGGCATCGACAAAGAGGCCTCCAATAGATGCTATGGCAGCAGGCAATACGCCAGAAACTAGAGTAGTTAACGCCATGGTAACGGTTAGCGCAGCGCTGGTGCCCCAGACAATTCCTATGGCGACTCTACTATATTTGAAGACCGATAAAAATTTACGAACGGCGTTAGGGGATTCTTGGTTTTCCAAACTACTCTCGGAATTAATAGTTGATGAATCTAAGATGCTCAACTGGCGCTGCACAAAATCAAACTTACTTGGATGATAAAGATTGATGGTGCAAAAGAAATACTATCACATTAAAAGATTTGCCCTATTTTCTCCGTTTTGTCGCAAGAGCAAATTCTGCCTCCAATAAAAAAGAGAGACTGCTAAAAACAGCCTCTCTTTTTTATAACTATCTTGTACCTATCTCATTGCTATCTAGTAGCCATCCAGCCGTAAATTCGATAAGAGCTAGGTGTGATCAAGTGCACTAAAACTCTGACTCGAAATTTATGGTTGAAATTGTACTTAGATCTACAGCTTCATAAACTTTAATACGATGCGATCGGTGTTTCGACCCAAAGAAGGGTCAAACGGTCCGACTGTATGGTCATCAGCAGGATTGTCTAATAGTTCGCTGGAACCGACCAATACCAGGCCAGATTGCAATATAGCTTTTACTGCTTCGTCATAAGCTATTCGATGTAACGTCGCATTGTCGGCACCTGATGTACCTTCATGATCAAGCACGCCTAGAATACCGCCGGGCTTAAGGGTCCCACTTATCTGACTCAGAATGCCTTGGGCAACTGCCGGATTGGGATTATGAAAGTCATGAAAATTTAAACCGATTATAGCGAAATCTACTGAACCATTGGGAATCTCTGAAATTTCAGTTAGCCATTCAGAAACATTACCTAAGCGATTGGCACGAGTCGTAGCTGCTTCGGCGTTACGTCCACCGGCTCTATTTTGCATCAATACATTACCATTGCTGCCAACCGCATAGGACAACACTTCGGTATACCAACCACCGGATGCATTAACGTCCAGTACTGTCATGCCAGCCTCAAGACCAAAGAAATCTAGCACCTCTGGTGCTTTTCGGCTTACGTCCCTTTCCTTGTCTGCGGCTGGTCGATCAGAACTTGCCATTGCTCTTTCGAGAGCTGCAGTATCGAGATCTGCGGAAGCTGTGCCGCTAACTAAACAACTAATGGCGATGAGCGAAAATATGTTTTTCATAGTCCAAACCTTTAATTTTGTGTTCGTTGATTACATTTCACTGATACTTGTTCACCACTGTTAAGGAAACAGGGTCTAGTAGGATAAACCAAGCCTTAAAGGGTGTACACAGTAATCCATAAGAAATAGCGATTGATCGACTGATTCCAGCTATTGGGCCGGAAAAACAGTAATGTTTGTGCTGAGATGCTATTCTCTGGAGAGTGGAGCAGAATAGCTTTGAGAGATTTAGTGGAGTCTACGAGATTCTTTGAGTTCTTTTTCGAAGAATTTTTTAACTTGGAGCAGTTGACTTATATCTCCTTCAGATTCCATTAAGGGGAGGTGTTGTTCTATATCGTTTAGAATATTGGTGATACTTCCGGTGTCCAGGGTACTAAGATCTAGATCAAACGGAAAATCTGATTCCTTCGCCATTAAATACTACCCCTAATAAGCTAATAGCCCTCATAATGAGGGGCTAAACTTTGTACAAGCATAGTATCGACTGACTTTAAGAAATCTCCATAAGAAATTCTAATATATAGAGTTTTTGGTTTTTTATAGCGGAGGTTTATATGTAAACATCGTTAACTGTACGTGGTTAACATCAAGTATTACACTTACCCCCGAAGTTAGTGGAATACCTCCTTTAGATGGCAAATTAAAACTATAAACGAAGTCCATGCTCTAAATGTCTAGGCAGAATTCGTAATCGCCGAACGTCTCTACTTAATTGTAAGGATATTGCTCCTGCTTCCCCTCGTGCTACTCACCCGCCACTACCCCCTGCGAAAACAGCATCGAACAGTATTTTGTGGCTGTTGACCCCACATTAGAAGATGATTCTGGCCGAGTGGAACGTTTCTCATTAAACTGCAACTGGTCAGACAGTTTTGACCTAAGTTTTTTGTGGGTTAGCTTATGAGAGCTAGCGCGATTCCATTTCCTCTTCAATTCAGCTTTACCTCAAGAATGATCCACTCCGGAATTAGTCGATGCTACTTGGTTCGCAAAAAAGCCTGATACTGAAGATATTCGAAAAATATAAAGTTCCATGCGGAGAAGAAGTAGAGTCTATAATCACTTCACATCGGAATAATCAGGTAACTGGAATTGTAAATTCACCAAGAAAAGAGAACTATCATTAATCATTACCAGTCTAGACCCATAGCCCGCCGCGCTAACTGGTTTTTAACCAAGGGAATATTATCTACTCCGCGCATTCCTAAATTTCTAAACCAACGAACTGGTAATGGCCGTTCGGCAAATAGGTATTTAAACCCCTCCATCATCCACATCATTCCTAGATTATGACCAACTCTCTTTCTTTGGTAACATTTAAGCACGGTCATATCTGCTACATTTCTACCTGCCTGTAAGCCTTGGATTAACTCTTGAGCAAGTACCTGGACATCTAGAAGGCCCAGATTAACTCCCTGACCGGCGAGAGGATGAATACTATGGGCCGCATCTCCCACTAAAGCAATATTGTCTTGAACATAATCTTTAGCGTGTCGCTGGCGCAGGGGGAAAACAAAACGCTTATCCAGCCACTCAATAGCTCCCAATTTATTTTCTATTGATCTGCTGAGCTCTAATGCGAATTCTTTATCAGACATGAACATTAATTCTTCCGACCTCTCGGGAATTGCCGACCAAACTATAGAACTGAATTTTTGACCTGAGTCTGAAGCAGATTCTGCCAGCGGCAAAAATGCTAATGGGCCCGTTGGCATAAAACGCTGAAATGCAGTATTTCTATGTGCTGCCTCTGTCTTAACCGTAGTCACCAGAGCAAGGTGATTGTAATCCCACTCTTTCGTTGCAAATTCTGCCAATTCTCGAATCTTTGATGAAGCTCCATCGGCTGCCACCAATAGTTTTGCGGTCAAATTATTTCCGTCGATTGATCGTAATGTAATTTTTTTAGCGTCTT
This sequence comes from Gammaproteobacteria bacterium, assembly GCA_012960305.1. Lineage (GTDB taxonomy): Bacteria > Pseudomonadota > Gammaproteobacteria > Pseudomonadales > Pseudohongiellaceae > UBA9145. The sequence goes on along the minus strand of DUBM01000021.1, from coordinate 99,441 downwards.
GATCGCGCTGGAAACTTTCAATCGAAAAAGGCGTAATGAGATCAACATGATCGATTAAATCAAGCTTTTTGTAGAGAGCAGAGAGAATTACCGAATTTTCAACAATATTGCCAAGCTCTAGCTGATTAACATCCCCAGCTGAGAAAGAGACTGAACCGGTGCCATCTGCATCCCAAACCTGCATATTTGAGTAGCCACAACAGCGCATCGCAGCAATATCATCCCATAGTCCCATTTGATCGAATAGATTTCTTGAAGCTGCTGTGATCGCGCTCACTCGAGCATCGAATTTTGGTTGAACTTGAGTGACTGGAATCGCAGATTCATCGAATAACTGACGATCAACTAGGGCAATTCTAAGAGAAGTATTAGCTAACAAACAGGCAAGACTGGCGCCAACCATTCCACCGCCAATGATTGCAATATCATATTCATCTGAATTATTCGTGCTCATCATTGGCCATTATAAGGTGAATGATGATGATTCCCTAACCTCGTTCTGTTCCGATCAAATGTAATTGCTGCTAGACTTCTGCCCTAATGCGACTGCTGTTTAAAGCTACAAAAAACTACAGTAAAAACATTCAATAGATGACATATTTTGGGAGGGCGGTTAGATGAGTAATTTAGTTAGCGTGGATCAACTAGGTGAGTATGTTGGTAAAGAAGTTGGCGTTACTGACTGGCTTGAAGTTGATCAAGACCGTATCAACAAATTTGCCGATGCTACTGGTGATCATCAATATATTCACATCGATGCTGAACGGGCCGCAGAGACTCCTTTTGGAACAACCATCGCTCATGGCTTCCTCACTCTCTCGCTTCTTAGTATGTTGGGTTCAAAAAACGGCGGCATGAAGTTGAAAAATTCCGTTATGGGGATTAACTATGGATTAGACAAAGTTCGATTCATTAACCCGGTAAAGGTTGATGCCAAAATTCGTGCTCGATTTCAATTAATCAGTGCCGAAGAGAAAAAACCCAAGCACTATTTAATGAAGCACAACGTAACGATAGAAATCGACGGTGAAGAAAAGCCTGCACTGATCGCAGAATGGTTGGGGATGACTGTCCTTGCTTAGACGTTAATCTTTTAATTCACTTAATCTTATAGAAAATTCGCCCGGCACAACACTTCTAGAAATTTGGAGTTATGCTAAACTGATAAAATATTATGAAAAAACTATTACTCAGCATTATTCCTTTTCTCACTGCTTGCGCCGGTGAGCCGCCACAAAATATCGGCGTTGAAAACGGCCGCCTTACTACTTGTCCTAAGAGCCCCAATTGCGTTTCCAGTTATGAATCAGATGAAGAGCATGGCATTGATGCATTGAATGCAAGCCTCGCCCAAATTGAGGAAGTATTATTGCGTCTAGACGAGGCGAATATCGTCAATGCTGCTAGCAACTATCTCTATGCAGAGTTCACTAGCCGCATTATGGGTTATGTCGATGATGTAGAGTTTCTTTATGACCAGAGTGCAGGCGTAACTCATGTTAGATCAGCTTCTCGACTTGGCCAAAGCGATTTGGGAGCTAACAGAAATAGAATTGAATCAATCAGAAACGCTACACGATAGATTGTAGCGCTTTTAAAATTGCCTATTAATTTTCCCGCAAACCCATAGCCTGTTTGGAAAATTCTTTTTTTATGCTAGGGGCCATTTCAATAGATAGCAAGCCAAACTTTCTTGCCCATATTTTCAACTTATCATTATTCGAAAACAGTTTGGCTATTTTATCAGTGAACATAATTGTTTTTGCTTGATCGCTTTCTTGAAGTCGCAGGTACTCTTGCAAGTTTTGCATCGATCCAATTTTTGAATTTTTGCTGCGCGAATCTAATGATTTTTCTACTTCGAGTGTTTCCTGACTATTTGTTATTCGAGAACTCAAAAGGGAATTTACTAGCGACTCAATATCCCTAAGCGCTAGATTCAGACCCTGACCCGCGACCGGATGCAAAGTATGAGCGACGTTGCCGAGTAGAACCAGGCCCGGTCGAATTTGTTCTTTTGCTGTAGAAAGACTTAGTGGATAAAAAGACCTTTCTCCAATTTTTCTAATCTTTCCTAGTCTATTCCCAAATCTTTCTTGCAAGCGTTCCAATAAATCTTCTTCAGCAAGCAACTTTAGTTCTTCTACTTGATCATTCGCCACCGTCCAAACCAATGAAGCACGATTCTCATTTTCTAGCCTAGACAAAGGCAGTACAGCTAAAGGGCCGGTATCAGTAAAGCGTTCATAGGCAATATGTTCGTGGGGGTTTTCAAAGGCAATATTTGCAATGAGAGAATGCTGTTCATAGGTCTCAGTATCGCGGCTAATGCCCAACTGACTGCAAATGGGGGACTTGCCTCCATCTGCCAATACCACTAAGGAAGTTTCTACAGTGAAATCAGTTTCATCTGCAACGATCGCCAATTTCATGCCTACCGCCAAAGGCTTGACCGATTCAATGCGGGCAGGACAAAGCAATTCTATAGTGGAGGAAGATTCCATAGCTTTACTAAGTACCGCGCCAAGCTGATTGTTCTCCACCACATAACCCAAGGCATCTATTTTATGCTCTTCGTGGTTGAGTAGCGCAGATCCAAAGTGCCCCTTGTCTGAGACATGGATCTGCTTGATAGGAGTGACTACTTCAAGCAAGTCTGTCCACAATCCTGCCCATTCGAGAACCTTACTCGAGCCGAATGAGAGAGCGGTAGAGCGCGCATCGAAACTTGGCTGTATAGAGAGGCAGTTCGAAAGAGTAAAGGCTTCGACTACTAATATGGAAAGGTTCTTATCTGTAGCAGCCCGATCTAAGGCACAAGCAAAACTGGCACCGACCATGCCCCCGCCTACTATCACAATATCGTAATGTTCTTTGGCCGATTTAATTTGCATGGTCTAAAGGCTATTAGAAGCCATATAGGTTTCGATTTCCTCAACAGTTTTGGGAATGCCAACGCTGAGCACCTTATTGCCTTTCTTTGTCACGAGCACATCGTCTTCGATACGCACACCTATACCTCGCCACTTTTTAGCAACCTTGACGTTGTCCGGCGCGATATAGATACCGGGTTCTATCGTCATAACCATTCCCGGTTCTAATAATCGCCAGTTGTCATCAATCTTATAGTCACCTACATCATGAACATCCATACCGATCCAGTGTCCCACGCGATGCATGTAAAAATCTTTATAGGCTTCACTCTTTATTTGATGGCTGAGTTGCCCCTTAATTACTCCCAACTTAATCAAGCCCTGAGTAATTACTTTTACCGACGCATTATGAGGCGCATCCCATTGAGCCCCTGGTTGCACCGCGGCTATAGCAGCTACTTGCGCATCCAAGACAATGTCATAAATCGCTTTTTGTTCGGGACTAAATCTGCCATTAGCAGGAAAAGTGCGAGTAATATCAGATGCATAGTATTGATACTCACAGCCTGCATCGATTAAGACTAGATCTCCATCTTTTACTTCGGCGTTATTACTGTCGTAATGAAGAATACAGGCATTGTCCCCCGCTCCAACAATGGAGACGTAAGCCGGTGCCCGGCTGCCCCCACGATTGAATGCATAGTGTAATTCAGCCTCCATCTGGTATTCCATAATTCCAGGTTTGCAAACAGCCATCGCCCGTTTATGACCCTCTGCAGAAATTCTTGCTGCTTCTTCCATCAGCTTTATTTCATTGTTACTTTTTATAAGTCTCAACTCATGGAGGAGATGATCCAAAACTAGAAATTCGCTCGGCGGATGTTCGCCCATTCGAGATTTACCACGAATCGTTTTCACCCAACCCATAACTAAAGTGTCAAATCGATCATCGCGGCCCATAGCGTAGTAAACACGGTCACGCCCTTCTATTAACCCGGTGACTATGTCGTCTACGTCGCCGATTGGATAGGCATCATCTACCAAAAGTTCCTTATACGCAGCATCCGGACCTAATCGTATTCCTGTCCATAACTCTCTTTCTTTGTCCTTCTCTTGACAGAACAAAACTACTTCTCCCTGCTCCCTTCCAGGGATTAGAACTAGCAAGGAATTAGGTTCGGTGAATCCGCAGAGATAATAAAAGTCGCTGTTTTGTCGATACAAATATTCTGTGTCATTGCTCCGGGTGCGGCGTGGTGCCGAAGCGATCAATGCGATGCTATTCAGTTCCATTTGCGCCATTAGTTCTTTGCGACGAAGTTTGTATTCCCGATAATTACTGCTCATTCTTTCCCCAAAGTTTTCATTTTTCATTCACTTATCACTGAAGCGACTAAGCATATAGGGGTCTGAATAGGGAACCAAGTCCCAATTTTTCCATATCCATTATTGACCCATTTCCATCGCGGCTCTATAGTTAGGCCATTGTTAATGTAAATCCTAAACTAATGCCAATAGTGCACTATGGTTATTAAGAATTGGACTGCCAAAAAATAGTCCAATTGGAAAATAGACCATTGAAAAATAAGTAAAAACAAACATGAGTGAAGAAAGATTCGATAACCTAAGTGGAAAAATTGATGATCTAATCGACCTTTGTGAAGACATGAAGCGAGAGAATCAAGCCCTAAAAGCTCATGAAAATTCCTGGCAATCTGAGCGCAAGCAGTTGATGGATAAGAACAAAGAAGCAAAATCAAAATTGGAATCCATTTTAGTTCGACTTCGAGCTATGGATCAGTCATAGATTCATTATTAGGTTGCACCCATGAGTGATCAAAGCACTGCAGTACAAGTAAAAATTCTCGATAAGGAATATCAGGTTAATTGCCCACCTGCAGATCAGGAGGCGCTGATTAAGTCAGCCCGCTATCTGGATGAAAACATGCGTAAGATTAAAGACCGTGGAAATATTCATGGTGTCGAAAAGATTGCGGTCATGGCAGCTTTAAACATTACTCACGATATGCTGCGCAAGAATCGAATGATTAATGAAACACGTCAAGAAACGACGCAACAGGTAAAAGGTCTTGAAGACAAGATTGAAAATGCCATATCCAGCAGTCGGCAGCTCGAAATCTAAGCGCCTATTTGGCGACGAGCCTTTCGCCGCCAAACCTAAGCAAATAATTCCCCAATCTTCGCCCAGCGATATATACTTGATCTTGGAGTTCCCTAGAGCATTTGCCAATCAAAAGTGTTCTTGAGCCGATATCTGTAACCCCGGAGGCAACTCGATAGGTGTTGTTGTGCACGTCTGCTAGTCGGAAAGCCTTATACATCGCGGGAGCCACCACCTGAACCTTTCGGTTCAGGGCAATTTTGGTAGCGGTGTTCCGGGGGGCTACATTTTCCAACCACGCTGTTTTTATGACACAAGATTTACGCCAATCACTCCGAACCTCTCTTCGTCAGACTCGCCAGGATATAAGCCCAGCGGATCAAGAAACGGCATCGAGACGGTTATTCAATCTGATCGGAGATCAGGGTTTTTTCCGTGTCGCTCATCGAATAGCTTTTTATCAGGTAATTAATGGCGAAATTGATCCACGGTTATTGCTGGAGCTGGCTTTAAGTGAAGGTAAATCCTGCTTCCTGCCGGTATTAACAGACGATCATCCTGATTTTGTATCCTTTGCTCCTTATAACAGAAACACCAAGCTATACCAGAATAAATGGGGTATTTCTGAGCCACCCCACGACGTCACTGTGCCACCCAACGACTTCGATGTGGTTTTTGTGCCTTTGGTGGGATTTAACGCCCAATGCTTTCGACTAGGCCTTGGCAAGGGCTACTACGACAGAACATTCAGTATCAAGATCTTTAATCGGGGCAGCAGACCACTGCTAGTGGGTCTAGCCCATGAATGCCAGCTGGTTACAGATGAATTTCCTACGGAAAGTTGGGATGTACGGTTGGATGCAATCGTGACGGACCAGAAATTATACCGCCCCGATACAGCATAGGGCGGCGCTCTGAGCTACTAACTACCTTTACTTGGCAAATTGTCCTATTTGTTTTCTTAGATCCGCATTTTCTTAAAACGCTGCATCGTAAAGTTGTTTCTGTAGAACGCTACAGCAAGGCGCTCTGAGCAACGCCACTGGCCAAGACTCCCGCTACGAACAGTGTGATTACTACCATGACCATGTCCGGTTTCTTGCTCATACTCACCTCCGGTGCAGTTTTAATGTTCAAGAGCCTTAACGGCGCTTCCAAAAAAATCTTTAGTTTTTACCTAAAAAACAATTGATTACCAAACTAATCTCGAAAAATTATTGAAATATTCAGGAACAAATTGAAATCTATAGAAGTCCTGAGATTACACTTAATTTTTTATTGCGTTAAAAAAAATTATTCTTTATAGTACTGTATAAAATTACAGTAAAAAAATAATTGGTTTTCGTAATGACAATAATTAGAAATGCTTTAGAGACTCCAGAGCCCAAGCCTGACAAGGCTTTCAGCCACATAGACGAACTCCTGCACGACAACCCAAATCTGTGGCGCGGTTGCGATATGGCGGACCAGGGCTTTCATGGTCGCAGTACCGGCTTTAGCCAGCTAGACGATATTCTTCCCGGCCGAGGTTGGCCTAATAATGGATTAATGGAAGTTATTACTCCCCAGTGGGGCATGGGCGAGTTACAGCTGTTGATTCCACTCATGCGCTCAATCATTGAACAGAGGAAGTGGATTTTATGGATCTCACCACCGTATCTCTTATATGCTCCCGCCCTAGCTCAAGCTAGCATTAGCACTGACCAGGTTTTGGTAGTGAAATTGGATACTTCCTGCAAAGACGCACTATGGAGCATGGAAAAAGCGCTACAGACTGAAAACTGCGGTTTGGTGCTCGCTTGGCAGAACTGGTTACCGGGTAAAGTATTGCGTCGTTTACAGCTGGCGGCAGAGACTGGCGACACTCTTGGAGTATTATTCAAGCATCATGATAGTAAACACTCACCATCTCCTATACGTCTTAAAATAAAGGACTCACAATCTCAGCAATCCAGCTTTTCCAAAGCAAAGATCAGCGTGATAAAGGCCCGGGGTAACTTTCGGCCTCTTAGCACTCATATCGACCTATACCAATACAATTAAACCCTGGAAACTGATTCGTGGAAGACCCAAACGACACAGTCCAGCTCTCTCAGTCAGCAGCCACGACAAATGGTTCTGCACAAATTATTAAACTACCTTTGCCCTCAGCCTCTGGTGAGTCTTCAGGCCTGGACTTAAACCTAGACCCAGACTCCGGCCAGAACCAACAAAAGCCGACCAACCCCTCAATCAATTCTGCCACATCTGGAGCGGCGGGTGGCCATATCCGAACCCATACTCCTCTTTGGTATGCACTCTATTTCCCGCAGTTGGACGAATTGTCAGAAGCCCGCCAACAGAAAGTTCTCAATCTGCTGGCAGAAATAGCTGAAAGTATTAGCTCCACTGTCAGTTTTTATCCCTTGGCATTAATCTGTGAAATTCGCAGCAGCCTTAAATACTTTGGCGACATCAATGTCATCCACAACAAACTAGAGCCGCTACTTACAACCCAATTACAAGAGCAGCAGTTGCCAGAATATTTTCTTTATTCTGCAAGTCCTTCAATTACTGGTAGCTTATTACTGGCTCGATCAGGGCATAACGCTTTGATTTATCAAAAAGAAAATTTACGTTCTGCCTTAAGTTTATTGCCAACAGAAGTATTACAACTACATAAAGAACAAAACCGCCGTCTGTATAATATGGGTGTGCGCTATTTAAGGGACATCTGGCGTCTACCAAGTGACGGCTTGCGAAAACGCTTTGGTAGTAATTTTATTAATCAATTAAACAAAGCTCTAGGTAAAGCTCCTGAGCCTACGCGAAATTATTTGCCACCCCCTGCATTCATTACATCTTATGATCTTCCTTATGAATTAGAAAACTTAGATCGCCTGTTGCCAGTTGCTGATGAATTACTAGCCCAGCTCTGTGATTTTCTAAGACGGCGCGATCTTAGCACTAGTCATTTACAGTTTTCTTTACTTCATGAAAAACGTAACAGCACAGTTATCGATATGGGTTTACGTCAGGCAAGTCGGTCACGAGAACATATTATGCTACTGCTGGAAACCCACTTTACTAATCTGAGTATTCCAGCTCCGGTTATTGCGCTTAAAATAGAAATTAAAAAATTCGATGCCTTCATGAGTCATAGCAATTCTTTATTGTCCGAAGGAAAACCTACAGCTCATTACAACGACAACAATCTCAATAAATTTATGGAGCAACTAAGAGCAAGGCTGGGAGATGACCACATTAAGAGTATTAGTACCGCCGCTGAACATTGCCCGGAATATGCTAGCCAACAACTTAACTATGAAGAATCGATTCAGTCGAACCAAAGCAATGCTCCGATAGTAAAAAATATCAGACCTTTTTGGTTATTGCCGGAGCCTTTATTACTCAATATAAGGAGAGGAAAACTTTATCATCGAAAGGCTCTTACTATTATTAATGGTCCGGAACGTATTGAAACATATTGGTGGTCTGGCACCGATGTGTGTCGAGATTATTATGTTGCTAAAGAGAAAAATGGTAGCCGCCTATGGATTTACCGCGAAAAACAGGGTGAGCGAAACTGGTATCTCCATGGATTCTTTTCCTAAAATACTTAGCTGCGAAAAGCACAAAGACAAGAGAACAACTCACTAAACTAAGTAAGCCAAGCTAGTTAAGTAAAATCCCGTGACGAAAGTTCCATGGTTCCAAGCCAATGGCTTAGATCAACCAATTGCCTGGCAATCAGGTGAATGACGCCATCGCTCTTCTGTACATGGCCGACAACTCCAATCAGCATTGCCTGTCTTACGATTGGACGCAACCTCTCTCCCAAGCTCGGCCATATCACCACGTTAACAGAACCACTCTCATCTTCCAGAGTTAAAAATGTAACACCGGCTGCTGTCATAGGTCGCTGCCGACAAGTAACCAGCCCGGTTACTTTTGCATTACCTTCGTTGTCGATAGATGAAAGATCATTTGCTGTTGATACTCGATAGGTATTTAGATGTTCTCTAAAAAGTGACAGAGGGTGGCGTCGTAGGGTGAAGCCTGTAGAAGTATAATCACCAACAATATTCTGGCCTTCACTGGCAACGGGTAGCAAAACATCTACACCAAAATCACCATCAGCAAATTCAGGATCAGTAAAGAAACTTAATGAGCCTCCGCTCATCTCTTGATTTATTTTATCTTTAGTTAGCAAATTATCTAAGGCTTTCTTTTCTTGAAAACGTTTTCTCAACCCTCTGTGTTCTGAATCCAAACCGGAGGCTTGCCAAAAAGCACGATGACGATCACCACTAAGTCCTTTTAAAGCATCTGCCGCGGCTAGTGATTCTAAATCTTTCTTATTTATGCCGCTTCTGAATACCAAATCATGAATAGTTTTGAATATAACTGATTGGCGAGCCTCAGTAATCGCCTTGGCGCCAAATTCAGACATGCCTTTTACCAAACAAAACCCTATACGTAATTTTGGCTCCACTGCTTGCTGACAAGGGGAGTCTAGTTTTTGATAGCCCTGGTCAAATTCTAAAGTGCAGTCGTAAGAACTTACGTTAACATCAATCGGTAAAACTTTTACGCCATGACGCTGAGCATCTTTGATCAGTTGAGCTGGTGCATAAAAACCCATTGGTTGACTGTTAAGAAGGGCACAGCAAAAAGCAGCAGGATGATAGTATTTGAACCAGGACGATACATAAGCGATTAAAGCAAAGCTGGCCGAGTGGGATTCTGGGAAACCGTAATCACCGAATCCTTTTATTTGTCGGAACAGTTGTTCAGCAAAGCCCCGGTCATAACCACGCTCTAACATACCATTTACCAACTTGCCTTCATAAGGTTCCAACCCACTCTTACGTTTCCATGCAGCCATAGCTCTGCGCAACTGATCAGCTTCGCCGCCACTAAAACCAGCAGCCACCATTGCTAATTGCATCACCTGCTCTTGGAAAATTGGCACACCGAGAGTGCGTTCTAGAGTCTCTCTCACCGCCTCGCTGGGATAACTAACTGGCTCCTTGCCATTGCGCCTATTTAGATAGGGGTGAACCATATCGCCCTGAATGGGCCCCGGCCGTACAATTGCTATCTGAATTACCAGGTCATAATAGCTACGAGGTTTGAGCTGGGGCAGCATGCTCATCTGGGCACGGGATTCAATCTGAAAAACCCCTATTGTATCCGCCTGCCCCATCATGTCGTAAACCGCTGGGTCTTCAGGTGGAATCTTTTGGATTGTTAAAGCTTCTTTACTGTAGTTACTTACCAAGCCTAAACATTTCTGCACGGCGGTGAGCATACCTAAAGCCAGCACATCGATTTTCAATAACCCTAATGATTCCAGGTCTCTCTTTTCCCATTGGATAACAGTGCGATTAGCCATAGTGGCATTTTCAATTGGCACCAAATGGGACAAAGGTCCCTGACTAATAATAAAACCACCAACATGTTGAGAAAGGTGCCGGGGGAAACCAATCAATGATTGCGCCAAAGCGACCAACTGTTGGATAGCTGGATCACTATGATCTACGCCTGAATCGCTAAGTTGTTCTTTCAGATTCGACCCCCACCAGTAAATAGATTTTGCGAGATGATTTAGTAACTCGTCATCTAGACCCAGTGCCTTGCCCACATCTCGAATAGCACTGCGGGAGCGGTAGGTAATAACAGTAGCCGCTATAGCGGCACGATCACGCCCGTACTTGTTATAAATGTACTGAATGACTTCTTCGCGACGGGCGTTTTCAAAATCAATATCAATATCCGGGGGCTCATTACGTTCTCTGGAAATAAACCGCTCGAATAGCACTTCGATATGAGCTGGGTCTACTTCAGTAATACCAAGGCAATAGCACACAGCAGAATTTGCAGCAGAGCCTCTACCCTGACAAAGAATGTGTTGGCTGCGAGCATAGGCAACCATGTCATGTACTGTCAGGAAATAATGTTCATAGTCCAACTCTTTTATCAATGCCAATTCATGTTCGATTATGTTCCGTACTTTCGGTTTCGCGCCATCAGGCCAACGTTGCCTTATACCAGCTTCGGTTAATTCTCGTAACCAACCACTGGGAGTGTATGCTGGCGGTACTAGTTCACGAGGGTACTCATAACGTAATTCGTCCAAGGAAAAATGACATTGCTGGGCAATGACATTGGTTTCATCAAGAAGTTTCTGAGGATAGAGTTTGGCGAGTTGTTCTCTTGTGCGTAAATGACGTTGACCATTACATTCGCCATCAAAGCCCAGCTCTTTAATTAGTTTGCCGTGGCGAATTGCGCTTAAGGTATCTTGTAAGATTCGTCGCTGAGGTGCGTGCATATAAACACCACCAGTAGCACACAGTGCTATAGAGAACTGCTCCCCCAGTTTTTGTAATTGCTGTAATTTCAGTCGGTCATCGCCGCGCAATAACAGTTCACAAGCAATCCACAAGTGACCTAAAAAAATTCGCTGTAACCAAGTTGCCTGAGACGCAATTACTTCTGCTGATTGTTCTAAATCTGGTACCCATAATGACAAGCAATCTTGCGGGTAATTGTTCTCGACCATCTTGCGGTCGATTCGATAGTCGCCTTTCTTAGTTTCTCTTCGCGCACAAGTAATTAAGTGACTTAAACGACCATAAGCTACACGATTACTAGCCAGCATGATCAGCCGGCAGTCTTTTACTGAATCTCCATTGGGTAATTCTTTGTTAAGCAAAAACTCACTGCCAATGATTAGCTCAATGTTCTTTTCTTTGGCTGCAACATGAGCCCGAACTACGCCAGAAAAAGAACACTCATCAGTAATAGCCAATGCGCTATACCCAAGGGAGTCTGCAGCGCTGACTAACTCTTCAGGAAAGGACGCGCCACGGAGAAATGTGAAATTTGAGATACAGTGAAGTTCTGCATAAACGGGCAAAGCAAAATCTTGTACTTCCTCTGACTTTTCTTTAAGAGAGCGGTTCGCCGTTCCGGGTTCTACACATTCCGCAAACCTGGATTGAGATAGGGACATTGGGGCCATTTTGACATTAACCTAAATACTGTATTTATATACAGTATTTTTACTTCAGCCTTAAGTCAATGGTTAATTTCCAGAATCACCAGAACAGCGAAATTGAGTTTAAGCAGGAGGAGCAACAGTCGCGGAATAAGTGAAGGATAGAAAACCCTTGGCAATGAAAAAAGGCTCCAACAGGAGCCCTTTTACGACATTTCTAATCCTATAAGTTTCTCAAATTTAGAAACTCTTACCAATAGTAAAAACGAATGCTTCACCTTCCGTAGCAGCACCAGAGGAGCTTTTCTGATCAGAAATTTCATCGCTGTTAAAAATAGCTGCTACACCGAAATCGATATCTGAAATCGTCGTACCCCAACCGAGTTCAACATACTCCCCATCAAACTCATCACCAAAGGTACCAAAAGTACCATAGAAACCATTATCTCCGGCTAGCGTGACTGCTAGAAAATCATAATCCTTTGAAGCTCCAAATCCTTCCCACTCACCAACCGAGTATTCAACGGCAACCATGCCATAGCCAAAATTGAAATTGACTTCTTCATAGGTATCATCAAATTCACCCGTATAGTAATAACCCGTAAAACCAGCACCTAGAGTAAATCCAGAATCAGTTTCGTAGTTGTAGCCAAAGAAGCCATCGACTTCGAGCCCATCACCTACATCTGCAGCCCAACCACCAGCGTAAAACCCACCTTCCGTGTAATCTATGCCTGCACTCCCGGAAGAATTCTTTTGGAGAATTCCACGATAGTAATATTCCGAAGCCCATCCAATATTGTAAGACACTTCTGCTGATGCTGTGGAAACAAACAGCCCGCTCGAAGCGAATACTATTCCTGTCACTATGTGGGTTAACTTTTTCATTCTTTCCTCCAAAAATTAGGTTGAGATATTTTTCTCGCAAATTGCCAATCAAATTAAACTAATTAACACACAGGGTTATGCAAAGATTGAGCCAATATTCTCAAAGTCACGAAATTAGTACGATATACGTGATCTAGTGCAGAATAGTACCGAATTTACGCTTCATTGCAGTGCAATATCAATTGGAGTATTTAGGCACGCACCAGAAAGGCCCGCCAAGTGCTGACTGAGCCGGATATTAAAGCAATGACGGTGTGATTCGTTATAACTAGCCCCCCCAATCAATTTGACATAGAAAACTAAATCCTTACCTTTGTCTGAGGTGGTTTTTTACACCTCTGCCGGGGTACTATTTATCCCCTCAAAATCTACAAAAACAAAAAATGGAGAGCAGCAAATGCAATCTGCAATACTCAGAATTTCCTCTAAAACCGTAGTCGCCAGCTTAGTTGCCAGCTCGCTAGCATTCTCAAATGTCATCGCCGACACCGCTTGGCCCATATCAGAAGATGGTGCTGCTGCAGCGGGGTTTACCGAACAGGGTATAACTTCTTTGGACTCTGCCATGGAAGAAATTGTTTCGAAACAGGACGTGGCAGGAATGGTTTGGCTTTTAGCAAAAGATGGCAAGATCGCGACCTATGAGTCGGCCGGCCTCAATGCCGTAGATACCCAAACACCTATGACCAAAGAATCCCTATTCAGAATTTACTCCATGACTAAACCTGTTACTGGGGTCGCGTTGATGATGCTGCATGAAAAGGGTCTTTGGAGTTTTGACGATCCAATTAGCAAGCATGTTCCTGAATTGGCGAATCTTCGAGTTTTGGAGAATTATGATGCCGATGGAAATGTGGCCACGGTTCCTGTTGACCGCGAACCGACTATGCGCGAATTATTAAACCATTCCGCTGGTTTCGGTTATGGCTTGAGTGGTGGTGATCCAGTTAATAATGCCTTTCGAGATACCGGTGTTCTCGCCTCAGATGATCTAGACATGCTTATTGATAAAGTAGCAGAGATTCCGTTACTGTTTCATCCTGGTGAAGAATGGTACTACTCTATTGCTGTTGATATTCAAGGTTATATTGTGCAGAAAATTTCTGGTCAGAAATTTGGTGATTTTCTAAACGACAATATTTTCCAACCGTTGGGAATGAGCGAAACTCAATTCTTTGTTAATCCTGAGGATAAGAATCGTTTCGCAGAGGTTCATAATTGGGATGAAGAACGCAATCGCCTGGTTCAAAGACCTCATCGCACTGATCGCGCAGGTTACATGGATCCAAATAGAATTGAATCTGGGGGTGGTGGCTTAGTTTCTTCTACTCATGACTATGCAAGATTCTTACAGATGTTAGTGAACGAAGGCGAACTTGACGGTAATCGTGTGTTATCTCAAGAATCTGTGCGGATTATGCGAACTAACAGTTTGCGCGATGAACTAAACGTAGGCGGCAATTCAGAACGCGCTGGGCAAGCCGGCGTCGGCTTTGGCGTAGACTTCGCAGTTATTTCAGATCCGGATGCAGCAAACACACCCGCTAGCCCTGGCACTTACTACTGGAGCGGGGCCGCAGGAACATGGTTTTGGGTTGATCCCATTGAAGACATGTTTTGGGTAGGTATGATTCAGGCACAGGGTCCTAGACGACCTGGTGCTGACAATATGCGTAACGTATCCAGAGACATTATTTACGATAGCTTAGTTAACTGAGCGGCAAACTAGCTAAAGAAAAAGCCGATCTTGGGAATCCCAAGATCGGCTTTTTTGCGGGCAAGCTTATTGTGAGGGTTAATTGGTTTAGAAGGATTGTTTAGCTTGGGAGAGGTATTGCCAGTTTCTGTGGAACACCATAACCTCTCTGCACTGCTGGCCGCTCTGCAATCCGTAAATACCATTTCTTCAGATTAGGATAATCATTCAGATCCATCTTTTGAAACTCAAATCGTGATATCCATGGCCAAGTGGCAATATCCACTATGGAATAGTCGTCTACAATGTAATCACGGTCGATTAGTCGATTTTCTAGAACTTGATACAATCGCCTATTTTCTTTGCTATACCTTTCTTCAGCATAAGGTGATTTCCCCGCATTAAATTTTACAAAGTGGTGAGTCTGCCCAAGCATGGGTCCTATGTGGCCCATTTGCAACATTAGCCATTCCATTTCTTGCCAATATGAACCGCTTTTCTGACTCATCAGTTTCCCAGTCTTGTCAGCCAGATACATTAGGATGGCGCCTGACTCCATCAACTGAACTCCAGCCTCATGATCTACGATCACGGGAATCTTGTTATTGGGACTTAGTTTCAAAAAGCTTTCTCCTAGTTGCTCACCTTTGGTGATATCAATAGGAAATATACGGTAGGGAAGCTCCAATTCTTCGAGCATTATCGAAACCTTCCGCCCATTTGGAGTCGCCCAAGTATATAGATCAATTCCTGTCGCTAATTGTTTCGATTCACCCTCTGCTTGTTTTGCCACGGCGCTTCCTCTTACTATTGTCTCTCTGCTTTAAACTAAATTTGATTGTATTTATAAATAATTTTACAAGATGCCAAATCCATTCTTGCAAAATAAGATAAGAGCCCTCTTTTGCTGAGTCTTAGTAAATTATCAGTCTTGATTAGTAATGAAAACAGCTAAACATTGGCAATAAAGTCGTAGTCGATAACTGCGCCCAAATCGATGTTGTGATGCACTGATTGCATCGGATATTTCAATCCAGTTGCGCAATTGAATAACATGACACTCTCGTCAGACTTAATTCGACCCGTTCCAATTTCTTGTTTTAATGCTGCCAATGTAGCGGCACCCTCCGGGCAAAGTAGGATACCTTCTTTCCTAGCGCATTCTTGATGAGCCATATTAATATCTTCATCACTAACAGCGACCGCAAAACCGTTACTTTCGCGGACAGCATCAAGAATTAGAAAATCACCAACTGCCGCTGGCACTCTTATTCCAGATGCGATTGTACTGGCGTTCTGCCAGGGTTCTGCATGCCGAGTTCCTTCATCAAAGGCTTTCACGATCGGTGCACAACCCTCGGCTTGTACCGCTACCATCCGCGGACGCTTCGAACCAATCCAACCAATTGCTTCCAGCTCATTGAACGCCTTCCACATGCCAATCAAGCCAGTGCCGCCCCCGGTGGGGTAGAGAACCACATCGGGAAGATCCCAATTCAATTGCTCGGCGAGTTCCAGTCCCATAGTTTTTTTGCCTTCAATTCTATAGGGCTCTTTAAGTGTTGAAGTATCAAACCAATTCATCTGTTCCTTCCCCTCACCAACAATCTTGCCGCAATCATTAATATAACCATTAGCAAGAAACGTTTTGGCACCCTGAAAGGCAATCTCTTCAATATTTACTTTCGGCGTATCTTCCGGACAAAAAACAAATGTTTCAATGTCCGCCGAAGAACAATAGGCTGCGAGAGCTGCTCCGGCGTTGCCATTGGTGGGCATTGCCATACGCTTCACACCGAGCTCTTTCGCCATCGCTACAGCCAGGGCCAAACCACGGGCTTTAAAAGACCCGGTGGGTAATCGTCCCTCGTCCTTGATCATTATTTCGCCGGTGCCATATTCTCGTTGAAGTTTCTGAGCAGGTAAAATTGGCGTCATTAGCTCACCCAAACGCACAACACTGGAAGATTTTCGAACCGGTAGAAATTCACGGTATCGCCAGAATTCTGGTAGCCGTTGTTTCAGCATGTCTTTATTTACAGCCTTGGCTAATGCGTCCAAATCATACTTCACCAACAGCGGTTTACCGGCTTCTGATAAGCCATGCAATTGATCTGCAGGGTAAACTTTTCCGGTATAACTACATTCCAAATGGCTGACAAAAGTTGGATATTCTTCCATGTCTTACTCGCTCAATTTGATTAGGCAAAAATTAGCTAGGATTGAAGTTTCACTTCGGGTCGAACATTTTTTTAATCTGATCATCATTTCTAAATCCGTGATACAAGGCGGCCGAAATATGTAAGGCTGCGACCAGCAACAAAGCCCAACAACTCCACTTATGTAAATCAGAAAACAAAATATTTAATTCATCACTTTCCTCTGCCCAAGCAGGGAAATCAACCAGCCACCAAAATACAGTTTCCCATCCACTATAGGATGAAGATAGATACCCTGTTAGACAGGCTGTGCCAATCAAGACGTAGATCGCCCAATAGTCGATTAACGCAAGTTTTTCTCGCTTGGTTTTGATTTGTGCCGCCTGCTCTCTGTTTGTAATCAGTCTCATGGCTACCATCACTACAATAATTATCAGCAAAGTCAGTCCAATATTTTTATGCAATTGAAACGGTAAAATTCTATAGCTAATATCTTCTGCTGGCAGCGGCAGAGCTAACATCCACCAACTAGATATAAAGAGAAAGAATATCGATGACGCCAATATCCAATGAAGAAAAAATACCAATTTGTTTGGGCGAAAATTTGACATAGAGACTTATTT
This sequence comes from Gammaproteobacteria bacterium, assembly GCA_012960305.1. GTDB lineage: Bacteria > Pseudomonadota > Gammaproteobacteria > Pseudomonadales > Pseudohongiellaceae > UBA9145. The sequence continues at coordinate 82,095 of DUBM01000021.1, read as the reverse complement.
AACAACTCCATCAGTCCCAATCTTAGTGGTCAGAGCAAATACAGGTATCAACAGGGAAAGGTGAATTGCAATCCAGATAATTTGAGGCCACAAGTATTGTGCTCGCAATAATGGCCCCAGATTGATCGCAGCAATAAATCCGACTATGTCGATTAACAAGAGAGCGACAAAACTTACCAAAGCAAACTGGGAAGACTTATTTTTTTGTACAAGAGACATACCGGCATTCATAGAGGCTATGGCAAGCAAACACCCCAAAGAACTGAGCACAATTTGGAAGGGACGAAACCAACTGGGACTGGAAGCTAGAATAATCTGAACATTTGCCAACATTAGTTGACATTCCTGCAGACTAAGATCTTCTTCTTCCAATTCGTCAGCCCGACAATCAGCATGCAATCCTGCTTCAACCGCAGATACTGGTGCGACCACAATTTGCTTTAGTATTTCGTTGCTATGGCTAGCAATAAATAACAACGCAAATAAAATAGCAATCACACCCAGCCACGCTGAGCCAAAATAATCTTCCCTGTTTTGCGTCATAATTGTTTGAAACTCTGTACTGATTTATTCAACTTGTTTTGCGTATTTGTCTCTAAATCTTTCATAGAGCTCTTGTTGAGTTCCAAATAAATCAATATCCCGCCCCTGAATATATGCCCCCAATACTTTACTAGTTCTCATATCCAAGGCATCGCCTTCAGACACAAACATAGTTGCATCTTTCCCCACTTCCAAGCTTCCCACTCGATCTGAGACACCGAGTATTTCTGCATTATTTAGAGTTATGAGTGATAGAGCAGTTTCTCGGTCCAAACCATGGGCAGCAGCAGTGCCGGCGAAAAATGGCAGATTCCTTTGCGACTGCAACTCTGTGGCACCTCCACCAATACCAACTTTGATACCAGCTTCTTGGAGCAGAAATGGTGTCTTGAATTGCTTGTCTACACCGTGCCAATTCATAGATGGCAACGCATGAATTTGCTCATAAATTACTGGAATCGATTCTGCAATTATAAAATCTTGCACCAGCAATGCATCTGCAGCGCCGACCAACACAACATCGGAAATACCATATTCTCGAGCAAATCTTACCGCACTAATTATTTCCTTTGCCTCATCAGCGTGGATAAATAGTTTGGCACCACCATTAAGTACCGGCTGCAATGCCTGTAAGTTCAGATTCAATGGCTCACCAGTATAACTTTGAGCGTTTTGGAATAATGAATGTAGTACCTGCTTCTGTCCGTCATAGTTTTCATTATCAACAGTTTCGAATAGGCCTGTTTCCGGACTACGCCTACGTTGAGTAAATGAAGGCCAATGCATATGTATTCCCACATCCGGGTGTAGCAAAGCATCTTCCCAATTCCAGCCATCTAATTTGAACACCGAACTTGATCCGGAGATTAACCCTCCTTCCGGAGCAACTTGTGCTGTAAGAATGCCATTGAATCGTTGAGTCGGAATAATCTCTGAGTCGGTATTATAGGCAATCGCAGAACGGACGCTGGCGTTAATATCACCTTCCTCAAACACGTCTGCTGTAGCACGTATGCTGCCAACTTCGAGCAAGCCAAGTGTCGTGTTAGCTAATACGAAGCCAGGATAGAGATGTTGGCCTTGAAGCTCTATTAGAAGATGCCCGGCGGTATTAATACCATCTGATAAGCTACCTATCGCCGTTATAATACCTTCATCAAAAGTGATAACCCCATCTCCAATTACCTGACCATTGCCAATATGAATAACCGCTCCAAGTATTGCGATTGGTCCACTCTGATCTTCAGCAGGCACCGGAACAATGGCATTGCTATTAGAAACAATCAGCAGCAGAAAAAAGCTAGCAGCTGCAAACAAAAAATCTTCAAGAATTTTTCTCATGTCGATACCCCTAGTTCGCAGTGCTTTGATTATCGGATGAATTGTTGTTTGTTATCACGGCAATTATTCGGGCTCTTTCATCAGCGATTTGCTGGCGTAAAACTCTATCTTCTTCTCGATCATAGTATGGAATCCCATCTACCCAAGTTGTTTCAACAACGGCATATACAGAGAGTGGATGATCGGACCAGAGTACAATATCTGCATCTTTCCCCTCCAGAATGCTCCCCATACGATCATCGAGATGAAGTAATCTGGCTGGGTTAAGGGTTACCAGTTTTAGTGCGTCAATCTCGCTCATGTCACCATATTTGATTGCCTTGGCTGCCTCTTGATTTAGTCGACGAGACATTTCGGCGTCATCGGAGTTAATTGCTACAACGACTCCTGCTTGCTGCATAAGGGCTGCGTTATAGGGGATGGCGTAGCGTACTTCCCATTTGTAACCAAACCAGTCTGAGAAGGTTGAACCACCAGCTCCATGGAGTGCCATTTTGTCAGCAACTTTATATCCTTCAAGAATGTGAGTGAATGTATTGATATTGAAATCGAAACTATCTGCCACATTCAATAGCATATTAATTTCTGATTGCACGTAAGAGTGGCTGGTTACAAAACGCTCGCTATTCAATATTTCCAACATAGTCTCATCGACTAAGTCGCGACGCGGAGGAATAGTGCTTCTTTGTTGCGATCTAGAGAGACTATTGTAGTTATCCCATGCTTTTCCATATTCAAGAGCTTGAGAAAAAGCATTTACAAATACCTGCTCCACTCCCATTCGTGTTTGTGGATAGCGAATTGATGCGGGATTCCGGCTGCGTTTTACGTTTTCACCAAGTGCGAATTTGATGTACTCATCGGCTCCATCAATCAATAATTCCTGCGGAGGTGCCCCCCAACGCATTTTGATTATCGCCGACTGCCCACCAATCGGATTTGCGGAACCATGTAATAACTGCGCAGCAACCACACCGCCAGCGAGATTTCGATAGATGTTTATATTCTCAGAGTTCACCACATCCTTCATTCGAACCATGCTCGAATTAGTTGCTGTTTCATTGATGCTAAACAATGCGATGTGGGAATGTTCATCGATTATGCCAGGCGTTAAATGTTTTCCTGTCCCATCAACTAGAGTCGCACCATCGCTTGGGAGATTATCGCCTACCGCAGCAATTTTGCCGGCTCTTACTAATACGTCTGTGACCAAGGTGCCTTCTGCTTCATTGGTCCAAACTGTTGCTCCCTGTATTAAAACATCTGTTTGTTCTGGCGCGGACTCACGACCGTAGGGTGAAAAGGGATAAATAACTGGAGCAGGTAATCCACTGGCAACACTTTCATTGGATTGTTCATTGGCATTAACAGTTAAATCACCACTTTGCCGCAATTGCCAAGACAGCCGGCTTCCATCTGGCGCTCTACCGTTGCCACTCCAACCGCCAGTATCGGGCCAGCCTACCAACCGAGCTCGATTGCCACTCTCATCGAAAACAAAATTGAAGGAAACCAGATCATCTGTAAGTTCGAGATTCACCTCACGGGATTCATCCCCCTCCAGAAGAATTTTTGCTGCCGCTTTATTACCAGCAAAACTTAGTTCCACTTCAAATTGCTGATCTGCTCTGTTAGTAGAACTATTTACAGAGGATATGTTCAGTGAATAAATACCATTACGGTCGTCCCGGTCATCATCCAAGACAAAGCGTTCTCCCCGTACCCAGTTCTCAAGCAATCTCGCATCTTTGGCGAATAACGCATCTGAAGAAATCACAAAATTTGCCAAAGCTCCGACTGACAATTGACCCACTAAATCTGCAGCGCCAAGGATTTCTGCAGGAATACTGGTAATAGCTGCGATGGCTTGTTGTTCTGGCAATCCATTCCGTACGGCGGTTCTTATATTTTCCCAGAAATCTTGGTTTGCCTCGCTTGATGTAAAAGCAAAGTTAATCTCGTGTTCATTGAGAATTTTTGGATTAAACGGCGCTAATTCCCAATGTTTTAGATCACTGAATCCCACCTCTTCCGCTTCTAATACATCTTCGACCTTTGGCGCTTCCGGAAAATTTAGAGGCACTATCAGCGTAGCGTTAGTACGCCTGATAAGTTCTGCCTGCTTATAGGCATCGCCGCTCATTTTCAAAACATATTGAGTTTCGAATTCATCGCCGACTCTATCCACCGTTAAGGCCTGCTGCCAATTACTGACTTCCATAATCTGAGGCAATTCTTGATTTGCATTCCATGCCTCTAGACTGTCATCAGTGAACGGTCGCGGAGATTGAACATCAAACCACCGGGCATCTAGATTCGTCTGGCGGAGCAGAGCGAATGCCCCCATCAGGGAGGAAGGCACCTGCTGTGTGGATGTACCCTTGTTTAATGAGTAGTGAGCGGCAACATCTGGAATTATGATTGATTCATTAGCGTTCATATCGCCGAGCGTGATAAGTGCGGATGTTCCGCGAGCAATCCCATCCGCTCGTAAACTTAGAACTGAAGAGAAACCCAGCCGACGATATTTTTTACGCAATTCTTCATCGGGGACAAATGTGGTGCTGGCACGAAAATTTGATTTGATGGCATCGTTTACATTAAATGCCTGATCACTTGGAAATAAATTTTCAACACCACCGCCACCAGACTCTCTTTCAAGAGATGGAATTCCATACTCTGTATATATATCTATGAACCCTGGATAGATATATTTCCCATCCAAGTCAATTTCGAAATAACCGTTTGGTACGTTGCGACTCTCATCGACTTGAACAATTTTTCCTTCGCGGATGAGTAGAGTGCTTGCTCTAAGAACGGAACCATCTGGCTGATAAATATTGGCATTGGTTAGAGCATAGGCACCGGCCCGATCATCAGCGATGCCATTTGGCGTTTGATTTTGTTGGGCATTAGCAATTGCTGCCATTAGTAATGCCAGTAACGCTGCAAACGCAGTCGGTACAAACCGCGCAAATTTAAACTTTACTGATGGATCTACTGGAGTATCTATTCTTTTCATTGGCTGCAATTCTCCTACCCAGTATTTTAACTGGCATCAATGCAAGTAAAAGGTAGTTTACAACCTCGCTTACGCAATTATAAGGGCAGAACTTTTTCTCGATTGACATAGCTCTTATTCCCAAAACCAAATCAGTCTATACTCTAGCTTCTCAATAGAATTTTCTAAATTTAATTGGCGCTCAAATTAGTATAGATCTGTTACTAACCACAGCAGAATCCGTATCAACAACCACAACAATATTTGCTCGATCGATAGAGGTATTGAAATGTCATCGTCACTAAAATTATTAGTTCTTCCCCTGTTTGGTTTATTGACCGCTTGCGGCTCTGAAGAATCATCCGTCGCAATGCCAGAGACTGCCGAAACTATTCAAGCCCCTGCTGAAATCACTGCCAGTTCTAACCCCGAACTTGGGAACTTCGGAGTCGACTTGACCAGTCGCGACATAGAAGTAAAGCCGGGTGATGATTTCTTCCGCTATGCCAGCGGACAGTGGATCAATACCTTTGAACTGCCTGCTGATCGCAGCAGATATGTATCTTTTGACAAGCTCAGAGATCGGTCAGATGAAAGAGTGCGAGTAATTATTGACGAACTGACTTCCTCAGAGCCGGCACAGAATTCATTGGAACAAAAGATCGCCGACTATTACAGCAGTTATATGAATGTGGATGACCTAAATAGTCAAGGCATTAAACCCCTGCGCCCTGGGCTCACCAGAATTGCCAATATAGAAACTGTGGCGGACTTGATAACTGCATTTGGCAATTCGACTCTTGAGGTCACGTCAACTCCTCTAGACTGGGGTATCGATTCTAATCGAGTCGAGCCTGACAGCTATCAAATCAGCGTTTATGTGACAGGAACCAGCCTACCTGACCGGGATTACTATTTATCAAACGATGAGCGTTTTTCGAATATTCGAAAGGAATACCGGGGTCACCTCGCCAAAATGCTTGAATTCGCAGGTATCGATGACGCTGAAGATAAAGCTGCCTCTATCTTGGCTCTGGAAACCCAAATTGCTGAGCATATGTGGACACGAGCTAACCGACGAAATGCAGATGCTACCTATAACCCAATGTCCTATGACGACTTTAAAGCAACTTACTCTGAATTTGACTGGGATAGCTATTTCACAGCAGTAGGCTTCAATGATATTGAAGAATTAAATGTCGCTTATCCAAGCGCCATGTCTCCCATTATAAATTTAGTGAACTCTGTTTCCATAGAAGACTGGAAAAGCTATCTCAGTTACCATCTGATTCGTAACAACGCGAGCATACTCTCTGAAGAGATTAACGATGAAAGCTTCAGATTCTATTCAACAGTTGTTAATGGTGTGCCAGAACAAAGAGAACGCTGGGAACGCGGTGTTGCAAGAGTTGGATCGCTAAGTAGCCTGGGCGAAGCTTTGGGGCAAATCTATGTTCAAGAGCATTTCCCCCAAGCTGCAAAACAACAGATGGAAGAGTTAGTTGAGAATCTAAGTAGCGCCCTTGGCGACAGCATCGATAGCCTGGATTGGATGGGAAACGAAACCAAAACTCAGGCGCGCCGGAAGCTAGCTTCTTTCAGGCCGAAAATTGCCTACCCTGATGAGTGGAAAGATTTAAGTGCAATCGAGATTAATCGCGAAAATCTTTTTGCTAACGCGCAAAGTGTTCGTGAGTTTAATTATCGCGATGCACTAGGTAAATTCGGCCAAAGCACTAATCGCGAAGAGTGGTTCATGACTCCGCAAACAGTAAACGCCTACTATAATCCGTCCTTTAACGAGATTGTATTTCCTGCCGCCATTTTGCAGCCACCTTTCTTTGATCCCAACGCAGATATAGCGGTTAACTACGGGGGTATAGGCGCAGTAATTGGCCATGAGATGGGTCACGGTTTTGATGACCAAGGTTCTAAATTCGATCACTTAGGGGTTCAAGAAAATTGGTGGACAGATAGCGACCGAGCAAATTTCGATGAGAGAACTCAAGCATTGGCGGCTCAGTATGATGCCTACGAACCAGTGCCTGGTAACTTCATCGACGGCAATTTTACCCTTGGAGAAAACATAGGTGACGTTGGTGGAATTTCAATTGCCTATCGTGCCTACAAGAAAGCCTTGAACGGACAAGAGGCTCCGATCGTCGATGGCCTGACTGGTGATCAACGTTTTTTCCTAGCCTTTGCACAGATTTGGAAAGGCAAGATTCGCGAAGATGCTCTTGTTACCCAGATTAAATCTGACCCCCACTCACCAGCTGAATTCCGAGTTAATGGCGTGGTGAGAAACATAGATGCTTGGTATGAAGCTTTCGATGTTCAACCTGACGATGCGATGTATCTAGCTCCGGAAGAGCGCATTAGAATTTGGTAGTCAACTAAAAACTATGTTCGTAAAATCAGGAATTTCAGCTAATGAATGCTAGAAAATTACTCCTCTTAGTTTGTTTTCTAACATTCTGGTCGGCCGGAGCACAGGACAATTATGATGTTATTATTCGTGGCGGCAAAATCATCGATGGCACTGGCAACCCCTGGTATATAGCAGATTTAGGAATTGATGGCGAACGAATCATCAAGATTGGTGATTTATCTTCAGCCAGCGCAGACACAACTATCGATGCGAATGGACTGGTTGTTTCCCCCGGATTTATTGACCCACACACCCATGCTATCCGTGGCATCTTTGATGTTCCAAATGCTGAGAGCGCCCTGCTCCAAGGCATAACTACCCTAACCGAAGGAAATGACGGCACTTCCCCTTTTCCTATCGATGAACACTATCAGGCGATCATCGATAGGCGGATTAGTCCTAACTGGAGTGTTTTCGTAGGTCAAGGAACCATTCGCTCACAAGTTATTGGCAGTGAAGACCGTGAAGCTACTCCCTCCGAAATGGATCGAATGAAAGCCATGGTAAGAGAGGCTATGGAGCAAGGCGCACTGGGTATCTCAACTGGTTTGTTCTATGTTCCTGGTAGTTTTACTCCCACAGAGGAAGTCATCGAGCTTTCCAAAGTTGCGGCAAAACACAATGGCATTTACATCTCCCACATGCGTGAAGAGGCAGCGCAGCTGCTCGATTCGGTTAATGAGACCATCCGCATTGGTGAAGAAGCGAATATTCCTGTGCAAATCACGCACCACAAGGTAATCGGAGTTGGAAATTGGGGTGCAAGTGTGGAAAGTTTACGACTCGTCGATGAAGCGCGAGCTCGGGGGGTTGATGTCACTATTGATCAGTATCCCTACACTGCTTCTCAAACTGGTATCACTGCATTGATCCCACAATGGGCTCAGGAAGGTGGTCGAGACCAGATGATTGCTCGCATTGATAGTCAGGAAACTCGGCAGACAATCAAGAATGAAGTTGTAGAGAGAATTCTCTACGATCGGGGCGGCGGTGATCCCAAAAATGTATTTATTTCGAGAAATTCCTGGGACCCTTCAATGGCAGGGAAAAACCTCGCGGATTTAAGTATTGAAGCCGGTATGGAGCCTTCACCAGAAAATGCTGCCGAAGTTGTTTTCGAAATTATTAAAGGCGGTGGCGCGACTGCAGTCTACCATGCTATCGGCCCTGACGATGTCGATCGAATTATGCGCCATCCGGCAACTGCTATTGGATCCGATGGCCCTCTTGGTATTTTTGGCGAAGGCGCTCCCCACCCACGACAATATGGAACATTCGCCAGAGTACTCGGACACTATGTTCGTGAGCGTGGTGTCATTACTTTAGAGGAAGCGGTGCGCAAAATGAGTAGTCAATCTGCTCGCCGTTTGGGTATTCAAGACAGAGGCATATTGAGTGAGAACTATTTTGCCGATGTGGCGATATTTGATGCAGACGAAATAATAGACAAAGCGACCTTTGAAGATCCACACCAATATGCAGTGGGAATGAAGTTCGTTCTGGTTAATGGCAAAGTCGTAGTCGAGAACGGGAAACATTCTGGACGGCGCCCAGGAAAAATTCTTTATGGCCCAGGTTATACCGGGCAATAAGATTCTTACTGAGCCCCTTATATTCTTTGGTTAAACCTCTATTGACCTGTCACTCTCATTCTCTCAACACTCAATCAAGCAGCAACTAACTGCCATTAAACCAAGACACCAGTATTACTATTAACTAGGAAGTATTAATTAGGGAAGCACTAACTAAAAAGCACTGGCCACGAATTAGTTATTGGCGATCTCAGCAAAGACTTCTAATGTCCCTCCGTTCCAGTATGATACTCAGAGATACTGTAGGAAGTTTCAATGGCTATAATCGAAGTAGAAAACTTAACGAAGCGATACCCTCTTCCCGATAACAAGTCAGAATCTTTTTTCGCAGTTAATGGCATCTCATTTAAAATCGAAGAAGGCGAGATCTACGGAATTCTTGGACCGAACGGCGCCGGCAAAACAACAACTCTGGAAATGTTGGAAGGCCTCAATGACATCGACGACGGCACCGCCTTTATCAATGGAGTCGATGTGAAAGCAGACCCCTACAAAATCAAAGAAATAATTGGCGTGCAGCTTCAGGCCAATCAATATTTTGACAATCTTTCTCTAGTAGAACTTCTTACACTATTCGGTGCTCTCTATAGCAGAGAGGTCAATCCAGAATTTCTATTAGGGAAAGTTAATTTGTTGGATAAAGCAAAGGCCAAACCAGAAAATTTGTCTGGCGGGCAACAACAGCGTTTTTCCATAGCTTGTGCTTTGGTGAATAATCCAAAAGTTCTTTTTCTTGATGAGCCCACTACCGGATTAGATCCTCAGGCTAAACGTAACCTTTGGGATTTAGTGATTGAGCTAAACGAAACCAGTATGACTATCGTTTTAACTACTCACAACATGGAAGAAGCTGAAACTCTCTGCGAACGAATCGCCATCATGGATCACGGAAAAATCGTAGCTGAAGATACTCCTCAGAATTTAATTTTAAAACATGCCGCTGAACCTCCAAAAGCACCACTACATGGAAATATAGAAGATGTATTCCTTGCCTTAACCGGCCATGCATTGAGAGATTAGGGAAACAGTTATGTCCAACAAATTACAAATACATCTGGCAAAAGTTTTTCTGAAAATATTTTTACGAGACAGACAGTCAATTTTCTTTAGCCTGTTTTTCCCCATTATTCTTATGACGGTCTTTGGCTTTGGCAATATTGGCGAGCCAGAGCCTTTTCGCATGGGAGTGGTAAACAACTCCCAGAATGTATTGGCTACTGAATTTATCCAGTTACTAGATGAAGATCCGATTTTTACTGTCTCTTTGGGCGATGAAGACAGTTTGAGAAGCGATTTGATCGAAGGAGATCAGACTCTAGTTTTAGTGATACCAGAAAATTTTGATGCACAGAGTGCAGGTGCTGATCTTCGGTTGCTGGTTGACGCAGCTCAAGTTCAACAACTGGGGCTAATCATGCCGATACTCGAACAATCTCTAATTTCAATAGAAAGAGAATTTCGTAATATCGAACCTATGTTCTATCTCATTCTTGAGGATGTAAAAGCAAGATCACAGCGTTATCTCGATTTTCTTCTTCCCGGATTAATGGCATTTACTCTTATGCAACTCAGTATTGCCGGCAGCGGTTTTAACATCGTTGAGTACCGACGCAAAGGAATTCTAAAACGCTTATTCGTAACTCCCATAAAGCCAATAGATTTTATTACGGCCATCGTGCTCGCTCGGTTAGCCATTATTTTGCTTCAGCTCACCGTGCTTATTCTCTTCGCCATACTCATCTTGGATGTAAGTATCGTTGGAAATTTTGCCTCCTTCTATTTTATAGTCATACTCGGCACGTTCATATTTCTCTGCCTGGGATTCTGCCTGGGAAGCCTTGCTAAGACTCAACAAGCAGTAATGGCGGTAGGAAATATTGTGATCTTTCCACAAATATTTCTATCAGGCATTTTTTACCCGATAGAATCAATGCCCGAACTGATTCAGCCAATAGCGCAAATTCTTCCACTTAGCTTTGTTTCAACTGGTATGAGAGACATCGCCAATGAGGGGGCTTCACTGCTCGCTATCGGCCCAAGTCTCATCGGCATTGCTGTCTGGTTTGTTATCGCTTTCATGCTTGCCACTCGATTTTTTGTCTGGAAAGAAGTTGCCAACTAGTCGCATTTGTAGCTGCGCCCCACACTCACACAACATCCTTCAATACCAGCCTCTGGCTGCCATTTCTTGCTAAAACTCTACCGAAATCGCGGTTTGCGGTGACATTAGAGAAAGCTTTGTAATATATTCCAGTACTGGCTGTTCTAATCCCATAAAGCAGAACAGCCCGAATCTAGAACACAGACATAATAATAGATAAAATTGATTATTAGCCCACACGAATTCTTTGGAGAGAATTATGATAAAAAGAGTACTAGTAGTTGTTTCTGCTCTAGCATTACTGGCATCTGGCCTTTTATTCACGGCCTCCGCCCAAGATGGTCCGACGCCACAAGAACAGGCAGAGGCCGCAACCGAAACACGACAAGGTCTATTCAAATTATTGATCTTTAATCTGCGCCCTATTGCTGATATGGCTCAGGGAGCGCCATTCGATGCAGAAGTCGCAGAAACAAATGCCCGACGTATTGCTGCATTAGCGCCAATGATTCCTGATGTTCTCGGCGCAATGGATACTCGCAACTTTGATGTCGAGACAGAAGCTCTAGATCTAATCTGGGACAATATGACTGATATCCAAACTAAAGCACAAGCATTGGTAGACAATGCCATTGCGTTCGCGGATACAGCCGCTGGCGGTGATATGGGAGCAACTCTAGGTGCCTTTAGAGCACTAGGTGGCTCCTGTGGAAATTGCCATGACACTTATCGAGTTGATAACGACTAGTTCTTAACTTGTTGCAAAAAGGGCAGCTAATAGCTGCCCTTTTTATGTCTGCCTCTATTCTTTTGTATTGAAGTTAAATTCGGCACCGGTCAATTTCTTTTGTGTGAGCACAACGAATGTGAAACCCATTGCTAAAGTAAGAGCTACCGAGAAAATAACTCTACTCGCCGTCAAGAAACTAAGACCAAATTCTCCAGAGAAGATAGCCCGCGAACATGGATAAAAACGACCTTAGAAACCGCGACTACATTCTTGAATCCAATACACTCGCCAGTTTTCACATTTCTTATTGCATTCGGAATAAGGCAAGTAACAACTAGTGGAGAGTGGCGCGTTACATAGATATCCATTTCTTCTCCACACCTAACTATCAATTTATTTAGCTATGAATTAGTTGACCCTGCGAGCATCCCCATTTCAACAGGATACGTTCCAAAAATTGCACTTCCGACTTCTTCGACTTCACCCATAGTCAATTCTCATCACAATCTCTTTTTGAAACAAAATCTAATTTTCGTTTACCGGTTATTACTGCCAGCCAAATCAGTTTAGATTCATATTTTAAAAAGAAAAAGTAATCTTGAAAATTAGATTTACTCGCTATGGCGTTTGAAGAAAGCCGCTAAGGCATCACGATCTTCGTCATTGATTTTGCTGGTGTTGTGTTCGATAACGTCATTCATATCGCCACCGACAAACTCGCCGTCTGGTTTTAGACCTAGTAGTAAGAACAGATCAACATTATTGACGGTCCATTCTTCTAGTGACTCGGCATCAATCGATTCTACGGTTTCCTCACCTAGCTCTGCTCCGGCAAATTCTCTACTGGTATCGGGTATGCCCAGACTGGATCTCGGGGTGTGACATTCGCCGCAGTGGCCCAAGCTTCTAGCGAGATATGCGCCGCGCGCAATTAAATCGTTGTCAAATTCGTTATCTACCTGTGCTTGAGTAAGATCCGCAAGTGTATTCCAACCAGCGATAGTCCAGCGCATCAGCCAGGCGGGCGTCTGCGCATCTGGAGCTGAAAAACTTACTGGCTCCAGCGACATGAGATAAGACCCGATATCAACGGCATCTTGATCGGTTAAACCGGCATAAGCTCGATAGGGAAAGGCTGGGTAATAGAAACTACCACTTGGGCTACGACCATATTTTAACGCAAGTAGAAAATCTTTGGCCTGCCACTTGCCGATACCGGTTTCACTATCTGGAGTGATATTCGGCGCGTAGAATACGCCGAAATCGGTTTCCAAACCAAATCCTCCATTCAATAGTTCTGGATTTTCCTCACCCCGATGACAGCTTATACAGCCACCGGCTATCACTAAATAAGCTCCACGCTCGATTGCTTCAGGCGTCATAGACAATTGAAATTCCTCGGAGACTGAGGGCAGAGCGAACAACCAAAACGCTAACGATAGAGAAACCAGTATGCAGACGCCGAGAACCCGTGATCTAAATTTCATCAATCTATTACACCTTGTATACGCATATTTTGTGAACTCAGTTTACTATAGAGAGAGAATTATGGAGAGCATACTATGATGATTGCTAAGACAAATCTTGGTAGTTGCTTGGTGGTTAAATTTTAGAGTGAGATATTTCTGTTGTTAGAATTTGAACATATTATCCAGGTTAATGATTTAGGAAATGAGGCCATTACCGTCCTCACGCGGGAACAACTTTGGCGAGGCTTGGCATTACGAGCTCAGGAACCAGACAAATTTAACCAGGGTTTGAGTTGCAGCTATAAATCTCTTTCTGAGAACGAATTCCTACGGACCATTTCTACCGGAGAAAGTAGTTTTTACGAGCGAGTAGTGCTTACCCCAGAAGTAAAAATTCATACAGAAACCACCGGTGACAGCCAACAAATAAGCGCTGAAAGCACTGCAGAAATTGAGGAACCAGAATTGAATTCATTGTTCGTTCGATTCACCTACAAACGGGAATTGGGCGATAACAATTCCGAAATCAATATCGGCGAACATTTAAAATCGGCCTATGTGCAAATCGATCAAGATGCGATTGCAATGATCCGTGTGCTGGCTGAAAGCAACTTATTCGATCAGGCGATCAACTAAACAAGAATCAGCCCCATTATCGCACTTTGATTAGCACCCGCTTATTGGTTTATGCTCTGATTCTCCTTGCGGCCAGGACCACACTAGTCATTCATAAGAAAATCATAAATAAAACAATAGTTTAGAGGTCAGGCCGATGGAAAAATACGCTATTCACTCTCCACCCCGAGCAATATTTTTAGCGTTACTTGCACTATCTGCGCTCTTGTTCAACGCCCAGGTGTTAGCTGAACGCCATACAACTGACGATGAACAACATATTTCAGACCCTAGAGTGCAGCACAGGAGTTATACCTTTCCAGCTACAGGCGAGACTATTCCCTACGCCCTGTTTGTACCTTCCAGTTACAACCAGGTTGATGAAGCTCCTCTTATAGTTTCCCTCCATGGTTTGGGACGCAGCCATGATTGGTTGATGGGCTACCATGGGTTCTTAGAACAAGCTGAAGCAAATGGTTACGTGGTGGTAACTCCCCTTGGCTATATTCGAGAAGGGTGGTACGGGTCCCGAACTACTGAAGATGCCGACGATGCAAAATATAGCGAACAAGATGTTATGGAAGTGCTTCGGTTGGTTCGAGAGGAATTGATTATCGATAACAATCGCATCTATTTGTGGGGGCATTCTATGGGCGGCGCAGGAACCTACCATATCGCCGCCAACCATCCGGATATCTTCGCCGGGCTTGGTGTCGCGGCACCTGCGCCGAATCAGTCAATGTCGATGCAAGAGACCATTGATAAGATAAAGCATATGCCAATTCTGGTTCTGCAAGGTGACGAAGATGAGCTGGTTCCAGTTCAAGTGACGCGAGATTCAGTAGCTATTATGAGAGAGCTGGGCATGCAACATGTTTACATTGAAATTGCAGGCGGTGATCATTCATTGTTGATTTCACAAGACAGCGTGAACATGCAAAAGTTTGTCGACTTTTTTAATATTGTAAGAAAGCAATACTAAGGGCCACGAAAGAATGAAGAACTATTTCCCATATAACCGTTGTACTTTGATTCTGTTTCTAATGTTTGTGGGCACAACATCTCTCAATGCTGCTGAGTCGAATGATTTTGATGCCGCCGAGAAATACCAAGGCACATGCTTCGCTTGTCATGGAACCGGTCAGGCACATGCGCCTTTAGTTGGTGATGTGATCGAGTGGGAGATTCGACTAGAAAAAGGATTAGACACTCTTGTGCAAAGTACCATCAACGGTTTGAATGGAATGATGCCAGCAAGAGGTTTGTGCACTGATTGCAGTGATGAACAGTTGAAGGCAATTGTTGATTACATGTTGGACCAGAGTATGTAGCTATTTAAAATTTCGAGACGATCTCAAAAAATAAATTACTCAGAAATTTAAGACTAACAGCATAAGATGAATAATCTAATAAAAAAGACGGGAGCACGTCGATGCAAATTAAAAACATAACTTTGATGCCGAAAGAATTACTTCTATCATTTTTGGCTATTTTTCTAATAAGTTGCTCAGCGGAAAACGAAACGACTTCTATAATGGTTCCAACCGACAGTGAATCTACCGGCGGGTCCGTTGAGCCAGAAGAAAACGGTCTTTCTTCGATAGAAAATCTTGAGTGGCCGCTACATAACTTTGACTTGTACGGGTCTCGATTTGCACCCAGCGATCAAATAACCCCCGATAATGTTTCCACTCTGGTCCCGAAATGGCTGTTTCAACATGGCGTCATTGATGGAGTTAGCAATCAAACTACACCTGTCATAGTCGATGACATGATGTACCTTACTGATTCAAGGGGCTCGGTCTATGCCTTGAATGCCAGGGACGGACACTTAATTTGGAGCTATGACGTAACTCGTTTACTCGGCGGCGGACGACGTGAAGGCTACATCTTCCGTCACCGCGGCGTTGTTTATGACGATGGTGTCGTCTACTCCGGTGCCGGTTCATTCATGTTTGCTCTCGATGCCAAAACCGGCGAACCCTTGGAAGGCTTCGGCGAGAATGGACAAGCACCGGTGATACTAGATGTACTCCAGCAAAGAGATCCTACGATCGAAACAGCGATTTCAGTCGGCTACTGGTTTACCACAGCTCCACAAATTTACAATGGCGTGATCTACATTGGCACTACCCGTAGTGAAAGTCACATCGCCGGTGGCTATGTGCTTGCCATAGATTCGAAAACTGGTGAAGTGTTGTGGAATTTCAATACCGTTCCACAAAATGAAAACGACCAGGGATGGGATATCGCAGGACCAACCTGGGTTGGCAATGAACGTAATGGTGGTGGAATTTGGGAAACCCCCTCAATCGACCCTGAACTGGGCATGGTCTACTTTGCTGTTGGGAATCCTTTCGGTGACAGCACTGAAAGAGACGGTATGAATTTATTTACCGATTCAATAATTGCTCTTACTCTCGATGAAGGTCGATTGGACTGGCATTATCAGCAGGTTCACCATGATGTTTGGGATTACGATTCCGGTAATCAGCCAGTACTTTTTGATATGGAAGTAGACGGTGAATCTGTAAAAGCTCTTGCTCAAGCAAATAAGAATAGCTGGTTATACATTCTCAATCGAGAAACTGGCGAACCCGTACATCCAATCATCGAAACACCTGTTTCTGTTGAAACCGATGTTGAAGGTGAAGTGCCTTATCCTACTCAACCCATCCCACATAAAGCTAATGGCGATCGCATGGAGCCGGTGTCTCCAGTTTACCCAACCGATATCCCTGCCCAACATATGGAAGCCAATAACTTAGTAGAGCAATTTACTCCAATCGGCCCTAATCAAATTTTTGCACCAGGTTTCGGCGGTGGTTCCAGTTATGGCCCGCTTGCCTATGGCAAAGCAACTGGCTATCTCTATGTAAATGCAATCGACCAACCCTTTAATTCCGGTCGAGATCCAAAGGGATATTTTTCTGCCTATGACCCAACAACCGGCGAGTTGATGTGGAGACAAATTTACGAAGGTTATGGTCAAGCAGGGCCGGTAATTACGGCAGGCGGCATCGCCTGGGTTGGCACCGGAAGTAATACTGCTGGGTATTTCTACGCTTTTGATGCCGAGACAGGCGAGGAACTTTGGAAGTTTAATACTGGATCTGGTGTGTTTGCATCTCCCGCAGTATACGTAATCGATGGCCAGGAATATATCACTGTAGCTTCTGGTGGTGGATCGCGAGGACGAAGAGGAGGCGATTTAATTCTAACTTTCGCACTACCAGACCGAAAGTAGATATAGTGATTAAAGAACTTACTTTCGACCCTAAAAAGCGCTCAATGTAACTTGAAAATGATTTATCTAGTATTGATATTTAACAAACAGTGGACGCTTTTTTAGATAGAAAAGTCGAAAAATTCTTTAGCCCTTTAAGTTTTTCCCCTTTTATACAGTAAACCCAATAAGAGGCTGTATGGCTTTACTCGCATATTGAATAATTGCAGTAAATTAAAGCCAGATTCAAAAAACAAGACACTAAAGAATTAAATAAGATTAAAGCTGACTAATTGCTAACCGAAAGCCAATAGTACTATTACGTACACCAGGGCCAACAGAGCCACGAACAGCTGTTCGTACATTGTTTACTGGATCGGCATAAGAACCTCCCCGCATGACCCAGAGAGCGCCTTCAATTAAATGCTGAAAATCATCGTTAGAGTCGTAAGGATAGTCTTGTGCTGGGCTTCGAGTATATTCCCAAACGTTGCCAGCCATGTCCGACAGACCATAACTGCAATCTGGACAAGCCTTAGATCCCACTGCAAGCAATTCAGTACCGTTAAAATTGGCAAAGGCACCACTTGGTTGGGCACCCCACGGGAAAATACGCGCGTCAGAGCCTCGTGCAGCCTTTTCCCACTCCGCTTCAGTTGGCAGATTCACCCTTCCGCCTGCCGATAGAAATTGACGAAGAGGCTCTGGCGTTAACGAAGACTGCCGGAGTTGGGTGTCCAGCCATCTCGCATAGGAAAGCGCTTCAGGCCAAGTAATGTTAGTAATTGGGATCATGCCTGCAGCAGAAGCGCTAGTGGGCGCATTGGTATCTAGTAAAAACTTACGATACTGGGCATTAGTAGTCTCAAATCGGGCAATATAATAAGTTGGCAAGTCAACGCTGCCCTGTCGACGGCTGGGTGACCAGCGCTCATTTTCATAAGCCATACGGTCAACAGCAGGATTACTGCCCATAGTAAATTGACCCGACGCTATTTCAACAAATCCTAAAAATTCATCATCGGGTAACTGCCATGCATCTGATCGAAACCCTTCAAATAAAATGGCTGACGATTCCATATCTTCACTGACCGGATCCATGAGACTTCCTTGAAGGCTCATCCAATATGCGGTGAAAAATATCGATATGATCATTGCTGATATGCCGATAGTGCGGCTTGGCACCTTGTTTAATTTAACCTCTGAATTTGTTCTTTCGGCATTTGTAGGAGGGGGCTTAATAGTCACAGCCTTGTTCCGTTTGCAACCTGTGTCATCGAACAAGCAAAACTCCATTCGTGCTCACAAGCCCTAGCATACAACTCAGATAGAGGAGTATTCATAAGATTCTGCCCTCCTTCACGCAGCAATAATCTTAAGTCTAATTCTTGGGGATCACCTCGGCCGAGAAGATTTTGATCAAGTAAATTAAAACAAGCTAATTGGTATTTTAATTCACAGGCTCGCTCAAAGTAAGCCAGGGATAGTCCGGTATCAATTTCTGTTATTTTTCCTTCCTTGTAATGAGCACCTAACTCATTGCAAGCCCACGCGGAATTGTCTCCACAATAAGTTTCTTTTAGCTGAAGAAGTCTGCCACAGGCATTCGGTAATCCTGCGCTACATGATTGAGCCCAAAAAGGTAGGCTATCTCCGGTGTGCTTGCCATCAGTTTTCCCGATCAAGGACATGCCAAGAAATACTGCCACCCAAATTCCCATGTGCGCCAAATTTGCTCGACCTTTAAACCAATTCTGATTCCAAAGATTGAGAATTGTCTCAGATTTAATGGAGCGCACAGCACGATCAATAGCGATAACGCTAAGATTCAGCAAAGGGACACAAAGCAGCTTGTCATAAAAAGTTGGTGCGCCAAGATTGTCTAATATTGTGTATAGAGCGAATACTCCCAAACCATATAACAATCCAAATAGTGTTTTGCCTAGAGGTGTGCGAGGAGAAGTAGACGGATCTGTAACTAATAAATGCAGGCCTAAAAAAACAGCAGCAGGGATTTCTGAATCGAGGAAATAAGGTACACCCGCAGTTTGATAGTAAAGTGCACTTAGAGCAAAAAGAGATATCGCTGACACACCAGCTACTAGAGTGATGGAAAAGAAATACATCACAACCAAACCAATCAGAAATAAAAAGGTATAAATACCAGGAGCCAAAGTCAGAGTAGACGCAATTTCATGACCCCATGTTAAATGGGTGGCATTGGTAATAATCAAAATTAAGGAAAATAAGCCAAGAGCAAACGCAGATGGGTTAAATATGTGAACACTTCGACCTTCGCGTTGCCAGCGAACATATTCCTTTCCCATGAATCCCACCGCAATCATCAAGAATTGCAGATAAAACCAGTCATCTCGAAACCATAGGAACAGATTAATACTGAAAATAATGGGTATAGGCCCGAAACCCAGCGTGTATTCACGACGTCGAGACCACGCAAGCAACATATCAAAGGTGTAAGCGAATAATAATTGAGCGATGATTAACCAGCCATGCTCGTAGACTGGTTGCCAGTAGTACCCCCAATAGAGATAAACACTGCTTTGCACCATCGCTTGGATATAGTGCTGAGGCCGCAGAACTATAGAGAATACGCGGGTTTCCTTTGCTCGAAAAGCAAGGTACATGAGATGGCTTTGCCATAAGAGCAGTGCAAACGCTGCGCCCCTAAACGACAAGACTAGAGTCTCATTACCCTGAATCCGAGAAGTAAACGAGAGTAAGAATAGAAGGGCTGTGAGGGCAAAAGAAAATTTATAACTACCCAGTGAGAACTGTGACTGCTGATCCGACCTTGGGTGTTTTGCGGGCCTTAAATTCTTGTTGTGTTTGGCTGCAATCGCCATGTGTTCTTAACCTTAGCCGCCTGTTCAGTGGTGAAGAAGAATAAACTACCTCCCTATTCTATTCAATCCGCCGAGCCAGCGCTTGTTTGTAACAAATTCGGGCTTATACACTATTACATGATAACCAAAGGTGCATTAACGACCGCGACAGTTGTATCTACTGCCACTCCAACAACTGCGCTGATACATCCGGTTAGTAATGAAGCTAACAACAAACTAGAGAGAATTTTCGCGATTCTCATGTGGTTCTCCGACTGAGTCAATTCCCATTTTTGACGAGCATTTAGTATTGAATCATGCCTTATAACTTGCCCTTTTCTGAATGAATAACAGCTGAATTAGACTAGACATAAACATGTTTCATTTTGTTGCAAATTCACCAAAATATCTGAAGCATGCATATAACGTGTATTCTGGGGCATCTCCGGATGTTTGCTCTCTATTTCCCCCCTTGAAAAAAACCCTAAACCAGCGTAATTTCAGCAAATTGTGTTACCTGATATGATCGTGAAAATTAGAATAATATCGGAGATTCAAATGATAAATAGAGCCCTTTCCAAACTATCACTAGCCATAGTGACTGTATTGGTCGCTCCCCTACTATCCGCCCAGTCTGCAGATTTCCCTCGTACTGAGCATGGCCAACCAGACCTGCAGGGTACTTATACTTTTAGAACGATCACTCCGCTCAATCGTCCACGAGAATTAGAAAATAAAGCAACCCTAACCGCCGAAGAAGCTGCTGAATGGGAAGCTTATGAGAATCAACGCCAGAATCGAGATCTGATCATCGATACTGTTGGCGGCGCAGGTTATCCACCAGGAGTGATTTCCTACAATGAATTCTGGTATGAGCGTGGCATACAAACCATTGCTGATCGCAGAACCTCACTTATTTATGATCCGCCAAATGGTCGCGCACCAACGGCCAATGCTGCTGGTCGCGAACGACGGGCAGTCTATAGACAAATGGTTTTCGAGAGTGCTGGCCCTGAAGGCAGAACAACTGTTGACCGCTGTCTCACTGGCTTTGTTGGCGGCCCACCAATGATTCCAGGTTCGTACAACAACAATATGCAACTTGTACAAACGAAAGATCACATTATGATTTTAAATGAAATGGTTCACACCGCTCGCATCATCCGACTCGATAGCGAACACCACACAAAGCAACTGAAGTGGGAAGGTGATTCAATCGCTTATTGGGAAGGCGATACCTTAGTGGTCCATACGCAAAACTATTACCACGATTACAACCTTCGTGGCATGTCAAGAGAAGCTCAGGTGACAGAACGGTTTACAAGAATCAACGCTGAGACTCTTGAGTATGATTTCACTGTTGAAGACCCTCTTTCTTGGGATGAGTCTTGGTCAGCAAAACTACCAATGAGAATTGGCGCCGATCCAGTTTACGAATATGCCTGCCATGAAGGTAATCATGGGCTTATCGGTATTCTTGCTGGCTGGAGACGCTACGAGTCTATGGGCATGAACGGAGATGGCTCGCCCTTGTCTAGTACTGGTACAGTTCAGACTGAAGAAAACGAAGAAAATTAGTAGGTAAATAGAACATTTACCGCTAACTTCTTTATACAGATTTGTAAGAACCAGAATGCGGATTGATCCCATTCTGGTTTTTTTATGCAATTTCTAAACTCTATATTATCTAAACCCTAAATTTTTTAGACACAGTTCTTTGATGATTAAATTTATTCCCTTTGTTTTTCTCCTCATATACTCTAGCGCAAGTATGGCCGAGCTTAATGAAGTCAAAATCTCTTCTCGCCTGGACCCCAACGCAATTATCATCACTGAAGTTGATATCATTTTCGTTTACGACGATGAAATTACAAATGATTTCCCCAAAAGCAAATCAAGTTGGTACTCGGGAAAGCGGGGGTTTACAATTTCTGCAGGGGATAAAGTTGATGTTGTTAATATCTTTATTCCCCAAGGATTTGACTCAGTATCAGCGACTTTACCGGCAAGAAAAGCGGAAGCCAAAAAGGTTTTTGTGTTCGCCTATCATGATGATGCTCAAGCCAGCCCAGTGGATATAACAGATATGAGCGCAGTTTCAATTGAGATCGATCCCTTTGGTATTGTTGTATCTCGGATCAATTGATTACATTTTTCTGAAATAAGAGGGCTCAGACTTCTATCAATCTAGAATCCACCTTGTCCTTCTAAGCTGTAGTTCGAATTTAGAATATCCCTAGCGGTTAACACAATTGAATTGCTCCCTGCCCTAGTTTATTCTTGTATCCCCTTTTTGTATCCAGCGAGCGTTACCGAGATGTATAAGAACAGCATAAAATCATTACTCATCATCTTGTTGATGGTGCCAGCACTAGCTTCCGCACAACCCGATATGCCTCCTACCAATGATCTGGCAAATCCTTACAGTACCCAGTCTGGTTTCTTAAAAATGCCTGCAGGCAGAGGCTGGGGCTCATCCAGTACTGTTGATGTAGACCTTGATGGAGAGAGCATCTGGGTGGCAGAGCGCTGTGGCGCCAATATCAACGCCTGCGTTCAAAACCCCGATACAAATCTAATTATGCTATTTGATAAGAATGGTAATATGGTTCGCAGCTTCGGTGCGGGTTATATCACCTGGCCCCATGGTATTCATATAGATTTTGAAGGAAACGTCTGGATCGCTGACGGCCGGGACAATCAGGGCGGTGATAACCCTCCTGACGATGCCTATGGCCATCAGGTTCACAAATTCAGCCCAACCGGCGTCCATTTAATGGCTTTAGGCAGCAAAGGTGGTGGTAGAGATGTTGATTATTTCTTCACCCCTAATGATATGCATGTAGCTCCTAATGGCGATATTTTTGTCGCCGAAGGTCACTCCAACAACCCGGGAACTCCAGCCAGAATCCTGAAATTCACTGCAGATGGCGAGTTCATTAAGTCGTTTGGTGAAATGGGTAGCGGCGATGGCCAGTTTACTCAGCCTCATGCCTTGGCAATGGATTCAAAGGGCCGTTTATTTGTTGGCGATAGAAGCAATAATCGTGTGCAGATTTTCGATCAAGAAGGTAATTTTATCGACGTTTGGTATCAATTTGGCCGTCCTAGTGGCATCTATATTGATAAAAATGATGTTCTCTACTCAGCTGATTCTGAATCGGGCTCGGTAAACCCTGCTCACGGCGATTGGTTGCGTGGTATTCGTGTGGGATCAGCGCAAACAGGGGAAGTGGAGTTTCTAATTCCTGATCCTCAACCTGATTGCCGTGGTACTTGTACAGCAGAAGGTGTCGTCGCAGATGCGAATGGAAATATCTTTGGAGCCGAAGTGGGCCCCGTGGGTGGCATTAAGCGCTACATCCGTCCAATTAAATAGTTAGTTTTTGACACAAAAAAAACCCACTATTTTTTGATAGCGGGCTTTTTTATATTCGACTGTTTCGACTATAGAGTCGGCGATTTTAGATTTTCGCCAAGAGCTCATTAAATGTTGCACTAGGGCGCATAGCAATCGCAGCTTTTTCTGGATCTGGTTTATAGTAGCCACCCACATCCATTGTCACACCTTGCACAAAATTCAATTCTTCAACAATCTTCAACTCGTTGTTAGTCAGGCCTGTGGCAAGTTCAGAAAACTTTGCAGCAAGTTCCGGATCAGACTCTTGAGCTGCTAAGGCTTTGGCCCAATAAGTTGCTAAATAAAAATGACTACCCCGATTGTCTAGTTCATTCACTTTTCTGGACGGAGATTTATTTTCATCGAGAAATTCTCCGGTAGCTTTGTCCAAAGCATCGGCCAGAATCTTCGCACGCTGGTTTCCAGACACATTAGCCAAGTGCTCTAAAGAAGCTGCCAGAGCAAGAAACTCACCGAGAGAGTCCCAGCGCAAATGATTTTCTTTTTCAAATTGTTGAACGTGCTTTGGTGCAGAACCACCAGCTCCAGTTTCAAACAATCCTCCACCACTCATTAGAGGCACAACGGATAGCATCTTTGCACTTGTGCCTAATTCAAGAATTGGAAATAAGTCGGTTAGATAATCTCTTAAGACATTGCCGGTCACCGATATCGTATCTTTCCCTTCAAGAATTCGATCTAGAGAGAATCGGGTCGCGGTTCCTGGTGCTTTGATATGAAGCTCCAAACCTCTCGTGTCGTGGGTCGGTAAATATTGATTAATCTTTTTAATAAGTTCAGCATCATGAGCTCTAGCCTCATCTAGCCAAAATACTGCTGGAATCCCAGACAGCCGTGCCCGGCTTACTGCCAGTTTTACCCAATCCTGAATCGGCGCATCTTTTACCTGACACATACGCCAGATATCACCGCTTTCTACTTCGTGGCTAAGTAATGCATTCCCCTCCGCATCTTCAACTGTAATAGAACCTGCTGATTCCACCTCGAAAGTCTTATCATGAGAACCATATTCTTCAGCCTTTTGGGCCATTAAACCAACATTTGGCACACTACCCATCGTTGACGGATTGAACGCTCCGTTGGCTTTACAGAAATCAATTACTTCCTGGTAAACACCGGCATAACAGCGATCAGGAATTATCGCCTTCATATCATGAAGCTCACCATCCGGACCCCACATTTGACCAGAAGTGCGCAGGGCTGCCGGCATTGAAGCATCAATAATTACATCGCTGGGTATGTGTAAATTAGTTATGCCGCGGTCAGAGTCCACCATCGCAATTTCAGGCTTGTTGGCATAACAGGATCGAAGATCGGCTTCGATTATTGCCTGCTCAGCATCAGGCAAAGACTGGATTTTGCTATATACATCACCGATACCATTATTTTGATCAACTCCCAACTGCTCAAATACTGTTGCATGTTTTTCGAATACATCAGCGTAGAATACAGTTACAGCGTGGCCAAAAATAATCGGGTCTGACACTTTCATCATAGTTGCTTTCAAGTGTAGCGACATAAGCACGCCTTCTTCCTTGGAAGCATCGATTTCACGAGCAAGAAACTCACGCAGAGCATTCTTACTCATAGAAGAAGCATCAATTACTTCTCCATATTGTAAAGCGATACCTTCTTTAAGAACCAACTTATTCCCTTCATCATCGCTGTGCACTATTCGGGCGGTAGTTGCTGAATTCAAAGTAGTAGATTTTTCACTACCGAAAAAATCTCCAACTGCCATGCTAGCAACATGAGATTTAGAATCTGCAGACCAGGTTCCCATTGAATGAGGGTTTTTTTGCGCATAAGACTTTACTGAAGCCGGGGCACGTCGGTCTGAGTTCCCTTCTCTTAATACTGGGTTAACCGCACTGCCTTTGATTCTGTCATAACGATTTTTTACATCGGCTTCTTCATCGTTTCTAGCATCATCAGGATAGTTTGGTAGTGCATAACCCTTAACCTGGAGTTCCTTGATCGCTGCATTCATTTGGGGTACCGAAGCAGAGATGTTAGGCAGCTTAATAATATTGGCCATCGGATCTTGCGTAAGTGCGCCGAGTTCTGCAAGAGCATCTGATTTTTTTTGATCATCAGTTAAATAATCAGAAAAATTGGCAATAATACGGCCGGAGAGAGAAATATCTCGGGTCTCGACATCAACGCCTGAGGCTTTGGCAAATGCCTGAATAATTGGAAGCAGTGAATAGGTTGCTAGTGCTGGCGCTTCATCGGTTTCAGTGTAAATAATTGTTGGTTTTTGCTCTGACATCGTAATTCCTTAGAGTTAATCTGCCGTGTATTAATAATTAATGAATAAATCTTTATTAATCCACGTTTGCTTTCCCTTCCCTTTTGGATCGAGCGGGCTCGGATTAGTAGACTGAAATTTATAGACCGAAAAAAAGGCGCGTATTATAACAGCCATAGACTAGCTAGAATAGCGGAATCCCCGATGCCGGTTTCCGGCCGCGACTCGGGGGTATCACTGTGTATAATTGTCAAAAATACGAGATCACACTATGGAAATAGCTACATCAATACCTGGTTTTCGAATCCGAAAAGCTAGCATCGAAGATTGCTCATCGATCCTAGGCTTCATTGCTGAATTGGCAGAATATGAAAAACTTAGCCATGAACTGGTGGCTACAATACCTATACTCGAAGAATCATTATTCGGTGAAAAGCCCTATGCCGAAGTGCTCATTGGAGAATTTAAAGAAATAGCAGTTTCTTATGCTTTATATTTCCATAATTTCTCAACCTTTACTGGCCGTCCTGGTATTTATCTCGAAGATATTTATGTGAAACCAGCTATGCGCGGCAAAGGATTCGGCAAATCACTGCTCTCCTATTTGGCAAAGCTCGCAGTAGACAATAAATTCACTCGAGTAGAGTGGTCAGTATTAGATTGGAATAAGCCTTCGATTCAGTTTTATCGATCGATCGGCGCTGAGCCTATGGAGGGCTGGACCGTGCAACGACTGGACGGCGATGCCTTGAGCAATTTTGCGGAAAAGTTTTCTTAGCAGAACTACCATTGACTCGGAATGGATTTTGAAAGAGTTAAAATAAATATTTATGATTGGGAGTAAGAAGTGAGTCGAATTGTCTACGTGAACGGCGAATTTATAGCAAAAGAAGACGCAAAAATTTCTATCTTCGACCGAGGATTCATTTTTGGAGATGGTGTCTACGAAGTAGTCCCCGTTATAAATAATCAGTTAGTCGACAAAGAATATTTTCTCGATAGATTAGAACGTAGCCTTAATGAAATTCAAATTGCCTGGCCTTGCTCAAAAGAAGAATATGTAAAAGTCTTAGAGGACTTAGTTACCAAGAACCAACTTACTGAAGGTATTGTCTACACTCAAGTCACACGAGGAGTAGCAGATCGAGATTTTCCGTTTCCAATTGGGGTGAAACCAAGTTTTGTGGCGTTTACCTCGGTCATGGAATTACTTGAGAATCCACAGGCTACAAAGGGAATCAATGTAGTTACGACTCCTGACTTGCGCTGGAAACGCAGAGATATAAAATCACTCAATCTCTTAGGCCAATGCCTGGCCAAACAAGATGCTGTGGCAAAAGGCGCGGCGGAAGGCTGGATGGTGGAAGACGGTTATGTGACTGAAGGAGTTTCATCAAGTGCTTACATTGTAAAAAACAACAAGATAATTACCCGCCCTTTATCAAATGAAATACTGCCCGGAATCAGACGCCGAACAATTCTGGAAATTGCCACAGAAACAGGAATCGAATATAAAGAGCGTCTCTTCACAGTAACTGAAGCTTTAGAAGCTGACGAGGCTTTTATTAGCAGTGCGACCACGATTGCACTGGCAGTGGTAAAAATTGATGGACAAACAATTGGCGGCGGAGAGCCTGGCCCAATTACTTGTCAGTTGCGTGATTTGTATAAAATTAGAGTCATAGAAGAAGCTAGGATTAATAGCGATTAAGTTTTGTCGGTGGTAAAACTAATCACTTTGGAAATTTCTGTGTAGCCGGCAGCTAGCATGCAAAGCCGGTCTACTCCTAGGGCCACTCCTGCACAATTAGGTAGGCCATAGTCCAAAGCAGCTATTAGCTTGCTGTCTAGGGGATACTCTGGCAGACCCAGTTCTTGCCTTTTATTCTTATCTGCCTCGAATCGAGATTCCTGTTCGTTGGAATCGGTCAGCTCATAATAACCGTTGGCTAGTTCCATGCCTGAACAGAATAACTCAAAACGCTTTGCCACTTCTTGGCCATCGCTATCTTTTTTTATGGCTGCGAGTGCGCACTGATCAACAGGAAAATCGTACACAAAAATATTTTTCGGTAAATGTGGCACTACAATGGCATCCATCAATAATTGCAGTAGATCCGTCTGACTAAGTTGCTGCGCACCAACATCAATATGCTCTGCAGCGAAGGAATTCAATTTTTTGAAAGATATATTGTGAGGGTCAAAACCTAATTGTTGCTGGAAAACCTCACGGTAGGACAGTTTTGGAATCGCTTGAATTGGCAGCACAGCAGAAATAAGCGATTCAACTTCGTCGATAAGATCACTCTGAGAATAACCGAGTTGGTACCATTCCAACATAGTAAATTCGGGATTGTGAATTTTGCTTACTTCTCCCTGTCGAAATGCTTTACAGATTTGGTAGATAGCGCCACTGCCTGCAGAGAGCATCCTCTTCATGGCGAATTCAGGCGAAGTCTGCAGGTAAAATTTGGTATCTAAAATAGAATCCACTGATAAGACTTCCAACGATTGTATATGAACGTCAGTAGCTGTTGTTCTAGCGAGTAATGGTGTTTCGACTTCTAATACATTGCGCTCAAAAAAGAATTGTCGAATTTTAATCAGCAACTCAGCCCGAATTTGAAGACTTTCCAGTTGAGCAGTTGGTTTCCAATTATCCATTAAACTTTCATTAGGCTAGCAGTAAGGTCTCAATAGACCGTCCACAAACTTTGTTTTTTTAATTAGCATCATTGGTTATTTGTTCGCCCGGTTTTGGTATTCACCTGTACGGGTATCTACTTTTAAAACATCTCCTATATTAACGAAGAGCGGAACTTTAACTACAGCGCCTGAGCTAAGTGTTGCTGGCTTGGTGCCGCCTTGTGCAGTATCGCCTTTAAGGCCGGGGTCAGTTTCAGTAACTTCTAGTTCAACAAAATTTGGCGGTGTCACAGATATCGGAGCATCGTTCCACAGCACTACCGTATATATATCTTGCTCTTTTAACCAATTCTTTGCATCGGTAATCGCATTGGCATCGGCAGCTACCTGCTCGTAGCTGTCATCTGTTTTCATGAAATGCCAGAACTCCCCATCAGAATATAGATATTCCATATCTATTTCGAGAACATCTGCAGCCTCAACCGATTCACCAGATTTGTAAGTGCGCTCCCAGACTCTGCCGTTCTTCAGATTGCGCAGTTTTACTCTATTAAAGGCCTGTCCTTTACCCGGTTTGACTATTTCGTTTTCCAGGATTGAACAAGGTTCTGCATCTATAAGAACTTTTAGACCACCCTTAAATTCATTTGTTGAATAATTCGCCATTATTTCCTCTCACTCAATCGTGACAATGTGCAGCAAAGATTTTGTTGCTATGATCTGCCTATAAGCAATTCCACAAAACTCAATATTACTAAAATTCATCCCAAGCTTTCAGGTTTTTCTAAATGCATACCTCGGCACTAAAATTAATCGATTCCAACTTACCTGAAAAATGGCAAGAGATATTATCTGATCTGATTACAGATCCAAAGGAATTACTTCAATTCTTGGAGCTCGATGAAACCAAGCTGGCTCTCGGTTCAGATGCCTTAGGGCAATTCTCTTTAAAAGTTCCACGGCCCTTTGCCAAGCGTATTCGCAAAGGCGATTGGAATGACCCGCTTTTACGGCAAGTTTGGCCAGATTTACTTGAGGAAACTTCAGGACCTAAAGATAGTCCCGATCCTCTCTCAGAGCGGAGCTTTAACCCTATTCAAGGCCTCCTGCATAAGTACCATGGACGAGCATTACTTACAGCAGCCTCATACTGTGCCGTCCATTGTCGCTATTGCTTCCGTCGACATTTCAATTATGAGAATAATTCCCCAAGCCGAGAAGAATGGGGTATTGTGCTGAAATACTTAGCGGAAGATACCTCTATTGAAGAAGCGATCTTTAGTGGCGGTGACCCTTTAGCCCTATCCGATCGTCAACTTGCCTGGCTGATTGATCAAGTATCTGAGATTTCGCATATATCGACACTACGGATTCATACCCGCCTACCCATCGTTATACCTCAGAGAGTCACTAGCAAATTAATCCGGATTCTCACTGAATCTCGACTAAAATCCGTAATGGTAGTGCATTGTAATCACGCGCAAGAACTAGATGAACAAACTAAGGCTGGTTTAAGCACGTTAGCCGCCAATGGCATCATTATGCTTAATCAATCCGTAGTTTTAAGTAAAGTTAACGATAAGCCACAAATTTTAATCGAACTCAGTCGAGCGCTTTTTAGCTGTGATGTACTACCCTATTATCTGCATTTACCAGATAGGGTCAGCGGCACCACTCACTTTCAAGTGACCAAGAGGTATGCTCTAGAGATTCTAGGTGAAGTACAACGCCAACTTCCTGGTTATTTAGTACCAACTTTAGTTCAGGAAGAAGCTGGAGAATCGTCAAAAACACGGCTGGTTTAACAACAAAGGCTTTGATAAGCGCCTGCAGCCTAAAACGACAATAGCACAATTCTATAATAACGGGCTCAGAGTGACCACACCGATGGCTGAGAACATTTATACAATGCTATTTCTCTAAAAATCTCGGATCAATTCTCTCTAGAAGCAAATCTATACCTATACCTATACCTATACCTATACCTATACCTATACCTATACCTATACCTATACCTATACCTATACCTATACTTCAACGTCAATAGCATAGCGGCAAGCCAACAAACTGATTGGGGATGGGGCTAGCTCCTGATATCCTAACGCTCTGGCATTTCCAGAAGATAACCGGATGTAACTTAGATAGTTTTCCTACTGTAGCTAACTATTCAAGTTGCTCGCTATTTGCAGTAGTTACACAAAAGAGTGGCTCCCTTGCAAGAAATTCAAACTTCACAGGAATCAGCGGCAGAAGACTTGTCTGAATCACCAAAATCCCGCGCTCAAATTTCTAGGAAATTTTCAATAGCGGTCTGCTTGCTGTTGGTGATTTCAATATGCACTTTCTGGC
Organism: Gammaproteobacteria bacterium; assembly: GCA_012960305.1. Lineage (GTDB taxonomy): Bacteria > Pseudomonadota > Gammaproteobacteria > Pseudomonadales > Pseudohongiellaceae > UBA9145. The sequence goes on along the minus strand of DUBM01000021.1, from coordinate 51,536 downwards.
TAATAAGCAGTTACAACACGCAAAATTTACTTCGCCAGCAGGCTGATAATCATGGACTGATACTGGCCAGTCAAACAGCAAGCCAGCTTACAGACTTTATTTTGGTGAATGATCTAATAAGCATGAATGTAATGCTTAACAGTCTGACCAATAATACAGCGATCACCGAGATCGCAGTATTAAATGTCGATAATGAAATTATCGCGCTAGCCTCCGGGGATCAAGAAGAATTTTCCACCATTATTCCCATACCATTTCAACTGGGAACCTTGCGAACTGAGTACGTGGCACCAATTCAATTGCCCGACTCAATCGCTGGCTACGTGCGAATCCAACTTGACGTCAGTTATATTGAAGCGGGGATCGTTAATAACTTGTTGTTAATAATTGCAGCTTCATTGCTTTTACTAATGTTAGCCGCAGCAGTAACCACAACCTACTTCCAATATTTAATTAGTTTTCCTGCAAACCTGCTAGCATTTTCGATTAGCAATATTCGCAAGGGCGAAATAGAGACTTGCCCAGAACCAAAGAGTAACAATGAAATAACTGCTGCTATTCGACAGTTTAACGCCACAGCTGAATTTCTTGCCCAAAATACATTTCTGGACAACTTTGGGAAAGGAAAGCCAGAGACCGAAGAGCATGGTTTCAAAACACTACCAGGTAAACAAGACGCAACCCTGTTATCGGTCAAGATGGCCAATTTTCACTATCTCGCCTCAACTTTAAGCGAAGAGAAACTGGTTAATCTTTTAAATAAGTATTATTTCTTTGCCGGCAAGATAAGCCAGCTTTATAGTGGAAATGTGAGTTACTGTGCAGATGGTGAATTGATGATTAACTTTGGCACTCTTCAGGTTGAAGAAGAGCAGGCATTCTATGCGATCTGTGCCGGTCAGCTTTTTATTCAATTAATTGCTGGTTTAACAGATATTGATGACACACAAATTTCTGCTAAATTTCGACTTGCTGTCCACAGCGGGCCCGCAGTGAGCGGCCTCTATTCACCAATCACCCAAGATACAAATAATCTAATTGGGAAAACTGTCGACCTTACTCGACAGATCTGTGATGAAAGTCCAGATAATTCCTTGCTCATTAGCGAGGCCTGCTTCGAACATGCAGGCGCAGGAACTCGAGTTGAGGGCGAAGAATTCATCATCGTCGATGATGATTATCAGATTGTAACTTATCTAAGCTGTGAACCTATGTTCGACTATAAGTCCTTACTGGAAAGACAAGCCGTTCAACTAGCCACTCTTTATGCCGACTGATTGGTGTCTACCGGCCAGCCACATATACGCTCTCTAGTGCGTTATCTCCAATCAATTCGAGTGCGCAATTACTCAACAACTTCGATGCGATCTACATTTTGGAATCCGCGAGGTAACTTGTTTCCGCGCCGACCCCTTTCGCCGCGGTAATGCTGTAAGTCTGCTGGTTTCAAATTGTGATGTCGCCTACCGGCATGAACGGTTAAGGTGTCTTCTTCCGTGAGCACTGCTAGCGCTACTACAAACTCTAATCGTTCTGCGACTCTGGCTGTTGGAATGCTAATAATCTTATTCCCCTTACCTTTCGCGAGCCTAGGCAATTCGCTCAATGGAAACATTAGCATGCGTCCTTCGTTGGTAATGGAGACAATAAAATCACTTCCGTAATCCGAGAGCATTATCGGAGGTAATACCCGACCACCTTTGGGAATTCGCAGAATATTTTTGCCAGACTTATTCTTGCTGATTAAATCGCCTATCTTTCCTACAAAACCATAGCCCGCATCGCTAGCCAACAAGACATCTATGTCATTCTCACCAATCACAACTCCTTCGAATGTTGCGCCAGAAGGTGGATTAACTTTTCCTGACACTGGCTCGCCTTGGCCACGGGCAGATGGAAGAGTGTGTGCTGGAAGTGAATATGCTCGCCCGGTGGAATCCATAAATATCGCTAGCTGGTTGCTCTTTCCTCTTGCGGCAATCTTAAATCCATCTCCAGATTTATATTGCAGCGCATGGGGATCTACGTCGTGACCCTTTGCTGCACGCATCCAGCCCCTATCGGATAAGACAATAGTTATCGGATCAACGGAGAGCAGTTCAGTTTCGGAATAAGCCTTAGCTTCTTCTCTTTTGACGATAGGCGTTCTACGTTCATCGCTAAATCGTTCAGCATCTGCCTGAATCTCTTTCTTAATAAGCGTTTTTAGCCGAGTTGCACTATTCAATAACTGTTCTAAAATCTTTCTCTCAGCGTTTAGCTCTTTTTGTTCTGCTTCTATTTTTATTTCTTCGAGTTTTGCTAACTGACGGAGCTTAAGTTCTAAGATGGCTTCTGCCTGACGCTCTGAAATCTTAAACTTCTTTACCAGTGCCGGCTTCGGCTTTTCTTCTTTTCGAACAATTTTAATTACTTCATCAATATTGAGATAGGCAATTAATAATCCGTCTAAGAGATGAAGGCGATCGAGGATCTTGTCGAGCCTGTACTGAAGGCGCCGCCGAACAGTGGTAGTACGAAACTGAATCCATTCCTTAAGTAGAGTAGCAATGTCTTTTACTTGAGGGCGTTTGTTATTGCCTATCATGTTGAAATTAACACGATAGTTTTTTTCAAGATCAGTAGTTGAGAACAAATGTGACATTACTGCGTTTATATCAGTTCTGTTTGACTTGGGCACGATAACAATTCGTGTTGGATTCTCGTGATCTGACTCATCTCGAAGATCTACGACCATTGGTAATTTTTTCTTGTTCATTTGCGCTGCTATCTGCTCAAGAACTTTCGCTCCTGAAACTTGAAATGGCAAGGCATTGATAATGATATCGCCACTCTCAACGGTGTAGGTAGCCCTTGCCTTTAACGATCCGCGACCCGTCTTATACAACTCGAGAATTTCTTCTTTTGGGGTAATTAATTCAGCTTCGGTTGGAAAGTCAGGGCCTTTAATAAATTTACAGAGGTCATTCACTGTCGCTTTTGGCTTATCCAATAAATGAATACAGGCTTTAGCCACTTCGTTGAGATTATGGGGAGGTATATCAGTGGCCATGCCAACAGCAATACCACTACCACCATTCAAAAGGACATTAGGCAGGCGTGCCGGAAGTATTTCTGGCTCGTCCATAGTGCCATCAAAATTTGGCTTCCATTCGACAGTGCCCAGGCCTAATTCTCCAAGTAGAACATCTGCATAGTCTCGAAGACGAGATTCCGTATAGCGCATCGCAGCAAATGATTTAGGATCGTCCTGTGATCCCCAATTGCCTTGACCATCTACTAATGGATAACGATAAGTGAATGATTGGGCCATGAGCACCATAGCTTCATAACAGGCCGAATCACCGTGTGGGTGAAATTTACCAATCACATCTCCTATGGTTCTTGCAGATTTTTTAAATTTGGAACTGGCTTTCAAGCCAAGCTCGGACATTGCATAGATAATCCGACGCTGAACAGGCTTTAGCCCGTCACCAATGCTTGGCAGAGCCCGATCATTGATAACGTACATAGAGTAATTGAGATATGCCTGTTGCGTATAACTTCTTAACGGAATTTGCTCAACGCCATCTTCGCTAATCGTAATGTCTTGATTCATTTGTCACTCAATTGTGTTTCGTTTTATATTTAATAAATCGATATTAAATTATTCGCTATTAAAAAATTCAATTGCTTAGCTTTAAGCTATTCCGCAAAATCAGCTTTATTGCCACTGTCTTCTAGCCATGCCTTTCGATCTGGAGCACGATTTTTTGCCAGTAGAAGATCCATCATCTCGAAAGTCGAAGTATTTTTATTTGCTGTAGAAATTTCTTCCAAAGTCAACTGTACTAAACGACGAGTATCGCGCGCCATAGTAGTTTCGCGCAGTTGCAAGGGGTTCATTTCTCCCAAGCCTTTAAACCTTTGTACATTCACTTTTCCGCTTTTCCTCTCTGCCGCGATACGATCAAGCACACCATTCTTTTCATCTTCGTCCAGAGCATAGAATACTTCTTTACCGACATCGATTCGAAATAGCGGAGGCATCGCCACATAAACATGTCCAGCCTCTACAATAGCGCGAAAGTGTTTTAGGAACAGAGCGCACAGCAAAGTAGCAATATGTAGACCATCTGAGTCTGCATCAGCGAGAATACAGATCTTGCCATAGCGCAAGCCATCTATATTCGGTGTGGCGGGATCAACTCCCAACGCTGTCGCAATATCATGCACGGCTTGGGAGGCCAATATTTCACTGGAATCAACTTCCCAGGTGTTTAGAATTTTTCCTCTCAGGGGCATGATCGCTTGGAATTCTCGGTCTCGTGCTTGCTTTGCAGAGCCACCGGCAGAATCTCCTTCGACCAAAAATAACTCGCCTGACATTACATCTTGAGTCGAACAGTCTGCAAGCTTTCCTGGCAAGGCCGGACCTGAAGTCACTTTTTTTCGAGCAACTTGTTTACTGGCTTTCAGTCGTGATTGGGCGTTACTAATGCACAGCTCTGCTATCGCCTCGGCTTCATCAGTATGCTGATTAAGCCAAAGGCTAAAAGAATCTTTGACCACACCGGCTACAAATACTGCACATTGCCGAGAAGAAAGCCGCTCTTTGGTTTGGCCTGAGAACTGAGGATCTAGGAGTTTAGATGACAGCACATAACAACATTTTTCCCAAACATCATCGGGAGAAAGCTTAAGACCACGAGGTAGCAAGTTTCGAAATTCACAAAATTCTCTCAGCGCATCCAATAACCCAGTACGTAAGCCACTCACATGAGTTCCACCTAAGGGCGTTGGAATCAGGTTGACATAACTTTCACCAGTAACCTCACCGCCTTCAGGTAGCCATTGTATTGCCCAATCCACGGCTTCATCGTTACCCTGTACAGAACCAATAAAAGGCTCCTGGGGCAGAGTTTCAAAATCGTCTGTTGCCTGGATTAAATAATCTGTGAGACCATTTTCATAGATCCACTCTTCGCTCTGAGCCTTATCCTTACTCACAGTCTCATCGTGAAAGATTACTCTGAGGCCAGAACAAAGCACTGCTTTGGCTCGCAGCACATGCTTCAATTTAGGTATGGAGATTTTTACAGAATCGAAGTATTTCTCATCAGCTAAAAACTTTACTGTGGTTCCAGTATTTCTCTTACCAACTTTATCAAAGGGTTTTAGCTCGGAGGCTTTCTCGCCGCCTTTGAATGTCATTGAGTAGACTTTGCCGTCTCTCCTCACTATGACTTCAAGATATTTAGAAAGCGCATTCACCACAGAGACACCAACACCATGTAAACCACCAGAGTATTGATAATTCTTGTTGGAGAATTTCGCCCCAGCATGCAACCGGGTAAGAATCAACTCAACTCCACTGACTTTCTCGCCTTTGTGCTTATCGACTGGCATTCCGCGGCCATCGTCGGTGACTTCTACGGAGCCGTCTTTATTGAGAGTGAGAGTTAAGGTACTAGCGAAACCAGCAAGCGCCTCGTCGACGCTATTATCGATCACCTCCTGTACAAGGTGATTTGGCCGTGTTGTATCGGTGTACATGCCAGGCCTTTTTCGAACAGGGTCAAGTCCGGTAAGTACCTCAATCGCGTCAGCGTTGTAGGTATTGCTCATTAATAATTTCTCATTCTAACGTCGCTGCTTTATTGCTGGATTTAGCGCTTGTTTACAGTTTTTCCAGAAGACGTTATTTTACTGTAGATAAATAGTATTTTATCACACAAGTTAGCTAATTCTTGATAGTAGGAACTCAAAGATTCCTGGCAATTCTTTGGCGAAGTTTTCCTAGCTGTGATTTCCATTCTCACGAATCCAGCAAAGTGAATTGCTGAACTTTTCAGCTGCGTCTCGATAGTCCAAGGTTTCATCACCAGTCTGCACCAATATCAAAAAATTATCTGGATTTGAGAGCTTTTTTACCTCCAAATCTCTTAATTCATCGATGTACTGGCGGGTCACCACATGGATCTCACTTTATCGAATCGAGCAAGCCTGTCGAAAAATTCCTCACCATTTTCCAAACCAATATCATGCATCCAAACTGCACCGCCAGAAATGGGGTTATGATGCAAACATACTAGACAGTGTTCAACTTCAGCGTCATTTTGCGCAGCGGTCAGAGTCGTATCGATCAACTGCAATTCTTTATCAGCCAAACGGCCATGAACCTGGCCCAATATACTGGTATCCAGCATCAGTATTTGCCAGTTATTTATTGTAATAACTCGTTCGCAGGCATCCGTAGCTGCAGAAATTAATTCCATCACTGCGATATTGTCATGGTTTCCTGGTATCCATCGATAGGGAGCACCTAATTCTGAGATGGCTTTGGAAAAATTATTATAGGCATCAAATGAGGCATCTTGGGCAATGTCACCAGTGGCGAGGATTAGGTCGATGGTAGATTCTTTTATCTTCACTAAATCAATAACATGATTCAGAGAATCTTGAGTATTCATTTTTAAGAGAGTGGCAGCCAATCCACTATAAAGGTGAGTATCAGTGATCTGAACAAGATGGATAGGACTTTGTGTAGACAGATTGGTCATGGCTGGCACCTAGAGACCGTACTAAGTACTAAGTAATATTTCTGGAGATGTTAAGCTCCTGCCGACCTTTAGACAATGAGACAACCATTCACCCAGAAATACATTAACCTGCATTTTCTCATCCGAGTGATACATTTTTGTGTTCGGTTGAGAATATCTGGATTTCAAATTGTGGTGGCCTTGATAAGAAACGACTTCGGCTGTGCTCGCATCATGATAAACCCGCACCAACATAGATGGATTAGTCATCCATTCTTTTAATTCTGGTTTCTGAGTAATCTCTAGCGTAGTCGTATATTTAAAAGCCTCCAAAATTTTTATTTCGACGGTTACCTTGTCGTTCTGACTTTCTAAATCAGCAATACAAAACTCAGTAAAAAGACCTTCCAGAGCTTTTTCAGGTTCTAATGAGTACAGTTCTAACTCTATTTCTTTTTGATCAGTGGAATTCTTTCCAGGTAATAAATAGTCCAAAAAAGAATTATCTCGATAGGCCCTAAGCTGGGGCACCAATTTGAGAAGACGAATGTAATTAGCATCACATTCTGCCATCTGCTTTATAAGATCAATTGTGTATTTATGCCGTGGCATTCTAAGTTCTTTTACCTATTTAAAATTCGCTGATTCGAGCTTGGTTCTTTTCTGCCTTTACATAAGAGTGAGCAATCTCTGTACGGACTCCACTATGATGGCCGGCTAAGTCGCCACTATTTTAACGGCCTCCAATTGTTGAATAATTTAAGTAAACATTTAAGAAAAATTCATTAATTCAAGAAATGAAAACAGATAAAATCATTTTTTGAATTGTCGATTTTCTTTTTTAAAAATCTTTAATGCATCACTGATTTCGATTTACTTAATCTCTACTTGTTACTTCGAGTAGATGGTAGCCAAATTGCGTTTTCACTGGTCCTTGCAAAGTATTTACGTCTGCACTGAAAACTACTTCGTCAAATTCTTTTACCATCATACCAGGACTAAATTGACCAAGATCACCGCCCTGAGCTTTCGAGGGACAATTTGAATGAGCTTTAGCGACTTCCGCAAAGTCTTCGCCGCCGTCAATTTTGTCTTTCAATTGAATGCATTCTGCTTCCGTATCCACCAATATATGTCGTGCAGTTGCAGTTGCAGTTGCAGTTGCAGTTGCCATTGGAAAATCTCCTCTCCTGAATTTTCTTTGTATTATGCCTCATCATTTTGACCAGAGCACACAAATAATCGCACTTGCGCTATAATCTTTAACACAGAATATAGACAAAAGAATAAGTTCCTCTACTGATAATGCGGTTCTTTGTCTTTAAAAGACTATCAGAAATCCACTGGAAATTTAATTGACAAGGTGTAGTTATGCCATTCCCTGAAAGTGCTGCGAGACAGCAATTACATGCGCGATCTATCGATTATCGCGGTTATGAAAGAAATGATGGAATGTGGGACATCGAAGCCCACATGAAGGATACCAAGACTTACGAATTCCGTAACGATTGGCGCGGCGAAGTTCAGATTGGCGAGCCGTTGCATGAAATGCTATTGAGAGTAACGATAGATGATGATTTCGTCATTCAAGACGTGGTTGCCATTACTGATAATAGTCCCTTCGAAATGTGCCCTAACATAACGCCAAATTATGAATGTTTAATCGGTATTAGGATGGAGCCAGGGTGGCGCAAGGCAGTACGCAAGAAGGTTGGTGGAACCCAAGGCTGCACACACCTTACGGAGTTACTATTCCCAATGGCTACAGTTGCAATGCAGACTATCTGGCCAATAAAAAGCCATCGCCGAAAGAAGAGTGATTCTGAGATTATCAAGACTAAAGCCAAACCAATAGTGATAAACACTTGCCATGCTTGGGCTACAGACTCTGTGATAGTTAAACAGAATGCCCCGGACTATTACTCTGGAGATTAAGAAATTGAGAGATTAGAAAATTCGCACTAGTCTCTATTTGTAAAATAAGGGCACGACTAAAGTAATTATCACCCCTTCTTTGTCAAGCCTGTTTTCAGCACTTATTTGTCCGCCATGAAAATCGGCAATAATTCTGGCAATGTGTAGGCCTATTCCTAAATGAGGTTGTTTCTGTTTTTCTTGAGGACGAACGGAGATCATCGACTCGAAGAGCCTATCCTTCATCTCTTCTGGTAGAAATGGGCCAGCATTGATAATTTTTACCACTGCATGGCCACGCAACGTACGACAATAAACTGTGATCGGTTGATCCTTGTATGAAAACTCCACAGCGTTAGCAACAAGTTTATCTAACAACTGAGCTATATACTCTGGAACGCCGCTTATTAATATCGAACATTCGGGAGCGTCTCTTTCAAAATTCGCTTCGGGATAGGCCAGCTTGTATCCTTCAACACATCCATGAACAACTTTATTCAAATCTATTTTTTCTTTTTCTGAAGTTTGAAGCATTTGCTCCAGTCTAGTTGCCTCACTCATATTTGTTAAGATTAAATTCAGCCGCTTGATCCCCTCTTCAGCTCGTTCAATATAAATGGCCGACTCTTCGTTTTTCTCTGTCATGCCAAGGTTTTCTAACGATGAACGAACAACAGTAACTGGAGTTCTTAGCTCGTGCGAAAGTCTTGAAGACATATTTTCCAAATAGCTCGTATATTGGCTTAAGCGTTCCACAATATTTGAAAAACTACGCGAAAGATCCCCTATTTCATCTGAATTTTGTGAGGCCACAATAGTATTCTGCACGCGGCCAGAATCATCAATAATGCTTTCTGCTTGATTGCGTAATCCACGAATACGCGAGGATATTCTGGATGCAAAGAAAAATAGGCCAAACATCATCAAGAACATAACCGCAAGAATTGTATTAAACAAAGATTCCAACGCCTGATTTCTGAATGTGCGAAGCCCATTCATATTCTGATCCACAACTACTGCGCCCATTACTTCTCCGTTAGCCAGAATTGGGTAAGCCGCCTCTAATAATCGTGTCTGAGTATCAGCAAGCGTTCGGAACTGGGTATTGGCTGTACCAGCTAAAGCTGAATCAATATGAGCGCCGTCACGGGAAACTTCGGAATAAAGCTCATCAATGAAATCGTTACTTGGCTTGGTGAGAATTCGATAGTAAAGCGGATTGAGAATCTTGTCTTTAATATAGACCCAATAATTGTTCGATTGTTGATCTGCACTTCTCGAAGATAGCTGCAGACCCGAAGCACTCTGTATATCACCTACTGTTAACAATACTCTACCACTGCGATCGACCACTTGTATTCGCGAGTTGCTGTGATCCATACCGGCGACTATTCGATCTATTTCAGGAGTTGGTAGGCGCAGGGAACCCAGTCGTTCGGCGTCAGCAACTTTGTAGGTGGCTATTACAGTACTAATAGCTCGTGACTCAGGATCATCGACATCAAATAACGCAAACCCTAATCGGTCTCCCAACATCTCCATCGGTATCTGCAATTCTATTTCATAACCATCATCAGTTTCATACCACTGGCCGCTAATTCGTTCTTCATGAATCGGGTCAGAAAAATCTGGCCCTACCTTAAACGGATAAAGAAATTCGGGTTCATGGGGAGCAATCACAAATTGATTAACAGCGTTCCCCTCCTTAGAAAGCATGGAAATTTGGAGAAAGTCACTACGGTGAACACTTAAGGTATCGCGGGATCGATAGACAATCTTGTCGTCAGTTACTTTGAAATAGGCATAGAGTGACCCGTTATATTCACCCACCATATTTTTGAAGCTAAGGGAATTATCACGCGCATAGACTCGCAAAGGATTTAGTGAAGTACGCAGATAATCATCTCGCCCATAGTCGACTTCATACTGCTGATACTCTCGCCAATCAATTAGCTCACCATCATTTAATGAAAGTGGTGAAAACACTGGATACACGTAGAGGTCTTCAGATTGTCTTGCAGGGCTGTAACTTCCTTCATCGAAAAGCTCAGGCCTTTCATTGAGCGCGGATGCCAATGCCTGAGCCATACCAAGCACGGTTTGTTCCTGCCCTCTGCGTAAATAGTCTTCCATTACTAAGATGTACCGGTAACCAAGCCACGGTATTACCAGAAGAAAACTGGAAAGAAACACTAGTTTGGAACGAATTCCAAAGGGGTTTTTCAATTTAAAATTCATTTCTCTTAGTTAATACTGCCTGGTGAAAGGTTCCAGCGATAACCCATTCCATAGACTGTTTCTATGCAATCAAACGCTTCATCTATTAACATGAATTTTTTTCGGATTCTCTTAATGTGAGATGTGATCGTACTTCCATCAACAAATATTTTCGATTCTTGCATCAATACCTGACGGCTTTTCACATGGCCCGGAAATTTCGCCAGAGCGTGCACCATCCAAAATTCTGTAACCGTGAGTGGTACTGGATTCTCATCCCACTGTATTGTTAAACGTCCAATGTCTAAGGAGAGTTTGTCTCTTTGCAATAAATTCTCTGGTGAAGTTGGCTGATCTATTACATCCAGACGTCGAAACAATGCGGCTATTCTCGCCGTTAGATGGGGTAAGCTGATATCTTTAGTTAGATAGTCGTCGGCTCCCATTCGAAGCCCACTGACTGTGTCAAAATCGTTATCTCGGGCAGTAAGAAAAATGATCGGTATCGTATCTGATAAAGATCGAAGCGTCTGGCAAAGAGTGAAGCCACCGTCAATCTCATTTTCAAGACCAATGTCGATAATCGCTAAACTAGGGAGGCGAATATCAAAGGCTGCCATGGCGTCTTTCCGATTGACATAGGTCATCACATCATAACCTTGCTTACGCAAGACATCCGCGTAATTCTCACGAATTGCGGCTTCGTCTTCCACGATTGCGATTCTTCTGCTCATTACCCAGATCTTACCGTACTCTTGTTTCTGCTATTTCATTTCTGTGCATTCATCCCTGAAATGTCTAAATAAATTTTAGGTGGCTTATCACCTCCGCATAACTGGCGTGCGGCTAAGTGCTATCTATGAATTAAGGCGACTATACCCCATTTGTATGAGCATTAGTTGAAATGGTTCTTGGGCCCGTGGCATTGCCATTATTATGCCATATTTAATCACTACATAGCCCCAATCCATACCTTCCTCGGTTATAAACCTCCTGTTTAATGCATTCATTAAAGAAATTAAATGGGTATCAAATTTCTACTTGCAACTTGTTGGACTAATAAAACCGAGCAATTGTTCCGCAAATTATTAATAGGGGAGCAAGAATTCAGTCTTTGATAATTCAAACAATAGCCCAAACATCGCAATAACTAACAGATTTTACTTTCAACTCACTTATCGATGCATAAATCGATTTTGAAAATCAGGGCACTTAATTATGATCAAAAATATATCCCTTCTTCTGATTCTTGGTTTCATCGCCACTACGGCGTCAGCTGACACTCATTGGGCAGATTATGGAGGTACGCCTTCTATGGAAGAAACCTCAAGCACATTTGTCGGTTTAGCAATCGGCGGTGTTGCAGGAGGACCACCTGGTGCCATAGTTGGCGCAGCGATTGGCGCTTTGTTTGGTGAAGGTTGGATGGCCAAGAAGAACGTTGGTAATTTACAAGCCGATCTGATTGCAAGTCGTATGAGAAATAATGTTCTTCGCGACGAAACAGAATCTTTACAAAGGGAATTCCTAATTGCACAACAAGAAATTAATCGCATGAGAACTACTACTAAAATAATTCCAGCAACACTAGCAGTATCTCCGATTGAGCCCTGTTGCGACAATACTGTTCTATCTATGCATTTTCGTTCTGGTTCTAGCGAAATCGAAGATAACTATGCAGAGCAGCTTGCAAGCATGATAAGGCTTGTCGAAAAAATGCCAACATCTAGTGTTGAAATAATTGGCTACGCTGATCGAAACGGCGACGCAACTAGAAACTTAGAACTATCGCGTCAACGCACAAATGTCGTGAAGCAGTATTTTAATAGAATGGGAGTTAAGAATTCAGCCATAACCACTCTTGCTTATGGCGAATCTAAACCGCTGCAAATGATTCAAAGTTATGAGACGGATTTTTTTGATCGCAGAGTAATAGTTCGACTCATAGATTCTAGCCAGCAAATGTTTTCTCAAACACTCGAAATGCCATTAGAAGGACTATAGGAAGGACAATAAAGAAAACTACTTAGATATTTAGCTCGGAGGTGCACGAAATGAAAGACATTAGATTGGTAATCGGTGACAAGAACTACTCTTCCTGGTCCATGTGCCCGTGGCTGTTATTGAAGATGTTCGACATCGAATTCGAAGAAATTCGAATTACTCTTTATCAAGACAATACAGCCGAGAAGCTAGGGCCTTATTCACCTTCGTTAAAAGTCCCTGTCCTCCTTCATCGCGATATAACCGTATGGGATTCGTTGGCAATCTGCGAATACATCTCTGAAGAAGTATTAACTTACGCTGGCTGGCCTAATGGCTCTAAGCGCCGCGCCAGTGCCAGATCCGTGAGCTCCGAAATTCACTCTGAATTTCCAGCTCTCAAAAAAGAATGGCCAATGAATTGCAAAGCGTCTTATCGGTTAAAGCCTTCAGAAGAACTAGTTGACGAGATCGCTCGCATCGATGCAATCTGGAGTTGTTGTCGAAGAAGATTTGGCGAAAATGGCAATTATCTCTATGGTCGATTCTCGATAGCTGATTGTCTGTTTGCGCCAGTTGCGGTGTGCTTCGATGCCTATGAGGCAGAATTGAGTGGAGAGGCAAATAGCTACATGCGGCACCTGTTAGACAACCCATTCGTGCAAAAGTGGATCTTGCTAGGCAGGCGGGAAAAGGAGCCATTATCTATTGCGTATGCCAGCACAGCTTAATGAAATTCAGTGGAATACAAACAAGCCCTTCGGGGCTTTTTTTGTGGATTGCAGGCCAAAAGAGCAAGCTAAAATAGTTGAAGGATATGACGATAGCTTTTAAGGGTCTCAATTTTCAGATTCCGAATTGTGCACAAGTAGCTTTCTGAATATCAACTAAATGGAAACCTAGATTTGTTTGCAACAGCAGTCATTAAATTCTGGTTTGAAGATATCGAACCCAGGCAGCGGTTCAAGAAGGATCTTGAATTCGATAATCTGATCATCGAGAAGTTTTCAGTCCTATACGATCGTGCTAAGCAAGGTGCCCTGCACACATGGCGTAAACACCCGTTAGAGGCTCTGGCCGAGATCATCATTCTTGATCAATTTTCGAGAAATATGTTTCGACATAGCCCCGACGCTTTCGCGACAGATGTTTTGGCCTTAGTACTAGCGCAAGAAGCAATTCGTAAGAAGTTTGATATTGGGCTTGATAAAGGAAGGAAGGCGTTCCTCTATATGCCATTCATGCATAGTGAATCAGCAGAGATACATGAAATCGCAATGTGCTTGTTTGATAAACCGGGAATGGAAGACCACCTCAATTACGAGATAAAACATAAAGGCATAATCGATCGATTTGGGCGCTATCCTCATCGCAATAAAATATTAGGACGAGAATCCACCGGTGAAGAGCTGGAGTTTTTAAAATCTTCAGGCTTTTCTTTCTAATACTATTGAATTAATTTTTTAATTGGGTGGACTGCGAAGCTAGCGGGTTGGCAAAACATCGCGCAATTTATCAGCCATTTCCAGAAGCGCTTGTTCTGTTGTGTCCCAAGCCATGCAAGCATCAGTTACAGAAACACCGTATTTCAATTCTGACAAATCCTTCGGAATCGATTGATTGCCACCAAAAATATTACTCTCTAACATTACCCCAATAATTGACTTATTGCCCTCAAGTATTTGGTGGGTAATATCCTTAAGAACTAATAGCTGTACATCGGGATCTTTACTTGAATTCGCATGACTGCAATCAATCATTATATTTTGACTTACACCACCCTTTTCTAGAGCTTGCTCACATAAGGCAACATGCACAGTGTCATAGTTAGGACCAGCACTGCCTCCTCGTAACACTACATGGGCATAAGGATTTCCTTTGGTTGTAACCACGGAAACTTGTCCTTCACCATTGATGCCGAGAAAACGATGGGGGCTAGAAACAGACTGCATGGCATTTACCGCAACCATCAAACCACCATCAGTTCCGTTCTTAAATCCAACAGAGGAAGAAAGCCCTGAAGACATTTCCCGATGAGTTTGTGACTCAGTAGTTCTAGCACCAATTGCGGACCAAACAATGATGTCTTGTAAATATTGCGGAGAGATCGGATCTAGAGCTTCTGAAGAAGTAGGCAATCCTAGGTCTACGATATCGAGTAGTAATTTTCTACCTTTTCGCAGGCCATCTTCAATTTTAAAAGAATCATCTAGGTAAGGATCGTTTATTAGCCCCTTCCATCCAATGGCCGTCCGAGGTTTTTCAAAGTAGACACGCATTACAATGTATAAGGTGTCACTAACTTTATCTGCCAATTCTTTCAATTTCTTGGCATAGTCAATGGCAGCATCGGTATCATGAATCGAACACGGCCCAACGACTACCATGAGCCGCGAGTCTTTTCGGTCTAGAATTGAAAAAATTTTTTCTCGCGCCTTCTGAACAGAGTCCAGAGTTTTCCCTAATAAGGGCAATTCTGACTTTAAATGCTCTGGTGTAAGCAATGCTTCATTTGACGCTATATTTAGATTGTCAGTTTGTGCCGACATGTTAGTTTAGCCACTTTAAAAAAACGGGTGGCAATAATAACAAATACTAGTTATTGGACAACCGTTAATTTTGTAGCTCTCTTTGTTACAGAGTTTTCGCAAAAATCACGTGGAACCAGATTAACTTATAAAAGAAATCAGTCAATAAGTTGAGATTAGGAAAACATTGATAATGAGTAACATTGAAAGTCAGATACAAATTTCTCAGAACTTCGATAGTGGCAATATTAAAGTTCTACATTGTGATCAAGCTCACGATATACGGCTAGCTATAAAACATGATCACAACTCAGAGTTTTATCAATGGTTCCATTTTAGACTTACTGGAGCTAGAGGCCAGGCATGCATACTAAACATCATTAACGGCGGAGGTGCTGCTTATCCACCGGGATTTGAAAACTATCGGGTCTTATACTCCTACGATAGAAAACATTGGAAACGCCACAACACAAACCTAACCAATGGAGTGCTATCGATTTCATTTACTCCTGAGTTCGACTCAGTCTATTTCGCCTATTTCATTCCGTATTCCTTGGAACGGCATCAGAACTTTGTATCGGAGAGCTTAAAATCTCCGCTATGTTCTCTTAAAATGCTGGGTAATACATTAGATGGTAGAGATTTGGATTTGCTCACTATTAACGATTCGCTAGCCACAGCTAATAAGAAACAATGTTGGATAATTGCACGACAACATCCTGGTGAATCGATGGCCGAATGGTGGATGGAAGGAGCAATTCAATCCCTGCTTGATGTAGATAATGCTGTAGCAAAATCGATTTTGAGCACCTGCACTGTTCATTTTGTGCCAAATATGAATCCAGATGGGAGTTTTCGTGGCCATCTAAGAACGAATGCTGCAGGGCGGAATCTTAATCGCGAGTGGGCAGACGCGGACATTAATTATTGCCCAGAAGTGTTTTTAGTAAAAAACGCCATGGCAGCGACTGGCGTAGATTTTTTCTTGGATGTGCACGGTGACGAATCATTACCCTACTGCTTTATTGCAGGTACAGAAGGCTTAAGTAATTGGGGCGAGCCGCAACAGCAACAACTAGATTTTTATCGTAATGAGTTAGCGGCAACTAATTCAGATTTTCAAACAAAAATTGGTTATCCCGCAAAAGCTCAAGGTCAGGCAAACTTAACCATGAGCACAGTGCAAACAGCCCATCTATACCAGTGCCTAGCAATGACCTTGGAAATGCCGTTTAAAGACACGATAGATACTCCAGATGAGACCTTTGGCTGGTCTGTATCGCGCTGCAAGCGTCTTGGAGAATCTTGTCTTGAAGTGATGAATAGTTACGTTAAAAAATATTTACTCTAAAAGAAGCTGATGCTTTTAATATTCCTAACCATTTTGTTCAAATAGCTGACATTCCAACTTTTTTATCTGGTATTTACGTTAAGCATACCTACACCACAATTCTCGCAACGAACTATAGTTTGAGATAAAGCTGCTGATCTTTCTGATTATACTCGTCCACCATTTTTTCCATAACGGTTTTAATTGCCGTCTCAATATCTTCCAATTCTTTTTTGGCAGCATATTCTCTAACTTCTTGGGAAATCTTGACGAGTGCGGGTGTCGAGCTTGGTGATTCTAACGAGAAATTGATCAGGATTTGCTCTCATTGGGCGGTCCATAGGCATTTTCATTTAGACAATGGCAGCACTTAAGTATTACCGGCTAAAAATAGAGTCAAAGCCGCATCAGACAAAGGAGTTGAGCGAATTAACATTATGCCCCAAGTTAACGATAAAGTAATAACCGAGAGCCATGGGTAAACCTTATTTGTAACAGCTTTAGCTTCAAAACCATCTAATCTATTTATACAGGTCTATCGTATGTAGACGTAGACTGAACGGAAAAAGGATGACACGAACGTGTCAGACGGTCGTATGCAATTGCCACTTTTGGTTACGCTATGTAGAATGCCGTCGAGCTCCAAATCCTCCTGCTGGAAGCTTTGTTAGGTTATCTATTTCTGCTCTCGATCATTACTCATTTTTTCTTTAAAGGTCACACACTATGGGACGTATAGCCAAGTTAATTGGAATTTTACTACTAAGCTGCCACAGCATTACCGTCAGTTACGGCGACGATCTGGTTAATATCCTCCAGTTGGCCTTGGAAAATGACCCCACGCTCCGCCAGGCAGAAGCCAACTATCGAGCCAATCGAGAAAATGTAACTCAGAGCCGTTCTAGCCTACTTCCAAGTTTTGGCCTCGGCGGAAGTACTTCTAGGCTCACCAGTGGCCCGACAGATTCGGTCTATTTTGATATTCGTAATCCTATAACAGGTCAGACTACTCGAACCCGAGTGGCAAACGATCATAGCTTCAGTCCAGGCCTGAACAATCATGGCTATGGCTTGAACCTTTCTCAGAGTATTGTAAATCTATCCAATTGGTACAGTTTTCAAAGTGCCAAAGCCAGCGATAAAGCTGCCGCAGTAAATCTTGCAGCAGAAGAACAGAATCTTATTATGCGGGTGGCTGGCGCTTACTTCGATGTATTGAGAGCAATTGATGCTCTTGAAACCAACGTGCAAGAAGAAGAAGCAGCGCTGCGCACACTTGAACAGACCCAGCAGCGGGAAGAAGTTGGTTTAGTTGCCATTACGGATGTTTATGATAGCCAGGCTTCTTACGATCTCGCGCGCAACACAACTATTCTTCAACGAGACCTTTTGCAGTCACGCTATGAAGCTCTAGAAGCAATCACCGGTCAACCTCATCCTGATGTGGAAGTTCTGCGGGAAGATTTTCCAATCGTTGAAGTCGATGGCAGCCTTAATGATTGGGAACAACAAGCGGACTCCAACAATTTATTCATCGCCGCAGCAGAATATAATTTAGATGCGGCAAGGCAAAATCTGCGTGCTAGAAAATCAGACCACCTGCCCACCTTAGATTTAACTGGTAGCTTTGGCCATGTAGTCACCGCTCCAATCGTTAGTCAAGGTGTTGAAATTGGCGGAGGCGCTAGTGATAGATCTTCGATCGCTTTGGCTTTCAATATTCCTCTTTATCAAGGCGGGGTACTGAGCTCGCGGCGCAGAGCCGCTGAGTACACAGTACTGGCAGCACAAGAATCACTTACGTTAACGCGACGTCAACTTACGCAAAATATCCGTAATGCCTACCGCGGGGTGAATACTGATGTATTAGTTATTGCGCAGAGACAGCAATCCATCACTTCGGCTCAAAGTGCGCTTGACGCAACGGAGCTTGGCGCTGAAGTGGGAACACGAAATATTGTCGAGGTTCTTTTGGCGCGAGACAATCTTTTTAGAGCGCTTCGACTGTATGCTGATGCCCGTTACAACTATGTGATCGATACTCTAGCTCTGAAGCAAGTGGCAGGTATCTTGACCCCACAAGATGTCATCGATTTGAACGAATGGTTGCAAGAAGCAAACTAAATTACTCCCGCTAAAGTCACTAACTTCTTACTAGCGACTTTGGTTAATTAGATAATAAGGCCGCAATATCAATTGCGGCTTTTTTTTGCCCGCTGATCTTAAGCCTCAGTGGAATCCATTTGCAGATTCCGCTTCTTTCCAAGAAAAAACTCAACTCAAAATTACTCTCAAGATAAGTTAGAATAAAAGACTATAAATTGAGCCTTAAAAAAGCAGGTTCATTTTGCACTTTAAGCAATAAGCACAGAGGGAAAGGAATTATTTTGCAAAGTAAGTTACCTGATGTTGGCACTACCATTTTTACAGTGATGTCAAAAATGGCACAGGATTATGGTGCTATAAACTTGTCGCAGGGTTTCCCCGATTTCGATTGCCCAGAGAAGCTTAAAGATCTTGTTGCATACTATTTATATGACCGAAAGAATCAGTACCCACCTATGACTGGCATCCCTGAATTGCGACAGCAGATTGCAATTAAAGTAGCTGACTACTACGACTTCGAGGCTGACCCAGAGCTAGAAGTTACTGTTACCTCTGGCGCGACTGAAGCTTTATTTAATGCCGTTCAGGCCACAGTCAGGTCCGGGGACGATGTTATAGTGTTCGATCCTGCTTACGATTCCTATGAGCCTGCCATTCAACTGGCTGGAGCAAAGGCTATTCATATTCCGTTGCGCATACCAGATTACAGTATTGATTGGGCTTTGGTTGAGAATTCAATTACTAAGAATACGAAATTAATAATTATCAATTCTCCACATAACCCTTGTGGTTCAATATTTGACAGAAAAGATCTAGATAGATTGGCAGACCTCATAAGAAATAAAGATATTTTGGTGCTTTCAGATGAAGTTTACGAGCATATGGTATTCGACGGACAGAAACACGAGAGCGTTCTGAGTCACCATGAACTTCGAGAAAAAAGTTTTGCCGTATTCTCTTTTGGAAAAACGTTTCATGCCACCGGCTGGAAACTAGCCTACTGCGTCGCGAGAAAAAATTTATCTGAAGAATTTCGCAAAGTTCATCAGTTTGTCACATTTACCACATCTAGCTTCGTACAATATGGTATCGCCGATTTTATGGTTCAGTGCCCGGAATATGCTCAGGAGCTCCCAGCATTTTATGAGAAGAAACGCGATACCTTCTGTGAATTACTGCAACCCTCCAGATTTAAGTTTACATCTTCTAAGGGTACTTATTTCCAAATAGTAGATTACAGCGATATAAGTGATCTACCTGATATCGAATTCGCTAATTACCTAACGCAACAAGTAGGAGTTGCCGCAATTCCCCTCACTCCTTTCTATCAAACCGCACCCGACACCAAGATACTTCGTTTCTGTTTTTGTAAAGACGATGAGACTCTTGAGCGAGCTGTGGAAATTCTCTGCAAACTGTAACTAATCTATGACGACTTTAGATTTCAATCAATTAGCCGCAGACATTAAATCATGGGGAATCGAAATTGGCTTTCAGGAAATTGGGATTACTGATATAGACCTCGTTGAATATGAACATCACTTATCCGACTGGGTGGAGAACAACTACCATGGAGCAATGGGCTACATGGCCGAGAACAAAGCCAAACGCTGCCACCCAGAGCAGCTGCTTACGGGAACGAGGCGTGTTATTTGCGCTCGCATGGATTATGCCCAGAACGCAGAAAATTCATTTTATCCACTGAAGTCAGACTCCAAGGCCTATATTTCGCGTTATGCGAGAGGCCGTGACTATCACAAATTAATTAGAAAACGACTCCAAAAGCTCGCCGCCCGCATTGAAGAGGCTGCTGGTTCTTTCGGATACCGAGCCTTCGTCGACAGCGCGCCAGTGTTAGAAAGAGCACTTGCAGAAAAATCAGGGCTAGGTTGGATTGGGAAGAACACCATGCTTATTAATAAGCACGCGGGTTCTTGGTTTTTCCTCGGAGAATTATTTACTGACCTTCCTCTTCCAATAGACAAAAAAGACAAAGCGCATTGTGGATCTTGTACTGCGTGTATAGACATCTGCCCAACGAATGCTTTTGTTAAACCTAATCTGTTAGACGCTACGAAGTGTATTTCTTACTTGACAATAGAGCTTCGCACTTCTATTCCAGAAAAATTTCGAAAAGCCATGGGTAATAGAATTTTTGGCTGTGACGATTGTCAGTTAATTTGTCCATGGAATAAATTTACCAATACAAGCTCTGAAGATGACTTCAAGCCGCGACACAACTTCGATGACGTTGCTTTAACGAAACTATTCTCTTGGACAAAAGCAGATTTTCTGAAGAATACAGCCGGATCGGCAATTAGAAGAATTGGTTACGAGTGTTGGTTAAGAAATATTGCCATAGCATTGGGAAACGCAACTACTGAATCTGAAATTATTTCAGCATTGCTGTTGAGGAAATTTGATTCATCAGCAATGGTGCGAGAACATGTTGAATGGGCTCTACTGCAACATCAGTCATAATAGCGAAAGTAACACAAACGCTAGGCGTCAATAAAATGTTTGCGGTAGTAAATCATTTCGTTCACAGAATCTTTAACATCATCCATAGCAAGGTGAGCACCTTGTTTAACTAAACCTTTTAAAATTTCAGGTTTCCATCTTCGCGCCAGCTCCTTAATCGTGCTGACATCTAAATTTCTATAGTGGAAAAAATTCTCAAGCGTCGGCATGTAATTTGCCATAAACCTGCGATCCTGACAGATGCTATTACCGCACATGGGTGAAGAATTCTTATTACAATACTGCACTAGAAAATCGATGGTTTGTCTTTCTGCTTCTTGTTCATCGATAGAGCTATCTTTCACACGCTTGATTAGTCCTGAACTATCATGATGAGTTTGGTTCCATTCATCCATCTCAGCCAATTTATCATCAGACTGCTTGATGGCCAAAATCGGGCCTTCAGCAAGGATATTAAGGTTTGCATCAGTAACCAATGTTGCTATTTCGATTATTCGATCAGAGTTGGGAAGTAATCCAGTCATCTCGAGGTCCAACCAAATCAAATTTAAATCTTTGTTCATAATTACGCTCAACAATTACAATCGACAGTTACGCACGATGCTTACGTTTAATTAACACTCTCAATATTCTGACCAACTAAATACCCTGACTAAATAGGCCCCATCAATTGATTGCAGACCGCCTGCTGTGGATTGTAGCAAAGCTTCCCCAAACGGAATATGCAATAATCGATTGAGAGCCTTTTCCTAGAATTCAAATGAAGATAACTACCCGGAATCAATGAACAAACGCAGATTAAGCATACAACAGCAGACTCGAATTGCTGAGAATCAACAGCGGGAGCTACAAGTCAACTCAGACAGTTTCGTTGATCAATCTGGCCCCACGGCACAGAATTGTAATGGCCGGGTCATAAGCCACTATGGGCAACAATTAGATGTTGAATCTCTCCAAAACGATCAGCGAGGTCGCCTCATTCGATGCCATCAACGATCAAATCTACCTCAACTTGTAACTGGAGATCTGGTGATATGGGAGGCAGATGGTGAGGATACTGGAGTAATTACCGCGCTAGGCCATAGGTCTTCATTGTTCGGGCGCCCTACTGCTGTAAGCGAATTTAAGCCAGTAGCTGCAAACATTGATCGGGTGCTTGTGGTTATTGCGCCCATACCAGAGCCTTTTATGAATCTTATTGACCGCTATCTGGTGGGAATTGAGTGCCTAGGGCTCAAGCCTTTATTGGTTTTAAATAAGGTAGATGTACTAAATTCAACAAACTCTAACTATTTGGACAGTATGTTGTCTAAATACGAAGTAATTGGCTATCCAGTATTTAGGGTCTCTGCCCAAACAGGGCTGGGATTGTCTGATCTGGAGGCAGCGCTAGCGGAAGAAACTACAATTCTAGTGGGCCAGTCTGGCGTCGGAAAATCTTCACTCATCAATAGTCTGGGCCCAGATATCGATACTGAAGTAGGCGCTCTATCTCAGGGAAAAGCCAAGGGCACTCACACCACAACTACCGCCAAGCTGATTCATCTTAGCACTTTTGATCTGGTGGATTCCCCGGGCATTAGGGAATTTAGCCTAGGACACATCGAGCCCGACCGACTAATCGAGGGCTTCGTTGAAATGCGTAGCCTTACTGGGAACTGCAAGTTCAGAGATTGCGCCCATCAAAGTGAACCTGATTGTGCGATTCAAGAGGCGGTTGCCAATGGCCAAATCAACCCACAGCGTCTGGAAAGTTATTTCCAAATTTTGCAAACTTTACAAAACACCTAGCGCTATTTTGAGTAAGATGTCTTCCATATTTATTTTAAGAATCAAACCTTATGAGTAATTTTGATCTTCCACTGATCTTGGAGCCCTCAGCTCTATTAAAGATTCACCCTTCGGACGAGCTGTTAATAATTTCTGTTTGCCAGCAGCCAGCCTTTGATATGCAGCATATTCCGGGCGCTATCCTGATCGAGCCAAGAGAGCTAGTCGGCGGTGTGAAGCCAGCAACTGGAAAACTACCAACTCTTGAGCAACTCAACTCTATTTTTTCCCGAGTTGGGTTAAGAAAAGACAAGCATGTTATTGCCTATGATGACGAAGGCGGCGGCTGGGCAGGAAGATTAATATGGACGCTTGATGTGCTCGGGCATAAGAATTACTCCTATTTGAACGGAGGAATTATCTCCTGGATGAAGGCAGGCTATTCTCTTGAGAGCGGTCATAACAACGTAAACGTTTCTCGACATCCAGAAACTCCCTATTTAGGAACCATCGATCGAAGTGTGATTGCCGATCTTAATGAGGTACGAGAACAAATTAAAAACCCTGATTCCATAGTTTGGGATGCTCGAGCAAAGGAAGAATATTTGGGTACAAAAAAAACTGCTCTTAGAAACGGTCATATTCCTGGGGCGGTCAACCTTGACTGGTTGGACCTTATGGATCGAGAAAATGATCTGCGATTGCTGCCTCTTTCCGAGCTTTCAAAAAAAGTGACCGCTTTAGGCATTACTCCCGATAAGAAAGTTATAACCCATTGCCTATCTCACCATAGATCAGGCCTAAGCTATCTAGTTGGAAAGGCTCTTGATCTTTCGATTCGCGCCTATGATGGGTCATGGTCAGAATGGGGGAACCATGCCGACACACCCATTGAATGTTGATTAATTGCTACCATCAAAATCGAAACCTTCTAAAATGCGACCTTTCATAATTCTCCAGTATTTACTTCCTAAACATTTTCTCTCTCGACTTGTTGGATTTTTTGCCGAAGGCACACTCTTTAAGAATTTCTTTATCAAAGTATTCATTAGGAGATATAAAGTGGATATGTCCGAAGCTTTGATTCAGGACATTAATCAATTTGAAAACTTCAATGGGTTTTTCACTCGCGCTCTGAAGGAAAATGCACGCGAAATAGCGAACATACCAGGAGTTATAGTATGCCCTGCAGATGGTGCAGTGAGCCAACTTGGAAATATCGAAGACGACAAAATATTGCAAGCTAAAGGTCACAGCTATTCCCTGATTGAACTCTTAGGTGGCGATCTTGATATCGCGGAAAAATTTCGATCCGGTAGCTTTGCCACCATCTATCTTGCGCCAAAAGATTACCACCGAGTGCATATGCCTCTGGCAGGAACCCTCGAAAAAGTAATCTATGTTCCTGGAAAATTGTTTTCTGTAAATCAACTTACCGCAGAATATGTCTCGAACCTATTCGCCCACAATGAACGTGCAGTCTGCTATTTTAGTAGTGATGCGGGCCCAATGGCATTGATCCTAGTAGGCGCTATGATTGTAGCTGGGATTGAAACTGTTTGGTCAGGACAAATCTGTCCGAGTCGCGAACCGGACAAAGTTCAATCCACAAACTTTGAAAATCGGAGCCCAGCGATTGAATTGGCGACTGGGTCAGAGATGGGTAGATTCAAACTGGGCTCAACAGCTATTGTACTGTTTGGGCCTGGTGCGGTTACACTAGATCAAAATCTTTCGGTTAGCTCCCGCGTAAAAATGGGACAAAAGCTGGGTCAATTGAATGCTACGCTCTGAAGTAATTGATGCCGATCCTAAATAGATATTTTTCATGGACCCCTTTCAGGTGGAAGCAATGACTCAAGATGAATTAAAACAAGCAGTAGCTAAAGCTGCATTTGACTATGTTGAATCGATTCTAGAAAAAGACACCATAATAGGAGTCGGTACCGGGACTACAGCAAATTTCTTCATCGACGAACTTGGAAAAATCAGTCACAGAATAAATGGCACTGTCGCGAGCTCGGAAGAGTCAGCGCGAAGGTTAAAGGAGCATGGAATTCCTGTTTATGATCTTAATAGCGTTGGCTTTGTTTCTGTTTATGTTGATGGTGCAGATGAAACTAATAAACATTTGCAGCTTATCAAAGGAGGGGGCGCCGCATTAACTCGAGAAAAAATTGTAGCCGCCACTGCTGATGAATTCATTTGTATTGCAGACGAATCTAAAATGGTTCAAATACTCGGAAAATTTCCGCTGCCTATAGAAGTAATTCCATTAGCAAGGAGCTATGTAGCAAGAGAGATAGTTAAGCTTGGAGGAGATCCGGTTTATCGAGAAGGTTGCCTCACCGACAACGGTAACCACATTTTAGATATCTACAATCTGGAAATTTTAGCCCCGAGAGAATTGGAACAGCAGCTAAACCAGATTACCGGTGTAGTATGTAACGGATTGTTCGCTGAACGGGGAGCAAATAGATTAATATTGGGCACGAGCACAGGCATCAAGACGATATTGCCCTGAACGCACGTGAGTTTTACAGCTAACTGCGAAGAATAAAAAGTACTTTAAGTCTGATTCAGGAAATATGACTAAGTAGTCTTACTTCTGTCTCATTACTCGAATGCTTCTGTTGTCTTGGCAAACGCTGACGATGAAGCCTCAGATATTAAAGCGGATTGACGTTTTCCGCCTGAGGGCCCTTCTGACCTTGGGTAACTTCCATGTTAACTTTTTGGCCTTCTTGGAGCGTTCTTCTTCCAGTACCATTTATGGCACTGAAATGAACGAAGACATCTTTACCGCCTTCTTGCTCAATAAAACCAAAACCTTTTTCGTCGTTAAACCACTTAACGGTACCCTCAACTGTGTCTGACATATCACTCTCGTACTGTAACAAATTTTAGAAGTTTGAAACTGCCACTTCTAAGCTATGGTTAACTATGAAAAATATCTTCACAAATGCGCCAGCTACATAGGTAACAATTTCTCGGTCAAAATTGACCGAAAATCCAGTGTACGCTCATAATTTATCAGATGGAATGCGATTTTGTCGCAAATTGTAACGATGAGGAGGCCGCGACTGAATATCTCGTCGATAGTACTTCTTGCCAGTTATACGGGCCGTTGCAGGGTTTTTAATCGAACAGTTTACCAGGGTTCATAATGTTTTTAGGATCGAATACAGCTTTCATTGCTTTCAGATAGTCAATTTCAGCGGGCGATCTAGAATAGTGAAGATAAGGTTTCTTCAACAACCCAACTCCGTGCTCAGCTGAAATACTACCACCGTGCTTTCTAACAATTTCAAATACCCAATTGGAAACTTCAGAACACTTTTCAAAAAAATCTTCTTTGGCTAAGGCGTCCGATTTCAAAATATTTAGATGGACATTGCCATCGCCAATATGACCAAACCAGATAATTTCAAAATCGGGGTAAGCTCTGGTTACCAGCTCGTCAACTTCTTGTAAAAATTGCGGGACCTTTGAAATTTTTACAGAAATGTCATTCTTGTAAGGAGTAAACTTGGAGATAGCTTCAGAAATATTTTCTCTTAATCTCCAGAGGCTCTCTGCTTGAGCTAAGTTATAACCAACTGCTCCATCTACAATCCATCCCGATTCCATACAAGATTCAAACAGACCCATAGCCGTATCCATATCGTTCTCGGAAAATTTTTCAAATTCAATCAGTACATAAAACTCACATTCAGATCCAAATGGCCGCTGTAATTCTTTTCCTTCTATGACATGTGTGAGAGCTTTGTCTGAAAAGAACTCAAATGCTGTGAGCTTTAGTTTATTCTGAAATGCCTGTAAGACATTCATGGTTGCCGATATTTCCTCAATACCCAAGATGAGAACTGTTGGATCGAACGGTTTATTACATAAATTTACCGTGACTTCAGCGATTAATCCCAGAGTGCCTTCTGAACCAATAAAAAGGTGCCGAAGATCATAGCCAGTGGCATTTTTTACGAGGCCGCTATTTAATTCGAGAAGATCGCCATTGCCTGTGACAACTTTAAGGCCTTGCACCCAATTTCTAGTCGTGCCGTAACGAATAACTTTAATACCGCCAGCGTTTGTTGCAACGTTACCACCGATCTGGCTAGAGCCGGAGGAGGCGAAGTCTACTGGATAAAATAAATCATTATCCTGTGCAAACTGTTGCAGTTGTTCTGTCACCACTCCGGGCTGGCAAATTGCTTGACGATCGGTTGGGTCAAAATCCAGAATCTTATTCATTCGATCAAATGCGACTGCCAACTCGCCATTGCTTGCGACTGCCCCACCGCTAAGTCCGGTTCGACCACCGGAAGGCACAATTGCCAGTTCATGGTGATTGGCAAGTTTTACAATATCCACTAACTGATCTATTGAATTTGGTAGAACAATGGCCAGTGGCTTAGGAGGAAAAACCTTAGTCCAATCTTTTCCATAAGACTCAAGATCAGCAGGGTCTGTTTTCACCCAATCCGTTCCAGTCAATGTTCTTAGCTCGACGAGCAATTTTTCATGGCTGTTGGTCATATTCTGTTATTCACCTGTAGGTGTATTCCCCTGCCCGGGATTAGGAATCCTGAAGCCAAGTCATTAGCAGCTAAAGCTATCCAAATTTCCAAGTTGTTGGCCTACATGGAGGCGGATTACGTTAACATGCGCGGGCTTTTTGGGCATCGATGACCCTTTCTGAACCCACGCAAACTATGAATCCTACTTCTTTTGAAAAACGTAAAATTAAGTTTTTATTGTTGGAAGCTGTACACAAAAGCGCCATAGACACGCTAAATAAAACAGGCTACGAGAATATTGCATGCCTAAAAGGCTCCCTCGAAGAAGAGGAGTTGTTGCAAAGAATTTCCGATGTTCATTTTTTGGGTATTCGATCACGCACACAACTCACTGAGAAGGTTTTTCTAGCGGCTAGCAAATTACTTGCCGTTGGTTGTTTCTGCATTGACACTAATCAAGTAAACCTTAACTCGGCTCTCATTCGAGGAATACCGGTTTTTAATGCGCCTTTTTCAAACACACGAAGCGTAGCTGAGCTGGTAATCGGGCAATCCATATTGCTACTGCGAGGCATTCCTGAGAAAAATGCCCTATTACACAAAGGTATTTGACAGAAAGCAGCTTGCGGATCTTTCGAAACCCGTGGCAAGAAATTGGGAATTGTGGGATACGGCAATATTGGCTCACAACTGAGCGTGCTCGCCGAATCCATGGGTATGAAAGTTTATCTATACGATGTTGTCACTAAACTTCCATTGGGCAACGCTGTGCAACTCGATTCATTAGAAGAGCTGATGAGCAAGTGTGACGTTGTGAGTTTGCACGTACCTGAGATAGCTCAGACAAAGGATATGATTTCTCAAGAAGAAATTGCATGGATGAAACCAAAGGCAGTTCTTATTAATGCCTCTCGGGGTTCGGTTGTAGAAATAGACGCGCTAGCAGAAGCATTGAAAGCAGGGAAGATTGCCGGTGCTGCAATTGACGTCTATCCGAAAGAGCCTAAATCAAACGATGAAGAGTTCATCTCTCCTCTTCGTGCCTTTAATAATTGCATCATCACTCCACATGTTGGTGGTAGCACGATGGAAGCGCAAGAAAACATTGGCATCGAGGTGAGCGAAAAACTTGCTAAATATAGCGATAATGGTTCCAGTTTTGCGTCAGTGAACTTCCCTGAAGTTGCGCTACCGGCTCATCCTGAAAAGCATCGCCTACTGCATATTCACAAAAATGTCCCCGGGGTGTTAACCGAAATAAATAGGGTTTTTTCTGAAACTGGGATTAACATCAGCTCTCAATATCTGCAGACCAATGAAGAAGTAGGCTATGTGGTAATAGATATAGATGTTCAGTACAGCGAAATAGCGTTGACCCGCTTGAATCAAGTAACCGGCACTATTCGAAGCAGAGTTTTATTTTAATTTAGTGAACTAATTCGACTTCTAGCGCAGGCGCAAGATATTTTTCACTACGTTGAACTCTTATTCAGAGCCCTGGACTATAGCGCTGATCATGTCGAAAACCATCTGCCTAATCTCTAGGGATTCATTAACGAGGTGATGTCTCCCTTCACGAACAATCTTACTATTAGAATTTGGAAATTTTATTTGCAATCGCTGTAGATTGAATTTCCAATCCACGGTCTTGTCTTCGTCCCCCTGAATAATATTTAATTCCAGATCCGATGTCGCTGCCACAGCAAATCGCTTTTGGAAATCCATCATCGCAAACACCCATGATCGCGGGATCCTCTTCGGCTGCAGAGGATCTTGATGACGAATGAACTGCAAGAAATCGACGTCATGGCTATTTTCTGAAAATTTTCTCAGGGTGGATTTAAAAAATATTCGTGAGAACGTAAAGATAATCCTGCTTCTGTTCCACAAATATGGCCGCACTAGCGGTCCAAGCAATATGATTTTCCTGAATCCTATGCTGGCGATCATTGAGTCGCTAAGAATGCTATCGATGAGAACACTTGCCCCAGTACTCTGTCCAAGAGTTATCCAGGGCTGCGGCAGCGCTTGTTTCTTGGCTTTTTCAACAACTGCTACAAATGCCTGAACATAACAAAGGAAGGACTCAATACTCGCGGGCTCTCCACTGGAAAGCCCATGCCCTGGCAGGTCGAAGATCACTACCCCATAGCCTTGTGACAAACAGTGTTCGATTAAACGTCCATAGATGCCTGTGTGATCGAAAAGTCCATGGAGTAAAAATGCAGTGCCTATTTGATTGCTGCCGCTATCGCAAAAATACTGGGCAACAATGGTGAATTCACTGCTCTCTACTAGCCCAGCAGAATGAGAGAACTGACCATTGGAGATAAAATCGAAACTATAGAAATCTCTGTACTGCTGCAGTAGCAGCTCAGATTTAGTGAGAGAATTATTCGTTGGTGCTGTTTCTTTTATTGCAGAATTGAAAGAAAAGCTGTCACGAATTGAGGGCCTGGCTGGGTCCGCAGTTGGGAAAAATTGCATTGGCAGAAGACTTAAACGAAGTTTCTCAGCATCACTTCTGGTAAACATGAGAACTTCTTCCCTGTTTGATTTAACTGGAAAAACTGATGACACCCAAACTATGCTGCGTTTGCATACCTGTTAGCCATTTCTTCTAATGTATAAACCTTCCTAATATTTGAGATCTGCCCGGCACAGCCAAAAGCTTCTAGTCTCGATTTAACAATATCACGCATAGCATCCATTGTCGGAATCAAAAACTTTCGCGGATCAAATTCTGATTTATTCTCTGCCAAAAACTTTCTAGCTGCACCGGTGGAGGCCAGACGTAAATCGGTATCTATATTTACTTTGCGAACTCCGTGCCGAATTCCTTCTTGGATTTCTTCCACCGGGACACCATAAGTCTCTGGAATATTACCGCCAAACTCATTAATGATGGCTAACCATTCCTGTGGCACGGAAGAAGACCCGTGCATCACTAGATGAGTATTCGGAATTCTCGAATGGATTTCTTTAATTCTCTCAATGGCAAGAATATCGCCTGTCGGTGGGCGGCTAAACTTATATGCACCATGGCTTGTGCCCACTGCGATTGCCAAGGCGTCAACCCCAGTAGCCTCGACAAAATCCGAAGCTTCTTCTGGATTCGTTAACAGTTGATCCATTGATAGTTTTCCTTCAGCACCGATACCGTCTTCTTCGCCAGCCATACCAGTTTCCAAAGAACCCAAACAACCAATTTCACCTTCAACCGAGACTCCACAGGCATGGGCCATATCTACTGTAGTTTTGGTTACCCGTGCGTTGTACTCAAAATCTGTTGGAGTCTTACCATCTTCAGCTAAAGAGCCATCCATCATTACAGATGAGAAACCTAATTGAATGGAGCGCTGACAAATTGCAGGAGATACACCATGATCTTGATGCATAACAATTGGTACATGTGGAAATTCTTCAATAGCTCCTTGAATAAGGTGCTTTAGAAAGTTGGCACCTGCGTATTTTCTCGCGCCAGCTGATGCCTGCAAAATAACTGGACTATTAAGCTCATGCGCACCTTCCATTATTGCTCGAATTTGTTCCAAATTATTTACATTGAATGCTGGAACCCCATAGCCATTCTCGGCAGCGTGATCTAATAGTTGTCTTAAGCTGATAAGTGCCATTTCTAGAACCTCTTCATGTGTTTTGTATCATCTATATAATCATAGCGAATCATCTACCAACTCAGCATTGAATCCTTTATGACTAAATTAAGTTATAACTCAATCAATCTTTAACTTGTTCAATATTGGAAATTTCAAAAAGCCACTTTTTCTAATATATCTACTGCAGGTAGTTTTATCCCCTGTACGTATTCAAGAAACGCTCCACCGCCTGTAGAGATGTAGGATATATCCTCCGTTACGGAATATTTTCCAATTGCAGAAATCGTTTCTCCACCGCCCGCAATAGAGAACCCTGTATTTTTCGCGATTGCCTTTGCCACCGTTTCGGTGCCGTTGGCAAATTGGGAAAACTCAAAAACCCCTACCGGCCCATTCCAAATAATGGTTTTCATATTACCTATTAATTCCGCAAAGCGCAGTGCAGTAGCCGGTCCGATATCAAGAATCATGTCGTTATCATCGATCTCAGTAAGTTGCTTGGTCGTGGCAGTAGCATTCTCAGCGAATTCTTTGGCAACGACCACATCTGTTGGCAAGGGAATATTAGTTTTTGCCATTAATTCCCTAGCCATATCAACCAGGCCTGGCTCATGGAGCGATTTTCCGATATTTATACCACTCGCAAGCAGAAAGGTATTGGCAATACCTCCACCGACAATAAGTTGATCCGCCATGGTAGAAAGGTTTTTTAGAATCTCCAGCTTGCTAGACACTTTCGCTCCTCCAACAACAGCCATCAGCGGCCTTGCTGGGTCCTGAAGAGAGCGATCTAACGCATCCAGCTCCGTCGCCAAGAGTGGTCCTGCACAGGCAACCGCAGCATATTCGGCTACTCCGTGAGTGCTGGCCTGAGCTCGATGAGCCGTACCAAAAGCATCCATAACAAAGATGTCGCAGAGTTCAGCATAGGATTTGGCCAGATTTGCATCATTGCCTTTCTCCCCATTATTTACTCGTACATTTTCGAGGAGCACTACTGAGGAACCAGTGTTGGATAGGCAATCGGGATTCGTTAAATAATCGTTGACAAGAGGCACATCACAATTCAATAGCTGAGCGAGGTGATCTGCCACCGGCTGAAGTGAAAATTGTACCTGTTGATCAATGATAACCCCTTCTTCCGGACGACCGAGGTGAGACATAAGAATAACCTTCGCGCCAGCTGCTCTTGCCATTTCGATAGTCGGGAGAGTTGCACGAATTCGCATATCATTGGCCACCTTCCCTGCAGCTATTGGCACATTGAAATCTTCTCTAATCAGAACTGATTTGGCAGTTAGGTCCAATTGATTCATGCGTCGAAATGTCATAGCTACTTCCCGATAGGTCTCAAAATTTGTTTCTACTCCAAGCTATCCTTTTTCTATGATTCTAAGCTACGCATCGATCTTATTTATTTGTTGATAGATACTGCGCCACATCTAACATTCGATTAGCATAAGCCCATTCATTATCGAACCATACCAATAACTTCACCAAATTTTTACCAGCGACCCGGGTCTGGTTTAAGTCAACAATTGATGACCTCGGGTCATGATTGAAATCACAGGATGCGAGAGACTCGCGTGTACAACCCAACACGTTGGTCGGAAAATTCTTACAGGCGTTTTCAATAGTGCGATTAACTTCTTCTATGTTGGTTGGGTTATTAACATGTACTGTTAAGTCCATTGCAGAAACATTTACTGTGGGTACGCGAATAGCCTGTGCTTCGAGTTTATCTTTAAGAGCCGGCAGTATCCGTTCAATACCTTTTGCCAATTCAGTGTCCACTGGAATCATCGATTGCATAGCACTTCGAGTTTTCCGCAAATCGCTGTGGTGATAAGAGTCTATTACTGGCTGATCATTCATGGCCGAATGAATCGTAGTAATAACTCCCGACTCTATACCGAAAACGTCATCCAACACTTTTAATACCGGAACGATGCAATTACTTGTGCAGGAGGCATTGGAAATTACCTTATCTTCTTTGCTTAACTCCTGGTGATTAATTCCATAAACCACTGTGGCATCAACATCGTTGTGAGCCGGCTGTGAGAACAGCACGCGGCCGGTGCCTGAATTGATATGCTCCTGTGCGGTTTGTCGATCCGAGAATGACCCGCTGCATTCCATAACTAAATCAACTCCCAGCTGCGACCACGGGAGAGTTTTTAGTTCCGCATTGTTGAAAATTTTGATTTCATCATTATTGACTATCAAGTTCCCTATATTCCTCATATTTCCGTCATCACCTGCACTTTCTGCGACGGTACCGAGGAATCGGCCATGAGTGCTATCGTAGCGAGTAAGATGAGCGAGGGTTTTGGCATCAGCAAGGTCGTTAATTGCTACGATACGCAGATTGGCATAGTTCGCGGACTCGTAAAAAGCTCGCAAAACACAACGGCCAATACGACCATATCCGTTAATAGCAATACGATAAGACATAGTTGTCTACCAGCCGGTGGATTAGATAAAAATCAACTAAAGGAGTATCACTTTAGTCGAAAGACTTAACGGTCTCGATCACATTCTCAACGGTAAATCCGAAATGCTTCATTAATACAGGGCCTGGTGCCGATTCGCCAAAAGATTCCATACCAATAATCTTGCCATCGAGTCCGACAAATTTATACCAGTAATCAGTGCCTGCTGCTTCCACAGCGACTCTATTACGTACTGCAGCAGGCAATACTGCTTCTTGGTACGCCGGATCTTGAGCTTCAAATAGATCAACGCTGGGCAAAGAAACCATCCTTGCTTTAATTCCAGAGGCTTGCAAAGACTCAACTGCATCCATACAAATACTCACTTCGGAGCCGGTCGCAATTACCACGACAGTTGGCGCACCATCACAATCTTTAAGTATGTAACCGCCTTTAGCAACATCACTCAATTGTTCATCGCTGCGGTCTTGATGAACAACTGATTGCCGAGTAAAAACCAAGGCGGTTGGTCCAGTACTACGTGTCAATGCTGCCTTCCAAGCGACTGCAGCTTCGACGTTGTCACAAGGTCGCCATACAGACATATTAGGAGTCGAGCGTAAACTTGCAAGCTGCTCAACAGGTTGATGTGTGGGGCCGTCTTCTCCCTGCCCAATTGAGTCGTGAGTGTAAACTAGGATGCTTTGTTGCTCCATAAGCGCAGCCATTCGAGCTGCATTTCTAGCATATTCCATAAATATCAGGAAAGTTGCTGTGTAGGGAATGAAGCCACCATGCAAGGCAATACCTGAAGCGATAGCGGTCATACCAAACTCACGGACACCGTAATAAATATAGTTGCCATCAGCCTGTTCGGTTATCGGATTGCTTCCGGACCAAGTAGTCAAATTCGAGCCAGTGAGGTCTGCTGAGCCGCCAATTAACTCTGGCAGCATTGCTGCATAAGCTTCTATACAATTTTGCGAAGCCTTGCGACTAGCAATGTTCTCCGCCGTTCGTTGACATTCACTAATGTATTCGTTGGCCTTCTCTTCAAAATAGCCTGGTAACTGACCCTTGTAGCGACGAACCAATTCCATCGCCAACTCTGGATACTCTTCTTCATATATAGCTAACTTTTCTTTCCAAGCTGACTCTGCAGCGAATCCTTTTTCAATGGCACTCCACACTTGGCGAATTTCTTCTGGAACAATAAATGGAGGGTGAGGCCATTCCAGTACTTCTCTTGTAGCAGCTATTTCTTCATCACCCAGCGGCGCACCATGGGTGGCCGCAGTTCCTTGCTTATTTGGTGAACCAAAGCCGATCACAGTCTTACAGCTGAGCAAGCTAGGTTTGTTTGGTTCGGCTTTAGCTTGTTGAATGGCTGCAGCGATGGCGTCAGAATCGTGACCGTCTACCTTAATTACTTGCCAGCCATATGCTTCGAAGCGCTTGCCAGTATCATCACTAAACCATTGGCCGATCTCTCCATCGATGGATATGCCGTTGTCATCATAAAAGACGATGAGCTTACCTAGATTCAGGGTCCCCGCCAGCGAGCAAACTTCGTGGGAAATGCCCTCCATAAGACAGCCGTCCCCTGCGAAAGCATAGGTGTTATGGTCAACTACTTCATGGCCTTCCCGATTGAACTGAGCGCCAAGAGTTTTCTCGGCAATAGCCATGCCCACCGCATTCGCCAGCCCTTGACCTAAAGGCCCGGTAGTAGTTTCTACTCCCGGCGTATAGCTATATTCAGGGTGGCCCGGTGTTTTGGAGTCCAGCTGACGAAATTGCTGCAATTCTTCGATAGACAGATCATAGCCACTGAGATGCAACAGTGAGTATATCAACATTGATCCGTGGCCATTGGATAACACAAAGCGATCGCGATTAAACCAATTGGGGTCACCAGGGTTGTGGTGAAGAAAATCATTCCATAGCACTTCGGCAATATCTGCCATACCCATTGGGGCACCTGGATGTCCCGACTTGGCTTTTTGAACCGCGTCCATGCTCAAAGCACGGATAGCATTGGCGCATTGTCTGCGACTTACGGCGTTGTCCGCCATCTACTGAACTCCTTTACGGTAATAACTTGCTGGTCTTTCTTTTCTCTGGCCTCTCTTTTGGGGCAGGTCCCGCTTAGCTACAAACCACCACCAAAATTAGTCCCTGCCCTAGCAACCTATAAAGGCTACAAAGCTCAACTGGCTGAAAGCGCATCAGGGAACAGAAATATTTGATTTGCCAAAATAACGGCGGCCATTTTCCCGCACCTGAGACGATTATGCTACTGGCTCGGACATAAATTTGCCTCAAAGCCTTTCTGTGCGATTCTTTCTTGCCCTCATTCATTTGTGCTGTTTCTAGGGTAAATTTAATTCAAAATATTAGCTCAATTCTATATCAATATATATTGATATAGAATTGAATTCGCCCAACTTTACTGCTACTGTAGCGCCTTTCCCAATTGGTAGGCTCCAATACAATGGCCACGGCCACACTAAAATCTTCCGATATGGAGATAAGTAGCTTCGTCGAAGACCTCACTAGAGTCCAGAAAGCTCTGGCGGATAGTTTGCGACTGCAAATTCTCAGGCTACTAAAAAACGAGTCTTTCGGAGTTCTAGAGTTATGCCGAATTCTGGATATTCGACAATCAGCGCTTAGCCATCATTTAAAAGTGCTATCCACTGCCCGCTTAGTCAGTACTCGTCGTGAAGGAAATTCTATTTTCTACCGCAGAGCTTTCCTTGCGGATGAAGACAAGTTCAGAGATATCAAACGCAGCACATTTGATGTTATCGACAACTTCCCAGTTCCTGACAAGCAAGCACAAAAGATAAAACAAATTCAACTGGAAAGAGCAGAGCTCTCGCTTAGCTTTTTTAATCGCAATTCTGACAAATTTAAAGAACAACAAGGTTTGATTGTCGAGCACGGAGATTACAGTGCCAGCGTTCATGACATCATTGATAACCTTGGCATGTCGAGCAACGCTTCTGTTCTCGAAGTCGGTCCTGGCGAAGGTGAATTTTTAGTAGAACTAGCAGAAAAATTTAAGACTCTTTACGCACTGGATAATTCCAAAGATATGTTGGAAAAATCCCACGATGCTGCTCATGCTGCACAACACAGTCATGTCAGTTTCGTTCTGGGTGATACTGGAGTGGCGCGGAACAAAAATATTTCAGCAGACCTGATCATCTTCAATATGGTGCTTCATCATATTTCATCTCCGGCGAAAACATTCAAAGATTCTTCACAACTGCTCAATGAAAGTGGATATCTATTGATAATCGATTTGGGCAGTCATGACCAAGATTGGGTAAGAGAATCCTGTGGCGATCTCTGGCTTGGTTTTGACAATGAAGATTTAGATTACTGGGCCAATAAAGCAGGCCTGACCACGGAGCAAAGCTCTTACTTAGGCTTACGCAACGGATTTCAAATACAAATGCGAGTGTTCAAAAAACCTGCTCGCTAACAGATTACCCACTAACAAATAATTTTTAAGATAGAAGGAAATTGAAATGGCAAAAACAAGTTTATTTACTTCAGAATCAGTGTCCGAAGGGCATCCGGATAAAATGGCGGACCAAATTTCTGATGCAATACTGGACGCATTACTCGAACAGGACAAAGGTTCACGCGTTGCCTGCGAAACCATGATCAAAACCGGCATGGTAGTTATCGCTGGGGAAATTACTACTGATGCCTACGTTGATGTGGAAGGTCTGGTGAGAGAAGTAGTCAACGACATCGGTTACAACAATTCTGAAAGCGGATTTGACAGTAATACTTGCGCCGTCCTTAACGCCATCGGCAAGCAATCCCCAGACATAGCCATGGGTGTGGATGAAACTGCAGAGCATGAGCAAGGCGCTGGTGACCAAGGCTTAATGTTTGGATACGCCACCAATGAAACTGCCGTATTGATGCCGGCACCAATCACCTATTCTCACTTGCTTGTAAAAAGACAGTCCGAAGTAAGAAAGAACGGAACGCTACCCTGGCTAGAACCGGATGCCAAAAGCCAAATAACATTCCGCTATGACGATGGAAAACCAACGGCTATCGATGCCGTAGTTCTTTCCACACAGCATCGTAAAGAAATTTCACTAACTAATTTACAAGAAGCAGTAATGGAAGAAATTATCAAACCAGTTCTTCCTAAACGCTGGATAAACAAAAATACTAAATACTTTATTAATCCTACCGGCCGATTTGTTATAGGTGGACCTTATGGTGACTGCGGTCTGACCGGCCGTAAAATTATTGTTGATACCTACGGTGGTATGGCAAGGCATGGTGGGGGTGCTTTTTCTGGCAAAGACCCATCAAAGGTTGATCGCTCTGCAGCTTATGTTGCGCGCTATGTTGCGAAGAACATCGTTGCAGCAGGCATTGCTGAGCGCTGCGAACTTCAACTTTCCTATGCTATTGGTGTGGCTGAACCTACATCGATTAGTGTCGAAACTTTCGGAACTGGAAAAATTAGCAACGAAAAAATCGTTACTCTCATACGAGAACATTTCGAGTTGCGCCCAAGAGGCCTAATAAAAATGTTGGACTTGGTGAAGCCTATTTATCGATCCACTGCTGCCTATGGCCACTTCGGTAGAAAAGACATCGATTTTAGTTGGGAAAAAACAGACCGAGCTGACGCCCTAAAAAGCGACGCAGGCATTTAATCACTTTGGAGTTAACAATGAATGATTTATCTATACAAGATACTGCAGCCGATGCAGCAACTATAGACTATAAAGTCGCTGACATAAGCTTGGCTGATTTCGGGCGCCGAGAAGTCACACTTGCTGAATCTGAAATGCCAGCATTGATGACATTACGCTCGCAGTACTCTGCACAAAAGCCTCTCGCCAACGCCAAGATTCTCGGATGTATCCACATGACTGTGCAAACTGCAGTATTAATCGAAACATTAGTGGAGCTAGGAGCTGAAGTTCGTTGGTCGTCTTGCAATATCTTTTCAACCCAAGACCATGCCGCTGCTTGTGTAGCTGCTGCCGGTGTCGCCGTATATGCGTGGAAAGGCCAAACTGAAGAAGAGGGCGAGTGGTGTATCGAACAAACCATATTAAAAGATGGCGACCCTTGGGATGCCAACATGATATTAGACGATGGCGGTGACTTAACAGCCATGGTGCATGACAAGTACCCACAAATGCTAGAGAACATTCACGGTATAACTGAGGAAACTACTACCGGCGTCCATCGGCTAATTGAAATGTTAGAAGAGGGAAGTCTTAAAGTTCCAGCAATTAATGTTAATGATTCCGTGACGAAATCGAAGAACGACAATAAGTACGGTTGCCGTCACAGTCTTAATGATGGCATTAAGCGTGGTACAGATATGTTGCTTTCTGGCAAACATTCTCTAGTAATTGGCTACGGTGACGTGGGCAAAGGATCAGCACAAAGCCTAAGGCAGGAAGGCATGATCGTAAAGATCGCCGAGATCGATCCTATCTGTGCTATGCAGGCTTGTATGGACGGCTTCGAGGTTGTTTCTCCTTATACTAATGGAGAGAACACCGGCACTGCTAAAGGCATCGACGGACGACTCCTATCAAAACTCGATCTTATTGTTACAACTACCGGCAATATAAATGTCTGCGATAAGTTCATGCTACAACAGGTTAAAACAGGTGCCATAATTTGTAATATCGGTCACTTCGATAATGAAATCGACACACAATTCATGCGGGACAATTGGGAGTGGGAAGAAGTCAAACCACAGGTTCACAAAATTTATCGTGATGGCGTGACCAATAAAGATAACTATCTGATTTTACTCTCTGAAGGAAGGTTAATAAACCTTGGTAATGCTACTGGGCACCCTTCACGCATTATGGATGGATCCTTTGCTAATCAAGTGTTAGCACAAATGTTTTTATACGAAAGAAAATTTGCCGATTTACCGAAAATATCCAAATCTGCAAGGCTTAGCGTCGAAGTATTACCAAAGCACCTTGATGAAGAAGTTGCTGCGCTGATGGTGAAAGGCTTTGCAGGTGTGCTAACAAAACTCACTTCGATACAGGCAGATTACATTAATGTGGCAGTCCAAGGCCCTTTCAAAAATGACAGTTATAAGTACTAACAAAAATTAATCAGGTTAATCATGAATACGGCAAAAAAAAGAAATTTCAGTGTTGAGTTTTTCCCGCCTCGGAGCGAGGCAGGAAAAACCAAGCTGAACGAAGTTCATAGGAAACTTGCCCTACTAAAACCTGATTTCTTTTCTGTGACCTACGGTGCTGGTGGGACAACCAAGCAAGGAACCAAGGAGATTGTGCTTCAGTATAGTAATGAGGGCTCAACCCTAGTTCCACACCTTTCCTTTGGCGGCACTGAAGATCGAGAAATTCTTACCTTGCTAGCGGAATATAAAGACGCTGGCATTAATCGGCTGGTAGCGCTGCGTGGAGACAACCCTTCTGGTATGGGGGCAGCTATTCAACATAGATATGCTAACGAATTAGTTGAGTTCATTCGCAAAGAAACAGGTGAGACTTTTCATATCGAAGTTGCCTGTTATCCGGACATCCACCCTGAATCTAAAAGTTATACCTCAGACGTTAGCCATTTTAAAAATAAGGTTTCGGCAGGAGCTAACTCAGCAATCACGCAATACTTCTATAATCCAGATTCCTATTTCCGTTTTGTAGATTATTGTGCGGGCCAAGGTATTACTATTCCAATTGTTCCCGGCATCATGCCTATTACGAATTATGCTAATCTCGCAAGATTTAGCGGCAGCTGTGGAGCTGAAATTCCACAATGGTTAGACAAAAGGCTAACTGGTTTTGGCGACGATACGGAAGGTCTTAAATCTTTTGGCATCGATGTAGTCACAAGGTTATGCGAACAACTATTAGAAGGGGGTGCACCAGGCCTGCATTTCTATTCCATGAACCTGGCCTCTAGCGTTAATCAAATCTGGAAAAACCTTTCGATTAAAAACGGAGGGTAGCAGCGGATGCGAACTTCACGCTTATTTACTGAACAAGCACTGAGCAGCGGTCAGTCTCTACTCCTTTCAAAAGAGTCCTCTCACTATCTCAGTAAAGTTCTTCGCTTACGCGAGGGAAGCGTTCTGCGTCTTTTTAATGGCAGAGATGGAGAATTTCTGGCGCGACTGGCTAAGATCACCAAGCATGAAGTTGAAGTAGAAATCGCTGAGAGGCTTATAGAGCCTAAGCTCGGTTCTTTGAAAATAGACCTATACCTGGGCCTCTCTAAAGGCGATCGGATGGATTATGGGATACAAAAATCGACGGAGTTAGGAGTAGCGAGTATCACACCATTCTATTCACAACATGGTGGTGTGAAGCTTAAAGAAGAAAGAGTAGAAAACAGATTACGCCATTGGCAACAAATAGCGGTAAGTGCCAGCGAACAATGTGGACGCCTAGATGTACCGTTAATTAATGAGCCACTGCAATTATCCGAATGGCTAGGTTCATCGCAGCCATCCGTCACAGTCGTAATCGATCCGAATGGTGATGCCAATCTCTCAGATCTCCCAACTAGCAATTCAATCAATCTACTAGTAGGGCCCGAAGGTGGTTTTGCGGAAGAGGAGCTCTTGGCGGCGAAGAAAAGTGGTTGCACTATCGCAGTATTAGGTTCGCGAATCTTAAGAACTGAAACTGCACCAATAGCGGCCCTGGCAATTTTGCAACATCTCTATGGTGATCTCTAAGGTCTGCTTAGCTGACTCGCCTTTCTATAACCAACTATCTATCTGCATCTAACAATCCATATCCAGCCGCGCATACCCTGCCGTCCACATCCAACAATATAGATTCAAGCAGATACAAAAACCGAGCCCGCCTACTCCCACACGTTTACCATAAAAAAAGCGCCTTTGTCTCCAAAGGCGCTTCAATGTCATTCATGCATTCGAAGAGAGATCTAATTCTTTCCTAATCTTTCTCACATGAAAGCTTAAAGAACATATCCACTTTCATTATGAGAACTAAGGTCGAGACCTTCCTGTTCGTCTTCCTCGCTAACTCGCAGTCCCATTGTTACATCCAAGACTTTAAGGATTATCACACTCAATACCCCGGTATAAACAATCGTAAAAATTACACTCTTAATCTGTATCCACAATTGTGATGGGATGCCATTTTCTAGGCCCGTACCACCGAACATTTCAGCGGTAAATATACCGGTCAAGACTGCACCAATAATTCCTCCTACTGCATGCACCCCAAAAACATCGAGGGAGTCATCATAGCCCATTGCTCGCTTGAGCTTAGTAGCCGCATAAAAACAACCGATACCTGCCGCAATTCCGATGTAAAGTGCTCCCTGCGGACCTACTGATCCGGAAGCTGGAGTAATGGCTACCAGGCCTGCGACAGCGCCTGAAGCAATACCCAGCACACTCGGCTTACCATGGGTAACCCATTCAATCCCCATCCATGTAAGAGCCGCTGTTCCTGTAGCAATCTGGGTAACCAGCATTGCCATCCCTGCTGTGCCGTTAGCAGCGACTGCTGAACCGGCATTAAATCCGAACCATCCAACCCATAACATCGCTGCGCCTATAATAGTATAGGTTAGATTGTGAGGAGGCATGGCTGTTTTTGGGTAACCTTTACGTTTACCTAACATGATTGCAGCAACCAATCCGGCAATTCCAGCATTGATATGCACCACTGTTCCACCGGCAAAATCGATTACGCCCCAATCCCACAAAAGTCCGCCTTCTCCGGCCCAAACCATGTGAACCATCGGCACGTAACAGATAGTCACCCATAGAGTCATGAACACTAACATTGTGGAAAACTTCATTCGTTCAGCGAAGGCGCCAACGATTAACGCAGGAGTAATAATCGCGAAAGTCATCTGAAATGTGGCAAACACCGATTCGGGAACGGTTCCAGATATCGAATCCACAGTAATTCCGGACATAAACGCGTTACTCAGACCACCGACGATCGAATTGAGGTTAACCACACCCTCCTCCATGCCCGCTGTATCAAAGGCCATACTGTAGCCCCACAGCATCCATATGATGGTCATTAGGCCAGTAATTGCAAAACACTGCATTAAAACTGAAAGCACATTTTTACTTCGCACCATGCCCGCATAAAACAATGATAGCCCTGGTATTGTCATCATCAGTACCAGCACCGTAGCCACAATCATCCAAGCAGTGTCGCCAGTATCCAATTCCTGGGCTGATGCAATCCCAGGGATCATAAGTAGTAATACCGCTAATAAACCTAGACCGCTCTTTTTCGTAATAAACTTCTTCATTTTTAGTATCCTCAAGAATTCAATCTGTCTGGTTATCAATTTTCTCTAACAACAAGTTTCCATCTATACCGCTTCTTCGCCAGTCTCGCCCGTACGAATACGAATGACTTGAACCAGCTCAGTGACGAAAATCTTGCCATCACCAATCTTGCTTGTATTGGCGGACTTGGAAATTGCCTCTAGAGTTTGATCGAGCAGACTATCGGCAATTGCAATTTCTAGTTTTACCTTGGGAAGAAAATCAACCGCGTACTCCGCACCACGATATAACTCGGTGTGTCCCTTCTGTCTGCCAAAGCCTTTTACTTCTGTTACTGTTATGCCTTGAACTCCAATGTCAGATAATGCCTCTCGCACATCATTCAATTTGAATGGCTTAATAATAGCCGTGACTGACTTCATCGTTTTGCTCCTAAAGTTTCTTCGCTTGGTTTCAAGCGTACTGAGAATTCTATTAATAGAACTGAAAAGATCTTTGCACGGTCCGTGCCAGTTAAGTTTTTCCATTACTAAACAATGGCTTAGGTATTTTTTACATAATAGAGGGAATTCATAGACAACGAGAAAAGCTTTATAGCGGGGCATTAGAGGTGCGCTCTGTGCACAAATGCACTAGGAAAGTGCATAGTTAGAAATTCACTACAAT
Organism: Gammaproteobacteria bacterium; assembly: GCA_012960305.1. Taxonomy (GTDB): domain Bacteria; phylum Pseudomonadota; class Gammaproteobacteria; order Pseudomonadales; family Pseudohongiellaceae; genus UBA9145. The sequence goes on along the minus strand of DUBM01000021.1, from coordinate 8,171 downwards.
TAAGCTCAGTGTTATTCCGCCAGAATTATGATGGTAAACTGACATTTCAAACTTTAGAGATACTCAAATCCATGATTAACCCAAAACTATTTTCCGAATTGAGCGCAAGGCTCTCTGGCCTAGTGCCAATGGCGGAAGAACTTAGAGCTGAGCTGCGTGCCAAGATAGAGCAACAGCTAAAAACCTCCTTTAAGGAACTAGGCCTGTTGAGCAGAGAAGAATTCGAAGTAAAGTCGAAGTCTCTTGGACGGGCTGAAGCAAGAATTATTGAATTAGAAAAACTCATTGGGGATTTGGAAACCCGCGTGCATGGGTTTGAAAAGCAAAAGTAGACCCTAAAACATTACAGCCTTTAAAGTTGTGCCTTTGCCAAAAGGCGGCTTTCTCAAAGATATCGCTTCAACGATGTGTTCTGTGCTTATCATCTTGAGGTTTGAACAGCCAGTTAGGCAATTGGACAGATCTGCATCGACGTTTATACGAATTGCGGTGATCCCGACAAGAGTCCGAGATATGATGGTAGTAAGTAACACTTCTAGAGGTTCACTATTTAATTAACCGCTGAATAGATCGCTTTCACTAAACCTTGCAATCTCTCGTTAAAAATATTGTCACGAAATAGCTCGTGAACCCTAAAAATTTTGAACTATACAAAGAGGTAAAAAAAGGTCAAAAAAATGAGCTGAACAGCCCATTTTTTTTAAAATTCGAACAGGGCCTAAGACCGAGTTCCTTGCTCGCTATGATAGTCGAATTTCCGTCGTCTATCCGCCTTTCTTAAGAAAGGTAGATTGATGACAAAAAAGTCAGTACTTACGTACTATTTTCAACCATATACTCAACAATAGCTCGAAGGTCATCGTCATTACAGTCAAAACAAAGGCCTTTAGGTGGCATTGTGTTCAAGCCGTTTATGGCATTGGTAACTACTGCGTCCATGCCTTTCTCCATACGTGGAGTCCACTCTGCTCCGTTGCCATCTCCTACTTTAGGAGCTCCAGCGGCGCCAGTACTATGACAGGCAAAACATGAAGCCATATACTTTTGCTCGGCATTAAAGCCATCGCTTACCGCGGCAACTTGCAAGCCCTGTCGGCTGTTGTCGGCGAAGTTAACTCCTGCAAACAAAACCGTAGACACAAACAGAACTGATTTTACAACGGATGACATTACACTCTTTTTAACTAACACTTTTAGCTCCTTCCTTAAATTAATCTTTACTTAACAGTCAAAGAACACGAAAACTATTGATCGAGCATGTACTTAACCAAGCTTACTAAATTATCATCACTGCAATCCATACACATGCCTTTGGCTGGCATTGCATTTACGCCGTTAATTGCATTGGCCATTACAGCTTCCATACCTTTATCCATTCGTTCTGCCCAAGCCTCACTATCACCAGTAACCGGTGCGCCAGCGGCGCCAGTGGAATGACAGGCAAAGCAAGTCATCTGATACTTAGCTGCTGCATCAAATGCACTTTCTGCCGCAGCAACTTCAACTACTCGTTCAGCTGCGGCAGGCTCTGGGGCTTGAACCACCGAGGCTGCAGGTGCTGCTACAACTGTTGCAGCACTAGAAGAACCAGCGAAAGAACCTACGCAGGACTGACCTTCCAGACACACTCGTGCAACTGGCCGAATATTATCTTCAATTGCTTGTTGGGCTTTAGCCGCAGTGGTAACCGCTGCCAGGGCGGCTAACAATCCTGTAATTCGAATTGTGGTTAGAAATAGGCGACATATTCGAGCACTTTCTAATTGCACGGTCTAGGGCTCCTTTAAGCTCTTCTACTATTATTCAGTATAACGATGAACCCGAACTAAACAGTCAGAATTTACTGCCCAGATAAAAATGCAGGCGGATTATACCGTTAATTATAGCGGTGGGAAACTGAGTTTCTGACAAGATGTTACCACTGAATTTGCAGTAATTTTAGGAGATATTGAAGATTTGAGTATCAAGCTACTAAGGCGCGTATTCCTTGGTTTGATGAGTGCTCTCGAGGAAGTTCTAGAGAGTACTCTGATTGTGGCTGTATAAGAAACTACAGCCCACCAGAGAAAGTAATTAGAAGCCCCAATCAGGGAGTGATTATCAGGTTCAGCCTTGATAGCTATCATCCAGAATCGACTGCCACCAGTCTTCATTATTCAGATACCAATCAACCGTTTTTTCTAAGCCGGATTCAAAGACTTCGACAGGGTTATAACCTAGTTCACCCATAATTTTTCCAGCATCAATTGCATAGCGCGTATCGTGGCCGGGCCGATCAGTTACGTAAGTGATTAGGCGCTCAGCTGTCTCTCTCTTTGCACAGGGCGAATCTGGAAAACGTGTCGCCAGTGTCGAATCCGCGTTAAATTTTTCTCCCACGATTTTGCAGAGTAATTTAACTACATCGATATTGGCCCATTCGTTATTACCACCGATATTATAAGTTTCGCCTTGTCGCCCTTGATTGATTACTAAATCGATGCCGCGGTTGTGATCATCTACATAAAGCCAATCTCGAATTTGTAAACCATCGCCATAGATAGGCAGTGCTCTGCCTGCGAGGATATTAAGCATACATAGAGGTATTAATTTTTCCGGGAACTGATAGGGACCGTAGTTATTCGAACAGTTACTAGTGGTTACCCTCATTCTAAATGTGTGATGGTAAGCCCTTACCAAGTGGTCCGATGCGGCCTTACTCGCTGCGTAAGGAGAATTTGGTGCATAGGGAGTCGTTTCACTAAAAGCTGCATCACCTGCAGCAAGCGTGCCATAAACTTCATCAGTAGAAACGTGATGAAAATGATGATTCGTTACTTCATTCTCACCCAGCCAGCATTCTTTAGCGACACGCAACAAAGTATGAGTGCCAACAATATTGGTTTCGATGAAAGCATCTGGTCCGGTGATTGATCGATCTACATGACTCTCAGCGGCAAAGTGAATAATTGTATCGATAGAGTTATCGACAATGACTTGTTTAACTAGACTGGCATCGCAAATTGAACCATGAACAAAAATAATTTCCTTGGCGTCGATCAATTGTTGCAGATTATTTTTGTTTCCAGCATAGGTCAGCGCATCAAGAATGACTAATGCTTGATCGGGATACTTTTCTTTCCAATAATAAATAAAATTGGAACCAATAAATCCTGCTGCGCCAGTTACTAATACAGTTCTATTGTTCGACATAGTAGTTCTGTTCAGTCCTTAGTTTTTCGTTTGCGTTACTTACTTCGTTCTAATTTACGTTCTTAGATTCAGAACTAAGTCGATTTATCACTGCGACTAATTCTTCGCGCCAGCTACTGGCTCTAAGATCATAATCGAGAATGCTTTGTGAGCGATCAAGTACACTATATGCTGGGCGCTTTGCCGGGGTCGAATATTCTGCAGTAGGAATGGGAGCAATTGGTGTTTGTCGACCAAGTAACCCCGCTTTTAGGCCTTCCTCTTGAATAGCGACAGCGAAATCATACCAGCTTATCTCGCCACCATCACTCCAGTGGAAGATTCCAGAATGGTTTTTATCGGCTACTGCCGTTATCAAAAAATTTGCCAAGGAATGAGTAGAAGTTGGCGAGCCGATTTGATCATTCACTACAGCGAGGGGTTCTTTCTCAGCCATCAACCGTAGCATCCTCTTAACGAAATTTCTTCCGTACTCAGAGTACAGCCATGACGCCCGCACAACTATCGATCGCTGTGGTAGCAACTTAAGAATACTGACTTCACCAGCTTGTTTCGTTTTGCCATAGACACCTTGCGGGTCGCAAGCGTCTTTGGGCAAATAGGGCTCCGCCTTGCTGCCACTAAAAACAAAGTCTGTCGAAACATGGATCAAGTAAGCATTGTGATCACCACACCACCGGGCAAGGTTTTCTGCGCCTAGCTGGTTCACTGCCTGAGCCGAATCAGGGTCGGATTCAGCCTTATCTACAGCGGTATAGGCCGCTGCGTTAATAATGCAGTCAATATCCTTTGAGTTTAGAGTTTCAGAGACTGAGGCAGGGCTGGTAATATCGAGTTGGCTGCGATCAAAACACTGCAGTACATACTCATCGCTTAAGGGGTTAGAGGCCCAGCAATCCTGGATTGTCTTCCCAAGCTGTCCTTTAGCTCCGGTGAGCGCGAGAGTTTTGGACTTCACTTGAACAGACGTGCCTTGTCTAGACATACAGCTTCTCGATCTTTCTCAGACAGCAGAGGTTCTGGCATAACCAACGGCCAATCGATTTCCAAAACAGGGTCGTTCCAAAGCAGGCTATGATCATCCTCAGGGTGATAATACTCAGTACACTTGTATACGATCTCGGCCGTGTCTGAGACAACGTAGAATCCATGGGCAAAGCCAGGTGGTACCCACAGTTGCTTCTTGTTGTCCGCCGACAGCAAAACCCCTACAGATTTACCAAAGGTAGAAGATGATTTTCGCATATCTACTACTGCATCAAATATTTCACCTGATAAGACTCTCAGCAACTTACCCTGGGGAAAATTCAACTGGTAATGAAGGCCGCGCAAAGTACCCTGCACGGATTTGCTTTGGTTATCCTGAACGAATGTGTAGCCGACATCGATGTCATCGAAACTCGATTGTCGCCAGGTTTCCATGAAGTACCCACGGTCGTCGCCATGGACAGTTGGCTCGAACACCAAAACATCTTCAATAGCAGTGGGATTAACTTTCATTATTTAAGGGTTCTCGAGCAATTGCAGAAGGTACTGACCATAGCCGCTATTTTTTAGCGGGGCCGCTAATGCCTCAAGTTGGTTGGCATCGATGAAATGTTGCCGATAGGCGATCTCTTCAGGGCAGGCAATTCTTAAGCCCTGCCTTTCTTCAAGCACACGAATAAAATTGGCGGCATCCAGCAGTGATTGAATCGTGCCAGTATCTAACCAGGCCGTGCCGCGATCAAACAACTCTACTTTCAAACTACCGCGCTCAAGATAGACTTTATTGACATCGGTAATTTCCAACTCACCGCGAACGGAAGGCTTAATCGATTTAGCAACGTCGACAACGTCGTTGTCGTACATATAAAGCCCCGTAACCGCGTAATGTGATTTTGGCTTGACTGGTTTTTCTTCGAGATCCACCGCGTGCTGGTTTTCATCCAATACAACAACACCGTATCTCTCAGGATCATTAACGTGGTAAGCGAAAATACTAGCGCCCTGCCGCTGCTCAACCGCACTCCTTAAAATATCTTCAATTCTATTACCATAAAAAATATTATCGCCAAGAATTAGGCACACTCTGCTATCGCCAATAAAGCCTTCCCCTATTATAAAAGCCTGAGCTAGGCCTTCGGGCTTGGGTTGTTTCGCATAAGTAATTTCCAAGCCCCATCTTTTACCATCGCCCAGTAGAGCTTCATACAGAACTGCATCAGTGGGGGTAGTTATGATTAGAATTTCGCGGATTCCAGCTTGCATCAGCGTAGCAAGTGGGTAATAAATCATGGGCTTGTCGTATACCGGCAACAGCTGCTTACTAACTGCGATTGTCATAGGATGTAAACGACTTCCACTGCCCCCTGCTAGGATTATTCCTTTGGTCATACTTGCATTCTCTTAACTACTTTACGTGTCAGTGATAAATTATAAATTCTTAAAATCGGCTACTATTCCTGGAAGTGAACTATAAAAAGTCGAAGTGGGTTTGAAATTTAATTCCTTGCAGGCTTCAGAATTATCGAACAAATTTTCGGTAGTCAGGTTTCGATAGGTTCTAGTACTAACACTCCTGAGTGTTGGAAGTTTGACGCCAAAAAGGCCCAGTATTTTACTCACTAATTCCGCCCCAACAACGGCTAAATATAATAACACACGAGGAGTTCTCCAGCGGGGCATTCTCTTGCCCAGAGCACGATAAATTTCACTCTCAATATCGTTAACAATATACTGTTGGCCATCCGTGAGAATATATGTTTTCCCGATGGCGCGAGCAGACTCGATAGCTATTGCGATCACTCGACAAAGATCATCGACGCCGATGAGAGAAATAAGTGTGCTAAGACGAGGTAATGGCAGCATACGACCTCGGGAAATACGCGAAATTAGAGATGCAATGTTACCTCGCATCCCCGGCCCATACACGTTAACAGGCCTTAAAATCACACCCTCAATACTCCCTGAACTAATAGCTGAGAGGAGCAACTGTTCCGCATCAATCTTTGATTGCCCATAGCCTGTAGTCGCGTTTCCTTCCTCATCGCAGACCCCAGCTAGTGAGCTACTCATCAGAATGAATCTCGTAACTTTCTGGTCCAGCGCTGCCGACAATAGGCGTTCAGTACCGCCAACATTAACTCGACGAAGGCTCTCATCGTTTGTGTTATCGGCATGCGCTACCCCGGCAATGTGTATTATCACCTCGATATCTTCGCAAGCTCTGACAAGACTATCGGGGTCCGAAAGATCACCATTGCAATGCTCAAAGGAGCTATGTCCGTAAATAATGGAAGAGTACTGCTGTCTTAAAAGCGCTCGGACGCGGTAGCCAGCCCCAAGTAAATGACGACATACATGCTCACCAATAAAGCCAGTAGCTCCTGTTACTAGCACCGCCTTGCTCTCTTCTAACACGGGTTAACTCCATTGATTTATGATTGCTTGAACAACTGCCAGCCATGTTTATTAAAAAAACGAATACCCGATTGAATGAACATCTTCAAATGACGAAAGCCCTTTTTCGCCGCGTTTCCGCCATGGTGAACAATGCGAACATTTGGAGCATAGGCAATTTTACCTAATTTCCCGATACGAATTGATAGGTCAAAATCTTCAAAGTAAAGAAAATAGAACTCATCGAAACCACCCACCTCTTTCAGGGCCTCTGTTCTCACAAACATAAAACATCCGCTAACGAGCGGAATATCCTCAGATACTTCTTTTTCATCAAGCTCGTGCATTTCATATCGAGCGAGCCTTTTGCGAAAAAGGCTCCTTAGAAATTCAGGAAAGAAACCCCTCACCAACAAAGTGAAAACTGAAGGGTAACGTTTACAGAGGTATTGCTTTGTTCCTGAGCTATCCTTCGCGTTGGGACTTAGCATTACTATACCCCGCTTGTAATTAATGAAGCTTATCGCTTCCAAAAGCGCAGCCTCTTCGAGTACAACGTCCGGGTTAAGTATTAAGTGATAATCACTATCAAGCCTTTCTAGTACTAAGTTGTGTGCTTGGCCGTAACCGACATTCCCCTGACCATGGAGATGCCGAAGGTCTACTTTCAGCTCTGTGCACAGCGCCCCAAATTCGGCGAAAATATCCAGCGAAAGGGGAGTTTGATCCGAATTGTCTACTAGGTAGATAGGAGTAACGGAAAGGGTTTGCGACTGGCCCAAATATAGGATCGCGTTTAGCAAAGACTCAAGAAGCTGCTTTACTTCATCGGGCGGAGAATTGTAACAAACTACGCTGATGGATAATGAAATGGATGGTTTGGTAGGCACCAGGTTAGCAATTTAGGCGTTGGATATGATCGCTATTCATTGTTTGACGAATCCCTATTGTATCCCAGCAGACGACTAGAAGCTTAGTTATTGTTTTACTTTCATTGCTCCACTAATCGGTCTCCAAACGGAGTAGATACTACATTCATCCCTGGCGGAATATCTTCAGGGTCAATGCGACGCGGAGTAAACCGTTCACTTCTACCAAAGTTTCCATCGCGATTGCTTACTGGCACATTGTTTTCTCGCGATAGTAATGCCTCAAAAGGATTGGTCGGTAACTCATCAGCTGCCGTTTCGTTCGATCTACCAGCCGCCAGACTTGTTTCCACCTCTTGGCCAGGCAGTGGTTCACCGTTAGCTAAAGATAACGCTGCTATATTTGCACCATCGCAACTGACTCCCTGGTCACGAAACTCAACACAGGGAACATTTTCCGGATAACGGATAGAAATGCTGCCAGAACTCACATCTAAAATCGAATAACCACTATAACCTGGAATCTGCGTAGTAGAATTTAGGCCAGCTTTTACCATGAGAGTGTCGCCGCCCCGGTGCTGGATAATGACAGAGTATTCACTACCAATACGGCTGGTTCCTTTTAGGACAAATTCGGGCGAGGCTGACGTGGCCAGGCTGTCGCCTCTGACTCGGCCCCGAGCTTGGCTGGCAGAATTGTTCGTAGTTTCTATTTCTTCGAACAAGTTG
>DUBM01000020.1 GCA_012960305.1 Gammaproteobacteria bacterium | reverse complement strand
AATTCGTGGTGCAGCAGGCAACGGCGGTAATCTCCGGCGCCCCTTTTGATGCAGAGAGCGACGCAGATGCGCCATTGTGGGCCGATGCCAAAACAAAAATCGAAGCCTTGCTTGATGCGGGCGAAATTGATGAAGCAAAGGCTGTTGAGCTGCTAGGCCTGGTGGAAACAGCCTTGTTGGCTTCGTTTGAGCCCTCGTACCTGGCACTAATCGCCTTCATGGAGGCTGATTATGAAAATGCAGATGCCCTGGCCAGGGGAGTTGGCGCCCTGGAAAATGGTGCAAGCTACTACCAGGCTAGATTGGCAAGCATGACGACAACAACCTTAACTGCCGATGAGATTCATAGCCTCGGATTAAGCGAAGTAACGCGAATTCAACAGGAAATGGAAGCGCTTAAAGACCGAGTGGGTTTCGATGGAACGCTGCAGGACTTTTTCAGTTATGTGAAATCTAACACTGAATTTCGCTACCCTAACGATGATGAAGGCAGGCAGGGATATCTGGATGACTCGACAGCCTTTATCGATACCATGCGCAACAGGCTGCCGGATTATTTCGGCGTGCTGCCCCAGGCAGGGCTTGAAGTAAGAAGGGTCGAAGCCTTTCGTGAACGCGATGGTGCTCCGCAACACTACCGGGCAGGCACACCCGACGGCTCGCAGCCCGGCGTCTACTACGCACATCTGTCCGACATGAATTCAATGCCCAAGACTGAGATGGAGTCGATTGCCTATCACGAGGGCATTCCTGGCCATCATCTGCAGATTTCCATTCAGCGGGAATTAACAGGAGTGCCTGAATTTCGTACTCTTTCAGGATTTACTGCCTACAGCGAGGGTTGGGGACTCTATGCCGAATACCTGTCGAAAGAGATGGGCGCCTTCGAAGATCCCTATAAGGATTTCGGTCGTCTGAGTTCTGAAATTTGGCGGGCGATACGGCTAGTGGTTGATACGGGGATTCACGCCAAGGGCTGGTCTCAGGAGCAAGCAGTAGAATTTTTTATTGCTAATTCTTCAATTTCCGAAGGCCAGATACGTGCCGAGGTACGGCGCTATTTTGTGATGCCAGGCCAGGCGACCAGTTATAAGATTGGTATGCTGAAAATTCTCGAGCTGCGCGAAAAAGCCCGTAATGAATTGGGTGATCAATTCGATATTCGTGCCTTCCACGATACGGTGTTGGTCGGTGGCGCCCTACCTTTGTCAATTCTGGAACGCGTTGTTGATGAATGGATTGCCGAGACGAAAGTGTGAGTAGTTAGCTGAATACTCAGAGGAAAATAATGATTACATTTTTAAGAATATTTGCATATTTATGTATCTGGACCACTCCTCTTCAAGTTGCGATTGTCGTTTGGGGCATAGTGATTGTTGCTACTACTGATTATGGAATTCTGTCTCTAACCGGAATTGAATTTTTTACCCATTATCTCCAATTTTTTATGGTGTATATAGATTGGGCTTATACATGGTTTTGGAATCCGTACCTAGATTTTATTCTTGCTTTACCTATTATTTTTGGTACAGGATTTAAAGCAGTTTTCAGTACTTGGCTGGGGTTTTGGATACTGGAAAAAATAAGGGGGGATGCCCCAAGGGGTGGTGTAGAACTCCGTGAGGCGAAGGAGTCAACTTAACCTTATCGGCCTCAACCAATTCTTCAGAGAAAAGACAGCTCGAAGAAGTGAAGTACAGATTTATTCATTGCTCGACCTTTGACTTCATCCAAGGGAAGAATGGCTTATTGCCTGTCAGTATAAATCTGATTGCCCATCCTGATGTCCATAGTAAAACCATATATATTGTGCCGAAGAGTCCCGTTTCATATTCATCTACTTCCATAATTGCCTGTGGCGGGACAGAAACGGTGGCAGGACTATTACTGACAACAGGTTCAGTTGATAAAAAAATCAAAAGCGTATCTAGAAGCCCTAGGACTAGAAAGGCTATTCCTGCAAGCATCCCTAACCAATGAATTATCGAAGCTAATCTAGCTAGCACGCTGCCCTCTTAATGCCACACCACCGAAGCGATACAATTTCATTTCTTTTCTCTTAAAATTAGCTCTTAAGTATGGGGTTAGCAACTGAAATTATTAGGGAAGACGGCACGATTGAACCAACCGGTCGGTGGGAAAGAGAGGGTAAAAACTAACCGTAATTATTCCACATTCACTGTAATATAACCGTCATCATACAGCCCGCCATCATCTGCACGTCCCCAGAGTATGTAGGTCCCAGGTTCATCGAAAGTCGCGGTAATTTCAATCATGCCGTCTTCCGGAATTTCAGGTGGCAGCCATAATCCACCCCATGGCGAATTTGCTGCCACGCGGGTGTCTTCCCATACTTTAGTCTGGGGAGGATCAAATGTAACCTCACCCGCCCCTCGGTAGATATTCCAGCTCAGGTATAACGCATTAATTTTGTTCACGGTGGGTTTTTGAGGTGGCCTAAACATGGCGCGATGCAGGTCACTTTCGTCCCGTGAGGTGACTGCCCTGGATCTTGGTAGCCCATCATCTACAAGGTGAGTCCTCAGAGTTATTGCTTCACCCACTTTAGCTGTACGCACAACATCGCCTTGAACTGTAAGCGATGGTGGAACGTTTGCCCTGGACTCTGGACTACTGACACCAATCCCAAGGGACCCCGTTTCAGAGGCGATTACTATATTGTCAACTAGATAATCAGGCTTTAATGTTCCATAGGCCTTCGCTTCCACGCCGTTGATGTTCAAGTTCCAGACTAGCTCTCGGTCACCCCAATCCGCAGGCACCGTAACTTCGAAAGTGAAACGATTTCGGCGCGGCATGAAATTAGTCGGCTGGCCTTGGTCCGCATCCCCAGGTGAGAAAAAATTATTGCCTCCAACTTCTATGAATGGCATTTCTTCCCAGTTTTCGTTCATGTAACCGAACATTAAATTAAAGGTTCCGTCAGAATTTGGGTGCCAACCCTCAAATGCAGGGTAGACAGGCGCCCCATGTAATAGAGTTTCTGCAGTAACTGCAGCAGGTGATAAAATCAATAACCCAGCAAGTAATAGAGATCTGCTGCGGCTTCCAAATTCAAGCATAAAAATATTCATAATCGTATCCACGTCCTCAATTATTTTTTCTACTCTATGAGGCCTAATCGTCAGCGTCGGTAACTGGTGACACAAGAGTTGCCGTGCAGAGTGGACATCCTACTACGTGATCGTTAGGGCCTAAATTGAGAATTTGTTGCCTCTCCTCCATGGCTTCTAAGAATTGTTCTTGATTCATGGAAACCCGAATGCCGAGATCGAGAAACATATTCTGGGTAGAACGGTTACCAGATCCCTGCCAGTTGCGCGGATCAGGAATGTTTATATTAGTATCCGTATTATTCATATAACCAGTGATGTGAAGGATAGTGCCTTTGGGTAGTAGTGGTGCCGCCGAATCTTGAAATTGATAGGTTCGTACCCAGTTGTGGTCGTAGCCTACGCAGGACAAGGTCTCGACTTGATGACCCCAGATCGCCTCTAGGCACATTCTAGATCCAGGGGCGTGAAGGTGAGGTTCGAAAGAGACGATTTTGGTATGGGACTCAAGAATACTGTATGCATGAAGTTCCTGATCTGTCTGATTCGGCACAATGCTTATATCTACTCCATTGCCGGTAAAATTAATCGAATCTCTATACTTGGGCTCAAAGTCCTTGTCGTGGAAAGTAAACCCAATCTCAAGGTGACCGGTGGTATCTCTGCCGTTTGAGTGTAAATGAATCGAGTCAGAAACTATGGCAGACCCTGCTTCTAAAAGACGGCCGGTATTGGCGTCGAAAATATCGGCGTTACGTCCGACTTCATGCACTGGCCATGGATTACTGAATATTCCGCGTTGCGGATTTCCTTCTTCATCCAATTTTGCGGTAAACCAGAGCATGTGATGGAATATGTAGCGCCCGCCAACGGTCCCGGCAAGTTGGGTCATATCGACGTCGTTAACCTCGACCACCTCTACAGACTTGATATAGCGATCTTCGGTCATTCCGGTTGGTACGGTCTCCAATTCGCCCCACCAGTCAGGGGTTCCAGCTAGCTTGGTAATTTCAGGAAGTTTGACGACTAGGTCTGGTTTACCGGCTTTCCATTTGATGCTGTCATCGAAAGCCAAGGGCTCCGGTGCGTCCGTAGAATCCCCCTTGGGAGTGCCGCTTCTAGCCCAAGTCGATATGGCAGCAATTTCCTCATCGCTAAGGGAAGTGTCATTCTTGAAGCTCTGAATGCCGATATTCTTCTCTACATACCATGGCGGCATGGCACCAGCCCGGTCTCGCAGGCTTGTCTTGAATTCAATCAGTCCGGCGAAGGGTGCGACTTCATCGTAAGTCACCAACGGCATTGGGCCGCCGCCACCAATCCGGTGGCAGTTCTGGCAGCTGCGCTGCAAGATTGGTTCGATATCTTTGTGAAAGGTAATTTCGTTGGATTGGCCATAGGAGAAGGCTGGAAGAGCCAACAATGCTAATAGGACTGGCAAAAGAATTTGACTGGAATATTTCATGGTTCCGTCCTTCGTTTAGGTGACTGATTATGCATCTATGACTGGTTGGCAGGCCTTTCCGCCTTCTTCCTGTCGTCCAGCATCTAAGTTATCAATGTATCTCAAGTAGGAGCTAAATGTATCACTTTTACGGGCAAAATTGGAATGTTCTATACCCATTCTTTGAGGATTCTACATACCTATATTTAATATTAATTCAATCAGAATGATAGGGCAGGGTAGTCAAATACTTAAAAAATTGTCGAAGATGGGGGATGCGAAGTGACCAGGGAAGGAATCTGCTCATGCGACCCATAGCTAGAAGATACTAGTAAGTATTTACGAGAAGGGTGCCGCGTGACCGTTGGCGCTTCGCGGGTAAATAAGAAGTTGGTGGCTTTGAATGGCAAATGATTTGTATTATTTGCTCATAGACCACTCCACTTCAGTCCCCATCGCTGAAGCGATACCTGCAATAAAATTCCCTTCTAGTGTACCAGTCATTTCATAAGTCATGGATGTACCATCGCGGTTTATATTGAAGGCAATTTGGTTTTCGCTCATAGAACCTTGCTCTATTGCCCACTTGCGCCCACCGCCCATGTCGAACTCACCGGTAAGCGATTCTCCGTCTGCGAGGATTTCCACATTGGCGCTTATTTCACCAAATGGACTGTTCATGGAAAAATTCCAGTTGCCATTAACATTCGATTGCGCCGGGGACGCACAAGCAGCCAAAGTAATTACTATGGAAGTTAGACTAATTTTCAACATGATAGATCTCCAGTGGGATTAAAATTTATATGATGAAGAAAAACGCCATTCCCTGGGCAGTAATACGTTAGAGCCATCCGATTAGATCTTTATTTTCGGATTTATTTATGTTGATTTTAGCCGAATGAATTTAAGAGGTTGAAGTACTGAGTTTGTCTTGTTAATTGAAGCGGTGACATTTAGAGGCCCGAAAGCTCCGCTTAAGAACGTGTGTGGGTGGTTAGCCACTCACAACACAACTTGTTCTTTTTACTGACATGGTTTCGTCATCTCCAAGCTCATCAAGTGCATCAACATAATCTGGATGGCTTTTAAAAGACATCGCCTTTTCAAATGTCTCAAATTCGGCTACTGCTGCGAATTGCATTTCCTTCTCACCGATTTGAGTTTTTGCAACACGGCCTATAGCAATCATTTTTGCCTCGCCACGCTCAATAAGAGCGTTCTATTTTACAACGTATCTATTAAAGGCTTCTTGATTGATAATTTCTTCAACGTGATTAATCCAATAACCTTTAGACATTTTCTTAGTCTCCTCAGTTTTATATTCGAAAGATACTAGTTTTAGTACCAAGAGACACGTCGAAATGGTTACTTTCTTGATCCGAAATCGGTTTAATTGTTCACTCTATTGGCACGCGTTGCTAAGTAATAAACTTTAGCGACGGATTGGCATTGCTCTGCGACCGTTCACAATTGGTGGAAAATCTTCTACCTCGTCGTAGACAGCTCTAATAAATCGATCTCTATTCTGTTGCGTTGCACCGCGAGTGGATTGTTCATAAGGTGCAGTCAAATCTGTGGCCAGCACTTGTTCTAGTGAACTGCCTTGGGTCCGCAGAACTGAAACCTTATCTACGATATCGGCTAGCATGTCACGATAGGGAATTAGGTCATCGCGGCGAATCAATGTTCCATGGCCTGGAACTAGCCAAGTAGCTTCATCGGCTATTTCTCGAAATAGATCTATCGCTTCGATAATGCCTTTGATAGAGCCACCGCTTGTTTGGGCAGCAAAGGGGAAACCATAATTACGATAGAAGTCTTCAATATAGATTACGTTGGCTTTCCGAAAGCGCACGATGGTATCGCCTGCGGTATGAGATGGCATAACTGGTATGAAATCTATGGTTTCACCATTCATATTTAGAGTAACCGCGGGCTTACCAGGCGCTGCGGGGTCCCAATCGTAGGTGACGACAGGGACGCCTGCCCGATCTTGCTGAGGAGCTGGCCGACCGTCGGGTCGCAGCGGATTGATCATGTCGAGCCGCAGGTTTTCTTGAGCAAAAATCATTGCGCCTTGCTTACCAAAAAAGTCATTAGCGCCGGTGTGGTCACTATGAATATGGGAATTCACGACTACTTTAATTGGCTCATTAGTAAAAGTACGAATAGCAGCGAACGTTTTTTCAGCCACTTGCCGGTTTTGGGTGTCCACCATCAAAACACCATCGGGGCCGAACAGCACCATTACCCTGCCACCAGATCCATCCGGGTGGGCGCGATCAAGCTGAGCCGAGCCATGCAGAGTGACGAGGTTCGGTGAAAATTTCTCCGTTACCTTAATTTCCACACGGTCCCAGGGGGTCTGATAACCCTGGGGGTAACTATAGTCACTTTCGTCCGTTGGAATCAGAATAAGAGGGTATTGCTCTTCCTGCGCCGACAATGCCAAAGGTTCGAGGACAAACAAAATAAACCCTATGACCAGTAATTCTGCTTTTCTCATGTAACTGCTCCATCAAAAGTTAAGTCGTCAGGGTAATCTGAGCAAAACATCTTGATAGAAGTTCGCAGTGCTCTGATATAACTGATCGGCTGAATTTAGCCTATAAACTTAGCGACGCCCTAATCCAAATTCATTTCCTACTTCCACTACTTTGTCATCACGAAAATGCACTTCGATGTATTTGGAGCCACTAACAGGCTTTCCGTTTTCATCCCTCAGTATCGCGACGCGCTCTTTCGTTCTAGTATCGAAAACATCAGGAGTATGAGTCCAGGCATATTGACCATCAAGACTAAAAGTCACCCACCCATGCCCACCCTGGGTTAAGTCTAGACGACCGGTTTGCACAGGTGGCATTTGCGTATTATCGAAGATAAAAAGCCTGCGCCCTTCTTGATCACTGATCCAAAGCTCTGACTCATCGGGCAAAAGGGCGGCACCATGGGTGCGCTCTTCAGTTGATTCAGCTTCCACCAATACGTGATGCAGTATTTTTTCTTCTCGCAGATCTACTACGTCGAAACCAATATGACTGCCTAAGCTCACATAGGCAATAGTATTGGTACTATTTACTGTATAGGGGAAAACTCCTAAACCACCGTTCTCTCCAACTCCAACAATTTGGGCGACTATCGTTTCATCCTTAGTATCGAGCATCGTCAGCATTCTAGAAGTGCCAAGGTAAACATAGCGACCATCTACACTTACTAAACTATTGTGCGCTCGGTTACCGATAGAGACATGTTTGATCATGCTGCCATCGTCACCATTAAGTACCAATAAGCCACTGTCATCACCTTCAACCCACCAGCCAGTGGGTACATACACTTTGTCACCGCCCAAGGTTACGGAAGATCGATCACTACCAAATTCATATTTCTTTTGCCAAGTAATCTCCTCCGTCTCCAGGTCAAAAGCTCCGATGCCAGGTCCCTGCGTTGAGAAATATGCGCTGTGAGTATTTTTGTTGGCCGCAAAACCTCGAAGCCCTTCTGCAAATTCAGGGATATCAACCCTGCGCACTAACTTATGACCGTCGTCGATGTCGAAAATCAGAATACCCGAGCCCTCAGCCTGTCCTTGCTCTTGGGCCGCATCGGGAGTACTAAGATAGAGATAGCGTTTAAGCTCTCCCTGGGCTTGTGCTTGTAACGAAGCAGTTAAGACCAAATATCCAGTAATTAATAAGAGAAGATGCTTACGCATATTTATAACCTCCATACTTTGAGTATTTAGCTTGGTACTATAACAATTAATGGAAGTGGAAAGACCTTTAAATGCATTATTTCTCGGGGCCGCCTTGGGCATCAAACCCTCGTAATTCCCCAACCACTGTAGGTAAGAATTTGCATAGTTATTCAACAAGGATCAATGGTGGCCGACCGAAAAACTGAATAAATAGATGTAACCTTCCTCGACGCGGGGAATGCTCGCAACTTTAATTCCAGATGAAAGGCTTGAACCTATATCCGAAATAGCATCAAATGCTTGTACTTAATGACTTTGAGAATATTTAATGAATAAGTTAGTAACCCGTCGCGAATTCCTTAACTTATTAGGATCAACTGGGGGGGCTTCGGCGGCACTTAAAGCAGGCGCGGCGCTAGGGCTTTTGCCTGCGGCTAGTATCGCGAAACCTCTCGATCTTCTTGCCCTTGGATCAAACAACAAAAAAGTGGCCATTCTTGGTGGCGGACTGTCTGGTTTAACGGTTGCGTATGAGCTGAGTAAGCGTGGATACGACTGCACGATTTTAGAAGCTTCTCACAGATGTGGAGGAAGAATATTTACAGTTCGTCATGGGGATCTCATCGATGAAATTGGTAATAGACAATACTGTGAATTTGACGAAGATCCGCATTTATACTTTAACGGTGGTGCTGCGCGCATCCCAGGTTTTCACCATAATTTACTATCGTATTGCAAAGAGCTAGGTGTCGAGCTCGAAGTTTTCGTAGGAGAAAATAATAATGCCTACTTTCAAGATGATGCCTTACTTGATGGTAAGCCGATCCGTGTAAATGACTATAAGACAAATATTCGTGGCTTTCTTGGTGAGATGCTAGCCAAATCGATGTCTGAACAAGAAATGGATAAACCGTTCACTGAGCAAGAAGCCGAAAACCTGCTCGGTATTATCCGCTCGTTCGGAGATTTGAAAGAAGGTGATCTTTATACGGGAAGCTCCCGAAGTGGTTACAAGACTGGCGGATATATTGCTCATGGAGTGCAGAAAGATATCATCGCGTTTCGTGACCTTTTACAAACCCAATTAGGTAATCAGATATTTACAGCTTATGAAGGGGATCATGGGCCTAGTTTACTTCAAGCTAAAGGTGGCATGGATAACATAACCGCCGGTTTTCTTAGGAAGATCGGGGAGCAGGTAAAATACCATGCAATGGTCTCAGCTATAAATGTAAGTAATGATGGTGTGGAAATAGCATACGACCAAGATGGGACTAGACATGCCTTAAAAGTTGATTACTGTTTTAGTTGTATTCCTACACATTTGATTACCGGATTAGAGCATAATTTTCCAGGTGACTATGTAAAAGCCCTGAAGTATGTGCGAAGAGGAGATGCGTATAAAGCAGCCTTTCAAGCAAAAGAAAGGTTTTGGGAAAAAGATGGCATTTATGGAGGAATCACTAAGACGAACAATCGGAGTACCGGCATTTGGTATCCTTCACATGGCATGCATCAAAATAAAGGTATTCTTCTTGGGGCTTATAATTTCCGTGGAGGTTTGTACCACACAAATATGTCACAACAGGAGCGGATTGAAGCTCACATTAAGGATGGGGAGAAAGTACATCCTAATTACCGTAACTTAGTTGAAAAACCAGTCACAATAGCTTGGCATCGAATTAATCATATGCTCGGTTGTGCTGCAAGTTGGAATCGAAGTTTTGGTACTTGGACTCAGGAAGAAAAACTTATGTTCGACACGCTTCAGGCACCAGTTCATGGTCGACACTATATTATAGGTGACCAAATTACCGTAAATGTGGCCTGGATGGAGAGTGCAATCCGGTCTGCTCATTGGGCTTTGGAAGATCTTGATCAGCGAGTTCGAACCGAATTAGGATAGGGGAAATCTGTATTATCAATAAAAGATACATGACCCTTTATGGGGAAAACAAAGTGAACGGAAAAAAGCTAATCGGTGCGATGCTCACAATTCTCTGTTGGCTACCATTTCAGTTGCAAGGAGAAGAAGAAAGAGAGCCCTATGATGATCGCTATTGCACTACTTGCCATGGTGCTGACGGCAGGGGTAACTTTGGCGTACAAGCGCCAAGGTTAGCGGGCATGGAGCCCTGGTATTTGAAACGTCAATTAGAGAACTTTAGAACTGGAATTCGTGGGGCCCATCTAAAAGATATTGAAGGTATGGCGATGCGGCCTATGGCTGTCCAGTTAACGGATGAAGGGATTGCCGATGTCGTTGAGTGGGTGGGAGATTGGAATTATATCCCAGCACAGGTGACCATTGAAGGCGATAGTGCTGTGGGTAAGCAACTCTATTCACAGTGTGCTACGTGTCATGGAGACGAGGCTCAAGGTAATGAGATGTTGGGAGCACCTGCACTTCGCGGACAAAATGATTGGTATCTGGTAACACAGCTTAAAAACTTCAAGAAAGGTTGGCGTGGCAGCGAGTCTTTGGATAATTATGGTCAGCAAATGATGCCGATGGCTCAAATTCTGGCAGATGAAGATTCAATTAACAATGTAGTGAGTCACATAAACACACTGGGGAAAAATTAGATGAAATCATTTAGGTTAATACAATGATAGAAGGAACTAGCCAGCTTTTCTAAAAGACTTTGCATTTTAGAGTGCGGCGAAGCAGCCGGCAAAATGCAGTTGGTCTATTAGTAAATTGCCAATAACTTTAAATCTGGGTTAAGAACTCGAAGACCTTTGTAATAGAAGTGCAGCGTTTCATACGAGCCGGGAATAAATGTAAACCGCCATCAGTGCAAAAAGACTAATAATACTAATTATGCTCCAAGCTCGTATTATTACCCCAGGTTGATTATCTTTTTCGACTTCATTGCTAAATATTGCTTTATGGTTCAATAGCGCAAGAAAAGGACCTATCAAAAATACTATTACCGATGTCATGTCCATAAAGCGTGTAAAGGAACTTAGCACTGCCTGAATCACCAACAGAGCAGAGCAGCATAAAAGCGCTAACACTATGCTGTACCTGGACTTACTGCTCCAGTTTTTATTAGGCACTGTTTCTGCACCTATAGCTATTGCCATTCTGGTCATGCCGTCCGTTACAGTCAAAGTCGTGGATAGCATCACAAGCAAAGCAGTAATGGCGATAACGTAGAAACTCCAATCTCCAATTAGCGATGTGTATACCTCAAGCAATCTTCTAGCGAACCCGACATTGTCCGTTGGCATCTCTATATCACCACCGTAAAGAACGGCCGTACCCAAAAAAAGAAAGAAGATAGCTAACACACAGCTTGTGAGGTAGCCAACGTTAAAGTCAAGGCGTGACTCTTCTTTGGACGCTCTTTGTCCCAATTCGTTTGCTCTTGCTACAGTCCACAGCGACTGGAGAACAGAAGCATCTGATGGCGAAGGCATGAAGCCTATCAATGCAACAATAAATATAATTGTTGGTATATCGAAGGGAGGTAGAGAAAAAGCAGACAATGACAAATCAAGTCGACCAATAACTAACAACATACAAAATGTGGTTAGAAGCGTAAAACCAAAAACTACAATTTTTATCACTCGCTCCAGAGCTTTATATTGGCTAGTCGTCAACAGCACGCTAACAAGAATTAAAAGGACCGCAACGCCCATGACAGGGCTGGTCTGAAAGTCGATTGCAACTTGCATTAATCCTGAAGTGAAAAGAGAAACTGCAGCAATTATAAATACCATACTAAATAGTTGACTAACTGAAAAAAGAGTGAATATTACCCAGCCCCTTTCTCGGTAGTTTGTAACAAGGTTTTTCCCTGTTGCTGCAGCGTATTCCCCACCAAAGCGAAGACTAGGGTATTTCATAACACAGGCAAATATCACCACAAGTAGCATACTTAACCCATAATCAGCGCCTGCTCTAGTGGCCTGCACTAAATGGGATACACCAACGGCAACTGCTGCATAGAGAAGCCCAGGCCCAAGTGAAGCTATTGCATGTCGAAAATTAATGATCAAAGAACATGTCCTGGAAGTGGATTAATTGGGATTTCTTAAAGCCGGTGGCTAATCTAACCTATTGAAGATAGATAGTAGTTGCGAAGAAAATTACGGTCAAGCGTCGGCCTATTTTTTTGAAAAATGATTTAGAGTTTTTAATTTTCCCGATACGTTAAATTTGAACGGGGTTGAAAAAGCTGTTACACATAACGTTGGCCCTGATTTTTAATCTGCTTTATTTGCAGATAAAAGGGACAGAAAATTGTTGAGGTGGCATATGGCAATTACGGAAGAAGACATAACTAAAATCGTTGATCAACTAGAAGAAGCTGAACAAACGAAACAGCCTATACAGCATATATCAAAGCGTTATCCTGATATGACTGTTATAGACGCTTATTCGATTCAACGTGCTTGGGTTAATTTAAAACTTGAGTCTGGGCGGCGGCGTATCGGTTGGAAGATAGGACTGACATCGCGAGCCATGCAACGCTCGGCTGGAATAACAGAACCTGATTATGGGCAGCTTTTAGATAGCATGCTACTTTGGTCAGGAAGTAGGGTTAATGCACAAGATTTTATTGTGCCCAGAATTGAAACGGAGCTGGCCTTTCAATTGAAATCGCCTTTAAAAGGACCAAACTGCTCTCTCTTTGATGTCTTATCAGCTACGGAATGGGTAATACCATCACTAGAATTAATTGATGCACGAGTTGAGATCGAAGATCCAAAAACAGGGGCGCGTCGCAAAGTCCTCGATACAATTTCAGACAATGCAGCAAATGCAGCTATTATCTTGGGCGGAACGCCTGTGCGAGCCGAGGCTGTCGACTTAACACGCGTATCTGCAACTTTGAGTCGTAACGAGATCGTGGAAGATTCAGGAGTCGCAGCAGCAGTGCTTACCCATCCTGGTCATGGGGTTGCTTGGCTAGCTAATAAGATCGCGAATTATGGAGAACAGTTGGATGCTGGCAGCATAGTCCTCAGCGGGTCTTTTACCAGCCCCATACCAGCTAGGCCCGGAGATACATTTTATGCAAACTACGGAGAGCTCGGTGTCGTTACAATAGGATTTGATTAGTGTATGAAATGTTGAAGAACAAGAAGCTGGAATTACGGCTTTTAGAGCAGAATAGTCAGATAGGCGCATGGACGAATCTAGCCAATCCCTTAGTTTGCGAAATCATTGGGTCACTGGGATTTGATTGGATATTGATTGATGCTGAGCATGGCCCAAATTCAGTGCCTTTAGTTTTGTCTCAACTACAGGCCATTGCGCCATACGCAACTGTTCCAGTAGTCCGCATTCCAAATCATGATGCATCGCTAATAAAGCGTTATCTCGATATAGGCGTCACAAATTTGCTTATCCCATTTGTAGATTCAGTACAGCAGGCTGAAAATATTATTCGGGCGACTCGATACCCGCCGGAGGGAATACGAGGAGTAGGTGCGGGCCTTGCCCGAGCGTCACGCTGGGGTAGTAACAAAGAATACTTACACGAAGCAAATGATCAAATTAGCTTAATTGCTCAAATTGAGTCCTTAGAGGGGTTACATAATTTGGAAGAGATTGCCTCTATGGAGGAGATTGATGCTTTATTTTTTGGGCCAGCTGATATTGCAGCCTCCATGGGAAAGCTCGGAATACCGGGTGATCCAAGTGTCAAGGGCGCGATATTAAGTGGCATTAAGCGTGCATCGGCACTGAATAAACCAACGGGTATTTTTTCAAGTGATAGAGCATTTATCACTGACTGTGAATTAGCGGGTTGTCGCCTTATCGGAGCAACCTCAGATGTAAATCTTTTGGTTTCGGGAGGGAGATCTCTCTTAGAGAGTTATCGAGCAGCAAAAGAATAGTTTTTAACAATCTATATCCATGATTTTTATTTCCATACAGAGAAATGCAGGCAGTAGAAATTCACAATCAATGACCGGTGCGTGATTTGTTGAAGACGCGCATAACGCCTAAGAGATGATCCAGTGAAGGGGTGTCTATACCTGCTAAACGCGCAATTTCCTGAGGAGCTTCCAGCAACGCACCGATTTCCAATTGTTTCCCAGCCTCGGCATCTTGCAGCATTGAGGTCTTGAAGGCTCCAAGTTTACGAGTTACCTCATGTCTATCATCAGCCGTTTGCTCGATGGGGCACCCAATTGCAGCGCCGATTCGCGATGCTTCGTCCATGACAGCTGAGGCAAAGGCTCTTGCTTCGGGATCATCGAGAATTAAATCGCAAGTAGCCCCAGTAATTGCAGACAATGGATTCATTGTCATGTTTCCCCATAACTTATACCAGATGTCGTAACGTATGTTCCTCGATACTGTCACATCAAATTCTGCGTTCTTCAAAAGTTTCCCGACGATTTCAATTTGGCCCGCCGCCAAACCAGCGGCGGCACCAATAATAAAACCGTTACCCATGACGTGTTGCACAACTCCAGGCTCATCAACAAAACACGAGGCATGGACGACACCTCCCAATACCTGATTTGTTGGGAGCAAGGCTGCACAATCTCCAGTAGGATCTACTGAACGAAGAGGTTTTTGTGTTAATGCACTTGGTGCGCTTTCTAGAAACCACCAGGGCACACCATTCATTGCCGGTAAAATTATTGTATTCTGATTGATTAGTCCTTTTGATAGTTTGGCCGCTGCCGGTAAATCGTGAGATTTAACGGCGAACAACACGAGGTCCTGCAATCCTAGGTTTCGCGCATCATCACTAGCCAAAATTTGTTCACATAATTCATTGTTCTTATCTCTAACAAGCACACCCCTATCATTAATACGCTTTAAAGTTATACCTCGAGCCAGCAAGCTTACTTCAACGCCTGTCCTTGCAAGCCTACTTGCGATCCAAAGCCCAATGGCTCCGGCACCTACTACAGTTACTTTCATTGACCGATTCTCTCTGTCTTTCGCTTAACTAATTTTTGCTTTGCGGTAATTAACTTTAAGTTGATTAGGGACTCTTTCATCATTACCCAGGGCCACTCTTCTTGCTTCGGCAGAGTCTGATGGTGGATGGCCGACGCGGCTTCTTGGCGCAGCCCCGGAGACGATCGAAGCAGTGAGTTTGCCGATCTTGGTGATCTCAACTTCAATCGTATCGCCTACATCTAATGATCTCGAATGACAAGGAGTACCTGTTAGGATAATGTCACCAGGCAACAAGGTGATATGACGGGACAAGTCCGCAATCATATAATCCGGCCCCCAAATTAATTCTTCATAAATCTTTGCTTCTTGCACCAACAGCCCGTTTCTAAAAGTACGGATCGACTGCTCCCTTGGATCGACTCCTGACACGATACCGGGGCCAATGGGGCAGAAACCATCACATCCCTTTACCCGCAACATAGACCCTGAATCAGTATCGCGAAAGTCATGCAACCCCATATCTAATGCAGGACTGAATCCGGCTATGTGATCCCACGCCTCTTCAGGAGTAACATTTCGCGTTTCCTTACCAATGATTGCAGCAAATTCACCTTCGTAGTTCAGGTATTTGCAGTCATCGGGCTTGACGATTTCACCACCATGATTATTTATGGCTGTGACTGGCTTCATAAAATACGTTGGGTTGTCGGTAGGCTGAGGATTATTTCGAGATTCGATTCCTCGGGACTTGTAAGTTAGATGTGGGCAAATAATTTTAGTTGGTACACATGGGGGCAGGTGGACTACATTAGTTTCAGACAACTCCCTTCCGTCATCTAGAACCAATAACCCAGCATCGTTAACGGTCACCCAATGAGGGGCATCGCCAACTAGAATGTGACGTTTTTCTTTTCTAGGACCATCAAGTACAGACATTGCTAGACCTCAAACCAAATATGAATGTTCCCGGTGCCATGCGCATTTTCGTATTCTGAGAGGGGCGTCCCTACTGCAGTGCATTTCATACCACCTAACGCGCCTATCATTTGAAGGTAATGCGCACCCCACGCTTCCCAAGGGAGTTTTTTATATTCAGAATCAAATTTCTCTAAGATTGTAGCGTGCTTTCCTTGGCACAAGTGCTCTATCGCTCGATAATCGCTTTTCCTATTATATTCCGACGAGACGTTGTCTGGATGATAGATGCGAGGATGTTTTGGGGCCTCGTTAATATTTCTAAATTTATGACTTAGTGCGCCAGACGCGAGCAGCACAACAGTTTGTCCGCTTCTCTTGATTGCTTTCCCAAGAACTGCGCCCATTTCCAAATAATTTTTGGTGGAAGCAGTTTGGCAGGAACCTACAGACATTACTTTTTCGTCGTTCACCAACGCGTTTACAATGTTAATCGTCGCATAATGTCTTGCCATCGTTGGCACATCGATTGCTTTAGCAATTACTCCTTCTTCGAGAGCCACTTCCGCACACAGTTCAGCGAATTCAGGCGCGCCCTTATAGGCATACTCCTGGCCATACAGATACCACGGCATCTCGTCAGAGACATAAGTTCCTTCATAGTGTTCACCAGCATCAATCAGATGGCAACCAGTAGTGAACCAATGAGTATCAAGTATGACGATGATGTCAGGTTTGACACTATCTATTTTTGCTCTAACGCGAGCAAAGCCTTCAATAAGGTCAGAATCCCGCCCATTACCGGCAGTCACTCTAAAACTTTTGGGCTGAAATAGGCCTGGATGGTGAGATACCAACGCAGCGCCAACTATTCTTCCTGAGGTCAATGTTGCTACCTTCTATCTCTGGGCAAAGCTGGGAACAAATGGCTTCTTTGGGATCACCACATCTTTTACATCGCAGAAAAAATCAAAACTCCAGTCGCCGCCTTCACGGCCGTTACCAGAATTTTTACACCCTCCAAAAGGTGCAGCCAGATCTCTAATTCCAAAAGAGTTTACCCAAATAAAGCCTGTTTTGACTTGATTAGCTACCTGTTGCGCATGTAATTGTTTTCCAAAGCAAACTCCGCCCAGTCCATATTTCGTGCCATTTGCCATTGCAATTACCTGTTCATCAGACTCGAATGTCTGAAGAGTTAAGACTGGTCCGAAAACTTCTTCTTGTACTATTTCATCTTCTTGGTTCACATCGCTAAGCATTGTTGGCGCATAGTAAAGGTCACCAGCCTCATGTGGTTTTCCACCCCATAGAATCTTTGCTCCTTTTTCAACAGCTCGATGGACATAGCCTTGGACGCGTTCTAACTGCTGAGGGTGTATTAGGGGTCCTACTTCTGTGTCTTCGATTTGAGGATCGCCGATTAATAAAGCGGATACGTAAGATTTCATTTTATTAACGAATTCGTCATAAATACTTTTATGCACAAGGAAACGAGTTCCTGCCAAGCAAACTTGTGTAGCATTCCGATACATTAACGCGCCAGTTTTCGCCGCCTGCTCAATGTCTGCATCTTCTAATACGATAAAAGGAGACTTTCCACCTAGCTCTAGGCTGCAAGGAACAAGATTCTCAGCAGCAGATTTTCCAATAAGCTTAGCTGTTGGGATAGAGCCAGTAAATGAAATACGAGCGAGTCGAGGGTCCGACGTCAAAAGCGCGCCGGTTGAAGAACCTGGACCTTGAACCATATTCAAAACGCCTGGTGGAAGTTCTGCTGCATTAGCTGCTTCCAGCAACAAAGCGCTTGATAAAGGAGCCCACTCAGGGGGTTTGATTATGCAAGTGTTGCCAGATGCTAATGATGGGCCTAATTTCCATGTGGTCAGCATTAACGGCGCATTCCAAGGAATAATTATTGCACATACCCCGGCGGGGTCGTGACGTATATGGTGGGTAGCTTGTGGCGTCTCAATAATTTTATCCTGCAATTTAAGAGCCGCCTCTGCAAACCACGTAATATTGAGCATGGAACGCAGAATGATTCCGTGTTGGAGTCGGGAAAGTAGGATTCCCGCATCGGCAGACTCAACTTCGCAAATAGCATCTTTGCGCTTTCCAATTTCCGCCGCGAAACGTTGAAGATATGGTAGACGCCCTTCGGCGCCTAGATTGGCCCAAGCCGGGAATGCAGATTGGGCTGACTCAATAGCGGCATCTACGTTGGCTGGAGAACCTGAAGCCATTTCAGTTAGGTGCTCACCATTTATTGGTGAAAAGACATCAAAATGGCAGTCTCCCTCAATCCATTTACCATCTATATAGTGAGAGGTAGAAACGGAGTGTCCTCTTACTTTGGGCATATCACTAATCTCTATTTTATAGAATTATGTTGTGAGTCAGATTCAAAATTTTAGAAAACTATTTAGAGGCGTTTAAAGGTTCATTAACGTGAATTGAATTTATTTATCTGATCGGGGTAGCGAGCGTAACCAACCTCACTATCCAGAACCACAACACCATTCGTTTCAACAAACTCAGAAAAGGTTTGTATCATATTTTCAACCCTCGCAGGATATACGGTGCTTAAATCGTTTATTTCTCCGGGGTCCAGCTGTAAGTTAAATAATTCCCATCTTTTCTCTTCCCAACTCCAAAGCAGTTTCCAATCATTTTTCCAGACCGCCTTATTTCCATAGGTTTCCATTGCAAGACTGTCTCGAACATTTTCTGTCGATGCCGGGTCAACCAATTTGTGGGCTGCGGAGCGACCTTGCATCGAATAATTTTGATCAGGCGGAATACTGGCAAATTCCATAAGCGTTGGGGCTATATCCATAATCGAAGTCAGTGAATTCATTCGTGAATTTGGCCGAATCGAATTTGGATGGGCGACAATGGCTGGAACACGAACTCCACCTTCACCTAAAAAGCTTTTATATTGATTGAGAGGTCCCGCACTAACATGGGCCCATCCGCGACTAAGCGAGACATAAGAGTTAGTTTTTCCCATATTTTCAAATGATTGATCAAAATTAGAGGGCAACCATTCTCGATTATCTGCAAGAGCGTTTTCAATGTCATTGCCCTCTGGACCGTTATCGGAGAGAAAAACAATCAACGTATCATCATACTGATTTGTCTCTTTGAGATAATCGATAAGCCTACCAACTTCAGAATCAAGGTATGCAATCATAGCGGCATATAGTTCCATGCGGCGAGCTTCTCGAGCGCGATCTTCTGAAGAAAGCTCTAACCATGAGCCGAGCGCAGAAGGAAAGGGCGGCATTTCGGCAGTTTTCGGAATGAGATCAAGCCTTTTGGCCGATTCAAAACGCTGGGCACGAACAACTTCCCAACCATCGTCATACAAGCCATTAAATTTATCTCCCCAATCCTCGGGGACCTGTAATGGCCAGTGAGGGGCTGTAAAGGCAAGGTATGCAAAAAATGGTTTGATTTCTTCTTTTTCGCGATCTTCAATATAATTAATTAATTTATCTACATAAAACCGAGATGAATAAAAGTCATGAGGAAGGGATTCAACTAATTCACTATCTTCATAATATGTGGCTATTGGCGACGCTGAAGTTTGACCTGCCGCATCTGCAAAGTGGCTTGCACCACCTTCCTGTAAATAAAATGCCTTCTCGAAACCACGGGCATAAGGCGTTGCTTCTTGAGCGGCTCCTTGATGCCACTTACCGGCCATAACAGAGTAGTAACCTGCCGCAGTAAAAGCCTCCACAAATGAACCGATGTGATCTGGCCATCTTCCGCTGTAGCCTGATTGTCCACGCAATAATGGTAAGCGCTGAGCAGCTATTGGATTAAAGCCATACCCAACGGCATGGCTGTCCATACCGGTAAGAAGCATGGCTCGTGAAGGGGCACAAGTTGCATTAGCATAGAAGTTTGTAAGTAGCGCTCCCGACTGAGCCAGCGCATCTATATTGGGAGTTGGTATTTCGCTTCCGTAGACTCCTAAGTCAGAGAATCCTAGATCATCAGCTAATATGAGTAAAACATTAGGTCGTCCAGTTACCAGTTGCAGCTGGCCTGAAGTTGTTTTCATGCAGGTGGTAAAAGTCGCGCAAACGAAAATTACAAAAAGACATTGCGATAATGTTTTAGATGAAGCCATTACTAAGCCTAATACCGATTTTTGCGAGCGTCGATAATCACAAATCGGGAAGGGAATTGCTATGTAAAGTTTTGGATATCACCCTGGCGTCGTCTTCTCGTAATACTCGGCACTCCTCAATTGTCAAATAATCTATAGATAGCGACATATCTCCCACCCCAGTTGAGATTATAATTTCCGGACCCTAAGGTTTTGTAGTAGCAAAGCTGCTAATAAGAAGATAAATCTTGTCGATTATGCTAATAATTAAGAGCACGATCAGCAATATTAGGATTTATTCCATAATTCTTAGTGCCCTTATTAGTTGAACAAGACACAAAGTTAGACCTAGGCGCTCTCAGGGCACCAGGCCGTAAGAATTTGGTTAGATTCCTTATATCCACGTCCGGAAAATATTGCAAGTAACGGCTGTATGAGAGTGGTAATTATTCTCATCGCTCTTTTCGGCGAACGTAAACGTAAATCCTTCACTGTAGGATAGAAATATCTAATCGAGGGGCACGGCAATGAAATTTCTCGCTTTTATAGGCTATCGACTTCCTCTACTTTTAATTATCGCTAGTTGTAGCTCCACTCCAAGCACATCAATCACTTACGATACAGTCCCAAAGCATGGTTACATTTACTCAAATGGCGAATTAATGGGCTTAGCTCCGCTGACCGTATCGACGGAGGACCACCAAGTAGGTAAGCATTACTCCTTTAATGAAATAACTGTGAATTGGCCTAGCGGGGCAATAGCAACTTTCCAAGGAGAGTTTCTTATTGAAAAACCACGTGATCATTTTTACGTGATCATAGAAAGGCCAGAAGATCACCCGGATATTGAAATTGACAACAGCCATGCGGCTAGAGTCAGAATGGGACTAATAACATCCGGGATTGCAAATGGCGATCGTCAAAATTTTGTGAATCATGGTTCCCTCTAGGCATCTTATTGTATAGCCATTGAGTCGGCGTCAATCATGCCCTCATGCTCGTCTTATAATGAGTGCGGAGCTTATGAAGCAGCGACAGTTTGTATAAAAGGCCAACAACGAATGTCAGAAGCTCAGGAACCCCAATACTATTTAAATCAAGTGAACTTTGACCGGTAGCAGTGTAGGTGAGAAAGAAAGCTAGGCATATCGTTTAAACATTCGCACCCTTATAGATACCATTGTGAGTAAGCGGTTTTAGGTGAGAATTATTATGATTAAAATTATCAAGTTAGTTTTTTGTGTAGCCATGGTCACACCTGTCTTTGGTGCAGAAAACACAATCTTAATTGTTGGTGGCACTGGAGGAAACTGCATTGAAGACCCTGGATGTATAAACCGTTTGCACCCGGATATACCGATTAATTATCGAGCTAATCCCGGGCAAACTATTTTATTTCGTGCTCGCGATGCTAACGACGTTCTCGGGGCTATCGAAGTACAAGAAACAGAACCGGAAACTTTAGAAAGAAATTTTGGAGCGGTGCATCCGATGTCTGGCCCAGTATACATTGAGGGAGCTGACTCAGGTGATGTCCTAAAAGTAACTATCTTAAACATTGATCCCGGAAAATATGGATTTACTCGTGGGGGAAGTGGTGGGTTTGTCCCTGACCTGGTGGGAGGAGAGTTCCTAGCTGTCTGGCGGCTAAATCGTGAATTCGCGGAAAGCGATGATATTCCAGGTATAAGGATTCCCAATGCAAGCTTTCCTGGCGTAGTTTCTGTTCTTCCTGGCTCTGTTCAATTAGCGGATATACTTCAGCGCGAACAGCAGTTAGCAAACGCTGGCGGGCAGGTATCCTTGCCTTACGCAGAGGGCGCATCCCCTCAATCCCTTTGCGGTCCTGATGGAAGTGCGCCGAACGAATGCTTAAGGACTATTCCACCAAGAGAACACGGCGGCAATATGGATATACGGTATTTGCAAGCCGGGGTGTCTATCTATCTTCCTTGTTACATCGATGGGTGTGGTCTAACCCTTGGTGACCTTCATTATGCCCAAGGGGATGGTGAGGTGTCAGGGACGGCAATCGAAATGTCGGCAAATGTCTGGGTGACCACTGAAATAATCAAGAATGGCCCTGATCTTTCTCGTGGACCGCATTATGAGGGCATGTCTAAAGTACTAGACATTCCTTCCCGACGATTTTATGCCGTTACAGGAATTCCTGTTAAAAATCCTGGGGCGGCGCCCCCCGACATGAGTTACTTGAATTCAGATGTAGTGCCTGGTCTCAGTAATTTATCAAATGACATTAATCTTGCGGCAAGAAATGCGCTTGATGGAATTATCGAATATATAGTTTCAGAATATGGTTACGACCGAAATCAAGCATATGTCATTGCAAGCGTAGCCGTCGATCTACGAATCAGCCAGCTAGTAGATTCTCCTAATGTAGGGGTAACTGCATTACTACCATTAGATATTTTTAATGACCAGAGACCTTAGATCATTTTATGGCCGCATACGCAGCATGAAACTGACTGGTATCTGGAATCATTGTGGTGATGCTTTCTATTGGGAGATATTAGGGTAATTGCCAATATCGATGACTCAGTTTCTGGGCCTCAGTAAGCGGGTGTAGTTCACCAAATGTAATGCTAATTAGCACACCCACCCCAAAGGTACACTTCACATATAGAGGGGTGGTTCCATCGGAGCCTTCTGCATACCATCCTTCTCGAACGGTGTGGAACTTTCGAGGATTAAGGAGTGAAGCTATAAGGATCTTTCTTTCTAGCCAGGCCGCCTTTTAGTGAATGAAAATTCTCTTCTTGCATTAACTAAGCCCTTAATATTAATTTTAAAAAAAACCTTAAGAATACTTGTGACGTGACAAGGCTTTTAATATGACTAGCACACACAAAATTCAACGAATGAGCGCTCTAATGTCTACGATATGTAGCTTGAGCCTGATGTTTCTGCCGTTATTAATAATCTGGGTTTGGGTAGATTTCGATCGAATCAATGGGACTCTAGAGTACCTAGGTAACGAATTTCGTCCTGATACAATCGCCTTACCTAATCGTATTCTAGGTTTTATATTTAGCATGATCCCCATTGCATTGCTAATGAGAGGGCTTTTGCACTTGAGAGCTTTATTCGAACTTTTTCGAAAAGAGCAGTTCTTCAATCAGGCCAAAACGAAGCTATTACACAGCTTTGCTATCATGTTACTTTTCAGCGCACTTGCTGCACCCGTCGCTCGCGCTCTGGTTAGTGTGACAGTTACTTTTAACAACGTTCCGGGTCAACGAGCCGTGGTTGCGAGTATAGACAGCCATGATTTGAGTAGTTTATTTGTCGCTATGGTTTTTCTAACGGTAGCCTGGGTAATGCGAGAGACACACCCGGCAGGCGGTGAAAACGCGGGGAGTGGGGTTCAGTCGTAAATACTGCAATGAGATTAAATAAAGAATTGGTTGAGAATAGGTGAGCTTTAAGCCTCTATCGTAATATCCAGGTATCAATTAACAACATATTTTAATACTAGAAATTCCAATGACAGTAATTAATCATCGTTACCATCCTTTCTTGCTCTGACAAGTTTAATCTTATGGAATGGCGATACCACTCTTTCATGCGTAAAAATCAACTTGGAAGTCGTGACCTTAACCAAGGCGTGATTTTCGAGTAAATTAACGTGCAAATTTAATATTTTGGAGTTAATGTACATCCCGTCGCAACTAAGTGACGCTTTATAGATTTATAATTGCTTTTATCCTATTTATAAAATCCGGATATGCTGTTCGGAGGAACAATATAATGAGCTCAATACCACGTTTGCTAGGTGCGTCCGCGCTGTTCTGCACAGTTTTTTCACCTACGTTTATATTCGCTGCCGAAGATAATGGTCCGAGGCAATTAGAAGAAGTCATTGTAACCGCTGAGCGGAGAGAGGCTTCGGTTCAAGATACATCAATTTCTATTACCGCCTTTACTGGGGACGACCTGGAACTTTTTGGAATCAGAAATCAAGAAGACTTACAAAACTTTATTCCGGCTACAACTATCCAACCGTATGATGCAACAGTCAGAGGGGTAGGCCGAAACTTTCGGGCATTGGGTGGAGATCCGGGGATCGCCACTTACATGAACGGTGTCTATTCAGAAGATCTTCTTACGGCAACCGCCGCCACTTTCTGGGATGTCAATCGTATAGAAGTATTACGTGGCCCTCAAGGCACGGTGTACGGCCGCAATGCCGTAGGTGGTGCTATTAATATCCTGTACAACGAACCAACAGAAGAGTTCGATTATTCCTTTAAATCAATCCTTGGTAATTTCGGTACCAACGAAGCGTACGGAATGTTGAATGGTTCATTAATTGAAGATCAGCTATCGGGCAGGATAAATTTCAGCTACCGAGATCGTGATGGTGTGATTGAGGAATTGGGCGGTGGATCTGATATTGATGGTATTGGCACGGAGAATCTCGCAGTACAATTTAAGTGGACACCAACAGATACGGTAGAATTCAATCTTCGACAAAATTTTATGGATATTGATCGGTCCTTCGGCGGCGCTAATGGCGGTGGTCTCGTCGTCCTAAACGAACAGGGGAATTCGAGCAGGGTAACTGATGTCTTGGTACCAGGTTACCGATTCATCGATACCACAAATACCAGTCGTGCGAACTTTGACAATAATAATTGGTACGATCAAAGCAAGCCAATATTGCAGTTCACTAACCCTACAACCGGCGCAGTTGGTCAAGCACAGCATAATCGGCCAGGTATCGATCCTGGAGCATTTAATGGCGCTCAGAATGCGGCAGCCTCGTTAGATGGGTTTAATAATACTTCAGCGGCTAGCGCAGATCGATATAACCAGTGTGTATTCCCTGGCGATATCGAGGGCGATGACCTTTGCGCAGCAACAAATGGGCTAAATCATGAAAGCTTTATACAACAGGGAACCCAATTTAACGCAAGCTGGGATGTTAACGATGCGCTCGAACTCAAATATATCTACGGATTCAATAAATTATCCTACAAGAGAACGACCGATGACGATAATACTGCGAGCTTATTTCATGATCGCCAGTTTTATGTGAACCACGAGGCTGACTACACATCTCATGAGTTGCAGGCTCTTTATGATGTAAGTGACACACTTTCTTTTACTACCGGTATTTTTACCTACGATGCAACCATCGATCAGCGTGGGGACTTCTACTCTTCAGTTGGCGAATCACGAATGACCGATGCCTATCAGGATAACACCGGGATAAGCGCTGGAATGTCTGCTGCTACTGGTATTCCAGCTGGATTAAGCGCTTCGAATCTTGCATTTTCGGGAAGGCCGATGGCTACTCTGTATAGTGCCAAGGGATCATGCTCTGGCAGTGTTGCTGCTTCTTGTGAAAGAAATAACGGCGGCAACAACGTCTATACATCGCCCTGGTACGGCGATAATGGAACCAATCCAGATCTCAATGTAGTGCATGGTCCAATAACATCTGCCACTGATCTCCTGTACTCGACGCAAACCAAGCGCGAGGCGTTCGCGGCTTACACTCAAGGGGTGTGGGATATCAATGACGTATTTACCCTAACCTTTGGAGTGCGCTACGCGGAAGATGAGGTTACAGCGGAAGAAAATTTATGGCGTTATTCTGAGACTGGGGCTACTAGCTTTCTGGCGCTCTATGGTGGCTTGGCGGCGGTAAATCGAACAAACGGTGGCCTTGTGCCCGGGCCAGGCGAAACAGCAGCAACTGCGACTGTTCCGACAGAAAAAGTAACCAATGGTGGCATTCCCTTTGCCTTGAGTGTGTATCGGCCATTTAATCGAACTGATAGGAAGACTACTGGGCGGATCAATCTTGACTACAATATTAACGATTCGAGCATGATGTATTTTTCTGCTACTTCAGGTTACCGCTCAGGTGGTTTCAATCTGGTATTTTTTAGCGCGACAAGCACATATGACCCAGAAGAGTTGATCTCTTATGAAATTGGTTACAAATCTAGATTTCTTAACGATAGCTTGCAAATAAATGCTTCAGCTTATCTATATGATTACTCGACTATCCATACTGTAGGCACTGAGGTCTCAGTCGTTACGAATGGCACCTCAACGTCCGTGTTGGAAGCGCCTGGAGCTGAGGTTTTAGGTATTGAGGCAGAAGCCATTTGGCTTGCTACAGAGCGTCTTACTCTTGGTGGTAATTTTAGCTTTACGCCAAGCAAATATACAGAGACATTAATGGTTTCTGACACGAGTCGATCATCGGCGCCTGGATCATTGTATCCAGACTACATAAACCGCGTGCAAGACATAAAAGGCAATCAACTTTTGCAAGTCCCTGAAGGTAAAGCAACAGGCTACGCTAGCTATGCGTATCCACTTGCCGGAGGTGCTCAGCTTGAGTTGTTTACAGTTTATAGCTGGACCGACGAGGTCTACTATTCTCCATTCGAGAACAATTCAGAGAAGGCTGATGCGTATGCTCGTTTGGACTTAAGAGCTACCTGGAGATCAGGAGAGAGTAATTTGGCTGTGACTGGTTTCGTTAATAACGTTTTTGACGACATAGGCAATCTGCAAGTTCTTCGCCAAGGTGAGGCTGAATTCTTCCGCCATAACTCTGGTATTACATTACCTCGTATGTATGGATTGGAGCTCAGTTATTCATACTAGGAATCTTTAACGATGACAGTAAAGGGGCGGTTGTTTTTCTAATTGGAATTCAGCAGCCCCATTTCTAAACTAAAATGCAAGAACTCACCACTCACCTTTCAGGTATAGGGCGTTTCTGGCTTCGAAAACTGGCGGGAGTTATACTTAAAGACCTCTTATTTTATATCCCTACTTTAATTTCTTGACCCATACTCATCCGCTATTATTGTTAAAAAATTACTTTGTTTAGATACAATTCATTCTGCTAGAAGCCTAGCTCCATCATCATGTTCAGCTCTATGCCTCCTAATGTTGTTAGAAAAGTAGAGAGTAACAATTCAAAAATTACGTGATCGCTTACATCTATAATTATGTGCGGATTTAAAGCCACGTTAACAACGATATGGCTCATGCTAGCCGGGAACCATTAATGGCGTTTTTGTCGGGGACAGCTAGGATGATACTGCCATCATGCTGCGTAAATCCTGTAACAAGACATTCGGACATAAAAGGTCCTATTTGTTTCTTGGGAAAATTAACAACGGCTGAAATTTGCTTTCCCACCAAGCTTTCAGAATTATAATGATCCGTAATCTGAGCGGATGATTTCTTAATGCCGATTTCAGCACCAAAATCTATTTTCATTTTTATGGCTGGTTTGATAGCTTCTTCAAATATTTCCGCAGAAATAATTGTTCCTACTCGTAAATCAACTCTCTCAAATTCATTCCAGCTTAAATCATTTAATTTTTCCAATGCTTTATTCCCTTTCGATAATTATCATTAGAGCGGCCTTGGAACGGCAGGCCTTAGTGGTGGGTTGGTGCTTCGTGACTTTTGGTTTTCAACTGGAGAAAAGAACGGCATAGAGTTGATTTTTGCGCCGGGTAAGACTGGTTTGATGCTATGTTGAATCTCTTCCAGTGTTCCGTAAATTTTTTGACTATCCTGGTTCGTACCAATTTGCACTTGCATACAGGTTACCTGTTCATGGTCATCGATCATGAGATTGTAGGCTATCAGCTCAGCCTGACTCATTCGATAAAAGTTGGACTTGACCAATGATGAACAAGAACTCAACAATAGAACCGCAGGTATCGACGCTAGTAATCTTATAGTTGGAGGCATCGAATTCACAATTTTTTCAGATGTCCTGAAATTAGCCTTTTAGTATGGGGTTGGCAACTGCAATTATTAGAGCTTGGCTGAAGCCTCGACACTTTATACTAACGGCGCTGCAAATGTGATTCAGAAGAGCCATGCTGCGCGAAATCTGATTAGAGTTGGTTGTCTACTGTCAAAAATCGAAATGCCGGCTCTTCACTTACGAACTCAGCTAACTTCGCAAGGGTGCCATCTTCGTCCCGCCCTGCTAAATAAGCGTCGTATTTTTCTTGTGATTCCCATTTGCTTATCACGTCTACAGCCTCAGGCTGGGCAGCAAGAGAACAAAGATTAACCTCGCTGCATCCCGCAAAGTTTCTAGTGTCTGGAAGTATTGATTGAAACCATTCCAAAAAAACATCTCTTTTTTCAGCCTGAATTTTTAACTGTAAATTTGCTATAACCATACGATTATCCTCTAATATTTATATAAAATTTACTAACCTATAATTGATCCATCCAACAAAGCTGGCGTCATGTCTCCAGCTGAGTTGGTCCCGTAAGTGTTGCCAATATGTTTAAGTGAAAATTCTCCAATTGGATCAGCCATAATAAATACTCCTATTCATCGTGTTTTGGACGTTACAAACAATATACTAATTTGCGAATGATAGAAATCAATAAAAGCTGAATACTACACTTTAGACAATTTAAAAAACCGGTTCTCCAAAGAGTGACTTTTCGCTTGATGAGATATTAAGTTACGTGTTTTTCTGAGACTGGTAAGGGGTCAGTAGAGTTGAGGTTTTTTCTAAGAGCCAAACCCTTGGAAACTATTTATTACATATTTTTTAGTATAAAACCTCTAAAATAAAATATCTGTAGATTTAGAATAAAAATTCTTTTTTGTGCTAGATTAAGTACTTTATTTTCAGTAAGTATAATGTCACGATCTTAAAAATGGGGGGTATTTTGGATATTAAATACTATTCAAAATAGCAGGTGAAATAGAAGAGAATGAAAGGAATTTTTAAGCACTTTATTGGCATTGTCACCGTTATATATATTTCATCCGTCCTTTCTTTCGGGGTACTGATTCTAGTTGTTATTAGCATACCAAGAATGCTTCCTGTGAATTCTGTTAAAAAATATATTACCGCTATCTCCAATGAAATTGGGAACGCGCTAGTTTGGTTTCTTAAGATAACGCTAGGTTTAATTCATAGGCCAAAGTGGCAAATTGATTACCCTGCTAATATTTCAACTAAAAGCTGGTATATAGGAATGAGCAATCATATGTCATGGGCAGACATATTTGTTCTTCTTTTCATTGGCAATTATAAATTACCATTACTAAAATTTTTTATGAAAAAGGAATTAAAATGGATTCCTATTATTTATCTCGTTCATAAAACTATTGATATGCCTTTTTTGAATAGGCATAAACCAGGCGAGGCTCAGAACGATCCTGATTTAAAGGCACGTAATTTTGAGAATGCGAGAGACGCCGCTAAAAAGTTTACTAGATATCCTACTACCGCCTTTAGTTTTGTGGAAGGTACCAGGTTTACTGAAACAAAAAAGAACATACAACTTTCCCCATATGATGACCTTTTAAAGCCAAAAATTGGGGCTTTAGTGACTGCTTTTTCGGGCATGCCCATGGTAGAGGAGCTGATTGACTTTACCATCATCTACAAAACACCAAAAAGATCGGCCTGGGATTTTGCTTGTGGGGAAATGAGAGAGGCAAAAATAATTATTAGATCTTATAAGATTCCTAAATTCATTAAAGAGTCTGACGATATGGATTCGGTTAAATATAAAAATCAATTTAGGCTATTTATAAATGATATCTGGTTAGAAAAACAAAAGCTGATTAAAGAGCAAAAATATTAGTTCCTATTCCCAATCAATTACCATTCTTCCTCTGGTTCCTCCTGCCTCTAGTCTGCTATGCGCTTGGGCCGCATCTCCCGGAGAGACAGTATCAGCAACTCTAAGAGTCAGCTCACCTTTTTCAGTTTGTTTTCGAAGCCGCTCTAATTTTTCATATTCACGATCATAAGCAGTAACCCATGTTGCTGTAAATTTTATGTCGCGCTGTGGTGATCCTTTGAAGCCTCGAATTGCGGTAAAAGATCCACCGTCTTTAACTGCGTCGATTGCATGTTCATTTAAGAGAGCGCCATCAGCTATTCCATCAACCCCATCAGGAAAGTGCTCTCTAATTTTTTCTGAGTAATTCTCACCTCTAGCGATAATAATATCTGCCCCTAAGGAGCTGATTAGTTTTTCGTCACCTTCTGATGAATCAGCTATCACAGTCAATCCTTCAGCTTTCGCCAGTTGAATAACATAACCGCCGTAAGCACCAGGGCCTCCTGTCACCGCTATAACCTGGCCTGGTTTGAGCTCAAGTAAATCTAACGATAACCTTGCGGTCAGGCTATTCATAGGAAGTGTGCATGCTTCGACATATGACGCATTCGCAGGCGATTTCACTACAGCCCGCTGATCTAAAACAATCTGCTCTCTGTAAGCGCCATGAATAGATTTGGGTACGACCATAGCAATAACGTTGTCACCAACCTTAATGCCTGTCGAGACCCCTTCACCAACTTGATCAACAATTCCTGCTAAGTCCATTCCTGGGATATACGGAGGTGGATATTTCTTTTGTAGTTCCGCTCTCACACCATTGCGTACAATTACGTCGGTAGGGTTCACTGCCGAAGCCTGGTTCCTGATACGTATTTCTCCCGGACCGGCGTAAACTTCGGGCACATCAAGTACTTGTAATGCATTTGGTCCGCCATGAACCATAATTCCCACAGCTCTCATGTCTTTTGTACCTCTTCAAAATAATTGATCATTAACACTAACTACGCTTAAATTCATTTCTAGTTATAAAGTCTCGCTACCCAAAAAAT
This sequence comes from Gammaproteobacteria bacterium, assembly GCA_012960305.1. GTDB lineage: Bacteria > Pseudomonadota > Gammaproteobacteria > Pseudomonadales > Pseudohongiellaceae > UBA9145. Next base: position 387,862 of record DUBM01000020.1, on the reverse strand, counting down.
ACGCGGAGTAAGACCAAGCTAAGTAACTACATCGCGCGCTAGTCGGGCAAGCTATTAATGATACTCACTAGACCAGCCGGGGAAAAGCCTTACCTCAAATTCATTAATTTTCTATATGCTTGTATTAGTTATATCAAAAGGTTGGAATAGCTAGCTTTGGATTCCAAACATCTAAGTTAACTTTTTCATATCGTTTTACTCCGAATAGAGACTATAAATATCGACTATCAGGGAGCTGAAAGAGGGTGATTAACAGCCCCTCCCTTGAAATTTCCCACTTTGTCCAAGAAATCCTTGCTATATAATAGAGGGGCCTCCTCGTCAAACCAACGCGCCCCTACTTCGGTAGATATAAGTTTGTGTACCCAAGGGTTACCATATAAAAAATCTAGGTCATAGTCGCCAGCAAACATGACTTCTGCCTTAGTTGCGACTATTACTGATTCGACGAGCGCTACCCACCTATTCACAAATTGTGAAAATTGGATTGTCTCAATCTCATCTAGTGGCTGATTGCTCATTCCTTTCTGATAAATCTCCACAAATTCTTTGTCTCGCATCAATGCATCAAAGTTATTAATGAGCATATTGTTGATATCAATTGATAATTGCGCTGTTACATTTTCATTAGATTTTTCTAGCTCACGATTTTGCATTTTGATTTGTGCAGCCAGATAGAATAACGTAACTAAGACAGCTACTGCTCCTATAATTTCGCCTATCGCTCCTAATGCGTCCCAATTCATAGTTGACCCTCTAATCAGATATTTGCATTATTACGTACCATAAAATTAAATAAGTCATTCTTTTTTAAACTTCATTGCGATTCGTTTGTTTAATAGTCGGCCGGCTTCCAGCTAAATGTAAGCTTGTCTAAAAAATCAAAGAACATCGGTGACTAATCGACTTAGGGATATTGAAAAGGTACATTCTTCTTGCTACCGATACTCAGCTTAAGCCTCTATACTGACTAGAGCTTCATTAGTGAATATTTATAGAAAGCAGAGCGAGAAACCATGTGATTGAACCAAACTGGATGTCAGTCCTTCCGCCCTTACTGGCGATCATCCTTGCGATTATCACCAGACAAGTAATCCTCTCTCTTAGTGTAGGGATTTGGATTGGCTACTGTCTGTTAGGGGCGGTAAATCCTATTGCTGGAATTGGCTTGGCCATAGAGGGCATTATTTATGTTTTCAATGATGCTGGTGACACACGAGTAATTGTCTTTACCATTGTGGTCGGAGGGCTGATTGCTACCATCGAGCAGGTCGGTGGGGTTAGGGGGTTTATCCATTTATTGGAGAACCGCAGTTGGGTGAATAATGCTGTGAGAGCAAAATGGCTTGCCTATTGCACCGGCATATTTATTTTTATTGAGTCCAATATAACTTTACTCATCGCAGGGGCAATATCGCGCCCTTTGTTCGATCGCTATAAAATTTCCCGAGAAAAGCTAGCCTATATAATTGATTCTACTTCCGCACCGATTTGCATCATGATTCCTTTGAATGCCTGGGGTGCAGTAATTCTAACTTTATTGAGCTCTTCTGAAATCGAGGAACCAATATCTGTCTTCATGTTAGCGATACCATTTAATTTTTATCCCATAAGTGCAATCGTAGTGGCGGCAATTGTGATTTGGAAGAACATTGATATAGGGCCGATGAAAGCTGCTCAGGAGCGCACAGAGCAGGGGGAGTTTTTATGGCCCAATGCGACACCTATGGTCGATCCTTCAATTCTTTCTCAGGAACAAGAGACTAAGGAAGATGATAGAGCGCGATTCATGCTAGTCCCAATATTGGTTATGGTGCTTGCAATGCCAAGCTTTTTACTCATAACGGGCAATGGAGATATGGCAGCAGGCTCTGGCTCCACATCAGTACTTTGGTCGGTTTTGTTGGCGTTATTAGCTACCTGGATACTGGTCTTGCAGAAGAAACGCGCGACTATTGATAAGTTAATGCAAGTCTTCTTAAAGGGAGCGGGCGGCCTTTTACCAGTGGCTATGATTCTATTATTCGCTTTGGCCCTCGGAGATGTGGCAAATCTACTGGGTACAGGCGTCTTTGTCGCCGGGGTAGTCCAGGAATCAATCCCCAGCGCGCTGTTACTTCCCCTATTGTTTCTTTGTTCGGGCTTTATCGCATTCTCAATAGGGTCTAGCTGGGGAACATTTGCGATAATGATACCGTTAACGATTCAAATCGCTCTATCCTTAGATTTATCGCCCTCTTTGTTTTTAGCAGCAGTGCTGTCTGGATCGATTTTTGGAGATCACGCATCACCGATAAGCGATACTACAGTAGTTGCATCAATGGCATCTGCAACTGATCATATAGATCATGTTAGGACTCAACTTCCTTACGCGCTAATTAGTGGTGCGATCGCCACGTTTGGGTTTTTAGCCGTCAGTATCCTAGCATTTTGATCTTTGTTGAGAGCTGGAGAATAAATTAAGGTCTAGGTAGGTTTTAGAGAGAACTAGAAGTTTTATATTGAACCATCGGTATCAGAAAATTTCTGAACCATAGATCAAGGCTTGGGTTGGTTGCACAAGCCCAAGGTAAATAATTGTCATAGGATTTCATCGAAGGGCGGAGCAAGAATATGAATTTCACTCGTATTAGCGTGGAAGAGGCAGCTGAACTCATACGGGAAAACCCTGGTACAGTGCAAATTGCAGATATACGTGATGATGAGTCGTTCGAGACGAGGCATATCGATTCTGCAGTGCATCTGCATAATTCCAATTTACCAGAATTTCTCGAACAAGGAAACTTGGAAGAACCACTATTGGTTTATTGCTACCACGGCAATATGAGTCAAAGCGCGGCGGCTTTTTTTGCCGAACAAGGATTTAAACAAGCCTTCAGCATTGATGGTGGGTTTGAGGCATGGGAGCTATTAAAGCAGCAAGCTTAGGTTAGGGTGTCTAATGACGCATCGGTTTGAGCAAATTCAATCTGATAGGTGTTTTTCTTCATCAGCTTTTTCAATAATCCTCTTTATAGTCATTAAGCTGACCATATAAATCATATTGAGCATGGCCCAAGAGAATACCTCGAATGGCCAAAGCATGTGTGAACTGCTATCCGCGGCTTTTGAAATTCCAATTAGGCCTAACCATAAAACTAATATTATTAGGGGAAATAGAGCTGAAAAACGCCATTTCTTTGGCCATTGCCGTATAGCTGCAATAGGTAATACTGCGCTCGCAAGAGTGGCTAGGAGCACAATGATGGCTATTGATAGGTCCCAACCTTCAGTTGGAACAGCCTGACTGGTTTCAGCGTGCACGCTGGTGAGCATAGTGAATGTAGGAACAACCAACAATAGGTAAAGGTTAGTGAACTTAATTGCGAATGGATTTTTCAAGTGAGACCCAGTTAATAAGATGATGTTTTGCACAATGAATTATATTGAAGGGCAGGTGTATCTGCACCAATAATGTGGGTTCTTTCTTACGTTGTCTGCCATAGGCGAACAGTTCAATTTTATTAAGTTTATTAGAATTTGGTGTTGGGCAACCAAACATCAGCATAGACACTAGCTTCCGATAAGTCTCTGTTGATCAACGATTCAGATTCCCCCAGCATGGCCATTGCTCTCTGCAATCCGGTGAGTGCCCAAATATTATGCGGGTGGTCCGCTAAGTCCTTACGATAAACATCAACAGCATTGTCGTAAGCACCTAACTCCATATAAGCAGCACCGAGCCAGTGCCGAGGCGAAAATGGCAATGGTTCCGGCTCATCATAATTCAGGTTGTCGTAATAATCTGTCGCAAGTCGAAAGGCTTCTGCGGCGGCTTCTATATTACCTTCAGTCCACGCGAGTTCGCCTTCGAGAATTCCTGCAAGCGTTCCGAGAATATCCTTCCCATCATGGAAGCGAAAACGTGCGGTGCTGGTTTCAGTTTGTTTTTTAAGTTTTATTAAGGTTTCTCTTGCCTTATCGATATCGTCATTCTTAAGTTTGGCGTACGCCCGAGAAAATTCGTACATAGCAATGTTGATTTCGCCATTGGGAGCTTTAGCAATATCTAGCATTTCGTCAAAACGTCCAAAGCGTACTAAAGCCATTGCATGCATGGCAGTATTATTATTCAACTTTGCAAGGTCTTTTGCTGCCTGTATTGCTGCCGCACTTTCTCCGCCCATGGCAGCGGCATAATAAAGCATCGTTAGATTGTGAGTTGGGTAAATCGCAAAGCCTTCACCATAGGCTGCCTTTTGATCTGACTGCCATGCCAATGTGTTGGCACGTACAGCATCATGCCATAGTCCCATTTCATTCCAGGTATGACTGGGCATATGATTGATATGACTTGCCCCAGGTATAGAATTACCTAAATATTTCGCACATGGGGCGGCGAGTTCTGGTGTTGGAGTGGACTCGGTGGCATGAACTAATAGATGGCATGCGCCTGGGTGCCGGATATCTTTTTCTAAAACACTCAGTAGGACTTCGTGAAGACGAATAACATTTGGATCTTCTAGATCTCTATACCCTCTTCGCTCTTCTAATAAAAATAATGAGTCGCCGTAGAGAGTCATTATCTCTAAATCATCAGGATATTTTGCTGCGAGCTTAGCCAACTCATTGGCATAGGCCTGATCCTGTTCTCGACGGGTTTCAGGGTCGAAGTCTACAATGTAGCGCACGGTCAAACTGCGAATCATATCCGCTTCTTTAGGCGTGGCATTATCAATTCGAGACAGTGCTTCTTGCATTGCAGCATACGCACGGGGGGATTGCCCGGTTGTCATTGCACCGTTTAAATACGACCCCCAGCTCCAAGCCTCACCCCAATAACAAATAGCGCAGTCTGGATCCGCTAGATGAGAGGCTTGAAATGAGCGAGCAGCATCGTCTTTGGCAAACGCATACATTAGCTGCCAGCCCTGGTTAAAATACTTCTGCGCTTCTTCGTTGGTTGAAGAAATTTCGAAATGAAACTTTCCCATAGCGCTGGAAAATAATTCCATTGGCTCATCAAAGGAGTCAGGGTATTCAATTTCCTGTGCTGTTACGGCAGCGGAAAAAAACGTTAACCAGATTATTGATAACGCTATTTTGAATTTTTTTAAACGCATAACTATCATAAACAAAATCCTTTCAAGGCTAGAGACTAAATTCAACTGTAGCACCAGGTCCAAGTGGAAGGCCCAAGACTACCCAAATTATTGTCATTATCAAGCCTGATATCAGTAATAAAATGGAATAAGGAAGCATAGTTGCCGCCAGGCTTCCGAGACCAAACTCTTTCTGCCAGCGTTGGCAAAAAATAAGTATTAGAGGGAAGTAAGGCATTAATGGTGTGATTATATTAGTTGCGCCGTCACCAACTCTATAAGCGGCTGTGCTCATTTCTGGGCTGATACCAATTAACATAAGCATCGGCACTAGAACCGGCGCTAGAAGCGCCCATTTTGCACTTGCCGAACCAATGAATAGGTTAATTATTGCTCCAAATATTATGATAAGAGACAGCAATACCGAATCTGGGAGGCTTGACCCCTCAAGGACTGCGGCTCCGTTAATTGCAAAAATTAATCCCAAGTTAGACCAATTGAACATGGCGACAAAATGAGCAGCAACGAAAGCTAGCACTAAGTAGTAAGCCAAGTCAGCCATTGCATCACTCATCATTTTTACGATATCGCGGTGATTATTGACAGTTCCTACTGTAGCACCGTAGGCCCAGCCGCTCGCCAAAAAGAGGAAGAAAAAACCAGCCACTAGTGATTGATAGAAGGGATTGAAACGGGCTTCCTGTGCTGCGTTCTCGTTTATTAAAGGAGTGCCTGGTCCAAAGCAGAGAAATACCCAGAGGAGAATTACCGCTAGCAGAGCCCATCCGGCATTGCGAAGGCCTTTTCTTTCCTCGTCACTAAGAGAGGTGTTTGGATCTTTAATTACACCTGCTGTACTACTTTCTGCGTCGCCTGCCTTTATTGGCGCTAGCCTAGGTTCAATAATTTTGTCCGTTACATACCAGATCACGGGTAAGAACACGATCGTCATCATAAAAATGAAATAGGCGTTACCCGCGATGTTGGCATCCCAGCTTGGTTGGATAGTCTCCGCAGCTGCCTCCGTGATACCAAATAGTAGGGCATCGAGTTGGCCCGGAACCAGATTGGCCGAAAATCCGCCAGAAACCCCAGCGAATGCCGCGGCAATTCCCGCAATAGGGTGTCTGCCAGCAGCAGCAAAAATAACCCCAGCCAAGGGGATTAGAACTACATAGGCGGCGTCCGCTGCAAGATTACCCAACATGCCGACTAAGGCTACTGCTGGAGTAAGTAAAAGAGCGGGCGCCTTCGAGACTGCGCCACTCATGGCCGACGCAAAAAGCCCAGACCTCTCAGCTACTCCGGCGCCAAGCATTACCAGGAGCACATAGCCCAGGGGGTGAAAGCCGGTGAAGGTTCCAGGCATATCGACTAGCAGCCGCTGAATATTGGACGCTGAAAGTAAACTTTCAGCGTTTACCTGTATCGCAACACCGGCAGCATCGACTTGGGTAGGGTGTGCGGCAGAAACCCCAAACAGCGCGGCAACTACACTAATAGCAATAACCGCCAGAATGCACCAAAGGAAGATAAATACTGGGTCCGGTAACTTATTTCCAGAAAGCTCTATCCAGGCCAGCACACCGTCTGCACCTCTTCCGTTTAACCCACTCCTTGATTGATCAGTCATAGTAACGCGAGCCTATATAAATGAATAAAGAACGTTGAAGGCCTCTCTAGTGTATTCATTTAGCGGAGTAAGCCAAAAAATTTTCTGAGATCATTAATATACAGATTTGGCTTTTCTAAAGCTGCGAAATGACCACCCTCAGACATTACCGTCCAATGCCTGAGATCATAAGCCGCTGCCGCCCAAGCCCGGGGAGTTATGAATATCTCTGCCGGGAAAATTGCTGCACCGGTAGGCACATTAATGTAGGTAAGAGGGTTTTCCACTGGATTCTTACCGTTCTCATAATAAATTCGAGTAGACGAAGTGATGGTATTGGTAAACCAATAAATTGATATGTTGGTAAGCAATTCATCCTTCGTGAAGTATTGGTCTAAGTCTCCTTCTGCTCCCTGGGGTATATCAGTCCAGCCATGAAATTTTTCTACTATCCAGGCAGCTAAACCAGAAGGCGAATCATTTAAACCGTAGCCTAAAGTTTGCGGTTTAGTGCCTTGAATCCGCTGGTAAGCAACTTCGTTCTGCATATAGGAACCCCGAGCGGTTCTAGCTGCAGTTTCTTCCGGAGTAATGTTTGCGCGTTGCTCTTCATCGTCCGGAGCGCCAGCAAGAATCATATTTGAGTGAAGCCCAATCAGCCTTTCTGGGTAATTATGCGCCAGATAACGATTAATAATTGCACCCCAATCACCACCAGCAATCGCGTACTGCTCGTAACCAAGTTTATCCATGAGTGCTGCTAAAATGTGGGCGATTTTTTCGGGGCTGTAGCCACGGTCGGTAGGTATTTCAGAAAAGCCAAAACCAGGTAATGATGGGGCTATAACATGAAAGGAATGTTCAGATGAAGACCCGTGCGACTCGGGATCGGTGAGTGGCCCAATAATTTTGCTGAACTCACTTACGGAACCTGGCCAGCCGTGAACGACCATCAACGGAATAGCATCTGGATTCTCAGAGCGCTGATGAATAAAATGCATCGCCAAACCTTCAACTTCGGTAGTAAATTGATCGAAGGCATTTAGTTCGGCTTCTTGCCGCTTCCAGTCAAAGTCGTTTTCCCAATATTCCAACAGCTCCTGCAGGTATTTTACATCGGTGCCGTACTCCCAGCTTGTCCCTAGGATTTGGTCAGGAATCCGTGTGTTGGCTAATCTACGTCTTAGATCTGCTATATCTGATTCGGCCACATTGATTTCGAATGGATAGATACGGGAATCATTATTTGCCAATGGCATTACCTCCGAAAATGTTTTGTCTGGTGTAATGGTAGATCTGCCAAGACTCGGCTGCGTGGCTTGCACATTAGCTATCTGTACTAATTCTGTAGCTTTGATAAAGACTCGTTCTGATTTAATTGTATCAGCCTGAATCGATACACAAAAAAATGTACTCAGAAGGATTGCTGTAGCACGCAGTTTAAGATTTTCTTGCATGGGGTTTTCCTTTGGATTTGTTGGGCGATTCTTACAGCTGACGAAATGAGCTGCATTAAATATTCGAAGCTCTTCTTATTAATTATTAGGCAGTAGTTTGAAACGACATGTAAATTAGCGTAGCTATCATCTATGCGAGTCTATCAATTTGTCGTACGTATTTCTCGGCTCATTGTTCGGTGTTTCAACTGATTGCTGAGTATCCTGTACGAGTGAGTTACAATCCATGTACTCACTCAGAGGTTTGGGCTTCCTCCTAATTCTATTTAGAAGTACGCGAGATTACTTTATGTTATTCACTCTCAATAATAAATTTGAACGTTCTGACCAACAGTCAGCCCTTCCAGATAGAGTAGAGTCGGTCCGGTTTACTAATAGCCACTTTGTTTCAGGCCGAGAGATAACTGAGCCAGTTCCAGAAGGTATTGAAAAAGTTGTATTTGGACTTGGTTGTTTTTGGGGCGCAGAGCGTTTGTTCTGGGAGCTACCTGGCGTGTATAGCACCGCCGCTGGCTATGCAGGGGGTGTCACTAAAAACCCCACCTACGAGGATGTTTGCAGTGGCGGCACAGGGCACACTGAAGTAGTGCTAGCTTTCTTTGATCCCCAACTATGTAGCTTTGATTCATTACTGCAGACTTTTTGGGAATCTCATAATCCAACTCAAGGGATGCGTCAAGGCAATGATCAGGGCAGCCAGTACCGCTCTGCTATTTACACCTTAGATGAACAACAAGAAAGCCAAGCCAAGGATGGTCAGGCGCAATATCAAAAGGCATTGTCCGAAAAAGGTTTTCCAAGTATCACGACAGAAGTTAAACCACTGCAGACATTTTATTATGCAGAAGATTACCACCAGCAGTATTTGGCGAAGAATCCCTTAGGTTATTGCGGGCTTGCTGGTACTGGCGCTTGCTATCAGCGGAAAATCGACGGTGAGTAATTGTCACTGACAAAAAAATCGGCGATTTCTTGTTTTTAGTGCATCGCCAATGATCTAACTCATGTGCCGATGAGTCTCAATGTCGCTCTCTAGAGTGTCGAAAAAAAACCTATTCATGATATTTCCGATTAACTGCCGATGAGAAGGCTATTCAGACATTCTGCCCTCAAGGCGTTTTTTAGTACTAAAACTATATCTGCGAAATGTAATTACGCAGCAATTAATGACATTGATAAAAGCTTTTGTACAAATTTATGTGTAGGGCTTAACCAAGTAAATATTCTTAACATAGCTTTGTGCGGGTCCGGCAATTATGATGTTGCTTATAGCACGGCTGTGCATACCCCAACTGAATATAATAACGCCAATTAATTATGTCCAAACCCGCTGCACCAAAAATTGATCCTCTAGTTATCGCTATTTCTTCTCGAGCATTATTTGATTTGGCTGAAAGCCATCGCGTCTATGAAGAGGAGGGCTTGGATGCTTATCAGGCCTATCAAATAGCGAGAGAAGATAAGCCACTGCAACCAGGTGATGCTTTTTCCTTGGTGAAGAAGCTACTCCACCTTAATGACTTGCTTGATGAGTCACCGGTAGAAGTCATATTACTTTCTCGAAATAGCGCTGATACGGGTTTGAGGATCTTTAACTCTATAAAGCATTATGATTTAGATATATCCAGAGCTGCCTTTTCTGGTGGTGACAGCCCATATCGCTATATCTCAGCCTTCAACAGTCATCTGTTTCTTTCTACAGACGGGTACGACGTACGACAGGCGTTAGAGTTGGGAGTTGCAGCAGCTACAATCCTTCAGTCCAACAAGCAGGTTGCTCAGCAGGAAACACTCAAAATTGCTTTCGATGGTGACGCAGTTCTTTTTTCAGATGATTCAGAAAAAATATTTAAAAACAAAGGGTTGGAGGCTTTTTCTCAGAATGAACTTAAATCTGCCAACGAACCTTTGAGTGGCGGTCCTTTCAAACAGGTGCTAGCTGCTCTGCAGCAAATCCAAATGGCCTTTCCACGGGGTAAATCTCCAATTCGTACATGTTTAGTGACCGCCAGAGCTGCGCCTGCACATGAAAGGGTGGTCAAGACACTACGCCATTGGAATATCAGAATCGATGAGTCCCTGTTCTTAGGTGGTTTGAAGAAGGGTGAATTCCTGGAGGCATTCGACGCCGATGTCTTCTTTGACGATCAGCAGGAGCACTGTGATTCAGCCAGAAATCACGTAGCAACTGGTCATGTGCCCCATGGTGTTGCAAACGAGTAATAAAATTTTAAGCATCAATACAAAGAGATAGACTACAAACTTAACCTATTTATTAGAATAAGATGTAATACATTCCAAGTCCTAACAATAGAATAGTCAGTATTGTCTGGAGGGATTTGTCTGGAACTTGGCTGCTTACCTTCGTGCCCAGGTGGATCGCCGGCAAGGAGCCAATGAGCAAGCTGCCTAGTAAGACTAAATCTACGTAGCCAATCAGCAAATACCCCAAGCCCGCAATTAGGGTTAATGGCACTGCATGGGCGATGTCTGTCCCAATGACCCTTACTGATGTTGTTTGAGAATAGATGACCATCAATACTGCGGCCCCAAAGGCACCAGCGCCAACCGATGACAATGTCACGCAGATACCAAGCAGTAACCCCATTACCCAAGTAATCACTCCGCGTCGTTTATGCACTAGCTTCATCACTAGTTCTGGTCTCTCTTCGATGGCTTTAAGCCGCATTTTATTTCTAAAAATCAATACAATAGCAGTAACTGTAAGCATTACTCCTAAGCTTATGGTTAATAACTTTTCAAATAATTCTGATTCTTGAAAGTTTTGATCTAAGAAAAAGTAATGGAGTAATATCGAGGCAGGAATGCTTCCTAACGCCAGAGTAACGACTATTTGCCAATCCACGTTTCCTTGGCGATGGTGGGATATTGCACCACCCGCTTTTGTTATTGCCGCGTATAAAAGGTCTGTACCTATAGCAATTGGTGCAGGATAGCCAAACAAAAGCAAAAGGGGAGTCATAAGAGATCCCCCACCGACTCCCGTTAGTCCTATTGCAAAGCCAACACCCGCGCCTGCCAAAATATGCAGCAAGAATTCCACATTGGTCCTCATCAATTAATATAAATCGGTGTTTCTGGCCGAATAGAAAACAGTTGTTGGCAGTGTGATGCTCTTCGGCGTGTTGCTAGTCCGCAATGGTAAGTGTTTTTTGTTATTCTTTAAAGTAATATAATTAAATAACTAAATAACTATATGTTATATGCAAGATAAAACTAGGTTAGCAAGCAGGCTCGCTAGTCGGAATCGATACTTGATTGACTAAGCGCCACGAGATCAGAGTATGAGGAGCAAATATGAAACTGCAACAACTTCGCTATATATGGGAAGTAGCTCGCCATAACCTTAATGTATCTCAGACCGCGGACAGCCTGTGCACATCACAGCCTGGCATCAGCAAGCAAATTGGCTTACTTGAGGATGAGCTGGGCTTAGAAATATTTTCCCGTCACGGTAAGCACTTAACTAGCGTTACCCCAGCCGGCGAGTCAATATTGAAGACCGCTGGTGAAATCATCCAAAAGGTAGATAGCATAAAGTCGATTACTCAGGAATTTTGTGACGAGACCAAAGGTTCTCTGGCTGTCGCTACCACCCATACACAATGCCGATACGTGCTTCCAGACGTGATTAGCAATTTCATAGACAAGTTTCCCGATGTTGCGCTGCATATGCATCAAGGCACTCCTACGCAAATTTCCGAGTTGGCCGCAGATGGTACTGCAGATTTTGCTATCGCCACGGAAGCAATGGAATTGTATAGCGGTTTGGTGATGATGCCTTGTTATAGCTGGAATCGAGTGATTCTCGTTCCTAAATCACATCCTTTGTCTCAAGTAAATAAGCTAACTATAGAAGAATTATCAAGATTTCCACTTGTGACATATACATTCGGCTTCACCGGCCGCTCCAAATTAGATGAGGCTTTTAGCGCCAAAGGGCTAGCCCCGCGAGTAGTTTTGACTGCAACAGATGCCGACGTGATCAAGACTTATGTGCGCCTTGGCCTAGGCGTTGGCATTGTTGCCAGAATGGCATTTGATGCCGTTGATGATGATGATTTGATTGCGATCGATGCCAGCCACTTGTTTGAGCCAAGTATCACTAAGATTGGATTCCGCAGAGGAAGCTTCTTACGTGGCTACATGTATGATTTTATCGAAATGTTCGCGCCTCACCTGACGCGAGACCTGGTAAATGAGGCAGCATCCCGGCATTCTAAAGCAGAGTTAGATGACTTGTATAAAGAATTAGCGCTGCCTTCTCATTAAGCCTCCCTATTTAGAGAACTGACGATTAGAAATATAAAATAGTCCAGCAATTAGCTGGACTCCGTATCATGCTCCTCATTGTTCCTTCTAACCTCTCCAGCTATGTTCTTCGGATGTAGGCCGCATTCCTTAATTGTGGCATCTTCCCACCACCATCTGCCAGCTCGCTCATGCTCAGTGGGTTTGATGGCTCGTGTACAAGGCTCGCAACCAATGCTCACATAACCGCGGTCATGGAGCTCATTGTAGGGGATATTGAACATCTGAATGGCGCTCCACACTTGCTCAGAACTCCAATTAGCTAAAGGATTTATCTTCACTACTTGATGGCCGTTATTTGAAAACCCTCGATCTAGCTCAATAATAGCTACTTCCGCTCTGCTGGGGGTCTGATCGCGTCGCTGTCCTGTTATCCATGCATCATAGTGACGTAATTTCTTCCGTAGTGGCTCAACCTTGCGAATGCTGCAACATTCTTCATGGCCGTCTTTATAGAAGCTGAAGAGACCTTTTTGTTTGACAAACTTACGCAGCTGCTCCGTATCCGGTTGCAGCATGTCTATGTTTACGTCGTAATAAGTCCGGACTTTTTCTATGAAGCGGTAAGTTTCCTGGTGTAAACGGCCGGTATCTAGGGTAAATACAGGTAATTCCGGCAGAATTTTTGTAGCCATATCTATCAGAATCACATCCTCAGCGCCGCTAAATGACAGTACGGTGTTAGGTATCAGGCTAAACACTTCCCGTAAAATATCTCTGGGCTCACTGTTTTGCAGTCTAGTATTTTGCTCTGTTATTTGTTCCTGGGTAAGCATCGAGATGATCCGGACTGGTTTCGCTGGAATGCAGGTATTTTCCGTTATTTGTTTCAACTCGTAAAGGCGTCCGACCACAGCAGTAGGGTATAGTGAAACACTCGATATAGTGTTCCACGTGGGAAATTTAATAAAAATTAAGGATTTACGAAATCAGGATCAAGCAAGACCATAAAATGTAACTGTCCACGCCTTGCTCGTATCTATATATATTGCTGGCAAAACAGTCTGCGCCATCGACACTGTTCCAAGTATCCCATATCTGGTAAATTGTGCCTGCCTTGGCAGTCGCCAAGCTAGTGTGATTATTGACTCGGAGTAGCTCTCGATAATGGAAATTGCCTGTCTTGACTTAGAAGGGGTATTAGTTCCTGAAATATGGATTGGCTTTGCAGAAAAGACTGGTATTGCAGAGTTAAAGGCGACCACGCGGGATATTCCTGACTACAACGTTCTGATGCGACAGCGTCTCTCCATTCTTGAAGAGCACAACCTTGGCTTGCCCGACATTCAGGCAGTGATTTCCACGATGGCGCCAATGGAAGGTGCATTAGAGTTCATAGATTGGTTACGAGAACGCTTTCAAGTCGTTATTTTATCGGATACGTTTTATGAATTCTCTCACCCACTGATGAGACAGCTCGGATTTCCAACATTGTTTTGTCACCGTCTAATAGCGGACGAACAGGGTAAGATCGTCGATTACAAATTGCGTCAAGTGGACCCGAAACGGCAATCAGTGGAAGCATTTCATGGCCTCAACTATCGTGTTATAGCTGCAGGTGATTCCTACAACGACACCACAATGCTTTCTGAGGCCGATGCGGGGATCCTTTTCAAAGCTCCCGAAAATGTCATCGCCGAGTTTCCGCAATTTCCAGCTGTACATAGTTATAGTGATCTTATGCGGGAATTCGCAAATGCCAGCGAGCGGGATCTATAAACTTTCTTGTCAAGGTCAAGAATTGTTGTGATTAAAGAATGTGGCGACTAATCCTAAGATTGCAGCGTTAAACTTCCTTGATTAAGCAACGAAACCACTAGATCCTGCGCTGCTTTTGACTCCAGTAGAATAGAAAAATCATCGTTATCTAGAGCTGTTGAAGAGCATAGCAAAGAGACGAGGTTAATTAAGTCAATTCCGAGTAAAAATTCCTCCCCATCAACAAACAAAATAAGCTTAGAATTTTCAGTGTAGTCTTGAAATGCATAGCGAGAAGCTGGATGCCGGCATAGCTGGGCGCTTTGCAACAAAGTGCACAGGTCATTGGAGTGAATAGCCTTAACGCGTGGGGTAATTTGATCCGGATACTTACTCCTGGTCCCATAGCAGCCAAACCAGCGTTCAAATTCTGGTTTAGATGTAATTAATTCTTTAAGCTCTTGAAATATTTCATCTATAGCTTGTCTGTCAATCTCACCAACTCGCTTTGGAATACTGGGTTTGTAATCAACAAAGCGTCTAGTTGCTGGTAAATTATCAATAATGCGGTCACTGAACCCTTCCAGCATCTCGCCAAATGAAGGTGCTCTAAATCCGAGGGAATAACATAAACTGTCTGTTTGAGCGACGCCCCAGTGAGAATACCCAGGTGGAATATAGAGAGCATCCCCTTGCTGCAGAAAGTACTCCTCGTGTTGATCAAACTCCGCGATGATCCGCAATCCAGAATTGTCAGCTAAAGGTGAAGTTTCGCTGCACTTTGCACCAATTCGCCAGCGCCGTGATCCTAGGCCTTGTATGAGAAAAACATCGTAGTTATCGTAATGAGGGCCGACTCCACCACCCGCGGTGGCGAACGACACCATGACATCATCAATACGCCAACTTGGGACGAAATTAAAGCAGTGCTTCAGCTGTGCCACTGATTCAAGCCAGTGGTCCACTGCCTGCACAAGGACGGTCCAGTTGTTATCGGGCAATTCCTGGAATGTGATTTCAGGGAAGGGACCTTCAGTGAGTTTCCATTCACCACCTTTGGAAGCTCTAACTATTCGACTCTCAATCTCAGCCTCACAGGCAAGGCTAGCCAGCTCCTCAGGACTTATGGGGTCTAAAAATCCCGGGATTAACCCTTGCAAGAGAACAGGCTTTTTTTGCCAATACTGTTCTAAAAACCCTTTACGCTCAAAGCTTGGTGAGATTTTGAAGGAATTCAAATATTTTCGGCCTGCGCAACAGCATTGCCGATATAACTCCGCGGTGTCATAGCCTTTAGCTCTTGCTTTGCTGAGTCAGGAATTTGGAGGCTTTCAATAAATGCTTGGATCGATTGTTGGTCGATCTGCTTACCACGGGTAAGATCTTTCAGCTTTTCGTAGGGCTGATCTATTCGATATCGTCGCAGGACTGTTTGGATTGGTTCAGCCAATATTTCCCAGCTGCTATCTATATCAGCATCGATAGTGGTGGCATTGAGCTCCAGTTTGCTAAGTCCTTTCAGAGTAGCCTTGTAGGCAATTAGGCTATGCGCTATGCCCACCCCCATATTTCTTAACACAGTGGAGTCGGTTAAATCTCTCTGCCAGCGAGACACAGGTAATTTTTCAGCCATGTGATTAAGTACTGCATTGGCAATACCAATGTTACCTTCGGAATTTTCAAAATCTATAGGATTCACTTTGTGAGGCATGGTAGAGGAACCAATTTCGCCGGCTATAGTTCGCTGCATGAAAAAACCAAGCGATATATAGGCCCAAATGTCGCGATTAAAATCTAGAAGAACGGTATTAAAGCGGACAACAGCTGAAAACAGCTCTGCAATATAATCATGGGGTTCTATTTGCGTTGTATATGGGTTCCAGCCTAGACCTAATTCTTCAACAAATTCCTCTGATAGGCTTTGCCATTTAATATCAGGGTATGCCGCTGTGTGGGCATTATAGTTACCTACTGCGCCATTGATTTTTCCAAGAATTTCGCAATGTTGTATTTGTTCTCTTTGGCGTTTGAGGCGATAGACAACATTAGCGAATTCTTTACCCACCGTGGTTGGGGAGGCCGCTTGGCCATGGGTTCGTGACAACATTGGCTGACTGGCAAAATCCTTACTCAATCCAGTCAATACATCTATTAACTCATAAAGTACTGGGGTAAGTACTTGATCTCGACCGTTTTTTAACATCAGGCCATGAGCCAAGTTGTTTATGTCTTCTGATGTACAGGCGAAGTGCACAAATTCCTGTTGCTCGACCAGATCTGGTTGAGTGCTGAGCTTTTGTTTAAGGAAATATTCAACGGCTTTTACATCATGATTGGTTGTCGCTTCAATATCTTTGATTCGCTCAGCATCTTCAAGACTGAATTCCGTAACGATTCGGTCCAAGAAAGTTGTGCCAACCGCGCTAATTTCGGGTAGTTCTTCAATCGCCGAGTGGGCTGCTAACTTTTGCAGCCAACGCACTTCAACTTCAACTCTATAGCGCATGAGTGCAAATTCACTGAAGTAAGACGAAAGTTCAGCACATTTGCTTTGATATCTGCCGTCGAGTGGTGAAATGGCCATTAACGGGCTAATGTTGTTCGTTCCCATATTAAAATCCTAAACCCACGAAATTAACTTCCGCCTGATATTTCCAACTGATAGTAAAATGCGTTTGCGATAAAAAACTAAATGCCAGCGTCTACCTCCAAGCTGGTGCCAAAGAACCGCAGATCGAATTCCTGCAAGCAAAAGCGCTCGAATTCTATTGGCGATGTCCTTGTCCTTTAAATTATCTATCTTCCCCTGAACCTGAATTCGGTAAGAGAGAGTGCTAATTGTATCCTGATACAAGTCGGCGAGCTGCTCATATATTTGTTCTGCAGCTAATTTCCGCTCAGCTTCATTTTCGTCAGAGGAATTTAAGGCAGCGAGCGTATCAAGCGGTGCGATTACTTGCAGTTTTTCTCTAAGTATTCCTTGTGCCCTCTTGTTACTGATCAGTTTGCCTCGCAGATGCATAATTCCCAAGGTATAGCGAATCACCTCTGTATTCTCTCGCACTTTTTCATTGCTAAATATGTTCTGTAGAGTTCTTAGACCTAAACCAAGGTTGGCGGCGCTTGAATAGACGTCTTCGACACTGCGGGGGTTGAGCGCTAGTAGAGGGTTAATGCTTGCAGCTAAATTATATTCGGACGCACCACCCCCATTGGCGAGGCTGTTTACTAGGTAAGCGCACTGCGCAATTCCTGCCATTGCAAGATTTTGGTATTCCCATTGGCTGTATTTAGGCGAGATAACTGTCAATGATGGCACCTCCGAGGCAATGATCTGCATCATAGAAAACTACATACTGCCCTGGTGTGACTGCTCGTTGAGGTTGCTCGAAGTTTACTTGCACACTGCCATTTTGTGCCTTTTCTACGCGGCACTTCTGATCAACTTGTCGATAGCGGATCTTTGCTGTACAGCATAAAGACAACTCAGGCGCTGATGAGTTTATCCAAGTAGGGGCGCTAGCCAAGAGTACTTGAGAATATAAGTCAGTATTTTCATTACCTTGCCCGACAATTAAAATGTTTTTCTCAAGATCTTTTTCTACGACATACCAAGGTTTATCGAGACGATCTTTAACGCCACCAATTCCCAGACCTTGCCGTTGGCCGTAGGTGTAGTACATAAGGCCTGCATGCCGGCCTAATAAATCGCCCTCCGTGGTTTCGATGTTCCCGGGCTGAGCAGGTAAATATGCCTCTAGAAAATCTTTAAATTTGCGCTCTCCGATAAAACAGATGCCGGTGCTGTCTTTCTTATCGTGGGTTCGTAATCCTAATTGGCTAGCTATTTTCCTAACATCCGTCTTCATTAAATCTCCTAATGGAAATAGACTGTTACGAATGCAGTCTTCACTGACTTCACACAAAAAGTAGCTTTGGTCCTTATTGCCATCTATACCTTTCAAAAGATTAACGCCGGCCGAGGTATCCTCCCGCCTAACATAATGCCCTGTTGCTATATAGTTGGCACCTAAATCCTGGGCATACTCTAGAAATGCTTTGAATTTAATTTCCCTATTGCAAAGTACATCGGGATTGGGAGTCCGCCCAGCTTTGTACTCGCGGATAAAATGCTCAAACACATTGTCCCAGTATTCTGCAGAAAAATTTGCGGTATGTAAGTGAATCCCGAGTACATCACAGACTGACTGAGCATCCGAAAGATCCTCTTTCGCTGTGCAATACTCTGTACCATCATCTTCTTCCCAATTCTTCATGAAAAGGCCTTCTACCGCATAACCTTGCTGCTGCAACAAGTGGGCCGCAACCGACGAGTCAACTCCACCGGACATGCCTACTATTACTCGCTGAGAAGTTATTTGGTCGGAAGTTGATTGCTTAGACATTTTTTTATGAGTCGCGAATAACTGAAAGGGGGTAAGAGTTGCCTGCGACATAGTCTTTGAGTACGGTAAGCACGAGCGGACTTCGCAGTTCAGCTGTTTTTTGTATAATCTCGTCGATGGACAACCAAACGGCATCGAGGATATCAGAGTCGAGCTTTGCTTCGGGCTCTTGCCAGATTGGTTCTGCGATAAAGCAATGGCGAACATATGTTACGCCATTAGCTGCAGATAGGTAATTGTAGATGCCGAGCAAGGAAGTTATTTTTATTCGCCATGTCGTTTCTTCAAAGGTTTCACGCAGTGCTGCTGTCGTTAAACTCTCACCGCACTTCAAATGCCCAGCCGGTTGATTATAAACTATCTGCCCATTGGCTTTCTCCCTCACGAGGAGAAACTTGGATGCCTTTTCCACAACTGTGGCGACTGTGATGTGGGGGAGAGCACTACTATTTTTTAGATCCATCTGAAAATTCCAATGTTCACTTTAGCGAAGCCCTGGATCATCAAGTTAACAAGTTGTTCTCGAAGCTTTTTTTAGCTTTCGGCTTGATCCGTAAAGCTCCAGCAATCAATGTTATATGATTCCATGTTAAATCGTCACCTCAGAAGAACCAAAACTTGGCTTTAGCTTAAGTTACGAAACATGGATAATGCCTTAACTTTAGGAAATTGAAGAGCAATGAGTAAACTTAGTCACCTGGATGATGAAGGAAATGCAAGAATGGTTGACGTCGGAAATAAACCTCTGACCCAACGGGTCGCTGTTGCTACTGGCACAATTAAAATGGCTGCCACAACATTGCAATTGATTGCCGCGGGCGGACACGAAAAAGGGGATGTTCTCGCGGTAGCGCGTATTGCCGGAATTCTGGCGGCAAAATCCTGTTCTCAACTGATCCCACTCTGTCACCCCCTAATGCTAACTTCGGTGGATGTTAGCCTGAGCCTTAATGCCGCAGCCTGCTGTGTAGAAATTACCGCGACTTGCAAAGTTAACGGCCCTACTGGAATTGAAATGGAAGCACTCACTGCAGTTTCAGTTGCAGGTCTTACGGTTTATGACATGTGCAAAGCTGTGGATAAAGATATGGTTATTAGTAGTATCTGCCTCCAAGAAAAGTCAGGTGGGAAGAGCGGCGATTACCGCCGGGCATAGGGTTATCAGCATGATAAATATTTATTACTTCGCCAGCATTCGAGAAGCACTAAACAAACAGGAGGACAGTATGGAGCTTCCTGAAACCGTTTCTACAGTTGCTGACTTAATCGATTACTTGGTTACGCTCTCACCTGAAGCGGCGAGCATATTTAATTCTGAGCGTGCTGTTTTAGTGGCGGTTAATCAAATTGTGGCGAATTATGAAAGTACTCTCCAAGAGGATGACGAAGTTGCTTTTTTCCCTCCAATGACCGGTGGCTGAGAATGATTAGTATTCAAGAACAAGACTTTGAACTAGGAGCTGAATACAGTCTCTTGCGTAAAACAGCTGTTGATGCCGGCGCTATTGTAACTTTTACTGGCTTAGTTAGAGAGATTTATGATCGATCTCATGTCGGTGATTCAAAGATAAGCTTCCTTCATCTAGAGCACTACCCTGGAATGACCGAAAAAAATCTTCAGGATATTGTGGATCAGGCAAACAAAAGGTGGTCGCTTCTCGCTACCAGGCTAGTGCATAGAATTGGGCATCTCTATCCTGGCGATCAGATTGTTTTTGTGGGGACAGCTAGTGAGCATCGACAGGATGCCTTTGATGCAGCTCAATTCATCATGGATTATTTAAAGAATAAAGCACCATTTTGGAAAAAGCAGGGTGTCGGTAAGTCGGCCGTCTGGGTAGAAAGCACTGAGTCGGACAAGGCTGCCTTGTCGAAATGGGACGCAGCCTCTACTTAAGTTTGTGTCAATAGCGACTCGCCCGGCTGTAAATCACCCAGCTTAAACTCCCCAACTTGTATCCTAACCAAGCGCAGTGTTGGAAATCCAACAGCTGCCGTCATCCGCCTTACCTGACGGTTCCTGCCCTCGGTAATGAAAATTTCAAGCCAGCTAGTTGGTATATGTTCTCGCTTTCGAATAGGAGGGTCTCTTTTCCAGATTTCAGGTTCAATGATTGCTGTAGCGAGGGCTGGTAAGCTCAAGCCATCTTTTAACATGATACCGGTGGTGAGCTTATTGATTGCCAGCTGATCAATTTCGCCTTCAACTTGTACGTGATAAATTTTTGCGGTTTTAAATTTTGGTTCAGAAATTTTCTGCTGCAACTTGCCATCGTCAGTGAGCAGCATAAGGCCTTCGGAGTCTTTGTCTAGACGACCAGCAGCATAAAATCCTTTATCGGAAATAAAATTCGCCAACGTGGGCTGACCATCGGCAGAGGTAAACTGAGAGAGCACACCAAAGGGTTTGTTGAATAGCAATATTTTGGGCATCGGAAGGCATATTGGCTTTAGCAAGACGAACGCAATTGTCTCTCAATGAACGAGCTTTGAATAGAAAGCATAGCATTGGGCGTTAAGCATCTGTTTCCGCTAAACCGTCTCAGCATGGCCATTTAATGGTCAGCCGGAGAAATTCTAAGATTGTTCGTAGTCTACTGCCGGTTCCTCAGCTGGCGCTTCAATAGTCGCAGCAGAGGCTATTACTGCTTCTTCGGCTGAGGCCGCTTCGTTGGCACTGTTTTCAACAGCTTCGCCTACTGATGTCTCTGAGTCATCGGCTGCCTTAATATTTGCAGCGTGCAACCCTTTTGGGCCTTCAATTTTATCAAACGTGACAATTTGCCCGGCTTTTAAAGTCTTGTACCCATCCATACCGATTGCAGAGTAATGGGCGAACAAATCGCCTCCACCACCATCAGGGAGGATAAAACCGAAGCCTTTTGCATTATTAAACCACTTAACTTGCCCGGTACTCATTGGAATACTCCGTGCTTCTTATCATCATTCTTAATTATTATTCTTTGTAAAGATTTATTTTTAATTATGTATCAATGATAATGCATACACGATAAGTATTTAAAAGTCAAAGCTCTTTGGCGGTCATACTGTTCATTTGATCCTTAATCACACCTTGATATTTAAGCGTTATGCCCCAATTAAAGGTATAATCGGCAGCGATATTTGGATCCAACCGCGTTAATTAAGACCTCTTTTTAGACATTCTTGTTATGAGTATTACTAGTAAAAATCTACTAGAATTAGAGATAAGCAAATCGCCGCTAGAACCTAGGAATTCTCGTGAAGATAGTGACTCGAACCATGATATTGGTCATGCCACTATCACTGACAAACCCAAACTGGAGCAGCCGCCACTTTACAAAGTAGTTTTAATAAATGATGACTACACCCCAATGGACTTTGTTGTTGATGTGCTACGCTCTTTTTTCAATTTGAACGTCGAGAAAGCCACTCAAGTCATGCTGAAAGTTCACACGGAAGGCAAAGGTGTTTGTGGAGTCTATAGTAAGGATGTTGCCGAGACTAAAGCAGCGCAGGTAAATGATTACTCGAGAGAATGTGAGCAGCCATTATTGTGTTCTGTTGAAGTTGATAGGTAGCTTGCCTTAAGGATTGAAAATGGTCCGAGGCGTACCAATAAAGCAATAATAGGGCTTCCAGACTTGGTTGAACAATAATCGCAGAAAGCTAAGCAGCAGGGCGAAATGGGTATAGAAAGCCATTCGATAAAGTCAATTACTAAAGACGAGTATTTCACTAGCTATGTTAAGTAAAGATCTCGAAGCAACATTAAATTACGCATTTAAAGGTGCAAAAAAGAAGCGCCACGAATACATGACAGTAGAGCATCTATTGCTTGCGTTACTTGATAATGAAGTCGCATCTAACGTTTTGATCGCCTGTGATTGCGATCTCAGCAAGCTGCGCAGTGAGTTAGTCGATTTTGTTGACACCACAACTCCACTTATTCCTGAATCAGAGTCGTCTCTCGAAATTCAACCGACGATGGGTTTTCAGCGAGTTCTCCAAAGAGCCGTATTTCATGTTCAGTCTTCGGGAAAACGCGAAGTTACGGGGGCAAATGTCTTAGTCGCTATATTCAGTGAACAAGAAAGTCAGGCGGTTCATTTTCTCAAACAACAAGATGCGGCGCGTATCGATATTGTTAACTTTATGACCCACGGTATTTCTAAAATCCCAGGGCATGATGACCCGGCAGAATCTTCAGGGGCACAGCAAGGGGAAGAGGGTATTGCTGATTCTTCTTCAAACCCTCTAGATAGCTTTGCCACCAACTTGAATACCGAAGCCGAGCAAGGGCGCGTTGACCCACTGATTGGTAGAGAGGATGAAGTTACCCGAGTTATTCAAGTGCTATCTCGGCGGCGGAAAAATAATGCTCTGTTAGTTGGGGAGTCCGGGGTTGGTAAAACTGCAGTCGCAGAGGGATTGGCAAAACTAATCGTGGAAAAAACAGTCCCCGAAGTCCTTGCTGAGAGTGTTATCTATTCTTTAGATTTAGGGGCATTACTCGCGGGAACTAAATATCGTGGAGATTTTGAAAAACGCTTTAAGGCTTTGTTAGCCGAGCTCAAGAAAAATGAAAATGCAATTCTTTTCATCGATGAAATTCACACCATAATTGGCGCTGGTGCAGCTTCAGGTGGCGTGATGGATGCCTCTAATTTATTGAAGCCAGCGCTAACTTCGGGAAATATGAGGTGCATCGGATCTACCACGTATCAGGAGTACCGGGGTATTTTTGAAAAAGATCGCGCGTTATCACGTCGCTTTCAAAAAATCGATGTAGATGAACCAGATGTAGATACAACTTATCGTATTTTGAAAGGCTTAAAGTCTCGCTTCGAAGAGCATCATGATTTGCGTTATAGCAATAAAGCCCTAAAAGCTGCTTCTGAGCTTGCTGGGAAATACATTAATGATCGATATATGCCAGATAAAGCCATTGACGTCATAGATGAGGCGGGGGCATTTCAGCGACTTCAACCTGCAAGTAAGCGCAAGAAACTTATCCAAGCCCCTGATATGGAGCGTGTTGTTGCAGCCATGGCTCGTATTCCACCAAAACATGTTTCCAGCTCCGATATCGATTCGTTAAAGAACCTTGAGCCAAATTTGCAGATGGTTGTATTCGGCCAAGATCCAGCGATTGCTTCCCTAAGCACAGCTATTAAATTATCCCGAGCAGGCTTAAACGAAAGCGAGAAACCAATCGGCTCATTTTTGTTCTCAGGCCCAACCGGAGTAGGTAAAACCGAAGTCAGCCGTCAGCTCGCTAAGATTATGGGCATTGAATTACTTAGGTTTGATATGTCTGAATATATGGAACGCCATACTGTTTCGCGGTTAATCGGTGCGCCTCCTGGATATGTTGGCTTTGACCAGGGCGGTCTACTAACTGAAGCAGTAACGAAAAGTCCTCACTGTGTCTTGCTGTTAGATGAAATAGAGAAAGCACACCCGGATGTATTCAACCTGTTGTTACAGGTAATGGACCACGGAACGTTGACGGATAATAATGGTCGTAAAGCCGATTTCCGTAATGTCATATTAATCATGACCACCAATGCTGGCGCCCAAGAAATGGCTCGATCGTCCATCGGTTTTACTGAGCAAGATCACACCACTGATGGTATGGAAATCATTAAAAAAGCTTTTACACCTGAATTTAGAAACCGGCTTGATGGCGTCATACAATTTAGCTCTCTAACACCGGAAACAATCCGCACAGTTATAGACAAATTTCTGGTTGACCTGCAGGTACAACTGGATGAAAAGAAAGTTCTTCTCAACGTCGATGAAGATGCGGTGGATTGGCTTGTAGAGCACGGCTATAGCGAATCTATGGGTGCGCGCCCAATGGCTAGGCTTATTCAGGAAAAGCTGAAAAAAGCACTAGCTGAGGACATACTATTTGGCGAGTTGGCTGATAACGGCGGCGAAGTATTTGTCACCGTCAAAGACGGCAAAATAGAATTGGAAATCAAAGGGCGGAAAAGCCAGTTCAAGAAAGAACTAAGCAAAGAAAAAAGCTAAGTCGGCCAATAGAATCTAAAAAGCTGGTGCTAGGATGAAAACCTAGATCTGCATAAATGGGTATACTGAAATTGCTTTGCCTATCGAGCCCGGTAGGTTATCCGCCCCTTAGTTAAGTCATAGGGTGTTAGTTCAACGCGCACCTGATCGCCTGTAAGAATTCGAATGTAGTTTTTACGCATTTTTCCTGAAATATGTGCAGTCACAATATGCCCATTCTCCAGCTTAACTCGGAACATGGTATTCGGAAGGGTATCAACGACTTCACCTTCCATTTCAATCTGGTCTTCTTTTGCCATCGGCAATCCTCAGAGGGTTGTAAGCGGGCGCATTGTGCCGCATTTTTCCTCGATTAGCAAAATCATAGCCTCTGTGACCCGCCTTTCTTTGCTTCAACGTAATAGTAACCAGTTACGATCTATGAAAAGTTCAAGAGGGCGAAAGCTACTCTTATAGGCCATCTTTTGGCAATCCTTAATCCAATACCCTAGATAGACATAAGGGAGCAGAAGGCGTCGAGCCTCTTCTACCTGCCAGAGAATGACATAGTTGCCGAGTGAACGTGAATTAAGATCCGGATCGAAGAAGGTATAAACGGCTGATAGTCCTTGGCTCAGCTGATCTGTGACGCTTACAGCTACCAATCTGTCCTCTAAGAAGAATTTTAAAAACCTGGTAGTTGAAGTACCGGAGCAGATAAAGGCTTCGAACTGCTCGATGGTAGCAGGGTACATGTCTCCATCGCTATGACGCGTGTTAATGTACTTTTCATACAGCTCAAAACTGTTTTTGTCGTCGACCACAGCCGCTTCTTTTACATATAAATCCTGATTTTTCTTCCAAATTTTTTTATGTCGACGCTGTTGTTGAAAACTTTGGACTGGGAGTCGACAAGACACACAGGCATTACAATTATCACAATCCGGGCGATACAAGTGAGCACCGCTGCGGCGATAGCCTAATTCACTTAGTTTACTGTTGAGATCCTGATCAATCTCCAGCTCAGGATCAACAAACACTGTAACCGCAATTTCATCCGCCTTGTAACTGCAAGCGTGGGGCGAGGTTCGAAAAAGCCGTATTGAGCTAATTAATTCAGTCTTGGAATTCATAGTTAGATTTAACTACATCGCTTATCAATAATATTAACAAATTAACTTATTTGTTCTCAGCCGGGCTGTCATCTTGCCAAGCAATGGGCAGTGCTTGCTGAACAAGGAGTCTATCTAATTCCTCCATGAAATGATTCCGAGAAATTTCTGTCGCTCCAAGAGAAAGCAGGTGATTGCTGGTTACCTGACAATCTATTAATTCAAAGCCCCAGCTTTGCAATTGATTGACTAAATAAACCAGGGCCAGTTTTGAGGTGTTATCTTCCTTGCTGAACATAGATTCACCAAAAAATACTTTCCCAATCGCGACGCCATAAAGGCCGCCCACCAGTCTTGCTCCGGACCACACTTCAACCGAGTGGGCGACGCCTTCTTGATGCAATATGCTATAGGCGCTAAACATTTCATCGGTAATCCACGTTCCATCACTACCGGGTCTTGCTGCCGCACAGTTTTGCATAACTTCTACAAATTTTTTGTCTATCGAAAAGCTATAGCTATTTCGCCGCTTCAGCCTTGCCAGACTACGTGATACCAGTAAATTATCTGGAACTAATATTAAGCGCGGGTCTGGTGACCACCATAAGATTGGTTGGTCTAGTTCATACCAGGGGAAAATACCTTTGCTATAAGCGCTCAAAAGACGAGAGGGCGCCAAGCTACCGCCAGCAGCAAGCAGCCCATTTGGTTCTTCGAGAGCCTCATGCACGCCGGGGAATTCTTGATCGTCGTCTTCGAGCCAGGGTACAGGCATTTGAGATTATAAATCCTGGGCGCTAATCATCTAGAAACTTCTCGGCATCGAGGGCAGCCATACAACCAAACCCAGCACTGGTAACCGCTTGTCGATATATTTTATCGGCGATATCACCGGCCGCAAATACGCCGGCGACACTGGTTTCTGTTGCATTACCACCGAGACCGGTGTTCACAGTGACATAGCCGTTTTTCATCAGAAGCTGATCAGTGAACAGTTCTGAATTAGGAATATGTCCAATGGCAATAAATACTCCATCTACTTCAAGCTTTTGAGCCTCATCAGACTCGGTATGCTTGATCTGAACTCCGGTTACGCCCATATCATCACCGAGCACTTCTTCTAGTGTGTGGTCCCAAGCTATTGAGACTTTACCCTCATCTACGCGTTCAAATAACTTTTTCTGCAGAATTTTTTCAGCTCGCAGAGAGTCCCTTCGGTGAACCAGAGTGACGTGAGAGCATATATTTGAAAGATACAAAGCTTCTTCGACAGCGGTATTTCCTCCACCTATTACTGCAACTGGTTTATTCCGATAGAAAAAACCATCGCAGGTAGCGCAAGCACTGACACCTTTCCCCATGAAAGCTTCTTCCGACTCCAGGCCCAGATATTGTGCAGATGCACCGGTCGCAATAACCAGCGCATCGCAGCTATAGACTCCATTATCTCCACTTAGCTTAAATGGTCTTACACTAAGTTCAGCCTTGTTGATGTGGTCAAAAATTACTTGTGTATCAAATTTTTCTGCATGGTTCTTCATCCGGTTCATTAAATCGGGACCCTGCAAGCCTTCCACATCTCCTGGCCAATTATCTACATCAGTAGTTGTCGTAAGCTGCCCACCCTGTATTAGGCCAGTGATGAGAACCGGGTCAAGATTTGCTCTGGCAGCGTATACAGCTGCCGTGTAGCCGGCTGGGCCAGAACCGAGAATTATCAATCGGTGGTGTTGAACGTCCGTCATGTACTGCTTCCTAAGGTTGATTTTGCATATTTTCAAGATTATAAAAATAGCGGTGATATTAATTTCCCATTCTACTCAATTTTTTAGCCGAACTCTCATCTCGCTGGCTATTTGATCTACTTAACCAGGCCTAAGGGAAAATGGTCTGTTGATCCATATCTAGCTGCTTTACCCGGAGGCTAAAGAACTTAATAACTCTGCACTTTGCCCGATAACCTATGAGATATCTTATGGATAGTCACAAAGGGTTTTATTGACGGTCTAAGCCAGTAAGCGATTTCAGTTTACAGATATTGAACTATCCCTAACTATTCTCGAATCGATCATATAAACTACGCGCAGGTGTTTGAATAAATTGAAAAATGTCTCAATGAGAAAAACTAAGAAAGAAGCTGAAATCACAGGGCTAATGCAACGCTTAGTACGCGAGGGCACTTTAATCGTGTATTTCCTACTTGGCTTGTTTCTCATTATCGCGCTATTGAGCTACTCGCCAGCTGACCCTGGTTTTACGACAACAGGAAGCGGAGATGACGTTTCAAACGCTGTCGGAGTTTATGGCGCCTGGTTAGCAGATATATTATTGCACCTATTAGGCTACCTAGCTTTTGGTTTTCCTGCATTGCTAGCCTACAAGGTCTACACCTCATTTAGAGAGTCAAAATTGGATGCAGAATTCTCTTGGCCAATGTTTGCACTAAAGACCTCAGGCTTTTTCCTGTTAATGGTCTCAGCTGCTGGCCTAGCAACTCTCCATTTTGAAATCCCTTCTGATGTTAGTTACTTGGCCGGTGGATGGGTCGGCTCTATGGTTGCCGATATCAGCGTACCATTACTGGCCACCCTAGGCAGCACCTTGTTGTTCTTTGCAATTTTCTTGTTCGGCTTAACTATAACTGTGGCCATCTCCTGGTTGGTGTTTATCGATAAAATTGGTGCGACAAGCCTGTCCCTTTACTCCTTAATAAAAATAAAGATCACTAAGTGGATCGAATCTAAGAAGCAGGAAATAGCCACAAAAGAACGCCTTGAGAGTCGGAAGAAAGTCTTGGATATCCATATTGAGAAAGAAAAGAAACGAGTGCGTCCGACTATAAAAGCGCTAGCACCGAAGAAGGCCGCCAAAAGCCCTCGAGTCGAAAAAGAAAAGCAGGGCTCTCTTTTTGCAACTACATCGATCAAGGAATTACCTGCAATAGGATTGTTGGATGCGTGGCAGGAAACTAACGAGTCTGGGTTTTCAAAAGAATCTCTAGAAGCGATGTCAAAATTATTAGAACTAAAACTAAAGGATTTTGGTATTGAAATTGAAGTTACGGCAGTAAATCCAGGGCCAGTAATCACCCGCTTTGAAGTTCAGCCTGCGCCCGGAATCAAAGTCAGCAGGATTACAAACCTTGCGAAAGATTTAGCCCGCTCACTGGCTATTGTTTCGGTTCGAGTTGTGGAAGTTATTCCTGGCAAGACTGTCATTGGTGTGGAAATTCCTAATGAGAAGCGAGAGATGATATTGCTAAGTCAGGTTTTGGCATCACCTGAATTCGATCGCGCTAACTCTGCTCTAAGCATGGCCTTGGGTCATGACATAGTTGGTAAACCGATTATCGTCGACCTTGCCAAGATGCCACATTTGCTGGTCGCAGGCACTACAGGGTCAGGCAAATCAGTAGGTATCAACGCCATGATTCTGAGCCTGTTGTACAAGTCTACTCCAGAACAAGTTCGGGTAATCATGATTGATCCTAAGATGTTGGAGCTTTCCGTTTATGACGGCATTCCACATTTACTGACACCGGTAATTACTGACATGAAAGATGCTGCTAATGGACTTCGTTGGTGTGTAGCGGAGATGGAGCGGCGCTATAAACTAATGTCATTTCTCGGTGTCAGAAACTTAACCGGATTTAACAAAAAGGTTACTGATGCTAAGCAAATCGGTAAGCCAATCCTCGACCCAACTTGGCTGCCTGACCCAATGCTATTGGCAGAAGAACAATCAGCACCTGAATTAGAAACCTTGCCCTGTATCGTCGTAATCGTTGATGAGCTAGCTGACATGATGATGGTTGTGGGAAAGAAGGTTGAAGAGCTCATCGCGCGCATAGCGCAAAAAGCTCGAGCTGCAGGCATTCATTTAATATTAGCCACGCAGAGACCGTCGGTTGATGTCTTAACTGGGCTGATCAAAGCAAATATACCGACCAGACTGTCGTTCATGGTGCAGTCAAAAGTTGACTCCAGAACGATTCTTGGCGAAGGCGGAGCTGAGCAACTTCTCGGTCATGGAGATATGTTGTTTCTCCCTCCTGGTGGGGGTGTTCCAACACGTGTTCATGGCGCTTTTGTAAGTGATGAGGAAGTTCATCGAGTTGTTGCGGATTGGAAAACTCGAGGCCAGCCGGTATACATAGAATCAATCACTCAGGCTGCTGACGATATGGATATGGGGGCTTTCGGCTCGCAAGGCGATAGCGAAGGCGAAGAGAGTGATGCTCTCTACGACGAAGCTGTGAATTTTGTAACTGAATCTCGTAAGGCATCAATTTCGGCAGTACAAAGAAAACTACGTATAGGTTATAACCGTGCGGCCAGGATGATTGAATCGATGGAAGCCGCTGGGGTAGTATCAGAAATGAGTGGCAATGGATCTCGAGAAGTAATCGCACCCCCTCCGCCACGAGGGTAACTTCCTCTACACTAGTGAGCATTATGAAAAATATTCTAACCGCGCCTGCTGTTGCATGCTGCTTAAGCGCCACTATAAACATTGCCAATGCCCAGTCCGTCGCATTTGATAACTTAAAAGTGTTGCTGGGTGAAATCGAATCCGTTTCCGCTGACGTAGTCCAGCTAATCGTCGAATCAGACGGCGGCATTCTCGAAGAAAGTAATATTCAAATGTATCTAAAAAAACCTAACGGCTTTTACTGGGAAACGCTTTCGCCTTTTCCAGAGTTGATCGTTACCAACGGTACACTGCTCTGGAACTACCAGCCCGACCTCGACCAAGTTGTCATTGAAGAATGGGATAGCAGTCGATCGGAGCTTGCAGCACAGTTACTAAGTGGGAGAACCGAAAATCTGGCGACAGAATATTCTATCGAAACACTTACTGATGAGGATGTGGGAACTGCAGAATTCGAACTCACACCTAAGGCTTCTGATAGCGTCTACCGAACCATATCTATTAACTTCCAGGCAGGGGAGCTAGATATGATTTATCTGAATAGCAAAAACGGTCAGCAGACGGTCTGGCAATTTGAGAATATAGAGCACAATCAAAAATTAGCGGATGGCCTATTTGAATTTGTTCCGCCGGCTGGAATCGATGTAATCGAAAATAGTTACGTTCAGTGATTTCATGACCTTGAAACCCTATTTAAATTCAATCGGTAGCCTTTAGAAACATGTACTCCTACTTGTCGATAGCTCTGGGTGGTGCCATAGGCGCAATGACGCGCTACTGGTTAAGTGGCCTAGCAGAAAAATACAATAGCTCCGACTTTCCACTAGGGACGTTGAGCGTTAACATAATTGGCTCATTCTTAATTGGGGTGCTGTTCATAGTATTCACAGAAAAAATCCAATTGGTCGATCAATGGAGGCCGATATTGATGATTGGTTTTCTCGGAGCAATGACCACTTTTTCTACGTTTTCACTGGATGCACTTTTGTTGTTTCAACAGGGCAACTACAATACTGCTCTTTTTTATATATTGAGTAGCGTAGCGTTTTGTCTCCTCGCTGCCTTTGCAGGCATGCAATTTACTCGCTTGTTGTTTTAATCGATTAATCTAGGAATAGGAAAATGTTAGATCCAAAGTGGATTAGAGCTGATCCAGAACAAATTGCTAAAAGACTGAAGATTAAAAAGTTTGAGCTAGATACAAAACGACTAGCAGCTTTAGATAGTCAGCGCAAAGAGCTTCAGTTACAAACAGAAGCCTTACAGAACGAACGTAATTCCCGGTCAAAGGCCATTGGTCAAGCAAAAGCCTCTGGAGAAGATATCAGTGAAATACTTAACTCCATGGAATCCTTGAAACAAGAGTTAGAGCAGAAAAAAGAAAGACTCAATGACCTGCAAACTGAGTTAAGCGACTATTTACTTGGAGTTCCTAATGTGCCGGCAGACGATGTACCTGCCGGTGACGATGAAAGCAAGAATGTTGAGGTTATGACCTGGGGTAATCCTAGACTATTCGATTTTGAAATAAAAGATCACGGTGAACTAGGAGAAACGCTGGCGCAAGGATTGGACTTCATGGCTGCAAGCAAACTGACTGGTTCTAGATTTGTTGTTATGCGAGGTGCCACAGCGAAGCTACATCGCGCCTTGATTCAATTTATGCTCGACACTCATGGCAAGGATCATGGATACGAGGAATTGAATGTTCCCTATCTAGTCAATAAAGATTCACTACAAGGCACAGGGCAACTTCCAAAATTTGAAGAAGATCTATTTAAACTGCGAGGAGATCAAGAATACTATTTAATTCCTACTGCCGAAGTTCCTGTAACTAACCTTGTGCGGGATGAAATTATTGAGGAAGAGCAATTACCACTTAAATATGTTGCCCATACCCCTTGCTTTCGATCAGAAGCCGGAAGCTATGGCAAGGATACTAAGGGCATGATCCGGCAGCATCAATTTGAAAAAGTAGAGCTTGTGCAGATTGTCGATCCGAAGCAATCTGCGGTGGCGCTTGAAGAATTAACCAGCCATGCTGAAAACATTCTACAACTATTAGGTTTGCCCTACAGAAAAGTAATACTTTGTGGTGGCGACTTGGGCTTCGGCTCTGCGAAAACATATGATTTAGAAGTGTGGCTTCCTTCTCAAAATTGTTATCGCGAAATTTCTTCTTGCAGTAGCTTCACAGACTTTCAAGCGAGACGCATGCAAGCGCGCTGGCGCAACCCTGAATCAGGCAAGCCGGAACTTGTGCATACTGTTAATGGCTCAGGTCTTGCTGTTGGCAGAACACTGGTAGCCATATTTGAGAACAATCAACAAGCTGATGGTCGGATCCAGGTTCCGGGTGTTCTTATTCCCTACATGGACGGTCTGGAGTATATTGCTTAATGGATTTTCTTCCCCTATTTCTCAATATTAGAAATAAGGATTGCTTAATTGTTGGGGGTGGCGTTTTAGCGGCTCGAAAAGCTAGCCTCCTATTGCGCGCTGGTGCAACTTTAAGATTTGTCTCAGTTAATTTTTCTGAAGAAGTAATTAATCTGGCAAGTGAGAATCACGCTGAATTGATAACTTCACAATTTTCAGCGAAGCATCTACACAACGCTGTACTAGTTATCGCTGCTACCGATGACTCCGCTATTAACAAATTAGTAGCAGCAGCAGCAAATCAAAAAAAGTTACCTGTGAATGTTGTAGACCAACCAGACTTATGTAGCTTTATCATGCCTGCAATTGTCGATCGATCCCCTCTGCTTGTGGCAATCTCTTCATCGGGCGCATCGCCAGTACTTACCCGAAAGATAAAAGAACTTAATGAAACCATGCTACCCAACCGTATAGATCAATTGGCGCGCTTATTACAGAGCTATCGAGAAAAAATAAAAACGGACATTCCTAATTTCAGTTCGCGAGTTAACTTTTGGGAACAACTATTGGAAAGCGACATACCCGAACTTGTTTATAGCGGGCAGCAGGAGCTAGCCAGAGCATCCCTTGAAGAAAAATTGGCAGCTGCAGACTCTATTCCAAAGACGGGTGAAGTATATCTTGTGGGCGCTGGGCCAGGCGATCCAGACCTTCTTACTTTGAAGGCTCTTCGCTTAATGCACAAAGCCGATGTGGTTTTATATGATCGCTTGGTGTCAGATGAAATAATGAGCAAATTGCGTCCCGATGCAGAAAAGATCCATGTGGGGAAAGCTCGAGCTAATCACAGCATGGAACAAGAATCCATCAACGAACTGTTGGTTCGCCTGGCAAATGAAGGCAAGAAAGTTCTGCGCTTAAAAGGGGGCGACCCCTTTATCTTCGGCAGAGGTGGCGAAGAGCTGCAAACACTTGCTGAGAATGAAATACCCTTCCAAATAGTTCCGGGTATAACAGCAGCGTCAGGATGCGCTGCTTATGCAGGAATACCTTTAACTCATCGAGATTATGCCCAATCTGTGAGGTTTATGACTGGCCATCGAGTAGCAGAAGGTAAGAACCTGGATTGGAAATCAATGGCTCGAGATCAGCAAACTCTAGTATTTTATATGGGACTGCACGGACTAGAAAATATATGTGTGTCGCTAATAGACCATGGTATGAAAGCATCGATGCCAGTGGCAGTTATTCAACAAGGCACTACTAAAACTCAGCGAGTGCTATGCAGTGAGCTAGGCTCTCTTGTGGAAGTGGCAGCAGAAGCAAATCTACAGGCACCGACTATTATTATTATCGGCGAAGTGGTCAAGCTCCGAAATGACCTAGAGTGGTTCCAGTCAGGTGCTTAGCAGGTTGGAATTTACAGGCAATTGTCAGGTTTAGGAAGGCCGGCTATTTTATTCGCAGTTCTTGCTGGGTTACCTCTAAATAGCTTCATCAGATAAGCGCTCTTACCTTTTTCAACGCCGAGCTCTCTCTTTACCAAGCTAACCAAAGCCCGTGACGCTAGTGAAAGTTGGTGCCGCTTATAAAAGACCCTCAATAGCTTTACTACTTCCCAATGGGCTGGGCTTAAGTAGATGTGTTCATTTAGAGCAATATTTGTAGCGACATCTTGATTCCAATCTGACAAGTTCCGTAAAAAACCTTCCTTATCCAACTCGATGAGTTGATCACCTATTTTAAGGGGCCGGGCGGGTTCGTAGCCTTGAATAGAGGTTTTCGAATTTTCGTTGCGCTTGTTCACTTCTAAAAACCTGTGTCTCTCTGGAATAATATATTGATCAAAATAGTTTGCTTACTAAGAAACCGGCTTACTATAGCCAGCTGACAACCTTGTCATGCTCACAACTAAGTTGTACGAAGCGAGCATAATCTACTAGCTCAACTTGTCTATCAACAATTTTAGATAAACCTCTAGCAACAAAGTCCTCTTTTAGCCCGTACACTTTAGTTCCAAGGGGAAGTGCGGGCCAGTTGTTTGCGTCCGCGCTGTAATAGACACCATCTTCAAGAAGAAGAATAGAATCACCTTCGCTCAGAAATTTTGCACAACTTTGAAGAGCAGCTGCGGAAGGCGGTTTAGTAATAGTGTGCAAACTTGTCATAGCGTCAGTACAAATTTTGATTGATTAATAAATTTTTTAATAGCATCAGCGTTCACCAATTCGACTTGAGGTAAGAGCTGGTCAGTGCTTAGATTTCTTTTTCTCAACGAATCTTCATCAACATAAAGTTTTTCGATTCCATACAAGCCAAGCGCTTCTAAGGTTTTTCCAAGAGATTTACTATTTATTGGCGATGCATCTTGCTCGTCTAGCACTTGATAAATGCCGTCATCAAGGAACACATAATTTACAGTTTGCTCAAATACAGCTGCTGCGATTGACACATCGAGACAAAGCTTTGCAGCACCACTGCCATACGGAGCTGAACGAGCAAGCAAGGTAATTTCAGTATTACTATTTGTAGTATTCATGTTCTCAGCCGAAATTCACTAATCTGTCAGAATTAATGCTGGCATCGATCAGTTGTCCCAGCCCGGCGATTTCAGAACTATCTGAAAGGCTTATAGATTCCAAGTCATGACGATTGGATTCCTCTAGATTAATAATTCCACGTTTAAGTGCTGAGCTTACACAAACGACGGAATCAATATTGTTCTCGGCTATCAAGCTGTCCCACTGTTGCTGTATATGAGTCTCATCCTGTGACACTACAGCCAGTTTACTGGCGTTGTGCACACCATCGCCAAAAAAGAATAGCCTATATATCTCATGCCCCTGAATTAATAATTGCTGCGCAAAATGCAACGCTGTTGCGGCTGATTGCGAAGAGTAGGGCGCTGAATATACAACGAGGGAAAATTTCATACTAAGCATAATACTCTATGTTGTATAAGTACATTTTGGTTACTCTAAAATTCAACTCACTGCGAAGTGATAGCTTTACAAATATCGTAGCCACATTTGTTGCCAAAAAGGCTAATACGGATATTAGTAATACAGTGCAGCTATAAATAAAAAGCCCCGTTGATACGGGGCTTTTTAAAACCGAACTACTGACCAAGTCTTGAATGCTCAGCTCTGTAATCTATTGTTAATTTCGTCCTGTAAGCGCACCTAATAAACTCAGTAGGTGAATAAAAATATTAAAGATGCTTAGATACAAGGATACAGTCGCCATAATATAGTTGCGTTCCCCACCGTTAATAATTCGGCTAGTGTCAAACAGAATTAATCCTGACATTAGAAGAATCACAGCTGCAGAAATGGCTAAGCTAAGCGCTGGTATTTGAAGAAATATGTTTGCGATGATCGCTACCATAGCAACCATCATCCCTGTAAATAAGAATCCAGTTAGGAAATTAAAATTCTTTCCAGTTGTTAACGCATATCCAGACAGTGACAAAAAGATAAACGCTGTGCCACCTAAGGCCTGTGCAACTATCGCCGAACCATTAGCATAGGCTTGCATATAAAGTGAAATGATGGGGCCAAGTGCGCCGCCCATTAATCCTGCGAAAATAAAGACCGCTACTAATCCCTTGGAAGATCTAGCATTAGCTCTAACTACAAAAGTCATAAGGAATCCACCGATAAAAAGCATGAAGCCTGTACCCTGACCTACTTGCATAAACATTGTAGTTACGGCAGCGATCGCGCTGAAAAACAAGGTCATCGAAAGCAACATATAGGTATTTCGAATTACTTTATTGGTTTCAAGAATTGAACCCTGTTGGGC
Organism: Gammaproteobacteria bacterium; assembly: GCA_012960305.1. GTDB lineage: Bacteria > Pseudomonadota > Gammaproteobacteria > Pseudomonadales > Pseudohongiellaceae > UBA9145. The sequence continues at coordinate 351,553 of DUBM01000020.1, read as the reverse complement.
TATATTCAATTCAACTTCGTTCATGGCATTCTCCAGAGATGTGCATTGGTTAATGTAACGACCAACAGCTAGGTAGCTTTATTACAATATGAGGGCGATTTAGTGGCGATTCAATGGTCTAGCAAAAATTTCCCGAACCATGCTAGGTCGCGTATGAGAAATATCATACTACCCATGGTCTCAAAATCAACGCTTTTCGCTCCAGCCTAGAGATAGTGAGGCTTTGATGTGAGTTTGAGTTGACTGGATGCAGGAATATAGTAAGATTCTGCCCCTACCGCGGAGGGGTGGCAGAGCGGTTGAATGCACTGGTCTTGAAAACCAGCGAGGATGAAAGTCCTCCGAGAGTTCGAATCTCTCCTCCTCCGCCAGTATCCATGCGGGCTGTAGAGCGATTCATCGTAAAAATGGTCAAAAAATGGTCAATCCTGTTTTTACCCATTGTAGTTTGCGGCCGGTTCTAAGATCGAATTATCCACATCACTGTACTCATCCATCCATTCACTGTAGACGTTTAAAAACATTTGAACTGAATGTCCCAACTGTTCAGCTCCCTTCAAGGAACTGGGTGAGTGTTATTGAAACGTAATGGCAGAACTCGAATCGAAGGAATATTCGCGCCATGCTTCGCACATTCCTTCAGCGGAGAGATGATAATGATCTAAATGCCAAATATCATTGGAGAAACCATCACCCCTGTCTGTGAGTTTATATAGATCGAGAAAGCCGAATCCCATTTCTTTTGATTTGCTTTTCAGTTCAACATTGAACTCTCTAATCACATTAATTAGTTCCATAATTTTTTCTTTTGCTATATTTTTTGTCTCAATATTGGGGCAGGGCACGCCTTGAATGATGATTTTGTGCCCGTAGCAGAAATTCACGGTATCAATATAATAAAAGTAATTTTCTATCGTAGTTGCAATTAACTCCTTTATATTTTTTTGAGGGTACTTGCTCCTATGGTTAATTATTCCGATGTCTAATCTGCAATCAATCTCTCCAATTGCTAATAAAATTTCACTAGATTTTGGAAGAGAACGAATGATGCCTTCAAACTTAGTTTTGTATTGATTTCTAATGGAGTTTCCTAGAGCCCATTGCATACATCCCTGAATCAGAAATGACTTGCACAAGAAATCATTTCCTGAACGTTGGACACGAAGTTGGTGACTAATTAATGCGTGGCTCTCGCCAATTACATAGAGTTTTTTATCGGTTATAGAATCGATGCTGTTAGGTGATTTATTCTCATGCCAACTTAATATATTCAGCAAATATTCCTGGTAAATTCTAAAGTTGTTAAATTCGAAATCTAATCGTTTTTGTATTTTAGAAGATGCCAAGAGATGCATTTTGCTTGTCGTAAAATCACCTTCTAAGAATCTAAAAATAGCGAGGTTAACTGCAGCCTTCAATCATAAAATAAGGCTATGGAATTAATGATAAGGGCTTAACTGTCTATATCAAAGACTGGCAAAACGTGGTCTGTCCCGGGTTACCCTAACGGTCAATATCGCTGTTTAGAATTTCCCCGTCGGGACCCAGAATTAGCGTCCGGTTGTTTTCGACATCCACTGGATTTCGGTTGTTCCCGGCACAAGCATAGTCGTACACACGCGTTCCCTCTCCCAATTTCCGGTATGTCTTGGTCACGACCCACAAATCCCTCAGAGCCTTGTTGTCCTCTATCGTCATCTGGGCTTCTATTGTTGCTTCGTCAAGTTTCCGCATTCGCGTGACGATGTGTGCGGCATCGCTCAGATACAGCCCCGTGCGATCAATGATCGTCCGGCCCTCTTCCGAACTGTGAAGACTTACCGTGTCGAACACCAGTGTATCGCCTTCCCAATGCCCTACCGAATCCCCGGTATGAGTGGGCCACATCATCTCAGGATCCGGATGTTCGCGACCATCGGTGTAGATCCTCAAGATACCCGGTCCGTTTTCAGCCATGATCCAGACTTGTTTGGGGGTCACCGCGAACTCGTAAACATCAGGCAAATTCATGATCCGTGGGAACCCGGAAGGAATCCCGCAGAAGGATAAGGGATCCGGGAACAATCCGTCATCGCGAAGCTGCAGGTTGCGTACATACTTCACCTCATATTCTGCATTGTACGGCGGATGTTCTCGCACGCCCGGCGTGTTCGATCCACCCTGGCCCTCAACGGTGGCTCGGTCGAAGACCGTCCCACCGTTCATGGCCCAAACGCCGCTCCAATCAGGGAGAGAGTCTCCCTCCTGCGCATAATCAGCCTTCGGTAGGAGCAGGATAATTAAGCCCAGACCCACAAGCAGGGTGCTTGCCGTTGGAATTGAGCGCAGAAAGTTGTGCGTGTGTCTTAATGTGACCATCATGACAATCCGATTCTCCATCGTTTCATTGCCGCGGTTATCGTGTTCGGACGGTCCCTCCCATGCATGGTCGCACCGACAAAAGACGCCGCACCAAGGGCGTGCACTTGGGAACAACGTTTACCGCTCTAGTCTTCCCATAGTCCGACGATAGTGCCGTTGGCAAACTTGGCTCCGACGAATGCGCCAGCCGGAGAACCGTTGATCATCGGTCGGGTCCGCACGGTGACCTCTGTCCCAGGAGGAAACGTTGCCGGACGAATACCGCGCCGTCCTAACTGATTTGGGGAGCCCCACTCGAGGCTCCATTCTTCTTCCTGCCCTTCAGAGTTTGTTGTCAGGATCTGAATCCATACGTGGGGATTCCTGAATTGAAATTCTTTGATGGTGCCCATGAATTCCTTGACTTCATCATTGCTGAAACCCGCGAAGGAGTGGTGTGCGATCGTGGGCTGAACGGCAAACAGGAATCCCACTGCGACGAGAACTCGAAGCACCAGGCTATTCAAAAACTTCATATCGTCAACCTCTCTGAACTGTACGTCATCAAACTCTTTTGGACAAAACTCGCTCAAATCTAATCACTCCAGATAAGGATCAGTTCTTCTTGCCTTCCATCTATATAGTAAGTGTTTTTACCATCAAAGAAAGCATCCTCTTCCAACTTAAAGCGCACATCTTGTCCGCCCCATTCGGGGATACTCACTGTCGAATTTAACTCAATAGAATGGGCAGTGTTTTCGTAAAGCGGATAATCACCCCTTCCCACAGTGTCCTCCTGATTATCCCACATGCCAATAGTTGGGCCTGCTCCATGCCCATGGTACCCAATAGGATGAGTATAAATAGAAGGCCGAATATCTTCTTCGATTCCTTGTGCTCTTGCGCTTCTTAAGATTTCATTGCCAGTGCGGCCAAGAACAAAATTTTCTGTGAGGATGTCTTGTAAGCGATTACTGGTTGCTAGTCCTGCTCTAAGTCCGGATGGGGCTTCTGATTCGCCATGATTTAAAACATAGGCATGTTGTTGCGTGTCTGTGTTAAGCCGCAAATAAGTAATCCCAAAGTCAACATGCAATAAATCGCCAGGCAGAATTACTCCTTGTAGTTCGGTATTTTGCTGCTCTCTCTGAATACTTACTGAAGGATGAAACCAGGCTAACAGGCGCAGTTCACGAATACGGTCACGATACCACCATTTGACTTCTTCCGTCGTTGTCTCTCCTGGTGTAATGATATTATTAGAAAAGCCCTCAGCAATAATGTTATGCGCAATTTCAACGATAGACGGATAGAGTTCCATTTCTTCTTCCGTTCGAATCTCAAGCCAAGCGATTGCAAGTTTTTCTGCAGAAACAATTCTGGATTCTTGCTCGTCCGACAGCGCACCGAACAGGCCCTCGTATTCGCCATGAGTAAGACCATCCGCTAATGCAAAGTCAGAAGAGACGTTAATTCCGATGGTGGTCGGATTCTTTTCTGTAATAAGGTCTGCTAATGCCTTCCATTGATCGGTTTGTTCGTCAAGGTCCCATCTGGCCTGAAAATAGTCACCTACTGCGTAGCGAGATACAGCGTAACCCTTTACCCCATCGGTTCCTTCGTCCACAAATACCAAGATGGTGCGTCGTCGAGCCGAATGGGCATCACCAGGCAGCATCGTCATTACTACAGGATCTTCATTGTACTCCCGAGCAACAAGAACCCACATATCTATGCCTTCTCGGCGCATAAGTTTCGCCGGTAAGGTTTCCAGCCGCACTGCTAATAATCGATCGATGGTCTCTGATCGCTCTTTCATAGAAAGTATGGAATCACCAGTAGCAGCGAACGTGGAAGTCGCACTGAATCCAACAGAAAAACAGAGAAGGGTGATTATTGTTAGTAGTTTCTTCATGCTTGCCTTCCAGAATTAGAATTTTCTTAAAATTAGCTTTTAAGTATGGGGTTGGCAACTGTAATTATTAGGGGACGGCAAATACCCCCCCCACTTGCCCAAATAGGTTCCATCTCGGACTATTGCATATTATAGTTTTGATACTCGAATGATTTCGGGCCAATAACAACACAAATTCTGGCGGCACCCATATTCAAATAGTACAAAATCAAGAATATGTAGTCATTTAAAGTTTTCTTTTATTCGATCCCTTTGATTTCTCACGCAGCTGCAATGCACTCTATCTCTACACGGGTGTCTCCTCCCAAGCTAATACCGATGGCCGTGCGGGCTGGCTTGTTTTCCTGGAAGAACTCGGCGTAAACCTCATTCATGGCACTCCACTCTGCCATGTCGACTAGGAACACCGTACATTTCACCACTCGATCCATCGACGAGCCGAAGCGCTCGAGTGCATCTTGAATTGATTCCAGAGTGCGTCGTGTTTCGGCCTGCACTCCTGGCTCTCCTGGCCCACCTGTTTTACCGGCTAGAAAGATCAATCCCCCATAGCGGACACCTTCGGAATAAGGCGCACGTGGATTCGGATTCATGTATTCCGGCGCAGTGGGCTGCTGGATTGCTTCAGCGGCATAGGTACTGGGTGTCTCGGGTTGACAGGCGAACAATACGGTGGGAAGGGCTACAGCGGCAATGAATCTGAACATGATGTTCCTCCTAGGGTTATTTATTAATGAGGATAAGAATTATCTTCCAACAAGTATATTCACTAGCTGGTTTAATTCTTAAGCCTTAGTTTTCGTTAGTGCACCGTGGATCCATCGCTTGGGCACCTCGAATTTGTTCAAGGGTAAATGGAATCGGTGCACAGCCGTGATCGACTCCACAGACCAGATCCCACTCGGAGCGTGCCAACTGGTGGCAGCCAAAACAGCTTCCCGATGGACTAGCCACTTCAGCGCCGCCTCGCGCCAAAATACTTGCGCCTTCTGCAGAAAGATCTAGCAAGAAAAATTCCCAGTCGTTGGTGGCTGGGTTCCAATCTTGCTGATGCTTAATCATCGCTTCGTCAGGAACTAGAGTCAGTAAAGATCCAGGCGGGTAATTACCTCCACTACTGGAATTGGCGACCGCCAGGGTTGCATCCAGATTTCCCAAAATGTTATCAACAAAAAATCTTCCGCTCGCCGCTAACGCGCTTAAACATTTGAAGGCGGATTCTGAGACGTCGAGTTTCTTGCTGTCGTCAGCCGAATAACTCTGACTGATAATTAACGAAGACAAGACGATTACGGAAAGTGTTTTAAGTTGTGATTTGAACATAATTGCGTTGAGTCCTGATTAATGGCAAAAGAAAAGCAGAGTAGGGGTATTATAGGCGAAATCAATTTCGATTTTCGCCTACTCTTAACAATTGCGGTATTAAGAAGATAATAAACAATTAGCTCTAATTAATATCCGATAATTGCAATTATTTGTTTCTATTTAAGAAAGCAAACATGGATTCCGTTATATTTCTGTTTATTAAAATTTCAGCAAGGAAATGCGATTTTGCCAACACTTAAACGATTCTGGCTGCTTCATCATTTTTTGTTGATTGGAGTTCTTTTTTTTTATAGCTCGCAACTGGTTGCCCAGGTGCCACTCCCGCAAATAACTCAGGTAGAGGAAGCCGATCTAAACATTTCACTTGACGGTTTCGTTGATGAAGCTGTTTGGCAAAACCTTCCCGTAATTGACGGTATGCGAATCGTGGAGCCAGATACGCTAGACGAAGCTCCGTTTAAAACCGATATTCGGTTCTTTTATACAGAACGAGGGATGTATTTTGGCATTGTTAACCACCAGCCCGCTGACTCTCTCGTCGCTCGAATGACCGGCCGAGACTCTCCTCTGTCGCGTGATTTAATTGGAGTAACGATCGACGCGTCCGGTGATGGACTTTACGGTTACGGTATCGGCCTGGCTCTCGGTGATAGTATGTTTGATTTATCGATACTTCCAGAACGCCAACTTAATTTCCAATGGGATGGCTCTTGGGATGGTCGCACTCAGGTTATCGATGAAGGTTGGAGCGCGGAATTTTTTGTGCCTTGGTCTATGATGCCGCTCCCGCAAGTGGAGGGTGTCCGTAAGATAGGTCTAGCATTCAGGCGCCAATTAGGTCAACGCGGTGAAGTTTGGACTGCACCACCATTACCCGAGACATTGAATGTTTATATTAGTGGTTTTCAAAAATACGAATTAACCGATATAGAACCGCGCAGGCAGTTGACGATCTATCCTTTTGTATCCACTGATTTTAATGGAATTCGCCATGATGCTGAGAACAAAATTGGTACAGATATTTATTGGCGCCCGTCTACTAATACTCTGTTATCTGGGTCCTTGAACCCAGATTTTGGGACAGTCGAGTCAGACGACGTGGTCGTAAACTTGACGGCCTTCGAGACCTTCTTTCCAGAAAAAAGGACCTTTTTCCTGGAGGGGCAAGATATATTTAACACTGGGCCTCGGTCTCTAGCGCAAAATGTTAGGGGCCCTGGCGGCCCAATTACCATGTTAAATACAAGGCGCATAGGAGGTGCTTCGAAATATACGGTACCCAGTGGCGTAAATGTTACGCCAACAGATTTAAGTCAGCCAACGGATTTACTTGGAGCAGTTAAATTCACGGGTCAAAATGGTAATTTACGATACGGAACGTTGATTGCATCGGAAGATGATTCAGAAATTCGAGGAATTTTATCTGATGGTACCCGCGTGAACCTGCAGGCAGCAGGGCGAGATTTTACCATTGGACGGCTCTTGTATGAGGACACTAGTAGTGGTGGCAGACGCTCAATTGGATGGATGGGTACTAACGTTTCGCATCCTGATGTCGACGCAACGGTAAATGCTATTGATGCACATTATTTTTCGGCTAACCAGCGTTGGGTATTGGATAGCCAGTTTATGCACAGTAATGTAAATGGGAAAACTGGCACAGGCTTTTTGGGTGATATTACCTACATACCTAGACGCGGGGTGCAACATATTCTCACTACCACGTATATCGACGATGAATTCGATATGAACAACCTTGGATTTCTGTCGCGAAACTCGCAGATGAACTTGGACTATAACTTCGTCCTTACTGAATCAGATATACCCGGCCTTACTTCGCGGACAACCACGTTAACCTCGGTAAACCAATACAATACTGATGGAGATTCAGTATTGGCAGGGCAGTTTGCTGGCAGAACGTGGAACTATTTAAACAATGATAGTTTTAATTTATTGCTTAGGTATTTTCCTAAGCGCGTCGATGATCGACTTGGCAGAGGTACCGGCGCTTTTAGAATTCCAGAGCGTTATGCATTGATTGCTGGCTATACTTCTGACCCAGCTAAAGGCATCGCCTGGTCACTTAACCTAGAAGCTAGCCAGGAAGACCTGGGACCGGAAATAATAACTAGTGGAGCAGGAATTGTCTGGAGGCCTAATGATCGTTTTTCATTCGATCTTGGACTGAACTACACTGATCAGGAAGCATTACTTGTTCATCAAGGAAATGGGAATTATACGAGCTTCGAGGCTCATCAATGGTCACCTAAGCTGGAGTCGAATTATTTCATCTCGGCAAAACAACAATTTCGCGTTAGCATGCAGTGGAATTCGTTAAAAGCATTTGAAGATCGCTTCTGGCAAGTAAATCCAAAGCGACTCAAACATTTGAGCCCAGTTGTCATCCCAGATAATGATCCCGACGATTTTGTAATTAGTCGGCTGACTTTTCAAGCTCGCTATCGCTGGGAGATAGCACCTCTATCGGATTTATTTATCGTATATACCCGAGGATCAAACCTCCCAGGAAACAGCTTTTCCACATTTCAGGATTTACTCGAACAAGCCTGGAATGATCGAATTGTCGATTCCTTCGCGATAAAGCTCCGCTACAGGTTCGGTAGTTAAACGAAAATATATTAGAAATGGGGAGGCACAAAATGCCTATTGTGGTTTGTCTGAATTACTATAATTTTAATGCAGCCCACATAGCTTCTGCGGAGTTCCTGCATCCAATCTATTTTAACTAATCTTCTGGGGTGTAACCTCGCCCCGCATAATTAAAATCATGTAACTGGCGATTTTTACGATCACTAAGGAAAAAATTGCAATGGTATGAACGAATTTCAGCTATCTTTTCATCGCGAAAAATGAACCACTCGGTTCCCCGCAACAGTTCATGATTTTTCTCGGATAAAGGTCTCCATAGCATACTCCATTCGATTACAGCCTCAGGTTCTTTGACTAAAGCATGGTCAACAGACCACGTAGCCAGCGTCTGAGCAGCGGCCTTACACCAATAATTTGCTAGACCTTTCGCCGTCGAAACAGAAGTGTGATCGACAAAATAGTGAACCACATCGTCGGTGAATGTTGACATCATGATTTCAGGATTTTGTGCGTTACAGCCTTCATAGTATGTTTTTATCGTGCTTATATATCGATGCTTGCTCATAAATTCCTTTCAAATGGTTTTCGTCAAACGCCCCTCGCTTTTAATGTTTGCCTTAGGTAGGTTGCTTTTAAAGGAGTGCTCTAGCCCAATTTTTGTTGTTGCCCTAGGGGATAGTTCTTGAAAATTTTCTAGTCGGAATAGAAAGCTTCCCCGTCTTAGAATTTAAAATTCATTCCAAATGTTTTCACAATATTAATAATCATATCCTCCAATACCACGCCCATCTCAAAGAGCTGGCTTAACCAACCTGCCATATTCCCGCCACAATTAATCTCCACATCACCCTTATTCCGTAATGTCGTAGTTATATTTACTTGTTTAAATTAAGACTCAATCAACTACAAATTGATTGACTCCTCCTGGAGCTCGACCCCATTTAAGGCTCTCGTAAGAGAGCCTTTTTTTTAGGTTAGAACTGAGGAGGATAATTAGAATGGCGTCAGGGCTATCTATTACGGGGTAAATCTGTAATTGCTGATACCCTGAGGTTGTCCAAAGTGATGTAGTCCGCAAGTACTCGGCCACTTTCAAGAATCAGCGGATCTGTTTCATCCTCATCAGCTGCTTCATCTGCCTCCTCTTCTTCAAGAGGGAGCGTAATTTCATCATTCAGGGCAACTACGACGTCATCCTCAAGATCACTTTCTTCCTCTTCCCACTCTCGCAGCGGTAAGCCCTTTAGCAATCGGCGCATGTTTTCTGAATCGAATTCCTTGCGCCGGCTTTCTTCACGATCAGCTTTAACTACTGCTTCATTGAGAGAAAGTTGATCTCTATCGCGTAGCTCACGCGTTCTTTCAATCTGACCGAGTAAATAGATAAAGTCAGGAGACGTATCTGCACGCTGGTCATGCAAGTCCTTCAATTCAGGTAGTACGGCCTGAATAGCATTGTAAGCACGATATTCCACTGGTCTTACGGTATCCCACGGAAGCGCACCATCAAGACTGCTCTCTCCAATATCTTCATAGGCATCATAGAAGTCTGGGAAGGTAATATCAGGAATTACGCCGCGATGTTGCGTGCTGGCACCCGAGATTCGATAGAACTTAGAGCGGGTAAGTTTCACCTGACCATAGTCCATCGGAATGATTTCTTGAACTGTTCCTTTGCCAAATGTTCGCCCGCCGAGAACCAGCCCTCGTTGATAATCTTGTATCGCACCGGCAAAAATTTCAGAAGCCGATGCGCTGGTTCTGTTCACTAGAACTGCTAATGGTCCGTCGTAAGCAACTTCAGGGTTGTTGTCACCAAATGATCGCGTGAATCCATTTCTGATGCCTGAATAACGAATTTGCACAGTCGCGCCTGTTTCGATGAAAAGACCTACCAATTGATTAGCTTCACTTAAGCTGCCACCACCGTTGTTCCTTAAATCTACTACAACAGCATCCACAGCCTCTTCTTTCAGTTCTTCTAATAGTTTCTCAACGTCTTTGGTCGAGCTTTTGAAGTCTTCTTCGCCGCGACCCGCTGCTTCAAAATCGAAATAGAAAGTGGGCAGGGCGATTACACCAACCTTGAAGGAGTCACCATTGTGAGTTAGTTCAATAACTTCTTTTTTAGCAGAAGCATCTTCGAGCTTAACCGTATCTCTCGTAATGCTCACTATAGTAGCGTTAGTCTCACTTACCGCATCTGCCGGAATTACATTCAGTCGGACAACGGTGCCTTTTTCGCCGCGGATTTGTGCAACAACATCATCTAAGCGCATGCCCACGACGTCTTCAAGATCACCGTCAACTCCTTGACCTATCGCAATAATACGATCACCTTCTTGAAGCTCAGCTCCCTGTTCAGCAGGCCCGCCCTTTATTAGTTCCACAACTTTGGTATATTCGTCTTCCGTCGTAAGTTGAGCGCCAATGCCCTGCAAGGACAAGGACAGATCCATATTAAAGTTTTCAGCATTGCGTGGAGAGAAATATGCAGTATGAGGATCTACTGCTTTTGCTACGTTAGATAAATAGACTTGAAAAATATCTCTGTCATTGGTTTTTAATATTTGGTTAAGCTGATTTCGATAACGCTTACCGAGCTTCTCAATAATCTCTGAATCTTCATCTCCAGCGAGGCGCAAACTCAGCACGCTGTTCTTAACACGACGTCGCCAGATATCATCCAGTTCCTCTTTGTTTACAGCGAAGGGAGCTTCTTCACGATCAATTTCAATGAATTCTTCTAGAGTAAAATCCATTAAGGGGACATCGTTCTCAACGCGGTTAATTGCATATATTAAGCGCTCGAGAATTCGACGATAGTAGAGATTATAAATTTCAAAACCAGGTTCTACACTACCTTCTTTAAGGGTGTCATCTAGGGTGTAACGGTAGGCACTCAGAGCATCAACATCTTCTTTCAGAAAGTATAGGTGGGAACCGTCCAAAGCATCGAGAAAATTATCGAAAACTATGGATGAAAAATTGTCATTAATCTCTACAGATGAATAATGCTTGGCTTGCAACTGTTCTAACAAGCTAATAGCAGTAGCCCCATGGATCTCCTGACTGCTGACAGGCTGATACAAGCTATCGATATCGAGAACAGCATTAAGAGGAATTAATTCTTCTTGCGCGGTTAAGGATGTGGCTAACAGAATACAAGCTCCGAGAGCGGAATACTTAGCCGCGCGCAAAACTTCATTCCTTCTATTAGTAATCTTCATAGTGCTCCATATGAATATGCTGATACGCATGTGACAGAGTTTGTGCTCTGCTTAAGAATTATTTAAAACCCCTGTTTATCGACCTTAAAAATGTTGTCGATCTAATCTGTACCCACTCATTTATTTGGTGCCCAAAATCAAAAAGAGAGATTAAGCCATATCTAAAGCGGTGAGAAGTAATTTCCTCTTATTTATTCACATCAAATAATAACTACAGGAAGAAGACTTTTAACGGATAAGCTTTTTGCGCGCGGAGGCGTGCCTTTCTGCTCTCTCCACGTCGATATAGCGGTCCGTAATAGCACTAGAACCGTGCCCCGCATCATCACGTACGTGCTCCCTCGGCCGATGTTTTACATCCTCTGAAATCCCTGTATGCCTTAGCCAGTGAACCGTGGCGTTGGCCAATCGTTCTGCGTCGTCTGGGAACCCCTCTTTTGCCATAGCTTCTTTCGCATGGTCGAAACAGATTTGAACGATTCCCCGAATCTGTCTGGTGCTGGCGATGCCGCCTTTGCCTCGAGTCTTGTGGATTAGTGGACTAGATTCCCCTGGGCTCGGTAATGGATGCAGTCCACGTGACAATCGATAACGTTTGAGAGCACTCAACATGGCATCACTGACAGATATCTCACGCTCCTTGTTTCCTTTTCCCACGGTAATGAACCACCAATTACCTTCCTGATCAGGCTGAAAATGTCCCATTTGTGGTTGCCAGCGGTTCGTATCAACTAATTCGGAGATTCTCAAATACATAGCAAAGAGCGCATTCATAATAAATAGAGTTCGCTCATGAGCTGAAGGATCCAGAGAGGCAAGACACTCTGCGGCCTCCAAGACATACTCCCATTGCAGAGGAGACAAGCGACGAATCTTGCTCTGAGACTGATGTTTGCGAATAAATTTACTCTTCTGGCGCAGCTGAGACACGGGGTTCGCTTTGAGGTAGTTTTCCTGAATCAAGAAATTAAAGAAGCTACTCAGAACGCTAAAGAGCGACTGCAGTGTTGCTTGTGATACCACGTATTCTCCACCATTGCTTACATAGGGACGCCAAGCTTCGTTAGCTACCCGCTCACCGGCACGATCCATAAATCGAGCAACATTTTTCTCACCAATCCAAGCTAGGGGAGGCTGCTTTGCAAACTCAACATATGTTTCGATATTTTCTCTAACTATTTGATTTAAAGACTTATTTTCGATAAGCCAGCACCAGTGTAAGAAATGCTCAATCTCTCGACGGTAGGTGCTGAACGTATCTGGGCTACCTCTGTAACTGTAAATAAACTCGCTAGCATACTGGTAGTCCGACACCGCGTCTTTAGGGTACTCTTCAACTAAATGCACCAAGCTAACAATGGCTTGCTTGAAGGGATTTGCCATTTCATCAAGAGTATCGAAAAACGCAGCGGGCGAGGTCTTATTTTGCATTAAGAATAACTCCTAATATTCTGTAATATATACAATTAAAGATTTTTTATAACTATATTGTAATTATTAAATTGCTTTTAGCAACTGGATCGTAAGAATTATGGAAATTCTTATTTCCGGTATCACCATGTAATCGGTAGTAACTCCACATCCTTGACTGTTCTTCCTATCTGAAACCATTATAATTCTCGTTATATACATTACTATATAACGAAAAGTTAAATGAGGAAGTAGCACTTGAATCTAAATAAACACTGCAAACTCAACTTGCTGCTTTTGGCTGTCATATTTTTGCTGCCTTCAGTTCGAGCCGAATCGATCAATGTGGCGGTTGCGGCTAACTTCTCTGCAGCATTGGAAGAAGTAAAAACTGTATTTGAGTCGAACACTGACCATGAAATAGTAGTTATACGCGGCTCTACTGGTAAGCATTTCACACAAATCTTGAATGGCGCGCCATTTGATTTGTTTCTGGCCGCTGATCAAGCAAGACCCGCGCGACTGCAAGAGCAAGAACAATACAACATGGTCCAGCGCCGAAGCTATGCCATCGGCCGATTAGCATTGTGGGGTAGGGGTGAAGGCCCGCTAAAAGAAGATTCCTTAACGGATATGATTCTCAAAACTCCGAATCAGCGCCTTGCTATTGCTAATCCACTACTTGCCCCTTATGGGTCCGCAGCGCTTGAAACCCTTAATTATCTTGGGCTAAAAGATGAAAGCGAAGGCAGGATAGTAACTGGCGAGAATATTGCGCAAGCTTTCCAATTTGCCTATTCGGGTGGCGCAAAATTCGGCCTAGTTGCCTATTCACAGGTAATCAATGTGGGCGAACTTGGTAATTTTTGGTTGGTACCAACAACTCACCACTCTCCGATTATCCAAGACATGGTCTTATTATCTGAATCAGCTGCCGCTAGAGAATTATTCGAGTTCTTAACCAGCACCAAAATGTCACAGATCTTGCGGGATCATGGATATTTGGAACCGGGCAGCGGCCGGGCACAAACTAGGAATTAGTTCAGCAATGCTTAGTAATCCAGATTTTGTTGCGTTCGCACTTACCATTAGGTTGTCGTTAACCACGATAGTAATCTTAATTATTATCGGAACACCAATAGCTTGGTGGTTGAGTCAAACTAAGAGTAAGTGGAGGAGCGTAATCGAAGCTCTCATTGCGCTGCCTCTGGTACTGCCGCCTACGGTTTTGGGCTTCTATATGCTACTGACACTCTCGTCTGACGGCTTCATTGGCGCTTCATTGGCGGCACTAGGGCTGCCATCCTTAGCATTTACTTTTTCTGGTCTAGTGTTGGGGTCAGTACTCTACTCTCTGCCCTTTGTTGTTCAACCATTGCAAAATGCCTTTTCGAGTATTGAGCAGAGGTCTTTGGAAGCCGCATCCATTCTTGGAGCGGGTCCGTTAGATAGATTCATTAGTGTGGTACTTCCTTTGTCAAAAATGGGCTATCTCACGGCGATTGTTCTCGGATTTGCCCACACTATGGGCGAATTCGGAGTCGTATTAATGATAGGGGGGAACATTCCTGGCCAAACCCAGGTGCTATCCATTGCTATTTACGATCACGTCGAATCTCTCCAATATGGTGCAGCTCATAGTCTCTCGGCAATCCTGCTACTGCTTTCATTTGCTGTCCTGCTGATGGTGTATAGCCTAAACAAGCGTGTGCAATTGCTAGGGCGGGCATAGACTATATGATTGATATCCAGATTGAGTTACAAAACGCTAGCTTTCACCTTGAGGCAAATTTCTCTGTAGCAGAAACGGGCGTCACTGGAATATTCGGCCCGTCAGGGTCGGGAAAAACCAGTCTATTGCGGGTGATTGCCGGCTTAGAGCCGCAAGCACTGGGGTTGGTGCAGATCGGCAACGCTGTTTGGCAAGACGAGACTAGCTACCTTCCAATTCCCCAAAGGCAGATGGGTATGGTTTTTCAGGAACCAAGCTTGTTCCAGCATTTGAATGTCGCTGAAAACCTTCGCTATGGGATGAATAGGACTAAAAGAACCTCTCAATCGGTTGAATTTAGTAGCATGTGCGAGTTATTAGACTTAGAGATACTGCTAGAACGTAACCCACTAACCTTGTCCGGAGGCGAAAAACAACGGGTAGCCATAGCCCGGGCCCTACTTGCATCACCGCAGTTACTGTTACTGGATGAGCCTTTGTCTGCGCTGGACCAAAGTGCGCGAGGGAAGCTGATGACTTATCTCGAGAAAGTATTCCAAATACTTGATATTCCGGTTTTTTATGTTTCCCATTCTAGCGAAGAAATCGCCAGACTTGCAGATAACTTAATACTTATGGATAGCGGACAAGTCAGCGCTTTTGGTCCGATAGACGACGTATTAAGCAGAATTGATAGCCCTTTAATAGAACTGGATGAGGCATTCAGCGTGCTTGAATGTGAAGTAAAGGCCCATGACTTGCCGCATCTCACAACCATTCAAAGTGTTGGCGGCAAAATACTTCATATACCCGAAATACAAAGAGCCATCACAAGCAAGCTGCGACTGCAAATACGTGCTCGTGATGTAAGTCTTTGTCTCACTGAGCCCAGTAATACCAGCATTCTTAATATCATTGAGGCCAAAGTAACTGAAATTTCTCAGGTAAAGCAGGGAGCACGAACTATCAAATTAGATATTGCTGGAGAGAATCTGATGGCAAAAGTTTCAGACTACTCCTCCACGCAGCTTAACCTTCACTCTGGCCAAGAGGTTTTTGCTCAAATCAAATCAGTTGCTTTGGTGGGATAAAAAAGTCCGCTAGGCTTGCACAAGAATGACACTCGAAGCCTTAAAGAAAGCAGTCACCGAGGAGCCCTCTTTCAGACCAAGCGCAGAAACACTCTGGCTGGTTATTATCGCGCTGAGAGTTTTACTGTCGCCTAGATCCATAGATATGTCTGAGTTTAAAGGCCCTTCGTCAATCCTAGCGACGATGCCAGGGAATTGATTTCTTGCGCTAATTTTTAGCCCCTCTGTAGTGCCTGCCGCAAGTGTTATTGAAGACGCCTTGATCAGTGCTAGAACCGAAGAGCCGGCGATGAATTGCATCTCATCCTGCGATTTTTGGTTAACTTGAGCGACTAGTGAGAGTGTCGCGCTAAGGTTTATTAGTAATTCAGCATTTACCGCTCCACACTCAACCGTGCTCACGGTGCCGACAAATTGGTTTCTAGCATTGGCTTGTAGCTTTGTGTGTTTCACAAAGCCGCTAATATCATCAATACTTTTTAACTGATTACCTATGCTTTTAAGAAAGTCTTCATGCTGCTCTTTGAGTAACGAGAATCCAGCCAACATTTCAACCCCATACGACGTCAGACTAGTACCACCCCCTTTACTGCCACCCGTTGAGCGAGCGACCAGAGGTAATTGAGATAAATTATTCAACCTCTCAATTCTAGCCCAGGCAGTTTTGTAGCTTATGCCCACAGCTTTGGCCGCAGCAGAAATGGAACCAGATTCCTGAATTGCAGCTAGCAGGCCAAATTGTTCGAGCGCCAAATGCTTAGAATTCCCATCTGATAGCCAGATTTCACCTTTTAAGTTAGTCAATACCCTTACCCGTTGGTTTCTGTCACAAAGATTATGCCTTATTATCCCTCATGAGCACGCTATCCAAAACATCATAATCTGTTTTTTAAAACCACATTAAAATATATAGCCAATGCACAATATTAATGCGGCTCTTTTCTATTTAGCTTGGATTTGGCGATGGCAGGTTTGCTGAATATGGATTGCGACGGGTGGAGAAGGGCGGTGAGAGGGACAGTAGAGAGATTCTTTTTTTGGAATGGTGATTGGCGGGCAGTTTAATTAATATTTACTGCCAGCAGAATGCATCTTCATATTCCCATACCTCTCGCACCGCTTATTTTAAAGCCGAGCATTCATATCGACTTCGCGAAACTGGTTAGAATAGCCCATAGCCGTGAGATTTATATTTCTAACGTGATCAAACGGCATCAAAGTATTCTATGACTCTAAAGTTAAGATTAATTAGAATTAAAATTCACAAATAGATAAGACAATAAATCATGGCTCAAGATAAAGAAGCAATAGAATTAATGGGAGCGCCAGGCTCACCCTATACCCGTAAAATGTTAGGAATATTGAGATATCGCAGAATCCCTTACCGCTTGTTGCCATTTACCAGGAATAACTCGGCAGCCTACTTGGATCGTTATGGCGAGCGCCCCGCGCCTAAAGTACGCTTGCTACCGATTTTTTATTTGAAAGATGAGCAGGGCGCCAAACAAGCTGTGTGCGATTCGACGCCGTTGATTCGAGAGCTCGAAAGCCGGTTCGAAGGGCGGTCCGTAGTTCCTGATAATCCTCTGCTCGCTTTTATCGACTACTTAATCGAAGACTATGCTGATGAATGGCTTACCAAAGCGATGTTTCACTATCGTTGGAGTTACCCGGCAGACATAAGCAAGGCAGGGCAAATGCTACCTCGGTGGCACAATAATACAGCGCCAGAGGCCGAGATTAATGAAGCATCCAAGACTATTACCGAACTGCAAATATCCAGATTAAGCTATGTAGGCTCAAATGAAGCTACGGGGCCTGTCATAGAAGAGTCTTTCACCAAATTCTTAGAATTGCTGGATAACCACTTGGAATCAAACGCATTTATTATTGGTAGCAGGCCTTCAGCATCCGATTTCTCCATCTATGGCCAGCTAACTTGTTTGGCATTATTTGATCCCACGCCACAAGCCCTGATCACCAATCAAGCACCACGGGTCTACGCGTGGACCGAGTCTTTAGAGGACCTGTCCGGTTACGAGCTGTTGCCTGGTGACTGGCCACAACATTCCAGTATACCAACTACCTTGCTGGCACTGCTTGGTCATATTGTTGAGATCTATCTTCCTTACTTAATCGCCAATGCTGAAGCTGTGGCAACAGGAGCAGAGTCTATGACAACCGTTATTAATGGCAGGAGTTGGACTCAAAATCCCTTTCCTTACCAAGCCAAGTGTCTTTCTTGGATAAGACGCTGCTACGGCGATTTGCCTGCACAGGACCAACTAGCTTTAGATAGATCGATCGAGGGAATCGATATTTCTCAGTATTTATCTTAAATAAAGCCTAGGAAGAGTAGAGAGCCAATTACCATCTTATCCCTGCGGAGATCTTTGTCACGCCTTCCTATTCTTCTATTTCCGGTAATCTTTATTACCGGAAATAGAAGAATAGGAAGTGTGGGCCCAATAAAGCCAATTATTGAGTACGCAGAAGATCCGATCGCGCCACAACATGGCTAGCCTGATGACCTACAAGACTGGCCTAGCCCTCAACGATCTCATTGTTACAAATTCCTCAGCTAACGTTGGGTGGATGCCAATGGTTCTATCAAAGTCGGATTTAGTAGCACCACAATTCATAGCAACTGCGAACCCCTGCACCAATTCACCAGCATCTGGCCCAACCATGTGCAAACCGATGACTCGATCACTAGATTTCTCAACTATGAGTTTAATCATGCACATTTCATTGCGCCCGGTGAGTGAATGCTTTAGTTGTTTAACTGCGGAACTGTACACTTCGATACCTAGGCCTTTTTGGATTGCCTGTTCTTCGCTAAGACCAACAGTGCCAAGATTTGGATGGCAAAACACGGCAGTTGGGATGTTTTGATAGCCCATAGCCTCTGGGTGGTTTGAAAACAAGTGCCTAGCCACAGTTTGTCCTTCTGCAAGAGCAACTGGAGTCAGTGCGATACGGTCAATTACATCCCCAACTGCATAAATTGAGGGTTCAGCAGTGCGGTAATGCTCATCAACTTGGATAGAGCCAGACTTGTTTAGTTCTACAGCAACTTTTTCAAGGCCTAAATTTGACGTCATTGGACGTCTACCTGTAGCGCTGAGAACCAAATCCGCAACTATTTCCGACCCCTCATTAAGTAAGACGTTTACACCCGAGTTTCTAGGGTTTATTTCCACAATTTCTGTGTTTAGTTTTAAAACAACACCATGACCAATCGCTGCAGTAATGAAATCGCGTATTTCTTCATCAAAGCCTCGTAGTAGCTTGTCCCCACGGCACACAAGAGTAGTTTCGCAGCCCAAGCGTGAAAAAATACTCGCAAATTCTACAGCTATATAGCCACCTCCTAAAACCACTAAAGACCTAGGCAATTTTTTTAACTCGAATAACTCATTTGAGCTCACTGCCACGTCGCTACCAGGAAATTCTGGCGTCCAGGGCCATCCACCAACAGCGATGAGAATAAACTTTGCTGTTACCAGCTTGCCTTTAACCCGAATTTCATGAGGGCCCTCTATAGTTGCCCTAGCCTCAAAAACGTCAACGTTATTATCATCAAGTATCAATTTATATATAGAATTTAACCGACTGACTTCTTTGTCTTTATTCGTCTTTAAAGTAGACCAGTCAAAGCCAATATCAGAATAGCTCCAGCCAAAACCTTTACTATCTTCAAAGTCATCTCGAAAGTGGGCAGCGTAACTGAACAACTTCTTTGGAACACAGCCAACATTTACGCAAGTGCCGCCAAAATAACGCTCTTCTGCAACCCCTACTTTTGCACCTAAACTTGCCGCTATCCGGCACGCTCTAACGCCACCCGATCCGGCACCTAAGACGAACAAATCGTAATCAAATTCCTGCAAAATCCTGTATCCTCAAAGTCTATAAATCCCGATAAGCCCATTATATACAAATGGAATTGCCCATAGATCCGAATTCAGGGCCGCATTATGCACCAGGAAGTTATGCTCCATGCAAGCAAGCCTCTTTGAGAATACACAAAGCCCCCAGCAATGCCAGAAACACCAGCTTGGTGAGTCTACAATCACTGAGTATCCCTTTGCTTTTACTGAGCAATTAGCAAAGAGTTATCTTGAGCTTCTGATATCTAATATTGATTGGCAACAAGATCGGCTCAGAATTGCTGGTAAAGAGATCCCTGTTCCGAGATTGCAATGTTGGATGGGTGATAAAGCTAGTGACTATAGCTATTCAGGGCTGCGGCTTAAACCGCAGCCCTGGCAGCCACCAGTGCTAGATATTAGAAGCAAAGTCGAGGAAATTGTGGGACTGACGTTCAATTCTGCGCTGTTAAATTTTTACCGCAATGGCCAGGATAGCGTGGCCTGGCACGCTGATGATGAAATTGAGTTAGGTTGTTCTCCCATCATCGTATCCGTAAGTATCGGT
The DNA here is from genome assembly GCA_012960305.1 of Gammaproteobacteria bacterium. Taxonomy (GTDB): domain Bacteria; phylum Pseudomonadota; class Gammaproteobacteria; order Pseudomonadales; family Pseudohongiellaceae; genus UBA9145. The sequence goes on along the minus strand of DUBM01000020.1, from coordinate 331,480 downwards.
GCTGAGAGAATCTTTGAACTGAAGCCAAAACAGTCTTTAAAACGGCAAAAATACCAAATATTGCTCAAATCCGGGAGTATATTGATAATGGGTAATACTCTACAAAATAATTATTTACACCAACTACCCAAAGTAAAAGGTCTCAATGAGCCTCGTGTTAACCTGACATTTAGAAATATTGTGTAGAGTGGTATAAAAAAAGGTCTTTATTTTGGATAAATTTGAGATCTGCATAGTCGGCGCTGGCGTCATTGGGCTCAGTATCGCCTATGAGCTCAGCAAGCGCAGCAAAGAGGGCTGCAGCAAAATTGTTATTTTGGAGCAAGAATCCAGTTTCGGTCAACATACTAGTAGCCGTAATAGCGAAGTTATTCATGCCGGTATTTACTATGCCACCGGCACACTTAAGGCTCAGCTATGCCTTAGCGGAAAAGAGCTTCTGTATCAGCACTGCAAAAATTTTAATATAGGCCATAAGAGAATAGAAAAACTCATCGTAGCGCAGGGTAACGAAGAGAATGACTTGCAAGCGATCAGAATCAAGGCTGAAGAGAATGGTCTTCATGACCTCCGTTGGGTTGATGCTAGTGAACTAAGGCAGATGGAGCCAGCTGTTCGTGCCCAGAGCGCTCTTCTCTCCCCGTCAACCGGCATAATCGATAGCCATGGCTACATGGAGAGCCTTTTGGCTCTAGCAGAACAAGCAGGGGTGATTTATGCACCGCGGACCAAGGTGAAGAAAATCATCCCGCAAGATAAGGGATTCGATGTGGCTACCGATATTTCCAGCGGTAACCTCACGGAATCATACATGTTTCATAGTGGACGCTTGATTAATGCTGCAGGCCTGGACGCCCAGGCAGTGGCTCATAGTATTGAAGGTTATTTACAGGGCCCAATACCACCACTACATCTTTGTAAAGGCGACTATTTCTCGTACTCAGGTAAGTGTCCATTTCAGCGGCTCATTTACCCCATACCCCCTGCTAATACGAAGAGCCTAGGAATTCACGCTACTATCGACATGGCGGGTCAGTTGCGGTTCGGTCCGGACACAAAGTACATCGATGAGATCAACTATAATATTGACCCAACCAAAGCTGGAGAATTCGCCGAGATCATCGCGGACTATTTCCCAACCATTCAAGCAAACCAGTTACAACCTGCATATTCTGGAATTCGACCAAAAATTGTGGCCGACGGGATGCCCGCAGGTGATTTTGTCATTCAAAAAGGGGAAGAATTTGGCATGGACGGCTTACTGCAGCTATACGGAATGGAGTCTCCCGCCCTCACGTCTAGCCTCGCTATAGCGGCACTAGTAGCTGATTCCCTAGAAATTTAACCCCCAGTAGGAAATCCTATTTCCCCCGAAATCACGCGCCTTGCTATACAGCTGTCTGCACCAAACGACTCCATTGCCAGAGCAAGGATTCCATAATCAGTTGCGAATTAGGATTTGTGCTTCCTTGCAATTGCCGCCTAGCTTTCTGTATCTCCCCATTAAAAACCAAAAGCCTGCGAACTAGGGAAACGGTTGCAAGCCCGCTAATCCCGGTACGCAATTTTAAATCCTCAATTAGTGAATCTGCCTCTAGGGGTCGGGAATTTGTTAAGAGGTATTTTATTAATATAGACGATGTCGTGGCTAAATACCCCAACACCTCTTTTTCACCTATCTTTACCGCCAGCGCAACCAGCCCTTGAAGCCCTGCTGGTTGGCCCAAAGCTTCAGCAAATCTAGTAAGAAATATTTGTCGATTTTCAACTACTCCCTGTTCAGCTGCATGCAGAGCCAATAACGGTCTCCCGTGAGAGTTACTAAGTGCTGCAGCAATATCGGCTGAGCCTAGTCGGCTCTGTAACCACGTAGTAGCCTGATTAATAGTAGGCATTGGAAACTGGATTCTTTGACAGCGACTGCGAATAGTTGCTGGAAGTGAGGCAGGTAAATTACTAATAAGCAGAATATATGTATCACTCCCCGGCTCTTCCAAGGTCTTCAGTAGTGCATTAGCGGAATTAACGTTTAGCTCATGAGCTTCATTAACAATGACTACTCTATTTCCGCCAGAGTGGCTCGTTTTATTTACGAAATCCGCAAGCTCTCTTATTTGATCTATTTTTATGGATTTCCCTATCTCTTCAGGCTCTATTATTACTAAATCAGGATGTTGACAATTTTTGCCTAAGCTGCAGTTTTGGCATTTCCCGCAAGGCCTACTTCCCGAAGGTTCTAGACACAATAATAACCGGGCAAATTCAAAAGCAAATAGCCGCTTACCAATTCCTGTCTCACCGGATAATAAAAATGCATGGGCTAGCTGATCTGTTTTTACTTGAGCGTTCAGTCGCTGCCATTGTTCGAGCTGCCAAGAAAAAGGAGCCTGTTGCTCCATATCAATTGTTAAACCATTCATAGTTAATCAAAATACTCTGCAAGTTTACTTTGAATTATAGCCCGAAGGCTTACCTGTACAGTTTCAATCGGTGATGACGCATCCACAATCACACAACGCTTTGGCTCTGACCGAGCAATTTCTAGATAAACTGCTCTAACTTTATTAAAGAACTCCAGATGCTCTTGCTCGAATCTATCGAGGCTGCCTCTTTTTGCCGCCCGCTTCATTCCTGTTTCAGGATCAAGATCTAAAATAACCGTGAGGTCTGGCCGAAGTTCATTTTGGACCATGTCTTCGAGCCCAGTAATAACGGATTTATTGAGTCCTCTGCCTCCACCTTGATAAGCATAAGTGGCATCAGTAAAACGATCACAAATCACCCATTTACCGGAAACCAAAGCGGGCTTGATTACAGTTGCCAGGTGTTGAGCTCTAGCTGCAAACACCAATAAAAGCTCGCTCAGTTCGGTAAGCTTCTCTTCGCGTGGTTTCAATAAAATTTCTCTAATTTCTTCCGCAATTAAAGTCCCGCCGGGCTCTCTTGTTAATACGCATTCAACATCCTTCTCAGCTAGAAAGTTTTTAATAGTTTCGATGTTGGTGCTTTTTCCAACACCTTCCACTCCTTCTACTGTTATAAACAATCCTTTATTTTTTGTCATAGTAGGCCATCTTTTCGTATAGTTTTCTTATCGTTGATATTCGTTCACTGCTGCATTATGTTCTTCGAGAGAGCTAGAGAATTTGTGACCACCATCTCCAGTTGCCACAAAGTACAAATAATTGGAAGGCAAAGGATTAACACTGGCCTCAATAGATTCTATACCAGCTAATGCTATCGGTGTGGGAGGTAATCCCTTTATTCGATAAGTGTTATAGGCTGTTTCATTGCGTAAGTCCTTTGACTTAATGCTGCCATCGAAATCAGGGCCTAACCCATAGATCACCGTAGGGTCCGACTGTAACCTCATCCCTTGTTCTAGCCTCCGCACAAATACGCCGGAGATATGACCTCGCTCTGACTCGACAGAAGATTCCTTTTCAATAATGGAGGCGAGGATAAGTGCTTCATACGAAGACTCCAGTGGTAACGCGCCTAGCCGATTACCCCAAGCATCTGCAAGGATGTTTTCTAAATTTTCTTTTGCCCTGAGCAATATTTCTCTATCACTAGTACCTGCCGTGTAAAAGTAGGTGTCTGGAAAAAACATTCCTTCTGGATTTTCTGTCTCGAGATTAAGACTTACTGATATTTCACTCTTAGATAAACCAGTTAATTCAATATTTACTTTTTCACTTAGCCAAATTTCGTTGAGAGCTTGGTCAAAGGTCCAGCCCTCCACAAGTGTTAAGCGATATTGTAATGTTTCTCCTGCGACAAATTTTCTTAATAGTTGGGCTGGAGTTATGTTTCCGTCTAAGGAGTATTCCCCAGCCTGAATAGAGTTTTCCGCATTTCTCCATTTCGCGAGTAGTATGAAAAATACTGAGTCTTCTATCAAGCCAGCATTAGTCAGATCGTTACTAACTTTAGCCAACGAACTACCGGCACTAATTTCGAACATGGTGTCCGTATTTAGCACTTCAATTGGGATATATAGAGTTCGAAAACTGAGGAACAGGTATATACAAAGCAAGGGAATTAACACAGAAAAAATCAACAAAGTATTTCGTATGGTTGATTTTCCCAAGGTGGTAAGTGGCATCATTATTATATTCGAACTAAGGTGAAGTGCGCATTCCTAAGATGCGACAATTCACAGTAGCATTTTCAGTCAGCGAGATCACTGCAGAACAGAAATTCCGGTGATTTACTCGAACCGGGAAAATATCAGACTGCCGTTAGTGCCACCAAAACCAAATGAGTTGCTCAACGCTACTTTGAATTTAAGGTCTCGACTAGTCTTTGGGACATAGTCAAGATCACATTCTTGATCTGGCTCATCAAGGTTAATGGTTGGAGTAATCAACTGATCGTTTAATGACAGCACCGAAATGATTGCTTCGGCAGCTCCTGAAGCACCAAGTAAATGACCTAACATCGATTTACTCGAACTCACGCACAAATTATTGGCATGGTCACCAAAGACCGACTTAATCGCTTGAGTTTCTGCGACATCACCAGCAAGTGTAGATGTGCCATGTGCATTAATGTAATCGACATCGGTGGCATTCATACCCGCGCTCAGTAATGCGTTTTGCATACAGCGTGCTGCGCCGGCCCCTCCTTCGGAAGGTAACGTCACGTGGTAGGCGTCACCACTCATCCCAAATCCTGTGAGCTCAGCATAAATATTTGCACCCCGGCGCTTCGCATGCTCAAGCTCCTCTAACACCATAATGCCAGCGCCATCGCTAAGAACAAAACCATCTCTATCTTTATCCCAAGGTCTGCTGGCACTTTGTGGGTCATAATTTCGAGTAGAAAGCGCTCTGGCCGCACAGAAACCACCTAGGCCAACAGCCGAAGTAGCCATTTCTGAACCCCCTGCCAGCATCACATCAGCTTGATTGTTGGTAATCATATTGGCCGCAAGACCAATGTTGTGAGTCCCCGTAGTGCAGGCGGTGGTTACAGCAATATTAGGGCCTTTTAGCCCAAAACGAATAGAGAGGTTACCGGAAATCATATTGATAATAGAACCAGGAACAAAAAACGGGGATACTTTTCGAGCGCCGGAATTTCGAATCAACAGTGCGGTGTCTTCAATACTGGTAATACCGCCGATGCCAGAGCCAATAGCTACTCCTGATCGTTCTTCATCCCAGCTTGAATCAACAAGGCCTGAATCAGCAAAGGCCTGAACTCCAGCGGCGATTCCGTACTGCATAAACACATCGAGACGGCGCGCCTCTTTAGATTCCATGTACAAATCGCTTTGGAAGTTTTTAATAGAACCGCCAAACTGTGTACTAAATCCACTGGCGTCTATATGTTCGAGCGCATTAATGCCGCTACGACCATCTTTTAGAGCGCCCCATGCTGTCTTGACGTCATTGCCAACCGGAGTAATTAATCCGAGTCCGGTAATGACAACTCTTCTACTGTTCAATGACCCACTCTCCAGGTTTTAATTGCTGTCAGCCACATAAACAAAAACTACTCTAGAGAGGTCAAGAGTAGTTTTTGTTTTATGACCCAATTAAATCTTACAGGTGTTCGTTGATGTAATCGCAGGCGAGCTGGACAGTAGTGATTTTTTCGGCTTCTTCGTCAGGAATTTCAGTTTCAAATTCTTCCTCCAAAGCCATAACCAATTCAACGGTATCCAAAGAATCGGCGCCTAAATCTTCTACAAATGAAGCAGAAAGTTTTACTTCGTCCTCTTTTACGCCAAGCTGTTCGCAGACAATCTTCTTAACGCGATCTTCAATGCTACTCATATTATTATTAGCTCCTAATCCTTTGTTTCTTAAGACGTTTCTGTTCGTCTTTCTGTTACAAGCGTCCCGCAGTTGACCGCCCTGTAATTCAGAGACGCAGTTTACCTCTATTTTCTAGCATTGTAATGTTTAAATTAAAAAAATAACTATTGACTTATCCCTCTAAATAAGAAAGTTAAACTGCGCTCAAGCCATATACATCCCACCATTCACATGGATGGTCTCACCAGTAATATATGCCCCACTATCGGACACTAAGAAGCCGACTAGTGATGCAATTTCCTCTGGTTTGCCGAGGCGTGCTAGAGGAATCTGGGATAATAAAATTTCAGTTTGCTTCTCTGGCAAATCCCGGGTCATATCCGTATCAATAAATCCAGGAGCAACAGAGTTAACTGTAACACCTCGGGAACCGATTTCTTTTGCCAGGGCCCTTGAAAAACCCTCTATCCCTGCTTTCGAAGCAGCGTAATTCGTTTGCCCTGCATTGCCACTAGAACCCACTACGGAGCTCACATTTACGACTCTGCCCCATCTTGCTTTTGTCATACCTTTTACACAGGCTCTGCAGACCCGGTAAATCGAACTCAAGTTCGTTTGTATTACCGCATCCCATTCTTCAGCATTCATCCGCATGAGCAAATTATCACGGGTAATACCGGCGTTATTCACCAACACCGTTGGCACTGAAAATTCTTCTTTGATCTGAGCTATCAACCCGGAGACCGACTCACTTGATGAAACATCGGCACAATAGCCTTTACCAAGGTGATTTCCACCCTCTAGATATGCAGAAATATCATCCGCGCCGGCCTGGCTAGTTGCAGTGCCAATTACAGTAAAACCACGCCCACCTAACTCGAGGGCAATTGCTCGTCCTATGCCACGACTGGCACCAGTTACGAGAGCAACAATCTCAGAATTGCTCATATACCACTCCTTCATTGTTTATAGAATCGATCAAAAGCGTTGCTAAGCAGACATTTCAACAATGGCACTCTCCAGAGAACCAAGCTCATCACTACCAAAGCAGGAAATGTCTGGCTCAATGCGCTTTATCAATCCACTCAATACTTTACCCGGACCTATTTCTACCAATTTTGAAACTCCAGCATTATGAATTAGTTGTATTGACTCCACCCAAAGAACTGGTGAATAGAGTTGTCGAATCAGGTTCATTTTTATCGTTTCCGCATCATCGCAAATTTTAGCGTTATAGTTATGAACGACTGGTATCTTAGCTGTTGCAAATTCTATTGAATCCAATTCCTCCGCCAATTGCTCTCCAGCAGGTTTCATTAACGCACAGTGGGAGGGAACACTTAGTTTAAGTGGCAGAGCCCTTTTTGCTCCAGCTTCTTTACAGAGCGCCATCGCCCTTTCTACTGCCTCTGTATTACCTGCAATAACTGTCTGACCAGGTGAATTAAAATTAGCAGGGGAAACAACTTGCTTTTGCTCTGCTTCATCACAAATTTCATAGATTTGATAATTCTCCAATCCGACAATAGCCGCCATTTTCCCCGTACCAATGGGTACCGCCGATTGCATGTACTGGCCTCGATGATGAACGATGTTTGTTGCATCAGCCAAACTCAAAACTTCAGCACAGACCAATGCCGAGTATTCACCTAAGCTGTGGCCCGCCAAAATCTTTGGCCGCGGCGCGTTTAATTGTTGCCAGAGTCTCCAAATGGCAACCGATGCGGTAAGCAATACCGGCTGAGTGATATGAGTCTGATCTAGGCTATTGCCGCCATCATGTTGACAAATCTCCCAAAGATTAAGATTTAGAACCTCAGAAGCTTCCGCAAAAGTTTGCTCGATAATTGAGTGGGATGCAGCAAGATTACTTAGCATGCCTAGTTTTTGCGATCCCTGCCCAGGGAAGACAAATCCGAAATTTTGCATATTTAGCCTCTATGCCTTAATTTTTAAGTGAACTCTCAATTTCTCGCAACAAACTATATCTAGATACACGGACAGATCTGCTTACTTTTGTTTCTGAAGAGCAAGCTACTCACTGCCGTCGTATCAGTTTACCTTAATGATGGCTGCAACTTTTTCAGCGATCAATTTTGGGACTACGCTTTCTACTTCTCGCACAGCTCGAATAATGGCGCAAGCAAACCCTTCCATGGTTGCGTTACCATGGCTTTTAATGATGCTGCCCTGCAATCCTAATAGGGTGGCACCATTAAACCGTTGCGGGTTTATAGCCTTACTCAAACGCGCTGCCGATGCATTATCTTTCAGCTCTAGACTTGATGCATTGTACTGTGCTGCCAATAGTCCATTGACCACATTAGCCACTCCAGCAGCGGACTTTATCATCACATTGCCAACAAAACCGTCACAGATGACGACATCGACCTCTCCATCAAATACCTGGCTAGGTTCTACAAATCCGACAAAATCTAGTTGTTCACATCGTTCCATAAGTAAACTGGCATCACGTACCTCCAGTGTGCCTTTGTAATCTTCCGAACCAATATTTAGCAAAGCTACCTTGGCGCTGCCACTTATAGATGCTGCGAGCACCGAACCCATTACAGCGAACTCAAAAAGTTGCTGGGAGTTACATTTTGGGTTTGCACCCACGTCCAGCAAATAAGAGCCTTGGGTAACGCCTGGAATTGCCGCCACTAATGCTGGTTTTTGGATACCCGAGATAGTTTTCAGCAAGTGCCGCCCGATCATCAGCAATGCACCGGTATTTCCAGCACTAACCATGGCTTGCACCTCTCCCTCCTTGACTAGCTCCACCGCACGATACATAGAGGATTCTTTACCGTTCCGAAGTACACTTCCTGGAGCATCAACGCCATCGATGCGGTGCTCCGCGTGGACAATAACTAGGCGCGCTGCTAGCGAATCCGGTATTTCGGACAATAAAGGTTCTATCTGAGCCGAATTACCGACCAGATGAAGGAATAATTCATGGGTTCTTTCTAGTGCATACAGAGCGGCAGGGATAGTTAATGCAACCCCGCCATCACCACCCATAGCATCAATTGCTATGCGTTTTTTATTGCTCAAGGCTAGTCTTCGCCGAGATCCAGTACTTTCTTGCCCTTATAAAAGCCATCTCCAGTCACATGATGCCGCCTGTGGACTTCACCAGTGGTTTTATCTGTAGATAAAGTGGGCCCTGAAAGGGAGTCGTGGGAACGCCTCTGCCCTCGCCTGGAACGTGTTACTTTACTTTTCTGAACAGCCATTTCATATCTCCTAAATCAATTTATTATTTAAATTCAAACAGTTCAGTCTGTTTTCTTAAGTTTTTTAAGAATAGAAAACGGGCTTTTTGCTTGATTATCATCAATTGCAGAGGAGCCAACCTGATAGTTCAATGGATTCGCACATTCCCCCTGCGAGTGATAACTCACAATAGGGAGGCAAAGTATTAATTGCTCCTCTATCACTGTGGCCAATTCCAGCTTAAAGCCCTCACATATCAAAGGATCAAAACTGGGTTCTAAATCTGCTGCTTTAGCCTCATCTTTAAGCAAGACGAGCCTTATATCGTCAGCTAACTCAATCCCTAGAGGAGCCAAGCACCTTTGGCAGTAAACTTGCACCGAAGCTGCAACCCTGCCAGTTATTTGTCGCTGGCCTGACTCAGCTATTCTGAAAAACAACTCTACCTTCACTGAGCCTACTGGAGCTGATAGATATTCTTGAAACAGCTCCAGCTTTTTCAAGCTTAAATTACCGCTGACAGCAGCCCCTTCATGGAAGACTTTTCGTGTATCAACGTAGGCTGGAATCTGGCTCTCAGACATAGGCGCGCAATAATAGGCGTCTGGAGGTCAACTGTCAAAACAATCTGTCATTAAACTGTGCTTTGGATTTATTTATAAGCATCTGTATTTATTGAATATTCTTTAGATTTTCTAATACCCCCTGCATTTGTAAATTTAACGCTGCTTCAGCCATTATTTTTTGATTGGCTAGCCCATATTCAAATTGTATTGAGCTAGCATGGAGACACAGATTTTTGTGTCCTTTTAACACCACATCAACAGTTTTGGCTCCGTACTTTTCATCACCTAAAATAGGAAATCCAGCATATTGGCAGTGAACTCGAATTTGGTGGGTACGCCCAGTCAGAGGCCTAGCCTCAACTAGAGTAGCCTGAGAAAATGCCGCGATAGTTTTGAAATAGGTGAGCGAATCCTTTCCTTCCGCAGCGACTTTTACTATGCGCTCGCCTGAACTAAGCTCATTCTTCTGTAGCGGTACATCCACCTCAGTTAAAGAAGAAGGCCAATTTCCAACTACCAGTGCCAGGTAGCATTTCCTTATCTCCCTTGCTTTAAATTTGGCTTGTATCTCTTTCAAAAATGTAGAGTTTTTTGAAATCAAAATACACCCAGAAGTATCTCGGTCCAACCGGTGAGCAAGCTCTAATCCAGACCATTCTGGTTTCAACTGACGCAGTGCTTCAATCAAACCAAGGCGAATTCCTGTGCCCCCATGTACCGCGAGGCCAGCTGGCTTATTAAGAATAATCAGGTCTTCGTTTTCGAATAGGATACTTTCTAGTAGCAAACCGGCGAGACCGGGGCTTGGTTTCGCGATAGCTGGTCCGCTAGAAACATTAACGGGTGGAATCCGAATCTCATCACCGAGATGAAGTTTGCTCTCCGGCTTGCATCGCTTCTTGTTAATCCGCACTTCGCCTCGACGGATGATTCGATAGATTCGTGATCGAGGCACACCTTTTAGATATCGAAGTAAATAGTTGTCTATCCGTTGCCCCTCGTGAGCAACCAAGACCCTGATCAGTTTAACTTTAGACTCTTGGGTACGCGGTGATTTGTTCTTTTCCATATCAGGGATTGCAGGGAACGACTGTTCACTTTCCTTATTGTTGATGAAATCTTAGTCAAAGTAGTGCTATTCAATCAACACCGCTCCATTAAGTCGAACTCAGCGAGTTATTGTTGTTTAAAATTAGGCACTATCAGATCAGTAATCTCTAATTTTACATCAATCTGAACTCGTTGAATGGTGTACAATCCTCTCTTTTTTTAAGGAGCGAAGTTTCCTCATCAAACACTATGGATACACTTAAGGAACACCTTAGCAATCTCGTTAGCACTAGCTTGTCCTCAGTCTCGGGGGAGTCTAAGTGCAATGCCAATGTAGTTACTACATCTAAGCCCGAATTTGGTGATTATCAAGCCAATGGTGGCATGGCTATAGCTAAGAAATTAGGCAGTAATCCGCGAGAGTTTGCACAACTAGTTGTTAACGACCTAGCGAATAAAAGTGATCCAATAATCGCCAAGATGGAAGTTGCTGGCCCAGGGTTTATCAACATTCACTTGGCAGCGATCGCACTACGTGATCGAGCAAACTCAGTTATTTCCAATACCGGTGATCTGATACCTACGATTCCCAACCCACAGCGAGTCGTGGTTGACTATTCCTCGCCAAATTTAGCAAAGGAAATGCACGTTGGGCACTTGCGAGGAACTATAATTGGCGATTGCCTGGTTCGAGTATTAGAGCGACTTGGACATGAAATTATTCGCCAAAACCATGTCGGGGATTGGGGAACTCAATTCGGCATGTTGATTGCTTATATGAACGAACTCAGAGCAGAGCAAGGGGACTTGCCGACTCAATTAGCCGACTTAGAAACCTTTTACCGATCAGCCAAGGAACGTTTTGATTCCGACCCAGTGTTTGCCGAAAATTCACGTGCGAGCGTGGTTAAATTACAAAGCGGAGATCCTGAATATCTAGAGGTTTGGAAGACGTTTATTGACGAGTCATTACAGCATTGCCATACAGTGTATGAAAAGCTTGGAGTAAGCCTTAGCAGAGAAAACCTAAAGGCTGAAAGTTTCTATAACAGTGAACTTGAAAATATAGTTAAAGTATTAGAAGAGAAGTCTTTACTCTCTATCTCTGACGGCGCGAAATGTGTTTTCTTACCGCAATTTACTGGTAAAGATGGAGAGCTTCTCCCAGTGATAGTTCAAAAATCAGATGGCGGCTTTCTCTATGCCACAACAGATCTTGCAGCTATCAAATACCGTTCTTTTGAGTTAGATGTGGCACGTTCCCTTTATGTTGTAGATGCTCGCCAATCGCTGCACTTTCAACAAGTGTTCGCAGTAGCTAAAAAGGCAAAACTAGCTGACGAGGACATTTCTCTAGAACATATTACATACGGCACAATGATGGGAAGTGATGGCAAGCCCTTCAGAACTCGCTCGGGTGACACAATAAAACTTATAGACCTTCTGGACGAGTCATCAAAACGAGCTTTTGAGCTCGTAACTGACAAGAACCCTGATTTAGAAGAAGCTTCAAGAAAGCTAATAGCCGATGAAATCGGAATTGCCTCAGTAAAATACTCTGAGCTTTCCAAGAACAGAACTAACGATTATATTTTTGATTGGGCGACTATGCTGTCTTTCGAAGGCAATACAGCGCCCTATTTAATGTACGCTTACGCTAGAATTAAAAGTATCTTGCGCAAGCATAACCTTGAGATCGGATCTCAAAAAATAGCTACTAGCGAAACTACTGAAGAGCGCACATTAATACTAAAAGTTCTGCAACTTCCAGAGATAGTGGCTGTGGTTGCCAAGGACTGCTACCCCAATCTACTTTGTAATTATCTCTATGAACTAGCTGGCGCCTTCATGCGTTTTTATGAGGCCTGCCCTATTCTAAAAGCTGAAGACGAATTGCGAAGCTCTAGATTGGCTCTAGCGGCCCTTACTGCAGAAGCTCTTCAGCAAGGACTCAATCTGTTAGGTATTGAGCCCCTGGAACAGATGTAAGCATTCTCTCTATCTGTAAATACACCTTAGCCCGCAAAGTGGCATTAACTAATTGCTAAGTTCAAGTAATAACTTATTCAGACGCGCCGAGAAATCACCTGGATCATCAAGCTGACCATTATCAGCTATGCTCGCCTGACCAAATAGGATAGCAACCAAATCCGAAAATCTGTCTTCGTCAGATTCCGTATCCAATTTTACCATCAACGGATGATCTGGGTTAATTTCAAATATTGGCTTAGTTTCGGGAACTGTCTGGCCGGATGCTTCCATTATTTTTCGCATTTGCGAACCCATGTCGTGCTCATCCACCGCCAAACAAGCAGGTGAATCAGTTAAGCGATGAGTAACCCTGACCTCCTTTACCTTTTCGCTCAGGCATTTCTGTATCCGCTTAACCAGCCCTTCTAGCTCTTTTTCATTTTTTTCTTGTAACTTTTTATCTTCTTCATCATCAAGCTTGCCCAGGTCTAATTCACCCCTAGAAACATCTTGAAATTTTTTGCCATCAAATTCTTGCATATGACTCATCAGCCACTCGTCGATGCGCTCGTGCATTAAGACCACTTCAATGCCTTTCTTCTTAAAAATTTCGAGATGAGGGCTCGTTCTAGCAGCAGCCTCTGATTCGCTCACAATATAGAATATCTTTTCCTGTCCTTCCTTCATTCTTGAGACATATGCCTCCAAGCTCTGATCTTCATTACCAACATCAGATTTTGTAGTTGTGAAACGAAACAGTTTGGCGATTTTTTCTTTATTGACGAAATCTTCAGCAGGACCTTCTTTTAAAACTTGGCCAAATTCTTTCCAGAAATTAGCGTAGTCATCACCATTCTTCTTTTTACTCAGCTTCCCAAGCATATCCAGAGCCCGTTTCGTCAGTGCCGCCCGCATTGAATCTACTACCGGGTCCTTCTGCAAAATTTCCCTAGAGACGTTAAGTGAGATATCGTTAGAATCAACCACTCCTTTTATGAAACGTAAATATAAAGGCAAAAATTGCTCTGCGTCGTCCATTATGAAAACACGTTGAACGAAGAGCTTCAGGCCTCGGGCTGCATCTCGGTTCCATAAATCATAGGGAGCCCTACTAGGCAAATATAGCAAACTCGTATATTCCAATTTACCTTCGACTTTGTTATGACTCCAGTTCAATGGGTCTTCGAAGTCATGACTTACATGCTTATAAAATTCTTTGTATTCATTTGCTTTTACGTCTTTTCGAGGTTTAGTCCAGAGAGCCTTAGCATCGTTAACTGCCTCGTACTCAGTAGCTACATCTTTTTCTTCGGCATCCTTTGTTTGATCCTTTTCATTTTCATCCAAGGTCGTTGGCACTTCCTGCTTTTCCATCATTACGGGTATCGAAATATGATCTGCATATTTCTTAACAATCCCTCTAAGCCGATAGGCCTCAGCAAAACCAGATTCATCATTCTTTAGATGCAGCGTAACTACGGTCCCTCTAGTTGATTTTTCGGCTATCTCGATAGAATAATCTGCCTCACCCTTGGAACGCCACAAGGTTGCTTCACTGACCTCTGTGCCAGCTTTACGGGTCAACACCTCTACTTCGTCTGCAACGATAAAAGCAGAATAAAAGCCGACACCAAATTGCCCGATGAGTTGTGAATCTTTTTGCTGATCACCAGTGAGGCTTTCCAAAAACTGAGCTGTACCACTCTTTGCAATCGTTCCCAGATGACTAATGACTTCATCACGAGTCATGCCTATTCCGTTGTCTGAAATACTGATGGTATTTTTATCACTATCAAAATCAATGTTAATGCGCAGGTCAGAATCATTTTCAAATAGTTCCGGAGATGACAGTCCTTCAAATCGTAGTTTATCTGCAGCATCCGAGGCATTTGAGATTAATTCTCGCAGGAATATCTCCTTATTGCTGTAGAGCGAATGGATCATTAGATGCAGTAACTGCTTCGCTTCTGTTTCAAATCCCCGTGTTTCGGCTTGTGTTTCAGTGCTCATTCTGCAACTCCAATAATTCAGTTCTGTTTTTTATTGTCAAAAAAAACCCAGACACATTAGATGACTGGGTTCATTTATAAGGTCAAATCTCAGAAATTCAAGGATTTAGCCCAAGTTTTGTTATAAACCATCTTACTGCAATGAGGGATAAGACTGGTAAAAATCGATAGCAATGGCTTTTCTTTCTGCAATGATATTAAACCGGCTCCGAGTACTGTTGATGAAGTTAATGTAGTTAACTGCACTAGTATTCTCGTCTCTATCACCAAAATCTGCTGCTTCAGTGGCCGCTTCTAGAGCGCCCTCAAAGTCTTCTAATTCAATCTTGGATCGAGCAAGGAATAATAAAGTATCACCGCGATCGGAAAGGTCCCCTTTGTCCAACGCATTTTGAAATGCATCCACTGCATCTTCGTAGTTCCGAGTTACATAATGGATATAACCAACATTATCCCAGCCATCCCCAGATTCATTTAAATCAGCAACCGCAAGCGCAGGCTCCAAAGCGGCTTCATATTCACTGGCAATCAAAAACATCTGTGTATAGATAGTGAGGTTATCCTCATCAGCTTCCATTATACCGGCGTCTAAACCTTCTTTGATAATCTTAGTCCCACTCATGGGGATATCAAGTCCTGCCATGGATTGCCCTAGATTCAAAAATCGATTGTCATCCTCAACATAGCCCTTTAAATATGCCAGATTCAAAGATCTTACTCGACGCTCTTCATCGTCAATACTCGCATAAACTGCACTCAGGTTCATCCAGTCAGTGGCCTCGTCATAGAGCATGATCATGGTCTTGGTCACATCCAGAGCGCTCACAAAATCTTCCAATGTGAAATAGATGCCATTCAAATACGAATAGTCAGCCCTGTCTAGTGGTTCTTCGCGAGATAGCAATAACTGCATGTAGTTAATCCAGTAGGGCAGAGCTTCCGCGAATTGTTCTTGCTGATAATGTCCATAGGAAAGTCCGCGGAAGACAATATCGTCCTCTTCCAGCGAGGCTTCTCTCCAGAGCACATAATTACGGACCGACTCTGACCATTCTTCTTCAGCTGAGTAAAGCTGGCCTAGCGACTTCAAAGTTCTAAGCTTTGTATCTTCTCGGAGCGTTTCAATGGTTAGTAATTGCTCAAAGGTATTAATTGCTTCTGGGTAATTTTCCAAAGTCAGGTAGTAATTAGTGAAGAAATTTAGGGTGGTTTGTTTTTCAAAATCGTTCATTCGTTCGAATCGACGTTCGTACAATTCATCAAGTTCAGCTTTTGCTTCGACCAGATTCGGTTCATCCTCCGGATCTTCAGGAGTCATTAACTCCTGAATATTAACGATAGCTCTCATCACTTGAGGCCCCAGTGTTCCGGCTGTCCTAGCTTGTGGTGGCGCTCGCTGTTCTTCGCCAGCAAAGGCGATTTGGCTCTGCCACACTGGCGTTGCCATTACCGTAACAAGAAAAGCCAGCTTAAGTGTATTACTTGGTTTCATACTACTAGTCCTCAAGCTGATAGCGGAATAAGTATTGAACACCATCAACCTGGACGCCCTGCCCATTGACCACTCTAGGTTGAAACTTAAACCTGGCTGCTGCGCGAAGAGATGAACGGTCGAAGACGTTAGGTGGTTCTGCATCGGTCACGATAATTGAATCTTCGACGACGCTGCCTTGTCCATTAACCGAGAACGATACTAAACACCAACCCTGAATTCCACGTTGAGCGGCACGGGTTGGATACTGAGGAGCAATAGCCACCAGTGGTAAATAGTCGCCATCGGTCGCCGAAATGGATGCGTTACTCAGCTGCAAACCGGTATCAATCTGAACCATTGCACGCTCTATATTCAATGCCGGCCCATCAGACAGACTGATCTGCTTATCAGGGGTGTCAGGAACATCTTCTGTAACTTCTTCAATCGGTTCAGGCTTATCGATCTCTTCAATAACTTCGAGTTCAATTTCCGGCATTGTGGCATCAATAACTTTCACAACATTCACGCGCTCATCGAGGCCACTTCCAGACGCAATAAGAGCTTGCATAAAATAAAACAGGCCGAGTGTGATCCCTGCCGCCAAACCCATTGATATAGCCCATCTAATGACTATCATTGGCTAAGCCTCCGCTGAAATTGATACATCGTCTATGTTTGCTTCTCTAGCTGCATCTAGAATAATCATTACTTGCTCATTTTCTGCGTTTGCATCTGCCTGAATAATTATTACTGAATTTGGGGCATCGGCTAAGCGCAATTCAAAGCGTGAACGGATAAATCGTGGATCAACTTGATCGCCGTCTATCCAGATATCGCCCGATGGACCCACGGCGATTAATATTAAATCACCCGAAGTATCATCGACAGTAGAGGCTTCTGGTTTAGTTACTTCAATACCAGCTTCGGTCACGAAGACAGAAGTTACAATAAAAAATATGAGGAGAATGAATACAACATCAAGCATTGGAGTGAGATCGATCTCGCCCGCATCTTCATCCTGTTTCCTCTTCATTAAACCTGATTTCATTATTTTTATACCTTAGGTTAATTCGTCCGCTTTTACTTAGTTACTCAACGGTAAGTGATCTGCCAGCAACTCAAGATCACGGTCAACTTTTGCTTTTAAGTAATTTGATGCAAAAATACCTGAGATCGCACCAACCATCCCAGCCATAGTGGGGATGGTTGCTTTGGAAACACCACCTGCCATGGATTTTGCATCCCCCCCTCCACTAACCGCCATTACGAAAAATACCTCGATCATTCCTGTCACAGTGCCGATGAGACCGAGTAAAGGACAAATTGTCACCAGAACTTCGATGATGGGCAGAGTGTTACGAACATCCAAGGATATCTTTGAAATCATCATCGTACGAATTTGGTGCGCACTCCATGATTTTGTATCCGAGCGCGCGTTCCATTCTGCCAAAGCGAACTTGACGTTTTTCTTGTGAGTTGTGTTGAGGTACCAAATGCGCTCAAACACTAATGACCACTTCACAAACAGGAGCCAGGCGATGATGGTTAACACCGAACCGCCTCGCTCCATGAACAGGTTCACAGAATCAATAATATCTAGAAATGCAAAATACATACGCTAATTCCTCAGCTATTACGCTCGACTGTTAGCAATTTGTTCTGCTTTCTGCGCAATCATTCCAGTAGCTTGTTCTTCCAGGATATGCGTAATAGTGTCAGCTCTGCTCTTAACCACTGTATGCATAAAAATAGTCGGTATAGCGACCACGATACCCAGTACTGTCGTCATCAAGGCTGAAGAAATACCTCCGGCCATAATAGTTGGATCGCCAGCTCCATAAACAGTAATTTGCTGGAAGACCTGAATCATACCGGTAACCGTGCCCAATAAACCGCCCAGTGGCGCTATGGTCGCGATCATCTTGATTAGCGTAAGCATACTTTCGAGAGTAGGTGTTTCCTGCAATATCGCCTCACCCAACTTAAGTTCTAAAGTCTCTGTATCAGCGTTTGGATTTGAATCCGCAACTAACAGAACCCGGCCGAGAGGGTTGCCCTTAGATGGCTTACTGCTCTTAAGCTGGCCACGTACTTTAATTGATATCAGCGTCAACATCAGCAAGCGAAAGAATCCCATCGTGATTCCAACTATGCCTACCCCAATAATAATGAAACCAATTGTTTTGGCATTGTTCATTACTTGTTCTTGTGCGCTGGGGAAATTCACAAGGTTAGCCATAACCTGACCACCAACACCTCCGGTTGGGTCGATTCCAACTTTTGTGAAACCTGAGGAGGCTGATTGCAGGGCTTGAGCTTGACCAACTATGCCAGCATTCGGCTGCTTAGGTAGTACCTGTAAATGACCGATATCACCGTTATAGCTTAGATAATCGCCATCGGACACGGAATTGAATGACCCGATTCTGACAATATTGCGATTGGAAGTTTCGCCTGTCGGAAGAGTTACTTCGGCATTATATGCAACTACTCGCGCAGACTCGGTTAGCTCTTGATGCATGAAAAACCAGAACCTTTCCATTTCTTGAACATCAAGCTGCTCAATAGTACTTCCTGCTTTATCGATAAATTCTTCTATAAATTCAGAGCGCCCAGGGTATTGCGCACTAATTAGCGAATTTTGGAAAGTACTTAGGAAGTCACCAGCAACCCCTTGCAATGTACCAAAGAGTTCATTTAAGTCGCCTCGACGATTTCGAAGAATCTCTCTCTTGTCCGCAAGAGTGATTTCATTTGCTTCAAACTGATTGCTCAGAGCAACCTGATCCTCTTCTTGCTCAACAATTCTTGCTTCTGTTGTTTCTAGAATTTGTGTTTGTCGCGCGGCATTTGCCTCGAATTCCTGAGCCCTTTCACGATATTCAACGGATTCGGCGACCCGATCGTTTTCGACCAGCTCGAGGAGATTCGCAAGCGAAGTCGCTTCCTGAGAATAAACTTGTGTTGTTGCGACTAATAGTAACGATGTGGCTATGAGGCTAGATTTTTTAATTAGCTGTTTCATTGGGCAGCCTCCGGAAAAATAACTGGTAATTCGATAATTTTTGGCGCATCGAGATTGGAAACAACGCGAATCGCTGATTGCACAGCTTGGCGATAATCACCAGCGTCGAGTTCCACCCATTGCCGCGAATTGTTATCCCAGGCCCCAGTTACCTGACGATCTGTAGATTGGTACATTAGAGCAACTCGTCCGATACGAGCGATATTTACATCTCTTTCACCGTTCGCCAGTGTGATGGTATCTGGATATGTCTCATACGTACGGCCATATGAAGTTTCTGTCTGATACATAACTAAAACTTGTCTGAACTTCTCCGCTATAGACACGTCAGGATTGTCTATAGCGTCACGGGCAAATTGAATCCTATTAGCCCGTTCATCAACATGAAATGGATAATCTAATGCAATGAATTGATCTATACTGGCGAGCATTTTTTCCATCAACAGCGGAATTTCACGAGTAACTTCTTCAACACTCGCAATCGACTCATCCAAAGTTTCAATTTGCTGTTCTTGGATAGAAATTTGCATACGCCAACCAGCGTTCAAGACAAGTAATGACTCGAGGTTATCGTTTGACCGTTTAAATAGCTCGAAAGTAGAACTTGCTGAGTTTGCGAGTTCGGTTATCTCGTCCTGAACTTCAGCAGATTCCCTATATTTTGCCCCAATTACATCCATTGCTTGATCGAGCAAGCTGGCGTCTATGAGAATTTCTTGGGCATTGCTTACGCTGATAAAGCAAGAAACGAGAATTGCCAGAGCAGCTGTACCCAGATTTGTAGTTCGACGGTTATTCATGTGCCATCCTATATTATTTATTAACTAATCAAGCCTAATTTATTGGAACAGAGTCCAATCACTTATAAATTAGACACGAAAAACACCTGTTTTATTTCTTCCCTTCTAGCAACTGCCAGAGTAATCCGAGAATCTTCTTATCCCTCTAAAGTAGCAGCTTTCCATGAAAAATGACCGATTAATAGTTACCGAAATTCCCAAGTAGAAACAAAATGAGGTGCTAGGTAACTTTTCAATCGATCAAGCTATTACTAAACATGGTAACAGCCAAATTGTCCATAAATTCGGCGCTTACAGCCAAAATCCGCGGTAAGACTAACATATTCCAACGAACGATTAGAACCTTTTGAAGGACAATAAGTTAGATGTTTTTGTTACAATAATTTACAAGGACAAAACGACCTGTAGGAATTTACCAGCCTGTAATCACACTTAGACCACTTCCTATTTCAGCCAAGCTGCGCACGGTTTTAACTCCCGCATCTTGTAATGCAGTAAATTTTTCATCTGCGGTGCCTTTACCACCAGAAATAATGGCGCCTGCATGTCCCATCCTCTTACCCGGAGGAGCTGTAACGCCCGCAATATAGGCAACTACTGGCTTGCTGACATTGGCTTTAATAAAGGCTGCGGCTTCTTCTTCAGCCGTACCGCCAATCTCGCCAATCATCACAATAGCTTCGGTTTGCTCATCAGATTCAAACATGCCAAGAATGTCAATGAAATTAGATCCTGGAATCGGATCGCCTCCGATTCCGACACAAGAGGACTGACCGAAACCGAAATCAGTAGTCTGCTTTACTGCTTCGTAGGTCAAAGTTCCTGAGCGTGAAACAATGCCAACTTTACCAGGCAAATGAATATGACCTGGCATAATTCCAATTTTGCACTCTCCCGGAGTAATAACACCAGGACAATTGGGACCAATAAGTCTAACCCCTAACTGATCGCATTTTTCCTTTGCTACTAGCATGTCCAGAGTCGGAATGCCTTCAGTGATGCAAACGATTAACTCTATGCCTGCCTCTGCCGCTTCTAGGATTGAGTCTTGACAGAAAGCTGCGGGCACATAAATAACGGAGGCGTCAGCTCCTGTTTCAATTTTAGCTTCCATCACTGTATTAAAGACCGGAAGGTTTAAGTGCTTCTGACCACCCTTGCCTGGAGTTACACCACCGACTAACTGAGTGCCATAAGCCAGTGCCTGCTCGGAATGGAAAGTACCTTGAGATCCAGTAAAACCCTGGCAAATTAATTTGGTATTTTTATTAACTAAAATACTCATTGTGTGACCCCGGCAGCAGTGACAACTTTTTTAGCCGCATCAGACAAGCTGGTAGCTGCGATGATATTGAATCCACTCTTCTGTAAAACATCTCTGCCTAACTCAGCATTATTGCCTTCTAGACGGACAACCACCGGAACTTCAATACCAATCTCTTCAACCGCACCGATCACTCCTTCGGCAATCAAGTTACAACGTACAATGCCTCCGAAAATATTCACTAACACGGCCCTTACCTTTTCGTCGGAGAGGATGATTTTAAATGCTTCGGTTACTCGCTCTTTTGTTGCCCCGCCGCCAACATCTAGGAAATTTGCTGGCATACCACCATAGAGTTGAACGATATCCATTGTGCCCATTGCTAAACCAGCACCATTCACCATGCAGCCGATGTTTCCATCCAAGGCCACGTAATTCAGATCCCACTCAGCAGCGTGGGCTTCTCGCTCATCTCCCTGAGTCGGGTCGTGCATTTCCCGTAAGCCCGGCTGACGATAAAGGGCATTGCTATCGATGTTTATTTTCCCGTCAAGACAATGGAGATTACCCTCATCGGTAACGACCAATGGATTTATCTCTAAAAGAGCTAGATCTAAATCGATGAATAACTTCGCCAATCCAAGATACAGCTTAGTAAATTGTTTCACCTGGCTCCCTTTAAGGCCCAGGCGAAAAGCTAGATCTCTACCTTGAAATGGTTGCGGGCCTGTAAAAGGATCAATGGTGGCCTTAAGGATTTTCTCAGGGGTATCAGCGGCGACTTTTTCAATTTCTACTCCGCCTTCTGCAGAGGCCATAAAGACTATACGTCTAGAAGAACGATCAACGACAGCACCTAGATACAGCTCCCGTGCTATTTCAGTACATGCCTCTACGAGTATCTTAGTGACTGGCTGACCGCCATCATCTGTTTGGTAAGTGACTAGGTTTTTGCCAAGCCACTGATTTGCAAACGCTTCAGCTTCTGCAGCACTTTCTACGAGTTTAACCCCGCCAGCCTTGCCTCGACCTCCGGCATGAACTTGAGCTTTAACTACCCACTTGTTACCGCCAATTTTAGCGGTAGCTGCTGCTGCGTCAGCAGACTTGTCGACAGCAATTCCCTGTGATACTGGTAATCCATAATCGGCAAAAAGCTGTTTCGCCTGATACTCGTGTAAGTTCATTTATACTCCACCATTTAAATTATTTACTTTCGGCGTTTTCTATTGCCTATGTGTATAGCATGACCATTTACGGCAAGTGCTGCTTCATGAATGGCTTCAGATAAGGCTGGGTGTGAAAACATGGTTAATCCAATATCTTCTGCGCTCGCACTAAATTCCATGGCGATGACAATCTGTTGTAGTAAATCGGCCGCGCTAGCACCTACTATATGACACCCTAGGATACGGTCAGTTTTTGCATCGGCTATGAGTTTGACCATCCCTTCAGAATCGTTGGCAGCCAGCGCGCGCGCGCTAGCAACAAATGGAAACACCCCGATACTGTAGTCAACCCCTTCAGTCTTTAGCTCTTCTTCATTTTTCCCAACCCATGCGATCTCAGGGTGCGTATAGATAACTGAAGGGACCAAGTTATAATTTACTTGGGTTTTTTTGTCTGCAAGGCGCTCAGCGACCATTACACCCTCTTCCATACCTTTGTGGGCAAGCATCGGACCTCTGACCACATCTCCTACAGCATAGATATTAGGTATGTTCGTTGCGCATTGTTCATCAACCTCAATAAAGCCACGCTCATCCCGCGCAACACTAACTGACTCATCGAACAAAGCGCGAGTATAAGGTCTTCGCCCAACTGCCACTATTAGCTTATCAAATTGAGCGGCTTGCTCGCCTTCGCCATCAGTGTATTCAACAGTCACGGATTTTTTCACACCCTTTGTTATTTTACTGCCAGTGACTCGGGCGCCGAGCTTGATCCTCAATCCTTGTTTTATCAGAATTTTTAGGGACTCTTTTGCAATTTGGTGATCTGCTACTGGCAGGAAATCATCTATTGCCTCCAGCACAGTCACATCGGAGCCAAGACGAGACCATACGCTACCCAACTCCAGTCCTATAACACCGCCGCCGATCACTCCAAGTCGTTTAGGCACTTCCTGAAATTCTAGCGCCCCAGTGCTATCGACAATGGTGTCTTGATCAATTGGGGTTGGCGGAATATCAATCGGCACTGAACCGGCGGCGATAATAATATTATTCGCAACAAGTTCTTGTTCAGAGCCATCGTGACCGGTAACTAGAATTTTATTTTTAGCGATAACTTTGGCGACACCTGACACACCCTCTATCTTGTTTGCAGTGAACAGACTCTTAACCCCTCCAGTAAGTTGATTCACAATTTTATCTTTCCGATCAATCATAGCCGGAACATCTATGGATACCTTACCAACCGAAATCCCATGAACATCGAAGTGAGATTGGGCTTCAACATATTTATGCGAAGAATCCAACAAGGCCTTTGAAGGAATACAACCGACATTGAGGCAAGTCCCTCCATATACAGTTTTGTTTTCCTTGTTTAGCCATTTCTCTACGCAAGCAGTCTTAAAGCCGAGTTGTGCGCATCTTATTGCGGCAACGTAACCGGCCGGCCCCGAGCCAATCACCACAACATCATATTGATTAGACATATAATTTACTCAATTAAGCTTGTTGTTAAATTTCCAGTAATAGTCGCGTAGGATCTTCTAACAACCCTTTTACGGTAACCAAGAATTGAACAGCTTCTTTTCCATCAATTATCTGGTGATCATAGGAAAGCGCCAAATACATCATAGGTAGTACCTTTATTTCTCCATCCACAGCCATGGGGCGTTCTTGTATTTTGTGCATTCCAAGAATCGCAGTTTGCGGTGGGTTTAGGATTGGTGTAGATAACAAAGACCCAAATACCCCACCGTTAGAGATTGTAAAAGTGCCACCAGTTAATTCATCCATAGAGAGCTTCCCTTCTCGGGCTTTTTCTCCGTATTGGCGTATTTCTTTTTCTAGTTGAGCCAAGCCCATATTGTCTGCATTTCTTAACACAGGTACAACAAGTCCTCTTGGAGAACCAATAGCCACGCCAATATCTTGATAACCATGATAAACAATATCTCTGCCGTCAAGTGAGGCATTAACCGCAGGAAAGCGTTTTAGGCCCTCAACACAAGCTCTAACAAAGAAAGACATAAATCCTAACCTGACACCGTCGTGTACTTTTTCGAATTCTTCTTTGTAGCGATTTCGAATTTCTATAACAGGCTTCATATTAACTTCGTTAAAAGTCGTTAGCATTGCGGTCGATTGAGTTGCGTGCAGAAGGCGTTCTGCCACCTTTGCTCTCAAGCGACTCATGGGGACTCGCTCCTCAAGCCGCCCTCCTGCAGAATTGTCAAGAGATGTCCCTTCCTGACTCGGAAATGCTTCCGATTTTGGCATCTCGATGTGACCAAGAACGTCTTCTTTGGTAATACGTCCGTCTTTCCCCGTCCCAGAAATACCGCCAGGGGAGAGTGAGTTCTCTTCCAGCAGTTTTTTCGCTGCAGGACTTGTAATCAGACTGTCAATTGGTGCAGCACTTACTGATTTAACTGCCGAGTCAGAGCTCTCAGCAACTACAACTTTCGCCTGAGAATTCGTTTCGGCAGCGTCTACACTACCTATTGATTCATTGCTGATAATGGTATCACCAGAACTCTTCAAAATTTCTTTCAAGGTACCGTCTATTGGAGAAACAACTTCAATAACAACCTTGTCAGTTTCTATATCGACTAGCAGTTCGTCTCTGGTCACATTGTCGCCAATATTTTTGTACCAAGTTGCGATAGTTCCATCGGGAACTGACTCAGGTAAAGTTGGAGCTTTAATTTCGATAGTCATTTTATTTCCTGGTGCTGTTTTGGCGGTCAATTGACACTTGCCATTTAACAATTCACTTTTTCGATTGGCTTAATGCCTCATCGATAAATTTCTTTTGCTGACTCAAATGCAACGCAGGGTAACCCGTTGCCGCCGCAGCTGATGCGTCACGACCGACGTATTCCAAATAAATTTTTGGAAAGTGCTCATTTAGAACGCGGCGGATATGGTGCTGACTGGAATACCAAGCGCCTTGATTCATTGGCTCTTCTTGACACCAAATAATCTCGTCTATGTTTTCGTACTGAAGCAAGCACTTTTCGAAGTCATCATGAGGAAAAGGATAAAGTTGCTCTAGACGAATAATGGCAAGATTAGTAATCCCTCGTTCACGCCTTTCATCCCTGAGGTCGTAATAGACCTTGCCGCTGCATATCACTAATTTTTTAATTTTAGCCACAGCAAGCTCATCAGTTTCGTCAATTATTACTCGAAAACTACCTTCAGCGAGATCCTCTAAACTCGAAACAGATTGCTTGTGACGTAACAAACTCTTGGGCGACATTACTACCAATGGTTTGCGTAATGGACACAGCACTTGCTTCCTCAGCATATGAAATACTTGAGCGGAAGTGGTTGGTAAACAAACCTGGATATTATGCTCTGCACACATTTGCAAGAATCTTTCGAGCCGAGCCGATGAATGTTCTGGCCCTTGCCCTTCGTAAGCATGTGGCAATAACAAAGTTAAACCGCAAAGCCTCTGCCATTTGTGCTCGCCACTAGTAATAAACTGATCGATAACCACTTGAGCCGAATTAGCGAAATCACCAAACTGTGCTTCCCAAATTACAAGAGCATCGGGAATGGTTGTGGAATATCCGTATTCAAAAGCCAAGACGGCAGCTTCAGAAAGTAGGGAATCGTAGATAGTGAAGTCTCCCTGGTTTTTCTCTATCTTCTCCAGCGGCGTATAGGTCTCACCACTTTTCTGATCATGAATGACTGCATGGCGATGAGAAAAAGTTCCACGCCCTACATCCTGACCGGTAATCCGCACTTTATTGCCGGTAGTCAGAATGCTCGCATAAGCTAACGTTTCGGCAAAGCCCCAGTCGATAGGTGTGCCGCCTTCAGCCATTGCCGCGCGGTCGCTGTAGAGTTTTTGCACTTGCCGTTGAACAGAAAACCCCTGTGGGATCTCTACCAGTTTCTTGGCCAAAGCCTTCAATGTAGTCAGGTGCATTGAAGTATTGTAGTGTGGACTCCAGTCATGGCCTAAGTAGGGGCTCCAATCGACAAATAACTCTACCGAAGGCTCCTTTACTAAACTCTTAACAACGTGTTCACCTGTATCCAGGGCTGTACGATAAGCAGAATTAAGTTGATCCGATTCTTCCTTGCTCATTATCTTCTCAGCAAGCAGACGTTCGGCATATAACACGCGTGTTGACCTTAAAGATTTGATTGCTGAATACATTAATGGCTGTGTTGAAGCAGGCTCATCAGTTTCGTTATGCCCTCGACGTCGATAACAGACGAGATCAATAACAACGTCCTTCTTAAACTGATACCTAAAATCTAATGCTAGCTGAGTAACAAAAAGCACCGATTCTGGATCGTCAGCATTAACATGAAAAATAGGCGCCTGAACCATTTTAGCAACATCGGTACAGTATTCCGTAGAACGCGCATCATCCTGTCGTGATGTGGTAAATCCGACTTGATTATTAACAACAATGTGCACAGTACCACCAGTTTCGTATGCTCTGGTTTTGGACATTTGAAAGGTTTCCATAACAATACCCTGGCCAGAAAAAGCTGCGTCGCCATGGATAATTATTGGAAGTACAAAGTGTCCTTCTTTATCTTTTCTGCGAGCTTGTCTCGCTCTTACTGAACCCTCCACAACTGGAGATACTATTTCTAAGTGTGAAGGATTGAAAGCGAGGGCCATGTGAACTTCCCCACCAACAGTCATAATGTTCGACGAAAAGCCCTGATGGTATTTCACATCTCCTGAACTTTCGTAAACCGCCTTACCTTCGAATTCGTCGAACAGTTCTGCTGGGTTTTTCCCGAGGATGTTAACCAGTACATTCAAACGACCTCGATGGGCCATTCCTAAGACTATTTCTTTTACTCCGTATTTACCGGATCGCTGAACCAGCTCGTCCAGAGCTGGAATTAAGCTCTCCGCTCCTTCTAACCCGAATCGCTTGGTGCCGGGGTACTTTGAATCTAGGTGTTTTTCCAAACCCTCAGCTGCAGTCAGCCTTTCTAACAAATGCCGCTTAACATCGCCCTCAAAAAAAGGAAGACCATCGTTAGATTCTATTCGTTGTTGGATCCACTGTTTCTCCTCAAGGTTTACGATATGCATAAACTCGTAGCCAATCGAACTACAGTAAATTCGCTTGAGCGTATCGACGATATCGCGAAGCGATGCTTTTTCTTTGCTAATAAAGAGCGAACCCGTCTGGAAAGTTGTCGATGAATCGATCGGAGATAAATCGTGAAACTCGAGTTCTAGATCTGGAACTCTTTCTCTATGCATTAAACCCAGAGGATCAAGCTTTGCTTTTTGATGGCCGCGAACGCGGTAAGAGCTAATGAGCAACAGTACTTGAACTTGCTTTCTCTCGTGTTCAGAATTTACAACAGCATCATTACTAAGCACTTGGGCATAGCGACTTACTTTACCAAGTGCTTTAAAATCCTTGCGAATGCTTGAGTGCGAAACATCAGCGGCCTCTCCACCGTTAGCTGCCGGAAGAGATTCAAAGAAATTACGCCATTGCTGAGGAATAGATTGTGGGTTGGCGAGGAAACATTCGTATAACTCTTCGACATACTCTGCATTCGAGCCCGACAAGTGTCCAGAGCTCCACATTACTTCCATTGAATGATCTTGCATATCACTACCTCTGATACATTTCCCTTGCTCTTCTCAGAGAACTCCATTACACCTGCCGAGCCCAGAACTTGCATTATTATCAGTGCTTACTTATGCACCGTGACGAATTAACATCGAACGGATGTGACCAATTGCTCGCGTAGGGTTTAATCCTTTCGGGCAGACAGCAACGCAATTCATAATACCCCTGCAGCGAAACACGCTGAACGGGTCTTCAAGACCAGCCAATCTCTCAACGGTGGCGGTGTCTCTGCTATCGGCTAAAAATCGATAGGCTTGCAACAATCCTGCCGGACCAATGAATTTATCTGGATTCCACCAAAACGATGGGCAGTTGGTGCTGCAGCAGGCACAAAGAATGCACTCGTAAAGGCCGTCTAATTTTTCTCTGTCTTCTGGTGACTGCAGGCGCTCCATTACCGGAGCAGGAGTGTCAGTAATTAAATAAGGTTTTACTTTCTCAAACTGCTTGTAGAAGATTGACATATCTACAACCAAATCACGGATAACAGGCAAACCAGGCAAAGGTCGCAGAACTAGCTTTTTACCCGGTTTAACAACTTCCGAAATTGGGGTGATGCAAGCTAGACCATTAGTCCCGTTGATATTCATACCATCAGAACCACACACACCTTCACGGCAGGATCGACGATAGGCGACTGATTGATCCTGACGTTTAGCTAACTCAAGCACGTCCAGAACCATAAGATCTTTGCCTGCTGGAATCTCAACTTCAACATCCTGCATCCGAGGCTTATCATCAGTTTCTGGGTTATAACGATAAATGCTGACTAACACGATTCACCTTATGTATTTATTTGCATGGGCTTATATGCTCAGCAAAGGTTCAATTTTTGTAAGTTCTAATCATAAAGATTAACTAATATGTTCTAATCTTCGGCTCGAAGGTATCAACCGTTTTTGGAGTAAAATTAACTGCTCGTTTACCAACACTTTTGCTGCCTGGGAAATACATAGAGTGGCAAAGCCAATTTTCATCATCGCGATCGCGGAAATCATCTCTCGCATGAGCTCCCCGACTTTCGTTGCGCGCTTCTGCTGCGATAGCCGTTGCTTCTGCAACCTCAAAAAGATTTCCTAATTCAAGGGCTTCTATACGCGCAGTATTAAATGTTGAACTCTTGTCTTCAAGATGGAGATTTTCAATGCGGCCACGCAAGTCACTGAGTTTCGCGATGCCGTCTTGCATATATTCACCTTTACGGAAAACACCAAAGTGATTCTGCATAATATTTTGTAATTCAGCCCGCAAATCTGCGACACTTTCACCTTTAGATGAATCATTGAGACGCTGGAGTCTAGACATTGCCTGATCGATATCAGTCTCTGAGGCTTTTCTTTGTTCTAAGCCTTGTCCCAGCATATCTTCGATATATTTGCCGGCAGCGCGCCCAAAAACCACCAAATCTAAAAGGCTATTTCCACCTAATCGGTTGGCACCATGAACGGAAACACATGCAACCTCTCCTACCGCAAATAAGCCGGGGATCACTTTATCTTTTCCATCTGTGTCAAGTTCTAGGGCCTGGCCATTCACATTAGTTGGAATACCACCCATCATGTAGTGGCATGTAGGTACAACCGGAATAGGTTCTTTAACTGGGTCTACATGAGCAAAAGTACGGGAAAGTTCCAAGATGCCCGGTAACTTGGAGTTTAATATTTCTTCCCCGAGATGATCCAACTTAAGCATTACGTGGTCACCTTCCTCTCCACAACCACGCCCTTCGAGGATTTCTAGTACCATCGATCGAGCAACAACATCACGACCAGCCAAATCTTTTGCATTTGGAGCATAGCGCTCCATAAACCTTTCCCCATCTTTGTTGATAAGATAACCGCCCTCGCCCCGACAACCTTCTGTAACTAATGTCCCAGCACCATAAATACCAGTTGGATGGAATTGCCACATTTCCATGTCTTGGACTGGATAGCCGGCACGCAGTGCCATACCTACTCCATCGCCAGTATTAATAAGCGCATTTGTTGTAGATGCATAAATCCTTCCCGCACCTCCGGTTGCAAAAACTGTCGCTTTACAATTGACCACCACGACTTCGCCAGTCTCAATACAAATGGCGATTACACCAGTAATGGCTCCATCTTGATTCTTGACCAGATCGGTCGCATACCATTCATTAAAAAAAACTGTCTCATTCTTTAAATTGCCTTGATAAAGCGTATGTAAGAGTGCGTGCCCTGTTCTGTCTGCTGCGGCACAAGTTCTAGCGGCCTGGCCGCCCTTGCCAAAATCCTTCGACTGACCTCCAAAAGGCCGTTGATAAATACGTCCATTTTCAGTTCTCGAAAAAGGCAAACCCATATGCTCCAATTCGAATACCGTTTGAGGGCCTTCGCTGCACATGTACTCTATAGCGGCTTGATCGCCGATATAATCTGAACCTTTGACGGTGTCGTACATGTGCCAGCGCCAATCATCATCGGGGTCGTCACTGGCGATAGCGCAAGTTATTCCGCCCTGCGCTGATACAGTGTGAGATCTCGTCGGAAATACTTTAGATATCACCGCCGTTTTGTAGCCAGATTGAGATAACTGCAGAGCTGCGCGCAAGCCTGCACCACCACCCCCAACAATTACTGCATCGAATGAAATACTCCGCATACTGCTCACTCCATATTCCAGAAAATCTGAATACCCCAGATTAGATAAATCAGGATTAGCAATACGCAAAAGGTTTGAAACGCCAACCTTAAAAAAGTTGCTGAAGAACCAATTTGGCGACTAGTTAAATAATCCGTGGATATCGTCCACATGCCTATCCAGGCGTGGCCGCACAATGCCAATAGCGTAATAAGACTAAAAATTCGAATGGCATTGGAGAAAAATATCGCCTTCCACTGTTCATAATTCATATCTGGATGGAATACAAAACAGCCTAGTATAAAAAGTGAGTAAGCTAGAAGAATTACTGCGCTGGAGCGTTGAACGACCCAAGCATAAACGCCAGAGCGCCCAAGGTTGGAGACATTAGTTACCATATCCAAACCCCTGCTACTGCCGCTGCGATTATCGAAACCGCAAACACCAAACGAGCACCCAGAAGGCCCGCCTCGAAACTTTCACCAATACCAAAGTCCATGAGTAAATGCTTAAACCCAGCAATCAAGTGAAAAAGAAGCCCGGCGAGTATCGCCCATGCAAATAGCTTCACAAGAAAATGATCGAGAAGCTCTAGTACCAGAGCGAACCCCGACTCAGAGCGCAAAGATAATTCGAGAATGTAGAGCAAAAAGGCAATACCGACAAAAATAAAAGCACCGGAGACGCGGTGGAGGATCGAAGATATTGCCGGCAACGGGAATTTTATCGTGAGGATATTAATATTTGTGGGTCTATTATCTTTCACATTTAGCCTGTTCCATTAGTCAGTCCATTACGCAATTAATATGCCAAATTGGCACCTTTGCGAATTTCTTGAAAACTCGCAAACTAATTGAAATTATTAAACTATTTAGGGATTTCTAACGGCGCAAAGTATATTCCCATCAACTTGCTAATTCAACGAATCTCAAAACCTTAGCCTAGATAATGACAATGGTTTGTCAACGGCCTAAAGCACCGAGCAAATCACAGCCAAACCCTTTACGCAGGTTTAATACAATCTGACAAACAACCTTCTATTTATTCACAAGATCTTAGTCTAACCATAAATTAATTCAGTACGCGGCAAGACTTACCGGGTAGACAAAAAGTTTGACAGGAGTGGGGTGTCTTACCTAGTATGTCTGTCCCTATTTAGGCACTCAGCGGTCATAATAACAAGCAATAAATATCGCTATGTGTCTGATATATAAATGAAATAAACATTACCCGCAGGAGTTTGCCATGAGCGAAAAAAAGGCCCAGCTGACTATTGACGGGATCGAAGGACCGATAGATTTACCCGTTTATGCAGGCAGTACTGGTCCCGATGTTGTTGATGTAAGTAGCCTTGTTGGCCACGGCATCTTTACTTATGACCCAGGATTCATGTCTACCGCGGCATGTGATTCTGACATTACCTTTATTGATGGCGGCAAAGGCGTCTTGCTACATCGCGGTTATCCTATCGAGCAATTGGCTGAGAAATCTAATTTTCTTGAAACATGTTTTCTGCTCCTCAACGGAGAATTACCCAACCAAACAGAAAAAGCTAACTTCGAAATGAGTATTCGCTACCACACGATGGTAGATGAACAGATTCATCAATTCTTTCGTGGTTTCCCTCGCACTGCGCACCCTATGGCAATGCTTTGTGGAGTTGTTGGCGCTCTGTCTGCTTTCTATCACGACAATCTTGATATCGATAACCCCGAACACCGAATGGCAGCAGCGCACAAAGTTATAGCAAAGATGCCTACGCTAGCTGCAATGTGCTACAAACATGGTGTTGGCCAACCCTTTATGTACCCCCAAAATGACATGGGGTTCGCTGAAAATTTTATTCACATGCTGTTTGGCACTCCGTGCGAAGAACCAAAAGTTAGCCCAGTTATCGCAAAAGCAATGGATACCATTTTCCTTCTCCATGCTGATCATGAACAAAATGCCTCAACCTCAACAGTCAGACTCGCAGGTTCTACTGGTGCTAACCCATATGCCTGCATAGCTTCTGGTATTGCCGCCTTATGGGGGCCTGCGCATGGTGGTGCTAACGAAGCGGTTTTAAAGATGCTGGATCAGATTGGTGATGAGTCCAGGATTGATGAATTCATTGTTCGTGCGAAAGACAAAGATGATCCGTTCCGACTAATGGGTTTTGGACACAGAGTTTATAAAAACCATGACCCACGAGCGACTGTAATACGCGGAATCTGCGACGATGTATTAGATGAGCTGGGAAGTGAAAACGACCCACTATTTAGAATCGCGAGAAAACTAGAAAAAATTGCGTTAGAAGATGAGTACTTCATTGAAAGAAAGCTTTTCCCTAACGTTGATTTTTACTCCGGAATTATCCTCAAAGCAATTGGCATTCCTACTA
This sequence comes from Gammaproteobacteria bacterium, assembly GCA_012960305.1. Classification (GTDB taxonomy): domain Bacteria; phylum Pseudomonadota; class Gammaproteobacteria; order Pseudomonadales; family Pseudohongiellaceae; genus UBA9145. The sequence continues at coordinate 298,542 of DUBM01000020.1, read as the reverse complement.
GCTTATTCACTGTAATTTTTGCGACCGGAAGAACTCCTGGTTGGATTGCCCATTGGCACGAAATGCTGAGTGAAAACTACCGAATTGGGCGACCACGCCAGCTTTACAAAGGCTACACTCCCAGAGACTATCCCTTGACAGAAGACTAATACTCTAAAACATGAACTCCAGTTAAAAAAACCTGAGCGTCACCGTACAGGGTTTTTTCTCTAGAAAATTGGTGGAGCCTACCGGGATCGAACCGGTGACCTCAACGCTGCCAGCGTCGCGCTCTCCCAGCTGAGCTAAGGCCCCAAAAGTTGGATGTTACGAGGATTGCGAATTCTATGCACAGCTACCTAAACTGTCAATCAAGATGACCGTTAATGGAAAGATTTAAGAAAAAGCTCGGTATTCCTTTTCCATTAACTTAGCCCGCTTTTTAGAAATGCCGCCTAAAACCTCAATACCTTTTCGAATTCGCGCTCGAGTTATATCAAGTTTTAATATAAAAATAGATTCAATCACTGACGTTGAAACAACATTGCCACTTATCGACACAAACAGAGGAACAAGGAAATCTCTGATTTTTAGCTCCATCAATGCGCAAAGTTTTAGCAGACAAGATTCAATTGCCTCTCTATCCCATTGCTTCAGCGCTTCTAATTCCCAAAGTGAGTACTGGAGAATTTTTAACTCTGCGTCGGTGTCTAAATTCTTGTTGGCAAAATCTACGACATTTAAATCTAACTCACCACTTACAAAAAAGCTGCCGATCTTAGCAACATCACTAAATCTTTCGACTCTTTGCTTAATCAGAGGAACAATTTGACGAACCTTTTCGTCATTAAATGCCCACTCAGAAAACAGTTTTCTAAAGGCATCATCATCTAAATCTTCCCTAATGTATTTTCCATTTAGCCAATCGAGTTTTTCAATATCAAATATTGGACCGCCTAATGAAACTCTGGCGATATTGAAATTCTCAATCATTTCCTGTTGGCTGAACTTTTCCTCGCCTGAAGGCATAGACCAACCCATCATGCCTAGATAGTTAACCAGAGCCTGTGGCAGATATCCCATAGCTTGATAATAACCAATACTAGTGGGATTTTTACGTTTACTTAATTTGCTTTTATCGGGATTTCTCAACAGAGGCATGTGGTAAAACTCTGGCACTTCCCAATCAAAATAAGAATACAGCAGCAAATGTTTTGGAGTTGAATTGATCCACTCTTCACCTCGAATCACATGACTTATTTTCATCAAATGATCATCGACCACATTTGCAAAATGATAGGTTGGTAAGCCATCAGATTTTACTAGCACCTGCATATCGACTTGCGACCAACTAATATTAACTGGCCCTCGAAGCTTGTCCTCGAATTCGCATTCCCCCTCAGCCGGAATCTTTATCCGTATCACGTAAGACTCACCAGCCGAAATCTTGGATTCTGCCTCTTCCTTAGTAAAACTAAGGCATTTGCCGTCGTAGCCCGTTTGCTGCTTCTGTTCCATCTGCTCTTTGCGCAAAGAATTGAGTCTACCTGCTGTGCAGAAACACGGGAATGCGCAATCCTTCGCCAGCAACTGATTGATATGTGACTTGTATATATGACTGCGTTCGCTCTGACGATAAGGGCCAAATTCCCCCTCACATCCCGGCCCTTCATCCCATTGCAACCCTAACCAACGTAATGAATCTAAAATGTCTTTCTCTGACCTTTCGGTGCTTCGTTTCTTGTCAGTGTCTTCGATTCTGAGTATGAATTGGCCACCATGCTGATGCGCAAAACAACGATTAAACAGGGCAATATATGCCGTACCGACGTGGGGGTCGCCAGTTGGCGAAGGAGCAATCCTTGTCCTTACTGGTGGATTTGAAATAATGTTGGTGTCTAACATCGGTTTAGATTCTTATGTGATGGAAATGAAGCCAGGATTGGATTCTCTTCCAATAGACTGAATTTATTAGCAGATATAAGTCTTGGTTATCGGCAACTCGCGATTATACGACAGCTCGTTATAAACCCCAGCAGCATAGAATTGATAAGTGCTCTAGAGCAGAAACTTGACTTAGAATCATGCATTCGATAAAACGTCCCCCCTATGATGAGCCATCTATTTTCAGTTGCACCCATGATGGATTGGACCGACCGCCACGACAGGGTTTTCCTGCGACAGTTTTCCAAGAAAGCGCTGCTCTATACGGAAATGGTGACGAGTGCCGCATTACACCATGGCGACGCAAATTACTTGCTGCAGCATAGCCCTTACGAGCAGCCTGTAGCACTTCAGCTGGGTGGCAGTGACCCACAAGAACTAGCTGAAGCGGCTGCCTTAGGTGAAGACGCTGGCTTTGATGAGATTAATCTGAATGTTGGTTGTCCGAGCGACAGAGTCCAATCTGGAGCGTTCGGTGCCTGCCTCATGGCAGAACCTAAATTGGTAGCCAAATGCATACGCAGTATGCAGGACAAAGTATTGATTCCGGTTACAGTTAAGTGTCGAATTGGCATAGATGACCGAGACAGTGAAGCCGAGCTATTGGATTTCATCGGTATTGTGACCAGTGCTGGTTGTTCTACATTTATTATTCATGCCCGCAAAGCAATTCTGAAGGGACTGAGTCCGAAGGAAAATCGAGAAATCCCTCCCCTGAATTATAGGCGGGTATATGCCTGCAAAGAAAATTTTCCTGATAATTTAATTATACTTAATGGCGGGGTAACCGATCTCGACCTTTCACTAAATATTTTAAATAAGGTAGATGGTGTCATGATGGGCCGTGAAGCCTATCAGAACCCCTATATATTAAGTGAAGTCGATAATAAAATCTTCAATATCAACTCTCCGAACAAAACAAGGATTGAGCATTTACACGAATACATACCCTACATGGAAGCAGAATTAAGCAAAGGGATCCCATTGCGTCACATGACCAGGCATTTACTGGGATTGTTTAGAGGTGAAAACGGAGGAAAACAATTTCGACGACACTTGAGTGAGAATGCATACAAAAAAAATGCGGGTATTAATGTTTTGCATGATGCAATCGCTTATGTAAACTAACCGCTGTTTAAAAAACAATACGATTTAAGGCTACAGCACGGAAACCAATAGCTCGAAATCGGTAGCTTGAAGGCAGACAATCATGATTCGCTCCATTCGTAATTTCTTTGAAAGCAAAATCACTCCCGAAAAAGAGGAACGTAGTTCTGGCGTAAATAGTCTGGATCTTGCTTGTGCTGCCCTCTTGATTGAAGTTATAAAATCTGATCATGAGCTCGATCAACGTGAGACAAATGAATTCTTATCAGTATTAAAAGCTACTTTTGAAATAGATGCGGACGACCTTAACGAGCTTGCAGAACTAGCAGAGAAAGAAGCCCACGATGCGACATCACTTTATGAATTTACTAGGCTGATTAATGACGGTTACGACTACCCAAAAAAAATGTTGCTGATCGAAAATATGTGGCGAATTGCGTTCTCTGATGATGATCTAGACAAATATGAAGAACATCTTATCCGTCGAGTATCAGAATTAATCTATATTTCCCACAGCGATTTTATTCGAACAAAACTAAATGTTCGAAACTCAGAGAAATAAAATTTAAACTTGGGAAGAAAGGATTTAGTAGGTATTCTTTCGATGAATAATCTCCTAAAAAGCACCAAATTCATCTTCAATTACGCCGTCTTTTACTAAGTATTCTCTACGTTGATTGTAAGCTTCTCTAACAAAAAGATATCGATTACCGGTAATCAGCTCATCGAGTGCTAATACTGATGAGCGGGAATCAGTCTCCTCTAGTAAAAACAAACTAAAGCGGATAGATGCATCGCTTTGGTATTGAATAGGATTAAATAATGTATCTAAGATCAGACCGAAGGAGTCTCTAAGATTACTCGCACCAAACACTGGCAACATAATATAAGGCCCTGGCGCCACCCCCCACCAACCCAAAGTTTGCCCAAAATCCTCCTCATTCTTCAATAATCCCAACCTAGTAGCGACATCAAATATCCCGACTACCCCCACAGTAGAATTTAGAAGAAACCTACCAGAGTCTGACAAAGCAGCATCAAATTTCATCTGCAGTAAAGCGTTAACGAAAACATTAATATCATCAACGTTACTAAAAATATTTCCGATTCCTTGGCGTGCAAAGCGAGGAATAAAAATTCCGTAAATAGATGCTACTGGCTGCACTAATAGCTGATCAAAGTAATCATTAAAAGCGAAAACCGTTTCATTTGCAGATCGCCACGGATCTTCAGATTGCGCAGGAGCGGGAGTAGGAGCAGATATGACGAGCCCAAAAGTCAAACCAAGCAAAAGACGACGACTTTGCTTGTTAGATCCTTGAACCTGCGCCCCTTGAGACTTAGAAATTGAGTTAAAGCTTCCTTTCATTACCGCAGCCCATTAGATTAATTAGCCCCCTAGTGTTATAAAAAGCAATATTACTAATTTTGCTAAGCAATAAAAACACCCTTCTCAAGAATTTTCTCTTAATGCTTTTTTGAACTGGCCCTCAATCCGCTTGGCCGATATAGGGATTTTGGTGCCTAATGATTGAGCGAAAAGAGAGACTCTATATTCCTCAATCATCCAGCGCAGTAGTGCCAATTCTTGCGAATCACGCAGCGAAGGATCGCTCTCAAGCTTTGACCATCGATTCATCAAGCCGTTCAATTCCAAACTATTGCTTTCATCTTTAACACCAAAATGCGGAGCCTTGGCAATTCTTAGTTGACTCGCTTTCAAATAACGAGGCAGCTCCTTTAACCAATCGTAAGAGGTTTTCAGAAGCAACTCTTTGGGAAGCAGCTGATCCAACTGAGCCGAAATATCTTCGTACGCGTAGTTTAAACTTCCGTTTTTAAGAAGGCGAATACCTGTTATCAATGCTTTCCGGGTGTCGATAATTTTCAGCAATACTTGTTCTATGTTATCAGCTATCTCTAGTATTTTTGATTTTCCGTTGCTCAGCGAATCTTCAAAGTCTTTTTTACAACGCGGCATAACATCCGGAATATCGAATGCTGCAAGGTAGCTAGCCGTTACGGCCTGCTCCGCAAGGTTTAACAATTGCTTGGGGATTTTTAGGGCATTACCATCAACAAATCTACGAAATTTCTTTTTGAGAATATTTTTCTGTTGAACGCTTCGCAGCATATACAAACGATTCAGACCTGCAGCCATGGCCTTGTTCGCTGCGTCACACTCTGAGAACAACGCAACTGCTACGGTATCACCCTCATCTACCAGGGCAGGATACCTGATTAATGTCAGAGAGTTTCCTACTTCAACTTGAGTGGGGAGATCCCCTATTTCCCAATCTTGCAACCCACTTTGCTCTAATACATGTTGGTACTTAGTCTGATTGGATGTAGAAAACGTCATTGGCTCATCTACTCCAATACTCTTTCGCAATCGATCGATATCGTTATCAAATCCCCGCTCTTCTCCCGTCTCATCGATTACGCGAATCTTTACTTGTAGATGGTCAGGAATTTTAGCGCTGCCGAATTCGTTCTTTGCAACCTGTAGCCCCTTGATATTGCGTATCTGTGCTACCAGAGAATCCAGCAAGGTTCCATCAGCGGCATCCATTCCGATAATTGCTTGTTTCACAAATTCGTTAACCGGGATAAATTTTTTCCGCAACGCCTTTGGCAAACTCTTAATCAAGGCAATGCATTTCTCTTCTATGATTCCAGGCACTGTCCAATCCAAATCAGCCTGAGTTGTCTGACTTAGGAGAGCCAGTGGAATTTCTACCGTAGCGCCATCTCTCTTAGAGCCTGGGTCGAAGGAGTAATCAATAGTAAGTTCATTGTTCAGAAAAGCCACCTTGTCTGGATACTGCTGTAATATTTCAGTTTCAGCCTGAGAATTAGTCAGAGCTTCCATACTCATCTTTAATATGTTTGGCTGTTGCTTCTTCTTTGTATCTAACCACTTGTTCAATCTACTTGTAGAATAAACCTCAAGGGGCAATTGCCGATCATAGAAATCAAATACTTCTCGCTCGTTTACAAACATATTTGGTTTTCTGATTTTTTCTTCTTGCCTATTAAGGTCCGCCAAAAAATCTATGTTGTGGCGGATAAAAGCGTGGTGGCTGCTAACTTCATTTTGCCCGAGCCCTTCCTCTATAAAGATTTTCCTACACGCACCCTCATCTATGTGACTGTAGGGAACCAAGGATCTCTCAATGATAGTTAAACCGTACAAAATTACTTTCTGGTAGGCCATCACCGCTTGCTTCTTTTTGCTCCAATGGGGTTCGCTATATTCACGTTTGATTAAGTGTAATGCCATCTGCTCAACCCACTCTGGCTCAATTTGCGCAGCAATACTTGCGAATGTTTGTGTAGTCTCGATTAGTTCACCGCTCACTATCCATTTGGCATTGCTGCCACTAACTACCGAAGATGAAAATAATGAAAACCGTTTATTCCTATTTCCAAGATAGCTACGCCCTTCTGCTTTATTGGCAATCTGGTTTAGTGAGCCTGAAATAATTGCCAAATGAACTGAACTGTAGTCCGCCACTTCCTTATTAAGTCGCAACCCCATCTGTTGACAGCTTAATAACAGTTGATGGTGAACTTCCCTCCACTCGCGCATACGCATATAAGAAAGATAGTTGCTGCGACAAAGTTTCCGTAGTTGAGCCTGTGATGAGCTTTGTCTTCGCGCTTCATAAAATTTCCATAAATTCACAAAACTGAGAAAATCTGACTTCTCATGCTCAAATACTGAAAGTTTCTGCTGCGCTTTTTGTCGATTGTCGGCATTGAATTCTCGAGGATCCTGAATGCTTAGAGCACTAACAATTATTAGCAATTCCGCCAAGCAGGATTGCTTACTTGCTTCAACCAACATACAGGCAAATTTAGGGTCCACTGGAAAACGAGCCATTAACCGACCACTAACAGTAAGAGCTCTTTTTGGAGTTAATGCATTTAGTTCTATAAGCAGCTTGAACCCTTCATTGATTGCCTTCTGCTCAGGCGGTTCCAAGAAAGGAAAATCTTCAGGCGCTCCGAGGCGCAGATGAAACATCCGAAGAATGACTGAAGCAAGATTCGTTCTTCGTATTTCTGGATCAGTGAATTCGGGCCGTGAATTGTAATCCTCCTCAGAATAGAGGCGAATACAAATACCATTTGCCAATCTGCCACACCTGCCTTTGCGCTGATTTGCGCTAGCTTGTGATACCACTTCTATGGGCAAGCGCTGAACTTTACTCTGTAAGCTATAACGGCTCATTCGAGCAAATCCACTATCGATTACATAGTTTATACCTGGCACTGTTAGCGAGGTCTCTGCCACATTGGTAGATAACACGATTCGTCGACCATGATGAGGGCGAAATATTTTGATCTGCTCTGAGTGTCGTAATCTAGAATATAAAGGGAGAATTTCTGTATTGGTGAGGTGTTGCTTCCTGAGCAACACAGAAATTTCTCTAATCTCTCGTTCGCTGGAAAGGAATACTAAAATATCCCCTGATATTTCCTTTTCCTTGTGATCGTGAGAGATTATTTCCTGTACCGCATCCAACACTCCTTGGGCTATATGATCATCCTCAGCACCAAGAGAAGGGTCCTTAATTAACGGTGCATAATTCACTTCAACTGGAAAAGTACGCCCTGAGACTGAAACAATAGGAGCATCAAGAAAATGTCTTGAAAACTTTTCTACATCAATAGTTGCCGAGGTGATAATAAGTTTGAGGTCCAGCCTTTTCTGCAAAAGTTGATGCAAGAAGCCAAGCAAGAAATCAATATTTAATGACCTCTCATGAGCTTCATCTATGATTATCACTTCATATCGATTCAGGAATTTATCCTGTTGTATCTCGGCCAACAAAATCCCATCGGTCATGAGCTTTAAATAAGTGCTGCTCGATACCTTTTCATTAAATCTGACCTGATAGCCCACTCCTTTTCCGGGCTCAGTACCTAATTCTTCAGCAATTCTGTTAGCGACAGAAACAGCAGCTAGCCTGCGAGGCTGGGTATGACCTATAAGGCCAGTTTTACCAAAGCCTGCCTGTAAGCACATTTTTGGAATCTGCGTTGTCTTACCAGATCCAGTATCACCGGCAATTACAATGACTTGATTATTAATAATCAAATCAACAATTTCTGCTGCTCTAGCGCTAACTGGCAGGCCTTCCTGATGTTTTATAATAGCAGGGATCGCTAGAATTCTTGAATCACAAGATTGCTTTGAGGAATCAATCGCCTTCTTAAATTGTTGAATTTGTGCCCGAGTGTTTACTGAGGAGGTTTTTAGTTTGCGTAAACGCAACAGGGTCTGGCGAAATCCATGCTGATCTACCAGTTGGCATTGCTCAATTTCTTGCTTAAGACTTTCCAGCACAGCAAGATCTCACAGATTAATTATCTCGTAGTTCCCGACGAAGGATCTTGCCAATATTTGATTTCGGCAAGTCACTAACAAAAACTATTTCCCTAGGTATTTTGTATGGAGTAAGCCCTTCTCTACAATGGCTTAACAAATCCTCATCCCCTACCGCGCCCGCCTTACCAACTACAAAGAGCTTGACCGACTCTCCGGTTCGTTCGTTCGGCACACCTATCGCAGCGCATTCTAGAACGCCAGGGTGGCGGTTTACCCAGTCTTCAACTTCATTTGGGAAAACATTAAATCCAGACACTAAAATCATATCCTTCTTCCGATCAACAATACTGACGTAGTTATCAATATCAATCTCTGCAAAATCACCTGTTTTCAACCAACCGTCTTTAGTAATTGCTTCAGCTGTAGCTTCCGGCTTCTCCCAATACCCCAACATCACCTGAGGCCCCCTTACCCAGAGCTCGCCCTTTTCTTTCTGGCCAAGCGTATTACCTTGAAGGTCGACAACTTTTAACTCAGTCTCTGGTACTGCCGGGCCTACAGTGCCCAATTTAATTTCCCCTGGAATATTCACCGATACAACAGGAGAGCATTCAGTAAGTCCATATCCTTCGATGATTTCGCAGCCTGTGACATCCAGCCATTCCTCAGCCACTGCAGTTGTCATAGCCATACCGCCCGCACCGCAAAATTTCATCTTACTGAAATCAATACTGGCTAGATCGCTATGGCGCAATAAAGCAAGATATAGCGTATTGATGCCAACAAACCCACTCATCGTAACGGACTTAAATAGCTTAATTAGACCATCAATGTCGCGCGGGTTAGTTATCAAAATATTATGATTGCCAGCATAGGGCATAGCCAGGCAATGCAGCAGGAATGCATAACTATGGTACAGCGGTAATGGCGCTCCGATATTTTCGACCTTGTCTCTGATTACCAGCAAACATCTGGCACGCAATTGCATCATATTAGCTATTAGGTTGTTATGGCTAAGCATCGCCCCTTTAGCAAACCCCGTTGTACCCCCTGTATACAAGAGAAGCGCCACTTCATCACCTGCACCAGACTTAGGGTTTTGGACAAAAATTGGTCGCGACTGCATAACATTCACAAAACTTTCTGCAGAAGGTAAATGATACTTAGGTACCATTTTTCTAACGTATTTGGCGATATTGTTAATCAGGAGCCGTTTTGCTGGAGACTGAAGATCTCCTAGTTCGGTAACAATAATGGTTTCGATTTCCGTTTGATCGATTATCTTTTCGAGCTTGTCACAAAAATTTGCAAGAATTACTACGGCCTTAACACGAGAATCTTTAAACTGATGAAGCATCTCGTTAGCTGTATATAAAGGATTTGTATTTACAACGACAATACCTGCTTTGAGGGCGCCATAAAGAACGATTGGGAATTGAAGGATATTTGGGAGTTGAATCGCAATTCGATCACCGGCATTCAACTTAGTTTCATTTTGCAAATAATTTGCGAAGCGGCTACTTAAGACGTCTACTTCACTGTAACTGAGTGTCTTACCAAAACAACTAAAAGCTGGTAATTCTCCATGCTCTTTCACAATGTAATCGATAACTTGTGGCAGAGATTGGAATTGTTGTGGGTCTAGATCTTTGTGTAACTTTTCCATAATCCAAATAACTCGGGAAATTACTTGCGACGAAGATGCTCGGCTGTCTAAATGATTCTTTTGGCTATTTAGTTAAGAGAGCCATTGCTTTTTCCAAGCCCTTTACAGTAAGGGGAAACATCCGGTCCTCTAGCAGCTCTTTGACTACCTCAATGGAATAACTATGTTGCCAGTAGTCCTTAGGAGTTGGGTTAATCCAAACCAAGTGATCAAAAGTCTCGGCTAGCCTTTGAATCCAAATCGCGCCAGCTTCCTCATTATAATGCTCTATACTACCGCCAACATGAGTTACTTCGTAAGGCGCCATAGTCGCATCACCAACGAAAATAACTTTATAGTCCTTCGCATACTTATTGATAATATCAAAGGTTGAAGTGGTCTCAGCATGCCTACGCTGGCTTTTTGTCCAAACGGACTCATAGATAAAGTTGTGGAAATAATAGTATTTGAGGTGTTTAAACTCGGACCTGGCAGCCGAAAATAGTTCTTCGCAAAGTTTTACATGAGGATCCATAGACCCACCAACATCGAAAAACAACAACACTTTTACCGCATTATGCCTTTCCGGAACCATCTTGATATCGAGCAAGCCCGCGTTCTTAGCAGTAGACGAAACTGTGTCATCTATATCCAGCTCTTCATCTGCCCCAGTACGTGCAAATTTGCGAAGACGCCTTAACGCCATTTTAATATTCCTGGTTCCTATTTCAACTGAATCATCTAAGTCTCGATAATTTCTTCTATCCCATACTTTCGCAGCTCGCTGGTTACGCCCTTCTTGCTGCCCTATTCGCATTCCCTCAGGATTGTAACCATAAGCTCCAAATGGGGATGTACCGCCGGTTCCTATCCACTTGTTGCCGCCTTGGTGGCGCTTTTGCTGTTCTTCCATGCGCTTGCGGAATTCTTCCATTAACTTCTCAAGCCCCCCCAGAGCTTTAATTTTTTCTTTTTCTTCATCACTGAGCATGGACTCCAGCTGTTTTCTTAACCATTCATCAGGAATTTGATACTTGGCAAAGTCATCAATGAAATCTACGTTTTCAAAATATTTAGCAAAGGCTTTATCGAATTTATCAAAATTCTTCTCGTCCTTAACCATGCACATTCGCGACAGATAGTAAAAATCGTCGACACTTCCAAATACTACATTTTGTTTCAAGCACTCGAGCAGGGTAAACAGCTCAGTAAAAGAAACAGGCAAGCGCTCTTGCTTTAGTGTCATGAAGAAATTAATCAGCATTAACGATTAGCTCGATGCATAAAAGCCAATTTCTCTAACAAATGCACATCTTGTTCATTTTTCAAAAGCGCCCCATAAAGAGGTGGTATCGCGTTTTTATTATCGTGATTCTTCAATATATCTTCTGGAATATCGTCAGCCATCAGCAATTTTAACCAATCTATTAACTCAGAAGTTGACGGCTTTTTTTTAAGTCCGGGTATTTTTCTTACATCAAAAAATACATCCATAGCTTGGCTAACAAGTGATTTCTTAATTTTAGGGTAGTGAACATCAACTATTTTTCCCATCGTTACCGTGTCTGGGAATTCAATGTAATGGAAGAAACAGCGACGTAGAAAGGCGTCAGGAAGCTCTTTTTCGTTATTGCTTGTAATTACTATGATTGGTCGATTTTTAGCTTTAACAATTTTCTTTGTCTCATAAACATAAAATTCCATTTTATCCAGTTCAAGTAATAGGTCATTCGGAAATTCAATGTCAGCTTTGTCAATTTCATCGATTAACAATACCACTCGTTCTTCTGACTCAAATGCCTCCCAAATTTTACCCTCTAGGATATAATTGGAAATATCGTGAACCTTTTCATCTCCTAGTTGTGAATCACGGAGGCGAGAAACAGCGTCGTACTCATACAGACCCTGTTGTGCTTTGGTAGTCGACTTCACATGCCATTGAATAAGAGGCAAACCCACTGAGTTAGCAATTTGCTCTGCCAGCATAGTTTTTCCTGTTCCAGGCTCACCTTTGATTAATAACGGTTTCTCCAATTGAATCGCTGCATTAACTGCCAATTGCAGTTCGTCTGTAGCGACATATTCTTTTGTACTAGTAAAGTTCATTAGTTAGTCCACGAGTCCATAAAAATTGATTAAATTTAGCGCATAAAAAGTTGCGCATATTGTAAACAGCAAGTCCGCATTAATACAGGAAAAACCGTTGAATTTTTCCTTCACAATAGTAAAAAATTCAACGACAAAACTAGTTTTTTTATGGTCTAAAACAATCTCTAGGTCATTAAGAAAGTCGGGCTAACTAGTCAGTTGGCAACTTTTCCCCGTAATATATCAACGTACCTGCTTCGTGGAAAAACCCGTTCGTAGGGCAATAAATAAACTGGCTAAATCCGAATAAATTGCCACATAGTGCTGCAAATTCGTTGTATCACCCTCGCAGCCCACTACAACCAAACTGCCAAATATAGTCAGAATAAAGGGCACCGAAAAGTAACCTAAATACCTAACATCGCGCAGCGGCGTAATAGGCTGAAGTCACTGATTTGCTTATTAGGCTGCCGGCATAACCTAATGGCAGTATGGACAATAGCGCAGAACAGAATCCACTAGTCATAATGTCACTAGTAAATCTAACTAGTTCTTATATCGAACTATTTCAAAAGATAAAAAAAGCGGGCGGCAGATTAAATAAATAAAGGGCATGGGGCAGGATGTAATAAATACTATAGATTTAACATACAAATATGATTTTAATAGATTGATATTATTGAATTTTATTTATTTTATTTCTTTTATTTCTTTTTACTAGACTTAGCACAGTTGCAGCAATGATGGCAGTAATAACCGACAGGAAGAGAGGAACCATGGTACGCAGCGCTTCCTCACTACCAATAGTAATGATATCTAGCAGCAAGACCATCAGCGCTGGAGCCAGTGCGGGGCTGCCAGAATTAGCATACCAAGGCGTGAGCACTATCGCCAAAGCTAAAGCGCGCAATACATAGCTGCTCCATATGGCAGTCGTAAATCGAGTAATCTGCCAATAGACAACAAAGAATGCAGCACTTGCCAATAAATAGATAAACCAGATCAATCCATAATTAGCTATATCTTCCATTAGGCGCCAACCCATCTAATAATATGCTCTTCGTAGCCATCTGGATAAACAAATTCTTCAGAAACTGTTTTCCCATTAACGCTAATACCAGCGTCTGCCATGGCCGCCCCCGATCCACTGATTAACGGGTGCCAAGAAAATAAAGGTTTTTCCTCCTGCCGCAATCTGTAAGCACAGGTGTCGGGCATCCAAGACAGCGAAGCGATATCGCTTTTTTTAACATCAAGACACTGGGGAACTAAGACCGTTCGTTCGTTGTAGCAGGAACAATGCAGAGGCTGCTGCTCCACAAAGTATTTACATATTACCCGCGTGTAATGCACCTCCCCACTGTCATCATCTTCCAATTTCTTTAAACAACAACGACCACAACCATCGCAAAGAAGTTCCCATTCATGGTAACTTAGATCACTAAATGGCAATTCCCAAAATTTTTCAGTGATAGCTGACTCAGTCATGTTAATCCATCACACCCATAATCTGATTGAAGTCAGATTCGAGTACGCTTCGCCGCCAACCAGCCAACTCCCCTTCCCAACATAACTGCCCTGATTGTTCGAAATCTTTAATTAAAGCAATCAGATGTTTCTTCCGCCCTAGTAATTCAGGAGCAATATTCAGCTCTTCGGCTTTGAGGTTCGCAAATTGCTTGCAGGTTTTGAATTTTTTTTTCAGAGAAGCTGACAGAGGCTTATTAAGATCACCTCTATTTATTGGCGAATCGTGAAACTTTTCGCCTAAAGCAACATCAATCAATATTGCGCTATACCGATTCATAAATTTCTGATCAACTTCCCTAAGTTGCAGAAGATCAATCCTGGATGGATCGGCAGAATTCGATAAATAGTCGGCAATCATCAATAAATCAGAGTCTTTCGTTATCCAGTTTCTCGGCTTATTGCGGCGCCTCGCCTCCTGTTCTCGCCAATAACAAAGATTCTGTAAGTAACCTAACCCATTGTCATTTAATTTCCAGGCGTTACTGACCGTAGAAAAATACAATTTCCAGTTTTGAATGTTCTCACTTTGGACTGCTAATTCCAGTTGGTAATTACATTCAGCTTGAAACCAACTTGTCATGGATCTATCAGTTAGCGCCTTTGCGAGGATCGTATATAGCTCATTTAAATGCTTGACGTCTATGGCTGCATACAGGATTTGGGTTGAACTTAATGGCCTCCTTAACCAATCCGAGCGAGTTTCATCTTTATCAATACTCAGACCAAGCATTTCCTCGACTAAATTCTGATAACTCAAGCTAAACCCGAAGCCAAGAAATGCAGCAGCCAACTGAGTATCAAATACCACCTGCGGTACCACGCCCAAATAGGTGAATAGCAAATTAAGATCTTCACTACAGGAATGTATGATAAAAGAACATGATGTATCGCTGAGCAAGGACTTAAAGGCAGTCCAGTCGCTCACTGCCAAAGGATCAATTAGAAAACATTTAGACCCATTGCTAAGCTGCAACAACCCTATCTGAGGATAAAAAGTATTGGTGCGAACAAATTCAGTATCGATCGCAATTGCCGCAGATCCAGATAATTGAACACAAAGCTCATTAAATCTTACATCTGACTCGATGTATTCAAATAAGGTGTCGCCATTTGCATCCATAGTATTTAGGAATTATCCATTACTTTTCGACCGCTGAAAGCATGGCTGAGAGTGCCACCGTCTACAAATTCTAGCTCTCCACCCACAGGGACTCCATGCGCTATGCGAGTCACCTTTACCTGCAGGGATTTGAACTGTTCGGCTATAAAATATGCGGTCGCATCACCTTCAACATTTGGGTTGCAAGCAATAATGATTTCTTCGGTAGATTCTTGTTGAGTTTTATCTAACAACTGCTGAATACCCAGCTGCTCAGGACCAATACCATCTATAGGAGAAAGGTGCCCCATAAGGACAAAGTAGACACCACGAAATGTACCGGATTGCTCGATGGCGAAAACATCTGCCGGAGACTCAACAACACAACAGATCTTTGAGTTTCGTGACAGGCTTGCGCAGATTCGGCAAGTTTCTTCTTCAGTGAGGGTTCGGCATCGACTGCAATTACCGACGTTCTCAAGAGCTCGAGCTAATGATTCACTCAGCTTTTGCCCTCCATGCTTATTTCTTTCTAGTAGATGCAAAGTCATCCGTTGAGCAGATTTGGGCCCGACACCAGGAAGGCACTTAAAGGCTTCAATGAGTTGATCTATAAGAGGGCTAGAATTCATTTATTAAAATGGAAGTTTAAAACCCGACGGCAAATTCATTGCGCCAGTCATGCTTCCCAATGTTTCTTTATTTTTTTCTTCTAATTTCCGGACAGAGTCATTAACCGCTGCCGCAAATAAATCTTCGATAACACTTTTGCCTTCAGACAATAAGCTATCATTAATATTGACACTTAATACGTCATGTCTGCCATTCATAGAAATTTTTACCATCCCTCCTCCCGACTCTCCTTCAACCACTATGCTAGCAATGTCTTGCTGGGCTTTTTGAAATTGCTCTTGCATTTGCTTTGCTTGCCTCATAATTTCATTCAAATCTGTCATGGCTACCTCAATCTTTTAACGGCAAAATGCTATCTTTTGCCAGAGTTCCTGAAAAATGCTTGAGCAACTCCTGAACATTCTCGTCTTGCTCAAATTCATTGATCATTTCCGAGTGCTTTTCCTGGTTAATTCTTTGACTCATCAAAGATGCTGTTTCAAGCTCAGCGTTGCCGATTTGAATATGCACTGCTACGCTCTTGTTAAAATAGTCACTTATGGCATGAGACAATTTTGGCAATATATCTTCGCTGTAAACAGCGCTCTGACTCTCATCTAGAATTAAGTGCAAATGCTCTTTTTCAGCTTTTTCGAAAACGGTATTGGCGAAAATATTAGAGGCGATGCCATTAATATTTAATTGGCTGTAAACCTCTAACCAAGTTTGATGGTTAAGGGACTCCAAGCTATGGGCTTGCTGATCTGGCCTGACTTCAATAGTAGATGTCGCCGCAACTGTGTTTTCGGTAGCCGATTCGTCCGAGCTGCTGTTTTCATACTTCAATGGCTGCTCACAAGCTTGTTCAAGCTTCGCCTCGGCAGCACCATTAGAGCTAGCTTTACAATCAGGCTCTTCATCTAAGGTTTGCTTAGTTGTTTTTTTTTTAACGTTCTCGGCTACTTTATTGGCTGATTGACCTCGCCCTACTGAATCATCAATTGGTTGTTGCTCTGAAGCTTCATTTGCAGACACAGAATCTAAGTCAGTCGAATCTAGACTCTGATTATCATGATGGACATAGCTAGGAGAAAACACCATCATACGCAAAATTAGCATTTCGAAGGCGCTCCGAATTTCGGGCGAATAATTTAAATCCTCGCGCCCTTTAATTCCCATTTGATAGTAGAGCTGCACATCTTCCGCACTTATTTGGCGGGCTAACTCTTGTACCTGTTCTCTATCGCCAAAACTATTATCTACCGCCGCTGGGACTACCTGAGCAATGGCTATTCTATGGAGAATTGAAAGAAGGCCGTCTAAGACGTTACTGTAATCTGGAGTATGCTCGGATATTTCGCTAATAAGAGCCAATACATTTGTCACGTTGCCAGATGCCATGCTCAGCAACAGAGAATGTATTTGGCGATGCTCAGGTATCCCGAGCATTTCAATAACGCCATCCTCAGTGATCTCTCCTTGGCAGAAGGATATAGCCTGATCCACCAAAGTTAGGGCATCCCGCATACTTCCTGCTGCTGATGCCGCAATTTGCCAAAGCGCCCTTTCTTCGTTCTCAATTTTTTCGCTTTCTAGAACCCCCAACAAATACTCTACTATCATCTGCGGGCTTAGCTTTTTCAGATTAAACTGTAAACATCTGGATAATATTGTTACGGGTAGTTTTTTCGGATCAGTCGTGGCAAATAAGAATTTCACATGAGGCGGCGGCTCTTCTAATGTTTTCAACAATGCATTAAAGCTATGACTCGAGAGCATATGAACTTCGTCTATTAAGTAAACCTTAAAACGACCTCTAGCTGGCGTGTATTGAACGTTATCTAACAGGTCTCTGGTATCTTCAACCTTAGTGCGAGACGCAGCATCCACTTCAATTAAGTCAATGAATCGCCCTTCATTGATTTCAGTACATGAACCACACTCCCCACAGGGTGTTGAGACAATTCCTTTTTCACAGTTGAGGCACTTAGCAAAGATTCTTGCCAGCGTTGTTTTGCCTACACCGCGAGTGCCGGTGAATAAATAGGCATGATGCAAACGCTGATTATTCAGCGCATTAACAAGGGATTTGAGGACATGAGCCTGACCTGCAACTTCGTTAAAATTACTCGGCCGCCATTTCCTGGCAAGTACTTGATAGCTCATTGTGAATAATCAGTTTCTCAGGCTTTAAGGTTAGAGGTGGACCCACGCTAATTGGGTGGCAACCCTAGCCAGCCACACCACGGCACATGAGTCAGTTACTACCGTTGCTCCCTTCCGGGCCTGGCGGAGTTTATAACTTATCATTGCGCGGGGACCGGCAAGGGATACCATAAAGCATAGTAGCATAGACCGAGGTTTAAGCTGCGGCGGATTATGAGAAATTCAACAGTTTAAATCAAGGCCACTCTGGGCATTAGGGTCACAGCTGAATTTATATTCCAAGTAATCCGTTGCCATCTGCTGCAGTGCGAACGGTTTTTGTTTTGCCTCCTCTTATATTTATGGCAAAGACAAAGTCACTATCCTAGAGTCACCGCCGCCGCCAACTGCGATCGAAATGTACTGCTTTCCTGCAACAAAATATGTCATTGGCGTACCTTGTGGGGGCAAAGGCAACTCTTCCTCGTGGATAATCTCCCCAGTGGCTTTGTTATAAGCTCTAATAAGGTTAAGTCCACCATCAGATTGGGCCATGAACAATAAAGCCTTGGTCAACAAGGGACCAACTCTGCTCTGACCGCCAACCGGGCCTGGATCCAATATGCCCATATCAATTATTTGCTGGCGAATGCCCTCTCCATGGGGAACCATCCATTCATGTTCCCCTGTGTTCAAATTAATGGCGGTGATTCGGCCATAAGGTGGTTTAGTAAGTGGCAACCCCTGAGGGCCTGCAACTGATCGCGGCCCACCCCTTACAAATCCCAAATCTGAGCGCGTAGCAGGAGATTCTCGCAGCTGCACCACGATTGGAGCCGATGCCGACGGTATGTAATACAGCCCAGTATCTGGATCAAAAGCAGCCCCATGCCACTCACCGCCGCCACCCCAACCGGGAAACTGGATAGCCCCTCTTAATGAAGGGGGTGTGAATAAGGGCCCATAATCATAATTTTCTATATTCTGCAGTGCCTCCCGCCGTAATTCAGCGCTGAAATCGATCAAGGTTTCGTCCGATATACCTTGAGGCTCAAAGGCTGCTGGCTTAGTAGGGAACGGTTGGGTTGGAGATAGCGCTTCCCCTGGTACTGTACTTTGGGGCACCATTCTTTCTTCGATAGGCCAAACCGGTTCGCCAGTAATACGGTCAAATACGTAAGTAAAACCTTGCTTGGAAATTGCCGCAACAGCTTGGATTTCTCTGCCATCGACAGTGATATCAACCAGTGTTGGTGCCGCGGGCAAATCATAGTCCCAGACACCGTGATGGACCATCTGAAAATGCCAGAGTAACTCGCCGTCTTCGGCACGAACCGCTACTAAACTCTCGGCGAATAGGTTGTCACCTTTTCGCAATCCACCATACCAGTCATTCGTTGGCGTGCCGATGGGTATGTAGACGATACCTAACTCATCATCGGAACTCATAATGGTCCATGAATTTGTGTTACCAGAATATTCCCAAGATCCATCCTCCCAGGTGTCATTACCAAATTCTCCAGCTTGGGGAATCGTTTTAAACATCCACTCCAATTCGCCGGTGATAGGATTAAAGGCTCTAACATGGCCCGGCGGCATTTCCTTAGTGCGTCCGCCATCAAGGACAATCGAATTAACCACTACTCTGTTGTTAGTTACCAACGGAGGTGAAACTACTCCGTATTGACTCTTATCAATTTCTCTACCGAGCCCAAGGGACAAATCAATTCTGCCATTATCACCAAAATTCGTGTCCGGCTGCCCTGAACCAACATCGATGGACCATAGGGTGGAATCATTTGTCGCAAAAAATATTCGTTCTTCTCCATCTTCTTCCCAATAAGCTACTCCGCGGGTGTTATAGCCTAAATTCGTCGGCCTGCCTGCTTCCCAAGCCCTAGTGTCGAAAACCCATTTTTCAGCACCACTAACGGCATCCAGGGCAGCAATCCTGCCGAAAGAAGTGGGCACATACATCGTATCGCCAACCACGATAGGCGTTGCCTTATACCCTGCCGGAGCTGCACGGGCGTTATCATTAGCGATATTATTCGCAACCGTCGCATTATCTACACTATCCCAAATCCAAGCACTTTCCAGACGATTAACGTTACTGGCGTTAATCTGATCTAGCGTTGAATATTTTTGCGAGCCGTTGTCGCCGCCATAGCTAGGCCAATCGACAGCATGACTGCTGAATGTTATGAGGGCAGGCAAAACGAAAAAAGTTAGTAATCTAGTCGATACTGACAACATGAGGCACCCGGATAGTTTAATTTTAGTAGTGAAGATACTACATTATGGCTGGAGATTGGCAAGGCTGTAGGGAGAAAGTGAGCCAACTGCGAGGCTGGTTTGATTTCCTTATATGAGAGCTCACTAGAATCTACAAAACTGGTGGGGCTAACTGAAAGTATGTGGCGGTGAGGGAGGGATTCGAACCCTCGAAGCCTTTCGGCTTACACACTTTCCAGGCGTGCTCCTTCGGCCGCTCGGACACCTCACCGTATACTGCTTACTCAGAACCTTTGCAGCCCCACATCACACTCCCAAAGATTGAAATTGCTGGAGAAAATCGCGCGCAACTCTAGCTTAGGGACTAATAGATTGCAAGCCGATCATTGCCTTATGAGTCTGGAATTAACCGAATCAGAAATTAATGGCAACGAGCTTCTATAGACGTTGATATCCAATCCACCACGACGAAGAAAATTGAGAGAAACTCTCAACTCTTCTGGTTGACAGTGTTTCATTAAATCTCGAAAAATTCTTTCCGCGCACTCTTCATGATAGCCCTGATGTTCCCTATAAGAACACAAATATGCGAGCAGGCTACACTCCTCTATTTTATTTCCAGTGTATTGAATACTAAAACTTGCCCAATCAGGCTGATCAGTTATCGGGCAGTTTGATCTGAACAAATCGGAATACAGTTTTTCATCGAAAACCATTTCATCCACAATTTGTAATAGTTCAGGTGCTGGCCGATAGTTTCTAAGTTTTACATCTAAACCATCGAGTGGGTTGCCTTGCCGTAAATAATTTGGCGCTTCTTGTACTCGGCTAAAAGTTAACAAAGTCACTTTTACTTGCGAACGGCATATGGCGGAAAGGTCATTCGATATTACTCCTCGCAGAACTTCTTGGTTTTCAAATTTTTCTTGATTCAAAGAATTCAAGTAGAGCTTTAATGATTTCGACTCAACAATGTTTTCCGAATCCGAGTCAAAATAAAATTCCGCCATCGCCACTTGCGGCTTACCATTAAAATCCAACCAGGAAAGCTCATAGGCATGCCAATGATCCAACCCGTACATTAAAAGATTTTTATCAATATCTAATAGCGACCGACTAGCCCTGCGCGGAATTGGATACAAAATCCCAGGGTCGTATTTGGTCGGACTTGAAATGTTCTCACCGAGGGGATTTTCAGACATAATAAATCCGTTAGAAGATAGACTGTTAAGTTCTTATGCCTGTACCGCGTCGCAATAATAGAATACAACTGGAATAGAGGACAATGATAAAGATTGCCAAAATCATAAATGCCCAAAAAACATTTACATCAGAACTACCTAGAATTCCATAACGAAAAGTATTTACCATATAAAAAATCGGATTCAAACTTGAAACAAACTGCCAAAAAGGCGGCAACATCTGTACTGAATAGAATACTCCTCCCAAATAAATTAGAGGTGTCAACACAAATGTTGGGATTATAGAAATGTCATCAAAGCTGTTAGCAAAAACTGCATTGATAAACCCCGCCAAGGAAAAAACGATTGAAGTCATTAATACCACTGCAAGAGTGATAATGGGGTGCTGAATATTTAGATCAGAAAAGAATACTGATGTTGTAGTTACTATCGCCCCTACTGACAATCCACGAACCATGCCGCCAGCAATGAAGCCCGTGAGAATTACATAATTTGGTACTGGCGATACTAGCAACTCCTCCACGCTATTCGAGAATTTTTGACCAAAGAATGACGAGACCACATTCGAATAGGAGTTTTGAATTACTGCCATCATAATGAGGCCTGGAATAATGAATTCCATATATTGAAATCCACCCATCTCTCCTATACGCCTACCGATTAGGTTTCCGAATATAACAAAATACAAGGTAATGGTTATCGCTGGCGGAACTAGTGTCTGCAACCAGATCCTCGCAAACCGCCGGATTTCTTTTATAACTATTGTTTCAAAGGCAATATACTTGTGATTAGAAAACATAAGGCTCGCTGGTGCTACTAGTTATTCAATTTAGTAAGAAATAATTGTTCCAGCCGATTAGTTTTATTGCGCATACTCCGCACAGGAATCGATTTTCTATCTAAACTGGCAAAGACTTCATTTATCTGAATCACTGCTGGTACAGTCAATTCAAAGGTATGGCTATCGATGATTTTTACCGAGACACCTTCCATATCGATTTCAAAGTCTGACTTTAATTCATCCGCTGAGTCGAATACAAATACTTGAGAATCTAGCTCGGCAAGGAGTAGTTTCATGCTCGTATTCTCAACAATTTTGCCCTCTGCGATGATGGCTATGTTTCTACAGAGCTGCTCAGCTTCTTCTAGATAGTGGGTCGTTAGAATTATTGTAGTGCCCTGCTCATTTATTCCGGTTAAGAACTCCCACATTGAGCGTCGTAACTCAATATCGACACCAGCAGTTGGTTCGTCCAAAATCAATAATCGAGGCTCATGGACTAATGCCCGTGCTATCATCAGACGTCTTTTCATGCCTCCAGACAATGACCTTGAGCGATCATCGCGCTTCTCCCACAGACCAAGCTTTCGCAAATATTTTTCACAACGCTCACTGGCCAGCTTTCGCGGTAAGCCGTAATAACCAGCTTGAGCCATAACGATATCACGTACTTTTTCAAATTGATTAAAATTGATCTCTTGCGGCACCACTCCCAAATCTAGTTTAGTCTCATAGACATGGGTATCAACGTTTTTCCCAAATATTGAGACTACGCCAGACGTTCGATTAACCAGAGTTGAAAGCACGCCAATAGTTGTTGATTTACCAGCACCATTGGGTCCAAGTAGCGCAAAGAAATCCCCCTCTTCCACTTCTAGGGAAATTCCTTTTAGCGCTTCAAAACCATTGGAGTAAGTTTTCTTAAGGTCTTTTATGGATATGGCTATCGGCATAGTCAAATTTAGCAAGTTCTTTGGCGCAGGAGTATGTCTGTTGTCAGTTGGATAAGCAAATATCTGCCTATTACCGTTCCCCTAAAAGTTCCAAACCCATGATTTCAGAATTTCGCTGCGAAGGTGCATTGCCCAATTCACAGCAAATTCAAATTATTAATAAACCTATCAAGACTCACTTATCAAAACAGTCTTTTATATCTAAGATTTCTAAGGAGAGCTAGGAGACTCTTTTGTATTCCCGGACAAAACAACATGGCGATAAGCAAATAATAGCTTGTTGCTTTTACCCCTGAGGGTTAAATTCAGTTAATTACCCTCTGATAAGCAATTTTATCCCAACAGAGCTGAACGCTACGTATTCAAGACTATAAAAATAGTATGGAAATCAAAATTGGGAAAATTTGAGGAAGGTGTAATTGTTGTAGGAGCCGGACCAACAGGCGCACTCCTTTCCTATTTGTTAGCCAAAGCAGGAGTACAAACGACCTTAATTGAACGTCATCAAGATTTTTCTCGAGAATTTAGAGGCGAAGTACTCATGCCAGGGGGATGCTTAAACTTAGAGCAAATCGGATTAGGACCAGATTTCGAAAACGTGCCTCATGTTTGTATGCATGAATTTAAAGTCTACATCAATAGAAGGCCAGCCATTAGCCTTTCAATGAAAGGAAATGGCTATGATAAATACCCCCCAAAATGGATATCACAACCCCATTTCCTAGAGATGCTAGTTTCGAAATCTGCGGAGTATGAAAATTTTAGACTATTACGTGGTGTCAAAGTTAGAGATTTAATCAATAAAGATGGCCGTATAATCGGCGTCACTGCCGACACAGGCATTAAGCGCGAACGTATATTTGGTAATCTGGTAATAGGTGCGGATGGTCGATCATCAATTACTCGGGCACGGTCCGGGATAGTCGCTAAACAAGACCCCACGCCAATGGATATAGTATGGATAAAAATTCCACAGCTTGAAAATGCGAATAATGTCACATTTAATGCTTATGTTGGGGGTGGGCACATAGTCTTCTGTGCCGGGACGTATGATGGGCAGATCCAAATTGGCTTTGTGATTAAAAAAGGCACCTATAAAGATTTAAGAGACCTTGGCGTCGCAAAATTATTAGCACTGATATCAGAATTTGTTCACCCTGAATTGGCTAGACATATACTAAATATCTCTACGGAAGAGATAAAACCATTCCTACTAAGTACAGTTTCGGATAGAGTGGAAAACTGGCATTTACCCGGCCTATTGCTACTAGGTGACGCAGCTCACACAGCCTCTCCTGTTGGCGCTCAAGGCATCAATCTAGGAATAAGAGACGCGATCGTAGCAGCTAATCATCTCATACCAATCCTAAGTAAGCCCTCAAATCTAAATGACATTGATGCAGTACTCGAGGCGATAGAAAAAGAAAGATTAAGTGAAATCAAATCCATACAAAGAATTCAAGCACTCCCCCCAAAGCTCGTCCTAAAAAATACCTGGTATTCCAAATTAATTCTTTCTTTAATCAGCACATTTAGTCGCAACAAGACAATATTGGCACCTATAAACGGGCCCTTTGCGAAGTTCGCGTGGGGTATATCAGAAGTATCCTGGAACAACTCTCAGGAAGCTAAGACAAATGCCCCAAACTCCCTTGATTAGGAAAATAGAATAGATAGCGGGTGATCTAGCGTTGTATCAGGAAACTGAATTGCGATAGGGGGCGATATTAATAATTATCTACACTTATCCAATGACAGATACGGGCTAAGACTATGTCGATATATCCAATTTTTCGTTTTGATTATCCTAATGCCTCCATGTTTGTCTGCTTTTCTTTAGTATGACTTTTCTTGTGCGCATCGAAGCAAGCTTTATTCTTTTGGGCTTAGGTTAAGTTTTTGTACTCGCCAATTATTCATGTCTGCGACATAAAGAATATCTTCCTGTGAGCAGTCTAGGCCATGAACCCAATTAAATTGTCCATCTCGCCTACCTGACTTACCCAACCAACCAAGGATAGTACCATCGGTACTAATTTTGTATATACGGCCCGGCTCATTGTCCGCCACATATAGATACTGGGGTGTCGTATTCGAAATGCACATAGCCCATGGCTGAGTTTCTATAACCCGGCGATTCGGATTTCGCGCAGCGAATGGCGGCTGATAGCCTGCTGGATACGGCGTATCTAAAATTATTTGTCTTAGAAAGTTACCTTGAGTATCGAATACTTGTATGCGACGGTTATCCCGATCAGCTACGTAGACATTGTCATCACGATCAATCTGCAGCGCATGTGGTAAATTGAATTGTCCAATTTCTGAACCAAAGGAACCCCATTCCATAACAAAGTTTCCGTCACGATCAAATTTAGCCATTCGAGAATTGACATAGCCATCACTAATATAAATATTTTCATCGCTATCCCAAGCGACATCTGTTGGGCCACCGAGATACCCCCCCGATGAGCGCGCTTCTTGTTGCGTTGATAGAACCACATCGCCGTGATAACCCTCTTCGCGACGGCCAAGGTTCATGACGACATAACCTTGCGGATCAAATTGGATAACTGTATTTGCTCCTTTATCTACCACCCACAAATTGTCATGTTGGTCGAATCGCACTTGATGGGCATAAGCGATGCCATATACTCCCCTACCGATTTCACGAAGAAAACGACCATCAGCATTAAACTCTAATAATTGTGTCGTAGAGTTGGACCAGATCGGCCCCGTATTAGCGCTACCAGGATGATTTAGGACCACTAAGTTACCTTGGGAATTTACTGCAACACCAAGAACTTCACCTAAATTCATGTCTGGAGAGTGTCTTAAAAAGTTAGGGACAGTTTCGAAGGGTATTTCAGGCACGTTGTTTTGTGCTAATAAAGGGCCAGCTAAGCAGAAGACCAAAATAAGGCGAAATAGATTCATAATAAGACTCCTCTCTACAAGTATTGCGCTAAGAGACACTAAGCCTCAGAGTAAATTTGTTTCATAAAACTAAAATATACTTACTTAATCTACGGGGTCAATAATGCTATGCAAGTTTTTATCTCTCATTTCAGCCCGAAAGACCTTGCTACTTCTGTGATACCACCGTGAGAGATACAGTACGGCTGTTTGGACATTTTTGATCTAGCCAACCCAGTCCGCAAGGAATCGCAATTATTAACCCGGCTAAGGAAGAGTAAACAGGCGTAGCGGCGGAGTAAAAGCAATAGTTGGTAGTACGTAATGCTCTGGGGCACCATTAGGGTTAGTTATAAACTTTTAGCCAAACACATGGGAAATTTTAATGGATTACTCCACAATCCTGTACGACCTGGAAGACAACGTCCTTCTAATAACGTTGAATCGTCCTGAAATACTCAATGCTTTTAATCGCGAAATGATGACCGAAATGATTGATGCCTTGGACAAAGCCGATGCCGATGACAATGTGCGTGCCATTATAGTCACAGGCGCTGGTCGAGGCTTTTGTGCCGGTGCTGATTTGTCAGCCGGTGGTAATACTTTTAACGCTGAAGCTCGTGATGATCGCGAAGATGGTTTGCACCGTGATGGCGGTGGTCGCCTTGCTCTACGCATATTTGAATGTAAAAAACCGATTATCGCCGCCATCAATGGCGCGGCTGTGGGCATCGGTGCCACTATGACATTGCCTATGGATATTCGGCTTTGCTCTACTAAAGCCAAATTCGGTTTTGTATTTGCCCGCCGCGGCATAGTGCCAGAAGCCTGCTCCAGTTATTTTTTGCCGCGAGTGGTTGGCATAAGTCAGGCATTGGAATGGTGTTATAGCGGTCGTGTATTTCCCAGTGGCGAAGCACTGGCTGGCGGTTTAGTGCGCAGTGTTCACGAGCCGGAAGATTTGCTTACAGCAGCCAAAGTCATAGCCCGAGAAATAGCAGACAATACTTCTGCAATATCAGTGACCTTGATTCGTCAGATGATGTGGAAAATGCTGGGAGCAGACCACCCCATGGAGGCACACAAAATTGACTCTCGGGGTATCTACTTTGCTGGTAAAGCAGCCGATGCAAAAGAAGGTGTTGAGTCTTTTCTTGAGAAACGAGCAGCCAAATTTCCTCTTAAGGTTAGCGAAGACATGCCGGAATTCTACCCTTGGTGGGAAGATCGCAAATTTTCTTGAGTATTTAATTTCTAACTTATCGGCATGATAAAAGGAACCGGAGGATCCTTCCTCCGACCTTTTCACGCTATCCGAAGGTTTGCAGATTTACTACACCAACCTTCAAAGTGTTAAGAAAAACAAATACTTAGTCAAACAGAACTTGGATTGGTGCTCCCATAGCTGGGTTGTAATCTCGATAGTCCTCGCCTAGAAATTCCATTAAAGTAGCGGCGATTCTATTTGATGTTATGCAGTTCTTATCTGTCTGAATCTGCCGGCCACTAACAACGCCGGGGCCCATTACTGCGAACCAGGTTGCCTCAGAGCCGACAATGCCGTCGGCATACTCCACCAATCCACTATTCGCCCTTGTGGTTGCCTGCTGGCTTGAATGATGCATCCATGAGTGGAGAGGCGATTCCCCGCGGCCATGATCGACTGTTATGAACAGCACAGTGTTGTCGCGATACTGGTCGATAGATTGTAACGTCGACCAGATTTCCTTGATAAAACCATCTGTCCTGTTGGCAGCGAAAACGTATTCATCGTACTTGCCATCATGAGCAAAGTCGTCGGTTTCACCGTAACTGATGAAGAGCACTTTCGGTTGTTCTCGGCGTAAATAAGACAGCGCATATTGATGTGTAAATACATCATTCCGCACAGTGGGCCAGGGCGAAGGTATTGCATTTTGCAGCTTATTCAGAAATATTTCTTGAGCATCAGCCGGACTGGCCTCAATTGAAAATGCATTGACGTGCACACCGCTTCTTTCCACATTGAAAATGAATGGAAATACGTCCCAGGAAGCAAAGGCGGCTGTCTGTTCGCTATACAAACTATTGCTTTCCAGTAATTCAAGAAAGGTGGCTTCGGTGTTTGGAACTTTGCTGTTCGAATCAATGGTAGGATTAACCACGCCGGTAAGAATTTCGGAGTAGCCCGGATAAGAAAAGTACCAATCATTACTGACAGCCGCACAAGAACCATCTCGCCGATTGCCGGCATAGCTCCCTTGGGCAAAAACCGTTTGATGAATAAATGGCAATAGTGCCTCGGCTCGATCATTCGCGTTACCATCCCAAAAGCGCTGCATTATTAGATCGGACTGTGGAGAGTAGTCCTGGTGCGTGGCCAGATTCTCATCGATTCCAGTAAATACCTCCTGCCAGCGTAATCCATCAAAAGTGATCAGCACTACATTGTCAGCGCCATAGATACTTGCGGGTAGTAGCACGACCAACAAAAAAAAAGAGAGTAAGAATTGTTTCAAAGCACGATCCCGTAAAGTTATTAAAGAGCATCAGAGTAAAAGTAGCGCAGTTTAGTCTGAAAGGGACAGAGGTATCTTAGTGATTGCCACTGCCATGCAATTAAGTTAGCAGGAAATTGGAGAGGTTGCTGCTCAATCAGGTCAGGGAAAGTCACGGACTGACGGCAATACCCCCGAAAGCCATTTCAAAAACGTAACTCATTGATTTTATTATAAGGAAAGTGGCGTCCCCTAGGGGTTTCGAACCCCTGTTGCCTGGATGAAAACCAGGTGTCCTAGGCCTCTAGACGAAGGGGACAGTCGAAGAACTGGAAGCCAGCTCTTTCAAGGAGCGGGGATTCTAAGAATCTTGGCGTATGCAGTCAAGGACAAGCTTTAAAAATGCCCAGAAATAACTACAAATTTACTAAAAATCTAACTATTTTGGGAAAATTCACTTTTCTCAAGGCAAAACCTATTGAGAAGGCAGCCTATTGATGTCTCCCGTAATTCTTGCGGCGTTACTCTTACTCTTTGCAGCGCTTTAAAGGCCAATCTTCGGCTATCTGGGCTAAACAAGAAGTTATAGATAGGTTCATGTCTGAGTAATTGCATAAGTAAAAGGACAGAACCAGAAAGCTAGACAATATAATTTATGATCTACCAACAAGGTATCTGTCAAAGACACTTAAAGTCCTGGTCTATTCGAGCACGACCGGCAGCCTTGAGAATATTGATTCTTCTAATAAGAAAGTCGACTTGAGAAGCCGAATGACAAAAGGTATCTCTAACTCTAGAGGATTAGCTGTAATCGAGCGACGATCAATTCCTCAACGAATGACTCTTCGTCAGTAGTGATAACCCTAAGAAATCTAATTATCTATTGAAGGATTTACACGGTTTGATTTTGGAGTTTCTCAACGAAGGCACTATGAATAGCCAAATTTCATAGCTTTTTGAATCTTGACCCAAAAATTGGTCTATGCCATTCTGAAGTGCTGCCGATAAAGAGGTCTAGACAAGAAAAAACTGAGCTAGGCAGGAAAACAAAAATACTAAATTAAAGCTAAAAATATCTAAATACTGCGATTGTCAGAATGCCCCCACAGACTTTAGTCTGAAATGGCGCTTGGGGATTTAGGAGTCTGCGAAAGCAAGCAAAAATATGAGATCAGGTCCATGAGCAAAAAAGAAAATGCCATATCCGATAAAAGTAGTATCAATATCGACCAAAAGCTGATTGAAGAAGGTACTGCCCAGCTCTCCAGTGAGATCGAAGTTCTCGAAGCCTGGTTGAATGAGTTAGATTCCTCGGAAGACAGCGATACTGAAATTATTGCTGCAAGAAAATCCTATAACGACATGCTCAGAAGCCGAAAAGAAATGCGCACTACTCTTACGAAGCAAGCAAAACTACAAGCTATAGCAACCAGCTGATCGAGTAATTCTGCGCAGAACCTCGCGATTTTCAGATTTCGGGATCCTGACGCCTGAGATCGTTCTTTTCATACAACTCAGAAGACATAAACAATGCTGACAATCGATCAGGCCACCACCATGTTATCAATGCAAGGTGCGATGAACTCTAAGGTTGACCCAAATTGGGTAAGCGCCCGCCACCCTTACCTACGCGCGATTGTTATCGAAGGTGCTGAGGCAATTGAACATCACGGCTGGAAATGGTGGAAGAAGCAAGATAAAGACTTACCGCAGCTGCAAATGGAGCTCATTGATATTTGGCATTTTATTTTGTCCGAGATTTTATTGAACAACGATGGCAACGAAGATGCATCACTTGCTCAACTTCAAGAACTTTTAAGAGAAGCAGAGCTACACAACTTACATGAGCGGAAGGTATCCTTTGATAGCAAGGACTACTCTCTCAATGCAATGGATTTAATTCAAAAATTGGAACTGCTAATCGCAGTTTCCGTCTCTAAGCGTATTGAACTAGCATTATTCGAATCTATTATGATCGACTGTGAAATTAATTGGACGGAGCTCTACTGTCAGTACGTAGGTAAAAATGTGCTGAATTTTTTCCGCCAAGACCATGGGTATAAAGAAGGTACTTACAAAAAAGTTTGGGGTGGACGCGAGGACAATGAGTACTTAGTCGAAATAATGGGAACCCTCAGTCCAAACGCCAGCACTTTTCAAGACGAGATTTATTCTGCACTGAAGCAGTATTATCCCTCGTAGTGAATGGCGAATCGTCTTACTGAATGCTACTGATAGTACGCGTTTTCCTTCACGGTATGATCAGTTACATCGCGCACTTCTTTGAGCTGAGGGACTTGCTCCAGTAGGGTCTTCTCTACACCATCTTTGAGCGTGACATCAACCATGCCGCAGCCCTGGCAACCACCACCGAAGCGAAGCACTGCAATGTCTTCTTCAAAGATTTCCTCCAGGGAAACATTTCCCCCATGAGCTGCTAATCCCGGATTGATTTCGTTATAGAGGATGTAGTTAATTCGGTCTTCCATGGGACTATCTTCAGATATTTTCGGCAATCTTGAGTTTGGAGCTTTGATTGTTAGCTGGCCACCCATAGAATCTTTGGTGAAATCTACCACTGCGTCTTCTAGAAAAGGTATACTTGGCTTATCGATGAAGCCACGAAAGCCCTTATACTCTGTCACTTCATCATCGTCTTTTTCTTCTCCCGGCCGACAAAAAGAAATGCATGTTTCCGCTCGAGGCGTACCTGCATCCAAGATAAAAATTCGCACGGCTATTCCTTCGCAGTCTTGCTTTTCAAGCAGTTCAGTTAAGTATTCTTGCGCGGACTCTGTAATGCTAACCATGGAGATCTCTCGATTTAATTGTGTTGCGAGGCTATATGATACGCTAAACAGCCTAGAAATTGAATACTTGACTGAAATAGTTGGTTATTAGTTGATGGATACCTGCGCTGCTTTTGATAGAATTGCCAGCTTTTTACCGGACCGCAGATAAACAGGTTATAGATAGAATGAATACCAAGCCAGCTGAATCATTGCTTCGTCAAGCCCTTTCTGAACGCATTCTTGTGTTGGATGGCGCTATGGGCACCATGATTCAGTCACACAAATTGAGTGATGATAAATTCAGAGGGCAGCGTTTTGCACAACACCCTCATGATCTCTCTGGCAACAATGATTTACTCAGCATCACTCAGCCTGAAATTATCAAAAGTATCCACCACGCCTATTTAGAAGCCGGTGCCGACGTAATTGAAACCAATACTTTTAATTCTACACGGAGTTCTCAGGCAGACTACCAATTGGAAGAAATTAGCTATGAATTGAATTTTTCCGCTGCTCAAATTGCCCGGGAGGTGTGTGATGAATTTAACAAGCTTACCCCCCAACAACATCGATTTGTTGCCGGCGCTCTAGGGCCAACAAGTAAAACAGCCTCAATCTCACCAGACGTAAATGACCCAGGATTCAGAAATACTACTTTCGATTTTTTGGTTGATGATTATTACAACAGCATTAAAGGTCTTATCGATGGTGATGTTGACATCATTCTTATTGAAACAGCTTTCGATACTCTAAATACCAAAGCAGCAATCTTTGCCTTACAAAAATACTTTCAAGACGAAAACCTTTCACTTCCCTTAATGATTTCAGGAACTATTACTGACGCCAGTGGTAGAACTTTATCTGGCCAAACTGTTGCTGCATTTTGCAATTCAGTTGTTCATGCCAATCCTCTTTCGATCGGATTTAATTGTGCGCTTGGCGCTGAGCAACTTCGGCCACATATCGAAGAAGCCTCTAACATAGTCGATTGTTTTGTATCTACTCACCCCAATGCCGGCTTACCAAATGAATTTGGTGAATACGACCAATCGCCTGAAGAAATGGCAGCGGTCATAGCAGAATTCGCCTCGCAGGGTTTTGTAAATATTGTCGGTGGTTGCTGTGGCACGCGACCAGAACATATTGCCGCTATTGTAGATTCAATCCGCGAATACACTCCGCGCAAGCTTCCCAAGATCAAAACAGCTTGCCGCTTAAGTGGGCTCGAGGCTTTCAACATTGATGAGTCCTCTCTTTTCGTTAATGTCGGGGAGAGAACGAACGTAACAGGCTCGGCAAAATTTGCGCGCCTAATTCGCGAGGAAGATTTCGATGAGGCATTAGATGTCGCCTTGCAACAAGTTCAAGCTGGCGCTCAAATTATTGACATTAATATGGATGAGGGCATGCTCGACTCCGAAGCAGCCATGGAACGCTTCTTAAAATTAATTGCCTCCGAGCCAGAAATCTGTCGCGTCCCCATAATGATTGATTCTTCTAAATGGGAAATTATTGAAACTGGACTCAAGTGTGTCCAGGGTAAAGCGATCGTAAATTCAATTTCCCTAAAAGAAGGTGAAGCGGAATTCTTGAAAAAAGCCCGCATGTGTCGACAGTATGGTGCGGCGATAATAGTTATGGCATTCGACGAGAATGGCCAGGCTGACTCTTTAGAAAAGAAAAACAGTATTTGTGCCCGCAGTTATGAACTACTGGTAAACGAGTTAGCTTTTCCTTCTGGGGATATAATCTTCGACCCTAATATTTTTGCCATTGCCACAGGTATAGAAGAACACAATAACTACGCTGTGGATTTTATTGAATGCTGCAAACACATCAAAGAAAACTTACCAGGAACTTTAATATCTGGCGGTGTTAGCAATGTCTCTTTCTCATTCAGAGGCAACAACGCTGTAAGAGAAGCTATTCATTCTGTTTTCCTCTATCACGCCATAAAAGCAGGACTTAGTATGGGCATCGTTAATGCTGGCCAACTGGCTGTCTATGACGACATACCTGCTGAATTAAAAGCGGCAGTAGAAGATGTTGTTCTTAACAAACATAATGATGCAACAGAAAACCTAATGGAAGTGGCCCAAAATTATAGCGGTGATGGAGCAAAGACTAATGCAGAAGACTTAAGCTGGCGTGAGAAAAGCGTTCAGGAGCGTCTTAGTTACGCCTTGGTAAAAGGCATCAATAAATTCATCGAAGGCGATACTGAAGGAGCAAGACTTGAGGCGAAATCCCCCATCCATGTAATCGAAGGACCGCTGATGAAGGGTATGGATGAAGTTGGAGATCTCTTCGGTAGTGGCAAAATGTTCCTGCCACAGGTAGTCAAAAGTGCTCGAGTTATGAAACAAGCCGTCGCCCACCTTTTACCCTATATCGAAGCCGAAAAGCTGGGTGCCGAAATCAAAACCAAAGGGAAGATTCTCATGGCGACAGTAAAAGGTGATGTTCACGATATTGGAAAGAATATTGTGGGTGTGGTTTTAGGCTGTAATAACTACGACGTTATAGATCTCGGGGTAATGGTTTCCTGCGAAAAAATCTTAGAAACCGCAAAGGCTGAGAATGTTGACATCATTGGGCTTAGTGGATTAATCACACCCTCTTTGGATGAAATGGTTCATGTCGCCAAGGAAATGCAGCGACTCAATTTTTCAATCCCCTTATTAATTGGTGGCGCGACAACATCCAAAGCACATACCGCTGTAAAAATAGAACAAAATTATCAGAACGACGCGACTGTCTACGTCCCAGACGCGTCTCGAAGCGTTAACGTGGTTAGTAATCTTCTCAGTTCCAGTAAAAAAACAAATTACTGCTCTGCAATAAAAGAAGAGTATGAAGT
Organism: Gammaproteobacteria bacterium; assembly: GCA_012960305.1. Taxonomy (GTDB): domain Bacteria; phylum Pseudomonadota; class Gammaproteobacteria; order Pseudomonadales; family Pseudohongiellaceae; genus UBA9145. The sequence goes on along the minus strand of DUBM01000020.1, from coordinate 264,842 downwards.
TATTCGAGTACGAACTGCAAATCGCAAAGGTAAGCGCCATCTATTACAGTATGACGAGGCCAATAGAAATAAATTTGTACCGAGCTGGAATAATTACAAACCAACAAAGCCTAGCTTTACTGGCACCAAAATATTTAACGATTATTCATTGACAGCGCTTATCGACTACATAGATTGGACGCCTTTCTTTATTACCTGGAGCTTAAGCGGCAAGTATCCGGCAATTTTAGATGATGAAAAGGTTGGCGAAGCAGCCCGTGATTTATTTAAGGATGCGCAAAAGCTTCTTAAAGAAATTGTTGACAACAAGCTATTGCGAGCGAAAGCAGTAATTGGATTCTGGCCAGCGAAAAAACATGGTGACAATGATGTTCGATTGCTAAAAGGCAACGCTAAAAACGGAGTAGAAAATGAACAATCGACATTAGCAACATTTCATTTCTTACGCCAACAGATGCCAAAAGAAGAAAACTTAGACAACTTATCTTTAGCTGACTTTATTGTTCCGGAAGACGAAAAAATTGATGACTATATCGGCGGGTTCATAGTAACCGCTGGAATAGGGGCTGATGAATTAGCGGCTAAATACGAAGCAGAAAACAATGATTACTCAGCCTTATTAGTAAAAGCCTTGGCAGACCGTCTAGCTGAAGCATTTGCAGAGCAAATGCATGCCAGGGTCCGAACCGAACTCTGGGGTTACGCTGAAAATGAAGACCTCTCCAAAACCGAGCTCATTCGCGAAAAATATCAAGGCATACGCCCGGCTCCGGGGTACCCAGCTTGCCCTGATCATTCTGAAAAAGAGACTTTGTTCAATTTGCTTAATGCCAATGAAGAACTCGGAGTTGAGTTAACTGAAAACTACGCTATGACGCCTGCAGCTAGTGTCAGTGGACTTTATTTCTCTCATCCTGACTCAAGGTATTTTTCAGTAGGTAAAATTACTGATGATCAGGTAGAAGATCTTGCCAAAAGGCAATCCAAGCCTATTAGCATTGTTGCTAAACTGCTTTCACCTGTTATCGAATGAAGGTCAGAAAACTAACTTACAAACACCGAAAGCATTGTTTACAATGTACGCTCCTGTTTACGGGAACAATTCCACGAGGACGATTTACAGGAATAAATCACAAAGTATGTATCAATACGATAATTACGATCATCAGATGTTGGCTGACAGGATCAGGCAGTACCAGAACCAGACCGAAAGATTTTTGGCTGGCAAGCTATCCGAGTCAGAGTTTTTGCCACTGCGTTTGCAGAATGGACTCTATGTCCAACGTCTCGCGCCCATGCTTCGCGTCGCTGTTCCCTATGGCATGCTCTCTTCTGCTCAACTTCGGAAACTCGCTTTCATTGCCTCTCATTTTGACAAGGGCTATGGGCATTTCACGACTCGCCAAAATATTCAATTTAATTGGCCTTCTTTATCGGAGGTTCCAGATATCCTTAAACATCTTGCCGAAGTTGAGATGCACGCAATTCAAACCAGTGGCAACTGCATTAGAAACACCACTACAGATCAGTTCGCCGGTGTTGCTGTTGATGAACTCGAGGACACACGCCCTTATTGTGAAATCATAAGACAATGGTCAACTTTTCATCCCGAATTCGCTTACTTACCAAGAAAGTTTAAAATTGCAGTATGTGGCACCAAGGTCGATCAAGCTGCAACTCAAGTTCATGACATTGGAATTTACCTAACTCAGAATTCAGAAGGTTTAATAGGTTTTCGTATTTTAGCTGGAGGTGGACTTGGGCGAACTCCCGTCATCGGCAAGGAAATCTTCCCGTTCGTAGAGAAACAATACTTACTTTCAGCATTAGAGTCTATTCTTCGCGTCTACAACCGTGAAGGTAGACGGGACAATAAATATAAGGCGCGGATTAAGATCTTAGTTAAGGAAATAGGCGTCGAGGAATTTCAAAATAAAGTCATGCAGGAATGGGAATTGATCAAAAATAGCGCCCTACTTCTTACAGATGACGAGATCACACGATGTAAATCCTTTTTTACCGACCCTAACTACGAATCACTTGCTGACACCCCTACTAGCTTATCAGACCGATTACAGAACAATATTCTTTTTTCCAGCTGGCATACTCAGAATGTAAAACCACATAAAATCTCTGGCTACGCCATAGTGACCATATGCTTCAAGGAAACCGGAGTAGCTCCAGGCGACGTTACTGATAGACAGCTAAATCATCTCGCGCAATTAGCAGATGAATATAGCTTTGGAGAAGTGCGTGTCAGCCATCAGCAGAACATCGTCTTCGCAGATGTGAGGCAGGACAAGCTTTATGATTTCTGGCTAGGCTTGCAGTCCGAATCCATGTCTAGTCCAAATCTAGGCTTGCTAACAGATATGATTTGCTGCCCTGGCGGAGATTTTTGTGCCCTAGCCAATGCTAAATCTATTCCCATAGCTGAATCCATTCAACGTGAATTCAATGATTTTGATAACTTAATAGATATAGGCGAAATAAATCTGAACATATCCGGATGTATGAATGCATGCGGGCACCACCATGTAGGAAATATCGGTATACTCGGTGTCGATAAGAAAGGCGAAGAGTTTTATCAAGTTTCCTTGGGCGGCTCTTCAAAGAATCAAGCCAGTCTGGGGAAAATTATTGGCCCCTCGTTCGCTCAAGAAGAGATACCTGAGGTCATACAAAAAATTATTTCAGCTTATAAGAGTCAACGAAAAAGCAATGAAAAATTTATCGACACTTACATTCGTATAGGCATGGATCCCTTTAAGGAGCAGGTATATGCCAAAGCTGATTAAAGACGGCGAAGCCGTTAGCGATTACTGGACAGTTTTAAAAGAAGCCACGGGACCTGAGGTCTTAAAGGCAGTTCCTGGGAAAAACTTTCTTGTTCCCTTAAGTTTTTGGAAAAACTATCAAGAAGAGCTTAACGATTACAACGGCAATATTGCTATTTGGTTAGACAGTCACGATCGTGTCAGTGATCTTGATGATTCAATTCATGATTTCCCTCTAATCGCCCTCAACTTTCCAGCCTTTTCCGATGGACGCTCCTATAGCAATGCTCGCGAATTGCGGACCACGCGAAATTACCTAGGCGAAATACGCGCGATCGGCGACGTACTAAGAGATCAGCTCTACTATATGCAGCAATGTGGCTTCAATGCCTTTGCCGTCCGCTATGATCAAGACGTAGACGACTGCTTAACAGCTTTCGGAGATTTTACTACCGGGTATCAAGCGACTGTTGCAGAACCCACGCCCTTGTTTAGGCGCCGTTAACTAACTATAGTAAACCAACCGCTGATTCAACATAGCCTACTTTAGGCGAGCCATGGAACCTGATTCCTTACTCTTTTCTTTTTTTCTAATTTTTAGTGGCGCCGCACTTCTTTCTACGATCGCCCTGTTTTTCAGACAACCTCTCCTTGTTGCCTACATTTTCATTGGAGTCATTCTTGGCCCCTTCGGCCTAAAGTATATTTCTGACCCTTCTTTACTAACAGACATTGCGGAATTTGGCATTATCTTCTTACTGTTCTTGTTGGGTTTGGATATGCAGCCAATAAAATTATTTACTACTCTAAAGAAAACATTCCTTGTCACTCTAGCTAGCTCGGTGATATTTGTTGCTCTAGGCTTTGCAACTGGATTCTTATTCTCTTTTTCAATTATAGAGTGTTTAGTAATCGGCTTTAGCATGATTTTTTCCAGCACTATTATTGGAATAAAACTACTTCCGACCACCGTTCTTCATCAAAAACATATGGGCGAGTTAATGGTTGGGATATTGTTGATGCAAGACTTCATTGCAATATTCCTTATTACTTTTATAGACTCTGGAAACATCGACCAATCAAATGCTCTGAGAGTGTTGCTGGCCTTCCCCCTACTGCTTCTACTCGCATACTTCGCTACCAAGTACATATTAGTGGAACTCATCGCCAAGTTTGATCACTTCAAAGAATATATATTTTTACTAGCCATAGGCTGGTGCTTAGGCTTAGCTGCATTGGCAAGTGAGATGGGGTTGTCAGCTGAAATTGGGGCATTCGTTGCAGGCGTCTCTTTGGCTACGAGTCCCATCGCGCTTTTTATTGCTCACAGTCTAAAACCTTTAAGGGATTTTTTTCTGATATTATTTTTCTTTTCCCTCGGCGCTCAATTTAACATTTCATTATTATCTGAAATATTGGCGCCCGCAATTCTGCTAGCAACACTAGCATTAACACTCAAACCTATAGTATTTCACTATTTGCTTAGAAGGTTTAGCGAAAGGAATCGACTCGCATGGGATGCCGGTCTGCGCCTCGGTCAGATTAGTGAGTTTTCCCTGTTAATTGCTTTTGTTGCCGCACAATCGGGGATGATCGGAGAAGATGCTTCGCTAGTTATACAAGGCGCAGCGATAATCACCTTTTTAATATCTTCCTATATTATAGTTCTGTGCTGCCCTACTCCCATCGCCATCAATCCCAAGTTACGTCGGGATTGATGGCGATGAGGTTATTAGAGAGAGGATTGGCAACAACCAGATAGCGTGATTGATAGAACTAAAAGCTATTTTTCTAGATTTACCAGATATCTACCGGTAGCTTTTCCCGCCAAAACAAGAGAAAGGTAACTAGGTACATCATCAAGACTAATCTCCGTAGCAAATGAATCTAGAGTGTCCAGACCCCAATCACCTGCAAGTTTTTCCCATGTCGCCCGCTTCACTTCTAATGGAAGCTCAACAGAATCAACACCTAATAAATTCACACCACGTAGGATAAACGGAAATACCGAAGCTTCAAACATTGGCGACTGCACTAAACCACAACAAGCCACGGAGCCTCCATATTTAATTGATTTTAAAACGGAGAACAGAGTATCGCCACCAACAACATCGACTGCTCCAGCCCATTGTTCTTTTAATAGAGGCCTTGGAGTTGGCTCATTGATTTCATTCCTATCAATAATTGCATTTGCGCCTAGTTTCTTCAAAAGTTCTTCAGCAGACTTCTTTCCAGTGCTAGCAATTACTTCATAGCCAAGCTTACTCAAAAGCGCAACTGCAATAATACCAACACCTCCCGTGGCGCCCGTAACTAGGACTGGTCCACTTTCTGGCATTACGCCGTTAACCTGCAGTTTCTCTAAACACAACGCCGCAGTGAAGCCGGCAGTCCCAAATATCATACTATCTCGAGTAGATAAGCCTGCTGGACATTTTATAACCCAAGCAGCAGGTACTCTAATAAATTGGCCAAAGCCTCCGGCTGTATTCATACCCAAGTCATAGCCGGTTACAATGACACTGTCACCTTCGGAAAATGAAGGATCACCTGAAGAGATCACAAACCCGGCCGCATCGATACCTGGTGTATGTGGGAATTGTTGTGTTACCCTTTTATTGCCGCTAGCCGAGAGCGCATCCTTAAAATTAATCGAAGAATACTGCACCTGTATCAGCACATCACCTTTCGGCAAGTCTTCAATTGAGCGTTGAACCACTTGCGATTGGTATTTTTTATCTTCGACTTCTTCTACTTGTAAAGCTTTAAATTGTTGCACGGCCATATCCTATTTAAGGCTAAAACTAGAAAGCTTACGCTTCCCCTCGATAACTAGTTACGCTTTAATTACCTCAGCATAAATACGAAGAGATAGTGACTACTATTGGTATTTGTCTGAAGAGGATTTATTAAACCAGTTTGAAAACACCTTATCTACTGTACCTTCTAATAGCGAACCTAACTTATCCTGAATTGATTGCCTAATCTCATATTCGACTTCGTATACATCCGCCGACTCACATGAAGTGACTATACATTCGTCACTAGTTCGAATTTCGTCAACCATATTTTTCTCTTTCGCCTGCATACCGATCCAAGTTTCACCAGTGGAAATTTTATCAATGTCCACACTTGGACGATGATCTTTTACCCAGTTTTTGAAAATATCATGGATCGTCTCCACGTCTTCCTGAACTTTGTCTTTACCTTTTTGAGTGATCTCACCAAAGGTTGTTAGGGTACGTTTAAATTCACCGGCACTAATTATTTCGTAGTCCACATCATGCTTTTTCAGAATACGATGAAAGTTCGGTAACTGCACCAACACACCTATAGAGCCAATAATTGCGAAAGGTGCCGCTACTAGCTTGTCTGCAATACAGGCCATCATGTAACCGCCACTGGCCGCAACCTTATCGACACAAATGGTTAGGGGGATTTTCGCATTACGGATTCGTAACAATTGGGATGATGCCAACCCATAAGCATGAACCATACCGCCGGGACTTTCTAAGCGCAACACAACCTCATCTTTCGGCTCCGCCAATGATAGAACCGCTGTAATTTCCTCCCGCAGGGATGCCACTTCTTCTGCCTTAATATCACCATTGAAATTAAGAACAAATACGCGTTTCTTCCGCTCGACTGTAGTTTCATTTTCAGCCGCAGGTTCAACACTCTCTTTTACTACATCTATCTCTTTTTCCTTTTCCTTTTCCTTTTCCTTTTTAAGCTGAGCCTTTATTTCTTTCTTTTGTGCTTTCTCATTTTTTTTCTGATCTTTCTCTATTAACTTGAGATTCTCTTTATCTAAGATATTGTGCCTCAAAGTATCGCGCATATCCTCGATGTGCTCATTTAAATGCGTTACTTTAATCTCACCTTTCTTACCAACTTTCTTTCCTCGATTTCCAGAGGAAGTGACCGCTCCTATCACAATAACAATAGCTACGACGATAGTGACAGCTTTGGCGAAAAACATTCCGTACTCTATTATAAATTCCAAAGGGGCACTCCTCTCTTTTTTCTGCAGTTCTTCAAGATTTCCATATTCTCTAAATCGTCACCTAACTAAGTATTCATTGAATTCATATGATTTACGTATAGCTGAATGAGCTCACCTGCAACGCTAATTCCGGGAGCTGGGATATTCGGTAGATTATTAATATCATACCAGCCTACTTCTTCTATTTCTCCCGGCTCTGGGACAATCTCACCAGATTTATACTCTGCCAGATACCCTAGCATCAATTGTGATGGGAAAGGCCACGACTGGCTCTTAATATACTGGATATTTTGTACTTCAATACCTACTTCTTCTTTAACTTCTCGCAGCACCGTATCTTCAGCGGTTTCTCCAACCTCAATAAAACCGGCCAGGCAACTAAAAAATCCACCCTTAAAACGGGCGCTGCGAGCCAATAATATTTCATTACCTCTAACCACCAACATAATCGCACAGGGATTGATACGAGGAAAATATTGAGCCTTGCACGACTCGCAGACAACCGCCCTCTGTGCTTCATGGGGCATAGTCGGCGCACCACAGGCACCACAGTAACGATGAGAATTATACCAATCTAAAATTTGACTAGCCTTACCAACAACACTGAAGGCTATATCTCCTTGAGCAAATAACAAACTTCGCAGAGATCGACTTTCCCCACCAATCAGATCCGTAATATCTTCTTGAGAATGAAGCAGTATATACGAACCTTCTCCATCATCAATTTTTAAGAGCTCTAAATTCGCCCCTAACAAAGCATTCACTTCTGCACGACTCCAAATAAAATTATCACCGCGCACAAAAACCTGATTTTTATGCAAAACGATAAATTTATCAGAATCTAAAAGTTCGTTCTTTTGAGGAAAATAGTTACGCACATTCATAGAACTTAAATTATCCTACTTAGTGGTTTTTTCTTAATAGGGAGGTTAAATACTGGTCGTTGAAATTCGATGAATTAACCCTGACGGAAGAACACTAATTTAAGAAAGCGCGCTGTGGATCGCCCCACAGCGCGTTCTAAATCAACGTATGATTGGAGTAGAAAAGAAATCCCAGAATAAGTACATAATGATGGTACAAGTAACCAAGGTCACTAGCATGACTGGCAATCCTTTTCTCATCCACATGCCCGGGGTGATAGCCAAGCTAGGATCACCTGCATCTTTCGCCATCTTTTCAGAAATAGTGACGATAAAGACATTCGCGGTAGAACCAATATGAGTTCCGTTGCCGCCCATACCAACACCTGCTGCTAAGCCCCAGAAAAGTGGAGTCACATTGATCCCCTGACTTTCCATGCCCGCAATAATCGGAATCATAGCTGCGGTGAAAGGAATGTTATCGATAGCTGCCGAAAGAATTGCTGCTACCCAAAGAAGAATTAACGTTGCCGTCAACAAGTCTTCTTCTACGAAAGGAATGATAAATGTCCCAAGATATTCGAGGAATTGACTGTGCTCTACACCTCCAACAATAATAAATAAAGAGATGAAGAACATAAGCAGGGCAAGCTCGGTGTGAGCGAAAGCCTCTTCCATATCAATATCTTTACCGATGAATGCTAGCGCTGTAAGTCCGAGAGCTGTTACAAACCAAGGTTCCCAATGCAAAGCATTGTGCATGATAAAACCGATTACCATGATACCAAGAACACCAAGAGCTCCATACCAAGTTTTGGGGTCCGATAATGGCTCTCTATCTTTCAAATCGAGTTCAGCAGGTATAACTGCTAACTCCTTTTTGAACAAAAGGCGCAGCATTACCAGAACTACCACCCACGCAACAAGAACCATACCACCCATGTGAATCACAAAGGTATTGAAGTCGATTCCAAAGGCAGAGCCAATCATAAGATTAGGCGGATCACCAACCAGTGTAGCAACGCCGCCTGTATCGGACAGGAGCGCAGCAGCTAGCAAGAATGGAATCGCATTGACGCGAAGGGATTGGCAAATAAGTATGATCAGCGGTCCAAAGATCACTACTGTAGTGACATTATCTAGCAGTAAAGACAATCCAGTAACCAAGGAACCCATAAGAGCTAATAATAAGAATAGCCTACCCTTACTGAAATCTGCGATCTTGTATGCCAGCTGTTGAAAGCCGCCGGTTGGAATCATGATCGCCACAATCGTCATCATTCCACCTAGGAGAAATACTACATTCCAGTCAATGGCATGGACTGCCTCATCTGGACTGTAAAAACCCATTACCTGTCCGACAACGATCATAGTAGCCGCGCCAGCCATGGCGCATTTAACTCGATGTATTTTGTGAATCCCTTCCGTAAAAATTGCAACGAAAGTAGCCGCCAAAACAATCGCTGACCACATCATTTCATTATTCCAAACTATCTCTTCCATTTTTTACTTCCTCAAGGATCTTCCGCTTATTCTAAAGCATTGCTTTAACAAATCTATTTTATACGTTAAAGATTGCTATTTCTTATGCTATACAGCGGCTATTAATTTGCCTTTCTGTCAGGCTCAAAAGCGCTAAATAGTATAGATTAAATGTCGGCTATTCAAGATAAACCGAACAGTTCTCACTCTCTAATATAGCCAGTAATGAGCTGATTACGCGGGATTCAGGCCTTTCCATCTAGGCTTAGCCAGAGACAGCCATCTTCGCTACTACTGTCAATTGCATGAAGGCGGCTCTCGTGCTCTGCTAGCTCTTTTTCAGTAGCTAGCACCACAGGTAAGGGCTGACGGTTTGGATCGAGTTTGCGCTTCTTCCGGGCTTTGCGTGAGACTTCAGTTTGCTCTTCTCGCAATGACAAGCTGGATTGCCCACTGGTCATTAAAAGATAGACATCCGCAAGGATTTCAGCATCCAGCAGGGCTCCATGAAGCTCCCTTTGGGTGTTGTCGACGCCATAACGTTTGCACAGAGCATCAAGGCTATTACGTTGGCCGGGGTGCTTCTCTCTTGCCATTACTAGAGTGTCTAAAACCGAGCAAATTGTTTGCAGGTCTTCAGCATTAGCACTCGCGTTTTTCAATTCATAATTTAGAAAGCCCAAATCAAAAGGAGCGTTATGAATAATTAATTCTGAATCTGCTACAAATTCGAGAAAATCCGCTTCCACCTGCTTAAAGCTAGGCTTATCGGCAAGAAATTCGCTAGTGATTCCATGGACCTCGATAGCACCAACATCAATTTCTCGATGAGGATTTATATATCGTTGAAAGTGGCTCCCTGTTAGTCGTCTGTTCTCAATTTCAACACAGCCAATTTCGATAATCCGATGCCCTTGTAGAGGGTCAAGTCCTGTTGTTTCTGTGTCTAGAACTATCTGTCGCATTAGGTTTTCATAGTATGTTGAATTTATTTTCAGGTAGAACAACGACGGCTAAGACTCATTCTATTCTATTAATTCGTCAATTCCTAAATTTGCCAATTGATCGGCAATCTCATTTTCAGTATGACCGCTGTGTCCTTTGACCCAACTCCATTCGACGCTATGCTGACTCACGAGCACATCTAGCTGTTTCCACAATTCAACATTCTGGACGGGTTTTTTGCTCGCAGTTCTCCAGTTACGGGCTTTCCAATTGCTTAACCATTCCGTCATTCCTTTGAGCACATATTTGGAGTCGGTGGTAATCAAAACATGACTCGCACGAGTTAGCGCTTCCAGCCCTTTTATTACCGCGGTCATCTCCATGCGATTGTTGGTGGACATTAGCTCGCCACCATATATAGTTTTGTCAACATCACCGTAACGTAATAACACACCCCAGCCGCCTTTGCCTGGATTTCCCCTGCAGGCTCCATCGGTATACATCTCTACAGTTTCAGTCATGTGGGAAACGCACTCTCTCTCTTTTCGTTAATGTACCTTAGCGCGAATATTCTCTGCCGCCGGCATAGAAGTAGCACGGGCGCGCATCGGTTTCCAACGCGGAATTATCGGAGTTAATGGCAGCACCTGCTTCACACAAGATATAAAATATGCGCCACCGAGAGGACTCTTTATCCGGTTACCAAATTTTTCAATCTTATCGGAGTTTTTTAGTAACTTGAAAAATTTAAAAGGCAGAAAATGCAAACCATAACTGGTAGATTCAATTTGCAAACCCAATAGCTGCAGCCAATCTGATAATCTTCTTTTGGAAATAAAACGACCACACCAAGGTATATTAATTTTCCTTTTAAAGAATTTCCATAATCCCCAATAACTCCAAGGATTAAATCCGACAATTATTAATTGTCCTCCAGGTCGTAACACTCTAGTTACTTCTCTTAGCAATCGATGGCTGTTTTCGGTAAAATCCAAAGCGTGATGGATAAGAATGACGTCAATGCTGTCATTTGCTAAAGGTAGCTCTTCATTATTAGCAACCGCACCGCCCTCACCAGCTCTAAATTGAGATGCAAATATAATTTTGTGACCAACGGGGCTTTCGTTTATTAACGATATTTCATCACTGCACCCGACTTGCAGAATATGGTAACCAAACATCCTCTCAATTAAAGAATTTACTATTTTGCGTTCGCTTTCCAAAGCACAGATACCTTGAGCGGACTGAAACCACTGACTAACCAACGCTGACAACATATCTGAATCCGGTAGACTCTGGAACGATCGACGCTTAGTTTCTTGTTTAGTTAGAAGGCTCAATTTATGTTATTCCGTCCATTATTTTGCTAATTGGCGACTTGTAATCGTTCCACGCCTCTATATCATGACCGTTTTTTGGCTAACCACTTAAATTATAAAGAACAATATACACTGGATGGAAGCATTCTCAGACAACTATATAGAAGAATTCTCATGCAAGAAGCGCTGATTAATTCACTACATTGCACTATGGCCATTGCAGACACGGGGTTTCGGGAACCCTACCCCTCTTCTAGTGTCCAAGGTGAACTAGATTTAACCATCAAGCAGTAAGGAGCCCGTATTGGCGTAGAGAATTGAAAGCTCACCCTAGCAATGCCTCAGATAATGAAGTTAGAGCTTCCATCGCATTACGCCCATAGAAAGAGTGTTTATGATGCACCTTTCTCAACAATAATGATTTTATCAAATACTCGCAGCCCCTATAAAAACAATTTGCTTCGGGCATTTTGCCTCGGACTCTCACTCACTAGCTTAGTCGGTTGCCAATCAACCTCGGAAACTGCCGTTGTGGCTGACGAGGATATTAATCAAGCGCTAGAAATCAAAGCCGCTGCCCCTGTTGCAGTAACTAACAAAATTGAAGCAACAATTATTTCCCAATCAGAGATTGAAATAAGCTATGAAGATCTATGGGAGAGGATAAAAGCAGGCTTTCAACTAAATGATTTTTATAATCAGGAAGAAGTAATCACTCAGCTTAATAGCTATACAGATAATCAACGTTATTTTGATACCGTTACCGCACGAGCATCACCTTTTCTTCACTGGATTGTGGAGGAAATTGACCGGCGGGACTTGCCGCAAGAATTAACGTTACTGCCGATCGTGGAAAGTACTTTTAATCCTAACGCCTACTCCACGAAACATGCCGTTGGGCTTTGGCAATTTCTCGGCTCAACGGGTCAATCATTCGGCTTACAACAAGACTGGTGGTATGACGGCCGCAAAGACCCCCGAGCATCCACAATTGCAGCTCTTGATTACCTTGAACAACTTTATAATCAATTCGATGAAGACTGGTTAATTGCTCTCGCCGCGTATAATACGGGTGAAGGAAATGTTCGCAAAGCAATACGCCGCTGGAATAAAAACAATGCTAGTAGTGAAATAAACGACGAAAATTCAAAAGCAGAGTTTTGGGACCTACCATTGGCCAGAGAAACACGTTCACATGTTCCCAAAATTTTGGCTTTAGCTGTCATCATTAGTAATGACAAAAAATTTGGTATTGCGCTTTCGCCCATCCCAAATCAAGAACCCTTAGCGGTCGTAGAGATCGGCGCCCAAATTGATATTGCTCAAGCTGCAAATTTGGCAAACATGGACCATGGACTTTTACGCTCGCTGAATCCAGGTTACCAGCAGTGGGCAACCCACCCAGACTCACCACAACACTTAGTTGTGCCTATAGAAAATTCCCAGGCTCTAATTGTCAATTTAGCCGACGTGGGCAAACAAGAGTTAGTCACTTGGGATAGATATGAAATTCGCTCCGGAGACACCTTAGGCGGCATCGCCACAAAACTAGGAACCAGAGTAGACATACTACAAACAGTCAATCAACTGCGCAGTAGCCGAATAATTGCTGGCGACTCACTCCTAATCCCGCGCAGCAGTATTAATGTTGCGGCTGCTATTCCCAACTACAGACGTAGAAACTCCGTTTCGATTCCCGTGCCAGCTAAACACACCGTCCGCAGAGGCGAGAACCTCTGGACTATTGCCAGGCGCTACGATATTAGGTCTCGAGATATCGCCCGACGGAACAACATAGAACTCAGTGAATTACTGCAGCCTGGCCAGATACTAAACCTAAATTTTGCTGATTCAGCCACAACTGCAGTAGTCGAAGGATCCCTCGCTACTAGCAGGACCGAATACAGCGTTCGTCGCGGCGATACTATGGCAAGCATAGCTCGCCGCGTTGGCGTATCTTTGGAGCAGTTACTTAGCCTTAATAATATAGCGATTGATAGCATCATCTATCCAGGACAGTTGCTCAAAGTCAGTCTGTGATGTCAGAACTACAATAATAACAATATAAGATTAAACACATGAGCGATACCTCCGTTTCTGCCAGTTCTTCAAATGAATTCTTCGGCCACCCTAAGGGCTTAGTTATTTGTTTCCTTACTGAGATGTGGGAACGCTTTAGCTACTATGGGATGCGCGCCCTACTCATCTTCTATTTGACTCAGCACTTTCTTTTTTCCGATGAAGCTGCTGCTGGCATCTATGGCGCCTATATTTCCCTGGTCTACATTACTCCGGTTATTGGGGGCATCGTCGCCGACCGATATTTAGGCCCCTCAAAGGCAGTCATTCTTGGAGCGATTTTGCTTGTGACGGGGCACATGGGGATGGCAATTGAAGGGTCGCAAGCTATTGAGATAACTGTTCAAGGAAAAATGTCTATTGAGCGCGACCCGTTCTATATGCAAATTTTTTACATGTCACTAGCCCTCATCATAATGGGCGTGGGCTTCTTGAAAGCAAACATCTCGACCTTGGTTGGGTCTATGTATGAGCGCCGAGACCCTCGCCGCGATGGTGCATTCACCCTTTTCTATATGGGAATTAACTTAGGTTCCTTCTTAGGCGCGATCGCCTGCGGCTTTCTACTTCAATATAAGGGTTTCGGCTGGGGGTTTGGTGCTGCTGGCATTGGCATGCTCTTCGGACTATTGGTTTTTATTAGAGGCAAGCATTTATTTGGAGACGCAGGCAAACCCAAGCGACCAGAATTATTAAAACAAATCCTACTTCCCGGCATAAATCGAGAAATCGCTATCTATATTTTAACCTTGCTTGGGGTCTTGGTGTGTTGGCAGCTAATGCAGAATCGTGCAGTGGTGGGAGGGCTGGTGGGAGCCTCACTTGTCACTATGACATTAGTAGTTGTTATGTATGGCTTTTTAAAATGCGAAACACACGACCGAAATCGTATGCTGGTTTGTTTGTTTTTAATGAGTTACCAAATCGTCTTTTGGGGGCTGTTTGAACAAACAGGCAGCTCACTAAATTTGATGACCGATCGCAACGTTGACAGAGTTATTTTTGGATTCGAAGTACCTGCTGCAGCTTTTCAATCCGTGAATGCTTTTTTTATTATAATTCTAGCCCCTCTATTCAATGCTGCCTGGATCTATCTTGCCAAAAAAGGCTGGGAGCCATCAACTCCAACTAAATTTGCCCTTTCACTGATACAACTTGGTCTGGGATTTCTGTTTCTTGTCTACGGAGCGTCTTTGGCCACTGACCCTACTCAAGTCGCGCTTATTTGGCTTGTACTGCTTTATTTGTTGCATACCACAGGTGAGCTTTGTATCTCCCCTGTAGGGCTATCTATGACTACCAAGCTTTCCGTGCCTAGTGTGGTTGGTATGATGATGGGTTGTTGGTTTTTAGCTTCAGCTGCTGGCAACTATGTGTCAGGCACTATCGCAGCTATGACAGGCTCTGACACCATCGGCGGGGAAGTTGCTGATGCTGGAGCGGCTTTGTCGGCCTATGTGGAAGTGTACTCAACAGCTGGCTGGTACAGTATAGGTATCGGAGTGTTTGCGTTAATAATTGCTCCCTTGCTCAAATACTTTATGCATGGCATCAAATAGAATGTTTAAAACTCTTACTACTTCTTAGTAGCTCGAACCTTATGAAGGGATCTGACGCCATGAGCAAATACTTGAAGTAGAAGCAGTATGATCTAAAACCGGTCCGCCGCTAACTGAGTTTTGATATCTGAGCTTTCCTTAAGGTTCCCCAAGTACGCCTGGAAATCGTTATTCCCAAAATCGACTAACATTGAATCAGTAATTGACTCACGTTCATCATCGGCTAGTATTTCCATGGACCCCGGGTTCACTTGATTCAATTCAATTACGACAAAAGTACCATTGCTCAAAGTTAGGCTTTCTATTCCACCCCTTGATTCAGGTTTCGGCATCGCGAAGGCTTGATCAACTATCTGTCGATTCACCGCTGGAGAACTTCTAGAAACTGTTTCTTCATTTATCCATTCTAATTCGTTTTCCACGAGAAGGGTCTCCACTATGCTACCATTTCCAATAGTGCTTAAAAGCTCATCACCAAGCTCCTGTACAGCATTGCGCTCCATATTGGAGCGCAATATCACTGCTATTTCAGGTTGAACTTCGGCTAAAGGTAACACCATCGCTTCTGTAAACTCCCTTAACCTGATTACTGCAGATTGGGCGTCACTTAATTCAATTACGTCGCTGTTGTTTCCCTCTAACAAAACGTCATCGGAAAATGCAGCAGCAATTAACGCCGGATTTGAAAAGACCCCACTTCCACCTGTACGAGAAAATGCCTCGCTTTGTAATATTTCCAGGCTCAATTCTTCCGAAATAGTAATGAGATCTCCAGTTTCAAAAGCCAAATTCGACAAATCTGCGAGACGTTCGGAGTAAATCAGCTCGACTTCAGCACTCTTAAGTTCCCGCTCAATGCGACCGGAAATTTCCTCGAACGACTGGAAAGCGCTTTCGACATCCTCAGTGAGTTTAACCAGGTGTACTCCGAATTCCGAAACTATAGGGTCTGATATTTCTTCAAGCTGAAGAACTTCTAAAGCTTCTTCTATTGGTTCTGGAAAAGCAGTGCCATTCGTATAGCCAATATCACCGCCTTCTTCTGCGGAAACGATATCACTGGAGAGCTCTAATGCTAGCAAAGCAAAATCTTCACCACCAACGATTCTTCCTTGTGCCGCTATAGCGGCCTTCATCGCTTGCTCCTCAGAAAAACTGGCCCCAACTTCGAACAATATATGTGAAGCTCTCTTTTCAGCAGAGCCTTCAAATGACGATCGTTCAGCTTCGTATTGTTCTAAAATAGAAACTTCTTCCAGTTCAATCTCCGCAGAAATGACGCTCTTATCTAAAAGCACATAGCTCAGAGAAACAGTTTCGTCTTCCCGGAATTGATCCTGGTTTTCATCATAGTAAGCCCGAATTTCCGCATCATTAATTGCTATTCCTAAGGTTCTAGTGCCCATTGGAATTGAGACATATCGAAAATCTCGAGTTTGCTCTGCTAGCTCGACCAACCTTTCTAATTCAATATCGATAACAAAATTGGAACTGGAATAGGCGTGATCTAATTGAGCCAGTAAAAACTGCTGACGAAGCGCCTCTTTATATTGAGGAATAGTGTAACCCTGGAGTGCTATTGTTCTAGCAGCTAGATTAGGGTCAAAAACACCACCTACCTTAAACCGGTCTGTTTCAACAATTAATCGATCAATGCGATTATCTGAAATCGACATGGATGCACTCTCGGCTGATTGCCGCAAGACGATTTCTTCAATAAGTTGATTTAGAGCTATTTGCTCAACTAAATCTTGATCAAGTGAGCTAGCTGCAGCACCAATCGAAGCAAGCAATTGCTGAGAACTATTTTGCAATTGCGTTTCCGTGATCTCTTCACCATTTACTTCGCCCACAGGAGGTGGAGCACCCAACCCAACAACCCCCACCGCACCTAGCACAAAAACGACGACGATAACTCCAATAATAACTTTCGCCGCCCAACCTTGAGAATTATCTCGAATACCTTGCAGCATAACTTTGCCCAATTAAAATTCACAAAAATCAAAAAGGCGCATCATTGATGCGCCCTCTGAATAGTGCCGCCGCACCTAATTTTGCGGATATATTTCCAAATCCGGTAACAATGTTACCAAATCGGGGTGCTAGCAAGCAAAGACTCTTTTAGTCTAAATTGCTAACACAGGGAACTGGCGATTAACCAGACCTAGAAGGAATTAACAGAATCCTTAAGTGCTTTACCTGCTTTAAAGCTTGGCACACGTGCTGCTTTAATCTGGATAGGCTCACCAGTTTGAGGATTGCGCCCAGTACGCGCAGCTCTGTCTTTAGTCGCGAATGTACCAAAGCCAACAAGTACGACTGGTTCAGTTTTCTTAAGTGAGCCAGTAATCGCATCAATCATTGCATCAATTGCTCGGCCTGCAGCAGCCTTAGGAAGGTCTGCACTAACAGCAACTGCGTCTATTAATTCTGATTTATTCACGTTATCCCCTTTTTTTAAGAAGTTGTTTCTATCAAGTAGTACCTAAAAATAACTGTCCAAAATTAATACAAAAAGACGACTAATTTTCAAAGCAATTTTTAAGTGATGAGCCAATCTAAATTCCATCCCTCGAATCTGTTCATACGTGCAGTATAGTCGACCCTTTATACCAAGTGCTAGAAAGAGATGTCAACTGAAAACACACGGTATCAGTGGGTTTTTATGGGTTTTTCATTACTAACATCCTTTTGCTTGCCTTTCTTTTCCTGTTTCGCTTTTTCTTCATTACTAACAGGTGTCGGTTGAAACTCCAGAGCATGTTCCAAAACCTCGTCTATCCAAGTCGTTGGAATAATCTCCAGATCTGCTTTTATATTATCTGGAATTTCAACCAAGTCTCTTTCGTTATCGGCAGGAATGATTACGGTTTTAATGTTCCCTCGATGTGCGGCTAATAATTTTTCTTTTAATCCACCAATTCTTAGTAACTGACCTCTTAAGGTAATTTCACCGGTCATGGCAACATCAGCTCTTACCGGAATTTCTGTCAATACAGATACCAACGCAGTGCACATCCCCACTCCTGCACTGGGCCCATCTTTCGGTGTCGCCCCTTCAGGAACGTGGATATGTAGGTCAACTTTTTCATGAAAATTTGTATTCAAACCAAGAGCTTGTGCACGACTCCTCACAACTGTAAACGCTGCTTGAATGGATTCCTGCATAACATCGCCGAGAGATCCTGTCTTGATAGTTTTACCTTTGCCTTCAACAGCGATGGCTTCAATAGTTAGCAGCTCACCCCCTACTTGGGTCCAGGCTAAACCGTTAACTTGACCGACTCTATTCTCTCCCTCTGCCTTTCCGAAATCGTATTTGCGAACTCCCGAGAATTCTTCCAGAAGATCGGATGAAAGCACAGTAGTTTCTGGCCCTTCTCCAAGTGAGCTTCCTTTGACAACTTTTCTACAGATCTTTGCAATTTCTCTTTCCAAACCACGAACACCAGCTTCTCGAGTGTAATAACGAACAAGATCACGAATTGGCTGTTCATCGATCTCTAGCTCTTCATCTGTCACTCCGTTGTTCTTTCGTTGCTTGGGTATCAAGTAGCGTTCTGCGATATTTACTTTTTCATCTTCTGTGTAACCTGGAATACGAATTACTTCCATTCGATCCAATAATGGCCCAGGTATATTCATACTATTTGAAGTACAGACAAACATGACTTCTGAGAGATCGTAATCAACCTCAAGATAATGATCGTTAAAGCTATGATTCTGTTCTGGGTCTAACACTTCCAAGAGAGCAGATGCGGGATCGCCTCTGTTGTCCATCCCCATTTTGTCTATTTCATCTAAAAGGAAAAGTGGATTTTTAACCCCTACTTTTGAAAGCTTCTGCAACAATTTACCTGGCAGGGAACCGATGTAAGTCCGGCGGTGTCCGCGAATTTCTGCCTCATCTCGCACTCCACCTAGGGCCATACGAACGTATTTACGATTGGTTGCACGTGCTATTGATTCGCCCAAAGAAGTCTTACCCACACCTGGAGGGCCCACCAAACACAATATTGGGCCTTTGAGTTTCTTGACTCGTTTCTGAACAGCTAAATATTCCAGAATCCTCTCTTTAACTTCTTTAAGCCCGTAGTGATCACTTTCTAGAATATCCTCGGCCTTGCCCAGGTCTGATCGCACTTTACTACGCTTTTTCCAAGGGATACTAATCATCCAATCGAGATAAGTCCTAACCACTGATGCTTCCGACGACATCGGTGACATAAGTTTAAGCTTGTTCAACTCTGACGTGGATTTCTCTTTCGCTTCTTTAGGCATGCCCGCATCGTCAATTTTTTTCTTGAGTTCTTCCGCCTCGTTGGGAATATCCTCCAGCTCACCCATTTCCTTCTGGATGGCTTTCATTTGCTCATTTAAATAGTACTCGCGCTGAGATTTCTCCATTTGCTTCTTAACGCGGCCACGAATTCGCTTCTCAACCTGAAACAAATCTATTTCCGATTCGATCAGCGTCATGAGATGTTCAATGCGTGTCTGTAATCCCGCCAATTCCAGCAGATTTTGTTTTTCCTGCAATTGCAGAGACATATGCGATGCAATTGTATCGACTAACCGACCCGGCTCGTCGATGCTAGAAATTGAGGTCATAACCTCTGGTGGGATTTTTTTACTAAGCTGCACATACTGGTCGAATTGGGACAAAAGTGATCTGATGAGCAGTGCCGATTCTTTCTCAAGGATTTCTTCCGCCTGCAATACAGTAGTATCAGCTCGATAGTGATCCGCATCGAAGACAACATCGATGAACCTGGCCCGATCAAGTCCTTCAACTAAGACTTTAACGGTTCCGTCAGGCAGCCTGATTAACTGTAAGATCGTGGCAATAGTTCCAATTTGGAAAAGGTCATCAATCCCCGGTTCGTCTTCGAATGCATTTTTCTGCGCCACCAACAAAACCTGTTTATCGTTGGCCATGGCAACTTCTAAAGCTTTAATAGACTTGGGGCGGCCGACAAAGAGAGGTTGGACTATTTGTGGATAGACCACCACATCACGAAGTGGCAATAAAGGGTATGAATTTGTACTAAGTTCGTCTGCAGGCATGCTTATAAATTACTCTTAAGAGCTGAAGGATCAAAGCTATTAATGGAGCCAAGCCTACAAAAAAACAAGGTGCTGAGAGCTTTTTATTCTTCCACAGCCGATTTGCTAGGTTGATCAATATTCTCATACATGAGCAGAGGTTCTGACTCGCCATCGATAACTGCAGCATCAATGATAACCTTACTAACTTTTTCCAGAGAAGGCATCTTATACATAGTCTCAAGCAGAACTGCTTCCATAATTGAACGCAGGCCTCTAGCTCCAGTTTTACGATCTCTTGCTCTACGTGCAATTGCTCTGAGAGCATCTTCCCTGAACTGAATTTCTACACCTTCCATCTCAAACAGTTTTGCATATTGTTTAGTCAGGGAATTTTTGGGTTCTTTAATAATCCTTACCAGAGCATCTGAATCTAATTCATCTAATGTAGCGATCATTGGCAAGCGGCCAACAAACTCTGGAATCAAGCCATACTTAACCAAATCCTCAGGTTCAACGCCCCGTAAAGTTTCTCCTACTTTACTCTCCGTATCCTTGGAGCGAACTTCAGCAGTAAAACCGATCCCGCTCTTCTCAGAGCGATCGCGAATAATCTTATCCAAACCAGCAAAAGCACCACCGCAGATGAAGAGAATGTTGGCTGTATCAACTTGCAGGAATTCTTGTTGCGGATGCTTACGGCCACCTTGTGGTGGCACTGAGGCAACAGTTCCTTCGATTAATTTCAAAAGAGCTTGCTGCACACCTTCGCCGGACACGTCACGGGTAATGGAAGGATTGTCTGATTTCCGAGAAATTTTGTCGATTTCATCGATATAGACGATCCCGATCTGGGCCTTTTCTACATCGTAATCGCATTTTTGTAGTAACTTCTGAATGATATTTTCAACATCTTCGCCAACATAACCGGCTTCAGTTAACGTTGTTGCATCGGCGATAGTAAACGGAACGTCTAATAACCTGGCCAAAGTCTCAGCGAGCAAGGTTTTTCCTGTGCCCGTCGGGCCAACCATTAATATGTTACTTTTGCTTAACTCAACTTCACCGCTGCCTTTGGCATAGTTTAGTCGCTTATAGTGGTTGTAGACCGCCACAGCAAGTATCTTCTTAGCGCTTTCTTGGCCAATAACATATTCATCGAGGGTAGTCTTTATTTCTTCCGGAATGGGAAGTTTTTGAGTGGCTGTATCTGAGTCCTTTTCCTGAATTTCTTCGCGGATAATGTCATTACACAAATCAACGCATTCATCACAGACGAAAACCGAAGGGCCTGCAATTAACTTACGAACTTCATGCTGGCTTTTTCCACAGAATGAACAATACAGCAGCTTGCCACTATCATCTCCCTTGTTATAACGATCGTCTGACATTATAGGATTCTTTAACTTTTTATCTCATTGATTAAACTAGCTTATTTGCCTAATTCTCTAAATATTCAAGATTAAAAATCGCAAACAGCCACCGCTACCTAAAGTGAAGGCAATAAGGGGCAATTGCAAGCCCATCCCCAAGGATTTGGTCTTATTCAGACTCTTCCCTATCTTTATTATCTACTCTTCTGTCAATTACTTTATCCACGAGCCCATATTCCTCAGCTTCTGAAGCGCTCATAAAGTTATCTCGTTCCGTATCATGCCCTACTTTC
Source organism: Gammaproteobacteria bacterium (assembly GCA_012960305.1). GTDB lineage: Bacteria > Pseudomonadota > Gammaproteobacteria > Pseudomonadales > Pseudohongiellaceae > UBA9145. The sequence goes on along the minus strand of DUBM01000020.1, from coordinate 243,100 downwards.
TCAACACTCTGCCCAGAATGATCTGAAAGAATTATATTAAGTTTCTTTCGAATCTTTATGATTTCATTGGCTTGTATCTCTATATCAGATGCCTGACCTTGAGCTCCACCACTAGGTTGATGAATCATCATTCGGGAATGCGGCAGGGCTAGGCGTTTCCCGGCGGCACCACTGGCCAGCAATAATGCACCCATGCTCGCTGCTTGACCCACGCACATCGTGCTCACATCTGGCTGGATAAACTGCATAGTGTCATAAATAGATAAACCTGCAGTCACTGAACCCCCTGGTGAGTTTATATACAGGTGAATGTCTTTATCCGGGTTCTCTGATTCTAGGAATAGCATCTGTGCAACAATCAGGTTCGCCATATGGTCTTCGACAGGCCCGGTAAGAAAAATCACCCGATCCTTCAGTAATCGCGAGTAGATATCATAAGAACGCTCACCCCGAGCTGTCTGTTCCACCACTATAGGCACTAAGGCACCCATAGGCGTGGAGTCGACTTGTGGGTTTACCATAGGCTTTAATTCCTTGTGTACGCTAATTACCGCGCCAATTGCACGGTTTAATAATCTCTAATTCTAGTATTCAATAGTAAGTGTAGCTAACAAATTCCCAGCCCTACTCTTCACTACCAGTATTCTCTTCACTGCTATCATCGTCGCCACTGACAGCAAATTCAATTTTTTCCGGCTCTTTTTCTACGAGTGCTTTTTCTTCGGGTTTGAGGACTTCTTGATAACTTAACTTAGTATCGGTAATTTCCGCCTCATCGATAATATAGTCGAACACTTGGTCTTCAATAACACTAGACTCAATTGTCGCGAGCTGCTCTTTGTTACCATAATACCAATTGATCACATCATCTGGCGATTCGTATGTTGCCGCCATTTCTTCCACCGACTCTCTTACTTTCGCCGGATCAGCTTTCATATCTTGATCCTTGATCACTTCGCCTAATACTAGTCCCAAGACCACACGGCGGTTGGCCTGCTCTTGGAAAAGTTCGTCGGGTAACATACTGGCATCAATGTTTTGACCTCCGCCCATTTGTTGTAGCGCTTGATTTTTTAATTGCTGGACTTCATCTCCCACTAATGCCGCGGGAACTTTAATGTCTACCAATTCAATTAAGCCATCCATGATTTTATTCTTCAGCTTACTACGACTTGCAGTCTTCAGCTCCCGCTCCATATTGTTTGAAACTTCCACACGAAACGCGTCAACACCACCCTCTTCAACTCCAAAACTCTTAAAAAGCTCGTCATCGATAGCTGGTAAAACTTGTTCGCTAACAGTATTTAAGGTGATATCGAATTCCACTTCTTTGCCAGCCAATTCTGCATTCTGGTACTCAGCCGGGAAACTTAGCGCTAAATTAACTGTCTCCCCAGCTGACTTACCAATAATTCCCGCTTCAAATCCTGGAATCATCCGCTCAGACCCGATAACCAAATTCGAAGCATCAGCTTTCCCACCCTCAAATTCCTCGCCATCTTTACGCCCAACATAATCAATATTAACCATATCTTTGTCAGCTGCCGCTCGTTCAGCAACTTCCCAGTTCTGCCTTTGCTGCCTAAGCGTTTCGATCATCTCATCAATATCAGAGTCAGTAATATCCGCGGAAAGCCTTTCTGTGCTTATCTTGGAAAAGTTTGGCAAGATAATTTCAGGGTAAATTTCGAAAACAGCCGTAAACTGGAGATCCTGACCCTCAACAAAGTCTGAGGCTTCAATACGGGGCTGCCCTGCTGGCTTTAAACTTTCTTGGTTTACGGCTTCATAAAAAGTCTGACTCATTAACTCACCTAGGACTTCTTGTTGCACACCCCGACCAAATTTGCTTTTGATAACCTTAAATGGCACTTTGCCTTTCCTAAAGCCATTTAGATTAACGTTCTTCGCCGCATCCCGAAGGCGCTCATTAACTGCTGTGTCTACCTTCTCGCCAGGAACAGCAATTGTCATTCGACGCTCCAAGCCTTCTATAGTTTCAATTGAAACTTGCATGTATAAACCTCTTCATTCATAAACCTGAATAGCTCACGCTTGTACTAGACCAAACATTTCAATAAATATTTCAAAAGCACCAGGCCATTAAGGGCGAATGCCCTTTGCTGATGGATTGTTGATTGCTAAATAATTCAATAAGTTAACAACTTTTACAGTTGTTAAGAAAGTGCGCGATTTTCCCATATCAATACTTGATGTTCAATCATAGAATAGCTGCATAATGTTGGCTGGTCTTTGGAATTACCCAGAAATCAATGCCAATTATCACCACAATATAAAGAAAACTTGGACTGTGATTTTGGCAATATTCAACAATGACTCAACAGGCGTAATCCCAAAGAGTAAAATCGCCGGAATAATTTTGGCAGGTGGAAAAGCTTCCAGAATGGGTTTCGTCGACAAACCCTTACTACCGCTGCATGGTTATCCGATCATCAATTGGATAATCGATAAAACCAAGCACCAAGTAGACACCCTTGCCCTGAGTGTCAACAGAAATCAAGCGGCCTATGGATACTTGAACCTCCCTATTATTGCTGATGTCGAGTCAGCATCACCAGGCCCACTGGTAGGCATAGTTAGCGCAATGAAATATTTCATTTCTGCTGAAGCTCTCCCGCGAACTTCCTACTTAGCTTGCTTTCCTGCTGACGTTCCGTATTTTCCTGAAAATCTGACAGAACTACTTGCTCACGAAATCGCCGCAAATGATGCCGACGTTGCTTTTTGTCAGAATTGCGATCAAATCCAACCTTTATTTTCTCTGTGGTCATATTCGACCTTACCGAGACTCGAAGAAGCCCTAAAGAACGGCCTATATGGTCCAAAACAAGTCTTTCCTCTATTACATAGTGTTGCATTTAAAGTCTATTCTACAGACCCAGCCTTATTCTTAAATATCAACTCAAAAGCAGATCTCGTAACTGCAGAAAAATTGATCAACCCTTTAATCTCGTGTTGAGCCTTCACTTTTTTTCACTTTTTTTCACAACATAAAATCATAATAAAAAAATAATCACCGATTAAGAAAAGCTTGTATCTTGTTGGTTTAAATAAGAAAAACAAACACCCATTGTTTTTAATAACTGTCTGTAACACTTTGTTTTATAAGCTTTTTTAGTGCATGCATTAGACTGGCATTACCACTGAGAAAAAACTGCAATGGCATATTTATTGCGCTCTTTTAATTCTATGAAACTATGCTTATTGTTTGCCTACTCGCTAGCTTAAGGTTGTTGACTAACTATATTAGTTGGAGCTAATTTCTAAAATCGGCTGTAGCCTTAGGCTGGCGGAGACCAATTTAGTTTGGCAATAAACAGCTGGATGCTCAGATAATAAATAAACTAACTATTATCGCCTTATAGGCCTCGACCTCACTCAATTCAATATAACTATGACTGTAAGCCGCCAACAGGATATTCCCGATTCGTCCACACAAAATCGCACAGAGCGAGTTTTCAGCGAGAACGACTTGTGGTATTTCAAGACTCGCGAAGGAGATAACGTCGGCCCTTTTAGGTATCGCTCCGAGGCTGAGAGCAATCTCGATCGTTTAATGACCCAACTCAAAAAGCGAATCCGTCACGTCGGTTAGACCGCTACACCCCTCCCTGCAAATCTTAGTTAATTATCTTTAACCACCAAAAAAGAATTCGCCCAACTGACAATTGCGGAAGGCAGCTCGTCACCACAGGAATGACTTGAGATTGAGTTTCTTTTGGTTCACACAAAAGTTCTTGAATCACATTCTTGTGCAAAAGAATTTTAAATTGGCGAATCGTTCATAGATCTAGGCATTTGCGGGCAGGTTCAATCTAATCTATCAACTCAATTCGTTTAATCATGTAGGTAGCAGTTATATGATTGAAAGATAACTGGACCGACAAGTTAATGTTTTGAAACCGCTCTCCTAAAAACAGAAACAGGGAACAGGAAGCTCCATCCCCCCTTTGTTAATTCTGTCTTTTCTACAGTGAATAATTCAATCCCTTGGCACTCATTTCTTACTCTTTCCCCTATCCTTCCCCGGGTCACCTTTCTCAAAGTTTAAAGACGCTGAATTAATACAGTAACGACGGCCACTCTCCGGCGGCCCATCCGGAAAAACATGGCCTAAATGAGACTCACAACTACTACAGACCACCTCGGTTCTAACCATGCCATAGGAATTATCAGCAAGCTCTTGGACACTTCCCCCTTCGGCTGGAGTATGAAAACTTGGCCAACCACACCCTGAATCATACTTAGTGTCTGATGAAAATACCTTATTACCGCAAGCTGCACAGTTATATATTCCTTGATCCTTTAAGTCATAGTATTTCCCGGTAAATGCACGCTCTGTACCCTTCTCTCTAAGGATATGGTAACTCTCAGCATCTAGTTCATCTCGCCACTTGTCATCTGTATTGCTCATTGTGTTAATCCAAGAATTAAATTGGTCTCCAGCCCCATGTTCTCAATTGAGCACGAGAAATCCAATATGCATACATAACTATAAATTAGAGCCGCACTAATCACTATTATTTTTTTAATCTGTAGTCGGAAACAATTGAAATTTGGGAATTTTCTAATCGAAATAGTTGTAGCCGGCCGCTATCTGCCAACTACACTAATAGATTATAATTACCGAAGCCGGTGATATCGACCTCGCTCTTGCAGAGAATTGAGACTTAAGTATTTAGAGATTAGCAAATGGTTATGGATAAGATCGATCAATCAGAAAAACTTAGTAATGTCTGCTATGACATCCGTGGACCTGTCCTAGAAGAGGCGAAACGATTGGAAGAAGATGGTCACCAAATACTCAAGTTAAACATCGGAAATCCTGCCCCGTTTGGTTTTAATGCGCCAGATGAAATTCTCTACGATGTCATCCATAATTTATCTAACGCTCAAGGCTACTGCGATTCCAAAGGTCTTTATTCAGCACGTAAAGCTATTATGCAGGAATGCCAGAAACTTGGAGTTGCCGATGTAGAAGTAGATGATATCTATCTAGGAAATGGTGTCAGCGAACTCATCACCATGTCTTTACAGGCTCTACTGAATGACGGAGACGAAGTACTTATCCCAGCACCAGACTATCCACTTTGGACTGCCGCGGTTAGTTTAAGTGGCGGCACCCCTATTCACTATGAATGTGATGAGCTCAAAACTTGGTTTCCTGACATTGAAGATATCGAATCGAAGATCTCAAAGCAGACTCGCGCGCTAGTAATCATAAACCCAAATAATCCCACAGGCGCGGTATACAGTAAGAAAATATTACTCGACCTCATCGAACTGGCCCGGCGCCATAAGCTTATTCTTTTCGCCGATGAAATTTACAGCAAGATTATTTATGACGATGCAGAATTCATCCCGCTTGCTTCACTATGTGATGACGTCTTCATCGTTAGCTTTAACGGCCTATCCAAATCCTATCGCCTGGCAGGTTTTCGCTCTGGCTGGATGATCCTAAGCGGACCCAAGGATCAAGCAAGGGGTTACATCGAGGGACTAGAAATACTAGCAAACATGCGCTTGTGCGCTAACGTACCAGCACAGTTCGCCGTGCAAGCTGCCTTAGGAGGATACCAAAGCATTAACGAGTTGATACTGCCTGGGGGGAGATTAAAGCAGCAAAGAGATATTGCTATGGATTTGCTAACGAAAATTCCTGGCGTAAGTTGTGTTAATCCACAAGGCGCAATCTACATATTTCCTAAGCTGGATCCCGATGTTTACAAGGTCGATAGCGATGTTGCACTGGTTTTGGACATTCTCGATCAAGCAAAAATCCTTTTGGTTCAAGGTAGTGCATTCAACATAAAAGATCAAAACCATCTAAGAATTGTATTTTTACCCCGAAAAGATGAATTAACGTCAGCAATAGGAAAAATCGACAAGGTTCTCTCGCAATATAGATAGTTTGAGAGAATTACCTTATAACAGAGAGTAGAACTCTAAAATTATACATAATTTGAAACTAGTCGAACTTAAAACCTAGTACTGCGAAAATGTCGCACTGCGCTTCGTTAAATTGACTCCTATCTAAGACAAAGTTTCGAAATTCAAAATGATTACTCCGCTGTTTACGCAGTGCGTCGAAGGTCGCTAGGTTACTTATACCACCCCCAATTCGAGATTTCGCTCCATTATCATGGAGCTTTGAAGAATTCAGTGAACCTTTCAGCTCATTACTCAATTCATCTAATTCATATAACGCCAATAACAGTAGCCATTGAGATACAGTTGGATCTGTTTTAATTTTTTTATAGATCTCTTCAGGCACTTGTTGTGCAAAAGTTTCTTGCAGTTCGTCATCACCATTGAATTTTATTCCCAAAGCAAACGTCTTCAAATGAGCGAGCAGCAACTTTCTTGCATCTGATTTTCCCTGAAAACTATAACCAGCAATATGCGGCGTTGCTATATCAACTTGTTCTACGAGTAAGGAGTCAATCAGCGGCTCGTTTTCCCACACATCGATTACAAATAACTTATCATCGTTCTGTCCGATGAACTCACGCAAATCATTTTCATTTACGACACCCCCCCTGCATGCCTGGATAACAACGGCGCCTGGTTTCAGTAGCTGCAGTTTATCTAAATCAATTAATCCCGCTGTAGGCCAGTTACCATCGGCAATAAGTGGCACATGTAAGGAAATTACGTCACATTGTAGAATTTCATCGAGTGAGCAATAAGTACGATTACTACCACTATAATCGTTCGCGCCTTTTTCGATAAGTCTCTTTAAGGGCGGGTCAGAGATCTTCACTCCAACACCGAGCGCTTCTAGTTTCTGAGCAAAAAGCTCTCCCACATAACCACCACCCACAAGACCAACGATGGTATCTTCAAGTTTTAAATAGCCATTGATAACTGCATAAGCCAGAGCCGCAAAGCAATAATCTACTACCGCATTGGCATTACTTCCTTGAGCATGATGAAATTGAATGCCCTGAGAGGACAAGTAGCTTTCATCAATATGGTCAATTCCACTGGTGGCTGAGCCTACGAATCGAATGTTACTGTTATCTAGCAATTCAGCGTTAACTCTTGTAACCGATCGCACTAAAAGCGCATCTGCATCTTTAAGCACAGTAGAGGTTATCTTGCGACCCGGCAACACCAGCAGCTCGCCAACAAAATCAATCTGGGCATCGGAAGATAAAATATTGGCATCAGCAACAAGCTTCATTTTAGTCTCATATATCCTTCTCGCTTTTTGTGCCTGTATTTCACATTGTTGATAACGAACACTCACTCTCAGCCATTAAGTATCTGTTAACTGCGCGGCCGCGCGAAGAATGCTACTCCTATCCGCAAGCTTGAAACCATAGTTCATGAGAAAAGTTTCAAAGGACTCAATACTCGGAGGCGAATATTTCAGCATGGCGATATCTGCATTAGCAAACGCTTCGTCGCCCTCCTCAACCTCACAAACGATGGTAGCGAGCAGCTTGCTTAACTCAGCAAGCTCTCTATGCTGCTTCAAAGCTACTGCTAGTTTTCCAGCTCCTCGAACCGACAAGCCAGAAACTTCATCCAAGTTTTGATAGACGCCCTCGAGAGTGTCGAAGCTTTCCAATAGCGCAATAGCTTTCACCGGACCTACCCCTGGTATACCACTAATACAGTCTACAGAATCACCTATTAGGCCCAAATAATCAGGAAACTGTATAGGACTTACTCCAAAATCATTTTTGATATCACCCCTACGACGTTTCCGATTACTACTGTAGTCCCACAAGCAATCCTGCTTACCTAAGAGCAGTTGAGCCAAGTCTTTATCTCGAGAAACGATATGCAGCGCTGAAACCCCAGCGCTCTCATCTCGAACCATCTTCGATAGCGTCCCAATAATATCGTCCGCTTCATAAATACAGCTTGAATAACATGCCAGACCTAGAATCGATGTAACTTCGGCACAGGCCTTCAACTGCAGCGCAAGGTTTTCATCTGGCAGCTCTCTATTGGATTTGTATTGCGGACAAAGCTGGTGACGGAAGCCTGTAAATAAACTCTCATCCATAGCCACGGCTATATGACTCGGGCGGACTCTGCGGAGGAATTGGAGAAGGAATTGAACAAAACCATAGACGGCGCTTAACTCTTCCCCATTCTCGCTGTTGCATTCAACATGGGGAGAAAAATGCGCCTGAAATATATAAATCGATGCATCAACTAAATAAACAGTTTCAGGTAATTCAGAATGAGCAGTCAAAGTGTCCTCAGGGCTCAAATACAGCGCAATTGAGAGGGCTGTAAAAAACATTCAATTTCATAGTTAGAATACTCTGCCGGCTACTACTTACGATTCGCCTTTTTTGCGAATGAGGTAAACATAGTTATTCCCCTGCCGTAAATTTTCGACCAGTTCGTGACCCAAGTACAAACAGAATTTTGGCACATCACGAGTAGTAGAGGGGTCAGTTGCAGTAAGCCGAAGAGCCTCCCCAGCTGCAATATCACGAATTCTATTATGCAGCAACATTACGGGCTCAGGACAATACAACCCAGTAGCATCCAGGTCCTCCACGAACTCTATCTGCTGGGAATCTTGATTTAGTTCTTTTGGTTCTTCGGACATGGACTTATTTAACTAATTGGTAGTTGATCAGTCATTACTGCAAAGGGATACTACCTTAAATACCAGTGCATTCGAATTGCCAATACGGCTTTAGTTTAAATAAAAAAATATTCACTTAATTCAAAAGCCAATCAGCTAAGTTCTGCTTAAAAAAATGAATTTCAGTATCGCTCTAAACAGTAATCCACATCGACCCAATGTGTTTAATAGACTCTCTTTACAATTTACAATCAAGTTATTAGGGACTATCAATCCGTCACTGGTCTGGCAAATTAAAGGCATTATCGCATCAGTTGTGGTGGTAGCTAATACAGAGAGAAACCCGCTGCTTTCTTTAGACCTCTTCAAGACAGCTTTGGATTCTTACACATTGAAACGGACAGTTAAGACCCTGGGCGAATTCGGTATGAAAACGCCCGTTATATATTCAAAGCCAATGAAGAAGGCCTAATGTTTCTGGTGAATACCAAAGATGTAATTAGCAAATGGAGGCTCTACTCACCTTAATTCCTGACTGCAGCTACAGCAGTTGGAGAAACCGACTCCGAAGTTAGTTAATAGCAGTAACTATCTGGCAACTCTCATTATCGGTATCAAAGTTTATCTTAACTTTACCTAGCTCTAACTGCTTTCGTACTTGCGCAACTTTCTCTTTCAAAGAATATTCCTGAGCTCCGTAATCCGTACCTTCGCGCAACACGAATTCCTCTATAACAGCCACAAGGATTGCTGCGGGAAGTTCTTGGTAAGGGATATCCATTACTGTCTACTCAATCCGTATCACGTTGATCTTAAATACTATAAAAATAGCCATACAGAAAGTGTTTTTCTGTCATATAGATAATAAAGCTACAGCTTGTTAAAATTTCAGCCGGAATGTAAAGACTTCTTGAAGGCCGATGGAAAATTTAGAAACGGTTAGATCAACTCTCTAACTTTCAAACTTTCGTTCGAATCTGACCTAGCAACAAGATCCTTAAAAGGAAAATAATTATCATCAGCCAGTTGCGAAGGCGATATATTTGCAATGCTTCTAAATATGCTTTCAATCCGGCCGGGATGTTGTTTGTCCCATTCTTGCAACATCGACTTGATTGCCTGACGTTGCAAGTTATCTTGAGATCCGCAAAGATTGCAAGGAATTATCGGAAACTCTGATAGCTCAGCATATTGAGTTATCTCTTTCTCTTTACAGTACGCCAAAGGCCGAATCACGATATTTCGCTTATCATCACTTAGTAATTTTGGTGGCATAGCCTTGAGTCGACCACCGTAGAACATATTGAGAAATAGTGTTTCGACGATATCATCTCGATGATGGCCAAGCGCAATTTTTGAAGCACCAATTGAATCTGCGTAGTTATAGAGAATCCCTCTCCTTAATCGTGAGCAGAGGCCGCAGTAGGTCTTACCTTCATCAATTTTTTCGGTAACGATAGAATAGGTATCTTGCTCAAGCACTTTAAAATCGACACCAGCCGCGGCTAGATACTCTGGCAAAACATGCTCGGGGAAGTCAGGTTGTTTCTGGTCCAAATTTACCACATGGATTCGGAAATCGATTGGTGCATGTTTTTGTAAACTTTGTAAAATATCTAGCATGGCAAAAGAATCTTTGCCACCAGAAAGACAAACCATGATTAAATCACCATCTGCAATCATATTGAAATCAGCGATTGCCTTGCCCACATCCCTGCGTAAATTTTTCCGACTACGATTTAGTTTGAATTGATCTTTCAATTGGTTTCTCTCGTTATCCAAGTTTTGGAATACAAACTAAATTCTTTCGAATATCGTTGCTATTCCCTGCCCCAAGCCAATACACATCGTAGCCAATCCTAGAGTAGCATTTTGCTCTTCCATATTATTTAGCAAAGTCGTTGCAATGCGAGTGCCAGAACAGCCCAAAGGATGCCCGAGGGCTATTGCACCACCTTTGAGATTAACCTTCTCTTCAACAACTTCTAATAGTTTTAGATCTTTCAGAACAGGCAAAGACTGCGCAGCAAAAGCCTCATTTAATTCAACTACGTCGATGTCTCCGATATTTAAACCAGCTCTTTTCAGCGCCTTTAGCGTAGCAGGAACCGGCCCATAGCCCATAATTGCTGGATCGACCCCAGCATACCCCATTGACCTAACTCGAGCCCTGATTGACATCCCTAAATTCTGGGCCTTCTCAGCAGACATCATCAACATTGCCGAAGCTCCATCAGAGAGCTGCGAAGAAGTTCCCGCTGTCACTGTGCCATTTACAGGGTCAAATACCGGACGAAGCTGTGCCAGTCCCTGCAAGTTTGTGTCTGGACGTATCGTTTCATCATGCTCTATTAAGATCTTGAAACCATCAGCATTGTGGCCTTCAATTGCAACGATTTCATTGGCAAACCCGCCATTACTACGTGCTTTGTCTGCCAGTGTGTGTGAACGCACGGCGAACGCATCCTGTTGCTCTCGAGTAATACCATGCATCTTAGAAAGAACTTCTGCAGTAACCCCCATCATCCAGGATGCCTTAGCAATATGTTTGGATGCCCGGGGATTTGGGTCAAGTCCGTGGGTCATCCCAACGTGCCCCATGTGTTCAACACCTCCGACAATAAACTGATCACCATTGTCACTTTGAATCGCGGTTACTGCGGTGTGGAGAGCAGACATTGAAGAACCGCATAAACGGTTTACAGTTTGTGCGCAAGTCGAATGCGGAAGCACAGACATAAGGGCAGCATTTCTAGCCACATTCCATCCCTGTTCCAGGGTCTGATTTACGCAGCCCCAAATCACATCTTCGACTTCAGCGGGGCTTGCACCTGCGTTTCTGGCAAACAAGGCATCGATTAGGTGAGCGGAAAGTTCCTCAGCACGCACATTGCGATAAGCGCCAGCTTTTGAACGTGCCATTGGCGTTCTAATTCCATCAACAATTACAGCATCTCTAGGGTTTAGACTCATGAAAATCTCCGTGTTGTTTTTATCACCAATTTATATGTAGTAGCTGCCGCCACTGGCTGCCATTTCTCGCATCGCGTCAGTTGGATGGTACAACTCCCCTAGCCATGCATATTTATCAGCAATTGCACAAAACTCAGCAACACCTAAGCTATCAACATAACGTAATGCACCGCCGCGAAATGCCGGATAGCCAAGCCCTAACACCAATCCCATATCTGCCTCTATTGAAGTCTCCACAATTCCATCCTCAAGACAACGAGCAGTTTCTATGCAAAGAGCAACCATCATTCGCTCTACAATTTCAGCATCTTCAAATCCTCGCTTGCTCGACTGCACGGACGCCACCATTTCTGCGATATCAGCATTGACGACTTTCTTCAGTCGACCGCGCTTGTCAGTTTCATAGGCATAAAAACCTTTGCCGCTTTTCTGACCAAGATCTTTACACTCATAAAGCCTATCGATAGCACTATCAAAGTCTAACAACATGCGCTCAAAACCCGCCGCCATTACACCTTGGCAATGGACAGCAGTATCAATACCAATTACGTCTAACAAATAAGCGGGCCCCATGGGCCAACCAAATCGCTCCATAGCTCGGTCGATTTGATTGAAATCAGCACCATCATAGATCAAACGAGCAAATGCGCCGAAATAAGGAAATAGGATTCGATTCACTAGGAACCCAGGACAATTATTAACAACGATAGGAGTCTTACCCATCTTTTTCGCATAAGCCACGGTGGTAGCAATTGTTTCATCGCTGGTTTGAGCGCCACGAATCACTTCCACCAAAGGCATCAAAGGCACAGGATTAAAGAAATGCATTCCGCAAAATTTCTCTGGTCTATTGAGCGCGCTGGCCAGCTCATCGATAGAGATAGTAGAGGTATTAGAAGCGATGATCGTGCTTTCATCAACGAGTGACTCAAGTTCCGCCAGCACTTTCTGTTTTACTTCACTGTTTTCAACAATGGCTTCCACAATGATGTCAGCTTGATCAAAGCCGACATAGTCCAAAGTAGTGCTGATACCTGAAAGTATTGTTACCATTTCATTTGCATCAATACGGCCACGCCCAAGTTGCTTGTTAAGAAGCTTTTTTGCTTCATTTATGCCAAGTTCGATGCCTTCCTGATTAATATCTTTCATCAGAATTGGCGTGCCTTTTAAAGAGGACTGATAAGCGATTCCACCACCCATAATTCCGGCACCAAGAACCGCTGCTGACCTAACTTTGCCCGCAAGGGATAACTGCTTCTTTGCTTTACCTGCGAGGTATTGATCGTTCAGAAACATTTGCACCAGGTTTGCGGCAACTTCGGTCTTGGCCAGTTTTATGAAACCGGCATGCTCAACCACCAACGCTCCAGCACGATCCAGTGTTGCTGCATCATGCATAACCTGCACAGCGGTGACCGGGGCCGGATAATTGCGACCTGCTTTTGAAGCAACCATACCTTTAGCTGTTTCAAACGCAACATTAAGCTCAATAGGCTGCAGGCTCAGAGGAGAAGTTTTTTGTTCCCGAACTTTCTTATAATTTAGTTTTCCAGCCACACATTGTGCGATAAGGTCTTCACCTGCTGCCAAAAGTTGAGCGTCATCAACTATCGCATCAAGGGCACCTTCTCTAAATGCCCGATCAGCTCTGATATGGGAACCAGTGCTAATCCATTCATTGGCATTATCGGCACCAATTAACCTAGGCAAGCGAACCGTTCCGCCAAACCCTGGTAATATTCCTAACTTAACTTCAGGAAATCCGACAACAGCCTTATGAGTGCCGATTCGATAATCAGTCGATATGGCCAGTTCAAAACCGCCGCCTAGCGCTATACCATTAATCAGACTCACCGTAGGAAAAGGCAGGTCTTCGATATCACTGAAAATTATATTGCCCTCTACCAGCCACTGCATGATTTCAGCTTCACCTTGCTTAAACAGCTCGGTGAATTCTGTAATGTCTGCACCAACAATAAAGGCAGACTTGGCACTGGAAAAAATTAATCCATCAACCTTCGCAGTTCGCAGCAATGTAACTGCTGACTGCAATTCGCTCAATGTTTGTTGATTAAATTTGTTAACTGACGAATCTGTCAGGTCAAACATCAAATGTGCAATACCTGAGGGCAATAATTCAACACTCAGTGCCGTGCCTGAATACATCATTCTTTTACTCCGCTATAGAATTCCTGGCGTAATCGCCTGGGGGCGGCATTATAACGTCGCCGAACTTAATTACGAAAGTCTCTGTGTCGAAGAAATAGTTACGCAATTGGCTAATGAGAAAAGCCGGTTCTATGAATTTGGCGCTTTTGCGATATCATAGCTCCCATGTCAACGACACTAACCAATATCTCGCTCAGTCTAAAGCCTCGGAACAGCTACTACTGTTCGTTAAAGCTCACGGCTAAAAGGCTACTGCGATCCTCGATGCTCGCGATTCTTCTAGGATTGAGCTCAGCAGCGTTGGGTGATGGCACAATTCTTCTTTACCACCATGTGGCGATAAACACACCCCCCACCACCAGCATTTCTCCAGCGGATTTTCAGCTTCATTTAGAGTATCTGAGAGATAACGAATTCAATGTTATGCCGCTGGACATGATGATCGAAAGTTTGAAATCTGGAGAATCGATTCCCGACAAATCTGTGGCAATCACCTTTGACGATGGCTATATCTCAATCTTTGAAGAGGCCTTTCCACTTCTGCAATCATTCGGCTTTCCTTTTGCCCTGTTCGTAAGCACAGAACCCATCGATAACGAACAAGCATATTATATGAATTGGGGGCAGATTCGCGACATAGCTAACGCCGGCGCGCTCATTGCCAATCACATGATCGATCACCCCTATATGCTAGCAACCCGAGAGGGAGAATCCACAATGGAACTGGTTGCGAGACATCGTCAAGACCTGCTTTTTGCTGAGGAAAGAATTCTTAAAGAAACAGGCCAGTCTCATCGATATCTTGCCTACCCCTATGGTGAATTTAACCCCGCCATCAAACAAATGCTCGCCGAAGAAGGCTTTGTCGGCCTCGCTCAAAATTCTGGAGCTGTGGGAACTAATTCTGATTTTTTAGCCTTGCCCAGATACCCCTTAGCAAGCATTTATGCAGATCTGGACACAGCCCGTACCAAACTAGACACGCTGGCTTTTAATACGAAAATCATCGAACCCCTATCGCCGGTAACAATGAACCGAAGCCCAGCAATCACCTTGCAATTTTCAGCTGGAAATTACAATCTGCCCGAAATTGGATGCTTTGCCAATAGCCGGCCTATTCCGATGAATTGGTTAGATAGGGGTGCTGGGATTGTCAGACTGGAGCCTACCGAAGAATATAGTGGCAGGAGATGGCGTTATATTTGCACGGCTCCGGCAGCAAACAATAGATACTATTGGTACTCCGCTCAATGGATTTTCCTGGGCGAGTAATCGAAGAGCTCTAGGTTAAGAATTAACCCGGATAAGGAAAATAAACTCTAAGAAAGATCAGAGGGCAACTGTTACGTTCTAAACGTTATTCAGATTGAAATTATCTCGACCCTGTAACTCATTTTGAATAATTATGTTCTGCACCTCATCAACATAGTTAACCCCACGCTCCGAATATCGCCCTAAACCATAGGCCAGTACCATTGGATCAAGGTCCAAGTGATGGGCGCGCATCTGAGCTCGTAAACTACGGAAATATTGATAGAGGTGGTGACTGTTTATATTAGTGAAATACGCGGCCACGGATTCTTCGACTGAATAAAATTTCTTAACTTCATGGGTCGCACCGCTGGGGCGACGGTTGGGAACTATTCCGCAACCGACCTCATAGCACCATTGGCCGAATATATTATAGCCCTCTAAAGTGAAACGAGATGTCCCCCAAGCTGACTCATTTGCCGCCTGAGCAAGCACCAGAGACACAGGAATAACGTCAACTCTCAGCAGCAACTCATTAACCAAATCTCGCTGATTCAGGGAATCTTTATCGATTCGGTATTCATCAGCAAGTGACATTAGCCAATCTTTTTCACGAGAACTAAATGTAGCACCATCATTCGCAATTTCCGCGTAGGAAATTAGCTGACTACGAGTGCCGTGAATTTTTAAATTTTCAGCAACAATATAATCTTGCAAGTAATCAAGGAATTGCTGCTTCTTAACCTTAATATTTTGAATAGAAGCGAAATCTGGAAAGACAGTAATTGGCTTTAAACTCACGAAGCTTGAGGGAGATTGGGGCACTGACTCAGTTTGAAATTCCACCAGGACAATCAAGACTATCATCGCTACCGACAGAATTGCCGCTGAAAAAAATTCTGCTTTTCGCACGCTATCCAACAGTAACTTCATAAAGAATATTCAGAGTTCCGACCGAGAATTCAAACACTCAAATCTCAGTATGATTTTGAAAACCTACTCAAAAAATGCACCTTCTGATGACCCATTAAGCAAACCTCACAATTCACAGCAAGAATCAGTTTTAGCTTGTTTGCACATCTGTATGATATTTAAGGATATACAAAAATCTCGGCCAAGATATTCGATAAGGCCTAGGCCACTTTCGAGTTATCGACTGAAAACAGCATAACACAAGCTACAAATTAGAGATTTAGGATTATATTGTTCAACCCAGAGATATGCGTAAGGAAGCGCCGACTTGAACGTACTCTTCAATCAATAGCTGGCATTGATTCACAACAATACATGTTACTGAACGACCGTTTATTTAAACTCAAAATATCGGTTTAAAAACAACTTAGGATTTACTTCCGCCACGACAATCTGGGGAGTCCGGAGCTGCTTGATTTCGGTCACTCCATTCTGTAGGAGCATAAAGATGCATGGCCAGCGCATGCACTCCACCTTGCAACTCTTCTTTTAGTATTTTATAGACAAGCTGATGCCGCTTCACTAATGCAACATCCTGAAATTCGTCAGAAACCACGGTTAATTTAAAATGCGATTCTGTAGCCGGCCCGCCATGCATGTGACTTTCATTTTCTACCGATGCAAGTAATGGCTCCAGTTCGGCATTTAGCTTCTCTTGAATTTTTATTTGCATGCTCATAGCATAATGCCCTCAGTTTAATGAACTACTTAATTAACTATTAGGTGAACTACCGGTATAAAAATTTCAGCGCCGGATGAAAAAACCAATCTAAAGATACCCCGAAGAGCAAGCATCTCATCCACAATTGGATGCATTATAAAGTGGAGTTACGCTCCAAGCCTAGTTAACATGTCGCCAATTTCGAGGACATCTTTATGGCTATCTCCTGGTATCCAGGCCATATGCACAAAGCCAGCAAGCAATTAACCAAAACAATGCGGGAAACTGACGTTGTAATGGAAATTCTCGACGCCAGAATCCCCGTAGCAAGCTCTAACCCAATGCTGGCGGCTATCTGCCACGGCAAGCCTATTATTCAAATCCTGAACAAGGCCGACTTAGCCGATGATATCTGTACATTAAGGTGGCAGAGAAAGCTCAACTTAAAAAGCGGGAGAACTTGTCTCACTAACGGTAAAAATAACATCCTCTCTTTGGGCGATATTATAAAGGCAGCAAATACCCTAGCGGGGCAAGAGGGATTGCCGAACAAGGCAAATAGAACCTTGGTAATAGTAGGGATACCAAACGTGGGCAAATCTACTCTGTTAAACAAACTAGCCGATCGCAAATTAGCCAAGACTGGTAACGAACCTGCTATCACCAAAGGACAGCAAAGAATCAGGTTAGATGAAAAATGGTATCTAATAGACACACCTGGCATGCTCTGGCCTAAACTCGAAGATCAGACCAATGCTTACAAACTAGCGATGTTAGGGACGATTAGAAATACCGCTGTAGAGCCAGAAGATATCGCTTGGTTCGCTGCTGAACTACTTATCGAAAAATATCTACCAGCCCTGCAAGAGCGGTATCAATTTGGCAACACCATCGAAAATGCAGAACAACTAATGCAGCTCATTTCCCAGACCAGAGGCGGCCTCCAGAAAGGCGGGCGTGCCAATCTATACAAAACAGCAGAAATATTACTAAACGATGTTCGCTCAGGTAAACTAGGCAAGCTCAGCTTCGAACTGCCCTCTGATTAACTTGGCCCCTACTTCTATAGTCTAGCGACTACATTAGAACAAAGATTTTTTGTGGGACTTTAATTTTAGTGAAAGTATCTGGTTTAGTATTCGGACTCGCATTAGCACACGGAAGAAACCTCTAAGCTGGTTCGGTTTCAGCCTATAGAAATAATCAATACATTCAAGCCACGTAGATATATCGCGGATTTAAACAATTAAACCCAGAAAACTAACGAGGATTACAAAATCACAATGGCAGAAGTCACAGAAAACCTTTCTCTTCCTGCAACAACCGCCCATAAGCCCGCCGTTGCTCACAAATCATTCAAGTTGCTAAGGTCTGAATTAATCCATTCCCTCAATGTACAAATTGAGGAATACCGGCACCGAATCAGCGGTGCTATGCACTACCATATGAGTAGTGACAACACAGAAAATGTTTTTCTGGTGGCCTTTCGAACTGTACCTATGGATAGCAAAGGTGTGGCACACATTCTTGAGCATACTGCATTGTGCGGTAGTAAAAAATACCCAGTGCGCGACCCATTCTTTATGATGATCAGGCGTTCGCTAAATACATTCATGAATGCATTCACCAGTAGCGATTGGACGGCCTACCCCTTCGCTAGTCAAAACAAGAAAGATTTCAATAATCTATTAGAGGTCTATCTTGATGCCGCTTTCTTTTCAAGACTGCATGAACTCGACTTTGCTCAAGAAGGGCATCGGCTGGAATTCTCCGAAGCAGGCAATGCGGATAGTGATTTGCAATATAAAGGCGTGGTCTTCAATGAGATGAAAGGCGCGATGAGCTCTATCAACAGTGTGCTGTGGCAGACGATGTCAGAATATTTATTCCCGACCTCTACTTACCACTACAATAGTGGTGGAGACCCTGAACATATCCCCGACTTATCTTATCAAGAATTGCTGGGCTTTTATAAAACACACTATCACCCGAGTAATGCAGTATTTATGACCTATGGGGATATTTCAGCTTCAAACCACCAAAGAAATTTTGAAAATCTTGCTCTCTCAAAATTTGACAAACTTGATTTGAAAATTGGAGTCACAGATGAACAACGTTACTCCAGACCTATTAAAATCAATGAGTCTTATGCCGCTGAAGACCAAAGCGCAGAAAAAAGTCACGTTGTTGTCGGCTGGCTATTAGGTCATAGCACCAATCTTGAAGATTTATTTAAGGCGCAGTTGCTCTCGAGTGTACTGCTAGACAATAGTTCGAGTCCGTTGTTAAAGGTTTTAGAAACTTCTCACTTAGGTAGCTCTCCGTCACCAATGTGCGGACTCGAGGACTCTAATCGTGAAATGACCTTAATGGCCGGCCTCGAAGGCTGCGCCAACACAGCTAGCGATGAGGTAGAGTTCTTAATTCTAAGCACTCTTGAAGCTATAGCAATCGAAGGCGTTGAAAAAGAACATGTTGAAGCCGCACTGCACCAACTTGAATTAAATCAAAGGGAAATATCGGGCGACAGTTACCCCTATGGCCTGCAATTAATGCTCGCCAGCCTCTCCACAGCAATGCACCGTGGCGATGCTATAAGCCTGCTTAACATCGACCCGGTATTAGCTGAACTCAGAGAGCACATACAAGATGTGGACTTTATCCCAAAATTAATAAAGGAGTTGATATTAGACAACCCCCATCGAGTTACCTTAACGCTCAATCCTGACAGCGAATTAGCACAACAAAAAATTGATGCTGAGCTCAGCAAACTCGAGACGATTAAAAACCAACTCAGCGATAAAGAACGACAGCAAATTATCGTCCAAACTAAAGCGCTCGAAGAGCGCCAACTACAACAAGATGACCCCGGAGTCCTCCCTAAAGTTGGACTAGAAGACGTACCGCACACCATGCCCGATCCGGAGAGAAGCGATTACACCTTGCATTCAAAGTCAGCAGATGTCGCCTTTTATGGTCAAGGAACTAATGGGCTAAGTTATCAGCAGATCGTTATCCCCCTGGCTCATCTTGAAGAAGATTTACTAGCCGTGCTTCCCTTGTACACTAGCTGCTTGACTGAATTTGGTATAGGCAAAAAAGATTACAGCGAAGTGCAATCCTGGCAATCGCAGGTAAGTGGTGGCGTTAACTGTTTCAGCAGCATTCGCAGCGAATATGGTAATGTACAAAATACTCAGGCATTGATTTCTTTTTCTTCAAAATGTCTGACTGCGAACCATTCATCACTAGCGGAATTACTCAAAGAAACCCTCCTTTCCGTTCGTTTCGATGAAGAACAAAGATTAGCTGAGCTAATTGAGCAAATCTGCGCGCGAAAAGAAAGCAGCATCACGGGACAAGGCCATAGCCTGGCCATGAGCTTGGCTTCAAGCAAAATGAGCCCAACCGCTTTACTCAGCCATAACTTCGGCGGTTTAGAAGGGATTAGGCGATTAAAAGAGCTGCGGGAGCATATCGATGGGGATGAATCTCGGCGAAGCCTGTTAGATAAATTCCAACGTTTACACTCACTAATTGTGTCAGCTAAGCGCCAATTTCTGCTAATCGCAGAAAATTCTCATGCTACCAGCCATCTAGCGGACTTGGAGCTCTGCTGGGGAGAGAAAGACAATAATCAGAACAGCAGCGCCTTGATGCTAGCACCGCTCAGAGAGTGTACGCGGGAAGTCTGGACTACTTCGACACAGGTGAATTTTTGCGCGAAGGCATACCAAACCGTTGCGTCTGCACATGAAGACAATGCCACTTTGCAGGTACTTGCTGGTTTTATGCGTAATGGCTTTCTTCACCGGAGCATTCGCGAACAGGGCGGAGCGTATGGTGGGGGAGCATCTCAAGACCCTAATTCCGCTTCTTTCCGGTTCTTTTCCTACCGAGACCCCCGCTTGAATGAGACTCTTAATGATTTTGATCGAGCAATTGACTGGGTGGTTTCTGAAACTCACCCTGACTATCAACTGGAAGAGGCGATTCTAGGAGTTCTAGCTGCTTTGGATCGGCCATCATCTCCCGCTGGAGAGGCAAAACAGGCGTACTACAATCATCTATTTAGCAGAACTATGGATCAGCGACTGTTGTTCCGAAAACGCGTTCTTCAAACAAGCATGAATGATTTAAAGACTGCTGCTGCGAAATACTTTGACCCAACACAGGCCAGTATCGGTATTATTAGTAACCGTGAATCTGTTGAAAAACTCAATATTAAAGACTTAAAAAAAGTTAATCTCTAATATTTACAGTTAGTTAAAGAGCACTCCTTATGTAGTAAGGAAATAAAAAAACCACTAAGGTCTCGCTCAAAATTAGTTAAAACAAGCATGACTTGTTCGCTAATTATTCTCCAACTTGAATGTGAATTAATTATGAATTACCTATGAAATTCAGGGAACTTAACTGGATCGAAGCAGTCTGAGTTAGTGTAGGTAGATGTAATACAAGATTGTGGGTTTTGTATCATTTATCTCTCCCTTGATAGTATCTTAAGCCCAACACCTCTGGTCGTTGGGCTTTTTTTCTGCCTCAAAAACCCTATTCAGCAGCAACTCCCGGCCTAAAAAAACTCGTCACTCACGAATTTGTGCTTTTAGCGCACCAAATCAGTTATCTCGCAAAAACAAGCGGAAATTGAAAAAATAATATTACATTCCGAGAGGATAATAGTTATCAGACAGACGTTGGTCGATACCCCCTAGATCGACGAGATTGAGAACATAAATGTGCACTATTTAGAGAAACGCCTCGAGGTCGATCTATATGTGAGTAAGAACGTACTTTCCGAGGAGCAATCTGTTCAAATTAATACTGTCATATCCTTAATGGAGAATGTCGTAACGCTGTATATTTACTGCAAATAGCAAGAAATAACTTTGCTCATCTGCCACCATAAATTACTTACATTTTCTGGCTATTTCCCTATACTAGGAACGCATTTTTTACCGAGACACTATGCTTCGCCCATTCTCAGGAATTGAATAATAAAGCGGTAAATTCGTAGAATGAAACCCACAGACATATCAGATCCAAATTACTTCCATAAAGTTGTGGATTGTCAGTGGGCATGTCCTGCTCACACCCCTGTCCCAGAATACATTCGTCTTATAGCTGAAAAGCGCTATACCGATGCCTACATGATCAATTGGGTATCCAATGTCTTCCCTGGAATCTTAGGCAGAACCTGTGATCGCCCCTGCGAGCCAGCTTGTCGCCGAGGCAGGATTGAAGAAGAGCCTGTAGCCATTTGTCGATTGAAGCGAGTTGCGGCTGATTACAAATCTGACATTAAAGGCCGCCTTCCTTTGGTCCCGTCAAAGAAAAATGGCAAGCATATAGCCTTAATAGGTGCCGGACCTGCCTCTTTAACAGTTGCACGAGATTTGTTACCTCTTGGCTATGAGATCACTTTGTTCGAGCGTGATGATGTTAGCGGTGGTGCAATGCGAACTCAAATTCCGAGATTTCGCTTGCCAGCAGAAGTACTAGAAGAAGAACTAAATTACATACTTGATATGGGCATCAACTGCCGCTTCGGTGAAGAAATCACCAGCATGAAAGCAGTTTTGGCTGAAGGCTATGACGCAGTCTTTGTTGGAACCGGTGCTCCTTTAGGTAAAAGCCTCAACCTCCCAGGCCGAGAAGAGGCTGCTGAAAACATTCATACTGGTATTGAGTGGCTTGCAAGCGTTGCCTTTGAGCACGTTACTGCCGTAGGCAAGAAAGTTATCGTTTTAGGTGGTGGCAATACAGCTATGGACTGCTGCCGGACGTCGAAGCGCTTAGGTGGAGAAGATGTAACAGTTGTTGTTCGTAGTGGTTTCGATGAAATGAAAGCGTCTCCATGGGAAATCGAAGACGCGATAAACGAAGACATTCCAATACTGAATTTCCATGTGCCTAAGCGCTATGTGCTAGAAGACGGAAAGTTAGTAGGAATGGAATTCGAAAAAGTTAAAAAAGAATTCGATGAGAACGACCGCAGACTTTTAGTTCCCACTGGAGAAGACCCGGTCATTATTCTCTGCGATGATGTGCTTTGTGCTATCGGGCAAGAAAACAGCTTTCCGTGGATTGAACGAGATATCGACCTCGAGTTTGATCAATGGGAATTACCGACTATAGACAAAACCACTTTCCAGGCAACAAATAAAAAAGTCTTTTTCGGTGGCGACGCTGCGCTAGGCCCTGACAATATTATTACAGCAGTCGCCCATGGTCACGATGCAGCAGTTTCGATTCATCTTGCCTGTAATGATCTAGATGTAAAAAAGAGACCCAATCCACTCACTTGCTTAGATAGCCAGAAAATGGGTATACATCAATGGTCTTATGACAACGATATTAGCAATGATGTTAGATATGCAGTTCCCCATGCGGAAAAAGAAAAAACGCTTAATGATTTAAACATAGAAGTTGAACTCGGTTTTGACGAAAGCTTAGCCTTTCATGAAACTATGCGCTGCCTAAACTGTGATATTCAAACCGTGTTTACTGACAAGCTCTGTATCGAGTGTGATGCGTGCGTTGATATTTGCCCCACTGATTGCATTAGCTTTATCACCAATGGTAAAGAAGATGATTTACGAGTCCGTATGCTGGCTCCTGCGGCAAATATAGAACAAGCCATTTATGTATCAGACAAACTCTTAACCGGTCGCATCATGGCAAAGAACGAAGACCTTTGCCTTCACTGCGGCCTCTGCGCTGAGCGCTGCCCGACCAGTGCTTGGGATATGGGAAAATATTTATTTAACACAGCAAAAGCGGCAGACGCATGCCCAAATTAATCAGTAGCTCCAAAGTGCATACGATTCCCAAAGTTAACGACTTCGTAATCAAGTTTGCCAACGTGAACGGTTCCGGGTCTGCCAGTGCCAATAATATGTTCGCTAAAGCATTGTTTCGTATGGGCATACCCGTAAGCCCCCACAATATTTTCCCATCTAACATCCAAGGCCTTCCTACCTGGTACGAAGTTCGAATAAACGAAGCGGGCTATCTTGGTAGACGAGAAGGTGTTGACTTGATGGTGGCAATGAACGAGCAAACCATTAAAAAAGATATCGATTCTGTGGTATCTGGTGGCTTTATTCTTTATGACTCTTCAAAAGCGCTTGCAAATGAACTGCATCGCGATGACGTTCACTATTTACCGATCCCACTTAAGGACATTTGTCTGCAGGAATTTGAGAAACCAGCTCAGCGACAATTGTTTAAGAATATAGTATATGTAGGCGCTCTTTCTGCTTTCCTGAACATCGATTTTAAAGTTCTCACAGAAATGGTAAGTGATCAGTTTCGCGGAAAAGAAAAACTGATTCTTCCGAACATTCATGCTTTAGAACTAGGTCATCAATACGCCAGCGAAAATTTCGACTGCCCTCTTCCGCTTCAACTTAAAACCAGTGATAAAAATAAATCCAAAATCTTGATAGATGGAAATACCGCAATTGGTCTTGGCTGCGTATACGGTGGAGCAACTATCGGAGCGTGGTATCCACTTACTCCATCTACCTCTGTGGTAGAGAGTTTCCGCAAATACTGCAATCGACTACGAATAGATCCGGGTACTGGGAAAAAGAAATTTTCGATCATTCAAGCTGAAGATGAACTTGCTGCAATAGGTATCGCAATCGGAGCTGGCTGGAACGGCGCAAGAGCATTCACGGCATCGAGCGGTCCTGGAGTCTCCCTAATGCAGGAATTCCTTGGACTAGCATACTTCTCAGAAGTACCAGTTGTCCTTTTTAACATCCAAAGGGTCGGCCCATCAACAGGCATGCCCACACGCTCACAGCAAAGCGACTTGCTCACATGCGCCTATGCATCTCACGGCGATACTAAACATATTTTGCTGTTTCCTGCCACTCCCAAAGAATGTTTCGAATTTGCAGCCGATTCCTTTGACCTCGCAGACAGAATTCAATCTCCTATCATCGTGATGAGTGACCTTGAACTAGGAATGAACGATCAAATTTGTGACACCCTAAATTGGGATGACAAAAGAGAGTATGACCGAGGCAAGGTCCTCAATGCAGATCAACTTGAAGAAATAGAAAAGTTCGGCAGGTACCTCGACTCTGATGATGATGGTATCCCCTATCGAACATATCCCGGCACCCATCCGAGCAAAGGCAGCTACTTTACTCGAGGCAGTTCTCACGATGCCTATGCTGCCTATACCGAAGACGGTAACACCTATGCAGAAATGATGGATAGACTGACAAAAAAAATGATTACAGCGATAAGTTATTTACCTGAACCAGAAATTTCGGAAACGAAGAATAAGTTAGGCATGATCTATCTGGGCACTACTACCAGCGCCATACAAGAGACTATAGACAGTTTAGGAAAAAAGGGTATCAGCTTAGACACTATGCGAATCAGAGCATTCCCGTTTCACGACTCTGTTGCTGATTTTATCAACTCACACGAACTCGTGTATGTGATTGAACAAAATAGAGACGCCCAGCTTAAGAGTTTGTTGAAGATCGAATGTAATGCCAATGAATCGCAAATGCATTCAATACTGAGCTATAACGGAATATTGATTACCGCAACGCATATCGAAGCCGACATACTCGCATCCATGCCTGAACTAACAATAACTGAAAGTTTGCCAGCATAATCGACTACAAATTTCCACGCCACACCAATAGGACAGACAGCCAATATTATGAGCTACATCAGCAAACCAAAATTCATGCATCCGGAAATGTCAACCAATGACCTTGGCTTAACCCGACGCGACTATGAAGGGACACTCACTACTCTTTGTGGCGGCTGTGGCCATGACTCGATTAGCGCGGCGATCATCCAGGCAGCGTCCGGAATGTCTTTAGAGCCACACAGGGTTGCCAAAATCTCCGGCATTGGTTGCTCATCTAAAATTCCATCGTATTTCTTAAGCAAATCCCATGGATTTAACTCTGTACACGGCCGAATGCCATCGGTCGCAACAGGCGCTAATATCGCCAATAAAAACTTGCACTATGTCGGTATTTCTGGTGACGGTGACAGCGCCTCGATAGGGCTTGGACAATTCTGCCACATCGTCCGCAGACGTATTAATATGCTCTACATAGTTGCCAATAATGGCACTTACGGTCTAACCAAAGGCCAACTTTCCGCAACAGCAGATCTTGGTTCAACAACAAAATCTGGTGAAGAAAGTCAATTTGATAATATTGATATGGCGACCTTAGCCATCGAGTTAGGCGCAAGCTTTGTGGCACGAAGTTTTTCTGGAGATAAAGAACAATTAATTCCCCTTCTCCAAGCCGGATTAACCCACAAAGGCTTTGCCTTTATAGATATTGTTTCACCCTGTGTCACTTTTAATAACACTGATGCTTCTGCTCATGGTTATAAGAATACCTGGGAAAACTACATCGCTCTTAGCGCTTTGGATTTCGTGCCAATGCGAAAAGAAATCACCACCAGTTATGCAGCTGGTAAAGAAAAGGAAATCACTCTACACGACGGCTCAGTCATCCATCTGCATAAAACCAATGGCAATTATGACCCTTATGATAAAGAGAATGCTTTGCATCATATAAATCAGCATAAGAAACAGGGAAAGATTGCAACAGGATTGTTGTATATCAATCAGTCCACTTCGGACCTGCATGAACTTCAAGATACGGTTGACAAGCCATTTAACTCTTTAAACAGCCATGACCTATGTCCAGGCAATGAAGCACTGTCTGACATCAATAATACCTTCAGATAGGACTAGGAAGCCTTCTACCATAGGAGCAATGCTAAAATAGCAATAGCCAGCCGACTTGATACTAGCATGAGGATATTTATTTACGGTGATTCTTAATTAGCTCATAAGCGGCTTTGATGCCTTGGGTTTTTTGAGTAGCTATGTCTAACATTTCTTCCGGCAAACCTTTCGCAACTAATTTGTCTGGGTGATTTTGATTCATAAGTTTGCGATAGGCTTTCTTCAACTCCACATCACTCACATTAGAACCAACCCCGAGTAGCGCGAAGGCAGCTTCAAGCTTATCCGCAGATGACCCTTGATTTACAAAATGGCCTTGCCCCGAAAGCCGCCCCAATAGCTCGTTAAACTGCCGTTGTGAATATCCCAAGTCTTTTGCAATATCCTCTAACACACTTTGTTCACGACTATCTAAATTTCCATCAGCAAATGCAGTGGAGATAGTTATTTCTAAAAACATCTGGACTAAATTTCTACGTCTAAATATTTCTCTTTTAAATTGCGCAAGGACCTCATGTACTGGAAATCCATCTTTCTTGCCTTCGTTAAAAAGATTAATAGCGACTTTCCGCTGCTGAGAATTTAAGCGCATTTGGTTCATGACATGCTCCGCCATGGCAATCTCATCGCGGGTAACTTTCCCATCTGCTTTTGCTATGTAACCCATCAAGGCAAAAGTAGTGGTGAAAAATATGGACTGAACTCGTTCTGTCGATCCTAGACCTAAGGAACCATCACCACCACTTGGGCTACCATCAAAATAATTCCCAAGCGTAATTCCCATAAGAGCGCCTAAGGGCCCTCCCATCATGAAGCCAAATGTTCCTCCTACTGCTTTCCCCCACCAACTCATGAGCTAACTCTCTTTATTTGCTACTTCAGTTTTATCACTAAAACTGCGAACTAAACTATATTAATACTAACTATTACTGCCGACAAATATACAATACCAACACTAGTTCGAAACTAAAAGTTTGAGTCAGACGTCAACGGCAAGTACTAGAAATTCGTGGCGCTAGTCTACTAGGAAAAGAGACGTCGAAACCAATTCTTATCTAATTCATTGCGGCAGGAATTTAACTGATTAGAAAACCTGTCGGAATTTGATTGAACTCTTGTGGCGGCATCCAATAGCCATTTTTTTTCTCTATAAGTACCCCTTTGAAAGCCACCATTTCCTTCGTGATAGGCAAAATAGAGATTTCGAGCGTCGGATTTGTCTATTCCGCTGGTTCGAGTGGAGTTTGAGTTATACCAGGCAACAAAATCTACTGCATCAGAAAAATTCCGTCGCGACGCACCCCCGTTTCCCGATATGGCCTGATAGTCTTCCCAGGTACTATCCAGCGCTTGAGCGTAGCCATAGGCAGAGGAAGGCCTGGGGCCTGGAATTACCCAGAGTATTCGTGAGCGCTCAGGTTTTGCTCTAGCTCGAAAGGCTGACTCTTGATAAATAAACGCCATATTTACAGATAAAGAGATGCCCCACCGATCTTCTGCTGCTTTTGCCGCACGATACCAGGACCGCCTTTCCTCAAAAATATCGCAGACATTCAAAGCATTTTGCGGAGGGGAGCTCACACAGGCACTTAATATGCCAACGAGAACGAGGTAAATGCCTGTTTGTGTTCTCACCATAGATTTACTTAATCTGCGCTCGTTAGTGGTTAGTTTGATCGTTACGCGATTTCCGTTAGTCAATTTGGTTAAGCTATATGGACACCCAACCGGCATATAAAATCAATGGATCTGCCGGAAAGTTTCTAGCAATACAGACTGGTGGCTTGACTTTCTATTAAATTAAATCATCAAGAAGCGCCAAAAAATCTTTCTCATCTAAAATTTTAAGTTCCAACTCTTTCGCTTTACTCAACTTGGAGCCTGCTCCAAGACCGGCCACTACACAATCTGTATTCTTGGACACGCTACCGGAAACTTTCGCCCCCAAATCAATAAGCTTAGCCCTGGCATTGTTTCTGGGCATGATTTCCAAGGTTCCAGTTAAGACAAATGTTTGGCCAGCCAAAGGTTTAGGAGTACTTACCTTTACCTCCGCTTCATGCCAATTGACACCGCGTAGTTGGAGCTTTTCGATGAGAGCCAAGTTTTCTCTATTGGCAAAGAATCTATGAATATGCTCAGCAACTATAGGGCCTATATCAGGAACTTTCTCTAGGCTTACTACTTCACTGACGACAAGCTTCTCCAATGACCCATAATAGTTTACCAATGATAGCGCCGTAGCCTCCCCTACCTCTCTAATCCCTAGTGCAAATAAGAATTTTGGTAAGGTGGTCCGCTTGCTTTCATCAATCGCGGCAATAAGATTTGCTGCAGATTTTACGCCCATTCGGTCAAGGTTGGCGATTTTCTCTGCACTAAGTTGATAAATGTCGGCAACAGATTCGATGAGATTCTCATCGACAAGTATTTCTACTAATTTATCTCCCAGTCCTTCAATATCCATCGCAGTGCGTGATGCATAATGTTTAATCGCTTCTTTACGTTGTGCAGGACAGACAATCCCTGCACTGCAGCGGAACAACACTTCACCATTTTTTTCTATTGGAGAACCACAAACAGGGCACGAGAGAGGCATGATTATTTTTTTAGTTTTTCCTTTGATTTTTCCTTTGACTTTCTTGCCAGGTGAATTAACCGCTGGATTACTCTTAAACTCAATTACTTTGACGATTTTAGGAATCACATCCCCCGCTCGCCGAACAACCACCCTGTCACCGATTCTCAGGTTCAGTCTTTGAACTTCGTCCATGTTATGTAATGTCGTATTACTAACAGTAACGCCACCGACGAAAACAGGCTCAAGACGCGCGACTGGAGTAATCGTACCCGTTCTACCGACTTGAAATTCAACATCTAGAACCACCGTAGATTTTTCTTCTGCGGGAAATTTATAAGCCATGGCCCAGCGCGGGCTTCTAGCATTTACCCCAAGAGCTTCTTGCGTGTCGAGGTCATTTACTTTTATTACCGCACCATCAATTTCGTACTCAAGCGAGTCTCTTTTTGCCAAAAGCTCTAAACAATAAGCTAAACAATTTTTCATTCCATGTTTTTTAGCACGGTGAGGGTTTACCGGCAAATTTAAGGAAGCTAATTTATCAAAGATTGAGGATAGTTCGTTAGGAAGCTCAACACCCCGCACCAGACCTACACTGTAACAATACATTTGCAGTGGAATTTTCGAAGTAATCCTGGAATCAAGTTGGCGAACCGCGCCAGCTGCTGTATTTCTTGGGTTCACAAAGGTCTTTTTGCCTTCCTGTTCTGCACGGATATTTAGCTGCCGAAAACCTTCTTTGCCCAAAAATATTTCACCACGCACCTCCAGCAGAGAATCGCCCTCACCTAGATCCAAGCACAACGGGATGTAACGCATCGTTTTTACATTGTGAGTTATATCCTCGCCTACCACACCATCTCCGCGCGTCGCTGCCCTCTCTAAAATACCATTCCGGTATAAAAGAGAAACGGCAACCCCATCGACCTTCGGCTCGCAGCTATAGTCCAGCTTCTCATCGGTACCAAGTCGCTTGGCTATGCGATTTTCGAAATTACCCAGATCCTTCTCATTAAAAACTTTATCTAAAGACAACATAGACAGCTCATGATTCACCTTAGTGAATTTAGAAATTGGCGCGCTTCCCACACTCTGAGTAGGCGAACCTAGTATTGCTAAGCTGTATTCGGATTCGAGAAGCTCTAGGCGGGCTAACAATGCATCAAAATCAGCATCTGGAATTTCTGGCGAATCCAGGGAATGGTATAAGTGGTTGTGATGCTCGATTTGCTGGCGGAGCCGTATCACGTCCCGCTTAATGTTGTCAGGAATCGCCATGAAGTCTGCTACTAAATGTAATTTATCTAGCTGCGATTGCTGGCAGCTTTGAGTTGACGCAGTTCAAAATCACGAACTCGCTGACGGTAATGTTCTGTTGTTTGTGCAGTCATTATATTTCGACTATCATCTCTAAGCTCTCCATCTAGAGCCCCTCTAATTTGTTGAGCTACTCTTAACATTTGCTCTAATGCTTCTAGGTTATTTATTGCTGTTGGCAAAGCTAGAAACAAGCTCACCCCAAGGGTGCTAAATTCTTCCATGGAGTTCAGGTCAAAAGTGCCCGGATTGAGAATATTGGCCACGCTAAAAATCACTGGCCCTTTAATTTCATTACCTTGGCGATGGTGAAAAATATTCATCTCCCCAAACTTTAATCCAGAAGTAATTAACACTTGCAACAAATCATCACCAGCAAAGTGATATCCGTCTCTTGCCATTACATTTAACACAAGTACTTCTGAGAGATAGATATGTGATTCATTCTGCTCTAGAGAGCCATCGGTCAGTTCCTCGCCTGAACTCTCTGATAGCGTGTCTTCCCTAACAACCTGTTCAACATCAACTGCTATTGGTGTTGCTTCCTTAGTTTTGGGCTTACGACTAAAGGCTGAAAACAGCGATTGACGGAGAGATCCAATACCAGACTGACCTGGCGGCTCTTCATCGTCTTCTTGATATTCATCAAACAAGCTTGCCTGTTGCTCGTCGATATCCTGAAATTCATCCTCCTGAAAAGCATCGGAAGGTTGTTCTGAGTTTGTCTCCCCTTCAGTTGTTACTGTTGTTGATAGTGACCCTGCAACTGGTAACACCATCTCATCATTATCACTGACAATATTCGCTTTAGGAGCTGGTGAAGAGGTATTCTCAAACCCTATGCGCTCTCCGGCCGTCATTGAAAAATCATCTAGGTCGTCTTCGATGTCACTTACCGAACCGAGCGCTGGTTCTTCTCGCCTCTCATCAACAAACCCTTCGTTAAGCTCTTCATCAATATCCTTGCTCGAGCCATCCAATTCTTCATAGTGCAGCCCAGGCTTTTGCGATTGATTGCCATCGCCTTCCAAATTTTCACGTTTGGATTGAGTATTTGAGGATTGGTCACCAAATCTACTACTCGAATCATCAAATTCATCGGCTGAATTTTCAATTCGATTTTCTTCATTAAGAGACTCCTCATGAAATTTCTCTTCATGAATGTTTGTTGTATTGATAATGTCCTTATTGAAAATATCTTTCTCGACGCTGTCTTCTGTAAAACCTTCAGTTGATTCACCTAGGCCCTCTTCATCATCATAATTCGGCGCAATACTTTGTAGAGAATTATAGGCGTCAGTATTAAGAACCTGAGGCGTTGCTGATAAACTTTGCTCACCATAATCGAATAATATCGAATCTGCATCCGTATCAGATTCATCTACTTCATCGTTGTCTAAGAAACCTTCTTCAATATTGTCTTCGGCCAACAAATCGTCTTCGTGTTCAGCAAGCTCTACTGCATCCATTAGCACTGGAATGGAACTTTGATCTTCATCAGTATGGTTAGCACTTGTGGCTCCCAAACCAATGGCATCAGCACGGATGCTGGCAGCTTCGAGAGCGCTATTTTGCAGGTTTACAAGGTCGAGAGAGCGCTCAACGACCCGAGCACCTCCGCCGGGCAGCTCCGACATCTCTAGCTCATCAAGATTAACATCTTGAGGAATATTCCTATCAATTGCTAATTTGATTTGCCCTCGACGAGCTTTCAGCGCGATATATAAGCCATGCAGCACTGCCGCCACAGCTGCGAAACCAATTAATAGTATTACTAATTCACGTCCGCTCATAAGCACTTTGACAGATACAACAGTAAGTTAAGCACAGTGTCTGTGGTCAAAACTGTAAATCTTTGAAAATTTTTAATGTTATCTTACAGTTACCGCATTTTCTTTAGTACAAAAACGGGCTTTTGAGATGTTATTTGCTAAAACGCTACATTGCCGCCAGTCCTGCTGCCTCTTCAATATCCACGGTGACGATTCTAGAGACTCCAGCTTCATACATTGTGACACCTAACAGCTGATTAGCCATTTCCATGGTGATCTTGTTGTGGGTAATAAAGATGAACTGAACATTCTTTGCCATCTCCTTAACCAAATTGGCATAACGGCCAACATTGGCGTCATCAAGAGGGGCATCGACCTCATCAAGCATACAAAATGGTGACGGGTTTAAATGGAAAATAGAGAAAACCAACGCGATGGCTGTCATTGCTTTTTCACCACCCGACAGCAGGTGAATCGTGCTATTCCGCTTCCCAGGGGGACGAGCCATGATGGCGACGCCAGTATCTAGCAGATCTTCGCCGGTCATGTCCAAATATGCATGCCCACCGCCAAAGATGCGCGGAAACAATGTTTGCAGGCCGCCGTTGATCTTGTCGAACGTTTCTTTAAAGCGCGCTCTCGTTTCTTTGTCGATTTTTCGAATCGCATTTTGAAGAGTGTTGAGAGCTTTCTCCAAGTCATCATTTTGCTGATCTAGGTAGATCTTACGCTCGGATTGCTGCTTATACTCATCAATTGCTGCTAAGTTGATGGGCCCTAAACGCTGAATTCTATTGCCTAGCTTTTCAAGCAGCTGTTCACATTCAGATACCTCTAATTGTTCCGGCAGCCCTGCCAGGACAGTCTCTAAATCAAACTTCGCTTCCTTTAGCTGCTCAACCAGCCCGTCTCTTTTAACCGAAACACCTTCGCTCTTCAATCGAACCTGCATCAAAGACTCTCTATGCTTATTGCTGCGCTCCTGAATCTCGTTTCTTTCCTGCTCCAAGCTACGAATTTTATACTCGTTAGCATCCACTTTTGCCTTAGCTTCGCCCAGCTCTTTCTCAACCTCCAAGCGCTGTTGTAACAAGGCTTCCAGATCGGCTCGCATCTTCTCAATTGGCTCATCTGACTCTTCAATCTGATCCGTTAACGATTGCATTCGTTCCTTCGATCTTTGCACTTGGCTCGCCATCCGATCCATAGTCTCCCGAGTGGACTGCAACTGGGATTCTACAGATTGCTGCTTTAACGCAAGTTCATGAGCTAAATCTTTGTCATTTCGAGCTTTTTCTCGAATAGTTTCAAGATATTCCTGGGACTCAAGGCGCTGAGCCTCTAGAGTTTCCCTGCCGCCCACATCGATTTCCATGCCATCCAATGCATTTTGCAGCCTGGCACGCGAATCAGCGATATTTTCGTTCTCCACTGCCAGTTGACGCTCGAGGTCTTCCAATTCCTTGGAAAGCCTCTGTTTACGATTCTTAGCCTCTTCGGTCTTTGCTAGTTGAGCGCTGACCTGAGACTTCAAATCACTGAGTTTTTGAATTTGAGCCGCAATATCAGTTTGGGTGACTTCACGTGCCTGTTCGTTACTCTCGAGCCTTTTCCGGAGTAAATCTCTCTTCTCAATTAAAATATTAGATGATTCGTTTAAATCTTTGATATTTATTAATAAATCAGATATTAGTCCGCGGCGCTCGACGATGGAATCCTGCTTACTGACCTGATTGACCTGAACCCAAGATTTACCCAACCATATGCCATCAGCCGTGATAATTGATTGCCCGTTTGACAGAGCAGCGCGCTGCTCCAGCGCTTCGGTTAAGCTGGATGCCGCGTAAATACCGGTCAGCAAGTCATCAAGCTTCCAGTCACCGCTCAGCTTGGATGTAAGGGGCAAAAGTGACAGACCTGACGACAGTACTGACGAGGCCGCGCTAATAGAGTCGGCGGACACATCCAGCAGCGCTAAGTTGCCTTCCGGCAAATCACCTAGTAAGGCCGATACGTCCTGAATCCCTTCGACACAAATACTCCGGAGAGAGTCGCCAAGCACTGATTCAATAGCCCTTCCCCAGCCATCGGCGACATCTAAATTCTCACCAAGGCGCAGCTTGCTATCTAGGCCCTTCCGACTAAGCCATTGATTAACGGCGATATTTCCTTGCCCCAAAGCAGCTTGTTGTAGTGATTCCAATGAAGCCTGGCGACCCTTCGCAGTCTGTAACTCGATCCTCACGCCATCCAATTCTTCTATGCAGTGACGCAACTTTTGGCGGTCGGTCTCGATATTAGAGCCTAGCTCTGAATTAAGCGCTTGCTGGGAGTCCAGCCCAGCTTCAAGTTGCACGATCTCTTTAACGGCATCAATGGCCGAGCTATCTTCAGGCAGCTGAGCTAACTCTTGCTGTTCGCTCTCAAGTCCTCGCTTCCTTTCAATACCTCTTTCTACTATAGCTTCAAGTTGCTGAATTCTGGATTGCTCAACTTCAGCAATTTTTCGTGGTTCTTCTGCCCGCTGATTAAACTCATCCCAATCTGATTGCCATTTCCGCATGGCTTGCTCAGCATCTTCCAGTACTTTGGCCGAAGAGCTTTCAGCTTGCTGCGCCGCCAACAAATTTGGCGAGGTTCCCCTCAGCCCAGCATCCAATTGAGTGATCTTCTTCAGGTCAACATCAAGTTCTTCTTTTGTTTGCGCCCAGGCGTCTTCTGTCTCACCTAGATCTAGTTTTAACTGATCGATTCTTTCTATGTGATGCTCTATGGATTGTTCGATCCGAGCGATGTCATTGCCACGACTATAAAACCTGGCCTGAACTTCGCCGAGCGCATCGGTGAGTTCGGCATTTTCTACTAAATGCTGCTCAACTCGAGCGTCAACTCGCCGCTGGTCAGCAATAGCGGCTTCGACCTGAATCTCGAACTCATTGATTGTGATTTGGTTTTGACTAAGCTCGTTATCGAGGCTTTTCCATCTCATTACTCTGAGATTAGCATTGGTTTCCCGCTCTTCTTGTTTGAGTACGCCATATTTCTCTGCAGCAACCGATTGTCGATGTAAATGCTGCAGTTGTCTTTCTAACTCATCGCGAATATCTGCTAGACGAGAAAGATTGTCTCGGGTGCGCTTAATCCGGTTTTCAGTTTCTCGGCGGCGCTCTTTGTACTTGGAAATTCCTGCCGCTTCTTCAATAAAAACTCGTAACTCTTCAGGCTTGGATTCGATTAGCCTCGAAACCATTCCCTGCTCAATAATCGAATAGCTCCGAGCTCCTAGACCGGTACCGAGGAAAATATCTGTCACGTCTTTACGTCTGCACTTGGCACCATTCAAAGTATAAATAGATTGGGCATCCCGATCTATTTTTCGCTTGATCGAAACCTCTGCAAAATTTGCGTATTCGCCCGTCAATTTCTTATCGTAGTTATCGAATACCAGCTCCACACTAGCCTGACCCACAGGCTTGCGGGTTCCAGAGCCATTGAATATAACGTCCGTCATGCTCTCGCCACGCAAATTCTTAGCAGAACTCTCTCCCATGACCCAACGCACAGCATCAATTACGTTAGATTTTCCACAGCCATTAGGCCCGACTACGGAGCACAAATTTGAGGGGAAATGGATGGTTGTTGGATCTACGAAGGATTTAAAGCCAGCTAATTTAATACATTTCAGGCGCATGAATAGTTCGGATAGCTTACTTTATTATAGATTAAGCGAGTAAATCGATATCGCTGAAGACTAAATTCCAATCTTGTTGCTAGGATCAAATTCTCAATGCGGAAGACGCATTGAAAGTAACGGACAGTTTATCCGATATGCTAATCAATGACACTTAATTCGTTGCTAACGGCAGACTTTTTTAGCTAAATTATTCTCACAAATATTTCGTCATTATTAAACTAGTAGCCGTCCTGATTTGGGCATCTGACTATTTATGAATTAAACAATCCTGAAATAATGCCG
Organism: Gammaproteobacteria bacterium; assembly: GCA_012960305.1. Classification (GTDB taxonomy): domain Bacteria; phylum Pseudomonadota; class Gammaproteobacteria; order Pseudomonadales; family Pseudohongiellaceae; genus UBA9145. Next base: position 207,099 of record DUBM01000020.1, on the reverse strand, counting down.
GTACTGTCGCCCAATAAATCCCTTTGCATTCCAAAGTTTTGCAGCATTGTGAATTGGAGATTACCAATTGGCATTTCTTCCGTGACACGAATATGGCAGCCACCCGGTAAAGCTCCAGATCCGCCTCCGGCCAGGTAACCTCCCACCACTAGAAAATCGCCAGTATGTTTACCGGCGAGCCGGTACCTCCCTCTACTGCCAAAGGAGCCGCGGTTATCATAAACTCCCAGCGATTTAGTCGGGCAGCAGTCTCTGCTAGGGCTTCCAAATCCTGGTTATCGAACAGGTCTACGCCCATAGCCACGATTGTCAGCACGTGAATCGGTAGGCTCACACCTTCAACCTGTGATGGCACCACATCACTGGCTGCATCTCCACCTAGGAAGGAGACATCGCGGGCCTTGAGCCAGGGCATTGCAGATGCATGCAGCCCAGCCGCGCCTTGAGCCACGTTCCATGGACCGAGCGCAGCGCGGCGAGCCCAGCGACCAGTGCGAACGAACACAGCGTCGCCGGGACGCACGATCACGCCGGCCATTTCTTCAAATGCCTCCAGATCTTCCTGGTAGATCGGCGTACCTGGATCTAGATAGTCGACCTCCTTCAGACGTGGTATGTCGATCAGAACACCACGAGTGACGATCCCCGCACTCAGGTTCGCAATGGAGTTGTTTTCGCACCCCGCCTCGGTAACCGTGTCCTGATCCTTGCCGTTATACATCTTCCCCTTGTAGAGAATATGGCACAGTGAATCGACATGACTGTGAGAGTAGCCGTGATAGCTGATGTTGTAATTATCGCTTACACCACTCCAGAACGCAGGTTCAACATTCGAGTCGGGAACTGCCAGCACTCGACGCTGAAATGGTGAGGGTACATCGGGTGCCGTCTCGGTCAGTAACTGATGCTCGAGCGATACGGTGATACCTTCGGTCACAGTGGCGATTGCCTCCAGCCGTTTCGCGGGTGTAATGAGGTTGGCCGCGCCAAGTTGGTCATCGGCTCCCCAGCGCCCCCAATTCGAAAGCTCATCCATCATGCGCTCGATATCGGCCTGATTGAGGTCACGTGATTCTGGGGTGACAGCCGGTGGATTGTAGGCCGCAATATTCGCCAACGGCTCGGGGCTATTGTTAGCAGCAGGTGTGCAAGCCACACCAGTGAAGGTGAGGATGATCAACCAGGGAAACTTCAACAACCGAATGCTCATGGATTTTCTCCGCAGATTTGATAGGTATAAGGAAAGAGTATTGCGAGAATAATGGCTAAACGGATTGGAGTCCACCGGCCTTACTCTTCAAACCTTCTGTCAGCTTTATTCATTTCGCCCCCGGGGTACACCCCACTTGTCCAAGTAGGTTTCATCGCACCCCTATACATACTATATTGGACGAACGGTTAGTTAATTTTGAGAGTTACGACTAAAGCGCTCATCCATAAAAGGAAAGATTGACATCAAAAATTTGTTAGCATTAGACTTTAATTTTGAGCGGCAATTAATAGTTTGCCAATACCATACCAAATTTATTTTTATAGGGTTGCTATGAAGATCATTAAGAGCAGCATTCTCGTTTTTGGCTTTTTATTAATTGCAATTTCATCTTTTAGTTTTTCACAGAGTTCTTTTGATTTGACTGAACTTGAGTCGGGTCAATTGTTGTTAAATTTGAGTGCAACCGAGCAAGTGAGTGTTGAGCAAGACACTCTAAATGCATCACTGGCGTATTCAGTCCAAGGCAGGGAAAAAATTTCTTTACAAAATGAAGTGAACACAAAAATGGCAGGCGCCTTGGAACTAGTAGAAGCCATTTCAGAAATTGAGTATTCAACAGGTCAGTATTACATCTATATTATTCGACCAGGTAGACCTTCGCGAGATGATATAGAAAACCCAATATGGCGGGCGCAGCAGGGTCTACAACTAAGTAGTACAAACAGTGAGGAACTATTGGAAGCTGTAGGGGAGTTGCAGTCTAGTGGTATGGAGATAAATAGACTCAATTACAGCCTGTCCGAGGAGGCCTTTGAACAAACTTCAGACTCACTATTGTCAATCGCGTTAGAAAAACTGGAAGGCAAGGCAAATGAAACAGCTGAATTACTAAATAAAAGCTCTGCGAGCCTTGTAGAAGTAACAATTAACGGTAATAGAAATACAGAATTTTTCCAGCCGAGAATGGCGATGATGGAAGGTACTGGGGAACCTGATTACGCGCAGTTCGAAACGCCAACAGCGGTCCCGGGACAAAGTGAGGTTTCATTAAGTGTATCCGCTAAAGCCTTATTATCTCCTTAACTGGTGACCCATGACGTTATACCCCCCACTTGTCCAAGTAGGTTCCATCGCACCCCTATACATACTATATTGGACGAACGGTTAGCTATTTTTGAGGATATGTAATGATTGCACTTATAGGATTAGCAGTGATTTGGGTAATCGGTGTAGTTATTGCGATGATGATAGTCAATTCAATTCGTGCATCAAATGGCGCGAATATTCAAGATGGTTTGACTGCTTTTTCTCAAGGCTTTGCGTTTGGTCCAATTAGCGTTGTTGCAGCATTCGGCCCTATGACAAGGACTAATAACAGGGGAGCAATGGCAGTAGGAGGCATAGTTGGGACTATTGCTTTTATTTACACTTACATGCAGTTGTGATTGTTAAATAAAACCAGCACAAAAAACAGAATCTTGAGAGTGGCAATCCTGTGACTTGTATCTCTGAAGGCGGTATTGGTCAGGGAAATCGGGTCGATTTTATTCGTTTAGACATACCACCCCTATACATACTATTCTGGACGAACGATTAAGTATTTTTGAGGTGTTTCCTGACACTAAACCAAATAGTCTTCTGGGCAGAGAGAGAGCGGCTATGCCGCTCCCTCTCTTTATTAAGGGCGCCTCTGGTCAATGGCATATAGATGCTGCTGGATCGGATCGGTTCGATGCCATAGCGAAGCTCTGTCTCTCATCGACTTAATCCAGCCGCTTGCTGAAGCGGGCAATCGCCAGCGTGATTGCTACCAGCATAAATACGCCCAGTGCCAATAGGTCTTCCCACATACTATCTATATCCGCGCCGCGCAATACGATTCCACGAATCAACCTGTTGAAGTGAGTCAAGGGAAGTACCTCGGCAATGGTTTGCGCAAACACCGGCATGCCATCGAAGGGAAACATAAATCCCGACAGTAATATTGAGGGTAGCAAAACGAAAAACGCCGCCTGCATCGCCTGAAACTGAGTTTGTACCAGGGTTGAAATAAGCAGGCCCAGGGATAGGTTAGCAGCGATAAATACCAGCGAGACGGTCAGTACATCCAACTCACTCCCGCGTATGAAAACCTTGAAAAGATAACAGCCCACAGTAAAGATAATCACTACTTGCAGAAGACCGATGATAATGTAGGGAACAATTTTCCCCAGCATAAGCTCCGGCGTTTTGATCGGCGTATTGATGAGCAACTCCAAATTACCGCGCTCTTTCTCACGAACAATGGCCACTGCGGTGAACAAAACCATGGTCATGGTCAAGATCACACCAACCAGCCCCGGGACGATATTCACTGCGGTACGCCGCTCCGGATTATAGAAGTTTCGCACCTCCATTAAGTTTACCGAGGGAGACGGCAATGCCTGTGTATCGAATCGCACTGGCAGTGCGGAGAGCTGTTGGGCCACCCCGAGAATTATTGGATCGGTGCCATCGACCAATAGCTGCACCGCCTGGCGATCGCGCTCGATGACACGCCGATCGAAGTCATCCGGAACTGCGATGCCGATAGAAATTAAGCCTACATCCAATAATTGCTCCAGTTCCTGCACACTGGCGACTCGCTGCTTGATGTTTATTACCTGGGATGCACCCAGGTCTGCGACAAACTGTCTTGATAGATGAGTGTCGGCTTCATCGACATAGGCGGCGGATAAATTACGCACATCGGTGTTGATGGCATAGCCAAACATCATCAATTGAATAAGCGGTATGCCGACGATCATGCCAAAGGTGAGTCGATCCCTGCTTAGCTGCAGAAATTCCTTTTTCATGATTGCGAATATCCTGATCAGGGAATTCATGCCGCTATTCCCTCCGGCCGGGATTCTGTTACGGCGACGAACACATCTTCCAAATCTGGAAACACTTTTTCGACTTCTGCGTGTACTCCGGCATGGGCCAAAGTGGAAGTCACCAGCTGCAAGCCACCCTCTACGTCCTTGGGGATCAGAACCCTTAAGCTGACGCCAAGTTGGGTGATGCTGCTAATTGCCTGCTGCTGTGCGAGGCTGATCCGCGCCTTGTTGGGATCCTCTGCTACCACCTCAAACACATTCAGAGAAATACTCTCTCCCAGCTGCATCGGACTGCCATCCGCGACTTTTACCCCCTGATCCAGTATCGCGAGGCTGTGGCATCTTGCGGCCTCGTCCATGTAATGGGTCGACACCAGGATTGTGGTTCCCTGCGCTGCCAGATCGAATAGGATTTCCCAAAAGTCACGACGGTTTTTCGGATCCACTGCGCTGGTTGGCTCATCGAGAAACAAAATCTGCGGATCATGCAAGATTGCTACCGCCAGCGCCAGGCGCTGCTTCTGACCACCGCTAAGGGTGCCGGCTCGTTGTTTGAGTTGTTTGCTCAGATTAAACTCTTCTATCAACTGTGCGACACGCGTCTTTCGACGCTTGCGTGAGAGCGCGTAGACTTCACTGATGAAACGCAAATTTTCTGCAACAGTCAGGTCTTCGAACAGTGAAAATCGCTGGGTCATGTAGCCGATTTTTTGTTTCAATACCTCCGATTGCTTCCTGGTGTCCAGACCCATTACGGTGGCACTACCTGCACTGGGAGTTAGCAATCCACATAACATTCGTATTGTGGTTGATTTGCCAGATCCATTAGGCCCCAAAAACCCGTAAATAGTGCCTGCTGGTATCTGCAGATCTACATTGTTAACCGCCACTAGCGATCCAAAGCGCCTGCTCAGGCCAGTTGCCGAAATTACGATGTCATTCGCTGCTTTCATATTATTCAAAATTTGCCTGCACCGGCAAACCATCTGGCAACCTGTCCGGCAAGGCTGGCAAAGCGATTTCGGCAACATAAGATAGTCTTCCTCGATCTCTTTCGGTCAAGGCGAAGTAAGGTGTGAAGCTGGCCTCGGATGCTATACGACGAACAGTGCCGGTAAGAGGCCGATCAAGGCCGTCGACAATTATCGGTAGCTGCGAACCGGGCCTGAGCTGAATCCGCACGGCTTCGGGGATATACAGCCGTGCATAGGGCTGCTCGCCGCTCAATAGCACCGCAACCACATCCCCCTGTCCAGGCCGCTCACCCACTTCGAAGGGCAGTGAGTCTACGATTGAGTCTTGCGGAACTACAATGGAGAGTCGTTGCCGGTCCAGTACCAGGCTCGCCAGCTGAGCCTGCGCCTGGGACAGCAGCGCGTTGGTTTGTTGCAGCTGTTCAGGCCGTGTGCCGGCCTGTAGCTCCGCCAGTTGTGCGGTTACATACTCGATTCTGACACGAGCAGCTTTCAGTAAATTTCCTGCCGCATCTATGCTTTCTACCGAGGTCAGATTACGTTCGCGCAGCCCGTCCAGACGTTGTAGTTCTTTCTGTCTGTAGCTTCTCTCTACTTCTGCGGCATGCAAATTGGCCTGTGCCGCATCGATAGTCTCCGATCTGGGTCCGCTTCGCTGCTCTGCAAGTACTGCTTCAATACGTTCGATATTTGCCTGTGCTTCCTGTATTCGTATATCCACGCGACTGGTATCCTGCTGCAGCAGTATCGTACCAGCGCTCAGGTCATCACCCTCAGTTACGGCGATATTCACAATCGGTTCGGAAAATTCAACGACCAACTCAATGCGATCAGATTCCAGCTGACCTACCGCCTGTAAGGGCTGCTCTTCGCAGCCCGCCAAAATCGCCAGCAGGAATAGACTGCTGTATCTCAAATATTTCATGATTGCTCTCCTGCACCAGTGGCATCTTCACCATCGCTCACCACACCCGAAAGGAACAACTTAATATTGTGCTCCGACAGAGCCGCTGTCATATTGGAATCGAGATTCACCTTAAGAACTTGTTCGGCCATCGGCCTGGCTAAGAAGGGGAAGATTGTCATTCCCATGAGGGATAGAAGCGTGAGACCAGGATTCAGATCCTGACGGTAGTGGCCGCAGGAAATCCCCTGTTGAATTGATTGCATGAGCCGCGGCGCGAAGGATGAGCTGAACTTCCTGATCATGGCGTCCTGGTTATCGCCCTCGTTAAATAATACTTCCCGAACCATGAAATTTGGCCACCAGGGATTTTCTCCGAGAAACTGGCAATAGCTGCGACTGAAATCCTCTACTGTTATGGCCGAAGACTCACTCATTTCTGGCAGACTCTTCTCCAATGAATCGAACATACCGTCCACCATCGCCATGTATAGGCCCTGCTTGCTGCCAAAATAGTAATTCACCATCGCACCATTCACGCCCGCCGATGCAGCGATCTCTCGCAGGGATACGGCCTTGAATTCACGTGAAGTGAAATTCTCCCGTGCCGCCTGTAGCAATGCTTCGCGTACCTTCTCATTATCTGAGCCTGCTGGCCTGCCAAGATTGCCAGTTCTGCTCTTTACTTGCTTCATGGATCGTCCCGACTGATTTAAGCTATGCTGTAAATTATTAATTAAACAATTAATTAATTAAAAAGTCAAGCAATTGCTACTATCACTCCACCTTAGCCCTAGCACCTGCCTTCGGGTTTATACAGATGGTCCTCCAGGGTCAGTAGGAGGTATTGGTGAGTTAGATATTGGTTTAACAATAGTTTCACTTGATGAGGGGACTGTTCAAATAACCAGGTTCCGGGAATTCAATGTCATCGGTGCTCTTAATGAAAATGTTGAACTGCCCGACTGTAGCGGTAAGTTTGAAACTACCACTGCAGTTTTTACCGACACTATAGAAACTAAATCCTATTTTACCTTTTTAGGAAATTTGTTGCCTATCGTAAAAACATTTGAAACGACCTGCGATCTAGTCGATGGAGATAATCTGATTCTAAAGCTAAGTAGTTATCAGGAGCTAACAGCTAACTAGCACGCCCACCTCCGGGGCAGATATTCTTTTAGATGCTCAAGTTGCCGGTTTCTATATTTTTAATTGGATAAAGGGTCAGGTCGCATCTGAAAGTGATAGACCTTGCTAGTAGTGTTCGCGCCAGTTTCCATGTGAAAAGGTGCGCGGCTAGAGATAGTGGCCCACACTCCCCGTCCTTTCCAACCACCATAGGGATCATCGATGCGACCGTCTAGCCACTTCGTGTAAAAACCCAATGGGTAGGGCACGGTCAGGCGCACCCATTCATCATCGTTGAGCACTAATAGGCTGCCGGATTGATTACCGGTATTGATGGGGGTGTTGGATCCTAACCCAAGCGTATCGAACTGATCTACCCAGGTGTAATAACTACCCTCGGAGCTACCCGACTGTTGAATGTTCTTGAACTGGGGCAGGGGTTCGGCAAAAAAACTCCAGCCTTCGGGGCAATGCTGGCCGGTTGCCGCAGGGCCGTTGAGAGGTCCTTGGCACTGGTTGCGATCGAAGCGCCCCATGTGCCCACTGGCCAAGGCCACCCAGGCGATCCCATTGCGGTCGATATCCATACCTCGAGGCGAGAAGCCCTCTATGGCATTGCCATCTTGATCTAGCGGTAATTCATAGTATTCGGTCAATGCGGTGGTGCTGGGGTCGTCCCCGGGGATGACCCGTACGATAGCGCCAGGATAACTGAGGTTGGAACCCCACACCGAGCCATCCGGCGCGGGTGCGACGGCATATAGGCCTGAGTTAATGCGTTTGTCGAGATTAGTATCTATAGCTGCATCCGGTTCCACGTACTCATCGCGACGGCCGTTACCGTTGATATCGAGAATGAATGGTGTCCATCCCTGAGCCACAACGGCGTCGCCTGTTTCCAGAAATTCGCGGGTATTGAGCCAACCTACTACGCTGCCGCCGCCGCTCGTCCACAGTGTATTGTCGGCATCTTCGGCGAACATGAGGTGGTGGGTGCCGAAGCAAGTATTGATCGGCGTGTAGATTTCGCTGCTCGGATCATAGACGCCAAGATGGCGACCGGAGCGACCCAGAGGAAACGCTTGGGCAGACGGGTGATCGGAACCATCCTGACAGAACGCCGGCACATTGGCTGGGTCTCGAGCGCGGGAGGTAATCCATACTCGGCCATCGCTGTCCATCATCGGGTTGTGTACGGTAGTGGCTGCATCCCAAATTTCTTCGTCGCCCCAGTAAGGAGACGCAGCCATAGCAGGCTGAGGGGCCCCACCGTAATTAGGATCTTCCGGGAATACGACAATCTGATCAGTGCTATGTGCAGCCGGATCTAGTACCGGCAAATAGTCAGCACTGTTTTCCATGGCTCCGTAAATCTTGCCATAGGCATTGACAGTCGGATCACGGCGGTCGGTGGAGACCAAGTCGTGCAGATAGGCCGTGGGATCAGCCCAGTCCCATTGCGTAATTACTACGTTGCGTTCTAGTCCCTGCGGCCGAGTTGGCGCCGGCGGTAATTCGCCAGCGGCGATACGGTCAGTCCAGTCTGCATACATTTCAAGTGTACGGCGATCGCCCATGCCGGCTAATGTTCTGGTCATGAAGGCACCGGCTTGTCCGGAGCGAACGCGCCGATTCCAGGCATCGTAACTCGTTTCCAGATTCGAAAATATTTCCGGAATGGTGCGAGTAGCGACGTTGCCCATTTGGTGACAGACCACGCAGCCCCCATTTGTGACTCGGCGAATGTAATCATCCTGAGTGAGTACGCCCACGCCTACCCCATTGCCGTCAGGCCCAGTGCCTGGGAACTCATGTTTTTCGGGTATCTCTAGCAGAGAATACCAATAGCCCGCTGGGTAATATTCCGCCGCGGTGGCAGCGTCGGGGGCGATCTCGGCAGTGAGATCTAGACTTTGACCTGGGGTAGCATTGATGCGTTGAGAATCAACCAGACCATAACCGCGCACCCAAACTTCAAAATTGGCTTCGGGCAGGTCCGGCATCAGGTAGCGGCCCTGTTCATTGGTGACCACTGTTTTCGAATAAAGAGTCTCCAAGTCGTGAGTTTCGGCGATTACCCAGACCCCAGCCTCCGGGCCATTGCTGCTAATGACACTGCCGGTGATGTCGTTGCTAGTGGCGCTGGTAGTGCTAGCCTCTCGCAATGTAGATTCTTCAGGTACGTTGTCAGACTGGTTAGTGGATTGAGGGTCACCGCAGCTAGCAAGAAGCAGTGCTGCCAGCGAGAGTGCTAGAGTTCGAAATGTGTTCATGATGTACCCTTCTATGATCAATGGGGCATTCGACTAGTTACCTACTTTACAAGTTAGCAGAGCACTGTAAAAGGGATTAAGGAGTAGGAAGTTAAATTATTAGTCAGATCTGTGTACTTGGTATTAATTGCTTCGAAATATACTGAGGTCAAATTTTAGGTTTTCACACTCCACATGGATGTCATTCAATTATTTATGCTCTTAATTTTTTACTCCAAAACACTGCTTTTTCCTATATTTCTGCTTGCGTCTGGGGAATTACTGTTGAGGGTAATCCATGCGCAGTGTCCCATGAGTGTCCCATGAAATTAGGCTCTCGCACCCACCCCTTTTTCCACAAACCCCTGTCAGCACACCCACTCCCGGGGTACACCCCACTTGTCCAAGTAGGTTCCATCGCACCCCTATACATACTATCCTGGACGAACGGTTAGGTATTTTTGAGAGTTACTATGAAGCTCCTTGCCTTAACAGTCGTCCCCTCTCTTCGCCCTCTACCAGGCGGCAATTCCATTCTTCTTAGCTGACAAGGCCGGCATATCAAAGTCTTTGAACGACTGAAGGCAATTTCCCTCTATATTTAACCCCTCTATTTGTCTGTTCGTACTCCACAAAAAAGCGTATAGTCTCTAGTAGTCCCTCCGTATAACGAGCCTACAGGCGTCTAGCCCCTACCCTCGCTATTACGCCCCATTGTCTTTAAGCAAATGGGGGGCAGTTTTGCTTTTCATAGTATTTTATCTACCGCTATCACCGTAGCTGTCGTGCTGCAGTTATACCTGATTACTCGTCCATTGATTTTTCGGAAATCAAAGTAGCGGTCATCATTTATTAAATTTGATGAATGCACATTTAACTATTTTAGTGAATAGCAAGAAAATGATTCTCCATTTGTATGTCGGTGAAGGTTAATTAGTTCACTGAAATTCACCATTCTAGGACCACTATGTCAGCGCACAGCGTAGACACTTTAGAGTCACAGCCTACAATCCTCTCGTATGTAAAAGATTTACCTAACGTATGTTCTTTAGCAGGTTTAGCCTGCACAGTTTCAGCTATCTACTTAAGTATTCTAGGCATTTACTACGGGGCCATGATAGGAATGATTTGGGCAGTTGCATTTGACTGGGCAGACGGACTTATTGCACGAAGAATGACTGGGCGAACCGGCAATGATCGAATATTTGGTGGTCAGCTTGATGTAGTAATAGACATTGTAAGTTATGGAGTTACACCAGCAATTCTTCTACTAAGCTATGGGAGATTTGAGCCTGAATTTCTTGCGGGTGCTTTTATTGTTCTTGCAGCTAGTGCAATTCGACTAAGTTATTTTAGTACTTATGGTCTTTCTTCAGATTCCAAATACACAGGTCTGGCTCTCGATAACAACAGCATAGTTCTGGTTTTTCTATTTCTCTTCGATAGGGTATTTAGTGAGACAGTTTTTTCGATCATTCTTTATGCTGTTTGCATGTTATTAGCGGCATTAAATGTGGCGCAAATTAAAACCCCAAAATTTTCTGGAAATCCTAGTAGCGTATATGTTCTTGCTGTTTATACCCTCAGCATCTCGGGCATCTATGCATGGAGGCTCTTGTAGAAAACCAATGAGTTGGTATCGCACGTTAACTAATAACCGCACGAATTTAGGAGCTAAAGAACAAATGGTTGTATATACGGTAGGCACTTTCGATATGTTGCACGTAGGGCATCTTGCATTGCTGGAACAATGTCGAAGGTTAGGCAGTGTTGTTGCAGTTGGAGTCGCCTCAGATCAAGTAGTAAATTCTTATAAGCAGAACAAACCGGTCATTCCTCTGGAACAAAGAGTGCAAATGCTAAAGGCCTTGCGCTGTGTCGATATCGTTAGACCGTATTATGAACTCGAATATGTATCTGGATGTGAAGCACTGGATGTAGATATTTTTGTTGTAGGAGAAGACTGGGGGCATCAATCTTATAATATCGAGGTAGAGTCTTTTCTTAACCGAAAGGGTAGTGAGATCGTCAAGTTGCAGTACGACCTCCGCACTTCATCCACCCAAATAAAGAAAAATGTTCTAGCGCAACCGGCAATGGCGGGAGGTTTAGGGCTCCCACTTCCCAGACTGATGGCCAGCTAGTTTTATTCTTCCGCAATGAATTATATTATTGACGTCATATTATCCCTTGAAGATAATTGCGAATAACTCACGACCACATTCCTAACTCTCGGTGGGCGCGTTCAATGCACCCAGTGTAATGCACTGTCGAAACGTAGTCGGCAACGCTGTCAGCTTTTGCATGCAATGATCTCCAATAGGACAGGATAGTACTTTGATGTCTATCTGCTATTTGGTCGCAAGACGTACCTAGTGTTGGTATCTCATTTAATATTTCAAAAAGTACCAACAAAAGTACCAACAAATTGTTGGTATCTCGTAGTATTGGAATGTATTGCGTTGGACTAATTATATCGCAGAAAGCCCCGTAATTCAGGGCTTTTAGAACGTTTTTGTATTGCGTTGGATAAAAATTTGGTCGGGGCGGCCGGATTTGAACCGACGACCACTACACCCCCAGTGTAGTGCGCTACCAGACTGCGCTACGCCCCGAAATAGATGAATTATATGAAGAGAATTCTGCCGTGAATTGTACTCGGCACCTAAAATGTAGAAGTTGAAAATTCTTGAGAGTGGCCGTCAATAACTACAAACGGGATATTACTTCCTCTAAATCCCGTACCAATGACTTCACCTCACTAGAATTAACATTAGTTTTGGTCAATTCTTCGGGATTATCACTCATTTTTTTACGGGCTCCACCAATGGTATAACCATGCTCGTAGAGCAAACTCTTGATTTGGCGGATTAGGATCACGTCTTGACGTTGGTAATAACGGCGATTTCCGCGTCGCTTAACTGGCTTCAGTTGAGGAAATTCTACTTCCCAATAGCGCAGAACATGGGGTTTAACCTCACAAAGTTCACCTACTTCACCAATGGTAAAGTAACGCTTCGGCGGTATGGGTGGTAATTCATTGTTATTCTTCGGTTCCAGCATAGCCTTCTACCCTTGCCTTTAACTTCTGTCCTGGCCTGAATGTCACGACCCTTCTTGCTTTGATCGGAATTTCTTCGCCTGTCTTCGGATTTCTGCCTGGTCTCTGCTTCTTGTCTCTTAAGTCAAAATTGCCATATCCAGACAATTTAACTTGCTCATTTCGCTCTAGCGAGAGGCGGACTTCTTCAAAAAATTGCTCGACGACTTCTTTGGCCTCTCGCTTATTCAAGCCTAGCTCTTCAAATAGGCGCTCCGCCATATCGGCCTTAGTGAGTCCTCCATCCGTCATAGTCAATCCCCCCAACTAATTCCGCAAATTTGCATTAAATTTATCTTGTAGTGCATTGACGCAGCTACTAATTATTATATTTACCTCTTCATCGCTAAGAGTGCGTGAAGGATGTTGCCACGTCAAGCCCAAAGCGATACTTTTTTTGTTTTTTGCGATCGCATCCCCTTGATAAACATCAAATATTCGAAGATAGCTTAAGAACTCACCAGCTTCTTCTCTAACTGTAGACAATATATCGTCAGAGCAGATCGATTCCTCGATAACCACTGCTAAATCCCTGCTGACTTCGGGGAATTTAGACAACTTTTCTATTCGAGGCAGCTGTTTTGATTGTACGGCCTCCAAATACAACTCGAACAAGAATACCGGGCCATTGAAGCCCATTTCTCGGTGAATTACAGGTTGCAAAGCGCCAATATGACCAAGCTGATGCTTTCCGGACTTAACCGCCGCACATTGCCCCGAATGGAAGCTTGGATGGTTCCCGGCAAGGAACGATATAGGTTCAGAACCACCCGCTAGCCCAAGTAAATTTTCAATATCACCTTTTAGATCATAAAAGTCGCTTAATTCTTTGTTATTGCTCCAGTTATCTGGATTTCTTTTCCCGAATATCAATCCAGAAATCATGGTAGATTGTACGGTTTCGTCACCTTCTTTTTGAAAAACCAAGCCGGTTTCAAATAGTCGGAGGCGGTCTTGCTGACGGTTTTCGTTGTAACTAAGAGTACTTAGCAATCCCGGAATAATGCTAGGCCGCATCACTGACATTTCTTGGGAGATTGGGTTTTGTAGTGAAATAACGTCTACTTCCTCCCCCATGACCAATTTACAGTGACCAGGATCAATGAAGCTATAGGTGATAACTTCTTGATAGCCCAACGCAACTAGCTGGTGCTGAAGCCGCGACAAACTTAATTGTGACTCAGGCAGAGATTTTAGAGACTGACTTGCGAGTCCAGCTGTTTGGGGAAGTTTGTTATAGCCATATATTCTAGCTAATTCTTCAATTAAATCAGCCTCAATACTTATATCAAAACGATAAGATGGTACTTCTATGCTTAGTTCGTCCGCAGTTTGCTGAACTAAGTGAAATCCAAGGCGCTTCAAGATATCCAGAACTTCCGCTTTCTCAATATCAATCCCCAAAAATTTAAGGATTGAAGCGAACTTTAGCGTTACTGTCCGTGGCTCAGGAAGATTTCCTAATGCTTCTGTTATGGGCCCGGCCTCACCACCTACTATCTCAAGCATAAGGTTGGTCGCCCTCTCCATTGCCCGGTGCTGCAACTGATAATCCACACCTCTTTCATAGCGATGGGAAGCATCAGTATGCATACCGTAGCTACGAGCTTTGCCAGAAATGGCTAGTTGCGAAAAGAAAGCACATTCAAGAAACACATGTTGAGTTTGTTTCGTCACTGAAGTTTTTAATCCACCCATGACTCCAGCTATAGCTACCGGCTGTTTCGCATCGGTAATAAGTAAAGTTCTAGAAGTCAGTTCGACTTCTTTGCCATCGAGCAAAACTAGCTTTTCGTTAGGCTCTGAGAATCGAACTCCAATGCCGCCCTCTAGCTTCTCATAATCGAAGGCATGCATCGGCTGACCTAATTCCATTAAAACAAAATTAGTTACATCGACAATGGGGTCGATGCTACGAACACCAGAACGCCGTAATTTTTCTTGCATCCATCCAGGAGATTCAGAGTTAAGATTAATATTACGAATTACCCGACCCAAATAGCGCGGACAAGCATCAACAGCTGTAATCTCAATAGGCAATTCTTCATCGATAGTAACAGCGACTCGCACAGGTTCTTCGATAAGGACATCTTTACGACAGAGAACTCCTACCTCTCGCGCAAGCCCTAGCATACCTAAGCAGTCGCCCCTGTTTGGAGTCAAGTCTAATTCTATACTGGTATCATTTAGATTGAGGTAGCAGCGGACATCTTCTCCTACTGGGGCATCCTCTGGTAATTCCATTAGTCCTTCAGAGGCCTCGGCCATGCCTAACTCTTCTGCGGAGCACAACATCCCATTTGATTCAGTGCCTCGAATTTTCGCGGTTTTAATTTTGAATGGCTTTTCATCTTCGGTAGAGTATATTTCAGCCCCAACCTTGGCAAACGGAGCCTTAAGTCCTTCCCTAACATTCGCCGCACCACATACAACCTGAAAGGAATTTTCTCCGTCCGAGACTTTGCATAAACTTAATTTGTCTGCATCTGGATGTTTTACTACTGAAGTAACCTCACCAACTACTATCCCAGTACAATTATTTGCCACTGGAATTAAGCCATCTACTTCTAATCCAGCCATGGTCAATTCTTCCGCGAGCGATTGCAACTCCATTTCAGGATCAACAAATTCTTTTAACCACTCGACACTAAAAATCATTCAGAAAACCGGATCTAATTAAATTGCTGTAAAAAACGAATATCATTCTCAAAATAAGTACGCAAATCACTAACGTCGTAGCGCAACATTGCCAGACGTTCAACACCCATACCGAAGGCAAACCCATTGTAGACAGACGTGTCTATACCAGACATTTCAAGAACCTTTGGGTGCACCATCCCACACCCCATAACTTCCAGCCATCCAGTGTGCCCGCAGATTCGACAGCCGCTGCCAGCGCAACTTACGCAGCCCATATCTACTTCAGCAGAAGGCTCAGTGAACGGAAAATAAGATGGGCGAAAGCGCACCTCCATCTCTTCCTCAAAATAGGCATGTAAAAAACCCACAACCGTGCCTTTTAAATCAGCGAAACTCACATTCTCATCGATGAACAAACCTTCCACTTGATGAAACATGGGAGTATGCGTTAGATCAGAATCGCAGCGATAAACACGACCAGGACAGATCATTCGGAATGGCGGTTTACCACCTTCCATTACATGAACCTGTACCGGAGAAGTATGGGTTCGTAACACAGTGCCAGGACTCACATAAAAAGTATCATGCATGGCTCTAGCAGGGTGATGACTAGGAATATTTAATGCTTCAAAATTGTGATATTCATCTTCAATTTCGGGCCCGACGGCAACATCGTAACCAGCAGATGAAAATATTTGAGTGATTCTGTCGATAGTAATAGTTATAGGGTGCAAGCCGCCTTTGCTTTGCCGCCGACCGGGCAAACTGACATCGATAGATTCTTGACTTAATTGCGCATCGAGAGCCGCGCTTATGAGCTGGCCCTTCTTTTGTTCGAGCGCTTCCTGTACTTCCCTTTTAACTGCGTTAATTCTTTCTCCAGCGCTAGGTCGCTCTTCCGGAGAAAGTTGCCCAAGGGTTTTTAATAAGACAGTGAGGCTGCCTTTCTTGCCTAAGTATTGTACACGTAAAAACTCCAGTGATTTCTCATCACCGGAGCTTTTAATCGCTTGCAGGGCCTCTGCAAGAAGGGAATCGGTATCAGCCATGGGCCGCTTCCACTAAGAGGGCTAAGCAGCTAGGCTGGTTTTTGCTTGATCTACTATTGCTGTAAAAGCTGGTTTGTCGTGTACTGCCAAGTCAGCCAAAACTCTTCTATCGATTTCAATATTGGCTTTCTTTAATCCAGCGATTAGTTGACTGTAGCTCATACCATTTTGACGCGCTAGCGCATTGATTCGAGTAATCCAAAGTGCTCTAAATACCCTTTTCTTAACTCGACGATCTCGATAAGCATATTGCCCAGCTTTGGTAACTGCTTGTTTCGCGACTCGAAAGATACGGCTGCGAGCACCATAGTATCCTTTAGCCTGCTTTAAAACTTTTTTGTGACGTCTATTCGCAATGACGCCGCGCTTTACTCTAGCCATTAGTTATCTCCTGACGGATACCGTTTATATTTCACGTAACATACGCTTTACTGCTGGAATATCGACTGCATGCACTGCAGAAGTTCCACGCAGCTGACGCTTACGCTTGGTGGTCATTTTCGTCAAGATGTGACTCTTGTAAGCACTCTTGCGCTTAAAACCGGATCCAGTTTTCTTAAACCGTTTCGCAGCACCCCTATGGGTTTTTAGTTTACCAACACTCATTTGTAACTCCGCATTTGCCCACACTGGGCTTTTGATAATATTCTAATAATCAAAAAGGTCAGTGTCCATTAATCCAGCTGGATCAATGGACACTGACCCTGACTACTATTAGCGCTTTTTGACCGGTGCCAATACCATGACAATTTGCCGGCCTTCCATCTTGGGATCCTGCTCAACAGTGCCATGTTCAACTAAATCATCGCGGATTCGTTCAACAAGCTGCAGTCCAAGATGTTGATGGGCGAGTTCTCGGCCACGGAATCTTAACGACACCTTGGCTTTGTCCCCATCTTCTAGGAAACGTATCAGGTTGCGTAGTTTTACCTGATAATCCCCTTCTTCCGTCCCTGGTCGAAATTTTATTTCTTTAACCTGAATTCGTCGCTGCTTTTTCTTATTTGCAGCCTTTTGCTTCTTCAAATCGAATATATGTTTGCCATAGTCCATAATCTTGCAGACTTGTGGCTCTGCATCGGGCGCTATTAACACTAAATCAAGTTTGATTTCTGCGGCAACGACACGCGCTTCATCAATACTAACAACTCCCAGTTGCTCACCTTCAGCGCCAACTAATCTTACTTCGCTGGCTTCGATGAACTCATTGATGATAGGTTTTTTGGAACTACTCCTCATAATCTGCGCAAGCGCTTATTCCTCGATTCGATTCATGTAAATACTACTCAAGCTCTGGATGCTTCTAGCTCTAAATAGCAACGTCTTCTTTTGCGACGCCATTGACGTTGTTAGCTATTTCTTTAATAACGCCACTGCGACCCAAATGGGCAACATCCTGGCTTAGGTGGTCGCAAAAGTCATCAATTGTCATAGTTCCCAGATCTTCACCACCCCGCTTTCTTACTGCCAAAGTGCCAGATTCGACTTCTTTATCTCCGACTACCAAGAGATAGGGAATTTTCTGTAAAGTGTGCTCGCGGATTTTAAAGCCGATCTTCTCATTTCTCAAGTCCGCAGACACTCTAAACCCTTTATTTTTCAAGGATTCTTCGAGATTTAGGCAATATCCTGCCTGTTTGTCAGTAATATTAAGAATAATAGCTTGCTCAGGCGACAACCATGCCGGCATAGCCCCAGCATATTGCTCGATTAATACGCCAATAAAACGCTCAAACGAACCTAAAATCGCCCGATGCAGCATTACTGGAGTTTTGCGGTCACTGTCTTCTGCCACATATTGAGCACCAAGACTCCCGGGAGTAAAAAAATCTACTTGAATGGTACCGCACTGCTGAATTCGACCCATGCAATCTTTAAGAGAACACTCAATCTTCGGCCCGTAGAAAGCCCCTTCTCCAGGAACCAACTCCCAATGAAGGCCAGTGGCATTTAGGGCATCTTTGAGGGACTGCTCAGCCTTATCCCAAAGTTCCTCAGATCCAACCCTTTTCTCAGGACGGGTTGAAAGCCGCAGAATAACTTCGTTAAAACCAAAGTCCCGATAAACCGCAAACAACAAATCCATAAAGCTAGCAACTTCAGCCTGAATCTGCTCCTCGGCACAGAAAATATGGCCATCGTCTTGAACAAAGCTCCGCACTCGCATGAGACCATGCATGCTACCAGATGGCTCGTAGCGATGGCAGGAGCCGAATTCAGCTAGCCGCAGAGGCAAGTCACGATAGCTTTTTAAGCCTTGGTTAAAAACTTGAACATGACAGGGGCAATTCATCGGCTTAATCACGTAAATTCGGTTATCAGCTGCTTCTACAGTAAACATCTCATCAGAAAACTTCGCTTCATGGCCTGATTTCTTCCACAAGCTAGAGTCAACCAGCTGGGGAGTATTAATTTCCTTATAACCGTTGGCGTCTTGAACGCCCTTCATGTATTGCTGAATAATCTGGTAAAGAGTCCAACCCTTTGGATGCCAAAAAGGCATTCCTGGGGCCTCTTCCTGAAAATGAAAAAGATTCAGGTGTTTACCTAGTTTTCTATGATCGCGTTTTTCCGCCTCTTCCAAACGCTGCAAATAGAGCTTTAAATCTGCTTTAGAACCCCAAGCAGTGCCATGGACTCTTTGGAGCATTTCATTCTCAGCATCGCCACGCCAATACGCACCGGCGACTGAGGTAAGTTTAAAAGCCTTGAATTTACTAGTGCTAGGAACATGAGGGCCACGACAAAGGTCGATAAACTCTCCCTGCCGATAAAAAGATAGGTCCTCATCACCAGGAATACTCTCGATTATTTCAACTTTATATTTCTCACCCATCTCCTTAAACATGGCAATGGCTTCATCTCTGCTCATCACGGAGCGATCAATCGGTAAATTCTCCTTAACAATCTCACCCATAGTTTTTTCTATGGCCGCAAGATCTTCAGGAGTAAAAGGTCGCTCATAGGAAAAATCGTAAAAGAAACCATCGCCAATTACTGGACCGATGGTTACTTGGGCTTCAGGAAAAAGTCGTTGCACGGCCTGAGCCATTAAATGCGCACAGGAGTGTCGCAGCACCTCAACACCATCACTATCTCTTTCCGTAACAATAGCCACTTCAGCGTTTTCCGCGACCACATGTGAGGTGTCTACTAGCGCCCCATCAATACGACCAGCCAGGGCCGCTTTAGCCAAGCCCGGGCCAATAGATTCTGCAATTTCGGCAATAGAAACAGGGTTTTCGTAATCCCGCTTGCTGCCATCCGGAAGAGTAATTTGTAGCATTAATCTTAATTCCAATAACTACTTTATAAATATTCTAGCTATGCATTCCAAGAAAGCTCATATAGATATCATAGAAACTTAATTGATAGTGGTTAAAAAAACCTTCGCTGAATTTTTAAACTTTAATGAAGTGGTAGGCACGACCAGATTCGAACTGGTGACCTCTACCATGTCAAGGTAGCGCTCTAACCAACTGAGCTACGCGCCTACGAAACTTAATTCGAGCCCTATTAAAGGACTGGCGATTATACGGAATCCGGCACCCCACTGTCGATGCATTTATCTGGTGATTCCAGCACTACCATTAATAGCTTAAGCTATTACTTCAACAACTGACTTTTCAGCTCAGCAATTCTGTCCCTGGTATCGACTGCCAGCTCGAAAGCTAGATTTTTGGCATGCTCATACATTTCAGTTTCCAAATTTTGAATTTCTTTCAGTACTGCCGAAGGATCTGAGAAATCCAGCCGGTTATAGGCGCCATTTTTTTCTGTAACTCCACGGTTACGAGTCCGCACCCGAGAACCTGGGTTGGCATATGCACCTTCCATGACATCCAGAACTTTTTTCGTCACACCTACGGGGGTGATATTATGCTTTTTATTATACTCCAGCTGTATCTCTCTTCTCCTATGTGACTCATCCATTGCCCGCTGCATAGACCCAGTTATTGAATCCCCATAAAGAATTGCCCTTCCATTTAGGTTTCGAGCAGCACGTCCCATTGTTTGAATTAACGACCTTTCGGACCTCAGGAAACCTTCCTTATCCGCATCCAAAATTGCTACGAGGGCCACTTCTGGTATATCCAATCCTTCTCGGAGCAAATTAATACCTACTAATACGTCGAAGCTACCAAGCCGCAAATCACGGAGTATTTCTGAACGCTCTACTGTTTCAATATCAGAGTGCAGGTAGCGAACGCGAACATCATGCTCTGCAAGATAATCAGTTAAATCTTCTGCCATTCTTTTTGTCAGGACAGTGACTAAAACTCGTTCTTCATTACTGATAACTTTCCGAACTTCTGATAAAAGGTCATCGACCTGCGATGAAGCTGGACGAACATCAACTACCGGATCGACTAATCCCGTGGGTCGGACGACTTGCCGAACAAGTTGTCCTTCATGCTCCTTCTCATAAGGACCTGGAGTAGCTGAAACAAAAATAATTTGTGGTGTTAATAATTCCCACTCCTCAAATCTAAGTGGACGATTATCCAACGCTGATGGTAAGCGAAATCCATATTCGACCAAGGTTTGCTTACGTGAACGATCGCCTTTGTACATTGCACCTAACTGTGGAATAGAGACATGAGATTCATCTGCAACTATCAAAGCATTCGAGGGTAAATAATCATAAAGAGTGGGGGGCGGCTCGCCAGTTTCTCGGCCCGAAAGATAGCGAGAGTAGTTTTCAATGCCGGTGCAATATCCTAGCTCCTGAATCATCTCTAAATCATACTTCGTTCTCTGTTCTAATCGCTGCGCTTCAACGAGACGATTGTTTTGCCTTAATTCTTCTAATCTCTCGCGGAGCTCAATTTTGATATCGTCCAATGTTCCTAAGAGGGTCTCTCGTGGCGTTACATAATGAGACTTAGGAAAAACAGTCAATCTAGGAACCTGCTTGATTACAGCACCTGTTAAAGGGTCAAAGAAAGAGAGCCTTTCAATTTCGTCATCATATAGTTCGATGCGGATAGCATTGCGCTCTGATTCTGCCGGATAGATATCGATTACGTCGCCCCGCACTCGATAGGTCGCTCTTCTTAACTCCATATCATTACGAGTGTATTGAAGGTTAGTTAAACGTTTTAGTAAATTACGCTGATCTATACGATCGCCGCGATCGAGATGAACGACCATTTTCAAATAGGATTTCGGATCTCCCAGACCGTATATTGCCGAAACCGTCGCAACCACGATAACGTCAGATCTTTCTAACAGAGCTTTTGTTGCAGACAGACGCATCTGCTCAATATGATCGTTAATTGAGGCATCTTTTTCTATATATACATCGGATGAGGGCACGTAGGCTTCAGGCTGATAGTAATCGTAGTAAGAGACGAAATATTCGATTGAATTTTTTGGAAAGAACTCTTTGAATTCACCGTAGAGCTGTGCAGCCAGGGTTTTATTCGGAGCCATTACCAGGGTGGGTCTTTGAACGCTTTGAATCACGTTAGCAATAGTAAATGTTTTGCCAGACCCGGTAACCCCGAGAAGGGTTTGTGCGTGCAAGCCATCCTCTAAGCCTTCAACTAGCTTGGCGATTGCCTCCGGCTGGTCTCCAGCGGGCTGGAAGTTAGATTGAATCTTGAATTGATCTCGCATACTAAAGCGCCGGTCTTTCCGCAAACCCCTAAGATTACCTCAGAATGACCATCGGGTTACAGTGAGTGTTGACCAGATTGCCTTTTCTAATTAGTATACGCGCGGTTTGCAGCTATACTGTCTTGTCCCCAGGATAACGATATTAAGAGAATCTCGGTTGAAGGGATTAACCGGTTGTTGTAAACGAGCAAGTTCTACTGCCCAATAGCTCAATGGTAGAGTAGGTGACTGTTAATCACTTGGTTCCAAGTTCGAGTCTTGGTTGGGCAGCCAAACAAAAACCCGTGCAGCTCTGCAGCTATACGGGTTTTCTTTTTCAAAGACTCTAATTCCCTCCTCTCTAAGAAACCTCTATTTAGCATCCTTGACATTAGATTTAGCCCTACATCATGTAAACTTAAAATAGCCTATATATAGAAGAAAGACTTTAACTACCCTCCTCTGCTCAATACCTCAATTGATGCCCATCAACATTCAACTTAGTTTAGCCTTCTCGCAGCCCCAACTTACCCAAGTAGGTCCCATCGCACCCCTATACATACTATATTGGATCTGCCTCTTTTATAACGCGTGGACTTGAATGGAGATAGCTATTAGTCTTCCAGTACACACTAAGCCAATCAAATAGGCACAGGAGACACAAATGAGACTCAACAACATACGACTCGCAGGTAATCTGGTTACAGCAATCGCAATTATGTTCGCCGTCGTGGCCCAGTCTAGTGCACAGACAAACATGACGGGTTCATGGATCTTAGAAGTATCGAGCGATCAAGGCATAACCATGCCCGAACTCACGCTCGTGCAGGAGGGCATGAAACTCACAGGACACTATTCGTCCGACGCCCTCGGAGAGAATGATATTACCGGTATGGTGGATGGGAGCAACGTCACGGTCTCGTTTGAGGCGGATTTACAGGGTCAGTCGGCCCCAGTCAGCTACAAAGGCACAGTCGATGAAGAAGGTGTTTGGTCGGGTATGCTCGACATTGCAGGTGGCTTGTTGACCGGCACGTTCAAGGCCAAGAAGGAATAGTAAAATTAGTAAGAAAACCGCAAAATTTCCAATTCGATAAAACTAACTAAAACGACAGAGATAAAATAATGATCAGGCGCTGCCCTGCGAGATACCCGAGGCAGACGTGACATCAGAACTACAAACCCATGAATGTCCGCTTTGGGTCGAAAGCGGACATTAGAGCTTTCAAATAACGCTTTTGTTAATGGGGTCTACTACCTGACCCGTACGTACTTCTGGATGTTGCGCGAGACGGGCTCACCGCCGTATATGTTCCCGTCGCGATCTACTGCGACGAACTCTGCCCCGTTCCAGCCCTGACGGCCACTCGCACTCGTGGCCAGGGTTTCCCTCGGATCTCCCCACGGGTAGAGGATGAAGTCCGTCACCCAACCCGTCTCGGCGTCTCCGATTCGGATCCCCATCTCCCAGCCCGGATTCCGGATGGGGGTTTGGCTGAACATCCTGCTTAGAATAAAAACTCTAGAACCTTTTCTACCATCCCAGACAGCTTGAGCGCTGCTCACGTATGGTTAAGATCGCCCTAATTAATGTATAGTAGCGACCTTATAAATTTAGAATTTTGAAGTGGAGAACTAATATGCGAGCGTTACTATTCGCCATTTTACTCGCAATGAGTACATCAGCTATGGCTCAAGACAACCCTGTTATCGTAATTGATACCACATTAGGTGCTATAAAAATTGAACTCCGACCTGATCTAACACCGATTACAGTGGAGAACTTTCTCCGCTACATAGAAAACGACTATTTTGATGGACTAGTATTTCATCGAATTATCAGAGGCTTTATGATCCAGGGCGGTGGCTTTACTCCAGATATGGTTCAGAAATCCACCTACGATGCGATAAAAAATGAAGCGAATCTCGGCATTTCCAATGAGCGTGGAACCATCGCCATGGCGAGAACCAATGTTGTTGATAGCGCAACGTCACAGTTTTTTATAAATTTGGTAAATAATGGCCGCTTAGATTTCCAAAATGAAAGTTCTCAAGGCTGGGGCTATACAGCATTCGGAAAGGTAATTGAAGGTATGGATATCGTAGATGTAATTGCCGCCGTCCCTACCGGTGCAAGTCGAGGCTATCAAGATGTTCCGCTGGAGCCAGTGCTTATCAACTCAGTTTCGCTGGAAGAGTAATACAGAAGACCTATTAAGTTATAAGTGGTTAATGTGGTAAAACGTAGGCAGCTAGGTAACTCGCAGTTTTATTAGACGTGACTTACTTACCTAGCTATTCGTTCTCTGATCACTGCTAATCCTTAAACAGTGGTGTAACTTTCTTTTCTTGCTCTTCTGTTATTTGCCCACCCATAGACGAACCGCTGCCGTTCTTTTCGGCCGCATAGTAAAGCCTCCATAAAGGATCACTCACCTCTTCTTTAGGTTCGAAACCATCAACAGCCTCCATCAATATTTCTCGTATTTGTGGCAAATCAATCTTTTCACAAGCTACTACTAATCGGTCTAATAATAATCTCAGTGCATCCCAAGCAAGTGTTTCTTCTTCAACACGCATTATTTTCGGATGCTCTGTCCCAGTTACATACTCACCGATCATTAACTCTTCATAAAGCTTTTCACCAGGGCGCAGGCCGGTGTATTCAATAGCGACATCACCACGATAAGAACCTTCATCTCTAATGTTATAACCCATCAAGTGGATCATTTTCTTTGCAAGATCAACGATTCGAATCGGTTCATGCATATCAAGCACGAACACATCACCACCGGTTGCCATTGACCCAGCCTGGAGGACAAGTTGCGCTGCTTCTTGTACGGTCATGAAATAGCGCGTCACTTCGGGATGAGTAACTGTAACTGGCCCGCCCATGCTAATTTGCTTGCGAAATAGGGGGACCACCGAGCCAGAGGAGCCGAGCACGTTTCCAAATCTAACCATGCTGAACTTAGTCGCACCATTGCGTTGTGATAATGCTTGTAGCACCTGCTCTGCAAAGCGCTTGGTAGCGCCCATGAAATTTGTTGGTCTCACTGCCTTGTCAGTAGATATCAACACGAAGTTCTTAACTCCGTATTTCTCCGCTGCTTGAGCCGGGATTAAAGTACCAAATATATTATTCTGCGCTCCTTCGACAATATTTTTTTCCACCATAGGAACTTGTTTATACGCAGCTACGTGATAGACCGTGTCAACTGCAAAACTCTCTATAACATTTTCCATTTGGATTCGGTTACACACGGAACCAAGCAAAGCGATTATTTCGATATCATCGCTGCGCTCCAATCCCTTAAATTTTCCCCGAAGTTCATTCTCTAATTCGTAAAGACCATACTCAAAAGAATCAAGCAATATTAATCTAGAAGGTTTAATAGTTAAGATCTGTCGGCAAAGCTCTGATCCAATTGAGCCTCCCGCCCCAGTCACCATTACAGCCTGCCCTTTAATGCAAGCACCTAATAACTCTGGATTCGGCGGTACAATATCTCGACCAAGCAAATCCTCAATATCGATATCTTTAACCTCATCGACACCGACTTTCCCGGAAACCATATCAAACAAGTCGGGCACAGTTTTTACATGTACCGGCAAATGTTCTAAGCGATTTAATATTCCTTTTCGTTCTGTGTGAGTGGCAGAAGGAATCGCCAGCAAAATTTGCCTCACTGATAAGCTTTCGATTAATTCATAGAGAGAATTTGGATTGTAAACTCGTATCCCATGCACTGTGCTCCCAAGCATTCGACGACTATCGTCAACAAAGGCAACAGGTAGATACTGATCACCATTTTGCAATGCGACCACTAGCTGCATGCCGGAACTACCGGCACCATAGATTATTACTGGTTCTTTAGGGCGAAAATTTTGAATTAGATTCTGCAAAATAACTTTTGCTGCGAATCTGCTACCACCAATAAGTAGTAGCGCAATCATCCAAAAAATTGGCAGAATAGAATAGTCAGATGGCTGCGCTGTTTGAGAAAAAAAGTATGACGCCGTTACTAGGCATGTTGCTATAGTTACCCCTTGCAAGACTACGAACCCAGATTGCAACCCCATATATAAGACTAGAGCTCTGTACAGACCGATGCGAGTAAAATAAAGAACGCTAAGAATCGTAGCTACTGTCAAATAGATATAAAAGCGCTGCTCCTGGGCAAAAAAATCCTTACTCAATAGTGTAAAGGAAAAACCTAAGGCCATAACAATCATCATACTATCAGCAAGCATAAGCAGCATTTGTTTGATCGATCGTGACAGTGGAATTGAGTATAAATGCATAAATCTCTCCAGTCTTTTGAATCTACATTTCTATCTTAAAACTAACCATTCAGGTCAATTATTAATCTGAGTAAAATTTAGCCTTTACAATAACTGTGACCTGGCCCAAAAACCCCGAATTACCTTTAACTATAAGCATTCCAACTAATTTCTGCCTATATTTTTCTGCCCAGGTTTCTTTTTTGTAAGAGTATATTTGTGAAATTTTCGCAATTACCTTCTTAGCTTAAGCCCTCACCAGTAACTACTAAATGCCCTGCCTTCAATCTTAATGCCGAAAGAAATAATGGAATCATACCCACAATACAGATAAATACTCCTAAATCAGGCCGCTCTACTGTGTACCAGGCTAGGGGAGCCAACCACAAACAGTTTATAGCTAGCACTGCTATCGTCACTTTGCCGTGACTCCTATACCTTCGAGCAGCATTTTGATAAGCATGATTAGTGTGCCCTTCATACCACTTTTCCCCATTCCGAAAACGAATAATCAAGGTGACCGTCGCATCAGTGATAAAAACTCCCAGAAGTAACAACCAAGTCCATATAGTTAAAGTGCCATGATGCATTGAGAGTAAAGCCATAATCCCTGTTATAAATCCAGCAAATCCACTACCAACATCGCCCATAAAAATTTTTGCTGGCGGTAAATTCCAGAACAGAAACCCGGCACCAGATGCCAGTAATGCTGCAGCTATCAGCATTATTACTTCATCGTTATTACTTATAACGAACATAAGAACAAATGCGTTTACAAAAACTAGCTCAGAACCCGCCAGACCATCAATTCCGTCCATAAAATTATATAAATTTAGCAGCCAAAGAAGGGCAAGAATGGCTAGCACGTTTAGAATAAACCAATTATTAAGCGTAAATATAGCAATATCAATAGAGGGTGTGTTTCCTAGCCACCAAACAGACCAAATAGCAGCTAATAATTGAGCAGGAAGACGCCAACGGATATTAAGTTTTTTTATATCATCAAACAGACCCACTCCAGCGACCAGACCAGCACTACAAAGAGCCAGAAATTCATTGGCTGGAATGTTGCCATTATAGAAAAATATACAAATGGAAATTAGAGTTACCAATGCGATGCTAACTCCCCCACCGACTGGAGTTGGGGAGACATGAGCACTTCTTGAGGTGGGAAGATCCAAAATTTTCGCACGAATAGCTACAATTCGCACAAACCCGGTCAGCAGCACAGCGGAAAGAAAAACCACCAAAAGGAATACCGGTAATGACATAAAGGCATCAGCTCAAGAACGAAGATAATCTCTCTATTATATCGGCAAATTGGAAGTTTTCAGTAATAAAATCATGAGCTTTCAGAAGCTTATGAAAGTGTCTTGTTATTCAAATATCCTAAAAAGTATTAACTGTCTAAAATTACGATTCTGCCACGATTCTTATACACCGCTCTACTGCACCGATTCCCTCAACGTCAGTCAATTCATCAATAGAACGAAATTTATCGAACGTCTCTCGGGAAGCGACGATTTCTTGCGCCTTCACAATACCAAACCTATCTAAAATGGCTGCTATAGATGTCGCGCATGTGCTATTGGTATTTAGCTAGCTCATTTACCCGCCAGTCGCCGCAGTGGCATTAACTCTAAATGAGAGGGGTCAGAATGATAGGAGAATAAAACAGCCCCGAACATCACGCACAACCTTTGAATTTTATTGATAGCAACTTGCTTGTCACTAGTGAAAAAAGTTCTTGGCTACTACTAAAAGTCTAGCAAAGAAATTATCGAAAGCTAGCTACAGCGGAATTAAACTCTTTCAATACTTCATTCGGTTCTTCTGCTCGAGTTATGGGGCGCCCAACCACTAAGAAGTTACTACCATTTAGAATCGCATCAGCTGGTCCAACGACTCGCCTTTGATCTCCGGACGCATCTTCTAAGCGTCGAATGCCTGGAGTAACTAGGCAAAAATCTTTAGGAAATTGCGACCGCAGTAAGCGTGTTTCAGCGGCGGAGCAAACAACCCCGTCTAAGCCCGCCTCTTGAGTTAAAAATGCTAACTTACTCACTTGGTCCTCGGGATTTGCAGCAACGCCAATTTGTACTAAATCTTCTGTAAGAAGGCTTGTGAGCACTGTAACAGCTATTAACAGGGGCTTGTCTGAGCCCATCGGCTCTAAAGCTTCCTTCGCCTGCTCCATCATCGCCATGCCACCGGACGCGTGTACGTTTATCATCCACACGCCAAGAGTTGACGCTGCCTTAACAGCTCTAGCCACAGTGTTGGGAATATCATGAAATTTTAAATCCAGGAATACATCGAACCCCCGATCTATGATCTGTCGAACCAAGTTTGGCCCGCCGATGGTAAAAAGCTCCTTGCCAACTTTGACTCTACATAAGTCGGAATCGACACGATCCAGCAACTCAAAAGCTTGCTCGGAGGATTCAAAATCCAAGGCGACGACGATCTTCCTTTCCAAGTTCTCTACCCCTACTACCCTATATAAAAAACCGAACTGCTTGTAACGAAGAAGCAAGTTTAATCACCGCAAAAGTATTGCCGAGTCTAGGCACTATCTGCTTCAAGTATTGGTTTTATTTTGTCCCATTTCTGACAGCTAGGGCAAAGCCAATATAAGCTTCGCGATTCATAACCACAATGATTACATTGATAAGCTGCTCTTTTTCGCAGTAATTTATTAATCATCTGTTGCAGTAAATTTAGATTACTACTGATTGCAGTTTCTGCATTCGGAATTTGTAATCGTAATAATTCCACCAAGCCGATTATCGAAGGCTTTTTCGTTAAGTATTCATTTAGAAGCTCTATAGCCGCTTCATCACCAGACCTGCTCTTGACCATTTCCGATAAAGCCAACACTACAATTATGTTAGGCTCATCATGCAGTGTATTGGTTAAAAGTTTTTCATACTCAGACATGTTTTCCAGTTCAGCGTAACATTCCGCCAGCGGACCAAGCACCTGACTGATAAATTCTGGGTTGTTAGTTCTAATTCGAACCAGCTCTTTAATCGCCTGTTTGTAGTTCCCGAGTCGCAGCTCTATCTGTGCCAATAACAATGAAGCTCTCACATTACCCCGGTCGAATATAAATGCTCGCGTGATCTGTTCTCTCGCCTTAGAAGCCTTATCTTCGCTGAGGCATAACTCTGAGAGTTCACAACAGTAGTGAGACGCGGCGACTCGCAGCTCCTTACCTTTATTGTACTGCTCATTAACCAACAAGCATTTTGCACAATCGATAGCCTTTTCCCATTCTTTTTCTGTTTGGTAGATCGTTATTAAAAGGCTAAGTGCGTCCCATTTAGCACTTTCACTGGCATTTTCATTTAAAATTTCTTGAAGCAAGCGCTCTGCCCGATCCAAAAAACCTGCTGCTATGTAGTCCCTCGACAGCTGTAACCGTGTTGAATCTGAGAAGTGGCGACCCAGCGCAGGACGGCCCAGCAAGGCCTGATGGACTTTAATGGCTTTGTCGACCTTCCCTCGTCGCCTTAACAGAGCACCAAGAGCTAGGTGAGTCTCAATGGTGTCACTATTTATTTCTATGCCCTTAATGAAAGTATCAAGAGCCTCATCAGGCTCATCATTAAGCAAGTAGTTTAGGCCAACAAAATAGCCTCCAAAGGAATCGGTAGCTTTTTTCGGATTAGCAGAATTTTGAGAAGAAGTAAGACGGCCTAGTAGCCATCCAGCAAAAACGGCGGCAAGCACAATTAGGTAAATATTCAGATATCCCATGGTTATTGAATATTCTTCATGGATATTGTCCGGAGCTGAGACACTTCTTGTTGCGACTCGGCCAATTGTTTGATCAGACGCTTGATTTTTGATTTTGATCTAAAGTTTCGCCAAATCCCTAAACCTAGGACGAGCCCAAGGCAACCACCTGTCACGAAAGCTGCGATGATCCAGACTGAAACTGGAACTGCTTGGAATTCCCAACGCCCAAAAGAGATATTGACTGGAGTTGAGTTAATATTGGAGAAGGTTATTGCTGCAATAAACACCAAAATTAGAAACAAACCTGAAAGTAACTGGCCTAGCTTTTTCATTTCAGACCATCATTTTGAACAGAATAAAAAACGGCATAACCCTCGGGGCGATGCCGTTATTAAATTTAGCCCCCGAGCCGTGGCTTAAAATTGCTAGTCAGCGAGTAAGCTATTATTAACTCTATCTCGCAATTCTTTACCTGGTTTAAAGTGTGGAACATATTTACCACTTAGAACTACTGGAGTACCTGTTTTGGGATTCCTTCCGATACGAGGTACCCGGTAATGAAGAGAGAAACTACCAAATCCGCGAATTTCAATTCTTCCGCCTTCGGCCAAAACCGAAGACATATACTCGAGGACAGCTTTGACCGTTAACTCCACATCCTTCGATGAGAGTTGTGTTTGCTTGCTAGCAATGCGATCTATAAGTTCAGACTTAGTCATATTTCCCCCTGTTGTATTGCACTTTAACCACGCTTGAAGGCGTTGTAAAGACTGAGGTTTTTATAGCCTATCATAAAATAATGATTAGGTTTACAGCTAGCTCTTATCCATTTCCGCTTTAATTAAATCACCAATTGTTCCAAGGGATGCATCTGCAGTGTCTGTCTTCTTATGGTCTTGGATTGCAGATTTTTCATTATCAATCTCAATCGCTTTAACTGAAAGGCTTAGAACGCGAGTCTTACGATCGACGGAAACGATCTTAACTTCAATCTCATCTCCTTCGTTAAGAACATTCCGCGCATCCTCCACTTTATCGCGACTGAGTTCTGATGCGCGCAACACTCCCTCGACACCTTCTCGAAGAGTAATAGTGGCTGATTTTACATCCAATGCAGAAATAGTGCCTTTCACAATGCTACCTCTCTCAAATTCTGAAACGTAGTTCATGAATCGATCATCTTCTAATTGCTTAACACCAAGGGAAATACGTTCACGCTCCGAGTCAATGGATAGAATAACGGTTTCAATTTCATCACCTTTCTTGTATTCCCGCACTGCTTCTTCGCCGGGCTCATCCCAAGAAATATCAGACAAATGAACTAATCCATCAATGTTTCCATCCAAACCGATAAAAATACCAAAATCAGTAATAGACTTTATACTCCCGGAAATTTTCTCACCCTTCTTAAAGCTCTCAGCGAAGCCATCCCATGGATTCTGGAAGCACTGTTTGATCCCCAGCGAAATTCTGCGTCGCTCTTCGTCAATATCAAGAATCATGACATCGATTTCATCACCAAGCTGCACAACTTTAGAAGGATGAATATTCTTATTAGTCCAATCCATTTCTGATACGTGCACAAGACCTTCAACACCTTCTTCCAACTCAGCGAAACAGCCATAATCAGTTAAATTTGTGACAACTGCCTTAACCTGAATTTTTTCAGGATAACGAGCCTTAATAGCTACCCAAGGATCTTCACCAAGTTGCTTCAACCCCAGCGACACACGGTTTCGGTCACGATCATACTTAAGTATCTTTACATCGATCTCATCACCAACATTAACGATTTCGCTAGGATGCTTAATGCGTTTCCAGGACATGTCCGTGATGTGCAGAAGACCGTCAACACCACCCAAGTCGACAAAAGCACCATAATCAGTCAAGTTCTTGACCATGCCTTTGACTGACATACCTTCTTGCAATTTTTCTAACAGCGCGTCGCGTTCTTCGGTGCTCACTGACTCAAGCACGGCACGACGTGAAACCACTACATTATTTCGTTTTTGATCCAGTTTAATTAACCTAAACTCAAGCTCCTGGCCTTCTAAATGAAGCGTGTCACGAACCGGGCGCACGTCGACCAATGATCCAGGTAAGAATGCCCTGATATCGTTCAAATCTACCGTAAAGCCACCTTTAACTTTACCGTTGATGACACCAGTAACAATATCGTTCTTCTCGTAGGAGGCTTCTAGCTTCATCCATGATTCAGCAAGCTTGGCTTTCTCACGAGACAGACGGGTTTCACCAAAACCGTCTTCCACAGTTTCTAGTGCAACTTTGACTTCATCGCCAATTTCCAGGGACAAATTACCCTGTTCGTCGAGGAATTGTATTCGGGGAATCACGCCCTCAGATTTGAGTCCGGCGTGCACAGTGACCCAGTCTGAGTCAATTTCGATCACGATGCCGGTAACAATAGCACCTGGGGTCATATCTATTTCTATTAAGCTTTCTTCAAACAGTTCTGCAAAATTATCACTCATTATTTATCCATACATTACAATAAGTTATAGAGTATAGTTTATCAACTCTATAACTATCCGCAATCCAGCGTTCGCGGGGTTATTTAAAGTAATTATCAACTTGCCTATACTGGTGGTGCTAGTTGAAAACAGTTTCTTCTAAATTCAAGCCATTCCTAGCTCGTTGTTACATTGTGCCATTACCTGATTAACAACTTCATCAATACTCTGATGGGTGGTGTCTAAAATCGTGGCATCTTCGGCGGGTTTCAGTGGCGAAATTTCGCGCTGACTATCTCGCTTATCCCGCTCTCTTAGCTCTTGCAAAAGGTCCGGCAGGGTAGCATCAATACCCTTACCTATCAACTGCTTATAACGCCTTTGAGCACGCTCTTCGGCACTTGCTGTAAGGAAGATTTTCACTGCAGCATCTGGGAAGACTACTGCTCCCATATCTCTCCCGTCGGCGACTAGGCCAGGAGGTTTTCGGAAGGCCAATTGACGCTTAAAGAGAGCATTCCTCGCCGCTGGAATAGCACCAACTTTTGATGCCATCTGACTACCTATGTCGGTCCGAATCTCCAGACTCACATCTTCCCCGTCCAGAGTGACTGAATCGAGGCCGGAGGGGCCAAACTCGATATCCATTTGCAGCGCTAAAGCAGTCAACCTGTCGATATCTTCCAAGTGCACACCCCCCTTCAAAACCGCTATTCCTAGTATTCGATAAAGCACACCGCTATCCAAAAGCAAAAAGCCCAATTTTTCAGCAACCTTTGCTGCTATTGTTCCCTTTCCAGAGCCAGAAGGTCCATCGATAGCTATTACTGGTATTTTATTCATAGACTGTCCACAGCTCTATTTGAGTGGATTTTGAGGAATTTCATATCCCAAAGAATTGAATAGTCCGCAGAATCAATTAGTCAGCATTCATGACGGATGAGCGTTTCCAGTGACTACCATCAAATTGAAGCCTACTTGGCGACTGCCTTTATTCTAAGGCCAGCCTGTTGAGCGAGATCTACAAAGCCTGGAAATGATGTCGCAACGTTTCCACAGTCATTAATGACTACAGTCTCTGTTGCGCGAAGAGCAGCTACCGCAAATGACATTGCGACACGATGATCGCCTCTGCTTTCTATCGCGCCCCCGCCAATACCTCCACCTCGAACTCGAATACCATCGTCAAACACTTCGTTCTCAACACCCAGGATTGTCAATCCAACCGCCATAGCATCGATTCGGTCACTCTCTTTAACTCTCAATTCTCCAGCGCCATGCAAGAACGTATCCCCCACTGCGCAGGCAGCGGCAACAAAAATCACCGGAAACTCATCTATAGCTAGAGGTATCTGATCGATTGGGATGGTAATGCCCTGCAGCTTACTATATTTGACTCGGATATCTGCAACTGGCTCGCCGCCTATCATCCTTTCGTTAGCCAAGGAAATATCGGCTCCCATTTCTTCCAGAATTGAGATAACTCCGATACGAGTCGGATTAATTCCAACGTGTTCGAGCAACAAATTTGAATGAGGCGTAATCGTAGCAGCCACAATAAAAAACGCGGCAGATGAAATATCACCGGGCACTTCAATTTCTGTCGCTGCCAGTTCCCCTCCGCCAGTCAATCGGCAAGCAGATCGATTTTGATCTTTCTCTAAAGGATAACCAAAACCTTCGAGCATTCGCTCAGTGTGATCCCTACACACTTCAGGTTCAATTACCTCAGTAACTCCATGAGCATTCAATCCAGCAAGCAATAAACAAGACTTAACTTGAGCGCTAGCCATCGGCATGTGATAACTAATGCCAGTCAATTTCGTCCCTGTTATCTTTAGTGGAGGAGTACCTTGCTCATTTGAATGAATCCTCGCGCCCATTTTGTTTAATGGGTCAATCACTCTTTCCATTGGACGCTCTGAAAGAGACTCATCGCCAGTTAGTTCTGAGTCAAAATCCTGAGCTGCCAACAATCCAGCCAATAGGCGCATTGCTGTTCCAGAATTTCCCATATAAAGTGATTTGCGTGGAGCTTTTAATCCATGTAAACCAACGCCGTATATACGTAACTCTCCGTCATCGGGTCCTACAATAGTCACACCCATCTCACGAAATGCCGCAACAGTGTTCAGGGCATCTTCGCCCTCGAGGAATCCTTTTACCCTAGTTACCCCTGTCGCCAGTGCCCCGAAGATTATAGATCTGTGAGAGATTGACTTATCACCCGGCACACGCAAATCACCTGACACACCAATAGCTGTATTGCTTGCGCCAACATCCATCACAAAACTGGTTTCCGTAGTAGTCATATCATCTATCTTAGGTGCATCAAAATATTTACTTATGAATCTATGTCTAGATTCCTTTGCCCTGCCAAACACATCTATTAACTCATTCTGTCTCTTGCGACTTATTGCATCTTTTAAACGATTAATAGTTGCGATATAGGAATCTAAAACTTGTTCTGTCGCTTTGCTATTCGCAATGAAAATATCCGACCACATAGTTTCATCACTAGAAGCTAATCTACTAAAATCAGCAAACCCTCCAGCAGCGTAGCGAAAAATATCTTCACTTTGCTTCTGTGCTGCTAATACATCAACAATCGCGTACGCAAGCAGGTGAGGCAAATGACTTGTGGCTGCCAACACTTCATCATGTTTTTCAACCGCCATACCAAGAATGCTAGCACCGGTGCTGCGCCATAAGGCATGGATGGTATTTACCGCCCGCAGACTATTCTGTTTAAGAGGGGTAAGAATGACATTCCTATCTTTAAACAATTCTGCAGTGGATGCCGCGTAACCACTCTTTTCAGAACCGGCGATTGGGTGCCCTGGAACAAACCTTTTAACAAACTCTTCATCGAATTTTTTGAGAGGTTCTAACAAGTGCCCTTTCACGCTTGCTACATCGGTAACAATGGCATCAGGTTTTACATGCTTAACTATGGCCGATAAGATTTTTTCAATACTGAGCGGAGGTACTGCCAAGATTATGATGTCAGACTCCGGCACTAGGGATTCTAGCGTACCTGCTCTGTCTATGCTTTTTTCTTTCAGGGCAAGTTGGATTGCTGCTTCATTGGGATCTGTCGCGTAAATTACTAGCTTTTGGTCAAAGGCTTTTAGTGCGCGCGCCAACGACCCACCGATCATTCCCAGGCCTAGGATCAGAATTGTTTTATCAGTCAATTCGTTCATGCATTAAGCGATTACGCCTTTCTCCTGACCATTTAGGCTAGTTTCGCAAGAGGATAAGATCCCAGGACTTTTACTTCCACCGTGCAGAGATCAAGTCGCTCAAAAAGCTCTTTCACGCGCTCATCTTTCACATGCCCTTCAAAGTCAATAAAGAACACATATTCCCAGGCTTCTTTTTTTGAAGGACGGGTTTCAATTTTTGTGAGACTAATTCGCAAATTGTCAAATGGCTCCAAAACCCTAAACAGGGCCCCAGGTTTATTATCTGCATAGATTATCAAACTGGTTTTATCTTGCGCTGTTGAATTAGTTTCAGCCAGGGAAAGAACCAAAAATCTAGTTCTGTTGTGAGGCTGGTCTTGAATTCTTGTGTGGGCTACTTTTAAGCTATAAATGCGCGCCGCCATGTCTCCTGCAATTGCAGCCACAGTAGAGTCTTGTTGGGCGAGAGTCGCCGCTTCGGCATTACTGGAGCACTCGATTTGACTCAATCCTGGGAAATTATTCTTAATCCAATTCCGGCATTGTGCTAATGACTGCTTATGGGAAGCAATAGTACGAATATTTGAGGCCTCCGCCCCGGTATTTATTAAGAAATTATGATCAACTGGAATAATTTCTTCGCCAACGACCCTTAGGCTACTGTCTAGCAGACAATCTTGTGTATTGTTGATTGCTCCTTCTGTAGAATTTTCGACCGGAACCACACCGTAATCTATGTGTTTCTTTTCGACAGCGAAAAACACCTCATCGATACTTGAATAATCTTTCAGGGCTACATCTTCTCCAAAATGTTTTAAAACGGCCAGTTGAGAGTAGGTACCTTTAGGCCCTAGATATCCGACTGTAGTCGTGCTACTCACAATTTTCGCCCTATATGATGTGTTCGCTAGTTATTGGGTTGAATCAAGGTTGCTATATTGGAAAATCATTGAATAGCTATTGGCACAGAAATCACCTGACTGATCTCGGCAGGCGGGCATATTTCCTTTTATCTTTTTGATGTGTCGATACTGCTTCTAATACTGCGCTCATATTTTTCCATTTAAATAGTTGCCTTACCTAGTTTGCAGCATCTTAATCGTCACCGACATGAGTATCTGAATCAGACCGAGAATCTTCAATCTTCGTGTCAACTACTTCTGGCTCTAATTTATCTGTAGAACTTTCATTAGAATCTGCATCCTCAATCTGCTCTTCCAGCTTACTAACTAGCCCCGGGTCTGGCTCATCCACTTGCTCCAAACCAACCAAATTCTCACCTACCTTCAATCTAATCAAACGTACACCCTGAGTATTTCGACCTTGCACTGAAACTTCTTCAACACGAGTGCGCACAAGTGTACCTTTATCCGATATCAGCATGATCTCGTCGCTATCAGAAACCTGCACGGCACCAACTACTGGACCATTTCGATCACTGGTTTGCATTCCAATTACTCCCTGGCCACCGCGACCATAAACAGGGAAATCTTCCGTCTTAGTACGCTTTCCGAAACCATTTTCACTAACAGACAATATTTGTTTCCCCGCATCAGGAATGATCAATGAAATCATAGTATGGCCCGAGACCAATTTGATTCCACGCACTCCACGTGCGGTCCGCCCCATTGCCCTTACATCTGACTCTTTAAAGCGAATTGTTTTGCCACTGCTGCTTACTAGGATAATATCTTGCTCACCATCGGTAACTGCTGTACCAATAAGTCGATCGCCTTCATCTAGCTCAATGGCTCTTAATCCAGCACTACGTTGTCTGGCAAAATTTGTCAGAGCGGTTTTCTTAACCGTGCCATTTAACGTAGCCATAAAAACGAAATGATCATCGGTATACTCAGTTACGGGTAACATCGATGTAATTCTTTCACCTTCCTCAAGTGACAGTATGTTAATAATTGGTTTGCCTCGAGCAGTTCGGCTGGCGACAGGTATCAAAAACACTTTCAGCCAGTACACTTTCCCTACACTGCTAAAACAAAGTAATGTGTCATGTGTACTTGCAATAAGCAGGTGCTCAACAAAATCTTCGTCTTTTACCGCCGCTGCCGCTTTACCCATCCCGCCTCTACGTTGAGCGCTGTAATCTGAAAGGGGTTGTGTCTTGGCATAGCCTGTTTGAGAGATGGTTACCACCCGATCTTCTTCTGTAATCAGATCTTCGATTCTCAAATCTTGTTGCGATTCAACTATTTCAGTTTTGCGCTCATCACCATACTCTTCTTGAATACTTTTTAGTTCTTCTCGGACCACGTTCAATAATCTTGGCTGATTTTCTAGAATATCAAGATAATCTGCGACCTGTTTCAACAATTCGCTGTAGTCGTTGATTAGCTTTTCGTGCTCCAAACCTGTTAACCGATGCAACCTTAACTCCAAAATAGCTTGAGCTTGTTGTGGAGATAGAAAGTATTCATTATCTTTTAAACCATACTGTTCATCTAACTCTGCTGGCCGACAGGCATCTGCGCCAACTTCGCCTAACATTGCCAAAACACTATCCGACTTCCAGGAGCGTGCAAGCAATTTCTCTTTAGCTTCACTGGACGCAGGAGAACTCTTTATAAGCACAATAACAGCATCGATATTTGCTAGAGCTACTGCCAATCCTTCAAGAATATGACCTCTTTCTTGCGCCTTGCGCAGCAAATAGCTGGTGCGACGGGAAACAACTTCGCGGCGATGGCGGACGAAGGAATCGAGGATTTCCTTTAAATTTAGAACCCGTGGCTGACCGTCAACGAGAGCCACCATATTGATTCCGAAAACAGACTGCATTTGCGTTTGGGCGTAGAGATTATTGAGGACAACATCACCCACTTCGCCGCGTCGAAGTTCTATTACTATTCGCAGCCCGTCTTTGTCTGACTCGTCACGTAGCTCCGATATTCCTTCAAGCTTTTTCTCCTTAACTAGTTCTGCAATCCTCTCGATAAGCTTTGACTTATTAAGTTGGTAAGGAATCTCGCTGACGATGATTGTTTGTTTACTAGTTTTTTCATCTTCAAGCACTTCTGCTTTGGCCCGCACATAAATTCGACCACGACCGGTTCTGTACGCTTGCACGATACCTGCTCTACCATTAATTATTCCAGCTGTAGGAAAATCGGGCCCTGTGATATGCGCCATTAAGCCGTCAATCTCGATCTCTGGATCATCCAATAAAGCAATCGCACCGCTAATAACTTCAACAATATTATGCGGGGGTATATTGGTTGCCATGCCCACCGCAATACCCGAAGAGCCGTTTATCAACAAATTGGGAACCTGCGCCGGCAGAACATCAGGTGTATCTTCGGTGCCATCGTAGTTCGGTGAAAAATTAACAGTATCCTTGTCTAAATCTGCCAATAATTCATGTGCAATCTTCGCCATACGGATTTCCGTATAACGCATTGCGGCAGCAGCATCACCATCAATTGATCCGAAGTTTCCCTGCCCATCTACCAACGGATAACGCAGAGAAAAGTCCTGAGCTAAACGAACGATAGTGTCATAGACCGCTGTATCACCGTGTGGGTGATATTTACCAATCACATCCCCCACTACACGAGCGGATTTCTTATAGGGCTTGTTATAATCGTTAGACAGCACATTCATTGCGAAAAGAACGCGTCGATGCACTGGCTTTAGACCATCACGGACATCAGGCAGCGCCCTTCCTACGATTACACTCATCGCATAGGCAAGGTAGGACTCACGCATTTCGCTTTCTAATGCTACAGGCAAAACCTGCTTGGCAAATTCAGACATAAACTAGCTTTTTCCTATCAGATTAGGGTTGTAACGCGGACTTTTATGGATGGCATATTTCAGTAAATTCTTAGTTAAATTCTAAATAAATAGTTTGCTCGTTATTTCCGTCAAAGTCTGGCTCAAAATTGCTCATAATCCCCCAGATCAAAATGAGAAATTGATCTAAGAAGTGTTAATCGGCTTACCCTGTAATTAGCGGCATATTTTGGCTAATTTTTAAGATTATTGGCTTATTTAATTAACTATTTCCTACGCATTTCTAATCGTAATTCCCGCCCTCGAAAACACAACTAATTTTAACATGGAATCCAGAGAAATTGACACCATAATTGTCTTTTCCCCCCAAGTATTTTCCCTGTTTATTCAATAGCTTCCGTCGATGTATAGCAAACCTTTCACAGGGCGCTATTTTCTCAAATTCAGGGTATAATCAATTGCTGATAACGAGCATGAAACAGAAGCGCCAAATCACCTATAAATTGACCAGAAATAGTGGAATTTTTCTCCATGCAGCCTCCAGAAAAAATTGACCAGATAATCCATGCAAAATGGTTAATCCCTGTAGTGCCCAAGGGAGCCGTTCTGGAAAATCATTGTCTGGCAATTTCTGATAAGAAAATCACAGCAATTTGTCCTAGCGATGAGGCAAAATCTATCTTTTCTGCCGATCGAGAATATGACCTAAAAGATCACGCAGTAATTCCTGGCCTAATAAACTCCCATGGCCATGCTTCTATGTCTCTTTTGCGAGGCGCTGCAGACGATGTCCCGCTAAAGGATTGGTTAGAAAATTATATTTGGCCTCTAGAGAACGAGTTCATCAACGAGGAATTCGTTGAGCAAGGCACCACTCTAGCTATAGCCGAAATGATTACATCTGGCACTACCTGTTTTGCTGATATGTACTTTTTCCCCGATGCTGTGGCTCGAGCAGCTACTGAGGCTAACATTCGAGTACAACTAGCATGTCCAGTCTTAGATTTCCCCTCCGCCTGGGCAAAGGACGCTGAGGAATACATTTACAAAGCTACCAAGCTACATGACGACTTCCGTAACAGCGATTTGATTTATACAGCCTTTGGACCACACGCCCCTTACACAGTTTCTGACGCGCCGTTACAAAAAATCTCGATATTAGCTGAGGAATTAGATCTGCCAATTCATATACATATTCATGAAACCAGCCAAGAGGTAGCCGATGCTTTGGCTGCTGACGGAATGCGCCCTATAGAGAGACTGCACAAGCTGGGTTTAATTACGCCGCGACTACTGTGCATTCACGCCACCCAGCTAACTGATGATGAAATCAGCTTGCTATCTCAACATGGAGCATCAGTAATTCATTGCCCTGAATCTAATATGAAGCTTGCGAGCGGCTTATGCGAGGTTAGTAAGCTATCAAAGCATGGAGTTAATGTCGCTTTAGGAACAGATGGCTGTGCCAGCAACAACGACCTCAATATGTTTTCAGAAATGCATTCGGCTGCATTATTAGGAAAAATTGTAGCTGAGGATGCAAGCGCAGTCCCAGCACAACAAGCTTTAGAAATGGCAACTATCAATGGTGCCAAAGCGCTTGGCTTAGGGGACCTAATTGGCAGCCTAGAAATTGGCAAGTATGCCGACATTACTGCAGTAGATCTAAACTGCATGAATGCGAAACCAATATACAATCCAGTGTCACAGTTAGTTTACGCAACACAGGCCGCTCAAGTATCCCATGTATGGTGTGGTGGCAGCGTGTTGCTGGAAAACGGTAAACTACAGACTCTAGATAGTAAGAATGTGGCTACGACAACCACACTCTGGCAACACAGGATAGCACGGAAGTGACAGCATCAAATCATAATGTTGACGAACTCGAAATAAAAAAATTCGAAGCTCTTGCTGCTCGTTGGTGGGATCCAGACAGTGAATTTAAACCATTGCATGATATAAACCCGCTACGCATGAACTATATCAGCCAGCACGTTAATTTGGCTGGAAAGAAAGTTTTAGATATTGGCTGTGGAGGTGGAATTCTCACTGAAGCTCTGGCTTATCACGGCGCCAAAGTTACGGCCATAGATCTTGCCGAGGCATCTCTTAAAGTAGCCAGGTTACATCTGCTCGAAAGCAAACTAGAAATTGATTATCAAAATATTTCTGCGGAAGAGCTCGTTGATTCAAACCCAGGCAACTTTGACGTTATCTGCTGCATGGAAATGTTAGAGCACGTGCCTACGCCTCCTTCGATCGTTGCCGCCTGCCAACAACTACTTAAACCAAATGGTTTGGTATTCTTCTCGACAATTAATCGCAACTTTAAAGCCTATACTTTCGCTATTGTTGGAGGCGAATACCTGCTGAACCTAATTCCCAAAGGCACGCACGATTACCATAAATTAATTAAACCTTCTGAACTTGCTTCGTGGTCTAGAGCAGCTAATCTTCAACTACTTGATCAAACAGGATTGGGTTACAACCCACTGAACAAAAAGTATTCCTTAGGGAAATCTATTGATGTTAATTACATAGCCCTTTACAAAAAACCGGACCACCAATCATGACTCAATCAGGAGCTGTTCAACTAGCAACTTCCATAGAGTGCGTACTGTTCGATTTAGATGGCACTCTAATTGATACAGCAGAAGATTTTCATATCGCCGTTAATAAATTGCTAGCAAAAAACGACACCGATCCAATATCCTCGCAATTGATCCGTCAAACCGTTTCAGATGGCGCGAGAGCCCTAGTAAAACTAGCATTCAGTATTGAAGAAAGTGACCCCCACTTCGACGAGTTAAATCAACAGCTTCTGGAATTATATTTTGTAGAACTTGAAAACACCCAGTCAGTGCTTTACCCCGGCATGGACATGTTACTGACTACTTTAGAGAAGCACGGCGTGCCCTGGGGGATAGTCACTAACAAGCCAGAAAAGTACAGTACACTCCTTCTGGACAAGCTAGGTTTATTGACGAGGTGCAAATCCTTAGTCTGCCCCGATCATGTTAGCGAGCGTAAACCTCATCCAGAACCTATTCTGCTCGCATGCCAACAGCTTGGAGTTGGTACCGAAAGAACTGTTTATCTCGGCGACCACTTACGCGACATCCAGGCAGCCAAGAATGCAGACGTTATTGCTATTGCCGCTGCCTATGGATATTTGACGGAGGGCTCGAAAGTCGAAGAATGGTACGCAGATTTCATCCTCGCCAAACCTGATCAAGCTATTTCCCTTTTAAACCTTCTAAAATTTGCTTAAGACATGTTGAACTTTCCCCCCACCAGAGAGTTTTCTTGAAGGTAAAACCATCCTAATAACTGGTGCCAGCGATGATATCGGCCTAGCTTGTGGGAAAACCTTTACGGATTATGGTGCAATGGTCATTTTATTAGGCCGCAGCCAAGAAAAACTAGAATCCGCCTACGATGAAATTAAATCAATTCACCCCCGGCAAAGCAATCATTCACCCAATGGATTTCATTACCGCCTCACCCGAAGATCACACGACTCTCTGTCAGTCCCTGGATGAGCAATTTAGCTGTCTAGACGGGCTAATGCACAATGCCGGCCTACTTGGAGCTCGAACTCCTATCGAATTTTATTCTGATAAAGAATGGATGGATTTAATGCAGGTAAACGTGAATGCCGCCTTCTACCTTAGCAAAGCACTCATACCGAGCCTTTCACGCTCCCTGGATGCAAGGATGATTTTCACATCATCTTCTGTAGGTCGAATAGGTCGCGCCTACTGGGGAGCATATGCAGTCTCAAAATTTGCTGTGGAAGGTCTAATGCAAACATTAGCTGATGAGCTTCGAAATATCACATCAATCAAAGTAAATAACCTAAATCCCGGCGGTACCAGAACTTCCATGCGACGAGATGCCTACCCTGCGGAAAATCCTGCGGCTCAGCCTACTGCCGAGTCAATCATGCCGGTATATCTCTATTTAATGGGTAAGGAGGCCGCGAATATCACAGGGCGTGCTCTGAATGTTCGTGAATTTGACTCTGCCGACCTTAAGACGCATAAACTCCCTTAGGTACTAGGTACTATCTAAACACAACTAAAGAGGGCTGACGGCTTGAGAATAGAGCAGGATTTGCAACTCTCACAGTTACAGATCCTGTAAATAGTTTAGTGGAAAGAGTTCGCAATGAGATTCAGAAAGATCCTACGGACTATAAATAAGTAGATGTCAAATAGACAGTGATCATAATTTTATTGACTACAGCCGCTAGCGAGGTCATCGGCTTGCATTAGGTTTCTCCACCAATGGCAGAGCTTTAAGTAGTTTATCTATGTCATTTTTGGCTAATTCTTGAAAATCTCCTCTGCGAACGGTACTGGGAATAAATATTGGACCAAATCTAACTCTCTTCAAGCGACTAACTTTTAAGCCCTGAGATTCCCACAGCCTTCTAACCTCTCGGTTTTTCCCTTCCATGAGCACCA
This sequence comes from Gammaproteobacteria bacterium, assembly GCA_012960305.1. Classification (GTDB taxonomy): domain Bacteria; phylum Pseudomonadota; class Gammaproteobacteria; order Pseudomonadales; family Pseudohongiellaceae; genus UBA9145. The sequence goes on along the minus strand of DUBM01000020.1, from coordinate 163,477 downwards.
CGTGATACCACTGGTTCAAGCCTTCTCCAGCAAAGTACTGGACGTCGGTAAATCGGCAAAGAGCTCCGTCCAATATTAGGCCCGCATGCATTTGATCAACCATTTCTTGAGTAACATCTCCCATAACTCTAACTGCGTATTCTCGTTCAATTTCGGAACTTGGATGCATTAGCTTATTGGCTAGCTCCCCGTCTGTCGTAAAAAGTAACAATCCACTAGTATTTAAATCCAATCGACCAATGGATACCCAGCGACCATGTTTCAGCGGTGGCAGCTTATCAAATACTGTCGGTCTACCCTCTGGATCATTTCTCGTGCAAATTTCATAGTCGGGTTTGTTATAGAGTAGAACCCGTCGCCCATCACGGATTCGTTTCTGTGGGGCCAGCTTCTTGCCGTCGACGACGATTCGATCATCGCCTCCTACTCGCTCACCCAAAATAGCGACTTTTCCATTTACTTTGATACGGCCCTTGCTTATCCAGCTCTCGATTTCGCGACGCGAACCAAATCCAGCCCGTGCCAAAACTTTTTGAAGTTTCTCTGTCATGACTCTTCAGTATATTTATTAATGAATGGTTGTCTAAGTATTTTGGCGATGGATTCAGAGTGTCATTTCTTCACTATCATCGTCAGTTGAGAAGCTTTCACCTTCTTGAGTTAGGCCTTCGCCTTCGTCGCTAGCTTCTGAATCATCAATCGGAGATACGACTTCAAACTCGATATTTCATTCTTCCTGCTCAGGGTTCTCTTGATTCATATCTTCTTGCTGAGCTTTTTCGCTTTGAGCATGTTCATCTTCGATTTCGTCCAATGAATCAGCTGTAGCGAAATCTTCTTCAGGAGTAACTGCCTCCATGATTACAGATCCTGCGTCCTCGACTCTCCTATTGATTTCATCGACCTCTAGGTTTTCATCAGAATTCCTAAACTCTTCGTCTTCTTCGTCCACCTCTTCTTCAATCATTCGACCAGGGTCATCGGCCAATATTTCATCTAGAGGCTTTTTGGACAGCTCAGCAGCTTCTTCTTCGGCAAGCATCTGTTCTACTTCTCCTCCTGTCATTTCATAGCTACTTTGATCTTCGCTATCTTCCGGTACATCGAGAATACGCTGAGCCGCCAAGTCATCTTCTAAGTCAAATTCCGGATCGGCTTTCACCAAGTCCTTGATTTCAGATAGAGGCGGTAATTCCTGTAGACTCTTTAAATTAAAGTAATCAAGAAACTGTTTTGTAGTAGCAAACATTGCAGGCCTACCAGGCACATCTCGATGACCCACCACCCTTACCCATTCTCTGTCTAAGAGAGTCCGAATAATATTCGAGCTAACCCCAACCCCGCGTATTTCTTCAATATCTCCACGAGTTATCGGTTGTCGATACGTAATTAGCGCCAAAGTTTCCAGCAATGCTCGTGTGTACCTTGGGGGCCGCTCTTCCCACAGCTTGGCCACCCATTCACTAAGATCTTGTTTAACTTGAAACCTGAACCCTGTGGCTATTTCTTTGAGCTCGAATCCCCGATCAGCGCAGTCTTCGGTAATACTCTGCATTACCGCTTTCAATTCGGCTTTGTCTGGCCTTTCATTCTTGGCAAATATTTGAGCAATATTATCCAAACTTAAAGGTCTGCCAGCTGCTAATAGCAATCCTTCCACAATTATTTTTACTTTGCTGTCTACATCAGTCATGGGTCTTCTACTCTACTACTTTCTAACTAATTATTTTTTTAATCGACACCCAATGAATCTAACTCTTATTGAAGTAAATTCCTCGTGAATCATATAATTCATTTATCAGTTCACTCTATCTTTTTGCACCCAAAATTCCTTAACTTCTAGATTTTACATGGATAGGTGCAAAAGATTCTGATTGCACAATTTCGATAAGTGAATCTTTCATTAATTCCATGATTGCTAAAAAAGTTACCACCACACCAAGGCGACCTTCTTCTTTTAGCAGCAATGAAACCAGCGGCACGAATTTGTGTTCGGAAATTCGAACTAGAATCTCAGACATTTTCTCCCGAGTAGAAAGCGTCTCCATCTGTATGTGGTGGTGCTCATAATTATCGCCTCGTTTTAACACCCTACTCAACGCTACTAACACATCCTGCAGCTTGACATCAGGGTCCTGAGCAATTTTTTCAATCTCAGGTAAAGCCGCTGCAGCTCGATGTATATCTCGATCCATTCGGTGGAGGTTATTAATATCTTCAGCGGCCTTCTTGAAGCGCTCATACTCTTGCAGCCGACGAATGAGTTCCATTCGAGGGTCAGATTCTTTTGATTCCTCTTCTTCTCTAGGCAGCAAGATTCTGGATTTGATTTCCGCCAGCATGGCGGCCATTACTAGGTACTCCGCAGCCAATTCAAATTGACTCGCCTCCATCAGATCTACATAGGTCATATACTGGTCAGTGATGTCTGCGACATAGATATTGAGAATATCAATGTTTTGTCGCTTAATTAGATACAACAATAAATCTAATGGACCTTCAAAAGCATCAAGAAAAATTTCCAGAGCATCCGGTGGTATATAGAGGTCTTTAGGGACTTCTGTAATCGCCTCCCCTGCAACGAAGGCAAAAGGAAGCTCTTGCTGGGAGGGAGAGTCGGAGTCTAATTCTTCCGAGGTAGCAGCATCCCCTTTCGTATCAAGGATCTCAGTGTCTGCTTCGGCGCCATTGGTTGTCAATCTACTGATCTGCTATTTTCGGCTACGGGATCATATCCGGGTCTAAATCTAAGAACGAATTTTACCTTAATTGAACTGGAAAAGCTCATCTCGCGAGCCACTAGTTACCAGGTATTTAAGCCCATCGCTTCGCGAACATCCTGAATCGTTTTCTTCGCTGATTCCCGCGCGGTTTCGCTGCCTTCTGCGAGAATGGAGCGTACGATATCTGGATCTTTTTCGTACTGTGCTGCTTCTTTCTGAATCGGCTCTAATTCAGCAGTAACCGCATCGATTATTGGTTTCTTACACTCTAAACAACCGATCCCCGCACTCTTACATCCCTCAATAACCCAAGTCTTCGTTTCCTCTGAAGAATAGTTTTGATGAAACTGCCATACCGGGCATTTTTCCGGATCTCCCGGGTCAGTTAGGCGCACCCTAGCAGGATCAGTCTGCATGGTGGCAATTTTATTTTCAACTTCCTCGAGGGGCTCCCGCAAACTAATAATATTGTCATAGGAATTAGACATTTTCTGACCATCTAACCCCGGCATCTTAGATGCTTTCGTCAATAAAGATTGCGGCTCTGCCAGGATCATCTTCCCACTACCTTCAAGGAATCCAAATAGCCGTTCTCTATCGCCGATAGAAATATTCTGTTGTTCTTTCAAAAGAGCTTGACCTTTTTCTAAGGCTTCGTGGTCCCCCTGCTCTTGATACGCTGTGCGTAATTGCGCGTAGAGTCGAGCTGATTTCTTACCCATCTTTCGCACTGCTGCCAAGGCATTTTCTTCGAAGCCATGCTCACGACCGTAGATATGATTGAATCTTCGAGCAACTTCGCGAGTGAGCTCTACATGTGCAACTTGATCGGCGCCGACGGGAACATATCCCGCGCGGTAGATTAAAATATCCGCTGCCTGTAAGAGTGGATAACCAAGAAACCCATAAGTATCGAGTTCTTTTTCACTTAGCTTTTCTTGCTGATCTTTATAAGATGGCACCCGTTCTAACCATCCCTGTGGAGTCAACATAGACAGTAACAAGTGCAACTCTGCATGCTCGGGAACTTTCGACTGGACAAATAAAGAAGACGAGCCAGGGTTAACTCCGACAGCCAACCAGTCAATCACCATGTTCAAAACATGCTCTTGAAAAATGGCAGAATCACCGTAATGAGTAGTAAGGGCGTGCCAATCGGCGACGAAAAAGAAACATTCATATTCGTATTGCAATTTCACCCAATTCTTCAGCACCCCGTTATAGTGGCCCAAATGCAAGCGACCAGTCGGTCGCATTCCTGACAGTACCCTTTGTTGCGAGTCCACTGTTGACAACTTCTTCTCCTAATTCTATTCAAACTACACTTAGTAGTAATCGTTATTGGATTTAAACCTTATAAGCTAAAAAATAGTCAGTCAGAGAAACGGCTTGGTATCACCCTTTCCCGCCCTAAGTATTTGTGGCACACCATCAACTAAATCGACCATGGTAGTGGGTTCTAAACCACAGGCGCCACCATCAATGATCAAGTCTACAAGTTTTCCTATCTTTAGTCGCATTTCATAGGCATCGAATAATTGCTCACCCTCACCAGGTAAGATCAAACTAGTACTCATTATCGGCTCGCCGTGAAGCGCCAAAATCGCTTGGGCAATAGCGTTTTCGGGAACTCTCAATCCGATGGTCTTTCGCTTAGGATGCATTAAGCGCCGCGGAACTTCCGCTGTCGCTTTCAAAATAAAGGTGTATGGACCAGGGGTATAAGCTTTAAGGATTCGGTAGGCTCTGTTGTGCACTAATGCGTAGCTGGCCAATGAAGAAAGGTCGCAGCACACTAGAGTAAAATTGTGCTTACTATCTAATTGCCGAATGCGGCGAATACGTTCTAGGGCTGACTTATCTCCAATGTGGCAACCTAGCGCGTAAGTCGAATCGGTCGGATAAACGATCACTCCACCATCCATAAGCACGCCAACGGCTTGCTTGATGAGGCGCACTTCGGGATTAATTGGATGTACTTGTAAAAAATCAACCATAACAGGGAACAGAACTCTTTAGGGATCTATACTAAATTCGACTCAATTCAGCGATGCAGATACTAATACATCGGCTCATAAAAGCAGACACCTTAATTTAAATCCATTAAGATGCTGCTGCTCCCTAATGATGCCTACAACATAGGTTCGGACTTATAAAATGAAGCAGTTCATCGACTATATCCCACTCTTGGTTTTCTTCACTGTTTGGGCAATGGATGAAAGAGCTATAGAAGTAGCAGGATTTACTCATAGTATCGGTGGTGTATTCAGCGCTGCAGAATTCTTATTAGGGGCGTCCGTCCTAGTGTATGGTTCACTCCTTATTGCCCAAAAGCGGCTAGATAAATTTCAGTGGATTACCCTAGTCGCAGTCGTATTATTTTGCCTTCCAACAATAATTCTTAGAAATATAGAATTCCTTAAATGGAAGGCTCCAATAGTAAACTGGATATTCGCTACAGTTTTTTTAGCTTCCAGATTCTTCGGCGACAAACCCGCAATTGAACACATGATGGGCCATGCAGTTAATGCACCAAAAGAAGTATGGCTCAAATTAAACACTATCTGGATTTGCTGGTTTATCGTGCTCGGCGCAATAAACCTTATCGTTGCTTTTACTCTTAGCGAGGCTCTATGGATAAAATTCAAAGTATTCGGAAACCTTATACTAACTTTTGCCTTCGTTATTGGACAGATGCCTATTCTAGCCAAATACTTTGAAGTAGATGAAGGGGAAAATATACAAGAAGAAAGCATCGATTCAACATCAGAAAAATCTATATAATTAAAACAATCTAATTATTTCCAGGCTGGAGGGTTGATTTTTGTATTATGCAGCCATGGGTGAAGATATCGACGACAGTCTGACAAAACGAAAATCTGCACGCCCAGGTCACTCGGATAGACTCAATAAATTAGCCGGTCAAGATCGACTAATGATTGCTGGGCCACATCCTGCTATCGATAGCCCCGATCCCGGTAACGCCGGTTTTAGCGGCAGTCTAATTGTTGCTGAATTTGATAGCCTAGAACAAGCCAAATCGTGGGCTGATACTGACCCTTATGTCACTGCTGGGGTTTATCAAAAGGTTTCGGTAAAACCATACAAACGAGTGTTATAACCCTGCTTAGTGTTTGCTCTAAATATCAAGTTTACTGAATACCATTTATCACTGCGGGAATTCTCTATCGAGAATTGCATTCCACTCTTCTAATTGAGCGGCCTTGCGTTCGAGCAATGCAGAATAATCCCCCTCAACACTTATCTTGGTTATTAGGTCGCGTCTTCTTAATTGATTAACGACATTTTGCCCCGCTACAATTTTCCCAAATACGGAATGCAGACCATCAAGATGAGGGGTAGCGAGATGGGTAATAAAAAACTGGCTTCCATCAGTTCCTGGTCCCGAATTCGCCATAGATAGTATCCCGGGTTGATTGTGTTTCAAGATTGCCTCACCGCTAAACTGATAGCCTGGCCCACCTAGGCCTGTACCCAAAGGATCACCACCCTGAATCATAAAATTCCTCTCATAGCGATGAAAAGTCAAACCATCATAAAATCCACGATTCACCAGATTAATGAAGTTTGCGACCGTAGTAGGCGCTGCACGAGCATTCAATTCAAACCGAATATCACCTTTTGAAGTTTCGATTAATACATTTAGCTGCTGGGCATGGCTGCCAGCACTATTTAGTAGCAAGGCGCTACACAAGACTGCCCTCATGAGCGTTGCTCTGGTGTTAATAATTAAATAATCAGAAATCCTAATTATGTTTTTCATAGTTCTATTTTAATACCAAATGCCTATTAAATTATAAAGAGTATTCTAGTATAACCGGAGCGTGATCGGAAAATTTCTGCTCGGTATAAATTTCCGCCGAAACAACCTTTTCAGCGATACTAGGAGTTACCACATGATAATCCAAGCGCCATCCGACATTATTTGCCCTTGCTTGTCCTCTATTCGACCACCATGAGTACTGGTCTTCTAATTGATTTACTTCACGGAAGGCATCGACAAAGCCGACCTTGTCATACAAGGTATCTAGCCATCCTCTTTCTTCGGGCAAAAAGCCAGAATTTTTCTGATTTGGTCGCCAGTTCTTTAAATCAATTTGCTTATGGCAAATATTCCAATCACCACAGACGATTAATTCGCGGTCTTGTTCCCTCAGCTTTTTCATGTGCTTCATAAAATCTTTCATGAATGACATTTTACGAGCCTGCCTTTCATCTCCGCTTGAGCCTGATGGCAAATATAAAGAGGCGACGCTTAGCTTTTCAAAATCGGCTTGCACATACCTGCCCTCAGTATCAGCAAGTAAAAACCCCAAACCTTTGGTGATTTTTTCCGGTTCTGATTTACAGTAGATTGCTGTGCCAGAATAACCTTTTTTCTCTGCATCGAAGTAATGGCAGTGATATCCCTTTGGATGAAAGATTGGGTCACTTAACTGATCAATTTGAGCTTTAGTTTCCTGCAAGCAAACGACATCGAAATCGCACCGAGAGATCCAATCGAAGAAACCTTTTCTTGCCGCAGCCCGAATTCCGTTGCAGTTCAGAGTCATTATGCGCATATGATGAAGTCTCAATTTAAATAGTCTGAAGGCTAATTCTAGCTGCAGGCAAGAAGCGAAGCCAGAGCAGAATGGAGGCCTAAAATTATTCTTCCAATTCGGCAAAAAGAACTTCGCTCGCTCGAACCATCGGTTTCATGAAGTAACTCTCGCTTGGCATGATTTCCACTGTGCAGGCGAACTGCTCCAAGCATTCCTTAACTATGGGGCCTATCGCTGCAACCTTGGTTGCCTTTAAGGAGGAGGTTAACTGTTCTACGCAATTGCGCTGAGTAGCTACAGAAAATAATCGCTTTACCTGAGCCTTACTGGTAAATGCAATGAGATCTATTTTACCGAGGTGTAATCTATTAATAAGTGAGAAAACCAAATCTCCATTACTGTCTTGCTCATATTTATAAGGTGCCACCGGGTTTATAATTTTAGCTCCCACGGTGCCCAAGAAACCCATTAGCAAATCATTTGGATCCTCACCGTAGAGTTGAACTGATATTGATTTGTGTGTGAGATCCAGTCCTCTAAGCGTCTCCACTATACCTGCACTAGTTGGACTGGTTCCTAAGTAGTGAGCTTGTAATTGTATTTCTCTTAGTACACGCCCAGGCTTTGGCCCTCGGCAAATCAGAATAGAATTTGACAGAGCGCTGATGAAAACGGTTTCCAATGACATCCGCCTTGCCGTAGCTAACAACCTTCTTAATCCCTCTCCTGTTAGTAATACAAAATAATCAGGCGGGGCGGATATAAATTGCTTTAGCCAACGGCGGATTTTCGGTTGATCCGGAGCATCGATAATTGAGACTAAAGGTATACGATCTACCAACGCACCACGTCTTTGAAATAAGGCAGATAGAATATCTAATTGCCGACTCTCTGGGAGCGCAATCACTTTGCCCTTTAACGGAGATTGCAGCTGAGGTTTCATGTCCATGGACCATTTTATCGGAATTAAGCCTGAAAGGTCAGGAACACCGTATTTAGACAAAGTGCAATAAATGAGAAGAAAACCCGCAAGCGTTCGCAGATACTTTATCAATTTTTCCTGAGAGTTAGCTTGATTTCTAGAGATTCCCAACTGTTTCGCACAGGTTATTTTCCTATATGTGAAATATGGTTACATTTTCATACCTTATAAGCAGTGCTAGATCATCATAAAAAATAAAGCCTAGGATTTATCATATTTTTCAATAAGTTATAATTCCCTCCGACGTAAAGAGTTTTTATAAGCGGCCTCATAGACTTTGCAAAGCCCATCGTTATTGATAGATATTTTTAGTTTTTTATGCTCGACTTTAATTTTTGTTACCTTTCATAACATATTTAGAACAAATTATGCATTTATGTTACCTATTAGGACATTTTGTGTTACTATTCGCGCCATTGGTCGATGAAGACAAAGATCAGCCCCAATTAAAAGATTACAATTAACCAAATTTGGAGAATAAGTATGAGTAAGACAATAGCCAAACTACGGCCTGTCGCTGAAGCAACTGTAGTGAGCCTAGTTTTAGTATTAGCTGCCCTCGCAGTTCCTGCAGTAATTCTTTACACCGCTTCATAACCATAACATTGAAGGAGGTTATGATTTTCCTTTCATCAAGTTTTGCCAATAAGCTGAAGGCCTAACGCCCATTTATCACTAAATTAAGCACTGACTGAACGCTGGTCTAAGGTCCATATTTCGGATACCCAACTTAGGCTAGCGTTATTTTTAAATTATCCCCAAGTCCGATTTCTTCTCTTTCCAGCATTTCCTCAATCAAAAATATCGACTTTGACGGTAATTCTTTTTAAGGTACTTAAAAGAAACAAAGCGCAACCCATACTCAGGACAGTATTGGCTGATACTTGATCCTTACCTTGAGCTCTCAGCCTTTTGATAGAGTTGAGAATTTCTGAGGCAGGATTAGCAGTACTAATTCCACCAGGGATAATTCGTAGACCAAAAACAAGCAAGCCAAAACTTAACTCGCTATTCGACACGTAGCTAATCTCCGCAAGTGACCGGATACTTTGATTGGTGCGGAACCGCTGCCGTGTTTTGAAAACCGGCTGCATACGGCGAACCAAAATCTGAAACGCAATCAAGAACGGTCTGCCGCTAAAGAAATGGAAGCGAAAGAGAAACCGCCAACCCAGAGCAGTCGTCTAATAGACACAAAACCCTAGACTAAACTTTGGAGTGAGTTTCTTAAAATGAGAGCTTATCGGTAAAATTGCAGGGTTTGTGGCTACTGTCTAGTTGCTCGACTATTATCTTATCCCAACCTGTTGCACAGGCTCCGGGTGAGCCAGGCAAGCAAAACACAATTGTGCCATTAGCCAATCCTGCAAATGCTCTAGATTGAATCGTGGAGCTACCTATTTCTTCGTAAGATAACTGCCGAAACAATTCTCCAAAACCATAAATATCTAGGTCAAATAGCGGCGTGATTGCAGTATAGGTATTGTCTCTTGCAGTAAACCCAGTGCCCCCAGTCATCAATACGGCCTGAATTTCCTTATCAGCGATGAGCGAGGAAATCACTGCACGCAATTGGTAAATATCATCTCTTACTATGAATTTACTCGACAGCTTATGACCCACAGCCTGCAAGCTGGAGACCAATACAGCACCTGATTTGTCCGTGTCTTCAGTTCTCGTATCAGATACTGTGACTACTGCGATGTTTAAGGAGTTAGTAGTGGAATTCATTGGCTCGGTCTAAATTAGCCCCCAGTCATATTCATTAAGCGAACCGGCTGAGGGTGGTCCCTATCATAGAAGTAATGTCGTTCAGGTTTAATATCCATAGCTGCTACTAGTGTATTCTTTAAATCGTCCATACCCAGAGATTCATCTCTAAGGATAGTCCTCAGATCTACTGAATGTTCATTTCCCAAACAAAGAAGTAAACGACCCTCTACGGTTACTCTTACCCGATTACAATCTTCACAAAAATTATGAGTGACTGGAGAAATAAAACCAATTCGACTTTTTTTACCCGCAATTTCAGCATAGCGCGATGGGCCCGCGGTTGTATCATCGCTGTTTTCCAAACCATATTTTGCTTCGATTATCGAGCGCACCCAATCATTACTGCAGGTCGTATCTTCTCGATTATGATCTGACGCTTCACCAAGTGGCATTTCTTCAATGAAAGCAATATCAATTCCACGCGCTATCGCGTAGTCAGCTAGGGCAATAACTTCGTCTTCGTTATAGCCTTGCATTATGACTGCGTTAAGCCGAATGCGATCAAAGCCTGCAGCGATTGCAGCGTCGATCCCTGTTAGGACTTTATCCAATTTACCAACTCTGGAAATTCGCTTAAAGCGATCAGCGTCCAAAGAATCAATACTGATATTTACTCTATTTACTCCTGCTGCTTTTAAAGCTGAAGCGTATTTATCTAGCTGCGCACCATTTGTCGTAAGCAATAGCTCTTCTAATCCTGGTAGCACTCCAAGCCTTTCGACGAGACTCATAACATCAGTACGCACTAACGGCTCACCACCAGTGAGCCGAATCTTGCGTACACCGAGCTCAGTAAAAGCTTGAGCAATCTGATAAATCTCTTCCAGAGACAAAATTTGCTTCCGCGGCAAAAACGTCATGTCCTCTGTCATACAGTAGACACAACGAAAATCACAACGATCGGTTACGCTTAACCGAATGTAGTCGACATGGCGCCCAAACTTATCAACTAGCTTATTTGGATGATTTGTATTGCCCATTGGAAAGTTCAATCTCTGAAATAATATTTAAGATTCAGTGCAACTATATCGCAGTTGAGCCCTTACATGCACCGTATTTAGGTCCATAAGCACAAAAGCCTGCCCTTAATGTTTGATAAACGTCTTAGGTGCTCATGGATATTTGTAGAGCCAACAGTATTAGAATAGCCCCCATGCCACGTTCGACCCAATTACCGGTTTTTATTATAAATGCCCGCACGTTTGGCCGACCCAGTATTTTCGAAAGCATCGAAAACCATAGAAATGTTGCGATTGCGAGATACAAGCCGTAGAGAATCTGTATTGAACTCGGTGTATTTGAATCGATAACCACTGTAAACAGAGCAAGAAAGAACAACGTCGCCTTCGGGTTTAATCCATTAGTTAGAAACCCAACTGCAAATGCCTTCGACGGAGAAATTGCTACCTCACCTCTAGTATAGAGAGCGGTATTTGTTTGCCTGAATGATCCTCTAATAGATTGCACACCCAAATATACGAGATAAGCAGCAGCAAGGTATTTCATGCTATTGAACAATGTAGTCGACTGAGCAAGCAATAGAGCTACACCCAAAATACAATAAGTTACATGTAGCAGTATTGCCGAACTAACTCCCAGGCTAGTCCAAACTCCCGCTCGAGTTCCCCCACTCATACACTGGCGAGTCACTATCGCAAAATCCGGGCCCGGGGATGCAACCGCAAATAAATGAGCGACAGCTATAGTGAAAAATTCTGCCCAATACACGACTAAGAAAGAACCTCAATTTGAGTTTAGAACCAATATTTAAAAGGTGGAGAACTTATTGAACTTGCTCTGAAATTAGCAGATCAATAATCGTATGTTGACCATTGTGGGAAAAATTTTCCGAAACAACACGATAATCACCAATCTGAGGATTCGCTACGCCAGCAAAAGAGACCAGAGCGGACACATAGACTGTATCTGAAGAGGCTAAGTTAAAGGGACCAACAGCTGAGCTATTATCGAGCTGAATCGTCTGTGGTAGATTACTAACTCTCAAATCCGTCGCGGCCAAAGGTGGCATGCCTTCCCTCGCTGCATTACGTACCGCAACAAAAACTCTAAGATTTTCATCCAATACGATTCCATCAGCCACTGATAAATTAATCTCAACAATCGGGCCAACATCAATTTCTTCACCATTCGCTGCTAGCACCTGTTGCTCTGTAGCTATTTTTTGCCGCAGCATCTGAGCTTCTGCTGAATTTGGATTGGCCTGAATGAGTAATCGCCAATATTGTATTGCAACAGTATAGTCTTCCCTCTGCTCTGCATCTGCCGCCAGCAGTTGTAATATTGTGTTCTCGTTGGGATTTATTTCACGTGCTTGCTCTATTACGTCAAGAATCTCCTGATTAAACTCCCGCCCCGAATTCATATATTTAGCGAGAGCTACGCGACCTAGTAAGAAAGCTTTTTCTGGCCCTTCATCAAATAACACTGACGATTGCTGATAAGCGGTCATAGCTTGAAGCCATAAGTCTCGTCTTACGCTTTCTGACTCAGCAAACATGCTTAAATTGGCGAAATTCTCTCCAAGAAAATACCAAGCCCACGGGCGCTCCTCATCAGCTTGCGTTGCTTCGACAAGGCTTTCAACTAACGCCTGCGCCTCCCCAGGGTCGCCGGTACTATTTAGAGCGCGTTGAAACAACCCCATCAACTCAACATCATCGATATATCCCCACTGGTCATACAAGCTATATGCTAGCACTGGAATCAACATAGCCAATATAACTGGGATAAGATTTGTAGCTGATAGCCGTGAAACCGAATCTTTCTTTTTATTCTTTCTATTGCTTACTTTATTGAAGGTTTTCTTCTGGCTTGAATTTACTATAAAATTTTCAATGGAGGCTGGCTCGTCTTGATCATTAAAAGAAGTATCTGCAAGCAAACTTTTTTGTAGTTCTATCAGCAAGGAATCAAACTGACCTTGATCTAAGTTACCTGCAGACAGGTCATTCTCAAGCTCAAAGCTGCGCTCATGGAAAAGGGCAATATTCGCCTCTTTTCTAAGTTCAGCTGATTCTCCATTTTCTTCTCGACTCCTCAACCACACTGGGAGAATAATGAAAAGCGAAGCAAGCAAAAGAAGACCTACGGTTAATACCCAGAACACATCTATTCCAACTTGTTTAATGAATTAATATTTATGACTTTTTGTTTAGTGTTTATTGCGAAGTAATTTTTGCAATTGGGCTGCTTGATGAGAGTCAAGCGAAGTAGAATCAACGCTGCTCAAGCTTGCCCTTCTCCATATTCCTAATGCAAGATACCCTCCAATTAGCAAAAACATAATCGGACCAAACCATAGAAGAATGGTTTCAGCGCGAAGTCGCGGACGGTAGAATATGAAATCTCCGTAACGATCAAACATGAATTTTTCTATCTCCGTATCGCTAAAGCCATCGACTATCATACGGTGAACTTCTCGACGCAGATCCTCTGCTACACCCCCTGTAGACCCTGATAAATTAGTGTTCTGACACATTGGGCAACGCAACTCATTCGAGAGAGTTCTAAATCTTTTTTGTTGTTCCTCATTTTCAAATTCGAAAGCATCAACTTGGGCGTTTAAAGTAGCCATTACTGAAACGCTTAGAATTAACAACAACGCTGCTATGGGCCGGCAGACCTTAAATTCCCATGAGAATTTGTGAAATATCCTCATTGTTGAGTATTGCTCTCTGCTTGTAACTTATTTATCGCTGGCAGAAAGTCCTGTCGCCAAACATTCTCATCTAACACACTGACATGCCGGTAACGAATCACACCGTCGGCATCAACTAAATAGGTTTCAGGAGCACCGTAAACACCAAGATCAATGCCAAAGCGACCGCTTTCATCGAGAATGCTAAAAGCAAATGGATTGCCATTGTCACTCAACCAACCTAGAGCCAGTTGTTTTTTATCTCTATAGTTAATCCCTACAACTGGAATCTCGCCCTCTTCCGCAAGACGCATCAAAGTAGGATGTTCGATTAGACAAGGCAAACAGTAACTACCCCAAACGTTAAGGAGAAACATACTATTAGGTAAATCTGCATTGCTAATCTCATTTCCATCGACTGTAGTCAGGGCAAACTTAGGCATAGGTTTATCTATCAGCATGGAAGGAAGTTCTTTCGGATCTAGGTATAACCCACGCCACAAGATTAGCGCCAATACAAAGAAGCCAATCGCCGGAATAAAAAAATTAAATCTATTCATTTAGAAATCAGGAGGCTACTTGCAAATTTGTAGCTAAAGCCTGCTCCTCTCTTTTTAAGTAGCGCTCTCGAACACGACGATAGCGCTTATCGCCGGCAGCAACTGTTCCACCGAAAGCCATAAAAATTGCCCCTAACCAAATCCAGCGAATAAAAGGTTTTACATAAATAGTCATAGTCCAGGCGCTGTTTTCTTTTTCTTCGCCTAATGTGACAAAAAGATCTCTAAGAAAACCGGCATCAATCGCCATTTCAGTAGAAGGCGTTCCTGTTGCAAGATAAATTCGCCGCTCTGGATTGAGGTTACTCAACCCATTACCATTTTTACTGACACTAAAATCAGCTTGGTTGCCAACATAATTTGGGCCGGTAATTGCTTGGGTGTCGTTAAAAGTAAAATTATAAGACCCCACATCGATACTTTCTCCTGGAGCCAACAGAACACTCTTTTCTTCGCTAAATTCACTGGTAAAGGCAACACCGATAAGCATCAGCACCATGCCAAAGTGTGCCGCCTGCATACCATAATAACTCAATGATAATGCACGCAAACCAGCCAATCTCGTAACTTTGTTTGCAGTCTTATTCGCCATGTCTTTAAGCATAGATAACACTATCCAAGCAGCAAGCGTCACCGCCACGATTGCCACCCATGACACTTGCAAAAGAATTATAGTCGGCAATACAACTCCTATTGCCAAACTTGCCAGCGCAACTTTTCCTAATTGCTCTATCAGATAACTGATCGATGTTTTTTTCCACCGGCACATTGGGCCTACCCCAAGCACCAAAACTAACAATGTCATTAGTGGAATAAAAATGGCGTTAAAATACGGCGGGCCAATAGAGATAAGATCATCGGTGATGGCTTGATAAAACATTGGGAATAGAGTGCCCAAGAATACCGAAGCAGAAGCGACCACCAAAATTACGTTATTGGTCAGCAAGAATATTTCCCGGGAAACTAAGTCAAAACCAAAATTACCTTTCATTAATGGCGCGCGAAAGGCAAATAGTATTAGCGAACCACCTATAGCCAAGCCGAGAATACCAAGAATAAAAACACCCCTTGACGGATCACTGGCGAAGGCATGAACAGATGTTAATAGTCCGGATCGAGTTATGAATGTACCTAACAGACTGCCGGAAAAAGCAAGAATAGCCAGTAGTACAGTCCAGCTTTTAAATACTCCACGTTTTTCTGTGACAGCTAACGAATGAATCAGAGCCGTGCCAAAAAGCCAGGTAATTAATGGTGGATTCTCTACCGGGTCCCAGGCCCACCAACCGCCCCAACCCAATTCGTAATATGCCCACCAGCTTCCCAAAGCAATGCCAATGGTTAGAATCGCCCAAGATACGTTTGCCCAGGGCCTTGACCATCTGGCCCAAGCCGCATCCAGCCTGCCACTTAGTAGAGCGGCTATCGCGAATGCAAAAACGACTGAGAAGCCCACATATCCCATATATAAAGTAGGCGGATGAATGATGAAACCAATATCTTGAAGCGCTGAGTTTAGATCAGCACCATCTTGAGGGGGTAACGGCACAATGCGATCGAACGGATTAGATGTAGCCAGCATGAAAAGAATATAGGCCGTGCAAAGTATTCCGAGAACTCCCAATACCCGCGCAACGAAATCTATTGGCAAGCTCTTGCTATAAATACTTACTGCAAGCATCCAGCCCGAAAGCATAAAAGTCCACAATAAAAACGAACCCTCGTGGCCTCCCCAAACTGCAGTCATCTTGTAGCGAGTGGGGAGTAAAGTATTGGAATGTTGAGCAACAAATTGGACTGAAAAATCATCGGCAACAAATGCATAAGCAAGGATAAGAATGCTTATTGCTAAAAACACAAATACGCCCGCAGAAAGTGGGCGAGCCAAGCTCATCCACAGCTGATTGCCTTTAGCTGCACCAACAAGGGGAATGCTACCCAACAATATACTCAGGCAGAAAGCCAGAATTAACGAGAATTGCCCTAACTCTGGAATCACTAGTATTCAGCCAGGGCGGATTGGTTTTCAGTGTTGACGCCAGCAGCTTCCATAGCCGCTTTCACTTCGTTGGACATATAATTCTCATCGTGTTTCGCTAGCACTCTTGAAGCGACAAATAGGCCATTGCTATCAATAGCACCTTCGACAACAATACCCTGCCCCTCGCGAAAAAGATCAGGTAAAATTCCATCAAACTGTATAGGCACTTCATTCACATAGTCAGTTGCAGAAAACATCACTCTCATAGTGTCGTTAGCACTCTCATAAGACCCTTCTTTCACCATACCACCAATTCTAATTTGCTGACCAATATTGACTTCACCACCAGCAACCTGCGTAGGCGTGTAGAACAAATCAATATTCTGGCTTAGTGCAAACAAGGTAAGCCCTGTTGCCATACTCAAACTGACAGCAATAAAGGCCACAACAGCAAGTCGTTTACGTCGATGAGGTTTCACTAATTTTCTCCAACAGGACGGCTGTTTCTAATAAAACAGCCAGCATCCTTTCCGTCTATTTTGTGTCTATTCGTTCACTATTCTCTTTCTGCTCATTCTTAATTCGTAGTCTATTCGGTATTTTGCTCATTATTTTTATTCATTAATTTCTGGTCGCGCGTTTTTATTTACCACCCTTCGACGTTTCAGATCTTTTAGTATTTGTTTTTTCTTAAACATTGGAACAAGTAAGTTTGCTCCAAGGAATATTGTAAATAATCCGTATACGCTCCAAACATTGAAGGCATAGCCTCCCATATTGAGAAACTCACTAAAGCTAGAAAATTGTATAGCGTTTAACATAAATTCAATAATGCATTTCTATAATCAAATAAAATTCTGTTCTACACAAGCAATCACAAGTTATCGACTAGCTCTTCAACCCATTGAGATCGGCGTTCTCTTTCTAATATTTCATTTCGAGTTGACATTATCATGCTGACTGCAAAAAACAGGTACACCGCACCAATCATTAGAACCAACGGTACCCAAATATCAGGACCGTTAGCTTTATTGGAAGAAAGCACAAAATCTGTTCCGGGTTGGTGGAGCGTATTCCACCAATCAACTGAATATTTAATCACCACGACATTGATGCAACCGACAATTGAGAGCAGAGCACAAGCTTTAGCAGCCGCATCACTATCTTCCAGAGCCGAGCGTAAAGAGACTACTCCGATCAAGAGAAAAAATTGAAAAAGCAGTGAGGTAAGCCTGCCGTCCCAAATCCACCAAGTCCCCCAAGTATCAATACCCCAGATTGAACCTGATGCCAAAGCAAAGGCAGTAAACCAGGCTCCTAACGGCGCCGCTGTCTTCACTACAATGTCTGCCAATTTCATTTTCCAAACTAAAGTAATGGTGCCAGCTATTGCCATTAGTGGGAAAAAAGCTAAGGAGATACTGGCTACAGGCACATGAACGTAAAATATACGATTGGTTAATCCTTGCTGATAATCTTGCGGCACGAAAAGCAATGCCCAAACTACCCCTACAAACAGAAAGGCGAACATAGCGGCAACCAGCCAAGGTAGCCATCGACCTGACAATTCATAAAACCACTTGGGTGAACCCAGCTTGGAAAACCACAACCACACTATCGGATACCCTTGATCAAGTGCTGCCGGAGCACAAATATACCATGCCCCAAAATTAGGCCATGTTACGTATTGTAACTCATTGTAATTACGGAGTAATAACTAAAATTACCTTATTTTGATTCAATTCACACTGATTCTTAATGCCGCCGCTGAAGCTAGCGGTGCCAAAGCAATAGAAGCCAGCAACATTGCACCGAGAATCGCCAGATAAAAAGCTAAAGTGGCGCCATTGAGAGTCTGTTGAACCGCTAGTGTTCCGGTAATCAGTACCGGCACGTTCATCGGTAGTGTGATAACAGCTAGAATCAATCCTCTACTTCCTAAGCCGACTGTCAAAGCGACACCAATTGAGCCGAGCAAACTCAATACCGGAGTTCCCAATAGCAGGGTTAAGAACAGAGTCATGTAGGATTCTGCCGGAAGGTTTAACATATAAGCGAGTACAGGCGAAACCAATACCACGGGCAATCCACTCACCAACCAATGACTAATATTCTTTGCCAGCACCATGAAATAAAGTGGATGTGGGCTAAGCAACAATTGTTCGAGCGAGCCATCTTCATAGTCTGCCCGAAATAGACTATCCATCGACAACATTCCCGCCAGCAGAGCAGCAATCCAAAGCACACCAGCCGCTATTTCTCCTAACTTGTCAGCATCAGGGCTAATCGCGATAGGGAATAAGGAAACAACAATAAAGAAGAACATAAAGGGATTAACAACATCGTTCTTCCGTCTATAGGCGATAAGCAGATCTCTTTTTAGCGTCGATAAAAACGCTGCAGAAGTAGGGGTGGAATTACCGACGGTCATCAACTTCACCCGAGGTCTAGTTTACTGAGGTTTGTTATTTTTAGATCGTGATGAGTTGTTATCATCACCGCACCACCAGCATCAGCATGGGCGGCGACGAGATTTTCTAAGTGTTGTACGGCTCGTAAATCTAAGGTTGTAAAAGGCTCATCCAATACCCATAGCTTAGCTGGGCTTACTAATAATTTCGCCAAAGAAACACGCTGCTGTTGTCCGGCAGAAAGAGTGAAGCACTGAGATTCTTCAAAACCACGTAAACCAACTGTTGAGAGCGCCTCCATCAATTGCTCATCCTCAAGTTGAGCTTGAAGGCTGCAACCCCAGCGGAGGTTTTCAATTGGCGTTAAAACTTTGTTTACTCCAACCCGGTGACCTATATAGAGCAGTGATTGATAAAAGTTTTCAATCTGCTCAGAAATCTCCTCGCCGTACCAAGAGATCATTCCTTTGTAGCCGTCATTAAGACCACAGAGAATCCTCATCAAGGTTGTTTTTCCACTACCATTACTACCAACAATTTGCAGAACCTGCCCCTCTTCTATATCGAAATTAAGCCCTTGGAATAGAACTCTATCGTCTCTTTCACAAAATAAATTCGCAGCACTCAGCATTAACTGCCTGGAGCCAGAATGGCTACTATCCTGTCTTGATGCGATTGTCATAATAAGCTTTATTAGGCTAAGTGAGAGCCGAGATTATAACGGATACAAACTAAATCGGCACTCAGGTAAATTCTGCCACCTTTAGCTACGAATGCCGCCAGGTCCTTGTCCTTAATGGTGCAGGAATCTCTATTGGAACTCACTAAAACTGTTAAAAAGAAGAAAGGAAATAGTTAGACCCTCTGGATTTTCTCGAAACAAAAGCAAATTCATAGATGACTTTGATATTCGCTGTTGGAATACCCTCGTTACTGTTTATATCCCACCTAGATTTTATCTACCTGAGCCTTAGCTCGATATTTATCACAGCCACAGAAGCTCTTATAACTGAAATCTCAATCCTCACACGTCAGGCCAGCGATGCATTTACCAACCTAAACATGGCCGTTGAATTTTACGACCCCCAAATACAGGCAATACTACGAAGGAATGATGCATTTCATTTCATTTCAGCCCAGCGTAGATCAAGTGCAATTTATAAAACTGGAAGACATCATACTAAATTGGGGGCAGTATTCTCAATAGAAAGCAGACCAGGTCTCAACCTCAAGACAGAGTAGCTGCAGATTTTAAGAGCTTTACAGAGATTGACAAACAGTCACAAGTAATCATGACGACGATTAAAGATCTTGAAGCTATGATTGATACAAAGAAAATATTCGAAGAATTCTTATGACAAAGCAAATTCAAGGACAAGTTGTTCTTCATCGATTCAAAGACTTAGTAACTTGCCAGCCTGTGAAAGCGATGCCTCTACTGATTCCTTGGTTTTCAGGCTTCCTGACGATAGCTTGTTTTATTTATCTACTGCTCCATCAAACGTATGCGGCTAACAACTAACAGGAAAATCGCTGATTAAAATAGCTGTTAAGCATTTGCCTATCCTTGACAAAAAATTCATTGCTTAGACGATCAAATGTCCAACCTAAGCTTTGCCAGACATTTCTTAACTTATCTTCGATTTACTTCTATTTAATTTATGAATCCTTAATTACTCCATTATTACAATGCACTTTGCTTGGAAATTACTTCCAGTCAGAAAGCCGTGTCTTTAGTCGCATGGCGGCCTGGCTATGAATCTGGCTAACACGAGATTCGCTAACACCAATAACTTCTCCAATTTCTTTCAGGTTTAATTCTTCATCATAATACAAGGCTAACACCAGTTTTTCCCGGTCAGGCAATCCATCGATAGCTCTTCCAAGGTGTTCCTTGAAAGTAGATCTCTGTAATCCGTCGCATGGGCCCTGAAGTTCCCCTGCAGCCAACTCAATAGCCGAGTCATCTCCTTCCATTATATCGTCGAAACTAAATAGCCTGCTACCACTGGCATCTTGCAAGATGGCATAATAGGAATTGAGATCGATATCCAATTCCTGGGCTATATCCCCGTCTTTTGCATCTTTACCAGTCCGCGCTTCGATTGCCTTAATCGCTTCAGCAACTTTTCTTGATTTGCGGTGAACCGATCTAGGAGCCCAATCGCCCTTGCGCACCTCATCAAGCATCGAACCGCGAATTCTAATCCCTGCATAAGTTTCAAAACTCGCTCCTTTCGACACATCATATTTTCTCGCCGCTTCGAGCAAACCGATCATTCCTGATTGAATCAAGTCATCAACTTGTACACTTGCCGGCATTCGCAACAATAAGTGATGTGCGATTCTTTTTACTAATGGCGCATAGCGCTCAACCACTTCAGTCAATTTTTCCTCTGCCGCATCAATTTCTAACGGTAAATTGCTGTAGGCGGAAGCCCCGGTTGTTAAAGTCATTATCACTGATCCCTTTTTATTGTAATACTAACTGCACACACACCCAATTGGTTGCGGATAATATTTAGTGCTATATGCACGCCTGACACACAAAATCTTTTAACTGCCATGCTCTAGCATGCTCCCTATTTTTGTCGGACTACGTTAATTCCGTTTAAATCAATTATCGCTCTAAACTAAATTCTATTTTTGACGACTTACCTGATAGCCGAACTGTATTCACGATTTCTGGCTAAAGTGAGGTCGCATTCGTCTCTGTTTATAAGTACAGAAACGTGACTAAAATTCCTCATCTGTACTTCTTCAATTATCGTTAGCAACTAACTTGGGCTCTATTGGGATCGCACCTTACTCAATGAGGCCGCCATTAATGTGCGACTCTAGTGATTTAAGCAAAATCTGTTCCAAATCAGTGCCTAAAAAGACAATTGATAGCTCGGCCCTTTCGCCATAGATGCTTTGGGCAATTACTCAGCTCAGAGAAATCCGCACCGCCGAAGTTAAAACGTCAAAATTTTGACTTCTGCTGCCATGGCCGCCAAAGTTTCAGCTAGTTTTGGGGATTGCTAAGCCAATGATTGGCCCCCGCTCATGCTCGAGTATTTCGTGTGCATGCTTCTGAAGGGTTTTGTTTAAAAGGGTTGGTATAACCGTGCCAATGTCCACGACAGTGCAGCCGAACGATTCAGCTGGGTTTTTTGGGTGATTTCAATCGACAAAATTTCGAGATCGAGCGCATGATCAATTAATTCATGAGAATAGCGAGAGCGGTATGGAAAGAATTTGACGCAGAGATAGGCACAAAGGTATATGCGAATATTTTTATATAATAAAAGTTAAACAGAAAGCCTAATAAATTCTGAGTACCAATCTTACGCTTTCGGCGGAGTAACGCCCAACTGGCCCATATACTTTCCACCTCTTTGCGCATAAGTGGTTTCACATTGCTCATCAGATTGATAAAACAACATTTGCGCGACTCCTTCTAATGCATAGATTTTTGCTGGTAGTGGGGTTGTGTTAGAAAACTCCAATGTGACATGACCTTCCCACTCTGGTTCCAATGGAGTGACGTTTACAATAATACCGCAGCGGGCATAAGTGGATTTTCCCAAGCAGATTGTCAACACATCTCTAGGAATTCGAAAATATTCCACAGTTCGCGCTAGCGCAAAAGAATTCGGCGGGATTATGCAAAAAGGTTCGTCGATACTAATAAAACAAGACTCATCAAAATTTTTGGGATCGACCACGCTAGTCGTGTGGACATTGGTAAAAATTTTAAACTCGCTGGCACAACGAACATCATACCCATAACTTGAAGTGCCATAGGAAATCACCTTCTCGCCATCTACATGCCGCACCTGTTGTTGCTCAAATGGCTCGATCATTCCTTCTTCATTGGCCATTTGTCTAATCCAACGGTCCGACTTAATACTCATAAATTCATTCCTATACCAGATTGCTGATGTTTTGTGAGAAACGCGAATGATAGTGCCTATTAGGCCTTGAAGCATCCATTTTTTCGTTCGATTGGCAACTAATAGTCTCCCAAAAAATTACTGAATTCGACCTCACTTTGGAGTAGTATCCGCATCCTATTGAGATGCATTCGGCATCCGATTTCTAGCTTAAATCAATACTCGGCAGGCATGCATTTCCTCATGCCGCGAACCTTTTGTCCGTTAACCAAAGTTAATCACCGACAAAGAGCCCTCTGAATTAGCTATAATCGCGCCCAGTCTGCTCAAAAAAGATAGTTGTTTTTTGGCATTAAATTGAAGTGTTTAGCATTCATTGTAAGGGGTAGAAGGAGTGAGAAAGTGGCAGTGTTTGGTATGTAGTTTCATTTATGAAGAAGCGTTAGGGCTTCCCGAAGAAGGTATTGCTGCGGGCACTTCCTGGGACGATATCCCCGACGATTGGATGTGTCCAGACTGTGGTGTCGGTAAAACAGATTTCGAAATGGTAGAAATTTAATCAAAGCACATTTATTGACCGCATCCCGGCAAGCCTAAGCAGGACAAATTGTGAAGCAAAGAAAAATCTTAGTAACCAGCGCTCTCCCCTACGCTAATGGTGGTATACACCTAGGGCATTTAATGGAGGCCATTCAAACTGATATTTGGGTTCGCTTTCAGCGCCTGCGTGGGCATGACTGCGTCTATGTATGTGCCGATGACGCTCATGGCACTGCTATTATGCTTAGCGCCGAAAACCAAGGGATTAGTCCAGAGCAACTGATTGATAACGTTAATGCTGAACATCAGCGAGACTTTAAAGATTTTCTCATTCAATTCGATAATTTTTATTCGACCCATTCATCAGAAAACAAACAACTTTCAGAATCGATTTATGCCGCATTGAAAGCCAATGGCCATATAAATAGAAGAAGTATCAAACAACTTTTTGATCCCGAAAAAGGGCTGTTCCTGGCAGACCGTTATATAACTGGCTCTTGCCCGAAATGTAAAACTACTGATCAATACGGAGATAATTGTGAGGCCTGCGGTTCAACTTATAGCCCAGCAGAGCTGATCGACCCTAAATCTTCAATCTCCGGCGCTACTCCTATTGAAAAAGATTCAGAGCACTTCTTTTTTGACCTCCCCGCTTTTACTGACATGCTCAAAGCTTGGACACGAAGCGGGACATTACAGGACTCTGTAGCCAACAAACTTAGCGAATGGTTAGACGATGAGCTCCAGCAATGGGACATAAGTCGTGATGCCCCCTATTTTGGCTTTGAAATACCTGATGCACCGGGAAAATATTTTTACGTGTGGGTAGACGCACCTATTGGCTATATGGCCAGTTTTAAAAATCTTTGTGAGCATTCAGAGTATGAGTTCGATGACTATTGGCAATCCGGGCAAGATACCGAGCTCTATCATTTTATTGGTAAAGATATAATAAACTTCCACACCCTGTTTTGGCCGGCAATGCTAACCAGCGCCGGTTATAGAACCCCAAGTGCAGTTTACGTTCATGGGTTTTTGACAGTCGATGGAACTAAAATGTCGAAATCCCGCGGCACCTTTATTAATGCTCGTACTTACCTTGATCATTTAAATCCTGAGTACCTGCGCTACTACCTAGCGGCTAAATTATCCTCCGGCATTGATGATCTAGACCTCAACTTGGAGGATTTTGCTCAGCGAGTTAATTCAGATTTGGTCGGGAAGGTTGTAAATATTGCCAGTCGCTGTGCAGGATTTATTAGCAAAGGTTTCGATGGATTTTTAGCTGAAAAACCTGACAACCCAACTCTCTTGGAAGAGTTACAAAAAGCCAACGAAAATATTGCTCTACTATATGATCAGCGTGAGTATGGAAAAGCGATTCGAATAATTATGGCCTTAGCAGATTTGGCCAATCAATACATAAATGACAAACAACCTTGGGTCATCGCGCAGACTGATAAACAATCCCTAGAGCTACAAAACGTTTGCAGTACTGGAATCAATGCGTTTCGCCTTCTAATTTGTTATTTGAAGCCAGTACTACCGACCATGGCTGCATCTGCCGAAGAATTTCTAAGGGTAAAACCGTTACAGTGGCAGGATTCAGAAAATATCTTACTCAGTCACAAAATTAATAAATTTTTCCCTCTCATGACACGTGTGGAAATGGATAAGGTTCAAGCAATGGTGAATGCAACACAGATCGATTTCGAAAAACATAATTCCACTACAACAAAACCAGCAAAAAATACTAGCGGCTTAGAACCAGAAATTGAGTTCGATGATTTCGCTAAGATCGACCTTCGGGTAGCTAAGATTGCTAATGCTGAACTTGTGGACGGTGCTGACAAATTATTAAAGTTAAGTCTGGACTTGGGGACGGACAAAAATGGCGACGCGCTATCCCGAACTGTATTTTCCGGAATTAAGTCTGCCTACAAACCTGAAGATCTAATCGGCATGCATACTGTTGTTGTGGCAAACTTAAAACCACGCAAAATGAAATTCGGGGTATCTGAGGGAATGATTCTGGCTGCTGGCCCAGGGGGTGAAGAAATTTGGCTACTAGAAGCCCATAATGGTGCTAAAGCAGGAATGCGAATTACCTAGCCCTTGATAATTGCTCTATGTCGGCTAATCGCCGCAATTTGCAAACTTTCCCATCGCCCCAAATCACAAGAGCCTGTAATGTCCATTTTCCTCTATTATCCGGCAATCAGTAGTCCAACGTAGTTTCGGCGTACTATTTATATTGACCTCTTCTGCGGCTCCCTTTACTGGCCTACACACATTATATTTGCCTATATATATACTTCCGAGCTTTAGCTCTTTTGTCAGCTGAAAATAGCTTAACGAAATTCTCATTCCTCTGAAAACTAGAGTCTGTGGCTGGTACATCTTTGACTAAAGTAATAAGCTTGTGGCAGTTCAATGGATGCCGTTTCTGTGATCGAATTGAGCAACCAGCCTACTTTGCATGACACTTAAGAGAAGGTATTTATGATTATTATTAACGCTCGCCGTTTGTACAAAATACTTCCGGCGCTTTGGCTACTGTCATTTTTATTCGGAATTTCCAATTCAGCTCTCGCTCAAAACAATGAAATTAGAGCAATTGAAGACTCGGTCATTAAGATTTACACCACACAAGCAGCGCCTGATTACTTTACCCCATGGCGATTACTAACCCCCCGACAAAGCAGTGGTTCCGGATCTGTAATTACTGGCAATCGAATTTTAACAAACGCCCACGTCGTTGCTAATGCCAGCTACGTTCAAGCACAAAAGCACAATGATCCACGTAGGTACCAAGCCCGGGTAGTTTTTATTTCCCACGAAGCCGATTTAGCTCTCATTACTGTCGACGAAGTTGGCTTCTTTAGTGACTTAAAGGCGCTAGCCATCGGCGATCTCCCTGACCCGTTGCAAGAGGTTTCTGTCTACGGCTATCCAATAGGTGGCAAATCTTTGAGCATTACCAAGGGGATTCTTTCTCGAGTGGAACAGCAAATCTATGCACACGCCGGAGCTTACTTGCTTGCTGGCCAAATTGATGCCGCGATAAACCCCGGAAATAGTGGCGGGCCAGTTATCGTTGATCAACAAATTGTCGGAGTGGTTATGCAAGCGAATAGCGGTGGCAGAGCCGAGAACCTCGGCTATTTTGTGCCGCCAAGTATTATTCAACACGTACTAATAGATTCTGAAGATGGAGCGCACGATGGCTTTCCCGACCTCGGGTTTAGGACACAAACACTCGATAGCCCATCAGCTAAAGCTGCCTATGGTTTAGAACCCCACCAAGATGGTGTGCTGGTTATCAAGGTCTTTAAAGATTCTCCAGCTGAAGCAATTTTGCAAGAGAATGATGTAATCTTGAAGATAGATGAATTTGAAATTGCTGACGATGGCAGCATTAAATTGTCGGAAGATTTGCTCACCGACTACAAGCATGCGATAGATTTACACCATATTGATGATTCGATTGAAATTAGCTACTCCCGGGATGGCAAATTCAACACTGCTACCTTGTTAGCCGAACCCTCACTGAAGAGTTATAGCCTAGTAGCGGGGGAGCAATTCGACAAAATACCGCAATATTATATTTATGGCGGCATTTTGTTTGTACCGTTGAATATGAATCTCATTAAACGTTGGGGCACCGATTGGGGCCGCACGGCTCCAGTCAGTCTATTACAAGCGCGCAACGAGTGGAGTTCACCGGAAAGACGCGAGTTAGTAGTTGCACTCCAAATCCTCGCTGGCGATGTCAATCTGGGTTATCACGATTGGAGAAATTGGGTAGTTGAATCTGTGAATGGGGAACCCATCACAGATTTCTCCCATTTCGCTTCATTAATTAATAACAATGAAACGGAAGACATCGTGTTTGAAAATAAAAACGGCTATCAAATGGTAATTAATCATGAAGATGCAATAGATAGTGAGTCGCAAATACTCTCACAGTATCGTATCCCTGCCGCACATTCTGTTGGGCTATTTGAGGAATAATTTTCCCTCTTTAATGATAGCTTAGCCTCTAGCTGACTATGATTGATAACACGGACCCCATGCAGTTTTCTGCCTTGGGGTTTTTGTGCAGCTGTCTACCGAGATACCAAGCCGTGATAGAATGACAAACTAGATCAGCGCCAGATTGGTTAATTTTTACTTCCAAATTGAGCTTCTAAATAGGACAAACTCCAGGACTGCATATCTAGTGATTGAAATACTTGGTGTCATTATCGCCGCTGCATTGATAAATAATGTGGTTCTGGTCAATCTACTCGGCGTTTCAACTCTTTTTTCAAGTAGCAATAGCCTACGCAGCGCTTGCGAGCTCGCCCTATTCAGTTTTATAGTTCTTTTTTTATCCTCATTTCTAAATTTTATCATCTATCGGTTTTTCTTAAACCCAATTGGGTTAGCCTACTTGCGCTTAATTGTTTTTGTCGGGATAAGCTCTACTCTTACGATTGTTTGTTATAAGTGCGCTGAAGACTATTTTCCTCTCTCCATTCGCCGCCACGACCTAGCCTTCTACCTGATTGGCGCTAACAGCGCAGTTATCGGAATCTCTTTATTAAGCGCCATGGGCGTGCACACAGTTTCCCAAAGTTTGGCGTATAGCTTCGGCTCTGCCTTAGGCTTTGCTATTGTTCTCATTGCTTTCGCCGCGTTACGCCAACGCTTGGATACTATGGATATTCCAGATGTATTTCGCGGACCTGCCATTCAACTTGTGAGCGCCGGCATTGTTTCTATGTGTTTTATCGGTCTGGCCGGACTAATATAACCGTGGAAGCATTCATTGATAAGCAACTTTTCCAATTTGTAGCAGCCGCCAGCATCTTTATTTTCTTAGCTCATAGACTACTTTTAGTTCGTAAATATTTGCGCCAGGAATATCTAGCGCAAAAATCTGTGGTAGATCAAATAAATAGCTATCTGCCCCAAACTCAATGTGGCCGCTGTGGCTACAAAGGCTGTTTGCCCTATGCTCGCGCTATCAGCCGAGGTGATGCGATTAACAAGTGCCCCCCTGGAGGCGAACCAACGATCCTTAAACTGGTAGATTTTGTAAATGAACCAGGATTCAGACTCAACCCTGCTCATGGAGTTTTTCAACCTCCATTAGCCGCGATAATTCGGGAAGACGAATGTATTGGTTGCACTAAATGCATTCAAGCCTGCCCATTAGATGCCATCCTCGGTGGGCCAAAGCTCATGCATACAGTTATCTCTAGCGAATGCACTGGTTGTGATCTGTGTATAGATCCCTGCCCTGTTGATTGCATTGATTTGGTTTTATTGCCCACTCCTAAGCCTAGGTATTGGCTAACCCCAAAAATCCAAAATTCCAGATTCAATACATTGGAAACAGATCTATGAGGCTTGTGGAAAACATTATTGGAGCCATGCGTGGTAAGGCGGGTACGCCAATACCGGGAGGAATTAAACCACCAGACTACAAGCAGGCAACCCTAAGATCACGACTAATGCCAACACCCATCCCTAGAGAACTAATACTGCCCTTGATTCAGCATGGAAGCACTAGAACTAAACCATTAGTCAAACCTGGAGACAAAGTCCTTAAATACCAAACCATCGCCTGTTCTGAAGCAACCGGTATAGTTGATCTGCATGCACCCACTTCAGGGGTGATTAGAGCCATCGAGAATTTTGCCATTCCAAGCCCCTTGAATAAAGAGTCAATGTGCATCCTCCTTGAAAGTGACGGTTTTGATGCAGAAATTGATCACAATGCTATAACTGATTACTGCTCCCTTAGTTATTTGGAATTAGCCAAGCTCATCGAAGAAGGTGCAATATTTGGGCTTGGCGGAGAGGGATATTTAAACCGTCTAAAGCTTAGCTCAGGCAAAGCAGTAAAACTTCTAATCATCAACGCCGCGGAAAACGAACCTTATATCACTGCTGATGAAGCTCTCTTGCGAGAAAAAGCTAAGCTAGTAGTCCTCGGCGCAAAAATTCTTCAAGCCGCTTGCATGGCTGAACATTGTGTTATCGCCATAGATTCTAATAATACTGATGCTATTGAAGCTCTGGAACAAACACAATTAAATTGCCCAATTGAATTAATAAAGGTAGCACCGAAATATCCCACCGGTAGTGAGAAGCAGTTAATTCAAACAATAACGTCTAAGGAAGTTCCCAGCGGCAAATACCCTGCTGATATTGGAATACTCATGCACAATGTAGGCACTGCGTATGCTGCTTACCAAGCCGTTGTTGAGGGAAAGCCTTGCATCAGCAGAATTACTACTCTGGCAGGGCCTGCTCTACAAACACCGAAAAATTTTGAAACTTTAATTGGCACTTCTGTTGATTATTTGCTGGAACTCTGCGGCCTAAATCAACAGGACCATACAATGACACTAATGGGCGGATCCCTTATGGGGGTTAAGCTAGCTCGAACTGATGTGCCAATTCTAAAAACCACAAGCTGTATAATTGCAGCCTCCAATGCTGAATTTCCACCTCCGGCCCTAGAGCAAGCTTGTATTCGCTGCGGTTTCTGCGCTGATGCCTGCCCAGTATCACTGTTACCCCAACAGTTGTATCTCTACGCTAAGTGTCAATATTACTCCGAACTAATTAGTCACGGCTTAAACGACTGTATTGAATGCGGTGCTTGCGCATATGTTTGCCCAAGCAACATTCCACTCGTGCAGTATTACCGAGCCAGCAAAGAAGAGATCGGGAATCAATTAAAAAACGAAATGAGCAGCGCGCAATGGAAACAGCGCTTTCAGTATCACCAATATCGAGCTAAGAAAGACAAAGAAGCAAGCCGAGAATCTAAGAAGCGAGGCGCTGTAGCAAAAACTGATGAAGCTGTTCAATCTGCGGGATCAACCGTGCAAAACATGCTGCCAACATTTTCCCGGGAGTCAGCAAAAAAAGAAATCGCCGCTGCAGTTGATCGAGTCAGAAAGCGTAAGACGAGACTTATTGCTTCAAGCAGTGACGAAAATACTGAGTCGAGTAAATAGATGACATCCTCGCCACAGTCTTCTCCATTTCAGCATGCTCGTCACAGCACAAACAATATTATGTTGATGGTAGTCGCCGCTTGCATTCCAGGTATTAGTATATCGACCTGGTATTTTGGTTACGGCATTCTGGTTAATGTGCTCCTGTCGATCGCATTTGCTCTAAGTTTTGAAGCTGCTGCGGTCAGCCTAAGGGAACGCCACATTCAGGCCATATTAGCTGATAATAGCGCATTGGTTGCGGCGGTTTTATTTGGTCTTGCAATTCCTCCAGGATCACCCTGGTGGATACCATTCTTAGGTATGGGCTTCGCCATATTGATCGCCAAACACATATACGGAGGCCTCGGTCAGAACCCATTTAATCCAGCAATGTGTGGCTATTTGTTTTTACTGCTCTGCTTTCCCCTGGAGATGACTAGCTGGCATATCCCCAGCGATGCTCTAAGTGACGTGCAGGAATTTGCTCCCATAAGTCTGTCTGGTCTGCAACAAAGCCTGCAGCTCAGCTTCCCGTTTCTTAACCTCAGCACCTTTAGTTCTAATGAACTTATAGACGGTTTAGCTATGGCAACTCCTTTAATTGAGTCAAAACTAGCTGGCACCAGCAAACTTCTGGCAGCCTGGCAAACTGACCAATCGATGTTCTCACGAAGCTCGGAAACAGCGTGGGAACTGGTTAATATTGGCTACTTTTTCGGTGGTTGTTTCTTACTCTTGCAGCGCATCATAAGTTGGCATATCCCAGCGGCTGTCATTGCTACTGTACTAACCCTATCAATTTTATTTTATTCCCCGGGTGGTTATACAATTTACGGAACTCCTTATTTGCACTTGTTCGGCAGTGCCACAATGATCGGCGCTTTTTTTATTGCCACCGATCCAGTCAGCGCAGCAACTACTAGTAAAGGGAAACTGGTTTACGGGATGATAATTGGTTTAAGCATTTACAGCGTAAGAGTTTGGGGAAACTATTTAGACTCTATTGCGATAGCTGTATTACTAGGAAATTTTTCCGCTCCCCTGTTAGACCACTTTCTTCGTCCACGAATCTATGGTCACAAGAAAGGCGTTGCAGGACCTGCTGGTAAAGGCAGCGACGGTGATCTAGGCATGGATTCATGAGCAGGGCAAATTATTATTCCCAGCAATCACCCTCGATCTGGAATAACAATCCAGTCTTAGTTCAGTTGCTCGGTCTCAGTCCGGTGCTGGCTATTTCCACCAGCTTTGCCACAGGCTTGGCCTTGGGGATAGCTAGTATGTTCGTATTGCTCCTCTCCTCCGTTGTAGTAAGCCTCTGCAAACACCAGATTGCGCAAAGTTGGCGATGGCTATGGTTCGGAACCATCGCGGCTGCAGCCACCAGCATTGTCGATCTAATTGTCCAGCTCTACTTCTTTGCACTCTCAAAGGAATTAGGAATCTATCTTTCTTTAATTTGTTGTAATGTCGTAATTCTCATGCGACTTGAAGCCAGTTTACACACCAAAAAACTTGCCAAGGTTGTTATAGATAATCTAATCGTTGGTTTCGGTTTCCTAGTTACCATATTATTACTAGCAGCAATACGCGAAGCTTTATCTACTGGGACTATATTTGGCGACTTAGATCTACTGAGACCTAAATTCGTGAAACTCTCCATTGAGGGCAATGCGAATCAGGAGGAACTATTCAGTTTCGCAAAATTACCACCGGCTGCGTTTATTATCTTAGGTTTAATAATTGCTACAAAAAACCTAATCGATTCTAAACGTAGAATAGGCTCATCTAAAATTAAAATAGATACTCAAGCTGCAAAGCGAGCAAGAGTGACCGGTAAAATATGAACAAGATGAAGAGGACCGAAATATTTCAGCGCTTGAGAGCTGAAAATCCTGAGCCGACAACCGAATTGAAATTCACTAGTGATTTTGAACTACTAATATCAGTCATCCTTTCTGCCCAAGCCACAGATGTGAGCGTCAACAAAGCCACGGAAAAACTCTATCAAGTCGCCGGCACTCCTGAAGAAATTGCTGCTTTGGAGGTTAATGGCCTCAAGAAATACATAAAGACAATTGGCTTGTTTAACACTAAGGCCGCAAACATTATCAAGACTTGCAAAAGCTTGATTCAGAATCATAATTCTCAAGTTCCCAGCACCCGAGAGGAACTCGAAGCACTCCCGGGGGTTGGCAGAAAAACCGCTAACGTGGTCTTAAATACCGCATTTCGCCAGATAGCTATAGCGGTTGATACTCACATCTTTAGGATTTCAAACCGCACAGGAATCGCCCCAGGCAAAAATGTTTTAGAAGTGGAAAAAAGATTAGTCAAATTGGTGCCTGAAGAATTCTTGCTAGATGTGCATCATTGGTTAATTCTCCATGGTCGGTATATCTGTGTCGCCCGCAAGCCACGCTGTAGCGCCTGTGTTATTGAGGATTTGTGTGAATTTAAGAAGAAAAGCGGGAGTTGAGATAGCTAGCGCTAGCGTAATCACCTTATTAGATAATACTCCTCAGTAGCTCCAGAGATGTATCTGCCGACTCAACTTCCATGTCGAACAAGGACCCTAAATCACAGGCTAGTTTTCCCAACAGGGCAATCACGTCGCCGCGAACAATTTCGGCCGCAGTAACTTCAGTACTGCGCTTGTGCCTAATATCAATTACATTTTCTTATGCGTCATCAATCCCACATCTTCCGCCGCGGGTTAAAACTCAGCACCGCAGACCACGCACAGTGAGGATGGCGTCGATAGAGAATAGCTTTAACGCGTGGAATTCGTCCATTTCGAGAATTTCGACATAAAGTAAAATTAGTGAAAGACCATGCCGATTTGCAAATTCAATTATCTTGCTACAAGGTTCTGCAATTATTGAAAAGACACCTAGACCTTTCAACATATCCAAGAGCGGAGATAAATTGAGCTCATTGTCATCGACAATTAGAGGCCGTGACTGATCAGAATTTATAAAATTTTCTGCCAATAATTAAAGCAAAACATGACTTGAGCATAAGCAGAAATCATCGGCCGCGCTGGAGGGTTTATCACCGGGCTGACCATCAGCACCAGTAAGTAAAGAGATTCGAAATGTGAATCCCGAGCAAAGACGCATCCGGGATTGGCTGCTAATGTAGCGAATGTCTTAAGTAAGCTACTTTCTGCCTTTCAATGCGGCAATTCTTAAGCGCAGAGCATTGAGCTTGATGAAGCCAGCGGCGTCAGCCTGATCGTAGGCACCAGCATCATCTTCGAAAGTGGCGATAGCTTCATCGAATAATGAATCCTTTGATTCCCTCCCCACTACAATGACATTCCCTTTGTACAGTTTTAAGCGCACAGTACCATTAACATGTTCTTGGGAAGTATCGATCAGCGCTTGGAGCGCCGATCGTTCCGGCGCCCACCAGTACCCGTTGTAGACCAATGAAGCATACCTTGGCATTAAATCATCTTTCAGGTGAGCTAACTCGCGATCTAAAGTCAGTGATTCAATCGCCCGATGTGCTTTCAGCATGACAGTACCACCAGGGGTTTCATAGCAACCCCTGGACTTCATTCCAACATAGCGATTCTCAACTATATCGGCTCTGCCAATGCCGTTTTCGCCTGCAATCTTATTTAGCTTGGTCAGAATTTCAGCAGGAGAAAGGGGCTTGCCATCAATACTGACAATGTCACCCCGTTTATATCCTAACTCAAGGTAACGTGGTTCATCTGGTGCATTCTCTGGGGACACAGTCCAAAGCCACATAGCTTCCTCTGGTTCGGCTCCAGGGTTTTCTAAAATATCGCCTTCATAGGATATGTGCAGAAGGTTAGCATCCATGGAGTATGGCGATTTCTTACCAAGCTTATTCTCCACCGGAATTCCATGCTGATCACAGTAGGCTAACAAAGTATCTCTCGAGGTGAGATCCCATTCGCGCCAAGGAGCTATTACATGAATTCCAGGACTAAGGGCATAAGCACCTAACTCAAATCGAACTTGGTCATTGCCTTTTCCTGTAGCTCCATGTGAGATCGCATCAGCATCTGTCTCAGCTGCAATTTCAATAAGTCGCTTGGCGATCAGCGGTCGCGCAATCGAAGTACCTAAGAGGTATTCGCCCTCATATAGTGCATTAGCGCGAAACATTGGGAAAACATAGTCTTTAACAAATTCTTCCCTCAAATCTTCGATATATATTTCCTTTATACCCATTGCCTCAGCTTTGGCTCGCGCGGGCGCAACTTCTTCTCCCTGTCCTATATCCGCGGTAAAAGTGACTACTTCACAATCGTAAGTTTGTTGCAACCACTTAGCGATAACAGAAGTATCTAGGCCCCCAGAATAGGCTAATACGACTTTTTGTATGCCCGACATGAATATACTCCCAACAGCTACCAGTGGCTGAATTATGTCTTAGGTGAAACGTGAATCGAGATTTAAATAACTAAGACTGGAATAGCCCAAAATATCTATCCCTGCGACGACGAAATCTTTATCCTAGGTGAGTCTCAGAAAAAAAGAGACGTATTCTAGCACTATCATAGGTGCAGTGGAAAACACCTCCAGCAATCCGGAGTGTCCTGTGCATCTGTATATAGCTTCTAAAAAGTCTGAGCTAAACTTCATAGCAGCCCGAATCTCGCCCATTAGTTTTCTCGGTAAGGTCTCGTCAAACTTTACTGTAGCGTCATCTTGCTACTGAGTATCGATAATTTATTTTTCACTGCGCTACTAATTCCACGGCGGTGACATGGGAGATATTGTGAGACTTCCCTGATTTAGTAAGCGAGTACTCGCTAATAGTCAAAAATTGAGAGCGCCTCCTGACTAATTACAAAACATCGCTCGGCCATATTAAAGTGCAGTTTGAGTGAGCCAACAATCTAAACCGATTTATCGAAAATCTACTCAGCCTCGTGCATTTAAGTTAGAAAAGCCCGTGGCTTAGCCGAGAGGAGAGAGGAAATACGCAAAGCCATAGCCAGGAACCCATGGCCATGGTTTAGCTTAAAACCCTTGTATTAGTGCGCATGGAGCACCCTGTTCCGTCTAGACTCCTAGCTCCTACCGAGTTGGGTCCGGCAATGACATTAGGTAAACTATGTTGTGATTTATTTAAATGGGTAATTCAGCTGTATTCTTTATTCAGCTACAATAGATAAACTTCACAAAAAAGCAGTCTTTAATGAGTTCTGATTATATAAGCTTGGTTCGGCCCGACGATTGGCATTTACATCTCCGAGATGGTCCTGCACTGCGTACCACAGTTCCACATACGGCAAGAGTTTTTGGGCGCGCCATCGTCATGCCCAATCTTAAACGACCAATAACTTCAATTAGCGATGCGCTAAGCTATCGTGAAAGAATCCTAGCAGCCGTCCCTGAACGGTCTTCCTTCCAACCATTGATGACGCTTTATTTAACCGATACTTTAAGATTAGAAGAAATTGATCTCTTAGCCAACACTGAAGAAGTTGTCGCTGTAAAATATTATCCGGCAGGCGCAACAACTAATTCAAAAAATGGAGTGACAAGCACTGAAAAGGTCTACCCCATTATCGAACGGATGGCTGAGTTTGGCATACCATTGCTCTTACATGGTGAAAGCACTAACCCAAGCACTGATATTTTTGATCGTGAAAAGGAATTTCTTGACCTGACACTCAGTCCGCTCTGTGACCGATTCCCTGAACTAAAGATCATACTCGAACATATCACCACCAGCGATTCGGTGGATTTTGTCAGAGAAAGAAATCAAAATGTTGCAGCAACCATCACTGTTCACCACCTACTGTATGACAGAAACGATATGCTAACAAGAGGAGTCAGGCCTCACTTTTATTGCTTGCCGATTCTTAAGCGTAGCTCGCATACTCAATCTTTAAGAGCTGCAGCCACCAGCGGCAATCCAAAGTTCTTCTTAGGCACTGACTCCGCTCCTCATGCAAAAGAACTAAAAGAGAATAGCTGCGGCTGTGCTGGAATTTATTCCTCCCCCGCAGCAATAGAACTCTATGCTGAAGTTTTTGAAGAATTAGATGCATTAGATAGATTAGAAGCTTTTGCTAGTTTTCATGGGGCAGACTTTTATGGACTGGCAAGAAATCAAGAAGAGGTAACCTTACAAAAATCAGAATGGCTTGCCCCTCCAAGCTATCAACTCGATAAAACATCAGTAGTGCCCATTCGCGCCAATGAGGCGATTCGCTGGAAATTAGTTAAGGATAACCCATGAACCATCCGGAAATGGACAGAGTCGGTACGTCATTAATGGCAAATCGATTCCGCACTTATTTACCAGTTGTAATCGATATTGAAACAGGCGGGTTTAACTCAAAAACCGATGCGGTTCTTGAAATAGCAGCGGTAATACTGGCGATAGATCAATCAGGAAAAATCGAAATTGAACAAACTTTTTTCCATCGCGTAGTCCCTTTTGATGGCGCTAATATCGAAGAGGCCGCACTTAAATTCACTGGCATCGATCCTTACCACCCATTGCGAATAGCGAAATCTGAAAAAGATGTATTCTCGAATATGTTCAAGCTCGTTAGAGACTCGATGAAGAGCAATGCCTGCAAACGAGCCATTCTGGTTGGGCATAACGCTCACTTTGATCACAGTTTTCTCAATGCTGCTAGTGAGCGACATAATTTGAAGCGCAACCCCTTTCACCCTTTTTCTAGTTTCGATACTGCGACCCTTGCCGGCCTCGCCTATGGACAAACTGTGCTCTCTCGGGCCTGTGAAGTGGCAAAAATTGAATTCGACAGCAATCAAGCTCACTCTGCTCGCTATGATGCAGAAAAAACTGCTGAGTTGTTTTGCGGCATTGTCAACAAATGGCAAGATCTGGGAGGATGGCCACTTTAACACCTGAGATTTAGAAGAATTAATCGTGTTGTAGCAGGAGGGTTACGCTAGACTATTCGAATACGCCTAATTCAAACGATAAGGCTCATCCCTCAAGTTTAGAAAGATAACTGGCGCCTATTAAAAAATAGACACCAACCTCAAGAATATTTCTATCATTCTTCCGGCTTTTCCGACGATTCTTCTTCAACTACTACAGCGTCAATCATCGGCTGTAATTCACCTTTTTCAAACATTTCTGTGATGATATCGCTACCACCAACTAGCTCTCCGCCTACAAACAACTGAGGGAACGTTGGCCAATTTGAAACCGAGGGCAATGTCGCCCGAATTTCTGGATTACTTAAGATATCCACATAAGCAAAGCGTTTCCCACAAGCCATTAATATCTGTGTCGCCTGTGACGAAAACCCACATTGCGGCTGCTCTGGATTTCCCTTCATATACAATAAAATACTATTCGATTCAATTTGCTCTTTAATGGTTTCTTCTACGCTCATGGAAACTTCCTCGGTCATTCTTTTATTCATTGATTGTAATCAATGCAAAGCGTCAACAATAAAATAATTTTAACTTGCTTGCGTGTAGCTTTAAAATCAGGCTGTAAGTTTACACGGAACTCGGTCAATTTGGCAGTTTCACTACACATGCTTCTGTAGATAAGTGGACAAAGTGGACACCTTAGCGAGCAATTGGGAATAAATGAGACGCGGTCAAAACACTGCTTTGCACTACGTCTCCGGACCAGCAACACCCCAACCACCACCACCAGGTGTTTCAATGATCAGCCTATCTCCAGCCACTACATGCAAATTGCATTTACTGGGCAGCAACTTATCATTGAGAAAATTATTACCACAAGCCCCAGCGGATCCTCCGCGCAATCCCCATGGCTTATTTAATCGTCGCTCCGAAAGTAAACTTAGCTGGGTGGACTCGAGAAATTCATATTCCCGAACAATTCCATTGCCGCCTTTTTGCGCTCCTCCACCGCCACTATTTGGGCGAATTCGGTACTGATGCACTCGCAGCGGGTAGTGCATTTCCAAGCTTTCGATGGGCGTATTGAGAGTATTTGTCATATGAGTATGAACTGCATCTAGGCCTGAAAAATTTGGCCCTCCACCCATACCTCCAGCCAGGGTCTCGTAATAATCCCAGCGAATACCGGATGATTCATCGATAGCACCCATGGCCACATTGTTCATAGTACCCTGACTCGCTGCTGCAATTTTTTCTGGCATAGCTTGAGCAAGGGCCCCGAAAACCACATCGACTAATCTTGTTGAAGTCTCAACGTTTCCGGCTGCAACCGCTGCAGGCCGCCGAGCGTTGATCAAGGAGCCTACTCGGGTTATGATTTTAATGCGACGAAATAAGCCCTCGCATGAAGGCGCCTCAGCGGGCATTAGGCATCTAAAACAAAAGTAGGCTGCCGCCGCTACCACAGGTTCCGGACAGTTAAGATTCCCCTCAACTTGATCTGCACTTTTGCTAAAATCTAATTCAATACAGGCAGGCGTAATTCGCATGCTCACCGCGAGACCGATTTCCTTGTTGCCACAACCATCGTCATCAAGCATATCTTTGAAGCTGAACTCTCCTGGCTCAATCGATGTAATCAAATTTGCAGTAAGTCGATCGGCATAATCATTAAGCTCCTGCATACCAATTAGATAGGCAGAGGATCCAGTTTGTTCGATCAAATTTTGGAGGCGTCGCACACCTACTTGATTCGCTCCAACTTGTGCTGCGAAGTCACCAATTAAGACTCCGTTCTTTAGACCAGGGAGCGCGATTGAATTTTGCTGTAACTTCCCTTTCTTAAATAAGAATGTTGGCGAAATGATCAGCCCTTCCTCCTCGAGACAGGTGGAAACGGGCATGGAGCCTGGAGTATCGCAACCAATGTTGGCATGGTGTGCTCGATTAGCTACAAACCCAAGCAAGGACTCAGAATTTGATAAAAAAACCGGCGAGATTACCGTAACGTCAGGAAGATGAGTGCCCCCTAGAAAGGGGTCGTTTACCATTAGTACGTCCCCTGCCTGCCAAGGTCTATTACCAATAATCCCTCTCATAGCAAATGCCATACTTCCCAAATGGACTGGTATGTGGGCTGCTTGAGCGTAGAGCTCTCCTTGAGCTCCAAATATTGCACAGGAAAAATCTAGCCGATCTTTTATATTCGGAGAGAAGGCAGTTCTGCGTAAAACTTGACCCATTTCATCGCAGATAGCTGCAACACGACTGGAGAATAATTTTAGTTCTACTGAATTCAATGCAAACCACACAGTCGATGGATTAAGTGTTTAGGAGACTAGCTGATGATAATAACAAAGACAATTGCCCCGCAGGGCAGACTTGGCTAGAATGCTTTTTTAACGGGCAGCGAAAGCTGCCCTTTTTATTTCCAGTAAGTTGTATCGAACAATTTTAGCAGCCCATAACCAGGTCACTATAGCAAAAAGAGTATTCCCATGAGTTCCAGACATTTTCTCAACTTGCTTGATTTGAGCAAAGATGAACTTCAGACAATTATTGCGCGGGCGATTGAACTAAAATCCTTAGGCCTGCCTAGCCAAACCTTATCGCAGAAAACTCTTGGCCTTATTTTTGATAAGTCATCCACCAGAACCAGAGTGGCATTTGAAGTAGCAATGACACAACTTGGTGGCAACTCTCTGTTTCTGTCAAACCAGGATTCTCAGCTAGGACGCGGAGAACCTGTTGCCGATAGTGCTCGCGTACTTTCGCGCATGGTTGATTGTTTGGCGATTCGAACTTTTGACCAGGCTATGCTTGAGGAGTTTGCCCTCCACTCTAATGTTCCAGTAATCAATGCGCTCAGTGATGATTTTCACCCCTGTCAGCTGTTGGCCGACATGCAAACCTATGTTGAGCATAAGGGCGGCATCTCCGGTAAGACGGTAAGCTGGATCGGCGATGGCAATAATATGTGCCAGTCCTACATTAATGCTGCCATTCAATTCGATTTCGAATTGAAAATTGCCAGCCCCTTTGGCTACGAACCTCGCAAAGACTTGTTAGAACTTAGCCCTAATCGAGTCAGCCTACTGCGCTCCCCCAGTGAGGCAGTAGCAGGGTCTGATCTAGTAGTGACTGATGTATGGTCCTCGATGGGACAAGAAGAAGAGCAGGCCAGAAGAAAGCTAGCCTTTGCCGATTACCAAGTCACCGAAGAGTTGATGTCCAAGGCCCATAGTGATGCATTATTTATGCACTGCTTACCCGCTCACCGTGGCGAGGAAGTCAGCACTAAACTCCTGGATCGTGAAGACTGCGTCGTTTGGGACGAAGCGGAAAACCGCATGCACTCTCAAAAAGCACTGTTAGAATTCATGCTTAACTCCTAAATCGAAGCAACTGCAATGGCTTCCACCTTAAAGGTGGTTTTCCCGCTCTTTATTTGAATTTTCCCCGTTTTGGACGACCACAACATATAGTGTTTCCTTTTCTCGTTCATAAGAACGAGATTTAGGCCAAATTTCTGCTAAACAAAACAACAGTTTGAACAAATTTTGAGCAGTTCCTTTGAAGCGGTTACCACTAGAGTAAATATTCAATAACACCAACAGCCTATTCACAATTTACCCACAGATAACTCACCGAAAAAGAACTTGCAATAACCCTATAATCGCATTATCTTGTGTTAATGATTCGCAGCTTGTCTATATGTTGTATAAATCGAGCTAAAATCAAAGAGCTTATTTCTAACCATGATTAAACCGGTAAGCATGCTAAGTGTTTTGCGCAGATCGCTGAGCCCGCCCAAAATTAGAAAAGGTTGTTGTCAGCAAAACGGGTATACAAGTCCAAATCTTTGGGTTTGTTTTTGAGGTTTCAGTACTTTTCCTCAGTAATTAAAAAAACAATTAAAGTCCTGCCGAAAAAACACAATATATAGTATATGGCTTTTACACTGCCTGGCAGCCAAAAGCGGAGTCGGATATCAATGATTTCGCCCAAGGTTCAGGCTAGACGGGGGTTTGGTACTCTGTAAAAAATTATCTTACTAGGTAGAACATCTAGTCGGAACTCAGAAATCTAGAGAAAACACTGAAAATTGATAATAAAAAACTGAGAATTAGAAATACCGCCACGAAAACAGCAGTAGCCATTGGCAGAAATCTAGATAATAACCCAGCTACCTAGATCAAATCGTCGGGACTGAGCACTTTAGAGCCCAATGGGTCTTACTGGGTTGGTAACGAAGATTGAACGCAAACCGTACCAAGGAATAGAAATAAAAGTGCTGATAGCAAAACTATTAGCCAAAAAAGGCCGCTCGAAAGCCAAAAAATAAATAGAACGGTAGTAGTAAAGGCCAAATTCGGAGAACACAATGCAGACAGATGTACAAACAACAGATGACTCTCTTCTGACCTCAGCTCCCCGTAATGACGATGGGATAAGTGTCACATCGACAGCCCCAGGACAATTGCGAGTAATTAAGCGAAACGGCGCAGTCGTAGCTTATTCAGAGTCTAAGATTTCTGTTGCCATTACCAAAGCCTATTTGGCTGTTGAGGGTGGTAATGCCGCGGCCTCTACAAGAATCCATGAATCCGTTGCGCAACTGGGTGGCCTGATTACCGACATTTTCCGCCGTCGTATGCCTTCTGGCGGCACCATTCACATTGAAGATATTCAGGATCAAGTTGAACTCGCGCTCATGCGGACTGGCGAGCATAAGATAGCCCGAAGCTATGTTATCTACCGTGCAGAGCACACGCGCTTAAGAGAGCAAAAGCAGGAATCGGAAAAAACTGATCATCCTGAGATCACAGTAACTTTTGAGGATGGCACTCAAGGCTCTCTGGATACACAACGCCTCAAAACAATTATCACCGAGGCATGTGAAGGCTTGGAGGAGGTATCTGGCGACAACATATACGCTGAAACGATAAAGAACCTTTACCCTGGCGTGAAGATGGACGATGTCCGCACATCTTTGGTGATGACTGCCAGAACTATGGTAGAGAAAGACCCAAATTACTCCTATGTTACTGCTCGCCTGTTGATGGACACCCTTCGCTCAGAAGCACTGGGTTTTCTCGGCATCACTGATGCAGCAACACATTCCGAAATGCATTACCGCTATGCGGCTACATTAAAGCCATATATAGAAAAAGGGGTAGAGCTGGATCTACTCTCTCCTCACCTACTCGAGTATGACCTCAGTGTTTTGGGCGAAGCCCTTAAAGCTGATCGTGATCAGCAATTCACCTACCTTGGGCTACAAACACTTTATGACCGCTACTTCATCCATAGCAACAATGTCCGCTTTGAATTACCGCAGGTATTTTTCATGCGCGTTGCAATGGGGCTGGCGTCAAATGAAAAAAATCGGGAAGAACGGGCAATAGAATTTTACAACTTAATATCCAGCTTCGATTATATGACGTCTACCCCACAATTGTTCAATTCAGGAACATTACGGCCGCAATTGTCTTCTTGCTTTCTCACTACGGTCCCAGATGACTTACATGGAATTTATTCAGCAATACGTGACAATGCCATGCTTTCGAAATGGGCTGGTGGTCTAGGAAATGACTGGACGCCAGTACGAGCTTTAGGCGCGCACATTAAAGGTACCAATGGTAAATCACAGGGCGTTGTACCCTTTCTGAAAGTGGTTAACGATACTGCTGTTGCGGTAAATCAGGGTGGCAAACGCAAAGGTGCTGTTTGCTCCTATCTAGAAACGTGGCATATGGATATCGAAGAGTTCCTAGAGCTACGCAAAAATACTGGAGACGATCGTCGCCGTGCTCACGATATGAATACAGCAAATTGGATTCCAGATCTTTTCATGAAACGTGTCTTTAACGAGCAGGACTGGACTCTGTTCTCACCGAATAATGTTCCTGACTTGCACGAATTACACGGTAAAGAATTTGAAGTCGCATACGAAGAATATGAACGCCTGGCAAAGGCTGGCGAAATTGAAGTCTATAAAACTGTCAAGGCTGCTGATCTTTGGCGGAAAATGATTTCGATGCTTTTCGAAACTGGCCACCCTTGGATCACTTTCAAAGATGCCTGTAATGTCCGCTCACCACAGCAGCATATCGGCACAATCCATTCTTCAAATCTCTGCACAGAGATCACCCTGAATACCAGTCAGGAAGAAATCGCGGTGTGTAATCTTGGTTCAGTAAACCTAGTAAATCACGTCAATGAAAATGGACTAGACCAAGAAAAACTCAAGAAGACCATTACTACCGCTGTTCGTATGCTGGACAATGTCATTGATATCAATTATTACTCGGTTCCACAGGCAGAAAATTCCAACCTGAAACATCGACCAATAGGCATGGGAATCATGGGTTTTCAGGATGCGCTGTATACTCAACGCATTCCATATGCTTCCAAACAGGCAGTTGAATTCGCTGATGTTTCCATGGAAATGATCAGCTACCATGCTATTCAGGCTTCTACTGAATTAGCTGAAGAACGTGGCCGTTACCAGTCTTATGAAGGCTCTCTTTGGGATCAAGGGAAGCTACCTATTGATTCACTCAAGCTTCTCCAAGAAGCACGAGGTGATGATTTCTTTGATGTGAACATGGAGCAGCGCCTTGACTGGGATGGACTTCGAAGCCGCATTCAGAAAAACGGCATGCGCAATTCTAACGTGCTAGCGATAGCCCCAACCGCGACTATCGCAAACATCAGCGGCGTTTCTCAATCCATCGAGCCGACATATCAAAATCTGTACGTGAAATCTAATCTATCCGGTGAATTTACCGTGGTGAATCCTTTCTTGGTAAATGATCTTAAGAAATCCGATTTATGGGATAGCGTAATGGTTAATGATTTGAAGTACTACGAAGGGAGTGTCCAGAAAATTGATCGCGTACCACAAGAGATAAAAGATATTTATGCCACCGCGTTTGAAATAGAACCGCGATGGTTAGTGGACGCAGCGAGTCGTAGACAAAAGTGGATCGATCAAGCGCAGTCACTCAACTTATACGTGGCTGGTGCCAGCGGCAAGAAACTGGATATCACCTATAGGATGGCTTGGTTACGAGGGCTAAAGACTACTTATTACTTGCGCGCTTTAGCTGCCACTACAACAGAGAAATCAACAATTTCAGACACTAGCCTGAACGCAGTTTCGAATGAAGCAGCAGAAATACCAATGGCCTGTTCGATTGATGATCCTGATTGTGAAGCCTGTCAATAAAACAAAGATTGCTAATTGAGAATTAGTTAGTTTAATTACTATAAGTTTAAAGATGTTGGGGTACAACTATGTTGTCATGGGATGAGTTCAATCAAGAAGAAGGCATTAGCGTTCCTTCCTCCGACACAGAGAAAATGATCACCGCCGCAGCGGCACCAATACAAACAGAAACAGTAGCCCCAGTAAACGCGCTAGCCAAGGAGTTAACAGGAGACGGTCCAGTTAAAACTACTGCGCAAAAAGCAGCGAATTATGAGAACCATCTTAACACTGCAGATGAAAAGAAAAATGCTGATGCCTTACAGAAAGCGATAAATGATCTTGCTAAGCTGGATATTGTAGTCGGTACTGGAGAACTAGAAGGCGCTGCCACACGAGTGGCAGTTGACGACAAACGCATGATTAACTGTCGGGCGGATTTGAATCAACTAGTACCGTTTAAGTATGACTGGGCCTGGCAAAAATATCTTGATGGATGCGCCAATCATTGGATGCCACAAGAAGTCAATATGAACGCTGACATTTCCCTCTGGAAGGATCCAAACGGCTTAACTGAAGATGAACGCTTAATCGTTAAA
This sequence comes from Gammaproteobacteria bacterium, assembly GCA_012960305.1. Taxonomy (GTDB): domain Bacteria; phylum Pseudomonadota; class Gammaproteobacteria; order Pseudomonadales; family Pseudohongiellaceae; genus UBA9145. Next base: position 118,739 of record DUBM01000020.1, on the reverse strand, counting down.
CGAAATCTGGGGTTTTTCTCTACTGCAGATTCATTAGTCGCAAATAATTTAGTGCTCGCTGTTTACAGACTAATCACTAATCCAGAGTGTCGCCAATATATTTTGCGACAAGCTTTTGAAGAAGCCATTCATACCCACGCTTACCAATACTGTATTGAATCTCTAGCTATGGATGAAGGCGAGATTTTTAATATGTATCACGAAGTTCCTTCTGTCGCGAAAAAAGCATCCTGGGGTTTAAAGTACACTCAGGCTCTAAGTGATCCAAGTTTCAACACCGGCACACTGGAAGCCGATCGGGATTTATTGAAGAACCTCATTGCATTCTATTGCTGCCTAGAAGGTATCTTCTTCTACTGCGGATTTACTCAAATTCTTTCTATGGGCCGTCGTAACAAGATGACGGGCACCTCTGAACAGTTTCAGTACATCTTGCGGGATGAATCCATGCATCTGAATTTTGGTATCGACATGATCAATCAGATTAAGTTGGAGAACCCACAGCTGTGGACAGATGAAATGAAAGAACAGGCAACTCAAATGATTCTTCAGGCCACACAGCTTGAGATCGAGTATGCAAGAGACACTATGCCTCGTGGGGTATTGGGCATGAACGCAGCAATGATGGAAGAATATTTACAATTCATTGCCAATCGCCGTTTAGTACAAATAGGTCTGCCAGAACAATTCCAAGGCATCGCTAACCCTTTTCCATGGATGTCAGAAATAATGGACCTGCGCAAAGAAAAGAACTTCTTCGAAACACGAGTAATTGAATACCAAACAGGCGGGGCACTTTCCTGGGATTAATTTATTAGAGTGCTTATTTTCTTGATCGTGGAAGGAATAGTTGAAAATATTTAGCAACGCCTCAGAGCAAAAAATTGGGTAAAGAGGGCATAAGGGATGAATGATAACAAGCAGCTAGAGAGCGATTCCGAGCATACGCTAATCACCCTTGATCAGTTGAGTCAAACTATTGAGGTAATGACTAGTGTGGTGAATCGACTTCGTCAACATTTGAGTGAACAGCTCAAGGCTCAAATTGAAAAACAACAAATTCTAGAAAAGGAAGAAGTGCTTAGCAGTAAAGCAGATGTGAAAACTTCTCCCGATGGCACTGAAAAACCACTGAGCAAGAGCTCAAGCGAGAAGAAAGAGAGTTTCGTTGTAGAAATTAGTCAGCACGAGTCTGATCCCGTACGTAAAAATGATAAATCACTTCACTAACGCTGAGTTCAGTTAAAACTTTAATACTAACGCCTCATCATTGCCGTGCTCAGCGGCAATGACCATTTCCTCAGAAATAGCGCCATGAATCTAAACCCCCACCTAAGAATATGAATCCTAGAACTGGCGCAATAGTCCTAGCAGCAGGTTTCAGCACCCGCTTTGGTGGAATAAAACTGTGCGCGAAGCTTGCTAACGGGAAAACCGTCTTCAGCCAGACCTTACAGAACATTATTACTGCCATTCCTAACAGCATTATCGTTACTCGTCCTGAAGTAGCGAAGCTTCTCTCAATCAAGGCAGGCACAGATAGTTCTCTCCATATCTTTAAAGGCGCAGAATCAGGTATGGGTTCCAGCCTTAGCTATGGTATTCAACAAATAAGAGATTGGGATGCCTGTCTTGTTTGCTTAGCGGATATGCCATTCATTCTCCCTTCAACGTACTCAACTTTAGCCTCTTCACTTACGTCAGAGCGGATTGTGATCCCAAACTATCGAACCAAGCCGGGCAATCCGGTTGGTTTTGGAAAAAAATTCTTTCCCGAGCTAATCGCCCTAACTGGGGATAGCGGAGGCAAGAAAGTAGCCTTTGATAATCCTGCATACCTCTATGAAGTTGCTGTGAATGACTCCGCAATTCTTATGGATATCGATACTCCGGCTGATCTTGAGAAATTCTCAGCAAGCTGAAGTAAAAACAACTGGCTTGCTTCGGCATTTATTGCATGGATTGTAACTTTAACCCTACAATCAATGTTCTAATAAAGGCACACTAATGAAAAAGATAAAAAACGAGAATGAGTTGCTGAAAGAAGCGTTGCGGGTTGGAGCTCGTTATTTTGAAGCTCGTGGTGCTGGGAAGTTTGAATCCACCGATCACATAGATATGAAAGTTCGCGCCATTTATCTTCTTTTAGTAAAAGATGCCGTAATTCAGCCTCTTGCTGGCAAAGATGAAAATATTCCGAACATGCGCCACAAACTCGCAATATGGATCTCCAAAAACCTCCCCAGCGATCATCTGTTATTACTATAGCTGGATATACTCATGAGCCACTTCATCCGCGCCTTCCAAACTATTATTGGTTTTTATTTCGGACTAATTTTAGCTAATTCAGTGCTAGCAGATCAAACCACCGCTCGCCAAGCCATGGAGAATCCTAGCAATCCATTATTTTCCATGGCTACATCTCAAGGTGAAATATTTATAGAATTGTTTGCCCACGAAACCCCAAATAATGTTGCTAACTTCACTGCTCTTGCCGAAGGCAAAATCGAGCTTTTTGATGAATCGACGAATACCACTTTTAAACCCAGGTACTACGACGGCATGCGTTTCCACCGAGTTATTCCAGGTTTCGTAATTCAGGCTGGAAGTCCCAGTTACAGCCCTCTTGGAGGGCCAGAAGAACTGCTCCAAGATGAAATAAATGCCGACTTTCTCGGTCTGGCTGAGGCTCTCGTGTTAAATCCGGACGGTAGCTTTCATGAGATTCTCAGTATCAACGAAAAAATTGATTTCGATTCTGCAATTCTTCGATCACTTTATGTTGAGATGAATATAGAAACTCAAGCCGATCTGGTCGCCCGACAATATGAAGTATTAGACCGACTTGGTGCCATGACATTGAAAGAAGTTTATGAGAATTTGGGCTATCGCTATATAAACGATATGCCAAGCCATAGAGTGAGCCGAGGGACAATTGCTCTGGCTAATAGTGGCCCTGACCAGAATGGCCCTGAATTTTTTATCAACCTAATCGATGCTGACTATCTTACTGGCAAGCACACAGTAATCGGCCAAGTAGTAGAGGGTATGGATATCGCCGATAGAATTGGCAACTACCCTGTCGATCCATTACGCTTTACCCGTCTAAGCACAGTAATCTACGCGGTTCGTAGAGTTGAATAAGAAATTTTACTAAAAAAAAGAACTCTAAAGGTAGATCATGTCAAAAAAATCTAAGAAAACAGCTATTCTAGATACTTACGCCCTGTGCATTACTACAGGATTAATTGTTGGATTCAGCCTAGGTACATTATTAAATAACATATTATTATCCACAGTTGCCGGCCTAATACTCGGCACAGTTGCAGCGTATCACTTTACACGCCCGAAAAAATTCAGGAAATAATTTTAAATTTTAACTGCTATAGCCGGTACTCAGACTATTCAAGACTATCCTTTCTTCTAAAAACGTAATTAAAAACTTTGCTTATTATCCTAGCGTACTAATAAATCTAGCGGAGGCATTCCCTAGACAAAAACCTCGTTGATTAGTTACTCACCACTCCCCAATAGCGAGTGAAAGTTATTGGGGAATGTTATCTAGCTCTGAATGATTATTTAAAATCAGATTTACTCAGCATCGTGTCACAAGAAATAGATATTTGTCGAATAAACTCAAAACTAGTAATAGTACTTATCGATTATCAGCAAGGTTCAGGAAATTTTGTTATAGATTAAACGGCGACACGTATATCGACAGAGGTCAGAGAACCTCACCTAACTGCATTCCTGCGGAGATTTTAAGTGATTGATAAAATACTCTTTAACTAATCTCTTCTTGAAAAATTTCTTGCCTATAAGGAGGCATCGATTGAAGAATTGTCTTGCCATAGCGCCGGTTAACTATTCTTTCATCAAATAATGTAATCTGCCCGGTATCGTTTTCACTTCTTAATAGACGCCCACTAGCTTGCACTAGGCGGAAAGCGGCATCGGGCACTGCTAGTGTCATAAATGCATTCATTCCCTGTTGTTCAATCCATTCAGAAAGGGTCAATTCAATCGGGTCATTTGGTACTGCGAATGGAATCTTCGCGATAAGCACGTGAGTGCAGTACTTACCGGGCAAATCCACCCCTTCTGCAAAGCTCGACAAGCCAAATATTAGGCTACCTTCTTTTTTGTCCACTCTTTGTCGATGATACTTAAGCAATTGCAACTTTTGATAATCATCCTGACATAAAATCAAGTCTCGCCATTCTCGCGGCAGCCTCTGCATAACATCCAACATTTGTCGCCGACTAGAAAACAACATTAAGGCAGAGCAATCCTTCTTTAACAGAATTGGCAAAGCGGAAACTATTAACTCAGTGTGCCTCTCCGAGTCGCTCGGATCACAATTCATTCTCGGCACCACCAAGTTAGCTGCACTCGCAAAATTGAATGGACTTGGTATGCTTAAATAGTAAGTATGTTCCGGTAGCCCAGCACGCATTTTCAGCATATCGAATTGACCAAGAGCAGAGAGGGTTGCTGAAGTTAATACCGCACCAGCACAGCTCTGCCATAGACGTTCTCGTAAATTCTCCGCAGCTAGCACCGGACTAGAGGAAAGACCGATATCTTTAAAACTGTCATTTTCATTGAAGCTTAGCCAGCGTGCACTCGGAGGCTTACCTGGTGGATCACTTACGGCATAACTAAGCCAAAGCTCTAGGTTCGCCTCAGCTCTTCCTATTAAACTACCTACTAATGGAAACCATTGCTCGGCCAGCTGCCTTCTACTAACATCACCACCCTCCTCCATTGCACCCTTTAGATCATCATTAATATCTTGGAAAGCTTTTGCCAGACGGCTAAACTGATTGGAAAGATTAGAAGCCATTTCTTGAATTTCTACTGGCACCACCCCAAGCTTAAAAGCATGTTTAGCACGATGTTCATAGCTATCTACGTGCTCAAGCGACTCCAAAGTTTGTTCTAACAAGAGCCAAGCATGTTCTAACTCCAAAATAGTGGCGGAAATGAGCTTTTGCAGTGAATCTTGCCGATTGCCATCAATAAAATCGTCTTTCAACATTCGCAGCAGCAGCGCTTGGCTCCGATCAAGCCAAGCAGAGGTAGCTTTCACCCGAGTGTAAGCAGAAAAATGGTTATTACTCTTGAAAGGAAGGTGGTGAGCTTCGTCGAATACATAAATACATTTTTCCGGGTGGGGAAGTATTGCTCCGCCCCCAAGGGCAAGGTCGGTTAGCACTAAATCATGATTACTGACGATGCAATCTGCTTTATCCATAGAATCACGAGCTTTATAGAAGCAGCAATTTCTGAAATGACTACACTTCGGACCCATGCACTGTCCGCGATCTACTGTCAGAGGCTTCCAATCTGCATCTAGCAGCGGGGATTTCCAATCGTCTCTGTCTCCTTCCCAGTTACCTGCGCTAAGCTCGTCGAGCATGTCCTGATAAAGCTTCTGGTCACCAAGACCCTGATCGTCAAACTCTTCGCCATACAGATCCATAAGAGCTTGCATGCTGTCATTGCCTTCCAACAACATGTCCAGCTTTGACAAACAAAGATAGCGTCCTCGTCCTTTAGCGAGAGAATAATCGAAGATCAAATCTGAGCCTTCTAATATTTCCGGTAAGTCTTTAAGCATAACTTGCTCTTGGAGGGCCACCGTAGCTGTTGCTATAACCACTTTGTAGCCAAGTTCTTGGGCAAGGGGCAGAACTGCCAGCACATAGGCAAGGGTTTTTCCGGTTCCAGTTCCGGCCTCCACCACACAAATAGGCGGGTCGGAATCATCTTCGACAGCCAACACACTGAGGGATTTGGCTATCTCAGCGATCATCTGCCGTTGACCATAGCGCGGAGTTAGCTCACGAGACTCAAGAAGTTGCCGGTAGGCCGATTGAATTCGGTCTTTTACATCATCGGCAAGCATTCAGTAGGATCCTGGGGGGACTGGTTACATATAGTTAAAGCGCTTGGGGGATTATAGCATCTGAATGAATAAACCCTCGGTTTTACTAATAATCATGTGGCTGATATTAGTATACTTATGTAACTAAGGAAGAATGAACGAATATTGTGCAATTTCGAATGTTGAAAACTTTACTGTCTCGAAAGAAAGAACTTCTGCTAATATTATGACTCTGTATAGAAGATTTTTAATTAGCCGGTTATGTAGTCCATGGCAACAACTCCAAGTACGCAAGCGAATTTCCCAATAGACAACACTTGGGATATGCAAAAACCAGAAGGTCGAGTGCTTATCATTTCTAAAATCCTGGAAGATAGCCCTGATGCACAGGCCAAATTCTCTTTTATCGCTCAGAATGATGCGGACGAATCTGTGCGTTGCGCCGCTATCAGGCGTTTGCTTAGCCTCGGCGATCTGCACAGATTGAGAAAATCGTCCGGATTAGTCAAAGCGACAGCAACTCAGCAATTACTGGAAATCCTCTCCGGCAAAATTCCCTCGAATTACGAAGATACTGAGCGGATAGAACAAATAAGGAAATTGTCTCCAACGGAGATTAAGCAAGTAGGCCTATTAGCTAAATGTAAAGCTGCTGGTAATGAAGCGCTTTCGGTCATTAATGAAGCCGAAGAGCTCGCAGATCTGTGTTTGTTCGCTATCAGTGTTCATGTTAGAAAAAATGCCGCAATTAAAATCCATGACAAGAAACTACTTAAAGTATTGAGAGAAAAAGTTAAGAACAAAGATAAGACTGTGTATAAAATATTAGATCAAAGACTTTGTTCCGATGAGGATAACGAAGCCAAAAAACTCTTAGCAGTTGCAGAGCAATCACTACAGCTCTCTAAGACGCCAGAGAAACCTGCGCCACCAGCTGAACCTGAGCTTAATTCCAAACAACTAAAAGTGAACCAATCTCTCATACCATCTATAGAGAAACTAACTGATGCAGTAACACCCTCAACAGAAAGAAAGAGCAGGCATAAAAAACCATCAGTAACTAAAACCTCAGATGCTAAGCCTTCCAAAAAAGAAATAAAGGAAGAAGAATTAGATCTAAGCCTAGATGAGCTAGAACTGGAATCAAAAAAAATTACCCACCAGAACACCAGCAGGCTAAAGGCTCTAAGCAATGCTATCGGCCGTCATAAGAAAATAAAAGCTCACCCTGGAGAAAGCACCAACGAAAGACTTGACGCATTAGGTGAATCTATAAAAGAGAAATTACATAAGAACAAGATTCACCAAGAACAGCTTCAATCCAGCACCACCGCGTTATTCGAGCTATTGAAGAAAGCCCTCGATGATGGTAAATCTCGCGATGCACTTCCGACTTGGGATAAGATCCAAGGCAATATTAATAACACAAGCGGAAAAATTTACTCTGAACTGCAAAAAACATCTAACGCTTACAAAGATAAACTTAACGAGTTAAGGGATTGGAAAACCTTCGCCTCTACTGAAAAGAAAAAAGAACTTATAGAGCATATGAAGCACCTGATCGATTCCAATATGCATGCAGCTGATAAATCTAAGCATATAAGAAAAACGCATTCTGAGTGGAAGTCTCTTGGCAGGTCAAACCAGAACGAATCACTTTGGAAACAGTTTAAGAAACTTTCAGACCAGGCCTACGAGCCCTGCAAAGAATATTTCAAAAAAAGAAAACTCCAGATGGCTGAAAACCTAAAGAATCGTAAGGGAATATGTGATCGGCTTGAAAATGAACTAAAAGAGATCGCACTAGAATCAGTCAACATCTCGACCCTAAACAAATTGCTTAGCAACGGTGATCTTGAATGGAAAAAATACGCTCCTATCGAACAATCTAAAATCAAGACGCTGCAGAAGCGATACTACGGAGCGGTGAATCAATTTCGCAAAATTAGAAAGAATGCTCTGCGGGATAACAGCGACAAGAAGAGAGAATGCATTAATCATGCTAATGCTTTAATAGCATTAGAAGACAGACAGAAAGCCATGACTGAAGCTAAAAATTTGCAACAGAAATGGAAAAAATTGGGTCCTACCTCATTCAAAGAAGACAAAAAATACTGGGAAGATTTTCGCAGTGCATGTGACAAAATATTTGAAAAGCGCAACCAAGAATCTAGCGAACATAAACAGAAGCTTGAAAAAAATGAAAAAATACTTAGCCAACTACTAAAGTCCTTGGAGAAAATATTCTCTCTTAATGATGTTGATTTCAGAAAGTCCCGCAATGACTACCAAGCAATAGCTCAGGAATTTACTACCAGCCTCAATCCTCAACTTAAAAAATCTCGCACACGATTTCTTGATCAATTTAATGGGCTGAAGCGGAAAATCGACTCGAGATTCAAGAGCCTCCCCGATAAAAAGCGACAATTATTAATCGAGTCTTTAACCTCCAAATCAAATTTTCTCAAAGCGATAGAATCCGAACTATTGCTTGCTGCAGATGATGACCAGTTCATAACTTGCAAAAACTCTGTTGATACCGAAATTTGGAATAAGCTCGAATCTTGCAAACTAAGTGAATATGACGACTCATTACAAGCCCGTCTAGATCAAGTATTAAATACAAACAATCAAAATGATTTTCAAACTTTATTAGCTGACTGTGAAATCAAGGTGCGAGCGCTGTGCATAGAGTTAGAAATTAGAGCTAATATAGATACACCAAAAAATGATCAAGCATTGAGAATGCAAATCCAACTCGACCAATTAAAGAACGGCTTTGGAAAGACGAAGCCAGACAACAAAGAAAATACACGCTACGCACAGGAAGCAGAGTTGAAAGGTTATTGCCTTGGACCGTTGAAAGAGCCGACAGAAACTGAATTAGTTCAGCGTTTGGATGGCGCAATTAAAAAGCTGTTGACCTATTGACCCTCTACCCCGAATATCTTCCGAGCACAGGATTGGCATAACTAAACAGCAACTGTTTATGCAACTTAGGGTCAATGCTTTTTAATCTTTTTTCAAAAAGCTTTCTAGACCGTTTCTTTATCTCGATTCCGTCAATTTCTTTGCTCAGCTGGTGTAATGAGATCATCCCATTTTGCCTTAAACGCTCCAGCGCTAAGAAATTAATGTCCCTGAGTTTATAGTTTTGCAGTATTTGTCTATCGACTTCTGCCGCAATTTTCTCTGGCTTGTCGCTAGATAATTCTAATTCAGTACCGAAAGCTACGTGTACATCACCTTTAAAACCAATCATCCCAGTTACGATACTTTGAATATCACTCTTCTCAGTCTTGGTAAAACTTCCTGTTGACTCCAACTCCCAAAGCTCTTCCGCTTTGAGCACATCACAGGCATCGTACTCATAGGACATTGCCACCGGTATAATATGCAAATCAGCCAGACTCTCACTAAGAGGAAGTTTTCTTTGGCTAATAGCAAGCATTTTTAGCAACGCCGGATCAGTTTTATCAATTCCATCCTTTGCTCGCCCTTCCCTTTGAGCTATCCAGACATTATTGCGATTTTGAATGCAGCGATGAATATATTGAGACAGTAATGTTAGTGCCTGTAAAAGCTCCCTGCCTTTTAAGGAGCGTTTCACAATGAAGCTCTTGTTTAATCTCATTAGGTCAGAGACGAAGGGTTTCTTTAACAGATTATCCCCAATGGCGATCTGTAATGTTTCGTAGCCGGCTTGGTATAGCATATAGCTTACGATTGCGGGATCCATTGTGATATCCCGGTGATTGCACATAAACAGATAAGCCCGACCTTCTTTTAAGTTTTCCATGCCAGAGTGAGTCAACGAAGTTGTCGTATCCTCGATAATCTTGTCCATGTACTGGGCAATAACATCTTGCATTGCAGATACTGTAGACACATCTTTTAATTGCTTTTCGAGTTTTCTACGTGCAGCATTTTGGGTGAAACCTGGAAAGAAATGACTTAATCGTGGCGCATAGAAGCTGGCCACGCCATCCAAAAACTCTGTATTGGCGATTAATTTATCGAGGACCGGCCGGATTTCATCATCGTTATAAGGTCGGATTTCCGCAAACGTATCCATTTATTTAGTCTTATATATCAGAGGTTTATATTACATATTTAAATTATTATCTTGAAATATTTTAGGCGGAACTCAGGATACTTCAATAGCGACTAGGCTAGGCTTTGAATCTGACTCACCAAACTGAAGTTGAGCGAGATTGGCATAAAGTGGGCAGCTCAGCATAAGCTCTCTGTGGGAGCCCTGAGCGATCAATTCGCCGTGATCCAACACAGCAATTCTGTCAACATTCATGACGGTAGCCAGCCGATGGGCAATGATCAACGAAGTTCTATTTTCCATCAACCGCTCCAATGCCTGTTGCACTTGATACTCACTTTCGGCATCAAGAGCACTCGTGGCCTCATCAAGCAGCAATATCTCCGGGTCTTTGAGAATCGCTCTCGCAATAGCCAGCCGCTGCTTTTGTCCACCGGATAGCCGGACCCCTGACTCACCTAAAAAGCTATCGTACTTATCGGGCAATTCATCAATAAAATGACTGGCATAAGCGGCCTCAGCTGCCATCCTAACTTCGTCGTCAGATGCCTCGGGACGCCCATAGCGAATATTGTCCCAAACATTTCCCGTAAACATGGCTGGTTGCTGGGAAACAACTGCGATATGACTTCGTAACTCAAGAGGATCAAGCTCACGTATATCAATTCCGTCCAGACAAACACTGCCTGCAGCAGGATCATAGAATCTAAGGATAAGATCAAAAAGAGTTGATTTCCCGGCTCCCGACGGACCAACTAAAGCAACATTCTCTCCTGGCTTGACGCTCAATATAACTTTATCTAAAGCCATAATTTCGGGCCGAGATGGATAAGAATAACTCAACTCCTTCAGCTCCAGCGCACCCTCAGGTTTTACCGAAAAGGCTTTTGCTTGGTCCGGCGCGACGATTTCATTATGAGCGTGGAGCAACTCCATCAGCCGCTCTAGTGCTCCCGCAGCCCTTTGAAGCTCGGTAATAACCGCACTTATCGCGCCGACAGCAGATGCTACTAACACAGCATAAACCACAAAAGCTGTCAGCTCCCCCGCGGACATTTCTCCGTTAATTACATCTTGGCCACCGACCCATATCATTAAAGCAACCGCGCCAAAAACCAGGGTCATCACTATGGTGATTAGAAAAGATCGGGTTTTGATTCTTGCCAGTGCTACCTTTAGTGCAGCCTCAACATGGGTCGAGAACTGGCTACGGTCATATGACTGATGGTTATATGCCTGTACCGTTTTAATTTGTTGAATACTTTCACCCACATAAGCACCAACATTAGCAATCTCATCTTGGCTACTTCGAGAAAGCCGCCTGACCCGGCGACCAAAAAACATAATTGGGCCAATCACTAGAGGGATACATACCAAAACCACACTGGCAAGTCTTGGATTAGTGATAAAAAGAAAAACCGTCCCGCCAATAAGAATCAAGAAGTTTCGCAGAGCTATGGAGGCCGAAGAGCCGATAACTGACTGGATTAGAGTTGTATCCGCAGTGATCCGTGAAGATATTTCACCACTAAGGTTTGCTTCAAAATAACCAGGATGAAGCGAAATCACATGGGAATAGACCGCTTTCCGTATATCCGCAGTCACCCGCTCCCCTAGCCAAGAAACCCAATAAAAGCGCGCAAACGTGCCTATAGCCTGGAGTACGGCAATAATCATAAAACCAACAATGGCTTGGTTCAGAGATGCCGTCGAACTTGCTACGAATCCCTCGTCAACAATAATCCGTACATATTGGACCAAGCCCAAACTAAGGCCAGCCGTGAAAACTAGGGCGATAACGGCCCAGGTTATTTGTTTTAAGTAGGGCCTCAGAAATTTTCCTGCGTCTGTAAGCGGAATAGTTTTAGATCGATTTTGCATGCACGCAATGTAACAGCACTCAGATGAAAAGCAACATACCCTGATGAAATGAAGAAATGCCACCAAATAGGTATTTTGATGAACCAAAGCGACATCACCGTGCAGAATGATTTCGCTGCAGTACTTCTCTGTAAATCCAAATCTAATTCGAAAGAACAAGCATGGTGCTCAGTGAAAGAAGTCGATGAGCCAGATTTCAGCGGCACCGATGAAACTCAATTGATGGAAAGCATCGCATTCTAGTACTCGAAAGTTAGAGTTATCTGCTTTGGTCCTAAAATTGATAATAGACTTAACTCGCTGAACTAAAGTATCAAAAAATGAAAATTCATCAGGCATTCCTCTCATCAACAGCTTTGAACTTAAATTTCAACAGACTAACCCTGCCCTACAAATCTTCGCCTATCGCTACCTCAAAACTAAAGACTGGCAACATATTCTTCCAATGCGAGCAGAACATCAAACTGTTCGGTGGCGGGATTCTCATTCACTCTTTTTTTTGCTTCTAACAACCCTATTCGGTATCGGCTTTGTGATGACGGATCATGAAGTCTCTTTTGACGATACATTTCCCAGTCAGCCTGCTCATTTTGATTCAATGTTTCAGGAAAATTTCTAGCCCGATACCTAAACAACATCTCATGCAATCGACGATCTCTAAAAGGCAGGTCTAGCCGCGCTAAATCGATAGCCGGTGTCGATCGAATAGTTTGCATTAGACTCTTATCGGTTTCAGTAAAAAAACCACCACTGTAAATCATGAAATCTGGGTCAAGCTCTGGAGTGATATGCTCATCCTTAAATACGCCATTAAGCTTCGGCACCAACCCCTTACTTTCTTTCAGTTTCTGCCAATGGGCTCTACAAGATTCAAGGTCTACTCCAAAAGCAGCAGCACTCTCAGGGTCCAGAACAGCTGGCGAAGTAACTATTGGGCACTTGTTAATGTGAATTGTTTTGAAGGGAACGCGTCGCGCACCTGCATCTAGTTGTTCTTTTGGCGCATAAAGACGAGCGCGCATCTCTTCGGTACTTAAAGACAGCCAATCATCTGGACTTTCTCTTAAGTCGTAAACAATAACGCCATTATTATTACTCGGATGAGCGCACAACGGCATAACCAAAGCCAGACATCCTTGCTTAGCGGGATACATCATTGATACATGTAACACTGGCTTCTGAGTCACTAGATCAATTTCCATTTGTACTTTTTTCTTACTCCTTAATTGATAAACGTAGTTGTAGAGTTTGGGCTGATGTTGCTTAATCAATTTCGCCAGTTCGATCGTGGCGATAACGTCAGCCAGAGCATCATGGGCCTCTGTATGCTCTATCCCATTCGCCACAGTGAGTTCGTCGAGTTTAAAACTATTGCTACCATCGTCTTTTTTTGGCCAATTTATTCCACTCGGTCGAATCGCTGCACACAGCCGAACCATATCGATTATGTCCCAACGGGAATTCCCACCCTTCCATTCGCGCTCATAGGGGTCATAAAAGTTTCGATAGAGTAACTGTCGGGTGAGTTCATCATCGAACCGAATACTGTTATATCCAGCAACGCAAGTACCAGGCTGCGAGAGTTCATAGTGTATTTGTCTTATAAACTCAGTTTCGACCACACCTTCGGTCTTAGCCTTTTGTGGACTAATCCCGGTGACCAAACAGGCCATCGGCTCCGGCAGAAAATCATCGGCCGGTTTGCAAAATAAAACCAATGACTCGCCAATAATATTTAAATCTTCATCTGTCCGAATTCCAGCGAACTGCGATGCCCTATCTCGGCGTGGATTAACGCCAAATGTTTCGAAGTCATACCAATAAATTGTTTTATCTGAAATGGTATCCACCCTAAGTCAGCCAAACTAAATTCTTCAATAGCAGCCTTACAACGCAAGCTACCCAATTAGACACCGTGGGACTGTGTTTTCATAACGGCGAATCAAATCTCAACTGCCACGGGCTATTTGGAGCAGTCTACCGCAACTCTTCCCGAGCTTCGATTGCTAATAACGATTCCTTCCATTAGCCTATTTGTAGTAGTATCCACCCTGATTTGAAACCAAGGTTTCGAGCAGGTTTCAACCAAGGAGTATATAGGGAGGTCTTGTAAAGAATTTCATGGATTTTCGCGGCGCCCATATAATCAGCGTAAAACAGTTCGAAAGAGCTGACGTTGATAAATTATTCAGCGTTGCCGACAAGATGGAACCCTATGCCCATCGAGAGAAGATCACTAAAATTCTCGATGGCGCTATCCTTGGTAATATGTTTTTCGAGCCTAGCACTCGCACCAGGTTTAGTTTTGGCTGCGCTTTCAACTTACTTGGTGGTGACGTTCGAGAAACAACTGACGTCAAATCCTCTTCGATTTCTAAAGGCGAATCCCTCTACGATACAGCTCGTGTAATCAGCGGCTACAGCGACGTAATCGTCATGCGCCATCCTCAGGTTGGTTCGGTAGCAGAGTTTTCCAAAGCTAGCCGTGTACCTGTTATAAATGGCGGCGACGGCTCGAACGAACACCCCTCCCAGGCACTATTAGACCTCTATACAATTAAGAAAGAATTGCAATCTAATAATCGCGACATTGATGGCATGAATATCGCTATGATTGGAGATTTAAAACACGGAAGAACCGTACATTCATTATCTCAATTGCTTATGCAGTATAAGAACATTACGATCACGCTCATTTCGCCAAAAGAGCTTTGCATGCCAAAAGATATCGTGGCGGATCTCGTAACTTCTGGCCATAAGGTAACAGAAACAGAAGACATGGAATCGGGTCTCAATGACAACGACACGATTTACCTGACTCGAATTCAAGAAGAGCGTTTTACGACTAAATTGGAAGCAGATATTTATCGCGGCCGATTTAGGCTCAATCAAGCAATTTATACACGTAATTGCCAGCCCAACACGGTCATCATGCATCCTCTGCCCAGGGATTCTAGAGAAGATGCCAATGAGCTGGATAATGACTTGAATCAACATCCCAATTTGGCAATTTTCCGGCAAACCGATAACGGTGTGCTAGTGCGAATGGCACTGTTCGCACTTATACTGGATGTAACTGACCGGGTCGATGAATCAGCCAATAAAGTAAGCTGGTACACAGAAGGAAGGTTTTAACTGGGAACTATAAACAACATTTGTTAAGGGAAATTAGCCATCAAACTGAAATTTAATTATGAGATTTAACAATTTTAGGAAATATTTTAAATTAAGAAAGGATTTATTAAACATATGTTAACCCCCGCAGAATATTTGAGTATGGATGCTATTGCTCAGTCAGAATCACTTCTTAAAAAAGAATGTAACTCCGAAGAATTAATGACGGCCGCGATTATCCAAGCACAGTCTGTCAACCCAAAACTAAATGCGATTAATCTTGAGTTTTATGATTCTGCTATCGAACAAGCAAAATCAATTGACGCTAAAACTCCACCGTCAACGCCCAGCAAACTAGCCGGTATCCCCTTCTTAATAAAAGATCTCAGCACGGTAAAAGATTTGCCAACAACATTTGGCAGTGAGCTGTTCAAAGGCTATATCGCTCCGAGCAATTCTAATATCGTTCAGAAGTATGTTGATGCTGGACTATTAATTTTTGGCAAAACCAATACACCCGAACGTGGACTAACTTTAACTACAGAGCCCGTTGCAAATGGCATAACCCGCAACCCTTGGAACACTGACTACTCAACTGGCGGCTCCAGCGGCGGTGCTGCCGCGGCAGTCGCGGCGGGCATAATTCCAGCCGCCCATGCCACCGATGGTGGTGGGTCCATTCGCATCCCCGCTGCTTGTTGTGGCTTATTCGGCCTCAAACCAAGCAAGGGACTCACTGCTATTGAAAACAGGACAGCTGACAGCTGGAGTGGTATGAGCGTTGGTCATGTGGTTAGCCAGACCGTGAGGGACAGCGCTGCTTATTTAGATGTAATTAAACTAGATTCACCAAATTTATATCCTCTTCCAGATTCAGGCATTTCGTTTTTCGATTCACTGACCACCACACCAAATAAATTAAAAATTGGTATCCAATTAGATCACCCGACTGAGCAGATAATCGATGAGGAATGCCTAATCGCAGTTCGAACTGCGGCCGGTCTTTGTGAGGCTCTCGGTCACGACGTAGAAGAAATCCGACACCCCATTAATTATCAATCGGTGATTACTGCGATGTCTAGAATGATTAACCTGCACGTCTACCAAACCATTAGCGATCGCATCTTGGAATTAGGATTGGATCTGGAAAGCGCTCCATTGGAAGCATCCACAAAAATCATGGCAACGTTGGGGCGGGAAACAACTGCCGATGACTATTTAGCGGCGAGAGATCTCGTTCAGGATGCAGCACGCACTATGGCTGCATTCCACCAACAAATTGATGTCATCATTTCACCGGTACTAAGTAAAATACCCGCAAAAATTGGGTGGTTGAATATGAACAGCGAAGACATGCGGGAATATTCAAAACGTTTTAAGTCCTATAGTGGTTTTACATCCCTTTACAATGGTACAGGCCAGCCCAGCATGTCAGTACCTTTGCATAGATCGGGTGACGACCTCCCTGTCGGGGTTATGTTCACTGCTGCATGGGGTCACGATGCTCAATTGTTGCAGTTAGCTTTGAGTCTCGAGGAGTCGGCACCATGGCCTCGTTTTGCTGACTTAGCATAGTTCAGCAAATAATTAGTCTGCCCGATATAATTTCCTGCTCGCAAAATAGACAGCAACCGTGGCAGCAAAACCATTCACCTGAGACTTAATCAACACTTAACGTGTCACAATTCGTTGCGATCATCGCCTATATATTCTTACGTGTCTGGCCCACATCAGAAATGGATGGGCGATTCTATTGGCCGCTGGGAAGGCAACACACTTATAGTTAAGACAAAGAACTACAATCCATGGATGAGCTATCGAGGAGCACCTACAGAGAACCTTACCGTCATCGAAACTTTTCGACGTGAAAGTTCTAATAAAATTGTTTATGGATTTACAGTAGATGACCCAACGGTGTACTCAGCGCAATGGTCTGACGAGTATCCTCTTTCAAGAATGGACGAGCCTATTTATGAATATGCCTGCCATGAAGGCAACTACGCCATTATCGGCATACTAGCAGGTGCACGCCGCCTAGAATCAATGGAAGCAGCCGGTGTGGAGCTTGAGGTTAATCAGCCCGTTTTTTGTTAGCTCTTTCTACTGTGTCTGACAGCAGTTACCTCAGCCATGATAGATATTGCGATCTCCGCCGGAGTCTTGCTCTGAATTTCAAATCCTATTGGCGCATGTAGTAAATCAATTTCAGCCTGGCTAAGCCCTAATTCCGGCAATCTTTCTCGCCTTGCCGCTGAGGTTCGTTCGGACCCCATTGCACCTATATAAAAAGAGGATGTTTTCAACGCCTCCATTAAGGCCATATCATCCACTCGAGGATCGTGTGCCAGAGCAATTATACCGCTGTAGGGATTATTGAATCGCTCACGAACAACATCGTCCGGCAACCTTGCCGTAGTCTCAACTCCATCTACATGCCAATTATCTAAGTAATTCTCCCTCGGATCACAGAGGGTGACATCGTATTCTAATGCCAAGGCCATTTCGGCCACAAATTTAGCAACGTCTCCAGCTCCCAATAACAGCAATCGATACATAGGGCTAAGACTATGCGACATGGAGTTGTCATTTATTATCACGGCCTCCTCATTACTTTTATCAGTCGCGGATATCTGACCGCTGTCCAGGGCAACGGTACGACTCACTCGAGAATGATTTTCTAAATCACTGGCCAATCGACTAAATACCGACAGGTTATTAGCGCTAGGATCAATGTATTCCAACAATACGTGCAGCTGACCACCACAGGGAAGCTTTAGTCGAGCCTGCTCTTCTGCGGTCACGCCGTACTTTACGATAAGTGGCTTTTCTATCTGATCATATTGAGACTTCAGACTGCCATCGCGTAATTGCTCCAGAAAATCTTCTTCAATACACCCACCTGATATCGAGCCGACCAATTCACCATCAGGTGTGCAGGCCATCATGGCGCCGATTGGACGTGGTGAGGAGCCCCAGGTTTTCAAAATAGTGCAGAGCCAAACTGACTTGGAGCTCTGCAACCATTGGTCTACGTGGGAGATAATTTGTTGCTGACTACTTTGCATGGAGAATTAGTACCCTTTTTGGTATCAGGCTACGCGGTCTTTCCACTTGCCGCGCATAAAAACAGCGACGCCCACTATACCAGTGAGCATATATGAAACAAACAGCATCCAAAATAGGCCGACTGAACCAACCCCCAAAAATTAATGCGAGAAAATAGGCCAGAGGTATCTGAACGACCCAGAAGCAAAATATATTAATGTAGGTAGGAGTCATTCTCTAGATCGGTTTTTTGCTTGTTGAGAACCCTACCTTGAGCCCTTCTTTTGGTACTGCAATTCAACCCAGGGATCACTAAATATTGCGTCAGCTCTTTGCTCCGAATCACTTTTCATTCTCATCTTGCGTATATTCTCTACTGCTCGATTTGCTGTTGTGGAATAAAAGGTAATTGTTACCTCCAGTTGCTCCATCACACTATCTGCCAAGCCATCGGGAATTCCGGCAGAACCTAGCCTTAATGCCAACTCAGTGGACTGACTGGTCAGTACTCCGATTGAATCTCTAGTATGATCAAGCTGGCGACTTGGGTTAAGAACGTTATAAACAGGATTGATCTGCAGGGCCTGATAGTTATTATCATCGCTCGGTTTGCATTCGCGGATGCCAATCTCTTCCTCTAATCTATTGCAATCGTAAGAATAGAATCGGCTTCTTCTTTCAGATTCGATGCTCTCCAGAATATTGGCTATTGAACTCGAGAACGGCAGCACAACACTGTGAGCAATTGCAGGCGATTCCAAAGCTTGAACTTCGTTAGCATCTTGTTCAGATTGAGGGATAATTGTCGGATTAGAAACGTCAGTTCTTTCACTCTCCAGCGGCTCTTCGACCGGTGTGAGCACCTCATCAACTTCTGTTAACAACGCCTCAGCTGTTGCCAGCACTTCAGATTCTTGAACGAGAGCCTCGAGTGACAATTCCTCTTCAGGAATGGATTCTTCATTGTTGCTGTTTCGTAAAGGATTGTCAGCGACAAAACGCACTTCTACTATAGTTGGTGTTTCAGTAGTAAAACTTCCGAGCATTTCAAAGTTTAGCAAAGCAGCGGTTAGTGATAAATGCAAAAGCAGACTGGCTGCAATCGCTATATGCGATAGATAATATCCTTCTCCTCCATCGGGAGTGCCGGGTCGGGGTTGAATCTCTGAACTTACTATTTCATTAGTGAATTCATAAGCAATTTCATTGAGGTCCGCATGTTCATTATGCTCACCAAGACCGTCTATACCCGCCAGATCACCAAGGCGAATGATTGCGACTTCCATCTCCCAGATGTCTTCACTATGAGCCATTCAACAGAACCCGCATCACCCTAACAAATTTGGAACCCTTCTATCTGCGACAGTTATAGTAAAACAGAGTTTCCTAACGGCATATTAATCATCATTCCCTTACAAGCAAGTCGACTAGGCAAATTTAAGCCCGGGATTAATTGATTCAGCTTCAAGGCCAAGTAGGTATTGCTTTGTATCCAAACCACCTCCAAATCCTGTCAGCTTTCCATTAGCTCCGATCACTCGATGACATGGAATAATCACTGGGATCGGATTTAGGCCATTCGCGGCGCCCACAGCTCGCGAGGCTTTGGGTTTTCCAATATAAGCTGCCAATTCGCCGTAGCTCCACGTTTCAGCATAGGGAATCTTGGTCAGGGCATTCCACACACCTTCTTGAAATTCTGTCCCCTTTGGCGCCAGAGGTAAATCGAATTCTTTCAGCGCACCCGCGAAGTAAGAATCCAACTGAAAAGCTACTTCTCGAAACGGTTTGTCATCTTCAACCCAAGTTGCTTCATGGGCTCTCTTCATTTTGCCGCTAGGAAAACCTAGCAATTCAAGGTAGTCGCCATCACCAGCTAATAGTAATTGACCGATAGGTGTTTTTTGATAACTGTAATAAGTAGTCATTGCCCCCCAGTTGTTCGTTTCTGCACATCAATACGTGCTGCCTATTTTATTTTTGAAGCTCTACTTTATTTCTTGTTCTTGTCTGCGCCTCTTGCTTTCGAATTTGGTATTAGAGTCATCTGATAGTGCTTCCACAATAGAATTACTGCGTAAGCCCGCCACGGGCGCCACCCTTCTGCTAATTTCAATAGTTGTTTCGGCGTAAGAGACTTACCCGAAGGATCAGCTGCCCGCAGTAGAATTAAATCTGAATAGGGAAAAGCATTAGGATCGCTTAGAGCCCTCATCGCAATATACTGGGCTGTCCACTCACCTATTCCTTTTACCTGGCAGATTTTTTCTACAAATTCTGCGGTATCCGCAGTACAGTTTATAATTAACTCGTTGCCTTCAATAAGTTCGGCAATAGATTTTATCGCAGCGATACGTTGGCTAACAATTCCCATATTATTCATTTTCGCTCGCGCGAGAACGGCCGGTTCCGGAAATACCCTATTAATACCATCAATTTCACAATCAAATTCAGAGCCATAACGTTGTGCGATACGACTTGCCAAAGTAGACGCCGCTTTGACTGTTACTTGTTGGCCTAGAACAGCCCGTACGGAAACTTCGAAACCGTCCCAACTTCCTGGCACCCGGAGGCCAGGGTATTTTCTCAATAACGGACGCAACATTTTATCCTTCTTTAGAAATTTATCGATCTGCGCACTGTCAGCGCGCAGATCGAAGATAGAACGAATTCGATCAATGATTTGATATAGATATTTCGTATCGGGAAACTGAATGGTTGCTGCAAGCTGGTTTTTCTCTGGAAGGAACCTGGCGATAAAGTAACCACTCATGCCCTCTAGTGAAATACTCCTTGCGTAACTATCATCGCTTACCAGCTCGACTCCGGGAATCGCGCGATAAGCAAGAAACCCAAGTAAAGACTTCCAATCGTAAGGAGGCCTATAGGCCAAAGTGATATTAATTCCACTCGCACTACCCGTAATATATTTTCGAGACTTTCCTCTAAGCTCTTTAGGGGAACGCCCATAAGTATCATTAAATACAGCATTAAACCTACGGACACTGCCGAACCCTGCCGCGAAACAAATTTCTGCAAGTGGCATCAGCGTTTCATCTATCAGTTTTTTAGCTAAGTGCAGTCTACGTGTTTGCGCGAAATTAATAGGAGACGCACCAAGGTGTTTCTGAAACAACCGACTTAACTGGCGCGAACCTACTTCTATTTGCAAGGCCAAGTCATGGGCCGAGTTGGTGTCTAAATAACCTTGATCGATTAATTGCAAAGCTCTGGAAACTTTCCAGGACGATCCGCTCCACGCAGTAGTTCCAGGAGATGATTCCGGGCAGCACCGAAGGCAAGGTCGAAACCCAGCAGAGGCAGCTGAGGCAGCTGATTTATACAGTTGGATATTTTCTAGCTTAGGCACCTTAGCTGAACATACCGAGCGGCAATAAATTCCAGTGGTTAACACGCCGATAAAAAAACACCCATCGAATCGAGGGTCTCGACTTTGACGGGCGTCTTCATATTCTCTGGATTCTAGCTGCACCGCTATTCACTCCAACAGATCTCAATTAGATCTATTCAATAGCAGTCATCATACTTGATTTCTTTGTCATTACTGGCCGTTTTCAGACCTCATCATTTTATTTGCGTTGATAGGCTTGACCTTGCTCTCCAACGACTCTAACCAAGTCACCTTGGACTATAGTCATATCGATCAAATGAAGACCCCATGCTGCACTAATTTCAGGGCCCTGATAGAGATCTCCGCGAATATCATCGGTGCGAGAATCAGAAGGATCTGCATTTACGCTCATTTCTAAGTAGCTATAGGTCTCGTTGTTTACGCAACGACCGGATAGTAATCCTGGTACTTTTACAAATCGTGTGGTGATTTCCTGACGTGGATTTGTCCAATCAGGCATCGGCGCGACAGCTGCCGCTATTTCTCCGATATTAGAAAGATAAGCATCCAATGGAGCTGGTTCCCCGCCCGCCAGATTCGCGGGATTGGTGCAACCCACTTCAGATTCAGCGTTTGGAGCCCTGCCAAAAATTGCGAAGCCTTCAGGAGGGATAGTGTCTCGGTAGCTCATAAAATTAATAACGCAACCAATTTGATTGTCTGCACGACACAGAGGAATGTTTTGAAAAGTTCCTCCTACATCTTGCCCCTTTGGTACGACGACAGGATTTCCTGCGAGGATTGCTGACACCAATTGGTTTTGGATGGGCTTGCCATCTATTTCATTACGCATTAGTTCTATCAATAGGCTGGTACCCTGCGAATGACCAATTAACACAAAACCACGGCCGTTGTTGTAGTTTTCCAGATAGTACTGAAAAGATAACAATACATCTTGATAGTTAACTTGGTCATTGCCCGCAAGATTACCAGCGTTAGACATCAATGCCTGAATAGTAATTTGTCTGTAGATAGGAGCGAAGACTCTGCACTGGGACTTGAAGTGAGCAAATTGAGTGATTGTCGTAATTAGTTCTTCGTGCCGACCCAGTTTCAGGTCTGAATATGTCTGCGCATCCAAAGATGTGGTTGGATAAACATAGAAGCAATCAATTGCTGGATCCGGATGTTCCGGCCAGGATTCAATCGTCAATGAACCATCGGCATGGACTACTGTAGCTGATAAGTCTTGATCGCAAACGTCGATTTCATTGTCCGGATGACAAATCCAATTATCGATGTCGCTATAACCAACCATCGCCGCAGCACCGCCGGATTGAGCTTGAGCCGGTGCTACTGATTGCAACAGAAGCAATACGGTCAAAACGAGTAGTTTTTCAATTCCCATCTTAGTCTTCATAACATTCTCAATATTTTTGTATGTAGGATCAAAAGTTGTCCAGCTAAGGCGCCAAACTATACCCCAGAATGCCTTGGTCGCCTAGCTCTCCGCCTAGTACATGCGATGAGTGCTGGGCTGGTGTATATTAGCTCCCTCAAACGCAAGAGGAACCCCAGAGGACCTTGCTAGAAACTTAATGTAGTTTATGATTAATAAGTGGATTTCCAATGATAAACAAGGATTTACGGAAATATTCTAAGATTGTAGTAGATGGTGTAGAACAAGCTCCCAGCCGTGCAATGCTTAGAGCAGTTGGATTCGAAGACGAGGATTTTAAAAAACCCCAAATCGGTATTGCTTCAACTTGGAGCATGGTTACTCCTTGCAATATGCACATCAACAAGCTGGCAGAAGATGTTAATAAGGGAACAGATGCTGCAGGGGGCAAAGGAGTCATTTACAGCTGCATTACGATTTCTGACGGCATCTCCATGGGTACAGAAGGCATGAAATACTCTCTGGTTTCTCGAGAAGTGATAGCCGACGAAATTGAAACTGTGTCTGGCTGCATGGGCCACGATGCCATCATCGCCATCGGTGGCTGTGATAAGAATATGCCAGGGCTACTGATGGGGCTTGCTCGACTCGATCGGCCTTCAATTTTCATCTATGGCGGCACCATTCAGCCCGGCCCCAATCACACTAACGTCATATCGGTATTTGAAGCTGTAGGTGGCCATGCTGCTGGCAAGGTCTCTGATATCGAATTAAAACAAATTGAGGACACCGCTATCCCGGGACCGGGATCCTGTGGCGGAATGTACACTGCAAATACTATGGCTTCAGCCATTGAAGCTTTGGGCATGAGTTTGCCAAATAGCTCTGCTCAAGATGCCATTTCTCAAGAGAAAATAGATGATTGCCTGAATGCCGGCGAAGCCATCATGCATCTAATCGAGCATGACATTAAACCTTCAGACATCATGACTCGAACTGCGTTTGAGAATGCCATTAAAGTGGTAATCGCTCTAGGCGGATCCACCAATGCCGTTCTGCACCTCCTAGCCATGGCTCATACTGCAAATATCAAGCTTGAACTGGATGACTTCACCACTATCGGTAAGCAAATTCCAATGCTTGCTGACCTAAAACCCAGTGGAAAATATTTAATGTCGGAGCTAATTAAAATTGGCGGCATCCAACCCCTCATGAAGATCATGCTGGAAGCTGGAATGTTAGATGGCTCATGCATGACGGTGACAGGAAAAACACTGGCTGAAAACCTTGCCAATGTTGCCGCTTACCCAGAAAAACAGGATATTATTCGCCCGCTCAGCAACCCGATTAAGAAGGACAGCCACTTAGTCATACTCCGAGGTAACCTCGCTCCTACCGGTTCCGTAGCCAAAATTACTGGCAAAGAAGGGCTTTCCTTCTCTGGCAATGCCAAGGTATTTGAATCCGAAGAAGAATGCTTGAAGGGCATACTAGATGGCACGGTAGTCAAAGACGACGTCTTGGTCATTCGCTATGAGGGGCCTAAAGGCGCTCCAGGCATGCGTGAAATGCTGAGCCCTACAGCTGCAATAATGGGCAAAGGTCTAGGTGAAGATGTCGCGCTGATTACCGATGGAAGATTCTCTGGTGGCTCCCATGGATTCGTCGTAGGCCACGTCACGCCAGAAGCCTTCGAAGGCGGGCCCATCGCCATTGTACAAACTGGCGATCGCATTTCCATAGACGCCGAATCCAATGAAGTAAAAATAGAAATAAGTGACGAAGAGATTGCCGAGCGCCTGAGTAAATGGGTAAAACCCAATCCACGGTATACTCGTGGAGTACTGGCTAAATTTGCGGCAATGGTTACTTCCGCCTCTGAAGGCGCTGTAACAGATAAATATATTTAGGCCGATAAAAATAATAATGAGAACATTGCTGAGATAAAACCGTGCCAGAATTTTTCACTAATATAGGCACCTTGATTTCTGGGAGCTTTCTTCAGGACGGCGCGCTTTGGACCCTAACAAATGTTCCAGGCTTCCCCCCGATCATTCAATCTGTACATATCTTGGGCATTGCAGTTGTGATGGGTTCTGTAGTGATGCTCGACCTACGCATACTTGGCTTAGCCGTACCAAGTCAAAAGATTTCCGAGATGATCGAACGACTTATGCCCTTTATGTGGTGGGCCTTAGCATCAAATTTTGTATCCGGCGCATTCTTCCTATTTGGTCGTCCCAATCGTTATTTCAATAATCCAGTCTTCGGATGGAAAGTAAGCTTCCTTATTCCTGCGATTTTAATAGCTCTTTTTTTTCATATTATGAGCCGCACCGAAGAAAGCTATTGGGAACTTAATTCGACGCGCCTATGGGCTGCACGAGGAATAGCAATAGTGTCATTAGGGCTTTGGGTAATGGTCGCTATGGCTGGACGCTGGATCGCTTATGCTGAATATCTTTATTTTCCCGCGTAAAGCCAAACAAAATAAAACGAGTTCATTAAGGACGACAACAAACAAAAATGATTTCAAATTTCCTCCGCTCACCAAAATGGATAGATGTAGAGAACTGGCCGATCTCTTGGGAAATTGGCGGCACCTCCTGGTTCCCATTTCTTGAGTCAATTCATGTCATAGCTGCGGCCATGGTGGTCGGCTCAATTCTGATGGTTGATTTACGTTTATTGGGGCTAGCCGCGAAGCGTTATCCAATAACAACTTTGTCTAAAGAATTGGTTCCCTGGTCTACCGGAGCTTTCGTCATTGCTACTATTACTGGCATCGGCATGTTTATCACTCGGGCTGCCTCCCATGTGCTAAACCCAGCCTTTCAATGGAAAATATTTCTCCTGGTACTTGCAGGCGCTAATATGGCCTATTTCCACTTTAAGATGTACAAGCAAGTTGCTGATTGGGATACGTCAGATACAACGCCCACTCAGGTAAAGCTCATTGGCAGCGCCTCTCTGTTTCTATGGGCAGGAGTTATGCTTGCTGGCAGATGGGTCGGCCATATTGTCTAGGTTACCGTCACCAGAACCCTCAACTTGCTAAATTACTCACAGAAAAGAACGTACAATTAAAGTAGCAATGTAGTCTTCAACTCTAGGTCAAGAAACCGCAGTACGCTCTCAAGCAAAATTAAATAACGAACTGAAATATAAAAGTGCCGTCCTGCTCCAGCGATTGAGCAAAAATAATCCTCCATGCAAACTGACTTTCTTTTGTACTGTCAAGTTAGTAGTCGGTTTTCGCCTTGCTTTTGCGGGCTCTAACCAAACATTGAATTTATTCACCAGAAGTTTGTAATATTGAATTTAATTTACGCTAATCCACCATGTCTAAATGGTAATTATGGATCTGCTGCAAAAGAAATGAGTCAGAGATTCCATGACTAATTGCTTCGCCAAAAAGGTGCGACGAATATTAAGAGCGTTATTTCCGTTGATCGAGTATTCTGCCAAATATAATTATTCGATAAATAGTAAGAAAGCAGCGGGTAGGATAGGAAATGAATTTTGAAAAATTAAAAATGGCCGAAGCTGCATTTATGAATCGTTACCCTGGTGGTTTTACTCATGTTGATATGCAGGCAATCGGCAAAAAACACAAAATGGACCGGATGATTGAATTCACTCAAGCATGTTTCGTCAAGAAGAATTTTCGCGACACGCAAACTATCATCGACAATATGATCAAAATTGTCAGCCGTTCGTCTATGGTTTCAGTATTCGAGAAACCAAGATTCAAAGACTTTGCTAGTTCTCTGACTCCAAAGGAAAAAAATGCTCTTGTCGCAGGTTTAAAAGATCAACTTCATGGCAATCAACAAAAAGGTTTCGAAAAAATAGTCGGTCTGTTGAGTATTAAAAAATTGGCAAAGTGGCCACTAATCAGTATCTGTCCAGTATATTTCTCTCCGCACGATGAGGTCTTCGTTAAACCAACCACAGCAAAAGGGATTATTGCTCATTTTGAACTAGAGGAACTCCACTATCGGCCACAACCAAACTGGGAATTCTATGAGCTTTGGCGCACTACTATTAATGAAATGAAAACCAAAGTGGATTCTTCCCTTTCTCCAAACAGTGCGGCATTTTCGGGATTTTTAATGATGAGCCTTAATAACTCGCTCTAAAGGTAATGCGACCAGAATTCGCTCACATCTGAGCAAATAGTCGAAAAGCACAAACCTGGCAATTCTTCAAAATAGGCCCCACATCTTCACCAAACCTAATCTGTGTCTACTCGGGCAATTGCAACCTGACAAGCTGGTGTTAAACTAGCGAATCTCACAAGTCCAACAATGATAAAGGAGTGAGTATGCACTTGATTTCACAGTCCCGATGCAAACAGCTAGTAACACTCAGTCTGTTTAGTCTCTTATTTATTAACCTCTCCGCAATCGCAGAAGATGGCGGCGCTCTCTACAACACCACTTACGATGTGAATTTGGGTGAGCGCTATTTTGAGCGCCAATGTTCCCGTTGTCATGGTTTCGATGCCAAGGGTAATGATGAAACTGGAGCCCCAGACCTCACGGGTCGGCTCTCTCGAGCGAGCACTGATGTAGCGATTTTCAACATAATTCGTACCGGTGTGCCCAATACTGCCATGCTCCCCGTTGCCGAAGCAGTTCCTGATGCCACAGTTTGGCAATTGGTGGCCTATATCAACTCTTTGCGTTATGACCCAGACTTAGTAGAGCTCGACGGTAACCCTGAGGCTGGCGCCCGGCTATTCGCAGCAAAAGGTGATTGTGGCAGCTGCCATATGGTTAATGGCCAAGGTGGCAGACTTGGGCCCGATCTCTCACGAATAGGTGAAACTACAACCCCTGAAGACCTGGGTATAGCAATAATGGGGCCAGATGAAAAAGTAGCCCCACGCTGGTGGACTCTAAGAATTACGGGTCGAGATGGCGAAACTAGAGAAGGTTTTCGTATGAACGAAGACAGTTTTTCCGTCCGCATAATGGATAATGATTCCAATCTCTGGTCGTTTCGCAAAAGCCAGATCCAGTCTATTGAGCGAATCGAACAATCCACGATGCCAAGTTATGAACAATCATTATCAGAGAGTGAAATTGACGACTTGGTCGCCTATATGTTCTCTCTACGCAAGGAGATTTAAGCATGAAACGATTAGCCATTCTGCTCTCATTAGTTATCTTCAATCCGGCTTTTACCGCTGAAGACCCATTCGAAACTGTCATGACCCCGGCATTTTCCCCGATTACCTGGGAACGGTTGATTAATGCTGGCGATGAACCTGAAAACTGGCTGATGTATTCAGGCACGCTCGATGCTCAACGTTACAGTCAACTGGATGAAATCAACACCTCAAACGTCACTGAAATGGAATTGAAGTGGGCTTATCAGATACCTGTTATTGATCGTGCAGAAACTGTGCCCTTAGTAGTTGATGGCATCATGTTCATTACCGAAGCACCCAGTAATTTGGTTGCAGTTGATGCCCAGACGGGCCGTCAATATTGGCGCTACGACCATGACTTACCTGAAGATTTAAGAATCTGCTGTGGCCGAAATAACCGCGGTGTTGCGATTCTCGGGGAAACTCTGTTCATGAGCACCCTGGATGCTCATCTAGTGGCCATAGATGCTCGCACCGGCAATGTACTGTGGGATGTAGAAGTAGCTGCATATGATTCTGGTTACAGCAAAACTGCAGCGCCTCTAATCGTCAAGGATAAAGTCGTTACTGGGATCGCGGGTGGAGAATTCGGCATTCGGGGATTTATCGATGCCTATAATGCAGAAACCGGTGAATTGGAATGGCGCACCTATACTATTCCGGGCGAAGGCGAGCCAGGCAATGATACATGGTCAGGTGATTCTTGGAAAACAGGTGGTTCGGCTACTTGGATTACCGGCGCCTATGATCCCGATCTGAACATGATCTACTGGGGAACAGGCAACCCGGGGCCTGATTGGAATGGCGATGTTCGCCTTGGCGACAACCTCTACTCCGATTCCGCTCTCGCTCTTAATGGTGATACCGGTGAATTAGAATGGTACTTCCAATTTACTCCCCATGATGTTCATGACTGGGATGCCATTCAAGTCCCCATCCTTGCTGACATAAATTATCAAGGTCAAGAAAGAAAGGTGATGATGTGGGCTAATCGCAATGCCTTCTTTTATACCATCGATAGAGAGACTGGTGTTTTCTTGGAAGGAAAACCTTTTGCGACGCAAACATGGGCACAAGGTCTTGATGCCAATGGCAGGCCTGTGCGCGTGCCAGGAATGGAGCCAACCTATGAAGGCATCATGGTTTCACCCCCTATCACAGGTGGCACCAATTGGTATTCTCCTGGTTACAGCCAGCAAACTGGATTATTTTATGTGACCGCATTTGATGGTGAACAAATTTTCTTCAAACGCGATGAAGACTACGAAGAGGGAGAACGTTTTACCGGTGGGGGTGGTCGTTACGATCAGCCCATGGATGCATTTCATAGTTCTATTCGAGCTATCAATCCTACTACCGCAGAAATTGAATGGGAATTCCCAATACTCCCGCGCTCCTCAGCAGGCATAACCAGCACCGCAGGCGGCTTATTGTTCACTGGCAGTGCAGATGGCTATTTCTTCGCCTTGGATGCTGCGACTGGTGAAGAGCTTTGGCATATTTCATTGGGACGCAGAGTTCATGCCGCACCAATGACTTATGCAGTCGAGGGAAAGCAATTTGTAACCATAGCATCAGGAAATGTTGTTTATACTTTTGGCTTAAAGGATTAATAGCTTAAATCAAGAAGTTACCTTGGAAAATAATAAACGACAGACTTTAGCGAGCCTGGCGTTTTTAGAAGTTGGTTTCAGCACATAAATTAATTTTTATAAAACGCTTACAAGGGGTCAGATTGAGAGGCACTCTGCCACTCTGCATAGCAGCACTTCTGATTCTTTTCTTCTCTAGTAACAAAAAGAAACTGGATTTAGCTATATTATTTCGGAATTAGCTTTCATCATTAAACTGTCACAGGTTTTTCGCGGCTATTGCCTATAAATCACGTCTGTCTTAGGGCGGTAATTTTCGAGTACAATATATATTACACACTAAGGTAATTGGGAAAACACATGGCCAAGCAAGCAGCATTTGTCCGCTTCGACGAGTGCACTAAGGAAGACGTAGACATCGTTCTGGAAAACTATAAGGAATTTGCATCCGGTTTACCAGATCGTGTGCTAGACCATCTGAGGCTGCTAGACGGAGACTTTGGCGGATTTCAAGTCGATCGACTTGAACATAGCCTGCAAACAGCAACTCGAGCCCATCGTGATGGCAAAGACGAAGAATATGTTGTTTGCGCCCTGCTCCATGATATTGGAGACACCTTAGGAAGTTACGACCACGGTGGGGTTGCTGCTGCGATCTTAAAACCGTTTGTATCAGACGCGAATCATTGGATGTTAGCTAACCATCCTACCTTTCAGGGCTACTATTATTTTGAGCATATGGGTGTGGACAGAAATAAAAGAGAGGAATATAGCGACAGCCCCTATTACGAACACACGCGGGAATTCGTCGATAAATATGATATGCCAGCCTTCGATCGAAATTATGAATCCATGACTCTAGATGAGTTCGTACCAATGGTCAGACGAGTCTTAACTAAATAGCGGACAACCTTTGGATTCAGTACATTCTGCCTGGAAAAGAGCATGATACTAGTATTAGAAAGCGTAACGGTTCCTGCCCGTAAGCTACAGCCGGCAATTTCTTTAAATTGTGAGCATATGACACACTCGCGTTTGGAACCTGACTGTATACTCCATGACTTTCACTCAAATGCAGAAACTGAAAACCACCTGGCATTTTTTGAGCCATGGGGATCAATAAATGCTCCGGAAAAGTATTTTCAAGTACCTGAGTCAGGCGAATTTGTCATCAAAATCGGCAAATTAGCGTCCGTTGCCCCAAAAATGAACCTCTATGAATCTAAAGAAATTCGCAGGCACTGAGTTACTAGCAAAGATTCTTTTGCCAATGATTACTTTAACTGCCTACGCTATGCCTAGACACAGAAAAACCCAAGCCGCGAGATAGATCTATGCCTGACCATTCTGTAAGCCGTTTTCCAATTCCTGAGCTCGAATCTTTGCCCACTGATATTCACCAACGCATTCTTGGTGTTGCTGAAAAATCTGGTTTTATCCCAAATATTTTCTTAGCTCTGGCTCACCGACCTGATGAGTTTCGCGCTTTTTTCGCTTATCACGACGCTTTGATGGCGAAGGAAGGAGGGTTAACTAAGGCAGAAAGAGAGATGATTGTTGTTGCCACTTCTGGCCTAAATCAGTGCATTTATTGTGTCGTTTCTCATGGAGCAATACTGCGCATACGGCAGAAAAACCCTCAAATCTCGGAACAACTTTCTACCAACTTTCGTAATGCTGATATCACGGATAGACAAAAGGCCATGTTAAAATTTGCGATTAAAGTGGCTGGGACTTCTCATGAAATTAATAAAAACGACTTTAATAACCTTAAGGAACAAGGATTTAGCGATGAAGATTCATGGGATATAGGGGCTATAACTGCTTTATTTGCTCTTTCCAATCGAATAGCAAATATGGCTGACATTCAACCAAACAACGAGTTTTACTCTCTTGGCAGGAATGAAACATAACAATAATCAGTAATTATCGATTCTAGAGCTGTTCTCATGAACTCAATCCCTTCTGTGGAAATTTACGCACTCAATAATTCGCAGTCTTCAGAAAACAAAATTCACTCTGACGAAATAGCGGAAAAGTTTGGTTTTAAGGGAGCATTGGTTAGCGGTATGAATGTGTTTGGTTATTTAAGTCAACCATTAGTAAAGCACTTCGGCCCCGATTGGCTTAGCCACAGAATCCTCGACGTAAAATTCCTAAAGCCTGCCTACCAAGGTGATCTAGTCAGGATCGACTCCGAAATCATCAAAACGTCTCAAATTCAAAATACCGTTGTTAGTAAAGCCTTTAATCAAACAGGTGCATTGCTCGCCCTACTCGAGTCAAGTTCTCCCGCGCCCATGCCATCGATAGATAATCTGGCTTATGCTGAAGGATCAATTGAGACCCATGATCGGAGAGAAATTGAATGGGATTTAATTCACCTACAACAACCATCCTATGACTTTGCCTGGCAACCTACTGCCGAGGACAATAAACTGAGAGTCGATATTCAAAGGGACACTAGTGAAATTTTTCGTGGACCTTCTTCCTACATACACCCTTTCTATATCGGTGAGGCTTGCAATAAGAGCCTAATGCGCATGTTTATACTCCCTGCATGGATACATACAGCTAGCCGAATAATTCTGCGCAAATCGCTCAAAATTAAAGATAAAATAACAATCAAGACAGTGCCAATTCAAAAGTGGGAAAAGCGAAAGCACCAGTTTATTAAATTATATGTAGCGATGATTGTGAATAATGAAGTTGCCGTGGAGGTTGAGCACAGCGCTATTTTCAAAATTGCCCAATAATAACTAAGCCTTATTGAACAAATAGAATCGGGTACCGCATATCTTTATCTCATAATCGTGAACAAAACAATTTTGTAGTTTGGCGGCTTCTATAATTCTCTCTCTATCTTCAACGAGCAGATCAACGCCACTTAATCCAGGGCCACGATCATCAGCGTTTCTTACGCATCGAATTGATGCATTATTTAGTGCGAGCGTCGCTGAAGCATCATCCTGCCGCATAGGACAATCGATAACAGAGCCCCACAAATTAGCCACCTTTATCGGGTCCTCACTCTGTAGTTCAACTCCGAGGATATCAGCAGTAACATCACGCTTAACTTTGTCTAGCCAAGTTAGCCCTCCCGCAGGATGCCAGCAGCCTTCGAAATTTTCTTGCTCATCCCATTCAATATCCAACATGGACGCGACCATGTCTGCCGGATGCAATTGGCAGAAATTCCAACCCTCTCTTTCGGCTTCATGAGCAACGCGAACTCCTTTCGCTTCTGCTCGCTGACGGATTTTGGATTGCATAGTGCGGCTATCAACTTGGGTGATCACCATGTAACCACCATCACCCTTGCGTCGCTCCAAGTATCGCCCAGCAGCAGTATTGTCTATAGAGGGCGCCACGACCTCTATAAAATTACTTCCGATCGGTAATAGAAAATTCTCTAAACCATATTGAGCAACACCGGGATCCCTATGGCAGACCTCAAGACCTAAAATTGAGCAAAGCTCATCTTCAATTTTCTTTAGATTACTGCTTACTAAACAAATTTGTCGAAGTTGAATACTCATAGTGTTTACAATCGTGAGACTGTTTCCAGTTTCAGCCTATGCTGGCCTCTTTCGTACCAACATTTTTTGCTCTCCTGACAGCACCAATTCTCGATGCTGATTATGCACGGTGGTTTTTAGGCGAATGACCCCAGTAGTTTTACCAGCCGTGAGTTCAACGATATCTAATGCCGGGTACACGGTATCACCACAATAAACTGGCTTCAAAAACTTTGAGCTCTGTTCGATTAAACCGATCAGACTATCCTCTAGAACATGAGGCAACATTCCAGCTCCCGGCGCAGTTTGGATCGCTACTTGAAATCCATGGGCCAGCATGTGAGGGTGACCCTTAGCTCGACAGTATTCAACATCATAGTGAATTGGGTGATTATCCCCAGACGCCAATTGAAATGCCGCAAAATTTGCATCTCCTAAGGTGCGAGATGGGATAACAAATCTCTGCCCTACTTGCAGATCTTCAAAATAAGATGATTCGCAGAGAGTATGTTTTTTAGGGTCAAATGTTGGATCAATATCGGTCATTTTCGTCTGCACTACCTCTGCTTTTACCGAAAACAGGCTGGGAATTCTAGAAATATCATCGAAGACTCAACAGTAAACTTATTAAGCTAATTGATTTCTAATTGGCTCCGGTCAATTTCTCTGCCCTTTAGTAAGACTCGATTAATTGACCGCGTATTACGAATATCATTTAAAGGATTGTCATCCAGAATCAACAAATCAGCACTGTATCCTGCTTCTATTAAACCTAAGTCGGTTAAGCCCAGGCTCTGGGCTGCTTTACTCGTCCCCGCAATAATTGCTTGCATCGGCGTCATACCCAGACGCACAAAGATTTCCAGTTCCCGGTGGCCGGTGTAACCGAAAGGATGGTCCGGGACCGCACCGGCATCCGTGCCGAGAACAATATCCACTTTGGCAGCTAGCAAGCGAGCGAACCCTTCTCTTAACTCCTGTTCGGCAATTTCGTCGCGAGCTGGATTAACCTGTCTCTGGCTTTCGCTAGCCATCAACCCAGCTGCAATCTCAGGCAACAAAAGAGCACTTAAAAAAGTATCATCTCCAATCGCTTCGAAGCGCAACTCGCCTAATCCCAAGTTTGGAATAACAAAAGCATCTGCAGCTTTTGTTTGCTCAGCAATAGCACTCGTATATCCTGCTCCAATCCTCCCGTGCAGAAATCCATTCACTTTGGCATCGAGTAAAGCCGGCATATCCTCTGCACTTTGTTGGTGTACAAAGACACTAAGATTATAGGCCCGGGCCTCATCAACAATCGCACGATAATTTTCAGGTTCTAATTTATGCTGAGTTCCTGCTCTGTCATCAACCCAAATCTTAATGAAGGGAATGCCTTTCTCTGCAATTTCACGTACAGCCAACCTGGCTGATTGGGGGCTGGTTATTCCGTGAAGTATTGTCATACCGGTAGATTCAGCTACTTGTAAAGCGTGGTCTAGGAATTGATTATTGGGGCCCTGCCCTGGTGGAGCCATCCCGGCACTAAAAATAAAACGTGCCGTTCCCGGGATTCCTGTTCCGCTATTTTGTTCTTGTTGAAATTCTAAAGCCAGCTCCTCTGGATCGGAGCCCGCTGAAAACACAGCAGAAAAGCCATAATACGCATACTGACGCAGATTCGCGATGAGATTATCTGCCGAGTAATTTTCTGCACCCCAAGAATCTGCGCCTTGATAACCGAGATGGGCATGGGCATCAATTAAAGCAGGGATAATGGTTTTGCCTTCTAGATTGATCACCACGGTTTGCTCAGGAAACTCTATAGCCAAGCTTTCACTGACGGCTATTATCTGGCTCTCTCTAATGAGAATAGAACCTCTGTCAAAGATATTTCCGTCACCAATCACTAGCCGCGCATTTTGCAACAACAAGTAAGCACCTTCCGGATCTTGAGCTAGGGATCTAGGTACAAACGATAGCCAGAGCATACAAATCAACGCTAATGAGTTTGTAAAGGGAGCAAACGTTTTACAGTCAATTTTAAGAGTTAGCAAAAAAGTTCTCCAGAAACAGACATACCTTACAAAGAATCGTCATGCTCAGTTCTCACCTGACAATACACACCCTCAATAATACAACAAAGCTAAGGAGCCTCGTTAGGAATAATTACTTAGTAGATAATCCTCCTATTTAAGTCTTTCTCTCTCTTTTCTTGCGCAACACTGATACTCTACGTCCAAATTTTTCTGACTCCCTCTTATAGTTTTCATTGGGCCATTTAAGCATTTGTTGTAATCATAGTTAGAAATCAAATTTTAAGAGATAAACAAGCTAGTTTGCTTATCTAATTACCTAACTTTCTATCCAGCTATTGCAACAACTACAAGAGAAGCAGGAAATACGAATGAGAATAGCAGTCACTGGGGCCAATAGTAGTGTTGGACAGAATTTATTGACCCATATCGCCAACAAAGCAGCAATATCAGCAAATGCAGGAGTTCGGTCGAAAAGTTCTTTCCGTCAGTTACCAAACTCTGAACTAATAAACCCCTGCGTAATTAACTATGATGATCAGGCGTCGCTTGCAGCTTGCTTTAAAGATGTTGATTGTGTTGTACATTTGGCTGGAATCCTCATAGAGAGCAAGCTCTCAAATTATGCCAGTGCTAATGTGGCGGCTACAAGCTCTGTGGTACAAGCAGCCCAGAAAGCAGGCGTGAAGCATCTGGTTTTTATTAGCGTAATCGGTGCCAGCACAGCTTCAAGCAATAGTTATTTTAAATCCAAAGGAGACGCTGAATCCCTTGTGACTGATTCGGGAATCGGCGCCAGCGTGCTAAGAACCCCCATACTGATGGGAGTCGGTACAGCTGGTGCCAGCTCGTTGTTGGGTGCTGCCTCACAAGCAAAAGCAAAAGTATTAGGCGGTGGCAACTACTCCATGCGGCCTTTAGATGTTGATGACCTTACCCAGGCTATTTTAACCTGCTGTGAAAGTCGCTCCAAGGAGGCGGAAACCTATGAATTAGTAGGTCCGGAACCAATTAAATATCGGGATTTAATTGCTCGAACAGCAGAGTTGTTAGGGAGCAAAGTAGTAATTTCTTCGATACCCATCATAATGGCCAAAATTGGCGCTACCCTAAGTCGCCTCTTGAAAGGGGGAGGAATAACCTCTACTGTCATTGATGTAATCACTCGCGATGAAATAGTGGCTGAAAATGCTGACACAAAGCTTGGCTTGGACCTCACACCACTTCAAGCCACGTTAGAAAAAATAATTAGGAATAAGTAGGAATCATGAGCGAAAACCAATCTGAAGATAAATCTGTGCAACAGGGCGATGAATCCGCTCAAACTTCGACTGAAGCAGCTGAACCCTCTGAGAGCTCCAGCCCGGCGAAACACAAACCGAGCGCAATAGGCCGTGTCGCCTTTCTTATTCTTACGGCAATCTGTTTTGCCTATTTGTATTACCGCCTCAATGGTGCAGCACTCAGAGAAGGCTTATCCCTACCCGCTTATATGACTCAGGTATTTTCCAGCGTCAACTGGGCACCCTGGCTCTTATTGATGATTGGCTATTCATTATTCTATTTTGTAATAGACACTCTAGTAGTTACTCGCGCGCTCGGATGGTTTATCCAAGACATAAAATACAAAGATATTTTACCGATCAGGGCAAGCGCCTACATTATTTCTATTTTTAATGAACAAATTGGCAAAGGCGCAATGGCCTTATATTTAAATAAACGAGATCAAATCCCTGGCTGGGAAGTTGGTTCGGTTATGCTTTTTATCATGTTCTGTGAAATTTTTTATCTACTAGTTTGGGCTACAGTTGGTTACTTCTTTGGCCAAGGCTCTTTGCCAGAAGTGTTTGATCTGATTCCTTACATTTCGTTTGGTGCCGGTGCTTTTCTAATTATTTGGGTCATGTATTTTCGAGGAATTATTTTACCAAACAACAAACTCAGGGATAAGCGCGTGCTTCACGCATTCAGATTAGCTATGCCCTGGCACTATGCCGCATTCTTTTTGCTACGTTCCCCTGCATTGCTGGCTGCTGTTATAGTCTATACGGTGGCGCTAAATTTATTTGGAGTAGAAGCTTCTTTGATGACTCTCCTCCCCTATCTCCCAGTAATATTCTTTGCCGCTACCGTTCCGACACCGATGCGTGCAGCAGCCATTACATTTTGGGTAATCTTCTTTCCAGAAAACGAAGGCCAGATGGCAGCTTTTGGCTTTGTTCAACATAACTTCTTCATTTTATTTAATGCCGCAATCGGCTTAGTATTCTGGCGGCGAGCACAAAGAGAGTTATTTTCCTAAGCATGGCGAATCTACTAACCGCGATTCGTTTGAGCTTGGTTGCGCCAATCACTTGGGGTTTCATTAATCCAGATTTTATCTCTGC
Organism: Gammaproteobacteria bacterium; assembly: GCA_012960305.1. Classification (GTDB taxonomy): domain Bacteria; phylum Pseudomonadota; class Gammaproteobacteria; order Pseudomonadales; family Pseudohongiellaceae; genus UBA9145. The sequence continues at coordinate 81,331 of DUBM01000020.1, read as the reverse complement.
TCTGGCTTTGTGCGCGCTAATACTTATAGCGATCGCCAGTGATTATTTTGACGGCATCGTAGCTCGAGCAACCAATACTGCATCACCCAAGGGTCAGTTGTTTGACCACGGAACGGATTTCGTTTTCGTTACTTGTTGCCTAGGCGCACTCACTTATTCTGAGGTTATCCATCCATTTCTACCAATACTGATCATAATCGCATTTTTCCAATACGTTTTGGATTCCTATTTTTTGTTCAGGGAAAAACGGTTACGAATGAGCTTCCTTGGCCGCTGGAATGGTGTTCTCTATTTTGTCCCTTTGGTACTGGTAGCCATTAGCCGCCTTTCCTTTCTTGCTGTTTTAGAGCCTTTTTTAATTCTAAGCGTTTCATTTCTTGGCCTCGGATTAACTGCCTCCACTATTGCTTCAATCATAGATCGCTCACTGGCGCCCCTACGCTTAAAATCTGGCAACTAACTCCTCTTCTCAGCGACTCTAAATAATTATCATTTAATAAACCCACCAAATTCATTGGCATTTACACCAACCATGATTATTGATAGTTCAGCTATTTTGGCAATCAGCAAGACCGTGTTGCTGCATTTGAGACGTCAAGCTAATTGCTTCATTGATCCGAACATTGCTCTACTAGAAAACATGCCCAACTAAGATAAGACACTCACGGACTACAGAATGAATAGTACTTCTGGTGTTGAATTCGTCCAACACACTAAAGGTTTTGCGGAACCGGTAATATTAATGACTATTCTTCACAATGAAACTGAAGAAGCATACGTCAAAATCGATCACCATCTAAACAAGCCGTTCAAGTTATGTGGTTTAAGCAATGGTATTGAAGCCGCGCTCAAATAATTGCTACAAATTCGACTCTGCCCTCTACTCTACCACCAATATTTCACTAGGCTTATATCCTATTCGATCGGCTATTGTTACCAGCAACTTACCTGCTGGAATTGTTAAGGCAGAACTATATAGTTGCCATTGTTCGGATAAAGACGTTGAATCATCCACAAATTGATAGCCGATGCTGGCCCCCTCGGTATTACTTCTTAACACTAATGCTCCGGACTGATTTATTGCTACTGGGGCTTCCGTTACTGGCTGAATCCTTCCAGGCCAAAGAGAAAGTACTAACTCCTGCTCAGGTATTAATCCCTGATCCTCAATCTCTACCATCCAACGATCCATTTCATCACTAAGCTCGGTGATTTTATCAACATATTCGGAGTTCCCGGCTAGGTTATTAAGCTCATGCGGATCATTTTCAGTGTCAAATAACTCGATAGGATCTTTTTCATCGCGGAACCAAAGAGCTTGATTTTCTGTTAACTGATTATTGTCTCGAAGAGAAAGCATTTCCTGCATGATTGGCATTTGCTCACGATACTTTAAAGGCATGTAATAGCCTCTCTCGGGGAAATAATTCCGCAGGTACTTGAATCTCTTGTCGCGGACCGCCCGAATAGTATCGTGAAGCTCATCAAACCGATCCGCGGCACCATGTACATACCTTCGCTCGGGAGAATTAGCATAAACTCCGAGAAATGCCCTGCCATCAACATACCCTGGTGGCTTAATATTAACCAGCGATAGTGCAGTAGACTTAAAGTCCACAAAACTAATTAGTTGATCATCAACCTCTCCTGCTCGCCATTTATCAGGAAACCTAATTATTAAGGGTAAATTCATACCAGAATCGTAGAGCATGCGTTTTTGTCTTGGTAATGGACCTCCATGATCGCTATAAAAAAAAATTATTGTATTTTCAAGAAGGCCATCCTCTTCTAATTGATCTAATATATTTCCAAGCTGTTGGTCTAAAGCAACAATATTTGAATAAACGCGCCGGATATCTTTCTTTGCAATTTCTGTATCAGGTAAATAGGGAGGAATGGGAACGTCCAATGATTCGTCAACTAGGAGTGGCTGACCTGCGCGCGCCCAAACTTGCGATTCATGAGTTACCGAGAAGTTAAAGATAGAAAAAAATGGTTGTCCGGGTGCCCGGTTTCTCCAGTGGGCAGTTATGCTACTTTCATCCCAAGCGGTTACGGTTTTGCTAAATTGATAGTCTTCTTTACTATTATTCGAGGCGTAATATCCTGCAGCTCTAAAATATTCACTATGCATTTTAACGCCAGCGGGAGGAACTGCCTCATAGGGGGTAAATGTGCCCGGCGCAAAAGCAGAAACACTTGAAGTACGCATGTGTAAGGCGCCAATACTATTTTGATACTTACCTGTCGCGATGGCGGCTCGGCTTGGAGCACAAACTCCTGATGGTGAAAAAACCCTGGTGTAACGAACCCCTTCTCTTGCCAATCGGCTTAGATTCGGAGTATCAACCGTATTATCACCAAAGGGAGGTATTATTGGACTAAGATCTTCTGCGACCAACCAGAGAATATTTGGTTGATCGGGCAATAACGGTTTAGATAAATTCGCCTGCTCTGCCTCATTGGTCACACCATTCCTCGCTTCACAGCTCAACAGAGCGAGACCGAACGTCAATAATATAAATATTTCAGTGAGTAGCTTATAAGAAACCTTCTTCGACAAATCTAAATTCACTTTAGCTCCAATTCAAAACTCTGAATACTTAGTGGAATACATTCTAGTAGAGTATATAATTATCTGGTGGTTGAACCTTCGGTTTCAGTATCGACTAGATATAAACCAGACTCTATAATCCCCACTCATTATTTATCCGTTATAATTTTATTACTAGCGATTTGTATGACGACATATAACGAAATAAGACGCAGTATTTTTCTAATGGCTTTTCTGATGATTTGCCTGCCCTCTTCTGCTGATGCTGCGGAACCCTCACAAGATGTACTGTTTAGAGTTATCAATGAACGGCTTTCTCATATGGAAGCTGTTGCGCTTTTTAAGGCCGCAAATCAATTAGCGATTGAGGACCTGGACCGAGAAAAAATAGTGCTTAGCAATACCCAATTAGCCGCCGCGAACGCCGGCCTCAACCAAGCCTATGTTACTGATTTTTTCCAAGCGCAGATAGATGTCGCGAAAATTATACAATATCGACATCGAGCGAAGTGGCTAACAGAGCCTGTTGAGCTAATTGTGCTGGATCTCAATGAGGTAGTACGCCCACTATTGACTGAATTGGGAGACCAGATAACACTTCTAATAGCGGACACTGTTAATAATCAAGGTGGATTCGCCGAGTCTCAGCGTCAACACTTTTATGATTCGATTACCGTAGAAATGCTCACTGAAATAGAGAAGAAATTACTTTTTAATGCCTTATTAGGGATTAAATAAATGTATGCAGTTAAGCAATGAAGGCATAGACGGTATTCGTAGTGCTCTATTGCTTTATCGACCCAGAAGATGTTATTCCTGACCATATCCTTTACTTTGGTTTTCTTGATGATGCCATGTGCGCTGTGATCGTTATCTAAGAATTAAAGACGCCCTAGAAATTTTGCCAATTCCGCGCCGCTGAAAAGAGTCGCTATCGGGATAAAGGATAGGAACCACACGTAGGCAGAGAAGAATAGATTGCCGATAAACGCGCATGCTGTATTCGCGAATGCAAGAAAGAACGGTACTGTGTTCAGGCTGGCGCATGCGCTCATTCTAGACTTTCTTGATATTATTTAAAGCTAGCTGTCAATTAGGAAAACCTGTGATTAAAATTAGTGCTTCAGTGTTCGTAATTCCTGTTATTTTATGCGGTATTCTCGTCGAGCAAAAACCAACATTCAGCCAAGCAGTGCAATCTCTCGTTCCTATTGATCCCGCCATAGAACAGGCGTTTGAAAATCTCACTTCAGATGAAAATATCCAGGCGGCAATTAAGCTATTAGCTGTATTGGAACCCTCAACAGTTGAAGAACAATTTCGACTTACTGAAATTCCAGCTCCTCCTTTCAAAGAAGAAACTCGAGCCGCCTACTATTTGCAACAAATGCAAAAGCGTGGTCTGGATAATGCTTACATCGATGATGAAGGTAATGCAATTGGCGTAAGAAAAGGCAGTGGTAAAGGCCCTACATTATTAATAGCTGCACATTTGGATACTGTCTTTCCTGAAGGGATTGATACCACGGTGAACTACCGTAACGGTCGGTTTTATGCACCGGGCATCGGTGATGACACACGAGGACTGGCAGTTCTATTAGCGGTAATAGACGTTTTGGAAACTAACGGCGTTCAGACCACAGGCGATATTATGTTCGCCGGTAATGTTGGCGAAGAAGGTAGAGGCGATCTGCGAGGTATTAAAGCAATTTTTCGAGATCATCCTGAGCTCGATGGCTTTGTTTCTGTCGATGGCGTTCGTCTTAGGGGAATTACTACCGGCGGAACTGGAAGTCGGCGCTTCGAATTTCAATTCACGGGACCAGGCGGGCATTCCTTTGGTTCTTTCGGCATGGCGAGTGCTATCCACGCTATGGGTCGTGCGATTACCAAAATCGCCGAATTTGAGACTCCGAGCTATCCCAAAACTACTTTTACTATAGGCACTGTTGAGGGCGGCACGTCGGTAAACTCTATCGCTGCCGACGCCGCTTTTGCCCTTGATATGCGATCTAATGATCCTGAATTATTAGCCCAACTTGAACGCAGGGCAAAAACTGCCGCAAACGAAGCCGTAGCGGAGGAAAACGCCCGTTGGAACAACGGTGAAATTTCGGTTGAGTTTAAACTTATTGGAGATCGTCCAGTAGGTCGCACTCCGACTGAGAGCCCAGTCGTGCAGGTCGCCGCATTGGCTTTTGATGAATTAGGAATCGGATTACAGCAGTTGAGTATCTCAAGTACTGATTCCAATGTGCCCATGTCTCTGGGTATTCCGGCGATAACTATAGCAGGCGGAGGTGAAGGTGGCGGAGCACACTCACCAGATGAGTGGTTTTCACCAATTAACTCGCAAATTGGACCACAGGCTGCCCTCTTGGTGATTTTATCACTAGTTGGTGTCGATGGCGTCAGCCCAGCGCAGCTGATTGAACGAAACTAAAGAAAATATGTCTATTCTTTTAACGAAGCTGCCAATCGTTCGCTAGCATTCACATACCCTTCCATGAATTCATAGACTATTGATTTCGCTGAAAGACTGTCTTTCATCAAACCCACACCCTGCCCCACCCAAGACGTTGCCAGCTGCTCGGCGCCGTCGTGGCCTGCCTCGGCCATTTTGGTTACTTTAGCCAAAGGGATCTCTGTAACCAAAGATTGCAGTGGCATTGGCAACGGCTCTGGCGCGCCCTTAGACTCCCAAGCCTCGGTCCATGGAGAGCGGAGCTGTCGTGAATGCTTGCCTGTTCTCGCTTTAGAACGAATTGTTTCCCGCGATGAAGCTTTTAACATTTTCTGCTTCAAAACTTCTGGCACATCTGATTCGGATGAAGTCAACCACACAGAGCCTGTCCATACACCAGCTGCACCCATGGCCATACATGCGGCCATTTGCCTACCAGTTACAATGCCGCCAGCTGCTAACACTGGCACACCACTGTCTTCCATTACAGAACAAATTTCAGGTATCAGCACCATAGTCGAAACATCGCCGCAATGGCCGCCGGCTTCTGTACCCGAGGCCACCACGATATCAACTCCAGCTTGTACTTGCTTGATGGCATGCTCTTTGGTCCCTATCAACGCTGCCGTGGCCACTCCATGACGGCGCCCCATCTCAATCATGTAGGCAGGTGGTACTCCAAGTGCATTAGCTATAAGTTTTATCGGATGTGAAAATGCTACATCAATTATGTTCCCAGCCTGTCCTTTGGTAAGGAACGCATTCTTTTCATATTCATCGGCATAGACCCCGGTAGAATCAATATCATGCTTCTCCAGGATTGAGCTAGCAAACTGGCGATAATTATCAGGAACTAAGCCTTTAATATCTTCAAAGCTGTCATTTTCCTCTGTAACGGCCATGCTCGTGGGTGCTATGAGATCTACCCCATATGGAGTTCCTGCCAGCTGCTCATCGATCCAAGTCAATTCTATTTCTAATTGCTCAGCAGAAAAGCTTGCTGCTCCAAGAACACCTAAACCACCTGCTTTCGAAACTTCTACGACAACATCTCGACAATGGCTGAAAGCGATTAAAGGAAATTCTATCCCGAGCATGTCACACAATTTTGATTTCATAGTTTCAGTTTTTCTAATAAGTAATGATGAATGGAATTACGTCTCCCTCTTGGCTTTAAAAAAATATCTACTGTTGGTAAAGCCAGTAGAATTCTTTCAAGCTAAACTCACTCGAGCTTTAGCACATCATTCTGCGAACAGGTGACGAGGTGGTAGTTGGAATATGCCCTACGATTTCAATACTAGTTTTTATTGTCTTTCAATCCTGCAATTAATTAAATTTATGTTTCGTTTGCATTTAAGCGGAGAAACTTTAGACAAAAAACCCGCAAAGAGCGGGTTTTAATCATAGCTATTCCGCCCTGATATCGTTTTACATTAATCGCTATTAGCACCTTTTCTAAGATGCCCATAGATAAGCTCTTCGGTAAATTCTACACACTTATATTCGAGTAATTGCATATTCTCATCTAGACGTCGATAAAGAGGGAAACGAACTGTCCAAGACTCTGTGTAAACGTTCGGGTCTACGAGAGTCGCCTCATACATCAAGACATTTGGCCCCATATGTGTGTAGCGCTCAGTTACTCGCAAAGCATCGGTATGATGGTTACCTGCATGATCAAACCAAGTATCAGGAACTTGATCGGCCACATCAATAACCAACGTATCACCTTCAAAATGTCCCCGTGAATGACCCATCCAGCTAAAAATCGGCGCCTCAAAGTCAGGTTGGCTCATATAGACGATTCTGCTGGCACTGGCAAATTCATAGGCAACGACAACATGGTCTGGCGATTGGATAATCTGGAATGGAAACGGCATATAATTAGCGCGCGGAATTCCCGGCATATAGCACTTAACTACCGGGTCATTTTCCAACCAATTTTCTTTGTTGGCTTGCTGTTGAGCTCGTGCCGCAGCAGTGTAGGGAATTTCACCACCAACAACGATGCCCAAACCGGCGGGAATCGCACCGATAGCGCCGTTCTCAACGATTGGCCCAAAATCAGCTGCATGTGGCTCTATATCAAAGTTCGCGCTGCCAATAGCTTGCCAAATTCCCCCAAAATCGGGATTTCCATCGGCAGTTCGAGGGATCGAGCTGTTATCCGCTGCTGTAGCGATATTTATCAGCGATACCGTCAGAAGTAAGATGACTGAAAGGTAGCGAAACAACTGCTTTCGAGTGCTAATCATGATGGTCTCCATTAATTATTTTTATGTTCTGGGTACAATATAACAAATCTTAGGCCTACCTCGCACACCATTTTGTCTTCATCTGGCCCGATCACTTATTGACACTGCTGCTACGCTGGGCACAAACTCATTGCAATCTATCAAGATCCGGCCCTCGAACAGGCTTGAGTTGGAGAAATCATAATGGAAATAAGTAGGCGCAAGCTGATAAAAAAAGCTACAAGCATGGCTGCCGGCACGGTCGCAGCCGGCATTCTTCTACCCCAGACAGTGCTCGCTCAAAACCCCCTAAACATGACTACTATACCTTCTTCTGGTCAGCGTATTCCGAGCGTTGGCATGGGCTGTAGGAATTATCGAGGTCAAACAAATTCCGAAGAAATACCAGTATTCACAGAAACCTTCGCAACCTACCATCGGTTGGGGGGAAAGCTCGTAGACACTTCGCCTAATTACGGTAACTCAGAAACAGTTATTGGCAATATTATGAGGGAGTTGGGGATTAGAAATGACCTATGGGTGGCAACGAAGGTAGATCGCGAAGGCCAGGAGAATGGGATTGAGCGAATGGAAGAATCCTTCGAACTTCTGGGTGGTGACCAGTTTGATTTGATGCAGATTCATAATTTGCGCGGTGTAGATATCCAACTGAACACTATACGGCAATGGAAGGAACAGAATAGGTTTCGCCATATTGGAATCACCACCTCCAACGACCGGCAGTATTCTGCTTTTGAAAATGTCATGCGCGAACAACCACTAGATTTTATTCAAGTCGACTATTCTCTTGGAAATCGCAGTGCCACCGAACGCTTACTACCTTTAGCTCAGGACAAAGGTATCGCCGTTCTTGTTAATCTTCCCTTCGGCCGCGGCAGGCTTTTTAATGCTGTCGGTGATAGAGAATTACCAGATTGGGCAGCTGAAATAGATGCTAGCTCTTGGGCCCAGGTATTTTTAAAATATGTGATGTCACATCCGGCAAATGCTATTCCTATCCCAGGAACCACCAAGCCACATCACGCGGAGGACAATCTAAAAGCTGCCCAAGGCCGACTACCGGATGCCAATCTCCGACAAGAAATGGAACGATTCATCGATCCGTTATTGGATTAGAAGTTTAAATGAATGAATCAATCGATCAAACTAAATCAGGATTAAAAGGATGCTGCTCTGGAAACCTTAGCTCGATTTGAAGAAACCGCATTTAGTATTTGGTTCCGTGAGTCCGGAGCTGCTTTCTTCTCATCCTTAACTTTTCATTCATTAGCAATGGCATTTGTTGTGGGAATTAATGTTGCAGTTGGATTACGACTGGTTGGAGTTGCACCTAAAATTCCACTACAGAGAATAATAAATTTCTATCCCTTACACTGGTACTGTACCATCGCGATCCTAGTGTCGGGTCTCGCCTTACTCGCCGCTTACCCTGCCAAAGCATTGACCAATCCAGTTTTTTATCTCAAGTTAACGGCACTGATCATTGGCCTTGGTCTAAGCAGATATTTTCAAATAAAACTTCAGAAAGAACACTCACCAACCGAATTGAATAAACTAAAATTATTAGGCATCCTATCACTTTTCCTATGGATAGTTACAATCACTTCTGGCAGGTTCCTTGCATATACTCACAATACATTACTAGCTTCTAGGTTCTACTAAAAAATGCTAGAATTACTTTTAAATTTCTCGCAGTCTACCGGCATTTACTGGTTTATGAATTCACCCTGGGGCTGGCCGATAGCGGAATCTATACATTTTTTAGGATTGTGCTTGCTGATCGGGACTGTTGGCGTTTTCGATTTACGCATGCTGGGCATGGCAAATGGCCTCTCCTATGCAGCCTTACATAAGTTAGTCCCATGTGGTGTTGTCGGTTATCTGATGAATGTCACCACCGGAGCCATGTTTCTAACAACATCTCCTGATCAATATCTATTTAACCCGGCATTTCAAACCAAGTTGTTCTTTATGCTTATAGCCGGTCTAAATATGCTGTTGTTCTACTTCACAACAGCTGCAGCTGTTAAAAACTCGCCTGCCATTGCCACCTTACCTGGAAGAGCTCGTGCAATTGCTGCAATCTCATTACTTTGCTGGTGCGGTGTTATTGTTTGTGGACGGCTTATAACCTATTTTCGCCCACCTTATCATTGGTGTTTCTGGTGCTAACGAGAGTGTTTAACTGATGCTTTTGAGGTCTTTCGCTAGCCGGCAGCGTCATGTTTCGATTAGTCTGTTGCTAATATTACTCGCATTTCCAGACGTTTAATTTCGCGCATTATTTCTATTCGAATTGTTTGGAGCCAGTGAATGGTTTTAAGACCAATTATAAGCACTAAGCAAGCAATTACTGCGAACACCCAACTTAAATTTTCCCCCAAATCTATCGCATTGGCATAGCGCTCGAGCACCCCAGTTCGGGCCCTTCGATTTTCTTTGAAAACTGCTCAATGCTGATAACAACTTATTTGCTCGAAACAACTTCCTGCTGACCGTTGAGTTACAAAGTATTATCTAAGAATAACTGTGCGTGCAGATCAATATCCTCAGAGTTTCCCTTGAATACGGCCGGCATCTAATTTAGGCTCACTGCCCTCATGGTTTGCTCCACATAAACTTAATCGTTCAGGCCACTTGTTGCTTTAACCGGTCCTAGCTATGCAAAAAATTTCCAAACTTCATAAGGAATTTACCTTAGGTGGTTTCCACATTCGTGTGAACTTGATTATTGCCGCCTGTGTACTAATGACCGTATTTAGCTTGTCACAATTGGGGCTATGGCAGTTAGGTCGAGCAGCAGAAAAAGTTGAAGCCCAACGAGCTCTCGAACAAGAATTACAAGAAAATGCCGGACCGATAGAAGAGATCCCTGCTGGCCATCTCCATGCTGCAAACCCAGAAATGCGCAATCGGTCTGTTTTGCTAAAAGGTGAGTACCAAAACGATAAAGCTATATTACTTCTCGCTGAATTTTTCGAGGGTCTAATAGGCTATGGAGTGGTTACTCCATTCCGCCTTGCCAGCAATGACCAGCTGGTATTAGTGAACCGTGGTTGGACCACAGGTATTTTACCAGCAAATACTGAACCTGATCTCCGACCCGCTGATGGCCATGTGGAAGTCACTGCACAAGTATTTATTCGGGATCCGAATGCGCGAATACTGTCGAGCCAGATAGATCCTTCTAACTGGCCCTTACGGATGCGGATGCTAGAAGTTGACGTAATTGAGGAAATCCTCGGCGAAGTTATATTCCCATTCGAATTACGCATTATCGATGATCAGCCCGGCACTTTAGTTCGGCATTGGCCAGCCGTTAATCCAGACGTAAATCAAAATTTATCATACGCAGTTCAGTGGTTTAGCTTTAGTTTGATCGTGTTATTCGCGAGCATATTAGCGAGTAGTAATCTTTGGGAGCTCCTGCGGGGCCCGAAACGCTAAAAGGCAGTTCGATGGCGAGTTAAGCAAGAATGCATGAATTTTAAGATTCAGTTATTAGATTATTAAGAAATGGCCGACTTAAACCTATAAGAGACTGATTTTTACAGTGAAATTTGTCGATCCATCGTTCAAAAGCGACTTAATTAATGCTATTCTTCACAGCTAATCATAGCCGTCTAACTTTGCAACGGAGACTTACTTACCGTGCAAATACAAAGACGAGGAATAAGATGTCCCTTGGAAGTATTACTAAATAATACCTCCCATGGAATCGCCCATTAATCCGCTCTTGGATTAAAGAACATGAGCTATTAGGAGTAGCAATATTATGCGAATTATTTCTGCGAAGACCCTACTGAACAGCGTAGCATTTACTGCCACACTCATTGTTCCCAGCCTTGTCATGGCGCAATCATCTGAAGTGACGTTCCACAAAGACATCGAGCCAATCCTCCAGCGCAGCTGTCAAAATTGCCATCGCGATGGCGGCGTAGGTCCAATGCCGCTCGTATCCTATGACCAAGTAGCTCCGTTTGCCGGACTGATTGAATATAAGACTGGCCTAAGGGATCGTGCAGGCGCGATGCCTCCTTGGTATGTGGAAAAAGATATTGGAATTCAAGCCTATAAAGATGACCCATCCCTAAGCGATACGGAAATTGCGGCTATTTCTACTTGGGCTCGCAGTGGTACACCTAAGGGTGATGAATCTGATGCACCCACTCCTTTAGTTTTTGATGACTCACTCAAGTGGAATGCAGGCCAGCCTGATTTAGTGGTCAAAATGAATGACGTTACTAAATTAGCGGGCACTCCTGATTGGTGGGGTGAGATCGATTACATTCCAACTGGACTGGAAGAAGATCGTTATGTGAAATCTGTGGAAGTTGTTGAAGTGAACGATGTCGACTTCCAAGCTGGAACAGGTCGCGAAACAGTCGGTGGCCGATATATTTTCCACCATATGATTTGGGGTACCGCTCAGGTTGACGAAAATGGCGAAAGAGAAGGCAGCTTTTCTATCCCTTGGCCAGTGCACGAAGTAGGTCGTAATGCCGATATTTTCGACCAAAACGCAGGGCGTTTGCTGAAAGCTGGATCCTTCATTGTTTCAGATTCGGTTCACCTACACTCAAACGGCAGAGACACAACTGGTCATTTAGAAGTTGGATTTACATTCCATCCGAAGGGTTATGAGCCAGAATATCAAGCCGCTTTTATCGGTCTAGGCAATGGCGTTGATATCAGCATTGCTGGTAATGAGAAAGATCAAGAACTGCATGCTTACACTGTGTTGAATCAGCATACTAAGATCATTACTTTCGAACCCCATCTGCATGCTCCAGGTGAGCGCATGTGTCTAGAAGCGATTTGGGGCTATACAGTGGAAACTCTTTCCTGCGTAGGCTATGACCACAACTGGGTTCGCGGCTATCCTTACACAGAAGATGCAGCACCACTGTTACCTAAAGGCACGATCTTGCATATTGTCGGCTATATGAACAACACTGAAACTAACCCAAATGTTCCAGATCCGCGCAACTGGCAAGGTTCTGGTAACCGGTCAGTAACCAATATGTTTATCGATCTCGGGATTCGGGTAACTATGAATGACGAGCAATTCTTCGAAGCAATGGAAGATCGGAGAAATTCTCTCAACCTTGGCCCGAATGATCACGTAATTGGCTGCCCGCTTTGCCTTGCTCCTCTCGTGGCTCCTATTGCCGAGGAAGAAGAGGCAGCTGAAGTCGCAGCTAACTAAGTCGAATTATTTAGTTAGAGGAAGCGATTAAATTCATGAAATACAAAGCTGGTGAATCTAGCAGCAGAGCTGAATTCCGCTCTTTGCTACTAGCTGTTTTTTTATTAGTCTTCCCTTCCCTTGCTCTTGCTGATACCTATCAGCAAGGCAGGCATGTCGAACCAGCCTACGAAGGCTGGCGGCCAAATCCCGACGGCACGTTTAGCTTCATGTTTGGCTATATGAATGAAAATTGGTCGGAAGAGCCAGATGCAGCAATCGGTGATAATAATTCATTCTCACCCGGTGATGCTGATCGAGGCCAACCTACCCATTTCTTACCACGACGTAACCGTTTCAATTTCGAGGTCATTGTTCCTTCAGATTGGGGCGATCGAGAACTTGTGTGGACTCTGAATATCAACGGCGTTGAACGCAAGGCCTACGCCACACTTAAAGAGGATTACTTAGTTGATAATATGGTTATAGCTTCCGAGACCGGCTCACTAGGACCAGGAACCAGCAGCCCTGAATCTAGAGCTAATATTCCCCCGATAGCGACTATCCAAGGGGACAATATTCGCTCTACTAGAGTCGGTGAAGCAGTAATTCTTAGCACGCAAGTGATTGATGACGGTTTACCAGTAACACGCCGAGATCAAACTATTACTGAAGATGCACTGCGACGTCGTATGATGCGCCCGCCTAGTAAATTAACAGTGCAAAAAATCAATGGATTGTTCTTGGCTTGGAATGTTTATCGTGGTGAAGGCAAGGTAACTTTCGATCCCCCAATGCCTAAACCCTGGGAAGATACAAGAACCGCAGCAAACTCCCCTTGGGGCGCTTTGTGGCTACCACCTGAAATTCCTGAAGACGGCATCTATGAAGTTACTGCAACATTTGATGAACCGGGAACCTACATACTCTGGACCCGAGCTGATGATGGTGGTCTGTATCACGATGATTACATTACGGTGAATGTTACTGAGTAAAAAAAGGCATAAGAAAGGAATAGGAAAAGGACAGCAATGCTGTCCTTTTCCTATTGTGCTATCACTTTCCTGGGCAATGCTACCTTAACCAGAATTAGCTTTCAGAGGCCCATTTGCTTACTCAGTTTAAAAGCCAATCTAAGTAACATAGAATGTCAATTAATAGTTTGATTCTGATCAGTTATAGAGTTAATTAGAACTACTAAGATTGAATGCCTCTATTATAAATTTGAGAACAGAATTGGAGTAATCAGTGATCAATTTAGCTAGCAAGCAGCACAACCTAATTATCCTCTGCCTCCTCTTCTGCGGCTTGGGCGCTTTCCAAAACAGTTATGCCCAACCGGCCTATAGAAGTGGTGCTGTAGTCGAACCCGGCTACGAAGGTTGGAGGCCGAATGATGATGGTAGCTTCAGTTTTATTTTCGGCTACATGAATGAAAATTGGGAAGAGCAACCAGATATCCCCGTTGGAGATAATAATTATTTCAGCCCCGGAGATGCAGATCGAGGCCAGCCAACCTATTTTCAACCCCGACGTAATCGATTTACTTTTGAAGTAGTTGTACCCTCAGATTGGGGTGACCGTGAATTAGTTTGGACACTCAATCACAACGGGATAGAACGGCGCGCCTATGCAACACTGGCAACGGATTACCTAGTCGACAATATGGTTATCGCCTCTGAAACAGGCTCTTTAGGTGCGGGGACAAGCAGCCCGGAATCCCGGTCTAATAACCCCCCTGTATTAACAATTCAAGGGGACACCGGCACCAGCAATCAAGTTCGCAATCTCCCCCTAGGAGACGGATTAGAGCTGGTCTCGCTGCTTGAAGATGACGGTTTACCTGCACCGAGAAGAGCAACACTTACAAGAACGGCCTCTACCTTCAAAGAGCAAATGATGCGTCCGCCGAGGCGTGTAACCGTGGGGAAAACTAATGGTCTATTCCTTTCTTGGCATAAGTATCGAGGTCCCGGTAATGTGGATTTCGACCCACCGCAAGTGAAATCCTGGGAAGATACCCGCACTTCTGCTAATTCGCCCTGGGGGCCACTGTGGGTACCTCCATCACTACCGGACGACGGGCTACATAAAGTTATGGTTAGTTTTGATGCCCCTGGCATTTATATATTGCGCGCAAGAGCAGATGATGGTGGCCTTTTTCATGACCAATATGTAACAGTTAACGTTGAACCTTGATAGTCAAAACTGATTCAGCGGAAGGCTAGTTTGGCACTGAGTCAACATCGAGTTCGATAGTGAACGGGGGATCAAAACTAGGCGGGTCTTGATTTATAATTATTTGCGTTCGAGGTGGGGTTACAAAACGAGTGGTAGGGTCACCATCTCCGGTTCGCTGGTCCAGTAAAATGTCCTCTTCTTCCTTCGTCAGAGAAGGACGCTTCGCGCCAGGACCGAAGGCAAAACTAAAACTTCCCCGAATCAAACGTTCATTAATCCCTAGAATAGCCCAATCAGCGGTATAGTAGATTGCGGATTCTAAGCTCGGTAATTCCCAACTAAAATTACTACGAGCTAAAGGATTGTAGCGAAATCGAATATCTACCCAACCTCTTTCCTCATTTCTTAAGGTTAATTTGACCAACCTAACTCGCTGTGGAAAATCCAGGCTGATCTTCTCGGGCGCCGTTCTTAAAACGGCATCGTTCAAAGGTGAAGTTTCAGTTTTTTCTACAATTCCTGTAGTATCCGGCGCTTGATTAAACGCCGACGGGCTCAAGGCCTGAGCCAAGCATTGACTGCTCAGACAGAGTACTGAACTATGCAGGAATAATTTTAGGCTACAAACTAACTTCACAATGTTCTACCACTCACAGAATAACCACCATTGTACAAAACCGAAAGCTGGGATGCAGTTATTGGTGGCGAAGAATAGCATAACCCTTAGGGTATTGGGCAATGAAGGCCCTTAAAGACAGGCAAAAGCACAGGCGAATTATGCTGGAATCAGACATTAAAAAAATTTTAGAAACTCTTGAAGAGGATTCCACTCATACTGCTAATTTTAGCGAGCAATGGTCACAGGGGCGCTCAGCATTTGGTGGCATCGCAGCCGCCTTTGCGACTACCGCTATGCGAAAGATGTTAGGCTCACCACAACAAATCAGGTCATTAATGGTTTCCTTTATCGCCCCTTTGCCTCCCGGCAAATTCACTGTCGATCCACAAATTATACGCCAAGGTCGAAATGTGACTCAGACCAGTGCCAATGTTTTATCGAATGGGAACATTTGCTTGCAAGCTCTAGCAGCATTCGGTAATTCAAGAGAAGGCCTATTGGTGCCAGCGGATAAAAATTTCAATCCGACGCCTCGAGAAAAAGGTATATCATTCGAATCACAAGCAAAGAGAATGCCCTCCTTCCTCAAATTTTTTGAAGGAAGTTGGGTAGACGGTGGGCGGCCGTTCGCAGGAAAACTGAATCGTAAGCTAAATATGTGGGTTAAGCACCGCGCCGATCTCAGCCATTTTTCTACGGAGGAAATTGTCACCTTGGCAGACATTCCACCGCCAGTAATCTTAACTCATTTTGATACCCCGCCCGTGCCATCTGCCTCACTCAGTTGGTCACTGGAATTTGTCGAAGCACCAGAATCCATAGAGACTGAATGGTTTTATTTAGAATTTACGTTAGAGTCTGCAGCTAATGGCTATACCCAGCAATCGGGTAAGATATTCGATGAGAACGGCCGTCTGTGTGCGCTGACCCGGCAGTGTATGGTCTATTTCACCTAACTGACAACAGCCATTCGTTAGTTCGCTGTAATATTTCTCACAAACAACTAAGATTTTTGATAAAATCCCCATGCGCACCAATCAAGGAGCTTCATTTGAAGCCTAGAAATAGCCTAGTTCAATTATCTTGGAAGATCTCCATATCAGCGCTACTGACTTTGGGCTTCCTGAATACATCATTAGCTCAACATGGCCATGGCGTACTTACGCCTGGTGTGACTTTCCCTCAGGATGATTCAGTTCTCACTGAACCACCAAAGATGATAACTATGAGTTTCAGAGTAGATGTGCGACTACTTAAACTTGCCCTTTATACAGCTGACGATAGCTGGATTAATATTGGCTTCCAATATGATCCGTCGCGTATGAATCACAATTTTGTATTGCCCATACCAATAGAACTACCACAATCTGAATATTATATTGCCCGCTGGTCCGTTACAGATGATAGGCGAGGATTGGTGAACGGTGAATTCAAATTCGCATTTGGTAACGACGCAATCCCGCCCTCAGAAACCATAGAATCGAAAATAAGCACCTTGGAAGAAAATCTACCTTCTACTGGTTCCTATCGAACTGGCACTAGTCTATAAAATGCAGCTACAACCTAATGAGATCAAACCAGAACTCCTAGCGAAATTTAAAACCTTTCTCCACTAGGAATTTCTTCATATGGGGCCGTGACTTTTCCGATAACAAAGTCGAAACTTGCTCCGACCAGGTGATGCCATGCCCTCCACCAGTTCGAGTACGATAGTACTCACTAATTAAATCATCATACTCAGCGATTGCCTCTGGATCACCTTCCTCATTGTAGACTTCTTGTTTGAGAATAACTGATCTCGGTAACCGGGGCTTAATTTCAGGATCTTGATCTGGATAACCAAGGCACAATCCAAATACCGGATAAACTCCCTTTGGTAATTCCAGTAGTTCCGAAACTGGGCCTGGATTATTTCTAATTCCACCTATGTAGCAGATACCAAGACCTACTGACTCAGCAGCGGTCACCAAGCTTTGTGCCATCAACGCCACGTCTACGGTCGCAATGATAAAATGCTCTGTGAAGTCGCCTTCGAATGGTTTCTCGTAAGCCTCACAATAGTTTCCCGCACGCTTTAGGTCTGCGCAAAAAATCATGAATTCGGCTGCTGTTTCCACATAAGGTTGATTGCCGGCAAACTCAGCTATTTCACGGCGTTTTCTAGGATCGGTAATGCGAACAATAGTTGAACCTTGCAAAAAACTCGAAGTTGCTGCGGCCTGACCCGCATCGATTAATATGTCGAACAATTCAGGTTCAATTTTTTGACCTGTAAACTTGCGAATACTTTTGTGGGACTTCAGTAAGTCAATTACTGAGCTCATATCTAATTCCTAATATTGAGTAAGCTAATAAAAAGTTAAGTGTTTATAGCAATAATTAAAATTGATCGCCAAAAAGTATTTGAATATGAAATACCTGTTAATGTGAAGCTGACAGATGGGGGGTTTTTAGAGTGAATTAGTCAAGTTATCTAGAAATGCAGGAACAACATCATTAGCCAAATTCGACTCTGCATTGAACAACAACACCATACCGATATTTGCCTCTGGCACAAATGTCATTTCTGATCGATAGCCGCGCACCCCTCCGCCATGATGCATTGCTCTTATGCCACGATAATCCAATACCCGCCAGCCTATCGCATAATAGGCTTTTTCCAAACCTGTCCAGCGATTAAAATAATTTCCATAGTCAGTAGAAATTAGCGGCTCATGCATTTCTGACAAAAAATTATCACCCAACACTTGAGGAAATGCACCGAGATTAGCCCTCAACCACATTGTCATATCAAAAATACTAGCATTGATACCCGAGGCTGGAGCTACGGAATAGTATGCTGGATTAGTTGAAGTTGTTCGCCACGAGCCACGCACCATTCGATGTGGCGATGTCGCATCAGGATTGTTTATGTACGGTTCCATACCAACTGAAGCCGTTAGCATTCCCAGTGGTTTAAATATTTGCTCCTCAATGTACTTTTCATAACTGCCACCGGTTCGCTCTTCTATCACGTCAGCAATTAGAGAGAACACGACATTTTGGTAACCGTAGCATTCACCCGGAGAGCAAACTGTAGGAATTTCATCGAACTTCGGCTTTATCTTGTCATAGGGAACTCCATCATCAAGCATATTTGAATAGGAGTGCGGCATAAGCCCTGTTGAGTGACTTACAACATGTTTCAGTGTAATAGACCTGGAGGAGTTGGCAGTTCCAATCTTCATGCTCGGAAACAGATCAGAAATTCTGGCATCCCAGCTTTGTAAATTTTGATTAACCAATAGGGCGGCTGCTGTACCCGCAAAAGTTTTTGACATGGAAGCAATTCGGAAGATCGAATCAGTATTAATAGAGTCTCTTCCTTCTACGTTCCTGACACCCCATGATTGCAAATGAATAATACCTTCACGGGAAACAATCGCCAATGCAACTCCAGGTATGCTTTTTTCACCTGATGCTTGCTCTAACCAATCAATAAATGGAGAGGAATCATAATTAAATGATGTGTCAGAAAATCTTTCATCTGCCTGAACTCGGAGAGGTTGAAGTGTCGCTGCCATTAGGAATAATATCAGTGATAGTAATAAATCCTGAAAGCAAGAGGGACGACGCGATAAGCCACTGTGATTTTGATGAAAAATTGGCAATAGATTCCCTATTAAGTTTATGAGGTTCGAACAATGTCTAACCTCACTTTCGATGCCACGAGGACGAAAATAACACGGTGCGCCTTCTTTAAGAAACACCACGTCGATTAAGTTCCCATGCAATGTTGGCAAAAAAAGACAGGCTAATATAGTAAGTCGGCCAAGGGGGGGTACTTTTTAGTGCATTATTGAATCGCACACATCGATTCGTGAGACGCGAATTAAGGAACAAATATAAGCAACTGTCCTAGGGATCAATATTGGTTATTATCACTCCTACATAGGACCTGCCGGACCAACTATTGTTGAAAAATAACTGGTCACCAATAAAATCACACTAGCTACTAGCATTTCCCAGCGGATCGAGCTTGCCAACTTCCTGCTATCAGTTTCAGTTGCTATAACAGGCACGAATATCAGCTTGTTGGCAGCCGCTATGCTTACGAGTATGACTACAAGGCTTAGCTTGCTCAGGAATGCCCTGCCATACGGGGAAGTGAAAAGCTCGCTTGGAGATTCAAGTAATTCAAGAATCATTATCAGCCCTGATATACCAAGTAAAATCAAGATACCAATCGCATAATTGCCAAATCGTTTCATGCACAATTGCAAGAATTTCATATCTCTGGACTCAGTCATTTTATAAAGTGGGTAGAGTGAACCAATCCAAAGAGCGAAAACCGTCACATGAATAACTATGCCAATCTGTGGCACTATCGATAACACTGAGACATGCCCAGCAAGGCGAAAGCTAGAAGAAATAACCAATAAAGCGAAGAAATGAATAGCTATGAGTGCCCGATAAAAATTTTGATCGAGCGCTCGGGTTGAATGAGCTATTCGACGAAAGAAAAATAGACAAGACAGTAATACAATTACAAATCCTGTTAAGCGATAAAACGTAACAGCTCCGAGTTGGACACCTAACAGAAGCGATCCCATCCCCCAATCAAACATTCCAACAAGACCATTGTCGTTGATCAAGCCGATCTGAATCAGAAAGTTTGCCACTACTCCCTGAAAACCTATCAAGGACCCAATAAAAATATAACTTAGGTTTCTATGAAGAGTCGCCTTGCTATGGTCAGAAAACTGCCATAGACAGTAACTACCTCCAGCAACACTGGCGACCCCAATATAAACCAAGAACTTACATACTAGACTGGCGAGTTCCCAACTAGTTGGGATTGAAGACATCACTATTGTTATATCAACCTACTGTGACGTTTTTGATGATAACCATCAGAGCAATTTTTGCTCTGATGGCCAAGGTGATCTTATGGAGCATTTGGGTCAACAGTGAAGGAGTATGAGTTAGTCACAGTATGTCCGTCGGCACCGATGACTGCCCAATTTACAGTGAAAGCACCAGGATGCATTCCAGGTGTTTCCAGTCGAAAATTAGCCATTGCCTCATCGTTGGCTTCAAAACTAGTCGGCATTTCATGTCCAACTCCCATCAATTCCAACTTAATCAGCCGAACTGGGCCATTAAAGAGTAAGTCGATGTGCGCAGGAGCCACTTTAACTGCAGTCCCATCTGCTGGAACTGCTTCCTTTAGGGCCGTATGAGCTAGAACAGACACGGTAAAAAGCAAAGCTAATGACGTTGCTAGTATGGCTCGTATTGGCGTGGATATTCTCATTGGGAAACCTTGAATTCAGTAGATTCATTGAAGTCTAGGCCACTGGCCATTCAACAGGAAGCACCTGATATGCGGCATATTGTCGCAGAAGCCCTATTTTCGCTTCCAAACATGATTTAGAGGTGACAGGTTAATTTCATCAAAGACCATCTGAGGTCGCGAATGCAGCACTGTCAGTAAAATTTCCGCAATATCCAAGGCTTCAATTGCGTTTTCGCTGTCAGCGCCGGGTTCAAAATGCAACTCGTCGAAAAAAGGCGTTCTCACAGCCCCTGGATTAATTAGAGTAACTCTAACTCTCGATTTTCCGCACTCCTCGCGCAGAGATTGCGCAAATCCCCGAACCGCAAACTTACTAGCACAATAGATACTGCCCTGACGGGCGCCTTTTAAAGCCGCTTCAGAACCAGTAAAAATTATATCCGCCTCACCCTGCTGCTTAAGCGCTGGCAAAAACGCTTTCGTGATTATCGCGTGGCTCATAAAATTTATATCCATAACCATGCGCATATCAGCGACAGATAACTGTTCAAGAAATGCCATCTTCCCCAGACCTGCATTATTTACCAAAGCCTTGATAGGTTTGTTGATTGACTTGAGAATGTCAGTACTTGCTTGAGCCAAGTTATCTAGGACCGAGACATCTAGCTCCTCGATCCGCAAACGATCGTGCTCGACCTTAAAGGAGCGAAAGTCTTTCGCGATAGCAATCACGTCATAACCGTCAACCAGCAAAGCCTCAGTCATGGCTAAACCTATTCCTGACGAAGCTCCCGTAACAATAACCACCTTATTTTTAATACTTTGGTCTTTTTCCATATTTGAGCCTAAACCTTATGCACACCGATAATATTGTTTGGAAGAAACGAATTCGAATAATTCTTCCTCTAAAGCTCGAAGACACTTTTCTTCTGCGTCATCCATGAGCGAAATCAAGCCATTAGATTTAACAGTATCTCGCGCCAATAGAGGCTCGTCAGGATACAACTTTACGATTCTCTTATGAAAGTCTGCAGGCATTCTAAACATTCCAGTACTAACAGAGTGAATCATGCCTCCGTCAAGACAAGTAAACACTTCTTCGAATAACATTTTGTATCGTTCCAAGTAAAACTCATCAAATATTAGAGGTTCGAATCGCAGTGCAACAGGCCAACCTACCTCCTGTAATTTCTTTAACGACTCCAAGCGCTTAGCGATTGATGGCACTTTATGCTCCCATCTATCGCTCGATTGCTGATCGGTAAAGCTCATAGCAACTACGCAATTTGCAAGCGGCTCTGTCTCTAATAATTTTCTGATCTGAGTGCTTTTCGAACGAATCTCCAATGTGGCTGTGGGAAGATCTTCTAGCAATGACAAAATATATTCACAAAAATTACTTACTGGCTCCAAGGCCAAACTATCGCAGTCATAGCCGCTATAGAAGACCGCCCTGCTTTCACTTTCAGCGACAGTTGCAGTTATAGCAGCACCAAAATCCTCATAGTTCGTGAACAATACGTAGTTTGCTGAACGATACATACCCTGCAAGAAACAATAGCGGCAATCATAAATGCAGTTCATCATATGGGAAAAGTAGTAGCTTCGATCCTTATTGAAACCATAACCCTCTGGTGCTGGTAACACTATGTTTCCATATTTCTTTGCCAGTATCAGAGCAGGAGCTTTTTTCTGTAAGCGAAAATTTTGCCCCGAACGGTTAAATACCTGACCATAACGTTCACAAGAAATTTGAGGCACATCTGGAAATCGCTCCAGCAATTGCAGTACCCGGTCGCTACCAGCTACTTCTTCTTCTATATAAATCGCTGAAAACATCAAATCATTCTACTCATCACTCAGTCTCTGGAGGAGCGCAATCCTGCTTCAAGGCCAATTACTAATTCTCTGGCATTGGAAAATTTTTGGGAACATACCGAAGTCAATTCATGCTTCTTTGAAAGAGCGTAATATCTTTGGCACAGACGCAAGATTTGCTGTTGATGTGAAACACTTAAAGAATAATTTCTCTGCAACTCTTTGAATTCCTTAGGCAGGGCATAAGCTCTATCAAATTCATCAGCCAATTTGAGTAACTGCTTAAGCAATTTTGCTATGCTCTCGCCATGACTTGCGATCAGTGCAAACACGCTTTCAGGTTTAAATCGATGAATGGGTGTAGCAAGATTATCTGAGATAATTTTGAAACATTGAATAAATTCTGAAGAAGAATATTCGGACGCCCCCCGATAAAAGGCCGCAGCTTCCATATCGTATACTGCCAATCTTAGATACACCGTTTCAGGCTTGTCAACGGTACATACTTCACTTGTTTCAAATCCTTCTATCAGCATACCGGGGTAGCAGCATTCCCCCGTTTCTTGATCGACTATCTTGTGAGCGAGGTACCCGCTACCCAGTTCAGCAATCCTATGTCCAGCTATCCCTATATTTAGCCAAATTGCAGCTAGCCCCGGCTCAAGCCCTAAATACTCTAATTGCCAGCGATAAAGGGTCTGAACCCCTTGAGTCATTGCAGATTTTCCCATGCCAGTAACTAACAACACGACGCCGTCGTCATTCATATAGGTTTGCTCAAGGCCAGGGATTGGAGACTCGCCTTTTGAAAACACCTTTAGCAACCCAAACTGCTTTATCAATGGCTTGGCTTCAAGTGAGTGAGCTACGAGAATATTGATCTTTTGTTTGCGCATTATCTACAAAATATATTTAGAAACATGGGTAATTTATTCTCGATTTCAATATTGTTAATGGGATTGCATCGCTTGTTTTTTAAAAAACTACTAAGCAAACTATGAATCGAAGGAGTATGTGTCAATCACGGCGACGAATTGCTCAGCCAGATCTAAATTATTTCTCTTCAATGCGCCACTTATTAAGATTAAACATTTTTCTTTGAGAGCACTGATAGCTAATGTGCGTTGCTGGTCGTTTAGTACCGAACTATTGAGCAGATTTTCTAAAGCTACTACACGAAACCTATCCATGCCCCAGTGTTCTTTTGAAAGTTGATCGTCATGACCTCCGTGTTTTTCCAGCAAGGGCTTATCAACATAGAGCACGGGGTAATGACAGCATATTCGCAACCAGAGATCATAATCTTCACATACAGGTAATGATTCGTCGAAAACCCCGACCTCATCAAACAATGTTCGTTCTATGATAACTGCTGAAGGGGATATCAGACAAAGAGGCAGACAGCGCTCAAAAATTTCCCCACCAAATTTTCGATGCTTTTTCATCGGGTTTACCCGCCGGCCATTTCTGATCCAAATTTCATCAGAGTGTATTAGGCGGAAATTCGGCGCGACTTCGAAAGCTGCTCGTTGCTCTTCAAGTTTTTCATCTAGCCAAACATCATCAGAATCTAGAAACGCCACCCATTCGGCAGATGTTTCTATTAGACCTCGGTTGCGCGCTGAACTCACTCCCGCATTTTCCTGGTAGACATACTTAACTTCGGGAAAGGTTGAGCTAATAAAGTCTCGGGTTCCATCGCATGAGCCATCATCGACTACGCAGATCTCTTCTGCTGGGAATGATTGTCTCAACACAGACTCAATCGCTCTGCCAATCACATTACAGCGATTGTAAGTAGGGATAATTACAGCAACAGAATATTTCACGAGCAAGTTACCTTAAATGGCTATGACTTAACTTCTCGATCTAGAAAATGGATCGGACTCTTGGTGATTTAAGAATGTAAAAATGGGAACCGAGGTCCCCATTTAATTGTAGCGGTTTTAGTCCTCTATCAGTCGTACTTAGCCAATTCCTTTCTCGCAATAACACGCCGGTGAACCTCATCGGGCCCATCAGCCAAACGTAGAGTTCGCTGGCTTGTCCATAGTGCTGCCAAAGGAAAATCTTGTGATACTCCAGCTGCACCATGCATCTGAATAGCTCTATCTATAACTCGTAATGCCATATTAGGAACGGCAACCTTAATTTGGGAAATCGCATCCCTAGCAGCCTTATTTCCGATTGAGTCCATTAGCCATGCTGTTTTGTAAGTTAATAGACGACACATCTCAATTTCAATTCGACTATCAGCAATAATGTCGTAGTTGCCACCGAGCTCTGCCAAAGGTTTACCAAAAGCTTCGCGGCTTACAGCACGTTTACACATAAGATCTAAGGCTTTTTCAGCTGCGCCGATTGAGCGCATACAGTGGTGAATGCGGCCAGGTCCAAGACGACCCTGAGAGATTTCGAAACCACGCCCTCGACCAAGAATAATATTGCTTTCAGGCACCCGTACATTATGGAATTTTATGTGCATGTGGCCGTGAGGAGCATCATCCCTACCGAATACTTGCATAGGTCGAACTACTTCCACGCCTTCTGCGTTCATAGGTACTAATATTTGCGATTGTCTATTGTGCTTCGGGGCATCGGGGTCGGTTACAACCATAGTGATCATAATTTTACAACGCGAATCTCCGGCGCCAGATATATAAAATTTCTCACCGCTAATAACCCACTCATCTCCTTCCAAAACAGCCCTAGTGGAAATATTAGTTGCATCAGAAGAAGCAATACCTGGCTCCGTCATCGCAAAAGCGGAACGAATTTTTCCTTCTAAGAGAGGTTCAAGCCACTGTTTCTTTTGCTCTTCAGAACCATAACGCTCCAATACTTCCATATTACCGGTATCAGGTGCGCTGCAATTAAAGGACTCAGAAGCCAGACGGCTTCTACCCATGATTTCTGCAAGATGCGCATATTGAAGATTAGATATGCCAGCACCGCCTTGGCTTTCGGGTAAAAAGAAATTCCATAAGCCAAGCTTTTTGGCCTCATCTTTTAGTTCAGCTAAAATCTCTTCCTGCCGCGAGGTGTGAGACCAGCGATCACCGACTCCTATCTCATGGTGATACTCTTGCTCAATTGGCTCTACTTTTTCTTCTATGAACTTGCGAATTTTTTCTCTAACTTCTACTAAATCTTCTGATAAACCCAAATCCATCATTTCACTATTTTCCTCTATAAATACTTAACTAATATAAAATCTAAACCGCTTTTATCCGGCTATTGTACCACCCCCATCGATGACAATCGTTTGACCTGTGGTAAAAGAACCAGAATCAGAAGCTAGGAATACCGCAGCCCCAGCGATTTCGTCTGGCTCACCGATCCTACGCAGGGGATACTTAGACACAGTTGCTTCGTATATTTCTGGATTTTCCCACAGCGCTTTGGCGAAATCCGTTCTTACTAGACCTGGCGCAATGCAATTCACTCTTACATTTCTCGGCCCCCATTCGACTGCCAAGTTACGCGCCATTTGCATGTCTGCAGCCTTTGATATGGCATAGGCGCCCAGAGCATTACTACCCTTTAAGCCACCGATAGAAGAGATTATCACTACCGCACCTCCACCTTTCTCAGCCATTCTAGGAATAGCCAGCTGGCAAAGCCGGTGAACGCTACCTATATTGGCATGCATTATCTTATCAAATGCTGAATCTGGTATTTCCTGAGAGCTGCCAAAAAAAGGATTAATCGCTGCATTACACACTAGAATATCGATAGAGCCCAATTCTGACTGTGTTTTGGTAACTAGGTTCTGCAATTGCTCTTGGTAGTTGATGTTGCAAGATATAGCAATGGCTTTACCTCCCTGCACAATAATACCTGCAGCTACTTCATCACAGGCATCTTGGTTTCGACTAGAAATTACAACTATTGCCCCTTGCTCAGCCATTCGTTCGGCAATTGCCTTGCCAATGCCCTTTGTCGATCCTGTAATCAGGGCAATTTTTCCCTCCAAGTTAAATAGACTCATTTCTTCTCCAGCATTGATCTGCTAATAAATGACTTCACAAATTGTAGGCCGACCTTGTTAAATCGTCGAACAGTTCATGAAGTGGGAAACTAAGCTAACAATTCACTCGCCGAAGAACAAGAAAATTAGCCTGCTCATGGAAAGGTTGTCTTACTCGGTCCAGGGACGCCTTCCTTTAGAAATGCTCGTGCCGCCATCCACGGGTATCACCGCGCCGTTAGTATAGGCTCCGGCTCGAGAAGCCAGATATACCACAATACCAACTAATTCCTCAGGCCGGCCAATCCGATGCAGTGGACAATCATCTTCAATGTCAGTAATAAAATGTTCAAAAACATAGTCAGTCATCCGTGATTCGAAGAAACCGGGAGCCACTGCGTTCACAGTGATTTTCTTAGGTGCCAAATCTATCGCTAAGGCCTTAGTAAGGTGATGCAAGGCTGCCTTGCTAGCGGAATAAGCAAATGTTGGTACCCTCTGGACAATAGGCACATGAATACCGTCCATGGATCCGATGTTGATAATTCGCCCAGGGTCATCGTCGGTAGCTGATTTTTCAAGCTGCGGAATCAGGTCTCGGGTTAAAGAGAAAACTGCATTAAGATTGGTACTAATTACTTTTTCAAAACCATCGTCTGGATAATCCTCTAACTTAGCTCCCCAATTTCCACCCGCATTGTTAATGAGGATAGAAAAACCATCGAAACAATCATCGACAGCGGCCACAATTTTAACTCTATCTTCACTTTTAGTAACATCTGCAGCTACGGCAAAGCAATCTCCATATTTCTCAAGCTCAATTAGCGCCATGTCACATTTTTTTTGTTTGCGAGAAGCAATAAGAACTCTTGCACCATTTTGTAAAAGACCTTTCGCCATAATCAATCCTAATCCACTGGATCCACCAGTAATTAGAGCAGTTTTACCATTCAAATCGAAAAGTCTATTTAAATTAAATTCATCCATCTTATTAGCGCTCTCGAGGTCTGCACTTACTAGTCAATTATCTTAACTAATTGCTTACCAAAGTTTTTGCCTTTTAACATACCACGAAAAAGATCAGGTGCATTTTCCAGTCCCTCACCAACACATTCTTTATATCTAAGCTGCCCTGATTTAATCCAGCCACCAAGTATTTCTGTAGCTTCATTCCAGTTATCTCGCCATTCCGTAACCACGAAAAAACGATGCTCTGGTATTGAATCTAAAGCTTTGAGAATATGAAATGGTGTTTCCGCTTTGGTGATGTCTTCATCATTGTAATTTGAGATATAACCACAGATAGGAACACGAGCTCCCTTATTCAACAACGGAGCAACGGCTTTTGTTACCGCTCCCCCAACATTCTCAAAATAAATATCCACGCCATCGGGGCATGCTTTAGTCAGAGCTTGCTCAAAGCCTTCCGCTTTGTAATCAATACAAGCATCGAAGCCGAGCTCATCCACAACATATTGACATTTCTCCGGTCCACCAGCTACTCCGACCGCACGCAAGCCTTTAATTTTTGCAATTTGGCCCACAGCAGAACCAACTGCGCCGGAAGCAGCAGCGACAACCAAAGTCTCGCCAGGCTGCGGCTTCCCTACTTCAGTCAAGCCAAAATAGGCAGTGCGACCTGGCATTCCGACTACCCCTAGATGTGCTGATAGGGTTCCGTTATCTATATTAACTTTCATAATTCGAGGATCATCAGCATTAGCCACAATATGTGTCTGCCATCCCATGTGAGCGGCCACTGTATCTCCCTCCGCAAACTTATCAGAATTAGACTTTAATACGAAACCTGAAGACTCACCTGTCATCACATCACCTACTTCCAGTGCAGAAGTATAAGATTTCACATCATTCATTCTTCCTCGCATATAAGGATCCAGAGAAAGCCAAGATACTTTAATAAGGATTTGATTTTCTCCTAATTCTGGAACTTCAGTCTCAACAAAATTGAAACATTCGTCTTCCGGTTCTCCGAAAGGACGTTTGGCAAATAGTACCTGGGTATTTTTCATTTTGTGTCCTATCTATAGTTTCTGCACTTGTTGGCTTAGGTGGTTCTATGAATTTAAAATCGCCATCCAAATTGGCTGGGCCACTAAATCTAGAGCGCAGAAGTCTAACTTAAGCCGGCCACTGATAACAGCTCGGAATCCAAAATACCAAGGCCTTCCTCAAGCTTATCTCACTCACTAATAGAGACAGAATTATTCGAACCACTCGATTCCACGCGGGAGTAATTAACAAATCTCTCTCAAAACAAGACTGAGTTAATTGCGTTACCAAGTTATCTAAATTCAGCTCTCCAGCACAGAGAAGGCCGCTTCCGCCGGCAGGATGAATAGCCTGAGGATGTTTTTGTGCCAACCGGTCTTCGACTTCGATGGTATTCACCACACTCTCCCCGTCTCAGTTTTTGGGTATATTTGACTTAGCAGCAGGGGATTAATAGCAAGCGGTTTAACTCGATACCAATAAGAATAGAGTTTTCTAAATCCAAGTTTTTCATAAACCCTTTTAGCTGAATAATTGGCTCTTTCTACCTGCAAATATCCGTGAGTTGCCTCATTCTCCGACCCCCACTGCAATAACTGGTTAATAACACTACTGGCCAAACCTTTTCGCCGTGAATGTTTATGAGTCGCCATCCCGAACACACCAATAGTTTTTTCTGCCTGAACAGACATTCCGCAACTAACCGCCTTTCCCGTGTAATCACGAGCAACTAAAAAATGCGATGTTTTACTTCGGGTGCTGAGCATGCCATGAAATATGCGACTCTTTTCTTCACTTGCAAGAGTTAGCTCCGCCCAAGCAACAAGCCAGTCATCAATGCCACAGAGATGTATGCAGAACAGATTCTTTAACTTATTTTCCTTTGTGCAGCGACTCTTTTGCAAATGGACATTGGAATGAGTTTCTAAATTCACCAACATGACTTCTGTAGGTGCTTCTAAAGCATAACCAGAATTTGCCAAATAACAATCAAGCTCCTTAAACTGCTCATCCGGGGCATTGCCGGGATCAATCACTCTCAAAATTGAAGGTAAACGGCGCTTGCGAAAAATATCCTCAGTCACACTAAGCATATTGATGAAGTTAAATGGGGCACCCATGAACAAAGTCAGTGAGTTGGATCGGGGGGTCAAGCCTTTGGAAAACCTTAATACTCCAAAGGGAAGCTCTTTCTCTTGTAACGCGGGCCAAGCAGTTCGCGAGGCTTGCTCAATATCTACAACATTCATGACCAATTTTCCTTAATTGTTATATCTGGAAACTAAACATCACCCAAAAAAAAACCTCTAAGGCCGAAGCGTTAGAGGTTTTTTAATCGATTCTTAACTAACTAAAACCACAAGTCTCCGGAGGGCGCATGTACTGCGCGCGCAGAACGGCGAGCCGCTGTGGTTGCTACTGCGTCTTCTACTAAGAAGCCTGGAACTTTAGATTTAGTAGTTAGCCTCATTATAAGTTTCCGCTTTATCGTATAATTGAACGTTTGTCGGAATTCAATTAAGCACCAAACAAATTACGGTTTGATTCTGTCAACCGCGGACTTTATTGGAATCCGTTTTTAGAGTCAACTCCTAATAACAATATAAAAATCAAATTTAGGACCAGAAATTAACAACTATTAGTTGGCGATGCAGTCTTTGCTTCTTTATGTGAAGCTATAGAGAGTGGCAAGTCATCCAGGTCAAAGAAAAGCCGATTCTGAGAAGCTTTTTACCGGCGACTGAGATGCTGCGTCAAATAGTTACGATTAAATATTGATTTTTAAGAGATAATTGTTCAAGGTTAAGTAATACTTTCAAATTCTCAATTGATCACATAGCTATGTCTCTGCAAACTCCGAAAAAGCCTCTAGCGGTAATAGTCGACAATTCAAAAGGGGTACTTCCTACTCCGGAGCGCTCTAGTTCTGAACTTTCGCCGGCTGCACCCATCGTAGAGAAAGTGGGAGAAGCAGAGCCTTGCGTGACTAAAAAAACAGTTCCAATCGATTTCTCCGATTCGAGCTTCTATCAAAATCGAGAA
This sequence comes from Gammaproteobacteria bacterium, assembly GCA_012960305.1. Classification (GTDB taxonomy): domain Bacteria; phylum Pseudomonadota; class Gammaproteobacteria; order Pseudomonadales; family Pseudohongiellaceae; genus UBA9145. The sequence continues at coordinate 50,948 of DUBM01000020.1, read as the reverse complement.
CTCAGCTACTTGGAATTTAATCTTCGAGTATTAAGCCAAGCTAAAATAGATAAACACCCGCTGATCGAACGCCTAGTTTTTCTCTTAATTTTCAGCTCTAACCTAGATGAGTTTTACGAAACTCGCGTATCTGGGCTAAAAAAACAATTAGATTTTGGTCGACAGCGCCCCGGACCTGACGACAAATATCCAGAACAGGTTCTGAAAGAAATCCACGAACGGGTACGCATCGCACTTTGTGAACAATACAAAATTTTGAATGAACGATTGTTTCCAGCTCTAGCTGCGGAAAACATCCGCTTTCACCATCGCAATCAATGGAATGCAGAATTGATCGAATGGACGAAGGATTATTTTTTCGACGAGGTGTTACCGGTGGTAAGTCCTTTAGGCCTAGATCCCGCCCACCCCTTCCCTCGACTAGTTAACAAGAGCCTAAATTTTATCCTTTCCCTAGATGGAAAAGATGCGTTCGGAAGAGATAGTGGTTTAGCAATTGTGCCTGCGCCGCGTTCGCTACCAAGGCTTATTAAAGTTCCTAAAAGCATAATACCCGAAGGCGATAATTTTGTTTTCCTCTCATCTATAATTCATGCCTTTGTCGATGAGTTTTTCCCGGGAATGACCGTAACCGAATGCCATCAGTTTCGCGTTACCCGAAATTCAGATTTAGAAATGTCCAATGTAGAAGTTGAAGATGTTGCCAGTGCCTTACAGGGTGAATTGCATAGCCGTCGATTTGGTACGGCGTCAAAGTTAGAGGTAGGAATGGAATGTCCAACGGAGCTAACTGAGTTCCTGTTGCAACGATTCAACCTCACTAAAGAAGAGTGCTTCACTCTCGACGGTCCGGTAAATCTACAACGGTTGACCGCCTTGACCGATATGGTCGATCGCCCGGACCTCCGTTTTCCAAAATTTTCTCCTAGCACGCCTAAAGCACTCCAAGAAGGTGCGGATATTTTTAGTGCAGTTGAAAAAGAAGACCAATTATTGCTCCACCCTTATCAGTCGTTCATTCCAATAATTGACTGGGTGAGACAGGCTGCTAAAGACCCTGCCGTACTATCCATCAAGCAAACTCTGTACCGAACCAACGAATCTTCAGAACTGGTTGAAGCATTAGCTGAGGCGGCTCGCAATGGGAAAGAAGTAACTGTTTGTATTGAACTGCGAGCAAGGTTTGATGAGAAAGAAAACATCCAATTTGCCAGCATCTTACAAGAAGCTGGCGCAGTAGTTGTATACGGAGTAATGGGTTACAAAACTCACGCGAAAATGCTGTTGTTCGTGCGGCGTGTAGGTAAATCATTAAAGCGCTACGCTCATCTTGGCACCGGTAATTACCACCGCAAGAATTCATTACTCTACACAGACTATAGTCTGATGACAGCTGATGAAATTGTTTGCGCAGATGTTCATAAAGTTTTTCAACAAATCACCGGCATGGGTAAGAAAATCCATCCAGACTTACTGATTCATGCTCCTTTCAATTTACGGAAGTCTTTAATCAAGTTAATTGTTGCGGAAAAGCTAGCTGCACTTGAAGGCAAGCCTGCAAGGATATTGGCCAAACTTAACTCTCTAACTGACCCCGAAATAATCAAAGAACTCTACGCCGCATCTCAAGCCGGAGTGCAGATTGATTTAATAGTCAGAGGAATCAGCTGCCTTAAAATAGGCATACCGGAAGTAAGTGAGAATATTCGCGTTGTTTCCGTGGTGGGCCGTTTTCTGGAGCACTCTAGAGTTTACTATTTTCTCAACGGCTCTCACCAGGTTTACTGCGCTAGCGCTGATTGGATGGAGCGAAACCTTTCAAATCGAATAGAGGTCTGTTTTCCGATTCTTAAAAAGAAGCATGCTGCTAGAATAATGAAAGAAATGGAACTCCATTTAAATGACGTTGGACAAAGCTGGGAGCTCATGGCAGATGGAAGCTATAAGGGAAGGTGTATCGAATCAGCAAAATCAGATGATGTTCAATTAAAACTATTGCGACAATTATCTCAGTCTTAGCTCAAAAGCTCGGCTAACAATCTTGTAACGAGACCCTAATAAGTTATCCCTTGGCTGCTAAACTTACACTAGGCAAACCACTTTGCTCCATAGCCGGGTAGGTTTTTTCATTTTTTACCATGAAATCAAGCATTCCTTCTCTCAAAGCGGTGGCGCTGAATTTTATTAAATTAATTTCGTAGGCCTCCATTAAAGCACTGAGAATACACCAACCAGACAACAATAAATCTCTGCGCCTTTCTTTTAACCCTGGAAGTTCGGAATTCATCACTATCGCTGTCGCAAGAGTTGATTTGACTTCCTGTAGAGCACGATAACTAATTTGTGATTCACCAAAACCTTGTTCATGGCAGATTGTAATAAGCATTTTTACCGTTCCCGAGGATGCGTAAGCTTCATTCCATCCTACTTTTCTCACTCCCACGGCTACGCTTTGAAATTCCTTCAATGCCGCAGCTACACCAAGACCCATTTGTGACTCTAGTGCTGTAATAGATAAATTTGATTCATCAAAGAACTGATCACGCCAAGCCACACTGCCAATCGCCAGACTCTCGGTAATAAGACGTTCGTGAGACTTCCCAATAATCACTTCAGTGCTGCCACCACCTATGTCGATTATTAAGCGGTGGGTATTTGTTATCGGTAATGCGGTAATCACCCCCGCATAAATGAGCACAGCTTCCTGCACGCCACTAATAATTGATATATCAATACCTATCCCAGCTGCAGCATTGACAAAATCACTAGCATTCTTTGTCACACGAAAAGTATTAGTTCCTAACGCCCAATATTGCTGTATGGGGTATTCGTCCATTAAAGATTTGAAATGTTGGAGAGTCGCCAAACCACGCTCGAATGAAGCCGATGAGATTTCTCCGCTACTACTAACACCCTCGCCCAATTGCACCTTTTCACTACAACGTTCAATTATTGGGATATGACCATTTTCCCATTCACCAATAAGTAAATGAAAACTATTTGAGCCTAGATCAATGCATGCATACATAGAAAATCAACGGCCCAGTGGCGGATTGGAGCAAGGTTAGCACCCTGCAGGAGTTACTTAGGCTATCGACTTAATGGGGGCAAAAATTAGAAAACAGACTTTGTAGAAGCAACCGGAGAATTTGCATCGCTAAGAGTAGCCAACCCCCGGCTGCAAAATTGATGCAGGAAGCTAAATCATCGATTGTTGAAAATTTTCTAAACCTATTTTATCAATAAGAGTGAGCTGAGTCTCAAGCCAGTCAATATGCTCTTCCTCACTATCCAAAATCGAACTCAGCAAATCTCTGCTAACAAAATCCCCAATAGATTCACAGTAGGCAATACCATCTTTGAGATCTGGGCAGGCAATCATTTCGAGCCTGAGATCACACTCGAGCATTTCCCGAGTATGCTCTCCAATTAGAAGATTACCTAAATCCTGCAGGTTGGGTAAACCTTCCAGGAAGAGAATGCGCTTAATCAGCTGATCAGCGTGCTTCATTTCATCGATTGATTCATGATGTTCTTTTTCTGCCAATTTATTAAATCCCCAGTCTTCGTACATCCTGGCGTGCAGAAAATACTGGTTTATCGCAATCAGCTCATTTCCGAGCGCCGTATTCAAATGTTTAATAACTGTGGCATCTGCCTTCATGAAAAACCCCTTTAAGTTCGATTTGCGCTAGCATCGCTTTTTGTCTCCGTTTTGTCAATAGAAACTCACTTAAGTCTTTGTTTTTAAAGGATAAACTAAATGATAAGCAATCCCATTTCGATTTGGGAGCCAGTCCTTGCCAGGCCAGCAACAGTGCTGTCGAATAGAAGGCTCTAACGCTAAGTTAAAGATTGCTTGGCCGTTCGAAATTCTGACCAGAGAAGAAAAACCGCATTCGCCGCAATGCTGAAGGTATACCCGATGATAATTTGAAGCGTTGCGGGTAATTTTTCTAAGAAGTTACTGAATTAAGTAACTGGTTAGAGCAGGGTTCACAGAGGGAGTCGTTGCTGGAATTAATACTCAACAGGATATTTTCTAGCAGGCGGCGTTCACAAAAATTGCTGCTTTGTTGTATTCATTCACGATAGTTTGAGCTAATTTACCACACTTACCACACTCACTAGCAACACCTAGTTTGGTACGCACATCCGTCAAACTACTTGCACCACCACGACAAACGTCGCGAATCTGGTGATCAGTAATTTGTCTGCAAATACATACGTACATAACGTGCCCTCAAACTGAGTGTACAATGTAAATGATAATGAGAATGATTGTCAACTAGATTTAGATCTGCTACTTTAATATATCAGTCAGCATCTTAAATCTTTCTTCGAAGTTGTTTATAAGTATTTGTTTTAAATACTTTTTGGCGTAATAATGGCTCAATCTATCCTTTCCAATGCATCTAGCGGAGATCGCTGTGTTGTTGTAGAAATAGCATCGGAACCTCCAGAATTAAAGAGTCGGCTGTACGCTCTCGGTATTATTCCTGGCTCATCTTTAGAAATACTCCGATTCGCCCCCCTCGGAGACCCAATGCAGGTGAAAATTGGTGGTAGCTTCGTGAGTATTCGTCGAACTGAAGCCAACATTATCACCGTGGAAAAACAGTAAATTCATGCAACACATCGCACTCATTGGCAATCCTAACTGTGGCAAAACAACGCTATTTAATATTTTAACTGGCGCGAGGCAAAAAGTTGGAAATTGGCCTGGCGTCACAGTGGAAAAAAAATTCGGTTTTTTTGAGATAGACAATCAGCCCTGTGAATTGGTCGACCTCCCTGGAATCTATTCTTTAGAACAAGATTTTCAAGGAATCGATGAGCAGATTGCCCAGGATTACCTTGAAGAAAGTGACATTACCTTGATCGTCAATATTGTAGATGCCAGCAACCTCGAAAGAAGCCTAGTCCTTACCCAGCAATTGCTGGAAAAAAACATCCCATTGGTCATTGTCCTTAATATGTTGGATGTGGCAGAACAGCAGGGAATGAGTATTACACCAAACACATTGGCTAAGCAGTTATCAGTGCCTGTGACAGCAATGGTGGCCTCCAGAAAACAAGGTGTTAATCATCTGCTTGAGAATCTGCAGGTGATTATTTCCAAGCCTCATTCTGCTGGACTTACAGTGAAGCCTGACGTCGCTGAAGACAACGACGATCGAATACTGCGGCGATACCACAAATCTAAACAACTGGTGAATGGCGTGATGGAGATGTCCCCAACTCATCACAGTTTGTCAGAGAGCATCGATAATGTCCTGCTAAATCGCTGGCTCGGCGTTCCGTTTTTTCTCTTCATGATTTACCTAATGTTTACGGTGGCAGTAAACCTTGGAGCAGTGTTCATCGATTTCTTCGATATTCTGTTTGACGCTGTGTTGGTGGAAGGAACTACCTGGATATTGGAATCAATATCGACTCCGGACGTTTTTATCACTCTACTGGCACAAGGTGTAGGTGGCGGCATAACGTTGGTGGCAACATTTATTCCAGTGATTGGATTTCTCTATCTTTGTTTGTCTATACTTGAAGATTCCGGTTATATGTCTCGAGCTGCATTTGTAATAGATCGACTCATGGGCGGTATCGGTCTGCCAGGAAATGCCTTTGTTCCTCTCATCGTTGGTTTTGGTTGCAATGTCCCAGCCGTAATGGCTGCCCGCAGCCTAAATCGCGACAGCGATAGACTACTGACAATTTCTATGGCCCCCTTTATGAGTTGCGGTGCTCGCTTAACAGTGTATGTCCTGTTCGCTGCAGCATTTTTCCAAGAAAATGGTCAGAACATCGTATTTGGTCTTTATTTGCTGGGGATTGCTCTTGCTGTTTTTACCGGCTGGGTATTTCGCAAGCAACTATTTACTGATGAAATAACACCCTCCTTTCAAGAGATGCCTGCCTATCATGTCCCCGTCGTTCGGAACATTTTGCTAACAACGTGGTTTCGACTTAAAGGTTTTATTTTTCGAGCAGGTAAAACCATTGTCGGTGTCGTTATCGTATTGAGCTTTTTAAACTCACTAAGTACGGACTTCAAATTCGGTAACGAGGATTCTGAGAATTCAGTTCTAAGTGTCATTGGAAAATCTATAACTCCCGCCTTCTCACCGCTCGGATTAAAAGAAGAAAATTGGCCAGCCACAGTTGGTCTCTTTACCGGAATGTTCGCTAAGGAAGCAATAGTAGGAACTTTGGATGCACTTTATAGCGAGCCTGCCGGCTCACCTGACGACGGCAGTCCACCGGACCTTATCGCCGCTGCCGGAGAAGCATTTAAGTCCATTGGTAACGAGCTCTCCGCTCTTAGCGGAAGTCTGACTGACCCTCTTGGTATTTCTATTGGCGATGTTAGTGACGTCGAAGCCGTTGCAGAAGATCAAGAAGTTGAAACCAGCACTCTAACCAACATGGCATCATTATTTTCCGGCCCTTTTGCCGCCTTTTGTTATCTCGTATTTGTCTTACTTTACGCACCTTGTGTAGCCGTTTTAGGTGCAGTGAGCAAAGAAGCTGGTTGGCGCTGGACTATGCTCATCTTCAGTTGGTGCACGGGCCTAGCTTACATAACTGCGACAGTTATTTATCAAATTGGCACTTTCCCTGTAAACCCCTTATTCTCGTCTATCTGGATTTTTTCCATGTTATCGATTCTATTCATGTTCATCGCGAATCTGAAAAAGCTCTCGAGTAAAATGGTACCCAAGAATAGAATCCAGGCTATTCAATTATAGCGGGAGTACTGCATTGCTGGAATCTCATCAATCGGTAATTAAATTTCCGACCCATAAGCTATTCTTATTTGCTTTCGTCATTATTCTCTGCACCAAACTATTCCTGGCAAGTGTATTGGATCTCTATAGCGACGAAGTATTCTACTGGCAAGCTTCTACTTTGCCCGCCTTAGCGTATAGTGACCTTCCATTCATGACCGCACTTCTTATTGGGGCAGGGTCATCAATGGAAAATGGTAGTGCTCTTGCAGCGCGCTCCTTATTTCTAATCTTAGGCAGCTGCACTCCATTCTTGATGTACTGGTTAGCAAAACCAATAACAGATAAAAAACAAGCGCTGGAGTCGGCTGCAATTTCTCTCTGTTTGCCTCTGGGTGCTTTCTTAGGCCTCCTGGCAGTGCCAGATGTCCCTTTACTTTTTTTTGGTTTGTTTTCACTTGGTTGCTTTGAGCGCGCATTAAGAACTAATGACTTTAGGTACTGGTGCAGTGCTGGGCTCTTGGTAGCTCTTGGCCTGAGCACACACTATCGCTTCTTTCTTTACCCCTTAGCAGCAATTATATTTTTAAGCTTCTCGTCTATTACCCGTCAGCATTGGGCTAACTCACGGCTTTGGGTCAGCATAGCTATCGCCAGCCTCGGACTAGTCCCGATCATATGGTTCAATCTTGCCAATGAACTGAGTAGCGCCAATTTTTATTTTGTTGATAGGCACCCATGGGAATTTCAAGCCAGCGGCCTCCTGCATCTTTTTAAGCAAGCTGGCTTGGTTACCCCGCCGCTGTATGCAGTATTAGCTTTTACTGCGTGGAAACTTTGGCAATCAGCCAAAGAAGGTAATCAGGTAGCTATTTTATTGCTGTGTTTCGCTTTAACTAACCTCACCGTCTATCTCGTGTTGGCTCCTTGGACAGATGCCACCAGCACATCAATCCACTGGCCATTGCCAGGATACTTCCCGCTCCTGGTTTTTGTGCCCTCAGCTCTTAGGGATTTACACGAACTAATAGCTAAACGCTGGAAACCCATTACTGCAAAATATCTCATTTGCAGCATCTTAGGTTTGGGTTTCAGTGGCAGCCTAATTGCCTTAATTGGCGTCGGTTCTCAAGCATTTCAATATCAATTACAACCTCTAGTTGGCACAGGAGTGTTGTCAAATAAAATGGCTGGTTGGAAAGAGTTTTCTGGGTTTACCGAAAAGTTACTTGCTGAGAAAATGCCATCTAGATTTTCTATCTTGGTCAGTGACAACTACTATACGTCGGCACAGTTAGAGTTTAATGGACTCACTGCAAACGCCCTCACCCTCGATAAAGACAAGGCAGTACGTGACGGCCGAATCGCTCAATACCAACTATGGGGAAAAGGTGAATCCGGTCTACTGGATTTCACCGGCAGACCATTAATGTTTATTACAGAAGATTCCACACTAACCATCCTTGATAAACACTCTGTATTAGACAGTATCTGCAAGCATGTGGACAGTATTGAATTAATTGACGAGCTATCACTCTTCAATGGCGATAAAACATTTAGCTTTTTTATAGCTAATCGCGTCGTCGACAGAACTAGTGATCCTGACTATCGATCTTTCCCCTGCCCCTACCCACCGAGGGCTTGGATCGACCTGCCAATAGAAGGTGAATCCGTTCAGAATGATCTTCTTATTACCGGCTGGGCATTTAACGAAGATTTGGGCATAGACGAAATCGAGCTAGTCATCGATCAAAATTCCATAGCCACGCTTAACTACGGAATTGCTCGCAGCGACGTAGTCGAACAAATCGGTGTGAAATCAGATCCCAACGCCCCAAACATCGGCTTTGACTATGTATTGGACTCACACTCGATTGAAAATGGTACCCATGATATCGAAATTAAGATTATTGATTCTCTGGGTAATGCCACAAGTTATGGGAAGCGTCAGATCAGAGTGAATAATTAATGGCGATTAAACGATAGTTAAAAACACTTAGAAAGGACTTAGCATTTCAACTGCTATCTTCCATTCATTGGTATTAGTAAACCGCCAGAGCCGAAGATAACTCGTCTGAAACACTTGATCTGCTTCATCACCATTAGTAGCCATGGTGCCATAGGTATAGCCCATCTCTTTTGATGTCGATAAATAACCACCAACATAACTTAGGGCAATCGGGTTTGTAGTAAATAGCTGGCTATCCAAGTAAGCACCGTACACCGAACTAGCAGCGTCGGCGCCAACTGCTGGTGCCATGCCTGGCAAGTAGACTCTGGCATTTTCTAATCCATATCTGAGTAATGCCCGTTGTCCTCCGCGAAAATTAATCGACAAACCGAAGAGATTGTCGGCATCAATTAGATCCTGCAAAGTGTGCGCTGCATCGCTTACAACTTCCGGATGGGCAGTTTCTTCTAATACCGGCTGCGTATCCTCGAAATTAGGCTCTACTTCTAAACTCAAAACCCCTGGGATATTTACTACGATATCTGCCATTAACTGCCAGTTTACTTCCTGTTTACGCCAAATCGAAACCATATGGCCCCACGTATCGCCCGGGTTATCCTCATCTCCTATAATAATTAGAGGTCCTGCAGAAAGGCCCAAGTCACCATCCCTAGATACATCTACATAATGTGCCTTCCAGCTAATTTCGTTTCCTTGAAAATTATCTATAGCATAAATGTCCTGGGCATCTTTCGGCCCGCCTGGACGAAATACCACAGAACCCTCGCCGAGAAATTCGCGAAATGCTGAAGCGCGACCCTCCCGAGAAGCACTATCGGAGAAAGACTGGTCTCTCGCTACCAACTCAAACCAGTATTGTTGCTGGCTTTGCTCCTGGGCATTTACAGAGAAAAATCCGCTTAGGGCTATCCAGGCAAGGAGGCTTTTGTTGAGATTAGGCAATTGATTAACCATGATGCTCTTTTGGTAATTATTCGACTAGGGGAATACTAGCTGCATTCTAGTATCATATATAGAAGGAAATAAATATTTCCCTGTGCTTGGCCAACTACCCCATTGATAATTATACTAAAAATAAGCCTCCACTTAGAATGTTCTGGAACTTTTGAGCCGATAGAATTCCACTTTCTATCGAGGGGAAGAATTCACTCTATCATCGAAGAACCTGGTGCCTTCTCAAGGCAGTCAATTTGAATCCAAACTACTGAGCCTGGCTTATGATTTAAACGCACGTTAATCCATTCCTTTTGTTGAGTCTGATTGGACTTGCCAGCACCATGAGTTTTACCCAAGAAATACAGATTGCGCGAAATAAGGGTTTTGTCTGTGTAACTGAGCAAGTCAAATATTCTTATGAGATTCTAACAATGGATGAAGTTTCAGCCCATAATTCCGCTATAAATTCTATTCCCCCAGGATCGCGCATTACTGCACATAGGTATTACTAGCTCCGCCGACTGGAGTCGATTTGAGCTAAATTGGCCTGACCCTGGACCGAGTGCCGCTAAAATTCTGGAATTTGGTCCTCCAAGCGAGTAATCGGGTTTATCCATGACCGGATTAAACTTTTTAATATCAATCTCGGCGGCAACTACTCGAAGTACATACTAGGTACCGAGCTAAGTTAGTGTGAACTAAAAACCTCATAAATTTCTTATTCACCAGTTAACAATAGCCACCTGACTTACAACTCGCGGCCTTGAATCCCTGCAGTGAGGCCTTATAATCGGGCTTCCTCAATCTACGTTGGCATAAATCAATGACTGATGAACTCTGGCAGCAACTTAGACGCGATGCAGAACAAGTAATTCAGCAAGAGCCTTTGCTAGCTAGTTACGTCTATGCCTGTATTTTAAATCATGACAGTCTCGCCTCTGCATTGAGTTTCATTCTTGCGAATAAACTTTCTGACGATGTTATGCCAGTGGTAACAGTACGGGAGTTATTCGACAGTGCATTTGAATCGTCTCCAGAAATTATTGAATTTGCCGTATGCGATATTAAAGCAGTATACGACAGAGACGCAGCAATTTGCTCCTACCTGCCAGTCATTCTCTACCTAAAAGGTTTTCAGTCTATTCAGGTACACCGGCTAGCTCACTACTTATGGAAAAGCAGCAGACAGGAACTTGCACTTTTTATTCAGAGTCGTAATTCAGAAGTATTCTCGGTGGATATCCATCCAGGTTGCATGATGGGCAGAGGCATCATGTTCGATCATGCAACTGGTATTGTAATTGGAGAAACTTCTGTAATTGAAGATAACGTTTCCATTTTGCAACAAGTGACACTTGGTGGAACTGGCAATGAACAAGGTGATCGCCACCCGAAAATTAAATCGGGAGTACTAATATCAGCAGGCGCAAAGGTGCTGGGAAGTATCATCGTTGGAGAGGGAGCCAAAGTTGGCGCTGGCAGTGTTGTGCTTAATGATGTGGATCCACATACTACAGTCGTAGGAGTTCCAGCCCGCTTAGTTGGTAAGCCTCATTCAGATAGACCAGCAGAGACGATGGAACAAAATGTGTTTGATGATGAGTCTTAAAGATAGCTAACTCTCTACTACTCAGAAATTGCACTCCAAGCCTGTTACTCCCGTTCACTTTTATTTAGATGAGTTTTGCGCGCTTTTTTCTGGTCATCTAATTAATTTTGTTAAGCTTCTAGTAATAGATCAGCTAAAAACTTGCTCTCATTATCTATTGAGGAAAAATTATGCTTATAAAAATTACGATTGAACAAATATTTTTCTCCTTTGCGCTAATCTCAATGGTGGTCTTCAACATCCAGGTTAATGCCCAAGAGAATATCTTAAGCGAGGAAAACCGTGCGCGGCTTCAGGAACTTATTGACAGCCCTAATCGTCCTGATGCGCTGCGAGCAAGAAACCAATATCGGAATCCGCTTCCTACTTTGGACTTCTTCGACGTACGGCCGGAACTCACAGTAGTCGAGGTCTGGCCAGGAGGCCAAGGTGGCTGGTATCGAAGTATTCTTGAACCTTATATCGCAGGCAATGGCAACTATATACCTCTCCAAGCCGATGCAGATGAATCACCGTTTGTGGGAGTCGTAGCCAATGAAAGAGCGGATCGAGTTTTAGTTTTTCGCGCTCATGGATTTATGATCTACAATTTTCCAGCCCAGGCATACTATGATTCAATCTATAAAATATTGAAGTCCGGCGGCCTATTTGGGATAGTTGATCATCGCGGCAATGAAGCAATACCTCAAGACCCTACAGGGGAGAACGGCTATGTAAATCAATCCCATGTGAAGATGTTAGCTGAAAATGCTGGTTTCGAGTTGTTGGAAAGCGCGGAGATAAACTCCAACTTATTAGACACCAAGGAATATCCGGATGGGGTTTATTCATTACCACCAACTCTAAGGGGGTCGAGACTAAAGCGAGGATTGCGTGCAGAAATGAGAACAATTGGTGAAAGTGACCGGATGACACTAAAATTCATCAAACCTTGAGATAGTAAATAACTATCACAAAAATAGTCTGACAAATAATCAAGAAAGGGTGCGGAGTTAAAAGTTTAAAATCTAATTGTGATTTTTAGATGGACTTGCTTGCTAGGGTTTATCCTGCGAACTGAATCAATATCCCAGCTGCCACTGCAGATCCGATTACGCCCGCAACATTCGGGCCCATCGCATGCATTAACAAGAAATTATTTGGGTTAGCTTCAAGTCCAACTTTATGCGCCACTCGTGCCGCCATGGGCACGGCTGAAACTCCTGCGGCACCAATTAAAGGATTGATCTTCTGTTTGGAAAATACATTCATCAGTTTAGCCATAAGCACACCTGCTGCTGTACCAATGGAAAAGGCAACCATACCTAAAGCTAATATCCCCAGCGTGCTCGAAACGAGAAATTGATCAGCACCTAGTTTCGATCCAACTGAAAGGCCCAGCAGAATCGTCACAATATTTATCAAAGAATTTTGCGCAGTATCGGAAAGACGATCAACTACCCCGCACTCTTTCATTAAATTGCCAAAACAAAACATTCCAAGCAACGGTGCGGCACTCGGCACAACTAAGGCAACCAAGATAAGCAATACCAATGGGAAAAGAATTTTCTCAGTTATCGAGACAACTCTCAACTGAGTCATAGCAATCTCGCGTTCATCCTGGGATGTAAGGGCACGCATAATTGGTGGCTGTATAAGAGGAACCAAGGCCATGTAAGAATATGCCGCCACAGCAATCGCACCCAGCAGTTCAGGTGCGAGAATACCAGAAACATAAATCGCTGTTGGTCCGTCAGCACCACCAATGATACCAATTGCCGCTGCCTGTTGGATGGTGAAATCGAAGATGCCGATATCTGTAAGGAACAGCGCGCCTAGCAGAGTAGAAAAAATACCAACTTGCGCCGCTGCGCCTAACAATAGCGTTTTCGGATTTGCCAGCAGCGGACCAAAATCAGTCATCGCACCGACACCCATAAATATCAGAAGTGGGAACACACCTGTTTCCAGACCCATTACATAGAATTGATGCAAAATACCGTCACCAACTGCTATGTCGACGCCGGGGATATTTGAGAGAATTCCACCGAAGCCTATAGGAATAAGCAGTAGCGGCTCAAATCCTTTTTTAATTGCTAAATACAACAACATCAACCCAATAAGGATCATTACAAACTGGGTAAACTCTATCTGGTAAATACCTGTGGATTGCCACAGTTCCTGCAGACGACTCATTAAATACGCTCTTCCATTATATCGAAGCTATTAACTTTCTTGATTTTTTCTAACTCAGAGACAACAAGCTATCACCCACTTTCACGGCATCACCAGCTGCAACATTAATGGCTATAACGGTACCAAACGCAGGTGAGCAAATTTCAGTTTCCATTTTCATTGCCTCAAGCACAAGAATAACGTCACCCTCCGCAACTTGATCACCAATGGCTACCGTGACTCTGAATACATTTCCTGCTAATGGAGCTGGTACTGCTGTTCCACCACCAGCCAGTGCAGGACTGCTTGTTGCAACCTTCGCAGTAGGAGCTGGTGCTTGCACCTGGGCGAGCTGAGAAATATCACCACCTTCTGTGACCTTCACTACATAGGTAGCGCCTTCTAGCTCAACCGTATAGACACCAGGCTCCTGAATCGGCGTGCTAAGCGCTACTGACTCATTTGTCGGCGTAGGCTCAAATGCATCGGGGTTATTCCTATTTTTAAGAAATTTTAACCCTGCTTGAGGAAATAATGCATAAGTAAGAGTGTCATCCACTTCATTAGCTAGAGTAATCCCTTCTTCTTTCGCAACTTTTAACAATTCAGTTCTTTGAGCCTCGAATTCAGCCTTAAGTAAATCCGCAGGGCGGCAGGTAATCGCTTCTGCACCATCAAGAACTTTCGCCTGAAGTTCTGCATTCATCGGTGCTGGTGTTGCTCCATATTCACCCTTCAGCACACCTTGTGTTTCTTTAGTGATAGTTTTGTAGCGCTCTCCAACCAATATATTTAGTACAGCCTGAGTACCTACGATTTGGGATGTTGGAGTTACCAGAGGAATATAACCAAGATCTTTTCTTACTTTCGGTATTTCCTCTAATACTTCATCCATTTTATCTGTGGCGTTTTGCTCACGTAGTTGGTTTTCCAAATTCGTCAGCATGCCACCTGGTACTTGTGCTACAAGAATTCGAGAATCGATGCCCCTCAAAGACCCTTCAAACTTGGCATATTTCTTTCGAATCTCACGAAAATAGTTAGCAATATCTTCCAATAACTCAATGTCTAGACCTGTACTACGATCTGTAGCATCCAACATGGAGACGAGAGACTCCGTGGGAGAATGCCCGTAAGTCATACTCATTGAAGAAATAGCTGTGTCAACATTATCAATACCTGCTTCCACGGCTTTTAAATAAGTCGCTGTCGAAAGACCAGTGGTTGCATGGCATTGCATGTGAATTGGTATCTTCACAGTCTGTTTTAACTTTGTTATCAATTCATAGGCAACATAAGGCTTTAATAGGCCTGCCATGTCCTTAATACAGAGAGAGTCTGCACCCATGTTTTCGATATGCCTAGCCATATCCAACCAGCTGTTGATTGTGTAGACAGGGCTAATCGTATAAGACATTGTTCCCTGTGCATGTCTACCTTGCTTGCCGACAGCTTTAATCGCAGTTTCAAGATTTCGCATGTCGTTCATTGCATCGAATACTCGAAATACATCTACGCCATTTTCTGCTGCCCTTTCAACAAACTTATTCACCAGATCATCAGCATAGTGGCGATAGCCTAGAATATTCTGCCCTCTAAACAGCATTTGCTGTGGAGTATTAGGCATGGCCTCCTTAAATTTCCTAATTCGCTCCCAAGGGTCTTCACCTACGAATCTGATACAGGCGTCAAACGTCGCTCCACCCCAGGATTCAAGAGACCAAAATCCTACTTGATCCAGTTTTTCCGCAATGGGTAGCATATCGTCTATACGCATTCGAGTTGCGAGTAGAGATTGATGGGCATCGCGTAAAACGACATCAGTTATTCCAAGGGGTGTCTTATTTTCACTCATAAACCTAACCCGATTAGCTCTTAATTCAAGGATTCATATAAACTGTCTGAGAGCATGGATTCCAACCCTGGTTTCCAGCAAAAAAACATTTTAAATAAAATTTCTATAAGCTGCCTGCGGCCGCTAGTTCGCATAAATTAGTTATTCTTACGGTGCGTCATTATGGCTGCGCTAATTATAGCTAGAGTTTTCTGCTGCATATCGAAGCCACTTTGTTGTGTCATCGTATCCGCACCGATAGCAGGAACCGTTTCTGGTTGAAATCTGAGCACCAATAAAGACATTAGTCGTGTAGCTAGAATCAACAGCGCAAGAAACAGAAATACTATACCCATCCCAAATGCCGCCAACTCAACGCCTTGACTGAACAAATTATCCATAGTTGGTACCGCTACTTTTCAACGAATGCGAGATAATACTAGATGAGGCTTAGAGAATCTAACCCACGGTGATCAATAGTAGCACTTCGATTTCCCCAGATAGCGATCAAAAGGCCTGAAGTCGCTATTTCTTGGGAGCTTGATTATACTCGTGCAGACAAAAAGAACGATAAATAACTCTAAGGAGAGCGATGTGAAGAAGTTGATAAAGGCAGCAAGTATTTCTCTAATATCTTTAATTATTGGTTTAGGCGCGGGAATTTTCATGAGCAGTTCTGCTCAAGATGATGGCAAAGTGTTTGAATTGAGAACTTACAAATCCACACCAGGTAATCTAGACAATCTTCATGCGAGATTCCGCGATCACACGATTCGAATCTTCGGCACCCATGACATGAAAGTAGTTGGTTTCTGGTCACCTACTAGCGAAGAAGAAAGAGAAGATACCTTGGTCTATGTTTTAGAGCATGCTAGCCAGGAAGCCGCTAATGCATCCTGGAGAGCATTTGGACAAGACCCAGAATGGGCGCGAGTTGCTGAAGCATCTAATGCTAATGGTCAAATTCTGGCAGGAGTCGAACGTAAATATATGGTCGCAACAGATTATTCTCCGATGAAGTAAAGTTTGAGTTTTGATTTATTTTACGGGCACAAAAAAGGCAGACAATTGTCAGCCTTTTTTGTATTTCGAAAGGGTGATACTAAGAGGCAATTCAATACGAATGAAAATTATAGATATTAATTCTCATCTATTCACCATTAAATAATTTGAAGATTAACCGTAAGCCATCTCTAGTAATTCTCGTACAGACTGAATTTGTAAAAACCAGTACATAGCAAAGAAGCCAATGATCACGGAAGTCACAGCGATTGCCGCAATATCATAAATAATTTGGTTCACAAATCTGACCCTCCACCCGCATCCTGCAATCCTACCCGTAGTCGAATCAAGGCAGCGCAGTCGCGCCTTTGCCTTGACAACGAACAACCCCCACCCCATTTTGGAAGATAGCGATTCAGCGCAACCGACACTCATATAACACTGGCTTGGTGCCATAGATGCAAAAGAGAATAAAACATTGAGATCGATCAAAGATAGGGTACGATGCCGGTTTAAATGCGCACTCAATCGAATGCAGGGAGTGCATCGCAAATTAGCCTCGAGGGGCTATGAGGCGGTAGGTTGTAAGGGGAAAGAGTTAATAGGCGCTACAATAGCTGAGAGTAGCCGATGTTGTAGTTTTGCCGGATTCAGGCTAAATGCCGAGTCACTCTAACCCACTAAGGAGCAATAGTCTAAAACACCAGTGGGTTATTGAACAGTTTTATCGAACCATAGGCCAGTTCCAACAATTCCAAAGTAGATTCCATTTGTAACAGCCAGTATAAAATCAGCCCACCCAGTATGATGACCGCAGTACCCGTGGCGGCAATTTCCTTGTCATCCCATTTATTGCTTTTATTCATAAAATTCTCCGAAGATCGCTGCGACGCGATTGCTTAACTAAACCCAATCCAGCGGCCAGTTGCCGCTACGGTGAACCAAATCAATAGCGATGTCACCGCCAGCAGGCGCAAGGTCCATGGATTTATTTCATCGTGAGGACGACTATTCAAGAGCGGTTGCTTAAATAAAAACACGAAGCATGAGCCAGAAATAAGCACCAGCATCTTAATCCAGAAAACTTCCATGTAGTAAACTTTGTCAGCTACTCCGGCAGCACAAAATATGCCTGTCGCGATGGCGACGGTTAAGCTGATGCGAAAACATTTATGGGTGCCTCTAGTCAAGGTTTCCGATGGTATATCCCTGAATATGACCCCTAACAATCGCAGATCGGCGGCCAAAACAGTTCCGCCAATAACTGCCATCGATAAAAGATGCACCGCTTGTACTGTTGCGTAAAAAGAACCGTAATTAGTACCGATAACTCCGAACCAGAAGGAATTTCTCATCCACTCGAAAAACGGCAGAGCATTGCCGTAAATAGAAGTCCTGACCTCAAACAGTTCCAGAACTATGGCTAGTAGCAATACTAGGACAAGGCTCAAGGTTCTGGTGTATCGACTCCATAATGAATTGAGCATGCATAACTCCCACTTTGTTATTTTATAGCTGACGCCAGATCAGTTTCTTAAATCAGCTTTTATATGAATTTTTGCTACAAGGCTCTCAGCTGTTCAACACAACCGGCTGCCCACAGAATGGTGGGATTATCGGTACGCCCGCAGTCAACCCAGTCATAAGGAATATAGCGGCCCATTGCTACCACGCCACACCAGAGAACCAGCGAAATAATTGCACCTACACGCAGAGTTTTAGGAGCTACGGGGTCCATGTCCCAGCTGCCATCTGCGGCTTTCATGCGAGCGTTGAATATCCACGCATTGATAAATGCCAGGACTAACAGGATCATTTTGATCCTGAACCAAAGACTCTGAATAGTTTCTACCGGTTTGGCGTAAACCAGCAGGGCTCCCGTGAAAAACATGATGACAAAGCCGATTATCATTGGTTTGTGCAATCGAGCCGCTATCGTAGTCGCCGGTACGTTAGGCATGATCAACCCCAGCATACGGAAATCAATAATAAACAAGGTCCCTATGCACATCATTAATGACAGCACATGAGTTGCCTCTACCCAATTATAGCTATAGTAACCTGCCACCAACATCTGGCTATATTGCTGTGCCTCCATCCATTGACCAAACTGTAGCAACAACTCGTTTATCACGCCTGCAAACCTCCGTTAATTACGATTGGTGAAAAATCTATTCAAAGCCAGGAGCAGGCGCAAGAATAACCCATCGCTGACCGTAAAATCCACAAGAGTAGCTAGGCGGAGTGCCTTAGAAGCTAGTTCAAGACGAGCTAGATCGATAATCTGGACTCTTCTGGCCAACAGCCGGAAACTCAGGAATGACAGTTCTTTTTTCTATATCCAGACGGAGTGATGCCCGTGATTTCTCGGAAGGCATTATTGAAAGGGGTAATCGATTGATAGCCAACGCTAAGAGCAATGGTAAGTATAGGGAGCGATTGATTTTCGCTGTCTGACAGAACCTTAGACGCATCTTCAATACGATATCGATGGAGCATGGCATTGAAATTCCGAAAACCTAACTGCTTATGAATGAATGCCCGTAGGCGATACTCGGGAATACTCAGCTTCTTCGCGAGCATGGAAATTGTTAGACCCGGCTCTCGATATAACTGCCTTCCTTTGAAATGGCTGTTAAACGTATCTATATCGAAGGTCTTGAAACCTTCAGGCTCTTCGGTTAGCTTTGCGACTGTTCGGATAACATAACTGAGCGATACCGAATCAAATCGAAGTGCTACAAACACCATCCCTAACGTAAGTATTGCAGTGGCATACACGATAAACGCCTGATTGGTGGCGTAGCCAGTTGAATCACTATCCAGAAGAAATATCTCTACAAAAGCCACTACAAAAATCAGCGCGCCCTGCACAGAAATGGTAAACCATCGTAGAATTCTTCGGTCATCTACCAGATCTGCTCGCCAGCCTTTAAGAGTCCAATAAATCGCAAAACCGATAAATATCAGTTGTACAATATCCATACTGATAGTCAACAAGTAAACAATGGCCGACTCAGCTGCTGGTGCATCAGACAACATCAGTATTGATAAACCCATGTTTATTAAGACTTGTAAAGCGAAGGCGACCCCAAAAGTATATGGAAATCTTTGCTGTTCCTGAAAAACCAAAAAACAGTACAACATGAAGAGACCAGATACAGCACTGACCCCAACTTGGATCACTAATGCCCAGCTACTAAGGTCAAGTCTAAACTCAGGTGCTATATTAGGTCCTGACATTCCATTGAGCAGGTAGAACACCACGAATACAATCATCAGCGCGAATACTCGCGCACTGGAACTGTTAGGATCAGCTTTCAAAAAACCTGTAGCCAACAATAAGACAGAAACGATAGCTACAATTTGCGCGGTAAACAGAAGCAGTGAATTAGGCACATTCCCTTCCAGAAATTAATGGGTAAACAAAAAATGACAATACCCGATCAGTTGTGAAAATTCAAAGGAGAGACGGACGAATCTGGGTATGAAATACCTCCTACCTAACTGCGCCGTTATATACGGTCATCCTTAAAACAGCAATAGTTAATTTATTTTTTAAAACGTTTTCCCGTACCTGCGATTACATTGTCCTCCACATACCGATCGCCCCTCTTGGCATCATACTGACTTAACAAAATAATTTTCCGCTCTTAGAAAAGCACCTAACGAAAGTGAACTCAAAAATAAATCACGAAACGCTTCAACATAGAGTTTTATTTAAAAAAGCAATAACCTGCATACTTGACACTGCAGGGGTTCCATCTTGCTATTAAAATATAGTCACTCATTTTTCAAGCAAAGAGTCCAAGCCATTGATTAATATTAACTATTAATCAATAAAAGAAAGAAAAATGCTGAATATCACCACAATGTAGCGTTTTTTTAACTGGATAGGGGCGATGATTTAACGGCTGGTCAAGGGTATGATACTGCCGACGTTGAAAAACCGAGTCGTTTCTATGCCTATTAAGAAAAACACTGCCTCCACTCTTCTCTCTGCAGCACTGTTGCTAATTTTCATACAAATTGAGACCTCTTCTCTTTTTGCCGCCGAGGACGAATCACCCAATGGTCCATGGAGATTGAATGACGCGTTGGGAATTGATCGAGGATTTAGCTTGAGTGGCGTTCAACGAACTCGATATGAATCTATCGCTGATAATGTGCGACCGGGAACAAGCGCCAACGATCAAGTAATGGCAATTAGGACAATACTCAATGCACAGTATCAAAACGGTAGTTTCAGTTCACAATTGGAGCTAGTAGATGCAAGACAAGAACTTGCAGATAGAGATAGTGTCCTTAGGAATTCCACAGTCAATTCGCTAGATGTATTACAAGCAAACATTGGTTACACCTTTGGCAGCGAAAATTCAACGAATGTGAGATTCGGCCGGTTTTCAGAAGATTGGGGCAGTAGACGCTTGATGGCAAGAAATCGATTTCGCAATACGATTAATTCCTTTGACGGCGCAGTCGTCCATCATCAAGGCAGCAATGGCTCCGAGCTAAGAGCTATGGCAACTCAAGTTGTGCGACGACTGCCTACTGATTTTAATAGCCTGTTAGATAATGACAGAGAAAGTGATGAATCCAGCGATGCGCAACGCTTTTACGGTATTCATGGTAGCTATCCAAATTTGTTTGAATCTTTTTCTTCGAGAATACGCAGTGAATTCTATCTCTATTCTCTGCGCGAAAAAGATACATCGGAAGTAAATACCCGGAACAGAGAAATGGAAACCCTGGGTCTACGAATACGGGCAACGCCCACTGTCAATAAATTTGACTTCGAAATTGAAAGCGTTATTCAAATAGGTGAACGACGTTCTTCTACTGCCACCAGCAATCTAAACGATCTTGATCATGAGGCTTTTTTCCACTACCTGAGCTTGGGCTATAGCTTTGATGTTCCTTCTAATTTGAGACTACTATTTGAGTTTGACTACGCCAGTGGTGACTCTGACCCCGCAGATCAAGACTACGAAAGGTTTGACTCTTTATTCGGACCTACTACATTCGAGTTCGGAGTCGTGGGTTTATACAACCCATTCAACCGCAGCAATTTGATGACTCCGGGATTAAGGTTAACGGCGGATCTGCATGAAGACATAAGCCTGATGGCTTCCTATCGCCATTTCTGGCTAGCTGAAGAAAAAGATAGCTGGGGCCGAACTGGTATCCGAGACACTAGCGGGGACAGTGGGAATTATTTGGGACAGCATCTACAACTGCGAGTACGCTGGGATGTGATACCTGGAAATCTTAGAATAGAAACTGGCACGATATTCCTCAATGCCAAAAATCTAAGCAATAAGAATACTAAATATTTTTACATGGGAACAACATTCACTTTCTAAAATTCAAACTTAGGAACCAGATTAACTAAACGAATTAATTCCTACTATTAGTCGAAGAATCGATTTCGCTTTCTTGCGCCTCTAATACAGCCGGTGGTACATTCGACTCCACCTCGAAACTCATTCCAGCATAATCTTGTAATCTTTCGATCAACTTGTGATTAAAAGCAGTGGCCGGTGTCCAAAAACCTCCAGCCACTAGATTTTTATCAACATCACGGCGCAAACTTATTGCCGCTTGAGCTAACATTTTAGCAGTAGAGCCATAGCCCGGATCGCGATCTCCAGTAACCTTGACTCGAATTTCGTCACCTTTATCTGTCCTGCCAAGAAAACGTAGATCATAAAACCCCCTTAATTGTTTTTCTGGGCTGGGTCCTTCGCCCGGTTTTGGTAGGAAAAATTTATTAACGAACCAACGAAACAGAGAAATGGACATCACCAATCCACCAAATTTAGAACCAAATGCCAATCGCTTTGCGCGACTCTTACCTTTTGGACCGTTGCCCATGAGCATCCCTTCATCGTAACGAAAATTATCGGTATAAAACCCATCTCTTAATGCATTGCTTCGCAACACTATTCGCGTGTTAATCGATGCCATAATAAACGGGCCTACCCAGGCTTTAAAATCCTCATCATATTCCACGGAGATATTTGCTTGACGTTCAGTAAATTGATGATCCGTCGGACACAGTGAATAAAAATCTCGCATCTCTTTACGCAGCGCTGGATCAGCCGCAGCTTCTTTATAAAGGTTGACACCACTCGCTATGGTTCCGCCGGATGCCCCACCTTGCATCGCTTTTACTCGCATCTTTACTTGTTTACAGGCAGAACCAAAACTTGCAAGGGCATGTCCCTGGAGAAACATCACTCCCAAATCAGAAGGAATTGAATCGAAACCGCAACTATGGATGATGCGAGCACCACTTGCTTTAGCGTCATTCTCATAACCGGCTATCATACGCTTAATCCACTGGGGCTCCCCAGTAAGATCAACATAATCAGTCCCACTCAGCGCGCACTGCTTAATCAATAGCTCACCATATAGCGCATAGGGTCCAACTGTAGAAATAATAACTCCAGCCCGCCCACACATGGACTTCAATGATTCCTCATCAGATGAATCCGCCTCAATTAGAGGAACGTTCTGACCTTTTTCACCGAACGAAGCTTTCAATGCAGAGAGTTTTTCCATTGAACGAGCCGCCATGGCCCAATTTAAATTTGCCTCGACATGTTCATTCACAAGATAATTTGCAACTATCTTGCCTACAAAACTAGTCGATCCAAAAAGAATTATGTCGTACTCACGATTGCTCATATAGCCACCTAAAACGTACCTCTTACTTTAAAGGTATACTTGACTCCAGTTAAATTAGAAAATCTTTCAATCTCACTAAGAACACCATCTCTCAAATAACCATTGTACCGACGGCGTTCTTGTTTATTGTCATGATCCATCAAATTTATTACTTCTAATCGATAAGTGAGACCTGCGAACCCAGACTTTTCGACAAACACAGTTAAATTGCTACGCGACCCAATAAACAAAACATTATTAATATCCCAAAACGGCCTATTACCATCAATGCCATCAAGATAATTAAACCCGTAGTTTAGCCTTCGACTAGACACATCATGTCGAAACCCAAAATTGAATGACCCTCGATCATAGGGTACAACTTTTCGCTCTCGGGCAATTAACGGATCATCTATGAGAGATTCCTGAACCAACAAACCCGCTGTCATTAGAGCTGAGGGCATACCCAGAAACCCGAATCGAATACTAGCGTTTAGATTCAACCCAAGCACTGTTCCACTTCCCACATTGCCATTAGTTGTTGATAGATCGGAAGGTAAAGAAGAAATATCAGTCCGCCCGATATTTTCATCAATATCATAGAAAAATAAGCGAGAGCTCAATACACCTCCGTCATTAGGTAAGCGATAATCTAAATTCATGTTATAGCGCCAGCTTTCTTCTTGAACCAATTCTGGGTTTCCCGCGATGGTATCTTGATCTTCATCTTGATTATTAGTCGCTGCCGAGAAATCAGAAAATCTGAGTTGAGCAACATTTTTTTCCGCTGACAGGCGCAACTGAAATGAACTACTAACATCGAAGCGGAAATCAAATTTAGGCTTTAGGAAATCAAAGTTACGCGAATTACTAATATCTCCAGTTTGTGTTATCTCCGAGTATTCGGAGATAAGTGAACTTTCTAAAGACATACGCGAATTTATCCGCCAGTTGTGAACAGCGAACCCCTCATAGCGGTCTTCTTCAACAGTAGAGATAGCATTGGGCACAGAGACTGCTGTTAATCCACCATGTAATGGAGACGGAGTACCTCCAAGAGGTAAACCAAGCGCCAGCGCCGAATTTTGTGTTGTACGCGCTGTTTCAACTCCTAATTCCAAACCTTGATTATCTGCCAGAGAGAAGGTGTAGGAAGTTCTAATTATTTTTTCCTGATAGCGACCACTATTATTGAGGAACAAATTCTTGCTTTCTTCACCACCGATATTAACAAATCCGAAGCGCTCCCTAACTACTTCATTCTCTTTATCATTAACTATAAAAAGAAATTTAAATTTACTGTTATCAGAAAACGTATGCTCATAGTCGCCACCAATTTCCCAATTACTCACACTCGCTGGTGAGCGCTCCCGCTCATAAGATACTGACTCGGCTAAACCACTAAAATCAGTTATTCGCCTGAAAACTGAACTAGTTAGAGGGTCATTCACTGAAAAAGGTGAGCCAGCAGGATTATTCTCCGCGTATAGCGCATTCAGAGCAAATCGATCGCGAGGCGAGAAATCAAAACTGAGGTTAGTACTAATATTGTAATTAGTGGAATCTGTGACTCTATCCAATTCTACGGTTTCATTAAAATCAAGGCCGGGAAGGAGGCTCAATTCAAAATTTTCTTCCACCTGGTAGCTAGGTCGAGTACTAGCGCTCACCAAATAATTAAATCTGCCCTGTCGTCCTGTTAGCGATATAATTCCCTCTGGCTTTAGCGTGCTATCCTGATAACGTCGCATACCGACTTCGGCAGAAATACTCGACCTGGATTGAGCCTGCTTCAAGACGATATTTACTAACTGACCAGAATTCTGTACGTCCAAATCACTGGATGTACCTCGCACGATCTGAATAGACTCAACATCACTGGCAGCTATTCGGCTCAACTGGCTTTTAGCTTCATTATTCTTTCCAGCAAGTCTCTTTCCATCTATCAATATCTGCGAGGTGCCACCAAGCCCACGATCACCTCCGCTAAAACTTTCAGCGAAATCATCGACGGCCAGCACCGACTCGATACCGGGAATTCTATCCAACATGTCACTCACAGAAACAGGAGAGTATTGATCAAAGAACTGTGCCGGATAAGTCACGGTAGAATCATTGGTCTCGCTTTCATTGACTTGTGCTTGCACGAGGCTCGACAGAAAAAATGCTAGGCACAGTAGCGAGCGCGCGACTAATATTATTAATAAGAGGCAATTTCTGTCGATAAACTTCATCCAATCAAGCAATCTGATCGTGACATCGAAGCATGCGCTTATTGATGGTGAAGTCCCTATTTTCAAGCGCCCTATCCTCTCAGTTTGTACACCAAAGGCTTTAAGGTCCGTATCGATGATGCCAGCGGTGGCTGGAAAGAACGAGGAATCAGAGCTCTTCTTGGTGATAGACCCTCATGGTTAAAAAGACACTAAGTCGCTGGTTATCCTCTTTCAAGTGCGCCTGAACCTACTGGCGAATTAGTGTCAGTCGGAGAGCTATCGCGAGAGTGACGATAGCTCATCCAAATTAGAAACTGCAGCCCAAAAAGTAATGACGCAGCAAGTAAATGAGTCGGCTGTATCAACGCCGGCATACCTAAATAGCCAAGGGCTGCACCTGACAGCACTGAAATACCAATCACCCCGATCATTACTAATGTCAGACGAGTCAGTGTGTGCTGCCAGCCGAGGGAGACTATTAGCAATCGCGCCAACCAAAGGTTGGAGAACAAAACGATCGCAGAAAAACTTCGGTGCACATAAAAAAACCAAGGCATCGCTTCGACCCAAGATGATCGCAAGTCTTCTCCTTGAGCTTCGCGAATAAAGTCTGTCATTTCACGAACCTGGGTTCCCATTGCCACCTGCGCCACAGTGAAACCCAGGACGATATAAAGCCATTTTTCAAATCGAGAGTCGATTGATGAAACTGGTTGAGATTCCATTATCCCCCGCCGCGATTGCGCCAAAGCAAACAGCAGAGTAGCTACTATAGCCAAAGCCATTAGCATGTGTATTGTGATCAGGCCTGGCTGCAAATTGGATCCTACAACTTTTGCTCCCAACCATCCTTGGAAACCCACCATTAGAAAAGCAGCACCTGACGCTTTAAAAATAGATGGATCATGGGCTCGACAAGACCAGGAATAAATCGCTGTCAGAAAAATCAGAAACCCAATGGTGACACCAATCAATCGATTGGTGTACTCGGTCCAGGTTTTCACCACATTGAAACGAGTGTCGGCATAGCCCAACTCAGCATAGATTTCTTGATAATTGGACGGTAATTGGGATTCACTAGTAGGAGGGATCCAAGTACCAAAACAAGTTGGCCAATCAGGGCAGCCCATGCCTGCCCCTGAAGCTCGCACGCTACCACCGACAAGAATCAGAAAGTACACAGCTGCAAGGGTTATCCATGCAAGGCGGCGGTATCGTTGTAATGCTTTGTCGTGAGTCGTAGTGGTCATTAATGCCATTCTTTAACGCTATATGTGTTTTAGGGATTGATCTCGCTGCACTCTGAGCCGACTTAGTAAAGCGGCGCAAGATTATACCAGCCCAAGCAGCAATTCAAGACAGCGAAATTATAGAATTGAATCTAATGATACTTATTCGAGTGGAGCTCAGTTACGCAGAGATTCTAGGAGTTGAAATGAAGCATAACCATCCACCGGCAACTCATTTTGTGATTGAAACTCTCGAATGGCCCTTCGAGTCCGACTTCCCACCCTGCCATCTGGTTCTCCAGATTCAATGCCCAAAGCATTAAGCAGTTCTTGTAGTTCTCTCACATCGGCAAGACTTATGGCCTGTTCATTTTCTGGCATGCGCTGGATGACTGCTCCACCGGTGAATCGGTCTGCCAGATGACCAACTGTGAGAGCATAGAATGTTGATGGATTATAGGCCATCGTTGCGCGATAGTTCGAATAGGCTAAAAACGCGGGGCCTGCTGCTCCTGCAGGAAGAATAACCGAAGCTTGCATATCCGCGACAACTGGGAGAGCTTCTCCAGAGACTTGTAAGACACCTAAGTCGCGCCAATCCGATAAGCTTTGTCGAGTCCTTTCTCCAGATAAACTGAAATCAAAATCAGCGGGCAATAATACTTCTCTTCCCCAGCGCTCATCACCTTGCCAGCCTGATTGGCTCAAGAAATTGGCTGCTGAATAAAAAATATCTGGCAAGCTATTCCAGATATCAACACGCCCGTCACCGTCTCCATCGACGCCATATTGGTTAAATATATTGGGCATAAACTGGAGCTGACCCATAGCTCCAGCCCAAGATCCACTCATAGATTCAGCGGCGATATGACCTTCATCAATTATTTGCAAAGCGGTTAGTAAATGAGATCGGAAAAACTTGGCGCGTCTAGGATCAAAGGCTAACGTGGCGAGGGCCTGCAAAACTGAGAAGCCGCCAGTGGAACGACCGAAATTGCTTTCTATGGCCCAAAATGCGACCAGATAATGAGGTTGGACACCGTAGCGCTGGCGTACCTCTTCCAACAAATTCGAATGTTGGTTCAGGAGGGATTGGCCATGACTTACTTGATTCGCAGTTACACGCAGACTGAGGTAGCGAGTAAACGTCTGTACAAATTCTGGCTGACTGTTATCTAACTCCAGCACACGTTCCAGCGGTTCTTCCAAACCATCTAATGCAGCAATAGCCCTTTCGCTTATACCAATTGATTGAGCCTCTGCGCGAAGTTCCTCTACCCATTCTGCAAATGTTTGCTCTTGGGCTTGAATCGAAGCCGGAAAGAAAAGAGAGGCAACAAGCAGGAATCCAACTGGACCTATCGCAGTTAGAATCTTATGAGGCATGTGCTTGAGAACCGAAGCGATTGCAAATTCCATTCACCTATTATCTCAGTAATACAGTGAATTTTCTCGTTTTCATTAGGGTTTTCTCTAGTAATATTTCAGATTGTGAGAGCTTCAGCATTTAGCCCCTGCCTGTTAATATTACGCAACAAAATAAACATCGAGACAACAATGAAAACTAAATTCACGCTCCTATTCAAGCTCGTAATAGGCCTCCACAGCGGCATCGTTCAAGCTCAGACCTTGGTTGGTGACACGCTGACTACTGCCCGCAGCGATGATGGCTCTTACATTAGTTGGAAGGAGCATATTATTGATGACCCTATTGCCGCCGGAATTCCATTGAGTGGCAGCGATGGGCTAGTGATGGCTGACATTGATGGTGATGGCTATGAAGACATCGTTTCCGTTCATGAATCAGACGAAGAATACGACTCAGCACAATTTCAAGGAGGTTTTGTGCCGCCTGCTGCGGGACATGTAAGAATCGCCTTTGGCTCCGCCGACCCAGATAGTTGGTTTAATATAACCATCGCTGAAGGTGAAGACGCTCCAGCGCCGGAAGATGCAGCTATTACAGATCTTAACGGCGATGGCTATTTGGATGTAGTGGCAGCTGCCGAACTATCTCACCTTATTTATTTACAGAATCCCGGCCCTGATGCTCGAACCGCTGAATGGCCACGACTTATCGTACCGGCAACCCAAAATAGAGGCTCATATATTCGAGTATTTGCCGGCGATTTTGATGGTGATGGTATTCCTGAAATTGCCGCCCCAAATAAAGGTGCTCAGAGACCAGGCCCTGCTGACTACGCAACATCAACAGAAGTAGAATTGTATCAAATAAGCGGCAACCCTCTTTCCGGTGACAACTGGAATCAAATCATTCTTGGTCGCTACAGTATTCCCCAAAATGCAGAACCTATAGATTTGGATAGTGATGGCGATCTCGACATCATCGTAGGCAGTCGTGGCGAAAATCGATTGATAATGTTCGAAAATATCGGCAATGGAGATATTGCATTTAAGGAACACGCAATTGGTATTAATGGCTCGCGTATGGCGGGTTTTAATCTTGAATATGCCGATCTTAGTGGTGATGGGAAATTGGATATAATTGGCAGCGGCACCGGGGGCTTAACCTGGATTGAACAACCTCAGCGAGTTGGTGATGCTTGGAATGCGTATTTAATAGGCTCATTTGGCCCAGACAGTATCACCGGATTGGAAATAGCTGACATTAATGGTGATGGACATATCGATATTATATCCGGAAGCTATAGCCGAGGCCCACGGACCGGCGATGGTGAAGTTGGTGTAAATGATAGTTTAGGGAGAATCGGCTGGTTCGAAAACCCTGGTGACGCCAAAACCCCATGGATAAGGCATGATATATCAAGACGCAAGCGTGGTATGTTCGACAAATTTATAGCCAGAGATTTAGATGGTGATGGTGATTTAGATTTTCTCAGCACTCGAGGAAACAGCGCCCCCTATGATGGTGTTTTTTGGTTAGAGCAAGTGCGAACTCCGGCAGCGGTTCCTGCGTTCCAACGGGCAAGGGAAATTGAAAGTGAAGAAATGCCCTTACCCTAATCAAAATTCCCGCTAAAGAAAATTGATCAACAAGCAGAAGAGTCAGGTCTCTCTGCGACCAATGGAAATCTTCGTTGAAAAGTATCAAACAGCTCTAGCAAGCTGTCGAGAACAGAGACATCACCCACATAATTAATTTGATCTTGTTGACTGAGCTCTTCACGGGATACCAAGCCCAACATCAGCCGTTTAAAATCCAATTCATTAAGCTGGATTGAAACATCAGCAGATGGAGAGGGCTTCGAAATAAATCCGTGCAAAACTGAATTCTCGATGGCTATCAAGTAGGAATCAGTATCATTTAGTTCAACATTTATTTCTATTATTAACCCTTCCGCTTTACTACCATTCAATCTGACTGCAAGTGATTGAAACATGTTTTTCAACGGCATAGCATGCGCCATACTTTCAGTTGCCTGAAACGAAGAACCTCTTACCAGTCCCATTCGTAATTCCAACGCCCCACATAGATAAATATTTCTCCACGCCGCAGACTCAGATTGATATCCTAATTGTTCCAAGGTATCAGCCAGCAAAGCACGAGCCACTTCCAATTTAGGATCAATCAGTACAACAAGGTTAAGGATTTCGGCGACCCATCGGTACTCGCCTTGCTGAAAGCAATCAGTAGCTTTAGCTACTACTGCTTCGGCTCCACCCATATAGTCGATGGTTTTCTGCGCTTTTTCTTTTTGTGGTAGTGGAAACCAATTCGATGGATTACCATCAAAATATCCTAAATAACGAACAAAGACAGCCCGCGAATTATGATTCACCGTGCCATAATAATCTCTGTTATAAAATTCCATACCTAAAGAGCTAGGTAATTGAATTTTTTCAGCAATCTCTTCCTTGTTGAATCCATGATTGGCCAATCTCAGAGTCTGGTCATGTATAAATTTGTAGGTATCTCGCTGTTTCTTAAGATAATCATGAGCTTGACTGTTTCCCCAAATTGGCCAATGGTGGCTAGCAAACTGAACTTCCAAACGGTTTCCAAACAAATCTATCGACTCATTTATTTGATCAGCCCAGGCCAGGGCATCCCGCACCTGAGCACCTCGTGGCGTATATAGGTTATGCAGGTGGTGAGAAGTAATTTCTGACATACAAAGAGCGCGATGCTGTGGAAAATAAAATACCATCTCAGACGGCGCTTCTGTTCCCATAGTTAATTGAAACTCTATTTCAATTCCATCTACGACTCGTTTGTCTCCGGTTTTTTCAATGGTGTCATTAGGAATTACAAAGCCAGTAGAGCCCATTGCTAAAGCTGCGCCCAAACCATTGGTTACGAATCCTGTAGGTGAACTCTCTAGCAAATTTCCATACATATAAGTTGCACGGCGATTCATCACATTGCCGGCTAAGATATTTTCAGACAATACTTCATCAACATAATTCGGTGGCGCTATAACTTGAACTGCGCCAGTCTCTGCATCCTCCTGCTTAATAACCCCCAAGACGCCAGCAAAATGATCAGCGTGACTATGGGTATGAATCACCGCAACCACAGGTCGCTCGCCGAGGCGCAGATTCGCAAGCTCCAATCCCGCCCTCGATGTTTCTGTTGACGTTAGCGGATCAACAATAATCCACCCAGTATCTCCGGCTATCAGGGTCATATTAGCTAGATCAAAAGATCGTATTTGATAGATCCCCTTAACCACTTCGAACAAACCGTGATGCTGAGCGTTTAATTGCGCCTGACGCCACAACGAAGGGTTAACTGTTTCCGCACATTCACCATTTAAAAAAGACGTTCCACTTAAATCGAATGCGTTTCTGTTTTTTACCCGATCATGAGGAATTGTTAATGGCTCGATAGAGGCAATAAATCCTTTTTGCGCGTTTGCGAAGCTGCGACGATCAGAAAAATCTAACGCCTCTCTTATAAGTTGTTGATGAGTGATGGTGTGAGGGGAAGCCGGTTTATGTTCGGCGAGTGCTTCAGGTAAAGGCTGATAACTCATACATGTTGTTCCGTTTACAATTTCTAGTTCTAGTTCTAGTTCTAGTTCTAGTTCTAGTTCTAGTTCTAGCTAAGATTTCATTCAGATATTCAATTCGTATCGAGCAATTCATCATAAATTGCCTGTAGTGCTGGTGCGGATAAAGGCCAATTTAAGTCATCAATAGACAGTTCGCCTGCTACAGAATCTCTTCCCACGCCCCGCTCTATTAAAGCTTCTATTCGTTCAACCAAAATTGAAAATTTATCTCTGAACACGCGAATTTCGGCCTTAGATAGTATCGGACCATGCCCTGGAATCACCGTATCAAAATCAAGTTGCAGCACCTGATCTAAAGTGTCAGTCCATTCTGCTGCACTTCCACCATTAGCAAAGTCAATAAAGGGAGCCAGAGTACTCCCATCCAACCGCTGACCCCAAATAAACAAGTCTCCGGTGTGAACGGTCCGTAGTTCAGCAAACAGAATTACCGAATCACCGCTGGTATGCCCACGTCCATAGTAATGAGCTTGAATTTCAGCATCGTCCATAAAAATACTCGTACTATGGGAATAAATCACTGGCGGCGCACCAGCTTGGTTATTTCTAAGCATATTAGCTCGCACGTTTTCATGACCAATAACTTGGGCCCCAGGCATAAAATCTGCATTACTTCCTGCATGGTCGCTGTGGTGGTGAGTATTCAAAACGTAGCGAATAGGAGCCTCACTAACTTTGCGAACCTGAGTCATGATGTCGTCGTGACTGTAGGGGAATTTGTTATCAACCAACACAACACCATTGTCAGTGACTCTCACTGCAACATTGCCTCCTGAAAGACCTCCATCAAAACCAGGAATAACAAATAGCCCTTCTTTTCCAGGCACTGCTTGAATTTGAACTCTGGCTAGTTGTTCTTCTGTTAAAGTGGGTCGATCTTGAGCATTAGCTATTGTTGTTAACGTAAGAAGAATGTATGCAAAGACAAGCAGCACATTAGTTTTAGTAGTGAATTTGAGCATCAGTATCAATTCTCCTCGATCGAAAAAGCCAAGATTAGCAACTCGATGAAATTATATAAAAGCAAAACAAGCCACTCCAGAAAAGCGCTAGCATTGCCGCTAAAAACCCTTTATACCTAGCTTGAGATCAGATATCGACAAAATGTCAGATATTGATTCTAATAATAAAAACAACCATAGAAGCCTGAGTAGATGTGGAGACTAACTATGAGTTCCAGCACAGCACCTCAATTGAGTCCGCAGCAAGCACTAACTTTAAAACGCAACCGCTCCAGTGGAATCTTAAGTATTGGAATTGGCTTATTGCTGGCCTCCTACCTCGTCTCCAGCTACGGCTGGCGTCAGGCAGCTTTGTTTCTTGTTGGTCTCGCGGCGGGTGTTATTCTCTATCATGCCGCCTTCGGGTTTACTGCTGCATGGCGAGAAGTTGTAGCCACAGGACGCGGGGCTGGTCTGAGAGCCCAGATGATGATGTTAGCGGTAACTGTTCTCATTTTCGTGCCACTTATTGCTCAAGGAGATGCCTTTGGCACTTCCCTGCGGGGAAGTGTTGCGCCGCTAAATTTCGCCGTAATTTGTGGCGCATTTATGTTTGGAGTGGGAATGCAACTCGGTGGCGGCTGCGCTTCAGGAACATTGTTTACCGCGGGTGGTGGCAACGTGCGAATGTTAGTAACCCTCGCTGCATTCATTGCCGGCTCGGTCATTGGCACTTGGCAATGGTCTTCCTGGCAAGGTGTACCTGGTGTCCCCGCTTTTTCACTTTTAGAAAATTATGGTGCTGTTGCTGCCATCGTCATCAGCCTCATATTGTTCGCACTGGTCTGGTCAGCAACTGTTTATTATGAGCGCCGATGTCATGGAACAATAACCAGCGATAGGGAAACGGCTCGGCCATATTCTTGGTTCCGCGGCCCATGGCCCTACATTGCTGGGGCTATGGCTCTCGCTGCAGTCAATGTATCCACGCTACTACTTGCAGGAAGGCCCTGGGGCGTTACTTCTGCATTTGCTTTGTGGGGCGCTAAAATCACCGCTTTTATAGGAATCGATGTCACCAATTGGTCCTACTGGCAACGCGCGGGTGCCGCTAACTCTCTTGACCAACCCGTTCTTTCGGATATTACGTCAGTCATGAATATAGGAATAATGCTTGGCGCATTATTAGCTGCAAGTCTTGCTCAACAATTCGCACCTTCCATGAAATTACCCATGCGCTCACTATTGGCTTCAGTCATTGGAGGCTTGTTGTTAGGCTATGGAGCGAGAATCGCCTTTGGCTGTAATATCGGCGCGTACTTTGGTGGTATTGGCTCAACTAGCATGCACGGTTGGCTTTGGTTCGCTTCAGCCTTTTTAGGAAGTAGCTTAGGGACTAAACTTCGCCCTGCATTTGGGCTGAAGTAAAAAATAGCCAACCAGTGGGAATCTTCGAATCTCGAGCTAGAGCGAGACTCGAAGATTGATTAAAATACTACTGCGGCAAACGATACGCCACTAGACCTCCAGGATCGTCGGTTCTGGAACTACCTGTCTGAACCACGATATACTGACTACCACGATGCATATAAGTCATCATGCCGTATTGACCTGGCGCCGGCAAAGGAACACTACCAAGAACTTCGCCGGTCATCTTATCACGAGCATTAAGCGTCAATGGCGCGTCAGGTTCCATCTGCGCCATACCCTCGCTGAGAGCCCGCGTCTGGACTAAAATATCCCCCATCACCATTTGAATGGACCATCCTGCACCCCCTGAATTTGGGACATCAATTCCTTCTAGCAGTGGGTGATTCTTAATATAGTCAGGGGTTTCACCTACTGGCAACGACCAAGTTTTTTCCCCAGTATTCATCTGAATTGCTGTCAACTGATTATTCATCCGTTTAAAAACTGGAAGACCATCGATGGTGGGAAGGCCACCACCTCCACCTGGAAGCCACGCCGCCACGGTTATGCCAGTGGTCGGCGTGCTGTTTGGAGTAGCGCCGCCCTCCCCTGGAACAGGGTAATTAGGATTATCTCTGTCTTCTCCGTTAGTAGGACGCATGAACCCAGGAGCGAAACAGTTACGCCGATGTGAGTTGTACATCATGCCAGTCGAAGGATCCGCAACGGGGGGATGTGGAATAACATTGCCACCACCGATGCAGCCAATATTATTTATATATTCACCATCATAGGTATTCGGAAGTGATGGAACATATAGACCACCCAGTCTGAATCCATTGAGAATTACCTGAGCCTGCTCTTTTAACTCCGGTGTATAATCGATAATGTACTCATCGGTTATGCCATCGGTAGCAATTCCATCCACGGGCTCTGGCCATGTCGGATAGGGTTGAGTAGCAGCGGTATAATTGCCAGGGACTTCAGTTTGAATAACAGGTCGATCTTCTATCGGCCAAATGGGTTCTCCAGTTTCACGATTAAACGCGAAGATTAGACCCTGTTTAGTATTTTGAATGACCGCTGGAATCCTTTGCCCTTCAACAGTTAAATCCATAAGCATCGGCGGCGTGGGTAAATCATAATTCCATTGATCACTGCGATGAATTTGGAAGTGCCAACGACGCTCACCTGTCAGGACATCAAGAGCCAATAAACTGCCACCAAAAAGATTATTACCCGGTCGATGACCGGAGTAAGCCTGAACAGTTGAAGCATTCGTCACCATATATACCAGACCTAAGTCTGGATCGGCTGAGGCTGGTGCCCAAGTAGATATATCGCCGGAAAAACGCCAAGCATCATTATGCCAAGATTCGTGCCCTACCTCACCCGGTCGCGGAATCGAATGGAATTTCCACAGAAACTCACCAGTTTCAGCATCGAACCCCATTATATCGCCTGGAACATTTTCTATTCGCGTTTGACCATAACTAGGTTGATGACCAACTAGAACTACAACTACACCGTTGACGACAATTGGTGGAGCAGATGCCGTTACCATACCTAATTCTCGTGGAATGCCATAGTCAGGGTCGTATTCGCCCCCTGCCACCACATAGTCCTGCCAAGGACCCCAGTCACCAACCAATCTTGGAATAAGATCTACAGCACCAGTATCACCAAAACCTTCCAGGGGAACGGGTTCACCACCCCAGTTTTCTAGTGGGCGACCAGTCTTCGCATCCAAGGCCCAAAGAAAAAAGCCTGGTGTAGTTATGTAGACAACTCCACGACCATTCACTTCAGCATATGCGACTCCCTTTCCATATGCTTGACGTGGGGAACGCTGGTGCCGAATTGTATCCGGCTCACGAAATGTCCACAGAATCTCACCAGTCGCAGGATCCATGGCAATAACCTGTCGCTTAGGGGTAGCCACGGTATATAACATTCCATCCACATAGATTGGGGTAGAGCGCGAAAAATAATCTACGTTGGGGCCAAAATTGTCGCTGCGCCAACCCCAGACTTGTTCTAATTCTTCAAAATTACTCCGATTAATTTGATCCAGTGGTGAAGAACGCGTATGCCCAATATCGCCACCCAAGTATCTCCACTCACCATTTTCCGTACCAGTGAGACCCTGAGCTGACAGAGGTAATGTTACTAGTAATGCAATTGTAGCTAGGAATAGTCGTAGACCAATACTTAAGTCGTTGGATCGAAGTTCAGGCTTCATGATGAACTCTCCATAAGGATAATTAATCTTTGGATTAAAAGATCACAGGGATCTTGAGTGCTTTTATTGCCAAAATGTAAACTTCAACAATAAGGGCGGTTGAGTCTCAGCAAGTTATTCATAAAGCAATTATAAAATGAACTGAAAACTATCTAACCGCCGATCTATTTCAATATAATCTTGACCCTTTATTCAATAATTTTGACTCGCGATATTTTAGCGCCATTCACTAGCTGGCGCATCAGGATCTGACCTTAGAAATCTAATTAAATCAGTATGGAATTGATCCGGGATTTCAATTTGTGGTGCATGACCTATTCCTGGATACATCAATATGGCTGAATTCTGTAATTCACTTGCCACATGTCTGGCCAACGGTGGAAAATCTGCCACCAACCCATCTTCTTCGCCCGCCAGAACAAGCGCTTTACTACTTATATGCTGCCAATCATAGACCACTGGATCATTGTAAAGCATGCCACCCTGGAGTCGTCTAACCATTGCCAATCGGGGCCATTCGCCACTCATTGTTT
This sequence comes from Gammaproteobacteria bacterium, assembly GCA_012960305.1. Taxonomy (GTDB): domain Bacteria; phylum Pseudomonadota; class Gammaproteobacteria; order Pseudomonadales; family Pseudohongiellaceae; genus UBA9145. The sequence continues at coordinate 14,476 of DUBM01000020.1, read as the reverse complement.
GACCATACTGCCGTCTCACAAATTCCAAATGGGCCGGTGGCCAATCTTTAGGAAAGTAATTCAAGTGGCCGCGAAGTATTGATTGATAACTCGACACGCCAAGCTCGCTAGCAAATGGATCCGACCAGGAGCGGCTTTGGCGCTGGTCCGTTAAGCCGATCTGATTCACCATAACCACATGGCTTGTCACATCGGGATAGAGCATCGCGAATCGACTAACCACCATGCCACCCATTGAATGACCTACTATTGCAGCCTCCTCTATTCCCAATTCATCAAGAAGCGCCTTCATATTCGAAGCTACAAAGTTAAAGTTATAAGGAATAATCGGCTTAGAAGATTTACCGTAGCCAATTCTATCAACCGCTAATACTCTAAAGCCTTCCTCGGATAGCTTCTTTAGAGTGGGTGTGTAGGCCTCTGAATAGAAATTCATCCCGTGTTGCCAAAAAACGGTTTGACCATTACTCCTTCCAGACGGCGGTACATCCATATAGGCCATACGCATTTCTTCACCAAAGCGATTTAATGATAGAAATTGAACAGGATACGGATAGGGGATTTCTTCAAAATTAGCTGACACAGCTCCCCAATGAGCGGGGGCATCGGCAGGTGGCCGATCGGGCCAGTCTTCGGCATTCGCCAGCGCTCCGGTTAGCGACAACAACAGAGCAAAGCTGGAGATAATAATCTTGTACGTCTTAATAGTCATATTCAACAACCCTAATCAACAGTCTTAAGAGTGATTCCAAGTAATATAATTTACTAATTTCATTGCAAAACTACGTTCTTATAGTACACAAGGCAGGCTGGGAAAAGAAGCTTACACACGCCGAGTTTACAGGGAATTCACAATAGCTAAGGGCGACACCATTCTCCAGCCACCCATCCAGGCTGCCGATAGTGCTTCCAAGTCATTTTTGACTGAAAATTGATGAACTTAAATCGCTGAATTGACTTACTACGGCATTTACTTAATGAATTCAGGAATCAGCAGAGACGTGTTTAACAAGTAAAGGCTTGGTTTTTCTGCAGCTCGCAGCAATGGAAAACTGAATTCGATTCGGTTTTTACAAACACTTTCTTGGTTCTATAATTGCCTTCTTTTTGCTGGCATAAAAACCTCTATACCAAATCTGATATAGGATCTTTTACTTTATTCGATAGTTAAAAAGAACGATAGCTGAATTTCTGTGACTCCCAATTAGTAGAGAAGATACAGCTTAACTATCCAGCATCCATAAATTCAACATGGACTTCCAAATCAATTTGATCTCCAACACCAAAAGACGTGAATCGATCTAAACCGAAATCAGAGCGCATGAAAGAAGCTGTTGCTGAGAAGCCTACTGTGTAACTTCTGGTGAGAAAGTTTCGTCCGCCACCATGGAAGTCTATGTTGAGAGATACAGGAGCAGTAACTCCTTTTAGAGTTAAGTTCCCTTCAAATACAAACGTATCTTCATCGATCATTTCTTTGAACACGGTAGTTCGGAATATGGCTTGGGGAAAAGCCTCAACATCAAACCAAGAATCACCTCTAAGTTCCACTGCGAATTCTTCATTATTAATATCTAACCCAGAGGTATTAATAACAACTTCCAAGCTTGAGTTTTCGACATTCTGGGGGTCAAAATCCAAAGAGGCGTCAAAGTCATTAAAGCGACCGACGAAGGTTGAGAAGCCCAAATGATTTAACTTCCATAATAGCGATGCATGATTGGGATCTAGCACATACTCCCCGGACCTAACCTCAGTGATTTCAGTATTAAAATCAGGCGTCAAGACACGATCGCATGACACCAATAACATAGAACAGACTAAGAATAATGACACCCGGCGCGATTCAGAGAATAATTTAAAAACCATTTAAATAACCTATATAAGAAAAATTAATTTATTACTGTTTTTTAGCGTAAACATCAACCTTGATAATTACATCGTTTGGGATCTCAGCAGTACTGGCCCAGTAGCCTTGACCCACTCCATATTCCAAACGTTTTATAGTTACCTCACTGGTAAGCCGGAATCGCAAGCCGCCATCAATTTCCACATCGAGCTTGAAAGGAAAACTCATAGGTTTAGTAACATCGCGAACAGTCAATGTACCTTCAGATACAAATGAATTCATCGACTCCAAGCTACAACTCTCTGCTTTAAAGGTCGCCATTGGCCATTGATCGACGTCGAATAATTCGTAGTCGAGCAAATAATCTAATGCTTCAGGAGAATCGAGACTAATATCATTGATCGGTATCGACACCTGAAAATTACAGGCAGTTGGGTTCATTGGGTCAATCTCGAAGACCGCCTCAACGTTCTTAAACTCTCCCTCATATGGATCGCTGCCATAGTTATATTGAAAAGTAACCTTGGAGCCTTCTGGGTCCAAAACCCATGTTGCGGCATTCGCTGGCAGAGCCACTAGCAACACTAACGGTGCTAACACCGATCGAAAAAATAAAGTACGCATAATAACTATTTCTCCAAATATAAAGTTACGGCAGAGTATAAGCCACGATTTCGGCAGCTGAGCCTCTTCCACTAACAACCATGACGAGATATTGTTTGCCATCATGTTCGTAAGTCATCGGCACACCTGTCTGTGCATTAGGCAAATCAATTTCGGCAATGATATCACCGCTTTGCTTATCAAGTGCACGCAAAGTTGGACCACCGCCCACACCCTCACCTACAAACAGCAAAGTTTTCGTTACTAACAATCCAGACCGAGTCGCTACACCGGTACGCGGGATATCTAGTCCTTCTAACGCAGGATTATTGGCTATGTTGTCTGGCGTGTCAGCGTTAGCTACTTGAAATACGTGATCGCCGCTATTCATATCTATTGCGGTAACACGGCCGTAAGGTGGTTTGACCAGCGGTAAGCCGCGGATTCGAGGGACACGCACTCCGTAGGATTGACTAAAATCGACGTCCGAATTCTCATCTTTCGCCACCGATAACAGCGAAACATTAGTTCTCGACGGTATATATAGAATTCCGGTTTCCGGATCCATAGCACTTCCTTCCCAGTTGGCCCCACCTATTGCATCCGGCAAAGCGAGCGTGCCTACTGTGCCATCCGCTGCATCAGCAAGAGATGGCGGTGCATAAACATTTGGACTTAGGCGAAAACGCTGGATTGCCTCTAAACCTAGCCCGCGAAGCTCTGGAGTAAAGTCAATCAAATCATCTTCGGTAAAGCCTTGACGATCAAATGGTGCTGGCTTAGTTGGAAAGGGTTGTGTTGGTGAATACCACTCTCTTGGCACGTCGCCTGCTGGTACTGGTAATTCTTCGATCGGCCAGATTGGTTCGCCTGTCACGCGATCAAAAGTATAAACCCAGGACTGCTTGGTAACTTGCGCCACGATCTTACGACCATTGGGTAAGTCCGCGACTATCGCCGCTGAAGGGTTATCCCAATCCCAGATATCATGATGAATGAGTTGGAAGTGCCATTGGCGCTCTCCAGTTTTGATATCGAGAGCAACAAGGCTATTAGTGAATAAATTGTTACCTGGGCGGTCCGCACCAAAGCGATCCCCGGTCGCAGATTCAGTTGGTAAATAGACGTGGCCTAACTCGGGGTCCCCAGACATAGGTGCCCAAACTCCACCATTACCTGAAATCTCCGCGCCACCGTTCTGCCAGGATTCATAACCAATATCACCGCGTTGGGGAATAACACGGAAAGTCCAAAGCATTTCACCAGTACGAACATCGAAGCCGCGCACATCGCCTTTGACGTTGAATTTTGACGGTGGACGCATTGAAACCCTATGGGCTGGGCCTACAACGGCTACACCATTCATAACAAAAGGAGGCATAGAAGAGCCAATGTCGACATCAGTGCGGCCATCGCCTAGTCGCAGCCCGTCGAACATATCCACAATCCCATTGTCTCCGAAGTTGGGGTCTGGTATGCCAGTGTCAGCGTCAAGTGAAACTAGGAAGAATCCCGGCGTAGTCATTAGAATTCTTTTTTCATCCCCATCTCGCCAAAAAGACAAACCTCTACCTGAACCCTTCCGCGGCGCAGCATCAAATCTTTCACCTTCCTGTGGTCGCCAGATCCACAATAATTGACCATTGGTAGCATCCAGCGCTACGACGTTTCGTGTAGCCCCGACCGTGGTATAAATCACGCCGCCTACTTCAAGGGGCGTGAACGTAGCGTTGGATTCAGGAGTAGGCCCTATATTCTCAGTCGAAAATCGCCAGGCTATCTCTAGTGAGTCAACGTTTTCTGCATTTATCTGATCGAGCGGTGAATACCGCTGAGCACCCATATCGCCACCATAATCCGGCCAATCTCCCGCATAGACATCAGTGCCACTTTGGCTCCAGGCTGTTTGGGTAAAGATAAGGATGCCGACACTCATAATGAATGACGAAATCACGGGTTTTGCTCTTGTCATCTTAGACTCTCCAGAATTCACGTCTTTAAATCATGCCAGCCCGCCAACTAAGCCGGCCGCCGCTTTAGTTTACCAAGGCTACATCAACAGAATTTTATAAGGAGTGATTGTAACCGAAGTTCGAGCATAGCAAGGATAAGCAATCTACCATCTACAAGCAAGCCCAAGGCTTCTTCGGGCCTAGAAAACCCAGAGTAATATCAATCGCTTAAGTCAATTATCACTGTAGAATTTTGTAATTCTTTGTAACTGAAAAAGTCAGATCTAGAGCCAGTTTTATCGCAAACAGCTATTTATTCTCTGGGTACTTAGATAGACTAAATAATTAGCACATACAAAACTCTCAATTTCAGGAGACCATCATGAAATCCACAATTTTACAAAAAATGGTATTGGTGGCTGCAATTGGATTTTTTCCCCAGTTCGCCATTGCGCAAAATGATGCTAACGCAGCAGCCGTGAAAGAAGTGGCCGACATCGTTGCCGGATTGAATCACTTCCCTTCCGATGACGATTTAGCAATGCTGGATGCAATCATTGCTAATAGCGCGTTGGCTCAAGGGATTCGAGACATGGCTAATGCTGTGGCTAGTATTGAACATTCAGCTACTGAAGAAGGCCGGGGAGCGATGGAATCCATCCAAGCTAATGCGCAGGTACCAGAAAGAGCCAAAGTACTCGCTAGGATTATCGCTAACATAAGCCATACGGCGAGCGCCGATGACAAAATGAAATTAGCTGATTTGTTCCCCTAGTTAATTAAAGAGTGAAGCGTAAAAATTTTTTGATTTAGCCGCTTTGTCCGAATGAGAAGCAAACTAAAATAGAAGTAAAAATAAAAGAGGAAATACCATGATTCGTTATTTATTAAAGCTTAGTGGTGTTGGCTTGCTAGCCATTGCTGCATCCGTTGCCACGGCGCAATCCACTAATTATTCAGCATCCCACCATGATTATAACGTTGTCACCGTAGCCGACGGTTTATTGCAACCCTGGTCCATGGCTTGGCTCCCAGGCGGTGATATGTTGATAACTGAAAAGCCTGGACGTCTGAGAATTGTCCGAGATGGACAACTGCTACCTGAAGCTGTGCAGGGTGTACCTGAAGTCTTTTACAATGGCCAAGGCGGACTCTTTGATGTAGTTCCTCATCCAAATTTCAGCGAGAACCGCTGGATCTATCTGAGTTTAGCAAAAGAGCGCGGCGAAAGCTCGAACACAACAGTTGTGCGAGGACGCTTCGAAAATGATCGACTTAGCAATGTTGTCGAGATTTTCTCTCCTCAAGCAATAGGCTTCGGGCACTATGGTGGCAAGCTGGTATTCGATAACGATGGTTATTTATTCCTTTCTCTTGGAGACCGTCAGGCTCCATCTAGAGGCGACTTAACTGCCCACCCGGCACAAGATTTGAGCAATCATCAAGGTGTTATCGTTCGTCTTAATGATGACGGCAGTATTCCTAGTGATAATCCATTTGTTGGCCAAGATGGTGCGCTTCCTGAAATTTGGAGTTACGGGCACCGTAGCCCACAGGGTTTGGCGATACATCCAGAAACTGGTGACCTTTGGGAATCTGAACACGGCCCCCAAGGTGGTGACGAACTCAACCGCATCGAAGCTGGAAACAACTATGGTTGGCCAGTGATTGGCCGCGGTGTTAACTATGGTTCGATAGGCAGCCCTATTCATCAAGCTATAGGTCAAGATGGCATGATACAGCCTACTCATTTTTGGGTTCCGTCAATTGCCACTTCTGGGCTGATGATTTATACCGGCGATAAGTTTCCTGCGTGGTATGGCAGCATTCTTTCCGGTGGGCTGATTGGCGAACAGCTTGCGCGCCTTCATATGAGCGATGATTATCGTAGTGTAATCTTTGAAGAAACTTTGGCCTATGGCATGGGCAGAATTCGTGACGTGCGGCAGGGCCCCGATGGCTATATTTACCTGGCGGTTTCTGATGGCAATGGCGGCGGTAGAGGCGATTTTGTGCCGACTGCTGTTGTAAGACTTGAGCCTGCTAACTAATTTCAATTTCAATTTCAATTTCAATTTCAATTTCAATTTCAATTTCAATAGCTACGAATAAAGGGACTCTCGCGAGTCCTTTTTTTATTGTAACAAAGAATTAGTTAACATCTAATATGTGCTCTTGATTGACCGCTAAGCTGAGACCAAAGACTAAATAGCACGACGCCACTTCCTCTTGCAGCTTTACTGAGCTGCAAGTTCTTGAATTAATGCCGCTGTAATAGGCCTCGGGCGTTGGGTTCTCATCGCTACATCTAAGGGGCTGTTCCCACGATTGTCCAGGGCCATAGGATCAACACCGTGATCAACCAAAAATTCTATTAGGCTATTACCAGAAACATTTGCAGCACCATGTATCGCCGTTTGGCCATTTCTATCAACAGCATTGATATCGACACCAACATCCACTACCAACATCTTGACCGCTGCTAATAATTTCTCTTCAGCCACCATACGAGCATCACTCTGAGTAAGACCTGCAGCTACTAACAAAGGTGTTACCCCAAAGGCTGACGAAAGCTCTGGATCAGCTCCTGCCGCTAGTAACGACTCCATCATACCGGTTTCGCCCAGACGTGCAGCAAGCCAGAATGGTGAAGCACCGTTGTAGGCGCCGCGTCCTACATAATCACCTCGGCGAAAGGGCAGACCTTCGGTTAGCTGTGCATTGGGGTTAGCGTTTTTCCCTAATAAAGCATTAAGCAAAACAGGTTTGCCCATCTCCACAACATAGTGCAGCGGAGTCATACCATATTGATCCGCTTGTGCAACATCGGCACCGTGTTCAAGTAATAGTAAACCCAGAGCTTCGTGATCGCTGCTTTCTACGACTAAGCGATAATCACTACCAGTGATTGCATCAAGACTAGCCGCAGCAATCAACAGAGCGCTATGCCCAACCGTTGTCGCTACGTTAACTTCAGCACCTGCTCCCAACAAATGCCTAGATACATCTAACGCCCCTGCCCGTGCTGCAAAAAGTAACGCGGTGAAATTCCCGTGAGAACTTGCATTCACGTCAGCACCAGCTTCAATTAGGGCATGAATGACTGCTGAATGCCCTTCCGCTGCAGCCCACATAAGTGCCGTCTGACCACTTCTTTCTTCCATTGCATCGAGATTCGCACCGCCTGCCAGTAATTGTTCAACTGCTTCGCGATTGCCTGTCCGGGCGCAAGTCATAAGTACAGTTTCACCACTGGGTTGTGCCGCTGTGGCATCAGCGCCACTTGCGAGTAAGATACTTACCATTGTTGCGCTGCCATTTCGACAGGCCATGGACAGAGGAGTAAGCCCAAACTCATTGACCGCGCTGACGACTGCGCCAGCATCGATCAGTTGTTGGGCTACGCTAATCTCATTCCAGTGAGCAGCCCAGTGTAAGGCGGTCGCTCCGTCTGGCTGGCTGGCGTTAACATTAATTCCTTCAGCCAATAGTGTGAGTACGGTTTCAGTATTGTTACGCTGAGCAGCTTCAAGCAGTTCGGATCCGGAAGCTCTCACGCTTATTATTTCAAAAATGAAAAACGTCGCTACGACAAACCTGAATATTTTTCGGTTTCCTTGTTGCACTTTTTAAGCCTCAGCTAAAACGTTCAGATTGCCAGTACTATCACCAAAAGTATCAAGTGGCACATCTAATTTGTTGAGCATATCAAGAAAGAGATTAGTGACTGGTATTTCTTTCTCGCGCGGAAAATTAATATGGCGCCCACCATTAATCGTGCCTGCTCCACCGCCTACCAACATCGTAGGCAGATTATGATGATTATGCCCGTTGCCATCGCTCATACCACTACCATAAAGAATAGTGGAATGATCCAATAATGACCCATCCCCATCAGCTGTGTTTCTCAAACGACTTATATAGTAGGCAAACATTTCAGTGTGATATCTGTTCACTCTTATTAACTTCTCGATTTTTTCTGCACTGCCGCCGTGATGTGACAATGGATGATGGGCATCCGGCACTCCTATTTCAGGATAGGCACGTTGACTAGTTTCATGACCAACCATGAACGTAATAACACGGGTAAGGTCAGCCTGATAGGCTAGCAATTGTAAATCGAACATTATCTTGGCATGCTCTGCGAATGTATCTGGCACACCGGCTGGTTGCTCGATAACTGGCAACTCACGGTCACTTTGTGACTCTGCCATTTGTATGCGCCGCTCCGCATTGCGGATGGCCTCAAGATATTCCTCAAGCTTAAGTTGATCGCGATGACCTAGATCGCCACGCAGCCGAGCTATCTTGTCACCAACAGCATCAAGAATACTACTATCTTCTTCACGGCGCGCTCGCCAAGCTTCGGGATCTGTGCTCTCATTCCCACCAAACAACCGTTCAAAAACCATCCTCGGATTGTTCTCCATAGGCAATGGCGTAGTTGCACTACTCCAACTCAAAGTGTTGGCATAGGCACAAGCGTAACCGGGGTCACATGAGCCGACGCTTTCTCTCGATTCCAGCGATAACTCGAGTGAGGACAATTGTGTTTCTCTACCCATAACTCTTGCTGCAATCTGATCGATAGATATACCAGCACGAAGGTCAGCACCTTCAGTCTTTTTTGGATGAACTCCGGTGAGATAAGCACCTGCTGCTCGAGCATGATCCCCTGCCCCTTCGCCTGGCCAGGCATCACCCATTTTATTTGAAAGCCCAGTCACGACTAACATCTGATCTTGAAAATGCGCAAGAGGTTCTAAGCTGGACGGTAATGAAAACTCTCTGCCTGCTTCAGGTGGTGTCCAGGTATTCATATGAATACCATTAGGAACATATACGATTCCCAATCGGCGAACTGGCTTCGCTGCAGTCAACTCCTGCGCAGTAAGTGCAGGGATCATACTGTCTAATAATGGTAAGGCTACTGTTGCTCCAAGCCCGCGTAAAAATTTTCGTCTTGGCAGATGTTTCTTGGTGATGATCATAGTTCTTGTGACCTCCTCATTTGGAATGGCACGCTTTCTACGATGCCCATCATTAACGACGACCAACTATAATCGTCATCTGCTGCGGCTCGCACAATTTTTCGCACTGCTGGCGGATCATAGTTTTCAAGCCCACGACCAAGTGCATAGGTTAATAATTTCTTCGTTAACGTGCTAACAAAGCGTTCTTCGTTGCCCAATAGATAATTACGTACACCTTTCGGTCCATCGAAACTCGAACCATCTGGCAGGCTTGCGAATGCATCAATTAGCTCGCCACCGTCATAACTACGCAAACCACCAATTGCATCGAATGGCTCCAGCGCTAACCCGAAAGGATCCATCCTTGAATGGCAGCTGGCACAAACTGGATTAGTGCGGTGCGCCTCTAGGCGATCTCTTACGGAACGCGGACTTATGCTATCACTGTCTTCTAAATCCGGCACATCGGGCGGTGGTGGTGGCGGCGGTGTGCCTAACAAATTATCCAGCACCCATTTACCACGCAATGTCGGCGATGTTCGGTTGGGATAGGATGTTGCCGTAAGAATACTTCCTTGCCCTAGTAATCCACCTCGTTGCTCACTCTCTAATATAACTTTACGAAAGTGATTTCCATAGACACCTGATATATCGTAGTGCCGAGCCAACCGCTCATTCAAGAATGTATAGTCAGCAGTCAACAATTCCAAGACATTGCGATCGGACCGCAATTGACTATCAACAAACATTTCCGTTTCAGTACGAAACGCTTCGCGCAAATTATCATCGAACTCGGGAAATATATCAGGGTCTGGAGCCACTCCAGGCAAGTTTCGCAAATACAACCACTGACCTGCAAAATTTTCTACCAAAGCCCCTGAGCGTGAATCGGCGAGCATTCTTTCAACCTGAGCGCGTAGCACCGCGGGTTCACTAAGAGTCCCTCTTTCGGCCAATATCAATAGCTCGTCATCAGGAATACTGCTCCACAAAAAGAAGGAGAGTCGTGAAGCTAATTCAATATCAGTTAACTGAAAGGCAGTTGCTGGGGTTATATCTCGAGGATCTGATTCAATACGAAATAAAAATTCTGGGTCCACCAAGACAGCGCGTAACGCCCGCTGAACCCCCCTTTCGAAACCACCTTCAGCTCTGCCGCTGGAATAGAAATTCAACAGAGTCGCAAGGTCGTCGTTAGTAACTGGTCGACGAAAGGCGCGCCTTGCTAGAGCAGAAAGTATCTCGGTAGCACAAGCCATATCCCCAGCGTCTGTTCCCACGGGCTCACAGAGAAATAATTGGTCACGGCTCGGCGTACTTTTTGGTTTACTAGCATTGTAGGGGCCAGAAATTTCGATACTGCCTAGCGCCATCGGCATATCTCTATCCCCAGCAAACTCGTAGGAAGCTGAAGAAAGTCGTGGCTCTAGCAACCCTTCCGGCAAACCCCGCTTTTCTGGGAACGCAACGGCCAATGAATGAGTACCTGCCTGGATATCGAGCATCAATTCTAAACCATCGTCGGCTGTCTGCTCATATTCAGAGGCATACATAACCGCAGCCCAGGGATTGATAATGCCCTCACCCCCAATTGTGTACTTGGCAATTTTTTCTCTATCAAACCGAACGTCAATGTCATGAGAATTAGCTAGCCCGATGATTTGATTAGCGTGGGTGCGTGCCAAACGAATTTTTACTCGGTACTCACCATCCAAAGGAAAATAATGTGAAACGGAGTTACCGCCCCTGGTCCCGAAGGGTTGTTCCGTGCTCATCCGACCTTCTTGAATAAGGGTTGGGCGCATTTCATAGCTTTTAGCTGTGGGTAATAAATTAGGATCACCGACAGCTATTTGGCTGATTTTCGCAGACGCTATCATATAGCGCTCAAGCAAGCTTGGCGAAAGCGTCAGCACATTTGCAATATTGTCGAAGCCGTAACCCGAATCGTCCGCTGGAAGATATTCGCGACCATCAATCTCCAGATCCAATAAATCTCGAATAGCATTGATATATTCAGCTCGGTTCAATCTATGTATTGCAGGCTGACCAGGATTTGGTGAAGCTGCTGCGGCTGTATCGAGTGAGGTTTCTAGCCATGTTGCTAGTTGATCGTAGGTTGGAGCGTCCGGTCGCGGCAAACCAGGCGGAGGCATTTCTCTAGCACGGAGTTTAAGGACTACTTTTTCCCAAGTACCCACCTCTTCTAGGTGAGTGCCAACCTGATCCAAAGCAATTGATTGCAGAGTGAAGTTAGCTTCGCGAACTACGTCATTGTGGCAAGCCACACAGTACTGATCAAGAAAAGAGCGCTGCCAGTCTATCGACTCACGAACTTCGGCGGCGTGGAGAGACCCACCGACCAGCAGTGAAATCATCAGTATCGAAAGCCTCGCAATTCCAGAAAGCATGCGAGATTGGAGCAAGCAGCACAGCACCTTGAGCATCTCCGTTGTACTTTAATTGTTATTAAAACACTAGCACCTACGGTAAGACTCCTTAATTGTAACACAGACCTTCGTCGATTCACGGGGAAGAGAGGGCTGCTGAATAAGAGTAATAGAGAGGATGGCTAGATTTGGACAAAACCTTCTTACTTGCATACACTCGAAATTAACCCCTAACAAAGAAGATAGCATTATGAGAAAAACAAGATCGACTCAATTCAGTGTTCTTTCTATTAGCAGCCTATTGTTAGTAAATTTGGTATTCGCCGCTGACATTCCTCGGGCTACTCCGGAAGAAGTAGGTATGTCATCAGAACGATTGGAACAGATAAACACGGTCATTCAACGACATATGGATGCTGGGGATATTCAAGGCGCTGTCACCGCAGTCGCTCGGCGGGGGAAGCTAATACATTTTGAATCTCATGGCCTAATGGACGTACAAAATAATAAGGCGATGCAAGAGGACTCCATCTTTATCATGATGAGTTCCAGCAAGCCAGTATTAGGTGTGGCGGCAATGATGATGATCGAAGAAGGCCTCATTCGGCCAGAAGACCCCATATCGAAGTACATTCCAGAATTTGCTGATATGCAGGTTGCTGTGCTCAATACCCCTGTAGACGAAAATATTAGCCCCCGGCGTATCGACCGAGAGAATCTACCAGAACACCGCTTTGTTCCCTCACATAGAGAAATTACAATCCATGATCTTTTAACTCACACCGCAGGTCTCGGAACAGGTGGTTTGGGAACATTATTACAGACACAGGCTCCTTTCCCCCTCCCTTCGGATAGAACCTTAGAAACTGAAATGGCTCGTTATGCATCTGGTGCGTTGGATTTTCAGCCGGGTTCACGCTGGTCTTACAGCGGATTGGTTGGTCTGGATGTCGTGGCACGGATTATAGAAATTGTTTCAGGACAAGCTTTCGATCAATTTATTAAAGAGCGCATTTTCGAACCACTTGATATGAATAACACCTGGTTCAATGTGCCCGAAGAATACAGAGACCGACGTGTAGTAATCGATGGTCGCGATATGTCCCGATTTTTTGATAATTCTACGAATTACTTTTCTGCTTCTGCCGGACTCAACAGTACCGCTGAAGATTATTTAAAATTTGAACAAATGTTGGTCAACGATGGAGAACTTTTCGGCAATCGTCTCTTAAGCCCTCGATCAATTCGCATGATGGGAAGTGATCAGGCGGAAGGGCTTTACGAGGGAATTGGCCGCGTGCAAGATGGTCTTGGGTTTGGTTACACGGTTTATGTTACCGAGGACCCTATTGCGGCAGGTGCTCGCCGCAGCGCTGGCGCATTTGGCTGGATGGGGGCTTTTGGGACACGAACGTGGAGTGATCCAGAAGAAGAATTGACCGGTGTATTGTTTCTACAACAACCCCACGGCGGAACTCAGTACGATTTTGAAAATGCGATTCAGCAAGCAATTATTGAATAGTAATAACGAACTAATAGAAGATCACTAACTTTTAGATGGGCGATAAAAATTTTCTCCCAATAGAGACCAGGGATGGTTACGCAAAATGATTTGTTATTATTGAAATCAGAAAAAAATGAAGAATAGTTGTGAGCATTGGGTAACCAGAATTAATATGAAATTACTTACCACGCTTAGTAACTAATCGGCCGTGCCTTCCTGGTAAGCGACTTTTTCGTGAAGCTTGGGTTCCCTGCCGCAGAATTTCGGGACAAATGTTTGCAAGAGAAGATATTGGTCGGGCGAGATTTTCCGCCAATGGAAAAAACCCATTGCCGAATCTCGCTTGGTAGTCGAGAAGAAATGGAGAAGGCAGTAGAAGTGTTTAAAAAAGCACTAGCGTAAAAGGTTGAATGTTAGACGTATTTACATTCGAAAAACACCGCAGAATGCTTGACGAAGAATTATAATAACTGGCCAAGACTCACCGTTATTCAGTTTAGTTTGCAGCAATCGCTCACCAACACTTGATCAATAAAAAACCCCCAGCCTTTCGACTGAGGGTTTTTTATTTAGATGCCTGACAATGACCTACTCTCACATGGGGAAACCCCACACTACCATTGGCGCTAAGCGGTTTCACTTCTGAGTTCGAGATGGAATCAGGTGGTTCACGCTTGCTATTGTCGTCAGGCAATTCTGGCTTCCTAACCCTTGTTACCGGGTCAAGAATGATTCTTAACAATCTGGCGAATGAAGAAAGTAATACTTGTTATACAAACTTGATTTTCATCTGTACGTTAAAGTCGATTAGTTGCTTTTCAATATAATCAATGGGAGAACCCATGATTATATGGTCAAGCCTCACGTGCAATTAGTACTGGTTAGCTCAATGCATCGCTGCACTTACACACCCAGCCTATCAACGTCGTCGTCTTCAACGGCACTTTAGTAGGATCAAGTCCTAAGGGAGATCTCGTCTCGAAGGGGGCTTCCCGCTTAGATGCTTTCAGCGGTTATCCTGTCCGAACGTAGCTACCGGGCAATGCGTCTGGCGACACAACCCGAACACCAGAGGTTCGTTCACTCCGGTCCTCTCGTACTAGGAGCAACTCTTCTCAAATCTCCTGCGCCCACGGCAGATAGGGACCGAACTGTCTCACGACGTTCTAAACCCAGCTCGCGTACCACTTTAAATGGCGAACAGC
>DUBM01000019.1 GCA_012960305.1 Gammaproteobacteria bacterium | reverse complement strand
TTCCAATCGCAACAGAGCAATGGTAGTGAGTTTTTTACGACTTCCATTACGGAAATAAAGGAAATAAAGGAAATAAATAACTATAATAAACTGCTGGCTAAGTTTTACTTAGAAGTAAGCGGTGCTTTCTCTAACTCAAAAATCCCTTCTTCCACATCTTTCATTTTATTTTCAAATGTCTTCAAACCGTCAGCTAGCCCTTGGTTATAATAGTAACACCCCATTTGTGCTGAAAAGAATTCGAGCAGAAATTGGGCTTCGAAACCTCCCAGCTCCTGTTGTAATTCTTCATCAAAGTATTTTTTAATTTTTACGACCAGCTCGGCTTTAGCGCTGTCGTCCAATTCAATTTCAGACAAAATCAGGCACCTAATTGACGGGCCAAGTCGAGAAAGTCTGTAGCGGTAAAATCGAATTCACCATCTGGATTCATGTTGACAGGACGACCAGGGCCACGCTCTAAGGGACGAATCACATAAGCTGTTCGTAGCCCCGTGCGCGCAGCTGCCCGCAAATCTCCAGGATGTGCCGCAACCATCATAACTTCATCAGGTCTCAGGCTTAGGAGATCAGCGGCTTTCAGGTAGGCCTCTGGATCAGGCTTATAGTGCCCAGATAATTCAGCGGACAGTACTGCATCCCAAGGCATGCCAGCATTCTTAGCCATATTGGTGAGTAGGGATACATTGCCATTCGAAAGAGTTGTAATCACAAATTTAGTTTTCAAGCGGTTAAGACCAGCAACTGTATCTGGCCACGGAGAAAGCCTATGCCAGGCCTTGTTGAAATGATCCATCTCGGCCTCGCTCAATCCATTGATCCCGAATTCAACCACCAGTTCATCCAAAATTAGCCGATGTAGGTCATCGATTTTTGTCCAAGGTAGCTCGCCGGTTCGAACTTTATTCATCGCTGGGCCATAACCTGAACGCCAGTGATCAGCAAATTCCGGCCAATCGACATCGAACCCCTTAGCTGCTGAAAGAAGCTGCCCTTCCCTAATTATTGAAGAGCGCCAATCAACAACCGTTCCAAACACATCAAAAGTTAATGCTTTTACGTTTGCTAACACTCCAGTATCTGCAGAAAAGGCATTGCTGGATAAAAGTCCCGCGCCCACCCCGACGGGTAGGATAGCTAAAGAAGTAAGGAACTCGCGCCGACTTGGGAAGGTTGCGCTACATGTTGAATCAATAGAATAGCTGAGGGGTAATTCCGATGCTTTCGTCATATCTGTCATTCCCATATTAAATGAATCTTAGATCGAATAGGCTCAATTCTGTTTTAACATTGTCTATTGAAAGTACACAACCAAAATAGCCACTGGGCAGATAAATTTCACATAAAAAGGCCAAATTCTCCAAAATAAACCTGATTCAGCCCCAGAACAACCTTGTTTAATCTCAGCAAGAATGTCATTGCGGCTCCAGATCCAGCCAACAAAGATACAAAATGCAAAGCCCAACAGCGGCTGACTCTTTTCGGTAGTATAGGTCACTACCAAATCAAATAGGAGATCGAAATTGAATACAATGATTAGCGCAATCAATGTAATTGCTGCGCCGATAACCGCTGCTGCTGTGCGGCGCTCTGTTCCATGGTACTCGACTCCGTAGGCAACAGGAACCTCGAGCATTGAAATTGAGGAAGTAAGCGAGGCGATAGTCATCAGACTAAAAAATGCGAGAGCTACAAAAATTCCCATAAACCCCATGGTATTAAATAGGGCCGGAAGAACAGACACAATAAGTCTTGGACCGGCGATCAAACCCCCAGCAGCATCATAGATTTCCACACCATTTCCAAGAGCAACATACATCGCAGGCAAAATTAACATGCCTGCCAAGACTGCGATGCCTACATCGAGGAGCGCGACTAGGGACCCTACGGTTGGAAGATTTTCATCCTTACCAATATAAGAACCATAAATTAACATGGTTCCGACCCCCAGAGACAGGGAAAAAAAAGCTTGGCCCATTGCATCTACAAGCAACCCTGGGTCAGCAATTCTTGAAAAGTCTGGCACCAAGTACGCTCTCAAACCATCCATAGCTCCTGGAAGGGTCAGAACATAAATAATCAACAAAACAAGAATTATAACCAGCGAGGGCATCAGCCGTGAAGCCCACTTCTCAATGCCATCTTTCACGCCTGCACTAATAATGACAACCGTTAGCATCATGAATAAAACGACAAATATGCTATTCCTTAACACAGCGTCTTCGGTTAACCATTGGGAAAAGCCATCAAGACCAATTAGACGTGCAATTGGATCGAGAAAGAAGGCCATCATCCACCCACTGACAATGGCATAGAAACTGAGAATCAAACTGACAGTGATAATGCCAGAAAACCCTATGAATACAGCCAACATCGTACTCCCACGACCAGAGGAAATAGATTTTAATGCGGTAACTGCGTTAGCCCTGGCATGCCGGCCGATAATAAGTTCGGCCATCAGTGCAGGGTAGGCTAGTGCGAAGGCTAGAATGAGGTAGGTAAAAAGGAATGCTGCACCGCCATTCGATGCTGCATTGGTTGGAAAGCCCCAGATATTTCCCAATCCGACCGCGGAGCCCGATGCCGCCATCAAGAAACCAAATCTGGATGTAAACTCTCCCCTCGGTGCTGACATCTACTTGTCCCTATTTTGCTACTCAAGTTTCCGAAATCTAATAAGTCTTAGTAGATAGAAAAAATCCTTTCAGAGAGCCTGACTACTGATCATAAGATTCTAGAGTAAATCGAAAATTATCTGCATCACTGAGGACAAAAACCACATTGTTCACAACGCTGACAATACCATTGAAATAAACTTCCAAGTTTGGAATACGTAAGCGATTATCAGTGCTTGAAAATGTCGCAATACCTTCATAGGCATCTCGTCGTGGTATTACTGAAAATAGATCTGCTTGAATAACTAACCCTATACTTGACGCAACTGTACCGAGACTTAAGTTAACTAGCGTGCCGTTATCGACATCCACAGAGGTGATTAGAAGGCCAGACGCAGCTTCATAGATATGATAAGCCTCGCTAAAACGTTCGACGGCTTCAACATTTTGGTAAACGAAATCGAGAGGATTGGAGTAGTTTAGAGTAAAATATGGTGCATTCGAGGCTTTGCTACCTAAATTGATCGTGGGTAAGTCATCGATCGCCTCTAGAACATCCATGCCTGATCCAAGAACTTTGCCAAAGACAGTGAATCCACCATTAGTTGCATCGAGGCTGTTGCTGTTGTCAGCTGTATTAACGAACCATTGATTCGTGGCACTATCTGGATCTCCAGAAAATTTAGCCATCGCAACAGTTCCATATGTATTTGACACCGCAAATTCATTTACCACCGGAGGATCCATAGCCATATCGATTGGGCCAACAAATAACTGGAATCGATAAGCACCGCCCTGAACTACGAAATTATTTTCAACGCGATGCAGATAGGTACCGTTGTAGTCACCACGCCTTGTATAATTCAGGAAATTTTGGACAGTTAAAGGAGTCAGGTCGTCCAGGAGTTCGATGGAATAGTCACCCATACTCGTACTCACACGCACAATCGTTCCTGCATTGGCTTCAGTGACTAATACTAAAACGAGGACTAAAGATGATACACCTATCCGCAACTGGCGCAGAGATACTCCGGTCATGAAAACTCCCATAAAATTCTACAACTTGAATAAAATGTTAACTCTATATCTGAACGGTGGAGGATAGGTTAAGTTTCTCTATTATTCAACTAGTTAACTAGCTTGCGCCTTTCTAGCTACTTGCTAAAACGATCTAGGAAAGGGATGGGCGGGCTAAATTTAGAGACAATATCACGAGCTACCATTGGGTGGAGTGCAAAAAGCTCCATATTCAATCAATTAACATCCAATTTCCACCCTAGCAAGTAGAGATTGGTGCGCTCGATGTGATATAACACTCGATCGATTTGCTTAGGGCAGACGTATTAGCTAACAAGCAAGTAGTTATGTTTTAGTCCAATCGTTCAGTAATACCAAGATAGCCTGCCGCAATAATGAGCTGGCTTATTTAAAACTCCTCAAGTAGTGAATTCGAGCAGAACACAGTGACCCACTCTTCACAGCAACCCCTTTTCTCGGCTGCAAACGCCACAGATAACTATACCGCCGAGAGTGAAAATTCGAACGCTGTTGGTATTGGCATCGACTATGGCACCAGTAATAGTACTGCTGCTGTTTTCAATGGCGACAAGGTATATTTAATTCCTCTTGAAGAACATACCAGCGTTATGCCTTCTGCAACCTATGTCGATCGCCATTTTCAGATTCAAACTGGGCAAAGTGCTATTAATGAATATATCTCAGCAAACATGGGAAGGACTGTCGAGTTAAGTGCTGAAATACTAGGCGAAGGGCGCACGACGACTGGGCAACTTGGGGACCATGGATTACCTGAAGAGGCCAATACTCAAAAAGTCTATGGCCAGTCATTTGTAGATGGTGGCGAGAAAGGTCGGCTTTTTAAGGGCATAAAACGCTTGTTAGGAAGCCCTAAAACTCCACGACTCATGGTATTTGACCGGGCCTTTCGCTTAGTTGCGCTGATAACCCCTCTACTTCTAAGAATTCGAAAATCTATTCGTAGCACCTTACGAAAAAATTCTTCTATAGGTTCTGATTCAGCTCTGCATGCCTGTATCGGTCACCCTGTAAATTTTGAAGGAGCAGAAAATAGCCGCAACAGCCAGGCCCTTGATTTCCTATCAGAAGCATACGGTCACGCCGGATTTACTGAACAGACCTATTACGCTGAGCCAATAGCTGCAGCTCTCAGTTATGTGCATGCCCATCCTCAGGCCGCTGAACAAACTCTTCTGGCAGTGGACTTTGGGGGCGGCACCTTGGATCTATGTGTTTTACGACGCAATCATAGCGATTTTGAAGTTATTTCCACACATGGTATTGGCCTTGGTGGAGATCATATCGACCAACTACTATTTAAGGAACTGCTCTTCCCCCTCTTAGGCAAAGGCGAGAGATGGCGCCGAGAGGGAGAAGATCGAGAAATAGAAACAGCATTCCCTTTTGAAGAATATGAGGATTTATTATTAAACTGGGCAATCAGCTATATGATGAATCAAAACAAATTCACTACTCAACTGAAGCAACGAATTGAATACAACGATGAAGCCGCCATAAAATTTCAGCGACTATATGACTTGATCAAAAACAATTACAGTTACTTGGTATTTCAAGCTCTTAAAGATTTAAAAGTTGAACTGTCAGAAAAAGCAGAGGCGGTTCTTGACGTACCAGAACTTGATATAGAATTGGTAGTCAGTAGAGAACAGTTTGAAAGTATTATTTCGTCTTTGTTGTTGGACTTCCAACAATCCATTACCGATGTCTTGCACAAAGCACAGCTGCAAACTGGCGACATAGAACTAGTTATTCGAACCGGCGGCTCGTCCTTAATTCCTGCCGTAAAAACTATCTTAGAGAGACAATTTCCAGGAATGGTTATCGAACATGACCCCTTTAATAGCGTTGCGGCAGGACTGGCGATAGCTGAATACAAAGGCTTAGCGGTAAAGCGAACTTAAATATACAAACACTAGTGCTAGAGCTGCACCGTTAAAACTTCAACAGCTCCAGCAAATAATAAACTAAGTACCTCTCCACTTCTTTCAATATTCACTAAGTTCGACTGACTTGGCCAAATATCCCTTAGTGCCGTACTGACAACTGTCATTGCCTGAATTTCGATTTGATTTTCAATTTCTTGATACACCCAGACAAATTGGCCATCTAGTTCTTCGCCGACATAGCTCAGATCTAGCGCCTCAACTGATCCATTAGCGTATTCAACCTCGATAGCAAAGCGATTGATCACATAACTACTAAATAACTGCCTAGATTCGGCAGATTCGAGAAGGGTTTGCCTCTCACCAAATATTTGTGCTGCTGCATGCTCCGCATCATGAACCAGAAAACGATGCATAACTTCAATATTACCCGAGTTGGTATTAAAGAGGATTCGGGTAACTGCAGTTTTTTGTTGGTGGGCAAAACTCCCAGGGGCCAGCAGAAAAAAAATCAGCACACTCAACACTAGGCCGCCCTGCACCTTAAAACCATTCAGTATTTTAGTCGCAAACAATCTAGTCATCATCCTCTTCTTCATCACCATCGTCAGTGGCAATCTCAGTAGTAATATCATGCATGATATCTCGACTTAACAAGCTACTCCCACCCTGACCCTTAAAACTTTCGATTCGAGATGGAATAATGCGGCGGGGATAATAATTATTCTCAATATTGGTATCAGCAGTTTCTTGCAGAGGGTCGACTGTAATACTGACAATATTTTCTTCCGCCACTAGCAATTTCTTAATGCTACGAGGAGAACGTCGCCAAATCTCAGCCGGAATGCGAATCTCATCTCTAGTACCACTGGCGTATTCCACATCCAAAATTATTGGCATTACCAATCCGCCATTGTTCGAGAATTCCAAAATATAGTAATTGAGATCCTCTTCCACAGCACGATCCAGTGCAGTTCGTTCCCAATCATCTAAGCCTTCAAGAAAACTGTTATATCTGTTTCTCTCTTTATTAGTTACCGTGAACTGATCATTGTCGTCGTAAAAATCTCGTACATCAGTATTTCTTTCAACCCAAGTAAGCAAGCCTTCCTGTCGGTTTCTTTCAATATAGACCGAAGGTGGGTGAGACTTTTCATAGTCTCTCTGGCGCGAATAATCTATATCAGGGTTCTCAGTATCAATACGCATTTCATAAACACGATTCAATGAGATATCAACGTGATCTGTAGTATAAAACCAACCTCGCCAAAACCAATCAAGATCTATGCCGGATGCTTCTTCCATCGTTCGAAAAAAATCAGCTGGTGTCGGTCGCTTAAATTCCCACAAACGCGAGTACTCTTTAAATGCAAAATCGAATAACTCCCTTCCCATAATTGTTTCGCGAAGAATATTAATCGCGGTAGCTGGTTTCGAATAAGCATTCGGGCCTAAACGCAACACACTATCCGATTGAGTCATCACCGGAACTTGGTTTGAAGAACGCATATAGTCGGTAATGAAACGAGGCTCTACCCCCCAAGGCATTTCAGCATCCCATTCTCGTCCCGCCACCGAATCAAGATAGCTGTTCAGCCCCTCGTCCATCCAGGTCCATTGGCGTTCATCAGAATTTACGATCATAGGAAAATAGAAATGGCCAATCTCGTGAATAATTACCGCAATAAGAAAACGCTTTTCGGAGAGACTATAAGTACGCGTGCCATCATCTTGCAATTCGGTACGAGGCCCATTAAACGTAATCATCGGATATTCCATGCCACCGAGAAAACCGACATTCACCGATTGCGCTGTTGGGTAGGGGTAATCAAACGAGAAGCGGCTATATACATCCAGAGTATGAATTACTACTTCAGTGGAATAGTCTGACCATAACGTACCGCCCTCTTTCGGATAGAAAGACATGGCCATAATTAATTCTTGTTCAGCATTAGGTTGGTGGTGCCCTTTAGCATCCCAAATAAATTTTCTGGACGAGGACCAAGCAAAATCTCTGACATTTTCCGCAGTAAAATGCCATGTCTTTGTAGTAGTTGCGCCGGCGGCTTCGTTTTCCAGAGCTTCTTCAGGAGTAACAATATAAACTGGCCGAGCTGCATTTTCTGCTTCTTCCAGGCGATCTCTTTGTGCTCTTGTTAAGACGTTATCTGGATTTTGCAATTCACCACTGGATGCTACGATATGATCCTCTGGAACGGTTATTTCTACATCGTAGTCGCCAAATTCAAGAGTGAATTCTCCAGACCCGAGAAATTCTTTATTAGTCCAACCTTCATAGTCGGTATAGGCTACCAGTCGAGGAAACCACTGAGAAAGAGCAAATATATAGTTCCCCCCCCCATTCTCATCATTCGGGAAGTATTCATAACCACCACGAGGACTGAGTACATTCCCATTTATAATGTCAAATTCAAAATCTACTACTAGCTCAGTATCACCGCCCGCCGGAAGAGGACCAACTAGATCGACTCTCATTAAGGAACCAACAGTGGTGTACCTTAATTGATTTTCTTGATTATCGGTCACACCATTAATTTGATAGCCGTGATCAGCATCGGACATGTACTGCAGCCTGCGCAACTGGCCTAAACTTATCCTCGCCGGGTCGTTGTCCTCAGCGTCTGGGCTTGAGCTATTGTAGGTACTAGTTAATTCTGCCATCGAATCACGCTGAAACCGGTTTTGATCTAGCTGAAACCAGAGGTAATTGAGCGTGTCAGGTGAATTGTTTTGGTAACTAATGGTGGCCGTTCCATTGATATGCTGATTTTCCTCATCGAGGCTCACCACAATTTCGTAGTCAACTTCCTGCTGCCAATACTCATGACCTGGCGCTCCAGAAGCATTTCGATAAACATTTGGTGTTGGCAAGACTTCATCTAGCTGCCGGAATTTATCAACATAATTTCCTTTTGTTTGTTGAATAGCCTGAGCAAATATTGAATTACCACCAAACATTAAGATGGCTAATCCGAGAAATATAACCCTTTTCTTCATTTTGGAACTGCTCCTAGACAAACTACTTATCGAATATCGTTCAAGAATCGGCGGTACGCATCTTTCTCAGAAGAGCCACCACCTGCCAAGACAGATGATAACGTGATTTGCAGGCTGGGGTTAAGAGATTACAATGGCTGAGGTAGATCTCACCAAATCAATTGGACCAACAATGGATTTAATACTTTACGCGATTCCATGCTTCTTCATACTCATATTGTTGGAATTCGCCTATGGCATGGCAAAAAATAATAATACCTACCGAATTAATGACACGATAAATAGCCTATCCATGGGAAGTTTAAGTCGACTAGAGGGCTTAGTTGTAGTTGGCCTTTCTGGGTCCGTGTACGAACTGGTGGTCGTTCACTTTCAGCTTAGCCAACTTCCTGACAATGAGGCATGGGTCTGGATATTCTGTTTTGTTCTTTACGACCTTGCTTATTATTGGAAGCATCGCTTTGGACATGAGGTCGCTCTATTCTGGGGGTCTCATGTATCTCATCATCAAAGTGAAGATTTTAACCTCGGCACAGCGCTGCGCCAAACCAGCATAGATTTCCACAGCTTTCTATTTTATCTGCCTTTTTTTGTTTTCGGTTTTCCCGCTGAAATTTTGTTTACGGTGGTTAGCTTGAACCTGATTTATCAGTTCTGGGTGCACACAGAGCACCTACCAAAACTTGGGCTTTTGGAATCGGTTTTTGTAACTCCCTCAAACCACCGTGTTCATCACGCGCGAAATAAAATCTATGTGGATAAAAACTACGGTGGTGTTTTTATTATCTGGGATCGGTTATTTGGAAGTTTTCAAGATGAACTCGCAGATGAAAAAATTATTTTCGGGCTGCGGAAGCCACTAAATAGCTGGAACCCAGTGTGGGCGAATTTTCATGTATATTGGAGTTTACTGATAGATTTAATCAAGATGTCAGGCTGGAAAAACAAATTGAAACTATGTTTTATGCGGCCAGGATGGCAGCCCCAGGGACAAGATTCGAGCTGCAAACTCAAACATCAAGAAATAGATTTAACGAGCCAATTCGATCCTGAAATAAGTGCATTTACTAAGTATTACACTTTCATTCAATTTGTAATAACGATAATTCTTAGCCTCTATCTATTGCTAAACGCTAACGCCATAATATTCGCAATTAAGCTTGGTTTAGTATTATTTCTAGCGTATTCACTGTGTGTTCATGGCTTTTGTATGGAAGCCAGAACGACAGCAATACAGTATGAACGTATACGTTTAATATTACTTATCGTTCTAATCCAACTAATTGGACTTTCTCTGCCGATTATCAGCGCGTTAGTGTTGATTGCTCTAGCATCACTGGTAGTGATTGCCCTGCCAGCATTTAAAACTAGCAGTTACCAAAATGCAATTTAGTTAATACCTTCCAGCTCTTCTCTGCGCGCACCAGCTAAAATTCCAGGTAAGGCATAGTTTCCTTCGTGACAAGCATACTCATAAAGGGCTCCTTCAGCCGGTCGCAAAGGGATTTGGGCAGTCCATGGTTGCGAATAGGCCAGCTCGTCCTCGATCGTGAATTCATAAAGAATTTCATCCTCAGCAGTTCGCGTAAAACGCTCTATAACTTTGGCGGTCTGAGGCAAATATAGCGTGTGCTTGATAGCAAAGCGAAAACTTTGCTGGGGATGAAAATTAACTGTTTCCACAACTAAAGTATCACCCTCCCAATAACCAATTGAGTCTCCTAACCAGGGTCTGAAATCATCCCTGAGGTGTTCGGAGTCTAATCTAACTATCCTCGCATCATGATTCATTTCAACCAGAATCATTACATAATTTTCGTTTTGGACAATTTGGTAATGGTTATTATAAAGCACAGGTAGCATGGGCGGCCCTGCGCTCGAACCAAAACCCACCATGCAACGCTCTCCCAAGGGCCGTTGCTCCGGGCCATCAAAGCCACTGTTTTGCCGATATTCGAAGAATGCGCGGCCAGCAGATTCGGTATAAGGAATTTGCCCATTTTCTGGATCAACAATAAAGGGGGTGCGGTATTCCTCGCCAATGCGAGCAAGCCGCTTCCCAGGGTCTATCTAGAACGCATTGTAACCCGCATCTGCATTTCCGTCTGTTGGTGCAGCACGGTTAGGATCACTAGGAGCATCATCTATTGCAGAATAGCACATTAAAATCTACCGTCCTTTCCATTTCCAACGCTTCTTCCGCGGTGACGACTAACTTCTCCCCTAAATTTGGGTTGCGTTCCAGCGTTGTAATACTAGCGGAAGTCCAGACACCTTGCAGATTAGGCACGCCCGTTTCTGTTCGCGGCACTTGCCAACTGCTTTGTGCTACTGACCCCGATACAAGTAATGTTGCGATCAATGTGAGTAAATTTTTTACTAACTGAATCTTCATTTTAAACCCCTTCACTTTACAAAAAGCCATTCTTGCAGGTAATTTATAATCCTGACGTTTCTCTATTTTACTGATTTTCTCTATCAATATCATGAAGCTGCATTTAGTCCTATAGTCGATTCAACGGAAATTCCATAATCAATACCCCAGTTTCAGACTCTCTAAGTTCAAACTGCGCCTGAGAAGCTCGCCCCAAAGCTTCAGTAAATGTGGCACCGTCGTCCAGATTGCTAATAACAAAAACTACTTTGCCACTTACGCTAGCCACTGGTGGTAATTTCAAAGGTAGAAAGAGAAATTCCTCATTCTCGCCAAGCATTCCTTGCACCGTTGCTTCCACACTTAAGCCAGTACTAGGAATGCGAGAGCGCACGGCTCTATACAAAGCAACTTCGTTATTGCTGTCAGTTATTCTCAAAAAAACATTTACGTGTCTCGTGAATAACTCTTGATTAGTTACTTTAATGGCCGGCGTAAAAATCGGATAGCTAAATCCAACTTCAATAATGCCGTTGCTAGAACTATCAGTGATTAGCTGATTAGATAATTGTTCAGCAGACAATCCAATACCTGCTTGCTGGGGCAACAAATATAAAAAGTACAAGAAGCCTGGTAGCAGAGCTGGCAGACAAATGAATACGCCATAGGTAATTGGTCTACCAGAAAAGGTAGGATAAAAAGGATATACCGCAATTAGTGCAGCAAGAATTGCAATACTTAAGACCAAAGCACGGAATACTAGCGGCTCATTGCCTAGTTGTAGCGCATTATGAGTAAACAGAAATACTGTAGCAATTGATACGAGAAGAGCGATTAGACTGGTTACAAGCTGGCGGAGGCTGACATTCATAAGCCATTAATTTTTTGAGAATAGAAATCTCAAGAAATTTCCTCGCCCTGAGCTTGTTTGTCTGCATGGTAAGAAGAGCGTACCAAAGGCCCGCTCGCTATATGAAGGAAACCCAGAGCTTCGCCGAACTCTCTCAAATCATTAAACTCATCAGGATGAACAAACCTATCAACCCTAAGATGATCCTTACTTGGCTGTAAATATTGACCAAGTGTAATCATATCTACGTTGTGATTTTTCAAATCCTTGAGTACTTCCTTAACCTCATCGATTGTTTCCCCGAGACCGAGCATTACTCCAGATTTAGTCATTACATCCGGTTTTCTTTGCTTATAAGCTTTTAACAACTCCAGCGACCATTGATAGTCTGCTCCTGGTCTAGCTTGTTTATAGAGCCGCGGCACTGTTTCAAGATTATGATTGAATACATCTGGCGGCGTTCGCTCTAAAATATCGAGCGCAATGTCGAGGCGACCGCGAAAATCTGGCACTAATGCTTCAATTTGAATTTCTGGATTAAGGCGGCGGGTCTCAGAAATACAAGAAGCAAAATGTTGTGCACCGCTGTCTTTTAAATCATCTCTATCGACAGAAGTTATTACTACGTAGTCCAAGCTCATTTCGCTAATTGCGGTCGCCATTTCTAAAGGTTCATTCTGATCTAAGGGCTTCGGCTTGCCATGGGCAACATCACAGAATGGACAACGTCGTGTACAAATTTCTCCCATTATCATGAAAGTCGCCGTACCATTGCTAAAACATTCACCGAGATTCGGACAAGATGCTTCTTCACATACTGATGCCAGCTTGTGCTTTCGCAATGTATTCTTAATGTGCGCAATTTTAGGAGACGCTGGAATTTTTACTCGAATCCAGTCTGGTTTTTTTGGTAGCTCAGTTGTAGGAATCACTTTAACCGGGATGCGACGAACTTTATCCGCTCCACGAAGTTTTTCACCCTCAACTAATACGTTACGACGATCGCGTTTGGTCATTTTCATGCCCAATTAAAATGGGAATTACCTGCCACTCTTGATAATAGGTCAGATTGCTAATAATGAATCATATAACCCAGTTCGACCAATAGATTATTGCTAAGGGAATTACTTACATCCCGCAACAAGTTTTCCCTTTTCTCTACGAAATCTGCAATCTGTACTACTTCTAAATTTTCGAAACCACAGGGATTGATCTGCGCGAAAGGCTTTAGGTCCATTCCTACATTTAAGCTTAGACCGTGATAGCTCAAACCGTTCTTAATACGTAATCCCAATGCAGCTATTTTAGCATCTTTCACATAGACTCCGGGAGCTTTTGGCTTAGTCCTAGCCTCAATACCAAATTCGCTAAGAGTCCGAAGTACCGCAGACTCAATGGTATCTACTAATTTCCGCACCCCAAATTTGCGCCGCCGCATATTCAATAACAAGTAACAAACCAATTGCCCCGGCCCATGATAGGTGACCTGTCCTCCCCTATCGATTAGCACAACCGGAATATTCCCCGGCTCAAGAATGTGTTCAGCAGCACCAGCTTGCCCCTGCGTGTAGACAGGTTTATGGCTCAGCAACCAAATTTCATCAGCGCGATTAGGTTCGATGTGTTCTGCCAAATACCGCATTGACTTAAACAATGGCTGATATTCTTGTAGGCCAAGTCGCCGGACTATTAATTCGGGAAGTTGTGAATCATGTGCAGGGGGGGTCGCCTTAAACCACTTATAATTGCTTAGTAGCAAATTCTAATCCTGTCAAAAATTTACAAAACTATCTTGACGTTACTGATGGCTTTTAAGTCGGCAAAAATACTTTTTAGCTGATCTTCACCAGTAGCAGCAATAGTAAGAGTCACTGCGACATAATTGCGCTGCTTACTTGGGCGGACCTTAATTAAGTCACCGGTAATTTTACCCGTGTAGCGTTCTATAGCGTGAATAATTTCTTGCTGAAAGCTTTCACTGGCAACACCAATTACTTTGATTGGATAAAGACAAGGAAACTCAATTTTCGGCATTTGAGGATCACCATTCGCTGCCCCATTGCTCGCATCATTGTCACTCACCATTTAATTTCTATCAGCCTGAGAACATATCGCTGAATAGCAGGGTAATCCAATCGATAAACCGTTTAAATACACCACCACGATCTACCGCTTGCATCGTGACTACCTCACCTTGAAAAATTATATCATTGTCAAGAGTCACATTTACTACACCCATAATTTGTCTATCTGACAAAGGTGCTCTTATTACTTCATCAACATCAACGGATGCTGTCATTGACTCAGCCTGCCCACGGGGTATGGTGATGTACACTTCTTCCTCGATACCTAAATCAACTGCATTTTGTCCACCTGACCATACTGGCACATTAGTCAGCACTTGATCAGCATCATAAAGTTTATGAGTTTCGAAATACCGAAAACCATAAGTCAAAAGTTTCTGCGTTTCAATGGCCCTTGCTTCTTCGCTGGCAGTGCCCATAACGACGGAGATCAATCGCATTCCATCACGCTCGGCCGAAGAAACTAAACAATAACCAGCAGCATCCGTCCATCCTGTTTTCAATCCATCAACATTGCGATCACGAAATAAAAGTGTGTTGCGATTGGTTTGTCGAATATCGTTATAAGTAAATTCCCGCTCTGAATACATAGGATAAAAATCACTATGTCGATTGATTGTTGCTTTTGCCAGAAGCGAAAGATCCCGCGCTGACATGGTGTTGTAGTAAAGCTCAGTATCTAGGCCGCTGGAGTTCATGAAAAATGATTCAGTCAACCCCAAGACTTCACCATACTGATTCATCATATCGGCGAAAGCTTCTTCACTACCGGCGATATGCTCCGCCACGGCAACACTAGCGTCGTTACCTGACTGGATAATAATCCCGCGCAGCAGATCTTCCATACTTACCTGGGTATCCACCCCAACAAACATTTTGGACCCTTCCATTCGCCAAGCTTTCTCACTTATATGAACTTCATCATTCAAACTAAGATTGCCACTAATTATTTCTTCAATGGCAATATAAGCAGTCATGATTTTCGTCAGGCTTGCAGGAGGTAATGGTTCATCTGCATTCTCTTCAACGATAATGTGACCAGTTCTCGCATCTAGAAGGATATAGCTTGTGGCTGAAATATCTGGCGCTCGCGGAATAATTGCTGGAGCGGCAACAGAAAAATTTCCAAAAATAATCACCAAGAAGCTCAGCGATAGATTTTTAAATAGAGTCACTCGGCTTAAAAAAAATCGAATGAAATGTGTTTCTAATGACATATAGATTTCCGTCTAAATAAAATGTGTTGCCTTACTAGGAGGGCAGTTCAAAATTGCAACTGATCAAGGCCTGAAAACTACTCTGTAATAGTGTACGGGCTTCCCAGATTTGCAGCAACAACACTTTGGGTGATTTGTTGAATTTCGCTTGGGTCATTAACTGGACCCACTCGAACTCGATGTAGTGCTCCTTTACTTTGACTATCTACTGAGCGAATAAATACTGGTCGATCTGTCATCAATCTCAATCTATCTGACAACTCTCTGGCTGCGCTTAACTCAGAAAATGCCCCTACTTGTAAATAATGTTCAGACTGACTATTAAGACTAAGCGCCTCACTATTGCTCACCTGATGACTCACTACTGAACCGTTCTGTTCATATCCTGAGACCACAATAGATTCCAACTGCACTCTAGCGGTCCCTCGATCGGCATATCCGAGCTTCATTGCTGCCGCATAAGAAAGATCCACTATGCGGTCACCGTGAAATGGTCCTCGATCATTTACGCGGACAACAATACTTCGGTTGTTATCGAGATTAGTTACCCTCATAAAACTTGGAATAGGCAATGACTTATGAGCGGCTGATACTAAATACATATCGAAAATTTCCCCATTAGAGGTTTTGTGTCCATGGAATTTTTCGCCATACCACGATGCGACACCAACTTCGTTATAACCTTCTTCTGTAGGTAGAACGTTGTAGGTCTTGCCAAGCACAGTATAGGGACTTCGATTGCCTGCTATGCCACGATTTAATGGTTGAGGGATAACTTCAGGAATGGCAGACACATCGACGTCTCTATTCGGCGCTCGATCCTGGGAAATACTATAGCGCCCTGCATCGGGATTGGTTACACCTGACGAAGTTGGAGTGGTACTGCAGGCTGTGATGGCCAACAAGACAATAGCTGTTACAAATTTTATGATAATTTTACTCATCGACTTCCCATTTCATTAATGGACAAGTTCAGTATAATTCGAGTATCTAAATATTTCTCTGCTGGTTTCATGCTTCGCACCTACTCAGCAGAGTTCAAATCCAGGTCGGAATTCTAAAGCCTTAATTTTAAGAAGCCTCTGAAGAATAACGTCCGAAATACCAATAGTTTTAACCCCTATAGGCTCAATTTAGGGACGTTTTTCTGCAATTCGACCGTAATGTGCCCAATAAAATAGGGAATTGAATATATTACTCATATATTTCAATTAGTTATATCTTATTAGCGGTTTTGTGTGTTTGAATGGACATAAGCAGCCCAAATCCAATAAATAAAGTCACAATAGACGTACCACCACGACTAATTAACGGTAATGGCAGACCGATCACCGGCAACAAACCTGAAACCATGGCCATATTGACAAACACATAGAAGAAAAAAGTAAGCGTAATACTGCCGGCCAACAGTCTACTAAACATATCCGTGGCAGCAAAAGCGATGACACATCCACGCATTAAAACAAACAGATACAAGGCAATTAAGAACATAACACCGAGTAAACCAAACTCTTCAGCGAGCACGGCTAGAATAAAATCGGTATTGCTTTCCGGGATGAAATCCAGATGAGACTGTGCCCCCTCACCGTAGCCCTTCCCATAGATACCACCTGAACCTATGGCTATTTGCGACTGGATAATATTGTAACCAGCACCTGTCGGGTCGCGATAGGGATTAAAGAAAGTAAGTATTCTGTTTTTTTGATGCTCCTGAGCGAGAAACAAAAACCATGCGGGAGACGCCAACAACAAAGCAGTAAAACCCATAATCACAATGCGCCATCGGATTCCTGCCAGCAGTACAACAAAGACTCCAGACATCACCACCATGATTGCAGTGCCAGTATCATTCTGAACAACGATCAATGCAGCCGGCACCATAATCATAATTGCTGCCCAAAATACATGCTTGAAGCGAGGTGGGAGTGGCCGACTGGCCAGGTACCAAGCCATCAACATCGGCACGACAAATTTCATTAATTCAGATGGTTGAAAACTGGGCAGACCTGGAAGATCTAGCCAGCTTCGCGCTCCATTTGCTTCAACTCCGACCGCTAAAACCACCAATAACAAACCCAGGCCTACCGCATAAATTGACGGCGCCCATTGACGAAAGAGATGTACATTGAATTGCGCCACAATGAACATCACCACAAAACCGATGAGCATTGTGAGGGATTGCCTTTGCACTATAGCCTCATCACCATCACTTGCACTCCAAAGCACAAATAAACCGAAGCAGCAAAGTAGTGTAATACCTACAAGAAGAGGTGGATCAGTGTGTATGAGTCTCCAGAGAGTTCTATACCTACTTCTTCTATTGCCCAGCCCGGCAGACTGTCGAATAAAATCTTGATTAATCATAAGGCTGTGATTCACTAGTTCCGGAATCAACTGAGGAGGAAGAGCCAGCAGAGGTTTCTACATTACTCAAAGTTGTCTCGGCAAGAAGAGGCTCAGCATTCGTATCAATTGCTGCAAAATCTAATTGCAGAATATCGATTAAATACTTGTCAATCACTTGTTTCGCAATAGGTCCGGCAACACTGCTGCCATGCTCACCATTCTCAACAAATACGGCGACGGCAATTTGCGGAGCTATGTTAGGGTTCTGAGCAGGAGCGAATGAAATAAATAAGCCATGATCTTTATTCAAATCAGAAACTATAATATCTGTACTCTGTAAAACGTCTTGGCTAATACCTACCACTTGGGCAGATCCAGATTTACCAGCCATTTTATATGGCATGTCTCTGTCTGCCTGCGCTATCGCTTCAAAGGCGGTCCCATAATCCCTAAATTGATCTGAATATGGACGGTGAACAACCATGGTCATAGCTTCTTCTATATAGCGCCAGTAATCCGGATCATCTACCATTACATCGGGCACTGGGTCTTCATTTAGTGGCACGTACTCTTGCCCTTCAACTTCTTTCAACATACGTGGTTGAACTACTTTCCCTTTATTGGCGACTATTGCTGCGGCTGTAGCCAGCTGCAGTGGTGTTGCCCACATATAACCCTGACCGATAGAAGAATTGATAGTATCACCTGGATACCAAGGCTCCCCTCGAGATGCTCTTTTCCATTCTCGTGATGGCAGCACGCCGGTTCGAGCATACCTTATGTCCAGCGCGAAATTTGCACCAAAACCAAATTGATCCATGAAGTTGTGAATCGTATCGATACCCATTCGATTACCGAGATCGTAAAAGAAAGTATCACAAGACTGATAGATGGCCTTCGCCAAGTTGGTGTGACCATGACCTCCCCCGATAGCAGTACGCAAGGTGTAGTCACCCCACCGATAAGAAACTCCAGGCAGTCGAAAATATCCTGGGTCTTCTATGGCGAATTCATAATCAACTAATCCGTGCTGGAGACCGCCCAAACCCAAAAAGGGTTTAACGGTGGACCCTGGAGGATATGGATTGGTAGTCCGATCAAATAAGGGAGTATTAATCTCATCTGTCACCAATACTGAATAATCTTTACTACTTATTCCGGTAACGAATAGGTTGGGATCAAAGCCTGGCTTACTGACCATTGCGAGTATGCCGCCAGTGGCAGGATCGATAGCGACTACTGCTCCGCGAAAATCTCCCAACGCAGCCTCTGCTGCGATTTGCAATTGCCCATCCATATGAAGAGTAAGGCTCTTTCCTGCAACGGGATCGGTTCTATCCAGTCTCCGCATAACCTGTCCCATATTGTTCTTTTCTACAAGTTCGTATCCAACTATACCGTGAAGCAAGTCTTCATAGGTTCTTTCAATACCGGTTTTGCCGATGTGGTTAGTACCACCGTAATTTTCTTTTTGGTCATCTGTCAGGTCATTTAATTCGTCTCGATTTATTTCCGAGACATAGCCTACGGAATGCGCGGTTAAATCTGCCAGAGGATAATGGCGAACAAATTGTGGCTCAATCGCGACCCCTGTTAAGAGGTGGCTATTGACTGCAATCTTAGATTTTTCTTCATCGGTGAGCACATAGCGCAGCGGTACCGAAGAAAAAGGTACCCGATTTCGCTCCATTCGATTATTAAATTGGTCAATGTCATCGGTGGTCAATCGAATTAAGGTACTTAAATATTCCAAAGTCACGTCGATATCTGCGACCTGCTCTTTAATCACCGTAAGGTTAAAGATTGGCTGATTGTCGGCTAATAATTGACCATTACGGTCAAATATTAGCCCTCTGGCAGGAGGCACATATTGACTATGGAGGCGATTACCATCTGACCGAGCCGAAAAATAGTCGTATTGATATATCTGCAAATTAACAAGCTTGGCAATCAGCGCCACAAATAGCATAAAAATTAATACAGCAGCCACAATTAGCCGACGATTAAAGAGCTGTTTCTCTGCTTCGTGATCTTTTAGCTGCCATTTTTGGTTCATAAATAGGGCTATTTTGTTTTGGGTTGTTATGAAGCTTTCGATTATTAACTTAACTGACTTAGGTAATCGGCTAAGCAGATTGGCTCTAAAGCTTGGTATAAGCAGAGCTTAGACAACTACCCAGCTAAATAGTTTAACTTTGCTAGAGCAGCCGTTCAGTTTTGTTGCAACCACAAAGTCTGATACGGATACATTTTAGCGCGTTCCCTGCTCTTTTTTCAGGAAACTGGGTCAAATCATCTAATATTAACGCTGCTTATTCCCGATGGTAGGGGTGGCCTTTCAAAATACAGGCGGCACGGTACAGCTGTTCGCAGATCAATACTCTGACCAAAGGGTGAGGAAGAGTTAGCGCCGATAGGGACCAGCTCTCATTTGCTCGGGACTGACAACGCTCGCTTAAGCCATCGGGGCCACCAACCAAGAGATTTAAGTTTCTACCGTCAAAGCGAATATCACCGATTTTTTTCGCAAGGGCAGGCGTATCCAGCGACCGCCCTAATACATCTAAGCTAACCACGAAATCATCAGAATTCAGTCGAGATAAAATTGCGTCTCCTTCTTTCTCAATACATTGAATAAGCGATTGTGTTTTACTTCGCTTTGCCAATGGAACTTCAATAAGCTTGAATCCGAGTTCTGTTGATATTCTCTTTTCATATTCAGCAGTACCATCCTGAACCCAACGAGGCATTTTGGTACCAACAGAAATGAGGCCTATTTTCACGAAGTGGGGGCTATAAGATTTATATCGCCATCTTCACTGAGCTCTTGATTCTCAGAATTTATAGTTGAAGACGGCGAGAAATTCCAGAGATCCTCCAAACTATAAAGTACGCGCATTGACTCTGTCATTATGTGCACTACAACATCACCTAAATCAACCAGTACCCATTCCGATTGACTGCGCCCTTCCGTACCGACAACTTCTAGACCCGACTCTTTAGATTTTTTTACTACTGAATCGGCAAGCGCCTTGGCATGAATATTAGATCTCGCCGTAGTAATAACCATAAAATCCGTTATGGAAGTCAAATCTCTAACATCGATAGATTTAATAGATGCACCTTTCAGATCATCTAAAGCCTCAATCACTAGTCTTGATATGTCACGATTTTTCAATTCAATTACCTTTTTCACTAAACATTTTGCCTACTAAGTACTTAAATTTCTTGTTCAACACGCTTATAAATTCTATTTTTTATCGTTATACAACTCGTTGTCTGCAATATAACTACATACTACTGCTGGTAATAATTCAGAAAAATTTGACCTTTCTGCAATACGAGTTCTAACTTCTGTAGATGATGCATCATAGTTAAACCCGTCTAAAAGATAGATTGAACCAGCATTGCTACCAAACAATTCAGCTGGCGATTTCACTATGCATTCATTTAAATTTTTCTGAGTATTTTTAGGGAAAGTGAGATTTTCTCCAGCCCTAGCAAACACAACCACGTGGCTCAATTCTATAATTGATTCCCAATTATGCCAGTCAGCAAGCGTATTGAATGAATCCACACCCACCAGTAAAACCAAACTGCTGTTAGGATTTGCTGACTTAAGATTTGCCAGCGTAGCAGCGGTATAAGAAGTGCCGTTCCGTTCGATCTCTTGGGAATCGATGATGATAGAGTCAAACTTTGTAGTAGCGAGTTTCAACATTGCTACTCGCTCCGTTGATGAGCTCTTGGGCTGCAGTCGGTGATTAGGCTGGTGGCAGGGCACCATGCGCAGCTGATCAAGTTGTAGCTCTTTAATTGCGCTCCGGGCTAACTCTAAGTGCCCGTTGTGAACAGGATCGAACATGCCGCCAAATACACCTATACGAGAACTCATTGCCTAATATGGCCATCCCCCAAAACTATGTATTTTTGCGAAGTAAGGCCTTCCAGGCCGACTGGACCTCGAGCATGAAGTTTATCGGTGGAAATTCCGATTTCTGCTCCAAGTCCATATTCAAAACCATCAGCAAATCTTGTCGATGCATTTACCATTACTGAGCTTGAATCGACTTCTCTTAAGAATTTCTGCGCATGACTATGATCTTCAGTAATTATTGATTCGGTATGCTGGGAGCTATACTTATTAATATGGGCTATGGCCTCGTCCAAATCGTTGATTATTTTGATTGAAAGAATTGGCGCTAGGTATTCCGTTTCCCAGTCCTCCTCTGTCGCCCTGATAATTCCGGGCACTAGTTCTTCTGTTTTTTCACAACCACGTAATTCAACTTTCTCAGCATTCAGCGCTTTTGAAAGTCGTGGCAATATTTCTTGTGCGATTGCTGCGTTAATTAAAAGCGATTCCAAGGTACAACAGGTTCCGATACGCTGTGTTTTAGCATTTACTGTAACCGTAAATGCCTTATCAAGATCGGCGCTATCATCGATATAAATATGGCAATTCCCGTCGAGATGTTTGATCACAGGTACTTTGGCATCGGCACTTATTCGTTCAATCAGACCCTTACCTCCGCGAGGTATAATCACATCGACAAACTCAGGCATGGTGATTAATTTACCTACAGCTTCACGATCGGCTCGATCTAATACCTGAATCACATGTCGACTTAAGCCACCTTGTTCCAAACCAGTGGCGATACATTCAGCGATCGCCTGATTGGAATGAATCGCTTCAGACCCGCCACGGAGAATAGTTGCATTGCCTGACTTAAGACAAAGGCTAGCAGCTTCGCAGGTTACATTAGGACGGGACTCATAAATGATCCCGATTACTCCCAAGGGTACCCGCATCTTTCCAACCCGAATGCCGCTGGGACGCGACTTCAGGTCAGTTACTGCTCCAACCGGGTCATCAAGTGCTGCGACTTGACGCAGGCCTTCAACCATTGTGTCGATATGAGCATCGGTTAGTTCCAGGCGATCCATCATTGCCGCATCCAAACCTTTGGCAGCACCAACTTCGATATCTAGTTTGTTAGCAGCTATCAGCTCAGGGCGGTGGGCATCAAGCGCATGAGAAATATTTAGCAATACCGCGTTTTTTTCTGCTGTAGTGGCGCGAGCTATTTCTCGTGAAGCTGCTCGAGCTTGAGAACCTAGTTCAAGCATGTAGCTATTTATATCTAACATGGATATTCCGTCTTTCGTAACGACTTGGAGCCTAATTCAGTATCAACTTTTATGCAGCACCGGCTGCACGGTAGGGATTTTTATCGTTAAATATCATCCCGAAGACTCGGCTAAAGGCCGATTATACCTTAAATCGTCCTCAAACAAGGCTACCAATAGACATCGGGCAGACAATGCCTTTATGCTTCAATCCATCGATCAAGGCCTAAATTATGGAAATAACTGAAAAAAACGCACCAGAGGAAGCTTTTGCACCTCCGGTACTACACGCACTTATCCCAGTAGTTGTGTTGATTTCTT
The DNA here is from genome assembly GCA_012960305.1 of Gammaproteobacteria bacterium. Classification (GTDB taxonomy): domain Bacteria; phylum Pseudomonadota; class Gammaproteobacteria; order Pseudomonadales; family Pseudohongiellaceae; genus UBA9145. Next base: position 33,779 of record DUBM01000019.1, on the reverse strand, counting down.
TGCTCTCGTTCTCAGTGTATCTGTTCGGCGAGGACGCCAGCTCCGGCCCCAATCAAATCGCTCTGTGCATGGGTGCCGCGGTGGCAGCATTTATTGGATATCTCAATGGTCAAACTTGGGAGCAAACTGAAGCAAGTATTGTTTCTGGAATCACTGTGGCCATTAAACCAATTCTTATTTTATTTAGTGTCGGGGTTTTGATTGGCAGCTGGATCATGGCTGGCACTGTACCTACGATGATTTATTATAGTCTACTAATCCTAGATCCCAGCATTTTCTACGCAGCTAGTTGCTTAATTTGTGGTTTGATTGCACTTAGCATCGGTAGTTCTTGGACTGTTGCTGGCACCATTGGTATAGCACTTATTGGTGGTGCAGCTGGATTAGGATTGTCACTGGAAATTACCGCCGGCGCCATAATCTCCGGCGCTTACTTCGGCGACAAGATGTCTCCTCTGTCTGAAACTACTAATCTAGCTCCTGCTGTTGCCGGTACAGATTTATTTTCACACATCGGTCATATGGTGTGGACCACTACTCCTGCAATTATTATCGCCTTAATTCTTTACGCTCTACTTGGCCTTAATATCAATTCAAATAACAGCGCTGAAGATCTTGCAATAACCATGGAGTTACTAAGCGACAATTTCGTTCTAGGACCTCTGATGTTGCTTCCTGTCATTGTCTTATTAGTAATGGCGAATAAAAAACTTCCTCCGGTGCCAACTATTTTAACTGGCGCGATGTTGGCGGTAATTCTCGCACTCTTATTCCAACGACCAGTAATTATGGCGTTAGCTGGTGACACTCCTAATGCTTTTCTCGGACTCTTTAAAGGGGTTTGGACAACTCTCTTCGATGGTTTCGCCTTATATAGTGGCAATGAAACTTTAGACGATTTGATGACTCGAGGTGGGATGAGCTCTATGCTTAATACGGTATGGTTGATTCTGTGCGCCATGATATTTGGTGCCGTAATGGATCACACTGGCCTCTTACGATGCTTGGTGAGCTACGCATTGTCTTTCGTTCATAGTACTGGAAGCTTAATAGCGACCACAGTTGCTACTTGTATCGGCGCAAACATTATCACCTCCGATCAATATATCTCTGTGGTGCTACCGGGCCGTATGTACAAATTAGAGTACGAGAATCGCAATCTAGATATGAAAAATTTATCACGAACTCTCGAAGATGCAGGAACAATTACCTCACCTTTAGTCCCCTGGAATACTTGCGGTGCCTACATGAGCAGCACTCTAGGTGTGGCAACATTTGCCTATCTTCCCTACTGCTTCTTTAATCTTATCTGTCCTGTTATTGCCGTTATCTATGGCTTTATGAATTTTAAGATTGCCCCTGCCCCCGAGCAAGCCGCGGAAATTGCTGTTTAGCTTCTGCTTACAAGAATTCTGTCAAGCTAAATTCGTCGGCGATAGACACACAGCAAGGATCTTCAGTATTTTTTTTGCGCGAGATAAATAGGCGTTCGCGGCACGCCCAAGCCAAACTCCAGCTCTGAGCAAAATGATTTAAATTCGAAATATCGACTCAGTGGTATAGGCATTAAACTCGTGATTCCCGTTACAGCGAATTTTTTCTCCCAATAAACAGCTGCTGATGCCAATTGGAAGCCTCTCAATTTCTTTTAAGAGTTTTGCAGAATCTACACTTCTCAAGGAAACATTCACAAAGATTCGAGCGCTAGAGTCTTACCCACGAGAGCTTCTTTTTCTATTCTTCTAAGTTTCTTAACCTTGTATTCAAACTGCGATGCCCTGGATCTATTACCCACAAATTGCTGGAACACCAAACTTAGAGGCTCTTTACCTCTTAAACTTTTAGCTCCTTTATACTTCGCTCCGCCTAAACTTCGGTGCTCATCAAACCGACGTGAAACATCTAAGGTTATGCCAGTATAGAGACTACCGTCCCCGCTACGGACCATGTAGAGATACCATCGCTTTTCAACAGCATTCATCGCTACTAAACGAGTTCCCAGCAATCATTAAGCAAGACTACCCGACCATCTCGTTGCAATTTGATGAGATGTGCGAGTAATGTTTTTTTGGCCCAAGGAATCAAATGCTTAGCAACATCATCATAGACGTCTATAACCAAAACACTGACGTCACAGCTGCCAAGTTTCTCCAGTCCCGCGATCACCTTGGCCTCTCTTCTTAATCTATGAGCAATGAGTGATTCCAACTCACCCTGGGGGTCTTCCATGAGCCCACCGTGACCAGGAGCGAAATAACGGATATCCATAGTCTGCAATCTACGCAGTGCGTCAAGGTAATCACCCATATTTCCGTCCGGAGGTAAAATGACCGATGTTGTTCCCTGCAAAACATGATCTCCGGTAAACAACATTTGCTCCTCCTCCAAGAAGTAGCAAATGTGATTAGAGACATGACCCGGAGTGTGGATCAATCTGACTCTATATTCATCACAATCCACGACATCATTGTCTTTCCATTCACCATCTGGACTAAAATTCTTATCCTGGCCAGTACTCTGAGGTACCGGTAATCCGACCAACTTAGCTCCGGTTGCTTCCTTCAATCTAGCCGCTCCGGGGGAATGATCACCATGGGCATGGGTAAGAAGTATAAATTCAAGTTGACGATCTCCAATCGCAGAGATAAAACTTTCGAACTGAGCTTCATCTTTCGGACCTGGGTCGAGTAAACAGAGTCGATTGGAACCAATAAGATAGCTATTTGTGCCCGGTCCAGTCATAGGACCCGGATTGCGACCAAGAATACGATTAACTGGCACTTGAGTATCACCAACTACGGTGGCAACTCCAGGTTCAAACTCAGACATTCTGACTACTCCATGATAAAAACCAATCATACCTTGCGGAAGTATTTAACCAAACAATCTTCTGAAAAAGCCACTGGAATTTCTCTCCAATTCACGACATAATTGCCCGCTTTAAAATTTCCCGATTTCCCGCACAAATGATGTCCTTGACGACAAGCAATAGGAATACATAAAGACAATCAATAGGTACGCGGGTACACAATAGATGTTATCTAACCAAGTAATAATATTTGCAGCCCTTCGCTCGCAAATCTCTAGGGCTGTGACATTAGCTAACAAGTAGGATCTGAAGTATGTATAGGATACAAACTTTTAACCAATTATCAGAGAAAGGTCTCGAACGTTTTCCGGAACGGTCTTATGAAATTGGCGCAGAAATTAATGGTGCCGAAGCTATATTGCTTCGTAGTCATAAATTGAGCCCTGATGAGTTAAGTGATGGAATCAAAGCGGTCGCAAGAGCCGGCGCTGGCACAAATAATGTGCCCGTAGCTGATTGCACGGAACATGGTGTCGTAGTCTTCAACACTCCTGGCGCCAACGCCAACGCCGTCAAAGAGTTAGTACTTTGCGGCCTGTTACTGGCTTCACGAGGAATTGTTCCAGGAATTAGTTTCGCCAGCTCTCAAAGCAATAGTTCTGACTATGGCGAACTCTCTAAGCTCATGGAGCAGGAGAAAAAACGTTTCAAAGGGAGTGAAATTGCAGGAAAAACACTGGCAGTCATCGGCCTCGGCGCAATTGGCTCAATGGTCGCGGAAATGGCCATTAATCTGGGCATGAAAGTCCAGGGCTACGATCCAGCTCTTTCCGTAGAGGCAGCTTGGCGCCTACCCAGCCAGGTAAAAAGAATTGAGAATATTTCTTCATTGGTAGCAACGGCCGATTTTATTTCGCTACATTTACCGGTATTGAATTCAACGCGAGATTTAATTAATAGTGAAATTTTCGCCAGTATGAGGGTAGGTACTTGTCTACTAAATTTTGCCCGTGATGAAATTGTCGACTCTACCGCCTTAGTAGTTGCTTTAGACTCAGGAAAATTGGGAAAATATATCAGCGACTTCCCTCGACCCGAGTTAATGGATCGTGAAAACGTTATTTCCATGCCACATATTGGAGCCAGTACTCGCGAGGCCGAGGAAAATTGTGCCGTAATGGCTGCAGATCAACTAATGGATTTTCTCGAAAATGGCAATATTAAGAATTCAGTCAACTTTCCCAATCTCTCCCTTGACCGAGTAGGAAATGCTAAAAAAGGCACTCGATTGGCCATCAGCAATAGAAACGTACCGAAAATCTTGGGTCAGATACTGTCAGTCTTAGCTGATCAAAACATAAACGTTTTAGACATGTTAAACAAAAGCCGCGATGACATAGCTTACAATCTCATTGATTTGGAAAGCGCGCCTTCAGAATCAGCACTGGCTACTATCGCAGAAATAGAAAACGTAGTTAAAGTGACTCTTCTTTAGAGTGGCCACTCCCTGTGATCAAACTACATTTTGACTCAGTGAGTTATGCCAAAGGACACAACTACACCAAATTCGATTTAACAACATTTCGATTGGAATATTTACTATGACACGTGTTTTTAATTTTGGCGCTGGACCGGCAATGCTCCCTATCGATGTGATGGAGAAAGCACAGGCGGAATTCCTTGATTACAAAAATATGGGTGCATCGGTAATTGAAATAAGCCACCGTTCCAAGGAATTCGACGAGATTATCAATCGCACCGACGCAATGCTTAGCGAACTAGCGAATATACCAAGCAACTATAAAATTCTATACGTCCATGGCGGCGCTCAGATGCAGTTCTCTGCGATACCTCTAAATATTATTAATCGCAACCCAGCTCGTAAGGCTTCTTTCATACTCACTGGCACTTGGGCGGTGAAAGCCAGCAAGGAAGCTAGTCGTTATGGCATTGCGCTCGATATAGCCAGCAGCGGGGATAGCAATTTCAATTATATTCCTGACTTTGACTCGTTAACGCTAGACCCGGAAAGCTCATATGTCCACATAGTCAGTAATAATACTTTGTATGGTACCCGTTGGAATTCATTTCCCAATACAGGTGAGATTCCCTTAATCGCGGACATGACCTCCGAGTTTATGTCTCGCAAGATAGATATCAGTCAGTTTGGCATTATCTTTGCCGGTCTTCAAAAAAACTTAGGACCAGCCGGACTCGCCGTGGTTATAATTCGAGAAGATCTCCTAGAGTACGCACTTCCCGAAACCCCAGGACTACTGAATTATAAGACCTATGCTGAACAGCATTCACTAGCCAACACCAATAATACCTTCGCCATCTACATGATGTCTTTAGTAATGGAATGGCTTGCAGACAACGGTGGTGTCGAGAAGATGGAAGAAAAAAATGAAGCCAAGGCCAAACTGATCTATGACTACATTGACAGCACCGACTTCTACTTCGGTACGGCAAAGCCGGCTCATCGCTCGATAATGAATGTCACATTCAATCTCGCCAGTGAAGACTTACTGGACAACTTCTTGGAACAAGCAGAGACGAACAGCCTCTATGCATTAAAGGGACACCGTGCCGTTGGTGGAGCCCGAGCCTCAATCTACAACGCCATGCCAATGGCCGGCTGTGAAGCCCTGGTAAATTTCATGCAAGGATTCGAGGAAAAAAACGGCTAGAATCCTTAGTGGTTAAATTTCCTCTGAAACTTGTCGCTTCCGGGTAATCGTTTACATAAACTAAGGGCTGAGATAATTTGATTTACTTTCTAACCTGAAGAGATATAGATGCAACCTTCTCGCAAAATTATTCATTGTGATTGCGACTGCTTCTATGCTTCCATCGAAGTGCGTGATAATCCTCATTTGTTAGGTAAACCCATCGCTGTAGGAGGCTCTCCAAACCATCGAGGAGTAGTTGCTACTTGCAACTATGAAGCCAGAGAATTTGGCATTCACTCGGCCATGGCATCAGCCACCGCCAGAAAGCGTTGTCCAGACCTCATCATTATTCGACCCGATATGGAAAAGTATCACGAAGCCTCGGCACAGATACACGAAGTATTTCGTCGCTATACTAAATTGATCGAGCCCTTATCACTTGATGAAGCATACCTAGATGTCAGCGATTCTAAGCATTTTGAAGGAAGTGCTACGCGGATAGCAGAAGCCATTCGGGCAGAAGTAAAAGAAAATGTAAATATCACCATTTCTGCTGGTATCGCTCCAAATAAGTTTCTTGCCAAGATAGCTAGTGACTGGAATAAACCGGACGGGGTATTTGTGGTCACACCAGATCGAGTGGATGCCTTTGTTGAAGCATTGCCAGTGAAAAAATTACATGGAGTCGGAAACGTAACAGCTAGCAAAATGAAACGCTTGGGTATTAATACCTGCGGTGATTTGAGAAAATTAGATGAAACTCAATTAACTAAGTACTTTGGCAGTTTTGGCAAGAGACTTAACAACTTAAGTCGTGGTATAGATAATCGCCCAGTAAAAACCGACCGAATTAGAAAATCCGTGAGTATTGAAAACACCTACTCAAGTGATCTGCCCAATCTGAAGCGCTGCTTGGAAGAACTACCGTATCTTGAAATTCAATTAGCAAAAAGACTAAACAAGCTGAAAGGGAGATATAAAATCAGAAAGCAATTTATAAAAATTAAATTCCATGATTTCGTGCAAACAACAGTGGAAATGGTATCGAGTCAAACCGTTACAGATAACTACTCAGAGTTATGTAGCAAAGGGTTTTCCCGAGGAAATAAACCAGTCAGGTTACTAGGGCTTGGCGTTAAAGTGTTCCCTTTAAATGAAGAACAATTTGTCGGAAACACATCGAACGTTACTGAGACAATCAGCCGGAGCTCAGCTCACTCGATTGAAAACAGAGATGAATTAACGGACCAAAACCAAGCTACGATCTCGAAAAAAAATATAGATAATGGTGACGCTGACCAATTGAAGCTGATATTGGACTAATGGCTAGGTATGATTAGATATCGCCCGCCACAGAAGGCCGGCTCCAAATACATTACCGCTGAGGGTGAAAAGACTCTAAAAGCAGAACTCCATCAACTTTGGAAAGTTGAACGACCAATTGTGACTAAATCGGTTTCCGAAGCTGCAGCACTTGGCGACCGCTCAGAAAATGCTGAATATATCTATGGGAAAAAGCGGCTGCGAGAGATAGATCGGCGAGTGCGCTACCTAGGGAATCGACTGGAAGAAATGACCGTAGTTTCTAAACCACCGGATGATCTAACTAAGGTGTATTTCGCAGCGTACATATCGCTGGAGGATGAAGAAGGAAAGCCTTACCGATATCGTCTCGTAGGACCTGACGAGATAAATCCTCATTCTTCATACATAAGCATGGACTCACCTATGGGTAAGGCCTTATTAGGAAGAAAAATCGATGATGAAGTAGAGATTGAATCCCCTACTGGCTCAAAGGTTTATTACATTACTGCTATCGACTACTAAGTTGGCACTAATTCCAAATGAAGCATGTAACTATTATCACAGTTCCCAATGCACTGGGCTCCACGGTTACTATTCCTTTGGAAATGTTAAGTGCGGCTAACGATATTGCTCGTGCCCGTCGCCAGCGCGATAAAATCGTTACTCTCGATGTTGTTAGTGTTGGGAAAGAAACTGTTACGTTAAGCGGTGGGTTGAAAATCCATTGCGAAAAGAGCATTAGTGATGTTCGAAAAACCGATCTCATTTTCGTACCTGGAATATGGGGGAATCCTAGAAAAACCCTGAATGCTTATGATGGACTCTATGCATGGCTTCGTAATCAGTACAACTCAAACTGTACCATCTGCTCTATTGTTACCGGTTCTTACTTTTTAGCTCAGGCTGGCTTGTTAAACGGCAAGCCCGCAACAACTCACTGGCGATACTTTGATGAATTTCAGAATTTATTCCCCAAAGTAAGGCTTCAACGAAAAAGATTCATCACCAGCGCTAACAATATTTTTTGTACCGGTAGTGTAAATGCTGCTCGAGATATCATGTTGCATTTTGTGCAATTACTATATGGTGAATCCATTGCGGACGAAATCAGTCATCACTTTACCCACGAGTTAAAGCGATCTTATGAATCATTACTCCTAAGTAAAGACCAACAGGCTACCCACCATGATGAATTAATCATCAAGGTTCAAGAATGGCTGCAAGAAAATTATGCAAATAATTTACATGTCAGCGAAGTTGCTGACAATTTTAAATTGAGCGCCCGCTCACTTAATCGGAGATTCAAGAACGCCACCACCACTACCCCATTACAATATCTACAAGAGCTTAGAATTGAGCAGGCCAAAGAACTATTAAAGAAGAGTAATTTAAGCGTATCGGAGGTGGCTGACCAAGTTGGATATCAAGACGCCAGTTATTTCACTAGTCTATTTAAAAAACTAAATAGCGTAACTCCCAATGAATATAAAAGCTTAGTAAGGAATAAATTATTTGTCGCCGAAAGCAAGCCATCGATCTCTTCATGAAACCGACGACTGGCAATTTTGAAAGTTCTTTTATTTCTTAAATTTTTCTAATTGTTCCGCAGTAGACTCTAGTTGGTACTTTGATTTCCACTCTGCATAAGGCATCCCATAAATTATTTCCCTCGCACTATCATAATCTACTTCATACCCTTTAGAAGATGCTTCTGCGCTATACCATTTCGATAAGCAATTTCGGCAAAAACTGGCAAGATTCATCAAATCAATGTTTTGAACATCTTTATGTTCGTCCAAATGACTGAGCAATCTTCTAAACGTGGCTGCTTCAATTTCTAGTTTGTCGTTTTCATTCATAGACATAGTTGCTCAAGCTGCCTGATCATCAACATTGTCTTCTGAAACTTCAGTCAAGTCATCCTCAAGAAATTCATTTGTTTCCTGTAAAATAATAACTTTATGAGCGGACATCTTACGATGCTTTTTGTTTACTGACCTAAGTTGCCGCTCCGCTGCATTGAACGCATCCCTAATTGCCACGTATAAATCTTCATGAGCATGGTTGTCATGCTGATCTTGGTTGACTCGAACTTCTATTAACGGCGTATGGATCTCTAAACTTACTGAGTAGACCTTACCTTTGTGATGATTGTTATGTGGTGAATCCAACACAATTCGGCCCGTAATGATTTGATCGCAAAAGCGTTGCAATTTATCTACGCGCTTATTGACTGCCTCTGTAATTGCATCAGTTGGATTGAGGTTGTGGAAAACTACTTGGAATTCATTAGTCATAAAATATTTTCTCCTGATTTTCATACAAATGATCGATTTCTGACTTCCGCTACTTACCAATATCCCCTCCTCTGCGATGTTGTTTTTGTCTCCAATCAATATTTAGTCGAATGCTCAATTTGCGTTTATCCAATTTACTTTTAACAAACTTTCCTTTATCAATAGACAGCAGGCCTGAAGCAGACCGGTAATTAGAGCGATAGTAAAGTATAGACGCTGAAACAACAGGACCGGGAAAAATGTCGTTACCAGCGCTTTTTGGCTGTGACCAAAAAGTGTTACCGAAAAGATAAGGGTTAAAGCAGAGTAGATCTGAGAATGAGAAAATTGAATTTGAAGGAGCTTGCCAAATACCGGAGCATTCAGGTCTAGCGGGAAAAAATGCAGCGGGCCACAGTGTTGTTGCATCCCTTCTCCTTCTCGTATTTGATTATTAGATTACCCCTTTCGGAAGCATTTGTCTAAATCCGCTAGCTCTCCACTTGAAAACACCAATGCCAGGGTTCGTAGTCAATACCCGAGGAGTTGTTTTTGGGATAACTTTGAATAAATCCAAACTCCTGAGCATTTATATTAAGCCATTGAAATGCTTTAGTATCTTCAAACTCCTCAACGAGAGCATTACAGCCAATCGTGCCAACATCTATCGCTCTGCCTGTATGATGCTCACTGTATCCTGGAGCCGCATTCACTTTCAAAATATCCTCGATAGCTTGCCCCTCCACTAACTTCTTATCAATCAATTCATGTTGGTACTCAATGCTTCGAAATGCCGAAATTAGGAATAGACTTACCCCTGCAGAGTCTGCCGCAATTCTTAATCTAGTCCATGCTTGAAAAGCAGCAGGGGTGAGTTTTTGTGGCCGCTGATAGAAGTCCAATTCAGTATCAACTAAAGAGCCGGGCTCCTCGCAGAGAGGCAATCCAAAATCATTGGAGTAACTGGCAGGAATTCCCAAGCTAATATGGGAACTAGACACTTTGTGGAGAAATTTATTGGAGAGTTTCACTGGCTAATTTATTTAAAAATTACCGCCGAAGGGATTCGGCGGTAATTTTCAGATCTCGTGTTCTTCGTGGTTTAACTTTTATTCAGCGAGGGTAGCTGTCAAACACTGTACCTATCCAGCGCTCTTCATTAATAAACCCTTGCCCCCAACTTTCATACATATCTCCAAGGCCCTCAGCGACGATTTCCTCTTTACTCATTTGTTGAGATTTCATCACTCGGATTGCGATCGAGGTATCTTTTACCACGCCATAGAAAGCTTCTAAATCAGCTTTGGTTCCCAAAGCGCCATGGCCCGGAATAACTTGAGTGTCCGATTGAATCCATGAAAGCGCTCGCTCAAGATTACCTAAGTATCCTTGAACAGTTCCACCATTATCAAGATCAACAAAGGGAAAGCCACCGTTAAAAAAGTGATCTCCCATGTGAATTACATTCGATTCCGAAAACATAACAACACTGTCAGTGTCGGTGTGACCAGCCGGCATATGAATTAGTGTCACATCTTCACCATTAAAATGTACTGTAACATCGTCATCAAAAGTTACCACGGGCAAGGCAGACACAGGGGATTCTGCCGCCTCCAAACGGGAGCGTACATTCTCGTGAGCAACAATAAGACTATCGAGACCAAATTCTTCGTTACTGCCAGTATGGTCACCGTGGAAATGAGTATTTAGAACAAACTTGGGTACTGCTGATCCTAAAGATTCGATAGCAGCCTTTATTCTTCCTGCAAGAGGTGCAAACTGATCATCGATTATTAGAATGCCATCGTCACCCGCTGACACGCCGATGTTTCCGCCCTGCCCTACTAACATAGACACATTTCCACCAACTGGAACCGTCTGGATAGTGACATTTTCAAATTGATTTTGTGCGCTTGCTGAATAGATAACAAGCATAGAAAGCGTAGCGGTCACGAAAATAATAAATTTTTTAATACTCATTTTGCCTCCAAGAATAGCAGATTAGATTGCTTCAGGACATGCTATGTGGGGCTAGTGGTTTATGCAAGTTATGAAACAACGATGCCACCAAGAGCCAAGACTGATCTAACCCAAAAGATCATAGCCGGTATGCGTCAACGCTGAGGGAAGACGACGCTGAGGAAAATCCTGCCGGTTGTTTCTAAAACTATTGTTTAGATTCATTTGGCGATTTTATTTGGCCATAATGCCATATTTTATGTCTAATTCAACCTATTCCCTAATCCGCCGAATTATCTATAGTCTGGTATACAAATACCTATTAACTTCATGATTGTGAAGCAACTAAACGGCAGTTCTTGTATGGCAAACTTACCTGTAATCACCGGCTTCGGTGGCATCAATGCCGCGGGTCGCAGCGCGGGTCATCATGCTTATCGACGGATGGTGTTAGATTCATTGCCGGCCAATAAAGCTAAAAGCACTCGACTTAGCTTAGCAGCACTGACCGGCAAATTGCGCTTTGAAGGTGGTCAATGGTTGGCGAGTAATGGCGAGACTGTGGAGCTAGATACTTTCTTAAGCTCCATATCGGATCAGCTTGATGAGCAAACGTTAATTCGAGAGCTGGAGCAAAATCTTTTCGACCCGAACCATTTGCTTTTTCACCGCAAGACGTCCGTTGCCTCCAGCGATGGCGATTCCTTGCAATTTGAACTGAGCAAGAAGCACCTTCCAGATCCATTACCACTAGGCTGGTCAGTTAGTGACAGCGAAGATCGCTCTTCAAATAAATTAGCCATTACAGCTACTGAAAATTTTGATGTATTGCTGCAGTGTTATCGAAAATCATCAGTACATAGCGCTGGACAGCTTCCCAGCGGTTTTGATCCCGCTGCTCTTTACCCGTCCAGGAACCACCCTCGAGGTTTGCAACTCACCGTCTATGCTGCATCAGAGGCGATAAACTCTCTCGGACTTGAATGGGATGAACTAAAGCAAAAAGTTTCACCCGATCAGGTATGCGTCTATGCCGGCAGTGGCATGGGGCAAATGGATTACAACGGCTACGGCGGCATGCTGCAAGCCAGATTGATCGGCAAGAAAGTATCGTCGAAACAACTGGCTTTAGGCTATGCAGAAATGCCTGCAGATTTTATCAATGCCTATTTAATTGGCAATTTAGGGACAACTGGCACCAGCGTCGCTGCCTGCGCGACTTTTCTATATAACTTACGTCAGGGAATTAGAGATATTCAGACTGGCAGCCATCGAATAGCAATTATCGGAACCAGTGAAGCACCCCTAGCCCCAGAGATTTTTGATGGCTTTGCAACAATGGGCGCCCTCGCCGATGATGCGGCTCTTCGCGAACTTGATGGCTTATCCCCTGAACAAATGCCAGATTTCAGGCGCGCTTGCCGGCCATTCGATCATAACGTCGGATTCACATTAGCTGAGTCTGCGCAGTTTGTTGTGCTAATGGATGATGCTTTAGCAATTGAGATGGGCGCCAATATTTATGGCGCTGTTAATGAGGTATTTATCAATGCCGACGGACACAAGAAATCCATCGCCAGCCCAGGTCTAGGTAATTACATCTCCATGGCAAAGGCAGTAGCTGCCACCCGAAATTTAATAGGCAACGAAGCTTTGCAACAACGAACCTTTGTGCAGGCCCACGGCACAGGCACACCACAAAATCGCAAAACTGAATCTCATATCATTAATGAAATAGCAAAAAGCTTCAATATTAAAGACTGGCCCGTAGCGGCTATAAAATCGTATCTTGGACATTCCCTCGCCTCTTCTGCTGGCGACCAATTGACCGCAAGTTTGGGTGTCTGGAGCGATGGAATAATTCCTGGAATATTAACCATCCGTGGAGTAGCCGATGACGTTCATTGCAGTCACCTGAATTTTCTTCAGTCCCATAAAGAAGTCGGTAACGAAGGCATAGATGCTGTAATAATTAATTCAAAAGGCTTCGGTGGAAATAATGCCTCCGCATCTATCATTGGACCTCATATTGCAATTAAGATGTTAAGCAAGAGATATAGTGCAGAAGAAATAAAATCTTATAAAAAGCGAAACGAAGCCGTATTAGAGTCTGCTCAAAAGACAGATGAACAAGCGCTAGCTGGAACGAATTCAATTATTTATAAATTTGACCATAATGTTCTTGGTCGTGAATCTATTGCAATTGATGACAGCAAAATTAAAGTTTCAGGCATCGATAAGGAAATTTCATTGCAACTAAATAATAGTTATAAAGATATGTGTGACTAAATCTTCTGACTACGTCACTTCCAAAGCATGCTCTTCAGCAATCTTTTTCTTCCAGATTGCCGGCCCAGTTCGGTGCACTGAAGTCCCATTAACATCCACCGCTACAGTAACTGGCATTTCATCTACCTCGAATTCATGAATTGCCTCCATCCCCAAGTCTTCGAAAGCCACAATTCGAGATTTGCGAATTGCTTTAGAAACTAGATAAGCCGCACCACCCACTGCCATTAAATACACGGCCTTGTGTTTTTTGATGGCATCTATCCCTGCCTGTCCTCGCTCAGCCTTGCCGATCATGCCAATTAGGCCCGTTTTCTCCAATAACTCATCGGTAAATTTGTCCATGCGCGTGGCCGTTGTCGGTCCTGCAGGCCCTATTACTTCATCTCGAACAGCATCCACTGGCCCGACGTAGTAGATGAACTTATTAGTAAAATCAACACCTTCTGGTAATTCCTCGCCCCTCTCTAGCATCGCTAATAGTCGTTTATGTGCAACGTCGCGCCCTGTGAGCATAGCCCCTGAGAGTAATAATGTTTCTCCAGGCTGCCACTGGGCTATGTCTTCTGCGGTGATTGAATCCAGGTCGACTTTTCTCGCTCGCGGTCCAACATCCCAGGTTATCTGTGGCCACTCATCAAGACTTGGCGGAGTAAGTTCAGCGATGCCCGTGCCGTCAAGAGTAAAATGGGCATGGCGCGTGGCAGCACAATTTGGAATCATCGCCACCGGCAATGATGCTGCATGGGTCGGAAAGTCTAATATTTTGACATCCAGAACTGTCGTTAGCCCTCCGAGGCCTTGCGCACCAATACCTAGAGAATTAGCCCTATCCATTATTTCTAAACGTAATTCTTCTACTCTATTGGCTGGACCTCGCTCCCGCAGCTCATGAATGTCGACAGGGGCCATCAGAGATTCTTTGGCCAGCAAGACAGCCTTTTCTGCTGTTCCGCCAATCCCTATGCCTAACATGCCTGGCGGGCACCAGCCTGCCCCCATGGTAGGCAAAGTCTTTACCACCCAATCAACAATGCTGTCGCTTGGGTTTAACATGGCCATTTTGGCTTTATTTTCAGAACCTCCACCCTTAGCAGCAAGCTTTACGTCAATACTCCCACCTGGCACTAGCTCCATGTGGATGACCGCTGGAGTATTGTCCTTAGTATTGGTACGGCTACCCGCGGGATCCGCTAAGATAGATGCTCTAAGCACATTGTCCGGTAACAGATAAGCTCTACGCACACCTTCATTGACCATTTCTGATAACGACATATCACCTTCCCACTGAACACTCATACCCACTTTGAGGAATATAGTGACAATGCCAGTGTCCTGACAGATTGGTCGCTTCCCTTCGGCACAGAGCCGTGAATTAATCAGAATTTGCGCCATAGCATCCTTGGCAGCTTCAGACTCTTCTCTCTCATAGGCCTCATTAACAGCCTTCACAAAATCCAGAGGATGATAGTAGGAAATATACTGCAGGGCATCGGCGACACTCTGAATCACATGCTCATTGTGAATTAGGGTCATGACTTGAACATCCTTAATTAAATAGTGTTTTAAATAAAGTTAACGCAGTTATTCGAACACTTTGAGTGATTATACAAGCTAAGACATTTAACTATAATTATGCAGCATAGGCTATTAGCTAGCTCATCCATTTTCTCTTTTAAGAACGAAGGACGGAGCAACCAAAGCACGAAAATTAATTGCATGAGTACTTAGAATTAACTCTAGGTTCGTGACTAATCTTTTAATTTCAAGACAACTCCAGCTCTGCTTCTTGAACTCCATTCTTGCCTGCATCTGCGGCTATTCCACGTCTATTGAATGATCCGCCGAGAAAATAGCCGACAGTAGCCCAGCAGGCAGCAATCGCGGCGCCAATTCCAGCCATAGCTGCAATGCCCAAGCCTACTCCATCAGTGAGCGCAGCAAAAGCGGAAGACCAAACTGCATCCCCTCCACGATAGATTGCCACATCTACCACCGGTTTAGCTTTAAAACGACTCTCTCGACTCACTGAAGTAAAGAGCATTTCTCTCGCAGGACGAGTAACTCCATAATTCCCAGATTGACGAGCAACCTGCAAAGCCAGCAGAACAGTAAGAACTGGAGCTAAAGCCAAAATCAACAAAGCGGCGCACATAAACAGCGGCACAATGGAGAGAGTGACTGGCATTCCAAAACGGGTAGTTAATCTGCTTGTAGCAAAAAACCCTAGAACAAAAGTTAGTATATTTACGACCAAGGCCAACATTGCCAATATCCCGGTTCGTTGATTACGATCATATTCACGCAAAAGATTAGTTTGCTCGAAATATGCAAAAGAGCTGATTGCTGTGTAAAGTAAAATAAATATAGCAATGCCTATCAAATAAGGACTAGTGGCGAACTGTCTAAATCCTGCGAGTGGGTTCCCTCCTATCGTTACCTCCGACAAATCTGCCATGATTAATTGGTTTGCCAAGTCAGTGGATTTCAGCCGTTGTAAAACGAAGATAATTGGCAAGGGAACCAGCATCAATACAGAAGCAACCAACATTAACGATTCAGAACCAATAGTTTGGGCTGCTATTGTAGCAATTAAAGGTCCAATAATAGCTCCAGCGCTTGCGCCTACTGCGATAAAGCCAAATGACCGTTGCGACTGTTCCTTATTGAATAAATCGGCCATCAAACTCCAAAAAACCGAAACATGAAATAAACTAAACAGACTTACCCAAAGATAAAACCCTTTGTCTACAGCTATGGGATCTGAAACTGCTTCGCCAATAAAATAAAAACTAACGAAACTAACTGCAAAAAAACCATAAACAGCTGGAACCAGGTTTCGAAATTTGAACTTAGAAACTGCGATTCCATAGATTGCAACAAAGCTTAAGCTCAAGAAAAATTGAATATTCCACAGCATACTAATTTCAGTATTGGTCCAATCACTTGCCATTGCGTCTCGAACCGGCCGCAACATGTAGTATGCTGCCATTAGGATGAATATGAGCAGGAAGGAGAGTATGACTGCCTTCTGTTCTTGTCGCTCGATCAGAGTCACAGATTTGATCAAACCAGCGAATTTTGAACTTATGCTCATCAGATTTATCTCATCTAGAAACTATCAAATAGAGGCCAAGCCTCATTAATACTCTACTTCTGAGAGCTATTCTACTAGAATATTGCGTCGAACGAACCCCAGCTTTCAGGAACTAAAAATGAACCAATCCCTAGACTCAAATATAAGATATAGCATTGAAAACAAGGTATTTATTATTGAAATACATAGACCTGAAAAGAAGAATGCATTGCTTCCGGGAATGTATCGAGCGCTGGCCGAGGGCTTAAGAATTGCCGACAATTCTGAGGAAGCTAACGTTATTCTCATTAAAGGAGCTGATGACTGTTTCACTAGCGGTAATGACGTTAATGGTTTTGTCGGTGATGGAGCAACTAGCGAAGACCGGCCTAGTACGGCGTTTATGCATGCTCTCAATGATACACAAAAACCTATAGTAGCAGCCGTGAGCGGTCTGGCCATTGGCATCGGCACTACTATGCTTTTCCATTGTGATTTAATTTATGCTTCTGAAGATTGTTTTTTTCAACTACCGTTTACTCGACTTGGGCTTTGTCCTGAGGCTGGCTCTAGCTACCTGCTTCCTCGGCAAATAGGTTATTTACGAGCTGCCGAATTGATGCTTCTTGGAGATCGATTCACTGCGGTGAAGGCGAAGGAGTATGGAATTGTTAATGAAGTGCTTCCGCAATCTGAATATCTGCAATTCGCTAAATCAAAAGCAGAAGAGCTTGCTGCCTTACCATCTCAATCTGTGCAAGCCAGTAAAAAATTATTGAAAAGTGGCAGAGATAAAATTATTCCAGAAACTATTACCGATGAGCTGAAGGAATTCTCTCGCTTACTAAAAACTCCTGATGCGCGGGCCATCGTTCAGTCCTTTCTAGACAGGAAGAAAGCCGGCTAGTGCACTGGCGATAGACTATAAATTATTTACCAAAAAATCTTTAGCTGCATTTACTTTCTTAGCAAGATAGTCAGACCCACCACGATCAGGATGCATTTTTTGCATCAGATTACGGTGCGCTTTTACCACCTCATCTTTCGAAGCTGAATGATCTAAACCTAATATCTCAAGAGCGAGATCAACGCTCATAGCCGTTTCTTCATTACTATCAATTCGCTGCTCATAATTATCTGCTTGCTCCCGCCAATCTGGATGATTCCGATCAATATAAGCTTCTAACACCTGGCTTGAATCATTATCTTCTGCTGCTTCAGAATACAGCTTCAACAGATCATTGAGCGGCAGGGTAGAAAGCCTTTGATTAGCAAAAGCCCCCTTAAGCACAATCCCGTCCATGTCACCGGAGTCATGCCTCAACTCCATGGCAAAAAATTCTGTGCGTATTGTTGAAGACTGACCAGTCTCTCTAGGCTTGGCTGATACTGTGCGACTCTTGATCATCTGCCACATGGGTAGAAATCGCAGGATAGATGGCAACATGCGCAGTATGAATGCGGCTCCTGCCCCAAGAGGGGCGAAAATGAATTGGACTGGCAGTCTACCTAAAATCACCAGTACGCCAACAACCAGCAGGGCGGCCACGATGAAAAATAGGATCCTATTTTGACGTGGTGTTAATGAAAATCGCTGGCTAACAGACTTGACCAGGTAATAGGCCACGACCGGAAGTAAGAGTAATGCTAATAAACGAGAAATCATGACGCTAATGTAGGGAAACTTGGCCCCTAGTTCAACTAAGAACGGAGCTGTTGTTCCAGTAATTTTACGGGTTTTTCTGATTCATCACTAAATTTTTGCAAAGCCTTAAGACCGCCGGCAGCGAAAATAGCTACAGCTTTCAACAGTTCCTTGAGTTGATCTATGCTTGCAGCATCAAACTGAGAATAAGCGCCCTTCGAAAGCCGGCTTATTTCGATAAAAGCCTCCTTTGCCACCGCATCATTACGTTCTTGAAACATGAATACAGGAATACTTAACAATCCTAGTTGGCCTGCAAGCTGCGCAAGAATATCCAGATTTTCTTCCATAGCATCGCCAATATAAACAATGCATTTTATTTTTTTACGCTCATTCTCTTGAATACTGTGGCACAGCACTCTCTCAATCTGAGTAGCCCCGGCCTCACACCTAATACCACTCATTGTTCTCAAGAGCTCATCAGCATTACTCTGCCAGCTGCTGCTGTAAAAATCTCCGAATCCACGAAAATAACAAAGCTGTACATTGAGACCACCAAGCTCTTGCGTACTCAGAAACATTTCAGTCTGTAATTTGGTAGCCACGTCCCAGGTACTCTGCCGACTTGCCGTAGCATCTAAAGAAAAGATCAAACGAGCATCACCACCGGATTTGGTTAAAGTAGCGAGCTTTGACAGAAAATTCTGAACATCATTTTTACTGGATACTGGCAGCCCAGCGGTTTTTCCTTCCGTAAGATTAGATTTTGACCTAGGCTTTAGAGGGTTCTTCATATTTGGGTACAGTATTAATTCATCACCACTCTATCAGACAGCCGTATCGAATTTAAAAGGTTTTCTTATTATCGGCGAAGAAAATAGACTTCGAGTGAAATGGCGCCTATTCTTCAATCGATTCAGATCCTGAGTCTGAATGCACTTAAGAACAAACTTATTCACTCTCACCCTGTTCCCTGTTACTTGCTGTGTCTTTTGGGTATTCAAAATCAAAACGAGGGATAAATTATGAAGATAGTATCCAGTTGGCTAAAAATAATTAATTTAGTTGTTGTACTCGGCACTTCATTTAGCTCTGGCGCGATAACCTTAGCAGACAGCGATGGACCTCTCGCATCTGACGTCCAAGTTACCATCCTTTCTTCTAATTTAGCTAATGGTGCAACGGTTGGCGAATGGGGGTTTTCGGCACTTGTAGAAGTCGATGGTCGGTGTATTTTATTCGATGCCGGGCGTTATCCTGATACTGTGCTTAAAAATGCTGAAGTCTTAAATGTTGATCTGTCTTGTGTAACAGATGTTGTCTTGAGTCATTTTCATTTCGATCATAACAGCGGCCTTCTACCTTTGATAAAGGTCCTGAATGATGAAACTTCTGCGGCGGTTCGCCGAGTACATGTTGCCGAGGGCTTTTTTAGTCCTCGTCGGCCTACTATGAAGCCCGGAACATTCCCGACATGCATGGATGGCGAAGAAGAGTGCAACCTCATGATCGGCCTGCGTGAAGATATTGAAGATGAAGGAGTCGAATTTATTGTCCATTCTGAGGCTGCCGAAATATTTCCTTCTGTTTGGATATCGGGGCCAGTTAAGCGTCGTCACCCTGAAATGAATTACCCTACCGGCACTTCGGGAAACAAACTTGAAATTAGAGTCTCGGGAGATTGGATTGACGATTCTATACCGGAAAGTCAGGCATTAGTGGTACGAACACAAAACGGCCCTATAGTTCTTCTTGGTTGTGGTCATTCAGGTGTTGTAAATGCTCTTGCCCAAATACAAGAAACGATTCAAGATGATGCCATTCATGCTCTTATGGGTGGACTACATTTATTTGCGGCTGACGATCAAACTCTTGGATGGACGGCTGATCGTCTTCGCGAAATTAGAGTTGAGAATTTAATGGCCGGGCATTGCACTGGAATTGAGCCACTCATTAGATTGCGTGCAGGGTTAAATCTTAACCGACGAACGGCAGTAGTAGGAGCGGTAGGCTCAAGCTTTGTTCTTGGCGAAGGGATAAGGGCCACAAATATTGCAATGTAAAAAGGTAGTGGCTAACCTTAGATACTGCAGTAGCATTTACACGATAGAGGGCATGGCAGCCTGCACGTTACTCTTTGGATGGAATATTTTAGACGGTCCTATCATCGCTGTAGAGTAAAGTATTAAGAATACCAACCTCTGCGCTAACTTTTTTAATACAATTGACAATGAGAGATCGTTATTTTTTTTAAAACCAATTAATAAAACCAAACTTCGTCATCGTCCACAGATAGCTACTCATTTAAATAATAGGATTTCTGAATCAGTGAAAAATTTATTAAATATAATACTCAAACTAGCTCTAACGGTTTTTATATCCGCCATTGCAATTAGTGCAACGGCACAGCTACCAGAACTAGGCTTACCTTCAAGCATAAGTGGGGCTTCCACCACGGCTAGATTTTTCGGTGGAGCATCGTATGCGAGTAGTTTCGACTACGATCAGAAAATTGACATTGACGTAAAGATCCAGGTTGAAAGTGGACAGTTAAATACTATGGGCAACCTTTATGTATTTATTCTCTGGGATAATCAATATTTTATACGCGTTGAATCAGGTGGCTACGAGATCTGGGATGTGACGTTGGCAAACCTGAAGGCAGCATTTCCAGCCGTGACTTTACAGGCAAGTCATACGATTAATATCGTCGATGATGTGGCGTTTAGCCCTGCTGGGGTTTCTGATACTACGCTTGGAATCTATCTCGCCTACGATAGTGTGGCCGAAGAAGGCGAGATTTATTACAGTGGCGCGCCGAGCAAGTATCAATTCTAAAAACAAATGAAGAATTTAGAGCTGCGACATTTTCCCCGGCAAAGCGGTAAACTGTTAGCCACGAGAAGGAGGAAAGCTATTTAGGTATAAAGTTTCATAATTATCGACAGCCTTAAGGCTGATTGCCTGCTTAATACGCGAAATCTTTATTGTTGGGAATATTGAGCGGCCCCTGTTGAGCGATCTGACACCGCTATAGTCTCTTTAACCGCTTCGAGCCTGGATCTTTCATCGGGGTGAATTGCCAATAGCGCGGTACCATAATCACCCTCTTTGCTTTTGCGTTCTGTCAGTTGATCCAAGCGCTGTTCCAGCAGGGAGTCGTATTCGTCTTCTCCCAAATAAGTCACGCTCACATGGAAATGGGACATAGCATCTACGCTCCTGCCACCGAACACCACCCACTGATCCGGGTCGATTGACAATGGATTGTTCTCAGTATTGTCGAAGTGAGTGCGCATGACGATGGCAGTGCCAGCCGGAAGGATGGGACGAGCGTCGTCCTCGAACACGAAACTGGTCTGCCAGTTGTGATTGTAGTTATTGATGGACGCTATGACGTCCCGACGGTTTGCACCTGGACCATAATAATCCCTCACCCTGCCAGGCCAGACTACTTCGATAGACATGGCGATGCCGTGCAGGTGCATGTGACCGCGATAACTGTTGAGCATGACCGGTTCATCCAGTACCCAGGTGCGATACATAGTTTGTGTACCATGGGGTGGGATAAGAATATCCCTGGCTCGGGGTTGATCGGAATCAAACTGGTCAATTAAATGATGGATCTCGACGCTAGCGACAGTTTCCGGTGGCTCGTTTTCAGGATGAAACCAAAAAGCTACTTCGATATTGTCGTCAAATTCCGCGCCGATGGGGAAATAATGGGCTCCAAAATTGATTACTCCAGGACCGGTACCAAAAAGTATGCCAGTGTCCTCTCCGAAATAATCCCAACGCTTGCCGGCACCAGCACCTACTACACGACCTGAGGGCCCTTCTTCCAGGTTCAGTCGTATATTATTATGGTGGAGTGCGCCACGACCTTGGATGGTGTTGCGAATTTCGGCGGCTTTTAAATAGCGTGGCTCTATTAGTGCCGGCCACTCTACATCGATCGATGGCCAAAAGTCACCACCCTCAGCACGCACGGCGATTGGGCCCGATTCGAATACCATGTCTGGCGGCCCCAGATCAGGTTCCAACTCCCATTCCAGCCAGTTTGGCCAATCTACCGGAAGCGGCAAGTCCGATTCGTCCCCTTCAGGCGCACCGGCATCGGCCCAAGCCACAAGTGTCTCAATTTGCTCATCACTAAGCGAGAAATCGTTCTTGTATTCCTGGATGCCAATAGTGGGATCCAGATGCCAGGGTGGCATGATTCGACGGCGCACGTTTTCTTTAATGCGAGGAGCCCAGGCTCTTGCCTGCTCGTAAGTTTCAAGGGGCATGGGTCCAATACCTCCGGGTTGATGACAACGTTGACACTTCTGTTGCAATACCCTGACCACTTCATTGGAAAAAGTTGGTGTTTGATTCGGTTGAGCTGCTTGAAGTCCTAACTGCGGAATGCCAAGTAGCACAAGCAATCCACCAAGCATTCTAATCATACTGCCCATGTGGTTTTTATGTGGCTGCTTCATCATTCTTGGTGTTAAATTTTTCATTGAACCCCCCATTATTCTGGCCTCCTGCGATCATGGATCGCTTTGCGGCAAAGTACTTTGATACTTCGCTCGGAAACTTGTGTACCCTAATTCACGTTAATTCTGACAAAGGCATTGGTCCAGCAGCACCAGAACTCGAAGTCCTGGGTTTCATAAGCAGGCCGTCCGACGCTGTTATAAGCTTGTACTTGGACTATATATTCACCGGATTCGCTAAACACAGCCTGGGTCGTTTCTTCACCGTAAGCGAATTCGGATTCCAGCCAAAGCGATGCTTCTACCCAACCGACGGCTTTTTCTCGCCAGGAACTCCAGTCAGGAGTAAACGTAACATCACCCGGTCCCTGATACTTGAACCACCTGACCCGGATCGCTCGGTTGTCCTCTTCGCGATAGGGATTGTCGCGCCGGACCCTGGCCGTTAATTCTACTGGCTCTCCTACACGCGTTTCTAATGTATCCGAAACCATGCCGCGACCAAATCCAACACGACCTTCTGCGATTGAGCCTTCGGCCTGCAATCGGACCTTGGGTGGACTATTTTTACGGGATGGTTGGATCGGTTCGTCATGACGATAGGTACTGTGTACTAATCTACCAGGAGAACTGAACTCCTGGCCCGTGATTTCATCAACCAACGTCCACCGCACATCACGATTACCCCAATCTGCCGGTACGGTAACGCTCAACACACAATAATGGCGACGGCCACCATCTGGTTGGGGCATAAAATGAGTTGGTTGCAGACCGTTAAATTCTGCCGGCTCTATATAGTTACTTGGGCCAATGGGTATGTCGAACACCGTTTCGGTGTTGGTGTTGAAGTAACCGAAGCAAAGTTGAAAAGTGCCATTTGGATTTGGAAACCATCCTTCAAAGATCGGGACTACTGGCCCACCAGTTGCACGCACCAATTGTGGATCATTCTGGTGGCCCCCGGGTGGCGCCACCCGGTTCCAACCAGGAATCCGAGTCTGGGCCTCAGTCATGACAGGTTGCAGCGCCAAAAAGACACTGACCAGGAGGACTGCAAACAGGGATCTCTTCATTGCCTAGTTCCTTATTATTCTTATTTGCCGTGACAATAGTTATAGGCCTAGTCTCTAGATCATATCATTTTTGACCAGAGATGTTCTCAATTGCAGAAAAGTGGGAAGTTGCAAACGGAACTACCAAGCACATTAATACCTCCCTTTGAGATACACAAACATGGGAGCCGAACCCATTTATATAATCTATAAAAGACTACTAAGTTAAGCTAGTTCTAATCTAGCGCGACTAGGTCATGGAATGTCATTAAGTCGATTCTTAAGTCCTCATGTAAAGCCATTAAAGTACTGACAATTTCTTTTGCCTGCGTCTAACTTTATGCTGAAACGGATGTCTAGAATATATCCCATCACCTTTTCTACTAAAAACGATCACTAGGTGTTGAAAGTGGTCCTTTTGATCTATCCCCTGCCTATAATAATTACTAACCCTGCCCTGGCACCAAAAAATAAATTTCAAAAATATCTAAGTAAACATGAAACTCCTAACAACAATCGCCCTTCTCTGCTTTTCTCAACCGTCAGCGTGTTTTTAATCCAACATCGAAATTTATTTATAATCAGAGGGGGCCTTCTTTGGCAGCTGGATTTATTGATAATGAATCTCAGGATAATTGCAAATGGACTGATTAGTCCTATATTGTCACCAATCCTTTCTGCTCATAACTCAACAAGGTGGTAACTAAGTTATGCAAATTCAATTTCTGAATCTTCACCAACTCATCAAACCTTTAATGCATCCGCTAAATTTACTAGGGTTTGTAGGAATTTTAGCAACAACACCGACATTTGCACAAAGCTCAACGCCTCCCATTAACCTCGGGGCTGTGATCAATAGCGATGCAAGGGACGCGGAACCTACATTCACTGCCGATGGGAATACGGTGTATTTCAATTGCTTTGACCGAGAAGGGAAAACCGGAAGTGATATTTGTGTTTCTTACTTAGAAAACGGCAATTGGAATGAGTCCAAGATCGTGGCGGCTGTCAGCACCGATGAGTATATGGAGGTTGAACCATTATTATCGCCAGACGGTCAGCAGCTCTATATCATGAGCACTCGTCCAGGCGGAGAAGGCGGTATGGACTTTTGGGTCAGTGACTTAATTAATGGACAGTGGACGGAACCGAAAAATTTAAAGGGACCATTCAATACTCCTTATGCTGATCATTGCATTTATTTCACAGGAGAAAATTGGGAATTTGCATATTGGACATCTACTAGACCTGGAGGGTTCGGAGGTAATGATATTTGGTCCTCCAAGAAGATGAATGGAGTCTGGCAAGAAGCACAAAACTTGGGACCTAATGTGAACTCTGAGGCAAGCGAACATCATTCGCTGCCATCTGAAGATGGGAGATCGCTGTATATTACTTCTATACGGGAGGGAGGTTTTGGAGGTGAAGATATTTTTGTGAGCAGCCGAGATATAAACGGTAATTGGACTACGCTAGTAAACTTAGGAGAAGACGTGAATTCCGATCAACACGATCGCTGCCCAGCTTTTTCACCAGACTTTAGTTTGTTCTATTTTGATTCGGAAAGAAGCGGTGGATATGGCAATAAAGATATCTGGGTACTTCCCTACTCACAAATTGAAAATATACGTTAGTTGAATCTTACGAATCAAATTTTGAAGGCTTAATAACTTTCTCCGATACTTAATTGCAAGGATGTTGATGAGTACTAAAATCGATAATAAAAAGCCTCTCGACGGCTATAAGGTCGTAGACTTCTCTGCTGTTTTTGCAGGCCCCATATGCTCGCGTTTCTTATTGGACTGCGGTGCGGAAGTAATTAAAGTTGAAACTCCTAAGGTTGGTGATCTCACTCGGGGTATTGGTGGAATCACCCCTGTGTTCGCTCACTTTAATGCGGGCAAGCGCAGCATCGCTGTCGATCTTAAAAACCCCTCGGGGCAGGAATTAGTCAGAGAACTAATAATCGATGCTGATATCGTTATTGAGAATTTTCGCCCTGGCATTATGAGCAAGTTTGGCCTGGACTATGAAAGTCTCAAGCCGCAAAAACCTGATTTGATCTATTGTTCAATTTCCGGCTTTGGTCAGTCAGGCCCTCATGTCGGCCGTGCTGCGTTCGCACCTATTGTTCATGCAGCAAGCGGTTTTGACAGTGCCCATACACACGCTCAACCCGATGATGAGTTTCATCCACCCACCTGGGATATCATGGTGGCCGATATTCTTACCGGCACATACGCATTCGGATCCATCCAAACCGCATTGATTGGACGCCAGCGCAATGGAATAGGCGAACACATCGATGTAAGCATGATGGAATCTATGATGAGCCTGATTCCGGCGCACATCCAGGCTGCTCAGATGGATGAGCCAGCGGTAATTGGACAATTCCATCCAGTAAAGGTGAAAGACGGTTTCGTGATGCTCTGCGTAGTGTCCGATAAAAATCTGCAGAGTTTATCTGTGGCACTAAACCGTCCAGAATTGTTAACTGATCCCCGTTTTGTACGAGGACCGAGAGCGGAAAACTTTAAACTGTTAGCAACCGAAGTTGAACACTGGTCTGCTACACTTAGCGCACGCGAATGTGAAGCAGCACTGAATCTAGCTGGGGTTCCTTGCAGCATCTATACTCAGGTAGAAGACCTATTTTCTCACCCACAAGTGTTAGAGCGAAAGTCATTCACATCTGTTTCTAACGAACGACTTGGGAATTTTCTGATACAGAATATACCAGCAAAATTTGCTCACTTCGATAATTCTGCATCCAACTGGGTGGCCAATCTCGGAGAGCATACCGATGAAATATTGGCTCAAAGCCTAAAGTTAGAGGCTTCGGAAATTAAGAAGTTGCGGGCTCGAGGAGTCGTTTCTTAAACAAGGGCTTAAGTCGATACAAAGCTCGTTAATTCAAAAGAAGACTAATCACCTTTACCCAGTTCCCTTCTTAATTCCAATATCTTTACAAAATTATCGTAGAATGAAATTTAATCATTGATGATCGTAATTTCATACCTAAAGAAAATTATTTGGCCAAATCATGCTGCGCCACATGTGTGCAACAGGCGACCCGTCGAAACCCAGACCCTCTTTAGGCTGCTTGAAATGTCGCCCGATGATATCCGTAAAATCATCTACTTCTGCTACTACACCTTCTTCAAACGAGTAGAGATCGTTTAACGTAATTAAACGAGAAGTCATATACCAACGATGTTTCTTTGCTTCCTCCCAGGCTTTTACAAGATAGGGTTCGGGTTTGTAATCAGCCCCAAAGAATCGGATGTATGCTTCAGGGTATTCATAGCCTACTGATTCGTCGGGAAAAAACCGTAGTGCTTGATGTTTCTCAATTGCCCAGGCTATTTCTTCATCCACATATGGCGCAACCATCTGTGCGCACCAATAGCCATGATCTGTTCTGATGAAATTACCCACACAAATATCATGGAGCAGACAGGCAAGAATAATCTTTTCTTCCATACCATTAATTTTAGCTAGTCGAGCACTTTGTAAAACATGGTTTGCCGGATGGAATCTTAATTTAAAAAAATCGATTAAAGTTGGTGCTTCTGGCATTTTTGGCAAACGAGGATCGTCATGCTGATACCAGGGTCTAGTATCTCCTGCGACTGGTTCGGGTGTAGGATAAATATTACAGAACGCGTCTGGTGTAGCTATGCGCTTATCGAGCTCAATGCTCATGGCGTCCTCGAGGGCATCTGCTTTAGCACTCAGCGTAGCACCCCCGGCGATGGAAGCAACCGTGGCGGCACTCATATTGCTTAGGAAAGATCGGCGATCCATAACTTAACTCCTTTCAGCGATTTTTGAGGTATTTATATACCAATTACACATAGATTGTAGTGTATGGATATGGATATGGATATAGATATAAATAAATTTAGACAATAGACAACTCAGTAATACCGTATTTACTGAGCTTGAGAGATATTTGCTAAATGAGATTAAAGAGATTTAAATATTACTGAATGAATAGTTGAGAACCTGGAGCCGGAATCAATTTCGATTCTACTCTATTGTTTATCATGCAGCCGCTTAGTTACTATCGAGAGCCGCCTCATAGACTTCCTCTACTCCCCCTTTTTTTTATCTTAAAGCGCACATACTCAAGATTCTGGGCCCTTTCGCTACTTGACCCTTAGCACGCTAATTGGGAGAATCCAAACTAGGTAATTCATATATCAACAATAACAAAGAAGGGGCTCACTAATGGTTATCCGACTTAAGCCCACTATAACCCTCCCAGTCCTGGTGTTTCTTGCCACTTTAACGGCAGGTAATTCAATAATTGCCCAGGAAATTGGCAACTATGAACCTGAAAAAACCTGGGACGGCAACCCCGATCTCAACGGAATCTGGCAGGCTATTGGAACCGCTCATTGGGATCTTCAGGACCATGAAGCAAGTGCTGGACTGCCAGTAATGGGCGCTATAGGTTCAGTTCCTCCAGGGCAAGGCGTAGTGATAGGTGGAGAGATTCCCTACCAGGAATGGGCGCTGGGAAAGAAACAGGAGAACTGGACCAACCGACTGGCAGCAGATCCTGAAACCAAGTGTTATCTTCCCGGCGTGCCCCGAGCAACCTATCTACCCCATCCTTTTCAAGTATTGCAAGGGACAGACAAGATTATGATTGTGTACGGTTTTGCTGAGGCGAATCGCACCATTCATATGGATAAAGAAAACCCTGAACCACCGCCGTTGGACACCTGGATGGGCCGTTCGCATGGTAGCTGGGAGGGCAATACCCTGGTAGTCGATGCGCAGGGATTTAATGGTGAGGCCTGGTTCGATCGCGCAGGAAATTTTGCTAGCAGTGCGCTAAGGGTGACCGAACGATACACACCCATTAGCCCGGATGCCTTGTTATATGAAGCCACTATAGAGGATCCCACGGTGTTCACTCGACCTTGGCAAATTCGCATGCCAATTTACCGACGCCTGGAAACCAACGCACGAGTAGTTGAATATAAATGTGTCGAATTCTCCGAAGAGATTTTGTATGGCCATTTAATGAAGAAAGAAGAAGAGTAAAACGGATACACCGAGAATACAGATTAACCTAACAGCACAACAAAAAAGAATACTAACCAATCGGGGGTTCGCACCATGAAGCGTCGTACCACATTCACAACAATTTTCACCAATACCACAAAGTTTGGCAGTAGGCTGTTTATCTTTTTATCCTGCCTGGTATTCCCATTTGCAGTCAGTGCCGCAACATCGCACCACATACATATTGCATTATCCAATACCAGTGAAGCAGTAAGCTGGTACGAAGAACACTTAAACTGCGAGGCCATAGCCGGCCGAGCAGATGCTGTAAATTGCGCCAATACGGAAATCGAATTTTTCCTGGGCCAAACTGTAGGCGGGAGTCAGGGTACCGGTGTTGATCACATTGCTTTTTCCATTCCCGATTTGGACGCAAAAATGGCTGAGCTCGAATCCGTCGGTGTGCGTGGATCTGGGGTTAGGCTGTTGCGCTTCGAAGACGGGTCCCTGGTTCGTGATATTCCAGGCCTTTTTAAAATCGCTTTCATTACTGACCCCTGGGGAACGAAAATAGAATTAGTTCAAGATGAAGATTTGCTCGGCTTTCATCACATCCATCTGAATTCAACCGATCCGACCGCAGCTCTTGATTGGTACAGCCAGGTACTTGGCGGCGAACCGGCAAGCTTGAAGGGAATGCTGGACGGTGTGCTCTTTGACGATATCTGGCTACTTGCTACCGAGTACACCGATGGTCGCCCGGGCATCACGCAAGGTCGCACAATCGATCATATTGGTTTCGAGGTAGCCGACCTGGATGAGGCCGCGGTGCAAATGAATCGACTCGCCGTGGAATTTCGTCAGGACCCCATGGTACCGGATAACGCTCGTTCTTCTGCCAAGCAAGCCTTTATTCTCGGACCAGATGGCGTGATGATAGCGGTTGTTGAATCCGGTTGGGCAGGAATCGAGAGAGAAGTCGTTGCAGCTGGGAGTACCGAATCTGCGGAACTCTACGTAGTGCCCAGAACTCCGTGGGGCGAGCCGGATTTACAAGGTATATGGACAGCAGACGCCGCTCATGGCATTCCCTTGCAGCGCGGGATCGACGTGGCGGGAACGAATGAATTAACACCGGAAGAAGCGGCGGCGCGTCGAGAACGTGGAACTTTAAGTAGCATTTGGGGATACGACAGAGAATGGCGAGACACCACGCTGGGTTATGTTAAGTCGGCTCCTTCCACTCAGGTAGCCATGGTAATCGACCCTCCTAACGGCCAACTACCAGAAACGACTGCGAAATACAAAGCAGCGGTTGCTGATGCCCCACCAAGAATTCCGCCACAGCGAGCCAGAACACCGGTAGATTTGGGAACTTATGTAAGGTGCATTACTCGAGGTCCAGTTGGCATGATGATGCCAAGCATCTATAACAATGGGCTGCAGATTCTGCAGAGCCCTGGCAACGTGGCGATTCAAAAAGAAATGATTCACGAAACCCGAATCATTTCCACCGAACCACGAGAAGGTTTTGGCGAAGGTTTAAAAACTTGGCTGGGTGATTCCCACGGTCGTTGGGAAGGTGACACACTGGTTATAGAAGTGAGGAATCTGAATGGCAGAACATCTTATCTTGGATCCAGTGAAGCAATGAAGTTAACTCAACGATTTACTCGGACAGGTCCCACCACACTGGAATATCAATTCACGGTAGAGGATCCTGCCGTATGGACTGAACCTTGGACCGGCATGTTCAACTTCATAAGAGATGACAGTCAGTATGAACTTGTAGAATATGCCTGTCATGAAGGAAATTATGGAATGACCAATACATTAAGTGCTGCTCGCACGATTGATGCACGCCAAGCAGAAGCAGCTGCTAATGAGGAATAGTTAAATTATTAAAATTCACCAAATAACGGTTTAAGAGGTAAAGCGAATGCGTTTACTAATGAGTTTAATCGGCGCCTTGGGTATGTTCTTTTTTGCCTTTACATCGACTCAGGCACACCACGCCTTCTCGGGCGAATTTGATTCAACCAAGCCAATCAATTTACGTGGCAAAGTCGTGCGGATGGAATGGATTAATCCCCACGCTTGGCTGCACCTTGCAGTTGTCAATGAAAACGGAGAGGAAGAAGTCTGGATGATTGAAGCTGGCCCGCCTGGCGCTTTGGTCCGAAGGGGATGGAGAAAAGATTCGGTATTGCCGGGAATCGAATTAGTGGTTCTGGGTTATCACGCTATTGATGGTACCAACAAAGCCAATGGCCGGGAAGTTACCTTTCCCGATGGGCGTAGACTCTTTGCCGGCTCTTCAGGAACCGGAGCACCATCAGACG
Source organism: Gammaproteobacteria bacterium (assembly GCA_012960305.1). Taxonomy (GTDB): domain Bacteria; phylum Pseudomonadota; class Gammaproteobacteria; order Pseudomonadales; family Pseudohongiellaceae; genus UBA9145. The sequence continues at coordinate 2,854 of DUBM01000019.1, read as the reverse complement.
GTGCTGACCCTACTGAGTAGTTAAAAATAAAGAAGGTGTTAGGGTGCTTCTTGATAAAAACATAAATTAAGAAGTGATAGTGAACCTTGCCGAAAAAATGTTCGGCGAAAAAAATTTACCCTTTTATACGCCACATTCTCTGATCTACAACTATAGTTATCGCTATTGAAAACAAAAGGTGATAAATGAAACGTCTATTACTCTCGATCTTTGTCGTCACTCTTTCAATTAATTCAATATTTGCCCAAATGCCGCCTGAACTGCCGTTTGAGTCGGTCCCTAATCCGTTAAAACTACCTAATGACATTCACTTCGGTGAGATTGCTGGTGTGGCAGTGAATTCTCATGGGCACGTTTTCGTTTTCTCACGCGGCAACTCTGTGGGACCTGCATACATGGCTTCTGCCTCGCAACTTTTGGAGTTTGATGCGCAAGGAAACTTTGTGCGCGAGATTGGTAAAAATCTGAATGCCTGGTCTTATGCACACGCCGTTCGAATAGACCCTCAAGATAATATATGGGTAGTTGATAAGGGATCTAACATGATCCTTCGTTTCAAACCTGAAGGTCATGTCGATTGGGTCTTCGGTCGTAAGGGAGAAGCCTCACATATTCAGGTCCCACCGGATTATGAAACTGTCATGGCTAGAAGGTTCCAACGCATGGGTGTGGACGTTGAAATTCCAGAAGAAAACAATCCACGCTGGCCTATTCCGATCCACAGAGATAACGTATTCAATCAGCCTACCGATGTTGCCTGGGATTCACAGGGTAATTCCTACTTTAGTGATGGTTATATTAATTCAAGGGTAGGCAAAGTAAATGCTCGGGGTGAGTGGGTGACTAGCTGGGGTTCATTGGGTTCTGGGCCAGGACAGTTTGATACCCCACATGGTATAGCTGTTTCTCCCGCCGATGAAATTTATGTGGCAGACAGAGGCAATCGTCGAGTGCAAGTATTTAGTGCTGACGGTATTTACATCCGCGAATTTGTAGTGGACGTGCCCGTCGACGTATCTCGAGGAAAAATCACTTATGGTCAAGAAAACCCTAATGGCACTTCCGGTTCTCTGGCGCCGGGAGCACCCGATGCTTTGTGCATGACGCAGGGAGAAAACCCTGTGCTTTTTATTGGCGATATCTACCCAAGCCGCATATACAAAGTGTCGCTCGAAGGCGTAGTTCTCGGAGTTTATGGTCAGCCGGGTCGTAATTTAGGTGAATTCGGCTGGATCCATGGTATCGCTTGTCCATCTGAAGACGAGATCTGGGTTGCTGAACTGATTAACTGGCGCGTTCAAAAGCTTGTCACTAAAAATGTCGAAAACAACTAAATAAAATTAATTAATTAATTCGTCTATACAGAGAGCTCATAAAATGTAAAACAACAGATCTTCATACTGAGATAGATAATAATGCACAAGATGAAGGATTTGAGAAAATAAGCGATTATATTCTTGAAAATTACGAGAGTGATAGTGGATCTCTTGAATCAATAAGAAACTCGAGAGCATTAAGATGAATATTAAACTACTCATATCAATTTTAGCATTAGTATCTGCTCATTTTTCAGTGGTTTCGCATGCACAAAAACTCGATCTCGATAATGAAGCCGATCAAAAAATATTGGCAGAAAGTTTCATTATCAATTTTAATGAAGCAATACCGATTTCGGCTATCAGAGCAAGTGATATTTCTGAAAAAGTTGCCTACCAAATTGCCGACTTATATGTCGCGGAATTGATTAAACAGGAAGGGGAGGTTGCAGGGTATAAAATTGGTACGTTTGCTAAAGGCGAATATGATAATGGACCTATTAACGGTTTAGCTGGGCCGGTTACCGCAGTAATGTTCTCTAAAGGCATACATAATAGCGGCGCTCATATTTCCGTTGATTGTTGCAATATGAGTTTTGTCGAGGCTGATTTTGCAGCAGAGGTAAAAAGTGATGCTATTAACAATGCAGAAACAGATTTGGAAATTCTTGCGGCTCTTTCCGGTTTTCGTCCTTTTATTGAAATGCCCGATATAATTCAGCCGTCTGACGGTGATTCAAATGTTGGTGGAATAGCAACAAATTATGATGTTAGAAACGCAATTATTGGCGATCTTATCGAGAGTCGCGCAACTCCAGAATGGATTGAAAAACTAAATAATTTTAGTTTCCAAATGACCAACGAAAACGGGGAAATTCTTGCTGAAGGATCGATTACAGATGCATATGAGCCGATTTACCGCGTAAGGCATTTACGCGACCAACTACTAAAACGTGGTAGACCATTACAAGAAGGTGATTTGCTATCTCTGGGTAATATGGGGGCAATCAGACCATTAAAACCAAATTTATATATGGATGCAGCAATACGTCCCATATTTCGAGGCAACATTGCCACAGTAAGCTATATAGGGCTTGACCCGAAGGGTCCTGCGAAAGTTAGTGTGGTAATTGATCGAACGCCTGATTAATTTATATATAATTTACTGAAGTATGGCTAGGCGCTTATCAATAAAGGAAAATGTTTCTTTAATACTATCTTGTAAGCGTGTGTAGAAAGTTTGCCGGAAAAGGAAATGCCTAGTTAAAATAGACAAAATATCAATTTGTTGTTAGAGCAGCGTACCCCCTATACATACTATATTGGACGAACGGTTAGTTATTCTTGAGAGTTAAATGGTAAGCCTAACCATAAACAATATATTTAACGCCTGTTTGTGCCAGACCGACTAAATCGATGTTGGTTGCATTCAGACTATGATCAGCGACAGCTATCCCCAGTAATAGTAGAATCATAAATCCAGTAAATGCCAAACCATTCAAAGTCAGAGATTATCTATGTTAAGCAAGCTTCTAATT
>DUBM01000018.1 GCA_012960305.1 Gammaproteobacteria bacterium | reverse complement strand
ATATAGTAGGTTGTAAACACTCGCTTTGGGTCGTTAGCAGACCCTTTGGAATTGATGGATTTCAGGTGATTATGTCCAACTGGGGCTGACGGAGTACAGATGCACACGACACTAAAACACTCATTGACAAAGTTACTAGAGTAATATTTTTCATAGAGCTTTCCCGTTAGGTGCCAGATACCTATACCTTGTTCTGATTATCCTTTATTCCTCTTCAAGAACTAAATGAAGGGGATTGGGCACAAGCTCATTCGTCGCTCCTGTGGTCGAATCCACTCCCGCTCCAATTAGTCCTCCCAAGATTACATTACCTGCCAAAGCTGCACCACCCGCACCTGCGATCTGTGAAACGACATTAGCAGTAATCATCTTATAGCCTTCCTTGGTCACCGACACGACAAAGCCCGGCCTTCTAGGTAGCATCAAAGTGCACGGAGTTAAACAAACGAGTCCATTTGAAAATATTACGGTGGCTTGAGTTGGCTCGCTAGTTACTGTGAATGCTTGAGTTCGACCTCTTGTGATCGTAGCACAATTTTGCAGAATCAAAGCTATGAACGTAAATAAAACAATACTGCTTTTCATCGTAATTTCTAACCTAATTAGGAATTATCGAAAATTAGAATCGTGTATCCGGAGCAGTATTACATAGTTCGATATAGAACCAAACCTGCGGTTCTTTTCATATGCCCGGTCTTCGGACTCCTTTTTTTATGCCTGGGAAAAATCAAACTGGCGAAAAACTGGCGAAGAACACGATTTTCAGGCTATGCAAAACTTCCAAAAACCCGAAAAGTCTCGTAAGTGATTGTATCTATTGAGGGAAAATGTGGCGTCCCCTAGAGGTTTTGAACCCCTGTTGCCGGGATGAAAACCCGGAAAAAGGCCAAACACGGCTATCGAGGTCGCGTGGCAGTATAGCAAATGGTGGCTGTGGCTGGAATTGATGGGTTTGCCGACAGGCTGTGATGCCTGTCCGCGCTGGAGGCAATTTGTTGGACATCGAATAGCTTAACACTTATTCTGTTCCGGTCCGGTTTAGTAATAATTACTTCTCGGAGGATTAGTTATGAGAGCTTTGGTCAAGAAACTTGCCGCTCCCCTGCTTGGAGTTATTGCAATCTTCAATATCTATGCTCAAGATGCAGACGACTTTATTACTCCCTACGAAATTGTACAAGGGCAGTACGAGGGTACCGAGTTGTATGAAGATGGAAAATTTGAAGAGGCATTTTCCCTGTCGAGTATAGCCGCTCAGAGAGGCATGAAGACTGCCCAGTACCTGTTGGGAATCATGTTTTTGAAAGGCGAATATGTCGATCAATCTCTCGCCATCGGTATGGCCTGGCTGGGAGTCGCTGGCGAGGCTGACCAAGACGATTGGCATGCCACCTACGAGCAAATTTATGACACGCTGCCAGCCAATCTTCAAGCTGCCATAGATGCCAAGGTTGCCACTTACATAGAATTGTATGGAGTCAGGACGCAGAAGATTCGTTGCGACAGGCGGGCCAGAATCGGTCAGCGCAGGATTGAAGAAATCTGTGGTAAGAATGGATCAGATACACCCCTGTATTCGCTGGAAGGTATGCCAGATAACTTCACGTCTCGGATCGGAACCTGTGACGAGCCGTGGCCTTGTCAATTCGGCACACTATACCTGGATCTCTTCCCGGGCCTGATAACCCAGGACCGAGACTCCTATAGATGAAGTCAAACAACTGCGCGCCGAATCCTCAGCCCTGAAAGAAACACTGGGCGAGCTGCTGATGGAAAACCGGTTACTGAAAAAAAGCATGCTCGGGGATGGTGTTCCACAAAACAATGTTAGAGCTTATGCATGGTGGTCAGTGGCAGCGGCACAAGGAAATGAAGACGCGAGAGGTAATAGAGAACTAATGGCCGATAGATTAAGCTCCGAACAACTCGCGCGAGGTCAAGACATGGCTACAAGGTGTTTTGAATCTGACTTTTAGGATTGTGAGTGAACAAAGAGAGAGAAAATTCTTTACTAGTCTTCCCAAAAGCTACGAAGGCGATCTTTATTCAAGCCAGTCTCAGTCCTATTCTTATCTAGCAGGTAACACCCAAGCTCCGCAGCGGTTTTACTTATTGTCTCATTGGTGGATGACACGGTAGTTAACTGACCACCGGAAAACTCCTTAAACTTGAAAGCTTCTCCTTTGCTATCGAAGAGCTGGTCACCCTTTACTACTGCTTTATCATTCACTAGTCGCTTGATTTGCATATT
>DUBM01000017.1 GCA_012960305.1 Gammaproteobacteria bacterium | reverse complement strand
TTACGCTTTGCTATTCGTGAAGGTGGTCGTACCGTTGGAGCGGGCGTAGTTGCTAAAATCATAGAATAATAAGATTTAGGTATTTCTACAGAGCCGAAACTCTCTTTTGGGATTTTCGGCTTAGTCATCTTTATGGAAAAGATGCTTAAGATTAATAGAAACCGTTAGGCCAGTAGCTCAATTGGCAGAGCAGCGGTCTCCAAAACCGCAGGTTGGGGGTTCGATTCCCTCCTGGCCTGCCATTTACAGGCAGGTAATTTAGATCCAAATAATAGCTGGTTACAAAATGTAAGCGGCCCTTCTAGTAAAGAATTGAGGCTGAGTAGCTGAAATCGAAGCTAGTTTTTTAACTAAAGATAGATACGGTCTTATGGCAGAAAAAATAGAAAGTGAAGACGGTAAGTTAGACTTGGTTAAGTGGACTATTGTGGCTGCAATAGTTGCTGCTAGTGCTTACGGGAATTCTTATTTCTCTACTGAGTCTCTACTGTTTCGAACTATTGCCCTATTGGTTGCCGCAGGAGGCGCAGGCTGGATTGCGACGCAAACTGTTAAAGGTCGTGCATTTGTAAAACTCTGCATTGAGGCAAGAATAGAAATTAATAAAGTGGTTTGGCCAACTAGGCAAGAAACAACACAAACAACAATTGTCGTATTAATCGTTATCTTCATCGTAGCGCTAATTCTTTGGCTACTGGATTGGGGATTAAACGGTGTTGTTTCGTCCATTATTGGTTAGAGGTAAAAATGGCTAAACGCTGGTATGTAGTTCACGCTTACTCAGGCTATGAGAAAAAGGTCATGCTTGCATTGCATGAACGAATAAGCCTGTCAAAAATGGATGATTATTTTGACGAAGTGCTCGTGCCAACTGAGGAAGTATTGGAAATGCGTGGTGGTCAAAAAAAGAAAAGTGAGCGGAAATTTTTTCCAGGCTATGTCTTAGTTCATATGGAACTAAATGATGATACCTGGCACTTAGTGAAAGACACTCCCAGAGTAATGGGTTTTATCGGGGGTACCGCTGATAGGCCTGCACCCATCACTGACAAAGAAGCAGACAAGATTCTCCAGAGAATGGAGGATAGTGAAGAGACTCCAACTCACAAGACTATCTACGAACCAGGAGAGATGGTTCGAGTTACAGATGGTCCTTTTAATGACTTCACTGGAACAGTTGAAGAAGTTAATTATGAAAAGAGTCGGTTACGTGTGGCAGTTCTGATTTTTGGTCGATCCACACCTGTCGAACTTGAGTTTGGTCAGATAGAGAAGAGCTAAAAAACGGTCGTAGTAAGAAAGGGTAAGCCTTTCGTATTTTTTAAATAAGAATTCGAATGGTTTTTTTAAAAGCCGAACTTCGTTTAACTAGATAACGAAGGACGCCGGGGAGTTCGCTCTAGTTGTTCCCAATTAGAAGAACGTTTGAACCCAAAGGAGATAGGAATGGCTAAGAAAGTACTGGCTTATATTAAGCTACAGGTAGGTGCGGGCAAAGCAAATCCCAGCCCCCCAGTTGGTCCGGCTCTCGGACAACACGGTGTAAATATCATGGAATTCTGTAAGGCGTTCAACGCGCAGACTCAAGGTGTTGAGCCGGGCTTACCTATTCCTGTAGTAATTACGGTTTACGCGGATCGCAGTTTTACTTTTATTACTAAGACTCCACCAGCATCGGTACTGTTGCGAAAAGCAGCTGGTATCAAGAAGGGTTCTGGCCGTCCCAATACTGAGAAAGTAGGTAAAGTAACTCGTGCCCAGCTTGAAGAAATCGCGACCCAGAAAATGGCGGACCTTACTGCTGCGGACATGGATGCGGCTGTACGTACATTGGCAGGTAGCGCTCGAAGCGCCGGCCTAGAAGTTGAGGGGGTAGAGTAAAATGTCTAAACTATCCAAAAAACAAAAACAAATAGCTGAAAAACTGGAAGTAGGGAAGGACTATTCTATTGAAGAGGCTGTGTCTCTTATTTCAGAATTTTCATCCCCTAAGTTCAAAGAATCTATCGACGTAGCAATTAATCTGGGCGTTGATCCGCGCAAATCTGATCAAGTTGTTCGTGGCTCTACTACATTACCTAACGGAACCGGCAAAGATGTTCGCGTTGCGGTATTCGCTCAAGGCGAAAATGCTGATAAGGCAACCGCAGCAGGCGCTGATATTGTAGGTTTTGATGATCTTGCTGAATCTATTAAAGGTGGCAACTTAGACTTTGATGTAGTTATAGCAACCCCTGATGCAATGCGAGTTGTTGGCAAGTTAGGCACAGTACTGGGTCCCCGTGGTCTTATGCCTAATCCAAAAGTTGGTACAGTTACTCCTGATGTCGAAACTGCAGTTAAGAATGCTAAAGCAGGTCAAGTTCGCTATCGAACAGACAAGAATGGCATCGTTCATGGAGGTATCGGAAAAGTAGGGTTCGATGGCGAAGCTATTCGAGGAAATTTGGAAGCTCTACTGGCTGACCTTAAAAAGTCTAAGCCATCATCAGCAAAAGGTGTCTATATAAAGAAGGTTGTGTTGTCTTCGACTATGGGCCCTGGGTTACTGATTGATCAATCATCGCTAGAGGCTTAAGCAGAAACTAATTTTGAGTGGCAGACTTGTCTGCTGCTCTCATGACTTTGGGGTTTTGTTGCAAATTTAGTTTTTTAAATAAGCAACGAGACTATCAAAGACCGTAGGAGGAACAGTTGTTGTTTCTTAATTTCCTACGCAGATGGTGAGACCCTATCCAGAAAGTAGTACTGGATTCATATCACCTAATAAATGGATAGGAAGTTTTTAACAGCTTTCTGTCCCAGCAGTGGTCACGTTTGGCCGTCGGAAATCGGCTTAGTAATTTAATTCGATTTCTTAATAATAAGGAGTATGCAAGTGGCTATAAGACTAGAAGACAAGCAACAAATTGTCTCCGAAGTCAATCAGGCTGCTAATAGTGCTTTATCTGCAGTGCTCGCCGATTATCGCGGCGTTGCGGTGGGTGATCTAACTGCACTTCGAAAAGTTGCACGAGAGAATAATGTTTATTTGCGAGTAGTTAGAAATACTTTGCTCAAGCGAGCAGTCGCAGATACAGAATTCGAGTGTATTCAAGAAGCGTTGGTAGGCCCAACAATTTTGGCATTTTCTCAGGGAGATCCTGGTGCGGCAGCACGCGTACTAAAGGACTTCGCTAAAGCGAATGACAAATTTGAAATTAAAGCACTATCTTTTGGTGGCAAGTTATTAGATGCAGGACAGATTGATGTTTTGGCGACATTGCCAACTCATGATCAAGCTTTATCTATTCTTATGAGCGTGATGTTGGCGCCTGTAACGAAGCTTGCAAGAACACTAAATGAGGTTCCGGCGAAAGTAACACGTGGTGTTGCTGCAGTTAGAGATCAAAAGCAGGAAGCAGCCTAATTCCTTTGAGGTATTTTTTTTAAATTAATTGATTATAAGTAGGAGATCAGGGTCATGGCTCTATCTAAAGATGAAGTACTAGACGCAATTGCAGACATGTCAGTAATGGACGTTGTTCAACTGGTTGAGGCAATGGAAGAAAAATTTGGCGTATCTGCAGCAGCAGCAGTCGCAGCAGCTCCAGCTGCTGGCGGTGATGGTGATGCAGCACCAGTTGAAGAAAAAGATAATTTCGATATCGTTTTGACCGGTGCTGGCGAGAAAAAAGTTAGCACTATTAAAGCAGTTCGAGCAATTACAGGACTTGGTCTTAAACAAGCCAAGGAGTTGGTTGACGGCGCGCCTTCCACTATTAAGGAAGCCGCCCCTAAGGCTGAAGCAGAAGAAGCCAAGAAGCAGTTGGAAGAAGCTGGCGCATCTGTTGAGCTTAAATAAGACAGTAGCACAAGCTAGTTAAATATCAGGTGCAGTTTTCTGCATCTGATATTAGTTCGTTGCTCGCAGATAAACGCTGATGCAATTAAATCAGCTCTTAAGTAGTGCAAGCTGAAGCTTTAAATTAATCAGACCGCATTACAGATCGCAGAAATTTTCTGCCAAAAGTTAATACCAATAGCACACAACGCTAGGAACAGAACATGGCCTATTCGTATACAGAGAAAAAACGAATCCGTAAGAACTTCGGTAAAATACCAAGTGCTATGGATATCCCGTACCTCTTGTCTATACAAATCGACTCATACCGACATTTCACTCAGGCAGGTACTCTTGTTGAGAACCGTTTGGATCAAGGTTTGCATGCCGCATTTAAATCTGTTTTCCCTATTGTTAGCTATTCCGGAAAAGCTTTTTTGGAATATGTTAGCTATGAGTTAGGGAAACCAGTTTTCGATGTTAAAGAATGTCAGTTGAGAGGATCTACATATTCAGTGTCTCTCAGAGTTAAGGTTCGCTTGATTCTTTATGATAAGGAATCCACAACCCTGACCATTAAAGATATTAAAGAGCAAGAAGTTTACATGGGTGAGATCCCATTAATGACTGACTCCGGTACTTTCGTCATTAATGGTACAGAGCGAGTAGTTGTGTCTCAGCTCCACAGATCCCCAGGTGTATTTTTTGATCATGACCGCGGTAAAACCCATAGTTCAGGTAAGTTACTTTATTCTGCTCGGGTTATTCCCTACCGTGGTTCATGGCTTGATTTCGAATTTGACCCGAAAGATATGGTCTATGTTCGAATCGACCGTCGTAGAAAATTACCAGCCACTGTTCTTCTTCGTGCGCTGGGTCATAACTCGCAAGAAATTCTTGAGATGTTCTATGAGAATAACACTTTTAAAATTTCCAAAGGCAAAGAGCCAGCAATTTCACTGCAATTAATTCCTGCGCGTCTGCGTGGAGAGGTTCTCAGCTTTCCAGTTAAGGACAAGAAAGGCAAAGTTATTGTTGAGGAAGGTCGTCGAATTACTAGTCGACATATTCGTCAAATGGAAACTGCTAAGCTCAATGCGCTGAAGGTCTCGGATGATTTTCTAGTAGGAAACTCATTAGCTTGTGATATTTTTGATGAAGAGTCTGGGGAAATTATGTTTCCTTGCAACTCGGTAATTACTGATGAACTGATAGCGGAATTTTATGAGAAAGAAGTTAAACAATTTCAGACCATCTATACCAATGATCTAGATTGTGGTCCTTTCGTGTCTGATACATTACGGATTGATGGGAGTACTTCGAAACTAGAAGCAATGGTGGAAATCTATCGGATGATGCGGCCTGGTGAACCGCCTACAAAAGAATCTGCGGAGAATCTGTTCTCTAATTTATTTTTTGCGCCTGAGCGGTATGATTTGTCCGCAGTTGGTCGAATGAAGTTCAACAGGCGCTTAGGTCGGCCTGAAACTGAAGGCTCCCCGATACTTAGTGCTGCCGACATTGGTGATGTTCTTAAGACTTTGGTTGGAATTAGAAATGGTTTCGGCTCAGTCGACGACATCGACCATTTAGGAAATCGACGCATTCGTTCTGTTGGGGAGATGGCTGAAAACCAATTCCGTGTTGGTTTGGTGCGAGTTGAACGTGCGGTTAAAGAACGCTTGAGTATGGCTGATTCTGAAGGCTTGATGCCGCAGGATATGATCAATGCTAAACCGGTTGCCGCAGCGATTAAAGAATTTTTTGGTTCTAGTCAATTATCACAGTTCATGGACCAGAACAATCCTCTTTCCGAAGTGACTCATAAGCGACGTGTATCAGCTCTTGGGCCGGGTGGTTTGACTCGTGAACGAGCAGGTTTCGAAGTTCGCGATGTTCATCCGACTCACTATGGTCGAGTTTGTCCAATTGAAACTCCAGAGGGACCAAATATTGGTTTGATTAATTCTTTGGCGACTTATGCTCGCACAAATGATTACGGGTTCCTTGAAAGCCCTTATCGAAAGGTTGTGAAGAATAAAGTCACTGATAAAATTGATTACTTGTCTGCTATAGATGAGAGTGATTTTGTAATTGCCCAGGCAAGTGCCCCCTTGGATAAGAAGAAAGGGTTTGTCGATAATTTAGTAACTGTACGTTACAAGGGAGAGACCACACTCAAGGCGAAAGAAGAAGTCGATTATATGGATGTTGCGCCACAGCAAATGGTATCTGTCGCTGCGGCGCTGATTCCTTTTCTGGAACACGATGATGCAAACCGAGCTCTGATGGGTTCAAACATGCAGCGTCAGGCAGTTCCGACTTTGAAAACAGAAAAACCTTTAGTTGGTACTGGCATGGAACGAAATGTTGCCAGAGACTCAGGTGTTTGTGTTATTGCTTTTCGCGGTGGAGTTATTGAGAGTGTTGATGCAGCTCGAATTATCGTTCGTGTTAGAGATGATGAAACGGATGCTGGTGAGGCGGGTGTAGATATTTACAACTTAACCAAATACACGCGCTCCAACCAGAACACCTGTATTAGTCAGAAGCCCTTAGTTAAATACGGCGACAAAATCAGCCGTGGCGATATTCTGGCGGATGGTCCTTCCATTGATATGGGTGAATTGGCACTCGGCCAGAATATGCGTATCGCTTTCATGCCTTGGAACGGCTACAACTTCGAAGATTCAATTTTGATCTCTGAGCGAGTAGTTAAGGAAGATCGTTTTACTACTATTCATATTCAGGAGCTTACCTGTGTTGCAAGAGATACCAAGTTAGGTTCTGAGGAGATAACTGCAGATATTCCAAATGTCGGGGAAGGTGCTCTAGGCAAGCTAGATGAGTCCGGTATTGTTTACATTGGTGCCGAAGTCGGTGCTGGAGATATCCTTGTTGGTAAGGTTACACCGAAAGGTGAAACCCAATTAACACCGGAAGAAAAACTTCTAAGAGCCATCTTTGGTGAAAAAGCTTCCGACGTAAAAGATACGTCATTACGAGTTCCTACCAGTGTGAAAGGAACAGTAATTGATGTTCTAGTATTCACCCGTGATGGTCTTGAGAAAGATCAACGAGCCGTTGAAATTGAAGAATATCAATTGGCTAAGGTTCGTAAAGACATCGAAGATGAATATCGAATCGTCGAAGGTGCAACCTTTGAGAGATTGCATGCTGCGTTATTGAATAAAGTAGTTTCGGGCGGTCCGCAGTTGAAAAAGGGCCAGAAAGTAACTGCTGATTACTTGACCAAGTTGCCTCGTGACGAGTGGTTTAAATTGCGGATGTCCAATGATGGACTAAATAAGCAGTTGGAGCGTGCTGAAGAGCAGTTGAAAGAACGCCGTGTTGATCTTGATGAACGCTTCGAAGACAAACGCAAGAAATTAACTCAAGGCGACGATTTGGCACCAGGGGTTCTAAAAATTGTAAAAGTTTATCTCGCGATCAAACGCCGGATACAGCCGGGTGACAAGATGGCTGGTCGTCATGGAAACAAGGGTGTCATCTCTGTGATCATGCCTGTTGAAGACATGCCGTACGATGAGGAAGGCGAGCCGGTGGATATTGTTCTTAATCCACTTGGCGTGCCATCGCGCATGAACGTTGGTCAAGTCCTGGAGACTCACCTCGGTGCTGCTGCGAAGGGGCTGGGCGAGAAGATTGGCAAAATGCTCGATGCTCAAAAGAAAGTAACTGAACTTCGCAAGATGTTAACTAATGTTTATAACAAGATTGGTGAGCGATCAGAAGACATCAAAGGTTTGTCCGAAGATGAAGTTTTTGAGCTAGCTGAAAACTTAAGACAGGGCGTGCCAATGGCAACGCCAGTGTTTGACGGGGCTGCTGAAAGAGAAATCAAAGACATGTTAGAGCTGGCTGGAATCGATGAAAGTGGCCAGGTGACATTGTTTGACGGTAGAAGTGGAGAAGCATTTGACAGACAAGTGACAGTGGGCATTATGTACATGTTGAAACTAAATCACTTGGTTGACGACAAAATGCATGCTCGTTCAACGGGCTCATATAGCTTGGTTACACAACAACCACTGGGTGGTAAAGCACAGTTTGGTGGTCAACGTTTCGGAGAGATGGAAGTATGGGCGCTGGAAGCATACGGTGCTGCTTACACTCTTCAGGAAATGTTAACTGTTAAGTCTGATGATGTTGCTGGTCGAACTAAGATGTATAAGAACATAGTTGATGGTGACCATCAAATGGAACCAGGAATGCCGGAATCATTTAACGTACTAATTAAAGAAATTAGGTCCTTAGCAATCGACATGGAATTGGATGTAAGCAAATAAGCAAACATCCAAGACCAGTTGTATTTTTAGTACAAGCTAAATGAACAGTGTAACGAAGAATAGTGATTATTAAAGCCTTGCCGCGATATCGCGCCAGGTGGAGGATATAGAATGAAAGACCTTTTAGGGTTGCTTAAATCTCAATCACAGTCAGATGAATTTGATTCCATTCGAATAGGCCTGGCTTCACCAGAAATGATTCGAGCTTGGTCATTTGGTGAAGTAAAGAAGCCAGAAACCATTAACTATAGAACGTTCAAGCCGGAACGTGATGGATTGTTCTGCGCCAAGATTTTTGGTCCAGTTAAAGATTACGAATGTCTTTGTGGAAAATACAAGCGACTTAAACATCGCGGTGTGATCTGTGAGAAGTGTGGTGTTGAAGTTGCACTATCAAAAGTTCGTCGTGATCGTATGGGTCACATAGAACTAGCCAGTCCAGTTGCTCACATCTGGTTTCTAAAGTCGCTTCCATCAAGAATTGGTCTGCTACTGGATATGACGTTGCGTGATATCGAAAGGATTTTATACTTTGAATCATTCGTGGTGACTGATCCAGGTATGACGACCTTGGAGAAGGGACAGCTACTGAATGATGAGCAGTACTATGAGGCTATGGAAGAATTCAGTGATGAATTCGATGCCAAGATGGGTGCTGAAGCGGTTCAGGCTCTCATGAAAGATTTGGATGTAGATTCTGAAGTGGCTCGGCTACGCGAAGAAATTCCTGCAACTAATTCTGAGACCAAATTGAAGAAACTCTCCAAGCGGTTAAAATTATTGGAAGCATTTGTTGATTCTGGCAACATGCCCGAGTGGATGGTAATGACCGTATTGCCAGTTCTACCGCCTGATTTGCGCCCCTTAGTTCCTTTGGATGGAGGTCGGTTTGCGACTTCAGATTTGAATGATTTGTACCGTCGTGTAATCAATAGAAACAATCGACTGAAGCGGCTGCTGGATTTGAATGCGCCGGACATTATTGTGCGCAACGAAAAGCGTATGCTGCAAGAAGCAGTTGATGCACTTCTAGATAACGGCCGCCGCGGTAGAGCAATAACAGGTTCTAATAAGCGTCCACTTAAGTCTCTTGCGGACATGATTAAAGGTAAGCAAGGGCGATTCAGGCAGAATCTCCTTGGAAAGCGAGTGGATTACTCCGGTCGATCCGTAATCGTGGTGGGACCTACCCTGAGACTTCATCAGTGTGGTTTACCCAAGAAAATGGCATTGGAACTCTTCAAGCCCTTCATATTTGGCAAGCTGGAGCGCCGTGGTCTTGCAACGACAATTAAAGCTGCTAAGAAAATGGTGGAACGAGAAACAGCTGAAGTCTGGGATGTTCTTGCAGAAGTAATTCGCGAACACCCAGTTCTCCTTAACCGTGCACCAACTTTGCACAGATTGGGTATTCAAGCTTTTGAGCCTGTACTCATTGAAGGTAAGGCGATTCAATTACATCCTCTCGTTTGTGCAGCTTATAACGCTGACTTCGATGGTGACCAAATGGCGGTTCACGTACCTCTAACCATAGAGGCGCAACTCGAAGCTCGAACTCTAATGATGTCTACCAACAATATTTTGGCGCCTGCTAATGGTGAGCCAATTATTGTTCCTTCACAGGACGTAGTATTGGGGCTTTACTACATGACGCGCTCACAAGTTAACGCTAAAGGTGAGGGTATGGTCTTCGCCGATGAGAAGGAAGTGCTGCGTGCCTATGAGACTCGCAGTGTGCACCTGCAGGCAAGAATAAAGGTTCGAATTAATGATGTAGAAATAAATGATGACGGAGAAAAGATCTCCAGTACTGCTATAGTTGAGACTACAGTAGGCCGGGTATTACTTTTTGATATCGTGCCTGAGGGTCTACCTTTTAGCATGGTTAATCAGAAGATGGCGAAGAAACAGATCTCTTCAATTCTCAATGCTTGCTATCGAAACGTTGGCTTGAAAGAGACTGTTATCTTCGCTGACCAACTAATGTATACCGGTTACAAATACTCCACTCGTTCTGGTTCATCAATTGGTGTTAATGATTTCGTTATCCCTGATGACAAGGCTTCGATCATTGCGCAAGCAAACTCTGAGGTTGAAGAAATCGAATCGCAGTTTGCTTCAGGTTTGGTAACCCAGGGTGAGAAATACAATAAGGTTATCGATATTTGGTCTCGTGCGAATGATATTGTTGCCAAATCGATGATGGAAGGACTGTCTACTGAGTCTGTTATTAATAAGGAAGGAAAGGAAGAGCGCCAAGAATCTTTTAATTCAGTTTATGTCTATGCTGACTCAGGTGCTCGTGGCTCTCCTGCGCAGATTCGTCAACTCGCTGGTATGCGAGGACTCATGGCTCGTCCCGACGGTTCAATTATTGAAACACCTATTACCGCGAACTTCCGTGAAGGTTTGAGTGTATCGCAATACTTTACCTCAACCCATGGTGCTCGAAAAGGATTGGCAGATACTGCATTGAAGACAGCTAACTCCGGTTATCTGACTCGACGATTAGTGGATATTTCACAAGATCTGGTTATTACCAAGCATGATTGTGGGACTACCACCGGTCTTACAATGACTCCAATTATTGAAGGCGGCGACATTATCGCACCTTTGGGTGACCGAGTATTAGGTAGAGTGATTTCAGCTGACGTTATTGATGAGAATAGTGGTGATATTTTGGTTGAAGCGGACACTATGATTAATGAGCAAATGGTTGAGGTTTTAGAAACCTGTGGTGTTGATCAAGTATTTGTAAGATCACCAATTACTTGTGAAACCCGTTTTGGTATCTGCCGCATGTGTTACGGTCGTGATTTGGCCCGTGGCCATATTGCCAATGTTGGTGAAGCAGTTGGCGTAATCGCAGCGCAATCAATCGGAGAGCCGGGTACTCAGCTAACCATGCGTACTTTCCATATCGGTGGTGCGGCTTCGAGAGCGACGGCAACGGATAGTGTGCAAGTTAAGAATACCGGCACCATCCACCTTAGCAATATGAAGACTGTGCAGAATATTAAAGGTGAACTGGTTGTTGTATCCCGATCAGGCCAATTGATCGTTAATGACGCTAATGGCCGTGAGCGTGAGCGATACAAACTTCCATATGGTGCTCTTATTACAGTCGGCACCAAAGTTGATGTCGAAGCTGGTCAAATTGTTGCGACATGGGATCCGCATACTCACCCAATCGTTTCAGAAGTGGCGGGTAAAGTGGCTTTCTCTGCGATGGAAGAAGGGATTACCGTACGTGAGCAGACAGATGAAATTACTGGCCTTTCCAGCATATCAATTATTGATCCTGCGGAGCGTTCGTCTTCCGCGAAAGAACTTCGTCCTGGTGTCACAGTTGTAGATAAGAAGGGTAAGGAAGTTTGCTTACCAGGTACGACAGTGCCGGCGCATTATTTTTTGCCGGCCAATTCCATCGTCAGTTTGAGAGATGGTACCGACTTAAATATCGGAGATGTTATTGCGCGTATTCCACAAGAGGGATCGAAGACTCGTGATATTACTGGTGGTCTTCCCCGAGTTGCTGACTTGTTTGAAGCTAGAAAGCCGAAAGAGCCTGCAATACTTGCTGAAATCTCTGGTACCGTTAGCTTTGGTAAAGAAACTAAGGGTAAACGCCGTTTGGTTATTACGCCAAAAGATGGAATTAATCCAATCGATGGGTCAGATCACTACGAAGTGCTGATTCCAAAATGGCGCACCATGACAGTGTTCGAAGGAGAACATATCGAAAAAGGTGAAGTAGTATCTGAAGGGCCTCCTACACCTCACGATATTCTTCGCTTGAAAGGTGTTGAGGCATTGGCTCAGTACATCGTCAACGAAGTGCAGGACGTTTATCGATTACAAGGTGTGAGAATTAATGATAAGCACATTGAAGTAATTGTTAGACAGATGTTGCGTAAAGTTGAAATCAGCAATCCTGGTGATTCCACTCTTATTAAGGGTGAGCAACTCACGTATACACAGATTCTCGAAATTAACGACAAGCTAATCGAAGATAAAAAACAAATAGCAAAGTTCGAGCGCATGTTACTCGGTATTACTAAAGCATCATTGGCGACTGAGTCATTCATCTCGGCGGCATCATTCCAGGAAACTACCCGCGTATTGACCGAAGCGGCTGTTACCGGGAAGCGCGATTTTCTGCGAGGCCTGAAAGAGAATGTGGTAGTTGGCCGGTTAATTCCAGCTGGTACCGGTTTGGCATATCATGCGGCTCGCAAGAAGAGATATGCAGAAGGAGCAGAGAGCGATTCTGTAAGTGCGAGTGATGTGGAAGCAGCCTTAAGTCAGGCACTCAGCTCTGAAACAAGCTCATAGAAGCCGATTACTGAGAATAAATCCTCTAGTGAGCCCAAATTTGGACTCGCTTAGAGGCTCTGAATTGGTTGACTCAGGCAAGCGGGATCATTAAACTCTCGCATCTTTTGAAAAGTCGACCTTGGAAGCTCGAAAGAGCCCATAAACATAGCGAATAATGACTACAATGAGGTTTTGTAAGACACATGGCAACTATTAACCAATTAGTACGCAAACCTAGGAAAAGCAAGGTCTCCAAAAGTGGTGTGCCTGCTCTGCAAGGTTCACCGCAAAAGCGTGGAGTTTGCACCCGGGTCTATACTACAACACCAAAAAAACCAAATTCTGCGTTGAGAAAGGTTTGTCGTGTTCGTTTGGTTAACGGCTACGAAGTAACCTCATACATTGGTGGTGAAGGTCATAACCTGCAAGAGCACTCGGTGGTTCTGATTCGTGGTGGACGTGTTAAAGATTTACCTGGTGTGCGTTATCACACAGTACGGGGCAGCCTTGATACTTCAGGTGTTTCCGACCGCCGTCAGGGTCGTTCTAAATACGGCGCGAAGCGTCCTAAGTAGCGGATATCGCGAAAACCGGACTAAAAAGAATTAAGAGCCATGGCAGCCACTTGCTGCTCCGACAAGCGAAGGATGCGCGACTCATCAAGGCTCTCAAAACATTTGATGAAGTTGAGTAAGGCTGGGTATTTGGCGCTATTTTTTTAATAGCTGTCAGAGAGTCCTGGATTAACCTGAATAAACATAGAGGTCCCTAATGCCTAGAAGAAGAGTAGTGGCAAAGCGTGAAGTTCTGCCAGATCCAAAATTCGGAAGTAAAATCCTCGCAAAATTCATGAATCACGTGATGGTCGATGGCAAGAAGTCTGTTGCCGAGAAGATCGTTTATGGTGCTCTTGATGTTGTATCTGAGAAAACTGGTTCCGATCCTTTAGACATATTCGAAAAAGCTTTGGATGCGATTGCACCAATGGTCGAGGTCAAGTCTCGCCGGGTTGGTGGTGCTACCTATCAAGTTCCCGTTGAAGTGAGAGTCGAGCGTCGTCATGCATTAGCAATGCGGTGGTTGGTTGAGCATTCACGGTCAAGAGGGGAGAAATCGATGGCATTGCGTCTAGCAGGCGAAATTAATGACGCGGCTGAAGGTCGTGGCAGTGCCGTTAAGAAGCGTGAAGACGTGCATCGTATGGCTGAAGCCAACCGGGCATTTTCCCATTACCGTTTTTAAAAAAGTGATTCAAACGAATCCTTTAACTGAATTTTTACTGAGGATATAGCTGTGGCCAGAAAACACCCATTAAGTCGGTATCGCAATATCGGTATTGCGGCTCACGTGGATGCAGGTAAAACAACAACTACTGAGCGCGTATTATTCTATACAGGAATTTCACACAAGATAGGAGAAGTGCACGATGGCGCTGCCACCATGGATTGGATGGAACAGGAACAAGAGCGCGGTATTACGATCACCTCTGCTGCAACTACCTGTTTCTGGAACGGAATGGATAGCCAGTACGAAGAGCATCGTATTAATATCATAGACACACCGGGCCACGTTGATTTCACTATTGAAGTGGAGCGTTCGCTGCGAGTATTGGACGGGGCGATTGTTGTATTGTGCGCTTCCTCTGGTGTGCAGCCGCAAACTGAAACAGTTTGGAGGCAGGCTATTCGCTATCAAGTTCCACGCATGGTATTCGTGAATAAGATGGACCGTGCCGGTGCTGACTTCCTTAAAGTTGTAGAGCAAATGAAAGATCGCTTGGGTGCGGTTGCTGTTCCTCTGCAGCTAGCGATTGGTGCTGAAGATGAGTTTAAAGGTGTAATTGATTTGGTGAAGATGAAGTCAATTATCTGGAGCGAAGAAGATCAGGGAACAACATTCAGCCACGAAGAAATTCCAGCATATCTGCAGGATCTTGCCCAAGAATGGCGTGAGCACATGTTAGAAGCTGCCGCAGAAGCCAATGAAGAAGTCATGGACAAGTATCTGAACACAGGTGACCTCGATGAAGCAGAGCTAATGTCTGCAATTCGTGACCGTACTTTGGCTAACGAAATCGTACCTGTACTTTGCGGTTCAGCGTTTAAGAACAAGGGCGTGCAAGCTGTATTGGATGCGGTTATTGACTACATGCCAGCTCCAACAGAAGTTAAAGAAATTGAAGGTACGCTAGAAGACGGCACTGCTACTACCTGTCCGGCAGAAGACAGTGCTCCTTTCGCGGCGCTCGCCTTTAAGATTGCCACTGACCCCTATGTTGGGACATTAACTTTCTTTCGAGTTTATTCTGGCACCCTGAATTCTGGCGATACAGTCTATAACCCACTTAAACACAAGAAAGAGCGTGTGGGCCGTATGGTGCAAATGCATTCAAATACACGTGAAGAGATTAAAGAAGTTTTAGCGGGAGACATCGCAGCGGCGATTGGTCTTAAGGATGTAACTACTGGCGAGACTTTATGTGCTCAAAACCACATTGTTACTCTAGAGAAAATGGATTTTCCTGAACCAGTTATCTCTGTTGCCGTGGAACCGAAGAGTAAAGCTGATCAGGAAAAAATGGGCATCGCACTGGGCAAACTTGCCCAAGAAGATCCTTCGTTCCGAGTCGAAACCGACGAAGAGTCCGGACAAACTATTATTTCAGGCATGGGTGAGCTCCACCTTGACGTTCTGGTAGATAGAATGCGCCGCGAATTCAGTGTTGAAGCGAATATTGGTAAGCCGCAGGTTGCTTATCGAGAAACTATTAAGAGAATTGTGGAAATCGAAGGCAAGCACGTCAAACAGTCTGGTGGTCGAGGTCAATACGGTCATGTGTGGTTACGTCTTGAGCCGCTGGATCCTGATGCTGAGTATGAATTCGTCAACGAGATTGTTGGCGGTATTGTTCCTAGAGAATATATTCCAGCCGTAGATAAAGGTGTGCAGGAGCAGATGAAGAATGGCTGTCTTGCCGGTTACCCATTACTGGCGATGAAAGTAACGCTTTATGATGGTTCATTCCACGATGTTGACTCTAGTGAAATGGCGTTCAAAATTGCTGGCTCGCAAGCCCTGAAGAAAGGTGCTCTAGAAGCTGATCCGGCGCTACTTGAGCCTATGATGAAAGTGGAAGTTGTTACTCCCGAAGAATACATGGGTGACGTGATGGGCGATCTCAATCGTCGTCGTGGCATGGTTCAAGGCATGGGAGACAGTGCTATGGGCAAGGTAATCGATGCGGAAGTTCCTCTCGCTGAAATGTTTGGCTACGCAACTGATTTGCGTTCAGCTACACAGGGCCGAGCAACTTATACAATGGAATTTGAGAAATACGCAGAAGTGCCGGGCAGTATTGCTGAAGGTATTATTAATACTAACTAGTTAACTTTAAGTTGTTTTAATTAACTTTAATTGGGCAAAACTATTAATTTGTGCGCTGATTTAGAGCCAGATTGGGTTAGCGCTATAGATTTGAACGAGGTGATATTGTGGCGAAGGAAAAATTCGAAAGAACTAAGTTACACGTAAACGTAGGAACAATTGGTCACGTTGACCATGGCAAGACGACATTAACGGCAGCGTTAACACGCGTGTGCGCAGAAGCCTACGGTGGCGAAGTTAAAGACTTCGATCAAATAGACAATGCGCCAGAAGAAAGAGAGCGTGGAATTACGATCGCGACATCGCATGTAGAGTATGATTCGCCCAATCGTCACTATGCCCACGTTGACTGTCCAGGCCACGCGGATTATGTGAAGAACATGATTACCGGTGCGGCCCAAATGGATGGGGCTATTCTGGTTGTATCAGCTGCAGACGGCCCTATGCCCCAAACGCGAGAGCACATCCTGCTATCTCGTCAGGTAGGTGTACCTTACATCGTTGTATTCATGAACAAAGCGGACATGGTTGACGATGATGAATTACTTGAGTTGGTTGAGATGGAAATCCGTGAACTTCTTGACATTTACGAATTTCCAGGTGACGACACACCTATAATCATTGGTTCGGCCCTTAAAGCCCTTGAAGGCGATACGTCTGACATCGGTGTACCAGCGGTGCAGAAGCTGGTTGAAACCTTGGATTCGTACATTCCAGAGCCTAAGCGAGATATTGAAAAGCCATTTTTGATGCCAATCGAAGACGTGTTCTCAATTTCAGGTCGTGGCACAGTTGTTACTGGCCGTATTGAGCGTGGTATTGTGAATGTCAGTGACGAAATAGAAATTGTTGGAGTTAAGGACACGATGGCTACGGTTTGTACCGGAGTTGAGATGTTCCGTAAATTGCTAGACGAAGGCCGCGCTGGTGAGAACGTTGGTGTTCTTTTGCGTGGTACTAAGCGTGAAGAAGTTGAGCGCGGTCAGGTATTGGCTAAGCCAGGTTCGATTACGCCACACACTAAATTCGAAGCTGAAGTGTATATCTTGAGCAAAGATGAGGGTGGACGTCATACTCCATTCTTCAAAGGCTATCGTCCGCAGTTTTACTTTCGTACTACTGACGTGACAGGTGCTTGTGAATTACCAGAGGGTGTAGAGATGGTAATGCCAGGTGACAACGTGAAGATGGAGGTATGCTTGATAGCACCGATTGCGATGGATGAAGGCTTACGCTTTGCTATTCGTGAAGGTGGTCGTACCGTTGGAGCGGGCGTAGTTGCTAAAATCATAGAATAATAAGATTTTAAAGTTCTTTTATGAAACCAGCTTTTTGATGGAAGGCTGGTTTTGTTGTTTTTGGGCTGGTGATTTTGGGATCTCGTGGGTGGTACTGCATTTTTATGCTGCTGCAAGAAAATGCACTACCCTGTTTCTCGCAGTTTCTAGGCGGCATCGAAACGGTCTAGGGTATCCAATAAGTACGATGCTATTGAGTAAAATGGATGTAAATTAGCCAATAATTCCAATAATTCCAATAATTCCAATAATTCCAATAATTCCAATAATTATCGTAAGTATCGTGGGATATCGCAGTTTGTAAAATAGATGTTAATAAAGTCAATTGTTATCATGAAAATCGTGGTTTTCGGTCTTAGAGTTTTAAATAGGTCAAATATGCTGAAAGCCAGAGAAAAAGCGGCTTTCAGGCAAGGTTTTGCTTGACTTGAAAGTGAACCGACCTTAAAATTCGCATCCTTTTTTGGCGTTTAAAAGCTGTGCGCCCAAAAAATGGGCAGTAACTAATTAATTTTTAAGCAAAATTTTGGAGTTTTAGGTAGATGTCAAATCCGTCAGCTCAGCGAATCAGAATTCGCCTTAAGGCCTTCGATCACCGGCTGATTGATCAATCTACTCAGGAAATCGTAGATACTGCTAGACGCACTGGTGCTCAGGTCAAAGGGCCGATACCACTGCCTACAAATAAAGAGAGATTTACTGTACTGATTTCACCACACGTCAACAAAGATGCGCGGGACCAGTACGAAATTCGTACTCATAAGCGACTTCTGGATATCGTCGAGCCAACTGAGAAGACAGTTGATGCCTTGATGAAACTAGATTTGGCAGCGGGTGTGGAAGTACAAATTAGTTTAGGTTAATAGGACTAGCAGTACCTAGAAATAGAGTAGTACAGAAATACAGAAAGAAAGTAGTAAAACAAATACCAGGCAATAGAGCATTCAGTCCTCTTTGCCCTTTATAAAAGTTTTGGCGCACTGATATTTATGTCACTCATGAGTGGTGACACACATAGTGTAACGCGTCAGCGGCCATAGCGGGTTTTAGCCCCGTGCACGATGAGGTTTATAACAATGTCGATTGGTTTAGTCGGTCGAAAAAGCGGTATGACACGCGTTTTCACTGAAGATGGCACATCTATTCCTGTAACGGTTGTAGAAGTACAACCAAACCGGGTTACTCAAATTAAAACCGCGGAAACAGATGGTTATAGTGCTATTCAAGTCACTATGGGCGCGCGTCGTGCATCTCGTGTAAGTAAATCGCTTGCTGGTCATTTTGCTAAAGCAAATACAGAAGCTGGTTCTGGTCTTTGGGAGTTTCGCACTGAAGGGGAAGAAGCAGCAGAACTAGCAATGGGTAGTGAAATTAAGGTAGATCAATTCGAAGCGGGACAGAAAGTAGATGTTACCGGTACTTCGAAAGGTAAAGGTTTCCAAGGCGGTGTTAAGCGCCACAATTTTCAAATGCAAGATGCAACACACGGTAACTCAATTTCTCACCGTGCTCCTGGGTCGATTGGTCAGTGTCAAACACCAGGTAGAGTTTGGAAAGGTAAGAAAATGGCCGGTCAAATGGGAAATGTTAAAAAGACTACCCAATCTTTAGAAGTGATAAGAGTTGATCTTGATAATAATCTTCTTCTTATCAAAGGTGCCCTTCCAGGTGCTACAGGATCAAACGTTATAGTCCGTCCAGCAATTAAAACCAAAGGGTAAGCAATGGAACTTAATCTTGTATTACCCGGAAAGAAGATGGGCAAAGAAAAAATTTCATTATCTGATGAATCATTCGGTCGCGAATACAACGAGCCTCTAGTTCACCAGACAGTTGTTACTTATTTGGCTGGTGCTCGCCAAGGCAGCGTTAAGCAAAAGACTCGTTCAGAAGTGCGTGGTGGTGGACGCAAACCATGGCGTCAAAAGGGAACCGGCCGAGCGCGTGCCGGAACTATTCGAAGCCCAATCTGGCGTAGCGGTGGTGTTACCTTCGCAGCCAAGCCACAAGATCACAGTAAGAAACTTAATAAGAAAATGTACCGCGGTGCAATGCAGTGCATCCTTTCAGAGCTAATCAGGAAAGAAAGATTATTCGTAGTAAACGAATTCGCGCTGCAATCTCACAAGACCAAAGATCTGGTCAACAAACTCAAAGAATTTGAATTAGATAACGTTTTGATTGTTTCAGATCAAGTCGAGAATAACTTGTACTTGGCTGCTAGAAACTTGCACAAAGTTGACGTGTTAGATGTTGCCGGCGTTGATCCCGTTAGCTTGATTGGATTTGATAACGTGTTGATAACAGTTGCTGCTCTTAAGAAAGTTGAGGAGATGTTGTCATGACACCAGAGCGTATGTACACAGTAATTCTTGGACCTCATGTGTCAGAAAAAACGACTATCTTGGGTGAAGAAAACAATCAGTACACATTCAGAGTGGCTATGGATGCTACTAAGCCTGAAATTAAGGCGGCAGTTGAAGAAATATTCGAAGTGGCTGTCGAAGACCTTCAGGTATTGAATGTTAAAGGTAAAACCAAGCGGACCAATCGCGGTAAAATTCGTCGTCGCTCAAATTGGAAAAAAGCCTACGTAAGACTGGAAGCAGGTCATGAAATTGATTTAGCTGATGTTGGGTAGCGGGGATAAAGGGTTAAATCATGCCAGTAGTTAAGTGTAAACCAACTTCTCCAGGACGCCGATTTGTCGTCAAGGTTGTGAATCCTGACCTGCATAAGGGTGCTCCTTATGCGCCGTTGACAGCCCCCAAGCCAAAGAATGGTGGCCGCAATAATAAAGGTCGAATTACTACCCGTCACCAAGGTGGCGGTCACAAGCAGAAGTATCGAATTATTGATTTTCGCCGCAATAAAGACGGAATCGAAGCCAAAGTAGAGCGACTTGAGTACGATCCTAACCGTTCCGCGAACATTGCTTTATTGCTTTATGCCGATGGTGAGCGCCGTTACATCATTGCACCAGGCAAAGTCAGTGCTGGTGACGTCTTGATGTCCGGTGAAGACTCCTCAATAAAAGTAGGTAACTGCCTACCACTTAGAAATATTCCACTGGGTAGCACAGTCCATTGCTCGGAAATGAAACCAGGTAAAGGTGCTCAAATAGCCCGTAGTGCGGGAACTTCATTGCAGTTGGTTGCCCGTGAAGGTGATTACGCCACATTGCGATTACGCTCTGGAGAAATGAGAAAAGTACTTTCCGATTGTCGCGCGACATTGGGCGAAGTATCGAATTCAGAACATAGCTTGCGCTCACTCGGTAAAGCCGGTGCCAAACGCTGGAGAGGTGTTAGACCAACAGTTCGTGGTGTTGCCATGAATCCAGTTGATCACCCACATGGTGGTGGTGAAGGTAGAACGTCTGGTGGACGTCATCCTGTATCGCCTTGGGGCACACCGACTAAGGGTTATAAAACAAGAACTAATAAGCGAACGGATAAAATGATTGTCCGTCGCAGAAATTCAAGCCGCTAAGGCCGAATAGGGGAAACTAAGCGTGCCACGTTCACTAAAAAAAGGTCCATTTATTGATCTCCACTTGATGAAGAAAGTGCAGACTGCTGTTGAGATCAATGATAAGCGTCCGATCAAAACTTGGTCGAGACGCTCAATGATCTCTCCAGATATGTTGGGTCTAACAATTGCTGTACACAATGGCCGTCAGCATGTTCCTGTTTTCGTAAGTGAAGATATGGTTGGACACAAGCTGGGTGAATTCGCTGTTACTCGTACCTATCGCGGGCACAATGCAGATAAGAAAGTACGTTAGGGGGCTGAAATGGAAGTAAGAGCAAGATTGAAAGGCGCACGCCTCTCAGCACAAAAAGCCAGACTGGTTGCAGACCAGGTGCGTGGCAAGGCTGTCGAAGAAGCACTAGAAGTGCTGTCTTATAGCCCAAGAAAAGGTGCAGCAATAATCAAGAAAATTTTGAATTCTGCCATCGCTAACGCTGAACATAATGAAGGCGCTGATGTAGATGAACTAAAAGTATCAACGATTTGTGTTGATGAAGGTATGGCCATGAAACGCATTATGCCAAGAGCAAAAGGTCGCGCAGATCGGATTCTTAAGCGTTCATGTCACATAACAATTACGATCGCTGATAGCTAGGAGTATCGGATGGGTCAAAAAGTACATCCAACTGGAATTCGACTTGGCATAGTCAAGAAGCACACGTCTGTGTGGTATGCCGAAGGTCAAGATTATACAGACAACCTGTTGGTTGATTTGCATGTTCGTGACTTTGTTAAGAAACGATTAGCAACCGCGTCGGTTTCTCGAGTTGAAATTGAACGACCAGCACAGACAGCTAAGTTAACTATTTACACCGCGCGACCGGGTATCGTAATTGGTAAGAAAGGCGAAGATGTTGAAGCTCTGCGTGGAATTCTTACTGAAAAGATGGGTATTCCTGTTCAGATTAATATTGAAGAAATTCGTAAGCCTGATCTTGATGCTCAATTGGTAGCAGACAGCGTGGCTTCTCAGCTAGAGCGTCGAGTAATGTTTCGACGTGCTATGAAGCGCGCAGTACAAAATGCTATGCGTCAGGGGGCTGAGGGGATCAAGATACAGGTTGGTGGTCGATTAGGCGGAGCAGAGATTGCGCGCTCAGAATGGTATCGCGAAGGTCGCGTGCCTTTGCACACTTTGCGTGCAGACATCGATTATGCAACATCTGAAGCAAGCACTACTTACGGCATCATTGGTGTAAAAGTGTGGATATTTAAAGGTGAGATTTTGGATCTGGACGAGGCCGTCGTGCCCGCACAAACCCAGGCCAACTAGAGGAATAAGAACGTGTTACAACCGAAGCGCACAAAATTTCGCAAAATGATGAAAGGCCGTAATAGAGGTCTTGCACATCGTGGTAGCAATGTTGATTTTGGTGAATACGGTTTGAAAGCCATTTCCCGTGGCCGATTGACGGCGCGTCAGATCGAAGCGGCTCGTCGAGCAATGACACGACACGTAAAACGTGGCGGAAAAATCTGGATTCGTGTGTTCCCTGATAAACCAATTACTCAGAAGCCATTGGAAGTTCGTCAGGGTAAAGGTAAAGGTAATGTTGAGTACTGGGTTGCCCAGATTCAACCAGGTCGAATTATGTTTGAGATCGCAGGTGTTGATGAAGTTCTTGCGCGTGAGGCATTTTACCTTGCTGCGGCAAAACTTCCTTTTGAAACAGCCTTTGTTAAGCGGACGGTAATGTAATGAAAGCGAACGAATTGAGAGAAAAATCCGTAGAGGAGCTGCAATCTCATTTGCAGACACTTTACAAAGATCAGTTTAACAATCGCATGCAGCACGGCACTGGACAGCTAGGTCAAGTTCATTTGATCGGTGATGTGCGCAGAAGCATTGCCAGAGTCAAAACTATTATTACTGAAAAACAGAGAAGTGGATCCTAATCATGTCGGAAAGTGAACTCCAAGAGAAAGCAGCTCGCACGGTTTCCGGTAAGGTGATCAGCAACAAGATGGATAAGTCCATTGTTGTGATGATTGAGCGCCGAGTGAAACACCCTGTATACGGAAAAATTATTAAGCGCTCTACTAAAATACATGCCCATGATGCAGAAAATGCATGTCAGGCGGGCGATGAAGTAACAATTAAAGAAGTGACCCCAATATCAAAAACTAAATCTTGGTCTTTGGTATCGATAGATGGGCGTGCTACACAAGTTTAATAGTATCAAAAGAATTAGATCTGTATTCCTTAATCGAATACATGATGGAGTGAATCGATGATTCAAGTGCAATCTTATTTAGATGTCGCAGATAACAGCGGTGCACGGCGGGTAATGTGTATCAAGGTTTTGGGTGGTTCTCATCGCCGTTATGCGCGTATAGGTGATGTCATTAAAGTAAGTGTTAAGGAAGCAATTCCTCGTGGAAAAGTAAAAAAAGGGCAGGTGATCACAGCGCTTGTAGTTCGCACTAAGAAAGGTGTGCGACGCAGTGACGGTTCATTAATTAAGTTCGATGATAATGCGGCAATTTTACTTAACGCACAGGATGCGCCAATTGGTACACGTGTATTTGGCCCAGTGACAAGAGAACTTCGTAATGAGAAGTTCATGCGAATTATTTCGCTGGCACCTGAAGTCCTTTAGGATTTACTGGCAGAGCCACAGAGATTAAGAGAGATGTAGAGCACCATGAACAAAATAAAACGTGAAGATGAAGTGATAGTTATCACTGGTAAAGACAAAGGTAAGCGTGGAACTGTTTCTCGATTACTCGGCAAAGATAGAATAATTGTTGCCGGTGTAAATATGGTTAAACGTCATACTAAGGCAAACCCTAACGCTGGTCAGCCTGGTGGAATTATTGAAAAAGAAGCTTCGCTTCATGTTTCAAATATAGCGATTTTTAATGCAGAGACTAATAAAGCCGACCGAGTTGGCATTGCAGTTTCTGATGAAGGCGATAAGAAGCGAATCTTCAAATCAAATGGTCAGGACGTAGATTAAACACTGGTAGGTTGCCAAAAATGGCTCAGTTTAGAGAATTTTATAAAAAAGAAGTTATACCGGCATTAACTGCTCAGTTCAGTTATGACAACCCGATGCGTGTTCCAAAAGTCACTAAGGTGGTTTTAAACATGGGTCTTGGTGAGGCTGTATCTGACAAGAAGATACTTGAAAATGCCGCAGGCGATCTAACTCAGATTAGTGGTCAGAAAGTTGTTATCACTAAAGCTCGCAAATCAATTGCTGGCTTCAAGATTAGAGAAGGCTGGCCCGTGGGTTGTAAAGTGACTCTTCGTGGCGAACGCATGTACGAGTTTCTTGAAAGGTTAGTGAGTATTGCGATTCCTCGGATCAGAGACTTTAGAGGGCTTAGCCCGAAGGCATTTGATGGTCGTGGAAATTTTGCCATGGGCGTTAATGAACAAATTATTTTCCCGGAAATCGATTACGATAAAATCGATACTTTGCGGGGTTTAGACATCACGATTACCACAACGGCAACATCTGATGAAGAAGGTAGGGCGCTACTAACAGCTATGCGTTTTCCATTCCGGGGATTGACTTCAGCAGTTGATGAAGCTTCTGCCAAGAAAGAAGCAGAACCTTTAGTTGAAGAAAAAGCTGAGGAAAGAGTCGAAGAAAAAGTTAAAGAAGCGCCTGTAGCCGAAGAGGCCAGCGCTGCTGAAGAGCAAGCACCTGCGGCAGAAGAAAAGCCTGCGGCAGAAGAAAAGCCTGCGGCAGGGAAAAAGCCTGCAGCTGATGAAGCGCCTGCAGATAAAGAGGAGTCCTGATCCATGGCTAAAACTTCAATGATAGCCAGAGAAAACAAGCGTTCGAAAACTGTTGCGAAGTTCGCAGCTAAAAGAGCTGCCCTGAAAGCTATTCTCAGTGATGTGAATGCAAGCGACGACGAGAAGTGGGAAGCGCAGGTAAAGTTTCAGAAACTACCTCGTGATGCTAGTCCAATTCGACAACAGCGACGTTGTCAAATCACTGGTCGTCCGCGCGGAGTTTATCGAAAATTTGGACTTTGTCGTAATAAGTTGCGTGAAGCAGCAATGCGCGGTGATGTACCTGGACTAACCAAGGCAAGTTGGTAATTGGGAGAAGAAATATGAGCATGTCAGATCCTATTGCAGATTTTTTAACCCGCGTACGCAATGCGCAGATGGCACAGCTCCCTACGGTTAGCTGTCCGTCTTCAAAGATTAAAGTTGCGCTAAGTAAGGTTTTGGAAGGCGAAGGTTATATAAACGGATATTCCGTTCAGGAACTCGAAGGTAAGTCAGAGCTCACTGTTGATCTGAAATACTTTTCTGGTAAGCCTGTTATTGAAGAGATTAAGAGAGTCAGTCGACCCGGTTTGCGTTCTTATAAAGGTAAAGAAGATTTGCCCAAGAATAGAGCTGGATTAGGAGTGGCAATATTGTCAACTAATCGTGGGTTGATGACTGACAAGCAAGCACAAGCCTCAGGAATTGGTGGCGAAGTTTTGTGTACAGTTTTCTAATCGTATTTTTAAATACGAAGTTAGTTAAAGAGCAACGAAGATATGTCCAGAGTAGCAAAAAATCCAGTAGCAATACCGAAGGGTGTAGAAACTAAAATTTCTGATACTGAAGTTTCTATTAAAGGAAGCAAAGGTAACTTAAATCTCGAATTGCATCGTCTTGTAATTGTGGCTCAAGACGGTGAAGAGTTAAAAGTTTCTGCAAAAGATGCATCAAGGTCCGCCAGTGCGATGGCAGGCACGTTTCGATCATTAATTAATAATATGGTTGTTGGAGTTAGCCAAGGATTTGAGAAGAAACTAGAACTTCAAGGTGTAGGCTATCGTGCTAAAGCTCAGGGGGCATCAGTTAACTTGACAGTGGGATATTCACACCCAATTGACTACAAACTTCCTGCTGGAGTTACAGTTGATACTCCAAGCCAGACAGAGATTGTTATAACAGGTGCCGATAAGCAATTAGTTGGTCAGGTAGCTGCTGAACTTAGAGATTTTCGACCGCCTGAACCATATAAAGGGAAGGGAATTCGCTACGCTGATGAGCGTGTGTACAGAAAAGAAGCGAAGAAGAAATAGGATTTTAGTTATGAGCGTTAAGAGATTAGCTCGTTTGCGTAGAGCGCGACGAGCCAGAGCAAAAATAAGTGAACTTCGGGTAAACCGGTTATGTGTGTATCGCTCACCGCGGCACATATATGCGCAGGTTATTTCGCCCATGGGAAACCAAGTTTTGGCGAGTGCTTCAACCGTTGAGAAAGTGGGTAAAGGCGGAGCTACTGGCAACATCGACGCCGCAGGCAGAATTGGAAAACTTATTGCTGAACGTGCTAAGGCCGCAGGCATAGAGAAGGTCGCTTTTGACCGCTCCGGTTATGCGTATCATGGTCGAGTGAAAGCTCTGGCTGAAGCTGCACGTGAAGGCGGACTGGAATTTTAACAGGTTATAGATATGGCATTTAAAGACGATCCAGGTAAGAACGAAGAAGGACTGCAGGAAAAACTAATCCAAGTTAACCGGGTAGCTAAAGTGGTTAAAGGTGGACGAATTTTCGGATTCACCGCTTTGACTGCAGTAGGCGATGGTAACGGTCGAGTTGGTTTTGGCCGAGGCAAGGCTCGTGAAGTTCCTCTAGCGATTCAGAAGGCGATGGAATCGGCAAGACGCAACATGATTTCTGTAAACCTGGACGGTCATACGCTGCAATACCCAATTAAAGCCCGACACGGGGCTTCAAAAGTCTATATGCAACCAGCATCAGAAGGTACGGGTGTTATCGCCGGTGGTGCGATGCGGGCTATTCTTGAATTGGCTGGTGTGCAAAATGTTTTAGCAAAATGTTATGGATCAACCAATCCAGTCAATGTGGTTAACGCTACTTTTAAAGGATTGCGAGATATGAGTTCGCCTGAAGACGTCGCTGCTAAACGTGGCAAGACAGTCGAAGAAATCGTAGGTTAGGGAAATGGCTAAGAAAACAGTCAAAATAACGCTAGTACGTAGCCCAATTGGCACTATAGGCAAGCATCGCTTGTCACTAAAAGGCCTCGGACTGAAACGTATGCATCAAACTGTTGAGTTGGAAGACACTCCAGCGGTGCGTGGAATGATTAATAAAGTCAGTTACATGCTGACCATAGACTGAGGGAATCGAAATGCAATTAAACACATTGAGTCCGGCTCCCGGTAGCACTAAAGCGAGGAAACGAGTTGGTCGTGGTATTGGCAGCGGATGGGGTAAAACCTGTGGTACTGGCCATAAGGGTCAGAAGTCACGAACAGGTGGAACTGTTAGACCTGGTTTCGAGGGCGGCCAAATGCCTTTGCAAATGCGTTTGCCAAAATATGGTTTTAGTTCACGTATTGGTCGCAAAACTGCGGAAGTTCGTACTTCGGAATTGAACCAAGTAGACGCTGATGTGATTACAGTTGAAGCTTTACGGAAAGCAAATTTGATTACTGCAAATATTACTCGAGTAAAAGTAATGCTTTCCGGAGATGTAACTAAAGCAGTTACTGTTGACGGTCTAGGAGTTACTAAAGGTGCTCGAGTAGCGATCGAAGCAGCGGGTGGCAAAATTATTGAAGCTACTCCAGTGGATGAAAAGCCAGGCAAGCTAGCGAAGAAACCAGCTAAAGCTGGGGCGAAAACGGAAACTAAGAAAGTAGCCAAGGCTGAGGGTTCGGCTAAAGAAAAGCGAGCTGAAGTATCTTCAGATAATTCTGGTGAAATCGAAGCGGAATAGGAAACACTTTTTTTTAATAAATATTGAGACGCACTGTTAAATAAATGGCAAATAAACCAAACATCAATCCAGAAAACATTGGCGCCGGCCTTGGTGAGCTGAAAGCTCGCCTATTGTTTTTGCTATTTGCTCTTTTGGTCTATCGAATAGGTACTCACATTCCTGTGCCAGGAATAGACCCCATTCAGTTATCGCAATTTTTTACTAATCAAGAAGGCACACTCACTGACATGGTTAATATGTTTGGTGGTGGAGCACTAGAGAGAATGAGCATATTGGCTCTGGGCATTATGCCCTATATATCAGCGTCAATTATTATGCAGCTACTCACTGCAGTG
The DNA here is from genome assembly GCA_012960305.1 of Gammaproteobacteria bacterium. GTDB lineage: Bacteria > Pseudomonadota > Gammaproteobacteria > Pseudomonadales > Pseudohongiellaceae > UBA9145. The sequence goes on along the minus strand of DUBM01000017.1, from coordinate 208,746 downwards.
AGTCCGCAGCTTGATCAATTAAAGAAAGAGGGGGAATCTGGTCGTCGTAAGATTTCCCAATATACGAGATACGGGGCATTGGTTTTAGCGACGGTTCAGGGCACGGGTATGACAGTGGGGCTTCTGGCACCAATGGCCTATGCGCCCGGTCTTGCTTTCAATCTGACAGCAATTATTTCCCTAGTAACCGGAGCTATGTTCCTCATGTGGTTAGGTGAGCAGATTACTGAGAAAGGAATTGGCAACGGCATTTCAATGTTGATTTTTGCCGGTATTGTTGCAGGCTTTCCAGCTGCTATTGGTACTTCATTAACTCAAGCCTATGAAGGTCAGATAAATGGCGTTCTATTATTGGTTGTTGGCTTAATCGCAATCGGTGTTATTGCCGCTATCGTTTACATTGAACGAGCGCAACGACGAATTACAGTCAACTATGCGAAGCGCCAGCAAGGGCGGAAGATGTATCAGGCGCAAGCTAGCCACCTACCCTTGAAGATTAATATGGCTGGTGTAATTCCTGCTATTTTTGCCAGCAGTATTCTTTTGTTTCCAGCGTCCATTGGTCAGTGGTTTGGTCAATCTGAAGGATCGGAGTGGTTGCAGGAAATTGCGTTTTTAATTGGTCCCGGGCAGCCGCTGTATATAATTATTTTTAGTGTCATGATCATTTTCTTCTGTTTCTTCTACACAGCTTTGGTGTTTAACCCCAGAGACGTTGCAGAAAATTTGAAGCGATCCGGTGCCTTTATTCCTGGAATTAGACCAGGCGTGCACACTGCAAAATACATCGACGGAGTTATCACGCGTCTTACAATGTTTGGTGCCGTGTATATAACATTGGTGTGTTTACTACCAAATTTCATGCAAATGCTCGCTAACGTCCCGTTTAACTTGGGTGGAACAGCACTGCTTATTTCTGTAGTTGTAACTATGGACTTTTGGTCTCAGGTTCAATCTCATCTGATGTCTCATCAGTATGATGGTCTGATGAAGAAATCGAAACTAGGCAACTATGGCCGCAGTGGTATATAGAGGCCGGAGCGAATATTAGTTTGAAAGTTATTCATTAATAACTGAAGACTAATGGAGAAAATTATGAAAGTTAGAGCATCAGTAAAAAAGATCTGCCGAAATTGCAAAGTAATCAAACGCAATGGCTCGGTGCGAGTAATTTGTAAAGCTGAACCTCGTCACAAACAGAGACAAGGTTAGTTTTAAAAGTAGCAAATAACTAATTAGAAAGTAAATTGGAGTAATTCTATGGCACGTATTGCCGGGGTTAACATACCAGACAACAAGCATATCGTAATTTCATTGCGTTATGTCTATGGCATTGGCCCAACGACTGCGAGTGCCATTTGTAAGAGTGCTGGTATAGAGCCATCAACCAAGACAATCGACCTAAGTCCTGAGCAATTAGACGAAGTTCGTGCAGAAGTGACTAAGGTTCCAACAGAAGGCGATTTACGACGAGAAATTTCCATGAATATTAAACGCTTAATGGATCTCGGTTGTAACCGGGGCATTCGTCATCGCCGCTCACTACCAGTTAGAGGGCAACGCACAAAGACTAACGCTCGGACCAGAAAAGGGCCTCGTAAACCTATACGTAAGTAAATTGAGACTTTAGAGATAGACGGAAAATTTTATGGCTAAGCCAGATACTCAGTCGACAAAAAAGAAAGCACGCACAGCTGTCATTGATGGCATTGCCTTCATTCATGCGTCATTTAATAACACCATTATTACTATTACTGATCGCCAGGGTAATGCGCTAAGTTGGGCAACTGCAGGTGGATCAGGATTTAGAGGCTCGCGAAAAAGTACACCTTTCGCGGCTCAAGTAGCGGCCGAAAAAGCTGGCAAGGCTGCAATTGATCTTTATGGGTTGAAAAATCTGGACGTAAGAGTAAATGGACCAGGGCCAGGCCGTGAGTCGGCAGTGAGAGCATTAAATACTTGTGGTTTAAGAGTGGGAAATATCACTGATGTAACCCCAATACCCCACAATGGTTGTAGACCGCCGAAGAAACGGCGAGTGTAAAATTAGAATTGGGTTCGGACCCTTATCGTTCAAGTCCACATTTTAGATCAGGAGACCAATTATGGCCCGCTATTTAGGCCCAAAGTGTAAGTTAGCCCGCCGCGAAGGAACCGATTTGTTCCTCAAGAGTGGCGTTCGCCCAATCGACAGCAAGTGCAAGACGGATACTATTCCAGGCCAGCACGGTCAGCGTCGTGGACGTTTGTCAGATTATGGCGTGCAGCTTCGAGAAAAGCAAAAAGTTCGTCGAACCTATGGCGTGCTGGAGAAGCAATTTCGTGGCTACTATAAAGAAGCAGCTCGGTTGACGGGCGCTACAGGAGAGAACTTACTACAACTACTGGAATGTCGCTTAGACAACGTAGTTTATAGAATGGGGTTTGGTTCGACTCGAGCTGAATCTCGTCAATTAGTGGCTCACAAGTCAATCACTGTTAATGGTGATGTCGTAAATATCGCTTCTTATCAAATTAGAGAAGGGGATGTTGTTTCAATTAGACAGAAGGCAAAGGAACAGCTACGAATTAAATCTGCATTGGAATTAGCTTCTCAGCGCAACCCTATTGAATGGGTGTCTGTTGATTCAGGCAAACTAGAAGGGCAATTTGTGCGCATGCCAGATCGCGGTGATATAGCACAAGAGATCAATGAGAACTTAATCGTCGAGCTATATTCCAAGTAGTGACTTAATCACACAAAGGGTAGATTACATGCAAATTTCTTTATCAGACTTCTTAACGCCACAAGTCATACATGTTGATGAATTCGACGAGTGTCACTCGAAAGTGGTTTTGGAGCCACTGGAACGTGGTTTTGGACACACGCTTGGAAATGCACTACGCCGTATCCTTCTTTCTTCCATGCCTGGTAGTGCAGTTGAAGAAGTAGAAATTGATGGCGTAGTTCATGAGTACAGCACGATCGAGGGTGTTCGCGAAGATGTAATTGAAATTCTTCTGAATTTGAAAGGCGTCGCTGTAGTTCTGAACAACAAGGAAGAAGTTGTTCTGAACCTATCAAAGAAAGGTTCGGGTAATGTCACAGCTGGTGATATTGAAACCGACCATGACGTTGAAGTAATTAACCCCGATCACGTAATTGCCCACCTCAATACTAATGGCAACCTAAACATGCGTCTAACCATACGTAAGGGTCGAGGTTATTCACCTGCTGAATCACGAGCGTCAGAAGATGAAGAAACTAGATCAGTAGGCAAGCTTCTACTTGATGCGTCATATAGCCCAGTGATTCGAGTTTCCTATTCAGTAGAAAATGCTCGAGTAGAGCAGCGTACTGACTTGGACAAATTGATTATCGATCTCGAAACTAATGGCTCAATCGATCCTGAAGAATCGATTCGCCGTGCAGCTACTATTCTGCAGCATCAGCTAGGTGTTTTCGTTGACCTGCAAAGCGAAATAGTCGCCGAACCTGAAGAACATGAAGACGAAATTGATCCTATCTTGCTTAGACCTGTAGATGATTTAGAGCTAACGGTTCGATCAGCTAATTGTCTGAAAGCAGAAGATATTTATTACATAGGTGATCTTATTCAACGTACTGAAGTAGAGTTGTTAAAAACCCCTAACTTGGGAAAGAAATCGCTAACAGAAATTAAAGACGTATTGGCTACACGTGGACTCTCTTTAGGTCTTCGTTTGGAAAACTGGCCTCCTTCTAGTCTTAAATTTGATGATCAATTTTCCCAAAGTGCTTAACAAAGAACGGTTATAAATTATTGTTCAGAGTCTAATTCAATAACTCTGAACAGGTGTAAAAAAAGGGTATAGAAAAATGCGCCATCGTCATAGCGGTCGCCAACTAAATAGAAACAGTTCGCACCGACAAGCCATGTTTCGAAATATGACTTCGTCATTGGTCGAACATGAGATTATCAAAACCACGCTAATCAAGGCAAAAGAGCTGCGTTCTGTAGCAGAACCATTGATTACCTTGGCCAAAAACGACAGTGTGGCGAATCGACGCCTGGCATTTAGCCGCACACGAAATAAATCCACTGTTGGTAAACTATTCACTGAACTGGGGCCTCGCTATGTCGACCGTCCGGGTGGCTATATACGCATTCTTAAGTGTGGTGAGCGTGCTGGGGACAAAACAACCATGGCTTATGTGGAATTAGTTGATCGTCCACTGAAAGATAAAGAAGAAGTTGAAACCGCGGTAGCAGAAGAGGAATAAATCCTACTGATTCAGTAGGTCTCTAAGAGAGCCGAGTTATTCACTCGGCTTTTTTATTTTGAAATCAAGATCACCTTAGCTTTCGTAATAATACGAATCCCTCCATAGTGTATTAGTTTCTGAGATTATACATATGACAAGTTCATTTCATCCACCTGTTCGAACACTAATGGGGCCAGGACCGTCAGATGTAAATCCGCGCATTCTGGAAGCTCTCTCGCGGCCGACGATCGGTCACTTGGATCCAGCATTTGTCGGAATGATGGATGAACTCAAAGAGCTTCTTCAGTTCGCTTTTCAAACCAAGAATGCCTTAACTCTTCCCGTATCCGCGCCGGGTTCGGCCGGAATGGAAACAGCCTTCGCTAATCTATTAGAACAAGGCGATAGGGTAATTGTTTGTCAGAATGGAGTGTTTGGAGGGCGCATGAAAGAGAATGTTGAGCGCTGTGGTGCCACTGCTATAATGGTTGAAGATGACTGGGGCAGCGCAGTCGACGTAGATAAAGTCGAACAAGCTCTTAGTGAGAACCCTGATGTTAAGGCCTTAGCATTTGTTCACGCAGAAACCTCTACCGGCGCTCGTAGTGATGCAGAAACACTCTGTGGCTTAGCGCAAAAATACGATTGTTTATCCATTGTTGACGCTGTGACGTCATTGGGGGGTGTTGAGTTATGTGTAGATAATTGGGGCATCGACGCTATTTATTCTGGTACTCAAAAATGTTTATCCTGTGTGCCAGGGTTGTCTCCGATTAGTTTTTCAGATCGAGCCGCCGAAGTAATTAAAAGTCGTAAGACAAAAGTACAGTCATGGTTTCTCGATTTAAATTTGGTGATGGGCTATTGGGGCAATGATGCTAAACGTTCTTATCATCATACTGCGCCAGTCAATTCTCTTTACGCTCTGCATGAATCGTTAGTTGTGCTGCAAGAGGAAGGGTTGGAGAATGCTTGGCGGCGTCATGCTATCAATCACCAAGCATTTGCTGTTGGTATCGAAGCGCTCGGGTTGTCATTCGTCGTGGCTGAAGAATTTCGATTACCGCAATTGAATGCGGTTGGATTTCCTGAATCCGTTGATGACGCTGGTGTTCGATCTGCGCTTCTCAATGATTACAATCTTGAAATTGGTGCTGGTCTCGGCAGTCTCGCGGGCAAAGTTTGGCGGATCGGATTAATGGGCTTCGCGAGTAATAAAAAGAATGTATTTCTTTGTCTGTCTGCACTCGCTAATGTGCTAACTAACATGAATTTTGCCGCCAATGGTGCTAAAGCAATAGCTGCTGCTGAAGCTATCTATTCATCGGATTAAATCCAAGTCTGCTCCCATCAATGCAAGCCAAAGTTGGCATGTCAACTAGATCATTGGAGTAGATGCTCATGAAAGAAATGTCGGTTCGAGACACAATCGAACTTATATTGCTCTCTGCCGTTTGGGGATCATCATTCCTTTTTCTGCGAGTTGCGGCACCAGAATTTGGCCCAGTATTTCTGGTTGAGATACGAGTACTCACAGCATTGATAGTTTTGTTACCCATCTGTATTTATCTCGGATCGCACCAAGAGATTGTTAACAACTGGGAAATGATTTTAATCGCCAGTCTTACGAATATGTCGATTCCTTTTTGCCTGTTTGCGTTTGCCGCTCTCTTTCTGAATGCAGGATTTGCTTCCACCTTAAATACAACTGTTCCATTTTTCTCCGCGATAATTGCTTTTTTACTTTTCAGGCACAAAATGAGAATGGGAAGCATCTTCGGATTATTTATTGGATTTATTGGATTTATTGGTGTTGTTGTACTTGTATTGGATCCGGCTAATACTATTTTTGAAGGTGGGAGTTTATTGGCAGTAAGTTTCGCCTTAGTAGCTTGCGCTTTATACGGGCTAGCGATAAATTTGGTTGCAAATAGACTGCAGAACATTTCGGGCCTGGCTATAACTACCGGTAGTCTTTTCTATTCAAGTATTTTTCTATTTCCATTCGCGATCTGGCAGCAGCCAGAGACGATGCCTGAGGGATCGATTTGGTTGAGCGTTGTAGCCTTGGGAGTGTTCTGTACGGGAGCGGCCTATATAATGTTCTATCGTCTTATTGCCAGAATTGGTTCCCACCGGGCAATCATGACGGCTTACCTCGTGCCGCTATTTAGTCTTCTCTGGGGGAACATATTTCTTGCGGAAAAGATTACATTATTTATGGGTTTTGGCTTTATTCTCATTTTATTAGGAGTTGGCCTAACAACAGGGAAAATGCCTAGAATTGCTATACTTACCAAGTAAGAATAGACCCACAAAGGTTTTAGTTGAGTCATAGATATGAGGATTAGCTGATAGGCTGGTATGGAAGGTAGTTAAGTAGCTAATATTGATGGTTAACTGGCATGCCACACGCTTGAAAAGCTCGATTACTGGGAAGTAATCGAGCTTTTCAGTTTCACAAATTTACAAAATCTATCTAGTAAATTCTTATCAATTAATTACTAATGGCTGTTAGCAACATCGTCACCTTCAACAGGAAGAGCCATTGCGGTTAACCTAGGGCCTGTTTGTAACATAATGTACTGACGACCTTGGTGAACCCAGGTACTCATGCCATAGCGGCTACGATCAGGAACTTCGATAGAACCTTGAATCTCGCCGCTTTGCTTGTCGATAGCATATAGCATAGGCGTACCATCAGTTTTTGTGTCTGAGTAAACCAGCATATTGGCAGTTACAACCATAGGTACTAAATTACCTGTGCCCGTATTGCCAACATCGATGCCTTCCAGTGCGGGTGAGTTTTTCACCCTTGCTGGTGTTTCACCGGTAGGAATCATCCATGCATGTTCGCCAGTGTTCATATCAATAGCGGTGATTCGGCTATAGGGTGGCTTATACAATGGGATTCCAGCTGGATGTCTTGGGGCTCCTGCGCTGGGTCCATTAGCGTACATCGCGTAAGTAGTTCCAGTTGGTTCAGCATATTGCAGATCAGCTTCCTCACCTGGTACTAGTTGAATTGGACTACATGCTGTATGTGATGACACATAGAGATAGCCAGTAGTTGGATCGGCTACCGCTGGTGCCGTAATGTTCGCTCCACCACCACCACCTGGACAGAACATTGAGGCCCGCTTGCCGATGTTATTGTCGCGATGAATTGGTGGATTAAACAATGGCCCCATTTCATATTCAGCAAAAGCCTCGATTGCTTGTTGTCGAATTTCTGGAGTGAAGTTAGCGAGGTCATCAATGCCAACGCCTTGGATATCATACGGAGCAGGCTTTGTTGGGAATGGCTGTGTTGGAGATAACACTTCGCCCGGCACAATAGATGCGGGTACAGCACGTTCTTCGATTGGCCATAGAGGTTCTCCAGTCAAACGGTTAAAAGCATAAACAAAGCTTTGCTTGGTCACTTGGGCTATCGCCGGAACTGTTCCCTGTCCAGGAATATTTAAATCTAATAACACCGGCGCGGTTGGATTGTCATAGTTCCAAATGTCGTGATGCACCATTTGGAAGTGCCATGAACGTTCTCCAGTACTAGCATCTAAAGCTATTAAGCTGGTTCCGTAAAGGTTATCACCGGGGCGGAATCCACCATAGTAATCGATTGTTGCACCATTGGTTGGAATGAAAACTAGATTGTTTTCAACATCAGCTGAGATTGGTGCCCATGAAGAAACATCACCAGTCCACTCCCAAGCGTCGTTCTCCCACGTTTCATGTCCATATTCGCCTGGCTTAGGAATCACATTGAACTTCCACAGAAATTCTCCGCTTCTGGCATCATAGGCAAGAATGTCACCTGGCACGTTTTCAATTCTGGATTGGTGGTACCCCTGCTCCGCCGAGTTACCAACGATTACAACATCGTTGACTACGATTGGGGGTGATGAGCCCGTTATGTAACCTGTTTCTAGAGGTATGCCTTCATAAGGGTCATAAGGATGTCCGAGATTGGCAAGTAAATCAACAACACCTGATTCAGGGAAGCCATCAATAGGGATTGGACTTCCAAAACCCTCTAAAGGAGATCCTGTCTTGGCATCGAGGGCAGTTAAGAAAAACCCTGGTGTGATCATATAGATAACACCACGGCCATCTACTTCGGAGTAGCCGATACCTTTGCCATAATCGGCGCGCATGGAATATTCCCAACGAGGAGTATTAGGAAGTCTATAGCTCCAGAGTTGCTCGCCAGTCTTTGGGTCTATGGCGACGACATGGCGTCTGGAACCGGCGACAGTATAAAGTATCCCATTAATATAGCTGGGGGTTGATCGTCCACTGACAGCGCCCAAGCTTGCTCCATCCCATTCCCATGCCACTTCAAGATCGCTGAAATTATCAGCGGTTATCTCATCAGCTGGAGAATATCGTGTGTGAGCATAGTCATTACCAAGGGTTGTCCACTCCACAGTGCCCTGTGCAGCGAGCAAATTGGGAGCAAGTAGAATCACAATTGCAGAATAGAGCTGGATGCTCATTTTGAGAAATTCTGATGTTCTTATCATTATTAGCCTCTCTTCTTATTTGAGAATCAATTACAGGCCGCAAAATATCGGGAAGCTAAAGCTCCTCGATCTACAAATTCCCCCAAATAGTAATATAAAACAATGAGTTAAATTAACACAACTTCATTGTCAATCGTTGCAGCATGTTCATATGAGGCTACCTGATGCACCCCTATTTGTCTATTCAGAATCTTTTCTAATATCCCATGAAAGTTCAGGAACAATGGTCCCTGTAGCTCATAATCCGGGCATATCGAAGCCGTTACTGCTGAGTTCTGCAGTAAGATTAATCAGTTGTTCCTTAGTCATTTCCGTTAGAGGCGGCCGAACTCGGTACCAAAAGGAATCGCCACTGAAAATTGCCGTGGCGGCTTTCAATGCAGGGATCATGGGGTAATTTTGGAATATCTCACGGATGCGATTCAAATTGTCTTGAAGACTATCGGCTTCTGCAGTCTGCCACTGCTGGTATAAATTGACGATCGCGGCTGGATTTACGTTCGCGGTAGCGGATATGCAGCCTGCACCTCCAGCACGTAAATTTTGTAAGAGAAAACTTTCAGAGCCACAAAATACTCGGAAATCATCCCAACCTTGGGAATTAAATGCCTTAGTAGTGCCCCAGTCGCCCGAGCTATCCTTTATTCCAGCTATGGTTTCTGGGTAATTCTTTACCAGTCTATCGATAAGTTCTATGGATAAGGGAGTCTGCGAAAAGGCGGGAATATGATAAAGGTAAATCCTGAGATTAGCATTTCCCACGCCCTCGATAACTGATGAGTAATAGGTGTACAGACCTTCGTCACTTACTTTTTTAAAGTAGAATGGAGGCAACATTAAAACACTTCTACAGCCCAAGGAAAGTACATGGTTTGTGAGTTTAATGCTGTCAGTGAGTGCGCAACATCCGGTTCCGGGCATCATCAATTTGGGTTCTATACCAGTTGCCACCAGGTGATCAAGGAGGTCGATTTTTTCTGGAACCGACATTGAATTGGCTTCGCTATTGGTGCCAAAAACTGCGAGTCCACAGCCATGATCGGTAATCCATCGGCAATGGTCGGCGAAGCGGCTATGATTTGCAGCTAAATTTTCCTGAAATGGAGTTATGACCGGAGCCAAAATTCCACTAAATCGCTCGCTGCTCAAAAACAATCACTCCTGTTTAATGTATGGTTAAATCATGTGGTTGTAACTGATTCATAGCGATGATGCTAAACGTTGATCGTTATCAAGCTATCCGGCTATAGTCCCATATTCTTGGCAGGCTAGACGAGGCTAAGGAGATTTCAAAGTTGACCTTGAATTTTTGGAATCAAGATAAAAACTTACAAAGAGCATTGGCCAAATTCCCACGTGCACCATCACATCTGCAGTATTAAACACATAATTCCAATAGGGAATATGTTGAATGTCGATGAAGTCAATTACACTGCCGTATATCAGCCTGTCAAGAATATTACTGGTTCCTCCACCAACAATAAAACCGAAGCAAGCAAATTCATAACGGCTTACGGAATCACCAAACCAAAGATAGACAACTACGGCTACTAATAATCCGATACTGATAAAGGCGAAAAGCCAACCCATTCCTTGGAACATGCCGAAAATGCCACCGAAGTTTCGGATATGAGTAAAATGAATTAGGTTATTGATTTCTACTGTCGTATTCAGGGCTATGTTGGCGTTAACCCATTGACCAATCAGTTGGGATATCAATAGTACTGAAATACTAATCAGTGAGAATAGGCCGAGATTTTTTAGTTTTTCACTCACATTGATACCTTAACTTAGATCAATATATTTGGCAGGAAATAGCATACCACATTAGCTTTAGCCAGCAGATGTTGGAGACATTGCCAACTCGTGTATAGGCCTCTTAATCAACGTAAATCAGAAAAAAGAAAACATCGAAGTTGAGTGCGCCCTCTGCGCTAAAGCCTATGTAGCTGCAAAGGAAAGTAAGTGCTATATGTTGCCAATGATCGACTCTGTTCGGGGTATTCGCTTAACAGGATTAGAATTTCTAGAATTTTTGCCTGTATTGGTTTTTAGATAATTTCTTTTGGTATTGCCCTGTTATCACCAGGTATTCCACTCATTAGTCGTTAGATAAATACAAAATTGAGACGATTTGTCTGGCGTAAATTTAACATTTATTTTTCGCTGACCGACTGATCGGCATACTGGAGAATAATTCCTGAACCTTCTGCATCTAGATTGACTATGCTATGGGCGCAATTGTGCATTTGCGGTGGAGCCCACAATTCGCTCAAGGGGCGTTTTTCAAGATGGCATAGAAAGGATTTGATTAAGGCTCCATGACTTACAAGAGCAATTTTTTGCTGAGGATGGCCTGCGGCAATTTCTCCCACCGTTTCGACAGCGCGTTTTTGTAAATTGGAAAATGATTCTGCTCCTACAACATTAAATAGGTGAGGCTCTTCCCAGAAATGGCGATAAGAATCAGGGTCTTGAACTGCTATCTCGTTATAGAGATGCCCCTCCCAGTGCCCAAGAAATATTTCCCGTAAGGAATCCAGATATTGCACGTCATGATCAGTATGTTCGAATATATGCTCTGCAGTTTGCCGAGTTCGTACACTACTGCTGCAAAACACCTGATCAAAGTCCAAATGTCGAATTCGTTCACTTAATTCCTGAGCCTGTTTTACCCCAAGATCAGTTAATTGGGATTCACTTTGACCTTGTACGCGTCGTTCTTCATTCCAGTTGGTTTGACCGTGGCGAAAAATATGTAGTTCCATTAATCCTAGACTCCTATTGTCCTTAATCAATATTTTGTGTTGTTCGCTTTATTGCATTAAGCCATCCTGCATATCTTGCTTTGCGCCAACTGGGGGGCTTTGATGGTGTGAAAACTTGGTCAAGTTGCCATTGGGAAGTAATTGCTTCTAACGATTCGAAGGCCCCAGTTTGTAAACCAGCAACATAGGCTGCCCCCAATGCTGTGGTTTCCGCAATTTCAGGTCGATGCACCTCACAGTCAAGTAAATCAGCCAGTTTTTGCAAAACATAGTTGTTGCGAGCCATGCCGCCGTCCACGCGCAAGTTGGCAAGAGTTGCGCCGTCCGCTGAGACAGCCTCAATTAAATCCCGAGTTTGATAACACACGGATAACAAGGCTGCGGTCACTATCTCGTTTATACCCGTATCTCTGGTCATACCAAAGATCGCGGCCCGAGCATCTGGATCCCAATAAGGTGCTCCTAGACCTGTGAAAGCGGGTACTAGATAGACGTTTAAGTCATCACTGGTTTCACTAGCTAGAGCTTCAGACTCTTCTATAGACTTAATAAGCTTCAGACCATCCCGTACCCATTGCATGGTGGCCCCTGCCATAAATATACTCCCTTCGATCGCATAACTAGTTTCTCCATTGAGGCGGTAGGCTACAGTGGTCAGCAATCCATTTCTCGAAGTGACTGCTTGTTGGCCAGTATTTAACAAGAAGAAACAGCCGGTGCCATAAGTGCTTTTAGCTAAACCGCTGGTAAAACAACACTGACCGAATGCGGCGGCTTGTTGATCTCCTATAATGCCTGTTATGGGAATTTCAGCACCAAGTAACTGAGAATTGCTTTTGCCGTATTCATCACTACAGTCTTTTACTGTTGGCAGCATGCACGCTGGTATATCAAAAAGTTCAAGTAGCTCATCATCCCATTGCTGAGTATGAATGTTGAACAGCATTGTACGAGATGCATTTGTGGCGTCGGTACAATGACTTTTACCTGCGGTGAGGTGCCAAAGTAGAAAGCTGTCTACTGTCCCAAATGCTAGTTCGCCCAGTTTTGCCTGATCTCGGGCCTGAGGAATATTTTCTAAAATCCAGCGTAATTTTGTTGCAGAGAAATAGGGATCAATAAGTAGGCCAGTTTTTTTCTGTACTTTTCGTTCAAGCCCTTGTTGTTTTAGCTCTTGACAGTATTTGCTGGTCCGCCTGTCTTGCCAGACTATGGCATTATAGATTGGTTGGCCGTTAGCTCTATTCCAGACAATAGTGGTTTCTCTTTGATTAGTAATGCCTATACAGTCTAAATCTCGGGCGTGGATCTTGGCATCGGCGATTGCTCCTTTTATGCTAGCCAATGTGGTTTGCCATATTTCACTGGCGTCATGTTCTACCCAACCATCGGCAGGGAAGAATTGCGTAAATTCCTGCCGGCTGATTCCCTCCTGTTGGCCATTGCTATTGAACACTAAAGCTCTGCTACTCGTAGTTCCTTGATCGATGGCGAGGATGTGCTTATTCATTGGGTCTTGTCTCATGAATTGAAATTGCATGCTATTTTTAGTAACAAGAGTACTGCCATAGGAGTACCAAGAGCTGGTTCACAGACTGTGAACAATCGTCCCTCTTTGAGACGAAGAGACATGGTACACTAGCGCCCAGTCTCATTCATCCGAGACTGAAACTGGATGCCAGGTTTTTCCGGGAGAGCTCGGCGTAAAATTCGGGTAAATCCTCTATCAGAAAGAAGTGGATTATCTGTGCGCCCATGAATGGCAAGAACTGTGGGCGATATTCTTTGGCGTTGCTCAAAATTGGGATACCACTTTTCCGAAAAAGAGCGTAATTCCCTGGAGAATTACATCAAGCAGTCTTTCCCTTCTAGCTAGGTTGCTGCGGTAATGGTTCTGCAATGCTCGAATTAGATAAAGTTTCACTTAGTCTTGATGGTGAAGTATTCCTGAATGATATAAACCTTACTCTTAAAAGGGGTGAGCTGAATATTTTGCTGGGGCCAACTTTGGCGGGCAAGACTACCTTGATGCGCGTCATGGCTGGCTTGGATAAACCGGATAGAGGATCGATTAGATTCGATGGCGAATCGGTTTTAGGTGTTCCCGTACAAGAACGCAACATTGCCATGGTCTATCAGCAATTCATTAACTATCCAACTTTATCGGTTTATGAAAATATTGCCTCACCACTCAAAGTGGCTGGTCTAGATAAAGTCAAGATCGATTCACGGGTAGATCAAGTGGCCGGCTTGCTCAGACTAGAAGAATTTCTTGATCGAAAACCTAACACCTTATCTGGAGGACAACAGCAGAGACTAGCGTTGGCCCGTGCTTTGGTAAAAGAGGCTGAATTAGTTATCTTAGATGAACCCCTAGCTAACCTAGACTATAAATTGCGTGAGGAATTGCGGTCGGAATTGCCGAAGTTGTTCGCCGAATCTGGAGCGGTTCTTGTCTACGCAACGACCGAGCCATCAGAGGCGCTGGTATTGGGTGGAAATACAGCCTGCATGCAGCAGGGTAGAATTGTGCAATTCGGACCGACATTGGATCTTTATCGCCACCCAGAGGCTCTTCAATCGGCGAGGACGTTTTCAGATCCTCCTCTAAATACTGTTACTTTAAGTAAGGGCAAAGAAGGTTTAACTATTTCGGGCACTAGTCAAGTGATTAATCTTCCGCAGCAGCAATTGATCGCAGGGAAATACACAATGGGGGTCAGACCTCACCATTTGTCTCTTGAGAAATGTTCAGGAATAGATATAGAAGTGAATGGTGTCGTCAATGTAACGGAAATGTCCGGTTCTGAGAGTTTTATTCATTTTAATTTCAATGGTAATGACTGGGTTGCTTTGGTTCATGGTATTCAAAACTACTATTCAGGCGAATTAGTAAGTTTCTATATACAACCAAGCAATATCTTTCTTTTTGATGCTCTAGATCGCATCAGGAATCACAATTCAGTTGAGGTGACAAAGTAGATCGATGGCTTCAATAAAATTGCATGAAATTGCCCATTGTTACAATGCGGGAAAGGGAGCTGGCGTTGACTATGCGCTGAAACCTTTAAATCAATCCTGGGAAAACGGTGGAGCCTATGCGCTGCTTGGCCCATCGGGTTGTGGAAAAACAACGCTATTGAATATTATTTCCGGCTTGCTGCGGCCGAGTGAAGGCAGAGTGTTGTTCGATGAGAAAGATATAACTGATCTCACTACTGAGCAGCGCAATATTGCGCAGGTTTTCCAGTTCCCAGTAGTATATGACACGCTTTCTGTGGCTAAGAACCTCGCTTTTCCATTACAAAATCGTGGACTGGCAAACGATGTTATCGAACGACGGGTAGCAGAAGTATTGCAGATGTTGGGAATGCAAGCCAAAGCTAATTTAAAAGCTCGTGGTCTCAACGCCGACGACAAACAGAAGATATCTTTAGGTCGTGGACTCGTTCGAACAGATGTTGAAGCGATTCTATTTGACGAGCCATTGACTGTAATCGACCCTCACCTGAAATGGCAACTACGGACAGAACTTAAAAAGATTCATCAACAGTTTCAGCATACGATGATCTACGTAACTCATGATCAGACTGAAGCTTTGACTTTTGCTGATAAGGTCATAGTTATGTATGAAGGAGCAATTGTGCAAATTGGCACGCCAGAAGAATTATTCGAGCAACCGAAGCATACTTTCGTTGGAAAGTTTATCGGTTCGCCAGGAATGAATGTCTTGCCCTGTGAGCTGCGGGGTTCAGATATTGTCGTCAACGGAAATAAAGTTGCACTTGGTCGACCAGTGTCGGTCAGTAGGGAAGATTCGAAGGGTCTGGAGCTTGGCATTCGTCCTGAATATGTGAAGCTAAGTGCGGACTGTGGCATTCCGGTGGACATAACCGGAGTGGAAGATGTCGGTAAGCGCATTGTGGTGCGTTCTAAATTTCATAATAGCGACGTGAATATCATACTACGAGAAGGTGAGGGTATTCCGGGCAACCCTGGCTTGATATTTGAGCCGTCGAAAATAAACCTTTATCAAAATTCATACTTAGTGGGAACCGTTTAGCTTGAAGCCATTAAACAATAAAGCCTGGTTTATGGTCTTGCCAGTGTTAGTGTTGGTTGCGTTCAGTGCAATTATTCCGCTAATGACTGTGGTGAATTATTCAGTACAGGATACTTTTGGTAATAATGAATTCTTTTGGGTGGGTACAGAGTGGTTTCAAGAACTGTTGACTTCAGAACGCTTTCATAATGCTCTGCAGCGAACCTTGCTATTTTCAGGCTTAGTACTGCTAATCGAGATTCCATTGGGTATTTTCATTGCACTGGCTATGCCAAAGCGCGGTATTGGAGTTTCCATTTGTTTAGTACTGATGGCTTTGCCGCTACTGATTCCATGGAATGTGGTAGGAACCATTTGGCAAGTGTTCGGGCGAGTCGATATTGGTTTGTTAGGTCATGGATTGGCGGAACTAGGTATTGACTACAATTATACTCAAGATATCTTCGATGCTTGGCTGACTTTGATTGTCATGGACGTCTGGCATTGGACCAGTTTAGTTGTGCTACTTTGCTATTCCGGGTTGGTGGCTATTCCCGAAGTCTATTATCAAGCTGCCCGCATTGATGGCGCTTCTCGGTGGGCCGTATTCCGATATATTCAACTACCAAAAATTAAAAGAGTTCTGTTGATTGCGGTGCTACTGCGTTTCATGGATTCTTTTATGATCTACACCGAACCCTTTGTAGTAACTGGAGGAGGGCCGGGTAATGCCACCACTTTTCTTTCTATCGACTTGGTACAAATGGCGGTGGGTCAGTTCGATTTGGGTCCTGCTGCGGCAATGTCTCTGGTGTACTTTTTAATTATCTTATTAGTGTGCTGGGTCTTCTATACCATTATGACCAGCTATGATAATGATGAGATAGGATAAGGGAGGCAGCCAAATGCTTGAATCTCGAATGACTAAAATGCAATTGGCTGTCCTGGTTTTTTATATTGTATTTTTGATGTTGCCAATTTACTGGCTGTTGAATATGAGCTTTAAAACAAATCAGGAGATCCTTTCTACATTCAGTCTTTGGCCACAGGATTTTACCTTCGACAATTACATGACAATATTTACTGATGCGTCTTGGTATAACGGATACATAAATTCGTTAATTTATGTGGTTCTGAATATGATTATTTCAATCAGCGTGGCACTGCCAGCTGCCTATGCTTTCTCTCGCTATCGATTTCTTGGGGATAAGCATCTATTTTTTTGGTTGTTGACCAATCGCATGGCGCCCCCAGCAGTATTTGTTTTACCTTTCTTTCAATTGTATTCAGCTTTTGGTCTTATCGATACACATATTGCTGTTGCCTTGGCCCATTGTTTGTTTAATGTGCCCTTAGCAGTTTGGATACTTGAAGGATTTATGTCCGGCATACCAAAAGAAATAGATGAAACTGCTTACATCGATGGATACTCTTTCCCACGTTTTTTCATTAAAATATTTTCACCGCTTATTGCATCGGGCATCGGTGTGGCGGCGTTCTTCTGTTTTATGTTCTCCTGGGTAGAGTTGCTTATCGCCAGAACTTTAACGGTTACGGATGCCAAACCGATTACCGCAGTTATGACCAGAACGGTTTCTGCATCAGGACTTGACTGGGGTGTGTTAGCAGCAGCTGGAGTGTTGACGATAATCCCGGGAGCATTGGTGATTTACTTTGTCCGTAATCACATAGCCAAAGGTTTTGCACTCGGTCGCGTCTAACCGTCCGATCAATGAGCTTTTAATATACCTTCAATATACCTTTAATGTTCTTGTCCTATCGCGAGGCTTTTAATGCAGCTGCTACAGCTTTGCGTTAGTCTTGGGTCTACAGAATCCATTAATTTTAAGTACCTGAGAGCTTGAGTTGTTATGTTTGTTATCCCTAAGACGCCACGGCAGAAGTCATCCACATTAATCTCGATTATTGTATTTTTTCTTCTCTTTTTATTTATCGCTGAAGTTTCAGCACAAGGCCGTTTCTACCCCTCGGCGCGTAGTGGTGGAAACTACATGCACAATTTTTACTTTCCTCCCTCGCCGAGCTCCACTCCATGGGCGCCTGATTGGTCCCCAGACGGCGAGTGGATTGCTGTTGCCATGCAGGGGTCAATTTGGAAATTGCGACCTGAAGATGGAATCGCTTATGAATTAACTTATAACGAGGCTTATCACTCCTCACCTGATTGGTCACCAGACGGCAAATGGATTATTTATACTGCTGATTACGATCATCAGCGCATCCAATTAGAAATCTACAACAATGAAACCGGAGAGATTAATAAGCTAACAGATGATCAAGCTGTGTATACGGACCCAGTATTTTCTCCAGATGGCAGTAAAGTAGCTTATGTCTCTACTAACCCGAATGGTTACTTCAATGTTTATGTTCGCAATATAGAAAATGGCCGCTGGTCTGGCGCTCCAATTCCGGTCACAAAAGACAATAACTACGGGAATAACCGCCTTTATTTTGGTGCTTGGGATATGCACATCGCGCCGGTTTGGTTGCCGGAAGGTAAAGAGCTATTGCTAGTATCTAATCGTAATGTCCCTTTAGGGTCCGGGAATGTATTGCGAGTCCCTGCTATAGAAGATGGTATTTTGCAGGCGGAAACGGTACTCGCTGAACAGTCCCTATATAGAACCCGGCCTGATGTTTCAATCGATGGCAAGCGGTTCATTTACAGTTCCACTAGTGGCTCTGCTGACCAGTACAATAATCTCTATGTGCAACCCACTGTCGGTGGCGAGCCTTATAAGATGACATTCTTCCAACATGATGCATTTCATCCACGCTGGTCCCCTGATGGAGAATGGATTGCCTTTATTTCTAATGAGGTAGGGCTTTCCAAATTGATGTTATTGGAAACCTACGGTGGCAAGCTGATTTCAGTGGATATAAAGGAGCAGCATTTTTCCCGGCCAACAGGGACTTTAAAGGTTCGTGTTACTGCGGTCGGAGATGACGAGCCAATCCACAATCGTACCCACTTAACTGCAGCGGATGGAAAACTCTATACACCATACAGTGCTTATGCCCGAGCCGGCACCCGCGGAGATTTAATTTTCCATAACGAAGGTGATTACCAGGTCGTTTTACCAGTGGGTGAAACAACGCTAAATGTCGTTAAAGGCTTCGAATTCTACCCTCAAGAAGTAACAGTTGATATTGAAGTAGGTGAGGTAAACGAATTGCGTGTCGAGTTGCAGCGCATGACGGATATGGGCGCAAAAGGCTGGTATAGCGCTTCTACACATGTGCATTCAAATTATGGTGGCAATCTTCACAATACTCTCGAAAATCTCATCATGATGTCGAAATCCGAGGATCAGGACCTAGTCCTCGAACAGGTGGCAAATAAAGATAATAGGATTCTTGACTATCATTATTTTGAACCTGGTGGAGGGGCTCACTCAAGCTCGCTTGAAGATCAGATTGTGGTAGTGGGGCAAGAATATCGTCCTCCATTTTACGGACATGTCTTTATGTTCGGCCTGAAAGAACATTTGATTTCACCTTTTGTTACTGGTTATGAAGGAACTGCAATAGAAAGTCTTTACCCAAGCAACACTGATATGTTTCTAAAAGCAAAAGCCCAGGGTGCCGTTACCGGTTATGTGCATCCTTATTTAGGTGAAATTGATCCGCTGCAGGGCAATCTGGGCGGCGGCAAAGGGTTTATGGTTGATGCGGCATTGGGGACTGCTGATGCCCTGGAATGGTCGGACTCTGCCACATCAGGTTTCTATCCCCTGTATGCAGTTTGGAATAATGGTCTACCGATAACTGCTACTGGCGGCGAGGATTCAATAAGCTCGCTCCATCGAAGCAAGCTAGTAGGCTCTTATCGCACCTATGTTTACACTGGGAATCAGGGTTTAACAATGGAAGCCTGGTTCGACGGTCTAAAAAGAGGCCGTGCATTTGTAAGTTCTGGCCCCCTACTGGAAATGCAAGTTGGGGTAAATATGCAAGCTGCAACGGCTTTGCCGGGGGATACCATTAACCTTCCTGTTGGGGGTGCAAACGTCACTATTACGGGCCAGCTGCGCTCAGTAACTGACCTAGATGAATTGATCCTCATTTGTAACGGTGAAGAAGAGGAGCGATTCTCGCTGCGTCGAAACAAAAATGAACTTGAAATTTCAACTGAAATACATATTCGTCGCAGTGGTTGGTGTCATCTGCGAACAGAGGGCAATCCCGCAGACCGATTTCCCATGGATGTGGCTTATGTTCAAGCTTTTACCAACCCGGTTTGGTTTCAAGTTGGCGAAGAGCCTATTAGAAACCCAGATTCTGTGCGTTATGCTATTGAGTGGATAGACAAGCTCGAAGCTTTGGCAGACGCGTGGCCGGGGTGGCGATCTGAGGATGAAAGAGCACATGTATTCGGCCAGTTTGAACAAGCGCGAGAGGTCTATCGCAGCAAGCTCAACTGATGGCAAATTCCTGCATAAAATATGAGGTGGTCACTAAATCCTATGGTAAGAAGATTATCATCAAAGAGTTGTCCCTAGATATTCCTGCCGATATTACTACTGCTATTGTTGGTGAGAGCGGAAGTGGAAAATCCACGCTCTTGCAAATGGCCAATGGCCTGGTAATACCTGAAAAGGGTCAAGTATCTATTTTTAGTAAACCCATTAACAAAGTATCGATTAGAGAACAGCGACTAAAAATTGGTTACAGTGTACAAGGTGCCGGTTTATTTCCCCATCTTTCAGTGCTCCACAATGTAACTCTTATGGCGAGACTTTTGGATTGGGCCGATGATGCGATCCAATCCCGTTTTGAATATTTGTTAGATTTATTCGAGCTGGACCCTGAGCTCAGCCCTCGCTATCCCTATAGCTTGTCCGGCGGCCAACAGCAACGGGTGAGCCTGTGTCGTGCCATGATGTTAAACCCCCCATTATTATTGTTGGATGAGCCTTTTTCGGCTCTAGACCCGGTTACCAGAGAGATCATCCATAGTGAATTTTTGAGACTACAAGCAATTGAATCTAGGACTACGGTACTAGTTACTCATGATATGGGCGAAGCGATGAAGCTAGCTCAGCAAGTAATCGTTTTATACGAGGGTAGAATAGAGCAGCAAGGATCTGTCGAAGACATCCAAAATAACCCAGCGAGTGATTATGTGGAGACATTGTTTCGGGTAGGGGGTAACTAATGCTGCGGATTTACTTAATTAATGCGCTCTTGCTTGCACTCTCCACGCTCTTAGTCCTTTTTAGTGGCGCCGCATCCTCTCAAGCAACAGATTCTTCACGCGCGTATACCATAGGTAGTAAAAACTTTAATGAGAATTATATTCTCGGTGAAATTATTTCTCAGCTTCTCGAAGATAGTGGTTTCACCGTTGATAGAAACTTCGGCATGAGTGGCACTATGGTGATCTATGAGGCATTGCGAACCGGAGAAGTGGATGCCTATGTTGAATACTCGGGAACATTAGCAGAAGTTATTTTTCCAGGAGAAGGCGATTCAACCCCGGCCGAGCTAAATCAACATCTCCAATCTGAAGGCATAGAGGCACTTCAATCCTTCGGATTTAATAATACCTATGCGTTGGCCATGAAACGGGATCGTGCTGTTGATTTGGGAGTCGAAACTGTTTCAGAATTGGCAGCCCAAGAGAATATTGATCTTGGGTTTAGCGTCGAATTTCTTAATCGTGCTGATGGCTGGCTCGGTTTGATAGAAAACTACGGATTCACTCAACAGGCAATTGGTATGGACCATGGTCTGGCATATCAGGCCATTGATGCAGGTACCATTGATGCTACCGATGCCTATAGTACCGATGGAGATCTTGAATTATTTGATTTGATCATTTTGCGAGACGATCTCAATTTTTTCCCGCAATACTATGCAGTGCCACTGATTCATCAAAATCTTGACCCTCAAGTAAAGAATATCTTACGACAGCTTGAGGGACGTATTGACGAGGAGCGGATGCGCGATCTTAATGGACGCGTGATGTTGGATGGCAAATCATTTGCCGAAGTTGCCTCTGAGTTTTTAACTGAAGAAAAACTGTTTACTCAAACGACTTCAGCCGTCACCGGTTCAAGTATATGGAGTAATATATATCAAAATACTCTAGTCCATTTGCAGTTAACAATTATTGCCCTTTCTCTGGGGTGTTTGGTGGGGCTGCCGCTGGGCGTAATCATCTACCGCTCTAAGAAGTTATCGAGAGGGATGTTGTACGTAGCAGGTTTGATGCAAACCATCCCTTCGTTGGCTTTGCTCGCTTTATTTATTCCCATTTTTGGAATCGGAAAAACACCGGCAATTATTGCTTTGTTCCTTTATTCATTACTACCGATCCTGCGCAGCACCATTACAGCGTTACTAACTATTGATCCGATCTTAAAAAGGGCCGCTGAAGCGATTGGTATGACCAGGTTCCAGCAATTGAGGTTTGTACTAGTGCCACTGGCATTGCCCAACGTGTTGTCCGGAGTAAAAACTGCGGCGATTATTAGTATAGGGACTGCTACTTTGGCAGCGTTTATTGGAGCAGGGGGCTTGGGTGAGCCAATCGTGACAGGCTTAGCTTTGAACAATACAGATTTAATTCTTCAAGGGGCTATTCCTGCTGCCTGTTTGGCGATAATTACCGAAATGCTATTCGATGCCTTAGAGCGAGCTCTAGTAAAACCACATATGTTGGTGGGTCAGCTTCCTTCTTGAGTTTCGAGCCCTTGCTGGTTTAGGAAATCAGTCCTGCACCCAATGTGGAGCGTTCTTCAAACGGGTGTTAAAGCACTGCCTTATGTAACCCCTTAAAAAATTGGGGGTCAGAGTAAAACTTTGCTAAGCTCAGGCGTTCGCCCAATCGCTGTAAGTCAGTCAATTGTGCGGCTATAAAGGCCTTTAGGAAGAGAACTCTGGATTCGAATCTATGGAATTAATGGACTTAAGCTGGATGGCTTGGACACAGCCCACCACAATATTCTTCCTAGTCATTGCCGGGTTGATACTGGGCTTGTCAATTTGGGAGTATTTTAGTCCGGGTGGAGGGCCTCGAACGGGACTCTTACGTTTTGAAACTACCCGAGGTGATCGTCTTTTTATATCACTATTGGGCAGTGCTTTTATCTACCTAGCGTGGCTGGCTCTAGTGGGCGGCAGTTTATGGTGGGGTTTAGTCGTTTGCGTGATTTTTGCATTGCTCGTATTTTTATTTGTTTAAGTAGTAATTAGGAATATTTTAGGGGAATCAAATGAGAGAGAAAAATTTTAATAAATTCTGTTGCAACACATTTGTTTGCAGTATTGCAATTTCCTCTGCTGTTCTATCGACTGGCGTATTGGCTGATGTTGAAGACGCAGAACGCTGGCTGTCGGAGTTTCAACCTTCTACGCTTTCTCAGGAACAACAAATAGAAGAACTAACTTGGTTTATCGAAGCAGCTAGGCCATTTGCAGGAATGGAAATTAAAGTGGTCTCAGAAACCATTACCACTCACGAATATGAAGCTCAGACTCTAGCTCAGGCTTTTTCGGAAATAACCGGAATTCAAATTACTCATGATTTGATTGGTGAAGGCGATGTGGTTGAGAAACTGCAAACTCAAATGCAGTCAGGCGAAAATATTTATGATGCCTATGTTAACGATTCTGATTTAATAGGTACGCATTTCCGTTATCAACAGGTTCGCAACCTTACCGACTGGATGGCTGGCGAAGGTAGTGATGTTACTTCCCCTACTCTCGATTTAGATGACTTTATCGGCTTGTCATTTACAACCGGTCCAGATGGAAAAATTTATCAATTACCAGATCAACAATTTGCTAATCTCTATTGGTTTCGCTACGACTGGTTTACTGATCCTGAGATCAAGCAACAGTTTCGCAATAAATATGGTTATGAATTAGGAGTGCCGGTTAATTGGTCTGCCTATGAAGACATAGCTAATTTTTTCACCAATGATATTGGTGAAATCGACGGTGAGAAAGTTTATGGCCACATGGATTATGGTAAGAAAGATCCTTCTTTGGGTTGGCGCTTCACTGATGCCTGGTTATCAATGGCTGGTGCGGGAGACGTAGGCATTCCTAATGGCTTACCAGTAGATGAATGGGGTTTGCGTGTAGATGGTTGCCGTCCGGTTGGTTCGACAGTTGAAAGAGGCGGAGCAACTGATGGTCCGGCTGCGGTTTACTCGGTGAGTAAATACGTAGAATGGCTCCAAAAATATGCGCCTCCGGAAGCAGCAGGGATGGTATTTAGCGAAGCTGGCCCAGTTCCAGCTCAGGGCAACATAGCTCAACAGATTTTTTGGTATACCACATTCACTGCAGATATGGTGGTACCAGGCTTGCCGGTAATGAATGATGATGGTACGCCGAAATGGCGTATGGCTCCTTCACCGCATGGACCTTATTGGGAAGAGGGACAGAAGCTTGGTTATCAAGATACTGGCTCTTGGACACTGATGAATTCAACGCCAACAGATCGAGCTAAAGCGGCCTGGTTATATGCACAATTTGTTACTTCGAAAACTGTTTCCTTAAAGAAAAGTCATGTTGGTCTAACTATTATTCGTGATTCCGATGTGCGCCATGAAAGTTTCACTGAGCGGTCAGCGGAATTAGGAGGATTGGTAGAGTTTTATCGCTCACCAGCACGAGTGCAATGGACGCCTACTGGTACTAACGTACCTGATTACCCGCGGTTAGCTCAGCTTTGGTGGCAAAATATTGGCGATGCATCTTCGGGTGCTAAAACTCCCCAAGAAGCAATGACAGCATTGGCCGTCGCTCAAGAACGACTCATGCAACGCTTAGAACGAGCTGGCGTGCTTGGTGAGTGTGGCCCACGGCTTAATGAACCACAGAGTCGAGAATATTGGTTGAGTCAGCCCGGGGCGCCAAAACAAAAATTGGCTAATGAGAAGCCACAAGGTTTAACTATTGATTACGACGAGCTTGTTCGCAGTTGGCAGTAGCCAGTAGTCGATTAATAGGTATTCAGAGAAAATTCTGAGGAGAACGTGATGAAGAATTTACAATCTATTGTTAATATTACTGTAAGCGCAGCTTTTTCGTTTTTAATCTTTAATAGTTCTGCTGATGTTCCAGAATCAAGAATCATAGGGCCCATTCCTGTAGAAGACCATCCCTCTACAAATTCTATTTACAGCGCCTCAGCAATTGATCTGCTTGGCAGGGGCTATCTAGAAGAAGAATATTTCATTGAAGGCACAGCCAACCGATATAGCAGTCCAGAATTAGAAAATGCCGAAATTCTTGATGACGGGCATCGCTATCGGTCCCGCTTGATAGTAAGGCGTCCGGAAACAGCAGCAAATTTTAATGGCATCGTCATTGTGGAATGGATCAATGTAACTGGCGGCCCTGATAAGGACATCGATTGGTGGTTATCGGGGGATCATTTTGTAAGAAATGGCTATGCCTTCGTAGTTGTTTCAGCCCAACAAATGGGCATCGATACGATGAAGGAATGGAGCCCGGAACGATATGACAGTCTCGATGCCACTCATGACGGTATGGTGTCGCAAGATGCTCTTTCCTATGACATTTTTTCCGCGGTAGCTAAATCAATTAATCGTGTTGGCGAATCTTCATCGAATGGCGACATTGATATTCTTGGCGGCCTCAAGGCTGAGCAGATTATCGCTACAGGTCATTCCCAATCTGCCAGTAGACTAGCTGTGTACTTAAATAACGTTCACCCGCTGGAGCCAATGTTTGATGGTGTTATGGTTCACGGTGGAGGCGGTCGCATCAGGGATGATCAGGATGTCAAAATATTCAAGATCATGGCTGAGACAGATATGAGAAGACGCGCTGCCTCTCCACAGCCAAATACAGATACTTTCATTCAATGGGAAGTTGCAGGCACGTCTCATGCGGATTATAAATTTGAAGTGGAGTACGCCAGAGTGCGCCAGCTGAGAGAGGGACTACCGTTGGCAGAAGCAGTAGTTCGGGATCCCGGTTGCGACATTCCTCCGCATAGTCGAATTCCATTTAGCGATACTATGGATGCGGCTTATGAGCATCTAGTAAATTGGGTGCGAAACGACACAATACCGCCCTCAGCTCAGCCCTTGCAAGTGGCAAGAATGATGCCCCGGCTGAAATTTTCTAGAGATGATCAAGGCAATATTCTAGGCGGAATTCGGCTGGCGACTCACGTTATTGCTACAGCTAAAAATACCGGAATGAACGTTGGTCCAAATCGGTTCTGTGGATTATATGGCTCCCATGAACCATTCGATGACGCCACTATCAGTTCCTTGTATCCTTCGCATAATGTTTATGTTCAAGCGGTGAGAGAGGTTGTTGAGCAAAATTTGGCAGATGGTTACATACTGCCCTATGCGGCTGAGCGCACTATTCGCGAGGCCGAAGCATCGGACATAGGACGTTAGATTACTTTGATAGGAGTGTTGATAGAGCTTTGGTACGTTGGGACCAGAGTGATTTAATATTATCAGCATTGATTTCTTCGCTATGATCTAACACCAGAGAGATCTTCAATTTTGTGTTCTGTGCTGCACCTTCGAAGAGCACACGAATAGTATTGAGAGCAACGCCCGCTCGCCCTTCATTCCAAGTGAATTCGAGTATTCGTAGTCTATCTATTATCTTAAACTCGCCTTTATAGATGATTTTTTCGCCCAGTCGCTTCGTCGTATAGTTAAATTCGCCCCGCGGCCTCGCCTCATTCTTGAGCTCGACGATCAATTCCTTTTGAATTTCAGCATTAAACATCCACTTCCCGACAAAGGTCGGAATCAACCAATGATCAAATACTTTCTCAACAGGTGCTGGAATGGATCTGCTTAGAGATCTCTTAATAGGTTTTGCATTCAAGGAAATTTCTGCTATTTTTTCTCATACGAGATTAGTCAATTTTGGGAGCATAAGGATTCACAGGCATAAGCTCTACTAGCAATGCTGGTCTGCGCCCAGACTCTTTTTGCGGGTAATTTGCGGCAAGGTAATCAAGAATAGATTCCTCAACTTCAGCTGCGAGTTCACCCAAGCCTTGAGTGTCTTGCATCCATCGAATTCGACTTTCCCATACAACACGACTTCCTGAGTTTTGTGTTATCAATTGAGCGGAATGACATTCAGTGCAATTGGCTTCTACAACCTGCCAACCCTCAGCCTTCTCTAAGCCTGAGACTCTATTTGAATCTTGTGCCTGCAGAGATGCGCTGCTAGTCAAAAATAGGACTAATGAAATAGCCAGCGCAACAATGAAGCTAAGCAGGGTTTTAGTCGAAAGTTTCTGGATAGTTAACTGAATCAAACTGCTTGCACCGCAACTCGATGGCAGGCGTTATTAAGGTAGCCTCGAGGATTCCAACCAGGTACTACCATTGGCTGCGACCGGCCACGATCGTCCATAGCTCGTACCCAAACTTCGTAATAGCCAGGCTCTGGAAATTGCACCCAACTTTGCCAATTCTGCCAAGCTAATCGGTTTGCGACCGGTTGCAGAGCGCTGGGTAACCAAGACGCACCAAAATCTATAGAAATAAATACACCGCTGACTTGATTATCTCCAGCCCAAGCATGCCCTTTAAGGACTAATCGTTCACGAAAACTATGGCTTATCCCTGATTGAGGAAATGTCAGCAGAGATTTAACCGGCATGGATTCGATTATTCGCATGCCTTCATTAGGAACCCTGCTTCCTGGCGCTACTGAGGTAGTTGGCACAGAGTAGGATGGTGCTGCCATTTTTTCACCATCGTGTATTTGGTCACGAATAACTATTTTGTTCAGCCACTTGCCAGATACTGACCCAGGCCATCCAGCACACACCATGCGCAGGGGGTAGCCATTTTGTAGTGGGATGTCTTCGCTATTCATTTGCCAAGCAATAAGCGATTCTCTTTCCATAGCTTTGTTTAGGGGCACGCCACGGGAAATGGGATCGCGGCTCGCATCTCCGCTTGTATGGGTGTCGGCGCCATAGTAGCCGACATACGCGGCATCAGTTTTTACGCCACAGTAATTCAGTACGTCTCGCAGTCTAACTCCAGTAAAACTAGGACAGCCAATGGCTCCAGTGGTCCACTGATTGCCACTGGCGGCAGGGATAAATTCACTTCTACCGTTGCCGCCACATTCGAGTTGCAGTTGCAGGGTTATCTCTTCGAAACGTGCTCTTAATTCTGCTATGGAAAAGCTTCTGGGTCTTTCGCAAGATTCACCAGTAATTTCCAATTGCCAGGTCTCGCTATTAATGTTTTCCGGCGGCAACCCATTATTGCGAATGAACATACGGCTATTTGGCGTAACATCATCATTCAGTAAGTGGGCGGGGGTTTCTGCATTCATGGGTCTATCATTCAGAATGATCAGGCCATCTTTACCCGGGATTGCCGAAGGAGCATTATCAGCTGCAAATGCAGCAGGAATTAAGCCGGCAGGCATAAACCGCGCGAATGGGATTGTCATACCTAGAGCCGCACTCATAGTGATCAGTCCGGATTTCTTTAAAAATCCTCGTCGGCTAAATCTATTAGTTTCTCTACCCCAGATTGTGCGATCGGCTGCGATCGGGTCTTGAGCGTAAAGATCGTTAATGTCAGTGTTCTTTTTTTTCATGGAGACAAACTCCGGTAGTTTTTGTGCTAAGCCCTATAGATGCTGATAGTTGCGGAATCAATGGGGATCACGAAGCAGGTTAGCAAATTCTATTCAATAAATCTTTGTCAGTGTAGTGGCGGATAGTTACCAGACTATGGTTTGACTAGTTTTAATAAAAAACGGTCAGTTGTCCGATTAAGTCGTGGATCGAAAATACTTCGACTGTGATCATCGCTGCGCACGCGAAGCAGTTCGCTGCTCTCAACCTCGTAACCTGCCATCTTAGCAATATCAATAGCTTGTTGAATTTCCATTCGATGCATTGCAGAATTGTCTCGCCCCGATATGCTGATATGATCCGTAACTGCAATTACGCCTCCGTGTTTCAGCAAGCCTTTCAATTGAATCAACATGTTTAATGCCCTAGTGCTGTTAGGGTTGTAATAATCATGAAGAGTCTGAGCCAACATAACTGCGTCCAATGATTCAGGCGCGATACCGATTTCATCCAGTGGACGAATTATTTGGACAACGTTTTCTAGTTCTCCTTGAGTAATTTTATTATTCAGCGATTCACCTTGAGTTATATCTTGGCGGTCCGCAACAAAATTAAGACCTCGGGGTGTGTTTTGTGCATAGACTACTCCCGTTTCACGAACGGCCTTTGATAAGATGAAAGTGTAGTAGCCCCCCCCCAGCAGCATAGAGATCTAGGACCTCCATGCCAGCTTCGATTCCGACGAAATCGAGAACCTCTATGGGTTTTCTAACTTGATCTCTGACGAAATCGGCTACATCTCGGTCTGGGCCGGAAATAGCTCGCTGAAGAGCAGCTTTATCCAAGGCTATAGCTATCGGATAAGCAACGAATAGGATTAAAGAGATGGCAATTGATTGAGTGATTGGCCGAGAAAGTTTTTGAGTAATGATGCAATTCTGAGTATTCAAAATCTAACTATTCCAAATATTGAATGTTAGGTTATGCAAATTAGCGGATTAGCTCGGCAAGCCGATACCTCTTGCCATTAAGAAAGCAAACAGAGGAATAATTAGCAATAGTGCCAGTTCAGCTTTCAGAATTAGTGGCACAATAGAGGGCACAGGTATTTTTTCTTCGTTGTTATCCTTGTTTTGCCGATAAAACAATGTGGGGTAGATTGATATC
Organism: Gammaproteobacteria bacterium; assembly: GCA_012960305.1. Classification (GTDB taxonomy): domain Bacteria; phylum Pseudomonadota; class Gammaproteobacteria; order Pseudomonadales; family Pseudohongiellaceae; genus UBA9145. Next base: position 179,426 of record DUBM01000017.1, on the reverse strand, counting down.
AAGACTAGAAGCGTAAATAGTCCGATCTTGACCAAAAACAGAGGATTCTCTGAATAAAAGCTACTACCTTTTCCCACCCCAACCCAAAGAGTAAACCCAATTAAAAGAACTAATATCAAGCAGACTTGATAAACCGTATCGATTTTAATTAAGTTCCCCACATCCTCGGATGTTATAGCAGGCTGTATTGCTATATTCTCAATAATAATCGTCCCCGCAATACCGAAAATCGCAAAGAAGTGAAGATATCGCAGTAATTCAAATAACATAGCCTAACGGATGTTAAAACGATAATTTGGTGTGGACTTTGCGATGCCTAAATCATCATCATTTTTAACGCAAAGATTTACGTGTTCCGGTGCCAATTTTACGATCTGAACAACTGGAGTGTTGCCTATGGTACCTAATACATTCTCGAATATGTTCTTCACCTTGATTTCTGCCTGAATAAATCTACTAGGCTGTCATTGTAGCTATTATTTAGCTTCTGTCACTCTCTCTAACGCGCCATTTCGGCCTTGAATCGAGGATCAATGCTTTGGTAATAATCCTCTCTGCGGCTCTGCTTTCAGCAACGGTTGAAATGCAGGGTAAGGTCCTCTATTCTGCTATTTTGTGGGTGCCTTCATGCATTTGATGAACTTGTCGACTACCCCTTTAAGCCGAACATTCAATTAGGATTGGTTATTAGAGGATCTCAAAATGAGGATCAGAAATTGGAAAACGATAGTGCTTCAATCTATGCTATGTGCAGCGTTAATTCCAGTAGCGAGTGCTGCTGATCGAGTTGGTAATTTTGGATTAATCGATGCGGCTGGTGATTTCCATCAGTTGTCAAAATATGGCTATCAAAATGCTTTGGTAATTGTGGCGCAAGTGAATGGCTGTGAGTTGAACTACAACCAAAATCACAAATATAAACTATTAGAAACTACCTATAAAGATCGAGGCGTTAGTTTCGTCATGTTGAACGCCTCAGATGAACGTAATGCAGTAAAGTCAGAAGCGCAGGCCTTTGACTATGCCTGGCCGATTATGATGGACGACACACAGCTTGTCGCTGAGTCTCTCGGCATTAGCAAGGCTGGCGAAGTAGTAGTTCTTAATCCTAGCCGATCAGAAATTTTGTATCGCGGTCCTATTGATACACAGGGTCGAGGTGATGAGCCTTCTACAACCCATCTATCTGATAGCATAGAAAAGGCAATTGCCGGTGATTCTCGAACTTTACGAACTACCGTAGTAGCAGCAGATGGTTGCGATATTGAATTCTCCTCCCGGGAAATGCATAGCTCCAATGTTCCTGATTACACGAATGATGTTGCTCCAATCTTGGCGGAAAAGTGCGCTAACTGTCATCGTGAAGGAGGAATTGCCCCCTTCGCGATGAACAGCCACCAAATGGTTCAGGGCTGGTCGCCAATGATAAAAGAAACTTTAATGACCAAGCGCATGCCTCCGGCTCAAGTCGATCCTCAGGTGAATCACTTTTCAAATGCCCGCTATATGGAAATTAATGAATTACAAACCCTGATTCATTGGATTGATGCTGGGGCCCCAAGAGGTAATAGCGAATCTGATCCTCTAAGCCAGCTCCAGTTCAGAGAAGGATGGCAATTAGGTGAGCCGGATCACATCGTTTATTCAGAGCGTTTCACAGTTCCAGCGACCGGAGTTGTTGATTATCGATTTCCGGTGATTGATTTGCCCTTCAAAGAAGATAAATGGGTGCGGGCAGTTCAGTTTATGCCCAGTGAGCGGCAGGTAGTGCATCACATGATCGCAAGGATCGTCGAGCCAGGTTTCGATCGAACTAAAGCTGCTTCGGAAAGAGGAGAGGCTCGATTTCTCGAAGGTTTTGCTCCGGGCAAAGACGATGCCACTCAGTTTCCCGAAGGTACCGGCGTGTTCATTCCTATAGGCCACAAAATTGAAATATCCGAGCACTATACGACCATGGGTCGAGAAGTTACTGATGAAACTGCGATCGGTTTGTATTTTTCTAACGAAGAGCCAGAACATGAATTCCGAACCTACTCACTATCTCATGGCGGTGCAAATTTAAATATTCCTGCTGGTGCTAGAGATCATCGGATGTATGCCAGCTATGTATTTGATGATGATGTTATGGTTCATGCCTTCCGTCCCCATATGCACACACGGGGTAAGAATATGAAGTTTAAGGTTATTTACCCTGACAATAGCTCTGAAGATTTGATAAATGTGCCTAATTATAATTTTGCCTGGCAGCCAACTTATCGTCTTACCGAGCCAAAGATGCTGCCGGCGGGATCGCGGGTAGTTATAGACGGTGCGCTGGATAACTCTGAGCTCAATCCTGGGGCAGCAGACCCTAGTGTTGCCGCGTTAGGCGGGTTGCAAACATGGGAAGAAATGTTTATAGGGTATTTTACTTACCACAATGTTAACGAAATATAGTAAGAGCACAGTGAGAGCCTAAATAGGTCACAGTGAGTGATTAAATAGGAGAGGTACACAAGTTGCGAATAAAGGATTGTAGTATAACAGCCGATTTTCGGAAGTTAGCTAAAAAAAGACTCCAGCCCCCTTTGTCTCTTTATGCTGATGGGTGATTCAACAAAAAACATGACTAATTCTGAAAAGCTAGAGCTTGCAAGAGACGCTCTCTGGCCGAACTATGCGCCGCCAGCAGATATAGTGTTTGTCCGAGGTGTGGGAAGCGAACTTATTGCGGAGAACGGTGATGCTTATCTCGATTTTCTTTCTGGAATAGCAGTAACTAGTTTCGGTCATGCCCATCCTTATCTGGTAAAGATTCTTCAGCAGCAAGCACAAAATCTCTGGCACACGTCTAATCTTTTTCGTATTCCAGCAGCAGAAGTATTGGCGAAGCGTTTAGTGGAAAATTGTTTTGCCGATAAAGTGTTCTTCTCGAATTCTGGAACAGAAGCTGTCGAGGCCGGTATTAAAGCTATTCGTGGTTATCAGAATAGCTGCGGCAATGAAGACCGATATCGAATTATTGGATTCGGCGAAAGCTTTCATGGGCGCACACTTGCTGCGCTTGCGGCGGCGGGAAATGAATTACATACCAAAAGCTTTATACCCCTAGACTATGGATTTGATAATGTTGAATGGGAGAACATTGATGCATTGCGGGCAGCGGTTACGGCTAACACTGCTGGAATTGTGCTAGAGCCGGTGCAGGGAGAAGGAGGCATTCGACCTATTACTACAGAATTTCTGCAGGCAGTACGTGATCTTTGTGATGAAAACGATCTTCTGTTGATGTTTGATGAGGTTCAATGTGGCCTTGGTCGTTCTGGGAAGCTCTTCGCTCATCAGCACCTTGGGGTGACACCAGACATCATGGCACTAGCGAAAGGTCTGGGCAGTGGTTTTCCAGTTGGTGCGTGTCTGACTACTGAAGCTGTAGCGCAAGCGATGGTGGTGGGTGCCCATGGTAGCACTTTTGGTGGTAATCCTTTGGCGATGGCTGTTGCCAACGGTGTGATGGATTTAGTTCTGGAGCCTGGCCTGTTAGATGAAGTAAGCCGAAAATCAGACATTATTAAAACTGGACTTATCAATCTAATTGCAGAACACAGCGACAAGCTTGAGTCAGTTCATGGGCTCGGGCTGATGCTTGGGCTCAAGTGTAAGGTTCCTAGTGCAGACTTACTGGCTAAATTAAGAGAAAGAAAAATACTGGTAGGAACTGCCGGCAACAACATGCTCCGTTTATTACCACCGCTGAATATTAGTGATACGGATATTGATCGTGCTATCAAATTAATTGATGACAGCTTAGGTGAATTTTAGTGCAGCTTTTATTGGCATTAAGTAAAACTTAGAGAGTATATCGCTACCGCTCGGTTAGCTGACTCGCTTCCATCATGACGTGATAAATCAAGTGCTGTTCCATTACACCACGAACTAAATCTGATCCAGGACCTATGGCATAGATTGCAACATCTTCCCCGGCATGGGTTTCGTCTGAGAGGGGGACTAAGGTCTCACTGTGAAAACCCTGATCAGTAGTATCTATATCAGAAAGGTCTACTCTACCTGCATTTATTTCTTCGCGGTAGATTGCATCAGCAGTTTGAGCATCAGGCAGAGAATATTGCCCATGGCCGTTTGCATATCCAAGAGTAGTGTACGGTAGACCGTCGGCTGCTAATGCGGGATCAGTATTAGTGGCACCGCTAGCATCTAGTCCAACTACTTTTCCGAGAATTGGATTGCCGCGAGCAGGGTAGCCCGCGATCGTGAAGACATGGCTATGATCAGCTGTAACAATTATCAAAGTTTCGCTTAAATCTACCATTTCAACTGCAGCTTTAACTGCAGCCGCGAATTCAACCGTGTCCACTAAAGCTCGTTGTGGATTGGTAGCATGATGAGCATGGTCAATCCGGCCCGCTTCGACATTTAGATAAAATCCCTTCTCGTTCTTGCTGAGAAGCTCGATTGCCTTCGTGGTCATTTCGCTAAGAGAAGGTTCGCCCGCTTGATCTGACTTCAAGTCGAAATTGTAATTCATGTGTGATGGTTGGAATAAACCCAACAAATGATCAGTGGAGTCGACATCAATTGCGTCAAACTGTTCTTTGTTCCAAACATATTGGCTATTGTCGTGTTCACTTAGCCATTCTTGAGTAAGGTCGCGCCCATCTAATCGTTGACCCATATTTCCTGTCTCGGGGTCTGCTCCTTCTTCCCGCAGTATAAAACTCTGGCGCCCTCCGCCCAAAGCTACCTCAAGGCCATCGGACCCTGGGATCTTGGTTTGAAATTCAATTAACTGTCGTGCGATATCAGCGCAATTGCCAGGATTGGAGAGGTTTTCTGCATCACGGTCGTCTTCGAAATTACGATCCATTATATGGGCGTAATTGGCAGCTGGAGTGGCGTGAGTGATCCTGGCTGTAGAAACAACGCCTGTGGACAGTCCGCGCATTTCGGCGCGCTCGAGAAAAGTTAAGACTTGATTACCCGTTTGTGAATCACAGTCTCCGCGAATGACATCTTGATTTACGCTGATCATGCCGCGATCAGTTTTAACGCCTGTTGCCATTGCGGTCATTGTGCCTGCTGAATCTGCAACCTGAGCATTGGTATTATAAGTTTTGGAGAGAGCCACATTAGGGAAAGATTCAAAGGAGAGTTCGTTTTCTTCACCAGATTCGCCGCGTAACTGACCTTCAAAAATTCGTGCCGCAGTAACTGTTGAAATCCCCATGCCGTCACCAACAAACAAGATCACATTCTTGGCTACTGCATCTGCGGGGATAGCATTCCTAAGAGCCTTGTTTCGTTGAATTGCTGCTTGCCCGTCGGCATACCAAGGCTGCGAAGTTTCTTGAGCAAGTGGAGATATTCCTGTCACGAGCAAGCAACCTAACAAACAAGCTTTGATGTCATTAGTGCGACGTTTCATAGTGTAATCCCACAGGTTCTTGTCTGAATTCAGTGATAAATATGTTCCAATCTTACATGAATTTCGAGCTGAATCCTTAAGTAATTGAAATATGGCTTTAGTGATTTGGCTGTCAGACCGAGAACTAAATAGTGCGGGAATAATAGACTACTAGAGGAAATACAATGTCGATCGAAATTACCTATTGTGCGGCTTGAAATTATAGACCTGAGGCAGACCGTGCGTCGGCCGAAATAGATTTAGCATGCGGTGAAGTGCCAACATTAATCGCAGGCAGTGGCGGTATATTTGACGTAGTGCGAGATGGGGAGCGGGTGTTTTCAAAGCATAGCTTAGGCAGGTTTCCGGCCAATGGCGAGCTTAGAGTCCTGCTAAAAAGCAGAGACTAATTTTATAGTTAACTAAAACAGAACAATACCTGAGGGCAGAGGGAGTTTCTTCTGTATTGCTTATGAACCAGACTTACAAGAAATCACAAAAAATATTGCATTGGCTGTTAGCATTTCTCGTGTTGTTCTGGCTTTTCGTAAGTGGCGCGCTTGTTGAATCATCTGAAGGCGCAGATAAAGCAATGATTTTGCCAATTCATTCAGGCGGCGCAATTATTATTTTGTGTTTAATGATTTACCGCTTTCGATTACGGTTGGCTAATACTGTTATTCCTTCAGCTGCGCTCAAGCCATACGAGAGAATTTGGAGCGTTAGAACGCACCTAACAATGTACGCCTTGGTATTGTTGATGGTGTTAAGTGGAATTGGGCAGGGCATATTTTTCGAGCAAGAAGTCCGAATCTTTGGTTTTATTAATATCACCTTAGAACATAACGAATCTATTGTTGTCATATTTCACTTTATTCATGAAACAACAGCGAATATTTTTAAGTTATTAATTGCAATTCATATTCTTGCAGCACTGAAGCATCAATTTATCGATCGCAATGGTTTGCTGAAGCGAATGAGCTAAGGAAGGATCATCAACCGCAGCTCTTTTGTGATGAGATTGCTGTCCTTACTCTGCTAAGTGATGTTTTGGATTAACTGGCTTCATCAGGGCATTACTTACCAACGCTATGGCGAGCAGGGCTGCCATTAAAAACATCGTTGAATTGTAGAGACTACTAGTTGGGTCAGCAGTGCCGACAGGCGCGATTTCCATTAATCTGGCTATAGTTACGGAATTTTGGGAAACCAATAGATCTAACTGTTCCACCGGTGCGCCAAATTGAGCTAGAAAATCACCGGGCTTAATTTTTGACACCAGATCACTTATCGCATTGTTGATTGAGTTCTGGCGTAATGAAGTTATGGCCAGAGGACCAAGGACTCCAGCAGTGCTCCATGCAGTAAGCAGTCTTCCATGAATTCCACCGACGTATTTCGTACCAAAGATGTCCGCCAGATAAGCTGGAATTGTCGCAAATCCACCCCCATACATTGTAAAAATAATCATAGTGGCGGCATAAAAATAAATTAGCCAGATTGTCGAAGGGTTTACACTGACTTGTTGTGCGGAATATGGCACTGACAAATAGAGTGCAATGCCCAGAACAAAGAAAATCCAATAGGTGTTGCGCCGCCCGATATAATCCGAGGTACTTGCCCATATAAACCGACCTACCATATTGAAGGCGCTAATCATTACCACATAGGTTGCAGCGAAAGAGGCATCAACCGTGTCCGGTAATGAAGAGCCAAAGATCTCGGTGATCATGGTGCGGGCAACTCCGAGAACACCGATGCCAGCGGTCACATTAAGACAAAGTACAACCCAAAGCTGGTAAAACTGCGGTGTCTTTAGGGCTTCATCAATATCTACATTTTTGCTACTAATTAGAGTTGCTCTAGATTCTGTCGCGGGCTCAACCCAGCCCTTTGGTTTCCAGTTTTGCGCTGGGATTCGATAAGAAAAAGCTGCGAGGAGCATCACTAATAAATAGATTATGCCGATTACTACGAATGTTTCAGCTACACCGGTGGCGCCACTATTAACCACGTAGACTCCTTCAGGTCCTGCTATGGTCATGTCTCTAATTTCGGATGCGCCAATAACAACGACTTCTTGTATTGCGCCACCGATTTCAGCAAAGCGCCGTCCTGCTTCTGTTACTAGATTTACTTCAGCGGTAGTACCGAGATATTCAGGTGCTCGGTAAAACATGCGAATAAAATATTCTTTGATCGGAGTTCCGATCATGGCGCCTCCGCCGAAACCCATGATAGCCATACCGGCCGCCATGCCTCGGCGATCGGGGAACCAGCGAATGAGGGTGCTTACTGGAGAAACATAGCCCAAGCCAAGGCCACAACCACCGATTACCCCATAGCCTAAATATAGCAGCCAGAGTTGATGAGTCATGATACCGACGGCGCCGACTAGGTAACCACCACCCCAACAACAGGCGGCAACTACACCCACCATGCGTGGGCCTACTTTTTCAAGCCAACGACCGGCAAAAGCTGCGGCTAAGCCAAGGAAGATGATTGCGACAGTAAATACCCAAACGACTTCGCTAAGACTCCAATCATCAGCTGCACTAGTAACAACTCCAAATACCCGCGTGAGGGAAGGATTGTAGATGCTCCAGGCATAGACCGAACCAATGCACAAATGGATGGCCACTGAGGCCAGAGGTACTAACCAACGATTGTAGCCATTAGGAGCGATAATTCTTTCTTTGGAGAGAAGTCCAGCCATTATTATTTTTCCTTCTGCTGCTTGTAGTAAATTGCGCCCAGCAGTTTAGTCCGCAATCTTGGCTTAGGGAGAATATGTAAAGCTATCTTATTCGGCGCGCGCTGTAAAAGGGCCCGTGGAGCCACCCTAATGGTGATGTTGAAAAGAATTGAATTTCTTGGAGCGGTATGGATAGGAGATAGAGAAGTGTTAATGGCAATCACAAGGTAGAGAGGGTGCCACTTATTGAACTGGCATATAGACAGATTTAACTAAGTTGAATGAGTGGGCATGACTGTCCACTCATTACAGATATTAGCGTTGGAACAAGTAAGAAAATTTCACGAAGATCTGATCACCATCTTTCTTTAGATGATCAGTGACGATAAGTTCGCGATCACCTTCCATATCAACGATATCAAAGTTACTTTGGTTGGTGTTATAGCCCACATAAAAAGCCGACCATGGATTGATTACATAGCGAAGTAGAAGATCGAAATTCATATTTTCGTCATCAGTTAAACGAGATGCTGGGCCAGCGTCAGTTTCTTCATATTGAGCTATAAATCGTAAGGATAATTCCTTAGTGAATTGGTAGTTCCAATTGCTTCGAATAATTTCATTACTGAAAATCTTCCCACCACCATTTTGAGATTCCAGCTCTGTATAGAAATAAGTATTTTCAATTCTCAGCCGGGCGATAGGGCGCCATATCATATCTACAGAAATACGGCTCGTATCGGCGATTGTCGGCAAGCTTCCAACCTGCGGAATCAAGTTAATGGTTTCTCCGAATTGATAACTGGCACTAAAATCGACTGTGCTTAGAGTATTGTTATCGAAGCTCACCTGCCAGTTATCATAATTGTAGCGGGTGTTAGAAACGATTCCTGGAAAATCCTGCGGGCGTAGAACTTCAACATAGTCGGTGTAAGTTAGACCGAAACCTGCTGTGTCAAACTCCATGTCGATTGTTGGGCCAAGCTGATGGTAGATTAGTGTGCCATCAGTGTCTTTCAAATAGACATCGAATATCTGGAATCCCCAGGTATTAATATCTAAACTTTCAGGAAAGAAATTGAATCGAGCACGGTTATGGATGCCGGAGACATCAGGCCGAAAAAATCGATTCATAAAACCCAACTCAGTGCGAAAATTGTCTGTTGTCTCGATAAAGTGCGAGTGGGTGTTTAAAGTTCTTCCAGTTCGATTAATTTGAATATTTCTTTGATAGCCAGTGCTCGTTGCGCCGCTAAACACTGGCTCACTTTCCGTTCCTACAAACTGCATATTGGTAATCCAATTATCAGTAAGCTTAAAGCGCCCATCAATGCTAGCAACTCTGTTGTAGCCATCAGCTAGCTCTCGGTCACTAAGCAAAAAACCTACTCGAGATTGTTCAGAAATATCCCGAAAGCCACGCAGTATTCCGATGTTGGCTTTTTTCCCACGTATTGGGTCTGTGGCATCTCGATTCAATCCAGGGGCTTCATCGTTAATTAGGATAGCACCAAATCCGTAATCACCTTGCCTGCCGGTAAATCGAGCACCACCTTCAGGGTCGACGATGCGTCTAGTGAAAACCAGATTTGAATCAGTGGCAAAGAAGTCGGCATTTTCCACAAAGAATGGCCGCCGTTCAGGAAACTGCACTTCGAAGCGCTCATTCACAGTGACTTGGGGTTGGTCGGACTCTACCTGGCTAAAATCAGGATTCAGCGTGAGGTCCAAAACCATCGAATCATTGAAGACGAACTTGGCATCGATACCAACATCTTGCTCCGTATTGCCTCCAAATTTAGGTCCGCCAATTGCGCCGAGATCTAGAGCCTCAGCGTCGCGCGCGAAAATGAATGGAATGATCTGATAGTTATTCCCGGGAGAAACATCGCGGATACCGGTTAGTAGAGCAGTTTGATTCAACCGTCCTTCAATGCCTATGGAATAAGCAGGCCAATAAGCCTCCTCGTTGAGACGGGGGATCTGGCGGGCGAATTGTACTCGCCAGGTTTGTTCGGAAGCATCGGGAAATCTCAGGCTTCGCAGTGGGATAGACATTTTGACCATATAACCCTGATCTGTGAGCTCCCCGTCACTATCCCAAACAGCTTCTAAGGTAGTATCGAAGCCACCACGCCGAGAGTTGCCTTCTGTCCAGCGAGCATCCCACTGAATTCCAAGAGGTGTAGCTCGAAACGAGAAGGCGGCTCTTTGATCATTAAAGGTATCAAAGGTCATCTCCACGGTGTCATCACCGTCGATATTCTCTCTAGAGGAAAGGTTAGCTCTGATTTGATCAGGGTTAGTATCGAAAGCTAGAAAGATGGCGTGCAGCCGTTCCTGATCATAACCAATATAGACTTCTGTGCGCTGAGTGGCGGAATCACCATCATTTGGAGTGCGCTGAATAAAATCATCTACTTTGGCCATGGAGCGTGCTAATGCAGTAGCAGGACTCATATCTGAAAAGTCAGCAAAGCTTGGTTCACTTTGAATTTTCGGGATTACCAGACCGCTGTCAGCAGCATAAACGGAGCTAATAAAAGTGAATGTTACAACTGTGCACAATACGCACAACATTAACCGTGACATATTCATGGTTCCTCTTTTAGGTGTTTTTCAAAGGCGGAGGGATTCTACTTGGATTTACAGTCCGAGTGAACTACTTACTCAAGTGTGAACTTATATGGCTAGCGCACCTGGTTCTTGTCTATAAATCCATCCTTGTTAGGCATTTCAATAGCAATTAGAGTTTCGCGATTTATCACAGTGTTCTGATCCACGATGCCATTTAAATAAAGCACGTAGGCCGTTACTTGATAAACTTCTTCACTAGTCAAGGATTTAGGCGCATCAGCGGGCATGGCACGGCGAATGAAGTCGAATAAGGTACTGGCATGGGGCCAATAGCTTCCGACTGTTCGCAATGGCGAGCCTTCAGAGTGCATATCTCCGCCAACAAGGACAGTGTTTCCTGAAGTTCCCTCGCCGGTTAAAGCATGGCATGCAGCACAGCGAGTATCGAAGACTTGTTTCCCTTGGGCGGCTGACCCACTACCAGAAGGAAATCCTGCGCCATCAGGTCCCGCTATAAGATCAAATTCACTGAGTTGTTCTTCACTTATCGGAGAGCCCAATTTTAAAACAGTGTCTTGAGCAAAAGAGACGAACCCTATAGAAGCTAGTGTTACTGAAAATATAAAGAGAAGAGCGCGCTTATACATAGACATTAGCGACACCTCCATTGCTGTTTACTGCCCAGGATTGAATGCAATGATTGTGATAAGAACTGAGTCGACCATGGTCAGCCAGTACTGCATCTCGTGTGGGTTGGACATTACCTTCACTATCGGTTGCTCTACTTTGAAGAACAGCACTTCCGCCGGACCATTCCCATGGAATACGAAATCTAGCTAGCGCTTTATCGCTCTGATGAGATTCAATCTCGGCGTCTGCCCAGCTGCGTCCCCCATCGGCACTAACTTCGACTCGACGAATGCTGCCTCGGCCAGACCAAGCGATACCAGTCACTTGGTAAATGCCCTGGCGGTTCAGTGCCATTTGTCCTGATGGCGAGGTGATCAAAGACTTAGTTCCCATGGGAAAAGTAAATTGCAAGCTGTTACGGTCTGGCAGCGTGTCGGTGTATTTGCTAGTTTCATCTCGGAATTGGCTGGGTTCGCTGGTTAGCTTCAATTGTGTCAGCCATTTAACACTGATATTGCCTTCCCAGCCGGGGCAAAATAAGCGCATTGGATAACCCTGTTCAGGCCGCACTGGTTCACCATTTTGAAATAGAGCCACTAGAACATCGTCCATCGCTTTATCGATTGGTACAGACCTACCCATGCTTGCAGCATCTGCGCCAACAGCACTGACCCATTGGGCTGCAGGATCAACGCCGGCTTCATCGAGAAGGGTGGATAAGGGGATTCCAGTCCACTCAGCACAAGACACTAAACCATGAAGGCTTTGCGCCGACCCATCTGCTGGACTTGGTCTGAGTAGGGAGCCACTATTGCCCGAACATTCCAAAAAGTGAATTTTGCTTACCATAGGGTACTTGAGTAAATCTTCGTAATCAAAAACCAATGGCTGGCGTACTAAACCATTGATAACTAGTTTGTGCATGCTTGGATCAATATCAGGAATACCCGCGTGATGTCTTTCGAAGTGCAGACTATTCGGCGTTATAGTGCCCTGCAATTCAGCCAGAGGTGACCTCGATGCTCCACCACCAGGATAGGTGGGGTTTGGATTTCCGGACATTCGTTGCATGTGTTCGGTGTGACTTGAACGATTGCCATAGCCGCTGGCTCCAGGCCCAGGCACTTTTGACCAACTTGGAATTTGTAAACCCGCGTCAGCTCCTAGCGCTGAATTCGTCATCACCGATCCTGCGCCCGCGAGTCCCATTCCTAGTAGATGTCTGCGACTCAGCAGACCATTGCCCGCAACCCTTTCCAGTTTTTCCTGTGTCATTTCTCTTCTCAATAAATTCAAACGTTAATTTTTTATTCTTATATCAAAGAAATTAATAATTTAGATATTTTTTTGCTTCCTGCACTGCAGGATGACTGTCATCTGACCACACCGCGAGCAGGGCAGCATACTTCTCTGATGCTTTACCGGCATTGCCCATTTCTTTGTATGATCGAGCTGCGCCTAGCAATGATAGTGGTCGATTGGGCATACGTAACAATGATTGCTCGAACAGCTCAGCAGCTTTTTCTGCCTGACCTACAGCCAAAAACGCTTCACCGCCCAATTCGTGTGCTGGCTTTAATGGATTTGCAGCTCCGTTAGGCATTCGACCTTTGTTAGCCAAATCTACTGCTTCCTCTAATAGAGCTAAAGCTTCAGTCTGCATTGGTAGGCCTGCAGCGCTCATGCCTTTGGCAATCTGATTTTTGGCTTCCGCAAGTTTGGCTAAACCGGCGATTTCCAGTTGGCTGATTTTCAAGGTTCCACTATTAGGACTATCGGACACCATTTCTGCCATGCGGTCTGCTACCTTGTTGGCTAATTCAAGATCACCAAGTGCCACTGCACTTAATCCAAGGGCTAATAATTCTGTCGCGCTCAAATCTTCGCTATAGCTACTGAGATTCCAGTGCTGCGATTCGATAGTATGGCGGGCTCGCATAGTACTGAGTGTGCCAGCGGAGCGATTATCACTAGGATTGTTTTTCAACACTTGTTCCGCGCGGGAAATCCATAACTTCGAGCGTTCTAAATCACCTAACTGAAGGTCTCCATATTGGCCCCAATCGGAGGAATGGTTTTGATCACCAACAGTGTCACCTGGTTTCCAAAGTTCATAGGCCGCATTAAAAGCTGACTCATTCCATTGTGAAACTTCATTCCATTTCCCGTGCTGAATAAAAATGTGAGTTGGCATATGCCGCGCATGTGACACTGCCGGTGCAGTGTCAGCATATTTGAACGCAGCTTCTAAGGCGATTGGTGCGTGGACGGGATCATCGAAAGCATGAATCACATAGTGAGCAGCTCCAGGATGATCCTCATTTTCCTTAAATAGTTCCAGGGCCAAAGCTCCGGCACGCATATTTAAGCGCTCTCTTGCTGTTCCAGAAGCAGTAGCTCCGCTCAAGGTTGAGACTGCATAGAATGCTGCTACTTCACGATCATCAGGAAATTGTTGATAGAGATCAGCCATGGCATTCATCCATGCCAGGCGTCGCTCGGGCATGCCTCCAACGGTTAGCGCATAGGCTTCAGCCGCGCGAATAAAACCTTTTTCTCGTTCAGTTGGCGCTTTTGAAAGTCTCTCTTCGCTGGTAGCGCCAAGTTTCATTAAAGCCTGACCGGGGCGTTCATCTTTTGCGCCAAAGAATGGGTGCTGATAGGTAAATGTTTCACCCCAATACGCCATGGCGAAATCGCCATCAATTTCCTGTGCCTTGCGGAATTCTTCTCCTGCTTGAGTCATACCGAAACTATGCAGAAAGCCAACTCCACGAAGGAAATGCTCTTGAGCGGCAGGGTCGCCTGAAGTAGGGAAATCGAACCTGCCTATATCATCGAGCTCGGCGGCTCTTAGTAGTGAAGAAAAACTGGCACAGATTGCCAGAATGAGTGTTAACGAAAGTTTCTTAGACATAATTTTTCCCCAATTTTTCCTTTATATTCTGAGGCTTACTGTGCCAAGTCCCTCTGATCTTTGCAAACATTTATTTGTTACCGAATGTGCCGTTCTGGAATATGCTTATTGGCTCTAAAGTGATATCACGGTAATTTAAAGCAACGCGCATGAATAGCGTGCTTGCGGCGGTTACTCAATAGATATTGTTGGCGGATTGAGAGATAGATCCATGGTGCTCAAAGGAAGTATTTATAACTCTGCCAGTGCTGAGCAAGACTTCAGAGGAGCCTGGACACTGAATGCTGAGGGCAGCTTTCACCAATTTTGCGGGCAGTACAATTGTGATAACGATAACGAGATTTGGGAAGCTTGATTTGATGGGAAATATGAATCCAAGGAAAGTAAATAGCTGCTTCCAAGGCAATATGCAGCGCGACGGAAACGATATAGCGTGCATAATACAAAATTATTTAGATAGTCTATTTTGATGATCTTGCAGAATAAATTCCGCGCCTTTTTCAGCTATCATCACTGTGGGCGCGTTGGTATTTCCAGAGGTGATACGTGGCATGATGGAAGCATCTATTACGCGCAGTCCAGCAATGCCGTGTACCTGTAAACGATCATTGACCACGGCCAGCTCATCATTACCCATTTTGCAGGTTCCAACTGGATGAAAAATCGTTGTTCCTAGATCGCCAGCAGCCTGATAAAGGTCTTCATCCGTTTTAAGTTCCGGGCCTGGTTTCCATTCCTGGGGATTGAATCGTTCCAACGCCTTTGCCGCCATTATTCTCCTGGTAAATTTCAATCCAGCGACCGCCACGTCGCGGTCTTGTTCGCTAGACAAGTAGTTTAATGTAATTGCAGGGTAGTCTTCCGCCTTTGCTGTTCGTATTCGAACATGGCCTCGACTAGTGGGACGCAAATTGCATACAGACGGAGTTATTGCATTGAATTGATGAAGAGGGTCGCCAAATTTTTCTAATGACAAAGGTTGCACATGCCACTCTATATTGGCAGAGGTCTGCGTTTCATCGCTCATGGCAAAAGCCCCAAGCT
This sequence comes from Gammaproteobacteria bacterium, assembly GCA_012960305.1. GTDB lineage: Bacteria > Pseudomonadota > Gammaproteobacteria > Pseudomonadales > Pseudohongiellaceae > UBA9145. The sequence continues at coordinate 164,159 of DUBM01000017.1, read as the reverse complement.
GAGAAGGCGGCATGGTGAGCGGGCCAGTTTTGAACATGAAGTATTCCAGCCCCATTTTCATCTTACCAAATAGTGAATTAGCTCTTTTATTAAGGGTTACAGTGTTCTCAACTTTGTAAACGCTACGCACTTGCAAATGATCATGCAGGTTTTCTCCAACACCAGGTAAATCATGAATCACTTCCAAGCCTTTTTCTTTAACGAAGTCACCTGAGCCAATTCCACTTAGCTGCAATATTTGCGGTGAACCAATGGAGCCAGCAGAAAGTATGACTTCTCTGCTGGCGTTAAAAACTTTAGCGCTATCATCATTAATTCGAACTTCCGCCCCTGTCGCTTTTTTACTGCCACTCTGTGAGTTAATAACTAACTTTTGGACGTGGGCGTGAGTTATTACGGTAAGATTTGGCCGTGATAAGACTGGTCGTAAAAATGCCTTAGTTCCGCTCCAGCGACTGCCCCGGCGCTGATTCATTTGGAAATAGGCATTGCCGAAATTGTCTCCACGGTTGAATTCATCAATCTTCGGAATGCCGCACTCCTCTGCAGCCTCTCGCCAGGCATCGAGAATTTCCCAATTGACCCGCCTGTCTTCGACTCTCAGCTCGCCATTGGCACCATGGAATTCATCGGCACCATGTTCATAGTTCTCTGACTTGATATAAACCGGTAGTACATCATTCCAACTCCAGCCACGATTGCCGAGAGATTCCCAGTAGTCAAAATCACTGCGTTGACCGCGCATGTAGATCATGGCGTTAATCGATGAGCAACCGCCTAACACCTTTCCTCTGGCATAACCAATAGAGCGACCATTCAGGCCTGGATCTGGTTCAATGTTGTAACACCAATCAGTTCTAGGATTTGCAATAGTGTAGAGATAGCCAACTGGTATATTGATCCAGAAGTAGTTGTCTTTACCTCCAGCTTCTAAGAGAAGCACATTGCAGTTAGGATCTTTCGAAAGGCGATTTGCGAGCACACAGCCAGCTGTCCCTGCTCCGATAATAATGTAGTCGTAATTTTGCATTAGCAATTGGGCACAAAAAGAAATTGTTGGGTAAATTTTATGTCATCATACCTTGATGTATCTATTGTATAAAGTTGAGTTATTTTATGTCTGAGGGTTTTTATCGATTTAATGTTTGGATTGTAACTAAATAGTGAATAAATTATTCAAAGAAACCTTGGCTAATTTCTTTTCATTGGATCAGCCTGAGGCTAGGCGTGTACTGCATGGAAGAGGGCTACTCTTCTCTGGTTTGGAACAGCTATCTGTGGATTGGTATCCGCCGGTTCTCTGTGTGGCGGCTTACAAAGAACTTGAGGACGAATCGGGTTTAGAGGAGTTCGCAAGGTCTATAGATAGGCAACAGCAAATTAAATCTTTAGTACTACAAAAACGCTACGAGGAGAATAGCCCAGCTCAGGATCTAATCGGCAATGAATTGCACAAAACTATTGTCCGAGAAGGGGAGTTGTTTTTCGAAGTTCGCCCTGGAATGCAACAAAATGCTGGCTTGTTTCTAGATATGCGTTTATTGCGGGCCTGGTTGCAAGCCAATAGTGTTGATCGAAACGTCCTCAATCTATTTGCTTATACCTGCTCATTATCTGTGGCGGCACTAACAGGAGGCGCAAATTTTGTCACCAATGTTGATATGAGAAAATCCAGCATTATCTGGGGGAATGAAAACCATAAATTGAATGAGCAAGATAGTCGTTGTATTAAGGCGATACCCCACAATGTTTTTCGCTCCTGGGGTCGGATTAAGCAGTATGGTCGCTATGACACCGTGCTCATTGATCCTCCTACGAGGCAACATGGCAGCTTTGATGTCGCTAGGAATTACCCTGCTGTGCTAAAAAAATTACCACAGTTATGCCAGCCTAAAGCTACGGTTATAGCCACAGTAAACAGTCCATTTTTGGATGTGGATTTTTTGCCCTCGCGGTTTTCGAAATTTGTTCCTGGCGCTGTTCTCATAGAGGAAATGCCAGTTGCGGAAGAGTTTCTAGAGAAGTATCCGGAGAGAGCGCTGAAAATCTATCGATTTGAAATGCCCTAAAATTTAGAATCGTTATTCTAACTCTTAGCCACTTCATAACTATCAACATCGATAAAAATGCTGGTGGCTAATTCAGTGTTCGTGGATTTAAAATGAGCAACCGCTGCATTCGCAGCAAGGTTTAGGAAAAAAGCGATAGCTAGGAAACAATAGGGCTGACTTGTCGTTATCTAGATGTTCCTTTTCACACCCTTATTAATAGCGATTGCACGATTCAGTAAACTTCTCTAGTTACTATTAAAAGCTTGCACTAATTCTCTTGCGCACTCACTAATAGCTATTTTTGCCTTGTCCAACGCCCCAGGCATGGTGATAAATCCATGCATCATGGTCTCATAATGTGAGTGTTTGACGACCACACCAGCTTTTGTCAATTTTTCCACATAGGCAGTGTTCTCATCCTGAAGTGGATCAAATCCTGCCGAAAGCACAAGGGCAGGTGGCAAATCGCTAAGATCATTAGCATTAAGCGGCGAAGCATTCCAATGGCTAAGATCATCTTGCGGGCTGAAGTAATGGGTATAGAACCAGTCAATCAAATCATTGGTTAAGCGGTATCCCTTGCCGAATTCCTTATGGGAAGGGAATGTACAATTCATCTCTGTGCCGGGGTAAATTAATAGTTGGAAAAGCAGGTGAGGTGCATTTGCTGCTTTCGCTCGTAAACAGACAACGGCTGCAAGATTTCCGCCGGCACTGTCTCCACCAATTGCAATTCGATTCTCATCACCGCCTACGAATTTTGTATTCGCTGCTACCCATTGAGTGGCGGCCCACGCATCATTGATAGCGGCGGGGTACTTATGTTCTGGTGCGAGCCGATAGTCTACAGAAATTACGAGGCATTGAGCCTCTTCGCAAATTGTCCGACAAACACAATCATGACTAGCCAAAGAGCCAATGACATAGCCACCACCATGAAAATAAACCAAAAGCGGGAGTCCTGATTCGGCGCTAGGTCGATAGAGTAATGCGGGAATTTCTGACTCATGTCCTTGAATCGAAATTTTGTTAATAGCATGAACCTCAGTTAACTCACCTTTTGCTAATTCGCTGGCTTGGTCATAGAGTATCCTCGCCTGCGCAGGTGAGTGTGCATCTAGCGGTGGGGTTCCAGATTTTTCAATGGCATCGAGTAAGGCTTTAGCTTGCGGATCTAATGGCATAATCATTCTCTGCTAGGAGTGTGTTAGCTGCTTTCTAGGCAATTGATATTAGTGAGCGAGATAAAATTAATTGCTTCTGTTAGCACGAAGTTTATCACTCCGAACCGAATCATTTTACTTGTAGCTCATTATCTGTATGCTTCCAATTTAACGGCCCACTGCTGTTAAATTATATCCATTAGTAAACGAACTACAAAGACAGAATAACAGCAACTAAGCAGGGATAAATTTTGAATTTTTCAAATAAGACCGTATTGGTAACAGGAGGTTCTCGAGGAATAGGGAAAGCTATTGCGATTGCTTTTGCCTCTCGTGGAGCTAGAGTTGCTATTCTTTATAAATCTAATCAGCAGGCGGCAGCAACAACTCAAGCCAAGCTCCAAGGGCAGGGCCACCTTGCAATACAGGCTGATGTGGCTGACGCTGAGTCGGTAAAGTCTGCAGTAGAAGAATGTATCAACAAGTTTGGAGAGTTAAATATTCTCGTTAACAATGCTGGGATTGGTATTTATCATCCATTGGTATCCTCTGATTACAATCAGTGGCAGGAGGCTTGGCAGCAGACAATTCAGGCTAATCTAATCGGCCCAGCAAACCTTTGTTTTTGTGCAGCCATGCACATGATAGAAAATGGGGGAGGGCGAATTGTAAATGTTAGTTCCAGAGGCGCCTTTCGCGGCGAACCAATTAAGCCAGCCTACGGTGCCAGCAAGGCTGGGCTAAACTCCCTAACTCAGTCTTTGGCTGTAGCCTTGGGTAGCCATAATATTTTTGTCGCGGCGGTTGCGCCGGGCTTCGTTAATACTGAATTAACTGCCGAGCGTATGAGCAGTTCAGAAGGGGATGAAATAAGAGCCCAGAGTCCGCTGCAGCGTATTGCCGAGCCAAAAGATGTGGCGCATGCGGTATTGTTCCTTGCTTCAGATGGTGCGGAATTTTCGACAGGAACAATTATTGATGTGAATGGAGCTTCTTATTTGCGTAGTTAATGTGGTTCTATTTCTGCAATGAGTTGATGGTTTTCGCGGAAATGAAGTCTCCAGAATTACCCCAAGCGTTACGAACATAATTAATAATCGTCGCGATGTCTTCATCGGATATTGATCCAGAAAAGGACGGCATTTCTCCTCTACCGATTATTAAAACTAGTGCAACATCCACTCCGCTGCCTTTCACTACTTCACTTCCTGCTAAAGCAGGATAAATATTAGCCAAACCATTCCCATCAGCTTGATGGCATTCGGCGCAGTTTTCTAGAAAAAGTTGTTCGCCATTTTCTGCGACCGCTACGAAACTCGTGACAGATGCGAATAAAATGGCTAACAATAGCTGTGATATCCAATTGCTGAGCATGGAAAATTTTATATAGTAGTTAGAAGCTAGAAAATATAGCATTGCTGTGCGCCGTACAACACTGGCAACCGCAGATGCGTTACAAAAAAATGCTATAAACCTGAATATTATTCCCGTCTTTGATGATTTTATGATACCAGTTAGAGTTAATTTGCCAGTTTTTTTGTTGCTGATTCTTTGGTGCAACAGTCTTGCCGCTCAGGCCAATGAAGAACTGCAGCCAATAGCTGCTCCGATTCCTCCCGGAATGGAGACTGTGGAATTCTTTTCACCGGCGGTAGATCGAATGATGAAATTCGATGTAGTGGTTCCAGCAAACTACTATGGGAGTGAAAAGAACGAAACCCGTTATCCGGTGCTCTATCTGCTGCATGGGTATATGCAAAACTATACTGTGTGGGGCAGGAACCTAACTGCGGCTTTTTACGCTCGAAATCTACAAGATTTAATTCTCGTCCTCCCAGATGGTGGCAATAGTTGGTATATTAATTATGCTTCTAGTGAAGGTGGTCAGAAGAACAACTGGGAAGATCATATTGTTGAAGATGTTATTGGCTTTGTAGATACCAATTACCGCACTGAGGCTAGGCGCGAAGGTAGAGCAGTTTCCGGGTTATCCATGGGTGGTTTCGGAGCCTATGCTTTAGGGCTACGTCATCCTGATATGTTTGTTTCTATTGGCAGTACCAGTGGTGCTCTAAGCTACGCTAGAAAAGCGGCAGCGGCCCTTGAGGCAGGAATAGATCGACAGGTTAGAACTGTGGATGCAGCACAGCAGCAAAGAATTGCCGCGGCAGATGAATTCATTTCAGGAATTATCGATATTCCTGGATTCAGCACTCAGGTAGAACGCACTCCAAATGGAATTGATTTTGAAAATGCAGCACAAGCGCTAGCCTACGACCCTTTCGCGATCATCTATACTGTTCCGAAAAGTTCAATGCCACATTTGTACCTAGATTCAGGAACAGAAGATGGCCTCATTGAAGAAGCGAGGGAATTGGCAGGAGTCTTAATGCTCAACAATGTGCCTTTTGACTACATGCAAAGTCGGGGCAATCATAATTCGGAGTATTGGCGCCGCTCTATAGGTCACATGATGACAATTCAACACGAAGTAATGGCTCGTGCGTTGGGCAACCGCCCTTAAAACTAGCTCATTCGAATTTTACTTTTTCTTCATCATGGACATTGTCTACCAGGCGCGCACTAACTAATGCCTTCAATGAGCTAGATAGAAATTCTCTTCGATACAATACCCAGACAGTTATTGCGCAGGCAACAATAAAGAAATAATTGCTGATAAACCAGGCCATGGCCGCCATTGCAAAGTAATAGGCGCGGATACCGAAATTGTAACTGTGTGCCGCCCGATCCAAAACCTTCGCTACAGCACCAAAATCTCGATTATGGGCGATCACTCGATAATTCTCTGCTTCCTTATAGTGTTTAACGGTATTGAAGGAAGAGCCAAATACGATAAAACAAAAGCCATATTGTCGTATGGACCAAGTGAAAGTAAAAAAGCCGTATATGAAAATAAAGATAAGCATAAGTAGTTTAAGTTGCACTAATTCCAGAGACATCTCAGTAACGAAACTTAAGGTGTTTATGTTCAAAAACACGTCACTGGCTGTGCTGAGTACTGTGACTAAACTTGCAAGTATCAAGAGGGAGGTTGAGGCAAGAAATGATACCTGCTTTTCTAAGCTTGCCAGTAGTTCAGCATCAACTTCGCTCATACCGCTTGTGCTTAGCTTCTTTACCCATTCTGATCGATAACGATAGAGAACACTGGCGAGGCTATTTTTCTTTTTGGCGGCAGTTTTGGCAAAGAAGGAATAGCCAACCCAGCAGGCTATAAACCAACAGAAACTCGCTATATCTAAAGGGCTTAGGATCATGGCGCGGAGCTTACTGATAGCACATTGGAAAAGCAACTAATAGCTTGCTTTTGATTAAAAAGAACCTGTATTTCGAAACTCATGGTATGGCACTATAAGCATTATTTTTTCAAAGCTTTTCCAAAGCTCTCAGTGACCTTTATCGTACTTTAATCTTGGCAATTCAATACTGCTATATCACCGCAGTCTCGGAATACGAAATTTATTCATGTCTCAGCTTCTCTCCATAGAAAATGCACTGTGCCGAATTGGTCGACAATCAATTCTAAAAATTGATCAATTTCAAATTTCTACTGGTCAGCATTGGTGTATTTATGGTCCTAATGGTGCAGGCAAATCCCTTTTCGCCAACTTGCTTATAGGTAGGCGCCTTGAATCACAGAATTATGTGCAGAGCTTTGCAAATTTTGAGCCAGCGCTGGATGTGTTCATTGTCTCATTTGAAGAGCAGCAGCGTTTATGGCAACGGGATAACCGGCTAGATATAAGTGAGTTTAGTGATCAGGCTCAAGATCTTGGCACCATAGTAAGCCAGTTAATTTGTTCTGGGAGAAAAGAACCAAAGCCACAGTTGTACGATGCTCTTATGGCGGATTTGGATTTAAACCCAATTGCAGAAAATGGCATTCGCTTTCTTTCTTCCGGTCAAATTCGCAAAGTCTTAATCGCTCGGGCTCTTTATGCTGGGCGGCCAGGGTCTGCAAAGTTGCTTGTTCTTGATGAACCTTTGGAAGGTATCGATAGAGATTCTCAGCAACGAATAGTTAATTGCATTGCTAAGTATATGGGTAATAAATGCTGCAGCATCCAACTTTGTCGTAGGCACCGAGATATGTTGCCGGGGATTACTCATATCGCATTGATGGAAAACCTAGCTATTTTGCAACAAGGTGCATTAGCAGAAGTGTTGGCGTCTCCAGCTTTTAAGAAACTCACAGAAATTAAGCTTGAGTTTTCGAATTCAGTTCCTAAGCCATTAGTTATCGAGGCGAATGCGGATACTAATAAATATTCGTTAATTCGTTTAAATAACATTACTGTCCGTTACGGTGAACTAACTGTGCTAACTAATGTTTGTTGGCATATGGAGTCGAATCACCATGTTTTGGTAGAAGGCCCAAATGGCTGTGGGAAATCAACACTGCTCAGCTTGATTGACGGTGAGAATCATAAAGGCTATGGGCAGGAAGTATTTCTATTCGGGCAGAAAAAAGGCAGTGGAGAAACTGTTTGGGATGTTAAACGGAAGTTTGGCATCGTCTCTAATGAACTGCACAACAAATATATCAAAGGCTGGAAAGTCTTAGATGTAGTGGTGTCTGGATTCTTTGACTCTGTTGGTCTCTATGATGAAAGCAGTTCTGCTGAGTGGGAATTGGCAAAGAACTGGCTAGCGACATTGGGAATTACCGAGCTAGAAAAACACTACTATCACGAAATTTCTTTCGGGCAGCAGCGTGTAGTGTTGCTAGCAAGAGCAATGGTAAAACACCCGAAAATATTAATTTTAGATGAGCCCTGTGTCGGTCTTGATGACTATTACCGTGAATTAATCTTGGGAGTCCTTGATCTAATTGCTGAACAGACGCAGACTAAATTGATCTACGTCAGTCACGTCGAAGATGAGCAACCTGCTTGTATCAATCAGAAGCTAACTTTTGTTTCTAGTCAAGCAGGGGGATTTACCCTAGAACAAACGAATGTGGGCTATTAATCACATGGGTTCTGAATTTATTCACGGAACTGGAGGATCAACTGTATGCAAATGAATGGCATCGCGCATATTTCAATTGTCGTTTCAAATTTCGAGAAATGTAGTAGCTTTTACCGCCAGCTATTTAAATTTTTGGAAATGAAATTAATCTACGACTCTAATGATGTTATTTATGGAGTAGGTAGTCGAACCGGAATCGTTATTAAAGAAGCTGCCAGCGAATTTCTTCACGAAACATTTGAGCAAAATCGTATTGGCTTACATCATTTTTGTTTTCGGGCTCGAAGCAAAGAGGATGTCGATGCGCTTCATGAATTCTTGCAGGGAATCGACACAAAAATAATTCGAAGCCCGAAGTTAGGCGAATGGGCGAAGGGGTATTATTCCATATTGTTTGAAGATCCGGATGGAATTCGAATTGAAGCTAACTATGTGCCAGGCAAGGGCAATCTTGATCCTAGCGTCGATTTACCTATTCACCCTGAAAATATATAGATATCAAACTCTTTACGCCAATCAGATACATGTAAATATTTGATTTGTAGACAGCGATTGCCAGATCGGTCGCTTGGATGCCAAGTCAGATCCGGAATCTGTGGTCTCCCATTTATTTAATTTGTAGTTCGAAGATAAGATTGGAAACCAGCAAGTCCTGTGCTGAGTATTTTTACTAGAGTTAAAGAGATTTTTCCGCTTTAGCGGCTGCCAAGAACTAAAGCTTTATCGCTTGTCGGGGGCAACATTAATACCCGAAGGTCTATGAGAAGAGCCTAAGAAGTACTCTAAGTTCATAAGTTATTTATTATTTAAGCATTACCGACCCGTCCAAACTGGGTCCCGTTTCTCCCGAAAAGCCTTCCTTGCTTCCTTGCTATCTTCGCTATCAAAGGCTGATGAGAGAGCTTCTAACGCGCATTCAGGAACTTCTGCAAAGTCCATATCCTCCATTGAATACATTAGGTCCCGGGTTCGCTTTAGTGCTAGTGGCGACATCTTCGCCAGCTGGCCTGCTATGCTTCTTGCTTCATAGAGTAGGCAGCCAGCGCCTACCACTTTGGTTATAAGCCCAAGTTTTTCTGCTTGGGAAGCGCCAATTGGTTTACCAGTAAAAATTAATTCAGCAGCTTTCATTCTGCCGATGAGTTTTTGCAGGAACCAAACATGCATGCCAGGAGGTGCTGCCAAATTGGGTACCCCAGGGTAGCCGAAGTCAGCATCATCGGCTGCAATCACCATGTCACAAGCAAATGCTAGAGTGCATGCACCTTCTCGAGCGTATCCATGTACAGCAGCAATGATCGGTTTGTCCAGACTTCGAACTAGGCGCATAGTTTCAACATAAAAAAGACGGAGAAAATCTTTCATTTCTTCTGAACCGAAGGACTCAAGGTAATTAAGATTAACTCCACCAGAAAGCCCATTTCCCGCGCCCGTAAGTATTATTGTTCGCACTTTAGTGTCCGAATTGGCCCGAAGCAGTGCAGAATGGTATTCGAGAGTGAGTTGTCGATCGATAAGGTTGGCAGGTGGTCGATCTAAGGTAATTAAGGCGATATTCTCTTCTACAGCGTAGTGGAGAGTCTCAAAATCAGATTTTGTATGATCGTTTGGGGAGCGTTCAGAGCCTACTTGTGGAGAGATATCAGTGTCGTTCATCTTTTTTTGTGCTCTCGATTATTATATTGTGTTTGTAGTAGCCTAGGCTCGGGGTGAGTCTCGTTATTAATTACAATTTAGCAAATGGACAAGCATTATGAAAACAAGACTTGCTGTATTGATCAAAGCGTCATTATTCCTCCTTACTGTGCCTTTTTCTACCTATGCAGCTGAATCTAATCCCGAGCCACTAAGTGACCCAATTCCAGAAATTATTCAGATGGGTTCTATTACCGTGGCTGTGGAAGATTTTGTGCGCGTTTCCCGCTCCCTAGATTCAAGCTCGGTGCCACAAACAAATGCAGCTTATGCTCGTATTCAGTACATGATGCCCCTTCCTGATAATTCCGGACGATTAGTAATTAATGATTTGCGGGGATTGCTTTATTTCGCCGATCAAAATGGCAATACAGTTACTCAGTATCTTGATATACGAAGAGCAGGCGTTGATTTTGACGATTCAATGTTCCCGAACGAGACTGGCTTGGCAGGTGTTGCGTTCCATCCTCAATTCGCCGAGAGAGGCCGGCCCGGGTATGGAAAATTTTATACCGCTTACAGTGCAGCATCAGACTCCGGTGTAGCTAATTATCTGGATGATGATGCAGAAAATCACGAGAGTATAATTCGCGAATGGACAGCAGGTGATTCCACAGCAAACTCCTTCTCAGGCAGTTCCAGAGAAATATTTCGCATGGGCCAGTTCGCGCAAAACCATAATATTGGTACTTTAGCGTTTAATCCCGCCGCAAAGCCGGGTTCTTCGGACTACGGCAAGCTTTACGCAAGTTTTGGTGATGGTGGTGGTGCCAATGATCCTAACGAGTATGGTCAAGCTACTCATGAAGTCATGTCTTCGATAATTAGAATTGATCCTTTGGCGGGTGGAGAAGATAGAGCCTACGGCATTCCAGCAGACAATCCTTTTGTTGGTAGGCAGGGTTTTGCGCCAGAAATTTGGGCATATGGATTACGGCACCCACAGCATTTCTCGTTTGATGTTGATGGCACAATGTACATCAATGATATCGGTCAAACACAAATTGAAGAGGTAAATATTGGTGTACCTGGCGCTAATTATGGATGGCGTGTTCGGGAAGGAATGTTTGCTACAGCATTTGGCATTGGTGGGGTTCGCCCAAACCCTGTTTATCCAAAGCCGGTAGATTTGGAAGAATTTACTTATCCTGTCGCTCAATTTGACCATGATGAGGGGAATGCTATTAGTAGTGGGTTTGTATATAGGGGAAATGATATTCCTAGGTTGCAAGGGAAATATGTATTTACTGATATGGTTCGAGGGCGGGTTTTTTATATAGACACTGCAAATCTGGAAGCTGGGAACCCAGCGACAATCCAAGAACTTAGAATTCAAGTGAGTGGTGAAGTCAGTAACCTAGGAGAATCTATCGGATTCCCAAATACTTATGGTCGTGGTAATCGTGCTGGTGTTCGATTGGGCCAAGATACCGATGGGGAGTTGTACTTTTTATCGAAAGGAGATGGCTGGATTCGGAAAATAGTTCCTGCTGTGAATTAAGTAAATAAAATTGCTTCTATTCCTTAATCAACATTATGAATATTTCTGTACTCACTAACAAGGATCTTGCGAGCTGTATTGCGCTTAATCTGTTGTTGCCGCAGCTTAGTGATCACCGTGTGTCCATTTTTATGTCGGCGCGAGTAGGTGCTAGAAGTTCTAAAGCGAAAGAATTATCGGAGTTGGCGTTTTACGAACAAACACTCTTTAATCAAATAATCTTTCCTGTAGTAGATGCTATAGAGTACTCTGAGAATCCTCAATGGTTAACATTCAATCGTATTGCCTGTAGCGTTAATCGACCCATCATTGAACTGAATAAAATTAATGACCCGGTTGAGTTAAAAATCCTAGCAAGTGCAGAGCCCGACATCATCCTATCAATTCGCTATGGGGTGATCTTACGAGACGAAGTGCTAAAAATACCAAAACACGGAGTTTTGAACTTACATTCAGGCTTGCTTCCAGATTATCGCGGCGTGATGGCTACTTTTAGAGCGATGCTTAACGGTGAGAAAAACATTTTCATGACTCTCCACAACATTGACGACTCGACTATTGATACCGGCAATATATTTGCCACTAGCTCGATAGCAATTGATTACAATAGGTCTTATTTATGGAACGTATTAGGTCTTTATGAGGAGGGCTGTCAGATGCTCGCGGAAGCTGTGAGTATCATCAACAATAAGCAACCGTTAAAGAGTTACGAACAATCTGACGGCGGAAATTATTATAGCTTTCCTAGTATTGGAGAAATTTCAAGCTTCCTCGAGCAGGGATATAGCTTAGTGAACCCTGCCGATATAGTTGTGCTTGCTAAAAAGTTTATGAGTCCGTAGATTGCCAAATCAATAACGCCAAAATGATAGTGGTGGGATTTTGGGCGGTTTAAATCAAATTTTATGAGGCGTGATCAAATGCTGAATTTATTAAAAATGAAATCCTTCCAACTCCTCACGATGGTGCTCCTTAGTGGATTTTTTGGCTCGCTTGCTTTTGCGCAAGCCCAAGACCCTTTAAGTATTGAGCAGGTGAAAAATGGTCTTTATATAATTATTGGCTCAGGTGGAAATGTTGGAGTAAGAGTTACGAATGCAGGTGTAATTTTAATTGATGATAAGTATCCGCAGAACTTCGATGAAATCCAGTCCTTAGTGGCTAGTGTGAGCGATCTGCCCGTACGTTATGTAATCAATACTCATCATCACGGGGATCATTCCGGTGGTAACGCAGGATACATACAAATAGCTGAAATTATTGCCCACAAAAATGCTCGGGAAAATATGATACGCGGGGGCCAGGATGCACCTCCCAGAATCATTTATACCGAAGAAACAGCGGTCTATTTAGGTGACGTGGAAGTTCAGGCCTTCTACATGGGTCGTGGTCATACCAACGGTGATACTGTTGTATATTTTCCTGATCTAAAAACAGTGCATGGCGGAGACCTTCTTCATAGTATCGCTCCCTTCATTGATTACAGTAATGGAGGCAGCAGCCGTGGTTGGGTAGCTACCATGAATAATATTCTGAGTTTGGATTTTGACACAGCAATTCCTGGTCATGGCATGATCATGGATCGTAGAGATGTTCTTGATTTTCGCAATCAGATGGAAGCAGTGCGTGCTCGAATGACGGGCTTAGTTCGCGGAGGGTTACAAAGCAGTGATGCTGCAGATGAAATTAGAGATGGTGACTTAAGTTGGACACAGGCAGATAATGGCTTATTCATGCGTAGAAGCATTCCTGGCTTCTATGAAGAAATTTCCGCAGAACTAAGTCAATAAATTCTAATTTGGAAAATATTTTAAGCAAACCGTTGCTCAAGTTAGAGTCAACGAATTATAGTTGGTGGCGATGATTGGTGAAATGGACCTAAATAAGCTTCTGGCTTTGATGCAGCCAGTATTGCTTGATGGTGAATATGTTTTTTGTAGCTCTCCTTCTCTAGTTTATGGTGATTTGGATGAGTTACAACCTATAGCCAGTTACCAAGAGCAAGAAGGCTTAAGTTTGCTACTCTCTAAAACTGCCGCTGACTCCGCTAGCCTATCTTATAACTCAGTATTTTGTGGTATTACTCTTTCAGTACATTCGAGTCTAGATGCTGTAGGTTTCACTGCTGCCGTGGTAAATAAACTAGCCAGCAATAGTATTAGCGCCAATGTAATTGCTGCCCACTATCATGATCATGTCTTCGTACCGGCAGATAAAGCAAAGCTCGCTTTAGCGTTGTTACGGGAATTCGAGGGCTAGTTACAACCTGTTCAGCACGCCATTTGCGTGCCTTCGCTATGAATTGAGCTTACCTTACCTCTATTCACATCATCTAGCTAATTCTCCATTTGACAAAATGGCTCAAGCCTCAATTTCTGCGGTATAGTGGAGCTAACAGTAAACCTTCACTGGTAAAAATAATAATATGAGGAATTACAACATGTTAGTGACTCTTTGCCGCGGACTCTTGCTTTCACGCAGTCTCCTAATAATCTGCATCAGCTGCTTTAGCTCACTGCTTTTCGCACAACAAAACTCCACGGTAAGTATTCCCGGTTTAGATCAGCCGGTAGAAATTCTGAAGGATCGATGGGGAATTTCTCACATATATGCCGAGACAGAGCACGATCTGTTCTTTGCTCAAGGTTATAGTGCTGCCCGCGATCGATTATTCCAATTTGAAATATGGAGGGCTCAAGCAACTGGCACTACTGCAGAAATGCTTGGACCACGAATGATTGAGCGGGACCATGGTACCCGACTGTTTAAATATCGGGGCGATATGATTCAAGAGATGAATCGTTATCATGATCGTGGAGCGGAAATTATTACCGCCTTTGTAGACGGCGTTAATGCCTATATTGATCAGGCAATGCAAAACCCACAGAACTTGTCTTTGCCCTTTAAGCTTTTAGATATTCAACCCAAACACTGGACACCTGAAGTAGTTATTTCTCGTCATCAAGGCCTGCTAGGAAATATTGGCCAAGAGCTAAGTACCGGGCGAGCAGTTTGCACTGTTGGCGAGGATAAAGTTAAAGAACTTCGATATTTTCACCCCCATGATCCAAAATTGACTTTAGATCCAATGATTAATTGTGACTCTTTAGTGGAGAACGACATTCTGGGTCTGTACAACGCCTACCGACGGCCGGTCGGGTTTGATCCGACCGATATTATTCTCGCTTCAGCAAAGAATTCCGATGAAAGCTTCGCAGAGTTAGCAGCGACCTTGAGTTCTGAGCAACAACAGTTGGAAAAACGCTCCATTGATGACATTGGTAGCAACAATTGGGTAGTAAGTGGTGATCTAACCCAAGATGGCTGGCCTTACATGATAAATGACCCTCATCGTGGCCAAGCAACACCCTCATTAAGGTACTGGGCGCATCTCGTGGGCCCCGGTTGGAATGTCATGGGTGGTGGTGAACCTGAAATTCCCGGAATCTCAATTGGTCATAACGAATATGGGGCTTGGGGATTAACAATTTTTTCTACAGACGGCGAAGACCTTTATGTGTATGAAATCAACCCTGACGATCCCAATCAGTATCAGTATCAGGGCCAGTGGGAAAACATGCGCATTATTGAAGAGACGATTTTGGTCAAGAATGCTGCGCCGGTGACTGTCGAACTTAAATATACCCGGCATGGTCCAATAAGCTTCGAGGACAAAGATAACAACCTTGCTTATGCCGTGCGTCCAGCATGGATGGAGCCAGGCGGTGCTCCATACTTGGCTTCTTTGCGCATGGATCAGGCTGAAACTTGGGAACAATTCCGCGAAGCTTCTAATTACAGCAATATACCTGGCGAAAATATGATTTGGGCGGACCGTGCAGGCAACATCGGCTGGCAGGCTGTTGGAATTGCACCCATTCGACGGAATTTTTCCGGCATGGTTCCGGTACCTGGCGATGGGCGTTATGAATGGGACGGTTATTTGCCAATCAAAGCCAAACCTAATGAGTACAACCCAGAGAGGGGCTATATCGAAACATCGAATAGCAATTATACAAAGCCGGACTATCCCTATCTTGATGCCATTGGCTATACCTGGACGGATCCCTATCGCTGGGCTCGCGGCAGTGAAGTACTAGCGTCTGGTAGAAAATTTAATATGACCGATATGATCGAGTTGCAGCATGATTATCTATCCGTGCCAGCTCGCTCACTAGTGCCATTTTTCAAAGGTCTTCGTGCTGAGAATTCTCAAGTTGAAACTGCCAGGCAAATGTTGCTGAACTGGAATTTTGTCCTCGATAGAGATTCAATTGAAGCTGGTATCTACGTGGCCTTTGAACGTCAGTTGCTAGATAATATTGAAGCCTTAAAAGTTCCAGACGTAGCAAGTAGCTATTTGAATGTTGGTATGAAAACAACAATAGATATGCTGTTAGCACCCGATGGAGATTTTGGAGCAGACCCCTTGCAGGGAAGAGATGAGTTTTTACTCAACACCCTAGCGGAGGGTGTCGCAACTCTTCGTGAGAAGCTGGGGCCAAATATTGAAAACTGGGTTTACGGGCAAGTTGACTATAAGCACGTGCTAATTCGGCACCCATTAAGCGCGGCGGTGAGTAATGAAGTGCGAGAGCAATTAGATGTTGGTCCTCTGCCTCGCGGTGGCAACGGCTTTACATTGGGAAATACCGGTAGTGGAGATAATCAGACATCGGGCGCTTCATTTCGTATTTTTGTAGATACTCGGGATTGGGACAACACCTTGGGAATGAATACTCCCGGACAAGTTGGTGATCCTGATAGTCCGTTATACGACAATCTTTTCGAACTTTGGGCAAATGACAAAGTTTTTCCAGCCTTTTATTCACGAGACAAGATCGAATCGGTTTTGTTTGAAAAAATTGATTTACTGCCGGCGATTTAATTTTAGTTAAACATCCTCTGTGGGAAAAATTATAGAACAGTGTAGGAGCAGAACAATGGATAAATATGATAAGGAAGGTGCGCGCTTACCGATAAAAATTGATAGCACGTCAAATGGTGAGTATGAGCCCATACCGATATCAATTGTTAATCAGCAAGCAAATAAACTTGCTCTCGATCTTGCTGGTGAGAATGCCAAACGCTCAGCCAAATCCAGGCGTCAGTTTCTAATCTCCAGTTGTGGTGCCGCCAGTACTTTGCTGGCCTTTAACCAGGCTAATGCCTACCACAATAAAAGGGGCGGTTACTTCGACGTCCGCCAAGAGTCTGCTCTGGATTCAGCTTCTGCTTCCGCCCAGGTTGAAGGTGGAGAGTTTATCTTTGATGTTCAAGGTCACTACGTAAATCCAGAGGGAGATTGGTTAAGTCGTATTCCACCATCAGCTAGGCCCTATGCTGGAATGGATAAAGCCAGTTGCGATGTCGGACTTGATGGAGGTGACCGTGGCTATTTAGATTGCTTATCAGGAAGTGAGTTTATCAAAGACATCTTTCTTGATAGCGACACTGACATTATGGTTCTTTCTTTTGTGCCTTCTACTCGTGAATCTGAACCTATTACTATTGAAGATGCGGATGAAACTCGCAATCTAGTCGCCCAGCTAGAAGGGAGCAAACGCTTGATGATTCACGGCCGGGTCAATCCTAATCAAGAGGGTGATCTGGAGGGCATGGATGAACTGGCAGAGAATTGGGATATCGCTGCCTTCAAAACCTACACTCAATATGGTCCCGGAGGCGTGGGGTTCTTTCTCCATGATGATCCAGGGCTGGCGATGATCGAACGTGCGCAACGTTTAGGCGTTAAGAACATTTGCGTGCACAAGGGGCTCCCATTTGGTTCGCGATCTTATGAGCACAGCCAATGTATGGATATTGGAATCGTCGCCAAACAGTTTCCAGATATGAATTTTTTGGTTTACCACTCTGGTTTTGTTGCGAGTGTGCAGGAGCAGGAATTTGCCAATGGTGCAGGCCGAGATGGCATCGATACGCTTATTCAGTCAATGGTAGACAACGAGATCGCAGCAAATTCGAATGTTTATGCTGAGCTTGGTAGCACCTGGCGTTTTCTAATGCGTGACCCTGACAATGCAGCTCATGCTCTGGGTAAAATATTTAAGCACATCGGCGAGGATAATGTGCTCTGGGGAACAGATTCTATTTGGTACGGTTCCCCACAAGATCAAATCCAGGCCTTTCGCAGTTTTCAAATTTCTGAAGAATTCCAAGAGCGCTTTGGATACACCGGCCTCACACCTGAACTCCGCCGAAAGGTATTTGGTTTAAATGCTGCTGTTCCTTATGGAATCGATCAATCTGAAATTCGCTCATTAACTTCAACTGATTTTGTCAGTACTGTGAAGCTGGTTTATCAAGAGAATCCACAACCATCTTTTTTAACCTATGGGCCGAAGAACCGGCGAGAGTTTCTAAATTTTCTTAAGTGGGGAGGTTAACGTCAAAGATTTAAACTGAGTTTCTATTAAAACCAAAGCTGCGAGTCTTATGTGCCAGCGGTTACAGTAGCGATGTTTGTTGTACATTTCGATTCCATTCTGAACGTAGATGCCCATCTTAATCAGAAGCCGTTCTGGTGAGTGGGTCTACTCAGCAAAGAAAGACTTGTTCGATCACTAACTAACCTTCTCTTTGTTGTTTCGACAACATGTCACAGTATTAAGCCTTAGGATTAAGACAGCACTATTTGTTATAGTGTTAGTTAGATCTTCATTTAATTTGAAAGAGGGAATTAAAATGAAATTACTCCTTAAAGCCTTGGCATTGACTAGTGCGTCGATGTTACCGATTTCGGTGCTGGCGGTAGAAGAAGTGGAACCGGCTCTATCAGAGATAACAAATTTTCTTCAGTACAGTGATACCTTTGCTAGCGCTGGCCAGCCATCTTTGGAACAGTTCCAGACGATTGCAGATAATGGCTTCGAGCGGGTGGTGTATATCGCTTTCACAAATAACCCTAACGCACTCCCTGATGCGGATCAGGTAGTAAAAGGTTTGGGAATGGAATACATGCAGGTTCCGGTGTCTTTTGATAATCCCCTACCTGATGATTTTTATGCGTTCTCTGATTCGATGCAGCGCAATAGTGAGAAGAAGACACTATTGCATTGCCAAGTTAATGCTCGTGCAACAGCGTTTAGTTTTCTCTACAGGGTAATTTACAATGATGTGCCTGTAGCTGAGGCTAAGGCTGACATGAATATAGTATGGCAGCCGAATGCTGTTTGGAGGGATTTTATCTTTGATGTTATGGAGCAAAACGGTAAATCTCCCGATTGCCCGGATTGTGATTGGGCGCCACCACCAAGTCGCGGGCAGTAGTGGCTTTGCCTCATTTCCTGCTATTCAGCTAGGCAAAATGTCAACAAGAAAAGGGGCGAACCCGAGAGAGTTCGCCCCTTTTCTTTCTAAAACTTAGCGATTAGCGAATCTTAATCAGATCCACCTTGGTCTACATTCTTCCATGAGTAGAAACCCATAAACATTTCTTCCCAGCTTTGTTCACCCCAGGTGATCTCTGAATTCGGATCAGGGTTGTACGTGTTCTGTGAAGAATTATCGAACGCACCATTGGCGATGATTTTGGTACCTGCTGGTACTTTTAATGGTTCTTCTAGTTCGTGCGCTAACTGCCAGTTGAACGAGTAGGCAGGAACTGAAAGGAGTAATTCTTCGGAGCCGTCAGGATACTGTGCTGTGAACTTCATGCGCTTGCCGCGAAAATGCATATGAGGCATCAAGGTATATATTTCGGCATCCTCAGGAACATAAGTAACTAGCTCCATTTCATGATCTTTAGATTGAGGTGGAATGGCTATAGTGAAGGCATTGCCTACGCCACCTGACATGCGCTCATTTGGCACAACGCCGTCTTCATAGAAATAAATACCGATCTCAGTGGCATCCGTAGTTTCTTTTCCAGAAGTTGTGTAATGCATTTGAAGATTCAACTGAGTGCCGGCTTTTATGAGACCGCCTACACCGTCTGGATTCAAGGAAATAGAGTTGCCTGGCGCGTACCCTGCAATTGAACCTTGATTTGAGTCGCTACCACCGAGGAATAAACCTACATCTATTTCTGGATTTTCACGGAAAATCCTATCAATATCTGGAGCCTCTCCAGAGGCCATGGATTGAAATAATTGGGTTCGAACTGCTGTAGCACGCTCTTGAGGTAGGCTATTAATCGCGTCCATAAGAATTTGTTGGAAATCAGTTTTGTCGCCGGGTGGAATCACTGATGTGATAATGTGATGAAGTACTTCAGGAGAGCCTGGAACAACCTCAGAGCCTTTAATCCAAACATCTTCTTCCAAACCCAGATCTATTGGTATGTTCATATAGTCAACGACACCTGTTGCAGGAATTGACTGAGGAGGAACAGAAACTACCAGATCAGGTTCTCCTAATGACCATTTGGTATCCGGCCAAACCAGCTCAGCTAATGGATCGCTTTCACCGGCAACAACTGAGCCGGCGTTTACCCAGCGCACTAGTTTCTGCATCTCATCATCGCTTAGATTCATTTCATTCTTCATCTTATAACCGACTTTGTTGTCGATCTGACCAGGAGGCATACGCTTGGTCATAACTACTTCACGAATCATGGGTGACCAGCCCTGAACTGCTAGATTGCTGTCCATAGCAAATGGTGCGATACCGCCTTCACGATGACAATTTGCACAATTTTCCGCAATGATCGGTGCGATATCTTTTTCGTAGGAGAGGTCGCTATGAGCAGCAAGGTTGCTGTATTCAATAGTAGCGCCTGATGTAGCAATAGAGACTAGCTCAGAAGAATCGCCATTCAGAGTTTGCTGAATAGACGCTTCGAGCTGCTCAGATACTGGACCACGGTATAACACTTCGAATGACTTAGGGCTGTAAACAACTGCTTCGTCTAATCGAGTAAGACCGAGCATCTCAGAGACCAATTGGGCATCGTCCATAAGAACGGGCAATTCCACTGATCCAAGGTCGGCCTGAACTGCCGCCCGATCTGTTTGCAAACCAGGATTCATCAAGAAGAAAACCACACCTGATTCTGTATATTTAGTTTGCAAATCCAGCAGGCCAATTAAGGCAGTTTGATCGGTAGCACCAATTGACTGGGGCAAAATAACCACAGCATTTTGGTCGTTGTACCAAGTCATATGCTGGAAGGCACCGTGGTTATCGATTAATGCGAAATCTCCAACCCGCTCACCTGCAGTAACTGTGGTGCTTAAAGCAGCGATAAGTGCACATAAAGGCAATCGAAATGAATTTTTCACGAAACAACCCCCTAAAAGTATTGGATATGTCTAATCTGGAAAATATAAGTAGCTGCCTTTATTTTACTCAATTTTACTGGGATTGCAGCTCTTTTTTGTACTTTTTGTTACTAACCTACACACAAAAGCCGCAGCCCAATAGACATGGGGTTTAGGATTTTAGGTAGGAAAATCGAGAGAAATTTTACCGTTTTTAAAAGCGAACTTGGTTACTGACTTCTACAATGGTGCAAAGGGTTGTTGAGAACGATTGAACGCAATTTCCTAATTACTGAACCATTTATTTTCTATATCTGCTTCGGCCTCTAAATGACATGAATCTAATTAATATAGATTCCCCCAATTATGATTGATGATTTCGCAGGTTAAGTAATCAAGTTGAAGAATCACTAGCTAAAACTATCAAGATATTTACTACTTAGTTTCAAGGGTAGGTCATCTAGTTGATACCAAAGATATTTAAAAAATAAATGACTGAAGAATAATCAAATCGATGAATCTCATTAAAGCAGTGTTATGATAAGATTTCTAAAGAAATAGAATCCAATGTCTAAAGCAGTATTACTTCTAAACCTCGGAACTCCAGCCGCACCAACAGCGAAAGGCTTGCGAGATTTTTATAAATATTTTTTCTCCGATCCTTTTGTATTTGATATAAATCCGGTGGGCCGCTGGCTATTACGTAATTTAATTATATTACCATTCCGTGCTCCTAAAACTGCCAAAGATTACGCTTCTATATGGATGGAAGATGGTTCTCCACTGAAAGTATATGCGGATCGTCTACAGTTTAATTTGCAGTTGGCCTTTGAAGAAGCAGGAGAAGATGTTTTAGTGGTAACTGGCATGGGTTACAGCCAGCCATTTATTGGAGAGGCGATGCAAGAGCTTGAGAGATTAGGTAGGAATGAAATTTTAGTTTTTCCAATGTTCCCCCAATATTCTACAGCAACCACCGCCTCTCTTTTTCATGAAATAGATCAATGTGCTGCTAAATGGAAGTCGGTTCCGCAATTGAAGTTCATTTATGATTTCTTTTCCGAACCAGATTTTATTCGTGCCTGGTCTGTTTTGATAACCGAACATTTAGTAAACCTTGAAGTTGATCATGTGGTGTTTAGTTACCATGGGCTGCCAGAATCGAATCTTAAAAAAGCAGATAAAAACAATTTCTGTACTTTTGGTGGCTGCTGTAATGAAGTTGGTAAGGAGAATCGATACTGTTATCGTGCACAATGTGTTGCGACGACAGAATCAATTGTTACAGCTCTTGGCTGGGAGAAAGATCAATACTCTATAGCATTTCAATCCCGTTTCGGTAGGCAAGAATGGATTAAACCTTATTTAGATGAGCATCTAATAAAGCTATTGGAAGATGGTATCAAAAACGTCGCCATTGTGACTCCGTCTTTCACCTCAGACTGTCTTGAGACTATTCATGAAATTGGTGTTGAGTACCGTCATCAGTATCTATCTGCCGGTGGCGATTCTTTTCACCTTATACCTAATCTTAACGACCAACCTAGTTGGTTTAGAGCTGTTTATAATATGTCTAAAGATCAATTAGACTAAATAAAATTTATTATATCTATAGCGGTTTAAATTGATCTTTTGAACGCTAGGCACATAACTTGAGACTCCTCTCTTGAACTTAGAATGATCGATAAGCGGAAAGTTACTTTTTTCTACTATGTGTTCGGCACGATAAAGAAAATCAATCCAACATAGATATGTTGGAAAGTACGTTTCGATAGTTCCGGGTACAGAGATTTCTGTAAAACAATAATTCTGTAAATAAAAATTTGTTTAAGTTTGTCGGCCTATCTTCATTGAATAAATTGAAGAGCAATCTATGAACGATTTAGAAAGACTAGTATTAATTCAGTCAAAGAAAGCGCCCTGCATTAAAATGCTTTCTGGAAGGCCCTTAAAATTTTCATCGCAACCACCTCAAATCGAAATGGAATTCGAGGCGCGAAGAGAGTTTACTCATTCTGATACAGAAATCTTACAGGGTGGTTTTGTTACAGGAATGCTTGATGCAGCCATGGCCAATTTGGTTATGGCTCTATCAGAGATGCAAAATATTCCAATCTCATTGGATATAAATGTCAGCTTTCTCGCTACCGCCCATCCGGGCAAATTACTCTGTGTCGCAAAAGCAATAAAGATTGGTAAGTCAATTTGTTTTATGTCGGGAGAACTCTTCCAAGACGAAAAATTAGTGGCCAACGCAACATCAACCATAAAACTGATTCGTTTAAAAACTTAATTTCTTAGTACCAAGAAAAAGGGACATACTTTCAGCATGTCCCTTTTTCTTGCGGAGCGCATTAGTTATATATGCTCAGTTATTGGGAAAGATTCTCAATGCACGTTGAGTATTGCTACGCGCTGATAGCTCTCTTCACTAGGTTTTGCATTAATGGAATTTTAAAGCCGTTGTGAGCCAAGGCGCGAGCACCATCGACAGCGATTGCAGCAGCCGATTCTGCTGTTGCAGCATTCTTGGCTTGACCGCGCACGGCATTTTCCACATTAGTTAGTCGGCGTGGAGTTGCTTGCACAGCTCCAGCCACGATACGTGAATCTTCAACGATACCGCCGTTCACTTTGAAAGCAGCTGCAACATTAACTAATGAAAAATCCCATACATTCCGATCGGCTACTTTCTCAAAGTAAAACGTAGCATTTGCCCATGTTGATGGAATTCTAACAGCAGTTAGAATTTCACCAGGGCGAAGATCAGTTGTATTCTCAATATCTATAGCAGGACCAACAAAGTAATCCTCAGCAGATACAGTGCGCTCTCCGTTCAGACTTTGAATCACCATAGTTGCATCCAACGCAACTAATGCTGGCGCGGTATCTGACGCAGTTGCTGCAACACAGCGACTAGCTTCAAACAGAGAGTGCTCTCTATTCATACCTTGAGGAGTGTCTGCATAACAAAGGTTACCCCCTGCACGGTAACAAGAAAGTCCGCGGCGGTAGTACCAGCAGCGAACATCTTGTGATACGTTGCCGCCGATAGTGCCTATGTTTCGAATTTGAGGGCTGGCAACTCGACCTGCGGCATCAGCCAGCAGGGAAAATTGCGACTGAATAACAGAATTGTCTGTTATCTCAGTTAAGGTAGTAAGGGCACCGATCTCGATTCCGTCACTAATCTCACGAATTCCACGGAGGGCCTCGATTCCACTTAGGTCGATTAAGGCATCAGCAGATTTCGCTCTGTCTTTTAACCAACCATAAGTATCTTGGCCTCCCCCTACTAACCAACCTCTTTCAGCGAGTCGGTCAGCAATCGCAATCGCGTCTTCCACCTGCACCGGCTGGTACAGTTCCATATTTGGCATTACGTCATGTGATGGCATAGTAACCTCAGAAAGTATTAGTTTTAAGGGACTTGGAACTGTAAGTATTTCCAGCCAAGTGGTTAATGATCATGTCCGTGGTAGTCGGGGCTGTATTGAACAGATGTCCGTCTAATGCATCAGATATGGCGCTAGCTAATGCCGCCGCTGCTGCACCTTGAGTTGGTTCACCAATTCCTCGGCCTCCTGTTGGATTTTGAGGGTCTGGGATATTTACTCCGGCTGCAATTGTATCTACAGGTACGTCCATATTTGTTGGTGGCTTGCTCTGGTATAAGCCAGTATTAGCTGGCAGACCATTTTGAGGGTCATAAACATGACGCTCCAAACCCGCCAAACCGACTCCCCAGACAGCACCACCGCGCATGGCATTATCAAAATTCTTCGGATGCACGATTGTGCCGCAATCAGCAACAGCCGTGTATTCCAGAATTTCATATTTACCAGTATCAGTATCCATTTCGATTTCGCAAAAGCCAACAAGTATCCCAGGAGGTTGTCCCTGACCAGGAATATTGTCTTTTGCTACACCGATTAGACCACTGCCCGACAAGCCCTGAACGGCTAGTTGAGTCAGAGGATTGATGTCATCAGGATATTCTTCGCCGCTATACTTACCACCAAGTTCCATAGCACGCTCTGCTGCCTGGCCGTAAGTCATGCCAATACTGGAATCGGATGTACGGTAGACCCGCTCATTACCAATTTCGTAATCATCGGCTGCTCCACCAAGGTCATTGGCAGCAATTTCCTTAAGTTTGGTAATCGCGTCTTGAGCTGCTACCCAGTTGGTGCGCGTGTGGGTAAAGATTGTGTTAGAGCCACCCTGACCAGAACTGTGGGGTAAGTGAAGATCAGATCGACCATGAACGATCTCGCAACGCTCCCAAGGAACATGCAAAGCTTCAGCGGCTGCGCGACATGTGCCCGCATAAGAATAAGTACCAAGGTTGCCCACACCACTATGGATGTAGAGCTTACCGTCAGTACCAATTCGCAAAAGTCCATCGTAGCCGCGACCACCAGCACCGTGATAACCAATGCCAACGCCAACTCCGCGAACTTTGCTGCCACCCATATTTTTAGGAGCGCTGACCTTGTCTTGCCAACCAAATAGTCGTTGACCTTGATCCAGTGCTTCGCGAACGAATGCGCTAGTTAATGGACCCTGACTTCCGCCTTGAAAACCATCACTGTCGACTACATTGGCTCGCCGGAATGCAACTCGATCCATCCCAACAGCATCTGCTGCACGATCAGTCATAGGTGCTAGTACCGCAGCCATTTCATTCTGGCCCGGACCACGCTGAGCACCGCGAGGCGTTGTATTGGTATAAACAGAGATTCCACGGTAGCGCATATTTTCTGGTTGATAAGCAATAGTGACGTGTTGTGCAGAAGAGTTACCACTGCCGCCACCGGTTGCCCCGCCATCGTTTACGATTACCAAATCTACTGCAGAAACTTTGCCGTTTTCTTTAACGCCAACTTTGATCCAACCTTGCATGCCTGAGCGAGCAGAGCCGATATAGAACTCTTGTTCGCGGGTAATACGAAGTTGTACAGGGCGATTAAGAACACGAGAGAAGTTTCCAGTAATTGCCATGAACGGATAAGGTCCAATTTTGGATCCGAAGCCACCGCCAGTTGCTTCGTTGATAAACACCAGATCAGCAAGATCAATGTTTAACATACGCGCTAAACCCGCATTGTTTGCACTTTGGCTTTGTGATGAGCCGTGGAAATAGCATTTGCCATTCTCCCAATAAGCCATGCCTGTTCTCGCCTCAAGCGAGTGGTGGGGGTAGCCCATGGTGACAAATGGCTGTTCGATGATCTTGGCAGCGTCTGCGAAACCTGCATCAACATCACCAAACGCCCATTCGGTTGTAAACTCGCCACCGACCGGTTCTTTGCCATCACGAATAGCATCAATAGCAGATTGTGGCCATTTGATGTCTTTAATTTCAGCACCGATAATCGGAGTTCCTTCAGGGCCTTCTTCCCGAGTTCTAACTAGAACATTGCCCTGTGGGTAGGCATTACTGCCGCCGGGAGTAAGGCTTTCTAAAGGATCAACTACAAAGTCGCGACGCTCAAAGTCGATGCGAATTTTATCGATTGCTGATTCGGCAATTTCTTCTGTAGTAGCTGCAACTGCCAAGATTGGCTGGCCAACATAAGTAACGTATTCGGAGGCAAGTGCTGGGTTGCCGGGAGGGGCAACCGGCGCTAGATCATCAGCAGTAAAAATACCGACTACACCGTCCATACGTAACGCTTCAGCAGCGTCTATGCTAACAACTCTCCCACTTGGCAGAGGGCTTGTCAGTAAGCGGGCAAAAACCATCCCTTCTCGTTTGTAGTCTTCTGCATACTTAATTTCACCAGTTACCTTTCCAGGAACATCGGGTGGTACGAAATCGAAACCTATATGAGTACTCATGCGATTTGCCCCGAGGCACGCAGAGTGCCATTAATATAATGTTCGTAGGCTCCGCAACGGCAAAGATTACCGGACAATGCTTGGCGGACTTCTTGCCTGCTTGGGCGCGGGTTGTTATTCAGCAGTGCAACCGCTGACATGACCTGACCAGGAGTACAGAAACCACACTGTGGCGCATTTTCTGTGACAAATGCTGCTTGTACTGCATGTAATGTGCCGTCCGCATCCTTAACCCCTTCTATAGAGATAACCGCTTTGTCCTTCACATTATGAGTCAGTACTGAGCAAGAATAATTAGGTATACCATTGATCAACACAGTACACGCTCCGCATTCACCACGATTGCAACCGATTTTGGTTCCGGTTAAATCAAGCTTGTAGCGAAGGGTGTAGGCAAGTGTTTCCGAAGGCATGACATCAACCGGTCGAGTTCGACCATTGATGTTGAGATTTATCAAGCGTTCTGCAGCGCCTTGGCCCGATTGAGCATTCGACGCGAGATATAATCCTGTGCTCGTTGTGGCGGCAGCACCGGAGAATATAACTCCCTTGATAAAACGTCTGCGAGTTAGTTTGGAATTCACTAATTTGGCTCCGTTTTATGTTATTGAAATACGTAGGAGAAGTGCAAATTACCCACGTGGTATTACCACATATATAACTGCCTAGAAGTTTGGCCTTTTTTGTCTCAGAAAGCAACAATTACAGCCACCCTTAGGTAGCTGTATCGCCCTATATGCCTAGCGTTGCGACTTTGTTATCGGCGAAGTTACACACTGTCACAAATTGCCATCACGTTAGCATTCAGAAAGCTCACTTTAGCTCGGACCACCGCGATTTCTTACGATAAGGTAGTTTCACTAGCTATCTGCTTTGCCGAGCTGAAAATGGCGAAATTGGGTCCGGCTGATCCTTTCAGATTATTACTATCCCTAGCATACTTAATCACAACCGTTTTGAGCCAATACAGGATGCGACAATGGCACTAGCGTATGTACTCCCTGCGCAATTTAGTTAGTAAGTGGCGAAGTTGAGTTAGCGCGGTATTACTGTGGAAGAGTTAGATCGAGATCGGCATTTTAGTGGTGAAATCTTTTACGTTGCCTCAATCGGAAAACAAAATTTCGCACAAAACAACCACGCATTTCTAGTTTGTTAGGATCGTTTGCAGAAGAAGGAATGCGATTTGCCTAAGGTGGCGATTATGTACCAATGGATAACCGACTAGCAAATCTCACCTTTTATCCCCTAGAGCCACAATCCGATGACGGACTAGCTTATTGGAATTTCTTTGATGATTTCTTGGCCCAGGAAATGTTTCAGAGCTCTAAAGTGACGTTTCTAGTTTTCAAAGTTTTATCTATAGATTCAGCTATTGGACTTAAACAACATGTTGGGAGGGCTAACACTACCGCGGTCGACAACTACTCGAGCTGCTTAGGTAATTCGAGTACAACGATATTTTTCTCTGAAATCATCGATTCAAAATTAATCGAATCCAATATCATGTTCATGTCGGGATGTAGCATTCAGCTTTGATGTGGATTCAGTTGCCTAATCAACTGAAGAGAAAAATCTAACTAGGATGACGGAAATAGTGAAGAAAATATTATTTTTATTTTAAAATTTTCTTGAGGTACTGGCCGGTATAGGAGCCTTTTGTTTTTGCAACAGTTTCAGGAGTGCCTTCTGCTATTACTTTACCGCCGCCGCTACCGCCTTCAGGACCAAGATCCACAATCCAGTCTGCAGTTTTTATAACATCCATATTATGTTCAATGACTACTATGGTATTTCCCTGATCGCGCAAATGATGTAACACTGAGAGTAGTTGTTTGATGTCTTGGAAATGCAACCCAGTGGTTGGCTCATCCAGTATATAAAGGGTTTTACCGGTATCCCTTTTTGACAGCTCACGTGAAAGTTTTACCCGCTGGGCCTCGCCACCTGAAAGAGTAGTCGCAGCCTGGCCCAGACAGATATAGGAAAGTCCAACTTCCTTTAGCGTCTGCAGTTTTCGTGCGATAACTGGTATCGGATCGAAAAATTCTCGGGCGTCCTCTATGGTCATATCCAGTACTTCGCTGATGTTTTTGCCTTTGTATTTTACTTCCAGAGTTTCGCGGTTGTAGCGTTTGCTGCGACAAACATCGCAAGAGACATAGACATCAGGTAAGAAATGCATCTCTACTTTAATTACACCGTCTCCCTGGCAGGCTTCACAGCGGCCGCCCTTCACGTTAAAACTAAACCGCCCCGGCTTGTAACCTCTGGTTCTTGCTTCTTGCGTGCCAGCAAAGATTTCCCGTATTGGGGTGAAAATTCCGGTATAAGTAGCTGGGTTTGAGCGCGGTGTTCTACCGATTGGGCTTTGGTCTATATCAACGACTTTATCTAGTAATTCGAGGCCCTCAATATCTTCAAACGGAGCAGGATGTAGCGTCGTAGCGCCATTGAGGTTCGTGGCGGTAATTGGGTACAGAGTATTATTAATTAGTGTGGATTTTCCAGATCCAGAAACTCCGGTGACGCAAGTAAATAAACCAAGTGGAATTTTTACAGAAATATTTTGTAGATTGTTACCTGTGGCCCCTTTTAATTGAAGAATTTTTTTTCCGTTAAATTTGTGCCGTTTTGTCGGCGTTTCAATTTCCACTTTTCCCGACAAATATTGACCTGTTAAGGATTTTTTGGATTTAGTGATATCGGCTATTGAACCTTCAGCGACAATCTCGCCGCCATGCACTCCTGCGCCAGGTCCGATATCGATTATGTGGTCAGCGCTGCGAATCGCTCCTTCATCATGCTCGACTACGATCACGGTATTACCAAGGTCGCGCAAATGGAAGAGTGTCTGCAGAAGGCGATTATTATCTCGCTGGTGCAAGCCAATTGATGGCTCGTCAAGGATATACATAACACCAACCAGGCCGGCGCCAATCTGGCTGGCCAATCTTATGCGCTGTGCCTCCCCGCCGGACAAAGTATCGGCGCTACGATTTAGGGTTAGGTAATTGAGCCCAACATCTACGAGGAATTTTAAACGATCCTGAAGTTCCTTTAGTATTTTTTCAGCAATCTTGGCGCGTGTGCCACTGAGTTTTAGTTTCTCGAAGTACTCTGCCGATTGAGCAACGGTCATGCCCGTGATGGCAGGCAAGTTTTGTCCTTTTATCAGTACATGTCTTGCGTCTCGTCGCAGCCGAGTGCCATTACAATCGGGGCAAGGTTGTGAACTCAGGTATTTTGCAAGCTCCTCTCGTACCATATTTGATTCTGTTTCTCTGAACCTACGCTCCATATTCGGTAATATGCCTTCAAAGGGATAACTGCGAGTAAAGGTGTCGCCACGATCATTTACATAATGAAAGGCGATAATTTCTTTGCCACTACCTCGGAGAATTAGATTGCGGTGTTTTTT
Organism: Gammaproteobacteria bacterium; assembly: GCA_012960305.1. Classification (GTDB taxonomy): domain Bacteria; phylum Pseudomonadota; class Gammaproteobacteria; order Pseudomonadales; family Pseudohongiellaceae; genus UBA9145. The sequence continues at coordinate 134,271 of DUBM01000017.1, read as the reverse complement.
GGAAAGTTTATTAAACGGGGTATCAATGGCGAATTTGAAATGCGAGGCTAGGGATGTAAGCATGCCAAAATAATAAACGCTTCGGCGATCCCAGCCTCTAATGGCACCTTCTGATAAGGCCAGATTCTCATCGGTAATTATTCGGCTTTCGTCAAAAAACTGTTTGAGTCCGAGACCATCACAACCGGAACAGGCTCCCGCCGGATTATTAAAAGAAAATAATCTCGGCTCCAGCTCAGAAATACTGTGGCCACATTTTGGGCAGGCGAATAAGGCAGAGAACACCAAATCTTTGGATTTTTCCTCGTCATCACCAAGACTTACCATAGCTAAGCCATCAGCAAGCTGAATTGCAGTTTCAAAACTTTCCGCCAAGCGCTGTTCCAGCCCTGGTTTTATTTTCAAACGATCGATAACCACATCGACTGAATGCTTCTTGTTTTTTTCAAGTTCAGGCGGGTACTCAATCTCACAAACCAAGCCATCCACTCGGGCTCGGATAAACCCACTAGTTCGGAGTTCGTTAAATACGTGAATATGCTCGCCCTTGCGACCGCGAATGATGGGAGCCAGGACCATGATTCTTGTCCCTTCTGGCAAGGCCATTACCTTGTCTACCATCTGGCTGACAGTTTGCGCTTCTAGCTTAATATTATGGTCAGGACAATGAGGTTCGCCAACTCGGGCAAAGAGCAATCTCAGATAGTCGTAGATTTCGGTAATTGTGCCGACAGTAGAACGAGGATTATGGGAGGTGGATTTTTGCTCTATAGAAATAGCGGGAGAGAGTCCTTCAATGTGATCGATATCTGGCTTTTCCATCATCGAAAGAAATTGACGAGCATAGGTCGAAAGTGATTCTACATAGCGGCGCTGACCTTCGGCATAAAGAGTATCAAAAGCCAATGAAGATTTGCCCGATCCGGAAAGACCGGTGATTACAACGAGCTTATCGCGGGGAATTGTTATGTTGATATTTTTCAGGTTATGGGTGCGGGCACCTCGTACAACAATCTTATCCATGACCTAGGTCCTGAAAACAGCAAGTAAATGGCGAAACCACCCATTATCTACAATTACAAGGCTTCGAGTCCAGCAGGGATGCAGAAATACATTGCTTCGCAACTCTATAGCGCTTTCCTTTACTGCTGATGCCCAATTTCGATCACTATTCAGTAATTTACTCGCCGAATAATTACTCAGCAGTCAATTATCGAAACTCCATTAGCCTAATCCACAGTTTAATTTCTCAGTATGTGAATACTGGATAATAATTGGCGGTTAAATTCCTGGAAAAGTTCTCATGCTGACAAGCTTGGTATAAACTTAGTTGCTAATTGATCTGCTGCCATGTACTAGTATCCGTGTATTGGTATCAGAGTATCTAAAAGCTCAAAAATAGATCAACGAGGGGAATAAATAGTGGCTAGTCGTGGAGTTAACAAAGTAATTCTTGTGGGTAATGTGGGAAACGATCCAGAATTTAGATCCATGCCCAATGGCAATGGTGTTTGCAATGTGTCAATTGCTACTAGTGATACTTGGAAAGATAAGAACACTGGCGAGCAGCAGGAAAAAACGGAGTGGCACCGAGTGGTTTTTTTCAATCGCTTAGCAGAGATAGTCGAACAATATGTTAAGAAAGGTTCAAAATTGTATCTCGAAGGCCGTTTGCAAACCCGTTCTTGGGAGCAAGATGGCGTTAAACGTTACAGCACCGAAATTGTAGCTAGCGAAATGCAAATGTTGGACTCCCGCAGCGGTGGTGGGGTAGCTCAAGGGGATAACTCTTTCGGCCAAAACCAACAGAGCAGTCCGGTACCAGCTCAGGCGGCACCAACACAGGCAGCTCCTTCCAATTTTGATAATTTTGATGACGATATTCCGTTTTAGAATAGTTTATTACCTTCAGGGCTACCAACTGTAGCCCTGTTCACTTGACTTCCCGACAGGTTTGATCGAACTTTAGGTCATATTGTACGGACATTTAGCTTAGTTGGTCCCGTGAAGTTATTTCTAGCTGGAGCAAACAGCCCTGCAGGTAGGGCACTCATCGAAATTTTGCGCAAACGCAAGATTGGATTTCAGGCACCCGCAGATAAGCACTTCGACCCTGATAATCCCGTCGCCATTGCGAAGATGATTACCGATTATGAGCCAACTCAGGTGGTAAATCTGGCGGATTTCATTTCTCGTAATCACAGTGCATTAAAAAGAGCTGAGTCATCAGAATTTCGCTGTCGGCAAATAAACGCTCTTCTGCCAGGCACTCTGTCTGAGATCAGCAGCCATCTGAATATTCCATTAATTCACCTTTCAAACGCTTATGTTTTCGATGGTGCAAAGAAATTGGGATATAACGAGAATGATGAACCCAACCCTCAAGGCATCTATGGGCGCTATTCTCTAGCAGGAGAAAAGGCTGTCACTCAACATAATTCTCATATCATTGTTCGCTCCGGCTGGTTATTCGGTAAAGACAAAAAAGGATTGATCAAATCCTGGATTCGTTCGGCGATCAAGAATAGAGGGGAGATTCAAGTCGCCAGGCGTAGATTTAGTCCTACTCATACCGGCGATTTGGCCGCAGCGATTCTAGCGGTTTGCAAGCAAGTAGATTGTGATGCCAGTGTTTGGGGCACCTATCATTACTGTGGTCTAGAAACTAAGAAAGAAGTCGAATTCGCTGAACAAACGCTTAAGTATGCGGCTAATCATGATGAGCAAATTTATCAATTACTGGACTCGCTGAAATTCGAAGAGCGAGAAGCTAAAGCGCCAGAGATTCACAATTCAACTTTAGCCAGTAAAAAGATATTTGATACATTTGGGATTAAACAAAAATCTTGGCACGGTGAGTTGCAAGATGCTATTAAGTCGCTCTATGGCGACAGAGTATTCTCTCCCAATCATGAATTATCAGAATCATCTGCCGCTTGAGCTGGAATAACTACTGAAGAGTAAGATTGCGATGCTGCTGAGTAATAAATAAACAAATGGATGACAAAATCACAGAAAGAATTAGAAAAACGGCGCTCATGCCTATTAGTCTTGCCCAGAAAATCTTGCTCGAATCACTTGGGTTGATAGGAGAGCAGGAATCAACTCCGCTGCGCAGCGCTGCCGGTCGTATTCTTGCCAGAGATTATTATTCCGATATGGACGTGCCGCCTCTAAACAATAGTGCAATGGATGGATATGCTGTTCTATCGGGAGATTTAAAGTCGCAGTCAACAACTCTAAAAATTACCCAACGCATAGCTGCGGGTCAGGTGGGAGTGCAACTTTCCATTGGCGAAGCAGCGAGGATATTCACTGGTGCTCCTTTACCCGAGAGTGCAGATGCAGTGGTGATGCAGGAAAACTGTCAGGTCGACGGCGATAGTGTAAAGGTTCTGCAAAAAGTACAGGCTGGAGAGAATCTGCGTTTAGCAGGGGAAGACATTAAAGCCGGTGAATTGCTGCTTAATAAAGGTCGGCGTTTGTTGGCTCAAGATATCGGTTTGTTGGCCTCAATTGGCTTAACTCAACTCGATGTCGTTCGCCAGATTCGAGTTGCCGTGATGACGACAGGAGATGAGCTTGTACACCCCGGCACTTCGGTAAAGGCAGGGCAAATTTATAATTCTAATTTCTATACTCTTACATCATTGTTAGAAGCCCTAGGGGCCGAAGTTATTGATTTGGGAGTTGTAGAAGATGACTTCGAAGGCACTAAACGTGCTCTCGTTTCGGCGTCAGAACAAGCGGATTGTGTTATTACCACCGGCGGCGTGTCAGTTGGTGAAGAAGATCACGTGAAGGCTGCAGTTGAAGCAATAGGTCACCTCGATTTGTGGAAGCTGGCAATTAAACCCGGCAAACCCTTTGCTAGCGGAAAACTATCTCGTGATAATAATCGCAGTGTTCAGTTTTTCGGTTTGCCCGGCAATCCTGTTTCTGCTTTCGTGACCTTCGTTCTATTAGTAAGGCCGGCCTTGCTTGCCATGCAGGGATGTAAAGGGAACGCACCAAAAAGTTTTCACTTATCTAGCGGTTTCAGTTGTCGGGAAACAGCGGAGCGTCAAGAATATCTGCGGGTAATTGTCGTAACTGGCTCTAATTCTTCTGTGCTGATGCTTTATGACAATCAGAGCTCTGGAGCAGCAGCGTCTCTCAGTTATAGTGAGGGATTGGCAATTGTTCCTCCTCATAGCGCTGTCGCTATCGGTGATAGTTTGGAGTACATTCCTTTTTCTGAACTCTTGAATTAGGTTATTGCTTAATTGCTTAGAGTAAGCAGTCAATGTCAGTATGTCGTATAACTACATATGCAATGATGAAGCACATCCCAATAAAATATTTTCTGCCCGTCATAGTTCTCTTGCTAAACGCTTGTGAGACCCAGCAGCCGGCAATCGAAGGCGCTGTCTCCGCCCCAAGCAATCCGCCCTTAAAAATTTCAGTTCTAAGCGATCCTCAGGTGATTGATAACTCCATACGAGTTCCGGATCAGCAACGTTGGATAGCCGATATATTATTTGAAGCTCTCCAAGCCATGGACTCAGATCGGTTACTTACCCCTGCAGATAACAATGCTCATATAAGATTTCAGCGAGTGTTAGCCTATGATCCGAGCAATGAGATAGCTCTTGAAGGGTTGCAAAATATTGTTGAGAGGTATTTAAAGTTATCTGCAGAAGCCAATCGGCGAGGGCTGTTCGAAGAATCTAAGGTGCTACTTAACAATGCCAGATTTGTAGATGATGCTCATCCGGGTCTTGCGGCAGCAACCGAGGCATTGTTAGCGGAAATGGATTCAGGGGATTTGTTTTTCCAGCTAGACACACAAGATTTTTCCAAGCGCAGCGAATCAGCTGAACAGCAATTAATAGATATAGCTCACCAAGCTCGTCAGCACGAAGCATTTTTCCTGATAACTGCCCCAAATGATGATCAGGCACGCTGGATGTTTTCAGTGATGCGCAATGCCGTCAAGGGCTATCGACTCCGGGGCAATATCGAGCTGGCGAGTCGGACGACGATTAGACTTCGAATTTCTGCTGATTAATAAGGTGCGGTAACAAATCACATTTTTTGTAGTCCAATGTAGAAGATAGCTACATTACGTGAGTATAAGTAGGCAGAGAATATTACTCAATTAGATTGGAATAGAGACATTTTGCTTGTAAATAGGGCAAGTCAATTTAATACTATTGAGAATTTACATGTTCTGGAATTCGCTGAAAGAAAAATGGTCTGGTTTTATTGCAATCTTTCGCTTGCCTAGTCTAGGTGGTGTCGGGCGGAAAATGCTTCTGACCTTGATTGGTTTCGTTGTGATTTTTATTCTTATACTTGGCATGTATTGGAGCCGAGAACCTGTGCCTTTCAGTGTCGTGCAAAATAATGCTTTAAAGTTAACAGCATCGGGCAATGCGCAGGTCGTTGGCAGTACCACAACTACAACATTGATTAGGGCTGCTGAAACTTTGTTAGAAAAACCTGGCGGCTATCTAAGTAATGATATAATGCTTCCAGGTTTATATCTGGACAATATCCCCAATTGGGAATTTGGTGTCCTAGTGCAAATTAGAGATCTGACGCGCGCCTTTCGAGAAAGCTTTAGTCGATCTCAGTCGCAGTCTACGGAAGATTTAGATTTAATAATTAGTGAACCTAATTTTCATTTTAATAATGATAGTTGGCTATTTCCTCCTACTGAGAGCGAGTATTCAGAAGCTATTGAACATCTTTATTCCTATCTATCAAGAATTTCAGATCCAAACAAAGTGGATGCCCAGTTTTACTCAAGGGCTGACAATCTTTCCAATTGGCTATTAGCGGTTGAGTCCCGCCTAGGCAGCTTGTCTCAACGTCTCAGTGCCAGTGTCAGACAGCAACGTATAAATACTGACGTAGCCGGTAAGCAGATTTATTCTCAGTCGACCCCTGTGAGGAGTGAGGTGTCAGTTAAAACACCTTGGCTACAAATCGACGATGTATTTTATGAGGCTCGCGGTGCTGCCTGGGCTTTGATGCATTTTCTAAACGCTGTTGAAATTGATTTCAAAGATGTACTTGAAGATAAAAACGCCAGAGCAAGTCTTAGTCAAATTATTAAAGAATTGGAAGCTAGCCAAAGGAAAATACTTTTTCCGATTATTCTTAATGGTTCTGGGTTCGGGATCTTCGCCAATCATTCCTTAGCTATGGCCAATTATATATCTCGGGCCCACGCGGCGATCATCGATTTAAGAAGTTTGCTCTCACAGGGCTAGCGGTATTGAAAAAGAGCAAAATTCTAACCGTAATTAACGCAACTCTTATGCTATGAGAACATTTCTTCTGACCTATAGTCGGCTAATCATATTTGCCATTGGTCTTTTGTTTGGAATCCAAATTCCAAGCTTTGTTGATCAGTATCAGAAGCGGGTGGATGCGCACTTTCAAGAAGTATCGGCAAATATCGCAGGGTTTCAATTGACCGCCAATGACTTATTCAGTGGCGATCTCCGAGCATTAATCGCCCACTACGAACAAAGCAATGATCAGGTGTTTCGGCGTGATGCGGGTAGCATCAGAATTATTCACGATAGGTATTCTAGAATTTCCGCCGAGCATCTGGTGATGGAAGGTAATTCCTTCTTGGTAGTTATGCATGTGGTATTTGCAGCGGATCAGGAACTGTTGGGCGAATCCGTTAATCAGTACACTTACACAGTGCCATTAAATTCGATTGCTATACAATGGGGGTTGGCAATTGCCGTCTTGTTGACTTTAGCCATTGATTTTTTGTTCTATTGCTGTGTGAAGTGTGTCGGTTTGATGAGGCGAAGAAATCCTTCGACTAATCCAGCCTAGGGTCAGCGTTGATATTCATTTCAGTATAGCTATCTGCTCAGACTAAGAATTATGACAAATTTCAATTGGCTCGGATAATTAAACTAAATCAATGGAGGGTTGTTGAAACTATGATAGAGAAGTTGCTTGAGTAAACCGCTAAGCCTAAGTCGTTTATTCCCAATCTTGACTTGGGGGCGCCAATACAGCAAGAGTAAGTTTGCCGATGACTCAGTGGCTGCAGTCGTCGTTGCTATTATGCTTATTCCACAATCCCTTGCTTATGCATTGGTGGCTGGGATGCCGGCGGAAGCTGGATTTTATGCCAGTATTTTTGGTCTTACTATTTATGCATTTTTTGGATCCAGTAATTCTTTATCAGTAGGTCCTGTCGCAGTCGTCTCGCTCATGACAGCAGCTGCGCTGAGTAAGCTCGCCCTCACATCACCGGAAGATTATCTCTTCGCCGTGTTTTCACTAACTTTTTTATCTGGAATATTTTTGTTGGCTCTGGGAATATTTCGCTTGGGTTTTATGGCGAATTTTATTTCCCATCCAGTCATAAGTGCATTTGTAACTGCGGCCGCCCTTATTATTGGGTTTAGTCAGGTCCAACATCTATTGGGCATCAGTGCTAGCGGCAATAATTTGCTAGAACTACTAACAGCTATTTTAGGCTCACTGCAGGACTCCAGCATGCTCACCTTGAGCATTGGAATTATGGCAATCGTATTTATCCTATGGAGCAAGTCAGGCATGAGAAATTTGTTGGTTGCCCTAGGAATAAATCAGTCTCTCGCTATTATTCTCTCGCGAACAGGTCCAATTCTCGTTGCAATTATTACGGCGACACTGGCCTACTCTCTGCGGCTTGACCAGCAAGGTTTGCAGTTGCTGGGTGATGTACCTAAAGGTCTATCAGGATTTGGTGTGCCGAAATTTTCGTTAGATTTAATGAGCAACTTGGCGGGCTCGGCTATCTTAATAGCCATTATAGGCTTCGTCGAGTCAATCTCGGTAGGTCAATCATTAGCCGCTCGAAGGCGGGAGAGAATCGATTTGGACCAGGAATTAGTCGCCCTAGGGGCCTCGAATCTTGGCTCTTCGATTGCTGGAGGGTTTCCTGTTAGTGGTGGCTTTTCCCGCTCGGTGGTAAATTTTGAAGCTGGTGCCGCAACTCCAGCCGCTGGCCTATTTACGGCAATACTAATTACTCTTGTCGCTTTGTTCTTTACTCCAATTTTGTTCTGGCTGCCTAGAGTTTGTTTGGCGGCGATAATAATAGTTGCAATAATTCCTTTGCTGGATTTTTCCGTGTTGAAAAGATCCTGGCTTTACTCTAAGGCTGATTTTGCTGCAGTCACCATAACTCTGCTTTTAACTCTGCTGGTAGGGGTTGAATTCGGGATCAGTGCTGGTGTGTTTGCCTCGATTTTTATTCATTTGTACAAAACTTCTCAACCCCATGTTGCTGTAGTTGGCCGAGTCGCCGGCACTGAACATTTTCGGAATGTAAATCGTCACAAAGTTGAAACTTTTGAAAACCTCTTATCTATTCGTGTCGATGAGTCGCTTTACTTTGCCAATACGCGATATTTAGAAGAGTTATTGTTTAAGCTAGTTACAGAAAAGCCAAAACTGCAACATGTTGTGTTGATGTGTACAGCCGTAAATAAAATTGATATGAGTGCCTTAGCCTCACTCGAGACAATCAATGAAACTCTAGAAAGTCTTAATATCACATTACACCTTTCTGAAGTTAAAGGCCCGATTATGGACAGGCTAGCTACCACTCAATTTTTCTATGCACTGACTGGAAATAACTACTTGAGCCACAATCAGGCAGTAGAAGACTTGAATGATAAGGTAGTGGTGATGTCTAGTGCCTGAGAACATTGGTGAGTTATTGATCAATAGTTTACCGGCGCTGGCATGACAATCTGGGTGGATGCAGATGCCTGTCCGAAGGCGGTTAAGACGATACTGTTCAAAGCTGCTGAAAGAACTGGTATTCAATTGACCTTGGTTGCTAATCAACCCTTGCAGGTGCCAACATTCAAGAATATTTTATCTATCCAGGTGCCTCAGGGATTCGATGTGGCGGACAATGAAATTGTGCGCCGTGCGGAAGCGGGCGATCTTATAATTACCTCAGATATACCCCTGGCCGATGAGCTGATAAGTAAGAGCACTCAAGTCTTAAGTCCAAGAGGTGAGACGTTCTCGGCGAGTACCATCAAAGCCCGGCTAAATATGCGAGATTTTCTTGACACTATGCGTAGCAGTGGCGTTCATACTGGGGGGCCCCCGCGGTTATCTGAGAGTGATAAACGGGAATTCGCTAACGCTTTAGATTGTTATTTGGCTGCGGCGATAAAAGGGAGTCGTAGCTAATAGTAATAACAATACTTTTAGTGCAGTGGATTGCTTGCTGCGTCGCATAGCCTAGATTCTATAAGTAGGTATACAGCAGGAGAATCTTTTGATGTGAGTTAAGGTGAGATCTGTCCGCGCAATCTGTAGGAGAATAAATGAAAATAAAATCATCATGTCAAAATCTGTCAAGGCAAATTGACTAGCATCAATATTTCCCACCATTACCGTAATACCTAAGACACCGAGTATAAATATAATCGGACCAAGCATGGTAGAATTATCGCCGGTAAGGATCAATGTCGAATTAATCTACAATCCTTAGTGGGAGAGACAAGGACAACCCTTAGATTTTGACCACCATTTTGCCAAAATTTTTGCCACTGAAAAGATTTAAGAACGCTTCAACCGAATTATCCAAGCCGTCCAGGACAGTTTCGCGACTCTTAACCTTACCTTCCTTAATCCATCCAATCATGTCTACAAGAAATTGTTCTCGCATGTCACCGTGGTCAGAGACTATGAAGCCATTGATGCGAACTTTCTTACCAACAATGAGCATAAGATTATTGGGGCCCGGAGCTGGCTTAGAATTGTTATAGCTGGCGATCATGCCGCAAGCGGCAATTCTTCCAAAAGGGTTCATTACTGCCAGAGCGGCCTGCAGATGATCACCACCGACATTTTCGAAATAGACATCAATGCCGTCTGGCGCTGCAGCAGCCAGGGCGTCGGTGAGGTTTCCGCAGGTTTTGTAATTAATTACGGCATCAACACCGCATTCACCAAGTAGCCATTGAGCTTTGGCATCATTGCCGACACTACCAATAACGCGGCAGCCTTTGAGCTTTGCAATTTGGCAAACATTGGCACCTACAGCGCCAGAAGCGGCAGAAACGAATACTGTTTCGCCTTCCTTTGGTTCGCCGTATTTAAATAGCCCCACATAAGCTGTTAAGCCGGGCATCCCTAATGTTCCAATATAGAGTGATAATTGATCCCTATCGAATGGCTCCAGCTTATCTAATGTGCTGGCGTCAGCGACAAATTTGTCCTGCCAGGCTGCTCCGTTTAAAACTATATCCCCAGCCTCCAAGCCTTCTGCATTAGATTCAATAACTTCTCCAACAGCGCCACCCCATAATGCTGAATTGAGTCCATAGGATTGTGCATAAACTCCATCTTCACGCATGCGACCACGCATATAGGGGTCAACAGACATATAAAGATTCTTTACCAGGGCTTGCCCGGCAGCAGGTGGCTCAAGTTCAACTTCGACACATGAAAAATTTTCCTGACTTGGCATGCCGGCCGGCCGACTGGTTAATTGAATTTGTTTAGCTATGTAATCGCTCATATTTTTCCCGTTCTTGGTTTTTGGAAGGTACTATTTAGAAAGATAATATTTAGAAAAATAGTAATTTAATAGAAGTTTTTTGTAATTTTTTATTGAAAGGCTGTTTATTCAAGAATGATGTCTTCTGCAGTGATCCAACAGGCGATAAAAAATTTAAGCAGCCGCTGTAATATTTTTTTCTTGTCTACCCTGCGCAACAATTATCGAGATTAATATAACGGCTCCGATAACATGGTAATACAGAGGAAAAGGAGTCCACATCAGCAAGATCGCACTAAGCAGCAGCCCGCCTGCTGTGATGGGGTTGAGTTTGGTTTCTAAATGCCATTGCAATAAACCTGCCATGGCATAGAGGCCCATACAGGACCAGAAGAATACTTCAATGCGTTCCGGCCAGGAACCAGAGATCAGGGGCGAATAAGCGAACAATACCGGCACTAGATATAAACCTTTGGCGACTTTCCAACTAGTGAGGCCGGTAGCTATGGGTCGAGTGCCAGCAATACCAGCAGCAGCAAAAGATGCTAAACACACTGGTGGTGTGACATTGCTGTCTTGAGAGAGCCAGAAAATTATAAGGTGCGCACTCAGTAACATGCCAGTAAGTAACTCCGGCTCAAGCATTTCCTGCCGAATGATCTGTTTCATTTCCAGAGGCATTTCTTGAAGAGCAATTAATGGATCGCCACCAAACAAACCGATAGTTGCGGCGACATTGCTAGGCAAGTCTCCTTCCTGTAGCACCGCGAGTAATTGTGACTGAGTAATTAGATCGAAAATTAATGGCGCAGAAAGAGTGGCTAGTACTATGTAGGAAGCTGTCACTGGCAACCCCATACCTAACACTAAGGATGCTAGTGCAACAAGTATCAAGGTAATCAGCAAGCTCCCCTGAGCCCATTCAACAATCATCAATGAAAATGCATTTCCAACACCGGTGGTTGTTACCACGTTGATAATAATTCCAACAGCAATTAATAACAGTGCTGTTGATACCATTGTCTTTACACCATCAACTACTGCATTAAAGATATCTTTTGGCAGCATAGGTGTAGATGATAACCAGGATGCACCGATAACACTAATAATCGCGAACGCAGCAGAAGTTGTCGGTGTTCTGCCAACTACAAGAAAACTAACCAGGATGGAAATAGGAATAATGAAATGCCAACCTTCTTTCAACACTGTGGACACTTGCTCAGTGTCGCCGGAATTTGCCGGTGTTAATCCGAGCCGTTTTGCTTCGATGCGAACAAAATAGGAAACAGTGAGGAAGTAAAGAACTGCAGGTAATGTTGAAGCTGCAATGATCGTCAAGTAGGAAATTTGCGTATAGCTGGCGAGTACGAAAGCACCGGCTCCCATTACTGGGGGCATTAATGCGCCACCAGTTGAAGCGGCGGCAACAACCCCAGCTGAAAATCGGCTCGGAAAGCCGGATTTCTTCATCATGGGAATAGTTATAACGCCCGTAGACACAGTGTTAGCCACAGCTGAGCCGGAAACTGAACCCATTAATCCTGAGCCGACGACGGCTACTAAACCTGCGCCGCCGGTGAACCGTCCTGCCAAACATTGAGCGAGCCTTACTATAAAATCACCAGCCCCGGAACGGAGTAGGAAGGAACCAAAAATAATAAACATGAATACGAAGGTTGAAGAAATGTTCGCCGTCAGGCCAAACATACCTTCACTGGTGAAGAAGCTTCTGTAAAGAACTGTTTCCAAACTGAGGCCAGGGAAAGAAAACACCCCGTCAATATATCTACCAAGGAAAAGAATGTATGACAAACTTATCAGGATTAATATCGGCATAAACCAGCCGGTAGTTCGTCGAGTAAATTCTATTGCCAGACCTATTGCTACTAAAGAAAAGAAATAGTCACTTAGAATGTACTCGGTTTCCCGTGCATAAAGAGCATTCTCAAACAGGATCAAATAAGTAGAGGTGAAGATCGCTGTGACAGCGAGAGTGATGTTAATCCAATAGCTCAGAGAATACCTAGCAACATTTTCGGATTCATTTGCCATAAAAGCACAAATAGCACAGAAACCTCCAAAGTGAATTGCTGATAACCACAGTTCAGAAATACTGGCAAATACGTTGCAGTAAATGTGGAAGAGGGCGAATAAAAATGCAGCCCAACGCAAATAAACAGAATTCATAATTTTTCTCTAAGCTCCGTTTTCCTGAGTTGAGGATTGTTCGGTTGTATTTGTTGGTTCATCAATAAGGAGTCGATCTGGAATCTCTACTCCTACTTCTCGGTAATAGCGAATAGCCCCTTTATGGAGTGGGGCGCCGAGCCCTTCGACAGCAATCTCAATTCGCATGTCTTTGGTGGCTCCGTGAATTTCTTGCAAGGTGGCTAAATTTTCCCAGATCACTTTGGTGACGTTATAGACAACTTCTTCGGAGATATCCTCCCGGGTAACAAGTACATTTGGAGAAGCTACTGTCCGAATTAATTCACTTTGATTTGGATAAGTACCCGGTGGAAATTCATACCAATCCCAAAGTGGGTATCTCGAATTAATCTTATCCAGTGCTTCCTGAGACCAGTTCAAGATCGTCATGCGGTCGCCAAGTAAGGCATAGGCTTGGGTGATAGAGCTGACAGGAGCGCCGGCAGGAATGTTCATGCCGACTATATTGCCATCTTGGATCGCATTCGTGGTCGGACCGTAACCCATATAGGCAAGGTTGAATTTTTCTTCGTAATCTATGCCGAGGGTTTCCAGGATAAACCGACCAGTTTGTTCTGCACCAGAATTGCGAGCGCCTAACACATAGCGATCGCCGTCGAGGTTGTCCAAATCCATAATCTCGCCAGTGGAAGCGAGTTCGCTGAGGAGAACAAAATGCTCAACATTTTGCCAAAGTGCGCTAACACTCCGAATATGTGTTTGCGGATTGCTTATCGGGCCCTCACCATTCCACGACCATGCGCCAAAAGGTCCCTGTAAAATTGCGAACTGTGCTTGGTTGTCTCTTAGTAGCTTCACATTTTCCAGTGAGCCAGCTGAGCTAATGGCGGTAAGTGATATTCCCTGAGATTCGTAGAGTTGTGCATGGGCGATTGTCGCTAACGCGACGCCGACTGGATAGTAAGTACCGCCGGTAGTTGCCGTGGTGAGAATAAAAGGCCTTGCTCGAGTTAATTCATCGCTACAGGAAACAAGCAGGGTCGCTAATATGATGCTTACTGCAATATTCTTCATTAACAACCTAACTGACTTATTAAAACCCATAGGGGAATTGGCGATAATCTGTGTGCATTAACTTATTAATATTTCGCTAAGTCACTGAATATTTGTGAAAAATAACAGTGAGTCAGTAGTAATCAGTAACTGGTCGATGAAACCATATTTCCCTTTAAATCACAATTTAAAGCACAACTAAAAGGCTTACTTAAAGCAGCATAGATACAGGGAATAGTAAAATAGCTTGAGAACGAAGAAATTATAGATAGTAGTAAAAGTTCGAGCTACGGCCTAGTTTTGCGGTGGACTAAACGGAATTCGAATAGCGCGTGTAGTCCCTGTGCTATCTTGGACTGAACCACTGAAGAAGATTGTTTGTGCTGTGTCCCCACTGATGGTGCTCACGTCAGATTTAATACCAGCCAGACCATTACTCTAGTTTTTCTGAAATTCAGAGAAAATATCGAGGTCTGCCGAATTTCGTTCATAAGATATTGCCTCCAACTGTAATTCAGGGCTAGTGACTTCAGGCATTGGCCGACGCGTCTTGCGGGAGTTGATTTTCGCTGAGCTGGCTTTGATTCATTTAGCTGAAGCTAGTCCCGGCCGTAAGGAGAGCTAGTGCTAAATATGCGAGTAATGTTTTGTTATTTGAGCAATGATTGCCGATCAGTCTTACTTAAGATTTTTATCCGCCCCGAGAGTGTCACTAACATGGCCGGATAGAGGTTTTTCTTCTTCTAATTTCCCTATCAGCAGTATCGCCCCAGTAAAAACTGACGCTATTGCGGTAATTCCCATAACCAACGAAATTCGGAAAAACATATTGATATACGTACCGCTGAAATAGAAAACCGCCTCAGCTATTAGATTCACCAATACTAGAGAAACTATCAATGTTATCCAAACCGCTTTCTTCATTAGGTTTTTTACTCAATGGATTTGACTCAACAAATCAGTCTATTTTGAGAGTAACAGCATTCCTGATATGTGACTATTATTGCGGTCGGTAAAGATGAAGACATCGTCGATTGAGTCGGCATTCAGTTTCGCTGGAATGATATCACCACTTCCATTTATAAAGCTGGCATCAATATCCAAAGTAAGATCTGGGGTTTTTCCTTCTACAGCCGCAAGAGCAGAATTTGCATTAAGAGAAATGTCATCGATAATTTCCCTAATATTAATTTCATATTCATTACGTTCGCGTGTGTAATTTAAGGCGCCTAGAAACTGTCGATTGTCTTCGTTCGGCTCAATAGCATTCAGAAAAATTTCAATCTGATTGTTTGCCAGAACCAGTAATTCTTCACTGCCAAAATTATTATCCAAATTGGCAGAATTATTTGGGATTGCTTGTTGCTCTTGCAACTCTCTATATTCGTCAGCTTTTTCTTGAAAAGTTGCAGCCAGACGAATGACTGAGGGAAATCTTAGATCAACACTAATTTTTCTGGCAGGACGGCGCGAGAAACGCTTACCTTCATTGGGGTAAATAAATGCCTCAATGGCCACACTGCCTGAAAGAGCCAACCAAACGAATATATCTCCTATAGATATCGACTCGACTCGCCAGAGCCAGAGATCTTTCAATCCATCTTCATTTTCATCATAAAGAAACGTGCTTAAGACATTTCCTCCGGATCTTAGTACTTGTCTCGGCTGCTCAAGTTCCATCCCGTTGAAGGTACCACCGAAGAGAGAAATTTTGCCCGCTTCTCGTAAGAGTAAATCTTCAATTCCGTCACCGTCTACATCATCCAATATTTCTTCATGAGTTAAAGCTAGAATTCCTGTCAAGTTAGCGAAATCAAGATTGTCGATATCGAACTCCCCTAAGCGTGCCTCAATTTCTGTTATGTCTAAGGTATAGCTCGGGACAATGTTGAAATAGTTATTGGCTAGGGCATCGGCTATAAACACTTCAAGTTTTTCGTCAGTGCGAGAAACAAGATCATCAAAGCCGTCTCCATTTACATCTCGCAGGACGATTAGAGGTATTCGAATTGATTGACCGGTACGACGTTCTAATTGAGTGGAATCGAGATTGGTACGGATCCGCATATCAAATTGTACGCTTAGCCCTGCTTGATAGCTGCCGGCGCCATCGCTGATATAAATATTGAGCATGCCTGCTCCAGGAATTAATAGATCTTCGATACCATCGCCATTTACATCCCGAGAAAAATGCAGTCTGTTAACTCCCTTACTCAGAAACCCTAGCAGGTTTTCCTGAACTTTTTTCGGCGGAAGAATCGTTTGACTATCTATGTGCCAGACCAGAACTTCATTACCGTCGATAACCGCTATGATTGAGGCTTGATCAGAGTTTGAATAGTTACTACTGAGGTCCCATCCTACTGCTTGTCCGGGAAAAACAATTTCATCGAAGCCTGATTGAAAATCAAAGCCTGCTGCGGATTGAAAGTAAATTCGGAGAGTTTTATCAATTACTGTAATTATTTCACTAAGATTGTCGCCATTGGTATCAGCAATTACTAAGCCTTCTAACTTGGCAGGAAACTGGAATGATTGAGATGAAAATTCTAACTCAGCTGATTGTGCTGAAGACATCAGCCCGAGGACTATCAAGCCAACAATAAGACGGCCTCTGCCTCGAAGTCTAAATAAATTCATGGGTTGGTCACCAACAGAGTCGTACTAGCCCCATGTCGAAGTAAGAGGTCGGGCAATTCGTCCTCGTTCAGTAGCAGTACTTCAAATTGAAACACTGTGCGCGGTGAGACATATTCCCAGAATGGTTCATTTGCTATAACTAAATCATTATCAATTCTTTTGGCGGCAAGCGTGCCATTATCGGTTATATATAAGGCATCACGATTGCCATCTCCGTCCACATCGTATTGCAAAGACATTTGTTCAGATAATCCACGAACATTTGCTGCTGAAAAACTTTCTTCCAGAGAAGAGTCAGGTCTTCGATTAAATAGTTGGCCCTGGCTTGCCTCAGAATTACCATAAAGAAGCTGCACTCTATTGATGCTGGCATTACGAATGGCGTCTATTACTGGAATGGTGTAGTAGCTGACATTTAGTGCCGGCTGCTCGGAGTCGGCTAGTGGGATAACACTCAATTTCACATCGTAACCTGAGAAACGCATGATCTGATCAGGCTTGCCCAATTCAAAAATTCCACCTTTGTTTATGAAGAAGCGGGCGTTCCATTCACCGCCATCGGAACTCAAGCGGAAGAGATCAATTTTATCGTCGCCATTTAAATGGGCGAGTTTAATATCACCTTGCGTATCAGTGGCGCCAACCCAGTCAGCACTTTCATTGAAAGTTAGATTGTCTTGCTGGTAATGAATATTCAGCTGCCCTAGGTTATCGCTACCAACATTTAAATAGAGAATATCTTCTAAATCGTCATCATTGAGTTGGGCCATAATGGGTGAAGGTACCCAGCTTTCTGCACGCATCAGAGGTCGTTCAGAATTGGCTTCCGCAGACCATTGTTCGATAAAATTCGCAAACGGTGTTGGTACTTCAGAAGTAATATCAAGCACAATACCTTCCTCGGCATTGATACCAATGTTAGCGCTCGCATTGGCGCTCTTGTTATTTCTTTCTGCGGCCCTGGTCTCAAGGTTTAGAGTGGTAAATGTTGCAGCAAGCTCAAATGATTCATTGTTACTGCCACGATAAACGGCAAATTCTTCATCGCCTGGTAACAATAAATCAACATAGCCATCATTGTTCATATCATGGATTGTTTCGATGAACTGAACTCGCTCAAGATCAGGTACGGCGGCGATCAAATCCCATTGAATTAACTGTTTAATGTTGCCAGCGTAGCCTTCCGCAGCGGTGGAAAGACTAAAGACACCATTGCTGGCAAATAGCAGCAGTTCTTTTCCAGGTTCCTCACGTAAGTCAGCAAAGCCTACCGCGATAATTTCAGATTTGATTTCCACTTTTTGAGGATTTTTTGAAAAATTGCCATCGGCTTGCTGGTGATGAATGTGTATTTCACGCCCGATGGTTGGGTCGTAGTGGGGGAAAATAACGTCTTTTAAACCATCACCATTAAGATCTTCTGTAATTAGTGCTGCCCAATTATTTTCTCTGGCAACTTCGTAAGCGACATAGTTTGTCTGAGCGAGAGAGATTGAGCTTAGTAAACTACCGAAGGCAACTAAAATCAGTCGAAAAGCAAAGGGATAGGCGAGCCAATAGTGGCGGGAAAATCCTGCAGTGGAATGATTTTCGTTGAGGATGATTAGATTCAATTTTGCTCTTCCGTTAACTCACCATAGTCACTGATGAAGTTAAATATTCCAAAGAGGCTATGTGATTTCTCTTCTTCAATCTGATTATATTCATAGAGAGAAAAAAGCCAAAAATCTAAGATGTTCAAATTACTTCTCTTAGGACTTAAGGAAGAGTTGTATTGCAATACTGGCCCCAGAGAGAGTCGGCTAATCCTTCTGCCGGGATCCCAAAGTTTTACTGTCTTATTGCTAATCGTTTCGCCATCAAAAATACTGAAGATCACAGATTCACCCAGGGCTTTGTTCTGATTGAGATCGTTTACTAATCCCTGGGCAGAATTTACTTCTACTTCATTTAGCGCTACAACGATATCATCGATTCCAATTTCCGCTACTAGTAGCGGACTCTTTGGATAAATTTCAACTATCCGCGCTGCTGCCATTCCACTTCTACCAGCTATGTTGATTAGTTGTGTTTGATAAGCTGCTCTACTTGCCAGGGGGTCTATGCGAAATAATTCAATAGGAGCTGAGTTGCCGCCTCTTAACCTGCCAGTGAGCCCTGTTTCGAATACGGTGGTATTGCGGCGCACGCGAAATTTTAATTCTGTATCAGCATCGGTGTTTTCTTGCGCAGCGAGGAGAATATCCGGGTTGTTGCTTGCAATGCCATCGATAGAAAGGATTATATCTCCAACCCGAATTCCTGCTGAATCTGCAACACTATTGTTGGATACACTACGCACACGAATGCCAGGCAGAATTTCTACATTAGCGAGTGAGTCACTTTCATTCAGACTAACATCGAGACCAAAATCTACGCCCGACCCAGGCTGATCAGACCTAAGAGAAATATCCTCAGCAGAGAGAGTTATCGCAGGAATCAACACAGCTGGCTCGTAATTGATACAAGCAATCATACTCATACTGAGCGTAACAATTAAGCAACATTTAACAGAAGCTTTATGATTAAATTTTCTCATTACATTTTCTTTTGTCTGATCAGCAACATCGAAACCACAATAAATAAGAACAATGTTGGCCATGGGACCCAAGTATTCAACTGTACCATCCTGTCATCAATCAAAACATCTGAGTAGCCTCTAACCAGCCTGCTTACATCTTGTAGGTAAGACTGATCTAATAATGAGGGCTGAAAACTGGCGTAGACATATTGTGCAAAGTCTCCCATCATGCCTTTGAAGATATCAATAGCAATAGTGATTCCCAGTGCTGTAGTAACCGCCTGAGTAGCAGATTGTGCGCAAATAGAAACTAACAATCCAAATGCAATAGCAGCGGGAAGCGGTATCAATGCGAGCTCCAGCCCCAAGGCGATTTCAAAACGAATTTCGCTTTCGCTTATCAGTTCAAATCCATCTTCCACTATAGGACCGAATTCCCACAAGAAATCACTTAAGAGATAAGCGCTACTTAACAACAAAATGATTGATAACACAGCAAGTAAATGCAAATGAATGAGTTTGGCAGCTATTAAGTTAATGCGGCTGATACGCCGAATAAGCAGGTGGCGAATAGCACCTGTATCTCGCTCAAAACTAAAACCATAGGCTGCCAATCCCACTAGCAACAGTGCCAGCATGGTCAAACCAGTACTCAATCCATCTACATAGTAACCGTAGGCATTGTTAGCCGCTGCCTCATCAAAGCTATCGCTACCTAATAAGCTATTCCGAGTTGCTTCTCCTGTCTCGGAAAGTTTCACCAGAAAGAACTGCAGTGCTACGAGTAGAGCAGGGCCAAAGACGACAAGTTTGGCGGCAAAGCTTCGCAGTGATACAAATAATTCAGCGCGTAGTGATACCATCAGGCCATTCATCGGGCAGCCTCACTAGTTATTTCTCGAAATAAACTTCCAAGAGAAGCACGATTGAGAATTAATTCATTAATGCCAATGTTTTGCTCCACGAGCATTTTATTCAACTGACTTGAATCGATGGAGGTGAGGGTGACCTGTAAATAATTTGGGTCTGCTGTAGTAACTACTTGAGCGGTGGTGCTGTTTTCGAGAAACTCAATGACTTTCTCTTGTTGGTCTGTTTGCAGAAGTACGCCACTAGAGCTTTGAGCGAGTAGAGTCTCTATTTTATCATTTAAAGCAATCGAGCCTTTGTCTAATATCGCAATATGTGAACAAATCTGCTCGAGATAAGGCAATTGGTGGCTGGACAATAAAAATGTCGTACCTTCTTCTTTATTCAATTTTTTGATCAATTGCAGAACGTCATCCACTCCTTCGGCATCAAGGCCGTTGAAGGGTTCATCCAAAATAATCATTTTGGGGTTGCCAATGAGAGCGTGGGCGATGGAGGCCCGCCGTTTATTACCCAAAGATAGATGCTTAATTTTAAAATTGGAAAAGCGCTCAATACTTAACAGTTGCTCAACCGTCTCAGGGCTTCTCTTTGGTGTTTCACAAAGGAGCGAAGCGTGTTGCATGCATTGCCGTACAGTGAGGTTAGGAAGCAGGCTAGGGGAATCGAAGATTGCTACGATATCGCCATTGGCTCGATGTAGCTGCTGAGGAGAGTAGTTTAATATCGAAATGTCGCCGCCATTTACGGATTGCAAACCAAGCATGCATTCTAGGCTTGTCGTTTTGCCGGACCCATTTAATCCAACCAGTCCATGAATAGATTCCTGTTGAATTTGCAAATCAAGATTGCTAATAACTTCGTGGATGCCGTAGCTTTTTTTCAACCCGGAAACGGAAAGCGCTGTACCTTTGTTACTCATGGTTTTTACTCAATGCTTCTATACTGGGTTATAAGATTAGGTGTCGGTAATTGGAATGAGACAAATGAGTTTAACGGATGTAGTAGTAATGCCTCGCAATGCGAGGAGCACAAACTTTATAAAGTCTGTAATCAACGAGCCTTAATCAACAAATATTATTCGCTTGTTTTTAATCGACAAAGAGATCATCAACTTGAACTTCTTTGACTGTACCGAATTGTTCAAGTTCCTCGGCCTCGATAATTGACAGATCACCAACGACAGATATTAGTTTTGGTCTTTCCTTCACATGGTCTCGTTGAAACGAGAGTAGATCACCTATGCTTGCAGTTTGCAGCTGTTCGTATCGTTGTCGACGAGGATCGCCTTCCAAACCGAGGCGCTCCCAACTTCGCACTGCGCCAATAACTTCACGAAAGTTAATTTTTGAAGTGCGGTAGCGATTAAGTAATGAGTTCACTGACTCATCAAACCGTTCGTTGGACTCGGGCATGTTATCAATCAAATCAATGAAAGCGTTCAGGGCATCCACAGTCTTATCGGTTTGAGTGCCAATTGCTCCCAACATGAGGTTTTCAGCGTTTTCTCTCCCACCCTGGGCGTACCGAGCGGAGGCCGAATAGGCTAGGGCTCTGGCTTCGCGCAACTCCTGAAAAACTACGCTGGACATGCCACTACCAAAATAATTGGTATAAATTGAAGACATAACACTATCTGACTCAGCATATTCATCGTCAGCGAATTCGATACGCACCTGGGCCTGGGCTGTTTGCTGATCTACAACATAAACTTCACTTCCAATGATTTCTCGAGCTGTACGGAAACGAAATTCTGGTGTGTCTTTGAGCTCGCCTTCGAGTGCGTGGTGACGCCTGAGTGCGCCCACTAAATCTTCTAGTTGCAAAGAGCCCGTGTAGGAGAGCGTATGTTTATAGCCCAAGAGATCAGCTGGCAGAGTCATTAACTCATCCAGGGAGGTTTTCTGGATTTGATCAGCGGTCAGGGCTTCAAGCATCGGTGACTCTTCGCCATAGCGGTTATACAAATAAAGTGCACGGGCTATAGCCGGTGGTGAGCTCTTCTGATCCTCTCTCGATTTCAACATGATCCCTTTCATTTGCTCCAGGGTTTGTTCTTCCGTCGATGGGCTTTTTATCAAATCCATCATTAGCTTTAGGCTGTTTTCGAATTGTTCATCTAAGCCGCTTAACGAAAATCCTGACGAATTCTCGCCAGCACCAAAGCGGAATTCACTGCCCATTCGATACCACTCTTTTTGTAACTCTTCATTACTCATAGTCTGAGTGCCCGCAACATCCATTAGGGATGCCGCAAGATTTAGTTTTTCAATTTCTTCGGTGCCTACATCAACATTGATTGAAAATGAAAATAAATCGTTCAGAGGGTTGGGGGCGTAATAGAGGTTTACTCCATCGACAAATTCAATGAGACGGTAATCTATATCTGCTTCAACAAAAACTGGTTCGATAGGATCGAAATCCATGGCGAGTATGTTTTGCGCAAATTTAGATTGACTGGTGGGGTCGATATTCACTGGGTCGATTTGAGGTTTTTCGACCGGTGGAATTTCGTGTTGTTCATTTACTTGATAAATAGCAACGTAATCATCGCCGAAATATTTGTTAGCGACAGCAATCACATCTTGCTTGCCCAATTGTTCCATGCGTTCTATTTCGCCTACATAATCTGCCCAATCTGCCCCTTCAATAAAGGACTGGCGCATCATAGAAACTCTTGCGGTATTGAATTCCTGGCTGGCTTTCTGGTTCTTTTTGAAGTCATTGATGATGGCGGCGATTATCCAATCTTCAAATTCACCATTTTTGATCAGCTGAAGTTGATCTAGCAGTAATTGTTCGACTTCCGCCAGCGTTTGTTCTTGCTTAGGCACTCCATAAAGAGTCTGAAAGCCACCATCGTTGAGGAATTGTGGAGAAGAACCAGCGTTAGATACCAACTGTTGCTGGTTCAAGTTTAAATTGATTAAACCAGCGGTGCGGTTGTCCAGAATCATATCGAGAAGAATAAGCGCTTCTTTTTCAGTATTTCCATTAGGCACAGTGCGGAAGGCAAGTTGGACTTGTTCCTCACCAGGGTATTGTACCGTTTGTCGTTCGACACCTTGTAATGGATCTTCTTCCCATGGGCCAATAGCTGGAATGGGCTTCGCTTCCCAATGGGAAAACTTATCAGCAATTAAGGTGATAGTTTCATCAATATTTATGTCTCCAGAAATAAAAATGGCCATATTGTTGGGCACATAATAGGTATCAAAATAATTCTGAATATAAACTAATGATGGATTCTTGAGATGATCGACTGTGCCAATAGTAGGTTGTTGACCGTAGGGATGGTTTTTGAATAGTTGTTCATTAAGCGCGGTATAGATTATGAAACCACGGTTATCCAGCGAACGATTTTTCTCTTCGTACACAGTTTCAAGTTCAGTGTGAAAAATTCTGAACACTGGATCTACAAAGCGGTCAGATTCAACCTCTGCCCATTGTTCCAAGCGATTTGAAGGCAGGCTCACCTTATAAACAGTTTCTTCGTTTGAGGTGTGAGCATTTAGTCCGCTGCCCCCCATCGCGTTGTATAACTTGTCTATTTCATTGGGGACTGCAAAACTTGCGGCTTCTTGGGCCGCGCGATTGATCTCTGCGTAGATTTCAGCTCGGACAGTATCATCAGTTTCATTGAAGTGTTGCTCATAGAGGTTGACGATTTGTTCCAGGAGAGGTTTTTCAGCGGCATAATCTAAAGCTCCGAGATTCTGATTTCCTTTGAATAATAGGTGTTCTAAATAGTGGGCTAACCCGGTCGCGTCAGCAGGGTCATGTTTGCTACCTGCCCGAACAGCGATCTCAGCATAGAATCTGGGTTCTTCATGATTTTCGGTCAAGTAGACTTTCAGGCCGTTATCTAATTCAAAAATCTGGGCGTCGAGGGGATCGTTGTCGTCCATAGCATTGATGCGCAGATATCCCAGAGCTGGGGCGTTAGGTACCGAATTTGCCATATCATTACTTGAGGGTGTGGTTTCTTCGCTGCACGAGACCAAGAGCATGAGGGCCAGAGGGGCAAGCAATATTTGCAGCCAGCGCTGTGCAGTCTGTAGGTTGTTCATTTCAGTACTCCATAAAATTCAGTTGAAACAGACAGAATGCCGCTAATGTAGGGCATTCACGGAGAAAATGTAAGTCAGATTGAGTTTGAAGACCGGCTTATTGCGGTAGATCATCCACTCCAACTCGGAAATTTCTAACGGCAACGCGACCGCTGCCATCAGTAGTAGCTTCGAGCATGATATCTACGCCGCTGCTCCGCTCTTCCACAAAGCGATCGAACTGTTGCAGCTGATCGCCATTTATCTCTTCTAAAAGATTGGCTCGTGCTCGATCGTAGGCATCAAGCTGGTTGTTGTAAGCGCTGATCATGCTGCCATCTTCCGCCACGATTGCGCCGTAATTGTTCTGGGGTGAGTAGATTTCATCCAGTAGCACATCGAGCACATGACTCTGAGTGTCTTCGTTCATGGTATTCCCCAGACGGGACAGGCCCTCAGCAAAAACATGTCGGGCAGAATCTTGTTGTATTAATGCATTGTACTGAGAGAGACCTCGGAGTTGGTCTTCGGTCAATAAATTGCCCACACTATCGGTTAATCCTTCTGGGCCGAAAATCGCAATGGCATCATTGGTAGATAGAGAGCCTTCCATGAGAGACCCAAACATTTGGTAGCGTTTGGAGCGATATTCAATCATCGCAACAATGATTTCCTGACGCTCCGTACCTGGTAGTCCCAAAGTGTTGATAAAATTCTCATACATTTTTGGAACATAGTCTGCCGCCATAGCTCGAGCTGTGTCGGGATTTGAAAACGAACGCATTGGCGAAGTACTGTGTCGGCGTTGTCGAGGAGTTCCAGAGGCTATCTCCATGCGCGCTTTCTCTAAAAGAGCTTCATAGCTTGGGTTTGACTGTTGCTTTGCCTCTTCAAGTTCAGCGCTCAAACTAGTTAGCTGGCTAGTGGCGGATAATAGTTGGCTTTTTAGCTTTCCTAATTGCTCTTCAAACTCAAGAAGTCGGCGTATGTTAACGTTAGTTTGTTCATTGAGTTGGCTCTGATAGTTCCCCGCGACATCTAATTGTGATTCCAATTTAGAATTTTGAAAGCTTAGGCTTGTGATGCCATAGGCAAATCCTCCCATAAAAACGATAACTAGTCCTATTTTAAAGGGGTTCATTTTAATTCCTCACAAACTTTAACCGAGCTATTCTGTATTTTTTGCACAACACTTACATTGGTTTTAACTAAGATCTTAATTCAATTGTGAAAAACAGACTCTCAGTTAAATGGGTATTATTATTTTCGAGTTAGTTAGGATATATGAATTTATACTTTAATATGAATATTTTGCTGGTCTAGATATTATTTAGATTAGTTTGATACGAAATAAACGATAGTCGCCCATTATTTTATTCTTTCTTTTTCTAGTTATTAGCTGACAGACATGTCTTTATTGACTCGCTGTTTCCATCGCTACAGTCTCAGGCGTGAATCGATCCTAGGTGAACCTTCACATGATTCCAAAGCCTCTGTATGTGCATCTTTCAGGCCGAAAAGCGTAATGATTTAGAGTAAGGAGAAAATAGTGAGAACTGTAGATACATAAAAGCATTTTGGCCTTCGAATGCTCTGATTTGCTCAATTCTCAATAGTCCAAATTAGCTTAGTTGTTGAATTTCATAAAAAATCAATAAAATTAATAGTTTTAAAATATAGTACTGCAATCAATTGGTCACTAAATATAGACTGAAATTTGCTAATAGAGCGTATAATCAACAATTGAACCATCCTATTTAAGCAATATTCTTGGCAATATCAATGACACACTTTGGTAAAACTTTATCCATAGGGCTTTCCTGTCTAGCCTTGCTGGCCTGCACTAGTGCCAGCTATAAACGCAGCGCTGATGATGAAAGCTATGATGCTATCGCCGAGAAATCAGAACTCGTTCCGGGAATGAACGACCAGATCATCGTGGATGAAGAAAAATTGGTGGAGTTGACTTCTCTTTCTCTGAATAGCGACAGTTTCGAATTCCTCGACAATGAAGCAGACAGCGAAATGGGAGCGCATATTCTGGGCTTAAATGATGCTCTTGATCTCGCTTTTAAGCACAGTCGCGACTTTCAGTCGCAGAAAGAAAGGCTCTATTTGGAAGCTCTTGCTCTCACCTTAGACAGAGATCGCTACAGCCCAACTTTTTCATCTATTAGCCGAGGCGAATACCAGTGGGACGCTACTGATGAATTTGTTTCAGACATGCAAGACCTCACCGGTATGGAAAACCTGAAAAATAGTGATTTGTTAAGTACTAGTGAGAGCGTTGATGCCAACACCAGTTTGGGAGCTAAGTATTTATTGAAGAGCGGCGGAGCCATTGCGATAAATCTCACTAATAATTTTACTCGCTTTCTTACCGGCGATATTTCTGAGTTTGGGACAGGTGCTCTAATTGGTTCTTTTACTCAACCGCTGCTTCGGGGTTTCGGCAGCGATATTGCAACTGAAACCTTAATGCAAGCAGAACGTGATCTACTTTATCAGTTGCGAGATTTCACTCGTTTTCGAAAAACCTTCGCTGTTAGGGTCGCTTCAGATTATTACTCAGTTCTGCTTAGCCGAGCAACTGCGGAAAACAACTACGCTGGCCTGTTAGCTAACAATTTATCTTTGGAAAGAGAACAGGCTTTTCAAGCTGAGGGTCTTACTACCCTTCTAGAGGTGGGCCGGCTTGAGCAATCCTCGCTACAGGCAGATCTGCGCTGGACTTCTTCTATAACTCGTTACAAACGCAGTCTGGATAATTTTAAGATACTTATTGGCTTGGATGCAGATGAGAATATTGTTCTTGATGATGACGAGATGACTCTCATCACAGAGACCGGTATGGAAAGTCCAGACATTAGTTTGGATCAGGCTACTGAAATGGCGATGCAGACAAGGCTGGATTTATACACTCAGCTTGATCGTGTGCAAGACAGTGCCCGCCGCATTGATGTCGCGGTCAACGCGCTCTACCCAGCCTTAGGTTTTAGTGTGGTGGCCTCTGTTCCTAGCTCGAATAGCAGTAATTTAGGGGAGCTTGATTTCGAGAATGCAATCTACACTGCAGGCCTAGATCTAGAGTTGCCGCTTGAGACTACGCTGAATCGAAATAATTACCGCCGCGCTCTTATCGACTACGAAGCATCGACTCGTGATTATTTGCTCTCGCTGGACGATATTAAGTTAAGTGTGTTGGACACCTGGCGACGAATGAACGAAGCCAGTAAAAGTTACGAGATAAACGTGACTAGCGTGGAGATTAATGAACGACGGGTCGAGGAAGCAGAATTAAGAGCCGAATTGGGTCTTGGTGATATTCAAGATACGGTAGACTCGCAGAATGATTTAACTGCTGCTCGAACGGAGCTTATTAGCTCTATAGTGCAGCACAATATCGCTAAGCTCGATTTTTGGAGAGACGTAGGTTTGCTCTATGTCGACGATAATGGTCAATGGGAGGAAGGTATTGATGAGCCCCGATAACCAGAACACAAATTCACAACTGGTAAACAGAATACCGCCGGGGGTGAAAGCCAAATTTTTGGAATTGAAGACGCAATTCCTTGCTGCTGAAAAAACTACGCAGTATGCAATTGCTGGCGGCACTATGGTCATACTCTTAGTGGTATTTAATTTAGGTGATGGCAACTCGGATTTTGAAACTGCTATTACTTTCGAAGCCCGCCGAGGTGATCTCGAGATTACGGTTTTAGAAGGGGGTGCATTGGAAGCATTGCAATCTCAAGAGATTCGGTCTCGTATTAAGGGTCGAGAAGGCGTAAAGATCTTGAGCATCGTAGAAGAAGGCTATCAAGTCAGCCCCGAAGACGTGGCCAATGGTCTGGTGTTGGTTGAGTTGGACGCGGCACAGCTAATTGATAATCAGTTGAATCAAGACATCGCAGTAGAAACAGCTGAAGCGACTTTTATCGAAAGGAAAGCGCAATTTGAAATTCAACTGAATGAAAACATGACCGAGTTGAATGATGCCAGACAGGAAATGCGTTTCGCTCGACTAGACTTCGAAAAATTCCTTGGAGGCGACGTAGTTTCTCAAATTATTGGGCAACTGGAAATCGAAGAGCGACTGGCCACAGCAGAAATTGCAGACCTTGCTGCAGTTTCAGCAATTTCTCGTGGAAATCCAGTAGAAGAAATGGCTGCCCAGCGCGCGGCGAGACAACTTCGGGGAGCAAATGGCGGCGGCTTTGATCCGAGTGACTTAGACTCCATGCCGACGCCAATGCGTGAACGAATTGAACAAATGATAGCTGAGAATGGTGGTGAATTGCCTGCTGAAATGTTGGAACGTATGCAGCAGTTTGGTCAAGGAGGCGGTCCTGGACGAGGAGGACAGGGTGGCCGAGCTACCAGTATTACCGATGGTTCGAGAACTGCATCAGCTTTAACTTTACAACCGCTGGAGTCGGAAAATTTCGATACTACTACCACGTTGCTTATGGATGACAGCTATATGGCCGTCCGAGATACCTTGGACTTCACTCAATATGCAAATATGGACGAGTTGGAAGATGGTGAAGCCAAACAGCAAATGCGCAGTCTACAAGATGAATTACAAGTTTCTCAGGAAGAAAATTTATTAGCACAAGATCGAATAGAAGGGCAGCGACGTCTTGAAGCCAGAGGTTTTATCACACCAACAGAATTAGAAGCTGAAGAGTTAAATGTTAGCAAAGCGAGAAACAAAGAAGCCGCAAAAGAAACTGCTTTAAAACTTTATATTCAATACACGTTTCCTAAAGACGCGGAACAGAAGTTGTCGGACTTTGAGAACGCGGTAATGGGTTATCAGCGTCAGCTTAAGGAAAATATTGCGGAGCAGGCACAAGAACAAGCTAGATTCAGTTCAGCAGAGCGGAAATACAATCTTGAACGGGTGAAACTGGCTGATGTCGAAGAGCAAATTACCCTGGCGACGATTCGAGCTGAACGGCCGGGATTAGTTGTCTACGGCGCCTCTGATCAAAACTCTTCACGCTATCGAGGTAACAGCAGCCAAGAGGCAATTCAAGAAGGGGCTACGGTTCGCGAGCGGCAAGCAATATTGACGATTCCCGACATGCGAGAAATGGCGATAAAGGTGAATATTCATGAATCAGCTGTGCAACGAGTGGCTGTTGGGCAAGCGGTAAGCGTCTCAATTGACGCCTTTCCCGATCAGCAATTGACCGGAATTGTGACAAAAGTGGCAGTGGTGGCTGATTCTGCCAACGCTTTTATGAACCCAGATCTCAAAGTTTATCCTACTACTATCAAAATTGATGGGACCCATGACTGGCTACGACCAGGTATGAGTGCAGAGGTAGAGATACTCGTGGATAGACTTGCCGATGTTGTCTACGTGCCACTTCAAGCGGTGACTTATTACGATGACAAACGAGTTGTGTACGTCGCCAATGGCAATAGTTCGGAGCGACGAGAGATAGAAGTAGGAGCATACTCTGAGTCGTTTATTGAAATTACCAGTGGTTTACAGGCAGGAGAACGAGTTCTCTTGTTACCACCGCAACAAAGTCTCACTGATTTGAGTGGCTAGAACCTCTTTTCTTCAGCCCGCCGAACTGAGTAATTATGTTTGAACAAAAAAATTCAGAAGCACTATCAGCAGACTCTCTAATCTTAGATAAGCAGGTATTGGTTGCTAGTCTCGATGATATTCGCAAGACCTACTTCATGGGCTCTCTCTCAGTTGAAGTGCTCCATGGTATATCGTTAGATTTTTATGCCGGCGATTACATTAGCATCATGGGCCCTTCCGGTTGTGGCAAATCAACTTTGATGAATATTTTGGGTTGTCTAGATCAGCCTACGGCCGGTAAATATTTTCTCGGCGACGAAGATACCTCAGAGATGGAAGATGACGAACTATCTAGTATTCGTGGAGCCAGGCTTGGCTTCATATTCCAATCTTATAATCTCATTCAGCAATTAAATGTGCTGGAGAATATTGAAATGCCTTTGTTCTATCAAGGCTATTCGGAATCTGACAGTCACGAAATCGCGATGGGTTTGGCCTCACGAGTCGGCCTGGATGATCGCGTGGACCACAAACCTTTTGAGCTTTCCGGGGGTCAACAGCAGCGTGTTGCAATAGCCCGGGCATTGGCGGTAGATCCATTAATTATTCTGGCTGATGAACCCACTGGTAACTTAGATTCGAAGTCAGGTGCTGAAATTTTGAAGTTGTTTGATGAGTTACATGACCAAGGTAAAACCCTGATTATGGTAACTCACTCCGATGAATTAGCAGAGCGATCTCAGCGTTGGGTTAGATTACGAGATGGCTTGGTAGAGAGCGATGACCGACGCAATTCTTGAATCTCCGACACCGTCTGCAGTGCTGACGCCAGGGCAGTCGGGTGCTAAACATGCTGAGTCCTTGTTTGGACTAAACCTTATTCGTCTGAAGAAAATTACCCAGGTAGGAATTAAGAGTATTTATTCGCACGGATTACGCTCCCTGCTTACGGTTTTGGGTATTGTAATTGGTGTGGCTGCGGTGATCGCAATGCTTGCAGTTAGTGAAGGGGCCAGCTTTGAAGCGCAACAGCAGTTTCGTGATTTGGGGGCCAGCAATATTCTGTTAAAGAGTGTTAAGCCGGCTGAAGTGGAAGAGAGTAGCAGTCGAGGATTTGGTCCGCCACAAGCGATTATCTATGGGATCACCAACGCCGATGTGATCACAATCCAAGAATCCATCCCTGGCATATCCAATGTGATAGCTTCCAGGATTGTTAAGAAAAATGTCTGGAATTTGGGTATTAGCATAAACACCGATGTTGTTGGCACAACTGTCGATTACCCAATCTCCAGAAATTACCAATTACGCGCGGGAAGATTTTTTAGTGAATCAGAAATGCGCGATCATGCCAATGTTGTTGTGCTCAGCGATGAAGTAGCAGATGTTTTATTTCCCATCGATAACCCTCTCGGGCAATCGATAAAGATCGACAGCGATTATTACAACATCGTTGGAATCATGGAGTCGGAAGGCTTTTCAAACCTCGGTCAAAATCAGGCAGGTAGTTCCAATTCAGCACCGAGTCGCATCTTCATTCCGTTTACCGCATCGAAAAGCCGCTTCGGCGAGACTACTACGCGTCAAACCGCTGGTGGTATGGAATCTGAGACTGTGGAGCTACATGAAGCAATTATTCAAGTTGAATCACAGGCAGCAGTAATCCAAGTGGGTGAGATTATTGATCAGATTCTTCGGCGCCGACACAAAGATGTGGATTACGAGATCGAAGTTCCATTAGCCTTGCTTCGACAGGCAGAAGAGAGCGCACTGCGAGATCAAATAGTCGCTGGTGCAATTGCTGGAATATCATTGCTAGTTGGAGGCATCGGCATTATGAATATTATGCTCGCCAGTGTGACAGAACGCACTCGAGAGATTGGCATCAGGCGCGCTCTTGGAGCCAAGAAGAGAGATATCATCGCGCAGTTTCTGATTGAAGCGGTAATTCTCTCCGGCGTTGGTGGGCTAATTGGTGTGGTATTAGGAATAATCATTCCATTTATTATCTCCGCTTTATGGGGCATGACGACCATCGTTACGCCCACAGCTCCTATTCTGGCATTTTCCATTTCAGCCCTGATTGGGGTGGTGTTCGGTTTATACCCTTCGGTGCGTGCCGCAGATATGGATCCTGTAGAAGCTTTACGCCACGAGTAAATCACTTGGATAAATTCGATTTATTAGCTATCGATACAATTGCAGTGCAGGTAGCGCAGATTGACGGGCGAGCTAATTTACATGAGGCCACTGCTTCAATTCGCAGCAGTGGTACCGATGCCCTACTTATTATAGAGTCTCCAGTTAATGGGTAGCAGCCGCAAACAGAGCACCTTGTAATTGGTGTGCTTACTCGTGAAACTAATATGATTTACTATGGCATGTGATCAATGAGAAGAATTTCTATTCGCCTTCAATTAATACCATCGGAGGCTAACGACTTATCGATTAATATTTTCAATGGTGTTCTGAAAATTGCTATCAATGTTACAACTAGTGTTGTAGGCAAGCAGTCGGTGCGTCTAATTCGACTAATGGTTGCGGTTTCATTAGTTTTCACTACAACATCATTTGCCGCAGATGGTGACGCCATTGTTTGGCAAGCCTATGACGAATCCGTAGTACTCCAAAATTTGGCCGATCACTCTAATGCCCAAATGCAATTCAAGTTGTTGCAGTCAAAAATCCAAAATAAAAATGATCTTTGGGCACCTTTCGCTAACGAGCTTGCTGCTTTTTCGGAAAATGATTATCAAAGACTGAAACCGTTGATTCTTGAACAGAGCGTCCCAGATATTCAGCAAGCCGTAGTTGCAGGTCAGATAAGTTATGCCGCTTTAACAACATTTTATATTTATCGAATTCGAGAAATTGAAACAAACTCAAACCTTAGTCTGAATGCAGTGATCGCATTAAATCCAGACGCTATTAGGCGCGCACAGCGGCTAGACCGGTTGCGCGATGCCGGCAATGAAATAGCGTTGGATTCGCTTTTCGGAATTCCGGTGCTACTAAAAGACAATATAGGTTTTGAAGGATTGGCCACTACAGCTGGATCACTAAGTTTGCAAAGCAACTACACCGCTAGTGCTTTTTTAACTGAAAAGCTGGAGGTAAATGGCGCAATAATCCTGGGTAAAGCCAATATGAGTGAATGGGCTTACTTTTTCTGCAATGACTGTCCTTCAGGCTATAGCGCAATGGGAGGGCAGACTCTTAATCCTTATGGCCGGTTTTTATTTGGGACTGGTGGTTCCAGTTCGGGAAGCGGAGCCGCTGGTGCTGCCAATCTGGCAAGTCTGACAATTGGATCCGAGACTTCAGGTTCTATCTTATCTCCAGCCAGTGCGAATTCCATGGTGGGATACAAACCGACTACTGGGTTAGTGAGCAGATCGGGAGTTGTGCCGATTTCATCAACTCTCGATACCACAGGTCCCATCACAAAATCTGTAGTGGACGCTCTAATATTGTTTAATGCCATGACTGGCTTTGATCAGCAGGACCTTGCAATGCCGCTGCTAAGTGATGATTTTAGGTTGATCAATCGGCAGATCGATTTGGGAGAAGTGCGAATAGGCGTAATGAGCAGCTTCACCAATGATGCTTTTTACAGTAAAGCAGTAGAATTACTTAAGACCAACGGTGCACAACCCATCGATATCGATTTTCAGCCCACCCGCAGCTCAAGATTTTCTGAATTTCTCGGCGGTGAAATGGTTCGCGATCTGCAGATTTATCTGTCCGCCAATGCAGGCTCTGAAGTTAACATTTCCTCAATCGCCGAGTTGCAGCAATACAACCTAGAAGACATGGACTTGCGCGCCCCTTATGGTCAGGGTTTGGTTGATATGATGGCGGAGCTGGAATTGTCTCCCAGCGAACTGGATGCCATCAGAGAAGAATTACAAGCAAGCGCAAGATCGCAGCTGGAAGCAGTGTTTAATGAAAACGGGATCGATGTGTTGCTGTCGGTTAATAATCGTAGTGCCGGCATTACCGCCCTGGCAAATTATCCTGCGCTTACCATTCCAATGGGTTATGAAGAGAATGGCAGGCCAATCGGTTTAACCCTGATCGTTCCTTCCTTTGAAGACCAGACTTTGTTCGATATTGGTGTTCAGTTTGAATTGTTAACTGAGGCCAGGCGACTACCTGAGCTTTACCAGTAATTCTCCACGGTAATATGCCCGGGCGTGCGTCGACGATTCTTGCGAAAGTTGCGTGCTTTTAACAATTCTACAGTATCTTTCACCATGTCAGGGTTCCCGCAAAGCATTACGTGTGAATTTTCGGCTGACAACGGTAAATTAATTGCCGTCTCCAGTGAGCCATCCAGAATTGCCGCTGGAATTCTGCCTTCTATAGTGCCAGATATCTTTTCTCTACTGACGAATGCTTGAAATTTAAATTGATCACCTCGCTTCTCTCGCAATAAGGCGATGAGCTTTTGATAACGCAAATCAACTTTAGTTCGTACAGCGTGCACTAATACAATCTTCTTGAATCTGGTCCAAGGCTCATCAGTATTTAAAATTGAAAAGAAGGGCGCGACACCAGTTCCGGTTCCCAACATCCAAAGTTCATTGGATTCGGGAACCTCATCCAATGTAAAAAAGCCATTAGCTTGTTGTTTTATCCATAACGAATCATTCGATTTTAATTTAACTAAGGCATTAGAGAGAATGCCGTCAGTTGCTGTGTAAAAGAAAAACTCTAAGGGTCTTTGTGAAGGAGAGCTCAGATAGGAATATGGCCTGGCAATGCGCTTGCCATCGATGTCCAGGGCCAGACTTGTGAATTGCCCAGCAGTAAAATTATCGACATCAGCATCAATTTTTAAAGTGAAGAGATTTTCACTCCAGTGGATATTCTCAACAACTCTTCCCTCTACCCATTGCGCCATTTTGTGCCTTGGTCCTTGCGGTTAATTGCTGGAACTATGGTATGAATTTCTATAGGCTCCTAGCAAGCAGTAAATTGCGCGTCTACAGCTTTAGCAATCGATAGTCGATAAAGATCGTAGAAGAAGAATCTTACAGTGCTATTTGTAGCAGTGATTGTGGCACTGAGAGTGAATGGGAGCTTTCATGTTAAGATCTTGGTTTGAAATAGCATTGTGGAAACGAATTTTCGGAGCGCTCGTTCTTGGCGTAATTGTCGGCGTGATCTGGGGGCCTGGTTCTGAGAATATTGCCTGGGTTGGTGATTTGTTTATCCGACTGATTAGAATGGTGGTAGTTCCGCTGGTTTTCGTTACGTTGGTGTCTGGCGTCGTAGCCATGGGTGACCCAAGCAAACTTGGATCCTTAGGTGTAAAAACTCTCGCCATCTATATGTTCACCACATTGGCTGCAATCAGCATCGGTCTGTTTCTCGCGGCTATCTTGCAGCCCGGTGTTGGTGTTGATCTTTCTCTGGCCGTACCTGGAGAAGTCCAGGAAGCGATTCCACTGTCGGAACGACTGATGTCAATCGTTCCGTCAAACCCCTTCGCTGCAATGGCTGAAGGTAATATTCTTGCCATTATCTTTTTTGCTCTTTTGGTCGGTGTCAGTCTTTTAACTATTGGTGACAGGGGCAAGCCGCTAGCGGATCTAATGGAAGCTGGTGCTGAAACCATGTTGAAAATCACGCACTGGGTAATGGAAGTCGCGCCTTTTGGTGTATTTGCTCTAATTGCTTACGTCTCAGGTACCCAAGGGGCGGCAGCACTACTAGATGTAATTACCCTTGCCATGGCTGTGGTTCTTGGCTGCGTAGCCCATATGGTATTGGTACACGGCTTGTTGATAATGAAATTCATGCTCAAGCTTTCTCCAGTTACGTTTTTTCGAGGAGCCAGAGACGCTATGCTAGTAGCTTTCTCAACATCCTCCAGCTCCGCTACCTTGCCAGTCTCAATGTCTGTCGCTGAGGAAAATTTAGGCATAAGGCCGGTAGTTGCATCAACGGTTTTACCTCTTGGGGCCACCATCAATATGGATGGTACAGCTCTCTATGTGGGTATCGTTTCTGTCTTTGCAGCCCAGGCATTTGGCATTGAGCTGACATTAGCTGACTACGTATTAGTGGCTGGCTCAACGACCCTAGTTTCAGTCGGAACCGCAGCAGTGCCCGGAGCCTCGCTCTTCTTAATGGCAGCTGTGATGGAGACAATTGGTATTTCTCCTGAACAAATTGCCATTGTTATTGGCTTTATCTTTCCCTTCGATCGACCTCTGGATATGTTGCGAACTAGCGTCAATATTGGTGGTGATTTGTCTGTATCCACTGCAGTAGCGAATTGGGAAAATGAGTTTGATAAGGAAGTTTTCGACCGGCCGCTGAAATTCTAAGTTTTGATATGGCCTGGCCGCCACAACGATCACAGAGTTCTATGATTTCAATAACTCGTGAGTTAGAGTCAAACTTCAATAATTGGCCATTCCCCGACGAAATTGGGAAGGGATAGCTGATCTTTGCTCGAGGCGAGGGCGAGTTGGTTGCTGAGAATGGACTGAATTAGAAAGAGTAAGTAATTGTCGTACCTATTCTTAGGTCTTCAGCGAAGAACACTAATGGTGAGTCGGCATTGGCATTAATACTGATAATCTGTCCGCTGATGGCC
This sequence comes from Gammaproteobacteria bacterium, assembly GCA_012960305.1. Lineage (GTDB taxonomy): Bacteria > Pseudomonadota > Gammaproteobacteria > Pseudomonadales > Pseudohongiellaceae > UBA9145. Next base: position 98,241 of record DUBM01000017.1, on the reverse strand, counting down.
CAGTTATCATTTATTGTGTAATTCATTCCTAACAAGGCCAGTAGCGAATCTGCTTCAAGGTCACCCTGCAAAGTAGACGAAAGAACCAAGTCGCTATTGAGCAATGTGTTGCTGTAACGAACCAACCAACTTCCGAAAGTCCCATCATTGACTAAAGTCTGTCCGGGCAATAAGCCTTCCTCAGCATCTAGAATTTTCTGTACTTGAATACCCAGGCTGACACTTTGTTCGTTGTCGACGGCATATTCAAAACCGAACGAGGTTCCTATCTGATCTTTTTTCAGATTTAGTGGAGAGGAGAGTGTGGAGGTGCCAGGAAAATCAAAGCTGTTGGCTAAAACATCATGACTGAAGGCAAAATCAAAATTCAGTAAGAGTTTCCCTATCGCTTTATTTGCACTGAACCCTAATAAAATAAAATCGTTCTTTTCAGCAACAGCATCCCCTATCCCAGTAACCGGATCTTCATAGAGCAATTGATTCTCGTACAGATACGCTGCCATAAAAGCGATGTCGCTGCCTTCAAATGATTTCTTCCATTGTGTGCCTGCTTCGAACAACAGCTTGCTTTCGCGATCATAGTCGGTGAGGTTGAAGGGGGGTTCGAAGAAGAATGGGCTACCTCTAACAGCAGCTGGGTTAAATTCTGGATAGAGGTTAATGAAGCTGGACAGATTGCTGCTTTCACCAAAATGATCCCAGACCACCATCCATTGATTAAGTCGGGCATCCTCTATATCAATAATCGTAAGATCACGGAATTCGCTGTGATTAATCACATCGAGAACTGAGTTTCCTACTGTCTCCCCCCACACCACAGTTTGTCGCCCAAATTTTATGCTTTCCTGACTAAAGCTACGCTGCAGGAAAAATTCGTTTATTCGAAACTCTGTATCGATATGATCTTTGTTGGCGCGATACTCGTAGTCGTTATTCAAATAGATTCGACCTTGTCCACTAGCCTGCAACAGCCAGCCTGGAGCGAAAGCATTCTGATAGCGAACATTGATGCCCAGGCGATTTGTTTCTAGTTCAGATTTACGAGGGAATGAGAAGCCGGGGAATGGCTCCACGGCATGATTATTCACCTGCCCTGAGAACTGTTGGTTTATGCGGACAGTAAAACCTTCAAACCAGGAAGAGGTAGTCGAGGACGTATCTTCATCAAACACGTTGCCAAATATATCGTCATCTATAGCCAGCTCGGTATCAAAAGATACCGAATCATCCAGAATCAAGGGCTCTTCCTGCTGCGCGTAGGTTTTCGTTAGCAGAAGCTGTGCAAGAATAATAAGCGGACAAAAGCGCAACATGTGGAACTCGAGGTTTTTAATTTAGTTGCGATCTTAATTTCTCTAGCTCAGTTTCCCTATAGGCAGCATCTGTCAGGGTGCGCTGGGTTAGAAAGTCATCTTCAATGTTGAGGTCTGTATAAATTTCGACAAAGGCCATATTGGATAATCGGTTCGTAACTAAATTCATTATAGTAAGGGACCGGGCCATCCATATATCGTTAACAAGCTCAACTCGGCTCGCCATCATTCTTTTGACTTCCCTTTCATACTGATCATACATTTCTGTGCGAAGTGAGACGAAGCGTTCCTTGTCTATATATTCGACCACTCGAGAATAACGTGTTTTCCTCGCACGGTCGGCGCTGGGGATCATTTCCACCTGCCATACGTCTCGATTTCCTTGAGTCGTCTCTCCTAGCAAATTGATTGTATATTCTTCTAATTTACCAGTGTCGGTATCTTCTGTAGTGAACTCAGAACCGAACAGAGAGGCAGGTTCAGTTTCTTCCTCCGAATTACCGGCGGCGATCCTTTTTACTCTACCCATTGCAGATAGATATAGCCATGTTTCGTTGTCCCTTTCTGAATCCTCATAAGCATAGCTAAGCATTGCGATTCCTCTTTCAGCAGCTGGCTCCAGCGTAATGGTAACGCTCTTGGTATCTTTAAGTTCGGGGCCATAATTTTTAGCAACTGACTCGAGTGATTTTACTCTCGCCCGCTCTGCGCAAGTAATACGGCCCTGTGTTACACCAAACTTACAGCTTGATAGTTGCATTCGGATAAATGATGAATCGTTTGTCGAGCGAACGGCATCGTCGGACCTTTTCATAATCTCAAAACCAGTAAGTTCTTGGCCTGATGCATGAGGGAAAAAAGTGACCAGTAAAGCAGTGCCAATTATTCCTAAGGTGCTTTTTAGTTTCATGCTATTGCCTCCCTAAAGTTAATAGAGGTGTTTACATTTTTTACACCAAACGTGGGTTTAAAAATTATTATCATTGCAGGAATAAGAAACAAGTCACAAAGCAAGGCGACAAATATAGCCATAGAACCGAAAAACCCGACCTTTGCCATTCCCAAATAGTCAGAAAAGCTCAAGACAGCAAACCCAAGTCCTATTATCATGGTGGTGAACATTACGGCTTGACCAACCTCTTTTATAGCGCTTTCAAGAGCAGAGGCGATGCTTCGAGTACGAGACAGTTCCACCCTGTAGTGGGTCATGAAGTGTATGGTGTCATCCACAGCGATACCCAAAATGATGGGCGCTATGAGCAGCGTATCAGTATCTAGAGGTATGGCAAACAAGCCCATCAGGCCGAAAGCCAGGAACGCAGGGATGGCATTTGGGATCATACCCATGATACCTCCTTTGAACGAACCTAGAGTGATGATCATGATCAAACTAACTATCAGCAGAGCCAGAGCAAAGCTGTTAAATTGGGATTGGGCGATTTCATCAGCCATAACCATTAACGTTGCCATAGTCCCTGTTAAATTGATGTCCAGTCCTGGAAAGGTCGATTCAAGTTCGCCGAAAGTTTGTTCTACATCTAAAGCCACATCGTCAAAAAACTCTTTGTATTCATATGAGCCTAAGTTGCGAGCTGTAACACTAATGTGGGAGCGGCTGTAGTCATCGGAAACCAGATTCCTGCGATCTTCAGGATTAGCGCTATTGAATAGGTAAAGTAATTGAGATATTTCTTGACCAGAATCAGGAATACGATAGTAACGAGGATCGTCATCATTCATGATTTGATTTGTATCTTTGACGATGTTTGCCAGCGAATTGGTCCGACCCACAATATCAGGATAGCCCTCTTCCAGTCGTGTTTGTAGCTGATCGACGGCGACAAGCAGATCAGAATCAAGCATGCCATCACTGGTTTTAGTATCGATCATAATCTCCATATTTTGTGTGCCCGACATATTTTCATCGACTATTGTAACAGCGATCGTCAAAGGGTGGTCTGCTTTGAACATTTCAGCAATGTTTGTGTCGATATTAATTTTCGTTGCGCCATAAATACACAGCGCAAACATGGATGCAAATAGGACAAGAATTAAATAAGGGCTCCCTTGAACCAGGCTGGGAACCCTGGCAAGAATTTCCCGCTGCGAATTGACTATCCAGTAAGTGAGCGCAATTACAAAGATCATGAATGCGCCAACTAAAACTCCTAAAGAAGCAAGGAGTAAAATCCCTACAACGATTGATATGGAAAGTTTTCTTTTATTTTTTATTGAAGTCCACCTGGCGCCTAATTTGTCAGCCAAGCTGTTCTTCTCGTGAATTGCCTTTGGATGCCATAGATCCAGTAGTATAGGGAGAAGGACTATAGTGAAAAAGAAGGCAAGAAAGACCCCAAAAGAAGACATCCACGCAAAGACTTTGATTGGCTCGAGGTTGGAGGTCGCGAGCACGGAAACACCTGCGGCGGTGGTTATAGTGGTCAATAATATGGCAATACCCACTTTTTTGTAGGCGTGCGAAAGAGCTGAATAATGCTCCTCTCCGTCACGTCTGAAACTAAAGTAAGCGCTCATAACGTGAACGCAATCGGCGATCCCTACAGCAAAAACCAGCAACACGGTTAAGGCGATCATGGAGGAAATGGCATCTACCAGCCATACAGTGATGCCCCACATCCAGACGACACTTAAGGCTATGGTGACCATTGGCCACCAAAGTGCGCTAGCGGAACGAAAAAAGATCCACAGGAGCATTGAAAAAATTAAAACCATTAAAGTTCCCAACACAGCCATCTGGTTAAGGACATCCTGCATTTGTCCCATCATGGATGGCGTGCCTACCGGATAAAACTCAAATTCATCTGAGTAGTTTTCGTAAACAGCTCTCAGTGCTGTGTCGAAAGAGAAATAAGCTAACTGGTCGGTATCCTGAAACTCTACTTCCTGTACGACCGCGTTCTCGTCAAAAGACAAGTCAAAATTGGCGAAGCCATCGTCCAGCTCAATGCCGTCAATATTGACCACCGGTTCATAGCCTTCGACCGGGATTGTTCCGAAATCGGTTTGAACTAATATCGCAGCATATCTACCGTCTTCTGAATAGAATGCTGAAACATAATCCTGTTGATCCAGGGCACGTACTTTGAGAGTTTCTAGACTACCTTGATCGGTCGGGAGTTCTCGTGGGACCAGGCGGTCGGATCTGAGGGTATCACCAACACTTTCCTGCACTCGGATATTGGCAAGAGACTGCACCCGCCGGATGTGGTTTAGCTGTTCCCAATCTACATCCGGGTAATTGTCACGATCAAGGTCTTCCCAATTGCTCAAGTCATCGGTAATTTGCTGGACAGTTGACAGGGATGCGCTCGAAAACACATTACCATCTTTGGGCGTGTAAATAATAAAGACCGAATCATCGCCTCCGAACTGCCGCCTGAATTCATCGAGTGCAACAGTGGCAGGATCTTCCTCTGCCAAAAAGCTATCTGTGGACATGTCAAACGAAGTCAGGGTAAAAATACCATAAAGCATAAATAAGGAAATAACTGTAAGCCCTAACAGGACCCGCTTTTTGAAATTCAGGACGTAGTCTGGGGCCTTAGCAAATATGTCGGTAAGGCTTAAAAGTATTCTGTCCATTAATATTTCCTTTTGATAAATCTCTCTAGGTATTCTTTATGCCCTGATCGATGATCATGGCCAGGGTCTTAACAAAGTCGTCAGTACGTATTTCCTGTTTAGGCAAATCAAAGGCCATCTCAGGCAGATATCCAATGGCAAGAGTGACAAGGTTTACAACGTTGGCGATGGTCTTCTTATCATCAGTGTCTAGATTATGTGTTACTGGGCTGATCAATTTGTTAATTACGTATTCAGTAAATTTTTCATCTTGATTCTTTAAAATGGTTGCGTCGATCTCTTCGATCAGGGCAGCAAAATCTTGACGTCTTGAGAGAAGGGCTCTAGTCAGTGACGCCGTTAGAGCGAAACTAAACGTGACTTCAAGAAACGCTCTGAGCCTTTCTTCTTCCGGAAAATTCTCAATGATTTCTAGCTGCGGCAAAAGCTCTCGTTCTTCGGCAATTAGACAGCTGAGAAATAGTTCTCTTTTGTTTTCGAAGTGCAGGTATATGGTACCTTTTCCGATACCCGCGGCTAGGGCAATTTCTGCAATGTTGGCCCGGCGGTAACCAAACCGTACAAAATGATCTGTTGCCACTTTTATGAGTGTTTTTTGAACCGCATAGTTTGCGGAACCCTCGTGGTCTAAGGATCTTCCTAGGCCCGGTTCGGCGGTAATTTTGTCAAAAAGCTCAGCTATTGCACTAGTCATATGACCAGAATAACATATCTGGTCATATGGTCAAATCGTTTTTTGGTTTCGAAGTTGGGTGGGTTGTTCGGTGGTTTATTCGGGGCAACGATAAACGCCAAAGCTTTGTTCGCCTGCCTCGATTATCGACTCTGGAACCACGGTATTTCCGCCGAGATCTGCCGCTTCATTGCGAGCAAGAGAAAGCAGTTCTTCCTGAAGTCGTTCTCCACCGCGCTCCACCAAAATAACTCGACTAAGAGTCTTAGAACGGGCCCTGCCAATGCGTGCACAGCTGGATACTTCGGTGGCAGTGGCTACACGAACAGCTTGGCCCTCGACGGTTACTTGAACCCAGGAACTACAAGCACTGATAACACTAACGACGATTGCGGCTAGAAATAAGCGAATCATTACATACTCCAAAAAGGCTTAGGGGAATTGAACGAGAAACTACCAAAAAAGTTACAATATCTATCGAAATCAGTGTACCAGTTTTCCCCTAGTGCATCTCGCCAACACAGAGGATATGGTACTATCCCGTCTCTTTTTTTAGACTTTGCGAAAGGTCACAAAAGTCGCAAAATTCAGGCAATACTAAAACTAGGTATCGGATAGCTTAAGATCGGCTAAAGGGGATTCAGCAATGGAAAGTACGCTAGGAGAGGGTTCAGCTGAATTATTAGAACAGCTAAAGTCCATAGTCGGACCAGCAGGATACCGAGCGGGTTCTGACATCGAAGCAAAAAATTACAAGGATGTGATGGGAGCCCGTTCCGTTCCTCCAGTCATTTTGTTACGGCCAAGTGATACTCAGCAAGTATCCGATATTCTTCGAGCCTGCCATGCTGCAAATCAACCGGTCGCTCCTCAGGGCGGCATGACTGGTCTGGTTGCTGCGGCGGCACCTCTTGACGGTGAAGTAGCACTTAGTTTTGAGCGCATGAAAAACGTAGTTGAAATTGATCGCTTTACCAGCACCATGACAGTTGAAGCGGGGGTCGAACTACAAAAAATTCAGGAACAAGCTGATGAGCATGATCTTTTATTTCCGTTGGACCTAGGTGCACGCGGCAGCTGCACTATTGGTGGCAACCTTTCAACTAATGCCGGTGGTAATCGTGTCATTCGCTATGGGATGACTAGAGATCTGGTAGTAGGAGTAGAAGCAGTGCTAGCCGATGGCACCATCATTGATGGACTACATAAACTCAGAAAGAACAATACCGGCTATGATCTTAAGCAATTATTTATTGGTAGCGAAGGTACTCTTGGGCTAATTACGCGCGCAGTGCTGAAACTGTCACCGAAGCCAAGCAGCCAAGTCGTTGCCATGTGTGGTGTGAAGGATTTCGATAAAGTCGCTAACTTACTTGTCCATGCTCAGTCTTACCTAGGCTCGAATTTGAGTGCATTTGAAGTGATATGGCAGAACACTTATAAGTTAATAGATGAACATGTGCCTCATGCAACTGTGCCTATAGCTGATCATTATAGTTTTTACGTGCTGATTGAGAGTATGGGGTCTAATGCAGACAGAGATACGGAATTGTTTATAGAAACCCTGAGTAAAGCGACCGACCAAGGATTAGTTGAAGAAGTTATTCTTGCAGATTCAGATACTAAAATAAAAAACCTGTGGACAGTTCGCGATGGAGCAGCAGAAGTGTATCCCGGGGTCGGTTATATGCATACTTATGATGTAAGCCTAAATGTAGGTGACATGGGCTATTTCGGAGAAGAGGTTGAAAAGCGACTCAGAATCGTATGGCCTGAAGCGATATTGGGATTATTCGGTCATATCGGTGATGGCAATGTGCATATAATTATCCGTACCGGCAAAGACACAGCAGATCATCATTTGCAGATCGATGAAATTATTTATGGACTGATTAGGGAGTTGCAAGGAGCAGTTTCTGCAGAACATGGCATTGGTCTGATGAAAAAACAATTTCTGTCATACAGTAAAAGTGAATCCGAAATTGCATTAATGAAAGCCTTAAAGCAAACCATGGATCCGCAAGGAATATTAAATCCTGGCAGAGTTTTCTAGGAGAGTTGTCTAAGAAGAATGGATTGCTGCTGTTACTGTGGCAAACCTAATAAATAGGAAAACTATATAAAACCAGAACAAATTAACTAGAACAAATCAGAAGTGGGGTAAAACATGACAACGAATAATCTAACCGGTAAGAATGTTGTAATTATTGGTGGCACTGCTGGAATTGGATTGTCGGCGGCGCAAGCAGCTGCAGAATTAGGTGCGAATGTTTGGGCTGCAGGTAGGTCGGAAGCACATATTGAGAAAGCAAAACAAGCAAGCAACGGAGCCTTTGAAGTTCGTCAAGCTGATACCCACGATGCAGATAGTCTCGAAGCAATTTTCAAAGAAGTTAGCACTATCGATCATCTGGTTTCTGCTGCCGTCGGTGGCGAAAGAACACTAAAGCCTTTTCTTGAACAGACTGAGGATCAATTTAAAGCTGCGTACGACAAACTTTGGGGTTATGGAAAAGTTGTGCGAACGGGAGCCCCTTATCTAGCGACAGATGGTGCTATTACCTTGGTAAGTGGTTCGCCGGCAAGAAAGATCAACGCAGCCCAGTCAGCTTTGAGTTGTGTGGGTGCATCAGTTGAAAACATGGTTCGCTGCTTGGCTGTTGAAATGGCTCCAGTTCGAGTAAATGTGGTTTCTCCAGGAATTGTAGATACGGCAATGTTTGATTGGATGGGAGATGGCAAAGATGAAAAGATGCAGGTTATGACTTCTTCTCATCTTATTAAACGTGCAGGTAAAGCAGAAGAAGTGGCGGCTGGCATAATCTTTGTTATGCAAAATAGCTTTGTTACTGGTACCACAGTAGATGTAGATGGTGGTCGTATACTTAGTTAGTGTTCACTAATGGTTAATTTATAAAAATTTAAGACAAATTTTTAAATACACAATAAATTTTATTGGATGAGAAGTATGAACAACACGAATACAGAAGCTGATACATTAGAATCAGTAGTCACCGATCCATACGTAAGTTTGATTGACACAGTATACAACCGTCATTCTGTGCGAGGATTTTTAGATAAAGAAGTCCCTCAAGATACGCTCAATCGAATTTTTGAAATTGCTCAACAATCTCCCTCGAATTGTAACGTGCAACCATGGAATGTTTATGTTGCCTCAGGCGCTCTGAAAGATCGTTTGAGTAAGCAGATGGTTGAGAACACGGCAGGAGGTGTAAAACCGAACCCTGATATCGAGTACCGAGGCGATTTCCTAGACCATTACCGCAAGCGTCAAGTTGAATGCGCTGTAGCTCTCTACTCGAAAATGGGGATCGGGAGAGACGACAAAAAAGGTCGCTTGCGCGCAATACTCAGAAATTTCGAATATTTTGATGCGCCTTACATAGCCTTTATAGGCATGGATCCGAAATTCGGTACCGCTGTAGCATTAGATGTTGGCATGTTTGCTCAGACACTAATGTTGACAATGGTGGCATTCGGTCTAGCAAGTTGCCCCATGGGTACAATGCGAAATTATCCGGATTTGGTGCGGGAAGCTTTTGATATTGAAAAAAGCAACATGAATATCCTTTTTGGAATTAGTTTTGGTTATGAAGACAGCGCAGTAGTCGCGAATGAGACTCGCACAACGCGAGAAGATATTTCAGCTAATGTAAGTTTTCTCTCTGAATAAGAAAAACTAATCGAGCCGAGCATAATATGAGCCTTAAACCTGTAGTACTTCTATACGATCTAGACAATGATCTGGTGGATGAGTGTGCAGTATTAGTTGGTAAGACGAGCTTGTACACGACCATAAGTACCTATAACGAAACCAATGCCATTGAGGCTTTGCAACAATATGATTGTTTCTTCGGCTTAGTGACGAATAAAATTTCCTGCGTGATCACTGGTTGGAATAGCTATAAAAAACCCAGTGACCAGTTCTTGTTTCGAATTCGCAGTGAAGAGAGGAAGAGTCCATTGAGGAAGCCTACACCAGTGATTATTGTTACTGAAGATCATCGCGATGATTTACAGCTAATGGCGCTTGACCCAACTGGTGGCAATGTGTCGGCATATCTACATGCTGATGATTTCCAGGGGAGCATTACCGATACTCTACACAAAGTCGTATTTGGCAATCGAGCTCAAGAGATGAACTCAATAGCTTACGCACAATTACAGAGCCGATCAGTGCACGAAGAATAACCCGGGCCAATGCTAAAATTTCAATAACGACAATTGCTTTTGAAATTAATAATTTACACCCAAATTTTCTTCTAATCCAAATAAATCAATGACTTATGTCTTGTTGACCGAAATCAGTTATCAGCGTAGGATCGGATCCCCAGCTTTTTACAATTTTGAAAAAACCAAGACTTCACTGGAGATTAGAAATGAAGCGATTCATCACCACAATAGTAGCTTCTGTCTCATTGCTAGTTAGTTTTACTGCCGGCGCCCAATCATTTGTGCGTTATTCTCAGGGTGGTGGTGACGTCCATTGGGGTATGGTTCATGATGATGGTATTTATCAATTAGCCGGCGCTCCTTATACCACCATGGAACATACCGGCGTGACAGTTCAGAGAGAAAACATCAAACTTGAAGCACCGGTTGATCCAACTCTAGTCTTCATGACCGCATTTAACTTCCGCAGTCATATTTCTGGAGACCCAGCGGAATATCCAGGCCTTTTCGTAGTTCCTGCGAGTTCAATTGTAGGACCTGAAGATCCGATTGTTAGACCCGCAGAATCACAGAACCTTCACTACGAAGCTGAAATGGCAGTCATCATTGGTAAGCGTGCTGAGAACGTTTCAATAGAAGATGCTGGCGATTACATCTTCGGTGTAACCGCCGGCAATGATGTTAGCGAACGAGCCTGGCAGGGTGGTGACATTCAATGGGTTCGAGCTAAAGGTTCTCGTGGCTTTAATGCAGTAGGGCCAGTACTGGCTAAAGGTCTAGACTACAAAAATATCGATATTCAAGGACGTCATAATGGTGAAGTAGTGCAAGGTGCCAATAGTTCAGACTTAATTTTCGGCATGGAAGAAATGGTTAGCTATATTTCAAAATACTTCACTCTAGAACCAGGCGATATGATTTGGTCCGGCACTATGGGCAGCACTCGAGCGATGGTTCCTGGTGATACTTTTGAAGTTGAGCTTTCAGGTGTAGGTATTTTGCGTAACACAGTGGTCCAAGGAAAATAAAACCTTCCCCGCGAATTTATATTGTTCATAACTGTTCGCTTTTGAAAACATGCAATTTAAAAATTAAAAAACCACTGCTTGCAAAACAATCAGTGGTTTTTTAATTGGTGCTTTAGCTAGCTCTTTCTTACCTTCTGGCTTTCTCGCGATTAAGAATTTGATTATTGATAAATCTGGCTGAAGTGGATCTCTCGACCATGCATTAAAGCCTCCCATTCCCACAAAACGTTTAACACTAATTTCAACGAGTAGCGTATCGTAAGATGCTATAGCTTTGTTCATGTCGCTAGTGCCTAGTGATACATATTTAATTATCTTTCCTTTCTGTGTTGACTATTAAATTTTTTCGCAATAAAGAATTAATTTCATGTAGTCCTACATGGGTAAATTTTTCAACTCTTTATATCGAAAGCAGTTACTTGTGTGGTCATTGACTAACCCAGCTGCCTGCATGAACGCGTAGCAAATCGTTGAGCCGATAAACTTGAAGTCACGTCTCTTTAAATCTTTCGACATTGCATCGCTTTCGAGTGTCGTAGCAGGGACAGCCTTGGCATCTTTACGGCGGTTATCAATTGTCTTGCCATCGACGAATGACCAGATATAGCTCTCAAAACTACCGAATTCTTTTTGTACCGCTTGAAAAGCCAGGGCATTAGTTCGAATGGAATAGAGTTTCAATCGATTGCGAATAAGACCTGGGTCCAGCAATAATTTCTCAATAGCCTCATCGGTTAGTTCTGCTGCCTTGGAAATATCAAAGTTTTTGAAACATTTACGGTAATGATCACGCTTTTTGAGCACTGTTATCCAGCTCAGCCCAGCTTGTTGTCCCTCCAGGCAAATAAATTCGAATAGCAGTCGCTCTTCTCGAACAGGAACACCCCATTCTTTATCATGATAGGCAATATAGATGGGGTCAGTACCTGGCCACCAGCAACGATTTGTCATTATGCGCATTCCAGTTTAGAGCCAGATTTGTGTATAAATATACAGCATTCAATACAAATTTTAATTCTAGATCAAATTCGAATATATCGAGAATTGACCAAGGTTCGGATAGTAGCGTTTTTGCACTCTTCAGGAAAGCTGGCGCTGTAGCTTGGGCATAATTGGGCGGAAAACAGGCAGCAATTATAAAATTTCCTATTACATTGAAAGAAAATTTGAAAGGTCATGATCTTATATTGCAGTGATACCTAATAACTTTGAATTACAAATCTAAGTTGCTCAGCCTGAGTATAAAAAGAAAGTAGCTGGATTTAATAAAGGAACACAAATCAAATTAAAAATGATGGTAACCGTCGTGGAACAGGTGATTCTGGTTTCGTGGTGTTTTGTCGTCTCTACGCAACTGCAACTGACTATAACTTTATAAATTCAGCATTCTTCCAGAACAATCAATAGAGAGCTGCTCATTAAAGAACTGCTCATTAAAGAACTGCTCAAGAATTAGCACTTCTCTACCGACAGAGCTTGAGTCGAAGTTCCTTGAACTGACATTAATAGTGTCGACGTATTTAAGGGAAGGGAGGAGACACAGTGTGCTTACATTGTGTGCCTTTTTTATAGTTTATATTTTCTATTAAATTCCGCTCTGTAGGTGAAATGTTGCAAACTAGGATGGTCTATTTTAGTTACAAACAATTACAATTCTGGGTATTTGAAATTCGTTAAGCAGTTGATTATATTCCGAATTTACAATATGTTACGCGCCATTCTCCTGTCAATCGCTAAACAATTCATTTTTTTTGTGACGAGAAAAGTCCGATACTAAAAGTTGACCTAAAAAAACAGCGAAGCTAATTGAACAAAACCAGCAAGTTGAAAAAGTGACGATACCAAACAATGAATAGAGTCAGGTTCAAACATTCAACTCAGCTCTTCGCGGCATTGCTCATCTTCTGTGCTTCATTGTCAACCTATGCTCAAGAACTTCAGGAAGAAAGTGTTAAGCCATCGACGACAGCAGTTGCTCTGAGTGTGGCACCTATCATCGACGGCGAGGTCCTCGCTGATCCAGTTTGGTCGTTTATTAAACCGACTACTGGATTCTCTCAGGTACGACCAGATGAGGGTCTGCCAGCCACGCAAAAAACTGAAGTTTTTATTGGTTACACAGAAGACTCTCTCTACATTGGAGTGGTCGCCTACGATGACAACCCAGCGGGAATAATCGTGGCAGATAGTCGGCGCGACTCTTCTTTGGGTGATACAGATAGCTTTCAAGTAATTATCGATGGCTTACTCGATCGGCAAAATGGTTTCGTTTTCGGAACAAATCCCGCCGGCATCGAATATGATGCTCAGGTCACGAATGAAGGCTCCGGTAGCTTTCGAGGGGGTGGCAGTGGCTTCAATTTGAATTGGGATACAACCTGGGAAGTAAATGCAAAAATCTCAGACATCGGCTGGAGTGCCGAAATGGAAATCCCATTTTCAGCCTTAAGATTTGGTGGTGATGAAGAACAAACTTGGGGCATAAATTTCCAGAGAAATATTCGGCGCAATAACGAGATTGCCTATTGGTCCCCACTTGAAAGGCAGTTCAATATTAATCGCGTATCTGAGGCGGGCCAACTGCGGGGCGTTAGAGTTCCCGATCAGCGTAATCTGCAAGTCACTCCTTACGCACTCAGTTCAACTTCTCGTGGCGGTAGCCTAAGTTCTGGCAACTATGGCAATGAAGAGTATGGATTTGATTTAAAATATTCCGTGACTCCAAGCCTAGTGCTTGATGCTACTTACAATACTGATTTTGCTCAGGTTGAGGTTGATGAGCTGCAAGTCAATCTTGATCGCTTCAGTTTATTCTTTCCCGAAAAGAGACCTTTCTTTTTAGAAAATGCGGGCCAATTCGCAATCGGCAACCCACGTGAAGCAGAATTATTTTTCAGTCGCCGAATTGGTGTAGGCGCAGGGGGCTCCCAATTACCAATTGAAGGCGGTGCAAGACTCACTGGTAAGGTGGGGGGCAATACTAATGTCGGTTTTCTTCGCATGCGTACGGAAGGGATAGAAGGTATTTCACCACAGAATGATTTTTCTGTCGCGAGAGTTAATCAAGAATTTGGTAATCGTTCTGCGGTTGGATTTATGTTTGTTGAGAGAGATGGTGATGGAACTGTTAATCAGAATGGGCGTGATGACTATAACCGGACTTATGCGGTAGATGGGCGCTATGGAATTGGCGATACCACTCTGCTGAGTGGATGGGTATCTAGGACAGATACGCCCGGGATTTCTGAGGGCGATGGAGCTGGAGGCTTCTCTGCAAATTATAGAGATGAAGAATGGACACTTAATGCCGGTTATTCGCAAATCGGTGAGAATTTTAATCCTGAAGTGGGCTTTCTGTCTCGTCGTGGTTTTCGTAAGTATGAGGCCGGTATTCGCCGAGCGATAAGGCCTAAGAATCTTTGGGGCCTTCATGAACTGCGTCCTCACATTAATTACCGCGGCTATTGGGATTTCGATGGCTTTCAAGAAACAGGCTATTTGCACGTAGATAATCATTGGGAGTTTCAATCTGGTATGGAGATTCACACTGGAATGAATTTTACTCAAGAGGGCGTAAAAGAGGCCTTCGAGATTGCCGATGGAGTAGAGGTGCCAGTCGGCGAGTATGATCATGAAGAGGTGCAGATAGTATTTCAAACCAATCAAGGCGCGCCTCTGTCTCTGGATCTGCGTAGCAACATCGGTGGCTTCTTCGGAGGCGACAGAGTTAATTTTGAGCCAACACTGCGCTATAGGGTCGGGGAAAAATTTAGTACTGAACTAAGTTGGAGTCACAGCGATATTGATTTACCAGTTCCTGGCGGTGACTTTGAAGTAGATTTAGCGCGGTTACGCCTTTCATATTCTTTCACGCCAAGGATGTCATTGCAGACTCTGGTTCAATATAACAAACGTGATGATGTGGTAGCAACGAACTTGAGATTTTCTTGGATTCAATCGGCGAATTCGGGTTTGTATATTGTTTACAACCAAGTTGACGATTCAGGTTTGGGCGCACCAAGACACAATGCCCAAGAGTTTATTATTAAGTACAGTCGAATCATCGGTATTTTTAACTAAAAAGTAAATCTGATCCTTAGCTGCAATGCGTTGGGATCATCACTAACACCCGCCATGTCTGAATCAACAATGATGTAATTTGCAGTGAAGCGCAAGTCGCGAGTCATGTAGTAATTCACTCCTAATGTGATCGAGTCAGCTTCTCCACCCATAATTCCGCCATCATTAAGTTCAAGATTGCTCAAACGGACAGCAATTTCCCAGGCACCTTTTTCTGAAGACGGCCTAACTGTTCCGAATGCCGCATCAGACGCACTATAAGGACGACTATCATCAGTTAGAAAGTAACTCGCGTAGGCATAGTAACCATTGAACTCAAGGTCAGAGCCCAATCGTCGCTCAATATTTTGCGTAATAAATTCTGACTGCGCAGAAAAGCGACCATTTATGTAAGCTGCTTCAAATACAACTTTGTCGAATTCATCGATGTTAGCAATGCTCCCAGTAGAAATGATGTGGTGACTGTCCTGGTGAGACTCAGGTCGAGCACGACGACGAATAGTATCGTCATCATCATCTTCTTCTCTAGCAACAGCGAGTCCTAAATGAAGTATGGAATCAATTCCAAGGTTTGGCCGGTAAACAAAACGCCCTGAGATTCCTTTGCCCCGTGCAGCGTTATTGGCTTCATGTCCATAGGCGGCCATTGCTAAACTATAGCGATCACTCCAATTCTGAAAACCAATGCCAGTACGTCGACCAGAAACAAGTGCGTTGGGTAAGGCGCGCTCAGTGAAGGTTATGTTGTTGGAGCTAGTTAGTTCTTCAAGACTTCCGTATACCTTGAAGTGACCAATGGTAATTCGAGAATTTGCGAACCCGCTGTAACGGATATAGCCATCCTTTAGTTCAGTGTGATCCGGGGCGAAATCGTACTGTAATTTATAATCCCAATTCTCGCTGAGATCACCACGGATGAACAGGCGACCACGGCGTAGCTCGCTGCCCTCAATATATTGATACTTGTCACTGTCATAATCTGTGGTGTCCACTTGCAAGCGACCACCGAATTCGATATTTGGCGTGCTATCTGCAGCCCGCAGAGGAGCCACGATAACGCATGCAAGCGCTGCTGCTACGGCCATAAGGGATTGTCGAATGGATTTCATAATTTCCCTGAAAATGTAGTCAACATGCAGCCCTTCCCTAGAAGAAATTCTAGGCTAAGAAAAAGAATAGTTAGCTAAAGCTAGAGCGACTGAATAATTCGAGTTGGTGAGTTAAATTTCAAATATCTGACGGTTGGATATTGTATAAGAACTGGTGGATTAAGTTCCAGTGATTCGCACTTCAATTGTTTATTTATTTGCTGCCAAGCGCTATTGATTAGCAATAAATAAATAATTTTACTCATCAGTGTTGTCTGCTGATAAGAATTCGCATGAAACGTGAATGCACTGACCTTACATGGTACGCAAGTGACTGAATGAGCATTGGTCTATTCTAAGTTGGTCTTGTAGAGGTTTATTTAACACATAGAATAGAATCAATGTCTCGTTAATGTTGCAGTGACCGTGCTCAAGTAACGGTATATAATCTCCTCTCCACTAAGCGCCCATAGCTCAGCTGGATAGAGTAACTGGCTTCGAACCAGTTGGTCGGGAGTTCGAATCTCTCTGGGCGTGCCAAACTAAGACGCTAACTTCTTGAAAGGTCTATGAAATCTCATAGCCTTTGGGGCAAGTGGTGACCAAACAGTTGACCAATGTAGAGAGTCTAACTTTTACTTATAGGAAAGGTAGGGTCTTTTACTACTCTCGCAGAGTTCCATTTGATCTTCGTGATCATTATTCTAAACCTCGCATAGTTCAGTCACTTAGGACCAAATCTCCGTCAATTGCTGAGAAAGCTTCTCTTATACTCACATCCAGACTTGAGGAGTACTGGCTAAACCTTCGTGTGAAAAAATTTGAGGTTCCAGTGGCTCATCTTCTGACCGATATTGGGCGTAACTCTCAGTCTGATCTGCCTGATATTCGTGTGGCTCTAGATGAATATCTAAGATTGAAAGGAGAGGTTCCATCGCGGGGCTGGGAAGGCATCTTTATGCAAGCCAATACACGCAGCAGGTCTGCAGACTCGCCTATTCTAGTTGGCCACTCCGTACCACGGCAAATGGAGTTTCCAAGTGCAGTAGAATACAGTCCTTCAGGATATCGTTACTGAGCCTGCTGCATAAATCAAAGGCGGCAGAGATTACTCTTGACGTGCCACCAGTTAATCTTTTCCCGTGCCCTTAACTTTTAGAAACTAGGCCTTATTTTTTGATACGATGAGGCATGATGAATTATGACTAATAAAAGGTCAGACATGAAAAAAGATAACAAAAACAAGTCGAACTTGTATTTACCGTCGTTGAAACGTCGAGACTTTTTGCGCGGCAGCGCAGGAAGCATGGCAGGCGCATGGCTATCCTCCTGGCCTTGGCAAAAACTTGCCGCACAACAAGATCTAAATTCAGAGCCCGACGATTGGGATTCGGGAATCGTGCGGCACTTGTTACCCGCAGTAAATGAATCGCGGATTCTGATAAAGACTTCATTTTCTAGAGCACTTAAAGAAACACCTCGACTGCGAATTCAAAATGGCAGCAGCAATAGATTGATCGAAGGTTATTTGAACGACACTAGTGGCGAGTTCTGGGAGTTTTATGCAACCGAGCTGCAACCGGATACCGAATATGAATTGTCCTTACAAGACAGTGGTGGTAACTCACTGTGCGAGCCCTGGCCTTTATCAACTTTTCCGGCGCCTCAGCAGAACCCTGAACAGGTTAGGGTTTTATTTTATACATGTGCCGGGGGTCCTGAAGGGGAGTACTTTGGAATTGGCGATCGTCGCGGTAACCTGCCTATTGCTATACGCCAAAGACTGCTAAGAAGAGGATTATCATTCGCACCTCAGGCGGCGGTAGCCAATGGAGATCACATATACTGGGACCTTCACACTTGGCAGGGCGATAGGGCTGGAGAATTGAGCCCTGCGGGTCAACAATCAAACTTTGATTTTGCGGCCCGAGTAATGGGTGGTAGCAATGAAGAGGCTATGAAGCTAGCTGCAGGGCCTCAGATAGCTCCACTATATGGTACTGCCTTTAGATCTACGCCTGTGTATTTTCTTCAGGATGATCATGATCACTGGGAAAATGATTCGCCGCTCACTTATCCAGTTCCATGGTTTCAATTACAACTGGCGCGCACTACTCAGCAACTGTATTACCCTGAGTTTCTTCCTGATGTTACGCGCTCACCTGGCCTACCGTATTCCACCAGCTCTGCACGTGGCGAACTCTCCGAAAGTTTTGGCACATTGCGCTATGGTCAGTTGTTAGAAGTGTTGCTCTACGATGTGCGTCGCACTTTAAATGTAGGTGCACTTAATTCTGTTTTTCTTGATAGTAATGTTGAAAACTGGCTCGTTCAGCGCACGGCGTCACAAGATACTCGTCATCTGGTACATGTGCCCTCCAATCCGCCCGGATGGACAGCCGGCAAATGGGGCGAGTGGTATCCAGATGTATTGCATCCTGAGACCGGTCAATTGACTACCCAGATCCCCAAACCTCATTGGCGACAAGGTTGGCTGAATCAACATGACCGTATTATGCAGTCATTGGCAGATATGAGGCACCGAAACCCGCTAGTAATAGCTGGAGATCTTCATGCCACTGGTGTTGGAACGATGCACGGCGCTGGTAATCTTGATTTCAGTGACAACCCCATTACTAATATTCTTTGCGGGCCCGTCGGTACCTCAATTCGAGGGTTTCCCTCAGTAGTTCGTGGTGTGCTCCCAGCTCCATCGCAATATTTGGATTTTCAAGAACAAGTACCACCTTTCGAAGAGCATGGCTTTTCTATTGTAGATTTTGAACAAGATCGAATTGTAGCCGAGCTTTTTAAATGGGATGTGAATAGTCAGCCGGTGGATGCTATTGATACATTGGAACCTTATTACACAGTTGAACTAGATCGACCTTGATTGAAATAGAAAATAGATCGGTAGTTAATCCTGTGTGTATTTGTGAATTGTTCGGTCAAGCTTTCATCTTTGGTATCCAGGAAAGTTTAGCGTAGTTGACAAACAGTCTAGTTCGAAAATGACTTCGGTTTTCCATGCATGTTCTCAATACTATTTGATTCTAGGGTAATGGAAGAATCCTGCCCTCGTGTACCGTTCCCCAAATCTTTATGTTCTCAATCATCTGTGTTGAAACATTCAGTGGGTTTTCAAATAACACAGTAAAATTGGCAAGCTTGCCGGGCATGATAGAACCGACTTCGTCTTCCATCCTCAAAGAGTAAGCCGCATCGAGCGTTACTGCGCGCAGCGCCCGTTCCGCACTTATGCGCTGCGTTGGGCCAGCTACATTACCATTGACCGTGATTCGATTTACTGCGTTGGACATGAGCCTCAGTGGCTGGCCAGAGGCCATGGGAGTATCAGAGTGCAAGGATAACGAAACGTCAGCGCGCACTAAATCCCCAAGTCTTACCATTTCTTGGGCTCGTTCCTGCCCAATCCCTACTTCGCTGTAGCGGTCAGCCAAGACTACTGGATAAAAAGGGTTTGCACTTACTATAGCGCCAAGCTCTGCCAGACGGTCGACTTGGTCACGCCGCGAGAATCCAAAGTGGACAATTACCGTGCGATGATCTTCGCGAGGATTACGATTTATATTAGCTTCGAGATTGTCGAGAACCAAATCGAGTCCCGCATCGCCGTTCTGGTGAATATGAATTTGGTAACCAGCATCCCAATAAATGCGAAAGGCTTTAGCGAAGTCCTCTGGCTCCATTAGCCACTCTCCGTGGTGACCGTCAAGATAACCCTCGCTCATCTGCATTAATTGGCTAAACATTGCCCCATCGGCAAAAAGTTTTACCTGCCCGGGAACAAATTCAGTCATACCTTTCGCTGAGGTAAAGAGTTTTTCAGTTTCGACGATTACTTCTTCTTCCGGAAAGTTTCTAACGAATGATCTTCCATCTGCTATGTAATACATTCGGAATGGCGTTTCTGCATCACCTAATACCTGGTTCTGCAGCGCAACCAGTGCCGCGGAAACAGTGCCACCGGGTTCGGCTATTAGAGTGCTCCCTGCCGCATGCCAGTATGCTTCTATCTTCTCCAGAGCAGGAATGTAGCGACTCGGGCGAAAAAGGTCTGCAAAGACCGTAGGCACGATTAGGCTCTGTCCTTGTTCCCAGAAATGTCCCTCTGCAAGATTCGTTTGGTCCTGCACAGATTCAGGTGCAGCATCAATCATGGCCTGGTCAATACCAAAATATTCAAGTGCACGGGTATTATGAATCTGTTCATGAAGAGACCTTTGTAGAACCACGATAGGAATTGTATCGCTAATTTCATTCAGGTCAGTACGCGTCAGCTCACCATGAAAAAGTTGATGGAACCCCCAAGTGTAGAGTACTTCCGACGGATCAGAATGATCTTCTACTGCATTCCTTAAACGCTCTCGATAATCGGCAGCATCGCTAACACGACTTACCGTTTTCTCCGGTAGAACCCAGTCTTCAATAGACAGGATTTCGGTCATGAATAATAGAGAAGCGAGCCAAGCATGTTCATGCTGATTGATTAACCCGGGAATTAGCACTAAATCGTCAAAGCGAGAATCGATAGTGAGGCTTTGTCCAGATAAAGATTGTTGTATCTCTTCGAGAGAACCAATAGCGACAATACGATCATCTTTAACGGCGACAGCTTCGACTACCGGTTGAGCCGGGTTTAAGGTAACTATTTCATGTGCGGTGTATACTGCTACTGAAGAAGAATCTTGTGCTAACAATATAGTTGAGAAAGAGCCGCCTAAAGCCAATATAGATATTAGTGCTAGGAGTATGTGTAGTTTTTTCATCTTTTTTCCTCCTAATGGAAGGATATTCTGTTAGAGAAGCGTCAGTTACGAGAACAGTGTGGTCTGGCTTACCGGAAGCTGGCAAAGATCCAAAACTAATTAGCATAAGCAAGGGGAGTTAGCCAAAAGTAGTCTTCTCTGAATAACCATTAAAACTATTTTAGCCGAATTTATGGGCACAAAATACCATTCCAATAAAATTTCGGTTTGCTTTATTTTGATTTAGTAGAGATCCAATGGACCAACGCATAGAAATCAAAGAACTCTATGACCCATCATCGGGGTCTGGGAAGTTTTGCGATCCAAAGTTCACTCTGGAAGGAGAATCACGAGCTCATGTTGATCCTCTCAAACTTGAAACACTTTGGATAAATACCGGGAGTTTATGTAATTTAAGTTGTGAGAATTGCTATATTGAATCTACCCCGACAAATGATCGGCTAGCCTTTATAAGTGAAAGTGAAGTCAGAGCGCTTCTTAATGAAATCTCTAGCGAAAGTTTCTCGACGAAAGAAATAGCGTTTACCGGTGGCGAACCTTTCCTCAATGAGGAATTAATCCCAATATTACGCATGTGTTTGCAGCAAGACTTTAAGGTTCTGGTCTTAACCAATGCTATGAGCACTATGATGAAATATGATGAAGCTTTACTCGAGCTCAAAAATAATTATTCTGATTGCCTAAAACTTCGCGTTTCTCTAGACCATTACACCGAAAAGCTTCATGCCAAAGAAAGAGGAAAACGATCCTGGAAACCAGCGATAAAGGGGTTGCGCTGGTTATCGTTAAATAACTTTTCATTCAATGTGGCAGGAAGAACATACTGGGGCGAAACTAATGAGAATATGCGGAACGGCTACAAAAATTTATTCCAGAAAGAATCCATAAGCCTCGATGCGACCAGCCCTGCTGAGTTAATTTTGTTTCCTGAAATGGACGCATCGTTCGATGTGCCCGAAATAACCTCTTCCTGCTGGAGTATATTAAACAAACGCCCCGAGGACTTGATGTGCTCCAATTCCAGAATGGTCGTGAAACAAAGAAATGAGACTAAGGTCTCGATAATGGCGTGCACCTTATTGCCCTACGATCAACGATTCAACCTCGGCAGCACTTTAAAAGAATCCTGGCAGAAGGTTAGTCTCAATCATCCTCATTGTTCAAAATTTTGCGTACTTGGCGGAGGTAGCTGCACCGGTTGAGTTACTCTGAATGACTAAGGGCTGAGCAGCCTTTATCATTCTTCCCCAATGAATGGATGCTATTTTAAATAACTGCATTTGATTTATAAGGGTAAGAGGTAAGCGCCGTCTTCCTTCTTTTAGGAAATGCAGCAACATTGAGAATTTATGAACTCGACCATTTGGCAGCGTAGGCTAGTATGTCTAAGAACAAATTCGTTCAATCAGCGAACAAACCTCGCAATGCCTAAACTGCCTCTGATTCCACCAATCCAAATTTCATCGTTAATCTCAATAGCAACAGTGCCGAGACGGAAAAAATCATTACCCTTATAGTCAATGATTTGTTCCACCTCGAGAGTCTCAGGGTGGACCATCGCAACTCTAGCAGCTGATAATTCACATTCAACCGATTCAGGGCAGCGAGTGACATGACCGGCTACAACAATTTTCCCATCTGGGGCTATTCGAACGTTATCTACATTAAATCCCACGGGTGCAGAATCAATTTGAATACGATTGCTACCACGAGATAGTCGAACCAGAGCCCGTTCACTCCAGCCCCCAACGTAAAACCACTGCCCATCCTCTGAGGAAACGAGCCCATTTGGGCCCGGCATTTGGCTACCGGGAACTTCAATCCAGCCGGTAGTTGGGTGCCATTCCCAAAGTTCGCCGCCATCGGTATCGAAATTGGTGGCACCTAAAGAACCACCAGGCAATGCGGTGATTGAATTAATTCTTTTAGTTCCGGCGGGTGAAATTATACAGCCGATCCAACTAAGAGAAGGAGATTCGCCTGAGACATCTACATTGAAAACTTCGATGGCTTCTCTTTCACCATGACCCACCACATATAGAGTGTGATTGTTATTGCTACCTTCTCGGAGGGTCACGCCGTGGGGTTGGAATATAGGGTTGGGGCCGGGGCAATTGCGGTAGGTTACCCGATCGTGCTGAGGAGGTGAGGCATTAGCAGGAAATATTTCGCGTACGCTGAAGTCTTCAGCACTCACTGCATAGATTGGTCCTGCCACGTCAGATATGCGCCCGGAGGCGATGACCCAAGGAGTGCCGGGAATCTGATATAGATCTTCCGGGTTGGTAGTTCCGCAAATAAACAGAGCATTGGCACGTGATTCACATGCCTCGGCTCCGATGGAATTTTCTGTGAATATACACAGAAGTAATGCGCTAGAAAATAGTAATCGTGACATGACGTACCTCTAGAATTATGTCTAAATTGATTATGCCGGAACCATCAATAGCGCAGTGGCTGCAGTGCTACTACATGCGGAGAAGCGCACAGATTTTGTTGCCATCCGGGTCGCGCAAATAAGCAAGATACATAGAGCCCGTGGAGCCTTCGCGAACACCTGGTGGTTCTTCAATCGCTGTTCCTCCATTAGCTAAGCCAGCTGCATGCCATGCATCAGCTGCTTCGGTGCTATCAGCGTTAAAGCCGATAGTGCCGCCATTACCAAAGCTTGCTGGCTCACCATCTATAGGAACACTTAGGCAAAAAATTCCGGCTTTAGTAATCCAGAAGGCGCGCCCATTTTCATCGATGATGCCGGGTTCGTGACCCAGCGCTCCAAGAGTTGCATCGTAAAAAGCTTTGGATTTTTGGATATCATCGGCGCCAAGCATAATATGACTAAACATTTTCTTTCCTTATCTGTTTCTTTGGTTTATTGAATAATAGTTTATAGATTAATAGCTAATCGTTTCTGTGGTTAATGATTGTGCGAGCATTACCAAGAATGCATTCATAAGATACTTCAATCTGGATAAACATGACAATCCTGTTCGTTGAAACACTAATTACACTTAATGTGAAAAAATTGGACCAGAAAATATTCAGGCTGTGCTTATAATTTCCCCCCGGGATTTGTGTTTCTCTCTTGATGGGGCGGGTCCGCCCAGGGAAATCTCATCTTGTCTTTTTCGCAGGTCGTCAATTTGAACTTGCATGTAGTCGCGATTTTCTAAAAATCTAACACTATCGGTAGAAATTTTTGATTTTAGTATTGCCATTATAAAGTTCTCTTTCGTTAAGCTGATTCACGAAACAGTTCGCGCACAACTAACACACGGCGGATTTCAGAAGTGCCCGCGCCGATTTCATAAAGCTTCGCATCTCTCAGCAAACGGCCCGCAGGGAATTCATTGCAATAACCGTTTCCTCCCAGTGCCTGCACAGTTTGCAGCGCCATTTGCGTGGCATTTTCAGCAGCAAAGAGAATTAGAGCTGCTGAGTCTTTGCGGCTTTCTTCACCACGATCAGCGGCAGATGCTACCGCATATAAATAGGCGCGAGAGGCATTAAGTGATGCATACATATCAGCGAGCTTGCCTTGCATCAGCTGGAACTCACCGATGAGCTGGCCAAATTGTTTTCTGTGATGGAGGTAGGGAAGTACACAATCAAGGCAGGCCTGCATAATCCCAACTGGCCCAGCTGAGAGAACGGTTCGTTCATAGTCAAGACCCGACATTAGTATTTGTGCGCCTTTGCCGTCTTCGCCAAGCACATTTTCTATAGGAACTTCTACGTCTTCAAAGATAAGTTCGCAGGTGTTGGAGCCTCGCATACCCAGTTTGTCTAATTTTTGTGCCTGACTAAATCCACTAAAACCCTTCTCTACAATAAACGCAGTGATTCCTTTGGACTCTGATTCAGGATCGCTCTTGCCATATATAACGAAGGTGTCTGCATCAGGCCCGTTGGTTATCCACATTTTATTGCCGTTGAGGATATAGCCATCTTTGGTTCTATCTGCTCGGACATTGCTAATGCACCAACGTGTTCGCCAGAGCAGAGCTTGGGTAGATATTTGTGTTTTTGCGCTTCGCTACCATTGCGAGAAATTTGATTTAGGCAGAGATTGGAATGGGCGCCATAAGATAAGCCTACTGAAGCCGACGCTCTAGATATCTCTTCCATGGCAACACAATGTGCCAGGTAGCCCATATTAGAGCCGCCGTATTCTTCCAGTACTGTCACTCCCAACAAACCCATGGAGCCAAATTTCTGCCAAATGTCTGCAGGGAACTCGTTGTCGATATCAATTTGCGCTGCTCGAGGCGCTAACTCAACTTGTAGCATTTTAAATAAGCTGTCTCGCAGTATATTGATATCCTCACCCAGATTAAAATTGAGGGCTGGATAGGAGGTATTCATATTCATCACCGTTTTATTCGATAAGATTCTTTCTAGGGTTTATTTGCTTTCCGTTAGCGCTTGAATACAGTTCTTTTCTACGGCCTTAAGGTCTTCCAACATCGAATTTATTTCTGCTCTCTGTTTTTCAATTATTTGACGCTTTTCCGCTATTTTCTCCATGAGACTTTGTAATTGGCGCTTGTTTTTCCCGAGAGGGTCATACATTTCGATAATATCGCGGCTTTCTTCAAGAGAAAATCCTAGCCTTTTGCCGCGGAGTATTAGCACAAGCTTTACTCGTTGTGCCGAAGAAAATATGCGGGTGTTGCCAATACGCTTGGGCGCAAGCAGGCCTTTTTCCTCATAAAAGCGAAGAGTTCGGGTGGTTATGCCAAATTCTGCGGCCAAATCTGAAATTGAAAACTGCTTGGTCATGGCTAAGCTCTAATGAGATAAATCTGTGTTCGAAAAAGCTTAAAAATTGAGAATATATATAGTTAACATTGACGTCAACGTTAACTATATAATAAAGCCCAACTAGTTGATGTATGTGTCATGAGATAATTTGCTCTCCTAGAAATTGTGCGAGAGCCGGAAAACTGAAAGGCTCGAAGGTGGAGGGTTTGAGGGCTTAGCCGACAGGATTAACCAGCTCTTCGAAGTCATCATTCACTACCGCCGCGAGTAACTCCTGATAGCCACCCACTGAGTGATCGCCGACAAAAATTTGAGGAATGGTTCGTTGTCCCGATTTCTGCATAACTTCAATCATGAGTTCTTCATCACCTTGCATATTGATTTCTTCGTACTTGTAACCTCGACTACTAAGAAGTTGTTTGGCTGCGGAGCAGTAGCCGCAATTCAGAGAAGTATAGATTGTTATTTCGCGCATTATGTTGTTTTATCCTTAAGAAGAAGTATTCATTGATATTATTGGACTGTTTGTTATTCGATCCAAACTGGTTGAGTAAAAGCACCGTTTCGAGCTATGTCCCACACTTCGATACGAACCCATTTTCTATTGCTCAGATCTAGCGAGTGCTCCAGACTCCGTTCACTGAATTCACGGGTATCTGAGAGGTCGATGCGTTCACGATAAATGTTGCTGCCATCTCCAGAGACGATTTCCATGTAGGATAGAGGGTAGGTCCATTCTAAATTTGCATTCAAAGTTACGAAATTATTGCCAGGTCCTTGACTGACGGTTTCCCCACTTTCTTTCCCAGCAACTGAAAATTCGGGGATTAATACTTCACCAGTAGAAACGAAGAAAGAGCCTGAACTAAGGGCGTCTAACACCGGTTGCCATCCATCTTCATACTTGGGAATTGCATCGAGTTTGAGGTAGTTAATATTCATGGTGCCGAACAATTCATAGTCTTCATAGATTTTGAAGATGTCTACTTCGCCCAGTATATATTTGCGGTTGCCCCAGTTGGCCATGTCGTCTTCGAGGTCGAGCACGCGCCAGCCTAACATGTCGCGGGAATAATCCGCAGGCATGGCTTTCCATGCGCCACCTAAGAAAATATCGCTTTCAAAAAAATCGGTTTGATTGTAGTTATCGGGGAAGCCGGTGGAGCCCTTTACTCGCGGGTGAGCAGTCCAAGCCAAGCCATTTTCTTTTTCGAAAAGTCTGAGTACGTCGTCAGAATTACCAACATGATAGACCGTGCCGAGGCCATCAATTTCTTGTTCAAAGGGTTGATCATTGTTACGGTTAAGAACCCAGTTCACTGGCTTAGGAAATAGACTTAACCAATGACTGCCAAGATGCACATTGGGTTCTTCGCCGGGCATTAATAAAAAATCATCAGTAGAGAGTCGCTGAAATTCTTCATGCATGATTTTAATTTGCGACAGTCTTTCTCTGGTGTCCATGCCTGGAGTTCGGCTGTTATGAAATTCTGCCATGTGCACCATATCCACTCCCATACGTTTAAAAAATTGGACAAAATCAGGATCTTCCAGCCCCACTGGAATGCCGTTGGTACGCTGGTCTTCCTGTTGTTCTATAAAATCGAGGGAGTGTTCATGGTGATAGTGGCTGCTTAGAGTTTTGTAACCGTCCAACGGTTTAAAACTGTCGTTCCTGGTATATCGCTTAACGACTTCCAGATTTTCTAAGCCAGAACTCTTCGAAACAAAAAGTAATACGCCAAGCTTTTGCAAGTTGCCAGGTTGGGCGTTAACCCAGGGTACAAAACGGCGATCGCCCATTGGCGGCTGGCGCACCCCCCAGGCGAAGCCATCGATCATGTCGAGATACTCATCGCCGGCCCAGTTATAGCCAAAATTATCGGCGAAATCTAATGGGTAGAGGTATTGATGAGGAAAGGGTGAGATCGCCAGAGAGCCATTATTAGAAGATAACGCCATGCTGCGATATCGAGTTTGATAAACGTCGGCTGTGCCGTCTAGAATAGCCTCAGAATGACTTTCGCCCATGGAATCTATCCATTCGATGCGATGCCTTGATGTGTTCGGTTTCGCTAAGCCAACGTGATAGAGAAATGCAGTGGCGGAGTGCTTCGTTGCAACCCTGGCTTCCATATGAACAAAGGGACTATCGTGATACAAAATGAAGGCGAGTGATCCGGAGAAATTTGTGCTGTTCAGCCCGTCTATTTCTATGGTTGCGCGGCCGCCTTTGCTGGAGACTGTTACCGAACCCGGAATCAAATAGCCTTTTTCTACTGAATAAGGCCTAGTAGGCACGCGATCAAAAAATATTTCCCAACCGTCTCTTAATTCCAAGTCCCGTTCTCCAACCCAGAACAAATAATTTGGATCAACTCCCTCCAGTGCGGCAACGCCGTCAATTCCTATCTCGCGGATTAACGGCGCAGCGGCATTGTTGCCTTGTCGGGAGATAAATTGTAGCTTCATATAAGCTTTTCCCTCAGGAGAATCCCAAGTAATCGCTAAACCATCGTCGGAAGAACTTAATTCGAAGCCATCACCGTTGTTGAAGTTTTGTTGATCGACAGTGGGGGATTGGGCTAGCAGCAGGCTAGGTAACAATAAGAGAAGCAATAGCAATAGCGTTTTGAGTCGAGGGTCAGCGGGCATGGGCATGACAAGTCCTTATTATTCTATTTAGAGGAGTTGAAGAAATATTTGGGAAGGAATTATGGTCTTTTTCCAGGTGGAGCGGTAGAACAGAAAAGAAAAATAAGCCTGACCCTTGTTAGGGAATCTTAGTTTTTAGTTAGTCAGGTAAGTTCCAATCAAATCGGAATTGCACATTTTCTACAGATACGACTTCATCGGAAACTATTCTGGGCTCAAAGTGAAGACGAGATGCGGCATCCATGGCGGAGTCATTAAATACACCAGTGGGTTCAGATTGTTCAATTGTGATGTTCTCGGTGCGGCCACTTAGGGTGACAGTAAAGTTCACAACAACGAAGCCCTCGATGCCTAACTCTTCTGCTACTTGCGGGTAACTAGGTGTAATGTAGTTCCGGGGTATGAGTTCGCGGAATTCTATCTTATCTCGAGCCGAAGAATTAGCTTGAAAGATTGGCTCTGATAGTTCATAGCGAAAGACATAACGTACGTCTTCAATAGTAATGCCTCTGAAATTTTCAAAACTAAGTCGTCGGGCTGCCGTTGCCGCTGAAGGCCCGAAATAGCCAGGTGGTTGCTCTTCTATTGTTTCAATAGTGCTGGCAATTACCTCGCCTTCTTCGTCAACGGAGAATCGCAACATTACCCAACCTTCGACTCCCTGAGTTTGCGCTCTCATAGGGTAGAGGGGTTCGCTAGCTTGTCTGGCTATTAGGCCTCGGGTAAAGCTTGGCGGTGCGACTGAAGTATCAGTAATTCCAGCAATGTCGGTTTGCCTGTTCACATCCAATGAACTGCAAGCAGACACAAATAGAAAACCGCACAAGATAGAAAATCGTCCTTTCTTGAGTTCTATATTTTTCCGCTTAATGTAACTTGAGTGTTTCATCTCTGCAGTTATTGACTCTTCGGATAATAATCTACCATGCCTACTCTTAAGGGCAATCTATTTAGAAAGTTGTTCTTACTTTAAATGATAGTTCGAGACCATTACCGTTGCAATAATCTTCTACTTCTTCAACTATGCCAGCGGCTGTCGCTCCAAGAAAGCGAGTTCGAGTTCGGCAATACTGATTGTCGGTCAAGTTGTTTGCTTCGAATCTGAAAGTGTAATTGCCAAAGGCTTTTTTCTCGATAAACCCGGACATGTTTGGATGGTTTTTCCGTTCTTCTATGTCGATAATGTCTATTTCTTTTCTGCCACTACTGCCATTTGAATTATGCGAGTAGAAAAGCCCATAGCTGAACCCTAAATTGGTTACATCGTGACGATAATTTGCCCGTGCTGACCAGCGACCATTATTGCGTTGGCGCCGCGTGATGCCAAGGAATGGGTCGAGTACTTCTGAGTCTCTGAGCCCTATTCCAGTTGAAAATAATGCGTTCTCAAGACCTAGGGCATCTAGTTTGGTGGATACATCCAGGTTTAAGCCATAGCGTTTACCTGCGCCAATATTGCCTCGAGCCGATTGCAGATCATTGGGAGTTGGCGATACATCTACTTTGTCGATAACGTCTTCAATGTCCCGATAGTAAAACTGTGAATTCACTACGCCCAGATTGTTTGGTAGACGCAGTTCCAAGTTTAATTCGTAGCGCCAGGATTGCTCTTGCACGATTTCAGGATTTCCCGCTTGAGTATCTTGGTCTTCATCGGAGCCATCGACAGAGGCACTGAAGTCAGAAAAGCTTAATTGGGAAACATCTTTCTCGATACCGGCCCGCAGTTGCAAACTCGGCGTGATATCGAATCGATAATCAATTTTTGGTCGGACGAATTGGAAATCTCTGCTATTTGTTACATCGCCAGACTGCTCAATCGTTGAATCTTCCAATATCAATGAGCTTTCTAATGACATGCGTGGATTAATTTGCCAATTGTGTACGGCAAAAGATTCGAAACGAATCTCTTCAACTGTAGAACCGCTGTTATCCACATTTACTGGGACTAAATTGCCATAAGCGGGAGAAGAAGTCCCGTCTATGTCCAGGCCCAGGCTAAGCTTGGAGTCGCGAATGGTTTGTGCTCCTTCAAAACCGAATTCGATGCCCTGGCTGTCGTCGAGATCAAAGGTGTAAGATGTGCGGGCAATACGTTCTCTGTCGCGGCCGAAGTTTCCCAAGAAGAGATTTTTGGTGGCGACACCATTCTCCACATCGAAACGATTACGATCGAAGAAAAAGTCTCTGTCATTAACTATAAATAGGAAGCGATACTTGTTCCCGCTCGAGAATGAGTATTCATAGTCACCGCCGATTTCCCAATTATTCCGTTGGCTTTGATTATCTTCTGTTTGGATTCTAGTGGTTTGTGCGGCTATGTTTTCAATCGTTGAATATTCATCTGACTGCGCTGCGGGAATTCTAGCTTCATAGAGAGCGTTGAATTGAATTATGCTGCGGTCAAATGTGTAGCCAAGATTAACACTGGTTTGATACTCGGTTTCATCACGGGTGTTGGATTCTTTGCGCACTTCTTGCAGATTAAAATCAGGGTCATAACTATATTCTTCACTCTCTGAGGCGCGATAACGTGGGTCGGCTTCGAGGTGAAATAGATAGTTGAAGTTACCGGTTTGGCCGCTGAATGAAACCTGGCCGCCGGGGTCGATTGTGCCATCATGTAATCGGTCAGTGCGTAGCTCGGCTGAGGCGCTGGTTCGAGAAGGGGAATCGAGCAAAACAATGTTGACCACTTGGCCTCCACTACGGATGTCTAACTCTTCCGACGTACCTCTGATAATTTCAATATAGGAAACTTGGTCCGCAGAGATTCGGCTTAGCTGATTTTGACCGGAGTTGTTCTTTCCTGTGGTGCGCTGACCGTTAATTAGGATTTCACCTTCACCAGACCCTAGACCACGCCCATTATTTCTACCTCGACCCATTGCTAAGCCAATGCCGGGTATACGATTAATCATGTCACTGACAGACACCGGTGAGAAATCAGCGAAGTAGTCCGCTGGGTAAATTATGGTCGAGTCGTCGGTGGGATTTTCGAGATTTATGATTTGCGGTTGTGCCCACAGTAGGGGGCTGACCACGAGCGCCAAGGTGGCGATCGTAAACTTCAAATTCGAATGCAGGTTTTTAAAATTCATGGTTCTCTCTAGACGACGCGCATTGTATAGCTATGCACCTGCTTAGTCTGTAACAAATTGTAGGAAATAACGGTTGAATTCAGGCAGTTGCGCCACAATTAGGCAACAAACTGGCTATTCCTGTCATTCGGTGCCATAAGTCTCGTTACTGTGAATATGGTGGTCACTTTCGAAGGCGAAGAGATAGAACTCTCCCGCAGGGAATACATGTTGTTGAAGAGTTTGTTGGAAAATGCGGGACAGATTCAGACACGAAGTACTCTCGAGAACTGGCTTTACAGTTAGGATGTGGAGATTGCTGGCTACATTTGCCATGTTGCAAGGGGAAAACGCAGAATATTTCCTTGAGCAGCAAGAGGTTAAATATTGGGCCGTACGCTGACTGCTCACTGAAGTGCGAGTCAGCCGCATCAACGGCTCTAGCGGACATTAATGGACCTAGACCGGCTTTCAGATTATTCTTCCTCTTCCTTAATAGTCCTAAAGCTTAATTTGATATGAATTCTTTTATTTCTAGCATTAAGAAAATAACTGCCTGTATGGCACTGCTGGCTTCTGTGATTCTTTTGACCCAGCAATCATTGGCCCAAGAAGTAGGTGACCACCAATACACTAGCGATGCGATCCAAGCTGGATCCCGTGTCTATACCCAGCAATGCGCTCTCTGTCATGGACCTCAAGGTGCCTT
Organism: Gammaproteobacteria bacterium; assembly: GCA_012960305.1. GTDB lineage: Bacteria > Pseudomonadota > Gammaproteobacteria > Pseudomonadales > Pseudohongiellaceae > UBA9145. Next base: position 66,264 of record DUBM01000017.1, on the reverse strand, counting down.
GGTGGATGGAGTGGATTTACGCCGTGGACAATTCAGAACCGTGCAATCCGATGACGATTTGCGCAACGTTATTACCACTGGCGCTGCAGAAGGTCAGATGCCTGCCTTTAGTCTCCGCGCAGAGGAACTGAATGGCATAGTTGCGTTTATTCGCGCAGGTTTCGACCCAGATGGCGTAGCTGTTCGGATTGGCGACCCTGTGCGAGGCAGAGAACTATTTAATGGTAGAGGAGATTGTGCCAGCTGCCATAGGGTTAATGGAGCAGGTCCCAGGACTGCACCGGACCTTAGTTCAATTGGAGTTGTAAGGACACCTGCATCACTACAAAGAAATATGTTGGATCCTGCTACTGCCTTGCTTCCTATTAATAGACCTATTCGCATGGTGACGAGGAATGAAGAAACCATTGTCGGCCGACGCTTGAATGAAGATACTTACACAGTGCAGGTAATCGATTCCCAAGAACGACTGCGTTCAATCAAAAAATCAGATTTGGTGAGTTATGAGATAAGTGATGCGCCATCGAAACAGCCAACAACCTTAAACAGTGATGAAGTCGCCGACGTCATCGGTTACTTACTGACATTGCGAGGCCTGTAATGAAATTTCTTAATAAACTCCCACTATTTCTTTTTGCTGTTAGTGGATTACTCGCTACTCATTCATCTGTCGCGCAAGTTCCCTATGAAAGAATTCTAAATGCGGCAGATGAACCGGAAAACTGGTTAACCTATAACGGCGGCTATTCTGCGCAACGGTATAGCGCGCTGGGTCAGATAAATAGTGATAACGTAAATACTCTAGAATTAGAATGGGTTTTGCAGAACCAAGTTTTTGGTGCCTGGCAATCCAACCCAATTATCGTTGATGGAGTTATGTATGTAACAGAGCGTCCTAACAGTGTCATGGCCGTTGATGCGGTTACTGGCAGAGTGTTCTGGAAATATCGACATGTGCCCGCCGAAAATTCTCTCGTATGTTGTGGTGCCAATAACCGTGGTGTAGCTGTACTTAATGACAAAGTTTATATGGGTACCCTCGATGCGCGGCTAGTGGCATTAGACCGTGTAAATGGTGAGGTACTTTGGAATGTGGAAGTAGGTAATGTTGATCTTGCCTACTCTGTCACCATGGCCCCGCTGGCGGTTAAAGACAAAATAATTGTTGGTGTCGGTGGTGGTGAATTTGGTATTCGCGGCTACGTGACTGCTTTCGATGCTGAAAGTGGTGATCAAGTTTGGAAGACCTATACGATTCCAGGCCCAGGTGAGCCGAATCACGACAGTTGGCAAGGAGATGATTGGGAACACGGTGGCGCGCCGGTTTGGATTACCGGGTCATTCGACCCGGAACTCAATCTTACTTATTGGGGAGTAGGTAACCCAGGACCTGACTGGAATGCTGGACAGCGACCTGGGGATAATCTTTATTCTGATTCTGCAATTGCCTTAGATGCTGACACTGGCGAATTGAAGTGGTATTTCCAATTCACGCCCAATGATGCCTATGACTACGATTCCGTGCAGGTGCCGGTACTGGCGGACATAGATTTTCGAGGAACACCGACCAAGGTAATAATGTGGGCAAACCGCAATGGTTATTTTTATGTGTTAGATAGAGTCACCGGAAAATTCCTCGAGGGTAAACCTTATGTAACGGTGAACTGGTCAAGTGGCCTCGATGAAAACGGTCGTCCTATACCAACTCCACAGCCAGAGGGAATGCCAACGTTTCCTGGAAACCAAGGTGGCACAAATTGGTATCCACCTTCCTATAGCCCAAGAACTGGTTACTTTTATTTTAGTGCTTGGAAAGACTACGCCACGATTTATCGAGCGGAAGAGTCCGAGTATATTCCAGGGCGAGCTTTTCTTGGGGGTGGTTTCTCTGTTTTAGCGCCAGCGCCGGGGGCACCGACCATAGGTATTGGTCGCACTAATCCGATAAATAACTGGACTAATGAAGTTGGTCACGCCTCATTGAAGGCCATGGATCCGCAAACTGGAGAAGCAGTTTGGTCCTATGATCAATTCGACGTTAGTGATAGTGGTATGCTCACCACCGGTTCTGATTTATTGTTTACCGGTGGAAGAGAAGGTTACTTTCATGCCATCGATGCCCACACTGGTGAATTGTTGTGGAACGTAAATCTTGGCGGACAAATTGTAATGGCTCCAGTTACATTCATGGTAGATGGCGTGCAATATGTTTCGGTGATTTCAGGTAACTCGCTGTCGACTTTTGCTTTACGTAATTAGGATTTCTCATGATTAGGCTGAGTAAGATAGTTTTTTTAAGCGGAGCACTTGTTTGTGCAAGTGCAAGCTTGCTTGCTCAGCCGACTCCGATGAGTACGCCCAGCCCTAACTACACCTTGGATGAAAGTTTTTTCAAAATGCCAATCAATCGACCAATAGGTTCTGCTGCCGGCATTTTTATTCATCCTGACCAATCAAGCATCTGGCTTTTCGATCGCTGCGGTGCTAATAACTGCGTAGGTTCGGACTTCGCGCCGATTATGCAATTTGATCTGACCGGAAACTTACTACAAAGCTTCGGTCAGAACATGTTCATTCGTCCTCATAGTAATTTTGTCGATAAAGAGGGCAATGTCTGGGTTGCCGATGGTGAAGGGCCGAATGGAGAAGACTCCAGACGGGATGGCAAAGGCCATCAAGTATTTAAATTCAGTTCTTCAGGCGAGCTCTTAATGACCTTGGGCAAAGCCGGTCAGCCTGGTGACGGTCCAGATGAATTCAATCAACCCTCTTCAGTTTATGTAGCGCCTAATGGTGATATTTTCGTTGGCGATGGGCATGGAGGCGCATCCAATGCGCGCATTATGAAATTCGATGCTGCAGGAAAATTTCTATTAAGCTGGGGTAGTCGAGGAGAAGGGCCAGGTAACTTTCATACTCCCCATGCCTTGGCGATGGATTCTCAAGGCCGATTGTATGTGGGAGACCGCGGCAATAATAGATTGCAGGTTTTCGATCAACAAGGAAATTTTATTGACCAGTGGCGTCAGTTTGGTCGGCCCAGTGGCATGTATATCGATGGCAATGACATACTCTATGTCACCGATTCTTCTTCAAGTCCTCAAACTAACCCCGGCTTTGAGCGAGGCATTCGTATCGGGAGTGTCCACGATGGAGAAGTTTTTGAGTTCATTGATGACCCTTCAGAAGTTGGAACCCAGGAGGGTGTAATCGCCGATGCAGAGGGTAATGTCTATGGTTCTTTAACCGGCGGTATGGCCCTTAGAAAGTACTCTCGAAAGTAATAATTATCTAAAAATGGATAAATACAAATTTTCAAAACTACTGTAGTTTGACTCTGCTCACCTTATGAATGTGCTAGTTGTAAATTCCAATCGTTTTAACTAGAACTGTGTGTTATTTTTTGTTGGTATGAGGTGTCCCCTCTCTATTGGCTTGAATTTGTAAGATACCATTAGAAATATCCTGTAACTATGTCCTATTAATATTTAGAATTTCGATCTGAATTATTTTATCCTTCTTGTACGCCGGGGTTGCCAGCTTCAGTGATATAGGTTTTGCGTATACTGATGTCAGCGCCGGCTTGGGTGACTAGGGGTAAAATTTTATAGTCAGTTTTCCATAGCTCAGGTGTTAGCGTTGCACATAAATAGCCGCGTTGCGCGTTATAAAATTTCACGTGTGGGTTATTATCTAACAGTGCAGTTCCATAATCTGACATGTCTCTACCATCGCCGCCTGAAGTAATTGAGGTTCCGACAAATTCGGAGCCTACGACTTTCGAATTTTCATTATCGAAATCCAACTGTAGGTTGGCTGCCCAATTAGAGTGAATATCGCCAGTGAGAACTACAGGATTAGGCGTTGCTGCTTGGTCAAGGACATTCAGTAATTCCTGTCGTTCGAACGGATAGCCATCCCACAGATCCATGGGCCATAGCTCTTCGCCTGCGTCACCAACTGAGCGAAGACTTGCTACCATTATCTGCTGTGCCAATACATTCCAGGTAGCATCGGCCGTCGCGAGGCCATTGTAGAGCCACTCTTTTTGCGCCCCACCTAGCAGGGTTCTGCTACTATCAAGGTGTTCCGCACAGCTCTGTTTTCGACCGTCGCCACAGGCTTGATCGCTACGATACTGGCGTGTATCGAGCACATTGAATTCAGCTAACTTGCCGAACCGCAGCCGGCGATAGATGGGCATATCTGGGCCTTGCCTGCCCACTGGTAGACGGATCGGCATAAATTCATAGAAGGCTTGATATGCCGCGGTTCTGCGCATTAGCAGTTGCTCAGGAGTTTGATCATCTTCTCCAATATCAGCCGCATAATTGTTATCCACTTCGTGGTCATCCCAGGTGACAATCCACGGAGCAGATGCATGAGCTGCTTGCAGATCCGGGTCAGACTTGTAAGTGTTGTATCGAGCACGATAGTTAGCAAGTGTTATAATTTCAGGACCTTCGTGGGCGCGAACGAGGTTTTGGCCCCAACTTTTTTCGTAAATATAGTCACCGAGGTGCACGATCAGATCAAAGTGTTCATCTGCCATATGTTGGTATGCGGTAAAATAACCGTGTTCATATTGCTGGCAGGAGGCGACGGCAAATCTGAGTTGTTGGATATCCGCATCGGCAGCTGCTGCTGTCTTGGTTCTTCCGATTGGGCTGGTGATATTGCCTAATTGCCAACGGTAAAAATAGACTGTGTCCGCCTGTAGACCTCGAACCTCAGCATGGGCTGAATGACCCAATTCAGCAGGTGCGATAATAACGCCCTGACGAAGCACATTCCTGAAAGATTCTGAAGTGGAAATTTCATAGGCGATTTCGATGGTATCCAGCTCGGCTCCCATTTCTCGCAAAATATCATTATCCAGTCGAGTCCAGAGCACTACCGAGTCTGCAGTGGGATCGCCGGAAGCAACACCGAGAGTAAATGGGTCCGCCTGCAAACTTGTCAACCGACGTGCAGCACCATGCAGTAATCCCGGCATTGCTCCAAGAGCCAGAGCACCAGAAAGCTGCGCGCCCAGTCGCAGCAAGTGCCGTCGAGAGAAAGGAGAATTCAGATAGTCTTGCCATTGTTGAGAGAGTATTTTCATAAGATCTCGATTAGCCTTTGTTATTGTGATTATGAAAGTTTTGTACCTAAGAAACTATCGCGTCAGTCTTCTAATTGCACGCTGAAAGTCTTGGGCTTGCCAGCAGAAGCGCTAATCGAAATTAGCTTATTGCCGATGCGAACACTGTTTTCGAGTTATGTATATAAGGTATTCTAGGGACGAGCGTTGCCTAGCTATGGTAAGATGTGTTGGTGCTTGAGCAGATACACAGCATACGATTTAATTTAATGCGACAGTGCACATGCACATGCACGCAATACTGCTTCAATGGGACAATAATTACTGAAGATGTAGGTTGCTGTTGCAGTGATGCAGATTAGTGAGGAGAAATCTCCAACTGCCTGGCTTCGGATACTGATTAAACAGGAACTGACTTCCTCTCCGTGCGATACAAAGCCTTCTTTCCCCACCATATCCAGGAACTATGAAGGTATCTTTAAAACACACAGCATTCACTTTGTTGCTAATCGGTTCGGTTTTTCTGGCTCTGTGGTGTATTAGTTATTTTCTTGTAACTGACCTGGATCGATCTTTCATCGCTACTAGCTCACTTAAAGAAAGGGTGAGGAATTAAAGCAAATTAAGGAGAATGGGATACTTTTGTTGATTAGCTAAATGTGGGCAGGCCCTTATTTCCTCGAATAAGAATAGTTATAGTTGCCTCATTGATTCGCAAGGGTAGAATTTGAACTAAGCATTTGAATTAGTAGCGCCCCTCAACATATGAATACAATATCGCACCATGATTAATTCTACGGAAGACCAGCAAGATCCTAGTTTTTTGCATTCGCTGATCTGTTTCGGTGGTGTCATCGTGATCGTTATTTCTGGAATGCTATGGTTGGACATTAGCCTGCATAGCCTGCTGGTAATCGCGCTCGTGTGGGTTGCGGGTCACTCTTCACTGCTAGGCTTCAGCTACCTAAAAATCAAATCTGCAATGATTTCGGGCATTGAGAAAGGTCTGGGTGCGATCTTTATTTTTTTCCTAATAGGCATACTCGTCGCTGCGTTAATCGAAAGCGGAACGATCGGTGGGCTCATCTACTACGGCCTGGACTTACTCCATCCGACTTTCTTTTTACCGGCTGGTTTAGTGTTATGTAGCCTTATGTCGCTTGCCACCGGCACGGCATGGGGAACAATTGCTACGATCGGTGTTGTTCTCATGGGACTAGGGGCCGCACTGGGCATTCCACTGCCTCTGGTGGCTGGCATGGTCGTCTCTGGAGCAAGCTTTGGTGACAAGATGTCGCCCGTATCAGACACAACCAATCTCGCGGCCATGAGTGCAGAAACGGATCTCTACTCTCACATCAAGTCGATGCTGTACACCACCGTGCCGACGTACATCATCAGTATTATTCTATTTACACTATTCGGATTGTACTACAGCGGTCAGACACTCTCTGCGGAAGAGTTATTGACATTAACTCAACATCTCGAGATCGAGTTCGCTATCAGCCCACTGACTCTGCTGCCTTTAATTGTACTGCTTACCCTCAGCCTCAAACGAACCCCGGCTGAAATCAGCATGCTCGCCAGCGTTGGGACTGCGGTTGTGCTGGCCGTCGCGACTCAAGATAGAACCGTTACTGAGGTACTAAATAGTTTGCACACTGGTTATGTTGCGAATACGGGGCTAGAACAACTCGATACACTCCTTACCAGAGGAGGCATAACAAGTATGATGTGGACGATGTCATTGGCGCTAATCGCATTATCGCTAGGTGGCATTCTCGATCGCGGAGGTTTCGTTCGAGTTCTACTGAGTGGGTTACTGATGCGAATCAAGCGTTCCGCGAGCCTTATGGCGGCCACGATTGGCGCTGGCATCGTCTCTAACATGAGTATGGGCGAGGGTTATCTCTCTATCATATTCGGCGGGCAGATATTCAAAGACTCTTACGAAGAAGATGGTCTAGAGAAACACATGCTGTCTCGTTGTCTGGAAGAGGGAGCTACCTTAAGTACCTCGCTTATCCCATGGACGACTTCGGGCGCGTTTATTACAGGGGTGCTCAACATGTCACCGTTGGAGTTTGCTCCGTGGGCGTTTTTTAATTATCTCAACCCGCTGTTGTCTATTGGTCTTGCATATATGGGCTTTGGAATATTCCGTAAAACTCAACTTAACTAGGACCAAATTACGAATGTAGTAGACAACAAAAAAGGCGACAGCGGGGTTCAAACTTCATGAATAGAATGGAGCACATTCAGCTTCAGGACCAGAGGCTGCACCGCCGAGATTTCCTCGTCCGGTTGAAGTAGTCCAGGCGCACCCGTGTAGCGAGTCTGATTGGCGATTTGACGGTAAATTGGGACGCCTTCTTTAAGATTTATGGTGAAATTCATGATTTTGGTATGTGGCTTAAAGTTCAGCTGTACCCGTATTGAGATACAATACTTGGAATGGTCAAAAGTCTTTTTTCTAGACCTTGAAAATTTCGCTTCGCAAGCCCTTGAGTCACATACAATTCGTAACATATTGGGCATTGATTCTGGTCTATAATCGCGCCTCACTGTAGTAATCAGATTTCTCGAAACAACGCTGGCTTCGCTAGCGCCACTGCAGCTTATCAGAGGTTTTTGCATGACACGGTTAGAACAAATTATTAGATCCCATTTCTTCAACACCATTCTCGTCGTGTTAATGGGCATTTCTTCATCTGCAATTGCTCAAGAAAGTCAGGGTGAAGATTCCACAGTGGTTTATCCGGCGTCTTACTTCGCAGAATTTGCTCCGGTTTCAGCACAGGATATGCTCGATCGTATTCCAGGTGCTAGCGGTGGTTCAGGTGGCGGTGGTGGTGGCCGTGGTGGTTTTAGTCGAGGAGGACGATCGTCAGGTGGTTTTAGCCATGGTGGTGGTGGTGGTGGTGGTCGTGGCTTTGGTAGCGGCAGCGGTGGTAGTGAAATTTTAATTAATGGCAAGCGTACTGCGGGTAAAAATAATAGCACCGGCGGGCAGCTTGCTCGAATCACTTCTGACCAAGTGGACTACATCGAAATTATCCGTGGCACCTCAGGTGATCTTGATGTCCGTGGTAGTGGCCAGGTGATCAACGTTGTTCTTTTTGATCAACTAAGTAGTTCAAGCATTTCCTATGAAGCCAGTGTTGAGCGAGCTCGAGATCATACAGTTTCACCACGAGCAGATTTATCCTATAGCGGCCAGCAGGGTGGGCTTAATTTCCTCTTCAATGCCCAATCTCAAGAAATGCATTTTAATAGCATCAGTAAAGAGAACAGTATTCTAGGTGATTTTTCTCCTAACGATTTAGTCCGCGAAGATAGAATTTCCGACAGCGACTCAACGCAACTTAGTACCAATCTCGATTATCAGATCAATACCAACAGCAGTGCCCGTTTCAATGCCCTAATCCGGGAGGGGTATTCGGATTCGGAATTGGATCGTCACACGACAGATTTAAAAGTTAACCCAAACCTAATTGCTCTCCAACGGGAAGCTACTCCCACTGATTATGAAAATTGGGAATTAGGTGGTGACTACGAGTTCAATACTTCAAGTGGTGATCGCTTTAAGATTTTGTTTATCAGCAACAAATCCTTTCGAGGAAATGTGCGAGATCGCTGGAACGTGGCGGCAGATGGTTCCGAAGATAAGAATCTCTTTTTGGATTCATCCAGCACGACTCGGGAGAGAATTGTGCGCGGGTCCTACACGATGGATATTGCCCAAGGTCAAGATATCGAATTTGGAGCAGAGAGAGCACAAACAATTTTAGATTCGAATCTTGCCCTCGGACTTGCATCAGGCACAGGTGCGCCTTCAGCCGCTCACGGCGGATTGATTCCGGTTAGCGTCTCTAATGCAAATTCAAGTGTTGAAGAAATTCGTTATGAACCATTCGTAATTCATAACTGGGTGATCAATTCACGCATGTCTTTGGAGAGTTCGATACTTTATGAGTTATCCGAAATCAGTCAGAGTGGCGATGTATCAAACAAACGGGATTTTGATTTTGTTAAACCGAAAGTCGATTTTCGTTATGACCTAACCCCAAGATTACAATTACGTGGTTCCATCGAGAAAATTGTCGAACAATTGAGTTTCAATGATTTTGTTGCGGCAACAGACAACCGCGACGAAGACAGTAATATTCAAGCGGGTAATGAGAACCTCAGTCAAGAGTGGTATTGGAAATACGATATTAATGCAGAATATCGATTACCTAATGATATTGGTGTGATTGATGGTAATATTTTCTATGAAGATTGGACGGATCGCATAGAACGAATCGATGTATCGACTTCAGAAGATAGATTGCAAGCGGCAAACGGTAATGTTGGTGAAGGCTACAAATACGGCATGAATCTTAATGCCAGTATTCGCATGCGAATGATCGACATGCCAAACCTCTTGGTTACTTCTCGCTTAAATGTTGAAGATTCTAATGTCACAGATACATTTCTTGGCATTGATCGCAGATTTACCTACAATAATCGCGGCCGGCTTTCTCTCGGTTTTCGCCATGACATTACTAGTTGGAATATGAATTATGGCATTTCGTGGAACAATAGTTTCGACGGCAATAGAAAGACCTATGACATCGACGATATTGAGCTGTCCGCGGGTGACCCTTACGCTCTGGCATTTGCTGAAGTAATTGCTTTTGGCGATATCACTTTTCGTCTAAATCTCTCTGGCTTTAACAACCCTAAATTCTGTCGAGAACGCCAACGCTTCGTAGGGCGTATGTCTGGTGGCATTCTTGAGGAAATAGAGGATCAGTGCAGTAGTTCGGGAAGAAGCCTTTCTTTGAGTGTAAACGGCACGTTTTAAGGATTTGATCTCAGGTTCATGTCTTAGTGCTTAGCTATTGCAATGAGACTTGAGTTGAAAATAGCGGTTTTCAGGTCTAGACCTTAGATTTATTAGAGATTCAGGCTTATTTATAGTACTTTTGTGCTCGGTTTAAAAATACGCAATAAGCGTCTAAATCCGGTCAAGGTTAGAATAATCAGGAGAGGTACATGCATACTCTAAAATTGGGAAGAATTCTTACAGGCTTAATGTTTTTGGGTTTTTCAAGTTTGTTGGTCGCTCAAGATTCGATTGAGTGGTTTACCTTGGGCAATGATTTTGCTCATACGCGGTATACACCAGCAGCAGAAATATCGGCAGACAATTTTAATGATCTTGAAGTTGCCTGGGAATGGGATGGGGCCAGTTTTGGCGCTGTGAGTGGTCGCTCCACTCCTTCCTATATCGATGGCAAACTTTTTACTGTGGCTGGTTATAACCGTCACGTAATCGCAATCGATCCCAAAAACGGAGAAACTATTTGGTCTTATCGTGAACCGAATACTCCACGTGGCGAATACTCAATGCGTGCCGATTACGGTAAAGGCGTTGGCTATGCAGAAATCGACGGACGCGGTGTGATCTACATGATATCTCCAGCGTTCTTTCTAACCGCTTTGGATGCCGATACCGGTGTTCCGATTGAAGGTTTCGGCGGTCAGATCCCCGTCGACGGATTTCCGAAAACTGGCGTTGTAGATTTACTAGCTGATCTTGGCCACCCTTACGATCCTTATAATGGCATTCCACTAGAAACTGGATACATTACTTCTTCATCTCCGCCGATTGTTGTTAACGATACAATTATTGTAGGTAATTCTGCTGAGCAAGGTTACCATCAAGCCCGTATCGAAAACGTGCCAGGTGACATTCTTGCTTATGATGCTAGAACTGGCGATTTTAAATGGAAATTCAACGTAATCCCTAAGCCTGGTGAATATGGTCATGAGACTTGGGAAAATGATGCGTGGGAATGGACTGGTGATGTATCTTCTTGGGCACCTCTGTCAGCAGACCCTGAAAATAACCTTGTCTTTATTCCAACCAATAGCGCGACTATTGATTACTACGGCGGTTTCCGTCCTGGCGATAATCTCTATGGTGCTGCAATCATTGCCCTCGATACCCGAACTGGTGAAAGAGCATGGCACTTCCAAATGGTCCATCACGAGATTTGGAACTTTGATAATCCCACTGCACCAGTTCTTTTGGATTTGAATGTTGATGGACAAGGTGCGATTCCTAGTGTCATGCAAGTTACAAAGCAGGGCTGGGTTTATGCATTCAACCGCCTCACCGGCGAGCCTATTTGGCCAATCGTTGAGCGTCCTGTACCTCCTTCAATTGTTCCAGGTGAAGTATTGTCGCCAACTCAGCCCCACGTAACTAAACCTGAGCCTTATGAAATGCAGGGTGTTACTGAAGACGATTTGGTTGATTTCACTCCGAAACTACGTGCAGATGCGATTGCAGCTTTGGATGACTATGTAATGGGTGGCCTCTTTAATCCGCCAATCCATGCTGACAATGCAATGGGCAAATATGCAGCCATGAACTGCCCAGGTGGAGCGGGTGGTGCAAATATTACAGCTCCTGCTGTGGCTGATCCTACTACTGGCATGCTTTACGTTTCTTCACATAAGAACTGTTTCGCACTGCGCTTGATTCCTGGTGAAGAGGCTGACTTGTTGTTTCCTGATTCTACTGGTGCAACAACATCGCAGTATGCTAACGGCGTAGCTGGTGCGACAGCGCGTCCACCACGCCATCCTGCTGGTGTTCCACTGTTCAAACCGCCTTATAGCCGTATTACTGCTATCGATATGAACAGCGGAGATCATGCTTGGATGATTCCAACTGGTGAAACTTCTCAGCGCAACTTAAATGCTTTTGAAGCAGCTGGCGCTGATCTTGAGGAGGTAGGTAACACAGGTACTGGCGCATTAGTGCCAATGGTTGTGACTGCTAATATGCTGATCTATTCAGATACAGCTACAGATGGCACTCCAATGCTCTGGGGGCTTGATAAGTCTAGCGGTGAAATCATTGGCGAGATCGAAGCGCCATCTCGTAGCAGCTATGGCATGAGCTCGTGGGTACATGATGGTCATCAATACATCATGCTACAAACATCTTCCTCATTAACAGCAATGGCTCTGCCAGGTGCCGCTGATGCAGGTGGAGATGCCCACTAAAGGCAAATTCTGAGCACTAGCGGTTGGGGCTAGGGCTCACGAAGTGTTCTAGGAAGGAGGAACTGGCAGCAGTTCCTCCTTTTTTATTTCGTTTGGTTTTATCCGTAGATCGAAATTAGTTGAGAATTAGTTGTTCCGGGATGTTCCCAACTGACGCCAAATGAGTCTGTTTCTACATTAAGAAATGCGCTAATCTACGAAGATTGGAGACTTTATTAATAAGCATGGTTAAGAGAGCAAGACTGGCAGCTCTTGGGAACAAATAGACGAGCTGGGAACAAACAGAAAAGCGAAAATGAATCAGCAATCTCCTATGAAATTTTTTCCACAAATAAGGGCCTATCTCCTGCGGTTATTTCGGATACTAGTCGGAATTGCACCTTTTTTGCTGAGCTCCATTTACCAAACGTCTTTAGCTGTCGACATGACTACTGAAATTGATCCGATGGTCTATTCCAAATCTGCGGCTATCAGAGGCAAGAGTTACTTCCTTATAAATTGTCAGTCTTGTCATGACGCCGACGGCCGCGCCTTGGCGAACATCGATTTCATTGCTGCTGATCTTACAGCGCCAGATACATGGTTTTATGGTGATTCACCACTGCATATATTCCACAGCATTAAATTTGGTGCTGGCTTAGAAATGCCTCCATTTGAAGACACAATTGATAATCAAACAATCTGGCAGATTGTTGCTCATATCTTAAATATTGGACCTAAAGCAACTCGACCCACAGAAGAATAGATTCAGAGGAATTCTCATGGCTAAAAAAGAAGGTGCTAAAAAATCGAAAGCTTCCAACAGTGCTGAACAAGAGTCCGTTGTATCTCGGCGTAATTTCATAAAAGGTACTGCAATTGCTGGAGCTGGCGCTGCAGCACTAATGCAAAGTGAAAACTCTGAGGCCCAAGATCAAGATGGCCCAGGAATCAAGATTCCCGAAGAAATTCCGCGCACTTTGGCAGAAGCTGCTAAGCCGGCAAACTTTCCTATGAGTGGGGCTGAAGTGTTTGCGAAATTTTGCAGTGATGAAGGTGTTGCTGGGTTCTTCTGCTGCCCGGGTAACTACAATATGATTAATGCCATAGCTGCTGAAGGAATTCCAAGCTACGGCGGACGTTGTGAAGGTAATATGGTTTCAGCGGCGGATGGTTTTATTCGTGTCACAGGTGAGATAGCAGCAACCTCTGGTACAGAGGGGCCAGGTTTCACTAATATGATTATGAATATTGGTGCTGCCAATGCGGCCCGGTCTCCTTTGTTGGTGATCGCCAGTAATAAGACCATTGGTGAGGATGATACGGAACATGGGATTCAAACTGCCTATCAGCAGTCACAAACTGATGGCTTGAAAAAATGGGGTAAGCGGATGATTACCCCAAACAGAATTTATGAATATTCAGCCTATGCATTCCGTCAGCTTAAGACGGGAGTACCAAAACCGGTTCATTTAGACTTTCCTGGTGAAATTTCCCGCGCGCGTTTCGAGGAGCCAGGTGAATTGCAGTATTACTACGACAAGACTCGTTATCGTACTGAATCAAAAGCCCATCCTAATCCTGCTGACATTACTCGCGCTGTAGAAATGGTCCAGCAAGCCTCTCGCCCGATGATTGTTGCAAGCACAGGAGTTTTTTACGATAAAGCCTGGGAAGCATTGTTGAGAGTTGCGGAAAAAAATGACATTGCGGTGGTGGAATCCGCACCTCAACGTGGCCACTTTTCCGATGGTCATGCGCTTTCTGCTTCTACCGGGCTCGATGCTATCCGCAGTGCGGATTTGGTTATCTTAATCGGTCAATATTGCATGCCATCTATCGGTGAGTTTGCTTTCGGCCCTGATGCTCGCTGGATTCGTATTGATCCTGATGCGACTGACATTGGTCGTAATGTACCTATTGATCTAGGCATCGTTAGCTCAGAGAAAGCTGCGCTTGAAGCCTTGGAAGATGCGTTGCCCTCAAGAACGCGACAAGGTTGGAGAGACGAGCTTGCTGCTGCGCGTAAGGCGTTTGATGATCAAAGCGAGGAGTACTATCGGCTTGGTTTGAAATACAGTGCAGATACAGAATCAATCCATCCAGCTGTTATGGGTCGCCAACTTAGTGATTTTCTTTATAACGGTGATATCGATCGTCAACAAACCGCTGTCGTGTCAGGCGGTTATGGTATTGGTCGGTATACTCGTCGCTATCTTCGAGCCTACCGCCCAGGGCAAATTTGTAATGGAGCCTATCAGTATGGTGCCATTGGCCCAGACGTAGGCTATACCGTAGGTGTAGGCGCTGCAGTGCAACATGGTATTGGCCCTCAAGCACCGTACAAGGGTTCTCCAGTTATTGGGATTACTGGTGATGCCGGGGCAGCTTACTCAATTATGGAATTTGACACCTTGGGCAAGTACCGTATACCGGCGGTTATGATTGTATATAATAATAATGCTTGGGGAGTGTGGACATCCGGGGGAGGCCGTGGTGCCACGAGAGCCCAACATATGTATTTGTTTCAAGAAAACCTACGCTATGAAAAAATCGCTGAAGCGCTTGGCTGTAATGGTGAATATGTAACTAGCCCTGAGCAGTTCACTCCTGCCCTAGAAAGGGGTTACAAGCTGGCTGCAACGGAAGGAATTTCCACACTAATTAATTGCCAGGGGAAAAAGGAATTTTGGACTAATGAATTTCCACCATCAATGCCGCGACATTTTGCTCCCGGTGCATTGGCTTATTATAAGTAGATTCTATTAGTGCAAAGGCGAGATAAGTTAATGCAAGAAACTGTGAAGGCAGTGAGCGCAGAGTTGCAAAATTATGCCGACAGGGGCATCTTTCAAAATTTTAGCTTAGCGGAGCAGGCTAGTATCGGCAGTGTGAACTATCGTTTTCACTGGTTAGCAGAGATGCCTTTTAATTTACGTTTGAATACTCAGAAATCAGAAATAGAAATTAAAGATGTCTTACCAGCAGTGCCATTCCGTTCCAAGATGGATAAAGATTTTCGTAGTTTCTTGCATCAGCGTTCTGCGGAATCTATACCGTCCCATCGCCGCTTAGATGACCAGCGTTTTACCTTTTCTTGCAAGAACCGTCAGGAGAAATTGTCGATTAGTATTGGTTTTCAATCCGGTGATGGTGGCGATGCTGCAAAAACAGCGGTTAACCTTCTTCATGAAATATTTAATAACTTTCTTTTGGAAGGACCTTATCAGAATTACATGGTGGAGTTTTTTAATGTGCCTGAGGAATAAATCTACACTTCTTGTTGCTCGCATTTCGGGTAATGGAAATTCTCATTAAAATTTTTGCTACACACATAAAAACCCTCCAACTGGAGGGTTTTTATGTGTGTAAATATATGTCCGCTCTTACTTGCCAAAGAGTAACTTGTAGTGGAACCTTAAGCTATTGGCGGCCTTCATTTATAGCTACGAACACAGAAGTTTGGCCCACGTTGCGAACTATGAATGGAGAATTCGGGTCTCTCCAAGTCCAATCGCCTGGAGCATCTAGCTCTGCTGCGACACCGTCGGCACGGGTAACAAGCACAAGGCCGTCACTGCCTTGAACAATCACGGTATTATTGTTATGGGTTTGGATATTGGTTTGCTCACCGGCTTGCAACTCTACTCGGTAGGACCGAAACCAGGGATTCTCAATATCTGGTTCACTATTCATGCCTGAAGGTTCATCACTGTTGCTGTCTGAGACTGCGAGCCCGCTATTCACGAAAGCAATAATTCGCATCAGCCCTGGGCCTTCATTTGCGACCTTGTGGGTGTGAGGTGTAGAGGCATAATCGATATTAGTGCTTACAGAACCGTCTCTAGGGCCGCTACCAGCGCTAATGTAAGTCAACAAAATAGCCTGGTCATGGATATGGGCAAAGCTGGTGTCTCCGGGATTCACCTGTACATCCAGCAAGAACAGCCCGTCCTGCGCGTGCACAGTCCGGTGACGGGGCTCTTGTAATAGATGAACAATTTTCTCGCCGATGAACTCATTCTCTTGCGCCTTCGCAGGGAAAGTAAGGGTTTGGATTAAAAATACCCCCGCTACAGCAGTTAACAGCAGGCAATTGCGCAGGCAACAAAATTTAATTAGTTTGTGTATTAGAGACATTGTCATAGTGGGCTCCGAGTTTCTTATTCTTAAAGTACTGTTCTACTATTTGTCGGGTGATTTCACAAGCTTGAGTCGGGTAGAGCGAAAACGAGCATTTCTGCATCATTATTACGACCACCTCCTGCAACGGCTAAATATTGGCGACCCTCGTGCTGATAACTCATAATTGGACCATGCAGGCGACGCTCAATTTCTATTTCGCCCATGAGTTCACCGGTAGCTTTGTCATGGGCGACCAGCAAGGAGCCAGCTGCCTCCTCGGCTATTTCATCTTTAGAAGCCAAGTAGGAAATCAAAAGAGATTTAGTGATCAGTATGCCGCCTTCGGCAACTACATCATTAAACACTGAACCCAAAGGGCCAAGATTCAAGTGTGCAATGTCAGGGTGATCCGTGGGCCCTTTACCAAAGGGAATCTGCCAGACATGTTCCCCAGTATTAATATCAATTGCTGTAATTCGTCGATAAGGGGGCTTGAGTAACGGTAATCCTCTTGGGCCGCCACTGCGATCATATTGAATTACATACGGCCAATCGGAAGTCCCATTAGGGGGAGCAACAAGGGCCATTCCCGTCGGGCGAGTCACCGATTGAATATAAAGAATACCGGTTTCCGGATCCATAGAAGCGCCGGGAAAATTAGCACCGCCACCGGCTCCGGGGACTACATAAGTTGAACGCTTGCCATCGGAGCCACCGACAATCGGTGGAGTGAACATATCCCCGAGGACAAAACTACTGGCGATATCCAGTGCTTCAGCTCTTAATTCGGGCGTGAAATCAATTAGATCATCTTCACTTGCACCTATTTGTTCAAAAGGTAGCGGCTTAGTAGGGAAGGGCTGGGTTGGGTGAGCGCGTTCGCCAGGAACAGTGCTGGGAGGAACCGCTCGTTCTTCAATTGGCCACACTGGCTCACCGGTAACCCGGTCAAATACATAGGTGAAGCCGGTTTTTGATACTTGGGCAAGTGCCTTGATGGGTTCGCCGTCGACCACTACGTCAACAAGGTTTGGTGCCGAAGCTACATCATAGTCCCACAGTCCATGGTGCACAGTTTGAAAATGCCAGATGCGTTCGCCAGTGTCAGCATTTAGCGCCACTATGCTTTCAGCGTAGAGGTTTTCTCCAAGGCGCTTGCCGCCCCAATAATCATTAGTTGGTGTAGAAGTGGGCAGATAAACAATTCCCAGCTCGTCATCAGCCGCCATGAAAGACCAAACATTTGTATTGCCAGCAGTGCGCCAGCTACCATCTTCCCAGGTTTCGTTAAAATCCTCGCCGGGCTGGGGAATGGTATTGAAACGCCACTTAAAGTCCCCAGTACGGGCATCGTAGCCGCGAACGTGGCCAGGCGGACTGCGATTACTCATTATGTAATCGTAGATTTTGGAGCCAATGACCACCGTATTGCCAACGACAATTGGTGGTGCACCATGGGTGATGTTACGCATTTCAAATTCAAGCCGGCCGAGATTTTGTGAAAGATCAACGATGCCGTTGTCACCAAAATCAGGATCGGGTAAACCGGTGATGGTGTCTATTGAGACTAACTGTTTGCCAAGTGTAGCGATAAAAATCCTTTCGACTTCGCCGTCTGTCCAATACTCTATGCCGCGCGTTTGGGCAGGCGAAAAATTTGGTTGTCCGAGTTTGTAAGATTCAGGATCAAAAACCCAAAACTCTTCGCCGGTAGCTGGGTCCAATGCTGCAACTTGTCCATGATTGGTTGCTTGATAGACAACTCCATTAACCATAAGAGGCGTCGCTCGATAGTCGCCGGTGAAGTACAACAGATCATCTGGGACACGATAGTCTGCCGATTTCCAGCGCCAGGCGATTACCAGATCGGTAAAATTATCGGCATTGATTTGATCTAAGGCGGCATATTTTGATGAGAAGTGATCGGCGCCATGGCTAGTCCATTGACCGAGCGATTGATCCAATGATGTACTGACTTCCTGATCATCGGTGTCAGAATTGCAAGCTGCTAACAGTGAGAGTGTGGTTAAAAGAATTAAGATTGAAGTTCGCTTTGCATTCTTCATAATTAGATCCTGTTATTTACAAATTACTCACTCGGTGAAGTTCGCGACCGAGATCGCCTTGTTGGTCGTCGACCATTTTTTTGAGTCGATAAATCACTTAACACATAAAGACCATAGATTTTATTTTCATTGACTTACGGTTTGCACCCTTATCCGAATATCAAAAATACCACCATCAGAGACTTTCATCTTAAAGTCAAGCTAAGAGGACTCTAGAATTCTGGTGGCAATATTTTCCAGTAAACAAATCACCAACATATATTCTATTTACTACTTGGTCTGCTGTTTAATCAAATATTTACAGTGCTCGCTTGTTTTAATATTTCAAAAAGTCGATGCCATCTAATGGCAGATTAATATCTAAGGAATGATCGAGGGTAAACTGTCAGCTTTTTTTCAGAGGGTACTTTTCCTGCCAATAAATTCGATACCTGAATGTGGGTATATTCGTTTCCTGCCATAATCAATATTGAGTAATTTAAATCTTTGTCCAAATAAAGGCGAGTTGTTCCTTAGATTTAATGATTGACATTTTTGTCCAAGAACTGAAAAATTTGCTCATAAATTCTGAGCATTTCATTAGCGGGAAATCCACCATGGCGGCCATCGGAAATGGTTACTAATTCATTGGTAACCTCAGCTTGGTCTAGTAGGCTATGTAGTTGCACTGCATGATCATAGGGTACAGTTGGGTCAGCATCACCGTGAATGGTAATAATTGGTGGTAGCTCAGAATTAATAAAATTGAGCGGCGAGATGCGCGCGGCAATTTCATTGCGATCCGGCATGGAGCTCATCCAACGCACGGCATAGGATTTCTGATTCTCACCATCGAGTAGATCGGCCACATCAGTAATGCCATACCAATTTACAATTGCCGCGACCTTGGGAGATTCGCTCTCTATGCATTGCCTGCCTAGGTCACTGTCTACTGGCAACATTCCTGTTGTGAGGGCTAGATGCCCGCCTGCTGAATTTCCTGACACAACCAGGCGATTTGTATCGAAGCCATATTCTTCGGCATTTCTTGCTACCCAGCGAAGTGCGCATAGGCTGTCTTCTACTGCAGCTGGCGCCAATGAAACATTTCCCAGACGATACTGCACATTCACCACCGACCAGCCTTGCTCGAGATAGGGGAGTAATCGCAGCACATTGGCTTCTTTCGAACCACCAACCCAGCCACCACCATGATAATAAATAAACGTCGGAGCAGGGCCATCGCTGTTGCGTGACTGATAAACATCAATCTTTAGCTCGACACCGTTAGCTTGCTGATAAGTTAAATCAGGAATGACCCGGAAATCATTCTGAACCGTTGCTGTCCAGGAAGCGCGATCCGAAAGTTGAGCCAATAAAATTTGGCTCGGTAAAAAGGTGAGACTTAGTATTAGAAGTAAGGCTGATTTTTTATTAAGCATAGGATTCTCTTTTTTTAATTAGCTGACTAATTTACGCCGAATTCACTACTGCCGGGATTGGCGGCATTGATTCTGCCGAGATCGCCAATTTGTTGCCCTTGCAGTTCTAAGAGTGTTGCACATTTTCGCCGTGGGATTCGGCTTTCTAGCCTGACTTCCATACTACAATAAACTTTGTCCCATTGTCCGACAGTCAAATTATAGTTTTTGATTTCATCATTACTCATTGAATCGTAATTAATTCGCTGGGTATTGCAGGCAGCGAAGCCGAGTAATGAAAAAATTAACACCAATCTTATAGTCATCTTTAATTTCTTAATATTTTTTACAACGGCTTCCGAAAACCCTCCCCTTAAGCTTTAACGGAAGAATTTGAGGATAACAATATTAATCTAACCTTCATGGTAATTAATCTAAATCCTTAGTAGCGACGCATAAAACTGTAATTCAGATAGTTAAAAAGTACCCCGAATTTTTATTCCGTACTGCTCACCTGCTTGGCTGCAGGAATTTTCTATTTCACTCAGAGTGCCTGTTCCAATCGTACCATTAATATAACGTGTGCGAATCCGGCAGCGAACGGATTCATGAATATTGGTCGCCTCGAAGCGGTAAGTCAAATCACCCCAACCCTGCATCTCGACAAAAACGACTAAAAAATCATCGCTGTTGTAGTCTTCAATTTTGTCGATGTCATGAACTCTGCTACCACCTTCAAAGCTGCCGCTCACATCAATTCCGTAATTAAGATTGAAGTGGGTCAAATCATGACGGAAGCCATATCGATAACTCCCTCGGCCCTGGCGAATGATGCGGCGTTCTATGCCAAGAAAGGGGTCTGTAACATTAGAGTCTTCAACGTCTACGCGAGATGTGACTAGCAGTTGTGGCAGATCGAACATCCCTAAACGCAAACTCGCGTCAATGCTGCCGCCAAAGCGTTTGCCATTACCAAGATTGCCGTTCGCAGAGATAATTGATGTCGTAGTAGAAACATCAATCTTGTCAATTACATCTTCAAGGTCATGATAAAAGAGGTTGGTGTTAAGTACGCCGTTATCATTATTGAAACGATATTCAAGATTTAAATCATATCTCCAAGATTGCTCCTGTCTGAGATCGGGGTTACCGGCCACGGCATTTTGGTCATCATCTCCGCTATTAACATTGGTTGTAAAATCGTTGAAGCTTAATTGAGCGACGTCTTTTTCGACGGTGGCGCGAAATTGTAAAGATGGAGTGATATCGAATCGGTAATCCAGTTTTGGTCGAACAAAGTCAAAGTCGCGTTTCTTGCTAATATCCCCAGATTGCTTTATCTCGGATTGTTCAACAATGAGTGTACTCTCTAAAGACATGCGATTATTGATTTGCCAATTATGAATCGCAAAGCCTTCGAGTCGAATTTCTTCAACGGTAGCATTCGAATTAGTGATCGGTGTCAGGCCTCCAAATTCTGCTGATACATCCCCTGTGGCAGTCGGTAGGCCAAGCTTTAGATTAGAGTTGAGGATGGTTTGAGCGCGCTCAATTCCGAATCCAAAATCTTGTGTTTGACTAAGGTTTATCGAGTAGGAGCTGCGAAGTATTCTTTCTTGATAGCGATTAAAATTTTCTAGGTATAGGTCTTTACTGCTGTTGTTATCGACATCAAACCTTTCTCTTAAGCGATCAGCTTCCTTACGATTTATAATAAACAGAGATTTCCATCGATTGCCGTTAGCGAAAGTGTGTTCGTAGTCTCCTCCGGTTTCCCAAAAGTCAGATTCGGAGCCGATGTCATCAAATTGTAAATTTACGCTAGGAGGTGAGTCTAAAAAAGTGGTGATTCTTCGCCTTTCATCTACTGGAGCATCACTTTGATTGATTTGGGCATTGAAATGAACGAGGTCGTTATTAGAAAACTGATAACCTAGATTTGTGCTCAGGGTAAGAGGTTGTTGATCGGTAGTCTGGCCTCTGTTGATCATGTCATTACTTGAGCCATCTGCAAGAATGCTAGTTTCAAACCCTTTTCTGTATTCCCAAAGAGTTGAAGTTTCAGCACTAAGCAAATAATCGAATGCCCCTTGCTGCCCGCTGAGTGAAATTCTGGCGCCAGGTTTTACTTCACCATCATGAAATTGATCGGTGCTGATTTCATAAGCAACAGAAGAGCGGGATTCTGATTTGGTAAGCACTATATTAATTACTTGGTTACCACCACGGACGTCCAGGTCACCGGAGGTGCCACGAATGATTTCAATTCTTTCGACTTGATTGGCAGGAATACGACTAAGTTGGCTGTTTCCTTCATTTTCTTTGCCGGTAATGCGTCGGCCATTAATCATTACCTGATCGCCACCCAAACCCAGCCCGCGTCTGTCTGAGCCCTGGGAACTGCCAGGGCCACTTGTTGAGCCGCTGGAGCCGTTTGTTTGAGAGCCTATAGTTCGGGCCATATTGATGCCTGGTATGCGATCCAACATATCACTCACTGAGAATGGTTCATACTGCTCGAAATAGGTAGCAGGGTAAGTCACCGTTGAGTCGTCGGCAGTTGTTGGGGTGTTTTGGGCTAGGAGAATCGACGATTTTAGCAAAGTTAAAGCCGAGATGGTCACTATAAGAAAAGTTCGTGATATGGATCGTTCAATCATTATTGGTTTTCCATATGAGAAAAATTGCCGATATGTTTCTTACTACAGTGAGATGAGTCTGTTACATAATACAAGTGACTCGTTGTCACAACTTAGTCACATCAAACAGTGGCTAATTATGTACTTAAGTAGCGGTTAAGTGATTTAAAGGTTGACGAAAATATGTGATTTTTTGTAATGCGCAGAGAAGTTTATTTGCTAATCTTGATTCTTCTTTAAGGGTCAAGCAAGTGCTTTGCAGCTCGACGGTCTTATTCTGGAAATTGAATTCTCAAACGGCCTTGTAATACTTCAGCAAGTTCTCGAGGCTTGTCCAAAATAATAGTTAGAAACCTCAGATTTAATTCTTCATGACCACCGTAACGCTAGAGCCTATCGATTGATTCAAGGTTGTTTTTATGGGCCACCATAAGGTTGATATTACTAGAGTCTTGGCGCCATTGGTATTAAGAATAAAGACTATGCTGATTCCTCAGGTATGTTCCGTGCTTTCTAATGACTTTTGCTCAACATGCACTATTTATACAATGACATGCGTGCGTGAATAACAAGTAATTTAATTACTCTACTGGGATGTTATTGGGATTTCGTCTAGAACTGAAATGTCACTAGTGAGATCGTTATCACCGGTGGCAAATTCGTTTGATTCTAGAATGAAAGCGAGAATATCAGCATAGGTTTGTTGAGTCAGAATGCCTGGTCGGTCGGTTGGCATTTCTGTGCTCATTTTTGTGTAAAGCTCGCCTAATGATTTTCCTTCCCAGATGAACATAAAACTTAGACCAAGCAGACTGGGGGAATTGCTATTGCCTCTTAAGTCGACAGAATGACAGGAAGCACAGCTGGTGCTGTAAGCCTCAGCGCCACGGGCAGCTTGTGCGTCGCTAAAAATACCATCGCGGATTGAGCTCGTGGATTGGGCTGAGCTGAAATTCAAGGCGGTAACAGCCAGGACCAGGAGAGTGCCAATTTTCATTATCCTTATTGAGAATATATTTTGCATTTTAGTTTTGGGGCAGAGCGAATACATTCATCGAGTTTCCGTTTCTGGGACTTTTTAATTCAGGAGCTAAATCCCGGGGGAGCATGCCTGACCAACTTGCGCCGCCGATACCGGCGGGGAGGGCGACATATTGACGACCATCAACTTCGTAGCTAATAGGGAATCCCTGTGCTGATGTTGTTACTCTTGTTTGCCAGAGAATGTCTCCATTTTCTGCATCGAAGGCAAACATGTTTCTGTTCCAGTCGCCGGCAAACATTAAGCCTCCGGCAGTTGTGAGTGTGGCGCTGTTGATCGGAGCACGTGAACGATAGCGCCACTTCACTTCGCCACTGGGGACATCTAAAACCAGTATTTCACCTAAATTGTCATCCGAGGCGGGGTGAGGATAGTTTATTCGCCGCACTGGGCCGGCACCACCTCCGCCTAACACTTTTTCTGTTGGGCCAAAGGTCGCTAATTCACAATTAAGTGCAATTGGAATATACAAGGCGCTGGTTTGTGGCGAATAAGACATAGCGCGCCAGCTTTTAAAACCAGAAGTGCTAGGGCACATATCTATTTGCTGACCGATTCTTGGCATCATGCCATCACGGTAGTTAACTTGTCCGGATGTTGGATTAACGTTAACGATGGTTTGGTAGCCGATGTCGGTAGCCTTAATTATTTCGCCGCTAGCACGGTCGAGCTGCCAAAGAATTCCCAGCTTGCCCATTTTGAAAAGACTTGGGCGTCCACCAATATCAATAAGGATTGTCTCAAACACTTCATCCATGTCATGAGTTTCAGCGGGAAGATGTTGGTAGTACCACACCATTTCACCGGTTTGTGGATTTAGGGCAAGGGTTGAATTAGTGTAGAGAGCGTCGCCATCAGTCCCGCGCACTGCGCTGGCCCAAGGCTTGGCTTGAGATGTTCCCATGTAGACCAGATTGGTTTGCGGATCGTAGCTGCCAGCGACCCAAGAGTCAGAACCGGCTCTGAACTGCAGGGGTAGGTCACCCCAGCTGTCGCCACCGGGAGATCCGGGTCGGGCGACAGTGTCGGTGCGCCACAATTCCTCGCCAGTACTTGGATCGTGTCCGGTTATGAAACAAACATCTTCCTTGTAACGTCCACAACCGGTGATTCCAGTGACCAAAACACCATCTGCAACAATGGGTCCTGCTGTATAAAAATATCCCAAAGCAGGGTCAGCAGTAGCTGACTCCCAGGCTAATCTTCCTGTACGTACGTCGATTCCGACTATGCTGGCATTTTCTGTGGCGGCGTAAATCATGTCGCCATAGATAGCGATATTTTTTTGAACTCCACGACCAACACCTGCATAGGCTGTCGCAGGCATTGCCGCGTCGCCGAGTTGTGCAGGACCGATGGCGACAGCGCCGGAACCTTCAACAACCGGAGTAATGCCTGGCCGGTATTCCCAAATAAGATCGCCAGAGGCCGCATCCAGCGCCTGGATGACACCACGTGGACCAGGAAGAAACATAACGCCATTATGTATAAGAGGTGCGGCTTGACCAGCGCCGGTATCATCCATTGCCCAGGACCAGACTAATTGCAGCTTATTAACGTTTTCTGTGTTTATTTGATCTAACTCGCTGTAGCCCCAGCTATTCTGTTGTCCACGCCAGCTTAGCCAGTCACCGGATGGCGGGTTTTGCAGAAGCTCATCGGTAACGGTTTCATAGTCCAGAATTTGTGCGAGGGTACTACTGGCAACCAACGTAGAACTTGCAGCGACGAACAGCTTTAGTATCGAGGAGAAACGAAGATTATTAGTCATAAGCTCAATCTTTGGCGTTGTTAGTAATTGCCAAAGATCATAAACAGTCTTGGAGAGTGAGTCTAGGTTTGGGGTCGAGGAATACTAAAGAGGTTTTGGATTGTTCCCCAACCTGGGGTAGAGCATGGTATTTGTATGTTGTTCAATCTCGTGAGAACACATGGAAATATATCGATGACTTTCGCTCATATCGAGACTGACTTTAGATTTGGATCAATCTATCAGCTAGACATACTAGAGCTATGGGAGCATCACACAAGGCTCATGTAAGTTGCGTCAATTGATCAAATTTTTGCAATAACCTTGTCTAAAAATGGATAGAAGATTTAACTTTTCAAGTCGTTGTCGTTTTTTCAGTTCTAGTTCGTGTAGCACCTTCTCAGAAGATCAACTAAGGGAGCCTAGCAGTCCTCTATTGCCTAGCTACTGATGATTTACCATAAGACACAATTTGTTGAATTAGCGGCCCTAATTCGCATGTACTCATGCAGATTTATTTGTTTAAATACCAAGCGCTTAGGCTTCACCAATCCAGTGTATTTTTAGTGGTTTTGGGCTAGTGTACCGTCATGCCATCAAGAGTTCTGAATCGAGCAATAAAAAGGATAATAAGAATGCCAGGCTGTAGTTGGTTATCTCGAAAATTCCGAATAGTTGTTCTCTGTTTTTTTTCACTCAACCCCTTGTTTCTGGCGGCCCCTGCGGCTTATGGTCAGGTTGATTTCATTGAAGTAGACGCCGAGCTTATGCATGAGCTCATGCCGGATGCGACCCATTTTTCTGAAAAAGCGGGGGAACCACCTGTATATAGTGCATTTCGATCCGATCCGAATAGTGCTGAGCCAGAATTAATAGGTTATTTATTTGAAACTCCTGACTTGCCACCCGAAGAAGTTGGCTACAGTGCGCCAATTGATGTTTTAGTAGGTATAGATTTAACTGGCATGCTTACTGGCATCAAGGTTCTCTATTACCGCGAATCCTATAAAAGCATCCGTGGCGACTTTATTAATTCTGAGCGCTTTCCTAATCAGTTCGAAGAAAAAAACATCATTGAAGGTTTTCGCGTAGGTAGAGATGTTGATGGAATCTCGCGGGCTACTATCACCAGTTGGGCTGTTTCCCGGGGTGTTAGAAACGCTGCGCGCCGTGTGGCAGAAGCTTACCTGAGTGATTCCGACTATGTGAATGCTACTAATAGTGATGCAATAGCGCTGCGCCTGCTGGCTGATCAAAGCTGGGATGACATGTTGGAAAACGGCATGGTGAAACAGATGGATATTGATTTGTCCGATGGGACTGAGTTGCGTTTGTCTCTCGCTTTTATGGGGCACGATGGTTTGGGGGATTTACTAGTCGGTAGCAACGACTATTCGCGGGCAGACAGAGAAGCCAGTAATCGGGTTAAAGATGGACATATGGTTCTTGTAGGTATTGATGGTGATGCGTCCCAGCCATTTCGTCAGGAAAGGTTGGCGATAGAGCAGGGTGACAGTGTCTATCAAATCGAACGCCGTCGTTTTGTTTATGTAGGTTCTGCTGACGATGGCAAGATTGCTGGAAGAGTACGCTTTGCCGGCGCCATGGTTTTGGATCCATCGACGGATATCTCTAAGCCGTTTAATATCCTTTATAACGTTAGTGATACCTTGGCGAATTCTAACTACATCGAAACAGTGGAGTATTCGGTTCCACCGATACCCCTAGCTTTAGCCTTGGGTAATCCGGTGCCAGCTGAGCTATTGCCTATTCCCGGAGATGATGTGGAGGGCTACGGCGAAGAAGGCGCATGGGCAAGTCTGATAAATAACGCACCTTGGGCAGAAGTTTTTGCTCTGCTGGTGCTGTTTGCTTTGGTAATGACGGCATTCTTGCGCAAGAGTTCAACTATTCGCTGGGCAGCCCTCACTATGACGCTGTTCTATCTAGGATGGATGGATGGTGGCTTCGTTTCAGTTTCTCATATCACCAATGGAATTAAGTTAGGCCCCTCGATGTTTCTCAACGACTTGCCATTGTTGCTCATTATAATTTTCACAATAGTGACCACCTTGATTTGGGGGCGCGTATTTTGTTCTTCACTTTGTCCCTTCGGTGCTTTACAGGACTTTATTGCACACTTTGTACCCAAACGATTCCAAAAAGAACTGACACAGGCGATACATGACAAAGCGATTTACTTAAAGTATGGGGTGTTGGCTTTTCTGGTTCTCATGGCGATTTTCTATAGTGAACTGAGTCTATTCCAGTATTTTGAACCTTTCGGTACGGTTTTCTATATCAGTCGCTCGGCGGTTCTGTGGGGGATACTTGTGGTTATCTTGCTGGCCTCCACTGTCGTAAAACGGGCTTATTGCCGCTACGCTTGTCCATTGGGCGCAGCCTTAGGCGTTGCTTCCTTTCTCTCGCCTTGGAAGATAGAGCGGGTGCAGCAATGTCAAGTTTGCAAAGTCTGTGAGCATGCTTGTCCTACAGGAGCTATCCATGGTCACGTGATCGATTTTAAAGAGTGTGTGCGTTGCGATATCTGCGAGAGAAAACTAATCACCAAGGCAGGAGTCTGTAAACACACGGTTGAAGAAGTGAGTTCGAGACATAAGGCGTGGACACCGATTGCGGTCGGTTAGTAGTCCTGAAAAGGATAGTATGAGCAGGTAATTAAGCAATAATTTGCATCGTTTCTTAATATATTTTAGATGTAATTTCAGACAATAAAAAACCCGACGCTAAAGTCGGGTTTTTTATTGTCTCTTATTTATTTTACGTTGTTTAGATTAAATGTCTTACATCAGCATTTATCTAGCCGTTACCGCCTGATAAAACTAATCGGCGTCATTCGCTCGGCCAGCTCTAAGAATGTTTGGTATAGCATAGTTTCCCTCGTGGCAAGCATACTCATACATTACGTATTCATCATCCTGGGTGAGAGGCATGGCGATGGTAAATGGCTCCGTATAATTTTCTGGATCAGTAACCCTAGCTTCCCACATAATTGTGCCCTCGCTCACCCTAGTGAAGCGTTCAACAACATGCAGGTCTTCAGACACAGGAATACCCTTTAGTCTGCCACCGGCAGAACTGCTGGCAATCATTCCGCGATCGTTGTAGTTAGTTGTTTCAACAACTAAAGTATCGTTTTCCCAGTGAGCGACAGAATCACCCATCCAAAGTTTAACTTTGGAATCGATGTGCGTGTCTTTCTTAAGAGGAATTACACGAACATCGTGAATCATTTCGTGAATAATGGTGAAGGAATCTTCAGTCTGGATGAAGCGGTAGGCGTTGTTGTAGCCTGCTGGCAACATCGAGCCTGGTACGCCGCGAGTTATGCAACGATCCCAAACAGTGTGGTTAACATAATGGTTTTCTACGTTAGCAAAGCCATAGTCTCTTCTTGCTGCGGCTTCCTCTCGAATGGGGGCTCGACCATTGGCTGGTTCGACGATCATTGAGGTTTGACCAGTAGAAAGTACTGTGTCCCCAGAATCCAACCAAATTTGATTATAACCACCAATATTGCCGCCAACTTCGACGACGATATTGTTATCAGAAAATTCTCGGCGTTCAGCCAATCCTGCTTCCATAGAAGCGATTTCATCCTCAGAGAGGAATGCTCTACCTTCCATAGATGCCGGGCGTTCGATCGGAGTAATGGTGTCGTTAGTCCACAGACCTTGGAGATCGGGCTGGCCATCAACTGTTCGGCCAACCACATAAGTTTGAGCAAATAACGGAGTAGCCGCCAGCAGAGCCAGTGGCAACGAAAGGAGAAGGCGCGATTTTAATTTACTTGACCTAATTGTTCTCATCGAATTCTCCTCGTCGTATTGGGCTATTCTCAGGATATTAAGATTTTCTGGCTTTATTGAGAGCTGCTTACTGGCTGCCTTCACCTTCCGTTAACCAGGAAAAGTCGTCCTGGCTTTGGTCGAGTAAATTTGCTCGTTCTCGACGAAGCTTGTCATCATCTCGAGCAGCTTTCAAAACATCTGCTGGCAGCTCACGGCCTACAACTATTCCTCGAGGTGTGGTTGGGGCATAGTAGATTCGTGCATTGGCCATTTCATCAGTCGTTTCAGGACCGTAGACAACATCTTGAGATGGATCTGGATTGAAACGGTTATTGGTTGAATTGTCGAACCACCAGCTCATATGCACAGTGGAGCCAGCTGGGACAAATTTTGGCTCATTGTATTCATAGAGGAACTGCCAATTGAAATCGTAGTCCGGTACCCACAGAAGAACCTCTCGCTCCCCATCTGGATACTCCAATTCATAACGCATGGCTTTACCACGATAATGCATATGAGGGCCCATGGAGAGAAGGTAGATGTCTTCTTCTACTTCAAAAGAGTTGTTTACTTCGTAATTAGGATCACCTGCAGGAATCGTCCAGCCTCGATGTGGAAGTAGGTTGGTTTCAACTACGTGGTCAATCACGTCGCCATCTTCGTAGAAAACAAAGCCAGCTTTGGTAAGGTCAGTGACTGCTGTGCCTTCGCCGGGATCCTTGTGGTAGTGAATATTGGCAGTTATGAATGGATCTGCAGGCAGCAGTACTCCCCATCCTTCAGGATAGGTAAATGGTCCCCGCCCAGGAACACCCACACCCATGTGGCTTGAAACTATATGGTGCACCCATGAGCCGCCCGGTGCTAGTTCGGCTTTAGCAATCCACTTTGGCTCGGAATGCGCGCCTTCAGGAACTGGGAATTGTACTGTTGGTTGCCAGTCCATAATGCTGTCTTCAACATAGACTGGGCGTTCAAATTCAACAACCAGGTCAGGATCCCCGATCCACCAGCCTGACTCAGGCAGAACCGTGCCTCCGCCACTGGCTATCAGGCCATCTTTATCAGCTACGTCTGCCGGATCACCTTCTAATGAACCTCCGTCAACCCAAGCGATAAGCAAATCTAACTCTTTCTGATCGATGTAGCGCTCATCCTTGAATTCGCCACGATGCCGTTCATGGGCACCCCAGGGAGGCATATATCCAGTGATCAGAGCATTTTTGATCATGGGAGACCAAATTCGTGCCTGGTCGTAGTCGAGAAGGGACATAGGAGCTGAAATTCCGCCGACTTTTGGGCCTTCAGGCTGGTGGCAGGCCACGCAGTTTTTCTCAAACAGCGGTAAGGCATCAGCATAGAACGTGGGAGCCGCGTCTTGAGCAGTCGCAGAGGCTGAAACAACTAGAGCTAAAGAGCTAATTATTGTTGCGAATAGTTGCTTTGTGGGGAGCTTCATTTTAGTACCCAGAGATTTGTTTTTATTAATCAGAAAGACTAATGCTAATTGGTTGATTTGTCTAATAGTTATGCTGGCATATTTGGTCAATTTTTGCGGCTCCAGCCACAAGTAATCCTGAGTTTTGAAGTAAAAAATGCGAAGTAATAGAGGGGATGAGGCTAATTAAAGGACAGTACCGGGCCACTCCTATCTGGCAAGTGTAGTTAGTTAGGCTGCACCTCAGAAAGCGAAGTTCGAATACTAACTTTTGCGTCATGACGATTCTCTTTATCAAAATGTGCCGCCTAAGTAGTAAATGCTGTATAAAAAACAAAAATCTTTGCTCCTCACAAGTTAGAACTGGGGATTTTTAATGCCATTTTCATCGGTTTCTATTTATTATCAAGTTGTTAATTTGGGGAAGTGATTTTATTCGAGAAGTTACTATCGAAGCGGCAACTGTTGCTGGAGTAATCGTTTTACTGCTCCATCAAAGATTCAATCTATGCTGTGTTAAAGTCTATTGATTTTGTTGTCGGGACTTTATTTTAACAAAAGCGTTTGGCGACTGCAGAGTAGATGAATTGAAACTCGTCAACTCTGTTTTCGTTTTATAGTTGAGCTATTATTGTCAGAAGGTTGTTTAAATTTATATGACAGCTGATCAAATTTAATAACGTGTATTTACTTAGGAATATTTTCAGATGAAATTATTAGTCGCGCTATTCGGAGTATGTGTTCTACTCGGATCGTCTTTTAGTATTGGGCAGACGGAAGAGGTTGTCCGCTACGAATGGGATCTTACGGAAATCTATCCCACGATTGCTGAATGGGAAGATGCGTTGGTCGCAGTTAATAGGGAGATCGAAGGTCTGAAGAAGTACAAAGGCACGCTTGGTAATAGTTCCCAGGCGATGCTTGCCGGCTTGAAACAGTATTCCAAAGTGAATAAAGAATCAGCTCGGGTCTATGTTTATACCAGCTTGGGCCGCGACGCAGATCAGCGAGAGCCGAAAGCGCAAGCTAGATTTGGGATGGCACGACTAATGTTTAGTAACTTGAATGAGGCAACATCCTGGATTAGTCCTGAGTTGCTGATCATTGGTGAAGGACGAATTAATCAGTTTTTCCGAGAAGAGCCAGCGCTCATAGATTTTGAATTTATTTTCCAAGACACTTTACGCAATGCCCCTCATACATTGGATGAAAAAACTGAGGCAATTCTTGCTCAAGCCGGCATGATCCTCTCCTCACCACAGCAAATTTATGGCAACTATGCTAATGCTGATATTCCCTGGCCAACTATAACCTTAAGCGAGGGAGTGGAAGTTACTCTTAGTCAAGCGAGTTATGGTTTGTGGCGAGCTGCAACAAATAGGGATGACCGTAAATTAGTGTTCGATACGTTCTGGTCGACTTGGGACCAGTTTGCAGATGGTATGGGTGCAACTCTCGCTGCTGAAGTGCAGTCCAATGTATTTTCAGCTCGGGTAAGAAATCATGATGGAGTGTTAGCAAGTAATTTGTTTAATGATGGGCTGCCGCCTGAAATTTACACTCAGTTAGTGGCGCAGGTGAATGAATCCTTGCCGTTGTTTCATCGTTACCTTTCGCTGCGGGGTAGAATGTTGGGAATAGCGGATCTGCGTTATTACGATATTTACCCTCCGTTGGTAGAAGTTGATACAGGAGTGTTTGACCTTAATCGTTCTGAAGAAATAACTTTTGAAGCACTTAGACCATTCGGTGAAACTTATCTCGATTTGTTAGCTTTCGGGCTGTCTCAAGATTGGATGCATAGTCATCCGCAGCCAGGCAAACGTTCTGGTGCCTACATGAATGGCTCGATTTATGATGTTCACCCCTATGTATTGTTGAACCACAATGATGACTACGAGTCCATGTCCACCTTCGCTCATGAATGGGGCCATGCGGTTCACTCTTTGCTCTCTAATACTAATAATCCCTATGAGACTGCAGGTTATTCCACTTTTACTGCAGAGATGGCGTCGACAATTAATGAAATTCTATTGCAGGAACACATGATCAAAAATGCTCGTAGCGATGAAGAAAAATTGTTTTATCTTGGCGGAGCTTTGGAGCAGATTCGTGGCACCTTCTTTCGCCAGACGATGTTTGCAGAGTTTGAGCAGGCAATCCATGAAGCAGCCGAAAATGGCGAGCCGCTTACTGGGCCTAAATTTACTGAAATCTATGCAGAGCTATTAAAGCGTTATCACGGCCATGATCAAGGAGTGCTTACTATTGACGACGCCTATGCTGTGGAGTGGGCATTTATTCCCCATTTCTATATGGATTTTTACGTTTTTCAGTATGCGACATCAATCAGTGGAGCTGCCTGGTTTGCTGAGCAGTTTCTTGCAGGAGATGTTGAGGTGCGTGATGCGTTTATTCGCGTATTGAGTGCCGGTGGATCTGACTATCCTCATAATATATTACTGAATGAAGCAGGTTTGGACATGACGCAGCCTGAAGCCTATGAGCCAGTGTTGCGAAGAATGTCTTCTCTAATGGATAGAATCGAAGCGCTGTTGTAGCTAACTGTTGTAGATATCTCTCATAGTAAATGAGGGGGGCTAGCTTAGTTAGATCTTAATTGTAGAAGTTCAATTTTGCGAAACTGAGTTGGATGACTTTCTGCTTGTAGTGCCACGTATCCTTCTTTAAGAATAAGTGGAGCGCCTTTTTCTAGTAATGCCTGGGCATCTGCGTCTCGATCATCGAGCTGGATGTCTGTCAATTCGAAAACCTGGTCACCATTTACTCGGTGAATTAGGGTTTCGCTACCTCTAACCTCAATCTCTACGGTTACCCACTGGTCTCCATGAAAAGTATCAGAGTTTGAGTTAGTGCAATGCTGAAGAATAAGTTTTCCCGCCATCATCATATTGGTCCCGGGTGTGCAGACATTCAAGTTAGTGCGATCGTCTCTGCCATTGCCCCCCAATAATTGTGATTCGATGGACGCAGGGAATTCCTGGCTAACGGTCATAGTTCGTGGGTCCTGACTGTGCAACATTAGACCATTGTTACGATAGGCCCAGGCCGGGCCATTAGTTACTTGTTCGCCAATGAATCGATATTCCACTCGTAACAGGTAGTGAGAGAAAACTTGATCATAAAATAGATGGCCAAACTCACCATTAAAATTATCCCAGTTGTCATAGGAAACAGTTAGAAGTCCATCTTCAACTTGGAAAGTATCGCGAAAATTTATACCTAATTCTTGCCCAGTAAACTTAATTAGCCAATTATCAAGGTTTTCACCATTGAATAAATCAATCCACTCACCTTCTTGGGCATTAGCTGACGGGAGCAGGAATGTCGCTGAAAACAGAAGGTAAAACAGCGGCATGGTGAGTTGTTTAATTACTTGATTTGTTAACTGGAGAAAATGAGACATTTGCTTTTCACTTATATGGATAATTAAAAGATCCCCAACTCTTTGCTCAAAGAAATGAGGATTTTTAGCAATCAATAACAGGGTTTAGTCAGAATAGCTTTCGCTGGTTTTTGGGTGTGCATATAACCATTCAACCACTTGCTGACTGAAAGATTCAGACAAAGCGGGGACATGTGAGCCGTCCGCAATGGACCATAATTCACTTGAGCCACCGGTTTTGCACCCTTCTTCGAATAGCAAAACAGAGGATTCGTGACCATCAATGCGGCCTTCTAGGTCGCGCAATTCCCTTGTTACTCCATTAGTACTACAGCCGTTATATGCGGCCCAACGAGATACGCTTTCTTCAGCGCTAGGATAGGAATTGCCCTGAATGTCAGCTCCATCGTAGGCAATAGTGCCATCCGCAGTCCCGTGTATCTGCAGGACATGAACTGGCATGTCAGGTGCATTCCGAATATCGGCATGGTCAGCACCGGCAAGGCTGACTATTGCTGCAATAGTGCTCGAATGATCATAGGCTGCGCGATAAGACATAAAGCCACCATTGGAATGACCTATAAGGAAAACGCGGTTGGCATCGATATTATAGTCTGACTTTACTTCATTGATGATACTGAGCACGTAAGCTGAATCATCAACTTCTAAAGAGAAAAAATCGCAGCAGGCGTCACTGGCATTCCAGAAACGATTGTTATCGCCAGCGGATTCTTTAGTGCCATCCGGAGCTACCAATATGAAGCCATAGCGGTCAGCAATTTTACTAAAACCCATATAGGCATCTTGACCTACGCCGCTGGACGAGTAGCCATGGAGTAAGATAATCAAAGGTGTCGACGTGGCGGAGTTGTAATTTTCTGGGATAGTCAGTGGTAATAAACCTCTTCCCAAATCGATTGTTTGTGCGGTAACTGCACTACTGGCAAGAATCACCAAAGCGCTGAATAGCAAAGAATTGAGTTTTAACATTGTAATTCCTTATAGTTTTGCCAATTAATGGTTTTTCTGTTTATCAGCCAATGTATTAAAGCAATTAGTCCCGAACTTGCCGATATTATTAGGTATTGAGGTAGTTAAAAGATAACTATCTATGGAATAGATAGCCATCACTTTTCACAAAATATTTCAAGGAGTGAGAATAATTTTACCCGTAGTTTCTCTTCCTTCCAGAGCGTTGTGCGCCTCGCGGACTTCCGATAGAGGGAAAAAATGTCCGATTCGTAGATCTAGTTTGCCTTCACTAATCCAATTAAATACATCGCTAGTGCGCCAGTCTAGGGCTTTGCGATCTGCGGTATAGGCAAACAAAGTGGGACGGGTTAAGAAAAGTGATCCTTTTGCCCCCAGTGATGCTGGATTAAATTCTGTTACCGGGCCGCTGGCATTGCCATAGAGCACCATATAGCCTAGGGGTTGTAAGCAGTTTATACTTTTTTCGAAAGTGGTTTTCCCTACAGAATCGTAAGCCACATTGACACCTTTACCTCCAGTAATGCGTTGTACTTCGGCTTCGAAATCTTGAGCCGAATAAAGGATTACCTCATCAGCTCCTGCTCCTCGGGCAAGCTCTGCTTTTTCTTCGGTGGATACGGTTGCGATAACGAAAGCACCAGCCATTTTCGCCATTTGTGTGAGCAATAAACCAACACCGCCGGCTGCAGCGTGGATAAGGCAGCTGTCGCCGTTTTTGATTGGGTAAGTGCTTTGACTCAAGTAATGAGCCGTGCACCCTTGTAGCATTGCAGCCGCTCCCTGAGCGAAAGAGACGCCGTCAGGAATACGTACGAGCTTATCTTCGGGCACGCTGGCGTAGTCTGCATACGATCCAGCAACACTGGTATAGGCAACGCGATCACCTTTATTGAATAGGGATACCTCATCTCCAGTTTCTTCAACCGTACCTGCGCCTTCTAAACCCAGAGTGAGAGGAAGGGGAACAGGGTACAGCCCTGAACGCTGGTAAGTGTCTATAAAGTTGATGCCTGCCGCCGCGATTTTCACCAGAACGTCTGTTGGTCCAGGAGTAGGCACAGCTATATCTTCATAGGACATGACCTCAGGGCCGCCGTATTTTTTGACTCTTACCGCTTTCATGGATACTTCCTTGGCTAGAAAAGAGCTATTTATGGCAGAAATTGTCAACGCTGACAATTAGCAATACATGTAGGTCGCGTCTAGACTGGCGGTGATTGCGGGGTTATTCTCTTTGATTCTTCTGAAACACCGAAATAACAATAAAACTAGAGAGCGAGGAATTCGCCATGTTCACTACTGGTTCTAAGATTCAAGCATTCACGATAAGTAAACTTGCCGCAATTTTGTTGATTGCAGGCTCATTCTCGCTGATGACTAGCTCCTCTTATGGGCAGTCAGCAGGAGCCCAAGCTCGAATCGATCTGACCGAAGAGATGGTCAATGCGACGAACTCTTTCTTGTCCAGCCTTAGTCAATTTCAACGTAACAGTGCTAGCTATGAGTTTAATGATGAAGAAAGATTAAATTGGCATTTTATTCCGCGGGATCGGAAAGGTGTCCCGTTTAAGAGTATGGATGATGCCCAAAGAAAGTCTGCCAGCGAACTTATACAAACCTTTTTTAGCGCCGAAGGTTACGCAAAAACAGAAAACGTTCGTAGTTTGGAATTGGTACTAGCAGAGATAGAGGTAAATGGTCGTTTTGATCGCGATCCAGATCTCTATTTTATTACTGTTTTCGGTGAGCCGGGTTTGGAAAACGATTGGGCGCTGCGTTATGAAGGTCATCATCTGGCATTTAATTGGACATTCGTAGGTGGGCAGGGGGTATCCAGTTCTCCGCAGTTTTTTGGCAGTAATCCAGCGGAGGTAAGGCAAGGCCCGAGAATTGGTACCAGAGTTCTCTCCACTGAAGAGGATCTTGCTCGTAGTCTGGTGATGTCGATGGATGTGATACAAGCTCGAAAGGCAATAATTAATGAAGAGGCGCCAAGTGATATTTTTACTGCGGCAAAAAAAGAAGTTGGACCGTTGGAATATTCAGGTCTTAGTTATTACTCTATGAATACTAATCAAAAAGCGATGTTGATGAGTCTTATTGAAGAGTTGGCATCGTCCCAACCAAGAGCTATTGCTGATGAGCGCTTAAGTGTAATTCGTCAAAGCGGTTTGGCAGGTATCAAATTTTTGTGGATTGGCAGCACTGCTCGCGGAGAAGGACATTATTTTCGCGTGCAGGGACCTGGGTTTCTGATTGAATACGATAATACGCAAAACAATAACAATCATGTGCATTTGGTGTGGCGGGACTATATGGGTGATTTTGGCCGTGATCTGATTCGGATGCATTACGATGCGGTTGCATTGGAGCATGGGCCAGGCCATCGTCACTAAATGATATTTCATCACAAAACCATTCGAAGTTGAGAAGCAATTATGAATAATTTTTTGAAAATTGGGCTGCTAGTACTTGGTGTCGGAGTAGGAGTATTTTTTCTGCTCGGTTCGAACTCTGAAATGGATAATTCATCACAGCTTGTTGCAGTAGTGGAATCTAGTTCCTCCGAAGCGACAGCAGCACCAGTATCGTTCGACGAAGCTGAAGAGCTGTCGCCTTTTGCCCAACCTCTAACGATACGTACACATGAGGTTCCCGAGATTCGAGTCGTGCCGGTTGCACTTGGTCTTGCCAATCCTTTTACCATGGCATTCAGGGACAATGGAGACATACTTATTACCGAAAGATATACCGGTAAATTGCGCATTGTCCGAGATGGCCGCTTGCTTGACCAAGATATTGGCGGCGTACCTGAAGTGTATGGGGAAATATTCCGCGCCGGACTGATGGCAGTGGCATTGCATCCGGATGATGATCAATTGGTTTATCTGACCTATCACAAAGCCGTGATGGTAGATGGAGAAGCAGAGCAGAAGATTACTTTGGCGCGAGGCCGATTGATTGAAGATCAATTGACAGATGTCGAGGAGATATTTTCTGCTGCTGGCTATGATCGTAGCATCGCTGCCTCACAACTACTGTTCACTCCGGATAATAAACTTATGATGTCTATT
This sequence comes from Gammaproteobacteria bacterium, assembly GCA_012960305.1. Lineage (GTDB taxonomy): Bacteria > Pseudomonadota > Gammaproteobacteria > Pseudomonadales > Pseudohongiellaceae > UBA9145. Next base: position 28,392 of record DUBM01000017.1, on the reverse strand, counting down.
GGCGGTGCCTATGTTTATGCAGGTAGTGGCGATCTCGCGCAAGATCCTAGCAATCACTTTGGAAAATTACTTAGACTCAATTCAGACGGCTCTGTGCCTGAGGACAACCCCTTCGTTGAGAGTGGGGAATATTTACCGGAAGTCTATTCGGTGGGACACCGCAATCAAATTGGACTGTCTTTTCATCCAGAAACTGGTGATTTATGGGCGACAGAAAATGGGCCTCAAGGTGGCGATGAAGCCAATATTATTCGCCCAGGTGAGAATTATGGTTGGCCTATAGTTTCCTATAGTAGACAGTATCGTGGTGACAGAGTATCCGATCAGCCTTGGAGTGCAGAATTCGTTGACCCAGAAGTTCTATGGTGGCCCTCGATCGCTCCTTCGGGGCTAGCGTTCTATAGCGGCGACAAAATCCCAAGCTGGCAGGGAAATATGTTTGTAGGTTCTATGATGGAAGGCAGAATTCCAGGGACTGGCCATATTGAGCGCGTAGTCTTCAACAGTCGTGGTGATGAAATTCGCCGAGAAGGTCTGTTGAGAGAATTCGGACAGCGAGTCACAGGGATTACTCAAAGTCCTGATGGATATCTCTACGTATTGATTGATGAGCCAAATGGAGCCTTGTTGCGACTTGAAGAAGTTGTTCAGTAAACGATAGGCCAAATATTAATTGTTAAGCAAAAGCGAGGAAGTAATCGTGATGCAGTTAAAATCGAATTTTGTGTTTATCGATCGCCTACTTAGGAAAGTTCATGGGATGCTTAAATATTCTTTAGCCGCCTTACTAAGCACGCTGATTGTTGGGCTTTTTTCAAGTCCAGGCATGGCGGCTAGTTTCGAAACCATAAGTACCGACAGTGGTGTTTTTTCAGGTAGCAAATCTAGGCATCAGCCCGGGGTAAATGTCTTTAAAGGTATTGCCTATGCGGCGCCGCCAGTGCGTGATTTGCGCTGGGCGCCACCAGCTCCTGCCATTCCATTTGCGGGTGTTCGACAGGCCAATAATATTGGTCCAGCTTGTTGGCAAATGCGAAATCCTGATAATTCTCTTTATGCAAGGGGAAATCTGCAGCGCTCTGAAGACTGTTTGTATCTCAATGTATTTAGTGGCGCACAAACCGAGTCAGCATCATTGCCGGTAATGGTGTGGTTTCATGGTGGAGGTAACACAGCAGGGCATGGTGGCCCGTTAATTTTTGATGGTTCAAATCTAGCGGCACGAGGCGCAGTAATTATTACCGCAAATTATCGCCTTGGTTCACTTGGTTATCTTGCGCATCCTGCTTTAACAGCAGAATCAAAGAATGACTCATCGGGAAACTATGGAATTCTTGATCAAGTGGAAGTATTAAAGTGGGTACAAAATAATATCGAGAATTTTGGTGGAGACCCTGATCGAGTGACTATTTTTGGCCAATCTGCAGGTGGCACGGATGTGTGCTTGCTTATGTCTTCACCGCTCACTGAAGGAATGATCTCAGGCGTAATAGGTCAGTCCCCAGGATGCATAAAATTAGATCGCCGACTTGATGAAGGCGAGAATTCGGCTCATGTAGGTGGCGAAGCTTTTGCCAGCCGTCTAGGGGTTTCTGGCAATAGTTCAGCTTCCCTAGCTGAACTTCGGTCCTTAGATGCACAAGTCGTTATCGCGACTCCCGGCGTAGGTGGTTCTACTATCATTGACGGTTGGGTAATTCCTGATGCGCCCTATGACTTATTAGAGTCAAGTAGACACAATAATATTCCAGTTATGGTCGGCGGTCTTGCTCATGAATATCATGGGTTGCAACACACGGCAGATGAAATTACTGAGCAGGGATTAGATGATTATTTGCAGGGCGTCTTCGGTGAGTCGGCAGGAAATATCAAGAGTGGCTATTTAGACTCGCTGGCAAGTTCTCCACTGGATGCTCGTAAAGATATTACTACTGACAATAGTTTTTTGCTTGCCGCAAGAATGTGGGGACGGCTTGTTGCTGATCGTGGAAGCAATGCCTATGTGTATTTCTTCTCACGGGAAGCGCCCGTGTTTAGGCTTTATATGCCAGAACAAACAGACCTTTATGGTGATGGTGGTCAGCGTCATTTTGGTGCCTACCATTCCGGTGAGTTAGCCTATGTATTCGATAATCTTGATCTAGTAGGCGTTGGTTGGGACGATGATGATCGGCGTTTATCAAAACTGGTTGCAGATTATTGGATTAGTTTTGCTAGAGACGGTAATCCTAATGGTGATGGGTTACCAAATTGGCCTAGCTATGATGCTCAATCAGATGTTGTCCAAATTCTCGATGCTACAATTCGAACTGAAGAGCATCCGAAAAAAGCTAACCTTGATCGCTTAGAGAAGCTCTATATGGAATCCCGCTAGAAATAACAAGGAGAAAGCTCTTTGCGTACAGGCTTTGTTTGGCACGAAAAATACATGTGGCACGATACTGGCCCTGCCTTAGGAGTTTTGCCTTCAACAGGCGAGTTCGAGCCTTGGGTCCATTTCGAGAACCCGGAAACTAAGCGCCGCCTAAAAAACCTTCTTGATGCCTATAAATTTACTGATGCTCTGTTGCCGCTTGATCCTATGAGCGCAACCAAAGAGCAATTATTGCTAGTGCACACTCCTGAATATGTAGAAAAGATTCGTAAACTCAGCGCAGAAAACGGCGGTAATGCGGGAGAGCTGACCCCTTTTGGTCCAGGCAGTTATGAGATTGCCTTGCTGGCAGTTGGTGGTTGCATTAGCGCCTGCGAGGCGGTCTTAGAAGGTAAGATTCAGAATGCCTATGCCTTAGTGCGACCATGTGGACATCATGCTGAACCAGATCGCGGACGAGGCTTTTGCATTTTCTCTAACTTGGCTATCACTGCGCGTGAATTGTTATTACGCGATGAAGTGAACAAGGTAGCTGTCGTAGATTGGGACGTTCACCATGGCAATGGTACGGAAACAGTGTTCTATGATGATCCTGATGTCCTAACAATTTCACTGCATGAAGATTCACTCTATCCCCACAATTCTGGGGCTGTTGAGGATTGTGGTGAAGGTGATGGATTGGGTTTCAATATGAATATACCATTACCTCCAGGTAGTGGCGGTGGTGCTTATGATGCGGCAATGCGTAGAATAGTCCTTCCAGCTCTCGATCAATTTCAACCAGATATCATCTTAGTCGCTTCTGGCTTAGATGGAAGTACTTGGGATCCTCTAGGCCATATGATGTTGCTTTCTTCTCACTATCGAGCAATGACTGAGCAATTACTCGCAGTAGCGGAAAATCTCTGTAAAGGGCGGCTCGTGATTTGTCATGAGGGCGGATATTCAGCTGGCTATGTGCCATTCTGTGGCACAGCTATTATTGAAGCACTGTCCGGCAAGCTTAGTGGAATCGTTGACCCGTTTGCCAAGTACGAATCAAAATGGCAACAGATACAATCCAATCAAGAACAGGCAGTGCAGCAGGCGCAAGATATCGCTTTTGCCAGCTTTCAAAAAGCCTGCGCCGCCTGAAAAAATTCGGTAGTTTTTTTATGGACGAGTCGTGCGGGATTTAGGACCTAACTGCGTCGGAATAATTTCATAAGCGAGTTTTATCCAGTCACACACAAGAGGGCGGGTGTCTCGCGGATCTATTACCTCTTCAACGCCAAAAGCTTCTGCGGTTCTTAAAGGCGAGCGATATTTTTCAAGCATGTCCTCGAGTTCACGGCGGCGAGCATCCGGGTCAGCAGATGCTTCGATGTCCCGTTTATAGGCTGCTTGAACGCCGCCTTCAATTGGCAGAGAGCCCCAATCTGCAGATGGCCAAGCATAGCGAAGGTTAAGGCCATCAGACTTCCCATGGCCGCCGCCGGCCACCCCATAGCAGCGCCGAATAATTACTGCAAGCCAGGGGATTGAAGATTGATAGATTGCCATAAGTGCGCGACTTCCTAAGCGCACGGTACCTTCTTCTTCGGCTTTGGTGCCTATGAGAAAGCCCGGATTGTCGACCAGGTTAAGTACAGGGATGTGGAAAGTGTCGCAAAGGTCGACAAAGCGCATCATCTTTTCTGACGCGCTAGCATTAACTGCGCCACCATGGTGATAGGTATCATTGGCCATTACCCCAACCGAGTAGCCATCTAATCTAGCTAAACCAACAACCAGGGCTTCACCATAATTGGGGCTGATCTCAAAAAATGAACCTTTGTCGACGACTGAATGAATGACGTCACGCACTTGAAACATTTGGCGGCGGTCTCGAGGAATGACCGAGAGGAGAGATTCATCCCTGCGATCTACAGGGTCGTCAGTTTTAATTCGAGGTGACACTTGCCAAACATTTTGTGGAAGGTAAGAAAGGAATTGTTTTATTGTGGCGAAAGCTTCTTCTTCTGTATCAACTTCGTTGTCTACAGCTCCACTGCCGTTCGCATGAATCTGCGAGCCGCCTAATTCGTTTTTCCCAACTGGTTTGCCAAAGCCTCGTTCGACTACTGGTGGTCCTGCAACAAACAATTGGCTAGTTTCTTTAATCATTAGTGAGAAATGAGAAATTGTGACTCGAACAGCACCTAAGCCAGCAACTGACCCCATACAGGCGCAAACAACAGGCACATGTCCCATGAGCTGCATCGTGGTTTCGATCCCTTTTAGTGCGGGTATATAGGAGTGACCAACCACCTCAAGCGTCTTAACGCTGCCGCCACCACCGCTACCATCAACGAGTCGTACCAATGGTAAGCGCATTTCCAGCGCATATTTTTCTCCGTAGCCTGATTTGTTGCCGACCTTGGCATCTGCAGCGCCGCCTCTAACTGTGAAGTCGTCTCCACCGATAACTACTCGACGTCCGTTCAGATCTGCAGTGCCTAAAACAAAATTAGAAGGAGTGAAATCAGTTAACTCGCCATCGTCGTCATAAACCACTTTTCCAGCGAGGGCGCCAATTTCATGGAATGATTCATGGTCCACCAATAGCTCGATGCGTTCACGTACTGTGAATCTGCCATTATCATGTTGACGTTGGATTCGTTCTTCGCCGCCCATTTTCTTGGCCAATTCTTCTCGGTGCTTCAATTCATCAATTTCTTTTTGCCAGGACATCTGCTTCTCCGTGTTGGGGCGCTAAAGGTAAATTAATCGAAGTACGGGTGCAAGTTAAGGGGCTTTGCGTGCCGAATGGATGCAAATCCTTGTTGATTTACAAGGACCTGTGCGATTTAAGCTTATTGAGAATGTAGTTCCGTGACGAAAGTACTGGCAAGTAGCGCTTGCTATGGAACTCTGCAACTAAAATTTTCCGCCACATCGGTGCTACCGTTACCATTGTAAATAGCTTCGGCTGGATGGACGCACAAAGGTCGAGTTCGCACAGTTTCACCATCAATTATTTTTGAAGCCACAATCGATTCTGGGGCGATGTCACGCTCCACCCAATCTTCCAAGGCAGATAATGCATCAAAGCTGTCAGGTCCAGGCCCGCCGCTACAATGAGCCATGCCGGGGACCATGAATAGTCGATAAAAATCTTGTGTGGAATCCAGTGCTACTTGATAGTTCGGCGCCTGAATATCATCGGCGATGATATCGACGGCTTCTTCAAAATAGTTGATAGATGCAACAGGAGAGATGTCAGGGTCGCTCCAACCATGATAGACAATCAATTTGCTACCATTATCTCGCAGCGCACGCAGATCAGGATTGTCAGAATCCACAGCGGGTCCAACTTTATCCAAGGCGTAGGTGAGATCATTGTCAAAATCGAAGTCGCGGAAATTCCATTCAGGATCATTAAAGACAAACCAGCGAAAGAAGCCTTCTCCACCACGCCAATGGAGTGACTTATAGGGCTCAGCTCCAGTCACCCAGGTAGACCAGCTCCCTCTAGCAGCTTCGCCGCCTGGAACTAGGCCGGGATAAATTACTTTGCCAGAAAAATCTTTTACCCCTGACCAGATTTTCTCAACAGCGGAAACTTGCTTTGGTGTTAAACAAGAATTGTTATCGATGCCAGCAGGACAAGTCAGCGTGGCTGGTTCGAAGTTACAGGCTAAAGGGTTTTGCAGGATGCCATCTTCTATGCCATCAATGGCGTCACAAGCAGCATTTACCGCATCGCCCAGCGCTGGCAACTTAGCCGGCTGGATCCAGGCTTCTTCATCACTGAGCATGGCTTGGGAATACCATAAATGGGCGCCAGCATAGAATCGCGTCCAATCATTGGCTGGATCGCCTGCTATAATGCCATCGAAATCATCAGGATATCGCTGTGCTTCCATGAGGCCTTGCTGGCCACCTTTGGAGCAGCCGACGTAGTAAGAGTGGTTGGGGGGAGAACGATAGAAAGCTTTGGTTACTTGTTTGGCATTCACAGTTGTCAGGTGCAGGGAGCGGTGTCCGAAATCTTCTATTAGATCTTGTCTACCAGAAGCCCAAGAAGCGTCAAAAGGAATTGGGCCAGCTTTGTGGCCGGTATCTGTGCTTGCAGTAGCATAACCACGACGTATGGCAGCAGCCATCGCACCATAGCTTATAGTTCCAGCCATGCCACCATTACCAACGCCTTGGTATTTACCGTTCCACTCTGTCATGGGTAGCCAAACTTCGAAATTTATTGCTGGAGAAGATACGCCAATAACACGGCAGAACTCTGGCAGGGCAATGGAGCTATTCAAGCCCGGTGTGCGAAATGAATTCGCTTTTACCACTTGGGCAACTGAGATTGTTGTATCCTCTAATATCAAGTTAGTAAGTTGGGCGCAGGCGCTGCGTAGATTGCTTTGCGCATTTGCTAGTGAGCTTGCGCTAATTAGGCTAACGAAAAGCAAGAATTTTGCGAATTTCGATTTAGGCATATCCATATTATCCTTTCCAAGAAGGTAAATTATTCAGCAATGCGACCTAAAAAGGGTACCAAAACTGGGGTATTTGCCAAGTAACTTTGATACTCGGGATCAGATCCCCAGCGTTCCTGTCCACTTGCTTCTAATAGTTTAACGCCACTGACTTTAATTAATAACAAAGTTACGAAGATAGGCGACATCAGAGTTATAAGCTGCCAGCCTGATAGTGCAGGAAAAGCAGCAACTGTAATTCCCACCCAAAGAATAATCTCTCCAAAATAATTAGGATGTCGCGTTATAGACCATAAATCAGATGTTATAAAATTATTGCTGTTTTCACTATTCTTTCGAAAGATTGTTTTTTGCCTATCGGCAATCACTTCAAACCCGAAGCCGAAGAGCCACAAACTACAACCAATGATTAAAAAAGTGTCGATCCCGGCTTGGGTCGTTGAGGTTATGGCAGCTAAGCCTGCAGCCATGGTGACGAATACCCAGCAACCGCCTAGGGTCCAAGTAAGAAGGTAGCGTAGGAAAATTGTTTTCATTATTAAGAATCGGCTATCTTGGCCCGCTTTTTTCACTCTCATAAAAAGAAAGCTACCCAGCCGAGTTGCCCAGATAGCTATCATCACACTCAGAACTAAGTCGCGGGCATCGAGATTGGGGTGCAGATTGACTGCAGCTATTAGAGTTGCGATATAAGATAGGGAGCCAGTAAGATCAAAGTAGTGTTCGGTTTGATAAATATAGGCCGGAATGAAAACTAGCCAATGCAATATAAAACCAATGCTGGCACAAATCATAAAAAGAGGCATGCCACCCCAACTAACACTTCCTTGATTTCCAGCGAGAACAATACTGCTGGAAAATAGTAAGACAACGACTATGCTAATAATTGATTTGATACTTCTCTCCTAAAAGTCCACTCGGGCTAACGCTATACCACTTTCGCCTGCTACCGCATAGAGTAGATAAACCACTCCATCTTCAACATAGAGCGAAGGATCGCGTAATTGGTTTACTTGACCATAGGCAGTTGATCGCACTGAGGGTTCGATGGGAGCATCAGCCCCTTCCCAATCGTATTCTGCGCGCAGAACTTCGACTTCAGGGCTTTCTTGCCAATCGTTCCAATCGTCGGTTAATTCAATAGTGGAGAGCATTATAGTTTCTGGAGCATCGCCAACTCTAGTCCAAAATACATAGAGGTAATTCCCACGGATAATGACTGCCGAATGACGCATTGTGGATTCGAATAGTAAGGGGCCCGTCTCAAAATCTGTTAGCCCATTAGCAGATCGGTAAAATTGACCGGGCATTGCAATGGTGTAAGTCATTCCGGCGTGTTTAAAAGCTCGGACATAGGTTCGACCAATATTTTCCGGTAGCGTTGTAAAATTGATTCCATCTGGGGAAGTTGCCACACGAGAGTGTTGTTGCGCTGCTGCCTCTAATCCGTGAAAATACATAATAATGTGTTGGCTTTCCTCATCCACATGGACATCGGGTGAGGCGATATGGGGCTCAGTGAGTTCCAGTGCTAAATCATGAGACACCTTGACACCACTGGCCTTTCTGCGCGCCACTAATTCAGCAAGTCGTCCTTCAGCAATTGGCGGGCGAGTAGCCGCAAAAAACGAATCTTCAATTTTCATTGAGCCAGGTTCATGAATCTGCCATGGACCAGCTATACTATCCGCATAGGCAAGACGAATATAAAGGCCTTTGTGGTCAGCGAAGTAGAGATAGTAATTGCCGAGGCGGTTAGGCGCCCATTCGGGCACTTTGATCATTGATGGGCCTTGAATATTGATGCCCACACTGGGGTGAATGTCGGGGCCAATTAAAGTGCGATCTAACAATCGAGTTACTTTCACGTTCGCTAGATCAGGTTTTTGAGCATTCAGTGGAAGAGAAAAAATACTCAGGGTGAGTATTAATAGTCCCAAAAAATAGTGGCTTATGGCTATTTTGGAATTTTTCATTAGTTGCTCTTGTTATTAGAGATTCAATGCAAAGACCAGAGTATGGGTGCTGTGGATAAAAGTCCATACAGCAGGAAAGTTTTGTTCGCAGCTTGATGCACTGTCTTTATGATAGGGGATGTTCGGAGGATCAGTATAGGCAAGACTCTAAGGCTTAGCTAATAGGAAAATAAATAAAAATTACTTTACACATAGATTTATTAACTTCCTGTTTTTATCCCTTTGCCTTTCGGAGCAACAGAACTAATTTGCCAGCTTAGTTCTACTGACTGGTAAATCAACAAAATCTCCCTCACGTTTTTCTGCGGACGCTGTAATCGCTTCTTTGATTTCAGCATTTTGCAGCATGCTTGCATTCCATATCCCGATGTAATCTAGAGTATCGTCTGTGGAGTGGTCTCTGGCGTAATTAATTATTCGCTTGCTGCCATAGACGGCGAGAGGGGCCTTTGTTGCGATTTCAGCAGCGATTTTCATAACTCCATTGAGCATGGTTTTATGATCGGGATAAATTTCATTGATTAGCCCGTGAGTTAAGGCTTCAGCTGCAGTCAGGCGACGGCCAGTATAGGCAAGTTCTTTGACCACTCCCTCAGGAATTAATTTAGTGATGCGTGGGAAAGTGCCAACATCGGCAGTCATGCCAATATTAATTTCATAAATAGTAATAAACCCGTCAGCGGTCATATAGCGCATATCGCAGGCAGTGATTAGGTCAACTCCACCACCGAAGGCGCCACCTTGAATTGCTGCCAATACAGGTAGGCGGCAGTTATCGAGGCAGGAGAAAGCTTCTTGCATGTACTTTACCGTGTCAAAAAATCTTGCACCTTCTTGTCGCTGCAGTTTTTCTTGGGCATCTGCATCAGTGCTGGTTTTGATGCTACTACCAAAAACTGACAAATCCAAACCAGCAGTAAAATGCGGGCCAGTTGAAGATAGAACAATGACTCTTGCCTTAGAGTTGCTGTCGATTTCTTTGACGATAAGTGGTAATTCATCCCAGAATTCATGAATCATGCTGTTGCGTTTCTTTGGTCGATTCAAAACAATATGGGCTATATTATTCTTGATAGTTACTTCGAAACACTTATAACTCACAGACTTTCTCCAGGTTTATCTACAAAATAGTGATAACTAGCCACGACAATGAAAATCAATGGAGTCGTTTCCATTGGGTATACTTTTAATCATGGAACCAAATGATGTGACACCGACATTTGCTATTCGTTTTCGACGATCGTCCATATAGGCAGTAAATGAAATCTTAGCAGGTTTAGTTAAACTAGTTTCGATATCGCTTAGAACTACTGCGTAATATTTGGCAATAAAATTTTTGGTAAATTGTTTTCGACGTTCATATGCATTCAACGCTGCTGCGACTTTTTCTTCGCCATCTAGCACGGAATTTTGCCAGGCCCTACACATTAATCGAACGGCAGCCATTTCATCGCCGTTGATAAAGCTTCGAGCATTAGAAATTATTATAAATATGTCTTGTAGCTGACTATCGCTAACATTTAATCTGCGTTTGGCAACGGCAGGCCTACTGGCAATTTCTTCCATTAATTTATTTAGTACAGCACGATCAATTTCTTCCGGGGCTATATTGTTAGTCGCCACATAGAGACGACCTGAAGTTTCTTCTCGAAGGTGCTCTAAGGTTTGTGCTTGTGCGAGGCGGTCACTGATAATCGCTGGCTCTAAATTAGACTGGGCGACTACCAAATTTGTTAGAAGTAAGAGGAAGTAACAACTTGACCGTATTAAATTCATGAAAAATAGACTTTCTTAAAATAGAATTTATAGAAATAGAGGCGAGCACCTTGCTCGCCCAAGAAGGTTGGCCTAATTACCTCGTTGAATAAGATTAGGTTCTAACTGTGGATATTCAATTCCTAATTGATCGAGGTAAGTTTCATGGCGCGAGGGATCATAATACAGTTCTTCCAGTAATGGTTTGAACTGGGCCATTATCTCAGCATTTTTCTCGATAGCGGGAGCATCATCTGGGCCGATAAAGGGTTCGTATTGAACATTCGCAGTTTGCACTTCCGCAAAATAAGTATGAGCATCTTCTACTAGAGATTGGTCTGTTACTAGATCTAACATCGTGGCAGCAACTACCTTGGAGCCAGCTGTTGCGCCCTTATGGGCAATAGGCGTGGCCATTGCCATGGCGCTGGACCAATGATGACCTTGCAGTCCTCGCACGTTAGCTGGGTATCGAAGAGTTACCGTTGGCACGCTCCAGGAAATATCGCCAATGTCATCTGAGCCACCAGAAATCGGGTTTTCAGGAGGTTCACCGATTCCCGACAAGTCAGTTGCTAGGCCTTGTGGATCATCGGACCCCATCAAAGTTTGTAAGGCCTTCGCAAATCGCTGATCATCTTCAGACCAGGTAGGCAGTCCAACGGCTTTTATGTTTTCGTCCATTGCAATAGCGATGGGCTGATTGAAATGCCGTGGCCATGCTGCCCCGACAATCCGCCGGCTAACGCTGGTATCAGTCATGATCGCAGCGCCTTCGGCAACTCTTTGTAGTGTTGCAAAATTACTGCGAATGTTTTCTGCTGTTATTTCTCGGATGAAATACCAAACACTGGCGTAGGAGGGCACAACATTGGGTTGGTCGCCGCCGTTGCTAATTACGTAGTGCGATCTCTGCAGAGGATGCAAGTGCTCGCGCCTAAAATTCCAGCCGACATTCATGATCTCAACGGCATCCAGTGCGCTACGTCCTTTCCAGGGATCGCCGGCGCCGTGGGCGGCTACGCCATCAAAAAGATATTCCACCGACACAAGACCAGTGCCGCGGGCATCTCCCCAAGACACGCTTAGATTATTAGATACGTGAGTAAATAGAACTGCATCGACACCATTGAATAATCCATCTCTGGCATACCAAGCCTTCGTTGCTAATAATTCTTCTGCAATACCAGGCCACAATATGATTGTTCCGGGTAAGCCTTCTCGTTCCATGATCTCTTTTACTGCCAGGGCTGCAACAATATTTACGGCCTGACCAGAGTTGTGACCTTCGCCATGACCCGGTGCGCCTTCGATCATGGGTTGTCTGTAGGCAACACCTGGCATTTGAGAGGCGCGTGGGATGCCGTCGACATCTGAGCCTAGGGCGATAACAGGTTCACCGCTGCCCCAACTGGCCCACCACGACGAAGGTATGTTGGACACACCCAATTCAATATCGAAGCCGTTTTCTGCTAGGATCTCGGTTAAGTATCGTTGTGTCTCAAATTCCTGAAAGCCGAGCTCCGAATAGGAAAACAGCGTATCTACAATCTCCTGAGTCATTTTGGACATGGAATCAACTGATTCGGCTGCATCGGCCTTGAGACCACTAAACTGGCTCGTGTTTTGAGCGACAACGCTAGTGCTAAATAGGGCAATTAGTAACGAGGGTAGCAAACGGCCAAATTTCATAATGGAACCTGCTGTAGAATTTATCGAAGACCAAGGTTACGACTTTTTCCAGCGTCTCGCTACTTTCCAACAAAGAAGCTCAAAGTAGAAGCCAATGAAAACAGCCACAAGACACTGTATTCGGTGATCCAGTTAAAACACCATACAGTCCTATCTAACCCAGCAAACCAAATGCCATCAAAACTCGTTGACCGAGCTATTCCACCCCTGCATTATTTTGAGAGCATCAAGAGATTTTCTGCCGATCTTAATTGAACCAAAATCATAGAAAATTTGGGAGAAGAAAATGGAAGCGTTAACAGCTGGCATTATTTAAATTGCCATTTTGGTGGGCTCATTAGTTAGCTTTATGTTGGGCGGCTTTGGTGCTCACTAATATTGTTCAGCAATACAGTCGGGGGAAGCGTTGGTGCAGATATCAGGGGTGGAGCAAAGAAGCCGATTTCAGTTAGTGATGTTACGTCAGATACTTTGTTTATAGTCTTCCCCTTAACTACGCAGACTGCATTGACATGTTATTTTCTGCGTTCCCAATTAATAAAAGTAGTTACAGCTAACTGCAGTTATTTACGCCAAACTCTCACGTTCTTTCTCAACCAGTACTCTGCGTAAGATTTTTCCCGCGGCTGATTTTGGTATTTCATCAATTATTTCCAAGCGACGAATTTTTTTGTGTGGTGAAACTTTTTCGGCCACGTAAGTCATTATTTCTTCAGGAGACATGTCCTCTTTCAATACGACAAACGCCTTGGGTACTTCGCCAGCTTCTTCGTCTGGACTGGGTATGACAGCGCAATCTGCGATGGAAGGGTGACCAAGGAGCACAGCTTCCAACTCGGCTGGAGCAACCTGGTAGGCTTTGTATTTTATGAGTTCTTTTACCCGATCAACGATGTAGAAGTATCCGTCCTCGTCGGCATAGCCAATATCGCCAGTGTGAAACCAACCTTCGTCATCAACTGAATGATCCGTTGCCGCTTGGTTATTTAAATAGCCAGCCATCACATGGGGGCCTCGTACCAAAACTTCGCCACGTTGGTTTACTCCTAGGTCTTCACCAGTTTCAGTGTCTATTAGTTTAGATTCGGTATTAGGAAGAGTCGGTCCTACCGCGCCGGTCTTATCAAAGCCATCAGCTAGGCGAGTAATGTGGCAAGCACCGCTAACTTCTGTAAGTCCATATCCCTGATATATGGCCGAGTTCATCCGCGTTGCACAAGCTGCTTCCAACTCCTGACCTAATGGAGCCGCACCGCTGGCGATTAATCGCACACTTGAAATATCATAGTTATCAACCATGGGCTGTTTCGCTAAAGCTAGTACTAAAGGTGGCACAACATTGAGGCAGGTGGCCTTGTAGTCTTGAATTATTTGCAGATATTGCTCAAGATCAAATCTCGGCATAGTCACCAAGGTGGCCCCTCGATAGATAGCAAGATTTAGAATCAACACCATGCCGTAAATATGAAAGAAGGGTAGAACACCGATAAGGCAGTCGTCTTCATCAATGGGGTTGGACTCGCAAGAAATCACCATATTCGTCACCAAATTTCGATGAGTGAGCATAACTCCTTTGGAAAGGCCAGTAGTACCACTAGAGTACGGCAGAGCTACAATGTCGACTTCTGGGTTTATGAAAATGCTTGGAGCATTGCCATCATTCTCCAATAGTTCGGCAAATGGCGTAACACCTTCAATGCCTTCGCAGTCACCCAAAACAAAAACTTCTTCGATATCACATTCGGCAGCGGCGGGTAAAGCGCGGTCAAGAAATTGGGGAATGGTAACTAAATATTTTGTTGCAGAATCTTTGAATTGGTGAACCAAGTCATCATGGGAATATATTGAATTGACCGTAGTATTTATGCCGCCCGCTTTGGCAACGCCCAGGAAAATAACAGCATACTCAGGCAGATTTGGACAGAAGATCGCTAGCACATCTCCTTTCTTAAAACTACGTTGACTAAGACCGGTAGCCAAGTGATCGATTTGTTGTTTCAACTGATTGTAGCTAAGAGATCTTTGCGACAGGCCTTCTACTAATGCAACCTTGTCCCCGAGTTCATCGACCCGGCCAAGAACTACTGTGGTTAAATCAGACCCAGGAATATCAACATCGGCCTGATTGGATTTGAATATCACTTTTGCTTCCCCTTCTAACACTCTGCTTGCGAATCGTCATTTCCATGAGGTTCAGAGCACAGTGCCACCCGTTATGGAATAATTTTGGATTCATCCAGTAGTTAAATCTTGCCATCGATACGAAAAATTCGTTCGACATGTATATTCTCTGTGCAGATTTAAAATCTAATGGTTGGCAATGTTAGGCGGACATGCCTCTTGCTGCGATGGGCCAAATTGCCTCCACCTGATTATTACGAATGGCGTACATGTGATCATATAGGTTTACGACAGGGTCACAATGAGAAACGATTAGCTCAATTTTTTCCGCAACCTTATAAGTGCGTGAGGCATTTTCTTCATATCGAACCGTGCCAAACTCATCTGATCCAGAAGAGTAGCTGATACCGCTCTCACCTTTAATTATTGCCCATGGTCGATTTATAGTACAAGCCTTCGCTCCAGCATCGGTGGTGCAGCGCCCAGCGTATTGGTCGTTTAAAACAGTAGTGAGAATAGTTAGGGCAGGTTCAAAATCCGTGAAGTGCTCTATGTTGTCTTCGCCGCCTATACCCAAGTATTGTGCATCCATAAATACATAACTGCCTACCTGAATATCTGTAAGTCCGCGGGTTTGGTGGTCAATATTGTAAGTGCCGGTTCCACCGCCGCTGAAAACCTCAGTGGTTAGTCCGCTAGCTTGGAACTGCTCATGGGTGTTGGTCGCAGCAACCAATCTTTCTAAAGTTTGGTTCTTGCGCTTTTCAAATCCTTTAACATGTTGAGAACCACCGTCGTAGCAAAGCAATCCCCGAAGCCTGAGACCAGGAAGTTGATCGATAAGCTGGGCTAACTCAAGCGCAGGTGTGCCGGCAGTGATTCCTGTTCGGTGGCCGCCAGGATCTACATCAACTACAACATCAGCAACTATTCCCATGGCTTGAGCAGCCTCAGATAGCAGTCGCGCGTTGCTTGGAGAATCTGTTGCCTGAATAAATTCCTGGCAAGATTGTCTTAGAGTCATGGCGCGGCGAATTTTAGTGGTGGTGACATTCGTTGTGGTCATCAATATTTCATTGATGCCATGTTGATACATGGCTTCCGCCTCGCTAATTTTTGCGGTGCAAATTCCTACCGAACCACTGTCTAATTGCATATGTGCAATGGTTGGGCACTTATGGGTTTTTGCGTGGGGGCGGCTGGCTATGCCATTTTGTGAAGTTGTTGACTGCATCTTCGCGATATTACTTTCCAGCGCATCTAAATCGACACACAGAGATGGTGTGTCCAGCTCCCATTTGGATACATCTTCCTGCATGGTTCCGTCGGCATATAGAGCGTGCATTTCATTAGCGGTATAACCTTTCACGGTTGTCGGTAACCAAATTGCGGCTGCGCCAGTTGATTGGAGAAATCTTCTTCTAGTTAGAGAGTCCTTGGACATTCGTCTGCGCTCCTATGCTAATTCGTAACATTTTAGCTAATAATTGATGCTTGTTCATTAATTGATAACTATCAATAGTTAACAACAGGATACAAGCTACAGTCTCGCAAAGTCTATATTTATAGGACATTCGCGAATATCTGCCAAACTCAACTTAATAATCCACTTTGAGCGATACCGTCAAATACAAACTGTATCGCCAAAGCGGAGAGGAGAACACCGAAAATTCTTGAGATCACATGCATACCAGTAACACCTAGTAGTTTTTGCAGGCTACTCGCCAGCAACAGCATTGTTAGCGTGATGAGCAAGACTAGGAGTAATGCAGCTATGACAGCAATTTGTAAGCTAATATCGTCTTCAGCATTCGCCATCAAAAGAATTACTGCCCCCAAAGCTCCCGGACCAGCAATTAAAGGTGTAGCTATGGGAAATACAGAGATATCGCGTTTTGATAAGGCTTCCTGTTCTTCCTCATCAGTGGTTGATGTGCCGCCAGAATGGCGTGCGAACACCATGTCTATTCCAATTAACAAAAGGAGGATTCCGCCCGCCGTTCTCAAAGCTGCAAGTGAGATGCCTAAGCTGCTTAGAAGAAAATCGCCAATTAAGGCAAAAACAATAAGAATTGAGCCAGCAATAAGCACAGCACGAACTGCCATTTTCTGTCTGTGTTTGGGTGTTGCGCGTGAAGTCAGAGCTGCATACATCGCCGCAACATCAGGTGGCCCTATAGTAGCAAAGAAAGTGGCAAAGGCCACTGTGGCAGTTTCAATTATAAGTTCATTCATGGTGTTTCTTCTGGCGATATGCTTTTAGATAGTTGAGTTTGAATAGCAGTTCTATTTAGGCAGAATGGAATTTTCGCAATCTTGAACAAGTTATTCAGCAGAGATTATATGAGCAAGTGTAATTAGCTAATAGACAACAAAGCCTATATGCACTACCAAAAAATTTATATTGTAACCTTTTCACTATTTAATTCCTTACCGCTCAGCGATAATGGTTCTACTGCTGGATCGCTGCTGCCACTGCTTGTTGAGCATGCAGTTTAACTGTGTCATAAAGTCGAATATCTGTGTCTTGCTGACTTATGAGTAGCGCGATTTCCGTGCAACCTAATATTATTGCGTCCAATTTTTGTTGCTGCAGTTTTTCAATGATTTCTAAATAAGCCTTACGGGAAGAATCATTGATTATGCCGAGGCAAAGTTCTTCGTAGATCACCTGGTGAATGATTTCTCTATCTTCCTGCTCTGGAACTACAACTTCCAAGTCATATTTTTCCACTAACCGTGATTTATAGAAACCTTCTTCCATAGTGAATTTAGTTCCTAATAAACCAACGCGTTTTACTTTATCGGCTAGTAGGGAGATTGCCGTCGCATCTGCTATGTGTAGGAGAGGGATTGAGATAGCGGCTTCAATTTGTGGGGCTACTATGTGCATAGTGTTAGTACAAATTATCAGCAGGTCGGCACCAGCAGATTCCACGGATTCAGCTGCGGCGCAAAGAATTTTTGCAGTTCCTTCCCAATCATTCTGATGTTGTAGTTTTTCGATCTCATCAAAATCTACGCTAACCATGGAAATTTTCGCCGAATGTAAGCCACCCAATGCATTCTTCACGCCTTGGTTGAGTTCTCGATAGTATGTAGCGGTAGATTCCCAGCTCATTCCGCCAAGCATTCCGATCGTTTTCATCGAATTTCCTCTGTGTTTTTTTTCAAAGATGCCACCAGCTTGTTTCTGCAATCGTGTTAATCTAAAGCTGCGAAATGGGCCAGTTGGTTGATTATAAAACTAGCCACAGTTTTCATAGACTTGAGATTACACTTTGCTCTTAAGTACTACTTTCAGGAGAGGGCTCGCCTTGCACACTTAATAAGAAGAGTAAGGCCAGACCGAAAAAGGGATCGTATTCTAGTCTTAAAGCTTCTGTTACACCATGATTTCTTAAGGTTTTAGTGTGCTTAATAAATCAGGAATACAGGCCCTAATGAATCACCTACTTATAGCATGAGTGTAAGCAAACTTTGTCTCTCAATTATAAATATTTACGCCGCGTTCTCCAGCCATTCGTAGCAGCGATATTGTTGACATCTTGCAGCGGGAGTGAACGTATCGAAAATAACGACACGAGCGCAGGAATCCCAGATGGGTTTGTCGATCTAGCTCAGATTATGCCGGCATGCCAAGCAGCAATTCATATAGAGTTGCGTTATTTCTCCAACAATAATTTTATTGGAACGGTTATCGATGGTTATAAGGCTAAGAAGCTCTATCTTAGTAATGAGGCGGCGGCGCAATTACTGGAGGTGCAAAGGGAATTGGTGGAATTGGGATTCAGTCTAAAAGTTTTCGATGCTTATCGTCCTCAGCAGGCGGTGGACCATTTTGTACGTTGGGCCAGGGATCTAGCAGATGTGAAAAACAAGCAATCTTATTACCCAGGTGTATCTAAAGAAAATTTGTTTCGGGATGGATATATCTCAGAGCGTTCAGGGCACTCTCGAGGTTCAACTGTCGACCTTACCTTGATTGATCTTGGATCTGGAAACGAATTGGATATGGGCACTGGCTATGATTATTTTGATCCACTGTCATGGCCAAGTAGTGACAAAGTGAGCGCTGAGCAGAAGAATAATCGCTTGCTGTTGCAAGAAGTAATGAGAAAACATGGGTTTCAGCCACTGATAGAAGAATGGTGGCATTTCACATTGCGGGATGAACCTTTTCCAGATACCTATTTTAATTTCCTGATTATTTGATCTATCAAATAGAGTGGAAAGTCGCTAATTAGATTAATGAATCGATCAATCACAGCGTAGATCCATGAGTAAAATACGCGAAAGAGCTCTAGTTCAGTCCCCAGCAGGGTTTTAATTAACGATATTCTATCGCTGACTTTATGCCTCGGGTTCGATGTTTGTTTCGGTGAATTAGGTAACCCAGAATAGCACGCGTCGGGCTAGACAAAATCTGAAGAATGATGACTAGTTTGGGACTTTAAAGCATGCGTTTTTGCGCGATTTCCTTTGACCTCTGTATCGATCAGTCGATCGTAAGGAGTCAGAGCTATTCGCCGTGGGGTGTGTCACCGAAAAGGTGGTCAGGAATTTCGACGCCTTGTTCTTGATAGTAGCGCAGAGCGCCGGGGTGCAGAGGAACTGGAATGCCTATGAGTGCTACATCTAAATTCATGGATTTCGTTGCGCTATGAATTTCTTGTAAGGTCGACAGGTTTTCCCATAGTAATTTTGTTAGGTTATAAACGATTTCTTCTGATACATCATCTCTCACTACGAGCACATTAGGGCTATAAGCCGTCGTGATTGCTTCTTCTTGATATGGATAGGTGCCAGGCTCTAATTCATAGAAATTCCACAGCGGGAATTCATAATTTATTGCATCAAGTTGTTCTTGAGTGAAATCTAAAATAGTCATACGGTCAGCAAGTTGCGCATATGCCTGCGTGATTGCAGTAATCGGTGGTCCGGCTGGCACATTCATCCCTACGATGTTGCCATCTTGCATTGCTCCAGCAGACGCTCCATAGCCCATATAGGCTAAGTTAAATTGATTTTTATAGTCGATGCCTAAGGCTTCCAAAATATAAGCGCCGGTATATTCCGCTCCTGAGTTGCGCATACCCATTGCATATCTCTCGCCATCGATGTTGCCTAAGTCTGCGATTGTTCCATCGGTAACTAAATCTGAATGGAGGACGAAGTGTTCGACATTTGGCCACATGGCACTAATGGAACGCAGGTAGGGCTGTGGGTTTCGAATGGGCCCGGACCCCTCTTGTGCCCAGGCAGCAAAAATAGACAAGATCAGGCCAAACTGGGCCTGATTGTCTCTCAGTAATTTGATGTTCTCCATTGAGCCAGCTGAGCTTATAGCTGTTACGGAAAATTCTGAATCCTCCTGCGCTGTTACTAACGTCGATAAGGCAACACCCACAGGATAAAACGTGCCGCCGGTTGTGCCAGTGGTGAGGATATAGGTTTGTCGATTTTGGGATTGATCAGTACAATCACTGAGCAGGGTTGCAACGACTACTACTAATAGCAACTTGATTTTTTGCAATCGCATCAAACTAAGTAAGGCCTTTGACTTTGTTAATGATGGGGAGGCTCCAGTCTACAACGCATACCTGGCTAGGGCTATCTGCAATCGTTTGAAGTAATAGCCTCATCGACATTAAACGGTGCAGACAAAGTTACAGAGAAGATTGGGCTATTGTCCCTAGGCTTTGCGGTCAGAGAAAGCATTACTGCTTGAATGCTAAGTTTTTCAGCATTAATATTATAGTCGAGCGCTGCAATTTATTGCTGACTTACCTGTTCCAGCGCGCATTAAAGTACATTCATCCGCACTGCAGGCAAAACTATTATGGGCAATTACCAGGTAATTGCGATATCCAAGAATGTATTAGCTCCACACCTTCGTTGTGAATAAGTGAACGGCCCAACTCTGGCATCATTTCATCAGGTGCCGTTGTGTTCATGCGGTAAATGAGGATGGATTCCTCAGGAATTCCAGGAACAATACCGTAGAGTAGATCGCCAGCACCCCCCCCGGCTGCTACAGGAGGCTTACAAACTCCTAGATTGATCGATATATCGTGTGAGCCGTCTAGCAATAGAGCTGATGTATCGGCGGCGCCATTAGGATTATGGCAGTGGCCGCAGTGGATATTTAAATAAGCAAGCGCTCTGGTATCGGTATCGAGGCTCTCATCCATCCAAGACAAAGTTTCTTCGATTTCAGGCATGCTTTGTAGCCAATTCCTTTCTTGTAAAATTTCCGTCTGCAAAAGTGAATTTGTATCATCTAGAGAAAAGCGAGCATTGAGTTGTGATGCAATAGCGCCAAGGGGGTGCATTTCACCGTGTGGGTGTTCGGTAACATGACAGGCTGAGCATTGATTCTCATTAGGAACAAAATAAGTAAAATCTAAGCTTCCGGCGTCACTTTTTAAGCTAATGTTTTTACTCGCGCCAGCGACACGAAGGAATGCTTCTGTTTGTGCGTCATTCCAAACATAAGGAAAGGCAGTCCAGCCATTGGTTCTTTTAACTAGTAGACGGGTTTCGATAATTACATTCTTTCGAAGGTCGAGAGTCTTAAGTCCCGGGTCAGCTACTTTAACGAGCTCACCGTTTGCATTAAGTGGATAATAAAAAGTTTTACTGAGTATGGTTCCTCTCGGATAGTCGATTTCTCCATCAGCTAGAGTGGCTTGCTCGCCTTGTGGAAGCCAGAGAGTGCGCAATTTATGTGCATAATCTGTAAATAATTGGTTGGTTGGCCGAAATACAAGACTAGCCTCTACTGGACTAAATTCAGTGGTGGAAAGGCTAAACAGGTTCCACTCAGACAGCCGCTGGGGGCTGTCTGAATCATGAAAGACTGGACTAGAGTCCGAGCAGGCGCTAATGCAAAGAGTAGTAAAAATACAGGTTGCAATCAGGCGCAAAGATGGTCCTTTCATAGGGCCGAGCTTAGTGAGATAACGGAAAGACTCGGTAATGAGCAGCTGTGGACTGTGCTGTCAAATGTAGGGGCCGCAAATCCGTTACCAGCATCCAAATTTACAAAGCTCGCGCCATTGCTATCTCCCAGGCAAAGAACCTGATCTGCTGTTTTACCAGGCACTACAGTTCCATCCCAAACGATGTCTGGAATAGCTTGTCCACCCATAGAGGATTGTAATAATTGCAGTGGCTCAGAATCAGGATTGGTGCCCCCACCATTGATTTCATTGTCATGAATATAGATTGATTCTGGGAAGGGATCATAGTTTGGATCATCAAAAGGGCGTTCAGTGATGTAATAGCTGACAATCAGGATCGAGGTAGTGTCATTGTCAGTAAAATTATTATCGAAGACTTCTATTTCATCGTTTGCCAAAATCATCATGCCGGTACCCGCAGGAACTTCACCAACAATATTTCCTTCTGGAGCAAAATTCGGGGTGTTGTTTTCAAAAACTTGATTATTGAAGACTCGCGTATTGCGGCCACCTTGAATCGGCAAATTAGGCAAATCGAATATTAGAATTCCGCCAGTATTGTTAGTTGCGATGTTGTTATAAACATCTGCAAATGTAGAATTCTCTATTTCGATACCCGCAACATTGTATTCAGCACGTGAATTGCGAACGATAATTTGCGAAGACTGACCGACATAAATTCCGGCATCCGAGGCCCCAATAACCACTACATCATCGATCAAAATATTATTGGATTGGACCGGATAAATTCCATACGCGCCATTAGAGCTTAGTGCACCACCGGTCCACTCCGTTCGAATTCTGCGGACAATGACATTGTTGCTTTCATTAATTTTTAGCGCGTCTCCTACAGTGTCTTCGATAGCTAGATCTTCGATGACAAAATCATCGGCGGTAACGATAAGTCCTTCGGCACCTTGCATTTGGTTTTTAAAAGATAAGATTGAACTGTCTCTACCAGCGCCTCGAATTGTGACGCCTGATACATTCAAGGAAAGGCTTCGGCTCAGTTCGTGCACTCCAGCTTTAATTTCAATGATGTCGCCAGGTTGGGCTTGAATCAGTTGTTGCTGCAATGACTCCTCGAAACTAAGTTCTGGCGCTATTGGTTCATCCTGACCGCAGGCAACAAGAAGTCCGAAAAGACAATTTATTAAAATAATTTTAATAATGTAATTTTTCATAATGTGTTCCTTATCTCCAGCGGAGCCCCCAATGATTGGAACAAAAACTCGGATCTACCCAAATGGCAGTTATATTCCTGCCTGTACTCCAGAAGATAGCGATTAGGAGGCGAGTATAAAGCTCAAGTGGAGATGGAGTAAACGATCCTGCTTGAAATTACTGGAGAAAAATTACGTTAAGTAACCTTGAGAAAGTGATGCATTTTCAAGCTTGAGACTGAGTGATATTTACGAGGAGAGGGCAATATCGAACTGACTAGCATTGTCAGCTCGAGAAACCAATAATGCTAATTCACTAAAAAAGACGAACCGATTACTCGAGTCGCCTTTTTTAGTTTGGTGCTATCAGAAATTGTTTAAAGCAATCTAGTGTATAAAGTGATCTACGGGCGCATTCTCATCCCGTTATATTGATCATCAGTAACAGGATCTAACCAAACCACACTGCCTTCATAAATAGTTAGCTGGTGAGCATCCATATCAGGATGTGCTCCGTGCCAGTGCTCTATATCAGGTCCTGTCCACCAAGGTTCACCAGGACGCTGCTCATAGATAGGGCCACCCCTTGTTTGATGCATGCCAACTCCATCTTCGATCATCAGTAGCTGTCCCCAAGTATGGGTATGCCATGAAGACCTTACTCCAGCAGGAAACAAAATTCTGATGCTAGTCATATCGGGGGCCTGAGTTACCACCGGTGAGCCCCCCTGAAAATTACTTGATTGAGCTAAGATGCTGCCTGTTTGTGTGACGAAAACTACTGCGCTAAGTACTAGAGCAGCACAAACTGATGTCAGTATTTCTTTGGTTTTTCGATTTGTGTTCGGACTGTGACTCATCCCTTTCTCCGATATTGTTATGATGATATTGATTTGACAGTTAATAATTTGTAAGAATGACTAATTATTAAGCTCTCTATGGTGTTCTAAATTGTACTCTGCATAGCTTGGAGCTTATTTCTGAGAAGCATAGAATTAAACTAATGGCTGTGTCTTGTCAACTGGGCGATTCGCAATCGAATCGGAAAGTGAGCAGTGAAGGGGCTCTCGCCAGCGGAATGTCTAGGTGTTATTCTCAAGAGTCTTGGTATTTCAATAAGTGTAATAGCCCCCATTAAATAATAAACACAATTAAAAGAATAATAACGTGATATCTCTTAGTATAAGTTTTGTCCGAAATAAAAGTCGAGATGAAGTTTCATCAGTTTGTTCAGCGATTGCAGCTATAGCGTTTGTTTTCTTGGCCAACCTTTCTCAAGCGCAAGGAGTGAATCCGCTAGAATATGATCCTCGGGCTGCTCAAGCGGGTGGTGCTATTTTTCGTGCGCAATGCGCAACGTGCCACGGTGCTGACGCGAGGGGTATAGATAGCATTGATGCGCCGGATCTTACGCTGATATGGGCCCGGCAGACAACCACTGACGCCAGTGTTTTCGAGACGATTAAAGAAGGTGTTGCTGGCAGTATTATGCCGCCGCATCAAAATCCTGATCCTGAGATATGGATGACTGTTTCTTACCTAAGAAGCATTGCCGTAAGCGGTACTAATGAAACCGTAGTAGGTAATGCAGACCGAGGGCGAAATATGTTTATCGAAAATTGCTCTCGCTGTCATCGGGTTGATGGTGCCGGAGGTAGTCTTGGACCGGACCTTTCCACTATTACGGGGCGTCGTTCATTGGCATCGCTGGTAAATTCACTGCGTGAACCTAGCTCCTCAATAGGTCGTCGATTCAAACCAGTGTCCCTAACGACTGCAACCAATGAGCGAGTGCAGGGTACGGTCAAGAGTGAAGATGCTTTTTCAGTGCAGCTAATGGATAGCGAACAAGTTCTCAGAGCTTTTAACAAAACAGAATTGATTCAGTTCACTCGTGAGGCTGACTCTCTAATGCCGGTTTTTTCAGAATCTGCGCTAACTGAAGCTGATGTTAACGACATTTTAAGTTATCTACAGTCCAGGCGAGGGCGCCGACTCTCGATTTAGCTGAAATAATAATTCGACAAACGAACCGAGCAAAGCCTAACAATGACTAAGCGAGATTTATTCGAAATGCAAAACAAATTATTTTGGAAATTGATTTTCAGCACTCTCTGTCTGGGGTTGAGCAGCAGTCTGATGGGGCAAAGCAATACGGCTTCCAGTTCAGGAATCCCAAACAATGCAGGTCCGGTCTATGAAGATATTTTGCAAGGTTTTGATGACCCCTCTCGCTGGCTCACATTCTCAGGAGACTACAGTGGGAAGCGACATAGTCCTCTGCAACAAATAACCCCGGAAAATGTTGATCAACTTCGACCTCTATGGACATTTCAAACCGGGACCACCACCCGTGGCCGTGGATTTGAAACATCACCGCTTATGGACGATGGCATTCTTTATGTAACTGGCTCGAACAATTTCGCCTGGGCGATCGATGCACGTACAGGGCGATCTTTTTGGCAGTACCGTCGTGATTTACCCAATGATTTAACCTATGGAGCCAGTGCTCCGGTTAATCGTGGTTTTGGTATGTTGGGAAATCAACTCTTTATGGTGACACTTGACGCCCACCTTGTGTCTTTTGATCGTCGAACAGGAGATGTTCTTTGGGACATCCAGCTGGCTGACTACAAAACAGGTTATTCCGCGACTCTTGCTCCACTAGTGTTAGATGACAAAGTGATCGTCGGTATTTCCGGTGGCGAATATGCGACTCGTGGTTTTATCGACGCTTATGATCCTGCTACCGGAGAACAAATCTGGCGTTTTCATACTATTCCAGCCCTGGGAGAACCGGGCAGCGAGACTTGGCCTCCAGACCCTGAAGTGCTCTCTCGCGGTGGGGGTGGAACCTGGATGAATGGCAGCTATGACCCGGATTTGAATCTAATCTACTGGGGTGTTGGAAATCCGAATCCAGATTATTTCGGTGACACCCGCCTCGGTGATAACCTTTATTCAAATTCTCTAGTTGCTCTTGATGCTGACACCGGAGAATTGAAATGGCACTACCAATTTACACCCCATGACATCAATGATTGGGATTCGAATCACATGCCAGTGCTGGCAGATATCGAGTGGAACGGTCAAGACCGAAGGGTGGTAATGGTTGGAAATCGTAATGGTTTTTTCTATGTGTTGGATAGAGTCAGCGGCGAATTGCTTTTAGGCAAACCCTTTACTGCAACGAGTTGGGCGCGAGAGATTGGCGCTGATGGTCGCCCCATCGTACTGAATGATGGCAGCAAAGGTTGTCTACCCGACCCGTGGGGCAGTACTAATTTTATGCCACCATCGTTTTACCCTGATCTGGATTTATTCATTCTTACGGCACGGGAGACCTGTGCAACCTTTGTTCCAGAAGAGCCACGTTATGTTACGGGCCAATCTTCTTTTGGTGGTGTTGTCTTCATCGATGGTGAGCAGGGCTCCGGTGCCTTGCGAGCATTGGATGTTCACACCGGTGAGCTGCGCTGGGAATTTACTTACCCTTCACCGACTTTTGGTGGTGTTATGACCACGGCGGCAGGGCTGGTATTTGCGGGGGACCATGAGGGTAATTTCATGGCTTTCGATGTCGAGTCCGGTAAAAATCTCTGGCATTATCAGACCGGGTCTCGGATTTGGGGTGCAGCGGCGACCACTTACTTACTGGATGGAAAGCAGCACGTTTTAATACCTTCAGGCACCACTCTGACAGCGTTTGCGTTACCAGATTAAACCAGGCCAATTAGTGCTAAAATTGAGCCTAGCTTATGGCTCTTGGTGTGAGAGCTTAATTATCGCGTATCAAGCTTATCAGGCAGCTAATTTCGTGGACTTTTCGCTAGGAAACTCTTATTCTCAGAGCTAGTTTTGCGAGAATTCATGGACTGCGGCTATCGATTGCAACTTATTGTGACTTACCCGCTTTCGCAATCCGCTTTCGAGTAGAATTCTGCTTAATAATTCTATAGTAATTGCTATAAAGAACAGATACCTGCATAACAACCTAATAACATAAAAGCTCTATTTTTGGAGAAACTGCAATGATTGCTAGAAAATTTCTCGCGCTAATCCTTCTGCTTACCCCTGTTTTTGCTTGGGCACAGGCACATGATGCCAGTGTCGCCAATCACCAACCCCATTATTATGACGTAGCCGATTGGGACATCCAGCCTAGTGATGTAACTTACGCTGACCATATAGCGCCTGTTCTGCAGCGAAGCTGCGTGCAATGTCATCGACCCGGAGGTGGTGGGCCGATGTCGTTTACGTCCTTCGAAGAAGTACGTCCATGGGCACCTGTGATCATGTATCGAACTGCAATACGTGACCGGATGGGAGCCATGCCGCCTTGGTACGTAGAGAAAAACATCGGTATCGATGGCTTTGAGAGTGATTATTCATTGTCTGATTTAGAGCTGGCCATGATCCAAGCCTGGGCGCAAAACGGAGCACCGCGTGGTGATCCTGATAACGAACCGCCTGCACTGGTGCTAAGTGATGGTGACGCGTGGACTTTGGGCGACCCGGATTTGGTCCTAGTCGGACCAGATTTCACAAAACCTGCCATTGCCCCTGATTGGTGGGGTGATATAGGGATAGTTCCCACCGGGCTCACCGAAGATCGTTATGTAAAATCCATCGAGGTACGGGAATTTAACGATATTCCTACCGACATTGGAAGTGGAACAGTGGGTGGGCGCTGGATCTGGCATCACATGACTTACGCGAGTGGGGTGCTCAGTGAAGATGGTACTTACATCCTTCCTGAAAGCCGTGTTGGTTGGCCGATTCACGAAGTGGGTCGTAATGGTGATGTTTTTCCGGACAGTGCTGGTCGGTTGTTGCAGGCGAATTCAGCACTGCACCTTAATGCGGCGCACCTGCACTCCAATGGTCGTGAAACAATAGGCCATTTGGAGTTTGGTATCAACTTTTTCCCCCATGGCTATGAGCCGAAATATACTAAACGTGGCCCCCGAACTGGCAACGGTGTGGACGTTGATATCGTTCCAAACAAACCCAACCAAGAAGTGCATAACTATGTTGTATTGCAGGAGCACACTAAGATTATGGCTTTCGAGCCTCACCTTCACGCTCCGGGTGTACGCATGTGCCTTGAGGCGATTTGGGGTCACAATCAGTTCACTCTGAACTGCGTAGGTTATGACCACAACTGGGTGAAGCAGTATATCTATAAGGAAGATAAGGCGCCCTTGCTACCTAAAGGCACCATCTTGCATACCACAGGCTACATGGATACTAGTGCATCAAATCCGAATTTAGCCGATGCTAGGAACTGGGCTGGTGGTGGCCGCCGCTCCGTATCCAATATGTTCATCGATCTGGGTTATTCTGTTACTATGACAGAAGAAGAATTCCAAGAAGAAATGGAGATCCGCCGCGCCAATATGAAGGACCGCAACGATTACGATGTGGGTTGCCCCTTATGCTGGGCTCCTGAAACGCTTGCGGAAGTATCCAGTGGAGGAGATAGCGAGTAAGAATAATGATTGGATGTTATACAAAACAAGTAGTGCTGGCACTAATACTGGCGCTTTTTCTCACGACTCAGGTTGCTCATGGGCAGGGTCGGTTCATGGTTCTGTCCGGCGAATTTGTATCGCCGGCTTATGAAGGTTGGTGGCCTAATGATGACGGCTCTTACAAGCTTTTCTTCGGGTACATGAATTCGAATTGGGAAGAAGAATTAGATGTATCCATAGGTCCTGATAACTATTTCTCGTTTGTGGGAGAAGGGGAACTGGATGACTTGGAGATCGAGGACTACGATTTTGCAGCGGCTGACCAGGGCCAGCCTACCCATTTCTATCCACGACGCAACCCATTTCTGTTTACGATCGATGTGCCTTCCGATTTCGGCACGAATGAGAT
>DUBM01000016.1 GCA_012960305.1 Gammaproteobacteria bacterium | reverse complement strand
ATATCCCTGCCTGCCTTCATCATCGTTAGGGTAGCGAAATTCAGTGTTAGATTTCACATAACTGAAAAAGTCCTGCAACGTTCCATCGAACCCTACTAGGTCTTTAAGCGCCTCCATTTCTTGTTGAATTCGCGTTACTTCGCTTAATCCGAGGCTATGAATCTCATCTGCGGTTAAGGTTGTTGTTGTCATGCTTGCCAACCTGGCCTGGTAGTAGCTTGCACCATTTTCCAGGGCACCAACTCCCCTAGCCAGGGCATCTGCATTTTCATAATCAGCCTCTATGAAGGCGATTAGTGTCAGATACGAGGGCTCAAACGAAGTCAACAAGGCTGTTTCCACCAGGCCTAACAGCTCAACAGCCTTTGCTTCATCAATTTCGCCCGCATCGAGCAAGACTTCGATTTTTGTTTTGGCATCGGCCCACAATGGCGCATCTGCGTCGCTCTCTGCATCAAAAGGGGCGCCGGAGATTACCGCCGTTGCCTGCCGCACCACGAATTCATAGGCGAACTGGGGCGGGCGAACACCCTCCTCTGCGCCAATTTTTGCCCGCTCCAACAATTGATCGAGCATGTGTGAAATACCACCAATCCGAGTGATGTAAGCCTGCATGTCTGCTTCATTATCGACTTTGTGCAGATTGATCAGAAAATTCGGCAGTGAGGCCTGAGCTCCATTCATCTGTTCGAAGACGTAAGCGTGCCTGCGAAAAGGCGCCATCATCTGGGCCGCTTCGACTTGATAGACCCACAGGTCATAGGAGATCTTTGCATCACTGGAGAGGGCTTGGTAGTCAAAATTAGCCTTCAAGTCCGCCAGGGTTTGTGCCTGCCACCGTAATTCTTGCTCGGCGGCGGCTTCGCTGGCATCGTCGATGCTGTCATATTGATCTTTGCGCCCCAGGCTCGTCAGTAACATGGGTGACATGGCGAGCGCCTCTTCATTACGTTCATCGAACCATTGGTTCAAGCGCTGGGTCTCGGTGATTGTAATTGCCGTAATTGGGTCAGCTTGACTCGTGACCTCACCCGCAGGTGAGACACTTTCCTGACCGCAGGCAGACAGCCCTGCAACGAAGAAAATGGTTTTGAAAAAATTGGGCATCGCTAAATCCTCAATAAAAAGAGTCAGAGTAAAACTATTGTAGTTTCGGAGTATAACCTATCTCCACCTAAGTAAATTCCCGCCTTTTTACCAACTCTATACTTAAGAGCTAATTTGAAAAAAATAGAGGAGACTTAAAATGTTATGCAAGTGTTGTTTATCTTCATCAGCCTTAAATAGCTCCATATGTCCCTTCCAACAATCCTTAATCTAACTCGCCGATATAAGTTCCTACTTCAAAATCAGGCAGGATTTCTGCTTCTTTTTTCGCATCTTCCATCCACTCTGTGACAGCATAATTAGCAAGAATTGTGTCCATATAGCGTTGACTCGTTAGAGAAATTGCAACCCCATATGAACTGAATCGGCAAACTATTGGGGCAAACATGGAATCCGCGATAGTAAAATCACCAAACAAATAATCCCCCTTACCGGTGTGGCGTTGTCTTGCTTCTTGCCACAAGCTGTCAACACGCTTGCATTCATTTAGAACTTCGGTTGTAAATCTTATTTGCCTTTGCGACCGGCAATTCATTGGAAGTTGCTCTCGAATAGTTATGAAACCCGAATGCATTTCGGCACAATAAGTTCGGCAAATCGCACGCTCTAACTCCTCGGAAGGTAAAGCCATTCCGTTCAAATACTTTTCGTTTATGTGTTCACAGATAGCTAGCGAGTCCCATATAGTGATATTACCATCGAGTAATATTGGAACCGTAAGATTGGATGAATATTTTGCTAGTTTTTCCTTGTATCCTGGCACAAATAATGGGACTCGGATTTCTTCAAAGAATATATTGAAGTGTTGCAATAGCAGCCAAGGACGCATAGACCAGGAAGAATAATTTTTGTTTCCAATGACGAGCTTCATGTAACTCTCCTCCTCAACATCCGTTTCTACCTTGGTCGAAGTCCTAAATTTTATAGGCTTTCTTATATCGGCAGTAATATTCAGCTGGCTTTATGAAATGCGCGCGCGATTGTACTCTGAGTTCGCAAAATTATCAGTCAGTCTCCCCTAATAATTACAGTCGCCAACCCCATACTTAAAAGCTAATTTGAATAAATCTAATTTCAAGGAAGTTTGTAAGCTATGTGGTGTTATTCCTGTGGTAGTACAAACCAATCTCAAATAATCTGAAGGTCTTACATTTTGGGGTGGTATAAATTGACGATCAAAAATATCCTTATCGTTGCAATTCTGATCTTGTTCTTGAGTTCTTGCACTCTGGCAAAAGCTATCGACTACTAAGGCCCTGCACTTCGTTGACACTTCCAGCACGTTTCGAATGAGCCGTCATTCTCTTCACCACAGTTAGTACACTGCCAGCTTGGGATTTGCCGCGAGTTGCTTAGTTCCTGCTCCAAAATTGTCAGAGCTTTCGAAGCATCATCAACATCTGCTACCCACAATTCTACAGGAATTGTTGAAAGGCCCACGTGTCCACCTGAAGCATAGTGCTCGTTCTTGACAAAGCAGGCAATATTGTTCAATTCCTGCACGTTTTTTGCTAAATACAATATAGCCAGATTTTCATGTGAATAAACTTTCAGCATCTTCAATTTTTAGAACACTATGTTTTTATAATGGTTTTCAATCCGGACTATTACTGAATCAACTTACCTAATCCTTTTGATTACAACCAGCTATGCGGCCAGATCATGGTGCGCCTCAAGCTTTCTCAGTTCTATTGCGTATACGAATCTCAACCTCTCCGCCTGAAATCTCTAGTGTCAATCGTAGAGGACATAAAGTGAGTAACATAGCGTGACTGCAAGAGAATTAATAACCAAGGCTAAGACTGAAAATCTATTTATCACACCGCGCTCGTTAAAATTTGTAAAGGCTAGAATCGGACCTATCGGGACTAGACTATAAAACAGAAAAAAGCAAACCCCTATCACCGGGCTAAGAAAAGGCGGAGCAAACTTGGCACCTCCATAGATAATCATCACCAAACCTGGGAAAGTAATCGATAGAAATACGACTATTGAAATTATGAATGCTATTTTTCCATATCCAATCTGTTTCAGCACATCGGCAAACCGATTTGAATCATTTGTAGTATTCATGTTTCTCGTAGTTTATCTAAGCACTAGGCGTTTACTGAATGAAGAAGAACGTAAGAAATTGACATGGTACATGTATATATTAATTTACGGGGTTAACGTATTTCTTGTTTTTCTTTTGGCGCTGATGCCAACCGCAGGTCATTTTTTTATTGCTCTTGTTTGGCAATTAATAGTATCTGCAATCTTGTTTACTCGATTAATATTGCAATCATGAACAAACTACTAACAACAATAACCCTACTCTACTCTACTCTCCTTTTCTTTTGCTCTGGCTCGAATAACTAATCAGTAATTCTTTTCCCATTGATCCAGGTTTCTAGAGCTTGTACCTGCCAGAGTTCATCGGCAGGTATTGAAAAAATGTCTCGATTGAGAAGGACAAAGTCAGCCTTCTTCCCGACTTCTAACGAACCGATAATATCTTCCTGGTGACCGGCGTAAGCAGCATCAAGTGTAAAGCTCGCAAAGGCCTCCGTAAGCGTCATCCGCTCTTCAGGAAACCAGCCTTCTGGCGGATTACCATTTCTGTCCTGTCTGGTCACCGCGGCATGAAGTCCCCAAAATGGATTTGGGGATTCTACTGGAAAGTCTGATCCGTTAGCGATCAGTGCCCCGGCTTCAATTAACTTTCTCCAGGCATATGCGCCTTGAATACGAATTCCGCCAATTCGATCCTCAGCCATGTTTTTGTCGCTAGTGGCATGAGTTGCCTGCATCGAAGGAATTACCCCTAGCTCAGCAAATTTAGCAATATCTTCGTAACGAAGGATTTGCGCGTGTTCTATACGATGCCTGAGGCTTCTCGAATTTGTCTCAGCAATTAAACGCTCATAATTATCGAGTGATACGAAGTTTGCGTTATCTCCAATAGCGTGAGTGGCGACTTGAAAACCTGCATTCATTGCCGCCCGCATTAGAAATTCTAATCTCTCATCATCATAACGCAAAAGCCCCCGGTTACCTTG
This sequence comes from Gammaproteobacteria bacterium, assembly GCA_012960305.1. GTDB lineage: Bacteria > Pseudomonadota > Gammaproteobacteria > Pseudomonadales > Pseudohongiellaceae > UBA9145. Next base: position 13,037 of record DUBM01000016.1, on the reverse strand, counting down.
ATCATCAGAATAACTTTCGATCATTGCAGCCCCACGACTACCGAGTGCTCCATCGGACACTACCTTAACGCTATGCATGACAAACGTATCATCTTTACTGCGGTAAAAACCTTCGCTTAATCGGTCTTGGTAAAGAGGATCGGATGCAGAAAGCATTGCGTTTACCCGAATTTTCAAAGGTGCTGCTTCTACTAGTTCTTTATAGGCGCGGATAGTTTGACTGCCAACACCAGCATCATGCACGCTGGTAATCCCATAACCCGCTAAGGCTTTCATTGCGGTCTCAAGCGTAATTTTTTGTTCTTCTAGAGTTGGTCGAGGTATTTGAGAACTCACATAATTCATAGCTGTGTCTATAAGAACACCTGTGGCATTGCCATCTTGATCACGCATAATTTGACCGCCAGTCGGATTTTCTGTGGCCAGATTGATGCCTGCTAATTCCATCGCTAAAGAGTTAGCCCATCCTGCATGACCATCGATTCGAGTCACCCAAACTGGCCGGTCACTAATTAACGCATCAAGGCTTGCAGATGCTGGGAACTCTCTGACATCCCACAGCACTTGATTCCACCCTCTGCCTTGAATCCATTCAAGACCCCGATTTTTCTGAGAAAAAGCTAAAATGCGTGCTACTGCTTCCTGCTCTGAATTAGCGCCAACGAGGTCCACACGTAATAAACTAGAGCCATAACTCTCCATATGTCCGTGAGCGTCAATTAATCCCGGGATGAGAGTTTGGCCTTTACCATCAATGATTGTTTCAATCCCTGTTGGCAGTTCTTCTTCGAGTAGATATAGCCGGTCAATTAGATCGTCCGTAAACTTTAAGGCCGTAAATCTTTTGATTTCCCGGTCATTAGTTAACGTATACCCATTTACGTTGACTAGCAGTGTGGTTTCAGCAAGGCCAAAATTTGCTAAGAAAAGAAAAGTAAGAGCTAGGGATAATTTTTTCATCTTGAGGGGTCTTTCCTTACAAGTTTTTTAGGGTCTGTGAATGTTGTTTTCAATACTGTATCGCTACCAATATCTGCATAATTTTCTTTCAGGTAGAGTATTTCTTACGTTAAGTGTCGCGAATTCAATGGAGGATGGTGCCCGGGGCCGGAATCGTTTATGCCCTACTTTACTGGCCTGTAGCACTATTCAGTAGTTTGTTGTACCTCTGGTTGTACCAGAAAGACGCTGATACCCCCCCCTGAAACGCATTGAAGTGGCCCTAATATATCAGACCGGGGAGGCCTTTTCGCCTCTCTTAATCATTGCTGTACCACCCTCAATACACTAAAGTCGAATTTGAAAAAAAATTAGGAAAAAATTAGCTTAAATACTGGGAGCGACGAGGAGTGATTTCTTTTTTAAGAGTGTTTGCTTACATTTGCATTTGCACGACTCCTTTTCAGGTGGCAGTGGTTTTGTGGGGTATTGGCATTATTGCCGTTACCGATTATAGTATTTTGTCACTATCAAATATCGAGTTTATTAGAAACTATCTTGGCTTATTATTTCCTATTATTGAGTGGGCATACACATGGTTCTGGAATGCTTTCTTGGATTGGATGCTTTCTTTACCGATGATCTTACACCAGACACTTAAGGCAATAGCGTCTACGTGGCTGGGCTTTTGGATACTTAAAAATATAAGAAGCAAAGGAAGCTGAGGCGAAAAAGAAAGAGACTGATTAAAAAAGATGATTAATCCTCTTTAGCCAGCACCTGTATCGCTTCCAGATGTAGCGCATTGAGGTCTCTTTGGGGCTTATGCCTTGCGATCCTAGTGTTTATAACTAAACAACCCGGCTGGCTCTAATTAAAACGGGAGGGCCAATTCAGTCTTCCCTTTTTTGTTTATAGAAAAACGCTTAATGGTGACTTACATGGAATTCAATGCTGCTGCGATCCCTTCAATAATCGTTAACTACGGAATGCAACTGGTTGCCGCCGTTGCCACCTTGGTCATTGGGCTTTACCTGGTGAAATTCGTGATCCGTTTGATTACGAAAACTTTTGAGAAGAGTGAAATCGATACTTCCTTGAAAACTTTTCTCACCAGCATGGTTTCCATACTGTTGCGAGTCATGGTGTACATCACCGCGCTGGGCATGCTCGGCGTAGAGATGACTTCCTTCATAGCTATACTCGCTGCCGCTGGTTTGGCCGTCGGCATGGCCCTGTCGGGTACTCTGCAGAACTTCGCCGGCGGGGTTATGATTCTTCTGTTCAAGCCTTATAAGGTCGGCAACTACATAGAGGCACAAGGCTACGAAGGAACCGTTAAAGAAATCCAGATATTCGTTACGGTGCTGACCACATCGGATAACAAGACGGTCCTGATTCCAAACGGGCTCCTAGCAAACGATGCCATGATCAACTATTCGACCCAGTCTACCCGGCGTGTCGACTGGGCCTTCGGCATCGCATATGGCGACGACCTGGACAAGGCCTACGATGTATTGAACCGGTTAATTGCCGCCGATGACCGGATCATGCAGGAGCCTAAACCATTTATGGCTGTGGCGGAGTTAGGTGACAGTTCTGTAAACATTGCTGTTCGGGTCTGGGTCAACGCATCAGATTATGGAAAGGTTAAATTCAAGATGAATGAAGAAGTGTATCGCACGTTTGACAACGAAGGGCTGTCTATTCCCAATCCACAATTGGACGTTCATATTCAACAAACAAACGCAAACCAGAACAAACTAAGAAAGAAAGAATAAATAACAACACTGCAAACACCGCGATACCCATCGATAGGGTAATACTGTAGATAATACTTGTGGTTATGAAAATAATACTGGCAAGACTACTGACATCACTCGCACATCCGCATTTGGGTTTTCCATTTTGATCTGTTTAACTGCTGCATTACCCTTCAGTTCATTACGTACAGCCACAATGACGGTAGCGTTTTTATTCGCAAGCACCTTCGCTGTTTCAAATCCTAAACCGCTGCTGGAACCAGTAACGATAACGACTTTTCCTTTTTGATCCGAAATGTTTTCACTATCCCATTTTTGTGGCTTCATGTTATCTCCCAAATTACAAATTACTATTGGTTTCATGCGAGGTGACAATCTGATTCTAATGCTAAGTAGTTATCAGGAATTAACTGCTGACTAGCTACAGGCACGATTGAACCCACTGATTTGCAATTTTTTTTCAAATTCGACTTTAGTAAATCTAGGTTGGTACTATAACAATTAAGAGAGGCGGAAATGCCCCCCGGGGGCTTATATATCAGTGCCACTTCAATGCGTTTCAGGGGGGGGGTATCAATGTTTCGTTGGCACGTCGGTTGGTACGTAAATCAAGCCTAATTGCCCAGAAGGCAATAAACACAAGGAATTTCGATTCCGTCCCTGGGCACCATTTCCTTGTTGGTCCATCTCAGAATGACACTGTTCACAATCTTAAGTTGTTAAGTTGTGAGTGTCCCCATCATCCCCTATTTAATCTTTCTCCTGGCTAATCAATAATCGCCTGCTGTACTGCTTTCTCAAAATCGCTCTGCACTGTTGGAACTGGCTGTTGAATCATAATTACTGCGGTAAGTTCTTCCGCTGGGTCACTCCAAGAGCGCGTACCTAAAGCACCACCCCAACCAAACGCTCCCTTTGAGCGACGCTCATTAGATTCCTCAGTAGTTGCTACGGTATAACCAAAACCTTGGTCACTAACGCCTGGCATGGCATTGAATAGATCCCCCACTTGATTGCTCGACATCAACTCTACAGTTTGAGGCTTTAACAACCTGTTGCCAAAGAGTTCTCCGCCGTTTACCAGCATCTGCTCGAAGCGCAGATAGTTGCCTGCTGTACTTTTAAGTCCATAGGAGGCCCCGAAATAAGTCGAATGACTCGTATCATAGATAGCCGAATTGGGGGGAGTAGCGGTATCGCTGCCGACGATATCGATAAGACGATCCTGATATTCTTCGGGCACGTTCCACCACGTGTCGTTCATACCGAGAGGCTCGAATATGCGCTGCTGTACGAACTCATCAAAAGATAAACCAGATTCGATTTCAATAATTCGTGCGATTACATCCAGTGCAGTGGCCGCGCTGTACCGCCAACGATCCCCTGGCTGAAAATCTAGCACAATGTCGCCGTACTTCGGTACGTTCGTGGCAAGCGAAGTACGCGTATCTAACCACATAACCGCATCCTCCGAGACAGCGTTACCTAAGCCGCCAGAGGCGATCCCCGATGTATGTGTGAGTATGTCATGCACTGTAATCTCGCGCTCGGCTGGTACCAAACGGTGTTCGGGAACGTTGGTCGGGTTGACGAAAAGGGGGCTGATATCTTCATCTGCGGGATCGCGCAGTACAGCAACCTGCATTTCTGCGAATTCTGGAATCCACTTGCTGACTGGATCGCTAGGACGAATCAATCCCTCCTCTATCAACATCATTGCTGCAACACCAAGTATAGGCTTGGTAGAACTCATCATTATGAACAGAGCATCCTCCTGCATGGGTTTGCCATCGGCAACATTCATGAGCCCATGCGTCTCGAGGTGCACTATTTTGCCGCGACGAGCAACGCCAGTAACAGCGCCCTGAATAGTGCCTGCATCAATATGTTCTTGTATAACATCGTTAATGCGATTTAGTTGTTCTGTAGACATGCCGACTTCTTCGGCGCTGCTCGCCCAGGGTAAATCCTGCGCAAAGCTTAACCCGCTGAACAGACAGAAGACTAAATTTAGTAAATAGAGGGATTGCTTGCTGGTGAAATTATTTTTCATTATCTAAGACCTTAGTTCTTTTGATTTATTTGTTACGTGTTGGTTAACGAACCAATTTGTCTTCGGCCTTACATTTTTTTCTTGCCCGTAAAAGTACCCATGGATTGCCCTTGTACAATGACAGAGCCTTTAACCGTAGCGTCGTCTTCTAATTCTCCTCGGTAAGTTATGTCTACGCCTAGCGCATCGCTAGAGAATGAGAATTCGAAATTATCACCCTCATAGGTTCCAGCAATTGATCCATTTGCTAGTTGTCCAGAGTAAGTTCCGGACATTTTTCCTTCGGCTTCTTGAGCCATAGTAATTTCTGCATTTCCACTACCGGCATCGCCTAATGAAACGGCAAAGGTCCAATTGCCACTTACATCTGCTGATGCAAGTTGCGCGAAAAGTGAAAAGGTGAGAAGCAATAATACGTTGCGAATAACTAATCCCATTTTAAACCTCCTAAATATTTCAGATGGAACTGAAATTTTGTAATTTTGAAAAAGTTGTACCTGCCGTCTAGGTTCGATGTTGACGGCATCGAAACCCGTTTGGAATCTTCCACTTGCCAAGTTCGGTGAACCAATCGACCCCAAGCAAGTTCGGAAGAGGTTCGGTTTCGGTCAGGCTCAGAAGTTCGGGAAAAGAAAACTTGTTACGACTCTTCGGCTTACTCAGAGAAACTACAACCGGTTCCACTGCCTCATAATCCGCTAGTCGGGGTTCAAGTCCCTGTGGGCCACCATTTCCCTCACTACGCTCAGTCGTGGTGAACCTAAGAGCTAGAGCTTTAGTCTACTTCGACTAATTCCGGTACCAGTCGAACAATCTTGCTGCCTTCGGCATTCTCAAGCAGAAGATAAATCTCACCGTCAGCGCCGGACTCTATGTCCTTTACTCTCGCGAAATCGTCCAGCAAAATTTCCTGCTCGATTACCCTGTTTTCTTCAACACTGAAACGGAAGAGTTGTTGTGACTTTAATGTGCCCATAAAGATGTCATTCTTCCATTCAGGGAAGGCATCACCTTGATAGAAAATAATGCTGGATACCGCGGGTGACGGCGTAAAATCTACCATAGGCATCTCAATGTCTTCGATGCGGAACAATTCTAATTCGTCTCGGCCATAGTTCACTTCTGTGCCGGAGTAATTAAGGCCGAGACTATATAATGGCCAGCCATAATTGTTTCCAGGTTCAATGAAGTTGAGTTCGTCTCCACCTCTTGGACCCATTTCTGTGCTCCATAAATCACCATTGAGCGGGTTAATCTCTAATCCCTGAGGACTACGATGTCCCCGGCTCCATATGCTGTCCAAAGCATTTGGATCTCCAACATAAGGGTTGTCCTGGGGTACGCTGCCGTCAAGATTAATGCGGTGTATCTTACCCCAGGGCATCGATAAATCCTGCACACCCGACATGGTGTTAAGACTCTTGGCTCCGATGGAGAAGAAGAGATGGCCCTCTTCGTCGATTGCAATTCTGCCGCCAGCACCGATGTCAGAGCCGAGTTGATAGGTTTCGACGTCGAATTCGAAGACAGTTTCCTGGTCAACCCATTGATCACCTTCTATGCGGCCTCTAACAAGTTTGTTCATGCTTACTGGAAAGTTAAATCGCCTGCTTAGGCTATTACAGTCTTCGCAGCGATCTCCGTATTGCAGATAAATCCAGCCGTTTTCGGCGTAATTGGGATGCAGCATCACTTCAAGTAGCCACCCCATGCCGCGGCGCGGCGTAGGCTCATCATGATGGGCCGTTGGTGTTCCCTGAATCAATGTTGACTGTTGGCCATCGGCAGAGATTAAACGCAGTCCTCGAGTTTTTTCTGTGACCAGAAACTGTCCATCAGGGAGAATCTCCATGGAGAAGACTAGTTCATCAAGGCCCTCTACAACTGGCTCTACCATGAATGAATGCTTGTTGGTGGCAACCGCCTCTTCGGGAATGATTATTGGGGTGCCGATATTAAAATCCCCCATGGGCATGGCGTCCCTTTCTTCAGCGATGAAAACTGCCAATGTTCTAATCTGATCTGTGCTGAGAGTCTCCGACCATGAGGGCATACCTGATCCTGGATATCCCTCAGCGATACTTTGGGCCAATTCCTCAAGTGACTGGCCATGGAGAAGTTCTCCGCCAACGAGCGGCACTCCAAGTGCTTCACCTAACAGTTCTGCACCGTGGCAAGTTGCACATTGATGCTCATATAAGGCTTCGAATGTCGGCACTGGCTCTTCGGCGGCATATAGATTGCCAGCGCCGAGCAGCAGAAGAATCATCGTTAGCAAAACACAGGATTTTCTTTCTGTAGAGCGTAGTGCGAAACAGCCCATAATTGATTCCCAGGGGTTATCTAATGTTTTTACAATTGATGAGATCTGCCCTTATTGAGCAAGGGCATCCATTTCGGCTCTTCTGGCACCACCTAGTATCCCAGGTAAAGAGTAATTACCTTCGTGGCAGGCATATTCGAACAAGGCAGTCTCTTTGTAGAAAGACATTTCTCCACCCCAGGGTTGGGTATAGATAGTTGGATCTTCCACTCTAAATTCATAGAAAATCTCATTGTCAGACCAACGAGTGTATCGCTCGGTGACTTTCCCCGTCGGCGAGATATAGGAGCCCTGCAGTGGATAGGGCTTGATAGTCTCAACAACCAGCGTATCACCCTCATACCTGGCTATGGAGTCACCAAACCATGGCTGCATGTCTTCGTTACTATGTTCGTCGGTTAAGGGAATTATGCGTACCTCATGATTCATTTCCGCCATGAACATGACATGATCTTTGGTTTGTACAAACTGGTAATTATTATTGTAAATACCATTCGTCATCACCGGGCCAATCGCATAAGCCATAGCTATGCAGCGCTCTCCTACACCTCGGGTTTCAGGTCCATCGAAGCCGCCAATTTTGGGTAAGTGGGAGGCGCGGCGCAGCGCAGCGCCACCTTCTTTATAAGGGATCCGGCCATCTGCTGGGTCGGTGACCCAAGAGCTACGATACTCACCCTTGACCAAACCCATGCTAAATCCAGCATCGATCCAGAATGCATTGTGCCCCCGTGAAGCAAACGCAGCCTTTCCCACCTCGGCTTCGGTTATGGGGTTGTTCTGTTGTTGCCTGTCCAGGCTCATCCATACGGAACCCTGAGCCATTTCATAGGCGCGCTCTTCACTTAATACGAGCCCTTCAATACCGGGCCTTCTTTCAATTCGAGTAATGGAGCGATTTGTCCAAATACCCTGAAAATCGGGGGCACCAAATTCTGTTCGTGGGGGTTCGTAATCAGGGGCTTGAGAGTGCGCCAAAGGCGCTATCGCCAACAGTGTGAGAAAAACGCTTGTGTGAAGATTCTTAAGATTAGGCATAGATAGTTCCAGTTTATTGAGCGCATGAATTCTGGTCGTGCTTGAGTCACGCAGAGAGCTAAAACGTAATCCCCTAATAATGAGCAATACTCATTACTGATGATTTATATGCTGCAAAAACCTATATTTAGGAATATCGTACTCGCTTTAAGCAACAATCTATACAGACAAATTTGCTGGCAATCAATTTTGATTCGCTGACTGGGAAGTGCCAGTGACAGACACCAACTACAGAACCCTCAACTATTCAGTCGAATCGGGTATCGCACGTATCGAGCTCGACAAGCCGCCGCTCAATCTGATCGATGAAGCGTCAACTCTGGAATATCACCGTGCATTGAAGGCTGCAGACGCCGATAAAACTGCTCAAGTTGTTATTCTAAGCGGCGCCGGGAAAGGACTTTCTGCTGGTGTCGATCTAAAATATTTAATGCAATTCGAAAGCGCCGACATGGAGCAATTTCTGCGACTGTTTTATGTTGAGACACTGAACATAGTGCGCGGTCTTTCTAAACCAATCATGGCGGAAGTTCATGGTTACGCGAGAGAAGGAGCCTGCACGCTGGCCTTTGCCTGTGACATGGTCATCGCCGCAGACGATGCCGACTTCGGCTATCCCGGTGTGCCGAATCTAGCCGGCCCTCCCGGCATGCACGTTTGGTTTTTACAGCGATTGATTGGAAGAATGCGTGCTGCAGAACTTATCTTCACCGGGGAACCCATCAGCGCACAGGAAGCCTACAGGCTAGGCCTGATTACTCGTGTTGTACCCGCCAATGAACTCGCCAGAGCGACCGGAGAACTAGCTCTGAAGCTGTGTCAAATGTCGCCTCTAGCATTAAAACGCACACGTGATCTTATGTATCAAATGGAAGACATGCCTTTCAAAGATGTTCCGGAGACTGCTTTGCAAGCGCTTTCCGCCGCCTTCGACAGCGAAGACGGGAAAGAGGCAAGAGCTGCATTTATTGAAAAGCGTAAACCGAAATGGACAGGTCGATAGTTCGATTGGCTCGTCCGTCTGATGGTCAGCCCTTAAGTGACTAACTACACAACTCTCGGTGGGCGTGTGCAATGCACTCAGTGTAAGGCAATGTCCAAGCGCACCAGACTCCGATGCAGAGCCCCAGCGATCAAGGGAAAGGCCGTATGTCGGTTTCATGGCGGTAGGTCTACTGGGCCTAAGACTAAGGCTGGCCGGGCCAGGATAGCTGCGGCTCACACGGTGCATGGAAGAGAAACCAGAGCGATACGTGCAGAGCGTAGTGCTAGGCTGGCAGAGCTGTATGAGCTTGAGATGCTTGGTCGGTCGATAGGAATGTTCGAGGGTCGTATGGTAGGCAGGAAGCCTAGGGGAGGCTAAGTCGCAGCAGTACAGTTGCCTTACCTCCATGATCTAGTCAGGGGAGAATGTAGGGAAGCGATAACCGAGATCGTGCGTAAGAGGATCGAGGGGATAAGCTAGTCAAAGTCTGTGCAACCGGGTTCATTACACGACCCTAACCGTTCGCCATCTTTGTAATTCAATCTCAAAATATGATTCTCCCAAACCTTCAAAATGGCCAGCCCTATGAAGCTGGCCAATCAAGTTAACCGAATCAGATTATTAATCCAGTGCCGTCACCTCGTAACTCTCTACTAGCCGGCCGTAGCTCTTTTTGTCGAACCAATCCTGTTGTTTGGGTGCCCATTCCTGATCTTCGAGTAGCGCCTGGAAGGATTTAGCTTGCGCCTCGCGAGAAGTCGAAAGCATCACAAATTGAAGATAATTGCCGCTTCCCAGGCCGTGTTGCCAAATATCAATCAGGTATCCATGCCCTTCAAAAATCATTTTAGCTTCTTGCATGGCCGCAAGGCTTTTGGCGAACTCACCAGGTTTCGGCTCCCAGGTATAGACCTGCACAATGTAGTTCCCTGGGTTAATGTCATCGAGCGAGGTCATCGAATAACTTGCTACCGTAGCAAGCGCGTCTGAAGACTCAAATTTATCGAGGTAGCGTTTCCAATCCTCCGCATAGATGTTGCCCACATCAGAATATGCTTGCTCTGCTTTTTGCGCGTAACTTTCAAATAAATCGAGCCACAAAAAGCGATTCTCGCCACCAATCCCGATATTTTGTTTGTGTACAATAGTCGCTTGCCCACGAGCCACGGCAATATCTCGTCCCTCTCTCATCAAGGCCTCCACCTCGGCAACTTTTCCCGGCTTCGCCTCATACCAGTAAACATCCGCTATACCGTCTCCGTATCCATTTGTATAAGCAGAGAAGCAAAACACACAGAGAATGATTTTCTTTATATTTTTCATTGTTTTTCCTCTTCTATTTGATGATCGATCAAGTCAACCGACCCTGAGCTTTTCTGCAGTATGACATAAGGAAAACCTGTGATGGAAGAGAGTCTAGACAAGCTAGACGTGATACCAGCGCCTCACTAACAGAGATTCGTTATCTAGAAGAACTAGCATTTCTCACTGGTATGTTCCCCCCTGGCACAGAGCATATACGAGGAAGGAAGCCTATAGGCATGTCGGTTGCATCTGAACAACTAAGACGCCTAACTAGACTTGTGAAAGAAAACAGAGAAGAAGCAATACTTCAGATAATACGTAACAAGATAGAGAGTTCAGTCTAAAGAATTACCACATCAAACCCGTTGCCGACTACGTTTCGACAGTGCATTACACTGGGTGCATTCAACACGCCCACCGAGAGTTATGAATGTGGTCATGGGTAGATGACACGACTAATTCGGCAGCTCGTCAAATGCACCATTGAGATATTTTTCAAACTTCCTCCATTGCCCTGAACTACCCTTATAAACCTTTTTCCGCACTTGTAAGTTCGAAGCAGTCTTCACATAGCGCTTGTTTTCTTCTGGGTATAGACAGGCATCTTCCCAATTTACACCTAAATATTGGATTAGTTCCTTAGTTTCAGATTCTTGATCAGTAGTAAGTTGCTCATAATCCAGGTGATAAATTTTCCCAGGATAATGCTTATCCCAAAAAAGCATCAGTTCTTGATACATTTGGTAATAGTGAACCACATCTAACAGATCATAGCTGTAGCCCCACCCTTTTGCCTCGAAATACTGCTTATAATTTGACCAACACGTTGCCACAGAATTTCTTTTGACGTGAATAATCTTGGCCTCCGGGAAAGCACTACAGATTAGGCCTATATAGAAGAAATTGTTTGGCATCTTATCAGTTACAAAAGGCCGACCTGCTGATAGTTTTTTTATTTCACTTAGATACTGATTTCTTATCCTCTTAAGATTACCCTCACTTACTTCAACTTTCCCTTCGGCAATCGATGAACCAAAGATTTTCAGAAATTCTAATTCACCAGAAGCAGTTACTTCAGATTGGTTAGATATAATTTGCTCAACTAATGTTGTCCCCGATCTCGGCATTCCTAAAATCATAATTGGTGTAGGAATACTTTTATCTCTAGAAAAATCAAAAGAGACATCTTTAGAAGAATTAGCAGTTTCTTTTATCCTAGAAAATATTTCTTCATCTTGAACTATGTCGTAGTTTAGAATTTTTTTACGAAGAGCATTCCCCTCTTTAAGATATCGGAAAGCCTCCTCTAAATTTCCTAGGTCCTCGGAAGACTTGGCTAATGCAAAGCAAAGATGACACCGACTCTCAACACTAATATTAGCGCCGGTGTAAAGTTTTTCCATTTGAACTATCTGCGGATCAGAATATGAATATTTCTTTAGAGCACTCAAATTGCGATGGACATAAGCGTAATCAGGATTAATTAGAAGCTCTTTGTTATAAGCAACGATCGCCTCCTCGATTTTACCTTGTGTTTGGAGGGCTATGCCTATATTGCTATTGGCTTCGACATAATCAGGATCAATTAAGAGCGCTTTATTATTAGCAGCGATAGCCTCCTCGAGTTTGTCCTGTATGTGAAACACTACACCCATATTGTAGTGGACAGCGGCATAATCCGGCTTAATTAAGAGCGCTTTGTGATAAGCAGCGATAGCCTCCTCGAGTTTGTCCTGATCTCTTAAGGCATTTCCTATATTGTTATGGGCTTCGGCATAATCTGGCTTGATTAAGAGCGCTTTGTTACAAGCAGCGACAGCCTCATCGGGTTTGCCCTGTGTTTGAAACACTACCCCCATATTGTGATGGGCTTCGGCGTAATCAGGCTTGATTAGGAGCGCATTGTTAAAAGCAGCGACAGCCTCTTCGAGTTTGCCCTGAGCGTTGTTCGCAGCGCCTAGCAGGTTCCAAATCAGAAATGATTGCGGGAACTCCTTTGTTAACCGGTCGCATTCTTGAATAACTGCACTAATTTGACCCTTATTATATAAGGACATGAGTTGATGAAGAATCTCATCTGATGGATTTTCCTTGGCTAAAGTATCTGGCTTTGGTTGGGATAGTTTGGCAAGGCCTTGCTTAGCTCTAATATTCCCTGGAAAAAGCTCTAATATAGAGTCATAACATTTACACGCCTCATCTATTTGACCATTTCGCTCGTGGGATATGGCTTTTCGTAAAGTTCTTTCAACGCTTAGTTTTGACATAAAGCCTTTGTGGATAGAAAATTATTCCTGTTGATCGTCATGAGCCTCAAAATACCTAACCGTTCGTCTAGAATAGTATGTATAGGGGTGCGATGGAACCTACTTGGACAAGTGGGGGGTACCCTGGGGGTGGGGTCTGGTAAGTAGCGGATATAGAAAATTAGGGGGCGGGGGTCGAAAGCTGCGTTAGATGGTGGTGATGTGTCCGGCAATGTCCCATAAGTGTCCCATTACTTAAAACCAGACGGTTCGTGCTAAGCAAATATTGTCCTAACTCATTGATTTATATGGTGCCCGGGGCCGGAATCGAACCGGCACGGTGTTTCCACCGAGGGATTTTAAGTCCCTTGCGTCTACCAATTTC
>DUBM01000015.1 GCA_012960305.1 Gammaproteobacteria bacterium | reverse complement strand
CGTCTTGCCATGGTCAACGTGACCAATTGTTCCTACGTTTACGTGTAACTTAGTTCTTTCGAATTTTTCCTTCGCCATTTTCGACTGCCCCTATCTTCTTACCTTGCTCTGGTTAATTTTGAATTTTATTCTGTTTCTTCACTAATTATACAAATACAAATTTATGTACTATATATAGAAGCAACATAATCTAATTAAAGTGCTTCTCATTCACTCGGTTCGTGGTGCTCACACCCGGAGTTGAACCGGGGACCTCTTCATTACCAATGAAGTGCTCTACCGCCTGAGCTATGCGAGCGAAACACCAGTAATTTCAGCCCTTCCAAGCTACTCAGGTAGCCTGACTTACGATCACTATCACCCAATCTGAATAAAACAAATTGGAGCGGGTAGCGGGGATCGAACCCGCGTATCCAGCTTGGAAGGCTGGGGTTCTACCGCTGAACTATACCCGCCTGAAATCTTCACCCCAAATCATCATAAGTATGGTGGAGGGGGGTGGATTTGAACCACCGAAGCTTGCGCGTCAGATTTACAGTCTGATCCCTTTGGCCACTCGGGAACCCCTCCCACGAGATAATCCAAGGGTCAAAAACCCTGGCACTCTCACTCAGGAGCGGCATTTTATGGGAATTGCGGTCCTTGTGCAATCGTTTCACAGAGATTTTCTGTACGACTTAAATGGGGTCTATCTACCGTCAATTCTAGCCATGGAGCCGATTCGGCGGTTCTGGATTGAATCGGCCGGACTAAAACCTCAACTGGACCGGTAGACTGGGGTATATCCTCTATTTCTACACTGTATCCAAGCCCACCAATCTGCGCCTGCACTGCAGTAGCCTCTTCAATACGCTCAAATACTCCCAAGGCAATGGCATTTTCCAATAGTCCTCTGGTAATCATGTAAATTTCCGCCTCAATTACGGCCTGAGACATCTGCTCACTGAGCTGATCCAGCATTTCTATAGCAGCCAAGCGAGAGTCAGCAGGGGGAAGAAACACCCTATAAAGTGAGCCTTGTGGGTCTCCAGTAAGCCTAAGCTCCGCTTCCAAACCCAGATTCTGAGCTTTTTCTACCAAACCAACGGCGTCATCGAGACTGATAAAACTGCCATAAGTGAAACAAATTAGCCCAGATTGAAGATTTTCTTGTCGAAGCAAAGCCGCTTGCTCCTCATATTCACCTAGCAGGGTTAAACCGTTGTTTAGTAAACCACGAATTAATAAATCACGGGATTCTCTATTAGATAGAGCTCGAGCCTCTTCTGAAGCAAATCGATTCCAACCGAAATAGCCAAGATTGGCGATTATGAGAATAATCACGATGTTACGCATTAACTAGGAGCACCCTAAATTCAACTAAGTGACGCCGGCTGGACAGGCAAACGCCAAACCATCTAAAACAAGTGTAGCTACAATTTCAGCATCAATATTTACTATATGTTGTTGGATTAACTCAGCATCCCCACCACTCAAATACAGTTTAGATTTCGGTGATTCCTTGATGACGGTGGAAACCACTTTTTCAATTAAAGCCAACAAGCTCGCCAAACTGCCACCCCTTACAGCCGCATCAGTTGAATGTCCCAATTCGGGAATCGGGCTAGCTCGATTTGGGTCCAGCTTAATACTGGTGTTCGTTTCCAGAGTGCGAGCCATGAGCTCAATGCCAGGAATAATATAACCACCGTCATGAACTCCATCACTATTCACTACATCCACAGTCAGAGCCGTGCCGCTATCAACGATAACGCACGGTCCGCCACAACGATTATGAGCAGCCACCATCGCCAGCCAACGATCAATTCCAAGACGACTTACATCTTTATACTGGTTGGTAACCCCAGCACAAGATCTACTTACCTTCGCTAATTGCAGTGACAAGTTAAATGTTCGCACCGCCCACTTAGAAACGAGCTGATTTGCTTCCTCACTGCGTACACTGCTCATCCGAATTGCAGATAATGAAGCGGCCGCGAACTCTAGGTCTGCTAACTCAGCTTCAGTTCCAACGTAACCCTGTTCAGAAGCAACGGTTGAATCAGCTTCTAGCACTCGCCACTTAATCCGCGTGTTACCAGCATCTAATTCTAGAATCATAAGTTACTCGCCTCATTCAATTCACGTAAAGAAGGAAGTAATTCCCCACCATTAATAGTCCGCGATCCTGAAGACGATTGCAGAAGCAGCCCACCCTGTTCATCCACTCCAGCGGACTTACCTGAGACTTGAGTTTCACCATTTTGGATCACTATGTCAGCTCCTAAATAACAATCCAACTTATTCCAGCTGTCCTTAAACGGAGCAAAGCCATGCTTAAAAAAGATGTTTAAATTCTCTGAAAGTCGATTAATTAAACTGGCAACGATTGCCGTTCGCTCAATCGGGCTAGCGCAAATGGTATTGATATCAGTAACTGGCTGATCAATCTGACCGATAACACTGCTTGGCAAATCTGTGTTGATCCCAATACCAAACACCATATAAGTCTCTGTCTGACAAGTCCTTAAATCTAATAAGATCCCAGCGAGCTTTTTCTTTCCATGAAGTAAATCGTTGGGCCATTTAAGTTGCAGATCTTCAACTCCAAGCTGAGAAAGAGATTCATGCAAACTAATTGCGGTAAGTAGACTCAAGCTTTGCAAATTTTCTGCAGATACACTAAATCTATATACCAATGACATATAGATGCCGGCATCTTGAGGGCTCAGCCAAACCCTACCACGCCTGCCTCTGCCAGCAGATTGAGCTGTCGTAACCAATACCCAATTCTCACGCTTCCCCGCATCAATTCTTCTAGCGGCCTCGGCATTTGTAGAATCGATTTCGTCAACGTAAACGATCTCCATAAAACACTTTAGCGCTTCATCCGTTAACATCCCTCTAATAGAATTAATGTTCATAAATTATCTTCAGGAAAACAAGAAATAATCCTTCATATCTAAACTAAAACGACAACAAATAAAAAAGGAGCAAGAATCCAGTGCAATGCACAGCAAACCGCCCCTTCCTTAAAACTCTGTTATTTGATCTCGTTAAATTACTTTACCTTCCGGTAAATTATTCTAGACTCAGACCAATACTCTAGTCGCTTGATACAACAGCCTTATCTTCAGCTTTTAATTTAGAGACCACACCCCAACTTTCTAAAATAATAAATAACGCAGACACCATAACCGCAACTTGAATCAGAACAAGGATCCACTGGCCTTTGCTGATATAGTCCATTATGTACCAAACGCTAGCCCAGATAGCCATCAATAGGATAAATATCATTGGCGCTATAAGATACCTAGCCGGTCGCCCAAGCTTAAGCAAATACACAGAGAGAATTATTAATGTCATCCCTGCGAGTATCTGATTGGTAGCGCCAAATACTGGCCATATAAGCGTTCCACCGTCTCCAGGGTAATTCCCATTTGATACTCCAAACGCCAATAATAAGCATGCTCCTACAGCCACCATAGTCGATATATAATTGTTCTTTAAAGGATTAATCCCATATATGTTTCCCCATTCTTGGATAATATATCGAGTCAATCTAAGGCCAGCATCCATAGTTGTACCGGCGAACAAGACCACCATCACAGCAAGCATTGTTTGAGCAAAAGCCAGAGATATTCCCCAACCATTAGAAATCAATAATGCGCCCCCTGAGATAAACCCACCAGCAGATGGGCCTCCAGTGAAATTCGGATAAAGTTCATCCCAGCCCCCTGCCGCAGTTGCCGCATACAAGGAGCCAGTTACTGCCACAATAGTTATCAAAGCTAATGAACCTTCACCTAATGCACCAAGATAACCAACAAACCGCGCATCTTTTTCATTATTCAGCTGTTTTGCGCTCGTGCCGGAAGAAACAATTCCATGGAATCCAGACAAAGCACCGCAGGCTATCGTAACAAAAAGAATCGGCCAGATGGGCGGTGTCCCCTCAGCCACATCATTGAACATCGGAGCAGCTACATCAGGCATGGTAAATAAAACTGCTGAATAGAGAACGATTAAGCCGACTACTAACTGCGCACCATTTATATAGTCGCGCGGTTGAAGCAGTAACCAAACCGGTAGCATTGACGCAATACCGGCATAAACATACAACAAAATAATCCAGTTACCTCTCTCCCCAAGCCCAAATATATCCCCAGGAAGAGCCAACGGCATGATACTTCCGATATAAATCGTAAAATAAAGAATACCTACGCCTATAATTGATATCAGTAATAAATTAAATTTTTTGCGAATAAGAACACCCACTGCTATTGCAACTGGAATGGCCGCCCAAGCAGGGAAAACTGATTCGGGATAGATAACCATCTCATCGCCGATAATAGTCGCAAACATCGCATTAACTAAAACCAGAAGAAGAAAAATTATTATCATCATAACGGAACGGACCCGCGTGCCGATGATGGTTTCAGAGAGAGCCCCTATTGACTTAGCATCATGTCTATTGCTGGCCCATAAAGCGCCAAAATCATGTACCCCTGCGAAAAAAATCGATCCGAAAGTTACCCAAAGAAGAGCTGGAGCCCACCCCCAGTAGACCGCTATAGCCGGGCCAACGATAGGAGCCGCTCCAGCAACAGCAGTAAAATGAGATCCCCAAAGGACAAATTTATTGGTCGGAACGTAGTCAACACCATCCTCAAAACGGTGGGCTGGCGTTTCATAGTTCGGATCGAGCTGATAGATTTTTTCAGCGATAAACTTTGAATAGACAAACCATCCAAATGAAAAACCAATCAACCCGAAAATGACGATGAAGATCGAGGACATATGGTGCTCTCCCGAATTATTATTATGAATTCTAAGCGTGGCATCATAGCAAGTTAAATGCTGTGGAGACAACGATATACGCTACATTGATGGACTTATTCCTTATCGTAAAACAAGACTTTCGGAACTTGAGAAATTATCCCCAGAGGACAAACAAAGTACGCGAGACCAATGATCAACGAGAAGATTCAGCACATCTTAAGAAAGGTGTCTGGATCAACCCAAACAAAAAACCCGTCAACATCTCTGTAAACGGGTTCTGGCTCTAGCCCAACTTAGTGTTAATTCACTGGCTCTACCGCATGGTAGGTCCAGTAGCCAATAAACATTTCATCCCAACTCTGTAAACCAAACGTCAATTCCTGGCTTGGGTCAGGGTTCGCAGGATTATACTCAGAATTATCAAAAGTCCCGGTTACATGAACCTTGGTTCCTGCTGACACCATGACCGGGTCAGCGAGCTCATAAGTTGGCTGCCAAGCATAGCTGTAGTTCGGTACTGACAACAAATCAGTCATCGACCCATCGACATTTTCCATTGAGAACTTCATGTCCTTGCCGCGAAAATGCATATGGGGGCGCAGACCAGTGACCATTACATCTTCCTGAAACACATACTGCGCTGCAGACTCATGGTTTTGGTCGAATGCAGGAATCTTAAATTGTGAAGCTACTGAACGAGTGAAGTTTTCATGCTTCGGCGGCTCATCGTACATATACAACCCAAGAATTGTTTCGTCAGTAGTTGCTTTACCATTGGTTGTAAAATGGAACTGCATTGAAAGTTTATGCCCTTCAGGAATCAACACACCTGTATCTTCACGAAAAGTCATCGCCTCAACCTTACCTGGCGCATAACCTTCGAGGAACCGACGGGCGATAGAAGCAGTATTGGCTTCGCCACCATCAAAGTTTTCCTTCGGTGCTGTTACATAGGTAAGCAAATGGTGTAACACAGTCTCATCACCTGGAATGAACTGCACGGCTTTAACCCACTTATCTTCAGTAAAAGGTAACTCAACATCAATATCGATGTAGTCCATAACACCAGTGGCAGGGATTTCCATCTTCGGCGCCTTCACAATGTAATCCGGCTCTCCTAGTGCCCATTCTTTCCAATTCGGCATCTCAATCTCTGTTAGTGGATCAATAGCAGCGGCCCCGCGTGGTGCGCCTGCATCTATCCAATGCACCAGAGTTTGCATATCAGCATCTGACATATAGCGAGCATTATTAAAGTGCCCGATCGCCGGATCTACTTGAGTGGGTGGCATACGCTTGGTAAGCAACACTTCTCGAATCATTGGTGACCAGCCCTGCAGCATAAGATGGCTGTCCATGGCGAAAGGTGCAATACCGCCTTCGCGGTGACAAGTTGCACACTGCTCGCCGATAATAGGAGCAACTTCAGACGCATAATCAGGAACTACATTCGAATGTTGCTCTTTTGCCGGATAAACCAGATCGCAGCCACCGACAGCCTCTATCAAAGTGGTATCTAGTGTGCCGGCAATTTCACTGGATAATGTGGATGCAACTGAAGCACCCAAAGAACCTCGATAAAGTAGGGTTAATCTCTCAGGATCCAGAATTACTACTTCGCCTGCTTTAGTAAGACTCAAGGTCTCAGAAACCAACTGACCTGTATCAACCATTAAAGGTAACTCAAGTCCTCGTTCAGCTTTCGCGTTACGAATGGACATGAGGTCAGATCCAGCGGAATTAATTAGAGCAAAGGCAATTTTTGCCTCGGCCCAATCAGACTGCATTGCTTCGAACTGAACAAGAGTAGAATCAAGGGACGCACAACTGGCATCGAATGACATTAAAACTAAAGCTTCCATATTTCGGTAGCGGCTCAATTGGTGAAATTCACCATCACTGTCGATAAGCCCGAAGTCACCAATTCTATCGGGAAGAGCGGAGACAGACATTGAAAGTAGACTAGAGATAGAAACTGTTAACAACAGATTTAATTTTTTCATTGCATATATCCCTAGAACCAGAAGGTTAATGAAGTAATCTTAAACGAACCACTAAGCAATAGTTACTTATTTACGAGTATTTTTGTAACTTTCTGAAATCAAAATGAATATTTGCTGGCAGTCTTAAGAAAGTCCCACTAATGCCTATATCCTGACACTCGAGAGGAAATAGAAATATTGATACGATCTTGGCTGAGAAAATACGCCAAATACTGATTTTGGGGTTCTCCATCAACGAAGTAGAGTCCTGACAACGTACTATCAATTGGCAGAAAGCTTACCCTAAGTCATGGGCCTAAGCTTTCCGTAATAGTAAAAACTATGTCCACATTGGAACCGATTTTGCTGCCCATATGAATGTTTATTCCTTTAAATGCATGATCTTATGAGTTTTGAGCATCACAGCATTGGCGCTTCGCGACACCGATATGCGCAACGAGTCGAGGACATTAAATCCTGAAAAAACTCTAGTCGCAATTCTCCGCACAAGCCTAAACATCTTCCTTAATCTCGCGCCTGATTCCATAGCTGGAGAAGCTTTCTATTAACGAGTAGCGGCGGAACAATTCATACATTCCCCAGAGTGCCATGCCCATTACTATAAACATCATGCCCCAGCGCATAAGCCCGGCAAAGAACAGTGAATCAAACGCAGGTAATTGGAATTGATACAGAGTTACCTGCTCTCCTCTTTCGAGCATCCAGTGCCAAGCACTATGGGCGACTAGCGCAGAAAGTAGAATCGTGCCGATGCGAACGCGAACGAAATATTTGAACAAAATATTGAGTAATGGAATAACTAACAAAAGCACCAACAGCTGACCAATTTCGACACCGACATTGAATGCCAGCAACGATGAAAACAAATGACCACCGGCGAATTGCAAAGTCTCACTGAATAAAAACGAGAAGCCAAAACCATGAACCAAACCAAATCCAAATGTAATAACCCATCTATGCTCCAACCTAGCGCCCACTATATTTTCGAATGCCATATAGACAATAGAAAGAGCGATGAGAGTTTCTATTAGTGGTGGGAACCATAATGAACTAGGGGCCATGCCAAAAGCGGAGCTTATTAGCGTAATGGAATGGGCCACAGTAAATGAAGTCACCACCGGAACGAGAGCGCGAATACTGCGAAGTGGTATAACTAAACAAAATAGGAACAGCAAATGGTCAATGCCCTCCAAGATGTGCATAAAGCCCATACCGATAAAACGGATAGTGGCTTGATGCCAACGCGGGTCTAAATTAACCACGCCTGGATTGCCCGAATAGTTGAAAACCCGCTCTGCTCCTCCAGGAACCAGAAAACGCAAGACCGTGGTAGTTTCATTAGACAACGTGCCAATTTGAGGATTCATGGAGAAATCTGAGGCATCTGACTGAATAGAATAAGTGATCAATACATCAAGAACACCCTGTCGCCAAAACAGATTTACATCATCATCTAAGGCTGGACTCAATACATTTTCCAGAGCCTCGTCGTAACTGGTGAAAGAACGATTCGATGGTAAGGAAACTCTAGTTGCTAAAAGTTCTTTATCAGTGAGCTCGACATCATTTTCATAGAAATGGATGGATTCAGTTATGTAAACACGAGCAGCATCATTCAAGGCAAACTCTGCCTCTGAAAATTGCAAATAACCTGGGCCACGCAAGGGAAAACTGATTTCCCCAAAAGCTTCCATCGGTACTCTTAACAGTGCAGTAAGTTGATTGCCTTCGGGTTTGACAAATGCGTATACAGTGACACGAGATGGAATGTCGTGAGCAACTGCCGTTGAAGGTAACAACAAAAAGCCCATCACAAGACTGCTATTGACCACAACAAGTAACAATCCAGAGCGAATTAGTGAATTCAGATACTTCATATTTTCCTATATTTTTCTTAATAAATCAGATACTTAGAGTATCGAGAACGCATGCATTGTAGCAACAAAAACAGGCTAGTTAGTAGTCCGCAAAGTACCTGTTACAAATCCTCACAAGTCCGTTCCTGAAAAAATTGCAACTGAGTATACTGTCTCGGAATTAGGCAGTATACTCATCCTTGCTCTAGAAGTTATACGGCCCGCAGGGGCATTACAGGAGAATAAGAATGACAAAAATCAAACTATTGATAGGAACAACTCTGGTAGTCGCATTGGTTGCACTAAGTGTTGGGCAATCAAAGTTACAAGAGCCAGCTGTCGCTGCTAACAATGACGTGATGGCTCCTCACTTTCTCGTTGACCCTTTGTGGCCAAAACCCCTTCCAAACCATTGGGCGATGGGTAACACAATTGGTGTTGACGTTGACGAAAGAGATCACATCTTCATCGTACATCGTAATGACGAATCACAATTCGGTGGCAACACAGAAATCGGTCTGTTCGGTGGTGTTGCTGAATGCTGTACTCCTGCACCACCAATTATAGAATTCGATATTGATGGCAATATTATTAATGCTTGGGGTGGCCCTGTAGAAGGAGCACCATACATTTGGCCTGCGTCAAACCATGGTATTGAAATTGCACCAAACGGCGACGTTTGGATCGGTGGTAACGGTGGTGGCGATTCACACGTTCTAGTTTTCTCAAGAGATGGTGAATATATCCGCACTATCGGTACTCAAGGTGAAGGCCGGGATTCAAACAGTCAAACTCACTTTGCTCGAGTTGCTGAGATCTCAATTGATGTAGAAGCTAATGAAGCCTACTTCGCTGATGGTTATCAAAACCGCCGTGTTGCAGTTGTCGATGTTGCCACTGGTGCGTTCAAACGCTACTGGGGTGCATATGGTAATACTCCTGACGATACTGCTGACGTTACTTACACCCCTGGTGAGCCTGGCCCACAGCAATTCCGTGGACCTGTTCACTGTGCTGAGCCTTCAAACGACGGCCTAGTTTATGTATGTGACCGTGGTGCTGACCGAGTTCAGGTGTTCCGTAAAGACGGCACTTATGTAAGAGAAGTGGTTTATAACCCGGCCACATTGAATCAAGGTTCAA
The DNA here is from genome assembly GCA_012960305.1 of Gammaproteobacteria bacterium. Lineage (GTDB taxonomy): Bacteria > Pseudomonadota > Gammaproteobacteria > Pseudomonadales > Pseudohongiellaceae > UBA9145. The sequence goes on along the minus strand of DUBM01000015.1, from coordinate 80,386 downwards.
CTTGGGATATCGCGTTCTCCAGAGACCCAGAGCAAGAGTTCATCTATCTTGCCGATGGACAGAACTTTAAGATCTCTGTAATCGATCGTGAATCAATGGAAGTGCTGTACACATTCGGTGACGGCGGGCGACAGCCTGGTCTGTTCTACGCTCCTCACAGTATTGCTACTGACTCTCAGAATAACGTTTACACAACTGAGACTTATGAAGGCAGCCGTGTACAAAAATTCCTATACCAAGGTATTCGACCTGTTACTGTTCGTGATCGCGCGCCTACATGGCCTGCTGACGAATTGTAATCAGTCCTAGTTTTCAAAAAGCCGCGTTGAATAACTTCAACGCGGCTTTTTTAATTCCTCCCCGTAAAGCACCACTAGGACCATTCCGCTCTAACAAGCCTCGGAAGTGCATATTCCTCTAATCCAACATTGATGGTATTGTGCGTTCAATTAGTAGTTTCAAACTCCTTAATAATGGGAAACCGCTATGAGCAAATTAGCAAAAGCCACTCTAGTTTCACTTTTCACGATCGCCTTATTCACAGCCCTGAATTTCGGCCAGCAAAATCTAGAACAATCTGCCAGCGCGGTAAACAATGATCGAATGGTGCCGCAATTTATTGTTGATCCTTATTGGCCCCAACCCCTGCCCAATAAATGGCTGCTGGGTCGAACCATAGGTATTGCAGTTGATGAACGCGACCACTTATATGTTGTTCATCGAGATCAGGACGCTATGTTTATGAGCCAAGAACTCGGCCTGGATCTTGGCAGGGCGGAATGTTGCTCTGCAGCACCCCCGATTCTCGAATTTGATCGCGATGGGAATTTGATCAATTCCTGGGGAGGTCCGGGTGAAGGCTATACCTGGCCTGAGTCGAACCATGGCATCGATGTAGCGCCAAATGGCGATGTCTGGATAGGCGGCAATGGCAGTAGCGACTCTCACGTTTTGGTATTTACTCGAGAAGGTCAATTCGTTCGAGAGATTGGCTATCCAGGAGAACCTATTAATAGCAATAGCACTACATCCTTCGGCAGGGTGGCTGAAATAGCTATAGATGCAAAAGCCGGTGAAGCATATCTTGCCGATGGCTATGGGAATAAACGTGTAGCGGTTGTAGATGTAGCTACCGGAGCGTTCAAACGCTACTGGGGCGCCTACGGCAATCCTCCAGTTGATGAACGAGTCACTTACGTGCCGGGCGAACCGCTGCCACAGCAATTTGTTGGTCCCGTTCACTGTGCGGAACCATCGAACGACGATCTCATCTATGTCTGTGACCGAGGTGCCGACCGCATTCAGGTTTTCCGTCCTGATGGCACTTTTGTCAAAGAAGGTCAGGTAGCTCCTCAGACACTTGCAGGTTCAACATGGGACATTGCTTTCTCTAAGGATGATGATCAGGAATTTATCTACGTCGCGGATGGAGCAAATTTTAAAGTCCATGTACTAGACCGAGAGTCTCTTGAAGTACTGGCTGAATTCGGTGACGGGGGCAGGCAACCGGGTCTGTTTTTTGGAACCCATAGCATTGTCACCGACTCCTTAGGGAATATTTACACTACTGAAACCTATGAAGGTAAACGTGTACAAAAATTCCTCAACCAAGGTTTAAAACCGCTTGGAACTTCGAGAACAGGAGCACCTTGGCCAGCCTCTGAATTACATTAAGGTTCGCCTATTGCGGCTGTCTATTAGATATTCAGAATTTATTGCCAGACAGTAAAAACGCCAACACTTGCTGGCATTTTTTGTGGCCAAACTTATAAGCATCTCCCAGTTCTGATGATCAGTGCACCATACAAACTCGCTTGATCACCGCCCTCAGGTCTATTATTCTCAATCCCTGCTTGCTTTCCTAATAAAAAACTCATAGGTCTACAAGTTCCATCCAGCAAATTAACTAGTACTAGAATTGCATCAACGAGATAAATACCGCCATGAAAATGAAAACTCTATTATTCCTCTGCCTAAGCTTTCTGCCCTTATCAAGCCTCGCGATTGAGGATGTAACCGTTGCCTATACCTATGAGGGCAATCATGGCGTCGATTTGAGCTCCATGCGTTTCACTCTCGAGATTCCGCACACAACTGACGACCGCAGTAGTGATAATCCACGGCTAATCACCTCAGCTGATCTGGGTAACGGCGTGGCTAATGGTGGTTATCAAGCTGAATCCAATCTCACATCCATTGTGCAAGATGCACTTGAGCAAGGGTTTACCAAAGGCAACGCAAAAATAGTCGACAATGAAGGAGAAATGCGACTTGCTAGTAAGATTCTAAATTCCGAGGCCACTCTTGTTAATCGCGCTGGAGTAGAGTCCATTCAATTGACCATGCGGATCAACATTCAGCTGCAAGGTAATGGCCGCACCATTTGGCAAACAACGCTTTTCGGTCGTGGTGTCGTACCCACGAATGAAGGTATGGGCGCCGCAGTTAGAGCGGGACTAAATCGAATGATTGGAGAATTAATCATGGACGATTATTTTCTCGCCGAAATTCTCTAGGCTTATTTCGTCTTCTCTGTTAACGGCAGCCTAATTCTGCATCCAGGGGCTGAATGATTGCTCCTGAACTGTTAGGAAAAAATTCTAGGCCTGTTAAACTTTCAATCTCCGCAATCTCCGCTGCCAAATCACAATGGTGCACATGCACCGGAGAATCTTGTTCCAAAATAAATGCCGCTCCACGATTTCTATCTATCATTACAATTTTAAAAAAGGCATCAGGTACCTTGTGTTGTTTAGCAGACACCAACTTAAGCTCACCACCATCGTTTCGATAAATTGGACCGGTAATAATAAATACTTCAGTTTCTCGATTAGCTAAATTTCGTATCGCCCATTCCAGTCCGTACCAGGCACCCTGATTCAAATTGCTACTACGAGCCACAATATTAGTTAGAAAGTTGGCATCGCTCCAATATGGCGTGCCGGCAAAATTTACTAATGGCACAAAACGCGCAAGCACCAGACCCTGCTCATCGGCCCCCTCAAAGTCAGAAACCTCTAGGGTTTCACTTATAAAATTATCTGCCTCCGGCAAGCGAGAAAGGTTGGATGCTATCCCAATCGTAGCCGCAGAAACTTTGTATGCTACCCAGTCTGCAACTTTGTTTTTAATATTGTAGGAAAGCGCATAAATAGGTCTGAGAACAAGGTGAGAATCACTATCGCTTCCAACTGGACAACCTGAAAGACAATGCTCAATACGATACTCCACCGACTGAGCTGGTGCAGTTGGCTGTAAAAGTATTAAAAAAAACAAAATTATGGAGGCGCAACGAATTTTCATAAATCTTATCTATATCCCACTTTACTGTACCGACCTATCCGGCAAATACCTGATAATACTCAATCACTGAGGAAAATCTGAGCGATATTCTATGTTAAATATCAAACATTCTCAGCCGGTTTGTGCGTTACGGTCCTCTTACGACACGGAAAATACCGCTCACATGGGCAGTATAGTTTTCCACTGCAAAACCAATTCTGTGGATCCTACCGGCATTTTGTATCTTCCTGATGCTATGGATAAACCAATTACTGTTTGGACGTTTTCATGACCAATGATAGATCAAGTGCGGAGCAAGTATTTTCAAAATGTTTTTTATTATTTGTTAGCAGTAGACGCTCGGCTGCGCCTTAAGTGATAGGCGTGAGAACATTAGACCATTCGCCTGAAAAGCTCAAAAACACTGGATTTAAGAGCAAAATGACTATCGGATTATTGAAATATTCAAACCTTTTTAATTATCAGGAAGCATTCCTAGTAACTACTAGCTAGTATTCATCATAAGTAAGAAAGCTATATTTTCATTGAAAGAAGTTTGAGGAGAGCTAGATGCTTAAAATTCCCACACTAGCCAGGAACGCAGTAATCGCGGGTTTGTCTGTATTTTTTGGCCTTTCTGTCAATGCCGCAGAACGTATAAGTGATTTCTCACTTATCGATTCCGAAGGCAGGTTTTTCCAACTTAGCCGTCAGCTGGATAAGCAGGCCGTAGTATTATTCGCCTATGACAAGAGCAGTCGCGATGCACGTCGTGCAATTGCTGATCTTAATGATGTTGCTGATCAATTTGCTGACCAAGCTGTTGGTTTCGCTGTTATCGATACCACAGCGACTGCTGACAAAGCGGAAATGAGAAAAGAAGCAAAGGATGAAGATATCGCCATGCGCATCCTTCTCGACGACACACAGCTTGTCTCCGAAGAACTGGGCCTCAGCCGTGTTGCAGAAGTTGTAATCCTCGATCCGAGCGCACGTGAAGTTCTCTACCGTGGTGCTCTAAATAATCGCTTCTCCGAAGGCTCTCGTGCAAGACGTGCTTCAGAGCACTATTTGTTCGACGCACTCACTGCCGTTCTTGCCGATGAAGAAATCAGCACTGAACAGCTAGCTAGCAAAGGCGATGAAATCGAATTTGCCGCCAAGACTGCTCATTTAGACTCAGTGTCCTATGCCAATGATGTGGCGCCAATTCTTGAACAGCGCTGCGTAACCTGTCACCAGGAAGGCGGCATTGCTCCATTCGCAATGAATAGTCATCAAATGATCCAAGGCTGGTCTCCGATGATTCGCGAAACACTCATCACCAAGCGCATGCCTCCCGGTCAAATCGATCAGGAATATGCGAATGTATTTCATGGTGTTAATTACATCACCACAGAAGAAACACAGAAGGTAGTTCATTGGATCGATGGTGGTTCACTGAATAATGACGGCGTTGATCCCCTAGCAAAATTGCGCACTCAGCCAGTTAAATGGCTTAACGGTGAGCCGGATATCATAGTAGCGATCCCAGAGCAGCAGATCCCTGCAACCGGCGTACAAGATTACCGCAATCTCCAGATTCCTCTGAATCTCGAAGAAGACATTTGGGTTAAGGCAGTGGAATTCAAAGCTGGCGATACTACAGTGCTTCACCACATAATTGCCTTCTCATATGGCCCTGATGGGATGAGTCAGTTTGAGATTCTTAACCAAGGAATTGGCCTCGGCGCTTACGCTCCGGGCAATGAGTTAAATCTCTATCCGGAAAATTCCGGTTACCCATTAAAAGCTGGCGGTGGCCTTTTCTTACAGATGCACTACACGACTTCTGGTAAAGAGGCTGTAGATGCTTCAGAAATTGGTATTTATCTGTGGGACAAAGAACCTGAGCGGCAAATTTTAGGTGGCTCTGCTGCAGATCTTGATATTAATATTGAACCATTTGATAAAAACCATGAAATGGTTGCCACTAAGAAATTTCGCAAAGATTCTTATTTGACTATGCTCGGACCACATATGCATTACCGCGGTTCCGACGCCAACTTTAAGTTGGTATATCCCGATGGCCGCATAGAAGAAGTTCTAAACGTTCCTAATTACCAATTTAACTGGCAGAAGACTTACGACTTTAAAGAACCTTTATTCCTGCCAGCTGGAACTAAAATGGTATTTCGCGGAACTTTCGACAATTCCGCTAACAACCCCTACAATCCAGACCCATCACAGACTTTGACCTGGGGGGAACAAACCTGGCAAGAAATGTTCTTCGGTTTCTTCAGATATGTTGAAGCAGATCAGGGAGACTAATTGCTCTAGGGTTTTACCAGGACCCGACCACCGGAAGGTAGTCGGGGTTTTTTAGCTCTGATGATTTTGTCATGCTGCCGGCTTCTCAGCAATGTTCTCACTGTAATGATTTTACCTCATGACATTATTAGTTATTAGGTTTAGTCTCAACTTTACATATTTACTGACAATCTTTAACTATGTACTATTATCCCAATAATAAACTGACGCTATTTCTATTGATTTTTTTCTTGCCGCCATCTCATTCAGCGACCGCTGAGTCCGCGCTCATTAGTAATGTGAACGGATACATTCTCAACACTGCAAGAAAGTTTGTTCAATTCAAAGCTAATTTAATAGAAGATGACTTGGTTGCTAACCTTTTCGCCGAACGAAATCTAAATTTGAGCCTCATAGAAAATGAATAAGACCACGCTATTTGCATTAGCTCTAATGTCTGTTGTGATCCGTTGCACCCCCGCTGATGAGTCAACTCCAACAGCTGATTTCGTGCAAACCTCATCTATCAATGTTAGCCCTGCAGATCTGCAACGCTGGGAACAACTTGCTGCCAATGTAACTATTCTGAGAGATCGCTGGGGCATTCCCCACATCTACGGGCGCAGTGATGCCGACACAGTATTCGGCACCCTATTCGCCCAAGCTGAAGATGATTTTAATCGCGTCGAAACCAATTACATCAATGCTATGGGATTGTTAGCTGAAGCTGAGGGAAAATCAGCGATTTATCAGGATCTTCGCATGCAATTGTTTATTCAACCCAAGGATTTACAAGAGCAATACCAGAGCAGCCCAGCTTGGTTGCAGTCGCTAATGAATGCCTTTGCCGATGGCCTAAACTACTATCTTTATAATCATCCAGAAGTAGAACCAAGGGTAATCCAAAAATTCGAACCCTGGATGGCCTTGAGTTTTACCGAAGGTAGCATTGGTGGTGACATAGAAAGGGTGGATTTAAATTCATTACAATCATTTTATGGAGATGAACAGGATCGCTCCGATTCAAATTTGCTTGCCAATAATTCAGCCCCAAAGGATGAAGAACCAAGAGGGTCTAATGGCTTTGCTATTTCACCGGCCAATACAGCCAACGACAACGCGCTCTTCCTAATTAATCCGCATACGTCTTTCTTCTTTCGTTCCGAACTTCATATGGTGAGCGAAGAGGGATTAAACGCATATGGCGCTGTCACCTGGGGCCAATTTTTTGTCTATCAAGGTTTTAACGAAAACACCGGTTGGATGCACACATCCAGTCGAGCGGATGCCATTGATGAATATTTGGAAACTATAATTGAAAAAAATGATGGTTATTACTATGCCTACGGAGACGATGAGAGAAAATTAGAAGAGTCTTCTCGTGTATTGCAGTACAAGGAAGGCGAATCGCTTGCCTCTAAAGAATTTACTGTTTACCACAGCCATCATGGCCCAGTCATTAGAGAACAAGATGGCAAGTGGGTAAGTATCAAACTCATGCAATCACCAATCGATGCCTTAATACAATCCTACACACGAACCAAAACAACAAATTATGCAGAATTTCATGACACTATGAAACTGCAAACAAATTCTTCTAACAATACAGTCTATGCAGACTCAGATGGAAACATCGCTTACTTCCACGGTAATTTTATTCCTGTGCGAGACACTCAATTCGATTGGAACTTACCCCTTGACGGCTCCAACCCTGCGACCGAATGGCGAGGCCTTCACACTGTAGAAGAAACCATTAATCTTTTAAATCCACCCAATGGATGGATACAAAATACCAACAACACTCCATTTTCAGCAGCGGGCGAATTTAGTCCAAAGCAGGAAAATTACCCGATCTACATGGCTAATAACCCAGAGAATTTTCGCGGGATTCATGCGGTAAAAGTTTTGGCAAACAAATCTGACTTCACCTTGGATACCCTCATAGAAGCTGCCTATGAACCAACTCTAACTGCATTTGAACAATTAGTGCCAGAATTGATTCTAATCACCGCAACTGATGACAATCAAGAGCAGCAATTTCCTATTCAATCCGAAACCTTGTTATACATAGACCTACTTCGCAACTGGGACCTAAAAGCCGCAGTAGATTCAGAGGCTACCTCTCTTGCCATATACTGGGCAGAGGAGATGCGCAGCTCGTTAAGAGATGACGCCGCCGCTGCGGGCATCAGTATTTATGACTATATGATTGAACAGTCGAATACATCACAGAAACTAAGAGCTCTTCGAATCGCTGCTGAAAAACTCACTGCGGATTTTGGTAGCTGGCAAGTGCCTTGGGGTGAAATAAATCGTTATCAACGAAACAATGGCAATATTGTTCAACAATTCGATGATAGCAAACCAAGTATAGCTGTCGGTTTTGCCAGTTCCCGTTGGGGCTCTCTGGCTTCCTTTGGCGCAAGAACTTATCCCGGCACAAAACGCATGTATGGGACTAGTGGAAATAGTTTCGTGGCTGCAGTGGAATTCGGTGATCGAGTTAGAGCCAAGGCGATTACAGTTGGCGGCTTAAATAGCGACCCCGATTCCGAACATTTCGCTGATCAAGCGCAGATGTATGCCCAAGGAAATTTTCGTGATGTTTTATTTTATCGTGAGGATATCGAAGAAAATCTAGAGCGAACTTATCAGCCGGGCCTGCAGTAACCAGCTCGCATCACAATTGCGCTATGCTATCTCTATGCACCAGACTAACTAGAATTACGATGTGTACTTTGCTCTGGTTCCTAATAATCAATAATCTACCGAAACTATAAGTCATGAGTAATTCAAATTCATTCCAAGCTGGCAGACACTTTCTGCAAATACCCGGCCCCTCTAATGTCCCGAATAGCGTTTTAAGAGCAATGACTCAACCGGTCATTGATCATAGAGGACCAGATTTTCCAGAACTTACCAACCGGATTCTCGACAAGCTAGCTCCGGTATTTAACACCAGCTCATCCATCTTTATATTTCCTGCATCTGGAACCGGTGGCTGGGAAAGCGCCTTGTTGAATACGCTGTCGCCGGGTGATCGCGTACTGGCTTTTGAAACTGGTCATTTCGCTACTTTATGGAAGCAAGTAGCCGAAAAATTAGGGCTTGAAGTCAACTGGATTGAAGGAGACTGGCGAACGGGAATTGACCCCAACCGTGTCGAAGATTGTTTGCGGGCAGATACCGACAAATCTATTAAGGCAGTGCTGGCTGTACATACTGAAACCTCGACAGGTGTTACTAGCCAGATCGAAAAAATTCGCAGCGCAATTGATACAGCAAAGCACCCTGCTTTGTTTATGGTTGATGCAGTTTCATCTTTGGCTTGTACAGAGTTCAAGCATGATGAGTGGCAGGTTGATGTAACTATCTCCGCTTCTCAGAAAGGTCTTATGCTACCGCCTGGACTCTGCCTCAACGCCGCTAGTGAAAAAGCCATAGAATTTTCAAAATCCTCCAAATCCCAGCACTCCTACTGGCAGTGGGATGCCATGATAGAGAATAATGATCGCGGATATTTCCCTTATACGCCAAGCACCAATTTACTTTATGGATTAGATGAAGCACTTAACCTTTTGCATAGCGAAGGAATGGATGAAGTATTTCAGCGCCACGCGCGTCTTGCTGAGGCGACACGCAAAGCTGTAGAAGCTTGGGGGCTAGAAATCGTCTGTAAAAATTCGGCTGAGTATTCCAATTCGACAACAGGAGTTTTGGTGGCTGAAGGAGAAAATGCGGATAGCTTACGCAATACTATTCTTAGAAAGTTTAATATGTCATTAGGTACTGGTCTCGGAAAATTGAAAGGTAAAATTTTCCGCATTGGACACATTGGGGATTTCAATGACCTGATGTTGGCTGGCACTTTATCTGGTGTAGAAATGGGACTAGCTATTAGTGACATTTCACACAGCAAGGGAGGGATTGAGGCAGCGCTCAACTATCTGTCCTCTAACTAGCTACTCCGAAGCTAATAGCCTCGCAGTTAATCCCCTTCACACTACTTTTATAAACTGGTTTCTGAAAATTTTAAATTTAGAAATAAAAATTAAGAGAAGAATAACACCCTTAATTAGAAAATCTCTGGAGTTATCATGGACCCTTCAACTGCAGTTAATACCAGCGCCGCTATCTCACTGGCAGGTTTCGCAGTCGTTATTTTTCTTCTTTTATTTCTAATCGCAAAATGGAAATGGCATGTTTTCTTCGCCTTGTTAATCCCCATTATGTTATTTGGCATATTGCCAGGGGTACAACAAAATAATTTTATCGATGCTTTTGAAAGCGGCTTCGGCAACACCCTTGGGTCGATTGGAGTGGTAATTGTTCTCGGCTCCATAATCGCAGAAGCTCTTAAACACACTGGTGCGATTCAAGTCATTACCAAATCAATGGTAAATTTAGTTGGATCACAGCGCATGCCCCTAGCTCTAACTCTTACTGGCTTTATCATCGGTGTTGCAATTTTTTCAGATGTTGCCTATGTGATCTTAAACCCTCTGGTGCACTCGGCGGCAAAAACTATGGGAGTAGGTATTGCCGTAATGTCTACAGGATTAGTTGGCGCGCTGCAGCTAACCCATGCAATTGTGCCTCCAACCCCTGGCCCCTTAGCGGCAGCGGCATTGCTAGGAGCTGATATAGGCAAAACAATTATCTTCGGTGGCATTGCCTGTTTCTTTGGCTCACTCGCCTGTTGGGCATGGGGAGTCTATGTCGCAGGACCACGGATTAAAACCATGGCTTCCGATGAATTCGATGGTTCCAATTTTGACGAGATTCCGCCTGACCAATTACCCAGCACCCTAAGCTCATACACGCCAATAGTAATTCCCATTATGCTGATTGCGGCGCAAAGTGTTGTGGCATTAGTCTTCGAAGAAGGCCACTTCCTTCGAACTTTATTTCTCTATCTTGGTTGGCCTGTGGTGGCTCTCTCAGTGGGGGTTTGGTTAGCTTATCGCAATATCAAGAGTGCAGACGCAAAAGAAAGAGCCAAAGATGAATGGGTCGAATCTGCACTAAAAACATCAGCTATGATTCTTGTGGTTACTGGTCTTGGTGGATCACTTAGTGCGATCTTACGTGGTACGCCAGCGGTGGATTTTATTGCGGCTATATTCACTGACTACGGCTTGCCAACAATCTTACTACCCTTCGTAATCGGGATAATAGGAAACCTTATTACCGGCTCTACTACTGTAGGAGTTATAACCGCCGCATCGTTGGTTGCGCCAATGCTGGGAAGCCTGAGCCTTTCTCCAGAAGCGGCAATGCTGGCAGGTGCTAGTGGCTCAGTAATTATTAAATACGTTAATAGCAGTTATTTCTGGGTCTGCACGTCGCTTTCTCGGCTTAGCGTACCCGATGCTGTTTTTAGTTATGGGGGGGCCACACTAGTCGGCGGCTTGGTTTCATTTATGACGGTCTGTGTGATGTGGAGCGTTGGCTTTATCTAGAACTATAGAGCTAATTATCTAAAGCCATTTCCAAAACTCGAGCAACATGCAGAGCATCACGCCCAGTGCCGTGGTTAATTTGACTGCGGCAGCTGGTGCCATCAGCTACGATCAGAGTATCACTACTCGATTCTCTCACGCTGGGAAACAAACTGAGTTCCCCCATAGCCATCGATGTAGCATAATTCTTAGCATCATAACCAAAGGAACCTGCCATTCCACAACAACTGGATTCAATAGTTTCAGTTTCTAATTCAGGAACCAGAGCCAACACTTTCTCAACAGATGACATGAGAGCAAAGGCCTTTTGATGACAGTGGCCGTGAAGCAGAGCCTTCTTTTGCCTGATCGGCTTCAACTTAAGTGCTAAGCTCTCCATCTCCACTTCTTTGGCAAGGAATTCTTCAAAGAGAAAAGTGTTTTCTGCAAGGGCTTCCGTTGCCGGGCCTGGCAACAGGGAAGGAAATTCATCGCGCAATGTAAGCAAGCAAGAGGGTTCCAGGCCAACGATAGGAACTTTTTTTTCCACAAAAGACTGCAAGGCATCAATCATTCTAATAGCTTCTTCACGCGCCTCATCAACCAAGCCGGAACTGAGGAACGTGCGCCCACAGCACAATGAGCGAGTATCATCGATAGATTTAGGGCAATGCACTGTATACCCGCCAGCTTGAAGAACAGATAATGCCGCCTGCGCATTTTCAGGTTCGAAGCAAGTATTAAAAGTATCTACTAGCAGAACTACATCTCGCCTTGATTGCTCAACCCCATCTCCCAATGTAGCTGCACTAAAATGGTCGCTTCGCCACCGTGGCAAGCTGCGCTGCGCACTAAAACCTAGAATTAATTCAGAAAGTTTGGCAAGCCCAGGAATTTGGTCTCTTAGATTAATCAGAGGTGCGAATAGTTTTAATTTTGGCGCGTATCGGGGTAAATAGGCTACCAGCTTTTCCTTTAATGTCAGGCTGTGGTGTTTGTGATATTGATGAAGGTATTCGATCTTCATCTTAGCCATATCGATACCCGTGGGGCATTCGCGCTTGCAACCTTTGCAACTCACACACAGCTCCATAGTCTCACGCATTTCCTTCGAGGCAATCGCATCCGGCCCCAATTGACCAGTAATTGCTAGCCTCAGTGTGTTAGCTCTACCTCGAGTCAGATGTTGTTCATCATTGGACACCCGATAAGAGGGACACATGGCACCCACATCCGCCTTACGACAAGCACCATTGTTGTTACACATTTCTAAGGCACGATTGAAGCCACCCCAGGCTGTCCAGTCTAGCGTGGTAGCCAGATTTTCTGGGCCATAACCTGGCGCATATCTAAAAATATTTCGATCATCCATTTTGTGAGGACGAACAATTTTACCTGGATTAAATAAACCAGTTGGGTCTAGGCAATCTTTAACTTCTTCAAAATTCTCTACCATGCGGCGTCCAAACATGGGTTCATGAAACTCCGATCGAGAAATTCCATCGCCATGCTCACCGGAATGAGAGCCTTTGTACTCTCGTACCATTGCCATGGTTTCCTCAACAATTGCGCGCATTTTCTTGGCGCCACCTTCTTCTTTCATATTCAGTATCGGGCGTACATGCAGACATCCAACCGACGCATGTGCATAAAAGGTACCCGTAGTTCCATTCCTCTCAAATACTTCAGTAAGCCGCCTGGTGTATTCCGCTAAATCCTCAAGCCGCACCGCACAATCCTCAATAAAAGAAACTGGCTTCCCATCTCCTTTCATTGACATCATTATATTTAAACCGGACTTTCTAACTTCCCATATAGCATTCTGAAACTCATTATCCGTAGCTTCCACAACAGCATCTGCAAAGCCCCTATCTGCCAGTAACTCAACTAAATCCCGTAGGTTTTTGAGCTGCGCAGATCTATCTTCTCCGGCGAACTCAACTAACAACAGCGCCTGTGGCTCACCTTTAACAAAACGATTTACAGTGGGGGCATAAATTGGGATGTCCCTCGCCAAATCGATCATCGTGCGATCAACCAATTCAACTGCTGTTGGATTTAACTTGACGATATGTTGAGTGCACTCCATTGCCTCATAGAAAGTTGGGAAGTGACATACACCCAATACTTTATGACTAGGAATCTGCTGAAGTTTCAAATGAATTCGCTGAAAAAACGCTAAGGTGCCTTCAGAACCTACCAATAAACTGGCCATATTAGGCTGGCGTTTTGCTAACTCATCGATATTATATCCGCCAACCCGGCGCAGTAAATCTGGAAAACGCGTTTGAATTTCTTCTGCTTCTCTTTTGCCCAGTGAGAGAAGTTTTTCCACCTTGGCTTGATAAGAACTCTCCTCAACACCGGTACTTTTATCCAAGAGCTGGAAATGTGCTTTAGCCCCATCGGCGAGTAAGGCTTCGATGCTCTTCACATTATGGACCATATTGCCGTATCGAATAGAACGAGCTCCGCAACTATTGTTGCCACTCATGCCTCCTAGAGTTGCTCGGTTAGCTGTGGAAACGTCAACCGGGAAGAACAAACCATGGGGTTTTAGATAGCGGTTGAGGTGGTCCAGCACCAACCCAGGTTGAACACAAACCGTCTTATTTTCAGCATCAAAATCTAGAATATTGCGCAAGTATTTGGTGGTATCAATCATCAGAGCTTCACCGATTGCCTGCCCTGTTTGGGAGGTTCCTGCCCCTCTGGGGAGAACCGGGATTCCTTGATCAGCGGCAATCTGAACAGCAATCTCAACATCGGCTTCCGTTTCCGGAACAACTACACCTATTGGTTGAATTTGATAGATTGAAGCGTCGGTGCTGTAACGGCCGCGACTGAAGGAATCAAAAAATACATCACCTTGCATTTCTTGCCTGAGTCGTGTGGCTAGAGGACTATTATTGTTATTCGCCATCGAGAAGTGTCTTTAATTCTGATCCAAAGCTTTTTATACCACATACTGTCCATGGTAGTTAAAAGCGCTTTTATAAAGTTAATTTACTAGCGAGTAGTAGCTCCATTTTTGCTATCAGTCCAAGCATTGTAAAGCCCCCAAAGCTCTATTACTCTGTGACTATCTCTCAATCAATAACAAATTAATTACCGGAGGTTTCCAGTGCAGCGCGCAAAAATCATCACACTAGCAATTCTATTTTCCAACAACCTCCTCGCTCAAGAGTTCCCAGCGGGATATATCGATCCCTACCCGGTCCTCCGTGAGGCTTCTGCCGCTATCGGAACTGACAAACTGTCTTGTCTATCTATCTCAGGCACTGCCTACTCTGGCGTGGTAGGTCAACAGAGGTTAAACGGCTACGAAGTGGATTGGCCGCGCGGTGAACCTCTGCGCAACTATTCCAGAATTATTGATTGGGACAATATACGAATGAGCGAAAGCTTTGATCGTAAACCTGGCAATAATCCTGCCTCCTGGAAATATGGTTTGGGGTGGAAAGGGGGAACTCCGATTCAACAACAGACTCGCCAACATTTTCTGTTAAATGGAGACTACGCCTGGCATAAAGATGGTGACGATGCTCCCCCACGAGCCGCACCTTCCATTGATGCCGAACGTTGGCAGTTAGATATGTGGTTAAACCCCCATGGATTTCTTAAAGCTGCGATGCTACCAGGAGCGAACCCACGTGCCAGCTGGCGCTGGGAGCTAGGCGAGATGGGTAGAGATGGTGCTACAGTCAACCCTGAGAAAGTCACCATCGTGTCCATTACGGTAATGGGAAAATACCGTGTAGATGCCACTATCAACAGTGAAAATTTATTGCAGAGAATTCACACCTGGGTTCCTGACCCGGTTCTAGGTGACACTAACTACGAACATGAATTTTCCAATGCAGATTACATCGACCTTGGCAGGGGCATAAGTTTTCCAACGGTATGGCACCATCATACCGGCTGGGATGACAACTATCAGGCACAAAGCATCAATGCTGGTCATAATGCCTTCGGCGGCAGTCAAGCGAGCATTGAGGCGAATGTCTGTCCCGGTGAATTAATCGTCCCTAGCTCAGTTCTCAATGCAAGTTTTGTAAGCAATTTAATAGTTGAAGAAATAGCCGAAGGTATCTCACTGTATGGCGGAGAATCACACAATAGTGTCGTGGTGGAATTCGCTGATTATATAGCTGTGGTGGAAGCTCCTCTGGATGAGCAGCGTAACTTAGCAGTCATCGATGAAATAGTAAAAAGAATACCGAACAAACCGATTCGCTTTCTTATTAATACTCATCAACACCATGATCACATAGGTGGATTACGCACATTTATGCATATCGGTGCCACTATTATTACTCATTGGAAAAACTACGATTTCTATACCAATGATGTTTTGAATTATGCACCGAGGACATTATCACCAGACATGTTGAGTCTATGGCCGCCAACAGAACTCGCGGAAGGTTACCAGTATGAAACTGTAAGAGAGAACTATGTGTTAACCGATAATGAGAGAAACTTACAGGTCAGCTATGTACATCCTTTGCCCCATGTTGAAGGAATGTTAGTGGCCTATTTGCCCGAAGAGAAAATTCTTATTGAGGCGGACTTATTCGACGTACCTCCGGCCGGTGAGCCCCTGCCTCAAACAGCGAGTTCTGCCAATCGGGCACTGTATAACCATGTTCTACGTCTAAACTTAGATGTTGATATCATTATCCCTATTCATGGACGGGCCGTGAGCTGGGCAGAGTTCTTGAAAGTAATTAACGGCAATTAGAATTGTAGTTTAGATTACGAATTCTCAATTGAGGATCCGAGCACATTTACCGACAAGATTGTTGTGACTCTGCCAATGATTAAGACAGATGGCAAGCTATATGAGTATGCTTGCCATGCAGGAAACTATGCGATTGGGAATATACTGAAAGGGGCAAGAGCTGAAGATGGAACTCTCTAGAGAAATCTACTTCAAACGCTGCCAAGTTAGCGTGCCGGTCACTCTGCCATTTTGATCTTTGAGGGATAATTTTAAAATATCGTTCCCTACAAACTCAAAAAAGCGGACATTCTCACCGCCAACCCACTGAGCCACCATGGGCGATCCTTCAACATGGTGGATAACTGTGTTGTTGTCGAGATTAAAACTAACTGAACCCCAATAACCGAAACCAGAAGTTAATCTCTCAGTGCTTGTGGACTGGCGCTCAGGTAAATTGCGTGGCATTCCTAATCCGGACATATTGCCGAAACGGTCATAACTAAGACGCCCAATATAGTCATTATCGATTTCACCTCCTGCTGCAGGAAAGCTTACATAAGTAACCAACTCATAATCGCCGATAAATTGTTTTTTAACATCATCCAAAGCATCTGCCCACACCATGGTAGAACTCAGTAAAGACATAATCGCAAAACCTGGCAAAGAAGTTTTCATGTAATGCTCCTAGAGCAGTTGGATCCAAAAAGTAGTTTTAGTAGTTTAGTACCCGACTGCTGCCCCATCTCCACGGCGAGAATCGGATGCTCCCTCAAATAGCTTGTTAACTCTATCGTAGAACACTGCCATCACAGCGCCTTGTGCTGCGCGTTCCCTGAATCTATGCCCCCTAGCCTCATAAAGCTCAATAGTATCCCGTGATAGAGAACCTGTTTCCATACTAGTCACATCAGGTAACCACTGGTGATGGATCCTTCCAGCTTCAACTGATTCAGCAATATTCATATCATGATCGACCACGTTCAAAATCAATTGCAGTGTTGTATTAATAATAGTTTTACCACCAGGGCTTCCCGCGGTGAACACCGGCTTACCATCTTTAGCAACAATTGTGGGAGTCATACTTGAGAGCATGCGCTTCTCTGGTGCGACCAGATTAGCCGCCGTACCAATGAGACCACGCGTATTAGTGACACCTGGCACAGCATTGAAATCGCCCATTTCATTATTAAGTAAATAACCGCCACCCTCAACAACGATTCCCGAACCGTAGCCGAATTCCAAAGTGTAAGTCATGCTGACCATATTGCCGTCTTTATCAACAACCGAAAAATGAGTCGTCTCCTCACTCTCATAGGGTTCTGCAAAACCGTTGGGATCACTCTTAGAGGCTTGGTCCATATCGATACTGCCTCTTAAATTAGAGGCATAGTCTTTGTCCAAAAGACGCTCCAGGGGCATACCTTCATTGAAGTCGGGGTCGCCCAAATGCTCCGCTCGGTCCGCATAGGCTCTGCGCATTGATTCCGTCAAGACATGAAGATACAGGGCAGAGTTATGCCCCATATCGCTTAAGTCATAGCCTTCAAGAATATTGAGCATCTCGACCAAAACAACACCACCTGAACTCGGAGGCGGCATGCTGACAATGTCATAGCCTCGATATGTACCACGAATAGGTTCTCGCTCAACGGCCTCATATTTCAGCAAGTCTTCTTCGGTGATTAAGCCACCATTATCCGCCATAAAACCAGCAAGGCGACTAGCATTCTCACCTTTATAGAAACCATCGGCACCATTATCTTGAATAAGTTCAAGAGTATGAGCAAGATCTGGTTGGTACCAAGTCTCGCCCAATTCATAGAGGGAGCCATCTGCTTTGAAAAATTTAGCTGCAGTAGAAGGATATTGATCGAACCGACCCTTTGATCGCGCAAAGCCAGAATAGAGAGAATAGCTCATGGGAATACCCTCTCGCGCCAATTTAACTGCGGGAGCCACCAAATCTGCCCATGGCAGGCTACCTAATTCTTGATGGGCCTTCCACAAACCTGCAACAGTGCCAGGAACACCGATTGCCAACATGCCAATATGGTTTGAGTTATCAATTACGTTGCCATCCAGCCCCAGATACATACGCTCATTAGCCGCAAGGGGAGCTTTCTCTCGGAAATCGAATGTTGTCGCATGGCCATCTTCGCCGTGATAGACCAAAAACCCACCACCGCCAATATTGCCTGCAGACGGCCAAGTCACCGCTAGGGCAAAGGCTGTGGTAATAGCCGCATCAACCGCATTACCGCCTTGCTTGAGAGCACTGACTCCAGCATCAGATGCTAGTCTGGAGGCACTAGTCACTATGCCATTTTTAACTCTCAAGGGTGTTCTGCCACCCTCAGAGAAAGAAATTGATACCAGTACCAGACCGACGATCAAACAAATGCTTTTAACTAATCGAAAATTACCCATAGTGTGCTCACAATTACCGTTAATACTCGAATTGAACCTCTCACTAGACTAGAACTTTCACTAGCCAGCAACATCGAAGCCATCCAAAACTGGCTGAAATTTCCAATCAGAGTCCTATAGTAACAATATTTAACCAATTTTTCGGCTTCAATTGCGCTTCTTTTGGTCTTGTTATTTCCCTCTTTCTAAGGCACAGATCCTCTGGTTTACTGCGGTTTACGCTGTAATTGCTAGCCTTGAAGTGGTAAGTTTCTATGATCCTGACATTGGCTGATTCTAAGCAACAGCTGTCCCCTATGACGTTAGGCATAACCGTAGTATTTTCGCCATCACAGATTGAAGTAGAGGCTTCTGACCATGACATCCAAATGCAAGGTTTCCCTAGTATTTATTGCTGCACTTTTTTTAACAACCTGCGGTACCGAAGATGCCGATACTGCGAGTAGTGAGGAAGAATTTGTCAACTCAGATACCGTGGGCGAAGCTACAGAGCAATTACGTGCTCGTGCGCGGGCTATTCATGAACGAGTAATTACCCTAGATACTCACGCGGATATAGATACGGGAGACTTCACCACTAGCACCAACTACACGATGAACCTGGATACTCAGGTGAATCTTCCTAAAATGGATGCCGGCGGCTTGGATGTTGTCTGGTTTATCGTCTATACCGGACAGTCTACCCTCGATAATGCCGGCTATGCTGCAGCCTATGCCAATGCCATCGATAAATTTGAAGCAATTCATCGTCTAGCCGAAGTTATTGCCCCAAATCAGATAGAAATTGCCTATAGCTCAGATGACGTAAGAAGTATAATTGCTGCTGGCAAAAAGGTCGCAATGATAGGTATCGAAAATGCTTATCCAGTCGGACTCGATATGTCGAATATTGCCGACTTTCATGCTCGCGGTGGTCGCTATATGTCTCTGGCTCACAACGGGCATAGTCAATTTGCCGATTCGAACACAGGTGAACGCGATAGAGACTTCTTACACAACGGCTTAAGCGAGTTAGGTCGAGAAGCGATCGCAGAAATGAATCGCCTCGGCATAATGATTGATATATCCCATCCTTCCAAACCAGCAATTATGGAAATGCTAGACCTAACGCGGGCGCCTTTAATCGCCTCGCACTCATCGGCGAGAGCGGTTAGCGAACACAGTAGAAACCTTGATGACGAGCAACTCTTAAGAGTTAAAGAAAATGGTGGCGTGGTGCAAACTGTTGCCTTTTCCGGTTATCTCAATGCTGACAAATACGCAACTTATCAAGCAGCGCGATCAACATTACAACAAAGCATTGCAGCAGACATCGGATTCGAATTACTTAGCTTTCCAGAAAGAGGAGACCTCTCCGAAGCAGACGCCGCCGAGTACAACCGCAATATGGTCCAGCTCAGCGCTCGCACTGAATCACGAATGGAAGCTGAAGTGAATTCTATCGCCCCTCCCATTGATGTGGCTGACTTTGTAGACCATATCGATTATCTAGTAGATCTTATTGGTTTAGAGCACGTAGGTATTAGTTCTGATTTCGATGGTGGCGGAGGGATCTCCGGTTGGAACGATGCGTCAGAAACTTTTAATGTTACTCTGGAACTGGTTAGCCGAGGGTATAGCGAAGAAGAAATCGGATTACTTTGGAGTGGAAATCTACTCCGAGTGTTAGACGACGTTCAACGAATCGCCGCTGAAATTCAAGCGGAATAGCGCATCTACAAGCTGTAAATAGTTTTCCATATCCTTTAAAAGAAAGATTAGGAGTCAAAATGCAAAAGCTAATAAGAATAATCTGTTTATGTTTGCTCATGAGCTTTCCCTTGCTTACGACACAAGCTGACCATCATGAAGGTCAAGCAGCCACGATCATGACTGAACAAGAAGTAGAGGCAACCTTAGCTCAGGGCCTCGCAAATCTAGCAGGCGACCGAAATGTAAGTGATATCGTTATGCGCCACGTGGATGTTGGTGGAGAACATCTAGGTGTTTCAGTTGTTCAACGTAATCACAAGGAAGCTGGCGGACCGGCAACAGGAATTGCCCACCCCGACCTTGATGAGATTTATTACATAGTAGCCGGAGAAGGGACAATGTTGACTGGCGGTGAACTCATTGAGAAAACCAGCAGAGTAAGCGCTCTTTTAGGTCCCATTGAAAACGGTGAAATTCGTGGAGCAGTTCAACAGAAAGTAAAAGTGGGCGATATTGCCATCATACCTAAGGGTATGCCTCATGGTTGGCATGAAATTCCCTCGAAGAACATAAGCTATATTATATTTCGCGGCGATCCAAATAAAGTTATGGATTTAAAATATGATTAGGCTATATCTCTGATTGATGATTACTGCTGTAGCGGACGGCTAATTACTCTAGAAACAATTTTACTCACCGTTAGCTGCAGCGATTTAGAGTAGCAAGCCATTAAGTTCGGCACTACTGCCCAGCATATAGACGCTAGCCACCTCATCACTGCGTTGCTGTTGTCCTGTGGTTACCTATTCAATTAGTACGGCTACTCTTTCACAATCTAATTGCTATTATCCAGGCACCGGCATTGCCCCTAGAGTGTAACTTGCAGGCTATAATCAATCTGACTATAAATAGAAACTAGCCCAATAAATAGCAGTCCACTGCGAAATAATAAGGAATCTTAAGTGAATTCAGTAGAGCTTAAATTTAAATTCTTAACCGATTCGGAAATGCAGGAGCGGGCCACCAAATTCGAACAACTGATGTCAACGAGACGAACAGTTCGGGATTTCTCAAACAAAGCAGTTCCAAGAAAACTCATTGAAGATTGTTTACTCACTGCAGGTAGTGCTCCGAGTGGAGCCAATAGACAACCTTGGCATTTTGCTGTGGTAAGTAGTCCAATTATCAAACAAAAAATTCGCGCAGCAGCAGAACTTGAGGAAAAAGAATTCTATACCAAGCGAGCACCACAAGACTGGCTGGATGCATTAGCACCTCTGGGGACCGATGCAGACAAGCCCTTTCTTGAGCGAGCACCCTACCTTGTGGTTATATTCGGGCAAAAATACCAATTGAGCAGCGAGGGCAAAAAGTACAAGAATTACTACGTTACTGAATCAGCAGGAATAGCGACTGGGTTGCTAATCGCTGGATTACACAATGCTGGATTAGCCACGCTGACCCACACTCCTAGCCCCATGAAGTTTCTGAATGAAATATTGGGGAGACCAGTTTCTGAAAAACCTCTCATGGTTTTAGTTGTTGGTTACCCAGAACCAGATGCTACAGTTCCCGACATTTCTCGAAAACCCCTTGAACAGTTCAGTAGCTTTCATAACGATTGAATTTTACTAATAGCTTAGCTACTAAATTTTAGTTCTCCTGAACTTTCAATTTTCCACAAAAAAGCCTGCGACTTTCGAAGCAGGCTTTTTTGTGCTCGAGCAATTACTATTGAGGAGGATTACCGATAGGTGTTCCTTCTTTACGCCACTCGCCGTAGAGATATTCTTCAGCAAATTCCGCGCATTTAAATTCTAGCAACTGCATATTCTCTTCTACTCTTCTATACAGAGGGAAACTAACTTTCCAAGGCTGAGTAAAAGTATTGGCGTCAGTCATAGTCGCTTCATAGATAAGATGATCTGCACCTGTTGCAGTCCAACGCTCTTCTACAACCATAGCAAAGCTATGATGGTTGCCTGCTTGGTCAAACCAAGTATCAGGCATTTGACCACTAACTCGAACAACTAATGTATCACCTTCCCAATGTGCGTTTGAGTGGCCCATCCAAGCGTCTACTTGCGACTCTAAGTCAGGCTGATCAACGTAAAGTATTCTATTTGCTTCAGCCATTTCATAAGCAATAAGAATAACTTCCCGTGACTGAACTATTTGAAATGGGAAAGGTAGGTAATTCGCTCTAGGAACTCCAGGCATATAACACTTTGCTAGGGGATCATTTTCGATCGCCGCAGCTTTATTGGCATCCCGCTGTCGCGCACTCTGCTCGTTGTAAGGAATACGACCACCTTCGATAATGCCTAGTCCAGCGGGGATCGCTGAGAGCGCACCCATCTGTCTAGGGTAAGGCCCTTGAGCAGCTGCATGAGGCTCAATGTCATAATGAGCAGAAGTCATTGCTTGCCATATTCCACTAAGATCTGGCTTGCCGTCAGGAGTGCGCGCTATTTCGCCACTTTGTGCAACCGCCTGAATCGAACCCAAACTCATAATCGCAATCAGACCAATAACCAAAGTGTATTTTTGTAATAGTGTTTTCATGTACAACCCTTAAATCCTAAACAAGTTCATTGTAGTCGTGTGGTTTTAGTAATTACGCCCTGGTGAAAAAAAAGGGTGATTATTAATAATCACCCTTTTATAAAATCAGAGCTTAGTTCGCGCCGCTTGAAACTCCGGTACGATCTTCTACTCTTTTCCCACGCAGAGTATTGAGCATTCCATAGTTACCTTCATGGCAAGCATATTCATATATCTGCCCACCTAACTTAGTCATCGGTACAATAGCTGTTATCCTATCAGTAAATGTAGATGGGTCATCAATGGTGAACTCATAATTAACTGTATCGCGAGCAGTACGAGTAAATTTTTCAGTTAGAGTTGCATTATAGTTATGACCGGCGCTTCCAAAAGTTTGGCGTAAACCATTGAAATTCTTTGTCTCTACTACCAATGTGTCACCGTCATAATAGCCACGAGAATCACCTGACCAAAGTCGGATGTTGTCATCAAGAGCAGGCTTATCCACTAATGGAACAATACGTGCATCATGAATCATTTCCGTCATGATGACAGCTGTGTCTTTATTCTGAAAAATTTGCATGTTGTTGTTATACAAACTTGGCGTGAAAGGAGGGCCTGAGTTAAAACCGACAATGCAGCGCTCAGAAAGGCCTCGATCCTCTGGACCATCCTTTTCTATTCCTCCGACTACATAACGTACTGGACGAGTGCCGGGAATATCTGGACCAAGGCCACCAAATTGAGCATTCGCCCCTTCGACATAGTCTGGTTGACGACCATCTTCCGGATAGATGATTAATGATGTTCGAACTATATCCCCAATTCCAGCAACCTCAAACCAGAAATCGTTATAACCACCCGGGTCTTTGCCCGCCGCTGGCGCTTCAGGATTGACGACAAGTTTCGCAGCTCTTGCATCAGCTGCTGCGGCTGAAGTTTGCTGCCTGGCAACAGCTTCTTCAACTTCTTCTGTTGAGAGAAATTCCTGCGTGCCATATTTTGTAGGCCGTTGCATCGGCGTATTCGAACTAAAGTTCCAAACACCTTGAAGATCTGGATGTCCGTATTCAGTACGCGGTGCTTCGTAATCACCTGTCTGTGCCACCGCCAGGCTACTAATCGCGCTAAGTACTGAAAAAATCAGTAAATTTTTAGATTTCATTGGAGTCCCCCGAAGATTATTCGTGCTGAAAGTGTAAGTTAGAGGTTTAGCGTCTAAGAATCAATAGAAATGGGATGAATTGCCAGCAAATTGGGGCCGTTTGGAGCAAAACCAATTGGTAGGTATTTCTCCAAATCGGGGCAGAGTTCTAAAAGCTAGCTCTACAACCTATGCCAAGCAATTGCCTACTAATTGCAGAAGCTATTAAGAAATTCCCAGGATCCAAGCGAGAAACTTACTTCCTAGAGAACCTGGTTAGCAAACTAGAAGTGTCCCAGCGATTGCCACCCATTGCCTGAACCTCAGCATAAAAACTATCTACCAACTGAGCTACAGGAAGATCTGCACCATTACTACTTGCTTCTTCCAAAGCGATACCTAAATCTTTGCGCATCCAATCTACTGCAAAACCGAACTCATAATTATCGGCCAGCATTGTTTTATAGCGGTTTTCCATTTGCCAGGAACCCGCAGCGCCTTTTGAAATTGTTTCGATTAAAGCTTCGCCATCGAGACCAGCTTTCATCGCAAAGTGCAGTCCTTCAGCAAGCCCCTGCACCACACCGGCAATACAAATCTGATTCACCATTTTTGCCAGCTGGCCGCTCCCAGCTGGCCCTAACAGCTTGTTAAATTTAGAGTAACTATCCAGCACAGGTTTAGCTGATTCGTAAACAGCGGCGTCTCCACCGATCATCACCGTCAATGCACCATTATCAGCACCAGCCTGACCACCAGAAACCGGCGCGTCGAGAAATTTTTTGCCCTGCTCTTCGGCAATCCCATAAAGCTCTCGAGCCAAAGAAGCTGAGGCTGTGGTGTGATCAATTAAAATAGTTCCATCGCCCATTCCAACGAATGCACCATCGTTTCCAAGTAAAACCTGCCTTACATCGTTGTCGTTGCCAACACAAGATAAAACCACATCGCAACCTGCCACTGTTGCCGCAGGAGTGGCTGCCATCTCACCTCCATACTCTGCACACCATTTTTCAGCTTTCTCAGTGGAACGGTTGTACACACACACATCCATTCCTGCATTTTTGACATGACCGGCCATTGGATATCCCATGACACCCAATCCAATAAAAGCGACTTTCATTACTCACTCCTAAATTGTTATACCCAATAAATTCCTGCATCTTAGATGTTCTATTTCTTAAATACTGATTTTCCCCGGGCGAAAGTTTCTACTATCTCAATATCAGCAAGTGTACTCGGATCAACATCACGCGGGTCTGCAGCAAGTACGACTAGATCTGCTCTTTTACCTACAGTAATTGATCCCTTCTCATCTTCTTCAAAATATTGAAACGCTGCTCCCTGAGTCACAGCATAAATTGCTTGCTCTACTGTTGCCCGCTGGTCTGGCCCAAGAATATAACCACTTCTAGTGGCTCTATTTACGGTAATCGAGATCAAGCGCATCATATCCGGTGGCACAATAGGTGAATCATTGTGAATCGTAAACGGTATACCGCGCTCGATAGTTGCAGCAACCGGGCTAATAAAACTAGCTCTATCATCACCAAAGCTCAAGCGATGCCAATCACCCCAAAAATATGGATGTACTGCATAATAAGAAGGAATAATTCCCAAGTCTTTTACTCTATCTAATTGATCAGGTCTAATTAGTTGCGCGTGAATAATGGTCGACCTATGGTCAGGGATCGCACTACCAGCCAAAGCATTGCTAATCCCATCCACCATAAGTTCTATGGCCTCATCCCCATTCGCATGAGCGAGTACCGGTGTACCACGGTTAATCAGCCCGCGGATACGAGATCGATAAGCGTCGGGATCATAGCTTGGGTAGGCGACATAACTACTGTCGACGCCAGGAGGACCCTCATGATACGGCTCGGACATCCACGCTGTTCGGCCTTGTGGTGAGCCATCGAGAATGAATTTAACCCCGCCCAATCTGAACCCACCTTCATAACTTGTATCATGACGAATACGCTCAAGTTCTGTATCATTCAGACCGTTGGCAGTAATGAATGCGACCAGGTCTACCGGATAAGCTTCTTCCAGGGCTTCCTCACGCAGTAACTCGACATAAGCAGGCGGAAGATTGCTATCTTGAACTGTTGTGGTCCCAAATCCGGCATAAAGATTCAGCGTTTGACGACGTAATTCACCCATGCGTTCAAGAGTGAAATCCGCGCCCGCGCCTGGGAATGCTCCCATGGCAGTTTCTTCCATAACACCATCGGGCTCATTACTCCCAACTCTGCGGCGGACTATCCCTCCTGACGGGTTTTCAGTACCTGAATTCACATTAGCCTGCGACAAAGCAAAAGAATTGGCTGCTAATAAATGTCCAGAGACATGCCGTATAATAATAGAGTGTTGAGTTGAAGCACGATCCAGATCATCGCGGTTTGGGTGCCGCTGCTCTTCCAATAGCGAGTCGTCATAACCGAATCCAAAGATGGCCTCGCCCGGTGGTATCTGCTCTCGTTCGATTCGACTACGAATAAGTCGAACGATGTCGTCAATATTTGTTACTCCACCCACTGGAGGTGAAGATAAATCCAAAAGATCTGAATAACGAGCTACAGCCGTGAAATGCCCATGGGCATCAATAAATCCTGGCAGCAATGCCTGATCACCAAGCTCGACTATTCTAGTAGCTGCGGTACCGAGTTCTAATATTTCTGTGGAATCGCCCGTGGCGATAATTCGATCACCAGAAATTGCTACCGCGCTCACCTCAGAACCATCCATGGTGAGAATATGATCACCAACAAATATCACTTCGGCTTGTTGCGAGAAGGCGGATACAGAAATGCTGAGGAAAATTGCGCAAGGGAAAGAAATTGAAAACCGGCGAATAACATTCATTATAACTTCACTCTTTTCATCTGATTAAATTAGCCGCCAACACTGCCTTGGAAGGGGCGTAAATTAGTAAAAGACACTACGCTAAAGATTCATGGCCAGCAACTAAACTCGAGCGCCAATCCTGTTGAATTAATCGAACTATTTCTGCCATAGAATCGTATCGGTCATAGGCATTTTTCTGTAAACACCGCATAGCGGTATTTTCCAATATTTTAGGCACAGCTTGGTTTGTCACGTCTGAAGGTCTAACTGGAGTGGCATTCAAGACACTTTCGATTACTTCATGCAGTTTTTCACCTGCTGCGGGTGGTTGCCACAGAGCACTTCATAAAGTACAGCACCTAGACTAAACAGGTCAGTACGATGATCAATGTTCGGGTCTTGGTTGACTTGTTCCGGAGACATATAATGAGCCGTGCCTTGAGCTTTCCCTCGCCCGGTAATACTTAGATCAATGACTTCTGCTGTGCCTTCATTGTCTGAATTTACCTCCGTAGTTACGGAACCATCTGGATTCCACACTTTAGCAAGCCCCCAATCGAGTAATAACACCTCGCCAAATTGCCCTGCCAAAATATTCCCAGGCTTAATATCCCGATGGGCTACACCATGCTCATGGGCATAAACCAGTGCATAGGCCACCTGTAAAATTACTTCCATTAACTGGGTGAGATCATAGCACTCACGATCATCCAAGATTTCCCGCAAAGTGTAGCCATGAACAAGTTTCATCGTGAAATAACAATGACCTTTCGCATCCCTTCCTAGTTCATAAATAGGAACAGTATTAGTATGTTGCAGCATTGCAGTAACTCGAGCCTCACGTATCAACCGTTGTTGCTCAAGCTCGTCGTTTGCAAATTCAGGCTTTAGAGTTTTGTAACAAACGAACCGTGAGAGATGCAAATCTTTGCAGGATTTAATAAGAGACTTGCCCCCCCTTTTGCAATTGTGCTAAAAAAAGCGTAACGAGTTCTGGGGTCAATTTTTTGCGGAAGAGGCTTGTCAGTATTCTCGAGAAAGACCGAACTATAGCTCTTGGGAGGCTCCGGAAAATTTAACATATCACTACTACCCAATAATGAGGCAACTCAAGCTAAGTTCCCCGCAGATCCAATATTGTGTGCCTGACTAGGGACTAATAGCGACCCGATAATCGAGAGTCGCATCGACTGCTTGAGGTATACCATCAACCAATCTAGGCCTGAACCGCATATGATTAACGATAGCTTCCATTTCTAGAGCATCGGACGACCTCGACATAGAGCTTTTGATCATCTGTAAATCAATGGGCGAACTAATAAACGTTTTGTATCGACCACTGTACCAACGAGATATTTCTTCCAGGCCAGTGAGTCTGAAAGTGAAAATAGTTGGACCGTCGAGGACGGATCGATCGAGGCGATCTCGACTGATTGCGATAGCAGGAGCGACATAGCGAAAATTGGCGGACCACTCACTGAAACTAAGGTTTACTGGTCCGCTGTCAACTATAATCGGAGTTAATATAGTTCCGGCTGCGGAGACTGCTTCGTCCCAATCGCTTACTAGAGTTGCTAAGGGTAATATCGCAGGTTTATGAAATACCCGATTTATAGATTCTGAATCTAGTCCGGCAGCAGCGAGACTGTTGAAACTTCTTTGATAGCTATATGTTGCCGCCTCAGGCTTCACAAACAGGACTTGCCAATCCGCTATATACATTTCAGCCAAAGCAGCGGCCATTAGATCAGGTTCGTCTTGTAGCAAAAATATCTGCCTAATATCAATTAAGTAGCGCAAGCCAATTAGATAATGCTGCAGCTTTGCTTCAGCGCGGGACCGGACAAATTCGAGACCTTCAATACCTCGAAGCCCCAGAGAAGTGCCCCCAATTGAATCTATAGCCACCGCCTGCATATGATGTTGCAATACTGATTTATACAAAATTGTCGTCAGCCGAAGATCGGTGGGACCCCAAACGCCAGCCGCACGATTAAAGGCTAGCCGACTAGCCTGTTCTGCTTGGCGAAAATGAAATGTTTGCATGGTAATGGAATCTCGTGCCACACCCCAAAGATGCATCTCACTCAATTGGATGTAGGCGTTGACTGCAAGTTCACTGCTGTAATCTCTATCATTTATCAACAACGCCTTAAGGTGTTCCATCCATGTTCTGGTCGCTGTCCAATCACCACCATTGCCAAAATTTTCTATCTTCTTCAATAAAAATGGATATTGCGCTTGAGTATATAAGCCCTCGCTGACACGGGTGATCATTATGGCCTGGTTAATAACTTCGCCGGCTTCATTAAATCTGCCCATCTCAGTTAATTGTTCGATATAGAGATCCATCGGTTCCAGTAAACGCCTATCGAGATGGCCATGTTCCAGAGCTAAACGCTGAAGCTCTGCTTGGGTTCGATCTGATTCTTCATTTGCTACATCTAAATCAACTTGAGAGAGTTGGGCAGAAACTGTGGGTAAATAGATCGATATCAGCAGAAAACAAATTAACGGGAGGATTAAAACCGGGGGCTTCATATCCCCCAATTGCTTTATAATTCGACGCAGTCTAGTTTGCATATTCTTTAAGCGATTCTATGTAAGAAGAAGAGCGGACCCGCAACTTGCCAAAAATCTATTAATTGCTGGCAAATTAGCAGAAAAAGACCGGAAGACACAGAAAAATGGTTGTTCCTCATTAAGGTAAATCTAGGGCTAAATCACTCAACGGTAATATCCCCAACTCTCGGGATATAATAACCATAATACACAGAACCCGTGAACAGCATCAGCTACTGAAGTACGCTGCGAAATAGCTAGTGGTAAGGCGCTCTTTCCACGCAATAATTCAAATCAACTAATCCTGAGCAACGCTTTATGTCAGACCCTGAGAACAATATCAAATCCAAAATCTATGAAGACCCCATCGCCGTTACCGACTTCTACGTAAGGTATGCTGAAACTGACGCTATGAGGGTGGTACATCATGCCGCCTATCTGGTTTATTTTGAGGAAGGTAGAAGCGAGCTTATGCGTAGCCTGGGGAGAGATTATGCTGGCATCGAAGCCAGTGGATTCATGCTACCAGTTACTGAAGTAAATGTGCGTTATGTAGGCAGCCTAGTCTATGGAAACCAGGTCAAAATTAGCACGAGATTAACGGAAAATCGCAGTCGAAGAGTAACATTTACTTATGAAGTGTGGGGGCCTGAATCCGATGATGTATTGGTTTCTGGCTATACCCGGCATATTTGGACCAACAGCAAGGGTGCCGTCACCCGAGTACCGGAGCAATGGCAGAAACTCTTCGAGAAATGAAAAGCACTGGCGGCAGCAGACTATTACATTGATCGGCAGTACGGCCGGCTTACCTCTGCTCGGCAAAAATAAATTGTTAGACCGACTGACTTTTTATCTTGCCGCCACATAGAAACAAGATAAAGCCAGTGGCACCTGCAAGAGCTGCGATTGCATATGACAAACCGTACATCTCCTGATTAATCGTGTAAACAATACCAAGGAGAGCAGGACCTGCAGCTGTACCCCAAGAAGACATCAAATTACAGATAGAAAATATACGAGCATAATCTCTGACACCAAAGGCTTCTGCTATTAGTAGTGGCTGCAACATCAAGAGGTTACCTACAGATGTGCCGAACAGAGCCAGGCCTATGCAAAGGCTTACTGCATTAAAGCCGCCTGCGAGCAATGCTAGGGAAACTGCTTGCAGCATAATCATCCCAAGAGCGAACAACCGTATTGACGAACGCTCAACTATCCATCCTCCGACCAATCGGCCGATAATGCTGGCTATAGGCAAGATTGCCACAGCTGCTGCCGTTTGCGACTCGCTAAGAAGCTCACGGGCCAGACCGTACTGATGGGCTATTCCTCCCACCTGGGCCAACATAAGAAAGATATACCCGACGCTAACGCCCCAAAAAAACCTAGTCGCCCTGGCTTCTTTTAGAGTAATTCCATCCAAGATGATTTGGTCATTTCCGCTGCTTGGGTCATTACCAGTTTGCAGAGCATCTTGTTTAATTGCTCGTTCAGGAGCTTTATCTCCATCGGTTAATAACCCCATGGACGCCGGGTCAGGCCGTAACCAAATCAAAGCCACCGGAATTACGCCTAACAGATACATAACACCCATCATCGGGCCGGCCACCGCGAAGCCAAATGACTCGACCATTAATACACTCAAAGGAGTTAGCACGACACCACCTAGTGATAATCCAGTTGAGGCGATCGATAAGGCCATTGCCCTGCGGCGGTTAAACCATCGCGCCACCAGGGTGGTCGCGGGAATAAGTGATGCGGCGGAAAACCCAACGCCAAAAAATGAGTAAACTGCAAATAACTGCCAAACTTTAGTAACCGAAGGAAGTGCAGACAAAGCTATGAAACTAATGACTGCACCTAAAGAAATAGTCCATCTTGGGTCATATCTCTGCACCCATTTAGCCACCCACAATCCTGCAAAACCACCCGTCAAAAAGAAAATAGAAACAGCGAACGATGCGGTTTGTATACTGAATGCCGGTAACGCTGCCAACGCATCAAGGTAAATGGCGTGATTATAAAAACTCAGGCCACTTGAAAATGTCAATATTACGAAGATAGCGGCAACAATTTTCCAACCATAGAAAATTTCCTCATCATTAATCTCGTTAGCCTTGCTATCAAACATTGGGACAGAATTCCTTACTAGGATTTACTTTAGTCATTGCTACGACATGAGTTTTTAATCTATCAATTTCGGAGAGTTTTCCTCCAGATAAATTCATCGTTGCGCATTCACTTTTAGAGTGGTCAACATGATCGGTGGCAAGCATAACAGACAATTCTCAAAAGAGTTTACGCGCCAGAAAATTCTCCAAACTCGAAATTAAGACACAGCCTAAATCTACCTCTTGTCTGCTGATGAGGTTTGGACACTATTTTAGGGGATGGCAACAACGCTAATATCCAAATTCATTTAGCGATGCCGACTGCAGGATTTCTGGCTAGCACTAACCTCTTGCTCATTCTTTTCTATTCTTCTCTTCGCTTCTCTTTTCTTTCCTATTCAGACTTTCGATCATTGATCTTCCAACACAATTCTTCCCTTTCAATGGATATGTGGACTTCTTTCAGCACGCGATAACTTGATAAGGCCCCTATCCAAAGATGCTTCCAGCTATCGAGAACAAGACTTGCTTCTGCAGAGGCGAGGCCTTTCACTATTCGAAGATTTTTGTGCCGCAATGTTATATGGCCGTCCGCATGCAAATCGCTAACACTTACTTCATCGTTTAGTCCACCGAACATCCGTTGCAAATATTCTGCTGCGTCACTAACGTCACCATCACTGGTTCCGACCAACGTGTTGGTTTCCTGAAAATATTGCAACCCAATTAGTCTTGCCGCGCGAGCAGCCAATTCGGTACTCTCATTTGCCCCAATGACTTCGGCGAGAGTGACCAACGCATTGCGGATAAATTCCATAGCATAATTCCGATTAGCTTTTCCTATTCGCTCACTATTCCATAAATCAGTAGGTAATTTTGGCTGCGCTCCCGCATCAAAAGCGGGCGGCAGTTCCCCCCGAGAAAACTGTAGTCTTTCATTCTCAGCCAGAGCAGAATCAAACTCTTTAAAGTAACCGCAGAATCCAAATTCGCCGGTCATATCTTCTGAGACGCAGACAAAACCGAGGCAATCATTTTGCAGCGATACTCCATTTTGCGCATACCAACCTTCTAGAAAACCTCGGCTAACTTCTATAGGCACTCCACAAATTGTTGGACCGCTATACATCCAGCGCGGATAGCGAAACCGCACCCAGGCTTTCGTATCACTTTCGACCAAATACTCAACAGGGACGCCGCCAATACTATTCGACATAACATGATATTGAGCGCAAGCCACCGCGTGAGGTAGGTCGCATAAACCGAGTTTCTCAAAACTGGATAAGAATTTTTCTTGGTGCTGGCGGCGGAAGAGTTTAAACATCCAGTCGCCGATTTCTGCTGAAGATCTATTGGTAGCAACCATCAATTGCAAGCCCAACAAATAGGCATGATGTAGTTTGGCCTGAGCGACAACCGCAGAGTTAGAATCACTCATTCAATTTATCACTGCTATGCATCAATCGAGCTGGCGATGATAAGTAAAATAGCCTGTAAACATTTCATCCCAGGTTTCTAGGCCAAAGTTGATTTCTTTTTCCGGGTCTGGGTTGAGCGGATTAGATATCGAATTGTCGAACGCTCCAACTACATGCAAAGTACTACCAGCAGTCACACTTTGGGGTTCATGCAGAATATAGTGAGGCTGCCAGCCATAGTTGTAAGCCGGAACACTGAAAATTTCACGGCGCATACCGTCCGCTCCTTCAACAATGAACTTCATCTTCTTGCCGCGATAATTCATCCGAGCTCGCACACCGGTAATAATAATGTCTTCATCAAACACATGCTGAGCTTGCAGCGCAAAATCTGCATCATTGGGCGGTAAGACAAATCGAGATGAGACTGCTTGTACCAATCGCTCTTGTGCAGGAGTCTCTTCAGCAAAGTACAAACCCAGTTGGGTTATATCCACTGTCGATAGTCCATTGGTCACATAATGAAACTGCATAGATAACTTGTGACCCTGTGGAATCAATACCCCAGTGCCAGCCGAAAACTCAATCGCCTTCGCCTGGCCGGGAGCATAACCCTCAACAAAACGACGAGTGCTCGCTTCTTGATCACGCTCTGGCCC
This sequence comes from Gammaproteobacteria bacterium, assembly GCA_012960305.1. Taxonomy (GTDB): domain Bacteria; phylum Pseudomonadota; class Gammaproteobacteria; order Pseudomonadales; family Pseudohongiellaceae; genus UBA9145. The sequence goes on along the minus strand of DUBM01000015.1, from coordinate 47,241 downwards.
CCAGAAATCTTCATCTGGAGCTGTAACGAAGGTCATAAGATGATGCAACACCGCTTCATCACCAGGCTTATATTGCACTGCTCGAATCCATTTGTCTTCGTCGAAACCCAGCTCTACATCTTCATAGATATAATCCATGACACCTGTGGCGGCTATTTCGTTGTCAGGGCCGGTAACGATAAAATCTGGTTCTCCCAAGATCCAAGCTGCATCAGCATCAACATTTGTCGCTAACAGTTCTAAGGGATCTTCTTCACTTTCACCCCGAGGGGCACCCGCGTCAATCCAGTGAACTAATGTTTGCAGATTTGTTTTGGATAGGTAGCGCGCATTCGCTGAATGGCCGATATAGGGATCTACTTGGGCTGGGGGCATTCTCTTACTTAGTAGTACTTCACGAATCATAGGTGACCACCCGAGAACCATGATGTAACTATCCAGAGCGAATGGGCCCACACCACCTCGGCGATGACACTCAGCACAATTTTCGATAATGATTGGGGCCACTTCTTTGTTGAAATCTGGAGGAGTACTCGCGTGTTGATCTCGCATCGGATAAGCAAGTATGCAATCACCGGAGGCGGATTCGACGGTGTCAACGGGACTGCCTGTAGCAACTTCGTTCAAAACTTTGTCCAACTGAGCGCTTGCTGCCCCTCGATAATAAAGAGAAAGCCGCTGCGGATTAAAAACCAATACTTCTCCTGCTCTAGTAATATCAAGGGTTTCGGAAACCAATTGGCCATCATCTTCAAGGATTGAAAGTCCAGTAGGTAATTGTGCGGAAAGGTCGGTCAGAGCAGGCCTGCCCTGGTCCTCGGAATCTATTAGAACAAATTCAAAATCCCCATTTGAGTATTTGGAATGTACGTTCATAAAAAACTCAAGACTCGAGTCTATGGAGCCACAAGTCTGGGAATAAGACATCATTACTAAAGCTTTCTTGTGCTGAAAACGACTCAATTGATGAAATTCGCCCTGCTGATCCAGCAAAGCGAAATCGCCAATGCGGTCCAAAGCTCCCAACGTTGATGTAGAACAAAAAGTGAGAACTAAAATAATACAGAATGAGATCAATTTTTTCATCGGCGCTCTATTAAATAATTAGATGTCGGTTATGTCCATTTGCAGACTTCGGCTAGTAGTTTAATGTATTAATTAGTGCTTAAAAACGTCACTTGTAACAATTTGTTTAAAAACAGCGCTGTAGGTCTCTAATTCCGGCTGTTTACAACTAGACTCGAGCCCAAATGGCGTTTATCCTAGCGTTCCTGCTAGGGAAGATTCAACCGCTTATAAATTTATTCTACCGAAAGCTGAATTTTCCGGTTTGATTAGGGTGTTACAACGGTTTATCGAAACTGATTTTTGGAGAAGACGTCAATGCAACGAGTTTACAAAACAATCGCTATGGTGGCCTGTGGATTATTGGTAGCTGTGTCTATTACCGTCCAGGCGCAATCCTCACAAAATGCTCGTTTTCTGAGCCTCGCACCTGGAGGTGGTCTACCGATCATTCCTGTACTGGAAGGGTGGATAGCAAACCCGGATGGAACTACGAGTTATTCCTTCGGTATGATCAACCGAAATGATGAGCCGCTAGATCTTCCACTAGGTGAAGGTAACTATATCGAGCCCGCGAAATACAGTGGCATTCAGCCAACTCATTTTCCAGCAGGTCGGACAACTGGCGCCTTTGCGATCACAGTACCCGCCAGTGAACAAGACCTAGATGTATGGTGGTATCTCACGACTGGCGACAGCGAAACATTGAAAGTTCCTGGCCGCCGCGGTGCGGCAGCCTACGAATTAGACTTCATTCTACCGCGTCCACAAGGCTCTCTGCAGCCATTGGTTGGTATCGGCGATAGAGGAGCGCAAAGTGCCGGACTGTACGCGCAGATCGGAGATTTCCCCGATGGCACCGTGCAAGCTGGCACTAACGTGCGCATGAGCGTGAATATTAATGATCCTTCTGATCGCGACCCAACAGATTCCCGCTTCAAAGAACCCATTCCACTAGGTGTGGAGTTCATGAAGTTTCAGGGTGCAGGCGAGGTGACTTTTACCCGTCACCCCGACACTGAAGTCACCGAGAACCCTTATAAAGAAGGCGATCCCCGCTTCCGTTTTTTCCGTGAACCTAAGGCGAATTCCACGCAAGTGGATGGCCCGAGCGGAATCGGCCAAGTATTTGTTTCCTTCTCAGAAGCCGGCGAATACATCATTTCTGCTAAAGTGACACAGCACCGTGCTCCAGATAGCTCAGATGGCGACCAATGCTGCTGGACCAATGTCTACCAGCGCGTCACTGTTCGATAGTGGTGCGCTAAAACCCCATTTTATTCAATCAATTAGCGGGTTTTCTATTGAAATTGGGAGATTTTCTCAATTCATTAAAATTGAACGAAAATTGAGCAATATGTATGTGCTCAAAAACTGTTTCAATTTGTTGCATAACTATCGCCAAAATACCCGGAATCATTGGACTTTTAGCGGCTCCGCAATTAACATTTTACGACTACTCTACCCACAACTCTCAGCCTGAGGAGAACAACATGAATTTAGTGCAAAAAATAGCCCTGCTAGGCAGCGCAATGCTTGCGTTAGGCCTTACTAGTGCGCAGGCGCAGGACCGTGATGAAATAACTTACAACAGCCATGTTGGTAAGATCATCAACGAAAATTGTGTTGTCTGTCACCGTGAAGGTGGTATCGGCCCTATGCAATTCGAATCATACGACCAGGTGCGCCCCTGGGCACCATTGATTCAATTGAAAGTAGCTTCTCGTGAAATGCCTCCTTACGCATACGACCACGGCATTGGCATCCAGGATCTGAAAGGTGATTGGCGTCTTGCCCAAGAAGAGATAGATACAATTGTTTCATGGGTAAACAACGGATCTCCTCTTGGTCCAGTAGATATTATTCCTCCAGCACCAGTGCTTGGGGATTTAGATTCCTGGAACTTCGAGCCGGAGCTTGGTGAGCCTGATCTGATTATCGCATCCACCCCTATCGATATCCCTGCAGGCGGTAACGATATGTGGCACAAGCACTATGTCGACACTGGCGTGACTCAAAAGCGTTGCATCAAGGCAATGCAAGTGAAGCCACGCGGTGATGCACGTGCAGTTGTTCACCACAGCAACCCATCAGTAGATACATTCAATGCAGATACCGGGGAGTATGAACGCTTCAGCCAGCTTACTGAATACGCTATGGGCAAATGGGGCGAATTAATGCCTGAAGGTGTTTGCCGTGAAATGCCAGCTGACTCACGCATTTACTGGGACATCCACATGTTCCCTGGCGGCGTGGGCGCAACAGCTCAAGGTGAAGCAGTTAAAAATAACGTGGTTGAACTGGGTATCTGGTTTCACGAGGAAGAATACGAAGTTGCTGAAAGCCCTTACCGTCAAGACCTTCGTTTGTATCAACTACGAGACGGTTATGAAAACGGCAGTTTGATCGTTCCTCCTAACGGTTATGCGATGACTCAAGGTTTTCACTCTTTCGATCATCCAGTCCGTATAGACAGCTTCCAGCCTCATGGTCATCTGCGCATGAATGCCGCGTCCCTAGAAATTTTCTACCCAGAAACTGGCCGTACTGACCAGATCAGCCAGATCTCTAAGTGGAGCGCAACTTGGCATCACAGCCATATCTATAATCCAGAGATAGCTCCGCTAATTCCGACTGGCGCAGTATTGGTAATCAAGCAGTGGTACGACAACACAGCGGACAACCCTAACAACCCTGATCCTGATCAGTGGGTCGTTGGCGGCAGCCGGACTGGTGACGAAATGTCTCATGCTTGGATCGCGGTTACTCACCTCGACGATGAAGGCTTTGACTCGCTAGTTGCTGATCGCAAAGAAAAGGAAGAGCGCTCGCTAGCTGGTAGTAACGACTAATAGAATCAAGCTTCTACTGAGTTACTAGATAGAATAGTTAGATAAAAAAGGCCTGTAGGGTTACCTACAGGCCTTTTTTCTTACCCTGATTCTTTACTATTTACTACAATTGAAAGAGAATAAACTATAATACATACGATTATTGATGATTCGAATGATCGGCTCGAAACCTGTTTGTCCCAGTGATAAGTGAATGATTCTTAAAGGAGAGAGACATGAAAATTCCAAAAGCGTCGTGGTTGAGCCTTGCTGCCTTCGCATTGCTCGGGTTCCAGACTCAGGTGTCTGCGCAAGAGCATGAAGGGGTTACCTATAATGGCCAAGTAGGTCGAATCATTAATGACAATTGCGTGGTTTGTCACCGTGAAGGTGGCATTGGTCCAATGCAATTCGAAAACTATGAACAAGTACGGCCCTGGGCTCCTTTGATTCAATACAAAGTAGCCAGCAGAGAAATGCCTCCCTATGCATACGACCATGGTATTGGCATTCAAGAATTACAAGGTGATTGGCGCCTCAAAGAAGAAGAGATCGACGCCATTATTGCCTGGGTAAATCAAGGCGCACCACTAGGTGATCCTGATATTGAAGTAGCCCCAGCAGAACTCGCTGATCCGGATGAATGGAACTTTTTTAGCCAATTTGGTTCACCAGATTTAGTGATTCCTTCCGTCTCAATGGACATCCCCGCAAACGGTAACGACCTCTGGAGCAATCATTATGTGCCAACTGGGGTAACTAGTGAACGTTGCATTAAGGCAGTTCAGGTTAAACCTCGTGGAGATGCCAAAGCAGTTGTTCACCATGCCAATTCTTCCGTTGAAACACTTAATGAAGAAGGCGAGTACGAGCGTTATGGCCAACTAACTGAATATGCTATGGGCAAATGGGGAGAGATCGTACCCGACGGTGTATGTCGAACCATTCCTGCCGGCTCGATGGTACGCTGGAGCATTCACATGTTCCCAGGCGGGGTAGGAGCCACTGCTGAGGGCCAGATGATCGAAGACAACGTTGTCGAAATCGGTCTTTGGTTGCACCCTGAAGAATATGCTGAAGAAGCTAAGTATAAGCAGGACCTGAGAAACTATCGCATCAGCCAACAGAGTGACCTGGTAATTCCTCCCAATGGTTATCAAATGACTCAGGGTTTTCATTCATTCGATCACCCGGTTCGAGTTGATAGTTTTCAGCCCCACGGTCATCTGCGCATGAATGCTGCTTCTCTTGAGATTTTCTATCCAGAGACTGGTCGCACCGAAGAGATTAGCCAGATCTCAAACTGGAGTGCTACCTGGCATCACAGTCATATCTATGAGCCTGATGTCGCTCCATTAGTCCCAGCAGGAGCAGTGCTGGTATTGAAGCAGTGGTACGACAATACCGCTAACAATCCAAACAATCCAGACCCTGACATGTGGGTCGTCGGCGGTAGCCGCACTGGTGATGAAATGACTCACGCCTGGCTGGCAATTACTCACCTGGATGATGAAGGCTACGAGCAATTGGCAGCTGAACGAAAAGAAAAAGAAGAACGCTCTTTAGCAGGTTCAGACTAGCTCTACTTTTTAGGAGTTCCGGACAGATAGAAAGGCCAGCGGCGAAAGCTACTGGCCTTTTTTATTGCATCGACAAAAAGCACCATCTCCTCTACCAAAGTTCATTCTCACGCGAACTACTAAAGACTATAACTGAAGCCGCTTTTTCTCTATGCTTAGGCGTATTCAAAGTCTTCAGGAAAAAGATTCAATGAAAACTAGGCGCGAAGTGTTACAAGGCCTAATCGTATCCGTTGGCGGCGCTTCCATGCTCACCGGCTGTGGTGGAGTGGGAAGTGTTACTGCCTCTTCGATGACCACCGGATCGATGCGATTTTACAATCAACAGGAAGCGGCGCTGATAGCACGTATCAGCGATCTCATCATTCCCCGCACTGATACTCCTGGAGCGCTGGATGTAAATATACCGGGGTTTATCGATGGCCTAATGGCAGAGTGGGCCAATACTGAAACTAAAGCCTCACACCGTAAAGCAGTTGAGGAAATTAAGAACATGCTGGACAGCAACTTCCTGGTGGCGACGGATACCAAAGCAGTGCAACAACTCTCTGCTCTGGACGCTCAGGCATTCTCCGGCGCATCAGGTTATGGGGGTTATCGAAATTTGAAAGGCTTGATCACTCGAGGATACTTCGCTACAGAAGAAGGTGCCTTACAAGAACAACGCTGGGAAGCAGTGCCTGGTAGATGGGATCCCTGCGTAGAGATCCAATCTTAAAAAAATAATAAGCAATCATTCGATAAGAAAAATAATCAGCTTGGGAGAAATAGCGTTGGCAGATTTTGATGCAATTGTAGTTGGATCCGGAATGAGTGGTGGATGGAGTGCCAAAGAACTCGCCGAACGGGGTCTAAAGGTATTGGTATTAGAGCGTGGCCCGGAGATCACCCCCGAAAAAGATTATAGCGACCATATTCCACCATGGGATAAAAAGAATCTCGATCGTATTTCTCAGGATGAAATCTCTAAGCACTACTTCAAACAATACCCAGGCGTAGCCTACGCAGTTAAAGAATCTAATAAAGATTTTTGGGTAAAGGATGACGAACATCCTTACGAAGAAGCGGTAGGGACCAGCTATGATTGGTTGAGGGGCTATCACACTGGTGGTCGCTCGCTGATGTGGAGCCGCCAAACTTATCGTATGGGTCCGCAGGACTTCACCGCTAACGCTGAAGAAGGCATTGGCATTGACTGGCCTGTTCGTTATGAAGAAATTGTTCCATGGTATGAACACGTAGAAAAATTTGCTGGCATCGCCGGCAGCGAAGAAGGATTGCCGCAACTGCCTGACAGTGTTTTTCAGCCAGCTTTCCAATTAAGCTGCGCCGAACAAGCATTCAAAGAACGCGTTGAAGCCGCCTTTCCTGGTCGCAAAGTAATTCCCGCGCGCGTGGGTCATCTCACCGATGCCACAGACGAACAAAAATCTCTTGGGCGCTCCAACTGTCAATCTCGTAGTCGTTGCGAACATGGCTGCCTATTCAAAGCCTACTTCTCCTCAGTCAATGCCACTTTACCGGCAGCAATGCGAACTAATAATTGCACTATGGTGCATAACGCCATCGTGCAATCCTTGGAATATGATGCTGCCACGAAGAGAGTAACCGGCGTAAATATTATTGATGCAGTAACAAATAAAACTCGCTTCTATTCATCCAAGCTACTATTTCTAAATGCTTCAACCATTGCCTCTGCAATGATCTTACTACAATCCAAATCCGCAGCCTTCCCCAATGGTCTTGCCAATGGCTCCGATCAGGTTGGACGAAACCTCATGGATCACATCAGTGGTGCTGGAGCAAATGGTTTGATGCATGACTTCGATAACAAGACTACTTTCGGTAGAAAACCCGGCGGTATATATATTCCCCGCTATGCCAATATTACTGAACACGACAAACCCTTCAAGCGTGGCTTTGGTTATCAGGGTACTGCAAGTCCTCTTAGAAACGCTGGCGGACAAATTGCTGGTATAGGCAAAGACTTTAAAGAATCCCATAACAGTCCCGGCCCTTGGCGGGTTTCCATCGGCGCCTTCGGCGAGCAATTACCGAATCCAGAAAACCGGGTTACCCTGTCGAAAAATACCGACAAGTGGGGCAATCCCCAGGCACACTTTCATGTAACCTACAGCAAGAATGAGTTGTTGATGTTGGAATCAGCACGACGAGATGCAATCGCCATGTTAGAAACGGCAGGCTGTACCGATATTAATTCCGCACCGGTTAATATAACCAAGCCCGGGAATCGAATTCATGAAATGGGTAGTGCAAGAATGGGGCGCGACCCGGCGACTTCCGTCCTCAATGGCTGGTGTCAAGCACATGAAGTACCTAATTTATTTATCAGCGATGGCTCATTCATGACATCTTCGGCTTGTCAAAACCCTTCCTTATCTTATATGGCATTCACCGCGAGAGCGTCGCACTATGCGGCTGATCTGCTGGCGGAAGGGAAAATCTAAAGCAGATAGATTTAGAATGGGCACTTGGTAGCAAAAATAGCGCAATAAAAAAGGGTGACTCTAGTCACCCTTTTTTATCAAGCGTATAAACTGCTAGTACAGCCAATTGACCACTTACTACTTATTGAGGAGCAGACATGATCATAGTGTGCTGCATGTTCATAGCTGAGCGCGAACGATTCCTCTCCGAACGATCAAGCTCTCCGATCGCAGGGCCACCTTGATTAAAGATTCCACCACGCAGAGCGGAAAGCAAATAATCCATTGTGTCAGTAACGTAATCTTCTTGGGCGGTAAATTGAGCAACCGCATTATTAATAGCTGATTCACGATCCTCAACCACTGGATAGGCAATAATGTCAGCAATAGCAGCTTCTAACATATTCAGATTGTCGATAATCACGGCTGCATCCGGAGACTGACTATAAAGCTGGGGTGATATCGCTGGCACACTAGGCATCTCATTTGGCACTGGAAACATGGTCATACCTGTGTCAGAACCAACCTTATTCCAGTAACGCTCGACAGTTAATCCAACATTACCGGCAAACTGCGGATCAACCTGACCGATGATAATGGCTTCCAAAGAGGCAAGTTGCAGCCACTGATTAGTCCAAAGCAAAGCACCCAAGCGAGGGAAGCCAGCTTTCAGTCCATTTGAATATTCAGTATCTAGATATAAAGCTGCACTTTTGGGTGTAACCGTCACAGCGTGCTGAGCATCTCCAGTTTGGTAGACTTCGATAGCGGCAGTAACATTTTGGCGCTTCTCATAAATTGAAGTGGAAGTATCAGCAAAGATATCCCAAACCTTGTTTTCGAATTCACGACCATAGGCCAGTACACGAGCAGCGTGAGTAGTTAGTGCGGCGGAATTTTCAAAGGCACTGGCGGCATCAGCTGCAGAATGAGACCCTCGAACAATATCGTTGATTGCCATACGTGCATCAACTTCCAACTCCCCATAAGGCCCAGTCATTGCCATATCGCCCATTTCACCATGGCCCATTCCTGCGGCCATCATTTCCTGCATGCTCATATTGGCAACCATATCCAACTCCATACGCAAGTCCATACGAGCCTGCATGGTAGATGGGTCAGAATTGATTTCAGCGATGGCGTCTAATAACTGCGCCTGGGTTACGTCAAAGGCATTATAAAGTCCAGCCAATTCAGGGTAGTCATTACTGACGCTTCCAGACTGCGAAAATGCTGTGGTAGTGAACAAACCGATCGCTACAACAAGGCCGGTTAAAATTTTAGATGAGTTATTCAGCTTATTGTTCATGCTTTAATATCCCGCAAGGCATTGTGTTTCATGTTCTGGCTGATCAGCTCTAAACAGATCAGTAATTTGTAGGCAAAGAATACCATAGAAAGCCCAATTAGGACTTCAACTCTGCGACTGTAAGCCAAAGTAATTAGGTGGTTTTTTGTGACAAATTGTGATTTTAGCCAGAAGATTCAAAGACTTGGAAGGGCACGTCAATGAACCACTAAGTTCGACTAATCAGCTATTTGTCGACATAATGAAAATCAGCTGGCCCAGCACGTCGCACTAGAATCACCACTTCACCATCTAAAGGCACGTCCCAGGAATGATTCATTTTTCCAGGAATCACCACATAACTACCAACGGTGAGAGAGTGTGTTTCCTCCCCCAGTTCAATGACAACTGACCCCTTCACCACTACCACATATTCATCATGAGTATGCCAATGCAGGTCGAAATGGGAGCCAGCTGGAAACATTGCATAGTAGGTAATACCACCGGTTACCGGATCAATACCTTGCCGCGCTGTCCGCAACCCAAGGGGCGATCCATTTCCGCCGCCAGTTGGGCCCCAATTAACATCATCGAGATTAAGCGTCACCGGGCTGGTCTGTTCCTGCCCATAGGAAGAAGTACTAAGTAGGAATCCAAAAAGAATAATCTTCAAAATTCTCAAACTTACCGTTTTGATTTTCGATGTTGTAGTCATAATTGACACTTCTCAACTATTTAAATTTTGATAGAGGCACAACCTTCAAGTAGTACCTTATCACACTCATATCTAGGATTAAGTAGACCAGATTTCCTCCATCTGGAACAAATTAGCGCGGTTTTGAAGGTGACGAACCGGGATCATATCTCCCATTCGAATTTTAGTGCCTCGCGTCCACATATTTATGGACTGTCTCGATAAATCTAGCTGTCTGGCAAGATCAGAATCACTGGATATCTCTAAATTGATTTGCAGTGTATAGAGAAGAGTCAATTTTTTGCTCAGTTGCCGCTGTTTGATCATGTGATGCAGTCAAAGTTAAAAATAATTCATGCTGTGTGCCATCAGAACTATTAAGCTCGTAATAAGAACGACTATTCGATGAGAGAAAGAATGAAATCGCTTCCTGTCGAAATCCAACGTAAAATTTCTTTGAATTAAGCTCTTGAAGCGCGTTGATTAATCCCCGAGAATTGCAAAAATATTGATTCTTTTCACCGGCCTAGTGTCATTTTCCTTCAATTCATCGCACTTCAGTGCTAGATTTGCCCAACATAAATTTATATCCGAAAATACTCCCCTGTAGAGAGGAAGAAGAGAATGGGACAACTTAAAATTAGTGCAGCCATGCTCATGCTGGGCGCTCTTGCTGCACCTGCACTGGCACAAGACACTGGTGTCATTGGTCCAAGCCCTTATGACTTCACCACGGAGACCTGGATACAGCCTTTCGCAGAAGATGGCTTCACCTGGGGAGGAAATTCAGGTGTTGTTGTCGAATCGAAAGATCGGATCTTTTTCCTCCAGCGTGGCGAAACTGAATTGCCTAATCCTATTCCAGATAACTACACTCGCTTCGCGGGTTCAATGGGCTGGAATATTCTTCGTGGCCGCGGCCGTACCTGGCGCAACTGTATCTATGTACTTAACAGCGAGGGAGAAGTACTGGAAGTGTGGAATCAGTGGGATCATTTGTTCATGGGGACGGACGGACCGGGTCCTCATCGCTTGAGAATGAATCCCTATGACGAAGAGAAGAAACTTTGGCTAATTGATGAAACCGGCCACATCATTTACGTTTTCTCAAATGATGGTGAGCAGTTATTAATGACGCTGGGCGAAAAGAATGTTCCGGGTAATGACGAGACTCATTATTCCCAACCGCAGGACATCGTCTTTCTTCCTGATGGTAAATTCTTAATTGCCGATGGTCTTGGCAACAAACGCATCGTTGTTCGCAATGCTGATGGATCTTATCACTCAGAATTTGGCGAAGAAGGTTCTGGAGATCATCAATTTGGTAGCGTGCACGGCTTGGCCTGGGGACCAGACGAACATCTATATGCCCTGGACAGAGATAACCGAGACATTAAAATCTTCCAGCAAACCGCCCGTCAAAGTTCTGCTGACTATCCGAAGTACGAATATGTCACTAACTGGGGTGACCTTGGCATGCCGCTTGATATTACTGTAAGTAATGACAGTGCCTGGGTGACAGATTTAAATCCACCAAAAATTGTACAATTTAATTTAGACGGTTCAAGAGAATATACGTGGAATCTTCCAGTTGAAGGACCCCACATGTGGATTGAGATGCACTCACTCTCAGTAGATAACGATGGCAACTTGTACGGAACTGACAACCAGGCGGGACGACCGCAAAAATTGGTGCCACGGTCTGATGCTAACCCAGACCACATTGTTAGACCGCAGTATGTGCCACGCTAAACAAAGTTCTCTTAAATTTAAGTGAAAATCCTAAAAAGGCGGGCCAAGCTTTGTGAGTTTGACCCGCCTTTTTGCTGTTAACGATAAAAGTACTAAATGAGATAACTCTCTGGTAAAACTGATATTGAAAATCACTCTCGATTTTTGAGCATTTCGAATTGCTAGCTACTCTCGACGTGACCATTCAACAACTTCGCTCTGCGGGGTTTTAGCATATCAGCGACCCTTTCTACTATTCCTCGCGACAAACACGCCTCTGCATTGATACTCAATGACTGCATCCCGCAAATGGGAGGTACGTCGTTATTTCTATACAGTGCACACTTTGTTATATTTAGATGGCCCGATTACAGTAACCACCAGAACCTAGTAATGTAGATCGAATAATAACGAGGTTGACCGAGATGAGCATCAAGACACTAAGCTTAAGCCTATTTTCACTAGCCGTTTTCACAGCAGCGACTTTTTCGCCAGTATCCATGGCCCAGGATGTCGAAAATACTCGCTACTCCCCTCAGGGGCGAGCCATGGCCAGTCTTGTCGCTAGAGCCCATGGCGACAGGATGTATGAAGTACGAACCTATGACCCAGAACCTGATGTTGATGGTTTTTCCAATGCCACTATTTTCTACCCTCTTACGCTCAGCTTTACCCCTCCCTTTGGCGCTGTCGCCTTTGTTCCGGGTTTCCGGGCGAATCAGGAAATTTATAACTGGTGGGGACCAATGCTCGCATCACTGGGCATCGCTGTAATGATTATTGACACCAATGCGCCGGATGACTCATTGGCTGCTAGAAATGCCGCCCTAGTCGAGGCGATCAGTTTTTTGAAGACTGAGAACGGGAATAGTGAGAGCCCGATTGAGGGCAGAATTGATACTTCGAAATTAGCTATTATGGGCCATTCAATGGGTGGCGGCGGAGCATTGCATGCAGCCGCAGCCTTAGGCGATGAGATTAAGGCGGTAATTCCTTTCTCACCCTACTGCTGTGAGTTAGGCCAGTCTTTCGAGGGTGATTTTAGCGGGCTTACAGTGCCAACTCTAATTTTCGCCAGTGCCGAGGATAATATTGCGCCTCCGGATGCCCACGCAAAAGCGCTCTATGACTCCATCTCCAGCTCTACTCATAAGACTTATGCAGAATTTTCCACCGGCGATCATAATATAGTAACGAATGGTGGTCCGGATCTTGGCACCCTTGGTGAACTCACCTATGGTTGGCTGAAGATGCACTTCGATATGGATACGCGCTTCAGCGACATGTTCAGCGGCAATCTTGATGCTGACATGGCGGCAAAGTTTTCCAGATATGAGACTTCGCCATAAATAGCCTGACCTAAGTCGTTCTGATAAATGTAAGTAAAAAGGGCCTGCAATGCAGACCCTTTTTTATTGGCTTTCCGGCTATGATTTAGTCATCTACGGCTGCTTCACGCTTTGGTAAGGCTAGATATGCCGAATTCTGTTAAATTAATGCCTTACTTTAATTCTAATCGATTGCCTGGATCAGGTCGGAAGATTAGATATTCAATCTCACTATCCAACTCGCCCCACCAATGGGGTGTATGTCCGGGGATTACGATCACATCGCCGGGTACGACTTTGCGAGTTACTCCATTCTCAATTCCCTTAGCTCTAACCCAATTGTCTGATCCCGGAGCTGGGTAGGAATCTACTAAATCCCCACCAGTTACTAAAGTTGCCGAGCCTTTCAGCATGTAATAGATCTCTGTGGTGTCGACAAGATGCACATTCACATCACCAGTTACACCCATTGGTCGGTAAACTCCGAAAACCCCCAAACGCATATCACCGGTAGTTTCCACCACACGGATCGGCCTATCGCTGACTCGATCTCTGGGAAGATTATCGATAAATTCCTGAATTTGCACCGCGGTAACATCTGTGGCTTCCGTTGGAAAAGAAGGCGGCATAGTTTGGGCGAAAATAAAAGAGGAAAGGATGACAGTGAATAACACTAGGATTATTTTTTGCATGGAATTGCTCCGCAGGTAGCATTAAAGAGTGAGTTTACTGTTTAAAAAGTCGCTTTCCCCCGACTAATTGAGGTCTGACTATTTGTCGAATATCTGAATCATGATTACAAAAGAGCGTTCAGGTTCATTGAGACAATCCTCCCACACAAGAACAATAAAAGTTACATAAATTACGACTCTTACATAACGTGAAAGATAGGGATTATAAATTCTATATTAAGTTTCAGTGTTTTTAGTTGAACCAAATATCTCACAAAAGACAAATCATTATCAAAACCTTTAAATTTACCAAGGCTCATTTTATTGGTAACTACCATATCTTCGTCATCGCTCATAGCATGCCCCCATGGAAGATCCTATTCTTACAGGCTTTCATTGAACACTTGCAGTTAGAATTTTTCTTGCGGTGATTGCTCTACTTTCTCTATTCAATTCATAAAGGATCGCAATCCTTTACGCAAAATTGTAACTCGTCAAAACATAATTAGCTTACCATGCTAATTGAAAAAACGGGTCATAGCCCCCGTTCTTTGCCAGCATTTATCCCCTAGCGATATGATTTGCCAAAATCCTTTGACGCTGTGAAGGTTTAATCGTAATCTGATAAAAATCAATAATACTAGCTGAAATAGCGGGTCAATCGGCCTTCTTTATAGCCCGGGGAGCACGTCATGGAAATGGCACTTCGTAACTCGTTCAAAATAAGCTGTGTTTTAACTCTTTTAAGCATCACTGGTCTGCTTAGCTCGACCGCCATGGGACAATCCAATAATTCTGCTGCTGTGGAATTCAACCGCGATATCCTACCAATTTTTACTTCTAGTTGCTTCGGTTGCCATGGCCCTGCAGATTCCCAGGCTGATTCAAATCTACGTTCTGCCGCCCAGGATTTCTTCGACAGAAATGTTATTCCCGGCAACGCTGCAGGTAGCGTTGTTATTCAGAGACTTACCCATAGCGACATAATTCGACGAATGCCTCCATCGTCTTCTGGCGTGACTGTATCCAATGGCCAGGTCGAACTGATAAGGAATTGGATCAACCAGGGTGCCAGCTGGGGAGACGAATTAACAGCTGAGGAAGCTGCAGCGATACAGGTAGTAGAGCGCAAAATAGACTTCAATCGAGAAATCCGTCCAATTCTTTCACGTAATTGTTTCGGCTGTCATGGGCCTGATGATCAAAACAGACAAGAAGGTCTGCGCTTAGACCAACTTGAAGGATTGTTGGCTGATCGAGGGAGTGCTGGTGGGCCGGTGATTGTTCCCGGCAATGCTGCCCAGAGTATGTTGATCCAAAGAGTAACTTCGGCGCAAGCTGGATTTCGGATGCCTTTTAATCGAGATGCTCTCGACTCTTCGGAGATAGATACTCTCAGAACTTGGATCAACCAAGGGGCTGAATGGGATAATCATTGGGCTTTTATTCCGCCAAGTCGACCTCAACCCCCACAAGTAAGAGACAACAACTGGTCGCGAAATGCCATCGATGATTTTGTTTTAGCAAGACTAGAACAAGAAAGCCTCAACCCTTCCCCAGAAGCTGACGCAGCAACCCTAATACGTCGAATTACTTTAGATTTAACTGGCTTGCCACCAACTATTGAAGAAATTGATGCGTTCTTGAATGATAGTTCAGCGGACGCCTACGAAAAAGTTGTAGCGCGTTTATTGGAGTCACCCCGCTACGGCGAACGCATGGCAGTCGAATGGTTAGATGCTGCTCGTTATGCCGATACTAACGGCTACCAAACAGATGGCGAACGAACCATGTGGCGCTGGCGGGATTGGGTAATCAATGCCTTTAACGACAATATGCGCTTTGATCAATTCACGATCGAACAGCTGGCCGGAGACATGCTGCCCAACGCGACTCTCGATCAGAAAATTGCCACTGCCTTCAATCGTAATCATAGTTTGAATGCCGAAGGAGGAATTGACCCTAATGAATTCCTAATCGAATACGCCGTCGATCGTGTTGCCACAACCTCTGCAGTTTGGATGGGCCTGACAATGGGCTGCGCTCGCTGTCATGACCATAAATTTGATCCGATTAAACAGTCTGAATTTTACTCCGCAACCGCATTCTTCAACAATATCCCAGAGCGAGGCAAGGGCTTTAAATACATTAACTCGCCCCCTTTAATAACAGCACCGACGCAGTCACAGCAATCAGAAATCAACGCAGTGGATATGCAACTCGCCGAAGCTCATCAGGCATTTTCCGAGCTTGAGAACACTATAAAGTCTGAACAAAGACGCTGGGAAATTTCATTGGGTGCAAGTGCCGATGTTGATGCGGAAGTCGATTGGAATATTCGCGACCAGCTATTGGCTTATCACGCATTGGACGGTGATATCTCTGGAGTTCATGCAGGTCGCTCTGTCGAAGCATCTCTTGAAAATGGCATGCCCCATTTTGTTGATGGCAGGCTTGGATCAGCCGCAAGTTTTGATGGCAATCGATTCATTAATGCCGGCACCAGCCCTAACTTGGATTACATAGATGAATTTAGCCTCGCGGCGTGGGTATATCCAACTAATGAAAATGGAGTAATTTTTTCAAGAGCTAGAGAAGGCGATCAAGGCGAAGTTGGTTGGGGCTTCTATCTAGAAGATGGAAAGCTGCGGCTGAGCATGTCCACCCGAGTATTGGATGACGGAGTAGCTGCAGAAACAGAAGATACTTTGCAGCTAAACCGCTGGCAACATGTGCTTGTTACTTACGATGGTTCTCAAGCTACCACCGGCATGCGCTTCTATATCGATGGCGAGCAACGCGAAATGAAGGCCCTCCTTGACCTTGTTGGTAATCGTTTACCCCAGCAGGAACCACTACGCATCGGAGCAAGCGGATCCACGAAACCCAACTTCCAGGGCCTAATGGATGAAGTAAGAATATACGGTAAAGTATTAAGCCCCGAAGAGGCCGCTGTTTTAGCCACAGCTGAATCCGTTACGGACATCGCCCAATTACCAAAAGAAGAGCGCTCTGCAGCTCAGTCCAATAAATTGAGACTCAGTTTCCTTAATCAATATGCTCCAGAGAGGATCAGAGGAGCTTATAATCGAATTCAGAATCTAGAACTGGAACGCAAAGGACTATGGGACAGTTATCCGACTTTAATGGTCATGCAAGAAATGACCCCACGCCGAGAGACGTTCCGGCTTATTCGCGGCGCTTATGACAATCCCGGCGAACCAGTTTTTCCCGATGTACCTGCAGTTCTACCACCAATGCCTGAAGGTATCGAGAAGAACAGACTTAGTTTTGCCCGTTGGCTCATGGACCCAGAAAACCCATTAACTGCCAGAGTTACAGTTAACCGATATTGGCAATCGTATTTCGGCACCGGCTTAGTAAAATCAGTGGACAATTTTGGTGCCCAGGGCGAGTTTCCCAGCCACCCCGAGTTACTGGATTGGCTGGCAACTGAATTTATCGACAAAGGCTGGAATGTTAAGGAGATGCAGCGGTTAATCGTAACCAGTGCGACTTATCGACAGTCCTCCAAAGTTTCACCCGACTTACTGGAACGTGACCCGGAAAATCGTCTTCTTGCCCGCGCTACCAGAGTGCGTTTACCAGCGCAGGTGATTAGAGATCAGGCTCTTTCTATTTCGGGCTTGTTAACAGAAAAGCTAGGCGGTCCCTCCGTAGGCCCCTATCAGCCAGATGGTTTATGGGATGATATAGTCGAGAGAGGACAGGAATATAAATTATCTGAGGGCGAAGATCTCTATCGTCGCAGTTTATACACTTTTTGGAAAAGAACGCGACCTGCCCCCTCGATGATTACCTTCGATTCCTCTACCCGAGAAACTCATATTCTTCTCCCTAGCAGAACTAACACTCCGCTACAGGCACTAAATTTAATGAATGATGTGACCTATACTGAAGCTGCCCGCGCGCTAGCCCAAAGCACGATGTTGCGGGGAAGGAATTTAGAGGAGAATCTAGGCCATATGTACCGAACGGCTACCGCCCGAGAAGCGACTGCAGATGTACACTCAATTCTAGCGACGGCATTTAACCAAAACTTTGATCGCTATAGAGCGGACCGAAGTAGT
The DNA here is from genome assembly GCA_012960305.1 of Gammaproteobacteria bacterium. Lineage (GTDB taxonomy): Bacteria > Pseudomonadota > Gammaproteobacteria > Pseudomonadales > Pseudohongiellaceae > UBA9145. The sequence goes on along the minus strand of DUBM01000015.1, from coordinate 29,515 downwards.
GCATTGCAATTAGTTAGCGCTGGCGCTTCACTACGAAATGAAACATTGGATATTGCCGAACTTGCTGCCTACCAAATGGTGGCAAGCCTGATACTTAATCTTGATGGGACTATTACCAAGGACTAAGCAGATGAACCCAATAGAAGATCGAAAACGGCTGCTGACCCGACGACATTTTTTGAACATGGCAAGCACCAGTGTCGGTGCTGCAGCCTTAACGACATTACTTAATCAAGATTTGCATGCACAATCCCCAAGCAGCGCGGTTGGTGGTACCGGGCTACCAAACATTCCTCACTTTGCCCCAAAGGCGAAACGAGTAATCTACCTGTTTCAATCCGGCGCACCATCGCAACATGAATTATTCGACTACAAGCCCAATCTCATAAATTTAGTAGGTATGGATTTGCCCCCCTCTGTTCGAGGTGGGCAGCGACTCACCGCCATGACGTCGGCACAGCAAAATTTTCCGATTGTACCTTCGATTTACAAATTTTCTCAGCACGGTCAGTCCGGAGCTTGGATTAGTGATCTTATGCCCCATACCGGCGCCATCGCAGATGAATTATGTTTCGTAAAATCCATGCATACTGAAGCGATAAACCATGATCCTGGTATTACTTTCTTTCAGACTGGCGCACAACTAGCCGGGCGACCAAGCATTGGTGCATGGATGGACTATGGTTTGGGTAGCATGAACCAGGATCTACCAACATTTGTCGCCATGGTATCGATAGGTTCCGGCAACGGAGGTCAACCCCTTTATGATCGGCTCTGGGGCAGCGGGTTTTTGCCGACTAAACATCAAGGCGTTAAATTTCTTGCCAGCGGCGACCCTGTCCTCTATTTATCCAATCCTCCAGGCGTAGATGCGCCAACCCGCCGCCGCTTTCTAGATAATCTGGCGCAGCTAAACCAATTGACTCGAGAAGAGTCTGGCGATCCCGAAACCAGCACTAGAATTTCACAGTATGAAATGGCTTACCGTATGCAAACATCGGTGCCTGAACTGAGCGACCTAAGTGACGAACCAGACAGCACTTTCGAACGCTATGGCCCAGACTCAAGAAGACCAGGGTCTTTCGCCCGTAATTGTCTTCTAGCAAGACGACTTGCCGAGAGAGATGTTCGTTTTATCCAGCTCTTTCATCGTGGGTGGGATCAACACACACGACTTCCCAGCGGTATACAAAACCAGGCAAGAGATGTTGATCAGCCCCAAGCCGCTTTAGTGCAAGATCTAAAAGAGCGAGGATTACTGGACGATACTCTAGTTGTATGGGGTGGTGAATTTGGTCGCAGTGTTTATTGCCAAGGCAAATTCACCGAAGAAATCTATGGTCGTGACCACCATCCTCGCTGTTTCACCATCTGGATGGCCGGTGGCGGAGTTCAACCGGGCATGACTTACGGTGAGACGGATGAATTCTCTTATAATGTAATTAAAGATCCAGTTCATGTTCACGATTTACATGCAACCATAATGCATTTGTTAGGCGTTGACCACACTCGCTTGACTTATCGTTATCAAGGGCGAGATTTTCGATTAACCGATGTTCATGGTCAGGTAGTTCAGGGAATATTAAGCTAGGCAACTGTATATATCTGATCTAACTAACCAAACTCAAAGGGGCTGTAAGAGAATGAGCTTCGGTATCACAAAAACAATTCCTGCATCCCGGGGCGAGGCTGGAATTAATTCTTTCTATGATGGTTCGCTTGATGAATTTGAATTTCACATGGCGGGCTACCCTTCTAAATTAAAAATTGGAGATTTTGTCTACACAATTTTTAATGATGAGTTAAGAGGTCGCCTATGCATTACCGACATCATTGGGGGTAAAGTAAACCCAAATTCAGGCAGACCCCGAAGTCTAATAATGGTTTCCTGCCCAGGAAAAAAGATCTTAAAGCCCATACCTCGCAAAGGCCATAGAGGGACACGTTATTTTGATGGGGCAGACTGGAAGTAAACCGATAAACGTAATTTTCTGATGTGGGAATTAATTTTTAATACCGAATTCAAATATTGTCTGTGTTGCATATAACTCACCCGGTCGTAGCACAGTAGTAGGAAAATTAACCTTGTTGGGACTATCGGGGTAATGTTGAGTTTCGAAACAAAATGCATTGCGTCGTTGATAATCAGCCCCATCTTTACCTGCAACCCTGCCATTCATAAAGTTTCCAGTATAAAACTGCATGCCAGGTTGATCGGTGTAGGCAGTAAGTGTCCGACCTGTTCTAGCTGAATATGCTGATGCCGCGAGACCGAATTCACTGCCAGCAGTTTTATTCAGCACAAAGTTATGATCAAAGCCGGAGCCAAAAACTACTTGCTCATGATCGGACTCAATATCTTGGCCAATTTTTTTTGCCACACGAAAGTCAAAGGGTGTTCCTACGACAGACGCTATTTCTCCTGTGGGAATAGATTCTATATTCGCAGGTGTAAATTGATCGGCATTAATTAATACTTCATGTTCGAGAATAGACCCAGCATTGTGCCCATCAAGATTAAAATAAGCATGTTGAGTCAAATTTATTACCGTGGCCTTATCGGTAGTAGCCGAGTAGTCAATTATTAATCTATTACCGTCTGTGAGCGTATAAGTGACATTGGCAGACAGCGTTCCAGGATAACCCTCCTCACCGTCCTCACTAATGAGATCCAAACTGACTGTGGCCGAGCTATTGTCCGAATGTATTGAGGTCTTCCACATCTTTTTATCGAAGCCAACAATACCACCATGCAGGGCATTAGGTCCGTTATTAGACGCGAGCGTGTAGTCTTGACCATCGATTGAAAATTTCCCTTCGGCGATGCGATTACCATACCTCCCCACAACTGCTCCCATATAAGCATTTGCGTCAAGGTACTGTTGAGGCTCGTCGTAGCCAAGGGTGATATCAGAGATGTTTCCATGAGCATCAACTGTGTTCAGGCTTACGATAATTGCACCCAAGTCCATAATTTCCACTTCGGTGCCACGGGCGTTTCTTAATGAAAATATTCTTACTTCACGCCCATCATCCAAACTTCCAAATGGCCGTTCTAATATCCGCTCAAAGTTGCTGCCAGTCCCACAGGACTGCAGCAACACTGTAATTCCTACCATAAGGAGGAGAAGGCGATACTGGATCATTTAATCATCCGAACGTCGATAAAAAATTAGATAATTTAAAATTCTATAGCTCTTTAACTTGAACTTTGCGGAAGCGTAATTCACCTCTGCCCCACTGCAAAGCAAAGGGACCGCTAGCGAACTGACTATCACGAACATCTACAGTTTTCTTACCATTAAGCTCAACTACCAGATGATCACCTTGCAAAGTCATAATGTAGATATTCCATCTATCACCAGCTTTTGGTCTCGGTTCATCTACGGCAGCTATGTGGACAATCGCGCCTGTGCCGAAAGATGGATCCGGCCGTTGATCGAACACATTAGCCTCATAACAGTTTCGGTCAGAGATTCTTGATGGCTCCTGACAGCGCAAGTAGATTCCGCTATTAGCATCATCACTAGCCCAAAATTCTACTCTGACAGAGAAATTGCTATAACTTTGCTTGGTTAACAGAAAAGATGCAGCACTGCCTTCAGTAGCTTGTATCGCACTCTTTTGTGCTGACCAATTAGCATCGCCGACTATGGTGAAATTTTCCATGCCTGCCGTGCCATCAATTAGCGTAACCCAGCCATTGTCAGCGGCGTAAGTACTTGATCCAAGCCAGCAAAGAAAAAACAATGGGACTATCGTTAGTTTTGTCGAATGTGATTTCATTTTAATTATCCTGTTTTGGGTTATTGTACTCATTGTTGTTTGAACTTTTATATGATCTGCCACCTAAAACCCAATCGGGATTAATAAATTTAGGGAGAATGTACGAACTTATTGCAATTAGCCGATTAACTAGATTTAGGTAGGCTAGAAACTAAAAGTCAAGAATTATGCATCCTTTCAAAAAACAGCTATAGCAGAATCATTATTGAACTACATTACCATTGTCAGAAATCTGTTTCATTAACGGTCTTAATCTTTTACATTTAGCGTTAAAACTGCCTAGATGAAAGGATGCGAAACCTTTCAGACGCGATTTAGCTTGGCAATACCCAAAAAGAGATTCCAAAATGACTTCCACCGTCAGTTATGCTAACGGGCCTTCCGAGAAAGCCCTCCTCGGAAAACCTATCCCGCAAATGTTTGACGACATTGTATTGCGGTTTGGCGAACGTGAAGCTGTTGTATCCTCTTATCAAGGCATTCGGCTTAGTTATCAACAATTAGCAACACGAGTAAATAACCTGGCGAAAGCTTTTATCGGCTCTGGGTTTCAGAAAGGCGATCGTGTTGGTATCTGGTCACCAAACAATATTGAATGGCTTATCACTCAATATGCCACGGCAAAAGCTGGCCTGATCCTGGTAACTATTAATCCAGCCTACCGAGTTCATGAATTGGCTTATGTGCTGGAACAATCTGCTTGTCGTGGGCTGGTTCTACAGAATCAATTTAAAACTTCCAATTACGAAGCGATGGCAATCGAACTCTGCCCTGAATTAAGAGTTTGTGAAGCAGGCCAGATAAACTCGGAAAATTTTCCTGCGTTAAAAACTGTTATTTCGATGAGCAAATCGACAGAAACCGGCATCTACGATTGGGAATATTTTCTCACGGGAGCAGAAACAGTTTGCGATGAGGAATTAGCATTCCGTCAATCACAACAAGACATCGACGAACCAATCAATATTCAATATACAAGTGGTACAACTGGATTCCCCAAAGGCGCAACGCTGAGCCATAACAATATCTTGAACAATGGCTACTTTGTTGCAGAAATAATGAAGTTCAGCGAACTCGACCGTTTGGTCGTTCCCGTTCCCTTATATCATTGCTTCGGTATGGTGATGGCTAATTTAGGTTGTTTAACGCACGGTGCATGCCTTATATATCCCAGTGAAGGCTTCGAAGCTGAATCAGTACTCAAAGCAGTGCAAGACGAAAAAGCAACCGCCCTCTTTGGCGTTCCTACTATGTTTATCGCTGAGCTGGCGCTAGCTAATTTCTCAAGTTACGACCTAACTACCTTGCGCACTGGCATTATGGCTGGAGCCCCGTGCCCGATTGAAACAATGAAGCAAGTAAAAGAGTTAATGCATATGACCGAAGTAGAAATTGCCTATGGTATGACGGAAACTAGCCCAGTGAGTTTTCAAACTCGTACCGACTCACCCCTTGATAAACAAGTCAGCACAGTCGGAAAAGTGCACCCTCATGTTGAAGTAAAAATAATTGGTACTGATTCCGGCAAAATCTGTCCAATCGATACCATGGGAGAATTGTGCACCCGCGGATACTCTGTAATGCTGGGATACTGGCAGAATCCTGAAGCTACAGCTCTCGCTATCGATAATAATCGTTGGATGCACACTGGCGATATAGCAATCATGGATACTGAGGGTTATGTAAACATTGTAGGAAGAATTAAAGACATGATTGTTCGGGGTGGTGAGAACGTTTATCCCAGAGAGATCGAAGAGTTTCTGATGACTCATGCAAGCATTGAATCAGTGCAAATCACTGGCGTCCCAGATGACAAGTTTGGTGAGGAAATTATTGCCTGGGTTTGTTTGAAACAAAATGCCAAGCTTAACGAAGATCAGCTAAAAGAATTTTGCCATGGGAAAATAGCTCACTATAAAGTACCCCGTTATGTGCGCTTTGGAGACGATTTCCCGATGACAGTTACCGGAAAAATACAAAAATATAAAATGAGAGAAGTGAGTATCAAAGAATTAGGATTAACTGAAATTGTAACAGCCTAATTTTTCATTCGCTGGAATTTACTTTCTCTGCAGTAACTGTGAACCCTAATTGACTTTCAGACCAACGAATAAATTCTAAGAACATTCTTCGACTACATAGAAAAACTGAAAGTTTGAGAAGTCTTATTAATGGCTGAAAAATCTCAAAAATCCTTAGAAATGACAGTAAAGATACCTAATCAGGAATTTTTTCTACAATCAGTTTGGCAACGCAAAACTGATCAACTCAGCATCGTTTTCTCTGCCACCGCCAGCTACCGCAATATATTGTTTCCCCGCATGCATATAAGTCATTACTGGTCCGTGTAAACGGCGATCCAACATCACTTGCCCAACTTTTGCACCAGTAGCTTTATCATGGGCTACTAGTATTGATCCTTGAGCCTCCGAATCAATCTCATCCTTCTGCGCGAGGAAGGAAATCAACAAAGTCTTAGTGATCAGTATGCCCCCTTCACTGGAAACATCGGTGAACACACTGCCAAGATCCGGGAGATTTAGATGTGCGAGCGCAGGATGATTGGCCGGCCCTCGGCCAAAAGGAACCTGCCATACATGTTCCCCTGTATCTAAATCAATGGCTGTAATACGGCGATAAGGTGGCTTTATTAGCGGTAAACCTAATGGTCCCACATTGCGCTGCACTTGAATCACATAAGGCCAATCAGAACTGCCTGCCGGTGGCTGCACCAATGACATCGCATAGGGTCGTGAGTGCGAAGGTATATAAAGAATATTGGTTTCTGGATCCACATTGGCTCCTGGAAAATTAGCACCTCCTCCAGCGCCAGGCAAAAATATGGTCGCTCTCTTACCATTAGCACCTTGAACAATGGGTGGAGTAAAAATTGGCCCTATCACAAAATCCTCAGCCAACTTTTGCGCTACTGCGGCAATCTCAGGAGTGAAATCGATTAAGTCATCTTTACTCATACCCTGACGTTCGAATGGCAATGGCCAAGTAGGATGAGGTTGTGTCGGATGGGCTCGTTCGCCTGGCACCGAACTAGGAGGAACCGGAAGCTCCTCGATAGGCCAGACCGGTTCTCCGGTAAGGCGATCAAAAACATAGGTAAAGCCAGTTTTAGATACTTGGGCAACCGCCTTGATGGCTCGACCATTCACTTCGATATCAACCAAATTTGGCGCCGAGGCTATATCGTAATCCCAAAGACCATGATGTACGGTTTGAAAATGCCAAACCTTTTCCCCAGTTTCCGCATCCAACACCACCAGGCTTTCAGCATAGACATTTTCCCCTAGCCTTTTGCCACCCCAGTAGTCATTCGTTGGAGTCGACACCGGCAAATAAACGAGCCCCTCTTCGTCATCAGCTGACATGAAACTCCACACATTGGTATTGCCTACGGTTTTCCAGGAATCGTCCTCCCAAGTCTCATTAAATTCCTCACCTTCTTGGGGGATGGTATTAAAGCGCCACTTAAACTCACCCGTGTAGACATCATAGGCACGAACATGACCAGGGGGGCTTCGGTTCAGCATTGTGTAGTCATAGATTTTTGATCCGACTATCACAGAAGTACCCACGGCGATAGGTGGAGCTCCGTGAGTAATATTATTCATTTCAAATTCACGCCTACCCAAATTATTCTTTAGATCTACAAAGCCGTTGTCACCGAAATTTGGATCAGGTTGACCTGTGGCGATGTCAATAGACACCAATTGTTTTCCGAGCGTAGCTAGAAATAACCTTTCAATATCTCCGTCAGTCCAATATTCAATACCGCGCGTCTGCGCAGGCGAAAAGAGCGGTGGGCCTGCTATATAGCTTTGGGGGTCGAATATCCAAAGCTCTTCTCCGGTGGATGGGTTTAGGGCGACCACTTGACCGTGATTGGTGTTGGTATACATTGTGCCATTGATAACCAAAGGCACTGCACGATAGTCCCCAGTGGCATAAGCCAGCTCTTGAGGAAGTCGACGATCGGCCGATTGATAGCGCCAGGCAATTTCCAGGTCAGCGAAATTGCCCCTATCGATTTGATCTAAAGGTGAGTATTTGGAGGAAGTATGACTGGCGCCCGCATGTCGCCACTCCCCTAGCATTTTCGCTTGTGTTTCTGGCTCCTCGGGAGCACAAGCAAAGAGAAATGTAAAAAGAGCACAAAGGATTAATCGTTTTTTCATAAGCCTTCTTCTTTAAAATGCATTCTGGCAAGCCTAAATACGTTTATTTGAATACTGCTGGTCGCTTTTCCATGAATGCAGCGATGGCTTCCTTTGACTCGCTAGAACCCATACTTTCAACCATGTTCCTAGCCTCTAAAGCTAGGCTTTCGTTGAGAGATTGATTTAATCCAGTGTTCAAATTTTCTTTCATTCTACTAAAAGCTAGAGAAGGCCCAGCAGCAATGGCTTTGCAGTAGCTTAACGCATTTTCTTGGAACGATTCATGAGGATAGACTTCATGAAACAAACCCAACTCTTTCCCTTCGTCAGCTCTAACCCTATCAGAACTATAAAATAATTCCTTCGCCTTCGATAATCCGATTAGCCTGGGAAGAAACCAACTCGCCCCATAATCGCCTGTTAGCCCGACTCTAGCAAAAGCTGTGGTAATAAAAGCCTGTTCTGAAATTAACCTAAGATCACATGCTAATGCGATGGACAGCCCTGCCCCTGCGGCTGCCCCTGGAATGGCAGCAACAGTGATTTTCGGATGCTCAAATATTCTTTGCGTGAGAGTTTCTTGCGCAATTAATAGATTTTCGATTTTCTCTTCTTTCGAATGCGGTTTAGATGCAGCCCTTGATTTTCGACCCGCATCCATTTGACTAACATCACCGCCAGAACAAAAAGCATTGCCCGCACCAGTGATCATGATGCAACCTACTTCATCATGATCTGACAAAACCAGAAGTGTCTGCCTCAAAGCCGGTGTTAGGATATCACCGAGAGCATTTTTCTTATGTGGCTTATTAAGAGTGATCACAGCTACGTGGTCAACGATTTTACAAAGAAGTTCTTGCGTACCTGTGTCTATTTCCTGCATGCAACGAACCTCTGCGCCATTCAACTATTGGAGTAACAGACTAATGCCCTCGCTGCTAACGGGCAGCTTGGCCGAGATACCGTTGAAAAGTTCTCTCTACGAAATCCTCAACGCCAGGAAAAAAAAGAACTGCAAGGACAGTAAGGACAACTGCTCCTGCGGTAAACCAGTAAAAATTTTTCATCGTTCTTAGTTTAGAGATGCGAATGTAGAAGTTCTCTAAATTCATTTTATCCATAATCAACTAACTCCTAGGTGCCATTTCGAAAACCCAGACCCCGCCCTCTTCTACAGCCGTTCGAGTGGTTTGCGATGGGTATTTTGCAGTAATTGCGGCTGTAATACCTTCGAGAACCTCGCCAGATTTAATACGTTTTAATTCTCTTTCATAACGCACACCATTGATGCGAATGACGGCGCGCCCATCACGTTCTGCTTGACTTGGCCAGCGTTTCCATAATCGCCCTACAGTTGTTCCCATGTATCCGGACCAAACATAAACTTTTCCACCATACTCGGCAGTCCAAATACGTCTCGACAACGGCGGATCAAGAAGTTGCATCTCGATAGTGCGAATAGATTCAACGAAACTCCAATCCGGCTCAGGACCAGTATGTAAGTCTCCTGCAATCAAAGGACCGCCGGAAAACACTCTATTTGGCCCATCATCGAATCTTGCCTTTGCTCCGGCGGTCGCGACTGCAGCAATGGGAATCAATGAAAGACAAAATACAAATATGAATATTCTTTTTATAAGTTTCATAAAGGAAATCCTTGAAAGCCTTCTTCAAACTGAACACCTAAACTATTCAGGTACATCGCCACTAAGTTGTATTGGCCAACGGTAAACACTGCTTCCATCATTTGCCGCCTGTCATAGCGTACTGCTAACTTGTTCCAAGTGACATCAGTAATCAAGGCATTACTATGCAGTTCATCCGCTGCCCTTAATAATGTGCTATCCCAATCACTCCATCCACTGGCATCTGGACCTTCAAGAATGTTTTCTAACTCAGCTTCAGTTATGCCAACCCTCAAGGCAAGATTCCGATGTGCTGCCCATTCATAGGCACCACCATTCAACCACCCAATTCTTAGTATTAGCAATTCCCTATCTCGAGTCGGTAGAGAAGAGTCCTGGAGCAAATAATCGGTGAACTCTAACCACGCATTGCAAAGGTCCGGCGCTTGGGCACAGGTGGACCAAACGCCAAGCACACTGCCATTATTTTCTCGCGGCTCAAGGATTGCTCTTTCGGCAACCGACCAGGGCTTTTCAACTCGGGGAATTCGTTCTGAATCAAGTGGTGGGCCACCGTCTCTATTAGACTGAGCATAGCCAAGAGTAGGCAGTACAATTAATGCGCACAGCAAAAAAAGTAATTTATTTCCAATTGTCCTTATTCCCATGATTAATACTCCAAATTTATCTTGTCGAAAATGATTTACTATACGGTGACTGGCTAAAAATATCAGTCGATTGACTTCAATATTTCTCTTGTTAGGTCCCATTGACTAAAACCTTGACGACCATAGTCTAGTCCCCGCCTTACGATGACCAGATCTTGAGAAGGAACAACAACAGTGTATTGACCACGATTGCCGTTGGTGGAGTATGCTCCTTTCGGCACATCATTCCTGCTTTCTGGAACTAGCCACCACTGGCCTCCGTAGTGACCACCCTTGCCTACCGTTGCCGGCGCAGGTGTCCTTACAAAATCGATCCACTCTTCGGAAATTAGTCGTTCCCCATTCCAGGTCCCACCGTTTAGATAAAGTAATCCGAAACGAGCGAGATCACGAGCATTGGTATAAACCTGACTACTTAGAACGAAGTCTCCGAACCGATCGGTACTAACCAGGGTATTGCGCATACCGATTTTGTCCAACAAAGCTCGTCGAGGAAATTCTGCATAGGTTTTCTCCCCCCCTAAAGCCAACTTCATAGCATAGACACCTAGCAAGGTGTCGTAATTTTCATAATCCCAATGAGTGCCAGGCTCTCTTATCAAGGCGCGACTTCGAGCACCAACAACAGAACTCGACCCTGCCCAATAGGACATGCCTGATCCGGTGGCATACTCACGCCCGCCGTTATCTATAGTATCCAAGCCGCTGGACATATTGAGTACTTGTCGCAACGTAATTTCATTTCTCGGATCAGTTTCTGGTGTCCTGTTTTCTGGATACCATCCAAACCCGAGAGGATCATCCAAATTCATTCTTCCATCGTCCACCAATATACCTATTAATGTCGAGGCAATGCTTTTGGCAGTGGACCAAGTGCGGGTACGAGTAGTTGCATCGAAGCCAGGTGCATATCGCTCGTGAATAATTTCGCCGTCATAAACCACTAGTAGGCTTAGAGTAACTTGCTCCTCTGACTCTCGATCGAATGCCCAGTCGGAAGCAGCTTGTAAGGCAGAAGCACTAATATTAGCAGGAAGGTCACGTTCGACGACTAAATCTCCATTAGGCCAGAGGATTTGCGCAGGGTCGCCGGGAGGTGAAGGAAGCGTTAGCTCTGGTAATCTATCAATATCTAAAAGGGTTTGATCCGGCGGTAAAATCACACAGCCGATGCCATTCCGAAATGCTGCTCGCATGACAGGCACAGCACCCTGGGCGCCTACTTCGACCGCTCTCCTTTCCCAATCAACGTTATAGTCACCACCATTGGCATCACCGATTGGTTCACGAAAAAATGCCAGCTCTTTATCAAAAACCTGTTCCAATGTGCGGTTGGAAGTAAACAAACCATTACACATAAATACAGCTTGCTGGCCTCTAGAAACCATGGCGCGCTGGTGTTGCCAGTAATCATAATTTTCTTCTTGTTGAGCAAATGACTGTGAAGATATAAATAATAAAAATGGGCTCAAACAGATTGTGAACTGCTTCAAGGCGTTCTTCATGACGGGTGCCTCCGGTAGTTAGCTGAAGATTAGTAGTTACCTAAAGAATAAAAGCTATTTGGTTGTAAGTCTATGTTCTGAACCACCATCAGCTTTCCTTTTGGAACATTCATTTCAGACAATTTTGCTGTGAATCACATTAATATAGTCATTCTAGCCGAGCTGAACTTAACGGGCCTTAAGTTGTTTTAAGTTAACTTCTAAGGTAAGTATCGGAGCCATCTAACCAGTCATCTCGCCGAGGAGCCCACATATCTATTTCCTCAACTTCACCGATACAAGTCGCCTGATGAGGAATATTGGCAGGAATAACGACGACATCTCCAGGGTTGAGAAGCATTTCTTGTGCTTTGTTACCGTCAAATACAAACAACATTTGTCCTTTTACCACCTGAGTTATTTGTTCATTGGGGTGACTATGCAAGGGAACGATAAAGCCATCTTTAAAATAGATCCGTGCCACGGTCATTTTCTCACCGGTTACGATTCTCCGCTGCATGCTTTCATTTACACTTTCGAGTTCAACCTCATCCCAATTCACCAGCTGTAGCTTTGCTTCATTCATTAAAGAATTCCTTTTTTTTTTCAGGATTTAACACTGATAATGATTTTCAATTCATTGTGAATCAATCTCCACAAGTTTTCTTCTACAACAATTTTCTAAAGCGATAAATTTTCATGAGTTAACTAGCACAATTATGGCTATGATAAACTTCATCTTTTTCAGTTGGGACAAGCAATAATGATTTATTCTTTAGGTGACAGAACTGTCGAAATTCGCGGTGAAGATTACTTTATCGCCGACAGTGCCACAGTAGTTGGCCTGGTTGTACTGGAAAATAATGCCAGCGTTTGGTTTGGAGCAGTGGCTCGTGGTGACAATGCGCTAATTACCATTGGAGAAAATTCTAATGTACAAGATTGTGCAGTTCTGCATACAGATCCCGACACACCATTAGAAATTGGCAAAAATGTCACGGTTGGACACCAAGCAATCCTGCATGGCTGCTCAATCGGTGATAACTCTTTGATAGGGATTAATGCTGTAGTTCTCAATGGCGCCAAAATCGGCAGGAATTGTTTAATTGGTGCGAATGCTTTAGTTACCGAGGGCAAGGAAATACCAGACGGTTCACTAGTAATGGGATCCCCTGCGAAAATAGTAAAGGAACTCTCGCCGGAACAGCAACAGAGCTTGGTTAAGAGCGCGGAGGCCTACGTGCGTAATTTCAAACGCTTCAAAAGAGAATTAAAAATAGACCCGCGATCTTAATTGACCTCTTCTGAGTTCTCAAAAACAACAAAACCAGATTAACTTAATCACCAATGCTTAGAGCAAAGGTTTTGAAGTAATCTGGCTGTGTTTTAGAATCTTTCAATTCTGTTTTTAAACTGCTTTAGAGAATAAACTACTCTAGCGAACTGAATACTTAGTAAAAGCGCCGCCAGCTGAGCTTAATGAGTTTGGCCCCTCAGCAGCGTACACATTACCTTGAGCATCTACTGCCACACCCTCACCCGCAGTGCCCTGATAAACACGGTCTTCACGTTCGAAGGGCTGAATAAATCCAGTAATGCGATCCTCATCTATGTGCCCGATACGCACTCCATTTCTCCAACCAACGTGACCAGTTGGGCTAGATTCGGAATCGATGGCATACATCATGTCATCATCAGTTATGAAGATTCCGCTAATGCGGCCAAACATATATCGGGAATCCAGATAGTTGCCGTCCTGATCAAATATTTCTAAACGGTGATTACCGCGATCAGCAACCCAAAGTCGGCCCCTAGAATCAAATTCTAAAGCATGAGGAGTTCTGAATTCGCCATGGCGAACACCAATCTGCCCCCATTCTTTTATGCGTTGCCCATCAGGCGAGAACTTAATAATGCGAGCAGTTGAACCTTCGGCACGGCCTTCATCCATTGCTTGATTGCTAGTTAAGCCCTGACCATTGTGTCCGTCAGCCACATAAATGCTGCCATCGGGACCAACAATTACGTCATTAGGTTGATTGAACTGATTAGGGCCACTACCGGGCTGTCCCGCTGTACCCAGGCTCATCAACAATTCACCACTAGAGCTAAATTTATGGACCTGGTGGCCTTTTGTACCCGCTGAATTATTAGCAAAATCCGTTACCCAGACATTACCTTCAGAATCTGCATGAATACCGTGGGGAGTCATGAAAATACCACCGCCAAAATTAGCGAGAACTTCGCCAGTATTTCGATCGAATTTAAAAATTGGATCTACCGGATTGGTATCGCAATTGATGGGAGTCCCTCCACCAAATGTCCCTGCTCCGCAACGCTCATAGGCCCAGATATGACCATCGTTAGGGTCGATGTCGACACCGGCTGTAGAGCCCCAGTTCCTTCCAGCGGGGAGATCTCCCCAGTTTCTGGTAACTACTGGAGTTGGATTAGGTATTCCAGCACCGCTGATTGGGTTGCCTCCAGTTGCATCCGCTCCGCAACCAGTCACAAGCACCAATATTGATGCAATAAGGATAGATAACATACTTCGTGAAGATGACATAACAGCTCCTTAGCTTAGTATTGTTTGTATAGAAAGACTGTAGACAGAGAATAAAAGCTATCCGCGCCTAAGTCCAACTACTCTTGCGTCCAAATCCCACTAGTTCTAGCCCAGAATCGGATCAACGAGCCCTACTATCAATGAATGGAGTATTGCGGAAATTCGACTCGCCAATTGAATATTGAGAATGGCTGCGGTGGGAGTACACTTACGCTAAAGTCCTCAAGTCACAAACCAACACTAATAATTTACTGAGTGATTTTCTTGAAATTTGAAATCTAGAGGCTCAACTTTGAAGGAGTTTTAGATGACGGTACTGGTTGGAATTATTGTAATTCTCTTTGCGACACTCTTTCTACTCGTGCCAATGCTCGAGAAGCATGGACGAGAACGCTCACCAGACGAATTACAAAAAATCAGCAGGTGGATGACACCGCTAATGGTCATAATGATTATTGCCATGGCGATTCGTTACTTTTTAGGTTAATGCGGGCTGATCGGTTAATTAGTCAGGACTAAGATAGCCTCTGCCTTTATAATTTTATTTGCGAACGTAGAAGCAACAAGCATTTAGTCACTAGGAAGGCAATATAAAGGCATTCAAGGGTCGCCCCGAATGCCTTTTAAAAACGTTCTTTCTTTCAAATATTCTAACGACTAACTTTCCAGCTATTTGGCTGTAGTCTCAGAATTAGCGTTTCCTATTGTCCTGGTTCTGTTGCATCGCGACCGTCACGTGGTGCGCCAGTCCCTGATGAACCCATGAAGAATTTGCGCCCATCTTCAAAAGTCACATCACGACCATTGGCACGAGCACTGCGGTCTTTGCTTTGATAGCCATCAACCACAATCATAGTTCCAACAGGTATCGTCGCTCTCGACAAACCACGTCTTAGCAGGGTGTTCGGTGTACCACCCTCTACCATCCATACTTGCTTGCTACCGTCTTCATTGGTGATCTCCAAGTGAATCCAGGTATGAGGGTTTACCCATTCAACTCTTACCACAGGACCACGAAGAACAACTGGACGATTGGGATCAAACTCAGCGCTGAAAGCATGATGAGCCACGGCTGGTGTTTCAAGGGTCATGATTAAACCAGCCAATACTGCCAACGCCATACTCATTTTGAAGATCACAGAGTGCTGCTTTGCCATATTAATTCTCCTGATATTTATACCATTTATCGTCAATTAAACTTTTGTTTATATCGCCTATCGAGTTGGGTTAGGCACCCCTTCAGGCTCTTCACCACGGAATTCCGCTTCCAACAAACGCGCACCTTTCATAATACCTTCGAGTGCATAGTTTGCCTCGTGGCAAGCATATTCAAACACTTTATTAGTGCTGCGCGGCCATGCATATTCACCAGTGAACGGTGCAGTCCATACATTGTCGTCTTCGACAGTAAACGTATAGACAAGCTGATCAGGGCTCTCCATGCGAAAATGTTCTGTCACCTTCATGTCTTTTGAGCCTTGAGAAAATGCGGGAACATCACGAAAATTAGTCGTTTCGACAACCAGCGTATCTCCTTCCCACCAGCCAATCGAATCACCCAACCATTTCTGAATATGAGCAGGATCATGCTTTGTATTCATTCGCACGACTCTAGCTTCATGCACCATTTCTACTTGAATTATGATTGTATCTTCACTCTGAACAATACGCTTATGGTTGTTATACAGAGCCGGCAACATCGGTGGTCCACCGGTGGAGCTAAATGATAGCAGGCAACGTTCAGCAAACGGACGCTGTTCCATGTTGTCGTATGGTCCCGGTGCTTCAAGCCCGGCATCCAGCCAGTAAGCCGTACCATCATTGGAACCACCCTCGCGCCTTGGTGCTGCTTCGCCAGCTCCTAGCCTTGCTCGCCGCTCTGCACGCCGCTCATCAGTCTGTGCTGGCATACGTCCATTGGGTGGATCGATAATAATAGAAGTTCGCCACTGCCCATCGATCTGGAACGCACCGGTGCCACGATCAATCCAGAAGGTGTTGTAGCCACCAACATTGCCAGAAGCCCCAGTTGAGCCATCGCCGCCCTGTGGTGGAGCTGCACGGTTAGGATCACTCGCTTGGTTACGATCTGAGTTACGGCGCGATTCCGCTGCAGCAATCACTGCCGCCTCGTCATTCGTTAGGAATAGCTTTTCTCCAAACTCCGCTGGTCGTTGTAGAGGAGTTAATGTTGATACATCGTAAGTACCAGAAAGGTCTGGATGGCCATTGGCCGTGCGTGGAAGTGCCCCGCTTTGAGCGACCACTATTGGAGTTAACGTTAATGTTGTGAGTGCCAAAACACCGAGATTTATCGTTTTCATTAAATTGCGCATATTTAACCTCCTCAAACTTAATCGTTTAACGGGGCAGCGGATATCTTCGCGCCTCTCCGTAAATTAACTCTTCTACAAATTCAACACAGCGAAAATCCATAAGCCGGGCATTCTCTTCAATGCGGCGATAAATCGGCATCTTTATAGTAAAAGGCTCAGTTAAAACCATAGGATCTTCGATTGTAGCTTCGTATTCAATATGATTTGGACCAATCATTGTATATCGCTCTACCACATGCAGCTGGTAGCTATGGTGGCTACCGGAGCGATCTAGCCAAGTTCCCTCAGCCAGGCCAGTCACATCAACTACTAAGGTATCACCTTCCCACTCACCAACTGACCAACCCATCCAAGAATCCACTTGCGAAGGACCAGGGTTGTCCATATAGATATCGCGAACCGCACCAGCAAATTGGTAGGCGATAAAAATATCATTGTCGCCCTGAACAATCTGGAATGGCATGGGGATATAAGTAGCTCGAGGCACACCTGGAAGAAAACATTTCACTTCAGGATCACGGTCAACCCAATTGGCCATGTTGTCCTCTTTAAGGGCTCGAGCATCAGGGGTGTAGGGGATCTGGCCTCCCCCTACTATCACACCCAAACTACCCGGTACGGCGCCAACCGCCCCAAGTCGTAATGTCGGGATGGCAGGAACTGGATTGATAGGGCCTTCACGCATTTGCATCGAGTGCCGGGCTATATGTGGCTCGAGATCATAGTTGGCCTCGTTCAACACTTGCCAGATTCCGCTCATGTCAGGGTGGCCACTTAAGAGCCGGGGGATATCTTGCGATACTGCTGGCGATGCTGTTATTAGCAGTCCCAATACCAGACAAGAAATTCGACTAAAAGAAAAATCCAAAGACTTCATTCGATACTCCGTGGCGTTCGCTCGCACTCTACTTATTATTAGAGCTTCTAGTCTAGCCCGGGGAGCATAGCGAGGCAATAAGCTAGCCGCGAGACAGTGACGACAAGTCACGGACTTGTCAGTCAGATACTAAATTTCTATAGGTCTACAACTCATATCGGTTTTCTAGCGATGATTCAGCAGCAATTTCGGCTGCAGAAGATTCACTGAATAAATATCTTGCTCTCTTTGCGAAAAACGAAAGTAGTAAATAGCTCTAATTAAATTCCATCCTAGAGACTCAAATCTTGAATAATTTGAGAACCACAAAGCAGTCGACTAGATCCTGTCGCCAAAGAATCCCAAGGAATGGGCCTAATTGCGATGGCGATCGCTCTGATGTATAAACTGCTTCTCGAATTAATAGGAGTAGAAAATCATGAAGAAAGAAACCATTGCCATCCTGCATCAACAACTCACCGACAACTAACCGAAACTGACCAAGCAACTGCTGGCGTTACTCCAGAGATGATTCGCCTTTGTATCGGTATCGAACATATCGATGACATCATTGAAGACATCACTCAGGCCTTGGAATCCGCCTAGCCACAAGGCGAGTAATGTCATAACCTAGAAAAGGGGTTATAAAAACTCGGGCAATCTTTAGCAGGCGGCCCCTTTTGATACTGGACCATTTATTTTGGATCATGCGTATAGGGTTATATGTGCAGGGTCATTCTGAGCAAATTGTGAGCGACAATTCTAAACTCAAAAATTCAAAGGAATGGATTCAACGCCATAGCTACAACGCGCGAATCTGTCATTGGGTGACAGTGATTTCTTTTGGCTACCTGTTCTGGAGTGGGCTGATGATTTTCCTGCAATTTCCTGAACTTTATTGGGGCAAGGTTGGATTTCAGGGCCACCCTGCTGTATTCAGACTTTCTGACTGGGGGCTTTCCTGGGATCAGGCTGATGCCTTGGGAGATCGTCGTTGGGGAAGAAATTATCATTATCTCTTCGCCTGGATATTTGCGTTCAATGGCATCGCCTATCTCGGCTGGAATGTCTGGCAGAAAAAATTCTACAAGAAGATGTTTCCACAGCGCGAAGAATTTCAGCTCAGCCATATAAAAACAGATATTCAAAATCATCTTCAATTTAAAGCACCTGCCGGTGAGAAAGCCAAGTCTTACAATTTTCTGCAGAAAATGTCCTACCTAATCGTGCTCTTTGTCCTCTTCCCGTTGATGTTCATCTCCGGATTTGCGCAGATGCCCGCATTTACTGCCATTCTTCCTGAGCTAATCGACATCTTCGGCGGGAGACAAACGGCAAGAACTCTTCATGTAGTGTGTACTTTATTATTGGTCCTGTTCCTCATCGTACACATTATTGAAGTATTTATCGCCGGTGCAGGAAACCAGATACGTTCAATGATTACCGGAAAGTATGCAATTTCGACGGAGACTAATGAATGAAAAACACTAAGCCAAAAACTTTATCCCGTCGCCAACTAATTTCCAGAGCCGGTGCGCTGGGCGGCATATTACTGACCGGTTGCGACAGCAATATTTACACTCCTCCGACAATCCGAGACGGACTGATGGGTGTTGCAGATGTGCTAACCATGGCGAGTCAACGATTCCTGCTGTCTAACCAAGCTTTGGTGCAAGAACACGATATTAACGAGATCACCAAAAACTTCCCAGTATGGAATCAGAGCAATCCTGAAGATGAAGAGTATCAACGACTTCGTCGTGGAAGCTTCGCAGAGTGGCGGTTGTCAGTTGAAGGATTGGTGAATCAACCAATCTCGCTTTCTCTGGAGGATTTAAAACGCTTCCCAAAGCGAACCCAAATCACTTCTCATATTTGCGAGCAAGGCTGGTCAGCGATAGCGCAATGGACCGGCGCTCCCCTGCTCAAAATATTGGAAGCTGCGGGCGGGGTAAAACCCGAAGCCCGCTACGTCGTTATCGATGCCTATGGTGGCTGGTATGAAGGTTATGACATGTTCGATGTTGTCCATCCGCAGACAATTTTAGCCTATGGCATGAATGGCAAAGATCTACCTCAAGGAAATGGCGCTCCAGTTCGACTAAGAGTTGAGCGGCATTGTGGTTACAAGCAGCTGAAATTTATTAAGTCCATTCAAGTAGTTTCATCAATGGATGGTTTTGGTAGAGGGACGGGTGGTTTAAATTCTGATTTCGATTTTCACTGGTATGCGGGCGCATAATATAAATTATGTGCTAAATCAGCTGAAGTTTAACTGAGCTTCAGCAACAAAGATTGGGTACATTAGAGCTCATCGGTCATCATTCGCCTACGCAACCCAAAAATAATTCCCTAACTTTATCATTTCTAGACTCCTCAATTTTTCAGCCACGTAGTTGTGCCAATCCCAAGTTAAAAAGGCCAAACATTTAATGTCTGGCCTTTTTAAGTACCATTCCATTATACAAAATAGTCGTTCTAACTCTAATACTCGTCATACCCTTCGGTGAATTCAATTCGAACACCTCTAGGGTCAATGATATAAGCGATATTCAGATCGATTGATGGCACTTCACGATAAGCCACTTGAAACTCGATACCCATAGCTTCCAATCTACGACAGAACTCTTCTAAGCCGTCGATCTCGAAACCAATGTGATCGATAGCCGTACCCTGAGTAGCTGCACGTGCTGTTTGGCTGCCACCGAAACTGAGATTCATGCCAGGAACATTTGTAGTAGTTGGAATCGCTCCTCGAGGTCTTACATCTAAATTCAAAAGATCTGTGTACCACGCGAGAAGTTCTTCATGGCCAGCTGTATTGAAATGAATATGATAGCCAGTTACTTCCTGTTGCAGACCCTGGTCTTCCTGAAGTTCTACCCTTGCTCCGCCTGGAAGATCAACGAAGGCATTTATCTGGCCTTCGGCACCAAGGAAAGTTCTACCGCCAAAACCGGCGGCTTCAGTGGTAACTGGGAGGCCGTCTGCTTCCCACTTTTCCAGAAATATATCCATATTGCGGACTTTAAATCCAAAATGATCCATCACTGTTGAAGGTGAATCCATGGTGGGGTCACTGGGTGAAAGCGCCACAAGCATATTGTTTAGAACAACGGCGGTTAAAATTGGATTGCCCTGAGCATTGCGGCCTTTTTCCACAACTCTGCCGCCGAAATGGTTAACCCATATATCCTTATGCCGCTCCATATCGAAAACGTTTAGATGTACGTGACCATAGGTAAGGCCATCAGAATTAAATGATGCCAACACCTGGCTGTAAGCAGGAGCAGATAGCAGAAAAAGTAGGAATATTGTTGAGAGTAATCGCATAATTACATCCTCCGTTCTTATTGATAGTATTCGAATTTGAACTGAGCATAAATCCATTAGGAGCAAGAGTCCATTGCATCGAGGTCGAGCATACTGTTTACACGAGGACCGGTTTGTAATAAAACTGACTAATTACTAAAAATAAACACATGGCGAGCTCATGAAATCCATTGATCCTACACTGGTCGATACTAAATTCTTTCAACGGGTTGTTAGAACGCTATGCTTAAGCTTTGGAGTACTGATCGCCTTTTATACAACTTCAGATTTCGGGGCTTCCAGTTTTGCCGCTGAATCCAACTCCAACTATGTAGACGATGCCAGAATCATCAATTCTTTCGAGAATGAACCGGGTAATTGGCTCAGTTACGGGCAAAACTATAAGGAACAACGCTTCTCCCATCTAACTCAAATTACCCCAGACAATGCCGATCGAATGGGACTGGCGTGGAGCACGACCATTGGCGATTACAATATGCGCATGTCTGGAACGCCATTGGTGATAGATGGTGTGATGTATGTCTCCAACGGCTGGAGTGTGGTTTATGCCCTTGATGCGACTAATGGGGAAGAAATCTGGCGCTATGATCCAGAAGTTGACCGCAGCTATATCCGCCTCGCTTGCTGTGGTCCTGCCCACAATCGAGGAGTCGCGGCTTATCAAGGTAAAGTCTACGTGGCCACTTTTGATGGTCGCTTACTGGCGATTGATGCCACTACTGGTGAAAAAGTCTGGGACATTGATACCTGGATACCAGCTGGACTCGGACGCTTTAATATTACCGGTGCCCCTCGTGCAGCCGCCGGAAAAATTTACATTGGTCAGGGTAGTGGCGAGTCGGGCCGGCGCCGAGGCTATGTCACAGCTTACAATGCTGAAACTGGTGAAGTCGATTGGCGTTTTTTCCTTGTTCCTGGAGACCCCAGCCAACCCTTTGAACACCCCGAGATGGAGCTGGCCGCTCAGACTTGGGGTGGTGAATGGTGGAAATTCGGCGGTGGCGGAACAGCCTGGAATTCCCTTGTATATGATGAGGAACTCAACAGCCTCTATATCGGCGTAGGAAATGGTGCTCCGTGGCCTCGAGAAATACGCTCTCCCGGTGGCGGCGACGATCTGTTTCTATCGACCATTGTGTCGGTCGATGTCGATACTGGTCGTATGAATTGGTACTACCAAACCACTCCCGGCGACAACTGGGACTTTAGTTCTGCCATGGATATGACTATTGGCGAAATCGAGCTAAACGGCGAGCAGCGCAAAGTTTTATTGCAGGCTCCAAAGAATGGGTTTTTCTACATTGTTGATCGAGAAAGTGGTGAGTTATTGCGCGCCCACGCCTACACCGAAGGTATTACATGGGCCACTCACGTGGATATGGAAACCGGCCGGCCTGTGGAAAACCCCGATGTAGTGTACGAGAACAATCCCCAATGGATTCTGCCCGCCAACTCCGGTGCCCACAACTGGGAACCTCAGTCGTGGGACAATGACATGGGATTGATGTATTTCTACTATCACGATATCGCCAATTTCTATTCTCTTGATGAAGCCTTCGTTAATACCGGAGTCTATGAAATGCGTGAGCGTGGGCTAAGTCTTGGTTGGGGCGAAGGTGCCTACCGGCGCGAGCTGATCGAGAATGCCGCACCGCGACCAGAATCACTGGCTTTCGTTGGTGCATTTGACCCGATAACTGGCCAGTACAAATGGCGACAGCAATTGAAATCTATATATAACGGTGGCGTGCTCGCAACTACCACCGGTGTTTTATTTCAAGGCGAAGGAACTGGGGATTTCGTAGTTCGCAATACCGATAATGGAAACCCTATTTTTAATTACCGAGCCCCAGGCACGTTTCGGGGCACCTCTATGATGAGTTATCAAGTCGGCAATACCCAATATGTTGCGACGATGATGAATGGCAATAGAGCCATCGATCTCGGTGGGGCCGTCGTAGTGTTTAAATTGGACGGCACAGCAGCAATGCCAATTGCGGATGTGGTACAAGCAGAAGTACCTGAGCAACCAGCGACAGATTTTAGATTAGAAGCTATTCGGCAAGGAGATGATCTTTATCATTCGCAATGCGCTAGCTGTCATGGCGGAATTGGCATTCCATCTGAAGTAGCCATCATTGCACCAGACTTGCGACTGATGCATTTAGCCACCCACAGTGAAATGCAAGATATTGTATTAGAAGGAGTCCGTGCTCAACGAGGTATGCCAGATTTTGAAGATACTCTGACCAATGATCAACTTGAGGCTATTCGTGCATTTATTGTTACTCAAGCCCGACAGTTGAAACAATATCAAGAAGACCGCAGAACTGAAGAGGAACCTGCTAATCAGGCTTAGGTTTATTTAAACACTAGAGCCTGATATCCATAGTCATCTAAGCATTAAATTGGTTTTACCACGTACTGTTTGCTATGGATTGAGAGCATAAGCAATGAGTTTCGGAGCCGGATTGGTAAGCACTGAAATTACGATAAATTGCTTGCCATCTACCTCATAAGTCATTGGTGCCGATCGAGAAGCAGCTGGGATATCCACCATAGCAAGCTCAGCTCCACTTGCCTTATCTCTCGCAATCAATTTGGTTTGGCTACCGTTATTCTGCGCGTGAACCAAAACAGTTGGTGTGGCGAGAATTGGATTTCTTCCTCCTCCTCCGAGGGAAGGAAGATCAATACCCTCAACTGCCGGGTGATTTTCCACTCGTTCTGAACCATTTCCATTTGGTACTCGCCAAACTATGTCACCTGTGTTCATGTCAAAAGCAGTAATCGTTGCATAGGGCGGCTTGAGAATTGGCAGCCCCTGAGGCCCCCTAATACCGCCAAGGGCAATACGTCGATAAGAGAGATTGGAATCACCGGGGTCGCTTTCAATCACAACAGGTACTGTGATCGAATCCGAAGAGGGCACATAAAGATATCCTGTTTCTGGATCAACCGCTGCACCCATCCAGTTCGCGCCGCCGCCGGCACTGGGGCGCAGAACTGTGCCCTTGTTACCTCCAGGAACCGATAGCGTCGGAGGCGTGAACAAAGGGCCGAACGTGTAGTCATCGATTATATCCAGTGCCTCTGCTCGAAGCTCGGGAGTGAAATCAATTAGATCGCTAATTTCCAGACCTTGGGCTTCGAAGGGAGGCGGCCTGGTTGGAAAGGGCTGAGTTGGCGAATCTTTTTCTCCAGGGATATCGGAACGCGGCACTTCACGTTCTTCAATCGCCCACACAGGTTCACCTGTTTCTCGATCAAATGTGTAGACAAAGCCCTGTTTAGAGATTTGTGCAACAGCTTTTATTTCTCTTCCTTCTACAGTGATATCAATAAGGTTTGGTGCCGCAGGTAAGTCATAGTCCCAAAGTCCATGGTGAATCATTTGGAAATGCCAACGCCGTTCGCCGGTTATTGCATCCACTGCCACCAGGCTTTGACTAAATAAATTGTCACCCGGCCGATTGCCACCATAAAAATCATCTGTTGGCGCTTCTAATGGCAGATAGACCAACCCCAGCTCTGGGTCAGCACTCATAATCGACCATACTCCGTTGTTACCAGTTCGACGCCAGGACTCTTCCTCCCAAGTTTCAACGCCATACTCACCAGCCTGCGGGATAGTATGAAACACCCATTCAGTTTCACCGGTATTAATACTGTAACCTCTCACCCACATAGGCGGCCTTTCTCTCATTAAGGGCCGACCCTGAGTGATTTGTGAGGTCACTACAATGTCGCCGATCACAATCGGCGGTGACACTACTGACACTGGTTGCGCACCAGTCCAATCCAAAGCATTTCTGGATGCGCGCGGAATACCCACACTCAAATCAACACGGCCACCATTAAATTCTGGGTCCGGTTCACCGGTCAGCGCATCGAGTGATATTAGGTAACCATCTTGAGTTCCTGCGATGACACGCTCGTCATCGCCATTGGACCAATAAGCGAGCCCGCGATTGTGATAACTCAGCGGATTAATAGGAGGACCGGATAGATATATTTCAGGATTATGAGTCCAGAAAGTTTCCCCGGTAAGAGGGTTTATTGCAGACAGCTGATTCAATGCCGTAATGATGAACAAACGACCATTAGCCATAAGAGGAGTGGCTTGAAAATTACCAATTTGAATGTCCGGGTTTTGCTCTCTCAGTGACTCTAGATCAAGGCTGGCATCTACAGATGTCCATTGCCAGATTATTTCTAGATCATTGAAATTTTCGGCATTGATTTGGTCAAGGGGAGAATATTTGGTGGAACCTGTATCTCCGCCATAACTGGGCCACTCGCCAGATTGAGTACCGTATTGGCTGAGTACTACCCCGGGAAGAAAAAGAAGGAAAAAACTCGTGGCCAAAGTTTTAGGAGCGATGTTGAAGAATTTTGTTGTGCGATTGAACGGTTCTGAGGTTAGTCTGAGCATGAACACTTCCCTCTATCTGGGGTGCCTATAAGAAATAAAAATAGCGAACTTTAATACTAAAATTTGGGCATTAATCAATCGCAGCGCTTTGAGCTGAGAAGGCCATTCATCCTTCTTGTAGTAGCTATCGACGAGTTCCTACGATGTCTGTTCTAAAACTAAATAATGTTTTACCGGCTGTGACATACAGAGTTCGTAAATCGGGGCCGCCGAAAGCTGCGTTGGTTATGGTGTCTTCAGGAACCGGGATGTGCTCTAACAATTCACCTGATGGAGAAAAAATATGAATGCCGGCCACTGTATCAAGTGTCTCGCTGGTTCCCCTGAGTTGATTTAAGCCAGCGGCAACATATAAATTGCCTTGGCTATCGATAGTCATGCCATCACCGCTGCGCCCGGGATAGAAATCATGAAAAATCCGCATATCGCTGACCGTGCCTTCACTACTCAGATCGTATGCTTGAATCAATCTGGGACCACCTTCGCTTTGTTCTGTCTCGATGACATAAAGCGTTTGGTCATCCGGGGAGATCACGATGCCATTGGGCCGCATTACTTCGGGCTCAGTTAGGATGCGCTCAATGGAACCGTCTGTGTCAATTCGATAAACCGCATGAACGCCAGTTTGCTCTGGTTTTATGTGTACCCCAGGTCTATCAGTGAAATAAATACGACCCTTGCTATCGAAAGTAAGATCATTCGGTTGATGCAGCTGTTTGCCATTATAGGAATCTGCAATTACTTCGATCGCACCAGTAGTCATATTGGTTCGGGTAACTCGAGGCAATGTCGCACTACCATCTCCCCCTTCGCACGCAAGCAGCCGCCATTCGCTATCAAATAGTAAACCATTGGCGCGATAACTTGGTTGACGAAAAGTGCTGAGCGACCCATCGGTCGACAAGCGCATAATGCGGCTATTATCAAGATCGGTAAAATAAACAGTACCGTCCTCCGCGACAGTAGGTCCTTCGGTAAAAGCCACTGATGCTGCCACTGTAAGAGGGCGAGCCGTTAGAGAAGTTGATTGGCTACACGCGGAAAAAAGCGAAACCAACAATATAACTGCGGGAACCAATGATCTTATCGGAAGTACTAGCCTATCTATTATAATTCTCATCATTCCCACCTTGTTAATTTTTATTTTTTTTTGTTAAGGAGATATTCTCTGACGAAGAATTAATCAGAGAACTGTGGCCCTGGGGATTCCGTCTGTTGGAGCATATCCACAACAAAACCCATCCAGCATTTCCCTATCTTGAGTTCTTATGTGGACAAACTGGTAGCGTAACAGCGAAATACTGTTTTCCTTATCATTAACCATATCGATTATTTTTACGCCAATCTACAGCGACTGATCATTAGGTAAACTAATCTTACAAGCATCCACTAGCTACGGATTTCTGCGCCCCCGAACTATATCTTGCCCGTTACTTTAACTTTACTGCGAATCGATCTCTAGACTATCGAGATACACCCTATTTATCTCAGCAGGATTCACAATACTAAGAAATATCACAATAAATACCAATTTACTAAATACGGCCCTCAATTCCCTGACACTCAGTGCATGTAGGAAAGTTCACCACAGAATTACACAATTAACTGCCCTTTTAGCTCGCCAAAGCGGGTTAAAGAACCTTTTCGATGCCAATATCTCATATAGACGATATATAGTAGCTGCGTTATATTGGAAACTCCTTTGCTCATTGACCCATTTGGGAATATGCTCTGGGAGTGTCAATCATATATTAATAATGCGAGAACACTGCTATGCCTAAAAACCCTGATTCGAACAGTGGATTTAACCGAAGATCATTCATCAAAGGTGCCGGAATGACTGCACTGGCCGGGGCTGCAGGCGCCGTAGCCACTGCCTCAACTAGCGCTTCCGCACAAAGCTCCAGCAGCATTCCAAAGCTCGCTAACGGAAAATATGACTTCGATACACCCTACAATCGGGTAGGCTCAAATTGCGCTCGCTGGGACTCCCCAGGCCTTAACTATCCCGCTGGTGTCTTCAAATATGGCATGGGCGTAGCCTCCATCGACTTCGAATGCGCACCTTGCATTACCGAAGCACTAGCGGAGCGCACCAATCACCATAATTGGGGCTATATGAGCTCCACCCAACCACTCCGCGACGGCATTGTTGGCTGGAATGGCGAACGACATGGGGTGGAACTAGATCCTGACTCAATCACCATCGCCTCTGGCGTCTATTCAGGCATGATCGCCGCAATGCGAGCCTTCATTCCCGCTGCTGGAAAACTGCTTCTCGTCACCCCCGTTTATAGTGGCTTTTACACAATGGCTCGAAATGCGCATGTTGCGACAGTAGATAGCCAAATGATAAGAAAAAATGGCCGCTATGAAGTTAATTGGAAAGACCTCGAAGCAAAGATGACTTCCGATATTCGAGCGATGGTGGTTTGTAACCCACAAAACCCAACCGGCAATGTGTGGACTGAGGAAGAACTTCTTCGAATGGGTCGTCTCGCTTTAGAACACAACATAGTTGTTCTGTCCGATGAAATACATTCCGATGTAATACGCAGTGGCCACAAATATGTACCTTTTGCTAGCCTGCCTGACCGAGCAGTAGTCAACAATAGTGTTTCGTTTAACGCTATAAGCAAAACCTTCAACATGGCCGGCATGAAAAACGCTTACTTCTACTCAAAGAGTCCTACCATGTTGGATCGAGTGGATCAGTATCATCATGCAGAACTGAGCACCCTGGGAGTAGCTGCTAATGCAGCTGCTTATCGTCATGGTGCGGAGTGGTTTGATCAAGCGAATGCCTATCTTGATGAGAACCATACGTTCATGGAGAACTATATCAAGCAAAACATGCCAGATGTTGTTTACACCAAGAATGAAGGCACCTTCATGACTTTCTTGGATGTCAGCAAGATTATGACTTCCATAGGAGCTGCAGAACAATACATTGCAGCTGAAAAAGCATCGCCCGAATACTATTTTCGTGACTGGTTGGTCCACAACTCTGGCGTTTATCTAAATCCAGGTTCCGTCTACGGAGCTGGTGGTGAAGGTCATGTTCGAATGAACTTAGCGTCTTCAAGAATGGTTCTAAAAGAAGTACTAGATAGCATGACTATGGCTTTTAACAAAGTGTGATCAGACTAGACTATTCAACAAAATAAAATATATCCCAACCAGTAGAGGATAAACAAACATGAAAATTACACGTCGCGGTTTCGTTGGCACAATGGGTCTCACCACTGCTGCCGGAGTATTATCTAGCACCTCTTTACTCAACAGGGGTGCCGAAGCACAAACACGTGCTGAGTCAAAATCCAAAATGTATGACAACGGTATCATGCAACTCAATCAGAATGAGAGTGCTCGAGGACCGGGGCCAAAGACCATGGAAGCCCTCCACGCTCATGTTAACAATCGTGTCGGCCGCGGCTATTCCCCTGATCATGTTCCTGAACTAGAAGAAGGTATAGCCAGTTATTATGGTATTGAAAGAGAAAATGTTTTGTTAGGCACGGGCTCCACGCCTCTGCTGCAAGGATCCGTTAGAGCTTTCTGTAGTGCGAATAGACCTATCGTCTCTCCAGTTCCAACCTACGCGACAAGTTTAAACACAGCGAGAGAAATAGGTGCCGGTGTGCGAGAAATAAATCTTGATAGTGGCATGGGCATCGACCTTCAGGCAGTACTTGAAGCCTCCTCTGGGGCAGGCCTAATCTATATTTGCAACCCTAATAACCCAACAGGCACCGTCCATGGACCTGAAGCTATTGATGATTTCGTGCGCAAGGTAATGACTGAATCTCCGGACACCATAGTACACATTGATGAGGCCTATATTAATTACGCCGAGCCAGGGGCAATTGAAACAGCACTCCCTTTGGCATTGGAATTTGAGAACATATTCATCAGTCGCTCATTCTCCAAAGCACATGGCATGGCTGGCTTACGGGTTGGTTATGCTCTAGGACAAAAACAGACTCTGGATAAAATTGACGCAGCCTGGGGCATGGGCGATGTCAATATGCTAGGTGCGATTGCGGCACTCACAGCGCTTGAAGATAAAGAACACATCGAATGGGAACGGCAAGAGAACGCCCACATTAAAGCATTTACCATCGGCGCTTTCCGCGACATGGGTTATGAAGTCGCAGACTGTCACACCAATCACATCTTCGTGAAGCTTGGGTTCCCTGCCGCAGAATTTCGGGACAAATGTTTGCAAGAGAAGATATTGGTCGGGCGAGATTT
>DUBM01000014.1 GCA_012960305.1 Gammaproteobacteria bacterium | reverse complement strand
CACACTAATGATGCTATTGCTATTGTCCTCAGCTGGCAGCTTCGAATGGGTACGCAGTAGGCTTCTTGTTGCGGCGAATGTTCGCCTCGAAAGTAGTTTGCGCGAACCCGTCTCAAAAGCAGCTTCCATGGGAACCCTTATCACTGGTAATCCAAGCGGCGCCGGTCAGGCCATGAATGACTTGCTCGCCCTGAGGCAGTTCGTCACAGGCAATGGCATTTTTGCGGTCATGGATGCACCTTGGACACTGGTCTATATCGGCTTGATGTTCATGTTTCACCCAATGTTCGGAATCGCAGCAACCATTTCTGCTGCGGTTATGATTTTGTTGGCGGTGATTACACAAAAATCCACAGCAGAGAAATTGCTTAACGCTAATCAACTCACAGCAAAGGCAAACATGTCCTTTCAAAGCAACCTCAGGAATGCAGAGGTTATCCACGGGATGGGCATGGCCGCCAACATACGAAGACGGGATAGTGCGCTCTATGACGAAGCCAGCGATGAGCAAGCTGTAGCAAGCACGACTGCGGGCCGGCTATCTGCGATCAGTAAATCTTTTAGGATGATATCGCAATCAGTTCTTTTAGGGATGGGTGCATACCTCGCGCTTAATGGGGAAATTTCACCTGGCCTGATGATCGCGGGATCACTGCTATTGGGCAGGGCGCTGGCACCAATTGATATGATGGTTGGTAACTGGAAAGGTTTTGTCGAGGTCAAAAGCCAGTTCAACAGACTTCGCACCACTCTCAACGCTTTCCCGGCGGAGAATGACCGGATGAGTTTGCCTGCCCCGACTGGAAGCCTCTCGGTTGAACAGATTATTGTTACACCGCCAGGTTCACAAATCGCCTCAGTCAAAGGGGTCGGCTTTCAGTTAGTCGCCGGCGATGCTCTAGGCATAATTGGGCCTAGCGCCGCTGGTAAAACAAGCCTTGCAAGAGCCATCCTCGGAGTATGGCCGCTTAGGGCAGGCACAGTAAGGTTAGATGGTGCTGAAATTAGCCAATGGGACAGGGACGAGCTCGGGCCATACTTAGGCTACCTGCCGCAAGACATAGAGTTGTTCGATGGTTCTATAGCGGACAATATCTGTAGGTTTTCTCAGCAGGATTCTGAACAAATTATAGAGGCCTCCAAAACCGCCGGCATACATGAAATGATTCTACGTCTTCCTGAAGGCTATGACACGGTGCTTAATTCAAACGCCGGGGCGCTATCTGCCGGCCAGAGACAACGCGTAGGCCTAGCGCGAGCGATATATGGGCAACCAAAGCTTATTATTTTAGACGAGCCTAATTCCAACTTAGACGATCAAGGCGAGCGTGATTTACTTACAGCCCTGCGTCGAATAAAAGAGTCAGGTCGCACAGTAATAGTCATCACTCATCGTACGTCAATTCTTTCTATGGTAGACAAGCTGTTACTAATGAAAGACGGCGCCGTCGTGAAATTCGGCGAGAGGGATGAGGTTTTAAAAGCCGTGAGTACGTCAAACCCCAAAATTTCACAACTTCAAAATAAAGCTTAGCTACCCTGTTTATGAGTAATAATGAGTTGATCGACAACGCACACATGAATCTTTCCGATGCTAGCTCTCAAACGGCTACTGCTAAATTCAACACGGATCTGAAATCTCACAAAAGATTTGGAATGCTTCTATTCGCCTTACTTTTTGGGCTTGGTGGGATCTGGGCTGCCACAGCTCCAATCGATGGCGCCGCCTATGGGAGTGGCAAAGTTACTGCTCGCAACTACAGCAAGATCGTGCAGCACTTAGAGGGTGGCATTATTAGCAGTATCTTTGTTGAAAATGGGGCAAGAGTAGAAAAGGGCGACCCTATTCTTGATATCGACAACACGCAGCCCATGGCGCAACTCGAGATAACGACCATCCAATACATCGCGCTGAGGGCTTTGGAGATTCGCCTCATCGCAGAACGTGATGGGCTGAGCGGCCTAACTTATTCACCCGCATTTGTTTCTCTTGGAGAAAGGGCGCAAGAAGAAACGAAAGCCCAAATCGAAATATTCAACGCTCGCAGAGCCGCCCTAGAGAGTGGCATAGCGATCCTGCAGCAACGAATTGAGCAACTACAATCTCAGATAGTCGGCCTGAAGGGTCTCCGGTCTAGTAAAGAAAAAATGGCGCAATCCTTTATTGAAGAATTGTCCGACGTTAGAGAACTGCTCAGTCAAGGCTTCTCTGACAAAAATAGCCTAAGAGCGCTAGAAAGAAATGTTGCGCTTTTGGAAGGGGAAGTTGCAGAGCTTTTAGCAAACATAGCTTCAACCGAGGTACAGATAGGGGAAACGCGATTACAAATTCTTCAACAGGAAAAAGAATTTCAGAACCAGGTAGTAACCGAATTGAGCGAAGTGCAAACTAATGTTAACGACAGTGTTGAGCGCGTCAATGCCCTGGAGGATATAGTTTCAAGGACTGTCGTTAGAGCGCCGGAATCTGGCATAGTTAATGGTTTACAGGTACATACCATAGGCGGGATCGTTGGGCCCGGGATGAGAATAGTGGACATCGTGCCAGTGGAGGATGACCTAATAGTTGAGGTTCAGGTTTCTCCCAACGACATTGATAGAGTGGTCATTGGCCAAGACGCCAGCATTCGGTTTTCGACCTTTGGGACGGGAACAGTGCCAACAATATACGGCACGGTAATTAACCTCTCAGCTGATAGCTTTGTTAATGAAACAACAGGCGTTGCTTACTATCTCGCGCGAGTTGAAGTATCTCCAGAGGGAATGAAAGACTTGGGCGAACTCTCACTAATGCCTGGTATGCCAGCAGAGGTTTTCATCGCGACCGGATCGAGAACGTTTTTGGAGTACTTGTTCAAACCATTTTCAAACTCGATAGCCAGGGGCCTCAGGGAAGACTAATAAATGGCATACCGAGCAGGACTAACTAAAATACTTGCATTTGTTTCTTTGCTATTTGTGTTTCCGGCTTTTGCGGCGGTTCCCGGCTCAACGCTGGAAGATTTTTTTACTGCGGCCATTAATTACAGCCCAGACTTACAAATTGCCCAAGAATCCTTGAACATAGGCGCAGCTCGAAAGAAGGCCGCCAATGGCCAACTGCTTCCCCAAATCAATGCCGGGGGCAGTGTTTCAGATAACCGGCTTAAACAATTTAATAACTTCCAAAAATTTGATGGTGAGAGATACTATCTCTCGCTCACCCAAATATTGTTTAATTGGCAAGCATTTTCAGTGCGCAAGCAAGCGTATCTTTTTGAAGACCAGCTGGAGGAGGAGTATTACTATCAGCTAGCCTTCTTGCTAACCGACGTCGCCGAAAAATACTTCAATGTTTTGCAAGCAGAAGATGCCTTAGATTCTATTGCCTCAGAGATCGATGCGGTCACTAATCAGCTAAATCAAATCCAAAGTCTTTACGATAGGCAGCTCACCCAGATTACAGATCTATACCAAGGTCGTGCCAGTTTAGCTGCGGTTCAAGCAGAAGAATTGCAGCTGGAAGCTGAGGTCGCTCTAAGTCGAGAAGCTTTGCGCTCTATATCTGGACTCGATGTGGGCCCGTTGCATATTTTGACCGATGAAGCAGAAATCACGCCTCTGGAATTTAGCCAACAATATTATGTACAGCAAGCCAGAGAAAGGAATCACCAGGTTTTAGCAAGGGAATACGCGCTGCGAGTAGCAGAAGAAGGGATTTCAGAACGCAGGGGGGCTTACATGCCCCGAGTCTCATTCATAGCGCAACGTCAGGATTCTGATGTAGGCTTTGATAACCTCCCGATCAACCGAACAGACAATACTTACATCGGTCTTGACGTATCGATTCCACTCTACGCAGGGGGAAGTAATCGTGCCGCCGTAAGCGAAGCATCCAGCCTTAGAAGTATCGCAGAATATGAGCTCCGCGCCATCCAGCTAGAAACAAGAGCGTCAGTCCGTGCGGCCCATCTACAGGTTCAATCCAGCGAAGTGCAGGCCAATGCTGGTCGCATCTTGGTCGAATCCACTGCACTTGCTGCTGAAGCAATGCAACAGGGGTTTTCGCTAGGCACCGTAACCAGTGTCGACGTTTTGAATGCTCTCCGGGACCAATATCAAGCGGAAAGGGAATTGCAGCGCACTCGCTATGAACATGTCAAATACCTTCTACTGTTAAAACGAGAAACTGGGACCCTGAGCTCAGAGGATTTACTGGAAGTCGGCAGCTGGCTGGAGCCAGCCCAGCCCTAGGGAATCTCATCCAAAAATGCATAAACTGCAGCGTATTACTTCCGAATTTGTCGAGACTGAAGATCGAATTAAATTTACTGCCAAATGCGAAAACGAGCAGACACTCGTGCTATGGGTTACCCAACGACTGATCTCCCGCCTTATCGCGCATTCCCTCAACTGGTTAGAAAAGGAAACATCTGAGCTGGATCGTGCGGTTATTTTGGACCCTGAATCGCGATCCAATTTACAGGGGATAGTTCAACAGTCTGCTCAACAAACCTTAAATCAACAGCCGGCTGTTGTTCCAGAGCATGACTCACAATCCTTTCTAGTCCAAGAAATTGACATCAACATTAACGATGAAGGTGTGTTGTTGCTGTTCAAAGGAAGCGAGAGCAAGCAAGCGGAGTTGGCTTTTAACATTCAGCAGCTTAGGCAATGGCTGGCAATTATTCGCACCCTTTGGGGCAAAGCCGAATGGCCGATGTCACTATGGCCTGACTGGATGGACGAAAACCAGCTTACTTCAACTAGCGAGTCTAACTCGCCAGTACATTGAGATAATTTTAGGAAGAAGGATTAAAGCTAAATAGTCATTAAGAGCGGATTCAAAAAAATCAAACAAAGAGCTCGACAGTTGCAAAGCAACTTTCCAAGATTGGCTATTAAAAATATAAATCAATAATCTTATGCGTTACTTCCTTTAATGAAGACGCTAACTCAATTGCAGAGTATTTATAAAACCCTTCAGCATGGCTAACGTTCGACGGCAATGTGAATGTACGGCCTTTATCTAGCGACAAGACCAGCTCTTCATAATTATTCTCACCATTTTGACTGGCATAGATTTTCATGGCCTTTTCTTTAAGGGGCCGTTGTGCTGTTATATCAACGAACATATTAACTGGATTCTGAACACCAATTTCATAAGAGTAGGCTTGAGGAGGAGCTCCTCGGCTTGATAGGTTCTGGATTGCAGCCCAAACAAGTAGGGCCGCAACTCTATGATCGGGGTGCAGCTCAAGCGGCCCCGGGAAAAAAACACTCGCAGCACCCAAGTCTTCAATCTTTTGAATAATTCTCAGTACCAATTCTTCACTAAATTCCAAGCCCCGATCAGGTTGCTGCCAACTGTCTAGACTCTTTGCCCCTAATAGCTTTGAGGCTTCCTGTATTTCTCGACTTCTCAGATCCACCAAATTCGCCGCATCACCTCCTAGCGCACCATCTGTCATCACCACAAGATGAGTCTCCAGTCCCGACTCACTTGCCTTTAACAGGCTACCCGCCATGCCATAAGTCTCATCATCGGCATGAGGCGCAAATACGAGCCAAGGGCCTGATGGGAGAGCCGAGGTACTAAATGGGATAAGCTTATGCTCAGGGTTCAACATAAAACATCAATAAAATTAAGGTTAAGCAATATTGCTGACATTAGCATTATAAGGGTTAGCGCCAGTATTTCTTAGTTTTCCCGGGCAATTCATGTTTAAATTTGCAGCCTTGACTAGTCACACCCACACAAAAATTGGATCAGGAATGTTACTAACACTTCTGCGTGAATGGATAATGACCCCATTCACTAATTACCGACTCTTTCAGAATTTTACAAAACAGGATTTCTTCGCCCAATTTACGGCATCAGTAGGCGGCTTAGTTTGGTTGTTTCTAATTCCAGTCGCGCACATTCTTATTTACTCATTTGTCTTTAGCTACATCTTTGATATCCGTGCAGCCGAGGAGTATGGCGAGACAGAATTTGTCATTTTTATGATGATTGGCTATCTGCCCTGGTTCGCCTTCGCTGAAGCAGTCGGAAAATCCACCGGCCTGCTGCTTGAGAAAGCGCCGCTAATAACGAAAGTCATGTTTCCTGTGCAGATCATTCCGGTAGTTGGAACCACAGTTCCTTATCTAATACATGGTGTCGGGTTTGGACTTCTACTTGCCTATCTGGCAACACAGGGATATCTGTCAATTCAATGGATATTGCTGCCAATAATATTCTTGCTACAATTTCTATTTACCATGGGATTGGTCGCGATACTTTCCGCTTTTTGCGTCTTTTTGCGTGACCTGCAACAACTGGTCTCGCTGCTGGTAATGATTTGGTTTTTCCTCACACCTATTATTTATCCCATCACGCTTATTAATAACGAGGCTGTGAAGGCTCTATTCCTGCTGAACCCGATGCACAGCTTTGTCACCCTTTACCGAGACATAATTTTATTGGCTGAAGTCCCACTGACAAACTTATTTATTGTGGTACCCGTTTCTCTGTTCAGCTACCTACTTGGTGGTTGGCTATTTATGCGAATCAAACACGCCTTTGGCGACGTGTTATAGGAAACAGAATTAGCATGCCCCGTATCTCCGTTAATAACTTACATAAAGACTTTCGTATATACGAGCGACCGCAGGATCGCTTAGCTGAATTAATACTTCGCCGCCCTAGACACAAGATTTATCATGTTCTGAGCGATATTTCCTTCGCCGTAGCTGAAGGTAAGAGCCTAGGAATTATTGGAGATAATGGTGCCGGAAAATCCACGCTACTGAAGCTACTCGTCGGAACATTGCAACCCACCGGAGGAGAAATTTCAATTAGGGGTCAGGTTGCTGCTTTATTGGAGCTCGGCGCTGGATTCCATCCTGAGTTTACTGGCAGAAGAAATATCTATCTGAATGCATCGCTACTCGGCGTCCCAGATGAAAATATAGCTCAGCTAGAAAATGACATAATAGAATTCTCGGAATTAGACTACTTTATAGACCGGCCAGTTAAAACATATTCATCGGGAATGTTTGTCCGCCTCGCCTTCTCTATCGCCACTATGGTTCGGCCCGATATTTTAGTAATCGATGAAGCCTTGTCTGTAGGCGATATGGCCTTCCAAAAGAAATGTGTTCAGCGGATGAATGAGTTTAGGCAGGAGCGAAAAACCATGGCCTTCTGCAGCCATTCAATGTTTCACATCCAAGAGCTGTGCGACACCGCAATTTGGCTAGATAAAGGCGAAATTCGAGAGATAGGAGATAGTGACAAAGTTGTGGGGCATTATGAAGACTTCTGCAATAACAAGAAGACTTACCATAGCATTCGTGAAGACATTCCTGAAGAGATCGCCGGTAGCGGCCCTATTCAGGATTGCAAAATAAATTCCTTGTCTGTGAAGTCCTTGCAAGGTGAGCTACTGGAATCTTTGACGCCGCTTACTGATGTGAAGCTAGAAATGGAGGTTGAAGTGCTCGCTGATGGCATTGAGGGAAATTTCGGCTTCGCTTTTATGAAATCTGCTGAAGAGCCGGTCGCGTCATTTCTAACTACAGACATTGATCAAATTGAGAAAGGTCCATTTACTAAAGGTGACAAATTTACTGTGTCTCTCACAATTCGAAACATTGCCATGCGGGTTGGTGATTTCTATGTTCTGGGTGGACTGGCGGACAAGAGCGGCCTGCTTTGGTATGAAACAAAGTTTTCAAAGCTAATGCATGTGGAAGCAAATAAAGGGGTAGGGCCTTTGATCATGGAGTCTCAGTGGTCTGTAGTTCAAAAATAGCCCAAGGCTGAATTATCTGCGTTAAAATAGCAGGTCCTCTGGGTGGACTCTTGGCGGAGCAGTGTCGGGCAATACCCCATATGGTTCAATTTTATACACTCTTGGTAATGTGTTGAAGCCCCTTACTTCAATAATTTCCATGTAAGCCTGAGTTACAGAATCCGGGTTTACAAATTCCTGCTCACGAGCGAGTTCAGTGAGAGTGGTCTCTTCAATTTCTAACACAGGGTAGGCGAATAGGGAGAAGACATTTGAGGTACCGTTACCGACCCAGGCTGATAGCTCTTGCAAGTTTTCAAAGGGGACGATTTCGGCAATCTCGGCTCGATTCTGCAGATCTTCAATTTCTCGAAAGGCCAGAATATTCTCGATTAATTCATCGTCCAACCCCGGCAGCAACTGCATGGCCTCACGTGTTGCCAGGTTAAGATTCACAGTTCGACCATTTCCATATATCGTAAATGCGGCATTTAGATTTACACCTTCGAAAAGCTCTGCGAATCCCCTAATGTGAAGAATTTCCTCCACAGTATCTAGTTCAGGATTATTGCGAGGCTCATAGGGTTGTTCGAGCAATTCGTAATAATTTTTCTCCGCGCCATTAAGTCCTTCCAGATCATTTAGATCAGTCCAATCTGTCCAGGCAGCGAGTAAATCCTGGACATCTTCAGGATTGGCATCCAAGCCCCCAAGCCTCTTTTCAATTAGTAGCTGCATGTTACGGCGCGGAATCCGGTTTAGGTTTATCTTTCCAGCATGATCGTAAATACGCACCATAATGTTTTCAGGGCCGGGGTAGCTCAGTTCTAATGCCTGGCCATTGAAGCGGTACTTCGATAATCTAACTTCACCCTCATCAGTTTCTTCCAACTGTTCTCCGATCGGGAGGGGCATATTCTCAAGCATTAACTCCATCTCAGCCTGACTCACCACACCCATCAATTCTGCCCAGCCCATGCTGGCTTCCTGATTGTGTATTGCAGTTTTCGCAGAAAGACGAACTTTGCTGGCCATTGCTGTTACAAGTACCGTCAATAGCACCGATGTCCATAGAACGATAATAATGACCGCGCCAGCTTGCTTTTTCATAGGGCAGCCTCGGCACCGGTGTTGGGGCGAATGCTGCGATGCTCGTTACTGCGGATCCGTGCAACTATTTCCAGCACTTCCTTATTATCATTCATAGGTTCAAAGAGTACGTAGACAGCTAGTGGCAGACTCAATAGCTCATTACCTTCCCAATCTTCACGCCAGTACTTATTCTCATCCAGCTCCTCGTAGAGATAGGCGAATTCAACTTTGTAATCAGGCAGGAGCAACAAAGGTTCTGCTTCTTGTAATCTTTCCGAAGGGTTGTCGCTAAAGGCGGGCACCATTGTCAGATAGACCCCCTCATCATCAACTGAGTACATTTCCCAGGTAGTCAGGCCAGGAATACGCTGAGGAGACACAGAGGACACCCAGCTTAAGTAATCGTCTTCACCAACAAAGTAAATCTGCCGAGAAAGGGTTTCTGGATTGGTGAAGCTGTGTGGGAATGCGCCGTGTAGGGCACGATCGATTTGCAAGATAGCAAGCGCTTCATCGAGACTAGCATCGAGAACATCGGAGTTTCTGTTCCAATCCTCGGCAACAATAAATACGCTTGTGCTCAGTAAACCTAAGATTAGA
This sequence comes from Gammaproteobacteria bacterium, assembly GCA_012960305.1. GTDB lineage: Bacteria > Pseudomonadota > Gammaproteobacteria > Pseudomonadales > Pseudohongiellaceae > UBA9145. The sequence goes on along the minus strand of DUBM01000014.1, from coordinate 600,217 downwards.
GCAGTTAGGCTTAATGCAAGAATAACTTCTACAAGAGTGAAGCCGGTGATTCTATTTTTGCATGGCACAATCATAAGCGAATTCACTACTGTGGCAGGTCCAGCTGGATCCAGCGAGATCCACTGATAATCTCATCCCTGTCATCATTGATTATTTCAAAAGCCTGTAACGTGAAGACACTGGGTTGAGTCTTTCTTTCTGGCTCCTCAAGTAGCTCGTCTGGGACAATATCATAGGCATCGCCTAGCAGTATTGGCTCAATGTTTCGGTACTCGTTTTCCAATAGAGCAAAATTTGTAGCCGCTCTGACCTGAGTTGCGCGAATCAAGCTTTCTTCAGACCGCCATGACAGCTGTTTGCTTCCCCCAACTAATGAAAACAATCCCCCAAGCACAAACCCGGTAATTGCCAAGGCAACAATTACTTCCAAGAGAGTGAAGCCGGCTTGCTTATATACCCTTGGGTTGACGTTAAGGTTATTCATATTCTGTTGATAGCCTCCCGGTAAAAGGGTCTACAACGACGGTTACGATTTGGTCTTCCAGAGAAAAAATCAAGGTACCGCCAGTACTGCCACCTTCAGGATAGAATGTAATGCCTATGCGATCTTCGATATCTGTTTCCCGATCCGTGCTGTCGCGAAAACGGAGGGTGGCTGCATTACTCTCCCAGATACCAATATTATTGCCGCGCCGATTTTCATCTTCAAAGCCTGGATCCCCTTCCTTGAGCACTGCATAGAAAGTTGCTGTGCTGGGTTGGCCCTGAACTACGGCGATACGACGGGCATAGTTGAGCAGGGAAGTAGCGTGGCGAACCTGAGCACTGAAAGTACGTGACTCAAAGTTTCCAACATTGGGTGCGATCAGAATGCTGGCCATGCCTATAATGGTTAGTACCACCATTAATTCGAGCAGGGTGAATCCTGCTGAGCCGGAATATGAGGATTTTAAATAGGCGTCCCTAGAGACTGATATCGGCGTCATCGCCTTCGCCGCCTCGCTCACCGTCCGCACCATATGAAAGCAGTGTGAATTCCCTGCCATCGGCGTCGTAGACGAATTCATTGTTCCATGGATCCAGAGGCACATCGCGCCGAAGATAAGGACCATTCCAAGAAGCTCTGCCTGAATGGTTGACTTGCAAGCCATCCAGGCTGTCAGGATATTCACCCGCATCCAGGCGATGGGTATCTAGAGCTGCAGATAGAGTTGAAATATTAGCCATAGCTGCATCGCGCTGGGCGCCTGCTTGTTGCCTAAAAATATTTGGTGCTACCATTACCGCAAGCATGCCGATGATCGCCATAACGACCAATATCTCAATCAGGGTAAAGCCAGATTGACGTTCGCTGTTATCTATTGATTTTTTAAATTTATTTATTCTCATTTGAGTTTGCCTAAATCTGAGCAGCAAGAAAGTGAACTATCATGCGCTTTACTAATTGATTCTATTGGTTGTTTCATTGCCTAATTAGATCCTTTTGAACCATTTTTAGTTCTACAAACCCTACAGACCAATCGCTGCTAAATTCGAATCTTCAAACAATTCAGAGGCAAGTTCGAATCGATCGAGTATATCTGAGTATTCTACACCTCCCTCGGCATTGAGGTTGATGATTTCTGGCCGCAAAACAATAAACAATTCTCGACGCTCCTGAGTTTCTTGCTGATAGGAAAACAATTTCCCCACCCCTGGCAGCCGATTCAAAATCGGGATTCCAGTATTGAGAAGCTCGTTATCAGTTTGTATTAGGCCGCCGAGCACTACGTTTTCACCGTTTCGAACAACTACTGTGGTGCTAATTTCCTGATTATTAAATACTGGATTGTTATTGACCCCCGAGGAGCCGCTATCGACGGAAGAAAGAACCTGTCGAATAATCAAGTTGACGATGCCATCATCATTAATTTGCGGAGTTATGTACAACTCAATTCCTGTCGGCCGATATTGGATGTTAGTGGTTGAAACCCCGCCGCTACCAATGGTCTGACCCGCTTCAACGGGAACCTCAGCACCAATTTGAATCTCGCCTTCCTGATTATTAATCACAGTAAGCGATGGTCTTGCCAGCAAGCGCACGTCGTTATTTACCGCTATGGCTTCCAGGGTTGCCTCTACTCTGGCAGAGCCATCCAGAAACCCCTTAGTGAACATCAATCCGCCGAGGTTAGGCACAAAAGTCGTACTTGTATCAGTCGAAATTGGACCCGCAGCAGTGCTATTGGCTATGCGGCTCCAATCCACGCCAAAGCGTGTGGCATCGGTCAGGGTAATTTGTGCGATAACTGCATTAACCATTACTTGCAGCGGCACTGCGTCAAGCTGGTTAATGGTAGTTAGCAGTTGCCGATAATCTCGTGCCGTTGATCGAATCAAGAGACTATTGGTGGCTTCATCCGCAACAATCTTGACCGTAAGGTCGGCCGATACTGCCGTACCTGTTCCCGTCAGCTCAGGCAAGCTCTCTTCTGTTTGTCCCGGCGACAATAGAGGCTGAGAACCTTCACCCACAGCTACTTCGTTTCGCACTTCAAGCTGTTCATCTTCTTCCTCAAAAACATTGCTTAATGTTTCTGCCAGCTCTAGTGCCACAAGATTTTTAACTTTGTACACAAAAAGTTGCTCAGCTTGTTCCTGACTGTCTGCATCGAGAATCTGTACCCAGCGCGAGATTTCATCGAAGCCACGAGACGCGGGTGCGGTAACAAGTATGGCATTTATGCTTTCGATTCCTCTCACCTGGTAAGAAGGGTTTGAACCCTCGATAAGAAGTAGAACCTCAGACAGTTCAGTCGCCACTTCGGTCGCATTGGCATTGCTGAGTTGGTAGAGATGGATACCCTGGTTACTAAAGGGGTCGGCATCTATCAACATTAAAAGCTGGTTTACTCTTTGCAATTCAAACTCAGTCCCCGAGATTACCAATAGATCCCGATTCCCAAGTTGACTGACACTGCCTTCTGATCCCAACAGAGGTGAGATTGCCTGGATTACAGCATCAGAAGAAACATAGGTCAGCGGCGTAACCTGCATGACTCGCGCTGCAGTTCCATCTCCCAGGGTTTCTGGCGTGACGATTTCTGCCGGCAAATTCGAGGGTAATACGCGGGCATTATAGATGTCACCGACCCGCTCTAGTAAAATGCCTGCATCTCGTGTCAGCAAGCGAATCAATGGCCAAATGTCGTCTCTCTGTAAGGGCCTGTCAGCGGAAGTACGAATACTTATTTGTGTGTCGATAGTTGGGTCAATAACAATCGAAATATCCAGTGCATCTGCTAGCTCTTCGAGCACAAGGCGCAGGTCTGCCTGCTCGTAATTCAGTTCGACAATATCTTCCCCTTGAGTCGCGGTAGGAACTGGAACATCTTCGCGGAAGCCAGAGTAATTTGCAGGCTGACCGTCGCGATTAATCTCATCGATAAGGCTTTGCTGCTCAGCAAAGCTAGTGGTTGTCATTACCGGGATTGCAGTTTGACTATTCTGGTTAGAGCTTGAATTTGTAGAAATAGCGGAACTTGGTTGCGCTGCCGTTGTGCTGCCACCTCTACTGCTTTGCAGTACTGCACAGGAAGGAATCATTGTCAGTAAAATAGCGCAAGTAATAATGCGTCTGGGAGTTAGCAATGAATGGCTTTCCGTGGTCTCAAATTTTAGTGAAGGTGTCACTTTTTTCTCCAAATAACTCTAAAACTCCACGGCATTCATACTGAAAACCGCAGAAAGCATAGTAATTGTTATACCACCGACAGCGATGGCTAAGAATATGATCAGCGCAGGTTGCAGTGCAGAGACCAAGGCAGACATTTGATTGCGCACGTAAGTATCGAAGGTCGCTGCCGATTTCAACAGTATTTCTGATGTTCGGCCTGATTCTTCACCAACCGCCACTAACTGATGCAATAGTGTCGGAAATTGGTTGGTCTTTTCTAAAGAAATTCCGAGCCCAGCTCCACCTCTTACATCTTCTTCGACTTGCTGCAAATGAGCTGTTAGCACCGCGTTAGCCACAACCTCTCGAGATACCCTTAGGGCTCTAATAAGAGGAATACCCGCTGCGAGTAGCGCACCCAGCGTACGAGCGAACACTGCACACTCTTTATAGAGGATGAGCGTTCCAAATAAGGGTAGGGAAAGCAGAAAGCCGTCTTTTTGCATCCGTGTGGCAGGATCTTTATCCAGACGTCGCCATGCAAATACCAAGAGAACGAAAAATAAGACAATCAGAAAACCATAGCTTTGCAAAAAGGTGCTCAATGAAAGTAGAAATGCCGCAGAAGGAGGAATCTCTGATCCGGCGTCCTCAAACATCGCCGCAAACTGTGGTACGACAAACACCAACAGCAAGAACACTGAAATAATGCCAGTTGCCAACAACACTACTGGATAGATCATCGCCGAAATAACTTGTTGGCGAGTTTTTGCGCTGGTCTCCAAGAATTCTGCCAGATCCGGTAAAAGCTCATCAAGAATACCGCCCTCTTCTCCAGCTCTAATTATATTCACATACATCTTTGAGAAGACGGCGGGGTACATTTCCATCGCCTCTGCCAAGCTTTTACCTTCTTTTACTTTCCGGAGAAGATTAAGCACCAAATCTCGCATTGCTGCCGACTCTGTTATGCCGTCTAACAATCGCAACGCTTTATCAATTGGCACCCTGGCTTCAACCAAGGTACAAAGACCATTTGTAAAATCGAGAATGTCAGTGTTAGAAATTTTCTTTTTACGCCCTCTTTCAGAAGACTGTTTGGTTTCCTGAATCTTTACCGGTGTCAGGTTTTTACCCTGCAAAATTCTGACGGCTTCTTTCTCTGACTCAGCATTTAGCTGGCCATTTTGAACCTTTCCAGCAGAATCGAATGCTTGATATTTATAGTAGAGTGTACTCACAGCGCTCTCGTTACCCGCACAACTTCTTCAGGTGTAGTGAGGCCAGCAGCTAATTTCTCCAGCGCATCTTGACGTAATGTTCTCATCCCTTCAGAGATCGCCTGTTCACGAATTATGTTGGCATCAGCTCCTCTGGCTATATGATGACGAATGGCATCGCTCATCATTAGCAGCTCATATAAGCCTACCCGTCCACGATATCCGGTGCTGCCACATAGCTCACACCCTTTCCCTCGCTTAATCTGTGGACAAGAAGCCTGCTCGATATCCAATACCGTAGCCTCATCATTGTTTAGCTCATGAATTTCTGAACAGTCAGTACAAACTCTTCTTACCAACCTTTGCGCCTGAATCGCTAATAGACTGGAACTGATTAGATAACCTTGCACTCCCATATCCTGCAATCGACTAACCGCGCCGGCGGCATCATTCGTATGTAGTGTGGAAAAGACTAGGTGCCCTGTTAAAGCGGACTCGATAGCGATTTCTGCAGTTTCATGATCCCGAATTTCACCAACCATTAAGATGTCGGGGTCTTGCCGTACGATTGACCTCAGCCCAGCTGCAAAACTTAGTCCGATGCTAGCATTGGCTTGGATTTGAGTGATGCCATCAAGTTGGTACTCAACCGGGTCTTCAACAGTAATAATCTTCTGCGTTTCATTGTTTATTTTTTCTAAGGTGGCATACAGCGTTGTAGTCTTGCCGCTACCAGTTGGGCCGGTAATTAAAATCATTCCATGTGGTTGATGAATAACAGTCTCATAATGATTCAACACTACTTCTGGCATACCCAACTGCTTTAACTCCACAGTCGTGTCGCTTCGGTCCAAAATTCTCAGTACAACTGATTCGCCGTGGACGCCTGGTAAAGTTGAGACCCGCATATCTAATTGCTTGTTGGCAATTTGATAATCAATACGGCCATCTTGGGGCAGGCGTTTTTCACCAATATCGAGTTTCGCCATTAGCTTTAACCGAGAAGCAACTGCGGTATTAATCTTTATGGGCAGCCGTTCGATTCGAGTCATTATGCCATCCACTCTGCATCGAATATCTAAGTGTGTTTCGTTTGGTTCGAAATGGATATCACTGGAATTTAAATCTAGCGCTCTGGCAAATAAATGGTTTACTAGTCGGATTATTGGAGCATCGGATGCCAAGTCTTTGAGGGCTTCATCATCTTCGAAGCCAGAGACAAAAATATCTGTGTCGGAGCTTTCTATTTCTGGTGACAGTTCTGCGCGCCAATGTTTTAAAAGTCTTCGAACATCGTCATCAGAACGAACCTCAAATTTCACCGGATCTTTGACGATAAAACGAACCTTTGCCCTTAACTGAGCGGAAGGAACTTGGTTACAAATTAGAGTACCTGTGTCTGCATAATCCAGCGCTGGGGCAATTCCCTCAGGCTCGAGCAACTGACTGAATACTGGCATTGTCATTACCGCAAAACTCACGACATGTCCCCTAAATAAATCTTAATTTGAAGTGCCATCATCTTGAGGCCACTTCTTCTGTAAGCAAATCGGCACTTCTAGCAAAACCCACTACAGTTATGGAACCGCTGTACTGATTGCGACTGCGATTTACACTGAAATCAGTCACGCGCAACCGGGGTTGGGACTCCTCGAGTTTTTGAAGAAAGCTCACAGTATTTCCAGCATTGTCAGTGCGAAATGACATCTCCTGACTAATTAGTAGCCAGCCATCGCTAGATAATCGCTCCGCCAAGCGAGTTGAGCTTACGGTAATGCCAGAGTCCCGCGCGTGTTGAGAAAGTTCTCTTTGGATATTCGCTTCAATTATTGGAATCGTGTCACCGCTAAAAACTTGTTGCTCAAGTTCTGTTTGCTCAGCTTGAGATTCTATTCTTCGCTCGCGCCATCGAAGAGTATCTTCAATTAACCTCCTCTCTCTGCCGATATCGAGCTGGATGCTTCCGATATTGTTTTCTCGTTCGTTATAAATAGAACCTATTGCTGGAAACATACTATTGCCAAAAAAAATGATGGCCACCAATCCGGCCAGCATTAATATTTTTTTCTCTCTCGTTGAAACACTCATAGTTTTATTAAACTGCTCTATTTATTTGTGGCCGCCTGGTCTATTTATCCAGAGCTATACATTCAATCCTATTCGTCGGGAAAGTAACGAACCATATAGGCTTCAAAATTTACTTCGCTGAGTCGAAGGTCGATGTAGTAGCGGCTATTATTGGTTGCCCGGGAAAAAATGACTTCGGTGAATATTGGATCTTGCTCTAGCCTTTGTAGTAAAGCCTGCGGCTCACTGCTAGTTCCCTGAATTCTGATAAGCCCTTCCGTTATTTCCATCGAGGAAAGCCGGTCAGGACTAAGCACGTTTTGCAGCGCGTACATCGCCCGCCTTATTTGTTGGTCGGGAAAATCGCTAATCACTCCCCACTCATTCTCGAAATTCACTACAACTTGTTGGTCTTGCCTTGCTTCGAAGGCCATTACTCTTTGTGAATCTAAAGATGACGCCAGATTTCTGAATTCGATAGACTGAGCGAGAAAAGGAATTGCCGAAATCACCAAACAAATTGCCACAAATCCAGCCACCGCCAATAAATTACGGCCTTTCTCTACCTTTTTCCGAGCAGTGAGAGCGCCCTGAGGGAAAAAGTGGTAGGCGAATTTTTCGTAAGCAGCTTCCTCATCATTGAGGTAATCTTCCGCGGCTTTAAATTCTATTTTTCTTTCTGAATCTGCGTCGCTGGTAAGATTCTGCCATTGTGTTTTAAATGCTTCATTTTCGAAATCAATTACTTCGATATGGGACCATCGAAGCAGAACGCCATTTTTTACTTGAATATCAGTAGCGCCGTACTGATCTTGATCAAGATAGTGACATATAGAATCTTTCTTTAGTGGTTTTAGAATTCTTGGTTTAATTGCACCGAGAAAAATTCCCTCAGCATCAAAAGCCTCAAAGTATTCATCCATGCGCGAATTCTTAAACCAAATAGCAATATGCTCATCACTTTGCTCTACCGGGTCTGCATTCACCGCCAATGACAGTGGTTCTTCGTAAGCGGGAAGTATGGAATTAATTTGAAGTTGCAAAGCTGACGCCAAATTGTCCTTTGATACACCTGGCATTGATTGCGATGTGGCAACAAACTCTGCTGGGGATACAAATAGCATCGCGGAACATTCTTTCTGGCTACTCTCCAAAAGAGATTTAGATATAGCTGCTATTGCCTTGGGATCTGGTGATACGTCCGTGCCCGGAATTGCGCGCTGACGACCAGACTCCAGATGGATTAACTGACGATCGAAAATTAAAAAACTAGTATCGGTCTTTCTTAACAGATCGCGCCGAGAACTATCCTCCAGTATATTGCGCATGAAAGGGGGTAGGCTGGTTAGAATTTGATCTGGTATCTGGGCCATAACAGTTCAAGCATCAACAAAAATATTTTATACCTTCGAACTCGATAACAGCGGTTATCTAAGCAACGTCAAAGGATATTGGTTGGTAGTCTGCTCTAAGACTGATATATCAGCTAAATAGTTTGATCCAGCGCGGGGAAATACGGGGTTTTAGTACAGATTTTTCGAGGATAGAACAAAATTTGAAGCTAGCTATTCCAAGCAGCACGCCCGGAATAGCCAGTGAAACAGCAAATCGGGCTATTCGCCAGAATTTCCAAGCAACATTCTTTCTTTTTGTACAAGAAAATCAACTACTTCCAGCATTTCCTGTTGAGTGCGAACGCTCGCGCCAGTAGTAACGAGGTATTTGCCATTAACTATCATGTTAGGCGTGCTGCGAATCTCATAATCCTGCATACGCTTTTCGGCTTGGTTGATCTTGGCTCTAACGGAAAAGGAATTGAACGCGGCTTCAAACTTGTCGCGATCCACCCCGTGCTCAGCGAATAAGTCACCAATCTGGCTTTCGTTCTGCAGTCGGTTGCCTTCTAAATTGATGGCACTAAAGACAGGCTCATGGAGTACCTCAACAGCATCCAATGCCTCAGCTGTGTAATAAACCTGAGCATGAATTTTCATCAAACCGTTCCAAATAGCCGGGAAACGCACGAAATCAACATCATCAGTAATGTTTGATTCCCAATCTACGATCAATGGCTCAAAGCTGAAACAATGTGAACAGCCATACCAAAACGCCTCCAGCACTTCGACCTTGGCGGAATCTTTGGTATTAACCGGCGCTCGAAGCTCAGTGTAATGGGTACCGGCCACATATCTTTCAATCTGGGCATAACTTGAGAATGCCAGCGGCAATAGGGTAATCAGGGTAAATACTTGCAGTAGTCTTTTAATCATTGATGTATTTCTCATTGTTAGGACTCCATCGCTTTTCTGTTGGATCTGGGCAAAAATTATCACAGCTGGCTATGACTAGCTATCACCGATAGCTGATAGAGATAACCGATTTAACGCAAAAACAAATTCATTAGGCCTGCTTGTCCTAATTTAGACCGGAAACATAGCTCGATAGTGCTTCCAACTCTTTGTCAGTCAAACGTTCTACAACCGAGCGCATCATCGCACTGGTGTCATTTTGCCTTACACCGGCTCGAAAATCCTTTAATTGTTGCAAAGTGTATTCGGCGTGCTGTCCGCTAAGTGATGGAAAACCAGCAGGGGCATTGCCGTCACCTGTAGGCGAGTGACATGCGGAGCAGGCGGCCACAGAAAGGTCTTTAACCCCTGCACGATAGATCGATTCAGCCAATTCAAGAGTCTCGGGATTAGCACCCCCCTAATGTAACTTCCTGGGAGGCATACCAAAAAGCTATGTCTTGCATGTCCTCTTCACTCAAAGCTGCAACCATGGCTGCCATAGTTACACCCGGTCGATTTCCAGATTTGAAATCCATCAATTGTTTAACCAAATAACTGGCATTCTGGCCGGCTAATTTTGGGGTTATAGCTAAAATACTGTTGCCATCAGCACGGTGGCAAGTAGCACAAAGTGCTGCTTTTGCCTGGCCTGCAGCAGGGTCGCCTTGGGCGAAACCGGCCGTGGAGAGCAATAAGGTAATAATTGAGGACGTAAGCACTAAAAAGAATTTCTTCATCGATTCCTATCTAATCTGTCTGGCGTATCTAATAATAGAGGCTGGACGATACTAAGGTTAATGAGTGCCCACAATTTAGGGCCGCGCATTATACCGTAATTAGTCCTTTGACTCTATGTACTCCTTTTACCGGGGCACTTCAGCCTCATATTGCAGCGACCGATACACAGTTTGCATCCATCTACCCACAACCTAAGTCTGCAAAAAATGACTTTTGGATTGGCTCAAACACAGACAACTACAATGAATTTTAACCAAGCAAATTTTGTCACTAGTGCGGCAACACTGGCCGCCTGCCCGGAAGACAGCGTAGCCGAAGTGGCTTTTGCCGGTCGATCTAATGCCGGCAAGTCCAGTGCAATTAATACTATTACAGGACATTCGCGCTTAGCTAGGATTAGTAAGACTCCCGGCCGTACTCAATTAATTAATTTCTTCGAACTGGACCAATTTCGCTATTTAGTGGACCTGCCTGGCTATGGTTTTGCGAAAGTGCCGTTGGCGGTTAAAGATAAGTGGCAGCGTGAACTCGAGCGCTATCTTCGAGAAAGGGAAGCGCTACAGGGAATTGTCCTACTAAGCGATATTCGTCACCCGCTTAAAGAATTTGATCGAATGATGATCGATTGGGCGGTTGCTTCCGACTTACCAATTCACATCTTGTTAACCAAAGCGGATAAATTAAAAAAAGGTGCTGCCCAGAATACTTTATTGGCGATTAAGCAAGAATTGAAAGAAACTGCCAGTGTTAGTGTTCAGCTTTTCTCTTCGCTAAAAAATTCAGGGGTTGATGAAGCGAGAAAGAAATTGAACGGCTGGTTGGTCGACGTCGCAAGTGATGCCAGCGAGTAATTGTAAAAAGCTCACCTAGTTCTCGATAACGATCTTTTAGTGAGAACTAATGTGCCTGGTCCCAATTGTCTCCAACACCAACATCAACGACCAGTGGAACATCTAATGCAGCTGCTGATGCCATACGAAATTTGACGCCTTCACTCAGTAATTCCAAATCTGCTTCGCTCACTTCAAATACTAATTCGTCATGAACCTGCAATAACATCTTTGCATCCAATTCGCCCATAGCCAGCCAATGGTCGATGTCGATCATCGCCCTTTTGATAATGTCTGCTGCCGAACCTTGCATGGGTGCGTTGATCGCAGTTCTTTGCGCGGCTTTTCGAATCATGGCATTACCTGCATGAATATTTGGCAAGTAAAGCCGGCGGCCGAATAGCGTTTCTACATATCCATTCTCATCAGCTAAGGCTTGAGTTTCGTCCATATATTTTCGGATCCCAGGATATTTTCCAAAATAGCGTTCGACATACTGCGCTGCATCGGTCCGGCTGATATTTAATTGATTTGCTAATCCGAAGGCAGACATCCCATAAATCAAGCCAAAATTAATTGCCTTCGCAGATCTACGTTGATCAGCAGTAACTTTCTCCAATGGCACACTGAACACTTCGGAAGCGGTAGCACGGTGAACATCTTGCCCATTAGAAAACGCGTATAGCAACCCCGCGTCTTGAGACAAATGAGCCATTATCCGAAGTTCAACTTGCGAATAATCTGCAGCCAATAATTTGTAGCCCTTTGCACAAACAAATGCTTGTCTAACTCGTCGACCTTCGGCAGTTCGAATCGGTATATTCTGTAAATTCGGATCCGTGGATGACAACCTGCCAGTCGCCGCTACTGCTTGTTGGAAAGAAGAATGAATCCTACCGGTGGTTTTATTTATCTCAAGAGGAAGTTTATCGGTATAAGTTGATTTTAGTTTGCTGAGTGATCGATGCTCGAGAATTAATTTGGGCAGCTCATATTCAGCAGCCAATTCTTGTAGTATAGGTTCTGCTGTTGAAGGTTGGCCAGTAGGTGTTTTCTTAAGCACAGGGAGTTGCAGCTTTTCATAGAAGATAGTCTGCAGCTGTTTCGGCGACCCCAAATTAAATTCTTCGCCAGCAAGTTCATAGGCTCCTTTCTCCAGTTTTTCTAACTGAACACCCAGCTCCTTGCTTTGCTTCGCTAGTACTTCCTCGTTGACCAAAATACCGTTACGTTCCACCCGTTCAAGCACTTCGATAAGTGGCAATTCGTAGTATTGATATAGGCCTTGTAAGTGGCCATTAGTCTGCAATTCATAGTCGAGCGTGCGAGACAAGCGCAGAATAAAATCCGCTTTTTCGGCAGCGTAGTCACTGTATTTCTCAATAACTACTGCTACTGGTGCAATTCTTGTTCTGCCTTTTCCAAGCAAAGATGCTGGATCTACCGACGACAAGTCTAAGTAGAATTTAGCGATATCAGCCAAAGCGTGTTTGGTAGCCACAGAATTAACAACATAAGATGCCAATAACACATCGGTTTTAACTGGCTCGAGATCAATAGCAAAATTTTTCAGTACATGGCCAAGATGTTTTAGGTCGTAACCAATCTTAGTGATAAAGGGATTTTCCAGTATTGGCTTCAAAGCCTTAAGCACATCCTCGGCATCCAGCAGGTCTGGACAGTCCTCATACTCATGGCCTACGGGAATATAGAAAGCCGTGCCGATTTCTAATGAAACCGCTATGCCAATCAAGGTGGTATCAAGAAAATGGTTTCCCTCAGTTTCTAAAGCGATTGCGAATTCTTTGCATTCTTTCAAGCTCTTAACTAAATCACTGAAACTGTCTGTTGTAGTAATGCAGGAATAAGATATTTCCCCCGGGGTAACTATTTTTTCCTCTATGCTTTTTCCTGCGTTTACAGAATTATTGGAATCATTAAGAGTTGATTCTGATGCTGTCACTCCACTGATTTCTAGTTCGTTAATCCATGACTTGAATTCCATTAAGGAGAAAACATCATGGAGGGTTTGCCTATCTTCGTCAGCGCGAACTAAATCTTCTATTTCTACATCTAAGCTAACATCCATCTTAATCGTGGCGAGCAAATAAGATAATCTTAGTAGGTCAATATTCTCTCTTAAGCGCTCTCCTACTTTTCCGCCAACTGCCTCAGCGTTTTCAATGATGCCTTCCATGGAACCATATTCTAGTAACCACTTAACGGCTGTTTTCGGCCCAACACTGGGAACGCCTGGAATATTGTCTGACTTATCGCCCATAAGTGCCAGGTAGTCGACTATAGCCTTTGGACCGATGCCAAATTTGTTTACTACGCCTGGCTCATCGAGCAACTCGTCGGTCATGGTATTCATTAATGTCACTTTGTCATTGACCAATTGGGCTAAGTCTTTGTCGCCTGTTGAAACAAGCGTGTCTACACCTACAGCCGTGGCTCTTTCACACAAAGTACCAATAACATCGTCAGCCTCTACGCCAGAGATCATTAGCAGCGGCAATCCCATGGCCTTTACAATGGTATGTATCGGTTCAATCTGCGAGCGCAAATCCTCAGGCATGGGTGGGCGATGGGCCTTGTATTCTTTGTAGATATCGCTACGAAAAGTTTTCCCCTTGGCATCGAAAACAATAGCGATATTGCTGTCGGGATAATTTTTTATCAGGCTGCGTATCATGTTGATTACGCCTTTAACAGCACCGGTCGGTTGACCACGACTGGTAACTAAAGGCGGGAGTGCGTGAAAAGCCCTAAAAAGATAAGAGGATCCGTCTACAAGTATGAGTTGTTTTTTTTCTGCCATGCGCTTTACCAGTATCTATTTTTTGTGTGGGCGAAGAAAAATTTCAGCTAATTAATACAGCTCTCGAAACTCTCAGCCACCTGCAGTAATAGTTGCCTGTAGGGATTATCGGACGGTAAAACATCATAGCCCAAATGATCGACCGAAACAGTCCGTATATCCATGCCGTCAGTCAAGGTGGTCACCAGTTCCATGCTCGACTCTGGCTCCACAAGCAAGCACTTGGGCATGCTGTTTTCGACCAGTTCTCGTGTTCTCAATATGTGTTGAATGCCTGGTTGAGTTTCTGGATCTGCCAGCAGTGCCACGGAATGTTGCAGACCGAATTGTCGTTCAAAATATTGATAGGCATTGTGGTAAACGAGATAGTTATTGTGACTGGTTGAGAAGCGCTCTGTTAAATCTCGATTTGTCACCTCTATTTCTGCGACAAAAGATTCGAATCGACTTTGATACTGAACTGACCGTGCTTGATCGATTTCTATCAGCCTATCTTTGATCTCCTTGGCCAAGGCAATCCCGTTATCGGAGTTCAACCAGAAATGAGCGTCAATATTGTCGTTTATCTTATGAATAGTTAATGCGGGATTTTCCAGAACCGTGATAATCGAGCCAGAGCGACTTTCATCGTTCAAAAAATCCGCCAGATAGACTTCAAGTTCAGGCCCTATCCAAATCAGTAAATCTGCTGATGCGATAGCGAGCCGGTCAGAGGGTGTCAGTACAAACTGATGAGGAGAGTCTTGCCTGCCAACTATAGAAGTGACAGTACCAGATTCTCCGACTATTGACTCAGCAATTAACTGCAAAGGTCTAACTGTCGTCGCAATCGAAACTTGAGCACTGGCCAAATTACTAGCAAGAATCGTAGTGGCGATTATGAAAAAGAAGCTGGAAGTTTTATTGCGCATTTTGAGCGAGAATTAGTGGCGGAAGAGGATAATTGACATCAATGCTATGATATACCAATGTCTGTCGGGCTTATATGCCGACACCATTTATCAATGACAAACGAATCAAGTTTATGGCGTTTTGCTACGAAACTTGTCAGGCGACCACATTGGCCAAGCACAAACGTTAATTGAAACAATAATCATGGAACCACTTACACATACTGCCAAATCTCTTCTGTCGGCAAACTCAATTTACAAAAAATTTGGAGACAGAAAAGTTCTGCAAGACATTAGTTTGTCTGTAAGCAAAGGGCAAATCGTTACTCTGATTGGCCCTAATGGTGCTGGCAAAACAACCCTGGTCAGAATACTTCTAGGCTTGCTTAAGCCCGACTCAGGGCAACTGTCCTCCATTGAGTCGCTGCGTATCGGTTATATGCCACAAAAAGTACATATAGAGGCAACGTTGCCCCTCACTGTGCAACGGTTTTTGCAGTTGGCAAATAATTCTGACCCAGTCTTACTTGCTGCGACCTTGGATGAACTGAATATATTGCATCTGCAACACCATCAGCTGGTGTCAATATCGGGTGGTGAATTACAACGGGTGCTTTTGGCAAGAGCTCTATTGCGCGCTCCTCAGCTTCTCATCCTTGACGAACCTGCTCAAGGAGTAGACCTCGCTGGACAGGCTGAGCTCTACCAACTGATTAGCGAAATTCGCAATAGGCAGAATTGTGGAGTCTTAATGATTTCCCATGACCTGCATTTAGTCATGTCCTCCACTGATGAAGTCATCTGTTTAAACCATCATATTTGTTGCCATGGAAAGCCTGAACACGTAAGCAACGACCCTGCCTATTTAGAATTATTTGGGGCGAGAGCAGCTGAAAACCTAGCGGTATACACTCATCATCATAATCATGAGCATACTATCGATGGGGAGGTAAAGGATTGCGATCATGATTGAGTTACTTACAACAGACTTCATTGTGTTTGCTCTCATCGCAGGGATTAGTTTGGCATTAGTTGCCGGTCCGCTGGGTTCATTTATAGTATGGCGCCGGATGTCTTATTTTGGAGATACGCTCGCGCATTCCGCGTTATTGGGAATAGCTATCGGCTTAATCACCGACAGCAACCCACAACTTAGCATCATCGTAAGCAGCGTAGTATTTGCATTTTTGCTGACACTTTTGGATCGCAAACCCTCCCTTTCTACAGACGCGCTCTTAGGTATTCTTGCCCACAGTAGTTTGGCGATTGGTATAGTAGTACTCGCCTTTACTGATTCTGTGCGGATTAATCTTGAGGCGTATCTATTCGGCGCACTATTAACAATCAACGAAGATGACTTGTATTGGGTAATTGCCATCGTAGCCGTAGTTGCTGTAGTGCTTTACCGGTTTTGGAATGATTTGTTGTCGGCAACCGTGCATGAAGAGTTGGCCCAAATCGAGGGTGCCAACATAACATGTTTGAATTTGCTTATTGCTCTCTTGGTCGCACTAACAATCTCCGTCTCGATGAAAATTGTAGGTGTATTGCTAATTACTTCCCTGCTTATAATTCCGCCAGCTGCAGCACGCAGAATTGCAGAAACACCGGAAAAAATGGCCTTTTTTGCTAGTTTAATCGGAGTTTGTTCCGTTGTCGTAGGCCTGTTTTCTGCATTTTATTTTGATACGCCAGTCGGCCCATCTATTGTTGTTGTTGCAACAATATTTTTTGTCACGATGCATTATTTCCCTGCTATAGAAAAACAATAAAACGTAGTTAGAGACTTGTACTGCGAGCTATCGCAATTGACAGTTAGAAATGAGAGTTAGAATTTAAAATTTGAAACGAGAATTTCAAATACTCTTTTGATGTCTCGGTTACGATGTGGAGGTCTCATCACAGAATGAAACTTTCCATCTGGACTAATTATAGAAATATGGCCGCTGTGATTTATAAGATAGTTGTCATCAGACATCGTCATTGCTTGATCTAAGCCCTGCAATTCAAATTGCGATGGTGCAGCTGCATGAGAATCGTGACTGTCACTAATGCCGTTGCTCATATCCATTTCATGTACTACATAGAATTGGTCGGCCAACGCTGCAAGTTCATCCGCGTCACCAGTTAAACCGATAAAATCTTCATGGAAAGAATTCACGTAGCTATTCATCGTGTCAACATCGTCGCGGTTTGGGTCGATGGAAACTAAAACTATTTGTGGCAATAGCTCGGATTCTATTGACGAGTAAAACTGTTCCAGTGCTATCATTGTTAGTGGGCAAATATCTGGACAGGAAGTAAATCCAAAGAACATCAAATTCCACTGGCCTAATAGATCTTCTTTGCCAAATGCATTGTCAGTCTCATCGGTCAAATTAAAGGCTTCAACCACAGCAGGAGTCGGAAAGATTGTGGTCCCCAATTCTCGTAGTTCAACGACATCCTTTCTTAAGGCCCGCACTGAATACAATTCCGTCCAAACGATTATTAGTAAAACATCGAAGAGGAGGAATGTTGCTAGTGCGATCTTAGCCTTACGGGTCAGTTGCATGATGGGAACGATCTTAAAAATTGAACTTAGAATAAGTAGTGATCTACTACTAAAGCGACGAAAAGCAAAGTCAGGTAGATGATGGAATAGCGAAAGGTTTCCATCGCGGTAGTCGGTTTTGGTTTGACCATTAGCAATGTTGACCATGCTAAGAATCCAGCTCCCAGCAACAACGCTGAAACGAGATAAAGCAATCCACTCATTTCTGAAAAGAAAGGAAAGACGCTGACAATAACCAAAATTGCTGTGTAAATAAGAATATGGATTTTGGTGACGTGCTCACCATGGGTAACCGGCAGCATAGGGACACCGGAATTTGCGTATTCTGCCTTGCGGTGAATCGCTAAGGCCCAGAAGTGTGGTGGCGTCCAGGCGAAAATGATTAACACAAGAATCAACGCATCAGACTCGATAGTGCCAGTGACAGCAGACCAGCCTAGTAGCGGCGGCATGGCACCGGATAAACCACCGATGACAATGTTTTGCGGCGTGGCGTGCTTTAAATAGCCAGTGTAAATAAAGGCGTATCCAACAAATGAAGCTAGGGTAAGCCATGCGCAAAGCGGGTTAATCCAGAATAGCAAGATAGCCATACCGGCAACGCCTATCGCCAAAGCAAACACAATTGTTTGAGTTGCATGTACTCTGCCCTGAGGTAGAGGTCGATTGTGAGTACGCTTCATCTTAAGATCGATTTTTCGATCAATAAGATGATTGACCACTGCGCCAGAGCTGGCTACGAGAGCGATGCCCAGATTTCCTAGAATTAGCACATCCAAATCAACCATACC
This sequence comes from Gammaproteobacteria bacterium, assembly GCA_012960305.1. Lineage (GTDB taxonomy): Bacteria > Pseudomonadota > Gammaproteobacteria > Pseudomonadales > Pseudohongiellaceae > UBA9145. The sequence continues at coordinate 582,360 of DUBM01000014.1, read as the reverse complement.
CGGTACGGCGAGGAACATTCCAACCAAGGAAGTTAGAATCATTAACATGACGACCCGTGGCTTGCACATTTCATAGAAATCGCGCCAACTGGTCGTTGCGGAATTTGAAGTAATTTCGGTCACAGGTCTGCTTATTTAATTGGCTTGTTTAGTAGGAAAGCGGAGGCATCTAGATAGCATATACCACTAATAGAGGCTTGTCTGGATTCGTTCTTTTTTGAGCGCGAGCATTCAACCACGTTTTGACTATAATCTCAAGATGAGCTCGCAGAATCGAAGGAGAAATTGAGAGAGAAATTGAGAGAGAAATTGAGAGAGAAATTGAGAGAGAAATTGAGAGAGAAATTGAGAGAGAAATTTTACGCCTTCAGGGCTAATAAGAGTATTATTAGTGACTTATTGCTGCTTACTAAATACGAATTGCGGTGATCTTTAGCTCACCTACTCCGAGTCTCTGGAAAGACTGGAACAAAATTACACTAATTTTTCGGGCCCAGGCATAGAGATTCACTTATCTCTCGGCCGGCCTAGATATGTTTGTAAATATTAGAAGGATTACTGCTTTATGGCTTTAGCGGTCGCTATTTTTCTGTTGGTCGTCGGATCAATTTTTTTCCACTTCGCAGTACCTTATTTTGGTTGGTGGTTTACGGACATAGCTGCAGATTGGGGATCAATTGATTTCACAATAACTGTGACGGTCATTGTCACCGGCACTGTGTTTGTCCTCCTCAACCTATTCCTCGCTTATTGCGTCTACAAGTTTCGGGAGAAAGAGGGCCATAAAGCCGTCTACGAACCGGAAAATGCCAAATTGGAAGTATGGCTATCGGTCATAACTTCGATTGGTGTTATAGCAATGTTGGCGCCAGGGCTATTCGTATGGGCCACCTTTGTAAATGTTCCAGAGGGTGCCACTGAGTACGAAGTCATGGGGCAGCAATGGCAGTGGGCTTTCCGCTATCCTGGCGCTGACGGTCAGCTTGGCTTTGCAGATACGGCACTGGTCACTGAATCAAACCCTTTCGGCGTCAATCTCGATGATCCTCGTGGTCAGGACGATGTTGTTGTTACTGGTCCAGAGATGCACCTGCCAATTAATCAGCCGGTCAAAGCAAACCTTCGCTCCAATGACGTGCTGCATAACTACACAGTTCCTCAGTTCCGCGTGAAGATGGACTTGGTGCCTGGATTAGTTTCCTATCTTTGGTTTGATCCTAACAAAGTTGGTCGCTACGACATTCTTTGTGAAGAACTGTGTGGCATAGGTCACTTTGTCATGCGCGGCTCAGTTGTTGTCGATACTCAGGAAGATTTCGATACCTGGATAGCTAACCAACCAACTTTCGCAGAAACTCAGTCGCGCATCGCCGCGAACCCAGCAGCAGATCAAGCTCAGTATGCTCTTTGTGCAACTTGCCATGGCGCTGCGGGCGAGGGGAACCAATCCTTAAACGGCCCTAAGCTTGCCGGCCAATCAGCCTGGTACATCGAAAGACAGCTTAACTACTTTAAAAATGGAGTACGTGGCGGAGAAGGTGACACTAACGGTGCTGTTATGGCGCCAATGGTACAGACACTCGCTACCGATGATGCTGTCCGCAACATGGCTGCCTATATTGCTTCACTTCCAGATACTCCTGCTCCAACAACGGTAACTGGTGATATCGACAATGGCTACGACATCTACGACCGAAACTGCGCAGCTTGTCATTTAGATGACGGCAGCGGCACTTGGTATACCGATGCGCCTGCACTGGCCGGTATGAGTGATTGGTACTTCGTTACTCAGATTAGTAATTTCCGAGCTGGCATCCGCGGTCTTCATCGAGGTGATAACTATGGCGGGCAGATGGTAGGCATGGCAACAGCAATGTCTGGCATAAAAGAAATTCAAGATGTGGCGGCGTACATCAACACGCTTAAATAAGAATTATTAAGAGCTTGATAGACAAGGCGCGAGATACAAAATTAGTTAGAACGATTTATTGAAATTAGCTTAGCTCCAAAATTCTTATATGGAGCTAAAAACCGGTTAGAAAGTTAGGAGGTTTTAATGGCTTACTTGCCACTGGCTGATCAAGAGCAAGAGCTCCATCATCCGCATAGCTGGGTTACAAAATACGTTTGGAGCCAAGATCACAAGGTTATTGCTATTCAGTATGGTGGCACTGCCATCGCAGTAGGTTGTGTTGCACTGGTGTTGTCATTGCTTATGCGTATGCAACTGGGTTTCCCTGAGAGTTTTGACTTCATGGACCCTAACTCTTACTACCAGTCGGTAACCATGCACGGCATGATCATGGTGGTTTATCTGCTTACGGCGCTATTTTTAGGCGGATTTGGGAACTATCTAATCCCGTTAATGGTTGGTGCCAGAGACATGGTATTTCCGTTCCTGAATATGCTCAGCTACTGGGTATATCTTCTTTCAGTATTGATTTTGATGGCAAGTTTCTTTGTCGACGGAGGGCCCACCGGTGCCGGGTGGACATTGTATCCACCGCAGGCCGCCATGGCCGGAACTCCTGGTCATGACATGGGCATTATACTTATGCTCGTATCATTGGTAGTGTTCATTGTGGCTTTCACCATGGGTGGCTTGAACTATGTAACTACGGTTCTGCAAGGTCGCTGCCGTGGCCTCACCATGATGCGTTTGCCATTATCAGTTTGGGGCATCTTTGTTGCGACTATTCTTGGTCTATTCGCTTTTCCAGCATTGTTGGTATCAGCGATCATGATGATTTTTGATACTCTGCTTGGCACTAGTTTCTTTATGCCGGCAGTTATCGAATCGGGCACGCCTCTTGATCACAATGGTGGCAGCCCAATCTTATTCCAGCACTTGTTCTGGTTCTTTGGTCACCCTGAAGTTTATATCGTGGCGCTCCCAGCCTTCGGTTTGGTATCTGATGTTCTTAGTACTCATGCACGTAAGAACATTTTCGGTTACCGAATGATGGTATGGGCGATTATCGCGATTGGTGGATTAAGTTTTGTTGTATGGGCTCACCACATGTATGTCAGCGGCATGCACCCTTACTTCGGCTTCTTCTTCGCTACTACAACCTTAATCATTGCAGTGCCAACCGCACTCAAAGTTTATAACTGGGTGTTAACGCTGTGGGAAGGTAACATCCGGCTAAATGCACCTATGTATTTCGCCATCGGCTTTATTTTTACCTTCATCCATGGCGGCCTAACAGGTCTGTTTCTTGGGAATGTGGTAATAGACTTACCTCTATCTGATACTTACTTTGTGGTTGCTCACTTCCATATGGTAATGGGCGTATCTCCAGTACTTGTGCTTTTCGCCGCGCTTTATCATTGGTATCCAAAGATAACTGGTCGCATGTTCCACTCCGGCATGGCCAAACTTCACTTCTGGTGTACTTTCCTTGGCACTTACGCGATCTACTTGCCAATGCACTATCTTGGATTCCTCGGAGTTCCGCGTCGTTACTATGCATTGGGTACAACAGATTTTATTCCTCAGTCTGCACAAGATTTGAACACAGCAATCACCATAGCTGCCCTATTCGTCGGCACCTCTCAGTTACTGTTCTTTATCAACATCTTCTGGAGTCTGAGAAATGGCAAGAAGGCCGGTGGCAACCCTTGGGGTTCTGCATCTCTTGAATGGCAGACTCCGGACACGCCACCAATTCATGGTAACTGGGGTGATGAATTGCCAACAGTCTATCGTTGGGCTTACGACTACAGCGTACCAGGCGCTCATGAAGATTTTATTTCTCAGAATACGCCTGAAAGTGCAGAACCAACTGTTGATGAGCAACATTTCGATCCAGATATAGACCAACCATTGGCAGACGTATGAGTTTTATAAAAAACATAGCAGTTAAGCCTTGGGAAAGAAAGGGGATCATCGGCGGCCTTCGGCCAGTCGGTACCTTCGATACTGCTCCTGAAAAAGTAGCATTGGTTTTCTTTCTGGTAGTGGCCTCTGTTGTGTTCTCTCTATTTACAGTGAGTTATATAATCCGCATGGAGCTACCAGATTGGCGGCCACTTTCGGATCCTGCTCAACTGTGGTTGAACACCGGACTACTCGTTATTAGTTCAATACTTTTACAGTGGGCTCGAACAATTGTTCAGACTGAAGCACGCAAGCATTTAATATCTGCTTTTATCGGCGGTGGCGTATTCGCGATTTTATTTATCGCCGGCCAAATGAATACTTGGCAAGATCTCCAGGCTACTGGCAACTACATCAATGCTAACCCTGCAACTTCGTTTTTCTTTCTGTTGACCGGATTGCACGCACTACACTTATTAGGTGGCCTATGGGTTTGGAGTAAGAGCTCAATTCGATTGATAGCAGGCAGCAAACCAGAAGAGATAAAACTCAGCATTGAATTATGTACTCTCTATTGGCATTTCCTCTTGATAGTTTGGTTGGCCATGTTTGCAATGTTGGCAAACACATAAGTTTCTTTTTTTAAAATTGTTAGAAAGTTAATGGGAAATTAGGATGAGTGGAACCGCAGTAAATGAAGCTGGACTCCATAGCGGTGTTCTAGGCTTAGTTGACGACTGGTCTGCAGATAAGCAGGCGTACCATGTGCCTTGGGGAAAGGCGATGATGTGGATATTCCTGCTAAGTGATACGTTCATTTTCACTTGCTTCTTAACCGGTTATCTTAATGTCCGATTAACCACTACGCAGCCATGGCCTCCTCAGAGCGAAATTTTTGCTCTTTCATTTGGCGGCGATCCAATACCATTGATCCTAATTGCGATCATGACGTTTATCCTCATTACTAGCTCGGGCACCATGGCTCTTGCCGTTAACATGGGATATCGCAAAGACAAGAAGAAAACCTTTTGGTTTATCGTTGCTACTGCTGCATTAGGTGCGTCTTTCGTTGGCATGCAAGCATTTGAGTGGACAAAGCTAATTGTCGATGAGAGCGTAAGGCCCTGGGGTAATCCGTTCGGAGCGCCTCAATTCGGCTCAGTCTTCTTTATGATTACTGGCTTTCACGGTCTACATGTATCAGCGGGTGTTATCTACCTCCTGTGGGTAGCCTTCAGAGTTAAGCGAGGTTATTACGATGACAAAGGCTTCGAGATCGTGGAAATTGCGGGTCTTTATTGGCACTTTGTTGATCTTGTTTGGGTATTCATTTTCGCACTTTTCTACTTATTGTAAGAGGAGACAGAGATGTCAGCTGAAGCAGGTCAACAACATCCTCTTGGGATTTATTACAAAATATGGACGCTACTATTCTTCCTTAGTGCTTGTTCCTATTCCGTTGATTTTTTTGAAGTGCAAGGCGCGTGGCGATGGACTCTAGTTATATTGTTTATGGCGCTAAAAGCAGGGTTCATCGTCTCTATTTTCATGCATGCTGTATGGGAACGGATGGCCTTAGTCTTTACAATTTTAGGGCCACCTATGGTGCTTTTACTTCTGATTGCATTTATAACAATCGAAGGAAATTACACATCGGGAACTCGTTACACTTACATGGGTCACGATCCAAACGCTGAAGCGTTAGGCCCGAGTGATCTCCATGGCGAAGAACACGGTGGTGCAGAAGAGGAACACTAAACCTTCTAAAAGATCAATAAAGGGCTATAGTTAATTCAATAGCCTTTTTTTACTTGTTTTTTGTGCTTTTTCTTTTTTTATTTTTTGAGAGTTAAATTGGTTACCAAAAAGAAAAAGCGAATATATTGACACTAGAAGGGATAAAGGTTGGGATCAGATCTGGGGAAAATGGTCGGACATAACCAATACCTTTGCTATAAATTTAAATTTTGACAAGAGAGCTAAGAGCTAAAAATCAAGAAGCCTCGCGCTTTTAGCCTGCAGTCATCCTAAAGTTCGCAGCTCAGCAATGACAGCTGCAGTGTCCGGCCGAACTTCTCTCCAAAGATAGAATGCCTCTGCCGCTTGCTCTACTAACATGCCCAACCCATCGACTGCCTGATTCGCTCCATTATTTTTTGCCCACTTTACGAAAGCTGTTTCTTCATTGCCATACATCATATCGTAGCAACAGCATTGATCTGCCAATACGCTTTGGCTCAGTGCTGGAGTTTCTCCGCTTAAGCCCATAGAAGTTCCATTTATGATTAGATCAAATTTAGTTAGACCAAGTTCATCGTATCCCGTAGCCATAACTTCCGCGTACGCAGAAAATTCTTCACATAACAATTCTGCCTTCGCAATTGTTCTATTGGCTATTGTAATTGAGCTAACATCTTCTAAAGCTAAAGTTGCGAGCACGCCACGAACTGCGCCGCCTGCGCCGAGTATTAGAATGTTCTTATTATTAATACTCAATTCATGATTATTCTGCAGGTCGCGGAGCAAACCAATTCCGTCGGTGTTGTCACCATAGATCCGCTTATCTTTATCAAGTAATAAGGTATTCACAGCTTTCGCTAACATTGCTCGCTCTGAGCAAGAGTTGCTAATTTTGAAGGCCTTCTCTTTATGAGGTACTGTAATATTTAAGCCTGCACCACCTTTGGCAAAAAAATCCTTGGCGAACGCATTAAAGTTCTCTCCCGTAACTTCAACCGCCGTATAATCAAGCTGCTGATTAGTCTCAGCAGCGAAGGCAGCATGAATGCGGGGCGATTTACTGTGGGCGACAGGACTGCCGAGAACTGCATAACGAGATACTGAATTTCTCACTTTTATTTTCGCCTTTTCATATTTCTACATTTTATATTTGGTTTGCTGATGTACTCAGATCCAATTCTTATGCTGTAGATAATAGTTAGCAAGCTTCTCTTCTTCACTTCCCGCTTCAGGCTTCCAATCGTAGATCCAACGCGCTACCGGCGGCAGCGACATTAATATGGATTCAATTCGGCCAACTCCAGATTGAAGCCCGAAAATCGTGCCTCGATCATAAACCAAATTAAACTCCGCGTATCGGCCGCGCCTATACTCCTGAAACTCTTTGTTTCTCTCCGTATAATCGATGCCGTGTCTTCTTTCGACGAGTGGTAGATAGGCGCTCAAATAACTCGATGCCACAGACTGTACAAATTCAAAACTTTTCCCGAATCCCAGTTCGTTGAAGTCATCGATAAACAATCCACCAATTCCTCGCGTCTCGCCTCTGTGCTTCAGGTAAAAGTAGTCATCACACTGTTTTTTGAAACGTTGGTAATAGTCAGACCCGAAACTGGCACATGCTTTTTTGGCTTCGCGGTGCCAGTGTATACAATCCTCATCAAAGCCGTAATAGGGCGTTAAATCATAGCCTCCACCGAACCACCACACTGACTCTTCATTTTCTTTAGTCGCCACAAATAAGCGAAAATTTGCATGTGAAGTTGGCACGAAAGGATTCAGTGGGTGGATCACCAGCGAGATGCCCATCGCCTCGAAAGCCCTTCCTGCCAGTTCAGGCCTCGCGGCAGTGGCCGATGCCGGCATGGCTGAACCAAATACATGGGAAAAAAGAACGCCGCCCTTTTCAAAAACTGAACCATCACTAATTACGCGACTAATTCCCGATCCACCTTCGTCTCTATCCCATTTATCAGTATGAAATTTAGCTTCTGGCTCAAGAACTTCTAGGCTCTCGCAAATATTTAATTGCAGATCTAGTAAGAACTTCTTAACTTTATCTGTATTAACGTCGCTCAATTAGATTACTCCCTACAAATATCTCATTCCAAATTCATTCATTGTTTCACAGCTATACTGGCCGGTCATCGAAGAATTTCTTGGCTCACAAGATCTCGGATCTCTGAAGGTCTGGGCTCATCGCCAAGATTACCCTCGACGATGTAAGCGATATTAGAACCAAATTGTTCCTCAACCATTGACCTAGATCTAGTTTCCGCTCCTCCTGCTATATTAGCTGAGGTAGAAACGACGGGTCCCCCGAATTGGGAACAGAGCCCCTGCACGACGGGATGACTGCTTATTCTGATTGCAACGGAATTATTGCTACCTTTTATCCAGTGCGGAATAAGATTTAGTGAATCAGGAATGATCCAGGTAACTGGATGGGCCCAGGTATTTTGCAGTAATTCTTTTTGTCGATTAGAAAGCGGCTTCAATAAATCGGAGATTTGCGATTGATGTGCTGCAACTAAAATAAGGCCTTTTTCGACAGGCCTTTTCTTTAACTCAAGAAGTTTTGCTACAGCGGTTTGATTGTTTGGGTCACAACCTAGTCCCCACACCGCTTCAGTTGGATAAGCAATAATATTGCCTTCACTAAGATGTATACAAGCTACCTGAAGATCTAGCTTGTTCAATTGGTGAACCCCAATAAGAAATTAACGAAATGCCTGCAAAATTTCATCTCGAACTTTAACCTTCTCTACATTTGCGGCGTGCTCTGCTTCGACTCGTTCAGCCAAATCAGAGGCAGCTGGTACCAATAATTCCATGATTGTTAAGTCAGATTTTGATCCCTTCAGAGTGGTAACAAATGGTTTCGTCATCGGCCTCAAGTCCTACTAAATCTAGAGAAACGGGCAAACTACATGAGTCGCTTCGAGTATGCAATAGTCACTAGGAAGGTCTAGAATAACGACCATCCACATTCTCAATTCTTCCCTGTAGCTCCAAATCGAATAGGGTGTTCGGAATTTTGAACCGGCTAATCCGGTTCTTTCTATAAATGTTTCCAAAGTACCTGGCTGCTGATCTAATGTGCTTAATATTTTTCTCGCTCTCGAGCAAAGTCTTCTGGCGAACCGAGAAATTCTATCACCCTGCTTTCCCTTGTTTGGATTACATCTTCGAAATTCAGAATTGTCCAGTATCGTGAAAATTTTTTCAATATGTCGACGGGATGTTCGGCTAATTCAGTATCTTGTTGTATCAAGCGATGAGCCCACTTGGCCTGTATCCGACTAATAGAACCAGACATTCCGAATACGTCTCGATTCTATTCCAGTGCAAACCTTTCAGTAATAGAAGCGCAGCCTTTTCATTAACTTCTATTAGCAGTGCCCGAGGCTTAGTTCACTAATTATTAGGTTACACTGACTAAAATTTTACGGCATCGGGCCTGAAACTAACCGAAACTCATATATCAGTAAGCCGTTTTTAATAATTTGCTCGTCTAACTTTTGATTGCTTCGTGGATACAGCCCGTCCGCTCCGACTCCAAGAAGGTGCACGAAACCGTTCGCGGAATATCATACGACTGCGCTTAAAATTATCAACAATTAGACTGGCCGGAAATAGTATTGACAATATGTTTCCAATTTTTCAGTTAAGGCAAGACTTACAAAAACTGTGTCTATTCAGGATGACATGGTCTCCGCGTCGACAAAAACAGTAACCTCGTCGAAAAAATATTCGGCCAGTGCAATTGGGAAAATTGTAGCCGTAATTCTAAGGTTTTAACCAGTTAGTAAGCGATTACTCACCTTTTATGTTTTTACGGCAGTGATTTATTAGAACTCTACGTATATCGACATTGTCATCTGCGAGAATTCTGGCAAAACTAAGATATTCAATTTCAACACCACAGGGATTCTCACCTGATGAGTCCATATAAGCCCGCTTTTCTCGATAAAACTAAAATGAATTTGTTCTTGCGGACCAATTACTCTGAGCAACCACTTCGTCGCATGCGCCAATTACTAAGTTATCGCCAATGTTTACAGCTAGCATGTCAATAAGAATTATTGAATTTCCATTTTTTTTATCAATAAAATTCTGTTGTTAGTAACATGGATAACTTAGCAATACGGTATAATCAGCACTAAAAGCACGTTACAGACTGCTTTTTTGGTTTTCTACCTATTTATCAGGGATTTCGAGACTATGGCAATTTTACAAATCCTGGAATTCCCCGATCCCAGGCTTCGAAAAATAGCAGCCCCCGTAACTGTTTTCGACGCAGAGCTACATGTATTTATCGACGATCTGCTCGAAACCATGTATGAAGCAGAGGGTATAGGTCTTGCTGCAACTCAGGTCAATGTCCACAAGCGACTTTTGGTGCTAGATGTATCGGAAAATAAAGATAGCCCCCATGTGCTAATTAATCCAAGTTTTGAAGTAATTGAGGACGAACTCACTGAGTACGACGAAGGCTGTCTTTCGGTACCTGGATTCTATGAAACTGTATCTCGACCTAAAACCATTAAAGTGTCCGCTCAGAATAGAAGCGGTGCATCTCTTGAGCTCAATGCTGAAGGTATTCTATCCACTTGCGTACAGCATGAAATAGATCATCTCGATGGCAAATTGTTTGTTGACTACATCAGCGCCCTAAAGCGAACCCGAATTCGTCACAAGCTTGAAAAAGATCAAAAGAAGACCACCTAAGCTCATGCAAAAACTTCGAATCTGTTTTGCAGGTACACCTGTATTTTCTGCTGCTCATCTATCTGCAATTATTGATTCAGAACATGAAGTAGTTGCGGTGTACACGCAGCCCGATCGCCCAGCAGGTCGTGGCAAGAAACTTCAAGCTAGCCCGGTGAAAAATTTGGCACTTGAAAATGGTTTACGGGTACTGCAACCGGAAAGTTTAAAAGAGCAAGAACAGCGGGATGTTTTAGAGAAAATTTCTCCTGATGTGCTAGTGGTAGTTGCTTATGGCTTGATCTTACCCAAAGTGATACTAGCCATACCAAAATATGCATGTATTAATGTTCACGCTTCATTACTTCCGCGTTGGCGTGGCGCTGCACCAATTGAAAGATCATTATTAAGTGGTGACAAGGAGACAGGTGTCACTATTATGAAAATGGACGAAGGACTAGATACTGGTGAAATATTATACAAGCGTTTTGTCAACATTTTGGACAGTGATACTCGTGTAGATCTAGAAACGAAATTGATGGCCGGTGGCTCGAAAGCCTTATTACATTGTCTTAATAACTTGACAGAAATGCTAGAAGATGCGGAAAAACAAGATGATTCTCTTAGTTGTTATGCAGATAAGCTTCACAAGACTGAGGCCTTAATTGATTGGTCTAAACGGTCAGAATTTATTGAACGACAAATAAGAGCAGGAATTGGGAGGTCTCCAGCTTATTGCTTTCTCGATCAGAAACGATTACGAATACTCCGAGCTGACATTCCTACTGAACAGTCTAATAATTCTGAAACGCAGTGCGGTACGATTATAGAAGTTACTAAAGATACATTTACCGTGCGATGCTTGAATTCCGCTCTGCGTATTTACACTGTTCAACTCCCAGGTAAAAATGCTACAGGGGTAGGTGATTTGCTTAATTCTAAACCTTCATTATTTGAAGTTGGGAAAACTTTCTCCGATGAGCCGGCCCTGGAACAATGATACCAACTAATATCCGCGCTATAGCAGCAATCATTCTCTCAGATTTGTTAAAGGGCAATGGTTCTTTAACTACTCATTTGAGTAAACACAAAACCTCTAAAGATTATGCGTTATTACAAGAAATTTGCTTCGGTAGTTGTCGTTGGTTTCATCTACTTGAGTTCGAATTGTCCCTGCTCTTGAAGCGCCCTCTTAAGAAGAAAGATAGCGATATTAGATGCCTGCTAATAATCGGACTTTATCAATTAAGAGAACTCAGTATTGCCGATTATGCTGCTATCAATGAAACAGTTTCTGCTATCGGTGAGCTGCATAAGCCATGGGCGAAGGGTTTGGTGAACGCTGTACTCAGAAACTATCAAAGACAGAGCGAAATGGTTAAAGACTGCGTTGCTAAGGCAGATCTATCTGTTCGAATGTCACATCCTAAATGGATCGTCGATAAACTTGCCACTCAGCAAAGCAATCATTTAGAGGAAATTCTCACTAATAATAACCAACGACCACCAATGACCCTTCGAGCAAATACTCGCAAATCTTCGCCTAGTGAAATTCAGAAGTCGTTGGAAGAAGCTGATATCCAAGCAACGTTAGGTCAAATCGCTAAAACCGCTTTAACCTTAACCAAGCCAATGTCTGTCGAAAAACTGCCCGGCTTTAATGAAGGTTTGTTGAGCGTACAAGACGAGGCTTCACAGCTCGTCCCCGATTTACTTCAATTAAAACCAGGCTTGCGTGTATTGGATGCCTGCGCAGCACCAGGCGGGAAGACCTGTCATATATTAGAAAGTGAGCGCTCACTATCGGAATGTGTTGCGATGGACATATCCTCTGAGCGCTTAAAAAAGATTAAAGAAAACCTGTTTCGCTTGCACTTTAAGGCCACTTTGCTTAGCGCTGATGCCTCTGACACTGATAGCTGGTGGGACGGAAATGGTTTTGATCGAATTCTGCTAGACGCGCCCTGTTCTGCAACGGGTGTAATACGCCGCCATCCCGATATTAAGCTATTGCGAAAGGAATCTGACTTAAGTTCACTGCAACATTCTCAGAAATCACTTTTGGAAAGCCTTTGGGCTTGTCTTAAACCTGGCGGGCTGCTTTTATATACCACTTGTTCGGTTCTCAAAGAAGAAAATCAGGACGTTGTTTCTGCGTTTCTCGAATCCACGGATAACGCTAAATATGAAGGCATAGCGGCCGATTGGGGAGTAGAATGTGACAATGGAAGACAGCTTCTGCCCAGCGCAAATACTGGCTCTGATGGTTTCTTTTTTTCCTTACTTGTAAAAAGGTAGAAAAATCCAGAATTTGGTCCGGCGAAGCAGTCAATGAGACAGGCCCCATGCAAATAATTATTCTCGGTGCAAATCAGGTTGGAAGCAGCCTCGCCGAAACATTGGCGAACGAAGCCAATGACATAACTGTTGTCGATACAGACGCAGAAAAACTTCGTGAACTTAAAGACCACATCGATATCGGAACAATCACTGGCGAGGCGTCTCATCCTGACGTTTTAGAACGTGCCGGCGGTGAAGATGCCGATATGATTATCGCTGTCACAGAGAGTGATGAAATTAACATGGTCGCCTGCAGAGTCGCTTACTCTCTTTTTCAAACTCCTAAAAAAATCTGTCGAATTCGGTCTTCCTCTTATCTGGTAAGCGATAAGTTATTTGGTAAAAACGGCATCGCTGTTGATGTTGTTATTAGTCCAGAGCTCATAGTTTCAAGCTATATTAGTAGCCTCATCGATTTGCCTGGATCATTGCAGGTACTTGATTTTGCCGATGGGAAAGTCCAACTCGTAGCCGTCAAAGCCTACTATGGTGGCCCTTTGGTTGGTCAAGAAATCAGATTCCTTCGCCAACATATGCCTTCAGTTGAAACTCGGGTGGCGGCGATTTTTCGCAAAGACCGGCCTATCACCCCAGAAGGATCAACAGTAATTGAAGCAGACGATGAAGTTTTTTTCATTGCTGCCAAAAATAATATCCGCGCCTGCATGGGAGAGCTTCGCCGTTTAGACCGGCCTTACAAGCGTATAATAATTGCAGGTGGCGGAAATATCGGCTTACGCTTAGCAGAGAATCTCGAGCAACGATATCAAGTAAAAATTATTGAAAGAGATCTCAAGCGCTGCGCATTTTTATCTGAATACTTAGATAAAGCGATCGTGCTCAATGGTGAGTCATCTCACCAAGAGCTACTCCTCGATGAGAACATCGAAGACACTGATGTGTTTCTCGCTCTAACCGATGATGATGAAGCGAACATCATGTCGTCTTTGCTAGCCAAACGCTTAGGCGCTAAGAAAGTTATGGCCACCATTAATAATCCTGCTTATGTGGATTTAGTTCAGGGCGGGGAGATCGATATTGCAATATCACCTCAACAAGCCACAATTGGTAGCCTTCTAACCCATGTGCGTCGTGGTGATGTAGTGAAAGTCCACTCACTTCGCCGAGGTGCGGCTGAAGCAATGGAGGCCATTGCCCATGGGGATAAAGCATCTTCGAAAGTTGTCGGTAGGGCAATAGAAGATATCGATTTGCCTGAAGGTACTACTATCGGCGCAATAGTGCGCAACGATGAAGTTTTAATCGCTCATGATGACACAGTAGTTGAGTCTGGTGATCACGTAATTTTATTCCTCGTCGACAGAAAAAAAATCCGAGAAGTTGAACGCCTTTTCCAGGTAGGCTTCAGTTTTTTCTAACCCAGTCTGCTAACGCGATAATTAAATAATGCACGCTTCAATCATAGTTAAGATTCTAGGCCTCTTACTGATGTTGTTCAGTGCGCTGAGTAATTTTCTGCCATTCGCCGTGTCTTTGGGATACGGCGATGGTATGGCAATGGTATTTATTAATTCATTTCTCATAACATTTATTATCGGCCTGGTTTTATTTTTACCAACTGCGCGGTCAAAAACAGAACTTAGCACCAAGGATGGGTTCTTGGTAGTTACGCTTTTTTGGGCAGTTTTAGGTACTGCGGGTTGTCTGCCTTTTCTGCTTTCTACGGCACTGGAACTATCCATAACTGATGCGGTATTTGAATCCCTTTCTGGGCTGACGACTACGGGCGCTACTGTAATTTCTGGGTTGGATAGCCTGCCAGAATCTATATTATTTTACCGGCAGCAATTACAGTGGCTTGGAGGTATGGGAATCATCGTTTTAGCAATGGCATTACTTCCCATGCTTGGTATTGGCGGTATGCAACTTTATCGCGCAGAGAGCCCAGGCCCAGTTAAGGACAATAAACTCGTCCCAAGATTAACGGAGACAGCAAAAGCATTGTGGTTCATCTACTTAACCCTCACCATCGTGTGCGCTTTAGCTTACTGGATGGCTGGCATGGATTTATTCGATGCCATAAGTCACAGCTTTACTACTGTCGCCATCGGTGGTTTTTCTACTCACGATCAAAGCATGGGTTTCTTTGATAACTCCGCTGTCGAACTTGTCGCAATTGTATTTATGTTCATTGCGGGCATCAATTTCGCATTACACTTTACCGCTTGGCAACGCCGGGGAATAAAACACTACCTCAACGACCCGGAATTTTTATTTTATTCTTTTATCCTTTTTTCTGTTTCTGTGGTTACAGTATTGGTTCTCTATTTTTCTGCCACTTATTCCAATGTATTCGATTCTGCTATCAAGGGTGTATTCCAGGTGGTTTCGGTGGCTACAACAACGGGGTTTACCACAGCAGACTTCAGTTCCTGGCCGTTATTTTTACCGTATATGTTGCTATATGCGGCAATCATCGGTGCATGTGCCGGATCTACTGGTGGCGGCATGAAAGCTATCCGGATCCTGTTAATTTTCAAACAAGGTTTTCGCGAGGTGCAACGCCTAATTCATCCTAAGGCGGTTATTCCAATTAAACTCGGCAGAAACCCAGTACCAGATCGAATTATTGAGTCTGTTTGGGGCTTCTTCGCGGTTTACGTGATGGCATTTATAGCGATGCTTTTGGCGTTACTTGCCACAGGCCTCGATATCATCACAGCTTTCAGTGCGGTTGCTGCTTGTATAAACAATCTTGGGCCAGGACTGGCAAGCGTTGCAGAGACCTATGGCTACCTGCCCAACGCGGCGAAATGGATTCTTTGTTTTGCAATGTTGTTAGGTCGATTAGAAGTGTTCACTCTATTGGTTCTTTTTACTCCAATGTTTTGGAAACGCTAGGTGGAATTTCTTGATCTCCCTGTTCCTTAAAATCCCAAAAAGCCTAACTAGTAAAATTTAACTTCATTAGGCTGGCGGCGAAATCTTTTATATTCCCACTGATATTGGCTTATTTCGATTGCCACACACTGCTCGACCATTTGATTAACTGCAGTTGTTGACCTAATTAAGTCATGGGAGTAGATAGCTGCGTCTGCTTCCTTCACGATTATTTTGAAGCCGGCCGCATTTGGAAGTCGTAAGGAAAATCCGAAAAAGACCCTTGCTCCTGTGCGGTAAGCTAATTTACTCGCCAAGGTCATAGTGAAAGCGGGTTGCCCAAAAAAAAGAGCGTACTCTCCACCTTCCGTGGCAGGCACCTGGTCTGGTAATACACCAACTAAGCCTCCTTTGTTTAATCTGGAGAGTAATTGAGAAACCCCTTTCCTATTGGTAGGCACCAAATTAAGCCCAGCTCGCCCCCTCGCCTTCTTTATCAATCCATCCATTCGTTCCAGCTTTGTCGGTTGATACATAAAAGTGGCATCCAGCTTATTGCAGAGATAAAGAGCAAACAGTTCCCAATGACCTATATGGGGCGCAAGTAGTATTACTCCCTTATCGCTATTGGTTGCTTCATGAAAATTTTCTACGCCCTCAGTCTGAGACACAAGGGAGAGTGTGCGCCCCACGGGAGGGATCCAAGCCTTACCCATCTCTAGTGCGGTATACGCCGTGCTTATCAAGCTTTTTTTCGCTAACGCCCGGATTTCCCCAGCACTTTTTTGTGGGAAGCAAATTTGCAAATTTGTGAGTGTTGTTGATCTTGCTCTACTAGGGATAACAAAAAGTACCGACCCCCAAATACTGCCAATAACATGCAGTACTCGGAGCGGTAAAACAGAAGTTATCCAAAGAAAGGATTTAAAGAAGAAATACTGTAGTAATTGGATGGTGAGATCTCTTTTATCTGTACGTGGGGCTATGTATGTTCGATTGAGGCTAAGTTGCTTAATTTGCGCTCCAATTACCGTGACGAAATGGAATCACAATTTCTATAGCTAAACAATCATACTCCTAGTCGGCCTCATCTTGTGGATAAGTTATTGAGAATCGACGATAATTGCAGCCCTTTGATTTTATAGACAATTCAACATTCTCGTGAACAATACAAACCACGGTAAAACTTTTCAGGAACTAATTTTAGCCTTACAACAGTTTTGGGCTGAAAAGGGGTGTGTGGTACTGCAACCCTTGGACATAGAAGTCGGTGCTGGTACGTTTCATCCGGCCACGTTCTTACGTGCTATCGGGCCTGAAAGTTGGCATGCCGCATACGTTCAACCCTGCCGGCGCCCTGCTGATGGCCGTTATGGCGAGAACCCTAATCGTCTTCAGCACTATTACCAATTTCAAGTGATCTTAAAACCTTCACCGAAAGATATTCAGGAGCTGTACCTTGAGTCCCTCAAATATTTAGGCATCGACATGGCGATTCATGATATTCGCTTTGTCGAAGATAATTGGGAATCACCTACTCTTGGTGCATGGGGCCTAGGTTGGGAAGTCTGGCTTAATGGCATGGAAGTCACTCAGTTTACTTATTTTCAACAAGTTGGTGGACTAGAGTGTTATCCGGTTAGTGGTGAAATCACCTATGGCATAGAAAGAATCGCCATGTATTTGCAGGGCGTCGATAGTATTTATGACATCGTCTGGACAGATGGCCCCAATGGTATCGTGACTTATGGCGATGTGTTTAAGCAAAACGAAATTGAAATGTCTGCCTATAATTTCGAACACGCCTCTACAGATATACTCTTTTCCTGCTTTGATGATTGCGAACAACAATGTCAGTTATTGATACAGAAAAGCTTGCCGCTCCCAGCATACGAACAAGTATTGAAGGCGTCCCATTATTTTAATTTGTTGGATGCAAGAAAAGCCATCTCAGTAACAGAGCGCCAGCGCTTTATTCTTCGAGTTAGAACATTGGCCCGTCTGGTAGCAGAAGCCTATTTCGAAAGCCGGAAAAAATTAGCCTTCCCATTAGCTAGTGAATCTCTTCAAAAAGAATTCTTGGAAAAATAGTCAATATGGATACGCAAGAATTTTTAATCGAAATTGGCACTGAAGAGCTGCCCCCCAAAGCGCTAGGCTCACTGTCTAAAGCATTTGAGAGCGGCATCAAGGCAGGTCTAAAAAAGGAACGCCTCTCCTTCTCCTCGGCTCGGCGATTTGCCACGCCGCGGCGGTTAGCTGTTATTGTTTCGGGGTTAGTAGTCAAACAAGAAGATAAACAGATCGAAAGGATTGGCCCGGCAGTCACAGCTGCCGAAGATGCTGATGGCAATCCAACTCCCGCTGCATTAGGTTTTGCGAAATCTTGTGGTATAGACCTAAAGGACTTAGCTTCAATCGAAAAAGATGGCGTGGCAAAATTATCCTTCTCATTGAATCAGCCTGGTAAAGATACCGTTAGCTTACTGCCAGGTATTGTTGAGCAATCACTGACTCAACTCCCAATACCGAAGCGAATGCGTTGGGGTAGTTCTAGAGAAGAGTTTGTTAGGCCAGTTCATTGGTTACTAATGTTGTTTGGATCTGATTTAATTGCTTGCTCGATCCTTGGGATCAATTCCCAAAATCAATCCTATGGGCATCGTTTTCATTATAACCAAGCAATCAAGATTAAGTCTCCAGCCGAGTATGAATCTTTACTCGAGAATCCGGGACATGTCATTGCAGATTTTGACCGCCGCAAAGAACTCATTCGAACGATGGTTACAGCAGAAGGGTCTAAGTTGAATGCGTTCACAGTAGTCGACGAATTGCTGCTTGATGAAGTTACTGGTTTAGTAGAATTGCCGGTAGCGCTTACTGGCAATTTTGAAGAATATTTTCTAGAAGTACCTGCGGAAGCTGTAATCCTTGCGATGAAATCACATCAAAAATACTTTTATATGGTTGATGAAGGAGCCAAACTATTACCAAAGTTTATTACGGTTAGCAATATTAAAAGTAAAGATCCTCAGCAGGTCATCCAGGGAAACGAGCGTGTAATTCGACCGCGGTTGGCTGATGCGCGTTTCTTTTTTGAGACCGACAAACAATCTTCACTAGCATCAAGGCAAGAACAACTCCGTAATGTAGTGTTTCACAAAAAATTAGGCACCGTGTACGAAAAAGAGGAGCGAGTGGCGACCTTGACAAAGTTCATTGCTAGTAAGCTAAATGCCAACGAAGATTATTGTGTAAGAGCAGCGCTTCTTTCTAAATGTGATTTAGTTACCAATATGGTGGGAGAATTTAGCGATCTTCAAGGACTTATGGGCTATTACTATGCCTTAAATGATGGAGAGCCCGAAGAAGTTGCCATCGCTATAAATGAACACTATTTACCACGATTCTCTGGCGATGCGCTGCCTAAAACAGTGACTGGTAAAATTCTCGCTCTAGCGGACAAATTAGATTCCACCGTTGGTATGTTTGTCATTAAACAGCCTCCTACTGGCTCCAAGGATCCTTTTTCACTGCGCCGTTCCGCCATAGGAATTTTGAGAATCCTAGTTGAAGAGCAGCTGGATCTCGATATTCTAGACATTATTGATCACACAATAGCCGGCTTTGATAGTTTAGAAATTAAACCTGGCACTAGAGATTTAATTTTCGATTTTATTCTTGAACGATTTAGGAGCTGGTATTTGGAAGAAGGCGTTTCTAGTGACGTTTTTCAATCTGTCTTCAGCTTAAAACCCACTAAACCTTTGGACTTTCACCGAAGGATCGCGGCAGTTCAACACTTTAGTAAATTGCCTGAGTCACAGGCTCTGGCCGTAGCTAACAAAAGGGTTTCTAATATCCTCGCTAAGGAGAATTTTGCCATAGAAACTCAGTCTGTTGATCCGCAGCTGCTAAGGGAAAGTGCTGAGAAATCATTATTCAAAAATATAGATAACAAGGTTTTAGAAGTGGCGCCTTTGTTTGCCTCGGGGAATTACCGTGATGGTCTGGAATCTCTGGCCGGACTTAAAGATAGTGTGGATTTGTTCTTTGACGAAGTATTAGTGATGTGTGATGACGCGAGTTTACGTAGTAACCGCATTGCCTTGCTACAACAGCTCAGATCTCTATTTCTTCAAGTGGCCGATATTTCCCATTTGGATACTTCTTAGTGCTCCACCAAATAAATCGGCGAGACTGCATGAAAGTAGTTGTCCTTGATAGAGATGGTGTAATTAACGCTGACTCGGCTGAATTTATTAAAACGGTTGATGAGTTTCAGCCTATGCCTGGTAGCATTGAGGCCATTGCTAAGCTTCATAAGAATGGGTTTAAGATATTTGTCGCCACAAATCAATCTGGCTTGGGACGCAAATTATTTGATAAGGATACACTTACGCAAATACATCATAAGCTTTGTTCTATGGTTGAAGAAATGGGGGGCTTTATAGAAGGTATTTTTTTCTGCCCGCATTTGCCAGAAGACAATTGTGCTTGCCGCAAACCCAACACCGGTCTACTGGAGCAAATAGAATCAGAGTTCGATTGTTCGATCACTGGGAGCTATTTCGTCGGAGACAGCCTTAAGGACATTCAAGCCGCTAAGGCCTTTGGCTGTTTTCCTATCCTAGTGAGCACAGGAAACGGTGTTGTAACCCGATCCTTGCTAGGGGAAAATGGTTACGATGATGTTCAATTAGCCGTGGATCTAGCCGCAGCAGTTGACTATATTATTGAAGTAACAGATATTTAGATTTCCTTGGTATTTATTCTGTTCTTATAATTTCTATATTAGCTACATGTTGTTTACTATAGTAATTTACTTCTTCTTTATCTAGGCTCTCCCCTTTTTTATTATTAAGCTAGGTCAGTATCTTTTTAGTGTAATTCGATATTGGTTTAGCTAAAACTCTGCTGTAGTGTCCGTCATGAAGCACGAGGATTAAAAAAGATTTCTGGTTCAGACTGGGGATACGCTTGCAGAATCTGGTTTATCAATCGTAGCAATCCGAGTGAGGTAAAGTTAGCTGTCGCGGCAGAAGCGCCCGTAGACCCTATAGCCCAAAATGCTGGCCACCGTGAAAGTTCGCCAAACTTCCAGACGCAATGACCGCCGTGATTAGTGAGTTAGTGGTAGGGCGGGATGCTAGCAAGCTCACTGATGAAATTCGAGAGGGGATTCGTCAAGAACAGGCAATCATTCAAAAGCGACGCCCCTTATTCAGATCAATAGTTAGGTCGAGCCTTAGGTTGTAGTGACTATTCACAATCATGGCAACTAAATATCCGCTTAGATGTCCAAATTTTCTGCTGCCATAGCGTTTTCTTCAATAAACTCTCTGCGGGGTTCAACCTGGTCACCCATTAGAGTACTAAACAATTGATCCGCACCAATGGCGTCATCAATAGTGACCTGCAACATGCGGCGGGTTTCAGGATTCATGGTCGTATCCCAAAGCTGGTCGGGGTTCATTTCTCCTAGGCCTTTATAGCGCTGCAGATAGTGCCCTTTCATCGCATCATTAGTGAGCCACTCTATCGCTTCAGCAAAGCTACTAACTTCTTGAGTGCGTTCTCCCCTCTTCACAAAGGCGCCGGGCTCTATGAGCCCTTCCAAGGTTTTACCTAAATCTGCAATTGCCCGGTATTCACCAGAATGGAAGAAATCTCGGCTGAAATTATAGTTTCTTTCAAGGCCATGTAAATTCAATGTGGCCTGAGGTAAAAATAGGTGCCGCTCTAAATCTTCTATTGTGTGCAGCGTATAGTTGGCGCTTACTCCTAATTGCGTATTTGCTAGCTTTATGGCAACTTCTTCTACCCACCGCTCTACCTTGTCCTGTGACCGCAAATCTTCTTCCGCCAAGGGGCTAGAGAAAACCATGGCTTCCAAAACTTCAGAAGGATAGAGCCGAGCCAAACGACTAATTATTGCATATGTTTCATGGTATTTTTTCACTAGGGTTTCAAGTGAATCGTCTGCAATGCCCGGCGCGTCAGCATTTACGTGAAGGCTTGCACCTTCTAAAGCAATTTGGGTCTGATAGTTCGCCAGCTCAGTATCGTCTTTCAGATACTGTTCCTGCTTGCCTTTTCGAATCTTATAAAGCGGCGGTTGCGCGATGAAGATATGTCCACGGTCCACCAAAGCCCTCATTTGCCGAAAAAAGAAGGTGAGTAACAAGGTTCTAATATGAGACCCATCAACATCCGCATCGGTCATGATGATAATGCTGTGATAACGCAGGTTGTCGGGAGAAAACTCTTCGTTGCCAATACCGCAGCCCAAAGCTTTGATAAGCGTTCCTATTTCCACAGAGCTAAGCATCTTGTCAAAGCGTGCTTTTTCAACATTTAAAATTTTACCTTTTAAGGGCAAGATAGCCTGGTTCTTTCGGTTTCGGCCCTGCTTTGCTGATCCTCCCGCTGAATCACCCTCCACTATATATATTTCAGAAAGTGCTGGGTCTTTTTCCTGACAATCTGCAAGCTTGCCTGGGAGGCCAGCAATATCAAGCGCCCCTTTACGTCGCGTCATTTCCCGCGCCTTCCTAGCTGCCTCCCTCGCTCGGGCTGCATCGATCATCTTGCCGACAATCAATTTGGCGTCTTGGGGATTCTCCATCAGATAGTCGCTGAAATTTGCAGCCATTTCCTGTTCTACGACGGCTTTTACTTCAGACGACACCAACTTGTCTTTTGTTTGTGAAGAAAATTTTGGATCAGGTACCTTAACTGAGATGATTGCGGTAAGCCCTTCTCTGGCATCATCGCCGCTAGTAACTACTTCCTTACTTTTTTTATTTGCCAACTCCTTGTCAATATAACTCTTTAGCACTCTTGTCAATGCGCCTCTAAACCCAGCCAAATGGGTGCCACCATCACGCTGTGGGATGTTGTTAGTATAGGGGAAAATATTTTCCTGATATGAATCATTCCATTGCAAGGCAATCTCGACAGTAACCCCGTCTTCTCGCACCCCAGATACAAAATGGAATAGTTTATTTACTGTTGACTTATTCTTGTTCAGATAATCAACGAAGGCCATTAGGCCACCTTCATATCGATAGAGGTTTTCTTTGCCGGTCCGCTCATCAGTAAGCCGAATAGCGACTCCCGCGTTAAGAAATGCTAACTCGCGCAGCTTTTTTGCGAGAATATCATAGTGAAATTCAACATTGGTAAACGTACCTTTAGATGGCTTGAAATGACACTCAGTACCCGTGCTATTGGTCTCGCCAACAACTGCGAGTGGGGCTTGAGGGACGCCGTGTGCGTAGAACTGTTCGTGTACCTCGCCTTCTCGACGAATGGTTAATTTTAGCTCCTCGGATAAAGCATTGACCACCGAGACACCAACCCCATGGAGGCCGCCAGAAACCTTGTAGCTATTATCATCAAACTTACCGCCAGCATGGAGGACCGTCATGATAACTTCTGCAGCAGAAACGCCTTCTTTATGCATCTCTGTTGGAATGCCCCGGCCATTGTCAGAGACTGTAATGGTCTCACCAATATGGATAACTACTTGGACTTCATCGCAGTGGCCAGCTAAGGCTTCATCGATGGAATTATCTACTAGCTCAAACACCATATGATGTAAGCCAGTGCCATCATCAGTATCACCAATATACATCCCTGGTCTTTTTCGGACCGCATCTAGACCCTTTAAGACCTTGATGCTCTCAGAATTATATTTAGGTCGTGATTCTTCAGCCATGCTAAATCTCCAGGCAATGCGGTCTGCAAAAAACTATTTTTCTAACCCTAATATCGGATAAATCAACGGAAAATCAAGCCGTTATTATACCACGTTCCACGTGGAACGTTGCTAATTGCGGGCAGGATTTCAAAGACTCTTCCATGGCTGTTCTATCCACACAGGTAATGAATATTTGGCCTCCCAGATCAATCAGATTGCTCATTACAGCCGCTCTGTTCTCACTATCTAACTCGGCAGGGAGGTCATCAACCAAGTAAATTGTTTGGCGCTCTGTACTTTGAGACAGTAACCTTCCTTGTGCAATCTTTAATGCGCTCACGAGAATTTTCTGCTGGCCGCGAGAAAGAATATCCACTGCTTTGCTTTTTCCGGCTTTGATAAAGATGTCTGCCCTATGTGGGCCATTTTGAGTGAACCCATAACGGGCATCATTGCGGAAATTATCGGCAAAAACAGAGGGCAACTCTCTATCGCTATCCCAGCCTCGCTCATACTCAATGTCAATATTCTCAACATGCGACCCACCAAGCGCTCTATAGACGCCATCGAACTGAGGTACCAATTGCTTAAAATACGTTTGCCGAGCCAGATCGACTAAATTGGACGCATTTACTAACTCAACATCCCATGCAGAAATCTGATTTTTATCTACCGGCTTTTGCTTTAATAGAAAGTTCCTGTTTGCTAGACACTTTCGGGTCACTCGCCAGTTTGCTAGAAAGGTTTGTTCCACGTGGAACACTCCCCAATCCAAATATCTGCGCCTCGCTTTCGGCCCACCTTCAATCAATCCAAATGATGCCGAATCTAGGATTTGTACTGGAAGAAGTTTTGCGACTTGATCCCAATTTCGTTGCTTCTCTGATTGAAGATGAAGCTGATGATTTTGTCTACGGGGCTTACTCATTCCAATTTTGGAACCATCGCCCAGCTCAGCAAAAATTACTGCCTCATCGCTCTCATGATTGATTATTAGATCAATTTTGCTATTTCTAAATGAACGGCCCGTGGCCAATAAATGAATAGCTTCTAGTAAAGAGGTTTTGCCGCTGCCATTCTCACCGTACAGAAGATTAACGGAAGGACTAAAAGTCAAAGACTGACCAATAACATTTCGCACAAAAGAAACATTAAGCTGGGCAATATGACTCATTATTCAGAAATGGCTGAAAGTGACCACATCTCACTAAAGCCGCATTGGCATCACAACATACAAGGCATCACTACCTTCTTCAGCTTCGAGCAATGCGCTGCTGTTGGGGTCAGATAATGTAATCCTGGCTTTTTTGCTTGTTAGCGTGGAAAGGACATCGATAAGATAGCTAACATTGAAACCAATCTCGAGAGTGTCTCCTTGGTATTCTACGGACACAACCTCCTCCGCCTCTTCTTGTTCCGGGTTATTTGCCAAAATCTTCAACTCTTCATTAGAGAGCATTACTCGTACACCTCGGTATTTCTCATTAGCAAGAATTGAGGCTCGAGAAAACGCTTGCCGCAGCTCCTGACAATCTCCAACCAGAACCTTGTTACCGCCTTTTGGTAGAACTCTGTTGTAGTCTGGAAATTTTCCATCAACCAATTTCGATGTAAAAGTATAGGCGGCGACCTTGGCTCGAATATGGTTCTGGCCAAATGTTAATGAGATGTCGCCATCTTCTTCTAATAGACGTGATAATTCCATTATTCCCTTTCTTGGCAAGATTAGTTGCTGAACTTCCCCGGTAGGGTTCTCCATGCTCAGAGTTTCCATCGCCAGTCGATGGCCGTCGGTTGCAACTACTCGCAAATAATCTGCGGCCACTTCGAAAAGCATTCCATTCAAATAGTACCGAACATCCTGTTGTGCCATTGCAAAACTCGTATTGTCGAGTAACTCACGCAACCTTGCTTGGGGCATAGTTAGTGAACATGTGTCTAGCTCTTCATCAACATTGGGAAATTCCGTAGCTGGAAGAGTCGCCAATGTAAATCTACTCCGGCCCGATTTTAATATAAGCTTAGCTCCGCTGAGTGAAATTTCGATCGCAGAGTCATCTGATAGCGATTTACAGATATCGAGAAGCTTTCTAGCCGGTACTGTTATCTCGCCAGACTTCTGTGCTTTATCCACAGTGACTCGACCAACGAGCTCAACTTCTAAGTCAGTTCCCGTAAGTGATAGCTCGCTGCCTTTGAGCACTAACAATACATTGGAAAGCACTGGTAGAGTTTGTCTGCGTTCAACTACACCACTAACCATTTGCAGCGGTTTCAATAAAACCTCACGTGAAATTTCAAAGTGCATTTTTATTATATTTCCTTAAATATCAATAGCTTATCTAGCTAGAAAGTGCGCGCAACAAGTTATTATAGTCTTCTTCAATGTCGATACTGCTATGACGTAATTTGTTAACCTGTTTACAAGCATGGATCACCGTCGTGTGATCTCTTCCTCCAAATGCATCACCAATTTCAGGCAAGCTATGGTTTGTTAATTCCTTGGAAAGGGTCATGGCTACCTGCCTTGGCCTCGCAACCGAACGATTTCGACGCTTCGACAACATATCTGCCATTTTGATTTTGTAATATTCCGCCACGGAACGTTGGATATTATCGATAGTTACCAACTTGTCCTGTAGGGCAAACAAATCTCTCAGCGCCTCTTTTATCAAATCAAGGCTGATCTGTTCTCCCTTAAAATTCGCGTGGGCAATAACTCTTTTCAGCGCACCTTCTAATTCCCGCACGTTTGAGCGTAATCGCTGTGCGATAAACAACGCCGCTTCATTAGGTAAGTGCACATTGCTCAGCGCTGCCTTATTAATCAAAATCGCTGCTCTGGTTTCTAATTCAGGCGGTTCAACCGCAACCGTCAATCCCCAACCAAAACGAGACTTGAGCCGTTCTTCCAAGCCATTTATCTCTTTATGATAGCGATCGCAAGTCAGAATGATCTGTTGGCCTCCTTCTAAAAGCGCATTAAATGTGTGAAAAAACTCTTCTTGGGAGCGCTCTTTACCAGCAAAAAATTGAATATCATCAATTAATAGCGCATCAACCGAGCGATAAAACCTCTTAAACTCGTTAATCGCATTTAATTGCAAGGCTGTCACCATAGTTGCCACAAATGTTTCAGAATGCAGATAAGCTACCTTGGCTCCAGGTTTTTTCGCCACTAGATAGTTACCAATCGCATGCATTAAGTGAGTCTTTCCTAACCCCACACCTCCATAAATAAAAAGTGGGTTGTAAACATAACCGGGGTTTTCCGCCACCTGTATCGCCGCCGCCTTAGCCAACTGGTTGGATTTTCCCTCAATGAAATTCTCAAAAGTATTCTCTCTATTGAGTGCTCCGCGATGCCTAAGCTTGCCTTCAATGATAGTGTCTACATTACGCCGTTCGGGATGGCCAGGCTGTATATCCGAGATTGAACTTGGCGGGTCTGAAAACACACCTCGCTTCAAGTTCATGATGGTTTTACTGCCGAGATTAGCGGTTTGAATGTGCTGTTGCGAATTGGTAGCCCGGTTTGAGCTCGCAGTCTGGGTAACGATCTGGGGCTGCGTACTTCTGCCGTCCGCCGCCGGTGTCATCAAATCCGAAACCTCGAGGCTGATCTGGGTGCTGCCTTCGCCCATTTCTTCAAAGATCTCCTGGATCCGCGTCAAAAACTTCCCTTTTACCCAGTCAAGAATAAATCTGTTGGGTGCTCGCAACCGAAGCACACCGGAATCGATTTCAGCCTGGAGCGGCCTAATCCAAGTGTTGAATTGCTGAGAAGGTAATTCTGCTTTCAAACAGTCCGTACATTTTTGCCAATTTACTGATACCACTATCGATTGCCCATAATTTGTAGATATTGTTTTTATTTTTTACTGTTTTTGTTAAACATGAACATAATTCTAACGGCTTAGATAAGAGTTATCCACTGGCTCCAAGAGAAAAAACTTGTTTTGACAGATGTTTTTATTTACTTAATTATCAATGTCTTATGTGCCATTCGCTGATAAATTCCGAGTCGAAAAAATGCCTCTCTTAGACAAAATACTCACCCCCTGTTGGTAAATAAACTGTGGATAACTTGTGTCTAAATAGGGAGTAAATATTTCATTGCCTTTCGAAAGTGAATCAATATGGTCCATTTACGAAAACTAGTCACTGCCAACAAAAGCTGACAGGGCTAATAGCTGCTGATTACGTTGCAACTTACAGACAAAACCTCTAGACTTCGCGCTCCTTTTTCGAACCGCCTGACGTTCGGTTTGTAATAGAAAAATCGGATTTACTGATATGAAAAGAACATTTCAACCCAGCGTACTAAAAAGAGCTCGAACTCACGGTTTCAGAGCCCGCATGGCTACTAAAGGCGGCCGCTTGGTGCTCAAACGACGCCGCTCAAAGGGTCGCGCCAAGCTATCAGCCTAGTTTCTAATTTTTCACTAGTTAATAAGAAAAGAGAATGGGAAGTGGCTAATAGCAGCTTTTCTAAAACCTCTCGGCTGCTCAGTGCCGCTGACTTCAAAGCTGTTTTCACAAAAGCCCAGTTCAAAGTCTCCTGCCGCTATTTTTTGATACTTGCGATTAAAAACGATTCCTTGAAACCTAGGCTAGGTCTCGTAATTGCAAAGAAAAACGTGCCTACAGCAGTTCACCGCAACAGAATAAAGCGTCTTATAAGAGAGTCCTTCCGTCTCAACCCCGGATTAGTCGAGAGGCTCGATTTAGTTGTGCTAGCTAGAAAAGATGCTGATAAACTCCACAATTCCTTGATCTGCGAGAAGCTGGAAAAACTGTTAAACGGTATAAGTAATAAATTAAGATCAGGCGATCACTAAATAATTAGCAATTTGTTTTTTAAGAGCAAACAAAATCATGGTAGATAAACTACTCATTCGGCTCATAACGCTATATCAAAATAGCTTAAGCTTGTTAATTGGTAGACAGTGTCGTTTTTATCCCACCTGTTCACAATACACAAAAGAAGCCATTGAAAAACATGGTGCAGGAAAAGGGTCCTGGTTAGGGATTCGTCGAATTTGTAGTTGCCACCCCTGGCACGAGGGCGGGCATGATCCTGTTCCGGACAATACCGATTATCTGAGTCAACCATCGAGTAAGCAGTAACATGAATTTAACCCGTTTCTTTCTTTATACATCTCTAGCTGTTGTCACTTATCTAATGCTCTTAGCATGGCAAGCAGACTATCCGCCTGTAGTTGATGACGGCAGGAATTCGCGAGGCCAAGTAGAGGCGCTGCAAACCCCTGACAATCCACCGATCTTAAACAGCTCTGCCGCCTCTGACGTGCCTAGCAATTTACCAACAAACCGAACAACCGCAAGTCAAGCAACAACAAATAACTCTGCCCGGGTAGTTGTTGATAGCGGAGATACTATCACTGTCGAAACTGATACGTTCAAGCTTGATATCAATTTATCTGGTGGCGATATCACCTATCTTGCATTTCCGCTGTATCTAAAACAAATAGATGTGCCAGATGACCCCTTTGTATTGTTAGACGCACAACCAGGCCGAAATTACGTTTCTCAAAGTGGATTGATTGGCAGAGATGGCGTTGACAGCGCCGGTAGAGCGGCATACCGCTCTTCTTTAAACAGTTATGTGATGGCCGAGTCCGCCGACAGTCTTATTGTTGATCTGCAAACTCAATCTAACAACGGTGTTCGAATCACCAAGCGGTACGAGTTTACTCGCGGCAGCTATCTAATCGACGTGAGCTACCTAGTCGACAACCAGTCTTCATCAGACTGGCAGGCTAATGCCTACGGCCAAATAAAGCGGGATAGTTTCGATGATCCCAGCAACGCAGGAGGCCTCAGCAGAACTTATCTAGGTTTTGTATCAACTGCCGACGATGATCCGTATATAGAGTATGAGTTTGACGATATCGATGACGGCAGCAGCTCAACCGAAATGGTTGGTGGTTGGGTCGGTTTTAGCCAACACTACTTTGTCTCTGCCTGGATTCCTAATACTGAAACGACAAATCGTTTTACCACCCGCAAGAATGACGCGAATCAATATTTTGGTGAATTTACTGGATCGGCATTTACAGTTGCTGCCGGTGAAATCAAGGAACACAAATTACAATACTACGCTGGGCCGAAGGACCAATATATTCTTGCAGACATCTCTCCCAATTTAGACCTCACTATCGATTACAGCTTTCTCTGGTTTCTCGCCGCACCTATTTATTGGCTCTTGACCCGCATTGACTCGGCCGTAGGTAACTACGGAATTTCAATCGTGCTGTTAACCGTTTGTGTTAAAGCATTATTTTACAAACTTTCTGAAACACAGTATCGGTCTATGGCGGGAATGCGTCGCGCTATGCCAAAAATACAGCAGCTTAAAGAAAGTTATGGCGATGATAAAATGAAGTTGCAAAAAGCAACCATGGATTTATACAAGAAGGAGAAAATTAACCCCTTTGGTGGCTGCCTTCCCATGCTTGTCCAAATGCCCGTTTTTATCGCTTTGTATTGGGTTTTACTTGAAAGTGTTGAGCTGAGGCATGCCCCTTTTATGCTATGGCTAACCGACCTTTCGGTTCGGGATCCTTTCTTTATTCTGCCGCTATTAATGGGCGGTACGATGTATCTACAAACAACATTGAGTCCAGCACCTGCAGATCCGATGCAAGCAAAGGTTATGAAAATAATGCCTGTCATGATGACAGCGCTATTCCTATTATTCCCGGCTGGTTTGGTCCTCTATTGGTTAACCAACGGCGTATTGGGCATCCTACAGCAGTGGTACATCACCCGAAAGATCGAAGCCGCCTATAATGCAAAGAAGGCAGCGTAAGACTGTAGTGTCGGCTTTCAGGTCTACTAATCCACGTTAGATTTAGGCTTAAGGCTAACCCCAATGGATTCTCTAGATAGCGATACAATCTGTGCTATAGCAACGCCGCCCGGAAGAAGTGGCGTTGGGATAATTAGAGTTTCCGGGCCCTTAGTACAACCGATAACTGCAGCAGTCCTCGGCCTAATACCAAAGCCGCGACACGCCCACTACGGCAGCTTTCTTGATGAGAATCAGACCGTAATCGATCAGGGTATTGCGCTATACTTTGATAAACCCAACTCCTTTACTGGCGAAGACGTACTTGAATTACAAGGCCATGGCGGCACACATGTGCTAAACACGTTACGCGATCGAATAATTAATGCTGGTGCCAGGTTGGCAAGGCCTGGCGAATTTTCAGAAAGAGCATTCCTAAATAACAAGATCGATTTGCTGCAGGCTGAGGCCATCGCTGATTTGATCGACGCCAATTCTCAACAGGCAGCTCGATCTGCAATGCGCACCCTTCAAGGTGATTT
Organism: Gammaproteobacteria bacterium; assembly: GCA_012960305.1. Taxonomy (GTDB): domain Bacteria; phylum Pseudomonadota; class Gammaproteobacteria; order Pseudomonadales; family Pseudohongiellaceae; genus UBA9145. Next base: position 551,848 of record DUBM01000014.1, on the reverse strand, counting down.
TTCACGCCGAATTTTCTCTTTACTTGAACAGCTTATTAGCATCCGCGTCAATGTTGAAGCTGCTATTGATTTCTCCGATGAAGATATAGACCTGCTGTCAGATCACAAGGTTAAAGAGTCGCTTGCAGGTGTTTTAGTTACATTGAAGGGGGTGTTTGACCAAGCACAACAAGGGGCTCTGCTCAAAGAGGGTATACGTGTTGTTATTGCGGGGAAACCTAATGCAGGTAAATCAAGTTTGCTTAATGCCTTGTCAGGCCATGACAGCGCTATAGTTACCAGTATCCCAGGCACCACCCGAGATACTCTTAGTGAAGAAATAAATATTGATGGAATGCCGGTGCATATTGTAGACACAGCCGGCTTGCGATCTAGCGAAGATGTCGTGGAGCAAGAAGGTGTTAAAAGAGCTAGATCTGCAATGTCCCAAGCAGACCAAATATTATTACTTGTGGATAAAACCGATCCCGAGCTCGTTGTTGAAAAGCTGTTAGATGAGTTGGGATTACTGAATGATATCTCTCCTTCAGGCAAAGCTAACAGAGCCAATGGCGAATTAAATAAAGATGGCGTAGAAAAAAAACTATCCATGCCAAGCAATATAGTCATTCTCTTCAACAAAATTGACCTCATTAGTAATGAGAAGCCTGCAAGAGCTTACATTAGAGTTTTCGAAACTGACGTAGTCACTATTGCCATCTCCGCCAAAGAACAGCTTGGCATAGAGTTGATACGGGATTATTTAAAAACAAGCGCTGGCTTTCTCTCCGGCGAAGAAGGCGTTTTTGTGGCAAGAGCACGGCATTTGGCGGCTCTAAGAGAATCAGAAAATTTGTTAAACTCGGCACAGGCTCATATAAACGAAGGGGTGTTATTAGAGTTAGTCGCCGAAGATCTCCGTTTGGCGCAAAGTGAACTCGGTAAAATTACTGGCGAATTTACGAGTGATGACCTGCTGGGAGAAATATTTTCCAATTTCTGTGTAGGGAAATAAGCTGAAAACGAGGAGAAATAATTACTGAACTAACTAGCTGTTAGTAAGAACCACTAAAGAGTGAATAAAAGGTGAGTTGTTTTTAGCAACTATTATAAAGGTTGAAAAGATGACATTGTACTCACAGCTCATCCATAGGGTATGTCAAGATTATTAAGGGCTTATCCTATAAGTTATAATACGTATAACTTATTGATATATAATCATTAAATAGACTTTTCAACAGATTTCCTTTTGACTATTAATATCAACATTAATACCTTATATATACATATCTCTATATTATTATTATATATATATATTAATAATAATAAGATCTTTAATAATTATTTCGTTAGATAAAAACAGCCATTCACAATAGAGAATAAGTCAGTATACTTCTCAGCCCTCCTTTTGATCGACTGGCGGTAACCGAGCAAATTATGGAATACCCCACACAGTATGAAGTTATAGTTATTGGCGGCGGTCATGCTGGCACTGAAGCTGCATTGGCGTCTGCAAGGCAGGGTGTTTCTACCTTGTTGGTTAGTCACAGTATCGAAACCCTCGGCCAAATGTCATGTAACCCTGCTATTGGTGGAATCGGTAAAAGCCATTTAGTTAAAGAGATTGACGCTCTGGGTGGTGCTATGGCAAAGGCAGTGGATCAGGCAGGAATTCAGTTCCGCGTGCTTAATGCTAGTAAGGGACCTGCAGTTAGAGCGACGAGGGCGCAGGCGGACCGAGTTTTGTACAAAGCTGCAATTCGCGAGATATTAGAAAACCAGGATAACCTCAGCATATTCCAACAAGGAGTTGATGACCTAATCATTGAATCCAATCAAATCTATGGCGTTGTGACACAAATGGGATTGAAGATCCGAGCGAAGCGCGTGGTGCTAACCACAGGCACTTTTCTCGGCGGGAAAATTCACATCGGATTGGAAAATAGCTCCGGCGGTCGAGCTGGAGATCCACCCTCAATAGCTCTTGCCGAAAGGCTGCGCGAGCTTCCTTTTCGTGTAGACAGACTAAAAACCGGGACACCACCACGCATCGACTCACGGACAGTGGATTTTGCAGCCATGCAGGAACAGCAGGGAGATACTCCCTTGCCAGTAATGTCATTTCTCGGAAGACGAGAAGAGCATCCACAACAAGTTAATTGTTACATCACTCAAACTAATGAGCGTTGCCACGAGATTATTCGGAAGGGGTTAGATCGATCGCCGATTTACGCCGGTGTTATTGAAGGCACAGGCCCGAGGTATTGCCCTTCCATCGAAGACAAGGTTATGCGCTTTGCTGACAAAACATCTCACCAAATTTTTGTCGAACCAGAAGGGCTTAATACAAATGAACTATACCCCAACGGCATTTCTACAAGTCTCCCATTCGACGTTCAGATCGCTTTGGTAAGAGAGATTAAAGGTTTTGAAAAGGCAGAGATAATTCGTCCTGGCTATGCCATAGAATATGATTATTTCGACCCGCGAGATTTAAAATATTCTTTGGAAACTAAACATGTGAGAGGTCTTTATTTTGCTGGTCAGATTAATGGAACTACAGGATATGAAGAGGCTGGGGCGCAAGGACTATTGGCAGGCTTAAATGCAGGATTAGCCGTACGAGGAAAAGATGCTTGGTGTCCACGAAGAGATCAAGCTTACATCGGAGTTTTAGTTGATGATCTTATTACTTTGGGCACCAATGAGCCTTATCGCATGTTCACCAGCCGAGCCGAGTATCGACTAACACTCCGGGAAGACAATGCAGATTTGCGCTTAACCGAAGCAGGTAGAGAGTTGGGAATTGTTGATGACGAACGGTGGGAATTCTTTAATTGTAAACGCGAGAGAATAAGCCGGGAACTGGGCCGACTTAAGAAAGTTTGGGTGCAAGCAGGAACTAAAAAAGCAGAAAGCGTAAACCAGCTATTAGAAAAACCTATATCTCGCGAGTACAGCTTGGTCGATTTACTGGCAAGGCCGCGAGTAAGTTACCAGTCGCTCTGTGAGGCAATTGGCGATCCGGAATGCATCGATATGTCTGAGAGCCCACAATCTGAGCAAGTGGCGCAGCAAGTTGAGATACAAATTAAATATCAGGGCTACATAGACCGACAGGAGGATGAAATAGAGCGACTCAAAAAACAAGAGGGGACCAGGCTACCAGAGGATTTTGACTACGCACAAATGCAGGGTTTATCGAATGAGTTAAAACAAAAGCTGCAAGAATCGAAACCAGAGAATATTGGTAGAGCCTCCCGCATCCCAGGAATGACGCCAGCCGCGATATCACTCTTGCTTATCTATTTGAAAAAATATCAACCTCCTAGTCGCCGGGCCTCTTAGAGCCAGCCGCTAGAACTAGCAGGAAAAATTTAGTGATCCCGCCCATTGAAGAAGAACTACGACAGGGTTTAGTAGAGCTGGGCTTATTTGCCACAGACCAACAACTTAATTTGCTTCTTAGTTATCTGCTGTTGCTCGATAAATGGAATGCTAGTTTTAACTTATCCGGTGTAGTAGAAATTAATTCCATGGTCTCGCGTCATCTACTCGACAGCCTGGCTATCAATGCCCATCTGCAAGGCTCAGTGTTTGTTGATATTGGTAGTGGTGCAGGCCTTCCAGGAATACCACTTGCGATCCTAAATCCGGAAAATCACTTCATACTGGTGGACAGTAATGGCAAGAAAACTAGGTTCCTGTTTCAAGCAAAAACGGAACTAGGTTTAGCAAATATTGATGTGGAAAATTGTCGAATAGAGCACTATCAAAGTACCCAGCAAATTGATATGGTGATGTGTAGAGCATTCTCTGCTTTAGGTGATGCGGTATCTAAGTCACAACATTTACTTGAGAAAGAAGGAAAATTTCTGGCAATGAAAGGGAGGTATCCCGAAGACGAAATTGCTGCACTTCCTAATTGTTTCGAAATTAGCAAAACGACAAAGCTTGAGATACCAGGAAATGATTCCGAGCGGCACTTGATTGAAGTTGTCAAAAAGTGTTGAATTTTTTTTTAAGGCTTTGACCGTATTAGGTAGCTTAAAAAATAAAACTTTTATTTTTCATTGTAGCAGTAAGCAACAGTATTGAATGTAGATATTTGCAAAGCTAAGCAATCCCCCCTCAATTAAAACGATCATGTTTAATTGAGAATAAAAGACCCAGATGGAAAGATTTAAATTGGACATAGCAGCAGGAAAAGTAATAGCGATTGCCAACCAGAAGGGTGGTGTGGGCAAAACAACCACCTCGGTTAATCTTGCCGCCTCTCTGAAAGTAACCCGGAAAAAAGTTTTGCTTATAGACCTTGACCCCCAAGGGAACGCAACTACTGGCAGCGGAATTAACAAATCTACTTTAGAAGCCTCGGTTTACGATCTGCTGGTTCAGGGCAAGACTTTCGATGAGGTTGTCCAACGGCCAGCAGAGGGGGAATATGACCTCTTGCCTGCTAATGGTGATCTGGTAGCGGCAGAAATCGAACTCATTAATGTTGAAAACAGAGAGTTGAGACTGCGGCAGATTGTTGAGGAAGTAAGATCGAACTACGATTTTATTGTTATTGATTGTCCTCCCTCGCTAAACATGCTGACCATTAATGCATTGGTTGCTGCCGACGGCGTAGTGATACCGATGCAGTGTGAATATTATGCACTAGAAGGACTTTCGGCCTTGATGGATACTATTAGTGCCATTCGAGACAGAATTAATCCAGATCTGAAAATTGAAGGTATTTTACGCACGATGTATGACCCTCGGAGCAAACTCACTACAGAAGTAAACGGCCAGCTCTTAAATTATTTTGGAGATACTGTTTATCGGACTGTCGTGCCGAGGAATATTAGGCTCGCGGAAGCGCCCAGTTATGGTAAGCCAGTAATTAAATATGATCGACAATCAAGGGGTGCGATTGCTTATTTAGCGCTAGCAGGAGAAATGTTGCGTCGTCATGATGAAGCGGCGGCGGCTAGTGCTTCCGGTTAATAAAACCGGAGGACACACTCACTTGAGCCCAGATTTAAGAGCGGGTAGTAAATGACAGAGAAAAGAAAATTAGGCAAGGGCCTTGATGCTCTGCTTTCCGTAGGTAGCACAGAAACCATGGCCAGCCTGCTGGACAAACCAAAAGGCCGGACTTTTCCGGCCGCGTCCACAGACAAAGATGGTGATCTCAAGAATATTCCTCTCGACCTAATCCAGCGCGGTAAATATCAGCCAAGAACTGATATGCATGAAGAGGCGCTGGAGGAATTGGCAAATTCTATAAAGGCCCAAGGAGTGATGCAGCCCATTGTAATCCGGCCGATTACGTCGAATAGGTATGAAATTATTGCTGGCGAACGTCGCTGGAGAGCTTGCCAAATTGCTGGCTTAGACACGATTCCGGCGCTGATAAAATCAGTTGGTGATGAAGCTGCCATTGCGATGTCGTTAATTGAAAATATTCAGCGTGAGAATCTCAACCCTATCGAAGAGGCCATGGCCTTAAAACGGCTACAGGATGAATTTGAACTCACTCAGCAAGAAGTTGCTGACGCAGTTGGAAAGTCCAGAACTTCTGTTACCAATTTAATACGCCTTATTGGTTTGAATATCGATGTTCGGCGTATGCTGGAGCACGGTGATCTAGAAATGGGCCATGCTCGAGCACTACTGTCCCTCCCAGACATACAGCAATCTGAAGCTGCGCGGTCAGTTGTCGGTCGCGGCCTTTCGGTTCGGCAGACAGAATCGCTGGTTAGAAGGCTCATTGCCAGAGCTGGCACAGCTAATGAAAACAGACCGGTGGACCCAGACATAAAGAACCTGGAAGAGAATTTAGCTGATAAACTTGGCGCAAAAGTGATGATTCAACATACCGCCAAGGGTAAAGGGCGGCTTATTCTAAAATACAATTCTCTCGATGAATTAGACGGCATTCTTTCCCACATAAACTAGACTTCCAGCGCAGTTGATACCCGAGTGCAAAGTCCCTATAATGCGCGTGCTTTGGTAAGCACCGCTATGACTAGAGGTGTTTGTAACAGATGCCTTGGGGAGCTGAGCTAGATTAAAAAGCCACGCTTAAATGTCTAATTTAAAAGCCCCGCCAGTTTATAAAGTGATAGTTGCACAGCTAGCAATAACGGTCTTTATAGCAATAATTTCTCTGTTATTTCCGGGCACGACAATGGCTTATTCGGTGTTGCTGGGCGGCCTAATTAGCGCATTGCCAAACAGTTATTTCGCTCTTCATGCTTTCAGATATCAGGGAGCACGAAATGCCGATAGAGTTGTTAAGAGTTTTATTAAAGGTGAGCTAGGCAAAATACTCATTACGATGGTGCTTTTTGCACTAAGCTTTACCTTAATTACAAATTTGAATGAATTGGCTTTAATGCTTGGGTTTATCGTAACTCATTTTGTTGGCGTCATGATGTCAGGCTTCATTAACTATAGCCCGACAAACAATAAAACATAGATCTTTTTATAGTCGATCAGGCACACAGGCCTTCTAAGAGCTTATAAATGGCAGAGTTAGCAGATGCGGCCCACGCAGTAGTCGAACATGGCGCTGAAGGTCAGACAGTCCAGGAATATATTACGCACCATTTGTCCTATCTAACTTATGGTAGGTTCCCAGATGGTCATTGGGGCCTGGCCCATACGCCAGAAGAAGCAACCGAAATGGGCTTCATGGCTATTCACGTTGATACTATGGGCTGGTCACTTTTCCTTGGTGCCGCCTTTCTTCTTTTCTTCCGTTATGTCGGCAAAAAGGCGACAGCAGACACTCCGTCTGGCATCCAGAATTTTGTCGAAAGTATTTTTGAATTTGTCGAAGCGCAAGTAAATGCAGGTTTTAACTATAAGAATCCCTATGTAGCACCACTTTGTTTGACGGTATTCGTTTGGATTATCTTAATGAACATGATGGACCTAGTGCCGGTCGATTGGATTCCTGAAATCGCGATGGCTATTGGTGGTCTCTGGGGTCTGGAACACATGTCCTTTAAAGTAGTACCGACAACAGACCCAAATATCACTATGGGAATGTCGATTAGCGTCTTCTTTCTTATTATTTATTACAGCATTAAAAATAAAGGCATCGGCGGCTTCCTAAGCGAGCTCGCTTTTCATCCCTTTGGCAAGTGGATGTTGCCCTTTAACCTTATTATTGAAATTCCAACGTTGTTTGCCAAACCTATTTCGCTAGGTCTTCGATTATTCGGAAACCTTTATGCGGGTGAATTGTTGTTTCTATTAATCGCTGGTTTGCTTGGTGCTTATCAGTTGCCTGCTCATTTTGTGTGGGCGGTATTCCATATTCTGGTTGTGCCTCTGCAGGCATTCGTATTCATGATGTTAACCATCGTGTATTTGAATGCTGCACACGAGACTCACCATTAGATTGTATCGGACTAGTTATTTGAATTACTTATTTGTACTACTTATATTGAACTGAAGTTATCTGAACTGAAGAAAACCTGGAGGAAATGATGGAATTGATATTGGCGAATACAGTACTGGGAGTTTTGCTTGTACTGGGAATGGGCGCGCTCGGCACTGCTATTGGGTTTGGTATTCTGGGGGGGAAATTCCTCGAAGGATCTGCCCGTCAGCCAGAGCTGGCTCCTAAATTACAAACCAGCATGTTTCTGGTAGCTGGCCTAATTGATGCGGTAACCATGATCGGCATTGGTATTGGCATGTGGTTTACTTTTGCCAACCCTTACCTTGGCCAGCTTGGCGGATAGAAAGACATCTAAAAGCGGGAGATTGCGGTGGATATTACATTAACCATATTTGGACAATCGATAGCCTTCTTTGTCTTTTGGTGGTTCTGCTCAAAATATGTATGGCCATTATTTATGGGCATCATGGACGAACGCAGACAAAAAATTGCCGACGGACTAGAGGCGGCTGCCAGGGCAGAAAAAGATCTGGAGTTAGCACAATCTGAGTCAACAGAGCAGATCAAAGAAGCTAAAACTGATGCGGCCGGCATTATAGACCAAGCTAACAGGCGCGCAGCGCAAATAGTCGATGAAGCAAAAGGGCAGGCGAGAGAAGAGGGCCAGCGAATTATTACAGGCGCTCAAGCAGAGATTGAACAGGAAGTGAATAGAGCAAAAGAAGCTTTACGCTCCCAAGTCTCAGCAATCGCTATTGCCGGTGCAGAAAAAATTCTTGAAGGGTCTATAGATGAAGCTGCAAACGAAGAAATGTTGAGCAAGCTTGCGTCGGAACTTTAAGAGCAGTTGTAGAAGAAAGAAATCGGAAGTAACTGAAAGTAAAACGAGAGCTTAAAAAGTGGCAGAGTTAACAACTTTAGCAAGACCCTATGCAAGAGCTTCCTTTGAAGTGGCATTGCAAGATGGCGCCTTAGAAGAATGGTCGCGCATATTGTCTTTGTCTGCAGCCATCACTGGGCAAGATGAAGTCAGTGCAGTTTTAGCTTCGCCATCTCTGTCCACGGAGCAAATTTCAGAATCATTTATTAAGGTTTGTGGTGATGAGCTTAATGCAAAAGCAAAAAACTTTGTGCGGTTGCTCGCTGAAAATAAGCGTCTTGTTTTACTCCCAGAAATATCCGCATTGTTTGAAGGCCTGAAAGCCAATCAGGAAAAAGCAGTAGACGTTGAAATTACGACAGCTTTTGAAATCAGTTCAGATGTTTCCAATAAGCTGGCGGAGTCACTTAAAGATCGTTTACAGAGAGAAATCAAGTTGGCAACCAGTGTTGATCAGAGCTTGATCGGAGGCGCGATTATTCGAGCAGGTGACAATGTTATCGACAGCTCTGTTCGTGGCAAATTATCAAAATTAGCTGAATTAATGAATTCCTGAGTAGGTCAGGAACAAGGAAAAAAGCATGCAACAACTGAATCCATCCGAAATCAGTGAAATTATTAAACAGCGCATTGATAGCTTAGATGTATCAGTGCAAGCCAAGAACGAAGGGACTATCGTTTCTGTATCAGACGGTATTATTCGTATCCATGGTCTAGCTGATGTGATGTACGGTGAGATGATTGAGTTCGAGGGTGGCATTTACGGAATGGCCCTTAATCTTGAAAGAGACTCAGTCGGCGCCGTAGTTCTTGGAGACTACTTGAGTCTGAGAGAGGGGCAAACATGTCGCTGTACTCAACGAATTTTGGAGGTGCCGGTTGGCCCAGAATTGGAAGGCCGAGTTGTAGATGCGCTGGGTAAACCAATAGATGGCAAGGGGCCAGTTGAAACCGAGCTTACCGACGCGGTTGAGAAAGTCGCTCCGGGCGTAATAGCCAGACAGTCAGTTTCCGAACCAGTGCAGACAGGATTGAAATCCATTGACGCAATGACGCCTGTAGGTCGCGGGCAGCGCGAGTTGATTATTGGTGATCGCGAGGTGGGTAAGACTGCTGTTGCTATCGACACCATCATCAATCAGAAAGGCAAGAACGTAAAATGTGTCTATGTGGCCGTCGGCCAGAAAGCGTCGTCAATTGCCAACGTAGTGAGCAAGCTGGAAGAGCATGGTGCTATGGAATACACCATTGTAGTTGCGGCCAGTGCATCTGACCCGGCATCGATGCAGTTTATTGCGCCTTATTCTGGTTGTTCCATGGGAGAGTACTACCGCGACCGTGGGCAAGATGCTTTGATCATCTATGATGATCTTACTAAGCAAGCGTGGGCTTATCGCCAAATCTCATTGCTGCTCAGAAGACCGCCGGGCCGAGAAGCTTATCCGGGGGATGTTTTTTACTTACACTCTCGTCTTTTAGAGCGCGCGTCGAGAGTGAGCGCTAACTACGTTGAGAAATTCACCAATGGCGAAGTTAAGGGTAAGACTGGCTCTTTGACAGCTTTGCCTATTATTGAGACTCAGGCGGGCGACGTATCTGCGTTTGTACCGACTAATGTAATTTCCATTACTGACGGCCAGATTTTCCTCGAGACTGATTTATTCAATGCAGGTATTCGTCCAGCGATGAATCCAGGGATATCAGTTTCTCGTGTGGGTGGAGCTGCACAAACAAAAATTATTAAGAAACTCGGTGGTGGTATTCGTATTGCCCTGGCTCAATACCGTGAATTGGCCGCATTTGCCGCATTTGCCTCTGATCTCGACGATGCTACGCGCGCGCAGCTAGAGCATGGGCAGCGGGTTACAGAATTAATGAAGCAGAAGCAGTACTCACCACTTTCTATAGCTGAAATGGGCGTCTCTATTTATGCAGCCAATGAAGGCCACTTAGAAGACATCGAGCTAAAAAAGGTATTGGATTTCGAATCTGCGTTACTGTCTTACATGAACAGTGAGCACGGTGATTTGTTAGGTCAAATCAACGAGACAGGTGACTACAGCGATGACATCGAAGGACAGTTTAAAGCTGCTATCGAAAAGTTTAAAGCAACCCAATCCTGGTAAGCGGGTAGAAAACGATTTTGATTACGAATACACATAAGAGAACTCACTAAATGGCTGGCGGAAAAGAAATACGCACAAAGATCTCGAGTATTAAAAATACTCAGAAGATTACCAAGGCTATGGAAATGGTTTCGGCCAGTAAAATGCGTAAAGCACAAGATCGTATGAAGCTGGGTAAGCCCTATGCGCATCGCATTCGTTCGGTGATTGGACACATTGCCAATTCTACACCTGAGTATCGCCATATCTATTTTAATACCCGTGAAGTAAAACGAGTTGGCTACATTGTTGTTTCTACAGATAGAGGCCTATGTGGCGGATTAAATATAAATGCGTTTAAAGCGACTGTAGCTTCAATGAAAGAATGGAGCGATAAAAATGTCGAAATCGATATCTGCACCATCGGTGGAAGAGCAGCTACTTTCTTTAATAACTACGGGGGCAATGTTGTAGCTTCGGTTAGAGATATCGGTGATAGTGCTGAAATCTCAGACGTGATCGGTGCCGTCAAGGTCATGCTGGAGAAATTCGACAAAAATAAAATTGACCAGATAATGATTGTTAGTAATGACTTCGTTAACACCATGACTCACAAACCAGAAGTTACTCAATTACTACCACTCTTAGCTTCCGAAGAAGAAGACTTGCAACATCATTGGGATTATCTCTACGAACCTGATGCGCAGGAATTATTGGATGGCTTGTTACTTCGATTTATAGAGTCACAGGTTTATCAAGCTGTGGTTGAGAATAATGCGTGTGAACAAGCAGCTCGAATGATTGCTATGAAGAGCGCATCTGACAATGCGGGTGATCTTATTGATGAATTGGAATTGGTTTATAACAAAGCGCGGCAAGCGGCAATTACTCAGGAACTATCTGAAATAGCCGGCGGTGCGGCGGCGGTATAACGCCACATTAGAAACTTTGCAATACTAGCGAACGTTTTAAAATGACGTTCAGAAAAATTTAACGCACTACAAACTTACTACAACAGTAGTACAAGAGTTGATGGGAAGAGGAACCGGACATGAGTAGCGGTCGAATCGTACAAATAATTGGAGCGGTTATTGATGTGGAATTTTCGCGAGAAAGCGTTCCGAAAGTATATGACGCGCTGACTGTTGATGGCACTGAAGTTACATTAGAAGTGCAACAGCAACTAGGCGATGGCGTTGTAAGGACCATCGCTCTAGGCAGCACCGAGGGGTTGAGTAGAGGGCTGAATGTTGCAGATACAGGAGCTCCTATTTCTGTGCCGGTTGGTACTGAAACTTTAGGCAGAATTATGGACGTGTTAGGTCGCCCCATCGACGAACGCGGCCCAATCGGCGAGAAAGAACGTATGCCGATTCACCGCAAAGCTCCTAGTTACGAAGAGCTCTCATCAACAAATGAATTGTTAGAGACAGGTATTAAAGTTATCGACTTGGTTTGTCCTTTCGCTAAGGGTTCAAAAGTTGGACTGTTCGGTGGAGCAGGTGTTGGCAAGACGGTAAACATGCTGGAACTAATTAATAATATTGCTACTGAACACAGTGGTTTATCAGTGTTTGCAGGTGTTGGTGAAAGAACTCGTGAAGGCAACGATTTCTATCACGAAATGCAGGAATCCAAGGTTATTGACCTGGAAGGTGAGTCAAAAGTATCCATGGTATATGGCCAGATGAATGAGCCACCAGGAAACAGGTTGCGAGTTGCATTGAGTGGTTTAACGATGGCGGAAAAATTCCGCGACGAAGGGCGAGACGTTTTATTTTTTGTTGATAATATTTATCGCTATACACTAGCAGGAACGGAAGTATCAGCACTTCTTGGCCGTATGCCGTCAGCGGTGGGCTATCAGCCAACACTTGCGGAAGAAATGGGCGCGCTACAAGAGCGGATTACTTCCACTAAAGACGGATCAATCACATCGATTCAAGCGGTATACGTACCAGCAGATGACTTGACTGACCCTTCACCGGCAACAACCTTTGCACACTTGGATGCAAAAGTTGTACTTTCTCGTGATATCGCTTCACTAGGTATTTATCCTGCGGTGGATCCATTGGATTCGTCTTCACGCCAACTTGATCCTTTGGTGATTGGTCAAGAGCATTACGATATTGCCAACGGAGTACAAACTGTTCTACAACGCTATAAAGAATTGAAAGACATCATCGCAATTCTTGGCATGGATGAATTGTCAGATGAAGACAAGCAAACTGTTCAACGCGCACGTCGTGTTGCGCAGTTCTTGTCACAACCATTCACTGTTGCTGAAGTATTTACTAATGCACCAGGCAAATACGTTTCACTGAAAGATACGATTGCTGGATTTAAAGGTATTCTTGATGGTGAATACGATCACTTGCCCGAACAAGCGTTTAGCATGGTAGGCACGATTGAGGAAGCTATTGAAAAAGCGAAGACTCTGTAATTTGATGTCTGAAAATCTAGAAATAGAAATAAGCGAATAGGCATAAGCACTATGGCAATGACAATGCACTGCGACATCGTGAGCGCGGAGAAGAGTATCTTCTCTGGCCTGGTCGAGATGGTTGTAGCCGCTGGCTCACTAGGTGACCTGGGTATAGCTCCTGGGCATGCGCCACTTTTAACGGCCTTGATACCCGGCCCGGTTAAATTAACTTTGTCCGGTGGCGAAGAAGAAGTGTTCTATGTCTCTGGAGGCTTCCTTGAGGTTCAACGTAATACGGTAACTTTGTTAACTGACACCGCGACTCGTGCTGGCGATGTTGATGAAGCTGCAGCAATTAAAGCCATGGAAGATGCCGAGAAGGCAATGGCAAACCAAGGAGCAGAATTTGATTATTCAACTGCTGCTGTCCAGCTTGCCGAAGCAGCTGCACAGTTGCGGGCATTGCGACAAATTAAGAAATAGAGCAATTTGAAGCGATGGAAGCCCTCGCCAATCAATAGCGATGAAAGAAATCACCTAAAAGGTAGCACTAGCTACCTTTTTTTTTGATATTCTCGAATTTAAGAACATAGTAAAAATAAACGCGAAATAATATGACTCTAGAAGCAATTATTCTGGCTGCAGGCAAGGGCACCAGAATGAATTCGAACAAGCCCAAGGTCTTACACTCGATCGGTGGTATACCCATGCTTGAGCATGTCGTTGATGCTGCAATGTTATTAGAGGCTACTAAAGTCCACGTTGTTGTTGGATATGGCGCCGGTCAGATAAAAGCAGCATTTTCGGCCGAAAAACATAAAGACGAGATTTTTTGGGCAACCCAGGAAGAACAGCTAGGCACAGGGCATGCGGTGCGACAGGCATTACCGAACCTTGAATACAATGGAGCTGATGATCTGATTATCGTGCTCTATGGAGACGTGCCTCTCACAAAATCAACCACATTAAGAGAATTAGTAAGGCTTGCCGGCAACAACAAACTGTCCGTGCTTAGCTTGGTTGCGGAAAACCCAACTGGTCTAGGCAGAATTCTGCGAAACCAAGCAGGCAATATCGAGGCAATAGTTGAGGAGAAAGATGCCACAGAAGCACAAAGGCAGATAAAAGAAATTAACAGTGGCATTATGGTGGCTCCTAAGTCGAAGCTGATAAACTGGCTAGGGAAAATTGGCAACAGCAACCAACAAGGCGAGTATTATTTAACGGATATCGTTGCACTAGCTGCAATAGACGGGACCGAGATCACTGGGCTTGCTATCAACGATGGCATGGAAGTGCTCGGGGTAAATGATAAAGAACAATTGGCAGCATTAGAGCGACACTATCAAATGATCAAAACCACAGAACTTCTACAGTCCGGGGTCACTTTAAGAGACCCAAACAGGGTAGACGTCAGAGGCTCATTAAGTTGCGGCAAAGATGTTGAAATTGATGTTAATACAATCTTTGAAGGAGAAGTAGTTCTCGGCGACAAAGTAGTCATTGGAGCAAACAGCACTATTAAAGATACATCAATTGGCACTGGCACGAAAATTTTAACAGGAACGAGTATTGACGGCGCAACAATCGGCAGTAATGCTAGTGTTGGTCCAATGGCAAGAATTAGACCTGGCACTGTGCTTAAAGACGAGACGAAAATAGGTAACTTCGTTGAAACGAAAAATGCCATTATTGGGGCCGGCTCTAAAGCAAGCCACCTTGCCTATATAGGCGATGCTGAATTAGGTGAAAGCGTTAATATTGGAGCTGGAGTTATAGTTTGCAATTATGACGGAGTGAATAAACACAGAACGATAATAGGCAACAACGTATTCGTTGGTTCTAATAGCGTGTTGGTGGCGCCAGTAACTTTGTCTGACAATGCCTTTATCGCGGCAGGATCGTCCATCAACGGTGATGTGCCAGCAGATAATTTAGCAGTAGGACGCGCCAAGCAACGAAATATCCCAGGATGGAAAAGGCCTATTAAAAAATAATTTACTAGAACGACCCGATCGCATAGCGGTACACAAGAAGTTGGCTAAAAGCTTCAAATTAAATAACAATTTTGGATATTAAAGAGAGATCAGTTACACATGTGTGGGATAGTAGGGGCAATAGCAGAAAGGAATGTATCAGGCATCTTGTTGGAAGGTCTGAAGCGTCTCGAATACCGCGGATACGATTCGGCTGGAATCGCCCTACTGCAACAGAATACCAATAGAATCGATAATGTTAGGGCGGTTGGCAAGGTCCAAAAACTAATCGATGCGGCGGGCAAGAATAAGACTAAAGGAAACATTGGTATTGCCCACACTCGCTGGGCAACCCACGGCAAACCAACAGTTTCCAACGCGCACCCTCATACCTCCTACGATCAAATCGCTATCGTACATAATGGCATTATAGAAAATTTTGAATCACTTAGAAATAAGTTAATTAGTGATGGTTATCAATTTAGAACAGAAACTGATACTGAGACAATTGTCCACCTGATCCATCAGGCGCGCAAAGACGGCAAAGTATCTCTCTTGGATGCAGTCAACAAAACTGTCAAGAAACTTCACGGTGCCTACGGGCTTTGCGTCATGGACAATACTCAGCCCAATGAACTAGTGGTCGCCCGGAGCGGCAGCCCATTAGTAATTGGTGTGGGTATCGATGAGAATTTCGTTGCCTCTGACCCATTGGCAATCGGCCAAGTAACTGATCGCTTTGTGTATTTGGAAGAAGGAGATATAGCTAGAGTCGGTCTTGTTAATTATGAAATTTGGCATGATGGAAAACCTGTCAAACGGCCAATTACTACGGTTAGATCCAATCTTAAAGCTGCAGAAAAAGGCGACTATAAACATTTCATGTTGAAGGAAATACATGAACAACCCCGAGTTCTGCAAGACACTCTCGATGGCAGAATAAGTGAGAATAAAGTCTTAGAAGAAGCATTTGGAGTAAAGGCAAATACAATTTTTGACAAAATTCAAAGGGTACAAATTGTTGCCTGTGGCACTAGCTTTCATGCCGGACAAGTATCTAAATACTGGCTTGAATCTGTTGCTACAATTCCCTGTCAAGTTGATATTGCTAGCGATTATCGTTACCGCGACATAATAGTGCAACCTGGCACTTTATTTGTCACTATATCTCAATCCGGTGAAACTGCAGATACTCTAGCGGCACTGCGCTATGCGAAAAAAAAACGCTATGTCGCTACCCTAGCAATTTGTAATGTCGCAACGAGTTCGTTAGTTCGGGAATCCGATCTTTGTATTCTTACTATGGCTGGGCAGGAAATTGGCGTAGCCTCTACTAAAGCATTCACTGCACAGTTGAGCTTGCTTTTAATTCTCGCAATAGTGCTAGCACGTAGAACGGGGCTAAAGCCAAAAAAAGAAGCTAAGCTGGTTAAAGATCTAGCCAAGCTTCCAGATCTCGTTGAACAAGCTTTGTCGCTCAGTAAAGAAATCAAGAAAATCTCAAAACAGTTTTCGGATAAACAACATAGTCTTTTTCTCGGCAGGGGCATTCAATACCCGATTGCCAAAGAGGGCGCACTTAAGCTAAAGGAAATTTCATATATTCACGCAGAAGCTTACCCTGCTGGTGAATTGAAGCACGGGCCTTTAGCCCTTGTGGATAGCAAGATGCCCGTTATCGCTGTTGCTCCAAACGATGATTTGCTCGGCAAGCTAAAAGCGAATTTATCTGAAGTAAGTGCTAGAGGCGGCAAGCTTTACGTATTTGCTGATGAAAGTATTAAGTATCAAAGCGACAAGAGCTGCAGAGTCATTAATGTGCCAAGTTGTCCCGACATTCTTGACCCAATCGTTTTTGCCATACCGTTACAGTTGCTCTCTTACCATGTAGCAATCATCAAAGGCACTGATGTGGACCACCCGAGAAACCTCGCTAAGTCCGTCACTGTGGAGTAGTTCACAACAGTAAATTAGAAGGAGAAAATTATGGACGGATTATCAGCAGCGGCTTTTTGTTTTGCACTTGTAAGAACGGAAAAATTAATAAAAACCTTGAAAGAAAAAGGAATCCTGGATCAGGATTACAAGAAAGAGTAATTCACTGTTGTGAACAACTCAGTCACAGTAGAGTAGAAGAAAACAGAGAATTAAAAGGAAAAAATTATGGAAGCAATAATGTTTTTACTAATAATCTTGGTTGTGTTTTCACCACTAATAATTGGCAGCATATTTCTTGGATGGCAGAAGAAAATAAAAGTAAAACACAATGAGTCTGGAATACTAAAACACTGTTTTGTTGGATACTCTTGGACTTATTTCTTTTTTGGTTTTTTTGTTCCTATTTTTAGGGGAGAGATTTCAATCGGTGTTTTCCATTTGATATTTTCTATAGTAACTTTTGGTGTTTTCCAATTAATAATGCCTTTTCTTTATAACAAGCAATATTCAACGAGACTTTTAAATAATTCATGGTCTTTAAATGATGCTGAGGTAAATAATGAAATTGCGAGGGAGAAAATAGGCATCTCTTCTAATTAGATACTAATTTTTATGGTAGAAAAATATATAAAGTTCTATCAAAGTTTCCATAAAGCATTTCAGGGCAAGAAATCTAATTCTCTGTTTTGTTCAAGTCAGTCACTGCGGAGTAGATAAAGGTGTATTTGTTGTTATTCATCAAAGTATTCAAACAAAAGAGAAGTTGCCTCTTTCTTTGTGAAGGGAGTGTCTTTACGATAGTGTGAATGAAGTTGGTTGGTAGTAATTATTGCGGTGAATGTGAGACCCCCCCCTGTTGAACTCAGTCGGTAACAGTGGAGTAAGCTAATTTTCGGGAAGCTAATAAAATGACTATTAATTCGTTTTTGCGCGGCATTGGTCACTTCTGCATTTGGATAACCCCGCTACAAATTTTCTTCTTTGCGTGGGGTGTCTGGATAACCATCGCTACTGACTACACTATCGGCACTCTCAGCATTCTTGAGTTCTACGCCAATTACTTTGCATTCATCATGCCCATTATCGACTGGTTGTATACTTGGTTTTGGAATGCGTACCTAGATTTGATTCTTAGCTTTCCGCTAATAATTGTAGTTTCTCTAAAAGGGACATTTAGTACTTGGCTTGGTTTTTGGATTCTAAAGAAGGTGAAGAAAGAGGGTGTTGCTTACTGATCCCAAAGTTTGAAAGGCTGCTTCTCAGTCAGAGTCCGGCGTCCGCAGCGATTTCTGACTCTTCTTTAAGCGTTTTAAATGGTCTTTCAATAATGGCTTTCGATGCAGAGCTACACCCGTAGCCAAAACATCAATGACTACTAGATGAGCGATTCGGGAAGATACCGGCGCAAACGCTTGATGGTCTTCCTTCATGTTGACGTAAATTGGGATACTACATTGCTGACTCAGTGGGGTGTTCATTGGCGCTAGACCGATTACTGTGGCGCCGGCTTCACGTGCTAGTCGAACACTTTGGAGTAAAGCACGAGACTGTCCCGATTGAGATATTGCTACCACGACATCTTCACTGCCCAATGATATTGCAGACATATGCTGAATATGGGGGTCGGTGTAAGCTGAAGTTGAGAGCTGTAGCCGAAAAAATTTATGTTGAGCATCAGCAGCGACAGAACCTGATGCCCCAAAGCCATAAAATTCCACTCTCCTGGCTTTACTAATAGTATTTATAGCCTGTTCCATCACCGAAGGATCTAACTCATCGCGAACGGTAATCAAGGAGCCCACCGTTGTGTCAAACACCTTATTCCTCAGATCAGCTACCGTGTCAGTATCGTCGACTGCAAATTGTGTATAAACGCCTCCCAGCCCAAGTTGCTGTGCCAGCTGTAGTTTAAAAGCCTTAAAACCGTTATAGCCGATTGCGCGGCAAAACCTAATTACCGTAGGTTCACTTACCTCAGTACTGGCTGCTAAATCGACAATACGCATGTTTATCACGTCATTGGCATTCTCGAGCACAAAGCTGGCGACCTTTGCTTCAGATTTTCTTAACACCGATTGACTGTCTGCAATCCGGCGTATCAAATTAGGTGATTCCACTTGTGACCTGCTAAATTGTGCTCAGAAATTAACTGCAATCCATGCTACTCAATTTGATAAAGCACCGCACCTACTGTTTTCAACTTACTTCAGGGCTAGCAGCAAACCTATGCAAGAGTTAGAACTTAGTTTTGTCGATTCCATTGCCAAAATCGGCGAAGAAACCTGGAGAGAATTAGTTGGTAAAGAAAATCCATTTACTCGTTATGAGTTCTTGCATGCACTTGAGTACACTGCGTGCACCACTGAAGAAACAGGCTGGCAACCACATCATGTAATTGTAAGAACTTCGGGGAATGGCGCTAACGTCTTAGCCGACCAGAGCGAGACGGAGACTATCAATACAGTTGAAGCGATTGTCCCACTATTTCTAAAAAATAATTCGTGGGGCGAATATGTCTTCGACTGGTCCTGGGCTAATGCTTATAAGAGTCATGGATTCGAGTATTATCCAAAGTTTGTAACAGCGGCACCTTTCACGCCAAGCGTAGGGCAAAGAATCTTCGTAAGGGATAAGAACAGACAAGAAGAATTGTTCAAGTTAATCACTGATAAGATCAAGGAAAAAGCTGAATTCATTGGCGCATCGTCCTGGCATATTCTATTCCCCCAAGAAGACGAGCACCTGCTTCTAAATAAACTTGGCATAGCAGCGAGAGTCGGCAGCCAGTTTCATTGGCAAAATAGAGGCTATGGAAGTTTCGATGATTTTCTTGCCGCGATGAATTCACGTAAGAGAAAATCAATTAGGAAAGAACGAAAGAGTGTCGCTGATCAAGAGGTCTCTTTTCGATGCACTGAAGGGGATGAGATATCGGAACAACAATGGGCAGACTTTTATCTTTTCTATCAGAGCACTTATGCTATGCGAGGAATGCAGGGCTATCTAAAACAAACTTTTTTTAAGGCTGTAGCTGAATCAATGCCTGAACAATTAATGCTTATTAATGCTATGCAAAATCAGCGGGATATAGCAGCTGCCCTGTTTTTCAAGAATTCCGAAACCCTGTTTGGCAGATATTGGGGTAGCGCCCAAGACTATCACTTCCTTCATTTTGAAACTTGCTACTACCAGGGTCAGGAATACGCAATTAGAGAGAAGCTTAAATCCTTCGACTCAGGAGCCCAGGGCGAACACAAGATTCAGCGGGGATTCGAGCCAATTCTTACGTATTCGAATCATTGGTTATCTCACCAAGGCTTTAGGGATGCGATAGCAAATTTTCTCGATGAAGAAAAACCGCATATTCTTCAGTACAAAGACAGCGCTCGAGAATTGCTGCCGTTCAAGAAAGAATAGCTTAAACAAAGTATCGATAGCTGCAAATAGGAAATTTCACACTATTCATATCGTCTTGCATATTACAGCCCCTTTGCTAATAGCGCTGGCCCTCTATAAGACAAAGTGGCTAAGTAGTTACGGCATATTGCTATTAGGGTTGCTTATAGACCTAGATCACCTGTTGGCAAATCCGCTTTATGACTCATCTCGGTGTAGCATAGGATTCCATCCTCTACACACATTACTACCGGTGATTATCTATTTGCTGTTGTTGATTCCGGTTAAAACTCGCGTGTTCGGAATTGGACTTAATCTACATATTGCTCTCGATCTAGCTGACTGCTTTATGAACACTGATAATCTTTGCTATATTGAGTAGAGTAAAAGAAAGTATGAGCCATTTTTTTAATTGAATCATTCCAGAGCAAAATCGACTAAGGGGGAAAATGGCCAAGAAAGTATTAGTAAGAGCACTATTGTCAATATGTGGTTTTCTTTTCGTAGTTCTTATTTCGTTACGCACATTAGGATACGAACCACAAGACACCAACCCCGGCCTCTGGATTAGCGGAAACATCGTAAGTGAACCGGTTGTTGATTGGTCATTCACAAATGAAATTGATGAAATATTTATTGAAACTCGAACGTCTTACTTAGTTCCACATTCCATTACTACCTATTGTGCGGTTTATGAAGGAAAGTTTTATCTTTTTTCGGCCTACTATGGTGGTGGGAAATTTCCAAGCGCGCGTCGCTGGAATCAGAATGTTATGAGAGACCCCCGGGTGAGGTTAAAAATTGGTGAGGAAATTTTCCAGCAGAATTTGAGCTTCGTTAGCAATGAATCAGAAAAAGGCCCTATTCATAAGGCTTTTGTGGAAAAATATTCAAATTGGCAGAGCCCAGGGGTCGAAAACGTACACATATTCTTAGTAGAGCCAAGATTGCAATGAGACGGAAGGATATCACTACTTACTCTAGGCGCTAGAAAAATTAACTAAATCATTACTCGAATTTGGTCCATACCAGCATTTGATTATTGGCGGGCATAGCATTGTCTTCGATTAACTGTAGTCTATTTGTTTTTGCAATCGTGTTAACCCACTCGAAGTCTCTTATACCACTCATTGGATCCTTGTCTTTTAGCCATTGGTCAAAGAGGGCATTACTTTTAGAGGTAAAGCTACCGCTATATTTAAATGGGCCATAAACTAAAAGAAGTCCAGAGCCCCGCAGATGTCTAGCGATGCCTTGGAAAAAATTTTCCACTGAACTCGCGGACATGATGTGTAAGCTATTTGCAGTAAATATACTATCGAACTTTCTATTTTTTACATCTCCATCTGTTTCGTCTTTTAGCTTCCAATCAGCTTGATTTACATCGAGCGCAGTTGCTCGTGGCAGATTTGAAAGATTGGTCTGTAGAATCCGCAAATTTAGTAAGTTCACATTGCTTGTAAGGTCTGTAGATTGCCAGTGAATAGTTTTAAAAATATCTGAGAAAAAGGCAGCGTGCTGACCAGTGCCCCCGCCTATCTCTAAGAGCGTGCTTGAACCTTTAAGGTGTTGTTTAAAAACTTTTAGAATGGCTATCTTATTGTTTTCACTAGCTTGACTATAAGGCAGAGAATTATTGAATTTCATTTTGATGTATATTCAATTCTAACCAGGATAGAGTTAATCTTTTTTCCGAAGGAAAACTAATTCAGATTTGTTAGATTCCTCTTCACAGTATCGGTAGCCTTCTTCATCAAAATGTTTCAATTTACTTGGCGAGGTAATTCTGTTTTTCACAATGTAGCTCACCATTAGCCCTCGCGCTTTTTTAGCGAAGAAGCTTACAATTTTGTATTTGCCATTGGAGTAATCTTTAAACACGGGTGTGATGATTTTCGCATCAAGTACATCCGCTTGTATTGCACTGAAGTACTCATTTGATGCCAAGTTAATCAACACCTTGTATTTCTGCTTTAAGAATTCACTATTCAACTTTTCCGAAAGCTTCGATCCCCAAAATTCATACAAGTTTTTCCCACGGATATTTTTGAGCGGAGTGCCCATCTCTAGCCGATACGCTTGCATTAAGTCTAATGGCCTTAATAGACCATAGAGCCCCGATAGAATTCTCAAGTGCTTCTGAGCGAAATTTAGGTCATGTCCACTATAATTTTCTGCTTGAATGCCTAAGTAGACATCACCACGAAATGCATAAATAGATTGTCGAGAGTTCTTCAGTGTAAAAGGAGTTTGCCAACTATTATTACGAACGAAGTTTAGTTCTGCTAAATCACTACTGATATGTTGCAGTTCCGCCAGTTGATCTGGCTCGAAAATTTTAATTTTCTCATTGAGAATTTCCGCATCATCTAAAAACTCTGGTTCCGTGAACTTTCGCGATAATCCTTTAGATTCATAATCTAGAGATTTTGCAGGGGATACTACAATTAACATACATCAACCTATTTCTTTACAAGTTATTGATTATCAACATAGTTATAGATAAAAAGTCTATTATTCATCGATATCGAGCCACCATCCTATTGGTGTCGCGCCGTCCTCGGGATCGTAGACATTGCCATAGTACCAAACAGCATAAGGATAATCCTCAAGGGCATCATTCAGCGTATCTTCAATCTCTGGAAATCCAATCGAGTAGTGGATGCTATAGACCAAAGCTCGTTCGTGTTGAAGATCCAGAGTTCCATCAATCTTTTCCAGAGCAGGTGTAAGAAATTCTGCTAACGGATTGATATCTTCCTTGCAGAAAACCCGAATGGATAAATTGCCGCTTCGTTCTTCCAGTTGGTATTCCGCAGTCGCCGAATTGAGGACCTTAACTCTGTCACCAGAAGCTAGATTCCGAGCAAATAAAGGAGAGCGGAGCAACTTAACCAAGGCTTGTTCTTCGTCGATCACAGTAACGCTAAGGCTTTCAAAAATCGGCTCTCCCTCATCATCAATACCTGCGAGGAAGGGTAATTCAGTTTGCGTATCGGGCGGGATCACTAATAACCTTCTAGATGCTGATTAGATTAGCGGGTAAGCTTAATGTCTAGGTTCTTTCCAGCCTAGACAACCAATTAACCAGCTAGGAGTATAAATCGATATGATAGAGCGCTTACAGCGAATTGCTACTTTTTTAGCTCACTTTCGCCTCGGAATTGTAATTCTTAACCTGATGTTTCTAACTCTAGTTCTAACAAGCCTGTTCGAGCTAGAACTAGTCTCGGAATATGAGTTGTTAATGCCTTCTCTGGCCGCGTTTCTGTGGACTCTTATCCTCTATAGTTTTAGCGTGCTCTTTGTTGCTGTGCCAATATTGCCGGGGAAAGGAGCGGGCTTTCGAAAACGCCTTTCGGTTGCTCTCCGTAGGGGGGGAATCTGGATTTTGGCTGTATTGATGCTGGTCCTCTCCTTCGCTCTACTTATTCTCACCTACCAATTACTTAGAACCTGGTTTATGAACTAGCTTAGTTGGTTCATTGTTGTGCAATAATACTGCTCCCTTGCAGTGTGCTAGCAATGGTCAAGATTAATAATTTCAACTTCCGTTTTTTTAGGTGCAGTTACTAAGATGAATAAGATCTGCATATTCATAGATAGAATCAATGATGTCATTGGCCGTATTAGCTCATGACTCAGTTTGCTCATGGTTCTCATGATGGTGTTAATCGTGACCCTACGTTATGTCTTTCAGATGGGCTCAGTGGCGCTGCAAGAATCTATTATCTATTTTTTTATGCGAGTACTTCAAGCTTGGCGTAGGACAGTACCAACCACTTGCTACCAACCTCATCAAAATTTACCTGAACCCTGGCATTTGTACCCTGACCTTCGTAGTTTAATACCACACCTTCGCCGAATTTTCCGTGAATCACTCTTTGGCCCAAGGAGATATCGGTTTGTGGAACTTCTGCATTGGCACTCAATCCACTGCTTAAGCCACTGCTTCTTGCATGACTAGTTTGTCGGTTGACTGTCGATTTGAGACGAATCTCACTAATTAGCTCCTTGGGTATTTCTTTTATGAAGCGAGACGGTCGACATAGGTTTATATCTCCATGGAGCCGGCGTGATTCCGCATGGCTCATATAAAGCATAGTTTTGGCTCGAGTGATGCCCACGTAACAGAGCCGACGTTCTTCTTCGAGTCCGGAGAGATTATCCATAGACATCTTGTGAGGGAAAAGCCCTTCTTCTAGACCTGCAAGAAAAACTAATTGAAATTCTAAACCTTTGGCCGAGTGCAATGTCATTAACTGGACAGCATCATCACTCTCGTCTGCTTGTGTGTCGCCTGCATCGAGCGCAGCCTTATCTAAGAATGCAGCGAGAAATTTATTCGACTTGAGGTCGAAATCTTCTTCCATATCGACATCATCAAAATTACTCGCAGCAGTGACCAGCTCTTGCAAGTTTTCGATTCTAGCACGAGCTTTCTCGCCGCCTTCTTTTTCGTGATGCTGAACCAGTCCACTATTTGTGATTACATGTTCCACTTTTTCGTGAAGTTCGAGGTCGTCGCAGGCATGTTGCATTTTGTCGATCAATTCAAGAAATGCAAGAATAGCGTTTGCCGCCCGAGATGTCAGATGTGATTCATTAATAGCCTTACCGCATGCAGTCCATAAAGAGCAGGGTTCCTGCCTGGCTATACCTCGAATGAGATCAATAGTGCGACCACCGATGCCTCTAGTGGGAACATTGACGATTCGTTCAAAAGCAGTATCATCGTTTCGATTAATCAGCAACCTTAAGTAAGCTAGAGCATTTTTTATTTCCAGGCGCTCATAGAATCGATGTCCGCCATAAATTCGATAGGGCATTCCTACTCTTAAAAGAGCTTCTTCTAGTTCTCTCGACTGAGCATTGGAACGATAGAGGATCGCTGAATCGGAACGACGATTGCCTGAATTAAACCAATCTTGGATTCGATCAACAATGAAGCGGGCTTCGTCTTGTTCATTGAATGCTTCATACAATCCGATGGCTTCACCTTCAGCGCCATCGGTCCATAGATTTTTTCCAAGTCGGCCTTGGTTGTTTGAAATCAGTTTATTTGCGGCCTGCAAAATCGTCGAGGTGGAGCGGTAGTTCTGTTCTAGCCTGACCGTATCCGCATCTGGGAAATCCACACTGAATTGCTGAATATTTTCAATCTTCGCACCACGCCAACCATAAATAGATTGGTCGTCATCACCGACTACCATCAATTGATTCTCATTACCCGCCAACACTCTCAGCCATGCATATTGAATTGAGTTAGTGTCTTGAAACTCATCGACGAGGATATGACGGAAACGATTTTGATAATGAGATAACACCTGCGGGTTTTTTAACCAAAGCTCGTGAGCCCGTAATAAAATCTCACCAAAATCGATCATGCCACCGCGATCGCAGGCTTCCTCATAGGCACGATACACATCCAACATAGTCTTTGTGTAATCATCATCAAAGTGTTCAATGTTTGCAGCTCGTAAACCTTCATCTTTTTGACCATTGATGTACCATTGGCATTGTTTAGCCGGCCATTTTTCTTCATCAATATGCAAAGAGCGATTAAGCCGCTTAATTAGACGTAATTGATCATCACTGTCGAGAATTTGAAAATCATCGGGCAGACCTGCTTCATGTGAGTGAGAGCGGAGCAGTCTATGAGCAAGGCCGTGAAAAGTGCCCACCCACATACCATTAAATGATTGCCCTAATAACTCTTCAATGCGACCGCGCATCTCTCTCGCAGCCTTATTCGTGAAAGTCACTGCAAGAACCGCGAATGGAGAGACATCTTCTGCCTCCAATAACCATGCAATGCGATGAACTAGCACTCGGGTTTTTCCACTGCCAGCTCCGGCAAGAACTAATAAATTTGGTGCTGGGCTCGCAACCGCATTGCGTTGTTCATCATTAAGAGAATCGAGTATGTGGGAAACATCCATGGCGCGTTATTCTACAAAAAATGTCACTTACATTCGCGAATTTATCGCAGTGAACTAGGAAAAATTCTGCATTCTGCATGATCTCTCTGACTTGAGTTCACTTAAACGAGACTATTTAGTGAAAACATGAGTAATTTGATAAACTATCGCGCCCACCGAAATTGAATTTGAATTTGCTAGGAGATATTTATGTCTGTCAGATCGGACAACGCAGCTTTCAACTGGGAAGACCCTTTTCTATTGGAAGAACAGCTCACAGAAGAAGAACGTCTGGTGAGAGACACAGCAAAGCAATATGCTCAAGAAAAGCTATTACCAAGAGTGCGTGAAGCGTATCGGAACGAGTATTCTGACCCGAAGATTTTCCGTGAAATGGGTGCGTTGGGCCTCCTTGGTTCTACTATAGAAGGCTACGGTTGTGCGGGAGTGAATTATGTTTGCTACGGGCTGGCGGCCCGTGAGATTGAAGCGGTGGATTCGGGCTATCGTTCGATGATGAGCGTGCAGTCTTCTCTCGTTATGCATCCGATCAATGTTTTCGGCAGTGAGGAACAAAAACAAAAGTATTTGCCGAAGTTGGCAACGGGAGAGTTCATCGGATGCTTCGGATTGACTGAACCAGATTATGGCTCCGATCCTGGCGGCATGATTACCCGAGCCAGATCAGTAAACGGGGGCTACAGCATTAGTGGCGCTAAGAATTGGATAAGCAACTCTCCATTTGCCGATGTTTTCATCATTTGGGCGAAGGATGAAGCTGGCGTCATCAAAGGATTCATTCTAGATAAGGGGATGGAAGGCCTCAGCGCCCCTAAAATCGAGGGGAAACTGGCCTTAAGAGCGTCAGTAACAGGCGAAATCGTCATGGACGAAGTCTTTTGTCCAGAAGAGAACAAATTGCCGGGGGCAACCGGGCTTGCTGGACCTTTTAGTTGTTTGAACTCCGCCAGACTTGGTATTTCCTGGGGAGCCTTAGGAGCAGCTGAAACATGTTGGCACACAGCGCGGCAATATACACTTGATCGGAAACAGTTTGGCCGTCCCTTAGCGGCGAATCAGATTATTCAAAAGAAGTTAGCGATCATGCAAACAGATATTTCTTTAGGCTTACAAGGTTGTTTGCAGGCGTGCCGATTACGGGATCAAGGCAAGCTTGCCCCTCCACTAATTTCTCTCCTAAAAAGAAATTCTTGCTTGAAGGCTTTGGATACCGCGAGGGAAGCAAGGGATATGTTAGGGGGAAATGGAATTTCTGATGAGTTTCCAGTTATGCGCCACTGTCAGAATCTTGAAGTAGTGAACACCTATGAAGGCACTCAAGATATTCACGCTCTTATTCTTGGTCGCGCTATTACTGGAATTCAGGCATTTACTGGGGCTTAAAAAGCTGAAGCTAAACAGCAGGCTACTATCCTTAACCAACGGAATAGCTTAACAATTAGTATTTATGACCTCAGTCATGGACACTGTTCCATGCGTGAGTTTTTCTGCTGTCTAAGTTGAGCTGGATTACTAAAGATAGTTTAGTAAAACACCTATAAAAATTATTGCACCCACCCAATTGTTGTTAAGAAACGCACGAAAGCAAGGTCCCGGCAGACGGTTTCTAATGAGAAATTGTTGATAGATCAGCAAAAGACTGGCAAGTAGTAACGAGAAATAATACCAATTCATCATTTCAAGTTGATGTCCGGCTAACCACATGGCCATTACAAACATAAACTGCAGCACACCAATCATTAATTTGTCTGCATCGCCGAACAAGATAGCGGTGGATTTAACACCAATTTGAAGGTCAAACTCCCGATCGACCATCGCATATTGAGTGTCATAAGCCACAGTCCACAAACAATTAGCGATAAACAAGAGGTATGCTGACTGCGGGATTCCATTTGTTTGTGCAGTAAACGCCATCAATATTCCCCAGGAATAAGCGATACCCAAGACTAATTGCGGCAGGTTAGTAAATCGTTTCATGAAGGGATAGGTTGCAACTAGAGCAATCGCGCCAAATGAAAGTAAAATTGTTCGTTGATTGGTTAAGAGCACAAGTAAAAATGCGATTGCAGATAAGAAAAGAAAACACAGGAGAGCATCCTTTCTCGAGAGCTCCCCTCTTGCCAATGGGCGTTGTTCGGTTCGTTTTACCATGCCATCGATTTGATAGTCGGCGAAATCATTAACGCAGCAGCCGGCAGATCGCATGATAGCGGTGCCCAATACAAAAATTAGCAACACGGAAATATCAGGAACACCCTTACCGGCAATCCACAGAGCGCTCATGGTTGGCCACAAGAGTAAATAGATGCCAATGGGTTTGTTCAGGCGTGATAACTCTATAAGAGCCGGCAATTTCTGATAAAGGCCAGGGAATCTAGATTTGAATTTTCTGTCTACTCGAGACCAGAAACTCTGAATGGAGCTCATGGGATTTTCACGCGTTAGTTACAGCTGCTAAAAGCTATTAGTCCACTAGGAAACTAGTAGAGACTCAGCCTAAAAGTAATTGCATGAGAGTATAAACGGAATCCTTCAGGAATTCCGTGATTTAGAACGATTTGACTAAGAATAGAGAACAGAAAGGTTAAGGCAAGTAACCATTCATCACTAGTTATGAAAGCATCTAGAAAGTCTGGCGAGACAAATTTAGAAAGCGATTGAAGGATGTGGCCTAAGAAAACTAGCTAAAGGTGCGGACTTTTTTATCTATGACAGAGTTAGAACTTGCAACGACTAAATCTTGACGTTGCTATACATTGACATAATTGACTCGATCGCCGAGCCAACGTTGGATTAATGGATCAATTATTTCCGGGTGTAATTGCATAATTTGTTCAGAGGTATCTCGCACAGAGTCCAGCAAACTCGAGTCTCGCCCAATATCAGCAATTTTGAAACTCATTAATCCGGTCTGTTGCGTGCCGAGCACTTGCCCTGGTCCACGCAATTCTAAGTCTTTCTCAGCAATATAAAACCCGTCATTACTTTTTCTCATAACACCAAGGCGTTGTTTGCCCGCATCTGAAAGAGGGGTTTGATATAACAAAATACAATGACTCTGAAGTGGACCACGGCCAATTCTGCCACGAAGTTGGTGTAATTGGGCTAGGCCCAGGCGCTCGGGGTTTTCGATTACCATTAAACTTGCGTTAGGAACGTCGACGCCTACTTCTATAACAGTTGTTGCAACTAGTAGCTGAATATCCCCTGATTTGAATTGTTCCATAGTGTCTGATTTTTCTTTCGGCTTCATGCGACCGTGAATGAGTCCGACTCTAATATTAGGCAGCTGAATTGTCAGCTGTTCGGCTGTAACTTCGGCGGCTTGACATTGTAGTGTTTCAGATTCTTCAATCAGAGTGCAAACCCAATAGGCTTGATTATTATTAGCGCAGGATTTCTCGATTCTTTCTGTAACAGATTCTCTTCGTTCGCTAGATATGACTGCAGTGTTAACCGGTGTACGTCCGGGAGGCAATTCGTCAATTATCGTGCAATCAAGGTCGGCATAAGCACTCATGGCAAGTGTTCGTGGAATTGGAGTTGCCGTCATCACTAATTGGTGCGGGCTTAGTTTGTTAACAGTTGCCTTCTCTCTTAATGCCAACCTCTGGTGAACACCAAAACGATGTTGCTCATCGATAATAATTAGCCCTAATCGTTTGTAGTTCACTCCCTCCTGAAATAAAGCATGGGTCCCAATTAATAATTGGCAGCTTCCATCCTCTAACGATTCTAACTGTTGTGATCGAAGAGATCCTTTGGATTTGCCGCTTAACCAGCCAACATTTATCCCTAGAGGCTCTAACCACTGACAAAAATTTATATGATGTTGTTCCGCTAACAATTCTGTTGGGGCCATCAAGGCGACTTGATGGGAATTTTCAATTGCCTTTAAGCAAGATAACGCTGCCACTACAGTTTTTCCTGAGCCGACATCACCTTGTAACATTCTCAACATGGGATGACTTTGATTGAGGTCCTGTTCAATTTCTAAAAAGGCTTTTTGCTGACCATTAGTTAGCTTAAACGGCAGCTGTTTGAGGAAAGGACTAAGCAGTTTGTCACTGTCGTTGAATGCCGGTGCATTTTGCTGATTAGACTGCAGTTTGAAGCGCCTCATACACAAACGATTAGCTAGAAGTTCTTCAAAAGCAAGCCGGCGTTGCCCCTGATTCATTCCGTTATTAATCCAATCCAAAGGTATTTCAAGCGGTGGTTGGTGAATAAGCTTGATGGCATCGATCAGCGAAGGCATCTTGAGTTCTGCGATTAAAGACGCTGGCAAATAATCTTTTATTGAATTAGTAGATTCAAGTAATACAAGAGCTTGTTGGATTATGTTGCGAAGTCTAGTTTGCTGCAGGCCTTCGGTGGCAGGGTAAATCGGTGTCAATGTTTTTGAAACCGGCAAGTCCTCGCCTGGGCGCAGAATTTTGTATTCTGGATGATAGATTTCAATACCGTTGTGTCCACGGCGTACCTCTCCGAAACAACGAATTTTTGTGCCCGGCTGCAACGATTTCTTTTGTGCGGCACTGAAATGGAAAAAGCGCAGATTCACTATGCCACTACTATCTAATAAGCCACACTGAAGACTACGTTGGCGTCCAAAAAGAATTTTGCTGGTAACTATCTCGCCTTCTAACTGGGCTTGGTCGCCGGCGCGAATCAAGCTAATAGTATTTATTCGGGTTCGGTCCTCAAAACGAAAAGGTAAGTGGAAAAGTAAATCTTGTACGTTATGAATACCGATTACTGCAAATTTTTTCTCTAGTGCCAAACCAACACCTTTTAAGCTGCGCAGAGTTATTTGATCCAGTGGTGAATTAGTCATTTGACGCTTTCTTCATTGGCTAGAGGGGGAGAATAGGCAAACCTTTGTAGGTGTAGGCTGTTGCGGGCACATATTTGGTTAAGCCCGTTAGGTACGTAAAGCCAACTATCCGTGTTTTTATATAGTAGTTCTAAATGACCAGAATGGCGTCGATCTCTACTTCAGCAGCTTTAGGAAGGGCGCTTACCTGAATAGTGGCGCGGGCGGGAAAAGGCTGATCGAATTGTTCCGCCATGATTTCATTCACCACAGCGAAATTTGTCAGATCAGTTATGTAAATTGTGAGCTTTACGGCATCTTGCAATATTCCACCGGCAGCCTCGCAGACGGCAGAGAGATTTTTGAATACCTGTTTCGTTTGTTCTTCTATATCACCTTCTACTAATTCCATTGTTTCAGGATCCAGGGGAATTTGTCCCGAGAGGAAAACGACGCCGCCATTCTTTATCGCTTGAGAATAAGGACCTATTGCAGCAGGGGCTGCTGAGGTTTGTACTGGTTCAGAGTTTGCCATTAGTGTATTCCAATTGTACTTTTAATTGTTTTGCGAACTTTACGACTTTTAACCCGGGTGATTCGTGAAACTGCTAGGATCAGTCGAACCCTCTTCATCACTCTGGCGAGATGAACACGGTTACGAACATTGAGAGAAAGATTAACAATACTGAATCGCGCGTCTCTTTCTAAGGTACTGATTTTCTCAACATTTGCTTCAGCGCCGGTTATTGTAGTCGCCAGAGTTGCAATAATGCCACGTTGATTTTCCAGTTCAACTCTAAGTTCAACGGAGAATTCACCTTCAACTTGTGGATCCCAGCGCACTGAGACGCACTTCTCTGGATTGTCACGAATATCGGCAACGTTATTGCAATCATCAGTGTGTATAACCATGCCGCGTCCCGAGCTAATATGACCTACGATTGGGTCCCCAGGGATCGGGTGACAGCACTTGGCATAATTCACCACCATGCCTTCTGAGCCACGAATAGCCAGAGAATCTTGACCTTCTCTACCATCCGTGTTTTCTGCTGAGCTAGATTGTGCATGTGCAGCAAGTCGTTGCGCAATCATATAAGACATTCGATTGCCTAATCCGATCTCCTCTAACAATTGATCCACGCCGGTGACATTAGTTTGCTTAAGAACTGCTTGAATATTTTCCTGTGGAATGGACTCAAGTTGATTGCCAAATCCAGCAAGTGCCTTGTTAAGAAGTCTACGGCCAAGAGCAACTGATTCAGAATGCTTCTGATTTTTTAAGTAGTGACGAATATTGCTCCGAGCTTTGCCAGTTACCACGAAGCTTAACCAAGCCGGATTCGGCTGAGTGCCCGGTGCAGTAATAATCTCGACAGTTTGGCCGCTCTGCAGTGGTTCGCTTAATGGGGCCAGGCGCCGGCTAATTCTGCAAGCAACACAGGAATTTCCGACATCAGTATGAATAGCATAGGCAAAGTCTACGGCAGTTGATCCAGCAAGTAGTTCGAAGATTGTACCTTTGGGGGTAAAGACATAAATCTCATCTGGAAAGAGGTCTATCTTAACATTTTCGATAAATTCGAGAGAGTTGCCAGCATGTTTTTGCAGTTCTAAAAGTCCATGAACCCACTCACGCGCGCGCATATGAGCGTTGCTTGGGATGTCGTCGCTGGATTTATATAACCAATGGGATGAAATACCGTTATTGGCCATAGCTTCCATTTCTTCAGTACGAATCTGAATTTCAATAGGCACGCCGTGCATCCCAAACAAAGTGGTATGCAATGATTGATAGCCGTTAGCTTTAGGAATGGCAATATAGTCTTTAAAACGACCAGGTACCGGCTTATATAAACTATGCACTGCGCCAAGCACTCGGTAACAGGTGTCTACGCGATCAACACAAATTCGAAATGCATAGACATCCATAATCTCAGAAAAGGATTTGCGCTTGCTGCGCATTTTCTCATAAATACTGTATAGATGCTTCTCGCGACCGATTGTCCGCCCTGGCAAACTTTCGCGTTCTAGACAGGCTTCTAGAGAAGTTTGAATTTGCGAAACGATTTCTTTTCGGTTTCCTCGTATTTGTTTTACTGCGGCACTAATACGACTAGCTCGCATTGGGTATAAAGCGCCGAAGCCCAATTCCTCGAATTCGATACGCACATTGTTCATACCAAATCTATTGGCTATGGGCGCGTAAATATCTAGAGTTTCGCGGGCAATGCGCCGTCGCTTATCGGGCGCCAGTACATTCAAAGTACGCATGTTATGAAGCCGATCCGCGATCTTTACCAGAATAACGCGAAGATCTTTGGCCATAGCCATAGCCATTTTTTGAAAATTCTCAGCCTGCGCTTCAGCCCGACTGCTAAAAGTCATTTTGTTGAGCTTGCTAACGCCGTCGACAAGATCAGCGACAGTGTTACCGAATTGATTTTTGATTGCAGTCTTGGTGATTCCAGTATCTTCAATTACATCGTGCAACATAGCTGCCATCAAACTCTGATGGTCCATGTGCATTTCACTGAGGATACTGGCAACGGCAAGAGGGTGTGTTACGTAGGCATCGCCGCTGCGGCGGAACTGACCTTCGTGGGCTTGTTCGGCGTAGTAATACGCACGCCGAACATTATTGACTTGATCGTTGCCAAGATAGCTGGAAAGACCGGTGGCAAGGGAGTCGATTGTCTCAATAGTTTCAACTTGCAAGACGCGACTCCATAAGCGCTAGGTAAGACTTACTCTTCAGTGGCAGGCTTAGCTTCTTCCGTGGGAGCAGTAGTAGCTTCTTCTGTTTCGGTTTCTGCAGGCTCTACAATTTCTTTGATCTCGATGCTGGGCTTTTCGACCAAAATAGCGGCATTAACATGTCCTTCAGCTATTTCTCTCAAAGCGATCACTGTAGGTTTATCGTTATCTACGGCTACGTGAGGGTCTTTGCCTTCTATCTGTAGCTGGCGAGCGCGCTTACTGGAGACCATTACCAACTCAAACCGGTTGTCTACGTTTTCTAAACAATCTTCTACAGTAATCCGTGCCATACCTATACCTGTTGTTTTAACTAAGTTTCATACTTGCTGTCTAGTGTCTAACCTAAACCAGAGCTTGTTTCATCGAGAACCGGGGATTTTACTGAATTCCATCCTAAAATGCATATTTTTCTTGCAGTGGTAGCGGTTTTAATGGCCTCTAGCGAAGGCTGGCACGCTTTTCGGTGCCGAAACTAGAGGTCTACTAGCGAGTCAGATTATCCAGTAATTTTGTCTGACGGGCTTCCTGAGCTTTCACCGTTAAGCGTCGTGAGCGAATTACTGCATTTAAATCTTCCTTTGCAGTACCGAAATTGTCATTAATAATCGCGTAATCTGCTTCAGCCATATGGGTCATTTCATTGACTGCCTGACGCATGCGATTTTCGATTGTCTCGACGTCATCTTGGGCTCTGGCTTGAAGGCGTTCACTTAACGCGGCGACAGAAGGCGGCAAGATAAATATCGAACAAGCATTCGGGAAAAGATTGCGAATCTGTTCAGCTCCCTGCCAGTCTATTTCCAATATCACGTCGGTGCCACTCTTGAGCTTGTCTTTAACCCAGGCATGTGAAGTTCCGTAATGGTGACCGTAGACTTCGGCGTTTTCGAGAAATTCACCTTTCTCTAACATCTTAATAAATTGCTCTTTGCTCACGAAGTGATAGTTTTCCCCGTCAATTTCTCCAGGACGTGCTGGCCGGGTTGTATGCGAGATAGAAACACAGAGGGAATCATCGGATTCCACAACAGCGTTCACCAGGCTGGTTTTTCCAGCACCGGAAGGTGCAGTCACTATAAAGAAAATGCCGTTGTTCATTAGTTATTCGATATTTTGTATTTGTTCGCGCATTTGTTCTATTAGCACCTTTAGTTCCACCGCACTGCGTGTTGTGTCGACTACGACCGACTTAGAAGAAAGGGTGTTAGCTTCTCGATTCAACTCTTGCATCAGAAAATCTAGGCGCCGACCTTTCTGATCTTTTGTCTCGATTACCCGCTGTACTTCGTTGAGGTGGGAATCAAGTCGGTCGAGTTCTTCATCAACATCAGCTTTCTGAGTCAGCAAGACGATTTCTTGTTCTACACGAGCTGGATCTAATTCAGCTTTCAAGTCTTCAATTTTATCTAATAGGTTTTGTTTTTGCACAGCGAGAATTTCAGGCATTTTAGTTCTTACGGATATGACGATCTCGCGAATGGCATCTAGGCGTTTTTGCACGAAGCCTTTGAGTTCTTCACCTTCCCTTTTTCTACTAGAGATAAGGTCATCTAGCGCCACGGAAAAAAGCTTAATTGCTTGTTTATCAATACTTGCGGTATCCATTTGCTGGTCTGAGACTACGCCAGGCCAGCGTAATATTTCCATATTAGATAAGGACCCTGAAGAACCAGTCATTTCTTCAATTTCCTTATTGGCATTGAGCAACTTGACCACCAAATTTTGATTGAGATTAATCTCAGTGGAGGAATTTCCCACGGATTGATAACGTAATTGGCATTCAACTTTGCCTCGGCTTAGTCGTTTGCGCACGGTTTCTCGGATAACAATCTCTAATCTTCTAAATGTTTCCGGCACGCGTACACTGGTTTCGAGGTAACGGTGATTAACTGATCTAATCTCCCAAGTGAGCGAACCCCAATCCTGTTCTAATTGCTGCCTCGCAAATGCAGTCATGCTTAACATCATATTTCTACGCCAGATTTCAAAGAGACGCTATTTTAACGTAATAGAAATTTAATCACAGCGAACTTTTTGACTATCAAACAGCACAAAGCGCTGGAGTGCTTTACTTTGTATTTGATCGGGGCTTTCTCGCTATAGTTCATAAATTCAAGGATAATTTATGTCACATTAATCGGGTCAAACCCATATGGTAAAAACGGAAAAATTTATGAAGGATGTAATCAGACCTAGTCAACGTCAAGCGAATCAACTCAGAAGCATTTCTATCACCAGAAACTATACCAAGCATGCCGAAGGCTCAGTACTAGTGGAGTTTGGCGATACTAAGGTTCTTTGCAATGCCAGCGTAGAAGAATCGGTACCGCGGTTTTTAAAGGGCAGTGGCAAGGGATGGATTACTGCAGAATACGGTATGCTGCCAAGGTCCACTGGCAGCCGCATGGATAGAGAGGCTGCTCGGGGCAAGCAATCAGGAAGGAGCCTAGAAATACAACGACTCATTGGCCGCTCCCTCAGAGCAGCGGTGGACTTGCATGCCCTTGGAGAGAACACTATCAAGATTGATTGTGATGTTATTCAAGCAGATGGTGGAACCCGAACAGCGTCCATTACTGGTGGCTGTGTGGCGCTATCTGACGCAATTAATCACTTAATAGCTAAGGATTCGGTAAAAACAAATCCTCTACATCAGCTAATCGCGTCAGTGTCTGTAGGCATATATAAAGGGGAAGCAGTTTTGGATTTGGACTACGCCGAGGATTCGAATGCAGAAACTGATATGAATATTGTCATGACAGACTCCGGTGGATTTATTGAAATTCAAGGAACCGGCGAAGACGGTGACTTTTCTCACCAGCAACTATTGGAAATGATTAATTTAGCTGATGAAGGAATAAAAACTTTGATTGAAGTGCAAAAACAAGCATTAGCATAAACGCAGATTATTTTATAAAGAGAGGTATAAATGCAAGATTTTCGATCCAAATTCCTCGAGTACGTAATCGACAATGAGATTTTAAAATTCGGCCAGTTCACATTAAAGTCAGGCCGTATAAGCCCCTACTTTTTTAACGCTGGGTTATTTAACACTGGCGAGAAACTCTCATTTCTTGCCCGATGTTATGCCAAAGCTATTGTTAGCTCTGGATTAACCTTCGAAGTTTTGTTCGGGCCTGCCTACAAAGGTATCCCCCTTGTGTCGGCTACCGCGATGGCATTAGCCAGCGAGCACGAAATTAACAAGCCTTATTGTTTTAACCGAAAAGAAGCAAAGGATCACGGCGAGGGGGGCACGGTTGTCGGCGCGAAACTTTCCGGCAACGCGCTAATAATCGATGATGTTATTACCGCGGGCACAGCTATCCGCGAAGCGGCGGATATTATTGCAGCTAATGGAGCAAAACTCTGTGGAATTGCAGTAGCAATGGACCGGCAAGAAAAAGGCACTGGCGAACTGTCGGCGATTCAAGAAATAGAACAAAATTATCAAATAAAAATTATTAGTATTATTACACTAAAAAATATTATTGATTATCTAATCGAATCTAATAATGAATCGCTGCAACAACACCTGATCGCAGTATCAGCATATAGAGAGCAATTCGGAATTTAGAGCAAGTAACTACTACCGTTATAAATAGTTACTCGTATTAGAGGGTATTGAGTACGGAGCTAAAAGATTTCTGTTTAGAAATTCCCACTGAACGTCCCAATTCTCCAATGGAGAATTTTTGAATTCACTTCGAACAAATTGAATAAGCCGACCTTCGCAAGTCGCTAATAATAAATTCGCTAAAGCGGCAGGCGATGCTGTTGGCTTAAGATTTTCTCTAATTTGTGCTTCGCGCAATATTTGTTTTAGTTGAGATTCAATACGGCTGAAAAATTGAGCAATTCGTGTGCGCAGTCTCTCAGTTTCTCCGGCGAGGGCATCACCTGTTAGTATGCGTGTCATGCCAGGATTTTTTGAACTGAATGTCAATAATAAACTGAGAATTTTCTCGCAACGTATAGCGGCGTTTTGCTCCTCATTAATGATTCTGGTAATCCGCAGAAACAATGTATCTTCAATAAACTTAATTAGGCCTTCGAACATCCTGGCCTTACTTGGAAAATGCCGATAGAGAGCTGCTTCTGAAACGCCAACTTCTTTCGCTAGAGCAGCTGTAGTTATTCGCTCCCCAGGGGCAGACTCCAACATGCGCGCCAAGGCCTGCAGGATCTGGTCTTTTCTTGAGACTTTCACAGTGCTTTCCATAGGTTAACTAACTCAACGCTCTTTGATTTTTAATTACTTCGATTGTTCTATGCTTCAGCCCTAACTCTCTAGCCCGTTCTTGGTGATCAGTGTGCCAACCCCTTCGTCAGTAAAGATTTCCAGGAGCATAGCGTGTTCAACTCTACCGTCAATTATATGAGCGCTGGCCGCGCCATTTTTAACTGCGTTTAGCGCGCATTCAACCTTAGGCAACATGCCTCCCTGTAGAGTTTTATCGGCAACAAGCTTGTCAACTTGCTTAACACTGAGCCCGGTAAGTACATTGCCTGACTTATCTTGAACTCCAGCGACGTTAGTCAGCAAAATTAACTTCTCTGCTCCCAGTACACTGGCTATTTCTCCAGCCACAGAATCAGCATTAATATTGTAGCTAGCACCCGACTTGTCAGTGCCTATCGGAGCAATTACCGGAATGAAATTGCTGTCCTTCATGACTTCTAGTACTTCTGTGTTAATACTCACGACCTCACCCACCTGGCCCATATCTATTTCTTCATCGTCCAGTTGGTCGCCATTGCTTTTTATTTTTCGTTTAAGTTTTAACTTTTTAGCGCTGATCAGATTGCCATCTACACCACTAATTCCAACTGCTTTGCCCTGGTTTTTGTTCAAAAGACTAACAATTCCCTTGTTGACCAGGCCGCCCAGTACCATCTCTACTACATCCATTGTTTGGCTATCAGTTACTCTTAATCCATCGATAAAATTCGATTCTATATTAAGGCGTTTCAAGACGCTGCCTATTTGAGGGCCACCACCATGAACAACGATAGGGTTTATTCCTACCAGCTTCATTAGCACAATATCTCGGGCAAAGCTTTGCTTAAGGTCATCATCAACCATCGCGTTACCACCATATTTTACGACTACGGTTTTACCTGTAAATTTTTGAATATAAGGAAGTGACTCGGTAAGAACCTTCGCAATATTCTTAGCGTTCTCTAATGTTAATGACATGGTTTTTTTCCGGTGGTGACTTGCCGTTAAGGCGCCTAACTGCTTTGTTACTGTATGACAAACTAAGAACCGACGCTGATTTGTTTGAACTAAATTTATTTTTTGAGTCGAGTCGATATCAATGAAAGCATGTTTCTGGCGAGTAGATTTTTATTTCCTTCTGCCAAAGGTTGTTCTTCATCTGCGCTAATCGCAGTGACCGATATCGTGTCGCTGTTAAACGTTTCGGTTGCATTATTTGCAAACAATAAATCGAGCTTTTTCTTGTCGAGTTTGTCTTTGCCATTCTCAATAATGTTATTTGTCTCTGCAGCAAAGCCTACGGTAATAGGTCGATTCTTGAGCTTGGCGATTTCAGAAATAATATCTGGATTCTTTACCAAGTTCAAAGTCATCAGACCATCGTTTTTCTTAATTTTTTCTTGTTCAATTTGCTGTGGGCGATAATCGGCGACTGCAGCAACGCCGATGAAAACATCCGCATCGGATACATTATTGAGGCAGGCCTCCAACATCTCTTGCGCGGTTAGAACATCAATTCTCTGGACGCCTTCAGGAGTGGGAAGGTTCACGGGCCCGCTAACCAAAGTTACCCTTGCTCCTTCAGCTGCAGCTTCACTGGCTAATGCGTAGGCCATTTTTCCGGAACTATGGTTACTAATAAATCGTATGGGGTCGATTGCTTCTCTCGTTGGTCCACCAGTAATTAGAAAGCTAGTCCCTGCTAGAGATCCAAGTTTAAATAATCCTGAACAATTTTTTACTAACTCTTTAGGCTCCATCATCCGGCCCATTCCATAATCTCCACAAGCTTGTTCGCCTGCCACGGGGCCGAAAACATGGTAATTCCGTTCTCGCAGCACTGCTAAATTCGCCTTGGTGCCACTGTCTGACCACATGCCTTGATTCATGGCAGGGGCGATAGCAATAGGCGCTGCTGTTGCCAGAATCAAAGCGCTAAGAATATCGTCAGCCCCCCCGTGGGTAATCCGGGCAATAAAATCGGCAGTGGCTGGAGCTACAAGAACAATGTCTGCCCAGCGGGCCAATTCGATATGGCCCATGGCAGCTTCTGCTTCGGTATCCAGCAAATTCAGGGAAACTCGATTTCCAGTTAGCGCCTGCATTGTGAGCGGAGTTACGAACTTGACAGCAGCCTTAGTCATGGCCACTCGTACTTCTGCGCCAGCCTTAGCAAAAAGACGAGCAAGCTCGGCGCATTTGTACGCTGCTATGCCGCCGGTAATTCCCAGCAATATGTGCTTGTTAGTGAGACTTAACATGGAAACTCAGTAAATACAGGCCTTTTTCCGAATGGCTAGATTAGCAGTTAGGTTGAGTATGCGCAATTTGGGCGAGTTTTGGAACAATGGTGGGATTGATCTACTAATAAGATACAACCAAATAGAGGCCGGCTGTCGGAGAGAAGACAGCGAGTTGAAGAATGAAAACTATTAATAGCAACCAATGGCTTGCCGGAGTCGGAAAGATCCTGTGAGAAATTGCTCAATTTGGTCCCACAACTCTTATTTGATGCAGGGTCGCTTGTCTTGTTCTTAAAGAATGGCAGTTTGGGTCAGTGTGCATTGGAGCTAGCACGCCCATTATTACAATTTGGGAACATGGGCGGGGTATTAAACGGGAATATCCGAGAATCGACAGAGATCAAAGGAGTTGACCTGCAAAGGCTGCTCGCTTCTTATCTATAAAAGAAGCCTCTTTGTCAATGTTGCGAGAGAAGGCGATGCCGCTAATGCAGGTGAATAGTTCTGCTTAGACCCGCTCGTACTTAAAAACCTGACCCCTACATCACGAACACGAAATCTTCATCTGCTTGCGCCTAGACAATCAACACTAGGCACTCAAGCACCAATAATTGTTTCAGAGTACTATCGAAAGCGCTGCTGTTTAACTTCGAGAAGTAGTCAAACGCTGTCTTTTTCTAATAGCCGCAGCGGTAATTTTGGCCCATAACCACGCTTCAGTTATGGCCGAATCGAGTCAGGTAGGCTTGGCAATCACGTGGAAGCTAGAATCCGCGTTACTAGCCATCGACGTGAGGGTTTTAGATCATTTGGTGGCCGGCCGCAATGAAATAGCATCATTTGCAGAAGAGGTATGCACTAAGAATGCCTTCAAGCCTGAAGCGACCGTGGCGTGCTGGCTTCAGCACCGGTTTACCTTGCTATTCCAAAATTGTTCTGGTATAAAACGCAGCTCATTTTTGACCCAAATTCAATTCTAAGTTGAATCGAGTGATTCAGCTTAGGGGAACCAAATTAGAACTCAACAGAACGAGGCAGCAACATGTCCAGGGTTTGCATGGTAACTGGCAAGAAACCAGTTGCGGGAAACAATGTTTCTCACGCACATAACAAAACACGACGTCGTTTTTCTCCTAATATCCACAGCCATCGATTTTGGGTAGAGTCGGAAAAACGCTTTGTGAAACTCCGTATTTCAACTAAAGGAATGCGAATCATCGATAAACTTGGCATTGATGCCGTATTGGCTGATATTCGCAATAACGGCGCTAGAGTTTAAGTCGGTACAGAATTAGCTAGATTAAGTAGGTATAGATTATGAGAGATAAGATAAAATTAGTATCAAGCGCTAAGACAGGTCATTACTACACTACTGATAAAAACAAGCGAACTATGCCTGACAAAATGGAGATCAAGAAATTTGACCCCGTTGTTCGAAAGCACGTGATTTACAAAGAATCAAAAATTAAGTAAATCTACCAGTAAGAAACACGAAAGCCGGCGTACCTATTAAGGTATGCCGGCTTTCTTTTAGCTGAAAATTTTATCGAAAATAAAGTCGCTAAAAAGTTTTCAGTTTTCTATACCAATTCTATTTTGCTTTGCTGAGTTGTTTCACCAATTTCTCAGCAGCCGAACGCGCCTTCGGGTTCTCCTTAAATTCTTTCTTCAATTTACCTACTGTTGTGGAGACTGTGCCGTAGCGTTTTAGTTTGAATAATTTCGCTATGGATTGCAGAGTCACGGCGGATAATTCTTGGCACAAATACATTGCAACCCAGCGGGGCACATTTTTCGAACCTGGACCACGAGCTGCTTTGTAGATGCTGGCTTCCGAAACCTTAAATTGTTTTGCTACAGCAGTAATAATTTGTTTGCACGAAGGGCGCCACCTAGAATTCGCTCCCTTGGAAGCACCTCTCGTGGAAGTAGCAGAGCGTTTCTTTTGTGCAGCTTTACGAAATTTGTCGTCTCCCATAATGGAAGAAAGATTCTTCTTTCCATAGAAATGAGAGATCTCTTTATCGACACTTTGGCCGGCAAATTTTTTATAAGCCGCAGGGCGCTTTGCTGCGATAGATTTTAGCTTTTTGAGAGTTTCGTCACGATTAAACCATACAGGAGGCTTGGCTTTACGAGTGAAAAATGTGTAACTAGTCCAGGGATAACTATTGACCTCCGAAGCTTTAACTTTGGAGTGTATAAATCTGGACAGAGGTAAAAGGTATTTGTCAGCTTGAATTAGTACTGCCTTATAGCGGCCACGAAAGAGGGAGCCATCGCTTCGCTTGATTCGTTGATATTGTTGAGTATACAGGCCATCAACCTGCCGCATGAATCTGCTGAGGTTAGCTTCAGGTGTTTTAACGACCAAATGATATTGATCTCTGAGCAAGCAATAAGCATGTACTTCAACGTTCAAGCGAGCGCAGGTTTCGCCTAGCACAGCAAGAAATGCTTCGAAATATTTGGCAGATGGAAAAGCGCGTTGTGAATCTAAGCCGAAGTTAGATACGTGATACACGGCATCTGGATATTCTATGCGGAGAGGTCTGGCCATATTTTCTTACTCTCTATTTTTGTTAGTGGGTATTATATGTTTCTAAACTTCTTATTACTAAACACAATAAATTTGAATCGTGTAATAGAAATAACTCGGATTGGTCGAATAGTATTAGAGCTGACACTAAGGTTCCAGGAGTATCATGATTGCGACATGTAGTTAACGCAATAAATTACAGCACGTCAACTTTAATACTCAGTTGTAAATTGAAATTCTACAGTCAGAGAAACCTTGGAATATTAAATTGAATGTGTGTCACTGCGATTGCAATGTGTCAGAAAAGGCATAAAAAAATATAAAGCGAGGCTTGACCCCTTTCAATATCTTCAATTGGATGCTAGAGGCTTTGTTTTGAGCGGGCAGCAAGCATTATGACTCTTTTTGGTGCGGGCAATCCTTCGATAGTCTGAGTAGGATTTTCCTTGCTCAGGGCGTCTTCTAAAGAATCAAAAGGCATCCAGTTGGTTTTCCTCTGTTCATCGACTGAAGTGGTGGATTCATCGATTACGTGAATGTCGACGAATCCGCAACGGCTTAACCAACTTTCTAATGTAGGAATGCTCGGAATAAACCATATGTTTGTCATACGAGCGTATCTACTTTCGGGTGTAAGGCTATAACCTTTTCCGCCATCTACAAATAAAGTTTCCAAAATCAATTCTCCCCCTGGCTTTAGAGAATTTTTTAGTTGCAAAAGGTGATTGATGGGGGAGCGGCGGTGATAGAGAACCCCCATGGAAAAAGCACTATCAAAATAGGCAGAATTCTCCGGCAAGGCTTCCAGGGCTATCGGTAGAACATCTGCGGGAATGTCCTTGAGGAAATGTTTGATGAGCCAAAACTGCACAACATAGGCTATATGGGGATCGACGCCGATAACTCTTTCGGCGCCAG
Organism: Gammaproteobacteria bacterium; assembly: GCA_012960305.1. Lineage (GTDB taxonomy): Bacteria > Pseudomonadota > Gammaproteobacteria > Pseudomonadales > Pseudohongiellaceae > UBA9145. Next base: position 508,310 of record DUBM01000014.1, on the reverse strand, counting down.
CCTGCAACATTCGGAGACTGTAGTAGCCATTTCCTGAACCAACGTCGAGCACCTTGCGACCGGCAAGAGGGGAGATTTGAGATTTGAGTCGATCCCATTTCCAATCGCATCGCCATTCGGTATCGATGGAAATATTAAAGAGCTCAAAAGGTCCTTTGCGCCACGGAATGAATTCTCGCAATTGAGATTTTAGCTGCTGGAGTGTGGCTTCATCAGCGTCATTAGCCTGACCTATCGAAATAGTGCTATCGAAGTTGTGAATAGATGGTTGAATAGTCGGTAGTTGAGTAAGTAAAGCTCTCCAACGAGGGAAATCACCTAATTTAAGTTGATCGAAGTATTCGGTTTGTAGGGTCGGGCTTAGTACTTCAAGGCTAGACCCTTCGAGGTATGATTGCAGAGAAGAGAAGTCCATTATTTGAACGCGACCATGGAGGCGAAGTTAAAACACTGAAACCAAGCATCAAATGATCGAAAGCCGATCTCGGTAAGACGGGTTTTATGGATTTCAAGAGTTTCTGGAAGCAGTACGTTCTCCAGAGCGGCTCTTTTTTGGGCTATCTCAAGTTTGCTGTACCCCATATTTTCTTTAAAGCTATGGTACATCTCGATAAAAAGCTGATTCAGCTTTTTATCCGGAAACGTGATCTTCTCTGAAATAATAAGTATTCCGCCTACACGCATTCCTGCAAACACTTTCTTAAGTAGTTCGGTCCTTTGCTCGGCAGGAACAAACTGCAGAGTAAAGTTGAGGATGACTACCGAGGCATTAGATATATCCGTATCGAGAATGTCCTCACATTGACAACTAAGATTCCTTGGGTTCTTTATATTATCAGACACAGTTTCTTTCAACTTTTCAATCATGGCTTTAGAATTGTCCACAGCGATAAGTTGTATGTCTTCACGTTGGATCCGATTTAACACCGCAAAGCTGGCTCCTCCAAGGCTGCAGCCCAGGTCATAAATTGTACTGTTCGCTTGACAATAACGCTCAGCTAGCACTCCGATCATTGCAGTGATGGTGCTATAACCAGGTATAGACCTATTAATCATGTCCTCAAAAACATTTGCTACCTTAGCATCAAATACGAAGTCTCCCGGGAGCATTGTCCCGGCAAAGATTTCATCCCTGTTGTTTGAACTGTTCATATCAGGATTGACTAACTCGATTCCGCATAGGCTGACCTGTGACTATATGTTTTCTTATCTAACAAAGATAATTCAATTGTTGTAGGCCGCGCCGGTTTGCCTTATTTTACGCAATGCTCTACTTGCTTGCTCGTTTTTATATTACTGATAATCCATGCCACATTTAAATGACAACGCCGCCGAGTTAGTAGTGGCAAACCTTCCACTGCTAAAAGGCCTGGATAATGAATTTGGGTTTTTGGACTTGGCTTGTGGCTCCGGAAGGAACGGCTTGTTTTTGCTGGAGAATGGAATTCCGGTAATTTTTGCCGATTGTAATAAGGAATCTCTGGAGCAAGTTCGAACTAAGCTTGTTGAAAAACCAACAGAAAAAGTAATGGGGAAAACCCTAAAGGCAGAATTCTGGACCGTTGATCTTGAGCTTGGAAATACAAATCCTTTGGCGGGGAAATTATTTGATGGAGTATTAGTTTTTAACTATTTGCATAGACCATTGTTTCCATACATAACACAGTGTATAAAGCCCGGCGGAATAGTCGTTTACCAAACCTTTACTATTGATCAGCAACAATTTGGCAGGCCAAAAAACCTGGACTATTTGTTAACAAAAAATGAGTTACTCGAGCATTTCTTAGGCTGGGAAACTTTATATTATTTTGAAGGGATTCGAAGAAAACCGCAAAGAGCGATTGCCAGTTTAATAGCCAGAAAACCTGGATAGTTATGACAAGATCGAAAATTGTCCCATTAAATTTTGGTGCTAGCCGTAGACAAGGGCTGCTGGCATTAAGCTATGAGGTTTTACGCAGTAAGCGCAAAACTTTAGCTATCTATATCACCCATAAGAAAGTCGTCGTTAGGTGCCCACTAAGAGCGTCTAAAGCTGAAGTTCAGGAATTTGTGAGCGCCAACCAAGAATGGATTGAAAAGCGACTCTTCGAAGAATCTGTGAGGGATCAAGAGACTCTGCGGATCGAAAAAGGGGCACGGATTTTTTATCGAGCACGTGAGCTAACCGTGGTGTTTAAGGAAGGCCGCAAGAGTCGAGTATTGATCAATGGTGATAAGTTCATTGTTCAGGGCCATAAGCTTACGACAGATAAAGCTAGAATCCAGGTTGAAGATTTTCTCATAGATAAAGCTAGCGAATACTTACTTCCTAGAGCTCGTGGTTTAGCGCGTCATCTTGGAGTTGATCATAAAATTACTGAAATAAAGTTGCGGAAAACCAAATCAAAATGGGGGCATTGTACTTCGGCGGGAGTAATTCAATACAACTGGCTGATCATGATGGCACCCTATAGCGTTATCGACTACATGATTACCCACGAAGTATGTCATTTGGTTCACATGGATCATTCGAAGCGATTCTGGAATTTGGTGGAATCTATTTGTCCTAACCACGAACACTATATTGGCTGGTTAAAAGAACATGAACATCGTTTTTGGTTTTAGGCAATTTAGTGATTTTGTAGCTTGTGCAATTTGAATCGCTCGATTAGCACTTCTCGAAGAGTAGGTCCCAAACGCCGTGGCCGAGTTCCTGACCTCGCCGTTCAAATTTTGTCCCAGGGCGATCTGCTTGTAACCAATAGTTAGAATCTCCACAATAGTTCTGCAGACCTTCAAATGATTCCATTACTTCTAGTATGTGCTCCGCATAGGCTTCCCAGTCTGTGGCCAAATGAATCAAACCATTTTGTTTAAGACGTCGCTCTAATAATTCGACAAAGTCTGGTTGAATTATTCGACGTTTATTGTGGCGCTTTTTTGGCCATGGATCAGGAAAATAGATTTGAATCTTATCGATAGTGGCGGCTTTAAAGCAGTTGAGCATCACTTCTTTAGCATCATGGCAGACTATTTTCAGATTAGTCAATTTTTGCTCCGTTATGCCATGGAGCAATTTGCCGATGCCGGGTTTGTGAACTTCGATGCCAATATAATTGGAATCAGGGTTTTCGATCGCCATTGTCAACAAAGAGTCGCCCATGCCAAAGCCGATTTCGATAATGAGCTTTCCTGTCTCAGGGAATACGGTATCAATATCAATGAGTTTCGTTTCATACTCAATGACATGGTCCTGCCAATGACTTTTGAGGGCTTTGCGTTGCGAATCTGTCAGACGGCCGGAGCGAATAACATAGCTACGAATCGGTCTTTTGTTGTCTGTGGGAATCAACTTGCAGCTAGCCTTACTTAAAAGAAGGTTTTACCGATTGTAGATGAAGCGCTGCCGTAGTGCCTGTGCGGCATATGCTCTGCAATAAAAGCCTCGCGCCCTAACTCAACCCCTTTTTTCACGACTGATGCCATAAGCACCGGATTTGTTGTTTCCGCTATCGCAGTGCTCATCAATATACCATCACATACTAACTCCATATCTGGTTATTTAACTGTTCCCGTTACGGCAAACCAAAACAGCAATCCCCATGCAGCTAGAAGCGCCAGCCCACCGACGGGTGTTATTGCCCCTAACCAACGTATACCAGTGAGGCTGAGCACGTAGAGACTGCCAGAAAATAAAATTATGCCAATGAGGAAAAGATAGCCACTGTATTTAGGTAAAATAGCATTTGGGGAATTTACCATAAGCAAGCCAACTCCAAACAAAGCCAGCGCATGGTACATCTGGTACTGCACCCCGGTTTGAAAGGTATTGAGTAACTCTGGGGTCAGTCTGGATTGCAGCCCATGTGCGGCAAAAGCGCCTAAGGCTACGGCAATAAAACCGTTGATACTGGCGAAAACTAGAAATGGGTAGGACATAGTGACATTTTGGATGTGGTGAATTCGGGAATCAAGTTTACTACTAAGTGAACTATTTCGGGCATAAAAAAGCCGCGAAATTCGCGGCTTTTTTATGAGCCATTTTTGATTAACGCTAGCTTCAGGCAGCAACTTCCATTTTTGCCTTAATTTTATTCATCGCGTTTTTCTCTAGCTGTCGAATACGTTCCGCAGAAATACCATATTTATCGGCAAGCTCATGCAGAGTTGCCTTACCATCGGTTAGCCAGCGACTATTCAAAATATCTTTGCTACGATCATCAAGTTCAGCCATGGCAGTATGTAAACTGTTATTGGTCGTTTCTTCCCATTCGGCGTCTGAAACTTGTTTTGCCAAGTCGGAATTCTGATCTTCCAAGTAGAAAGCAGGCGCACGATAAGCAGTGTCATCAGCATCAGCATCGAATGAAGTGTCATAAGCGCTCATGCGACCTTCCATCTGCTGTACAACCTTAGCATCCACTCCCAGATCATCTGCCACTGCTTGAGTTTCTGCGTTGTTCAACCAACCCAATTTTTTCTTCGAGCTGCGCAGATTAAAAAATAATTTTCTCTGAGCCTTAGTAGTGGCGACTTTTACAATGCGCCAGTTACGGAGAATGTATTCGTGCATCTCTGCTTTGATCCAATGCACAGCAAAAGAAACTAAACGCACACCAACTTCAGGATTAAAGCGTTTTACTGCTTTCATCAATCCTACATTACCTTCTTGAATTAGATCCGCTTGAGATAATCCGTAGCCAGAATAAGTTTTTGCCATGTGCACGACGAAACGTAAGTGAGCAAGCACCAGTTGGCGGGCTGCGTCAACGTTGTCATCGTAATAATATTGCCGCGCGAGTTCCTGCTCTTGCTCCTGTGTCAGCACCGCAATGCTGTTCGCAGAAGTCATGTAAGCCGTTAAATCGCGACCCGGAGTGGTGGGGTCGAAAACTTGTAAATTCTTTTCTATACTCATTCTTTTATTTTCACCGCAATTGAATGTAACGTGCAATAAGACAGTATTTTAGCACTCAAATTTTAAATTCACCATATATGGTATTCAAAACGCATGGATACTGGGCTTAAGTGCTGTAATTGAGACCCCGATGCAACATATTATGAGCGCAATTTCGTGAGTTAACTAAATAAATGGGGCTGAACGTGGCAATTTCAAGCCCCATCGGCGAAAATCTTTTGTTGTGGAGAACATCTAAACTGCTGAAATTAAGCAAAATATTAAAAAATCTAAGGATTAACACCGCGAATATAGCGAAAACTCGCTAAAAATGCCCCCAACCAACCGACTAACGCACCAGTTATTACCAAGGAGAGGCTATTGAAGAAGCCGAAGCCTCGTAGCTCGAAGTTGCTGCTATAGAGCTGTATTAGTTCCTGTAAAGACCCATTAAGCATAATTAAAATAATAAGTTGCAGGAATACAGCCACACTTCCACCGAGTATGCCAAAGAGTAAGCCAGTATAGAGAAAAGGTCGGGCAATATAAATATCGGTGCCGCCGACCAGTTTTATTACTTGAATTTCCTGTCGTCTATTTTCAATACTGAGCTTGATCGTGTTGCCGATTATGAAAAATAGTCCAGTAATTACAATCGCTGCGAGTAGTTGGCCTACAATTGAGATCAAATCTGAAAGTGCGGACAGTCGATTAATCCACTGACTATCAAGCTGAATGAAATCCACTTCAGAAATTGTTTCCAGGCGCTGCGAGAGGGCATTCACCTCCCTCGTATTTAGTGTTGCTGGAGTTATAATTACTGCCGCTGGTAGAGGGTTGCTGCTGAGGCTTCGCAAGACTTCCCCCAAGCCTGAACTCAGACTAAATTCTTCTAAAGCCTTCGTTGCCGAGACATAGATAGCAGATTGTATAGTGTTATCAGTTAGTAAGTCATCACTAACTTTTTGCCCTTGGGATTCACTAACTGAGTTATCCAGGAAGAGGGTGATGCGAGCACTGTTTTGAAACTCAAGTAAAATCGATTGTAGGTTTTCATTTAAACCAAATAACAGCGCCGGGAGTAGCAAGGAAACCGCTATTACCACGATGGTCATTAAGCTGGAGAGAGGGCTCAGAATTAATCGTTTTGCACTATCGAGGGCGATTTTGCGGTGAATTTGCAGTGCGCTAACGTCATTACCACGATGACTCGCCTGGTTTTGTCGATTTGCTGCCTTGACCTTATTCATTGCTAATTCCGATATCATTAACCATTCGGCCATGGTCGAGATGGATTACTCGATAATTCAGCGTCTTAATCAGGCTAGTGTCATGGCTTGCTACCAACAAGCTCACACCGACATTTTTGAACTGTTCGAAAACCTTCATTACTTCTGCGGAAAGATTCGGATCTAAATTTCCTGTGGGCTCATCTGCAAGAATTATACTTGGCCGATTTACGACGGCACGAGCAATTCCTACTCGCTGTTGTTCGCCGCCAGATAAGGCAGCAGGGAATATTTTTTCTTTTTTCAGCAAACCAACTTTGTCCAGTGCCGCGCGAACACGTCTTTTAGCATCTTCAACTGGAAATCCCGAAATTTCTAAAGGAAGTAAAACATTTTCAAAAACTGTACGGTCAGTAAGTAGCTGATGGTCTTGGAAAACCGTTCCAATTTTGCGGCGGTGATAAGGAATTTCCCGCCGGCTAAGCTTATTTAAATTTAGACCATTGACAATAAGATCCCCACCACTGGGTTTTTCGATGGCAAGAATTAGTTTTAGTAGAGTGCTTTTTCCCGCTCCAGAATGACCGGTAACAAAAGACATTTCGCCTTTACCAATTTCAAAATTAATATTGGTAAGTGCGTCCTGGCCATCACCATAACGTTTGCTCAATTTGTTGATTTTAATCATTTTGAAAAAAGGGCTTCAACAAATTGTTGGGAGTCAAAAGGGCGGAGGTCGTCAACTTGTTCACCAATTCCGATGAATCGAATTGGCAACGATAATCGCTTAGCAAGAGCAAACACGACGCCGCCCTTTGCTGTTCCATCAAGTTTAGTAAGTATTAGCCCAGATAAATTGACAGTGGAATGAAAACTTTCGGCTTGGTTTAAGGCGTTCTGTCCAGTGGTGGCATCAAGGACTAAGATAATCTCATCTGGCAGCCGGTCATCTTGTTTTTTAAGTACTCTGACAATTTTCTCTAACTCATTCATCAAATTGTTTTTCGTGTGTAAACGTCCTGCCGTATCGGCAACCAAAATGTCTAATTTCCTGGCCTTTGCCGATTCATAGGCGTCGAAAATTACCGAGGCACTGTCCGCACCGCTAGTTTGTGCAACAACGGGCACGCTATTGCGTTCTCCCCAAACTTGCAGTTGTTCAACAGCGGCAGCTCTAAAAGTGTCACCAGCAGCTAACATTACGCTGTGGCCCTGAGATTGAAACCGTTTGGCCAGCTTGCCTATTGTCGTTGTTTTTCCAACACCGTTAACTCCAATTATAAGAATGACAAATGGCTTTTCGGAATTGCTGATCTTCAATGGAACATCACAGGGTTTGAGAATTTCTTGCAGCTCAATTTTAAGAGCGCGAATGAATTCTGCCGAATCAAAAAGTTGTTTTTGACTCAGTCGTTTTTTTAGATTAGCAATTATTTGATCTGTAGCTTCAATTCCAACATCGGCAGAAAGTAGTTGAGCTTCCACGTCATCTAATAAGTCGTCATCAATTTTTTTCACCCCTAAGACCAAGTCAGTTAAGCCTTCGCTGAGACGACCACGAGTGCGACTTAAGCTATGTTTTAGACGCGGAAAAAGGCCTAATTCCGCCTCTTCTGACGCAATGGCGTTTAACTTGGATTCGGGACTAAGCTCTGTATCTTCAGTTTTTTCTTTGCTTTGGCTCGCGGATTTATCTTTGTTACTAAAACCGAACATTGCTTACAAACTCTCTAGGATTTGTACTATTATTCTGACTATGCTACCACTTGTCGGTTTTTGGTGACACAGGCTTCTCTAGTTGGGAATTTTAATTAACATACCGCCCCGGTAGCTCTATGGTTTATTATTCGACTTCTAAATCTCAGTGCTAGGAATAAATAGCAGTGCCAGCTCACCGAAATACAGTACGAATAATCGCCGGGAAATTTAGAAGTCGCAAGATCAATTTTCCAAACCTACCGGACTTAAGGCCAACTACAGATCGTATTCGAGAGACTTTGTTTAATTGGTTGCAGGATAGCGTACCAAATGGGAACTGCCTTGATCTTTTTGCCGGGAGCGGTGCTCTCGGATTTGAAGCTCTCTCACGAGGTGCTACCAGTGTGATTTTTGTAGAGAAAAATTTGCAGGCGGCGAAATCAATAGAAAGAAACCTGACCTTGCTGAATATTGAAAATGCATATTGTTATAAGACAAGTGCTGAACAATATCTAAAAAATATACAAGACACAGAAATGAAATTCGAAGTTATATTTTTAGACCCGCCATTTGCTGAAGGTGGCTTGAATGTTTACTGTAAATTGCTAGAGGAATGTGGCTGTTTAGACAACGAGAGTAAGATATATTTGGAATCACCGGGGCAACTAAAGCTTGAATCGATTCCAGATTCATGGAATGAACTCAAATCTAAACGAGCAGGCGAGGTGTATTTTTATCTATTTGAAAGTTAAAACAATTAATAATGACAAGCGGTACTATTAAAAACAGTTCTAATAAGCAGTTTAAACCAGCTTGGTGGTTGCGAGACGGACACAGTCAAACTTTGTGGAGACGAATATCTTCGCCCAAAGTAATTTCTCAAAGCCGCCAACGCATCGAGCTCGCCGATGGAGATTTTATCGATCTAGATTGGTCGGCCCAAATAGATCCGAAAAAATCTAATGACAAAACAATCGTACTTGTTCTGCATGGCCTTTGTGGCTGTTCGCAATCCGCCTACATCACCACCCTGCAAACTCTACTTAATTCACAAGGAATTGCGAGTGTAGCAATGAATTTTAGAGGTTGTAGTGGAGACTTTAACCGGCTAGCCACGGCTTACCATTCTGGTATTTCTGAAGACGTCGGTGCTGTGTATTCGCAATTATCGTCACAATATCCTGAGCACAGTTTTATTTTGGTAGGATACTCACTAGGAGCCAATGTAATACTCAAATATTTAGGGGAGAGTCAGCGTCAGGAAAATATTAAAAAAGCAGTGGCTGTTTCGACACCGTTCTCTTTAACCCATTGCTCGCATGCAATGTTGAGTGGTATGAGTAAGGTCTATGGAAAATATTTTGTTCGTAAACTCTCACTAGAATTCAAAAAGAAGTGTGAATATTTTAGGGCCAGTGGTAATTCCATAGAGTTGGAACGAATTGAATCATTAGGAAATTTGGCGGGGATTTCGAACATCTGGGAATTCGATGACAAGATAACCGCCCCTTTACATGGTTTTGTCGATGCAGAGGACTATTATGAACGCTGTTCTAGTAATAACTTCTTAAGCAGTATCAGAACAGATACTTTACTAGTTCAAAGTGCGAATGATCCACTAATACCGGCATCCTCGCTACCAAGTATAGCGTCACTTCCCGCTAATGTTTCTATGGACCTGAGTGCAAAAGGTGGCCATGTAGGCTTTATTTGTGGCTCAGCTGAGAATTGGCTTGAACATAGAATTCTCCGATTTATTGAGTCTTAAATCAGTGTTGAGCAGATAGGCAACTCTGCCGATTGAGCAACTAAGGTCAATTAGCTAGAATGCAGGCAATTAAGGGGCACAACGAATATGAAAATCGCAGTATACCCAGGAACTTTCAACCCAATAACCAATGGGCACACAGATTTGGTAGAGCGAGCGTCCCATTTGTTTGATCAAATTATCGTTGCAGTCGGTACCAGCCGGCAAAAGAACAATACCTTACCAAATGAACGACGCGTGGAGTTGGCCACAGAAGTGCTGGCACACATAGACAATGTCGAAGTAAGGCCATTTGATACTTTGTTGACTGACTTTGTAAAAAAATGTGATGCCAATATTATTCTGCGGGGCTTGCGTACTGTTGCTGACTTTGAGTATGAATTTCAATTAGTGGGGATGAACCGAGTATTAGCACCGAATATAGAGACGGTCTTCTTGGCGCCTGCTGAGCACTTGTCCTACATCTCTTCAACTTTGGTAAGAGAAATAGCCTCTTACGGTGGCGATATATCCAAGTTTGTACACCCGTTAGTAGCGATATCTATGTCTGAAGAATAAAAGGCCTCAATTTACAATCGTGTACTATTTCTGACAATTCTTGCAGTACACTGTGCTGCGTTGGCCAAGTCTAATTTCTGTTAACTCTTGTTTGCAGCCCTTACATTGTTTCCCGCCACGACCATAGACCTGCAAAGCTTGTTTAAAATAACCTGGTTCACCCTCGCTATTAGTAAAATCTTTTAGAGTTGTTCCTCCAACCCCAATCGCAGTCGCTAAAATTTTCTTAATGCAACAAGCCAATTCTTCGTAACTCAATAAAGAAATTTTCCCCGCTGCACGCTTCGGACTAATACCTGCCATGAACAGTGATTCATTGGCATAAATGTTTCCCACACCGACAACTATCTTTCCATCCATAATAAATGTTTTTATCGGAGCTTTTCGTCCTCTGCTCTGCTTATAAAGATGGCCGCCATTGAATCCATCTTCGAGCGGTTCAGGACCCATGGACTTTATCAGCGGGTGACTTTCGAAGTTGTCATGTTGCCAAAGTATGCAGCCAAATCGACGAGGATCTGTATAACGCAGCAGTGAGTTGTCGTCGAATAAAATATCTAAGTGATCATGTTTAGCCGGTGGGATTTGTTTTTTTAGGATACGGAGACTACCTGACATTCCGAGATGAATAAGCAGATTGCCATTTTCAGATTCAATTAACAGGTATTTTCCGCGCCGTCGAACCGCCAATATTCGTTGTGTTGGTAATTCTTTACTCAGGGATAAAGGTATTGGCCACCTTAATTGTTTTTGTCGAACTAAAACGCGGGATACCTTTTTCCCTTTTATATGAGGGAGTATTCCGCGACGGATAGTTTCAACTTCAGGGAGTTCAGGCAACAGTTAATCCACTTTTTAATTAGAAAGGATGTTGATTCAAACAATGCTTAATAAGGATTCTCCGCGATTAATGTTCAGCTTACTAGTCGATCTGCAGAATTACTTTATAATCATTCTCTTTCTCATTATTCTTGAAGAAGTTAACTTGTCCTCGATAAAAATTTTAGGCATTGATGCAGGTGGCACTTTTACTGATTTCGTTTTAATCGAAATTGGTACGTCAATATCGCTTCGAATCCATAAGTCGCTTTCAACACCCTCGGCGCCTGAGCAAGCCATACTCGATGGGATTCGAGACTTGCAATTAGAGCAAGAAGTGGCTGCAGGAGACTTAAGTATTATCCATGGCTCCACAGTTGCGACTAATGCGGTGCTCGAGGGCAAGGTCGCCAAGACTATCTTCGTTACCAATAAAGGATTTGCTGACTTACTTCAGTTGGCGCGACAAACCCGGCCAAGTTTGTATCAACTGGAATTTGAACCCGCTCCGCCGCCGGTTGATCCTACTCTCTGTCTTGAGATCGATGGCAGGCTTGCCGCTGACGGTTCGGTTTTAAATTCCTTTGATGCTACTGAGCTAGATACTCTAGTAAAGCAGATTCAGCAGCTGAAGCCAGCAGCTGTCGCTATTAATTTATTGTTCTCATTCCTCGATGACAGCTTCGAAAAGAGAATTTACCACGCCATTAAAACCGCCGATCCGACTCTCTTCGTGAGCCGATCTTCAGCGGTTTTACCGGAGTATAAGGAATATGAAAGAGGAATCGCGACCTGGCTAAATGCGTCGCTTGGGCCTGTTATTAGCGGTTATCTTTCACGATTGCAGAGTCAGATTTCTAATTGCTCGCTACAAATTATGCAATCTTCAGGGGAAACAATTTCTGCGAGTACAGCAGCTGAACGGGCGGTCAATTTGTTGCTGTCTGGCCCCGCCGGTGGTCTTACCGCGGTGCATTATTTAGGAGTTCAAACTGGGCGGACAAAATTACTAAGTTTTGATATGGGAGGCACCTCTACTGACGTGTCACTTTTAGATGGCGAGATAAGTACGACTAACGAAGGAAGAATTGCCAGCTATCCCATCGCAGTTCCTATGGTTGACATGCATACAATCGGCGCTGGCGGCGGATCAATTGCCTATGTTGATGATGGCGGTATGTTGCAAGTTGGTCCCAAGTCCGCAGGTGCTGAGCCAGGTCCAGCTTGTTATAACCATGGCGGAGACGAAGCTACTGTCACTGATGCAAATTTGGTGCTGGGCAGGCTCTTGCCTGGAGCCGTTTTCGCAGGAGGTCTTCAGTTAAGTTTAAGTCATGCGAGAAATGCAATATTAAAACTTGCCGAGAAAATTGATCTCTCTGTTGAAGAGACCGCTTTAGGAATTGTGCAAATTGTAAATGAGCATATGGCCGGGGTTTTGCGATTGATTTCGGTAAACCGTGGTTACGATCCTAATGAATTCGAACTTATTAGTTTTGGTGGAGCAGGTGGTCTTCATGTTTGTGATCTAGCCGAAGCAATGCAAATGAATCGAGCTATCGTGCCCATTCATGGAGGAGTGCTATCTGCGCTGGGCATGGTTGTAGCAAAAAAAGGTCGGCAGTTTTCTAAAACAATAAGTACAAAGCTTATGGGTACGGGATGGGCCAAAGGAAATATTGCTAGCATAGAAGAGGAATTTGCACAGTTGGCAAAGTTGGCTAGGGAACAACTATCAGTGGAGGGAATATCCGTTAGTAATCTGTCACTCCACTTATCAGCTGATCTGCGTTACATAGGTCAGACGTATACCCTTAATGTGGAATGGAAAACTATCGGGAGTGCTATAGCTGCATTCCATGCTCTGCATGAAAAACGGTACGGTTACGCATTAAATCTTGATACGGAGCTGGTGAATATTCGGGTTCATGCGCAAGCTAAGAGCATTGAGGTCAAGCTGCCGCCACATCAGGCTGGAAACAGTTGTAATAATTCAGAGACAGGCAAGATCTATGGTTGTGCAGAGGAAGTATTAATATTGAGTAGGAGCGACTTAGAGAAGGGTCGGAAGATAGTCGGGCCAGCAATAATTAGTGAGTATTCCGCCACTACTTATATTGCTCCTTCATGGTCTGTCAGTATCGATTCGTTGGGAAATTTATTGTTAGAAAAATTTTCCGCCGAATAATACCAGCGCAATCTTTCGAATAGACTTCTGCGGTTTAGCTCCGATTACTTGCTATTGGGATTTTAAGCGCATGACACAGCTTCGAAGAGCGTGTAAGAAATTACCTTTCGGTTATAATTGGGGCAGGATTGTTTACACACCAAATTGGCAGGTGATATAACTGAGCGCTCGATTTTACGGGCATCTCGTTCTTTGATTGAGCAAAGTAAAGCAGGCAGAGCAAGAAAGGCCGGTCAACGCAGACAAAACAAAGTGAATAAGGAAAACTTCATCAAATGTGAGGCTGGTCCTAGGTCAATGTTTGAATCGCATACTAACTAACGGGTAACTGCACTATAAATACTAGGCCCTCAAATATTAGATCCTTCGGGATAGTGGCCGCCATGCTATTAGCCAATGGTGGGGCATGGGCGCAGCAAAGTGACCCCTCTGACACTACAGCGGTTGAGAGCGAGGTTGCAACTCAGACGCGGCCAGCAGTGTTGTATGTTGAAACACCATTACTGCTGCAGCCCGATGCTGAACCTCAGTTGGCTCTGCCTTTCCAGCCCAGCAATCCAGAGGACGATTCAGAGTTCGGGGCCAGGATGGCATCGATTGACCTTTACAGCAATTCAGTTACTGAACTCGAATCTGGTAATGGTGTTTGGGATGTCGGATTAGTTGAGCTATTAGCTTCGCTGGCAAATTTACAACAGCAACAGGGCCAGCACCTCGAAGCCATCAATTCGTTCGATCGTGCGATCCATGTGAATCGAATTAATTCTGGGCTGCATACAGCCGAACAAATTCCGCTAATCGAGGGTCTAATTGAAAGCCACATGGCAGTGGGGGACTGGGGGAAAACAGATTTATTTTATAACTATCTGTTTTATGTTCATCAGAAAGCCTATGGCTTAGATGATCCGAGAATGATTTCGGAGTTGGATAGATTAGGCCATTGGAATATTCAAGCCTTTCATATTGGCTACGGCAATGCTCTTGGTGTCAGGCTAGCCGCTGCGCAAATGCTCTTTCTCACCGGGGCTCGCATGGTTATTAAACACTTTGGTAAGAATGATGAACGATTCGTGGATTTTTTACTTAGCATCGCAAACTCCGCCTATTTGGTTTCCTTAAATCCAGACCTCGCTGTCGAAGCAAGCCAGTCTCGGTATGTAGAAGATTTGGAAAGGCTACGCTTATCTCTGAATCAGCGGGGGGGCTCACGTCCTCGCGGCTTTAACGCTGGTAAAGACGCGCTCACAGAAATAGCGACATATTATTCAACAGCTCCGGACAGTACCTATGAATTTGCCGAAGCGGTTACTAACTTAGGGGACTGGCACCTAATGTTTCGCTATCGCCAAGCTGCGGCCACGAATTATCAGGAAGCTTGGGATTTACTGTCACAGCAGGAAAATGGCGCAGAATTAATTCAACAACTTTTCGGCCAGGTAAAGTCACTACCTACTTTTGCCAGTGAGATAGGTGAACTAGTTGCGAGAAATGCCGCCTTGAATGACGGTGCGGAATTAAATTTTGATTCTGCGGACTTTGCTTTTGACGTTACCGAAAATGGGGTGGTTCGTGATATTAGACTTCTCAGTGAAGAGACCGATGCGAATCGAAGCCAATTGTTGCAGGTCCGCCGGGTATTGAGGGATTCGCATTTTCGCCCGGTGTTGAAAGATGGAAAAAGAGTAAGATCAGATAACCTGCAGTTTCGTTTTCGGTATTGGTACTAATTGTAAGGACGAAGATGTACGATCGATGCGTAGTCTAATCTGCTATTGAGCCAAGGTTAAGGGGCTATGAACTACATCGCGCAACTTTTAAAATTATCACTAATTAGATGCCGGGAATGCGAACTTAATTCGTATAGATTTAGAAAGAGAATGCGCATTGCTTCCCTTATAGTTCAGCAAAAGTATTTTGCTAGATTGCTAATATTCGCAGTCGTCGCAACTAGTAGTCTTGTCCCTATCTTGCGGTAAAAACGTGATAAGTACGCTAAAATCCATAAAAAGTGCATCTAAACGCAGCACTTCAATCTATCAGGAATTGCATTTTTGGACCGGTATAACGCTATGTTTAAGACGCCAAAAACATTTGTACGATTACTTTTAATTGTGAGTGTGAGTGCCGCTTTACTGGCTTGCCAGTCCACATCTCAAAGCTCGTCAAGTAGCGGTACGCCAGTGCCTCCGAGCCCTTCATCCAGCTCATCTTCAAGCTCTTCGAGTTCTCAGCAGAGTTCATCGAGTTCCCAGTCTCAGGGCTCAAGAAGTTCGCAATCGTCACAAAGTTCCCAGTCAAGCGGTTCTCCGAGCCGTGGTAGTCAGAGCTCCAGTAGTGCAATGCCTGCAATACCAGGCGCAGCACAGGGCCGCCAACAACAAGGTTCCAGCCCTGCCAGTTCTGCGTCCACGAATGGGAGTGGCAGTCAGCCCGGAGGTTCGAGCTCTAGCCCCAGTGTTGGTCAAAGTTCAGGGCAGGAATCTCAATCTCGCTCACAGGCCGGTGGTGCTCCCCAGTCAGCAGGTTCCCAGCAAGGTAACTCAAACCAGGACAATGCAGGCGACAGCCCAAGCCGGAATTCAGGAACTCAATCCCGCTTCCCTGATGATCAGCAGTCTGTGGAAAATGGCAATCGAGATGGTTCATCTGCAGACTTAGGTAGTGGGGCACCAAGATCTTCTGGCAACAGTTTACCGGCGCCAAGTGGGGATTACAGCCTTGATACATTGCCTTCTGGGGTATTAAGTGGCGCAAGGTCTGGAAATACTAGCCAAGATACTGGTGCGATGACAGCTGCTGAGAGAGCAGCGGTGCTCGATGAACGACTTCGAAAAGGCTATGAAGCATTTGATGGCTTTATACTGAGTGAACGGGAACGTGCGCAGAACGAAAGCAATGCTGCAGGCAGTGTTGCCATTGGCGGGGCTAGTGGAGGCGGTGGTGGAAGCCCCGCAGATCAACCGCAGACATTGGAAGATGCAGGGGCTCCAGCTGGGGTTGCGCAATCAATGCCAACCATTAGCAGTGGGGCTCCGTCGTCGCCCCCACCGGAGAATTTTCCACCACCGGAAGATATACCCGGTGGCAGAGATGATGATGTAGTAGCAAGACAACTTAGAGAGGCCGCGACGAGCGAGCCTGATCCAGTATTGCGTGAGGCGCTCTGGGACGAGTACAGAAACTATACAGGCATAGGTGAGGACCAATGAGGACCCAATATTTTAAGCAGTTTGGTATCGCGATGTTGGCTATGATAGTTGCGACTTTTTTCAGTGCTTGTGCAACTCATACTGTTAAATCGACAAGCTACGTACCAATCGTCTCTGATAGTCAGGATGTTCCCGAGGATTTACTTCTCGATGTAGGGGTTTTTACTTTTGATCCCGGTATCGACGAGATCAAACGAAATGAAGAAGAGACTACGAATCACGAGATTCGAATTGCAGAATCTCGTTACGCACCTTATCTAACGGCTGAAACACTTCAGCGTTCTGGCAACTGGGGAATCGTTCGCCTGATGCCGAACACTTCCAGCCCCATGGATGTATTAGTAAAAGGAACTATTCTTCAGTCCAACGGTGAATCGATGAGCATTCGTGTCAATGTTTCTGATGCCACCGGCCGTGCTTGGTATACCAAAGTTTACAGTGAAGTCATCAGTCAGTTTAGCTATGACTCAACCCAGCGGCAGCAGAACGACCCCTTCCAAGTTATCTATAACAACATCGCCAATGATTTGTTGGTTTACCGACAGCAAAACATGACAGATGGGCAGATTACTGAAATTCGAACTATCTCAGAAATTTTGTTTGCCCAGCGATTCTCAATCGAATTATTTGATCAGTATCTGACTCAGGATCGACGAGGTAACTATCGAATAGTGTCACTACCGGCTGATACTGATCCATTGCTTGATCGCGTGCGGGATATTCGCGAAAGAGATTTTATGTTTATTGATACGGTACAAGACTATTATGCGACCTATGTACGACAAATGCGCGTGCCTTATGATTCTTGGAGAGAGCAAAGTTATTTTGAAACAATCGAATTACGAGAACTTAGAGATTCAGCTCGTCGAAGATTTATTGCCGGTACTGCTGCCGTCGTTGGCGGTTTGGCAGCAGCGACCAGTAGCAGTGGCAATTATGCTACACAAGCGGGTGGCGCAATTGCTGCGAGTGCGGGTGCTTATCTAATTAAAAGTGGATTCGATAAACAAGCAGAAGCTAAGATTCACCAGGAAGCTCTAGAAGAACTTGGTCAGTCTTTAGAAAATGCAGTAGCCCCTCAAGTTATCAATCTCGAAGATCGCACGATTACTCTCACCGGTTCAGTTGAAGAACAGTATGGCCAATGGCGAGAAATCTTAGCCGATCTTTATGCAGAAAATATTGGTATGGCAAGTGAGCTGTAAAGATAGAAAATTTAGAGAGTATATTCTTCGTCGAAGTTTTAATTCTCTATAGTAGAAATTTATATGTCAGACAAAGATATTGATAAGATAGAGCCCGTTGATTTTGATCTCAATGAAAGTCCATTATTTTCAAGTCAACCAGCGAAACTGCAATCTAATAAGCCACCGGTGATTGTCTGGATTGGTTTAGGAAGTCTATTTGTTGCCGCGCTGTTTGTTATCTTTGTTCTTCCCGTTTTAGTAACTGAATACGAATTACCTCTGGAGCGTCGCGTCGAAGTTGCGGAACGTCAGCCAGCGGCAGAGCAAGTTGATCCCTCTACAACCATTTCTCCTTTTGAAGAAGCTCAGCGCTCATTGCAGCGGAAAAATGCACAGGACGTGCTAGCAGAATTATTGCAAAGGCAAGAAAAACTGGAGGCACAGCAAGTATCTGATTGGGGAGACTCTGACTACAGCATTGCTCTAGAGCAGGCAAGTATCGGCGATGAATACTATCGCGCCCAAGATTTTGTTCTCGCACGGGAATCTTATTCTATGGGTCTTGTCGGTTTAACTGAGCTGATTGATTCCATTTCTACGGTTCTTGCGCAGACCATGATTGATGCAGATAAAGCCTTGCTGGAGGTAAATTCCACTCTGGCAGAGGGAAAATATGCCTTGGCAATACTCCTGGATCCGGAAAATGAAGAAGCAAAAATTGGCCTGCGGAGAGCACAGACCTTGGATGAAGTAACCCAGCTCTTTACCTCAGCAGATGATTTCTTCGAAGACGGCGAGCTGGAAAAAGCGGAAACACAATATCAACAGATAGCAGACCTAGATGAGTACAACGAGCAGGCCCAGGAAAAACTTTTAACGGTTGCTGCTCAGATTTTAGAGAATGAGTTTGTCGGTATTATGTCAATTGGTTATGCGTTTCTTGAGGCCGATGACCCGGACCAAGCCATTGCAGAATTTCAACGAGCTGCCACATTACGTATAAATGAAGACCAAGCGTTGGCTGCAATTACTCAAACCGAAAACGATCTAGCCAACGCCGAGATTAATGCACTGCAAGAATTAATCAATGAAGCCGAGGCAGCTGAGCGCTGGCAGGAAGCTGTTGCCGAATATGTAAACGTTTTACTTATTGATGAAAATTTAATTTTTGCGATCAATGGTCGTGACAATGCGAGTAAACGGGCGCAATTGGATCGGCTACTTGTGGATGCTGTTGAGAATCCGGAGCGTTTTTCAGCGGACGATGTTTTTCAACAAACTTTAGATGTTTATTACACTGGAAGAGCGATTGATCAACCTGGATTTCGCTTAAAAAACCAATTAAACATGCTGGAAGCACTACTTGAAAGCTCACAAGTTGAGATTGATATTAATCTAGTTTCAGACAGCTTAACCGATGTCACATTATTGCGTATCGGTACCATGGGAACATTCGAACAGCGTTCGATTTCTCTAAAGCCAGGGCGATATGTTGCCGTCGGAAAACGCATTGGTTATCGAGAGGTTCGAGAAGAGTTTACAGTAGGCTTCGGACAAACACCTGATTCAGTCGTTGTGCAATGTGAAGAACGCATTGTTGCCACTAGAAGGCAGTGACAGCATGGCAAACAACGAAGATATTAATTCTCTTAGCGGGCTAACTAACCCCATAATCCCTATCGACTTTACCCCTCATGATGGGAAAGGGTCTAAAGCCGCATTTAATTTTCGCTGGATTCACGCAGTTATGTTTGTCTTCGCGGCTATTAGTGGTATAGCGGCTTTTTTCGTATTAACTGCGCGATCAGTATCGCTTGAGATTGACCCGATAACTGCTGAAATACAAATTGTGGGAGGCCCTGCTTTCCAATTAGGTCAGCGCTATCTCATTCGTTCTGGCAACTACGATTTAACTTTGCGCAACGAAGGCTACCACGACATGGCAACTCAATTATTAGTCGGTGCCGAGCAAGCTCAAATTCATCCTTTCACTATGCGAAAATTACCTGGGATGGTTTCATTTGTCACGTTGAATATGGAAGATGCGCGGGTACAAATAGACAGCGTAGATTTTGGTTTAACACCCTTAATAGATATCCCGGTGGAACCAGGCGAACACCAACTTACGTTTTCAAGAGATCGTTATCTGGATTACAGCGAAACCATAGAGATCGAAGGCCGTAGGGTAGAGCAGCGCTACCAAGCAGTCTTGGAACCAGCTTGGGCCGTAGTTAGCTTAATCACATCTCCGAGTGGTGCAGATGTTTTAATTGATGGTGCATTAGTCGGCACTACGCCATTGAATGCGGAATTAATTCAGGGGAATCGAGATATCATGATCAAACTGGCAGGACATAAAGCCTGGCAGGAGGATTTTGATATTTACGCCGGTCAAGATTTCGCAGTGCCTCAAGTTGATCTAATTCCAGCTGACGGACTAGTGCTTCTGCGTTCAGATCCTAGCGCTGCAAGTGTCACAATTGGTGGTGAATTTCAAGGACTGACTCCTCTTGAAGTTGCTCTGGCGCCAGACATTAATCATGAGCTCACGTTTTTTAAGAATGGCTATCACTCAGGAAAGAGTTCTATTCGCACAGAACCAAATCAAGAAAAAGAAATGTCGATTGTTCTCGATCCAATACTTACCAGTGTTAGCGTAGTTGTTGAACCTGCGGACGCTGAGCTGTATGTGAACGGCGAGTTTAAAGGGTTAGCAAATCAAACCATCGAACTAATGGCTGCGAGCCAGAAAATTGAAATCCGCAAAGACGGTTTCGTGCCCTATACCGATGATTTCACCTCGCGCCCTGGATTGGACCAGGTAATACAGGTTTCACTAAAATCACTGGAGCAAGCAAGGATTGATCAAATCCTACCAATTATTAGCAGCGCCGGTGGTCAGACTCTGAAGTTGTTCTATGGTGGTGATTACACAATGGGCGCCTCTCGCAGAGAAGCAGGCAGGAGACCAAATGAAAACCTGCGTGAAATACGGCTAGAAAAACCATTCTATATAAGTACCGCAGAAGTGAGTAACTCGCAGTATCGGTTATTCGACGGTGAACATTCTTCAGGTACGATTGAAGGAACGACGCTAGATAACGAAGCACAACCGGTCGTGCAAATCAGTTGGACCCAAGCAGCTCTGTATTGCAATTGGCTTAGCGAGCAAGAATCACTTGAGCCGTTTTACGATGTAGAAGGAGAGGAAATTTCTGGTTTCAATCAGAACTCCATCGGTTATCGACTTCCCAGTGAGGCGGAGTGGGCATGGATTGCTCGAACAGATGGGAGCGGCTCACAACTCAAATATCCTTGGGGGGGCACATTACCACCTCCAGAGAATGCAGGTAACTTTGCTGACATCACTGTGCAACATTACCTCGGCGAAATAATGTTTGGTTATAATGATGGCTATTTTGCCTCTTCGCCGATTGAATCATTCGATGCAAATTATTATGAAGTTTACGACATGGCAGGAAATGTAGCCGAGTGGGTGCATGACTATTATGGCTCCGTCGGATCAATAGGCACAGAAATCGACCCTCTGGGGCCAGAGCTGGGCCAATTTCACACGATTCGCGGTTCCAGTTGGGCTCATGGTTCACTTACAGAATTGCGTCTATCGTTTAGAGATTTTGGCGAAGAGCCGCGAGACGATGTTGGTTTTCGCGTGGCTCGATATCTAGAAGACATTTGAGAATTATGAATATGCGTACACTTATTTTGTTATTAATTTTCCCAATTACCACAATATTTTTTCTTCGATTGACCGTTGCTGCGGAAAACGATCCACAGCAACAGCAGCCTTCATTGCTTGCTGAGGCTGCAAAAGGTGAACAGGAAAGCACAGATGGTGAAGATCAAAGTAGTGCAGCAATTGGTGAAGGAGAAGACCTAATTTTGGCCGAAGTTGAAGATGACCAAGAGCAATCTCGCCGCCGATTTATACCAACTGAAGAAATTTCACAGGACCTTGGTGTTTCTTTTCCGGTAGACATTTAGAGAGATTAATAGATTTGAAAGGTCGATAGAACAAAAGAAACAATAGAATTAGTAGCAAGGAAATATTCATGAAAGAAGGTTTGATGTCGGAAGCTCTATATCAAATTGCAGCATTAGTAACTGCGATAATAGTCGTGCATGCAGCCTATGTCGCGGTGATTAGACCGAATGCAGATTTGATACAGGAGCAGCAGAATTTGCTGCAGCAGACCGATGAGAATTTTGAACCGGAACGATCGGTGTATATTATTCTCCGAGATATGGAGCAAGAGTTTTGTATCATACTCTTGCTCTGGGCTATGGCCATTATAGGCATGAAAACACAACAGGTTCTTCGTGAACGAGCCTTGCTTGAAAGGACCTTAATACAAGTATCTGACGGAATGAGTATATTGCCGGAGGATTCGCGTAACTATGCGCGACCAGTTCAGGCATTGCCGGAGAAAGAAAAAGCTTATCTACTGCCCCGAGCTATTCTTGGAGGCTTGCATCGATTTCAGACAACACGAAATATTCAGGATGTTTCAACGACAGTGAAAGACACTTGCGAAATAGAAGCCGATCGTATGGAAACCGAATTGACTATCGTGCGTTATATCGCTTGGGCTATTCCTTCTATAGGATTTCTTGGAACGGTGCGCGGGATTGGTACAGCCTTGGGTCAAGCGTATCAAGCAGTGAGCGGGGATATTGTTGGCGTCACCGTTAGTCTTGGTGTGGCATTCAACTCTACTTGGGTCGCCTTATTAGTGAGTATCTTATTGATGTTTCTGCTCCATCAACTACAGCTATTACAGGACCGCCTGGTGCTTGATTGTCAACATTACTGCGATGAAAAAATGGTAAGACACTTGCAAGTTCCTGAAAGGGTTGGTCATTTATGAGTCTAAAAGTTATAGAGCTAAACGATAGCGCTATCAAGGTTGGCGACGACAGCGGACTACTGCTGCAAAGCCCAGGCTTTGCACTAACCGCAGGAACCGGCTTGCAGTTGGGTGAGGCAGCCGAGCAGCAGGCACGACTGCAGCCAACCGACAGCTACAACAAGTATTGGCATGAGTTGAGTATGGAGCCACTTTCACATGGCAATGGCATTCGACATTTTGCTGATATCGCTTACGCACACCTCATGCATCTCGCTGAAAAAGCAAATATCGATGGGGATGTAATTTTTGCTGTGCCAGGGAATTTCACTCGGCAGCAATTAGCAATTCTTTTAGGTCTAGCAAAACAATGCCCCTTTACCCCACTGGGGGTAGTTGACTCAGCCCTGGCAGCAGCTGTATCTGTGGCAAATTCTCATTCGTTAATCTATGTCGACATTCAGCTGCATCAAGTTCTCCTCACTAAATTAACCATTAGTGATTCAGCTCTAACTACAGAATCTGTTATCCAGGTTCCAGGTGTTGGTTCTCAGAATTTTATGGACTTGCTAATGCAGGTAACTACCGATCTATTTATACAACAATGTCGATTCAATCCTCAACACAATGCCGACTCAGAACAGCTTCTTTACAACGCGTTACCAAGTTGGCTACAGAGAGATAATGAAAACAAGAATAGTTTGTTGATGGAACTAAATACTGGTAGTGCAGTTCATACTGCAAAAATGCCTCGGGAAAGTTTGGTAAACAACTTGGGCGACTATTACAAAAAAATTAATCAACAAATTGATGCGTTGGCGACAGAGAAAAACACTCAGCTGCTAGTTAGTAACGCTCTTGCGGCACTTCCAGGATTTGTTTCTTCGTTGAAACAATCAAACAACCTACACATACTGGATGCAGAGACTATTAATTCAGCCTGTTTGGAAAGTCAGCAACACATCCTTGCTGACGCGCACTCAATTCATTTGGTTAATACTCTTCCCCTGGACAAGACCAGTTCTGGAAATACTGACACTGATGTTTTGGAACTCGAATCAAGCAAAGAATCAGTTCAAACAAGCGTGGCGATAAATAAAGGTGCCGATCGAGTTAAAACAGGAATCGAAGAGAGTGTAGAGACAAACCCAACCCATGCATTGTATTCCAATAGAGCGATAGCAGTGGAAAAGCTGCAGATCAAGAATAATGTAATTTTTAATGGTGACGGGGGAAATGCATTGGTCCTGTCTTTGGATGAACTACCAGAACAATTAGGCCACATGGAAAGTAGTGATGGAGATTTGTATTTAGACAGTGGTAGTCAGGAATTTTACTTAAACAAAAAGAAAGTTAGTGGAAAGCAAAAATTAGGTCTCGGCGACAGAGTTAAATTCGCGGAGAATGCAGAAGACATTCAGTTGATACAGGTAAGCAATGCCTAGTAAGAAATCTGATCGTCGCAAAATGAACCCAATTAGCTTGGCATTTTTGGATGTCATGTTTTGCGGTTTTGGTGCTGTTATTTTGATTTTCTTAATTTTGGATCACACCAGCACGGTCGCAGATGTAGTGAGTAATCCTGAATTAACAGCAGAAATTAATCTTCTCCAGGAAGAGATAGACCAAGGTCAGCTTGGCTTGGTGCAGCTGCGCAATACTTTATCGGACGTAGATTTTGACGTGGTCACCGCCGAGGGACTGGCCAGGCAGATCCAACAGCAACTAGATACATTTCTGCAGGAGTTAGCCGCATTGGAAAATTCCAGTCTGGCTACCGAAGAGAGCATCGAAAAACTTCGAGCTGACGTACGAGCACTGGAAGAAGAGCTACAGCGGCTTCAGGCTAGTGCATTTGAACAAGATGGCAATAGTGTGCGACAGTTTCTCGGAGACGGTAACCGCCAGTATCTTTCCGGGCTTTACCTTGGAGGGCAGCGGATTTTGGTGCTCGTAGATAGCTCCGCCAGTATGCTGGATAGCACCATCGTAAACATTATTAGAACCCGCAATATGTCTGACGAAAGGAAGCGGGAAGCACCTAAATGGCAACGCGTTGTCCAAACTGTAGATTGGATTAGCACACAACTCCCAGTTACTAGCAGATACCAGATTTTGAATTTTAATACTGGCTACGAGGCAGTGATTCCAGGTACTGAGGGGCGATGGCTTGAAGTGGCAGATAGAGATCAACTAAACCAAGCCATCGAGTCGGTGAAACGTATCGTGCCCAATAATGGAACTAATATGGAGCGAATATTTAGAGCAGCAGCAAATATGTCTCCGCCACCTGATAATATTTTCCTCATTACCGATGGCCTGCCAACTCTCAGTGATCGTGGTTCGTCAAATTCTCTGGTGACTCCTTCTGAGCGTATGGACCTCTATGCTGAAGCGGTAGAAGAGCTTCCGCGGGGTGTGCCTATAAACATTGTACTAATGCCATTGGAGGGCGACCCCAGTGCTTCAGCGGCTTTTTGGGAGCTGGCACAATTCTCTCGGGGATCCTATTTAACACCGTCTTCTGATTGGCCATAAATTATGAAGCGTAAGAATAGAGAAGCAGATTCATTTTCCGTGTCCTTCTTGGACGTTGCCGCCTGTGGCTTTGGTGCGATGATCATTCTTCTAATGATTACAAAATCCGCAGCACCAATAACTATAGAATATGTGGATGTGCCTGATCCAGAAGGGAGTATTGTAGAATTACAGGAACAACTCTTTGCTATCCGTGGTGAAACCACAATTTATAATCGAGATTTGAATGCGAAACACGAGCAACTTTCGGCAATGAAAGACCGTATTGCCCGCCTTCGCCGTGACCTCACGGACATTCAGGGTGAATACCAAACATCCAGTCAACTCTCTGATGAAACCACTGATGAGATAGGTCGATTATCTTTGGCGCAGCAGTCCATGACCGACGAGATGCAGCGTCTGCTAGCGAACAGCGCAGCACCTGAGAACAACGCTATTGGTGGTATTCCAGTTGATAGCGAATATATAATTTTTGTAATAGACACCTCCGGTAGCATGTTTAACAATCCAAGTTGGAGCAAAATGCTTGGTATTATTGATGACACGCTTAATGTTTATCCTGAAGTTAAGGGCATACAAGTAATGAATGACATGGGTGATTACATGTTCGATTCATACAGAGGGGAGTGGATACCTGATACCCCTGGTCGGCGGACTCAGATTATGTCTACCCTACGTAGTTGGAACCCTTACAGCAACAGCAGTCCGGTTGAAGGGGTAACGAGGGCAATTAATACCTTCTACGCGCCAGATAAAAAAATAAGTATTTACGTTCTTGGTGATGATTTCCAACCTGGCGGGTCTATTCAAGACGTGCTTCGAACAATTGACCGAATTAATGTCGAAGATGAAAATGGAGATCGTTTGGTGAGAATACATGGAATCGGCTTTCCCACCATATTTGCTGGTCCCCAGAGGTTTCATCAGAGTGTTTACCGATATTCCACTTTAATGCGAGAGATGACATCTCGAAATGGTGGTACATTTGTTGGTCTCAACGATTATCAGTAAGACTCGAAACACTACCGGTTGGGCCTTAAACAATAGTAATGTAAAGGCTTAGAAATAAAATAAATTGCGGAACATATGTAGAATGAACACTAAAAAATGGAAAAATTGTGGCGTGGCGCTAATGATGTTGATTATCGTGAGCTGTGGTGTAAGCAATGTCGTTATCGATGGCAGCTTTCCGACTCCTAATATAGCCAAATTACCCATATTTGTGGCAGTCATCTATGATGACGCCCTCCGTGAATTTTCTTTCATGGAGTACACCGAAACTGGTGAAGAAGAATTCAATATTGAAAGTGGCGGCTCCCATATTCAATTGTTCAATGCAGTTCTGCCAGCAATGTTCGATGAAGTAGTGTTCGTCGATACTATTGAGGAGGTGCAAGCGACTGGAGCCGATGCAATTTTTGCGCCTGCTATTGAGGAATTCCAACTAGCGTTGCCGGCAAAAACGAAACTTGATGTTTATGAAGTGTGGATAAAATATAACATGCGATTGTTGACCGCTGAAGGTGACTATATTGCAAATTGGGTTCTGACATCTTATGGAAAGACTCCCGCTGAGACTTTCCGCTCAACCGAAGCAGCAATCAATGATGCGGCGATTGTTGCATTACGAGATTTGGCGTCGAGTTTTTCTCTCAGTTTCGGCCAAGTCCCTGAAGTTCGAACCTGGTTAAGTAATCTGTAGATCAAAGCGCTATGCCGAGGTTTGTATGAAGCTCTATCTTTTAATTATGAAACATACTCGACTACTGTCAGCTTCAATTTTGTTGACGTTGTTTGTCTCCTGTACCAGCACAACTGTTGATGAATTTCGCCAGGGCGAAACAGGCATTGAGAGTGATGAGTCCGTTGTAATTCTTGGTAGACGACAGGCTAGTGATTATGAAACTCGCTCTGAATTCATCAGTTGTGTCGGCGAGGGAATGAATCGCGGGGAGAACGCGATTAATGTAGTGCCTGAGCAGGAATTTGTCGACGCGATGTTTCCGTGGTTTGAGCCCCGAACTGCTCCCCTGCGCACACAAGATTTAGAAAGGTTGATGGCAGAAGATGTTATCGCTGAAAAGATGAATGATTTCGGTATACGTTATATCGTGTGGGTTGATGGTTCGACCGTACAATCAGGTCGGTCGGGAAGCTTAACCTGCGCAATCGGCCCTGGCGGAGGTGGTTGCTTTGGTTTTGGTACTTGGGAAGATGACTCAAACTTTGACGCTAGAATTTGGGATGTGGGTGAATTAACTTCAGTCGGCACAATAAATGCTGATGCTACCGGTCAATCATATATCCCCGCATTTTTTGTACCTATTCCGCTAATTGCTCGGGTAGAAGCCAACGCATGTAGTCGTTTGGCCACACAACTCAAAGAATTTTTAATTGGTAACTGAATAAGAATTTGGCGATCCGTAAAGAATGACAGGTGGAACCATGAAAATACTCGACTTAATTAAAAATCTAAACTCAATACTTAACATGAAAAATATTTTATTTGGTTTACTTCTCTTAGGCCTACCGATTCTTAATTCCTGTGCGATAAATCCTGCCACTGGTGGTCCCAATCTTGTTCTCATGACAGAGAATAAAGAGAAAGAAATTGGGCTGGAAGAACACGAGAAAGTACTCAGCAGCCAGCGTTTATTTGAAGACGAGGAGCTTTTGCAATATGTAAGAGAAGTAGGCGAGAAGGTAGCGAATGTAAGCCATCGGCCTAATCTTGAATATCAATTTCATATCATTGATAGCCCCGATATTAATGCTTTCGCGTTGCCGGGCGGCTACGTTTATGTAAACCGCGGGTTGTTGACTTTTATGAATTCGGAGGCCGAATTAGCAGCGGTACTTGCCCATGAGATTGGCCACATTACCGCTCGCCATGCTGTGCAGCAACAAGCGAGAGGGGCTCTGGCTCGAGGCGCTGCGAGTGTGGGCGGTTTTGTTACGGCTGTGGCAACCGGGAGTGGCTACGTTGGGTCTCAGATAAGTGAAGTGGCTTCAATCTGGGCACAAACTGGCTTAAGCGGTTTTGGTCGTGAGCATGAGTTAGAAGCTGATAGTCTCGGCGCAGAATATTTAGTGAGTGCTGGTTACGACCCACAAGCTGTAATCCAAGTCGTAACGGTGCTTAAAAACCAGGAAGATTTTAATCGGCGTATTTCTAATGGTGCGCAAAGTTATCATGGCTTGTTTGCAACGCATCCGCGCAATGATACCCGTCTTCAAGAAGCAATAGCAGCAGTTGGAGAATTAGAAGAAATTCAGATTACTGAAACAGATAACCGAAAATTTAGAACTAATATGAACGGCCTGATTGTTGGAGCGAGTGCAGGCTCGCAAACTCAAGAGACACGCAATCGATATTATCAGCCGTTACTTGATTATACATTGGTATTCCCAGATGAATGGGAATTGTCTGAAACCACTACAACCGTTGCGGCTGCATCTGTAGGTGTTGGCCGAATAAAAGTCGAGGTTCAGCGACTTCAAGACAATATAGAGCCACGTATCTTTATTAGAGATAATATGGGAATCCCCAGCCTGCAGAAGTCCGAGCGATTAGAACAGTTCCGACTGATTGGCCATACCGGAACTGCGGTTAATCCTGAAACGGGTAAAACTGAGCGAGTCGCTGCTATTTATTATGGGCCGCGAGTTTTTATAATCCGTGGCGAGATAGATAATACAAATATAAAAGATGATATAGACGCCTTACTTTTAGATTCTATTCGATCTTTCAGAGCGATACAGAATGGCGAGACCCATTCTGGCTCAGAATTAAAATTGAAATATGTTCAAGCTAGCGAATTTTTTGATTTTGCGGTGGTAGCCAAGACCAGCAAGATTGTGAATTACCCAGAAGAAACGCTACGCTTGCTGAATGGCTACTATCCTTCCGGGAGTCCTGATGAAGGCGACTGGATTAAGCTAATTGAGTAAAGTTGCCTCGAACTGAATTCGGCAGGCATTTGCCCACTTACACTATGAACAAACAAAAAAATGAAAAGGTTCTGATAGTAGGGCCATCATGGGTGGGTGACATGGTGATGGCTCAATCTCTCTTTATATCGTTAAAGCAGCAAAACCCTAACAGCTCAATTTCTGTGATAGCACCACCCTGGACCAGGCCCCTATTGGATCGTATGCCCGAAGTTGATGAGGGTATCGATATTTCCATAGCCCATGGAGAATTGAAATGGGCCGAACGCCGGGCAATCGGTAAATCGCTCCGCTCGAGCGGATTTACCTCTTCGATTGTTCTGCCTAATTCCTTAAAGTCGGCATTGATCCCCTATCATGCAAAAATCCGTAATCGAACCGCTTGGCGAGGGGAGTGGCGTAATCTGCTATTAACAGATTGTCGCGCTCTCGACAAACAAGCTTTTCCGAGAATGGTAGATCGTTTTGTTGGTCTCGCTCATCCAGTTTCTAAAAACCCCCCAGAGAACATCCCCAGGCCAAGGCTTTCGATAAACCATGAGAATGTAGATAAAGTGTTGGAGCGCTTTCGGTTGAGTAAAGGGCCGCGAACTGTCGCCATATGCCCGGGCGCAGAGTTTGGCAAGGCGAAGCAGTGGCCGGTTGAGCACTATGGAGCGGTGTGTGCACAGTTGATTTCCGAGGGCTGGCGAGTATGGGTTTTCGGCTCCACCAATGACTCTCCCGCTGCCCAGGACCTCTTGGAATTTATACCTAGGGCTAGTGCCAGTGAGGTTAACGACTTAACAGGTAAAACCAGCCTCGCCGAGGCAATTGATCTCATGTCAGTCGCAGATGCTGTAATATCAAATGATTCCGGCTTGATGCACATTGGGGCAGCACTTGATAAGTCAATTATCGCCATTTATGGTTCGACGTCACCAGAATTTACCCCTCCGCTAGCAGACAGGGTAAAATTGATGTTCACTGATATTGAATGTCGTCCCTGTTTCAAGCGGGAGTGCCCTTATGGCCATCTCCGCTGTCTTAAAGATTTGGAGCCAAGCCGTGTTCTAGATGCAGCTCGGGGACTAATAGAGCCTTAGTAGTGCTGATTTTCTCAAACTAAAGGATTAACAAGAATTGCGAGTGCTCATTGTTAAAGTGTCTTCACTAGGAGACATCATTCATACCCTGCCAGCTGTAACTGATGCACAGCGCGCACATAGAAATTTGGTATTTGACTGGGTCGTTGAAGAAAATTTTGTTGAAGTGCCCAGTTGGCATCCTGCGGTAGAAAATGTAATTCCCATTGCAATTCGCCGGTGGCGAAGAAATATTGTAAAAACCTATCTGAATCATGAATTTAGGTCTTTCAAACGTTCTCTGCAGGGGGTCCACTATGATCTGGTGATAGACGCTCAGGGCTTGATCAAAAGCGGAATGGTTAGTCGCTTATCCAAAGGATTAACAATTGGTCTAAGTAATCGAACAATCCGGGAGCCTATGGCGACACTCTTTTATAACAAAGTTTATTCAGTCCCATGGACGGTGCATGCTGTTGATAGAATCAGACAGCTATTTGCCAGAGCATTGAGCTATGAATATGACAAAGATCATATTGATTATGGAATTGACGTAAGTCGAATCAAAGGGAAAATTGAATCCAGTGATCAAAAATCTGTAGTTTTTCTCCATGGCACTACGTGGGACACAAAACATTGGCCTGAGTATTATTGGCGCCATCTCGCACATATTGCAACTAAAGCAGGCTATAGAGTTAATCTTCCCTGGGGAAACTCAATCGAACGGCAGCGAGCGAACTTTATCGGTCTTGATAATGACAATGTAGTTGTGCTCGATAAGCAATCTCTTTCGGGGTTAGCAAGTCATATTCAACAGTCTCAGGGTGTCATCGCCGTTGATACTGGGCTAGGACATATGGCGGCTGCTTTAGCAAAACCAGCGGTTTCTCTCTATGGTCCGACCGACCCTGGCCTATCAGGTACTTTTGGACGAAATCAGTTACATCTTAATTCAAATCTCAATTGCGCTCCCTGTGTCAGGAAGATTTGCGGCTACTTTGGGCCCGGGGTTACCGATGAATTTCGAAATCAATCCTTTGCAGTTACGCCTCCTTGTTTCGCGACGCAAAAACCTGAAACTGTATGGCAGCAGTTTGAGAAACTTGTAGAAAATCAGTAGACGGCCATGAAATTGAGTTTTCTCATTTATTCTTATTTTCCTTACGGGGGTCAGCAGAGAGACTTTCATCGAATTGTTTCTGAGTGTCTTAAGCGTGGTCATGAAATCGATGTTTATACGATTCATTGGCAAGGAGGTATTCCTGAGGGGGTTAACCTCTTCAAAGCTCCCGTGCAGGCATTTACCAAGATTAAACTTTATCAACGATTCACAGAATGGGTCGCTATTGCGTTGAAAAAGCGGCCTACTCAACTGACCATTGGTTTTAACAAAATGCCGCTGCTCGATCTCTACTTTGCGGCTGATCCTTGTTTTGCAGATAAAGCAGAAAACCAGCGTAGCTTTTATTATCGTTACACCAGCAGGTACAGGCATTTTAAAAAATATGAAGAAGAAGTATTTGGAGATGTTAGTCGAACGGAAGTAATGATCCTTTCTCCACAACAGCGCACTGCGTTTTCGGCCCACTACGCCAATTGTGGCGCAAGGCTGCACTTAGTTCCACCAGGGATTGATCGCGATCGTATACCAAATTCAGAAAATGATGCCACGCGGAAACAGTTTCGAGAGGAGTTTGATCTCGCTGAGAATGAGCACTTAATTCTACAGATCGGTTCAGGCTTTAAAGTGAAAGGTGTTGATCGCTCCCTGAAAGCATTCGCTTCTCTGCCAGATTCTATCCGTAATAGTTCGCGCTTTCTGCTGATTGGACAGGACAAACCAGATCGTTATCTGAAGCTGGCGAAACAGCTAAACGTCGATGATCGCTTTTCGATATTACTTGGCCGGAACGATATTCCTAGATTTCTTGCTGGTGCTGACCTGCTATTGCATCCTGCCTATATGGAGAGCGCCGGGTACGTGTTGTTGGAGGCAACTATTGCGGGATTGCCGGTTCTGACAACGGCTACCTGTGGTTATTCATTCCATATTGAGGAGGCGGGATCTGGAGAGGTGTGTGGTGAGCCGTTCGATCAAGAAGATCTTAATCAAAAACTTTCCAGTATGTTGCAAAACCTGGACTCAGCGAGTTGGTCTCAGAACGGTCGTAAATACGGAGAGAACGAAAAACTCTTTGCGCTTCCCGAGGATGCAACAAATTTCATCGAGCAGCTAATTCGCACTCAAAGCCAAGCAGAACCTTCTATCCAAGGCAGTGAGTTGTAATGAATAAGCTTTATCTCAATAACGAATTCAAAAAGAATTGGCTGGGAAAGGATCCGTTTGCGGCAGTGTCTGCAATCGAAGGAAGAATCTATCGCTATGTAGCGGGGCGTAAGACCTTTCAATTTGATCTCGGTGGTAAAAGTTTTTTTGCAAAGGTTCATTCTGGTGTTGGTTGGTTAGAAATATTTAAGAACTTAGTCCAATTTCGTATGCCGGTGTTGGGAGCTCGCAATGAGTGGCGGGCAATTAATTGCTTGAAAGAATTAGGGTTAGCCACAATGACAGCAGTCGCATTTGCTGAACGTGGTTGGAACCCTGCAAACCGGAGTTCATTTATTGTCACTGAAGATCTGATCCAGACATCAAGCTTGGAAGATGTTTGCAAGACTTGGCCAGTGGAAAAGCCACAATTTAGAATGAAGCTAGAACTAGTTATCGCGGTTGCCACCATTGCTCGTAAATTGCATGCCAATGGAATTTGTCACAGAGATTTTTATTTGTGTCATTTTCTTCGACACGATCAAGAAGAAAGTTTGAAACTATCGCTGATAGATCTCCATCGAGCGCTTATCAAGAAGAATTTGGCCCCGCGCTGGATGATTAAAGATGTGTCTGGGCTATACTATTCAGCAATGGATATAGGGTTGACTCAACGAGATTTGTTTCGTTTTATGCAGCATTATGATCAGACGAGTCTGCGTGAATGTCTAGTAACAAGGAATCGCTTTTGGTTGTCAGTCCAGAAAAGAGCTAATGCAATGTATCAAAAATTAGGACCTTCGAGTTAAGTGAGATGAATCTTTTTACCTGTACGAATCTAATCGCAATGGGCCGCCACATTCCAACCCCATTTCGTCTTAGTATCGCAAAAGATCAGGGTGGAATAGAGTTAAAGATTGAAACCATCCTCCGAATTGTTCCCGGAAAGCGCTTAGTTGCTGTTACCCGGTGGAAAGACGAGCTCGTAATTCTAAAATTATTTTTCCAGCCTGGGCATTGGAAACGTAATCTATTAAAGGATATCAAAGGTGTCAATTTACTTAGACAATCCTCAATCCAAACTCCGGACATAATTCATCAAACAACTACCACTGATATTGCTGCAGGTGTGTTGATTATTGATTACCTTCAGCGTGGAGCTAGCCTTGCAGCAATGTTTGATAAGGCAAGCACAGACGCTGAACAATTAGATATATTGCAGACAGCAACAAGCAAAATCGCAGAATGTCATCGTGCCGGGGTATGGCAAGAAGACATACATTTAGATAATTTTATGATGTCTGATGGCTGTATATATTTACTAGATGGCAGTGAAATAGAATCAACCATGGGTGTTTTGGATGAGCGTACTCGGATGAAAAACCTGGCAATGTTCTTTGCACAGTTTCCAATAGCTACAGACGACCATCTCGAACAAGCAGTTGAGCATTACCAAAGCAACTCAGATCTAAGTGTGCAGCTTGATATTGCTTCACTTAAAGAGAAGGTTACCGACGCTCGTGTTACCCGACTCGACCATTATGAACGTAAGCTCTATCGTTCCACTACTGCAAATCGGTGTGTCCAGAATGGAAATAGATTCGTCATTTATAACCGATCTATTCATTCTGAAGAAATCGAGTCCTTCATTAACAAGCCAAACGAATATATCGATGAAGGACAATTGGTCAAAAAAGGGAATACCTCTACCGTTGCATCGGTACGTATTAACAACAAGGAATTTATGCTCAAGCGCTATAACATCAAGGGATTCTGGCATGGACTCAAACGCAGTCTTCAACCTAGCCGAGCGCACTATTCGTGGCGCAATGCCGCAATGTTGGAGATGTTGGGTTTGGCAACACCTCATGCTTTTCTCTTCATGGAGGAGCGATTCTTGTGGGTTTTCAGAAGTAGAGCCTATATTCTTTGCGAAAAAATAGAAGGCAACACGGTATTGGAGCAACTGCAAGATAGCGCTGAAAGCCCCGAGGCTGAGAAAATTCTGCAAGAATTCACAGACGTTTTTCAGATCATGAAAAAGTACCAGATAAATCATGGAGATATGAAAGCTTCAAATTTTATTTATTCTGGAGGCAAACTCTATGTGCTCGATCTCGATGCGATGCAACGGCATAAATCTAGACAGAAGTTCATGGTTCTATTTTCCAGGGATATGGTGCGATTTAGGAAAAACTGGATTGGGAGCAAATTAGAACCATTAGTAAATCGGTTATTTGTAGATATTGATACTTCACCATCCGGCTAATCATATGGCTACGATCACTCTTGGACTTGCAGGCGCGATAGGACATGATCCTTCAGCAGCTTTGTTTATTGACAATGAGTTGGTGGCCGCTGTTGAAGAAGAGAGGCTGTTGCGGAGGAAGCACGCAAAAGAAGAGCAAGCTTATCTTTCAGCACGTCATTGCATGCAAATTGCCGGTGTATCACCCTCCCAAGTCAATCGTGTTGCAATTCCTTACGCGCCTATCTCTTTATTTAGCAAAGCCCGCTGGCATTACGCTTATCGCCACTGGTACGCTCCAGATCGCAGCATCGATAGCTTGTTTAATGGCAATCGTCGTTACCGCCGTTACATCCATGAATTAAACAGCTTACTTCAAAAACTCAACA
Organism: Gammaproteobacteria bacterium; assembly: GCA_012960305.1. GTDB lineage: Bacteria > Pseudomonadota > Gammaproteobacteria > Pseudomonadales > Pseudohongiellaceae > UBA9145. The sequence goes on along the minus strand of DUBM01000014.1, from coordinate 473,451 downwards.
TTCCTCTACAAAGTATCGAGTTAGTTCCTGTTCAGCATCAGTTAGCCCATGCGAGCAGTTGCTATCACTTAAATGAAACTGATCAAAAGACAGCAATCTTCTGTTTGGATTCGAAAGGGGAATATTCTACGATCTTTCTTGGTTACGGGCACAAAGGAAAAATTGTACGCATAAAGGAATTTTATAATCCTGATTCTCTTTGCGGCATGTATGCAGCGTTAACAGATTATCTTGGATTTGAAATTCTTGATGGTGAATTCAAAGTAATGGGTATAGCTCCATTCGGTGATCCAGAGAAATACGACTTGAGTTCTCTGGCGCACTTTACCGGTAAAAATTTCAAGGTTAATAACCAACTGATCGGTACCGTTGGACTTAGAAGATATAAGGCAAAATCTAAAGGTCACTATTTCAGCAAGAAATTAGTCGACATGTTGGGGCCGCGCCGGGTCGGGAATCTTGTCGATGACCCCTACGTACATTACGCAGCAGCGATTCAAAAACTTTATGAGGATATTGCGGAAGGATTGATAGAGCACTATCTCTCTGATGTCTTGAAGGAGTCAGGTCGCTTGGCTGTTGCCGGCACCGGGTCGATGAATATTCGGCTCAATCGGCGCCTTGCATCTATGGAGATGGTTAAGGAATTGATTGTATCACCAGCTTGTAGTGACTCTGGAACTGCAATAGGTGCTGCAGCTTATGCTATTCGAAAAACGGGGGCTGCAATAAAATCTCCGAATAATATGTTTTTAGGGCCTTCTTACTCTATGGATGATTGCGTTGGTGCTTGCAAAGTGCATCGAGAGAAACCGCAATGGGAACTTCTCGATAATCCTCAACAAAAAGCAGCGGAGTTGCTACAGCGGGGCGAAATTGTGGCTTGTTTTCGAGGCCGAATGGAGTTTGGTCCCCGAGCTTTAGGAAATCGATCTATTCTGGCGAATCCCACTATTCCGAATATCGGAGAGGCTCTGAATCAGCAAGTTAAATTTCGTGAGAGTTGGAGGCCTTTCTCTCCCTGTATGCTCGACAGCGTAGCCGATGGAATTGTTGAACAACAGGAAGATGAGTATATGAGTATTTCTTCTTTGTTGAGTAACAAGGCCAAAGAAGATTACCCGGCCTTAAGGTATATTGATGGATCTACACGCGCACAGGTCGTAAAACAAGAGAATAATCCCGATCTATATGGCCTACTAAAGTGCTTCCAAAAATTATCAGGTCACGGTTTGTTGATCAATACCGCCTTGTGTCGGCCAGGAGAGGCTCTTGTTTGCACGCCAGCGGACGCACTCTCCATGTTTATGGGGACAGACTTAAAGTTTCTTATACTTGAAGATATACTAGTGACGAAAAAAGAAGAGCCGAAGAACTGGTAATTTTGCTAAAGTTGAATACGGCTATAGACAGATACACGCCGATCTTCGTTATCAGGGAATGCGATTTCGAATTTTAGATTGGGTGCGATCAAATCGCTTTCTACCAGCCGAGTCATTTCATGATTCATTTCAATTACGATTAGATCTTCTTCAACTGCATTTAATAATTGGTCTTGGGTAAGAAATTTTAATACCGAATCATAATTTTCCACTCGCCCTGAATAGTAAGCGATAGCATGATTATTGGTAATAACTCGCCTCGATTTGTCTGAACTATCAGCTATCCAATCAATAGAATCAAAAACAAAGCTCTTAGAATCACCGAAGCTATAGTATGCATCTGCGGCGCAATAGCTGAGAAATAAAACCAATGCAGCCGTTACTAGTGACTGTTTCTTTTCGAGTGCCTGCCGGTAGAGTTCGCTAAGAATCAGAGGTACAGCTAATGCCACTAGTAAACAGATCATCATGGCATAACGACTAGTTAAGTATCGAGTGATAAAAAGAAATAAAAACAAGATTACAAGATTTATTAATATGTATCCCAATACGGCATTAGCAAGATCGCGATCAATTTTGATTTTCTTGAAAATCGCCCCATAGACAAGAACGAAGAAATAAGGTCCACCAATAGCATTGAACACATTTGCGAAGAGTATCGCGAGTAGACCAGTTGCCATAAAAATACTGATGTATTCTGCGGAATATGCTGCAGCATATTCCCCAAACAGCAATGTGCTGAGGGCAGACAATTCAAGTTCGTTAGGGCTAAAAGTGCTAGCAACGAAGGGTTCGTATACAGAAACAAACTCAACAAAGAGGCTTGGTATATCAAACCCAATTAGCGCTAATAGCAATATCGCAATCATAGAAAAGCCTATCGCGGTTGCCATTAAGTGCACAAATATTTGTTTTTTTGCTTTATTGTTTTTCTGTTTATCTAGTAACACAGTGAATGGGATAAGAAATAAAAAAGCGGCGGCTTCTGCACGGAAAAAAGCTGCAAGGATTAATACAGAACAACACCCAAAAGCAAATTTAAATTTTCGAGTTTTTCTATGGCGAATAAATAGCCAAACTGAAAAAAGAGTTAGAGCCCAAAAGCCTATATCGCGAATAATTAAATATCGATACTCATTTAACTGCGGATAAACCAAAACACAGATAGCGGCAAAAGTCAGTGTTAATCTCGAGTTGTCAATCTCAGAAATAATACTGACAAAGGCATAAACCAACAGAGCATAAAAGAGGCCGTTAATTATAAAAGCTGCACTGAAGAGGTCTAGGCCGACCTGACTGACAGTGGCAATTAATAAAGAGTATGTGGCCCAGGAATAATGTTGAAAGGCAGCGGCAATTCCGTCATCGAGGGCTATACCCGCCGTCCGAATATATACATAGGCATCATCATTAAGCGTATCGGGAATAAAAATCGTAAACAGAGATATCATTAAGCTGGCACACACCGCATAAATTCGTATATCTAGTTGGCGCCAATTAAATTGAGACACGATAATCCTAGTTAGTTTTAGTAAGGTCTTGCGGATTTGCCTGCCGCTTGAGTTTTAAATCGCTTGTGAAGCCATAAGTACTGATCAGGTTGCTTGCGGATGGATTCTTCAATCAGTAAATTTATTCTGGTGGCATCTGCTACGTCATCGCCGCTTGGGTAGTTTTCCAATATTGGGCTGAAGTTAAGATGATAACCTGAGTTGTCCTCTTTACGATAATGACTAAAAAGCACCACTGCAGAGTTATTAACCTGGGCAAAACGACTTGTGGCCGTAATCGTTGCAGCGGGTACTCCGAAGAATGGGACAAACACTGAGTGTTTTGCACCGTAGTCTTGATCCGGGGCGTACCAAAGTATTCTTCCGGTCCTTAAGCTTCGCAAGGCAGAGCGTACATCGCTCCGTTCGAATACACCTCGGTGATGGCGAGTACGCCCATTCAGCATTGCGGCTTGAAACAAAGGATTATCGTTTGGGCGATAGGTAGCATCCATCTCATGATAAAGACTTAAGAAGAATCCTCCGAGTTCCAGAGTACTGTAATGGGCCCCTAGCAGTAGAACTCCACGGCCAAGACTTAGAGCTTTATTCAAGTTCTCCAAGCCATCTACTGTTACTCGTTCTCTATAGTCCTCTGGGTTGCGGTACCAGGCTATGGAAATTTCGATAAGCCCGATGCCGTTGGATTCGAAAGTTTTCTTCACCAATTGCTTTAAAGCTTTTTCGTTCAGGTCAGGAAAACAAAGCCGCAGATTTACCTCGCAAACATGATGGCGATCTCTGGCGAAGTAATAGGCGAGGATACCCAATAACTGCCCCGCTTTAATCTGCAGGAAGTAAGGCAGATGGGCGGCAATCCACATAACTGCCAGGTTTATCCAGGTTGGCCAGTAACGGGGGCTTTTGTATTGCCCAAGAGGGATGCTAGTGTGGGTAGAGTCACGCACGGTAATAGCTAGATCGACGTCGGAGCATGAATAATTAGCTTTAAACTCATTGTTAAGAGATGGAGTAGTGTAGCAAATGTCCTAATCATTCTCATTTCCCCATAATGCCTTTGAAAATTGGTTATAAAAAGGAATAAATATCCACCTTGGGCATGAAACCCGAGCAATAAGCAAAAATATTTCCCATAATATATTTAAATCTCCATTTTTGCGCAATTATGCGCCCTTAAGACTGTATGACACCCATGTGGTATTATCTTCGGCCTAGATTTTTGGCTATTCCCGGCTGCTCCAGTGGTTTTAATGGCATAGTCAATCGAAGCAAAACAATGAACTAATAGAGCAGAAAATCATGAAACTTGAGATGCCTTCATTCCAGCAAGCCAAACTTCTCGTTGTTGGCGATGTGATGCTGGACCGCTATTGGCATGGAGCCGCATCTCGTGTGTCTCCTGAGGCGCCTGTAGCAGTGGTGCGAGTCGAAAATAAAGAAGACCGGCCCGGTGGTGCCGGCAACGTTGCTCTCAATATTGCAGCACTGGGAAGCGCAGCCACTCTGGTTGGGTTGGTTGGAAAAGATGACACCGGAGAAGAGTTAGCTTCGCGGCTAAAAGCGGCAGGAGTCTATTGCGAATTTCTGCAGTCTGAAGATAAACCAACGATTACAAAACTCCGAGTTATTAGTCAGCATCAACAACTTATCCGTCTCGACTTTGAACAAAAATTCGATAAAAAAGATGTTGATGGCCTGGTAGGAAAAATTGCCGGCCTTATTGATTCAGCACAAGTACTGGTTCTATCTGATTATGATAAAGGTGCTTTGCAAGATATAGAAGAAATCATTGCTCTGGGCCGGGCGCGTAATATTCCCATTGTTGTCGATCCGAAAGGCTCCAATTTTGAAAAATACCGTGGCGCAACTTTGATCACTCCGAATCTCATCGAGTTTGAAGAAGTAGTGGGCCACTGTGCTAATGAAGATGAATTGCTTGCTCGGGGCTTAAAATTATTGACCGACCTCGACCTGCAAGCTTTGTTGATCACTCGAGGCGAATACGGTATGACTTTAATTCGACCTGACTCAGCAGAATTACATTTTCCGGCCAGAGCACAGGAAGTATTTGATGTGACGGGTGCTGGAGACACAGTCATATCCGTTCTTGCTGCAGCCTTGGCCGCTGGTGAAAATTTAGCCGATTCAACTGCTATTGCTAATTTAGCAGGTGGGCTCGTTGTCGGGAAATTAGGTACAGCGGCTATTAGCGGACCAGAAATGCGACGGGCTATTCTCATTGAAGAAAATTCAGGTCGAGGCGTGATGAGTGCAAAACAATTACATTTTGCCGTACAGGATGCAAAAGCCCATGGAGAAAAAATTGTCTTTACCAATGGGTGTTTTGACATTATTCATGCTGGCCACGTTGGCTATTTAGCAGAAGCTAAGAAATTGGGCGATCGATTAGTCGTTGCAATCAATGATGATGATTCAGTTACTCGATTAAAAGGGGCGGGTCGCCCAATTAATCCCGTAGACAGACGCATGGCTGTCCTCGCAGGTCTCGAGGCCGTAGATTGGGTAGTTAGTTTTGCTGAAGATACGCCGGAAGTTTTACTCGAAGCCATTCAGCCAGAAATTCTAGTCAAAGGCGGCGATTACACAATCGATCAAGTAGTTGGCGGAGAATTAGTGGAATCCTATGGTGGCAGTGTTCAGGCTCTCGAATTTCTAGACGACTGTTCGACATCAGCGATAATGGAAAAAATGAAAACAGTAAGTGACTAGAAGGTATTGAATAAAATATTCTTGATATTGGAAAGACAATAGTCAACTAAGTCATGCCAAAAAATGCATTAAACGCTATAATTTCTTATGCGGATTCTTCGGCCGGTAATGCGTAGCTCTTCCTCAAAAAATACTTAGTTCCTGAGAAACTTCTTCTTATATACAGTCAACAATTTTTTTATCGTGTATCAAAATGCCTGTGTGCATGCTGAGGATTTTGTAAGTTATGTTACTAACCGAATGAATTGATAATTACTTATTCACTGCGACCTGGTGCGAACATCGACAACCTGATTAATTATAAAATATTTTTGTATTATAAGAAAATTGCAGCAAAATAAAATAATTGGATTACTTATTGGCAATCACAGAAAATGAAATCGCATATTAGAAACACTTAGTGAAAGACTTTCCTTAAGCTGCGAAGAGTAGGAATAGGGTGTTGCGTTTTGGCTCTTTTAGATTTATTGCAGTGCGGCCGCGTTCTGGCGTAAATGACCTTCATCGATGGTGCCGAGAATGACACTGGATACTCCGTTCGGATGTAGCGCAAAACGAATACAATCATCAACGCTCATAGCGGTATCGTTAACATGACCACTATTGAGCGCCTTTTTTATTAGTACGCCCTTTCCGAGTTTTTCTGCTCGATTGATTACCACTTCATCTGCAGTGCTGGAAGGATTGTAAGTGACCATCACCACATCGGAAACTTCAACAGCTTTAAGCCCTCCATCGACGGTTTTAGTGGACATGCCTATTGCCTTGATCAGTCCTTTTTCTTTGAGTTTCAGTAGCGTAGGCAGACAGTCAGTTGAATCGATAATGTGAGCGTCCCTGCCATTAGAGTGTACAAGTACGACATCAAGATAATCGGTTTGCATATCGCGCAGGCTTCTTTCAATACTTTTTTGGACATACCCACTAGAAAAATCATAGAAAGATTTTCCGCCAAGAAACTCCTCGCCTACCTTCGTGCATATAACCCAATCATCACGATTGCGCATTAATCGCCCAAGCCGTTGTTCACTACTGCCATAAGCAGGTGATGTGTCGATTAAATTTATTCCCAGGCTTTGAGCTCTGTCTAACAGAGCGGAAATTTCCTTGTCCTCGGGTAGCGAAAAACCACTTGGGTATTTAACTTCCTGATTACGACCAAATTTGGTCGTGCCCAAGCCGATGCATGAGATATTGATGCCTGTTTGACCTAATACGCGTCTTGCTACGGTCATTATCAATTAGTTCCAATAGGGAACCGCAATCTTTGGTTCACCAAAATATTGTCGAAGTGTCGAGTTATCATTGGTGGGCCTCGCGGCAATGGAGTTGTTAGCGAGATGCTCTACTATCTTATCGGCCAAGGAGGGAGTGAGAGTAAGTTTTGTTGGCCAGACTGCTATTGCATTGTCCTCTGCAATTAAGCAGGTATCGTCAGGTCTAAATCTATTTTCAATCTTAGCCTCACAACGATCTATAGAAATGCAGTTCCAACTAGCGTTTGAAAAATCGACCCAAGGGAATGACTCGGCAGTTTGGTTCTTTGCTGCTTGAATTTGTTCTTCATTAGAACGTTCCACACCCTTTTCGGCTAGTTCTCCACCTAGATACCAAACAACATCATTCTCATCATTGTAATGTGTAGTGACTGTGAGCCTTGGAGTTAAGCTAAAGCTATCCCCGATGCAATGAACATAAGCTGGGGGAAGGTCGTTATTTCTAATCCATACCATCTTTAGTGGGCGGCGCTGTGTGTTGGGGGTTTTTAGATTTGCTTGTGAAATTAACTTTTCGTTTCCTCCGCCGGCGCAAAAAATAAATTGCTGGGCCTCTATCTGAATTTCAGAGGAAGTGCTGTTAGGCAAATTACTTATTATGGACACACTCTCAATATCGCCTAACTGGTTACGATTAAATTCGATGGCGTCTTTTTCGTATTTAAAAAGATGGTCGAATTGGTTGCGCGCAAGTACTTGCAGTAGCGAATCGGTGTTAATCACAAAGTCCGGTAGCTCGTAGAGATTCCCTTGAACCGTCGAATTCCTGAAAAGGCTACTGAACTCTTTGTTTTGTAGTGGATTGACTTTTCCTCGCAGGCTTTTGCTGCCTAGAAAAGTCTTTAGTTTTGATCGTAATCCTGCAGCCGACCACAAATAGTAATGATTACTAAGAATGGCTGTTCCCTGCAAGTCGACATCGCCAGATCCAGCCAAACAATTGCGCCAGCGGGACGGCATATCGGCAATGGCTTCCGTCGCTCCGGTTAATGCACCGTTTAGCGCATATTTGAGCCCGCCGTGAATAATTCCCTGAGAGGCTATCGTTTGGCCACTACCGATTTGATTAGACTCGAACAAAATCGCATCGAATCCTTGGTTTCGCAGTCGATTCAATAACCAAAGCCCAGCAATGCCGCCACCAAAGATGACAATGTCGGTTGAATAGGTTGGAGTCATTGGTTACCTTTACTCTTTGCCTGAAGCTGGTCACCAAGCTTAGGCCAATTAACGAATGCCCTTTAAGACTAAGAGCAAGTAGAGTATATCGACATCAAAACGAATTTCCCAACGAGCAAAACCTTTTCCAACATAGGCGAATAAATGCAACGATTTCTCTACAGTTTTCTTCTCTATCTCTCGGTACCGTTTATTCTCCTGCGCCTTTATCTGAGATCATTTAAATCACCAGGGTATCGACAATGTATCGCTGAAAGATTTGGTGGATTTACACTACCTGCTAATTTCGACATTAAGAAAAGTACAATATGGATTCATGCGGTCTCTGTTGGTGAGATCATGGCAGCGAGCCCCCTAGTTCGTGGGCTGTTGAATCAAGACTCAGGGACTCAAATTGTAGTTAGCTGCATGACTCCAACGGGTTCGGTTCGTTCAAGAGTGCTGTTCGGCAATTCTGTTATTCATTCTTATATGCCTTATGACCTACCTGGTTCTCTGACTCGATTCATAAAAAAGCTAAACCCTAATATGCTGATATTGATGGAGACTGAACTGTGGCCCAATACAGTTCATTATTGTCATTCTAGTTCGGTCAAGATAATTTTAGCCAATGCCAGGCTTTCAGAAAAATCTGCAGCCAATTATAGGAAGATCGCTAGTCTGACCAAAGGCATGTTGAGAAAAATTGATTTCATTGCAGCACAGACCGATGCCGACGCCATTAGATTAATTGATCTCGGTGCAAACCCAGAAAGAGTAGAAGTTACCGGTAGTTTAAAATTCATCGTTGATGTCAATAAAGCAGCCGAGCATGAAGATGAGGTTTTCGAAAAAATCAGTCTGTCTGGACGACCGATATTAATTGCGGCGAGCACCAGGCTGGGAGAAGAGGAAAAAATCCTATATGCATTTAAAAAATGCTTGGAATCTTCTGCAGAATTACTTCTTATCATCGTTCCACGTCATCCGGAACGCTTCGATGAAGTAACTAATCTCTGTGAGAAGAGTAATTTTTCTGTACAGCGTCGAAGTACAACAACTGCAAGCTTTCATTCATCAGATGAACCGATTCAAATCTTGATTGGCGATTCTATGGGCGAGATGCTTAGCTATTACCGACTCGCGAAAATTGCATTTGTCGGTGGCAGTTTAGTTGATACCGGTTGCCAGAACGTATTGGAGCCTGCGGCACTAGGAATTCCAATAGTGGTGGGGCCTTCTCAATTTAACTTCGCCACTATTTGTAAATTATTGGAAGAGGCTGGAGCTTTGGTAACTGTGCAAAATGAAGACGAACTTGCCATGCAAGTCCAGCTGTTGATGGCCAATCCTGAGAAGCAAAAACTAATGGCGGATCAAGGTTTAGCCGTGGTGAAAAGAAACCAGAATGCTTTGCCAGCATTATTGGATATCATTAAAAAAGTAAGCTGAATTGCTATAAAATCGCCCTTAATACAAGTTAGAATCAATTTCTCTTCCTAAGGTCAATTTGCGAACCCACTTCGAATTGTCTGGTTAAATTTTCAGCGCCAGTATTAGTCACACAAATATTATCCTCCACACGAATTCCCCCGCAGGAATACAGTTCATCAATCAGTGACCAATTGAAGAGCTCTGCACGACTTCCATTTCTTTCCGGCTCTAACAATAGGGGAATAAAGTAAAATCCAGGCTCGATGGTGAACACCATTGACTCCCTCAACTCACGAGTATTTCTAAGGGCTGGAGAATGTGGGGGGGGTGGCAAGATAGCACCATTTTGATCTGATTGATGGCCGCCAACGTCATGAACTTGCACTCCCAACAAATGTCCAACTCCGTGTGGCATAAAAAGTTGTGGGATTTCTCTCTCAAGTAATTCAGTAGCATTACCGCTACAAATTTCAAGATCAACCAATAGCTCCGCAATTGTCCTTAATGTGTAGGAATGAAGCTCGGTATAGTCCATGCGTGGTTTTACCAAACCGACCAAGTCTTTCTCCAGCTGTTCCATTTTTATTAGCAACTGTTGGAAAAGTGAATTTACGTTAGGCCTGACTGATGTTCGAGTTACGTCAGAACCGTAGCCATTCACTCGGCAACCTGCATCTATTAACAGTACTCGACTATCAGCTCTGCTGCCTCGACGTTTATGCTGGTAATGAAGAATTGCAGATTTTTCATCTAAAGCGACAATATTGGTATATGGACATTCGTTCTCCAGTATTTCGCAGGCACTTAAATAGGCCATGTGAATTTGAAACTCATTACCACCTTTAAGAAAGCATTCCCGAGCAGCAGAATGTCCAGTCATCGCGAGTTTGTTTGCAGCTCTTAATTGCTCAAGCTCATACTCATTTTTATAGGCGCGATTGAAGTCAAGATAGTGAAGCAGCGGTTGGGGATTAAGCATATCAGCTGATATGCCCAATGAATCGCCCAGCCCTGGTTGTTCGCCCAAATAGGCAATTCCTTTGCCTTGTAGATGTCGGGGCAATTGATTGGCTGCAGTTAAGGTTACGAGTTGAAATTGTTCAGCACACCAATCCGGTAAATCAATGCTTTGCTCATACCAAAAATCAGAGGGGATAATCTGAAAATAAGTAGGTTTTTCACCTGCGCGGATATGAAGAAATTGATCTGGTTGATTGACCGGCAACCAATGAGAAAAATGCCCATAGGCTTGAAAAGGGATACTACGATCGTCGCCGAAATAGTGACCCGCGCGGCCGCTGTGTATTAACACAGATTCAATGTGGGAGATGGGTCCGCAGCTATTAGTGGAGATAGCATTGATGGCATTTTCATAAACTTCTATAAGTCGGTTTACGTGATTGCTGTAGGTCTCAGAGGTGGTATAGGCGAGAGTAGTCATAATGGCCAATTTGATTCTTCAGAAATTCGTTTACTTGCTTTACGCTTGTCAGAATTATACTGACAATTAACATTTTTTGGGGAGAAAGAGAGTGACACTGTAAATATTATATTTAATGTTGGCTCTGCTAATTCTCACGTACTTGGTATTTTTCTGACTTTTCTGTTCAGGGTCGATACGGCGAGAAGAGAAGCAGTGCCTCTAAACTGTCGTTCACTAATGTCTGGCCGCTAGGTTACAGAATTCGTAGCTAAGATCGGACGGCAATGTAACAATTTTTTTGAAGTGCCAACTCTGTTCTGCGCGGCTGGAATTATCTATATACCGATGAAGCCAACGGCGTACTTGCCCTATATGTTAGTTTGGGTATACGTGGCATTAAGAACTATTTACACAGCGATCCATTTCAGACACAACAATGTATTGCCTCGCATAACGATATTAGGCCTCGGTAATCTCTGAGTGTTGGGAATATGGCTGCCCTCTTTTTGGCAGCGAATTAGGGCGATAGAGCTTTGGAAGAAGCTTGGTTCCTTGCGATGGCTAATTTCATCCGCTTAAATGGAGCCCTGAACTTTTAGCAAATGGAGTAACTAATGTCAGATATAGCCGTATATATGATAGCCAACCTTGTTGTACACAATGTCGATGAGTATCGTATTTATGAAAAAGGGTTTTTCCCTATTTTAAAAAGGTTCGATGGAGAGTTCATAACATTCGATGATAATCACCAAACACTGGAAGGGACAGCTCCAACAGAAGGCAGGGTTATCATGTTTAAATTTCCATCGGAGCAGGCAGCCAAAGATTGGTACAACGATGATGAGTATCAGGCCTTGTCTGAATTCCGTCGTGCAGGTACAACCTTAAAAAGTCTAACTATGGTTCACGCCCTCCCACCACGGTCTTAAACAAGGCGGCTTGATGTTGGTTAGCGTAAACGGGGAAGAAGTAAACACTAGATAGCCTCCAAGCTAACAATGGCATATGTTCGCTTCTTTCTTACAGGTTTTGCTAGAGGCATAGGTCTTCTCGGTATCTGCTTGATAAATACTTTGTACTTAAAATTTATCCCAATCATCTACACTTATAAGACCTCAAGAATTCCGGCGGTACCGGTGATATTCAAAGCTTGGAGATGTGCTCTCCTATTGTGGCATGTTCGTGGGTGCTGCGGGAATTCTAGTTTCGGCATACACTTTTGGCGTGAACTGGATAAATATATACAAAGAGTATGTGCAACTCATCTTACTGGGTTGGTCACCTTTCCATACATTGATCTATATTAATCATATTGAACCTTGGGCTCGCTGTTCAGCGCTAGGTTAAGTTACTACAAAGCTTATAAAGTCCTTCAACCAAAAGAAAGAAAAGCTCTATTCGTCTTTTAAAAAATTAATGAAAAAGTTGGCGATGAAATTATTCTGAAAATGAAAGAAATTAATGAGAAGCTGAATAGAATTCAAATGGTATAAGTTACTTAGCAAGCTTATTTTCACATAGAAGAAAAAAATTAGTTTATTTAAGCTTTCAGAAGTTTTTCCCAACGAAAGCCGGTTTAATTTCTCCATCCCAGACTAACTTTTACTTGTAGTCATCTATGCCTGGACAGGCGCAAAACAAATTACGGTCGCCATAAACATTGTCAATACGATTGACGCTGGGCCAATACTTATGGTCTCGCTGCTTTTCTTCCGGAAAGGCTGCTCGTTGTTTGCTGTAAGGTCGATCCCAATTTTCATCGACCATATCTGCCAGGGTATGTGGCGCATTCTTTAAAGGGTTGTTTTCGCTGTTAATCTTTCCTGTTTCAACTTCGGCGATTTCTTCACGAATTTTCACCATGGCATCAACGAATCGATCGAGCTCTTGCTTTGACTCGCTCTCAGTAGGTTCGATCATTAAAGTTCCAGCGACAGGGAAAGACATTGTTGGTGCGTGAAAACCGAAATCCATTAAGCGTTTTGCAACGTCTTCTTCAGTAATGCCAGATACCTGTTTCAGCGGGCGCATATCAATAATACATTCGTGGGCCACCATGCCATTTCGACCTGTATATAAAACAGGAAAGTGTGGCGCTAGCTTCGCCGCCAAATAGTTAGCGGATAGTATTGCCACTTGCGTGGCCTTCAAGAGGCCTTCACCACCCATCATTACAATATACATCCACGAGATCGGTAAGATGCCAGAGCTTCCCCATGGCGCGGCCGATATCGCACTGTTTTCAGCCTGAGGGCCTTTCAATGTTACTAATGAGTGATTGGCCACATGTGGTTTTAAGTGGCTCTTTATTCCAATTGGCCCCATACCTGGGCCACCGCCTCCATGAGGAATACAGAATGTTTTGTGCAGATTCACGTGGGAAACGTCAGCGCCAATGTCTGCAGGTTTTGCGACACCAACTTGAGCGTTTAGATTTGCGCCATCCATGTAAACCTGGCCACCATTGTCATGAATCACCTGACAAATTTCCTTTACCGATTCTTCATACACGCCATGAGTGGAGGGGTAAGTGATCATTAGGGCGGCGAGCTTATCTGCATGCTCAACTGCCTTGGCCTTAAGATCGTCTACGTCAATATTGCCATTGTCATCACAGGCTATGAGCACAACTCGCATACCAATCATTTGGGCGCTAGCGGGGTTGGTGCCATGGGCAGAATTAGGAATTAGACAGACGTCTCGTTGCGACTCACCCAGACTCTCCAAATATTTTTTTATAGCGAGTAAGCCTGCGTATTCTCCCTGAGCTCCGGAATTAGGCTGCATGCTTATTGCATCGAACCCCGTGATCTCGGCAAGCATATCTTCCAGCTCAGTAATTATTTGCTGATAACCATTCATTTGCTCAAGGGGTGTAAAAGGATGAGGTTTGGCAAATTGGGGCCAGCTAATTGGAATCATTTCTGCGCTGGCATTCAATTTCATCGTGCAAGATCCAAGTGGGATCATTGCATGAGTTAGAGAAATGTCTTTATTCTCAAGGCGTTTTAGATAGCGCATCATTTCAGTTTCGCTGTGATAACTGTTGAAATTTGGATGCTGTAAATATTTACTCTTTCTAATTAAGTTATATGGAATAACTGGCGCTTTAGCGCCGCTAGTAATTAAGGCTTCAATATTGCCAACTGATAATAGCTCGCTCTGTTTTCCTGCGACCACTTGCCAGATCTTTGTGATCTCTGCAGCGCTGGTGCATTCGTCAACACTAATACTAACTTGGCCATCAGACGAGAAGCGGTCTATTCGCAAGTTCACATCGGCAAGGCTGCTTCTTTCAAGAAATTCCGTTTTCTGTTCTACAGGAATTTTTACAGTTAAAGTATCGAAGAAATTTTCATTCACCACTTCTATGCCTGCTTGCTCCAGCCCACAGGCAAGAATGCACGCCAACCGATGAATTCGCTGAGCAATATTTTTTATTCCTTTGGGGCCATGGTACATGGCAAATAGGGCTGAAATGTTTGCCAAAAGTGCCTGTGCTGTGCAGATATTGCTATTAGCTTTCTCGCGACGGATATGTTGTTCGCGTGTTTGTAAAGCCATGCGGAATGCTTGTTTTTTTCTTGAGTCCACCGAAACACCGATGATGCGACCAGGGACAGCACGTTTATATTCATCTTTGGTGGCGAAGTACGCAGCGTGTGGCCCACCATACCCCATGGGCACGCCAAATCTCTGAGCGCTCCCGGTAACCACATCAGCCCCCATTTCTCCTGGCGGCTTCAACAGGGCCAAGCTCATTAAGTCAGCAGCGACCACAGCAATGGCATTGTGTTGATGAAGGGATTCAATTCGGCTACTCAAATCCTGAGCATCGCCCAGCATTGAAGGATACTGGAAAACGGCTCCAAACAATTCTTCCATCGGCATTTCATTGGTGTCACCAATGATTAATTCGAAACCGAAACAGGCGGCCCTAGTTTTAATAACGTCAATTGTTTGTGGGAAGCAGTTCTGATCTACAAAAAACTTCGTTGCATTACGATTCTTGCTCACCCGTTTCGCCAATGCCATAGCCTCTGCTACCGCTGTAGCCTCGTCTAGCAAAGAAGCATTGGCAAGCTCCATAGCCGTAAAATCAAGAGTCATTTGCTGAAAGTTAAGCAGGCATTCTAGTCTGCCTTGGGATATCTCCGGCTGATAGGGAGTGTAAGCGGAGTACCAGCCCGGATTTTCTAATACATTTCTAAGAATTACATTTGGCGTGTAAGTGTCGTAATAACCGAGACCAATGAATGAACGAGTACTGCTATTCTTACTAGCGATGGCTTTAAGTTTTGCTAAAGCGTCGTTTTCAGTTAACGGCCTAGCCAGTGCCAGAGGTTTTTTCAGAGCGATGGATACAGGAACCGTATTTCTAATTAATTCATCAAGAGACTTCAACTGAAGCTCGTCTAACATCTCTCGAATTTGTTTCTCGCTGGGGCCTATGTGGCGATCAATAAATTCTTCCTTATACTGCAGAGCTTCCAGTGTTGGGGTCGAATCATTTTGTGCGTCTGTGGGTTTGGCCATAGGAGAAGTTTGAGTTTGCATTGCAGCCTTTGGCTAGTAAATCAGGATTCGTTATTCTTCTTCAACATGGTCTGCGTATGCTTCTGCATCCATGAGTTCGTCCAATTCCAGATCATTGGTTAATCTGATTTTGTAAAACCAACCACCATCGTATGGTACTGAATTTACAGTTTCTGGTGCATCTGTGAGATCTTTATTAACTGAAATAATGTCACCAGATACCGGGCTATAGATGTCAGAGGCAGCCTTAACAGATTCCACTACGGCGACTTCATCCTTTGCATTTACGCTAGTTCCAGACTCAGGCAGTTCGACAAAGACTATGTCTCCCAAAGCTTCCTGGGCATGATCACTAATACCAACAGTTGCCGTGCCATCTTCATTGATAAGAATCCATTCATGGGTAGAAGCGTACTTTAAATTATCTGGAAAATTACTCACTAAACGGCCCCTTATAACGCTGGTATCTCGATTCAGAACCAGATTTTTATTAGATCAATCGAGTACTACTCGAATACCTTCTTTCCAAATCGAACAAAGTTCGGTTTAACGATCCGAACCGGAGTCAATTTGCCCCTGAGGTCTACTTCACAGGATTGACTGTTGAAGGGGATTCTAGCTAATGCGATGGAATGCTTCAATGTAGGTGAAAAGCTGCCACTGGTAATAACACCTTCGCCAGCATTACTAACGACTCGCTGACCTTTTCGCAATACCCCACGCTCCTCCAGAACTAGTCCCACCAGTTTTGGCAGATTGCCAGCATCTTGATTCTTTTTGTGTTCCAACAATGCTTGGCGGCCAAGGAAATTACGATCCTGTGGCTCCCAGCTAATGGTTTTCTCCATATTAGCGGCTAAGGGCGACGTGTCCTCATCCATGTCATGACCGTAAAGATTCATACCTGCTTCTAAGCGCAACGTATCACGTGCTCCCAGCCCCACGGGCTTAACCCCTGCTGCTAACAACTTGTCCCAAAGGGCAGGAGCTTCTTCATTAGGGAGTATGATTTCTACCCCCTTTTCACCGGTGTAGCCAGTGCGGGCAATAAACCAGTCTCCCAACAACACTCCACGGAAATTAACCAACGCTTGAACTGGTGCGATTCTGTCTTGGTCTAAAACCTGACAGACTTTCTCCGGAGAAGCAGGGCCATGAATTGCTAGAATTGCTAGTTGTGGCTTTTCTTCAATGGTGACGTTGAATGCCTTACTTTGCTCAGCCATCCAGTTCAGGTCTTTCTCTCGGGTGCCGCAATTTGAGACAATACGAAAACCGTTTTCCATCCGATAAAGTATAAGGTCATCAACTACTCCACCATTCTCATTGAGCATGGCGCTATAAAGCGCTCGACCAACTTCATCGAGCTTGGCAACGTCATTTGAGAGGAGGTAACGCAGAAAGGCGTTAGTATCTGGCCCGGAAATGTCGAGAACGGTCATGTGGGAGACATCGAAGACTCCAGCATTAGTTCGAACTTGCTGATGTTCCTCGATTTGAGAACCGTAATTAATGGGCATATCCCATCCAGCAAAATCTACCAATTTGGCGCCAGCATCGAGATGTTTTTGATAAAGGGAAGTTTGTTGGCCCACCGCATACTGCTCTTAATGACTGCTGTTAGGAAGGCTGCAATTCTACAGCGCAGTACTCAGTATTAATAGCTAACTTACCGGGATTTAGAGGGTGTTTTCTTCTGCCTGATTCGATGAGTTTTGTTGGGATGCGCCTGCTTCATTGAGTTAGTCTTCTGGAATCTCTTTCAGACGATCTATAGTATTCGCGTAATAATCTAGTCGTCGCAGAGAACGTATGGTAGAGCGGTTTACCGCTTTATCAGTTGCAACCCAGAGGTGTGTCTTTTTGTTGTCACTTAATATCAATGGCGGTGAGATATGGGATTCAGTGTAGCCAGGTTCAGAGTTCCGAATCTCCACGGAAGTTTTGCAAGATCTTATAGCTTTTATAAATGAATCTTGTATCGTTCCTTCAGCTATGGCGACGTCTTCAATCTCGTTGCGCGTCACAATGAATGTTAGCCGAATGTTCACATGTACAATAAGACGGAAGGCTTTGCGATCACCATTGCTCGCTTGCTTTGCTAATACTTGATCAGCTTTTATTGATAGCTTGTCGGCATTACTATGAGTCTTGATGGGATGGATAGAGCCAACTCCCATTGGAAACTCTGTTTATCCTCTCTTTATGAGATGTTGCGGGACTAGAAAGGTTTGCAGGATTTCAAAAATTGGAGTCTTTCAGAGCAGTGTTACCCAGGGTTTAGCCACGACGATTTCTCCACAATGTTTTTGGAGCAGAGTTTCAGAGCTGAATTTTAAAATCGCCGGCAGGGTATAGCTAAATGTACGTTAGGCAAGCAGCTTAAGGCTGCCAGCCGTAGCTCAGTTTTAAAAAGAAAGTGCGATTGGTCTGCGCAATAGAGTCATAGCTATCATTCTGAAACCCGGCGTCGGAATAACCGAGGAAGAATCGAGTAGCAGCATTGAGCTTATAGCTGTACAGCAACTGTGTGGTGAGCTCCTTATTTCGTTTCTGTACCGGAAATTGATAAAGATCTTGATTTCGCTCATTGTTTTGGTGCTGAAGAGTGAAACGCAAGAAGCTACGGACACTGAATTGATAAGTCGTGCGTAAATCAGTCAAGTTAGCGGTAAATAATCTGCCGCCATCGACATCAAAATGTTGGATCGTGTGATCTAAATCCAGTTCCAGATGTCGACCCCAACGATAATTGATTCCAGGCGTCCAGCGCTTCGATCGGCCTAAACGGGTATTGGTAAAATCGACAATATCTTCAATTCTAAGGCGGTTAGAAATACGCAGGTTTGTCGTCGGCGAAAAGGTCACCGACATTTGATTAAACTGTTCATCAAAATATTGGCCATTCCAATAGGTTTCACTACCACCGAACAGACCATTCCAAAATGACTGCATGGGGCCTTCGGCATTTATAAAAAACTCTACTTCCTCTTCCAGCTTTAGTCCTGATTGATCTTCAGTTCGATCATAATCTGCGGCAAACCTAAACCGAGTGAAAAAGCTATCGCCATCAGACCGCCAAGTGTGTCCGACGGTGGCGACGAAGTGTTTTATATCAACTCGATTCACAAAACCAAGGTCAGCTCGAAAGTCGGAGCCGATATCCCAATATCCAACTCGCCAATCCCAACGTCGGTCATTGTGATTGTATTGAACATAGAGGTTGTCATCGTCAATACTATTTTCCTGCCCGTATTGATTTTGAATTTGCACTGGGTAGTCGGAGCTGGAGTGCATAGCTTGGATCGAGATGGTGTCCTGATCCGTGGGCTTGAGCACAGTGTCTAAACTTACTACAGTGTTTCTATAGCCATCGCCGCTGCGATCGGTGACTAAAGCGCCAACAGTTGAATTACCAAAAATATCGTAGCGATAACGACCTATTGCCACATCACTTTCAAAGCCATCAAGTGAAGCTACTCTAGAACGAAGGCTCTGAGGAATGATAAAGCTGGTAGTTTCATCATTGGCAGTAAGTAAGCCATAGGTATGATTGCCTGTCTTGCCGGTTAGCTTGGCACCGTACTCGGGATCAGCAATGTTTCTGGTATGAACTAAATTTCGATCAGTATCGAAGTAGTCGGCTCCATCGAGGAAAAAAGTTCGACGCTCTGGAAAGAACAAACTGAAGGTATTGTTTATATCCAGCTGGGCGCTGTCAGCTTCGACTTGTGAGAAATCCGGGTTGATTGTGGCATTAAGGTAGGTGTCCTGAGAAATACCCCAACGCACATCTAGCCCACCATCGTAATCGATATCACCACCCAACCAATCGGCTTTTGGTATATCACGGGTCTCCACTGAACTGCTGGTGAAGGTAGGGATAATCTCAAGATTTCGCCCTGGCTCCAGATCGGCAAACCCTTCAATCTTGCTCAATTGGCAGAGATAGCAGGAGATATTGCGGTCTCGGGGTTGGCTACGCATACGGACACCGCGATTACGTGGATAGCTTCTTGCGATATCGATGCCCCAGGTTTGTTTGCCATTGTTGGGAGAGAAGCGCAGTTGCCGAAGGGGAATGGCTACTTCAATTAAATAACCTGAGTCAGTTATCGTACCTTCGCTTTCCCAAATGCCATTCCAGGAAGAGTCTTCTCGCTGATTGACATCGTCATAGATGGCGTCGATTTGCACGCCTAAGGGATTTACGAAGAATTCGTATGCGCGTCGTTCGTCATTAAACGTATCTAGAACAATAGACATCCAGTCATCTTGAAAAGCATTATCTCGATCTCGATAGAAAGCCCGGATGTTTTCAGGGTCAGGGTCCTCCGCGACAAACAGCACGTAGAGCTTTTCACCGTCTTCCATTAACAGAGCATGGGATTTCACATCAGCTTCTACGCTGTCTCGTGGGTCGATTTCTATATTGGAATCAATGCGGGTGGCATCCACCCACTCGTCGCCATCTATCTCTCCATTAATCACCGGGGCATCGTTAACTCGAGGAATATTAAAAGTAACGACACTCTGACCAAAGCTATTGCAATTTGCGAAAAACACAGCAAGAACTGTGATGCTCAAAAGTGCAGATATTCTGAGTTGAGTAGCATGGTTTTTTGTAGGGCTTGAATGACGTGAGTGCGTTTGAACCATTACTACTACTCCAGAATGGCGCCGAGTCCACTCTCTCAGCGCAAAGGCTGGATAATACGGGTGCCGGACTAACTATGTCTGAATAATAAGTATTTCGCTATGATGGATTCTGCTATTGCAATTTAGACGATTATGCTGCAAAAAAGTATCACACTTGGTCGCTGAATCGCACAAAAAAAGCAGGAAGCTTTGCTGGCCCCTGCCTTTACACAGTTAACTACTACCATTATTTGTTCATCTCCAATTACAAATTGGCTGCGGCCTCTAATACATTCCCAAAGTCCGGTCGATCCCGGTAACTTTCTTCAGCAAACTTTGCCTGGATGACACCATTAGGATCCACTAAAAAGATGCCCGGGTAAGGAATTCCATAAACACGGTGACCAGGCTCATAGTCCAAGTTTCTAATACCTAAACCATTTACATGGCCTACCTCTTCATCGTGAAGCAGCGTAAATTCAACTCCCTGATCTTCTTCTACAGTTTTTAAAACTTCGACTGAATCATAGGTCATAGCAACGATTTCCAAGCCCATTGCCTTAAATTGGTCAGTGATTTCTACCAGCTGCACGAGCTGGGATTTACAGAATGGTCACCAGTCAAAAGAGCGGCTCAACATGTAAAGTATGCCATTTTCACCCGTGAGGTCATTAAATGTGCGTTCCTCTCCATTCTGGTCCAGAGCAGATATCTCGGGAATTAATGACCCCACCGGAAACTCTGGAGCCCAGACAAATTCCTGAGCGATCGAACCCTGAAACATGCCCAGTACACAGAGCACAAGCAATGTTTTGCTTGCTGAGCTGTAACGTTGAGATTTATTGCGAATCATGGTTTGGCCTCTTGGTTGTGGCTGATGGGGGTCCTTTAGTTTAGATCTTTGAGCTGTTGGCAGTGCTCGAACCCAATACGCTTTGAAATAGACTGGATGCTTGAAGAGATATTACCGGATAACCGGCAATTTTATTGCATAAATAGCGCTTAGCTAGGATAAAAGTAAAATTCAGACAGTTAAGCAGATGTATCTCTGCAGCTCATGAAGTTTATTAGCGGAGGGCAGGGTTTGGATTCAAGCCTTTCTGGGAATGAAGGAGAGTTGTTAGCAGTCAGAAGATCACCGGCGATAACCAGGGAATGCATTACTGAATTTCGTCAATTCCAGCGAGGAATCTCTCACCCCGAGGGAAATAGCGGTTATCACTGTCAAGGGAGAAGACTACGGAATTGGACCGGCCAATGATTTCACCACGAGGTACAAAACTGTACACCCGGCTATCAGCGCTGTTATCACGATTATCTCCAAGCACGAAGTACTGATCTTCAGGCACCACTGTTGGACCGTAAGATCGACTGGAACGGTTAATAAAGTGGCGGGAAAGCTTGGCTTGATGGGAACGGTCTGGCAGTTCTTCGAGAATAATCAACGTATCTTCATCGCGCGATAAAACTTCATAGTTGGCGGCAATACCGTTGATAACCAACGAATTGTTTTGCATATAGATAGTGTCACCGGGGACACCAATAATTCGCTTAACTAGACGCTTGGCCGCTTTCTTGGAGTCAATAATGACGACGTCTCCTCGTTGAGGGTCAGAGACTTCAGCCAGGGAAATTTCGGTAAATGGAATCTTTACATCATAAGCTAATTTGTTCACCCAGACTTTATCGCCATCTAAAAGGGATGGCTGCATGGAGGCGCCGGAAATTGAGCTAAGGTCAGCAATCGCGCTTTTAAAGAAAACGATACAGGACAGTAATAGGAAGAATTGGCTATTTTCTTTCCAGAAAAAGCCGAGATGCCCCCGAAAGCGCTCGCCTTTGGAGAGCTTATTCAATTTGTTTAATTCTTCCATAGTCTTGTTCAGCCAGTCCTGTTTCTGTTGTTGGTAAGCTAAATTACCGGGCTAAATTGACTCTGTCAATTCGGTCTATGATGAATTTAGTCATAACTGAAGCGCATTAGCTCCAAACCCCTCAGATATCGCACTAATTCCTCGACACTTACGCTGGGGCTCTGGATTTTAATTTAATAATGAAAAATCCCGCTGACGAATTAATTCGTCAGCGGGATCTTCTACTTTATGGGAGCTCAGAAATCTCAACTCTAACCAGAAATTTCCCTCCAATCACTCAGCAAGCAAATGCTAGCAAGAGTAACTGGAGGCTCCCTTCATAGATTGGCTATTAATGGGATCACCTCCTTGGATTGCCAGGGTAGCAATGGTTGCTAGGAGGTTCCCCCCGAAAGAACCGCTAGCAAAAGTTAGTGGTTTTTATATAACACATCATTGTGAGTGTAAAGCAGCTAATGCATTAAGATTATTGAGCGGACTGTCACATAAAAATCAGACGGAAAGCGCACTTCATATCTATTGTATCGCTATGATAACACCCTAGGATGCTCGGATATCCAACTACACTGTCAATACTGAGATAGATTATTAGAAAAGATTACTAGGAATAATTCATAATAATGGTAATCCGACGCTGCTGAAAGGGGAATACGAAGAAAGTATTCTCTTACCAAGCATTGCAGGAACCAGCCTAATAATCAGATTAAAACCTAAAATGAAAGAAAAACCTGCAAGGAAAGAAATAGCACGCCTCCTATTAAAGCCAAGTAAAGAACAAAGCGTACAGGATTCTCAATAAAACTATTCCACATCGTTCTAGTTTCACCTCTTTGCCGGCCTAATTCATATTCTTTTTTTATCGCCACCGAACGATTCAACTCATATTCATCAATTAGCGATCGAGCGTGATCATAGTGTTCTGTATTATTAGTCCACAACGCTGGTACTGAGACACCCCAGTTTCCCGCCGTGGTTTCGAAATACTCAATGTTATTGGATTCCAAGATTTCACGAACATCCTGAGCTTCATCATCGGGGACATTACGCAATTTAAAGAGTATTTTTGCCATCGACTAACCTAAGCATGTTCGGTGTTATTATTAAGATGAACACAGTAATCTGGTGATTAGAAAGAGTAACAATCAATTTTTTCTATAAACGAGGGCATGCTACCTTTAAGCTATCGATGTGTAAAACTTGTTAAAGAAGCATAGCCCCATGTGCACTGGTTATAATTTAATGACAAGCGCAGGATGAAAATTCAAGGTGAAGGTGAAAATGAATTCAGATAGATTATTTGGAGCCCAATCTAAGTTAAAGCTAAAGTCATTATTACTGTTGCTCAGTTTGGTTTCCCTTTTAGATATTATGCCTACAATCTCAGCCGATTCATCTGTATTGAAAATTACATCGGGCGAGAATACCGTGTATTTGGGTGGTACAGTTCATCTGCTTCGCCCATCAGACTATCCATTGCCCGAAGAATATGAACAAGCCTATCAAGAATCGGCGGTACTTGTATTTGAGACTGATATTAGTTCCATGAATGATTTATCAATTCAGGCAGAGACGTTAAAGCAGCTCACCTACACTGCCGGGCAGAGTTTAGATACTGTATTAAACGACGAAGCCTACAATGCACTATCCGAGTATATTGCGACTATCAGTATACCTATGGCGATGATAGAACAGTTTAAGCTGGGCGTGATTATTAGCATGCTGCAATTTTTAGAGTTTCAGAAGATTGGCTTTACGCCGCAAGGAGTTGACGCTTATTTCAATATTCGCGCTATGAGTGATGCAAAAACTCTTGAAGAGTTAGAGTCTCTTGAAGAACAAATTGGTTTTCTTGCTGCGATGGGAGAGGGTAACGAAAATGAATTTATCTTACTTTCTCTCAGTGACTTGGATGAAACCGCTGAAGTCATGGAAGATATGATTTTTGCCTAGCGTACCGGTGATAATGAAAAACTATCCGAAATGTTTGTTGCGGACATGTTGAATGAGGCCCCAGAACTCTATGCATCTCTTTTGCGAGGTCGCAACCTTAACTGGATACCGCAAATAGATAAAATGTTAGCGGATGAGGATGTGGAATTTGTGTTGGTAGGCGCTGCCCATTTGGTTGGTAATGATGGTCTTTTAGAGCTTCTCAAAGCTAGAGGCTATAAAGTAAGCCAACTCTAATGTATTTGTTCTAAACAGAGTAGCGATACTAATCAAATTTCTCGCCACGAAAAAAGAGTGAGTGATCGAGAGTTGGAGTTTAATAACTGAGTTCTAAATACTAAAATAGATATTACAAATAGCTACTAACCAAATAAGAGTGCCAGCTAACTAGGAGCTGGTTTTATGGCTGAGGACGATTTGCCTTGGTCCACTTGTTGAGGTTTGGCCGCTTACACCCGATGGAATCTGTTGAACTTGACCACCGGCTTTTAGAAAAGCCTCTACGTGTAAGTTAAGGTCCGCTCGATTACTGATAACTGCATCTTTTTTTGATTTGTTTGCCATAACAACTTTCTCTCTCTGCGCAAATAACCGGTCGATTATACACGAATCGCGCGCTTTCGGGTAATTCAGGGCATAAAAGATTGGTAGAGGCAAAGAAAAAGCCTGCGTAATGATGTTGATTATTTTTACAATAAGTGAGTTTTTAGCGAAGATAGTCTTCGCTAAAAACCGTCTAACATTGCTCACTATAGTTGCTAATTAATAGTCTCCATCTGTTAGAATTTAGTTTCCTAAAGGAGATTTTTAATGTCTGAAGAAGTCCCAGCTATTGACACTGAAGTCAGTGGCGATGAGATTGCCCTGAATAAGGTAGTAACATTTCACTATCGCTTAAGAGAAGTTGATGAAGAAGGAAACTATAGCGATTTGATGGAAGAATCTTATGGTCACGAGCCGCTTTACTATTTACATGGGTTTCATAATGTCATCATAGGATTGGAACGAGAACTTGAAGGCAAGAAACCAGGCGATGCAGTTGAAGTAATATTGGACCCTCTCGATGCTTATGGGGTTCGAGTAAAAAAAGCACTGCTAAGGGTTCCTATAAAGCACTTAATGATCCCACCTGGTACTAAAAAAATTGTCGCTGGAACTTTTGCCGCAGTAGAAACAAATGAGGGCCGACGAAATGTAACTGTAGTTAAGGCAGGCAAGTTTAATGCTGATGTGGATTTCAATCACCCTTACGCCGGAAAGACTCTTTATTATCAGATCGAAGTGGTTACAGTCAGAGATGCTACTCAAGAGGAAATTGACCACGGTCACGTGCATGGGCCTGGTGGACACAAACATTAATCGTTAAATTCAGGGATTAGAGAAAATTACTCAACGGTTGCTATTTATTTATTAGCGGTAAATTCCCGCGAACTGCTCGTATTTATTACTGAGGTAATTTGTCTAAAGACCAATCTTTATCGCACTCTCTTAGCGGATTTATACTCACCCGCCAATGGCGTGAATCGGCTACCGGTGTTGAGCTAATCTACTGGCTGGCGGGAGACTTAGGTCCACTGCGCTTCCAGACCTCAAGACAAGAGGCAGTTAGCTTTTTTCCATCCCATCAAGAAGAGGAGGTCCGTCTGCTCCTGGCTAATCAATCCAATTGGCGAATAAAGCCTACCAAACTACAAAACTTTTCCCATGAAAATGTATCAGCACTTTATTTTCAAAGTCAGAGAGCTTTATTCGATTGTCGAGATAAATTAGCGATCAACGGCGTAGCGCTGGCCGAGTCAGATTTAAAGCCAACCGACCGATTTCTGATGGAACGTTTTATCACCGGCGCAGTGAGTTATTCTGGAGAGGTTATTGAGCCGTCAAAAGGGCAATCAAAAGGTCAGCCAAAAGACAAATTAAACTTCCGTGAATTAGTAAGCGGTAAGCTAACGCCATCCGACTATCGCCCGCAGTTTAAAGCATTGTCTATCGATATAGAAACCAATTACGCCGGGACTTCACTTTATTCAATTGGTCTTTATTCCGATACTATTTCAGAAGTCTTTATG
Organism: Gammaproteobacteria bacterium; assembly: GCA_012960305.1. GTDB lineage: Bacteria > Pseudomonadota > Gammaproteobacteria > Pseudomonadales > Pseudohongiellaceae > UBA9145. The sequence goes on along the minus strand of DUBM01000014.1, from coordinate 447,469 downwards.
ATCGGCGAAAGTGGTAACTCTGCACCTGTGCAGATTGGAGATGAGAAAGCTCCGATAGACCTCATTTATTGTGCAAATGAGCGCAATATAATTTTAGCATTTTTAGATCGAATAAATTCTATTGATCCTGATGTAGTGATGGGTTGGAACGTAGTAAATTTTGACCTGCGTGTTTTACAGAATATATGCGATAGATGGAGGATCTCCTTTCGGTTTGGCCGCAACAATGAGCAGGTGATCTGGCGCAAAGCCCGTGAGGGCAACGACAGGTATTATGCGTTAGTACCGGGAAGAGCTGTTCTAGATGGGATCGAACTGATGCGCAGTGCAACTTATCAGTTCGAGAATTTCTCTTTAGAATTCGTCGCGAGAAAGCTGCTGAATAGAGGGAAGTTAGTTGAGGACATAGATCAGCGAGGTGAAGAAATCACCGAGCTCTTTAACAGTAACAAACCCGCTCTCGCTCGTTACAATCTCGAAGACTGCCGCCTGGTGTGGGATATTTTTGAGTTAGAGAATTTGTTGAATTTTGCGATTGAACGGAGTTCTCTCACCGGTTTAGAGCTAGATCGATACGGCGGGTCTGTCGCTGCCTTTGATTTCCTTTATTTGCCTCGGTTGCACCGCAAAGGGTTTGTTGCTCCTTCCTTGGGTCAGGTGGCGGCCAGCAATGTGAGTCCCGGAGGGTATGTTATGCGTTCAATACCGGGGATTCACAATAATGTAATAGTTCTCGATTTTAAGAGTCTGTACCCTAGCATAATTAGGACATTCCATGTAGATCCTCTCGCCTTGGTAGTTGCACAAAAAGAAGAGGATGCGATTCCAGGCTATGACAATGGCAATTTTTCTCGCTCTGCATATATCCTGCCAGAGTTGATTGCTTCTCTGTGGGCTGCAAGAGATCAGGCCAAAGCCAATCACAATGCTGTAATGTCACAAGCAATTAAAATCATAATGAATTCGTTCTATGGTGTGCTCGGTACTTCAGGGTGCAGGTTTCTGGATTCCCGGCTAGTGAGTTCCATTACCAAGCGAGGTCATGAAATAATTATTGAGAGTAAGAATCAAATTGAGAAAAAAGGCTATGAGGTAATTTATGGGGATACTGATTCGGTGTTTGTATTACTCGGAGAAGTTAAAACCAGTGATGTTCCAGATATCGGGAACAGATTGGCTGAAGAACTTAATGACTGGTGGCGAGAACGGCTTCAAAAGGACTACAACATAGAAAGCTATTTGGAAATCGAATTTGAAACTCATTTCAGCAAATTTCTAATGCCCACCGTAAGAGGCTCCGATGCAGGTAGCAAGAAACGCTATGCTGGCATGGTAATGGATAACAAGGACCAGTCGATATTAAAGATGCTGTTCAAAGGGCTGGAAACAGTACGAAGCGATTGGTCACCACTAGCTAGAGAGTTCCAACAAGTGCTTTACGAGCATATCTTTCGTGATCAGCCTTATGTTGATTTCATAAAGCAAACTGTGGCCGATATACTGGATGAAAAGTTTGAGTCAGAATTAGTATTACGTAAGCGCTTGAGGAGAAAATTAGGCGACTATGTAAAGAATGTTCCTCCTCATGTTCAGGCGGCTCGCAAAGCCGAAGTTATTCGAAAGGGAAAGAATCTTCCAAGTCTCTATGAGTCCGGAGGTTGGATTGAATATATAATGACAGTGTCCGGGCCTGAACCCAGGCAGTATCGACAATCGCCCATCGACTTTAATTTTTATATTGAAAAACAATTAACACCAATAGTGGATTCAATTTTGGTTTTTAAATCTTCATCAATGAACGAAATATTGAATCAACAGATTGGATTGTTTTAGGGGTATACCAACTAGTTATGACGAATTATCTTGTGTTAACAATAATTGGGGATGACAAACCGGGGTTGGTGGAATCTCTTTCACAAATCATTGCCGAAAATTCTGGAAATTGGTTAGAAAGTAGTATGTCTCAACTGGACGGAAAATTTGCTGGAGTATTGAGAGTCAGCGTAGCTAATCAAGCTGTAGATAAGCTAATTAGCGAACTAGAGAGTCTATCCGGCGATCTTAAGATCATCGTTGAGAAAGCTGGGAGAGCAGAAGGGAGAGATCACGAGAATATCATAATTAACTCTATTGAATTAAGTGTCGTTGGCAACGACAGATCGGGAATAGTTCGAGAGATTTCCCATGCATTAGCGAGTTTATCGGTAAGCGTGGAAAAACTAAGCACTCAATGCATAGCAGCACCGATGTCTGGGGGAATTTTGTTTAAAGCCAGCGCTCAGCTTAAGGTCCCTAGTTCTCTAGATTTGGATGAACTGCAGTCAGTTCTCGAAGAAATCGCTGATGATCTAATAGTCGAGCTTCTAAGTTGAGAGATGATCAGTTGGATAGATTGACATCAATTTGTCCGAGATGATCGATCGTGTTGGTAACGAGATTTATACATTCCACAACATCAAATTCTGTTTGCAAGGGCGATAGAGAAGTTTGAAAATTCTGCAAGGAGCTGTATAACAACACTAAACACTCCTTGCTTGCATCAAAACTTGCATAGAATAATTCTTCATAGTCCGGAGAAAATGAAATAAATAACTCATCCAGGCTCTTCCCAGAATCACTACGAATTTCTAGTAATAGTCGCTCAATACCACTCAATTGAGCAGTAACTGCACTCGGAGTCGACTTGCTATACGGGGACTGGATACTATCGCTGAATTCCTCGTTAAGAAGCGGATACAGTGACCTTATAAGAATTTCTTCGGAAAGGAGTGTGCTGATAGCATCCACAAAAATTCTGAGTAGCCTCTGTGCTGTAAACGTATCAATTCATTCACGTAAGGCTAAATTCGTTTGATCCCAGATAGTTTTTGATCTGCCAAAATCTTCTAGGAGTGAAGAAGTTATTACGGTTATGAATTCACGCCGACGGTTATTGCCTAGTTATTCGAGTTTAAAGCTAGCCTCTAATGGTGCTTCACTAAGTTGAGAGATTTCTGCGAATTCTGTAGCGGGCCTAGCTACACCATCAATAGTTGATTCTCCCCACAGCAGAAATTCTAATACATGAAAACCGAGAGTTGATTCAGATAAATCAAAAACACCATGTTGCTGACGAATATTGTCCGAACCTAGGCTAACCGTCATATCATTCACGATCCCACTGTCTGGATAATCATCGACATAATCTATGTATCCAGGCAGAATCGGCCAATGATTAATCTGATATTGCAGTTGCAATAGTTCCAAATTAAATTCTTCGCTTACAACCGCCGCAGAAAAGTGTCTATGTAAGTTGGCCAGTTCATAGGAAGTGTGCGCAACGAGCCAGCTTGAGCGCAGAGCTTGAAGCTTAGTTTCATTTGATTGCGTGATGAATTCATTTAGTGTTTCTTGAAAAGATTGAAGGTTAGCTAGTATTGCTTGGTTATCGGCATCGATTAATTCCAAGTAACCGTAGACTAAGTCCCATGTGATGTCAGTAGTTTCAGAATTTGAATCTACACTGGAGTTAGTAGGTTCGTTGGTCAATGTTTCAGATCTAGTAGCTAAGATACTGGATTCAGAGTCTAGCTCTGGACTGCAGGCTGACAACACTATGGCGCAGCCAAGCAGGAAGTTAGAAAATTTTTGAACAAAAGCTGGCAGGGTGAGCTGTAGTAACATTTTGTTAACCAGCTAGAGTATCTATTATTAACTTCGAATTTTCGCTAATAAGGGATTATCGTAAACTGATAATTTCCCAATTCCGCGTTTGTGCAATTTGTCTCAAGCTTTCGTCAGGATCTACTGCAATTGCTTGCGTTACTTTTTCAAGGAGAGGTAGATCATTTATCGAATCGCTATAAAATATGCTAGCTGTCAAGTCGTATGATTCTGTTTGGCTAGAAATCCACAATTTTAACCGCTCAAACTTACCTTCACGAAAACAGGGTATCCCTAAAATTTCCCCGGTAAATTGCCCACAATCAATTTTAAGTTCCGTGGCTAGCAAATGATGGACGTTAAAAATCTTAGCAATTGGTCCGGTGACATATTCATTTGTCGCCGTAATGATGATGCAGCAGTCACTAGCTTGCTTGTGAGAATTAATAAGCTTCTGTGCTTTGTCTAAAACCATCGGCTGGATAAAAGTATCCATAAATTCTCTATGTAAATCGCTACGTTCTTCGGGAGAGAGGGAAAGAATCGGGGTAATGGTAAACCGCACATAGGCGTGGACATCGAGTTTGCCAGCACGATAGTCGTTATAGTACTCGTCATTAGTTTTGCGGTGGCTAGCTTCATCGACTAATTTCTTTGTAATGAGAAATTCTCCCCAAGCGTGATCACTGTCACCAGCTAACAGAGTATTGTCCAAATCAAAAAGAGCTAAACGAGTCGACATAGGGTTTTTCATCACGATTATCTCGCGCATTATACCCTCTAGACTCTAGTTTCAGCACATTTATTAGCACAATTAGCAGCCAATTAGGTGGGATTAATATTACATAACATATTGTAATATATAGAAATAATGTAGAAGTACGGGTGTAGCAACATTGATCCGAGGAGGATGTTTATGAAACAATAAGTGGTTATCCTTGTCTAAAAGTTGATGAGTGTGATCGATTCGGAAGGCTTTCGTTCTAATGTGGGAATTGTTATTTGCAATCGTCTTGGCCAACTTCTGTGGGCTAAACGAATTGGACAGAGCGCGTGGCAATTCCCCCAGGGCGGAATTAAACAGAGTGAATCTATTGAAGATGCTATGTTTCGCGAGCTCGGTGAAGAAGTCGGTTTAGCCGCGGATGATGTAAACATCCTCTATCAAACTAATGATTGGTTACATTACCGTTTACCAGAAAAATTTATTCGACATCACAAAGATCCTCTTTGTATTGGGCAGAAACAGAAGTGGTTTCTTTTAGGTCTTGAGAGTGACGAAAGTAATGTAGTACTTAGCAGGGCAGATAAACCGGAATTTGATGATTGGAAATGGGTGAGCTATTGGTATCCGATCAATCAAGTAATTGAATTTAAACGAGATGTGTATCGAAGGGCACTAAAAGAACTAGTAGATCCTCTTTACCAATATCTAAAGCAACAATAATAAAACGCATCATCAATATTTTCGACAAGCTAATAATGGTGTATCACAACAATAGCTCGCTACCTGTATCTTGACTCTTGTCATTATAGAGAGGAAGAGCGAGCGGAGTTTGATAAGGCCACTGACCGGAAAATAGAATGCTGGATCAATTACGCCGCATAGTGCAAAAAGTTAATGCAGCTAAGGATCTGCAATCGGCATTAAACATCATTGTAAGTCGAGTTCGCGAATCGCTCTCCACACAAGTATGTTCTGTTTATCTTTTGGATTCTGATATTAACTGCCATGTTCTTATGGCATCAGAAGGCCTAAACGAAGAAGCCGTTGGTCATGTAAGTTTAGAATTAGGCGAGGGCCTGGTTGGTTTGGTGGCGAAACATGCCGAGCCGATAAACCTGCAAGATGCGCCTTTGCATCCTAGCTATCACTACCTTAAAGAAACTGGCGAAGAAGAGTTTCACGCTTTTCTTGGCGTCCCAATCATTCACCATCGCGCTGTACTGGGTGTGCTGGTCGTTCAGCACGAGGTACGCCGACGATTTGATGAAGGCGAAGAAGCGTTTTTAATTACGCTGTCCGCGCAGTTAGCCGGAGTAATCGCCCATGCCGAAGCAACTGGAGCGATCGAGGGTATTAGCCCATCGGGGCAGAAAACCTCGGATACTGCCTTCGCGGGAGTTTCCGGATCTTCTGGTGTAAGCATCGGAGAAGCTGTCGTTGTATTCCCCCACGCCGATCTGAGTCTTATTCCAGACAGACGTGCGAAAAATATAGACAAAGAAATAGAATTCTTCGCGACCTGCCTGAGCGCTGTTAGGGGAGACATGGCGAAGCTGCATGACAAATTAGCGGGCCAAGTTGCTGAAGAGGAGCGTCAGTTATTTAATGTCTATCTACATATGCTCGACGATGATGCTTTGGGTAACGAAGTAGTTGAACGGATCAAAATGGGCTCTTGGGCTCAGGGGGCGCTTGCCTATGTAGCTAATGAGCACGTTCAAAAATTCGAAACGATGAATGATGATTATCTCAGTGAGCGAGCTATAGATGTAAAAGACCTATGCAGTCGCGTATTGTTTTACTTACAAGAAAAGGAAACTATAAAAACTGAGTATGTTGACAACACTATTTTAGTTAGTGAAGAGCTTACACCTGGCATGTTGGTCGAAGTACCTAAGGCTAAACTCAAAGGTTTGATTTCAGTAAAAGGTTCCGGTAACTCTCACGTAGCGATTCTCGCGAGGACTATGGGCATCCCTACAGTGATGGGTGTTGTTGATCTACCTTACAATCAATTGGATGGAAGAGAACTAATTGTTGATGGCTACAAAGGCGAAGTTATCAGTAATCCATCTGATCAATTGCGCAACCGCTATCTCGAAATTATCAAAGAACAAGATCAATTAATTCAAGGTTTAGAAGGACTAAAAGATTTACCGTGTGAAACCTCTGATGGTCATCGTGTTCATCTTTGGGTCAATACTGGCCTAATGTCAGATGTTATGCAGTCATTGGACCAGGGAGCTGAAGGAATTGGTCTATTCAGAACAGAAGTTCCTTTTTTATTAAGTGAAAGATTTCCAAGTGAGCAGGAACAAACAGATATATACAGAGAACAATTGTTAGCGTTTTCACCTAAATTAGTGACCATGCGCACACTCGATGTTGGTGGCGATAAGGCGTTACCTTATTTTCCCATTGAAGAGGCTAATCCTTTTCTCGGCTGGCGAGGGATAAGAGTGACTCTGGACCACCCAGAAATTTTCACCGCACAGATACGCGCGATGTTGAGGGCAAGTATTGGATTAGAAAATCTTCAAATCATGTTGCCAATGATTTCTAATGTAAATGAAGTAAATTCAGCAACCCAGCTTATTAAGAAAGCCTATCGTGAGCTTGTTCAAGAAGGTCTAGAAGTAAAGTATCCACCGATTGGTGTGATGATTGAATTGCCGGCAGCAGTTTATCAAACTCGAGCACTATGCAAGATGGTGGACTTTGTTTCTGTTGGTAGTAACGATCTAACTCAGTATTTGTTAGCAGTTGATAGAAACAATCCGCGAGTTGCAAATCTATACAGTGCATTTCATCCGGCAGTTCTTAGTGCATTGCAATTCGTTGTAACCGAAGCTCGCACAGAGGGTATTCCTGTTAGTATCTGTGGTGAAATGGCGGGAGATCCTGGCGCAGCAGTTCTACTGATAGCAATGGGATATGATGTTCTTTCAATGAATGCCACTACATTGTTAAAAGTTAAATCGGTAATAAGAAGTATGAGTATGGAAGCAGCGCAGGATTTGCTCGATCAAGCTATGCACCTTGACGATGCGCAAATGATTAGGAGTGCTGTCGACTTAGCACTTTATAATGCAGGTGTAGACCGGTTGTTACGTTCTTCTCGTACTAACTAAAATTCTCTTTCGCTATTCGATACAATATATGATTTCGTAAGCCAGTTTCTTTGGGTGCTTCCGGATGTGGTAAGTTTTCTTCTGCGTCAGTCATTTCTAGTTTTTCCATTAAGTTCTGTGGGGAAATATTAGCTGCAGCTGTCAGAGTGGCAACCTTCTCTGAATAAAGCTCATCAAAGGCAAAATTCATTGCCCGATGGGCGGCTTCGATGCCATACCCTTGGTGCCAATAAACTTTAGCTAATCTCCAGCCAACTTCTACTTCATTATTCAGCGATAGATAACCTGTTGGTGCCAGACTTACCAAGTCTATAAATTTTCGGTTTACTTTCCGCTCCAATGCTCTAAAACACCATCCATTTTCTTCTATGCGCGCTGTATTGCTTAATTGCGTTACGAGTTTGATCGAAATTCAGAATGTTAGGGAAGAATCCCATAACCTTTTTATCGGAGTTCATTCCTGCAACCGGTATAAGATCTGAGTCTTGTCATTGACCAGAACATCAAGTGAGGAGTTTCCAATTTAGCAGGCGGCTTCATTTACAGCCTCGGGCTTGAAAGTAGCTGAAACGAAAATTGAAAGTAACTTAAGAACCTGAGAATCTAGGGAGCTAAATCTATTCAAAAAACTCGACAGTCCCTGATTCTAAACAATATTCCGCGCCAGTGATAATTAAGTCATGGTTGGCTACTAGAAATTCTAAAATTCCGGACCCATGCTTTAAATTATCAACAGATGCTTGAATATTCGCACGTACAGCGCTCTCCAATAGTTTTTCTGGATTGCTATCAGCTTCAGAACCAATTAGAGATTCTATGCTTGGCTGAATTCTGTCTACAATAGCGCTTAGATTAGGTGAGCGGTTTTCAGTTGTTTGCGCGAGTTCTTGAATGGTTGCTTCCACGGCCCCACACTTCGAGTGCCCCAATACCACTACCAAACGAGTGCCAAATTTTTCCGCGGCGAATTCGATACTGCCTATTTGCGAGGGCGCGACAATATTCCCTGCCACGCGGATAACGAATAGATCACCAATCCCTTGGCCGAAAACAAGTTCAGCTGGAACTCTAGAATCGGAGCAGCCAAGGATAATAGCGAATGGAGTTTGCTCGGGAACCATTTGCGCTCTAACAATAGCATCGATCTCGATATGTTGGCTTTCACCAGCACGAAATCTTACGTTGCCTTCTTTTAGGCGCACAAGCGCATCTTCAGCACTAATCATTAAAAATGGTCACTTCATTTGCTGCAAGGATTCTACCTTGTGCTATCCGAGGGTGCTATGAATCTAGAGCGATAATTGGAACTATTCTTGGGCGATTGGCATATCAATCTTATCCAGACTTTGGATTCTTATACATTTCAGCAAAGTAATGCAGGACTCTTTGTTATATAGCTTAATTTTTCAAAGAGAAGGTTTAGTTACTGCTATTTGAACGAAGCATGGCTTCTGCCAATGAAATTTCGTCCTGCTGTTTTAATTGTAATGCGACAGTTTCTTGTTCAGCTGCAGATCTATTCTGACTCAGCTTATATTTGCATTGAATTTCGTTTATGGAAATCCCTATACCAACAATCTCTCTCAGCATATTGTCATCATAGCTACCTTGCCAAGGTTCTGCGAAGTTGCTTTCGTGCACTTTGGTCAATCTATTGACCACATCCCTAAGTTGCTCTGCATGGCTGAAACTGGCAGCAGTGCCGTAGATATGTGCCCATTGATAGTTCTAGATAGGCGCTCCAGGTTCGCTATACCAACTAGGAGTAATATAGTCATGGGGGCCAGAAAGTATAACCAAAATTTCTTGTCCGACTAAGGTCTCACATTGAGGATTTGCTTTTTATATATTACCCAATAGCCTTTTCGTAGACGCATGAAACAAAAAGGGCATATGGCTTACTGCCATCTTTCCATTATTGTTTGTAATCAGTTGGCCAAAGGAATTCGCGTTAATAAACTGAGCAACTTCTTCCTCATCGGTGACGTTAGAATGTTCGGGAATATACATAGTCAATCCTCAATCCTCAAAGAGTCAGCGACACTGTTAAACAAGGTTAAATTCGAAGAAAATTCGTTCGGTTTCCTTACCACTTTTATCATAATTTTGCTCACTGAATCTGCTGACGCCCAAGTTTTCGATAATTACGGCCGATGTGCACAGAGTTCCGTATTGACGTTGCTGATTCTGAATGAACGCTGGTGAAAGTCTGTGTTCTAGTTCTTTTGGAATGCCGGTATCAGGGAGGTCTTCGACCTTTACGAGTGATCTGTCATTCATCATATCGATAAGCCTGTCAGTGCTGACGCTATCCTCTTGAACATCACTTGTTAGTAGTTCCTTTAAACTATCGCGCCCCTTTTCAATTTTTGGCCAGCTTGAATTCAGTAGGCCATTAGATAAACCATAGATTCCTGGTTTAAGTTCGATTAGCTTTTCTTCAAAATTGTTGACGTAACACATAGAGTGTTTGTCCCCGACTAAAAGATTATATCCAGCAAACTCGTTAAAATGTTCTTGGAGCATTCCGCAATAGTCCAGAGGGGATTGATCTCCTGCAAGAAAATCCAAGGTTAGTTGGCCTCTGGATTTTGGTTTCTTCTCGGGCTGTGAAGGATCACGAATATTAGTTACCGCGGCAAAGCGACCACTTCGTGTCAATCCTAACCAGGTACCCCCGGCAACTAAATCCTTGCCGGCAAGAATTTGAGGTTTCTTGTCGAATTCGGTCCAGAAATGGGCGTGATTCGTTGCGCGAGCGAAGAACTCGTCTCTGTTTGCTGCCACAATCAGGCGATAACGAGGGTCTGCCTGATGAGCGAAAATTATTAGACACATTGTCGAAATGTTAACGTTTATTGGCTTGGGATTACATCTATTGTTGGGGAAAATAGTCCAGCAAAAGAAATAGCGAAAGAATGCAGGTATAATCTCTGCTCAATCAAGCATTCTAATATTAGAATTATCCCATGTTTACTTTTCCACAATTTGATCCCGTCGCACTTTCTCTTGGCCCTATCAGTATTCACTGGTATGGCATCACCTACATAATCGCTTTTGGAGGTGCTTGGGCGCTCGCCAGTTACCGAAGCAAACAAGTTGCAGGTTGTTGGTCGGCGGATCAAATATCTGATCTTATTTTCTATGGTGCTTTGGGAGCCGTGTTGGGGGGGCGAGTTGGCTATGTATTCTTCTATAACTTCGATCGCTTTCTCGGCGATCCATTGTGGTTATTCAAAGTTTGGGAAGGGGGTATGTCGTTCCATGGTGGCTTACTGGGGGTACTCTTTGCTTTGTTCTTCTATTCTAAGTATCTGAAGAAGGGTTTTTGGGAAACTATGGATTTCATTTCACCACTTGTTCCTTTTGGTTTAGGAGCGGGTAGATTTGGTAACTTTATCGGCGGAGAACTATGGGGTCGACCAACCGAAGTTGCTTGGGGAATGGTTTTTCCTCATGTTGATCAATTACCGAGACATGCATCCCAGCTCTATGAATTCACTCTAGAGGGAGTTGTGCTCTTCACTGTGCTTTGGCTGTACTCTGCAAAACCGCGTCCGCGGTTTGCCGTAACAGGCCTATTTGCCCTCGGCTACGGCTGCTTTCGATTTCTTATAGAGTTCTTTAGAGAGCCCGATCAAGACATTGGCTTTATTGCATGGGATTGGCTGACGATGGGGCAACTCTTATCGATGCCGATGATAATTGGTGGTTTGATCTTACTATTTCTGTCTTCCCATAAGCCGCAGTCGCAATCATTTAGTTAGGGTTTAAATAGTTATGCAACAGTATCTAGATCTCTGCCAACGAATTATTGACCAAGGCGTTTGGATAGAAAACAAGAGAACCGGTAAGAAGTGTTTAACAGCAATCAATGCTGATCTAACCTACGATGTTGCCGCCAATCAATTCCCCATTATTACCACCAGAAAAAGCTTCTGGAAAGCAGCTATAGCCGAACTATTGGGTTATATGCGAGGCTATGATAATGCTCGGAGCTTTCGAAAATTGGGCACCAAATCTTGGGATGCTAATGCCAATCAGAATGAAGTTTGGTTGAATAACTCAGTCCGCAAGGGCGAAGATGATATGGGCAGGGTCTATGGAGTGCAGGGCCGGTCCTGGCAAAGGCCCGATGGCACAGTATTGGATCAGCTAAAGAAGATTATTGATAATTTAAATAATGATATTGACGATCGTGGTGAAATTCTCACCTTCTACAACCCAGGGGAGTTTGAATTAGGGTGCCTTCGTCCATGTATGCATACCCACACTTTTTCTTTGCTGGGAGAGTCACTTTACCTTACCAGTTATCAAAGATCTTGCGACGTGCCCTTGGGATTAAACTTCAATCAGATTCAGGTATTTTCTCTACTTGCGCTAATGGCGCAGATTACCGGCAAGACTCCTGGTCTTGCCTATCACAAGATTATTAACGCTCATATTTATGAAGATCAGCTTGAATTGATGCGGACAGTGCAGCTTAAGCGGGATCCATTTGATCTACCTCAGCTAACAATCAATCCTGAAATTAAATCTCTAGAGGATATCGAGACCTGGGTTACGCTAGATGATTTCTCTGTTGAGGGATATCAGCATCATGAGCCCATAAGCTATCCTTTTTCTGTTTAAACTCTATCTTGGCAAACTTCGAGACTATTAAATGAAATTAGCACTAATCTGTGCCATGGCGGAAAACAGAGTCATCGGCAGAAATAATGCCTTGCCTTGGCATCTCTCTGAGGATCTCAAGTATTTCAAACGAACTACCATGGGTTGCTGCATCATCATGGGGAGAAAAACCTGGGAATCAATTGGCCGAGTATTGCCAGGTCGTACAAATATCATTATTAGTAGAGATACTGACTATGTTGTAGAGGGAGCCAAAGTGGTTAATTCTCTGGAGCAGGCTATAAAACTTGCTGAGGGCATTTCTCTTATTGACGGCTCAGAAGAAGCCTTTGTAATTGGTGGGGCGGACCTGTATCAAGCAGCATTAACCAGAGCGCAAAGGTTTCATCTCACCCGAGTACATGCAGTGGTAGGTGGCGACACTGTCCTGGCAGAGTTTGACGAGTCTGATTGGCAAGAGCTTAGTCGTGATGACTACAAAAAAGATGAAGACAATCCTTACAATTATAGTATTTGTCTATTGGAAAGAATCCAATCCTAAAAAACATCTCGAATTCACGACAACTGTTTGAGCAACACCTTCGATTTCCTTTGCATGTTATAGAGCCCTTTTCGCTGATCCGGAAGATCGTCTAATTCTGCTTCAGAAAAACCTTTTTCAATAAACCAATGCGATGCCACTGTAGTTAAAACAAAGAGTTTAGTGAAACCAAGTTCGCTAGCGCTTTTCTCCAGATTTGTAAGAAGTCGCGCTCCGTAGCCGTTCTTTTGTTCGTTTGAATCAATCGCAATGCACGCTATCTCGCCACTCTGATAATCAATTGGGTAAAGGGCAGCACAAGCAATAATTGCACCCTCAAGTTCAATTATTTTGAAATTTTGAATTTCATTTTCTAAAAGCTCTCTCGACCTTTCTACTAGAGTGCCATCGTTTTCCAAAGGTTTGATTAAATTGAGGATGCCAGTGACATCAGAAATAGATGCGTCTCGTAATTGATCAAAACTATCATTACTGACTAGACTGCCATTTCCTTCACGGGTAAATAATTCCTGTAACAATGCGCCGTTAGATTTGAAACTAATCAAATGAATTCTGTGCACATGGTTCGAATATGCTCGTAATGAGGCGTATAAAGCCTGACTAATGCACTTAGAATCCTCATCCTTAAGTATTGCCTTGTTGTCGGCATATTTCTTGGCGTCACTTTCTGACAGAGAAGGTATTAGTTGTCCCTTATCATCGATAACTCCGTCTTCTGGAATCATCAGTATTAGCTTCTCAGCATTTAGTGCAATGGCTACTTCAGTAGCAATTTCTTCGGCAGACAAATTAAAAACTTCTCCGGTCAGTGAATAACCGAGGTTAGACAAAACCACAAGGTTCCCTTGGTTCAATTGCTTATTTATGGCAGCCGTATGAATTTTGCGCACTTTGCCAGTGAAGTGGAAATCTACGCCGTCATGAATTCCAGCCGGTTTGGCTGTAACAAAATTACCGCGACACAAGCGAATGTCCGAGCCATGCATCGGTGAATTCCTTGTGCCCATTGAAAAAAGCGCATCAATATTGATTCCTAAACTTCCTACAGCCTGTTTAACTATTTCGATACACACAGATTCTGTTACGCGTAAATTTTGATGGTAACTTGAATCTATATTTTCCTTCTCTAAGGCCGCTGTAATCTGGGGTCTAGCGCCTTGCACCAAAACCAACTTCACTCCAAGATTATGCAATAGACTCAGGTCATAGACAACATTGAAAAAATTATCATCAGCCTGTGCTTCTCCGCTGAGTAACACTACAAATACTTTGCTACGGTGGGCGTTAATATAAGTAGATGAAGCGCGGAACAGATCGATCATGTCTTTTCTATTTATCATAGTGACGTACTGCTTAAACAATTTTCGCGAACGAGTTTTCTCAACACATCAATACAGGGTTCGATCATATCCATAGACATGTATTCGTCTGGTTGATGGGCTTGATCAATATTTCCCGGGCCCAATATAATTGTATCCATTCCCAGTTCTTGCAGAAATGGCCCTTCGGTTCCAAATGCAACACTAATCCCTGAATGGCCGGTTAGTGTTTCTGCCAATTTAAGTAACTGGCTATTTTCGTTAGCAAAGAAAGCAGGCACTCCAGTAAAGATTGGAGTCAATTCGAATTGTATTTTTAATGGCGTGGTTATCGTGTCAATGCGTTGCCGGATTTCTTCTCTCACGGAATCTATGTGCATGCCTGGCATTAGTCGAATATCAAACTCAAGATCACAATGCCCGCAGATTCTGTTTGGGTTGTCCCCGCCATGAATGCTACCTAGGTTCAAAGTCGGATAAGGAATGGTGAATAAGTCACTCTGATATTTTTCTCTGATCTCAGCACGAAAAGTCATGAGTTCGCTAATCACCAAATGCATTGCGTCGAGAGCGTTCTTACCAAGAGATGGATCAGAAGAATGGCCGCTTTCCCCCAGTAACTGGATACGGTCCATCATAATACCTTTATGCGCTTTGACAGGTTGTAGCCCAGTGGGCTCGCCAATTACTGCTGCTCGCCCCCTTGGTCGGCCGAGTTCGGCAATAGTGCGAGCACCTTGCATGGAGGTTTCTTCATCTGCTGTCGCAAGGATTATTAATGGCTCTTTAAATACTTCTTCTAGTAGAGGTTTTATGGCTTCGATAACAATGGGAAAAAAACTCTTCATATCGGTAACGCCAAGGCCGTAAAACTTACCGTCTCGCTCGGTTAGACGAAACGGGTCAACGCTCCACAATTTATCATCAAGGGGGACTGTGTCAGTATGACCTGACAACACCAAGCCACCTGGACCAGATCCATAAGTAGCTATTAGATTAACTTTTTCCTCATTTTCTTTATTTGGAATCACTTCACAAGAGAATCCGAGAGCTTCAAACTGCTCAGCAAGATAATCAATGACTGGTTTGTTACTGGTATCCAGTGCAGGATTTGCCGAACTGACACTCACCAGGCTGATTACATCATCCAGCTGAGCCAACAAATTGGAGTTTCGACTAGTCATTGCAGTCAACCAGAAATTAATTCTTTGCGGAAAGTTTGGCAATCATGTCAGTCTTCGCTGCCATGATGAAATCGTTTAGATGTAATCCATTTATTTTATGAGACCACCAGTACACTTTAACTTTTCCCCATTCAGTCAAAATTGCAGGATGGTGTTGTTCCCGTTCAGATAAATTTGCAATCTTGTAGGTGAATGCAAAAGAGTCCTTGAACTCAATAAAATAGAATTCTCGGCTAAGTTTTTCAACGCCATCGTGAAACTCTTTTTTCCACGCCGGAATACTTAGAAGTAAATTATTGGCTTCATCGTCTGTAACAACAGGCGCTCCCAATTGGCAAGCTTCGCAGTGTTTTTGGTACAAATTTTCCATTTCAGAGGAATTCCACTAGTACGCTATTTAGCAATTGGTAACCTTTGTCCGTAGCTCGTACTCTACTATCGGTCTTGTCTAATGCCAGCATACCGCTATTACTCAAAGATTCTACCTTTTTTGCTATAGTGCTAAAAGGGACGCCAGTTCTCTGTTCGAATTCAGCTTGCCTAAAACCGCACCTTAATCTGAGGGCGTTGAGAAGGAATTCTAAAGGTCTGTCTGCTTCTATAACTTCAAGAATTTCAGCCACTCTTGACAATTCGCTACGCAAGTAGTGTTGGGGTTGTTTATGCTTCCTTGTTCTAAATATAGCATTGCTTTTTTGATCGCTCAATTTGCCATGTGCGCCAGCACCGATTCCGATGTAATCACCAAATGACCAATAATTAATATTGTGTTGAGACTGCCTATTTTCCTTCGCGTAGGCTGACACTTCGTACTGTTTGTAATTAGACTGATCAAGAAAAGCTCGGCCATTGGACTGAAGTTCTGCGGTTAGGGAGTCATCAGGCAATGATGGTGGCTTACTATAGAACACTGTGTTTGGTTCTATAGTGAGTTCATACCACGACAAGTGAGTGGGTCTATAACTCAGAGCAGTTTTAATGTCGGCAAGCGCTGCCTCGGTAGTCTGTCCCGGTAAGCCGTGCATGAGGTCAAGATTGAAGTCATCAAAGCCCGACTGTAGCGCAATCTCGATAGACTGTTTTGACTCATCGCTGCTGTGAATCCTCCCCAAATTTTTTAGCTGCTGATCTTCGAAGCTCTGTATCCCGATCGATAACCTATTAATGCCGATTTCGCGAAATGCTCTAAATTTTTCTGCTTCTGCTGTGCCAGGATTCGCCTCAAGCGTAATTTCGATGTCTTCCGCGTAACCACTTATTGTGCGAATATTTTTCAAGAGTACAGCAAAGCTATTCGCGGAAAACAAGCTTGGAGTGCCGCCACCAATAAATATAGAATGAATTTGACGTGGCTCGATGCGCGACCAATCATTTTCGAAATCGGAGATTAATGCATTAACATACTCCGCTTCGGGAAGAGATTGACTTGCTTCGTGAGAATTGAAATCACAGTAGGGACATTTCTTGACGCACCAAGGAATGTGTATGTAAAGACTTAGTGGCGGAAGTTCCAGCATTGCATAAGTTGTCTAAGAGCTTGGCCGCGATGACTCAGGGAATTCTTGGTTTCTGGATCCAAATCTGCAGACGCGCAATCATGAGTGGGGACATAAAATAATGGATCATAGCCAAAGCCGTTATTGCCAGATTCCTTAAATAAGATTCTGCCTTCCCAGGTGCCTTGGCAAATAAGCGGCATCGGGTCTAGAGCATGATGCATTAACACTATCACGCATTGAAAGCGTGCGGTGCGCTCTGATTCGGGTACCTGATCTAATTCAGATAACAATTTAAGATTATTTTGGGCGTCAGCTCTGTCTCCTGACATGTCAGCATAACGGGCAGAATATATTCCGGGTCGTCCATTGAGAACATCGACCTCAATGCCGGAATCATCTGCGATCGCCGGCATCCCAGTGATTTCACAAGCATGCCTGGCTTTTATTAGCGCATTCTCTATAAAACTGAGACCGGTTTCGTCAGCCTCGCTAACGTTAAATTCTGACTGTGACACTAGCTCAACATCTTTCGTGTCTAGGATATCTTTAAGCTCTTTGAGTTTTCCAGTATTGCCACTTGCTAAGACTATTTTGGGCATAGTTATTCGTGTTGTTACTTTTTAGTAATATGGTAAATGGCAATCTCGCCAAGGAAATTTGGCCAAGCACGCATATACCAACTCCCTTGATGTTGAGAGTCAACAACCGTGCGCGCAAGAATATTTATTTCTTTTTCCACACACAGCGCGTCGAAATCATTAACTGTACAAAAGTGAATATTAGGAGTGTCATACCACTGATGAGGCATGAACTTTGATACTGGCATACGGCCTTTGCTGGAAAGATAAAAACGACTTTTCCAGTTCCCAAAATTAGGAAACGTCACAATTCCATTGGTGCCAACTCGTAGCATGTCATCGATCAATCTATCTGGATTGCTCAAAGCTTGTAGAGTTTGAGCAAGTAAAACCGTATCGAAGCTGTTTGATTGAAAGTTTGATAGGCCATGGTCCAAGTTTTGCTCGATTACATTTATACCATTTTCAATGCAGCTATTAATATTCTCGTTGTCAATTTCTAAACCAATTTCATTAACGTTTTTCGCAGTTTTTAGAAAATGCAATAAGCTACCATCACCGCAACCAAGATCCAAGACGCGGCTATTCGGTTTGATCCATTCCTGAATGATTTCTAGATCAGGACGCATGACCAGTTATCTCCGAATAGACTTTTTTTAAGTAGGTAGAAAACGCTCCGATATACCTTGGAATAGGCAAGAGGAAAGCATCATGGCCGGCATCGGCCTCAATTTCGACATAGCTCAGTTGTTTTCTTGCCTTCAGCAAATCGTTGACAAGCTCGCGGGATCTTTCCGGCGGGAATCTCCAATCCGTGCTGAATGACATTAACATAAACTTACAACTGCAATTTTCGAATGCTTTGCTTAGATCTCCTTCGTAGTCAACTGAAGGGTCAAAGTAATCTAAAGCTTTGGTCATTAACAAATAGGTGTTTGCATCAAAATTTTCAGAAAACCTTTCTCCCTGATAATGGAGATAACTTTCTACCTGGAAATCTGCATTGAAGCCGAAACTTAATTTGCCTGTGCGTAAATCCCTACCGAAGTTGTTTCCCTCCTCCTCGATCTCGGCCACTGATTTGCCAAATTTTGATCGCATTGCATTATCTGACAAATAAGTAATATGCCCGACCATTCTAGCTAACATTAGGCCCTGCTTAGGGTAGGTCCCCTCTTCCAAATAGTGGCCCCTATGAAAATTTGGATCGCTGGTAATTGAATGTCTTGCAACTTCATTAAAGGCGATATTTTGAGCTGACAATTTTGGCGCTGCAGCTATACAGATGGCGTGGTTTAAACGCTCTGGATAGCTTATTGCCCACCGTAAAGCTTGCATGCCACCTAAACTTCCGCCTACCACCGCAGCCCATTTTGGAATCTCTAACCTATCCATCAAGCGGGCTTGGCTGTTCACCCAATCTCTTACGGTGACGACAGGAAAATCAGGGCCGTAGTACTTGCTAGTTTTGGGATTAATTGAGGCTGGACCGGTACTTCCAGCACAACCACCAAGATTGTTTAGGCTAACTACATGGAACAGATTGGTATCTACGGCTTTGCCAGGACCGATACAGGCATCCCACCAGCCTGGTTTCTGATCATCCACGCTATGGAAACCAGCAGCATGGTGGTCTCCACTAAGAGCATGGCAAATTAATATGGCATTACTCTTATCAGCATTCAGCTTACCGTAAGTTTCAACCACTAAATCATAAGACGGCAAAATCTTTCCGCTACGGAGAGTAAGCGGTTTGTCGAAGTGGTGAGTCTGGGGGGTTACCAGGCCTACCGAATCTGTTGGGATTGAGTTTGTCATTTCAGTTATTGCTGAGAATTCAAAAATTTTGCAAGCATATTCGATTTAATTATCGATACTCTTTTTCGTCGGTTGTGCCGCCTACTACAATAGTCAGCGCCTGTTGTTTTACTGCAAACCGCTAAGCGAAGAATTGGGCTAAGTGCTTACTGGCTTTATCGTTTATTGGTGGGGCAGTAACTTTAATCTTTAAAAAGTTTCCAACAGAGCCAATTACTTTGTCTTCTTTTGACCTTGCTTGAATGCTGCTTTCGAGAATTAAGTCTTCACCATCCCAGCGGTGATGCATATTAAATGCCTATGATGACTAACGCTAGCCGCGCATCAATGTTAAACGTTGTAATTAACAAATTTCTAATCAACTGAATACCGATAAATATAAATATTGGTGAAAAATCCAGCCCACCCATTGGCGGAACAATTTTTCTTATGGGCCCCATGACTGGTTCAGTTAGCTGCCAAATTAGTCTTAGTATAGGATGAGGACTTGTACTACCAGAAAACATCATTACAAACGACATAATAATGGAACCTATTATGGCGTAGTAATAAATATTAATAATGAAATAAATAACCCCAACAAAAGCCCAAGTAACAATATCGTTTATGCCTGGTATCTGGCCGGCGTAAATAAAAAACAGCGAACATATAGCAACGGCTTCCACCAGTATGGCTAAAACTAAGACCGAAAAATCTATACCCCTATATCCAGGGATAAAACCTCTAAAAATTTTCACCAACGGATCAGTCAGTTTAACTACGGCCTGTGATATAGGGTTATAGAAATCTGCTTTTGCTACTTGCAACAAGAATCTAAGCAATAATGCGAGAAGAAAAATTCCTCCTAAAGTATTCAAGATTAGTCCTGCTGAATTTTCAAATACTCCCATAATTCTTCTCTGGTTTTGTGAATTACTTATAAAGTGTGCTTAGCTATTTTCCAATCGCAATATGGTTAGTTTTTACCTAACTCAATAGATCTTCGTTGCGCTGCCTGTACCGCATCTGCCACTAGTTCACGTAGGCCTCCTTTCTCAAATGCAAGTATCGCTTTCTCTGTTGTCCCGCCAGGGGAAGTTACGTTCTTTCGCAAAGTTTCAATGTCATCATCGCTTCCAATAGCCAGTTCTGCAGCACCTAGCGCAGTGTGGTAACTTAGCTGTCTTGCTAATTCTTCACTCAAACCTAAATCCACTGCAGCCTTTTGTATCGCCTCGATGAATAGAAAAAAGTAAGCTGGGCCACTGCCTGAAACTGCGGTTACAGAATCAATGTCCGCTTCCGCCGCAATCCACACACTTATTCCTACCGCTTCCATGACTTCCTGAGCAATCTGTTTCTGGGAATCACTAACTGCTGAATTTGCAAAGAGTGCGCTAGCACCTTTTCCAATCAATGCAGGCGTGTTGGGCATGCATCTTACAATAGAAGAATCCGCCCCTAACCACGCCGCCAAATTATCTGTAGTTATGCCTGCAGCGATGGAGATGATAAGCGGCTTGCTTCCATTAATTTCATTAGTCAACTGCAGGCAAACATTCTTCATTGCCTGTGGTTTCACCGCCAGCACTAATACATCAGTTGTGGCAGCAAAATCTTCACTGCGCGTAGTATTGACTTTACTGTCAGCGGCTAGTCTTTCGAGCTTCTCTTGATCAATATCAGCTGCCCAAATATTGGTCGGGTTAATTCCAGTTGATAGCAAACCTTTAATCAGGCTGACTGCCATATTGCCAGCACCAATGAATCCAATCGATATATTTTTTAAGCTGAGATCCTGCAATCTGCGGTCCTGACTAAATCAGTGTTCTTTATAGGGAGTCTATTCTAGCGTATTTAGCAAAGCTCAGGACACAAGTTTGATCTAATTTCGAGTACCAAAGATTCCAGTTCCGATTCTGATCATAGTTGAGCCCTCTGCAATAGCGGCTTCGAAATCATTGCTCATTCCAAGAGAGAGTGTATCCATAGAAGAGTGCAGTGATTTAAGGTTTTCGTATTTGGAGAACAGCGCAATGAAACACTGCCTTTGTTCTTCAAATGATGACAATGGTGCAGGAATCGCCATAAGACCTCTGAGAGAGAGTTTGGGTAGTTGATCAATCGAATTACACAATACAGCGCACTCATCGAGAGATACGCCAGATTTACTGTTTTCTCCTGAGAGATTTACCTGGACACAAACATTTAGATTTTCCAAACCTACGGGTCGCTGCTCATTCAATCGAACCGCAATTTTCTCTCTATCGACACTGTGAACCCAAGAGAAATTTTCTGCTATGCCTCGAGTCTTATTACTTTGCATGGGACCTATGAAATGCCAGTAAAGATTCAGTTCCAGCAGCGCATCAATCTTGTCCTTTGCTTCCTGATAGTAGTTTTCGCCGAAATCTAGCTGCCCAGCCCCGTGGGCCGTTCGAATCTTCTCAATACCTATGCGTTTGCTCACTGCCAGCAGTTTAACCGAGCTCGATTCCCGCTTATAGCGAACTTCGAACTGAGTGATCTGCTGCCGAATAGAGCTGATATTTTCTGCTATCTTGGTCACGATTCTTCACTATATTAACACTGTAGATATTGGGATATTGAGTAAAAGATAGCTACTATAGGTGAGGTCGGTCCTGTTGGCTAGCCTAAGAACAGCCGCAAATAAGAAACAATAATAACAGGCATAAGAAAGGTTAACGCTGCGGTGATGGCCGAGCGCAAGCGAAAAGATAAGATAAGACTAATGAATATTACACACCTTTTAAGTATTTAATTCAGCAAACCAATTCTCTAGAATAATCTGAGCCGCCAGATCATCGATAGCAGCTCTTTTTTTTGCGTTGCCGTTTTCTTCTGCGACTAATTCGATAGCCGCTTTAGAAGAAAGTCGTTCATCGATGCCAAAGCAGGGTTTACCAAAACGACCGTGAAGCCGATTAGCAAATTTAATTGCTCTAATTAAAAGCTCGCTATCAGACCCATCAAGGTTATAAGGGAGCCCGACAACAAAAACATCTGGTTGCCAATCACTAATCAAGCCTTCGAGTTGACTCCAGTTCGGAATTCCATCTTTGGCTTTGAGTACGGCAATACCTTTGGCAGTAGCAGTTAGGCTTTGTCCATAGGCAACACCAATGCGCTGGGTTCCGTAATCAAACGCTAGTGCTTTTACCTTTTTAGATCTATTCGCTGGAAAGGCTTCTATTGACATTTATTTCCTTTTTTCTCCATTCCCTAAATCTAGGAGTGACCCGCTTTCGGGGAAATCCTGTGAAGGTCAATTCCGAGCAAAGCCGCCGCTTCATTCGCTTTCTCGGTAAAGTCTTTAGAGAATATCAATTCTGGATCAGCAGGTGCAGTTAACCAGGCATTGGAAATAATTTCTTCTTCCAATTGGCCTGCGTCCCAACCAGAGCAACCCAATGCAACCAAGTAGTTATCCGGCCCAGCGCCCATGGCAATGTCCTGTAAAATAGCTTTCGATGTGCAAATTTTTATCTTCGAAGTAATCTCAATCGAGGACTCCCAATTTGTCTCGGAATCATGAAGAATGAAGCCTTTATCTCTTTCGACAGGGCCGCCAGCTAGAACTAGCTCATCGCGAAAAGGGCCGTCATCAACAGTGCAGACAATATTTAATTCATAAAAGATATCTGCCACACAGGCTGTAAGTGGTTTGTTGATAACTATTCCCAATGCCCCTTCACTATTGTGTTTCCACAAATAGGTTACGGTATTGGCGAAATAGGAATCCATTAATTGCGGCATGGCAATTAGGAATTGATTTTCCAGATATTGTGAATTGGCCATGCTTTGTAGATCGATAGTTAGCAGATAGAAAATGAGTAATTAGAACGAGAGCAGAAGAGTATAAACGTTTTAGTAGCTTGTCAGAGCGTTTCCTTCATGAAAGCGCCAGGTTCGGATAATCTCGAGTATATCAGCTTCTGCGCGCATTGCCTTGGGGAAGGGCTGGAAGGGGGAGGCCAAATTTACGATCTTGACTGCTGCCTGATCGAGAACGCTATGTCCCGAAGGCTGCAAGATCTCCGCTCTTTCAACTTCGCCGCTAGGGAGAATGGAAACTAACATTCGTAAACTTCCATACAGCTGCTGCTGTCTGGCCGCAGATGGGTAGTTAATATTTCCCACAGCTTCAACTCTTCTTCGCCAATTATCCAAGTATTCGGCATCTTGAGCTTTAAGTGTTGAAGCTGAAGAAATTGTGTATTTTCGGGGCCGCTTTGCATATTCCTGTCGTTTGATATCGAGTTGTGCCTGTAAGCTCGCAATGGCTAGGCTTAAGTCATCTGTAGCCACTTGTTCAGCAACAACCAGGTCTTCTTTATTCTCAAGTTCTTCGAGTAGTTGGCTTATTTGATTGTCATTTTGTAATGAGGATATTACTACGGTACCTTGTGCCTTAATTTTATTGATTATCCTAGGCGCATTATTTACTGGAGTCACCTCGCGAATTAAACCGTCATTGAATTCAGGTTCAAAGGGCGTACTAGGGATAGCCAAATCATCTAAGGTGCCGCTACCAGTTTGATTTTCTTGGGCAAGAAAATCTGGGCGGTTGGGAGCAATTTCACTTCGATAATGGACCATGGTTATTTCTAGGGCTGGCTGACTATTAATTTCATCGATGTTAGTAAAGCCAACGCCAAGAATTATTATGGCGTGTACGCAGGTGGAAAGAAAAACTGTAAAGCCGAATCTCTCTTTCGATAGATTGGCATCTGTGTCTGCCATTTAGTTTCTCTGTAACTAATAGTGATTAACAACAACCCTTTCTCAAGATGAACCTAATTTTTCTTGGATACAGTCCATTAAATCACCAGCTATGTCCAAACTGAATGCATGTTCAATTTCCCTCATGCATGTCGGACTTGTTACATTAATTTCAGTCAAATAATCTCCGATGATATCAAGCCCTACAAATAGTAAGCCTTTTTCTTTAACCGTTGTGGCAACTTGCTCACATATCCAGCGATCCCTGTCTGTTAATTCTTGGGCTACTCCACTGCCGCCCGCTGCCAAATTGCCGCGCGTTTCACCAATTGCTGGCACTCTGGCTAAGGCGTAATCAATAGGTTTACCGTCTATTAATAGAATTCGCTTATCACCATTAACAATATCCGGGATAAATTTTTGCGCCATAATTTGTTTTCTGCCACCTTCGGTTAGAGTCTCAATAATCACGCTTAAATTAGGATCTATTGCTGAGACACGAAAAATAGAAGCGCCACCCATTCCATCGAGGGGTTTATAAATAACGTCTTGGTGCTCATCATAAAATGCTTTTAGTTTTTCCGCTGAACAGGCGACAATGAGAGGAGGGCAACACTGTGGAAACTGTGTGGCAAAAAGTTTTTCGTTACAATCTCGAAGGCTTTGTGGTTTGTTGACTATTAAAGTGCCCTCGCGTTCAGCTTGCTCAAGAATATAAGTTGCGTAAATATAGTCCATGTCAAATGGAGGGTCTTTACGCATTAAGATTATATCGAGGTCAGCTAGTGAGATATTGTTGCTATTGCCAAAACTGAACCAGCTCTGGGGGTCATCGGCTACTGACAGAGTGCGGACGCTAGCGCGAGCTGATCCAGCATCAAGGTAGAGATCGCTCTGCAACATATAATGAATAATCCAGCCGCGTTTCTGTGCTGCTAACAACATAGCTAAAGTTGTGTCTTTCTTGACCGTGATGGATTCGATGGGATCCATTACAACGCCTAGCTTTATACCCATAAATATTTACCTTGTTACATGCCTGCATCGTGCTAGCTAATCGGTTGGCCAGTGTCACAGGACTTGATTAGGCCTGTGAATACATAAGTACGTGAAAATAATGACGAAATCATATCGTATCTTATCTTATCGGCAGAAGCTAAAACTGGCCCACATCCGAGGCGGGCTAAATGTAGGTTTCCAGACTAGCTAGTAAAGCCGGTATAATAACTAATTGTTGAATTTCTATTGGTGAGTCGTGAAAGCTATAGGGTTTACATGGGGTGTGGGAGGTGTGTTGTTGCTTCTGTGCTTTGCTATATACAGACTAGCGCCTTTGGCTATGGAATTGGAAGACTCGGCCCTCACTGTGTTTCAGTGGTGCGCTCTTGTTTTCACTGTCGCCTATATGGCTTATGCTGAGGGCTATAAAGGATTTCATCTCGGCTTTGCACCAAGAGTTGTAAAGCGAGCTGATTACCTGGGAAACAATCCTCAACTTGGCCATATCATTCTCGCGCCATTGTTTTGTATGGGGTACATTTATGCGACTCGAAGAAGGAAAATGTTCTCCTTCGGCCTAACCATAATGATTAGCTGCTTCATTCTCATAGCAAGACTTCTGCCTCAGCCATGGCGAGGAATATTAGACGCTGGAGTTGTTGTGGGTTTAACAATTGGAATATTTTCGATCCTCTATTTTCTACTCCAGATAATTCGAAATCCTGAGCTGGTAAAGATTTCGCCGGAAGTGCCAAGTGAATAATAGTTTTCGTAGTTTTATGCAATAATTAGTAGTAGGCAGAAGCGGAGTTATCGGAGAAATTATTAACTGATATGGTTGAAATCGATACATCAAAAAGTTGTGCAGTTGTAATTACTTTCAATCCGGATATTACTGCGTTATTGAAACTACTCGGTCAGCTGAATAAAGAAAGTGACTTTATAGTTATTGATAATGGAACGCCTGATATTGAGCAATTAGTAAGTTCTATTACAATCTATGAACGATGTTGCGATATTATTCGTCTTCAAGAAAATGAAGGGTTAGCGAAAGCATTAAATCTAGGAATTGAATGGGCGCAGGCCAACGGGAATGACTACGTATTTTTGCTCGATCAGGACAGCAGCGTGTGCGATCTTTTTATAAATCGCATGATTACCGCTTACAAAGATGCAGAACAATATAGTGATGTTGGAATAGCAGCCGTTGGGCCACGAATTATAAATCCGCAAACTATGCGACAAACGCCGTTCAAATTATTTAACCGGTTTATGTTACGAACCGATAGAACGTTTGCTGATTGTTCCACTCACTTCATTGCTGATTTCCTAATTACCTCAGGCACATTGATAATTCTCAAACACATCGAGAAGATCGGTACCATGAAAGAAGATTATTTTATCGACAATGTGGACCTTGAATGGTGTTTTCGAGCGAAATCCCTAGGTCTAGATTTAGTGGGAACTGATCAGGCGGTTCTCTATCATGCAATAGGCGAAAGAAGTTTAAACCCTCTGGTAAAAGCAGGAATCATGGCTCAACATAATCCAGCCAGAACCTACTATTCCAGTCGTAATAGAACGCATCTTTATGGTGTTTCTTATTCTCCAGTTGGTTGGAAACTTAGAGATATGATTAGATTTTTAATGAAATCCAGTTGGTTGTTATTATCCTCATCGCAAAGAAAAGAATATTGGCATCATATCCGAAAAGGAATTCGTGATGCTAAAATGTTGGGTTAGATAAGTGACTCATAGTCAACCCAGCAATTCCTTCGATGGGCAACCCAGGGTAGCAATATTACTCTCGACTTATAATGGCGAGAAATTTGTTCTTGAGCAGCTGAAATCATTGTTTAGTCAAAGCTATGAGAATTTCTTAGTGGTTACCCGCGATGATGGCTCTACTGATAAAACCCTGCAGTTGTTAGAGGAACAAGCAGAGAAGCATCCTACAAAACTAACCTTGCTGCCCGCTGACTATAAAAACTTAGGAGCAAAAGCTAGTTTTTCTAAGCTAATCGAATTCGTATTGGAGAACAAAACTACTTTAGGAACGAACAAAGCCTATATGATGTTTTGCGACCAAGACGATATCTGGTTTGAAGAGAAAGTTGAAATTCAAGTTGCAGCGATCATTAAAATTGAAGCCGAACACCCTGGGCTGCCGGTGCTGGTGCATACGGATCTGCAGGTCGTAAGTGAAAATACGGCTCCCATCGCAGAATCCCTTATTAAATTTCAGGGCCTAGAGATTGAAAGGAACCGGTTTCCACACCTAGTGATTAGTAACTTGGTAACTGGCTGCACTGCACTGATAAACGAAGAGCTAGCGAAAATTGCAGTTCCCGTTTCGAATGAGGCCATCATGCATGATTGGTGGTTGGCATTGGTGGCTAGCGCCTTCGGAAAACTTATATTTCTGGACCAGCCTCTAGTTCACTATCGTCAGCACGGTAATAACACTATTGGCGCGAAAGAGTACGTAGGCATTAACCCGCTGAGCCGTTCTTTTTATGAGCGACTGTTTGGCCCCCACCCCAATGACCATCTATACGAAGTAGCAATTCAAGCGACTGCATTTCGCAAGCAATTTGCTAATAAATTGAGTATGAAAGACAGAATCAAATTACGGATTTCCGCCTGCATGGGAATTAGAGTCGGGTTTCTGCAACGTTTATTCTATCGCCTGTCCAGACGACTCTAAAAACTAAATGTCCAAAGAATAGTTTTCCAGTCTCAGGGTGAGGTTGGGGTTGTAGTAAGGATCGCCTTCTTTAAAATATTTTAAGTGTCGTCTGCGGATAAAATCTGACTCTCTCTGAAACTCCACCAGTTCTTCTGTAGACATATCAGCGATAGTTTTTGGTCTTGATATTGATTCAAGATGATAGAGTTTTGCAAAAGGCGTATAGATTACAGCATAGTTGATCTCAAGAAGTCTGAGGCAGAAATCCACGTCGTTATAAGAAATTCTGAGACTTTCGTCAAATCCATCAAGCTGCTGCCAAAGCTCCTTTCGAACCAGCATGCATGCGCCAGTAACAGCAGCACAATTTCGAACTACATCAGAGTAGCCGAAATAACCAGGTACTTCATCAGAGTGATAGCGGAATGCATGGCCGGCAATGCCGCCGATCTGCATGATAATACCTGCGTGTTGAATAGTATCGTCTTCATATAGAAGCTTGGCACCCACTGCACCAACATTTTTCTTTATGCCACAATCTAGTAGTGACTCTATCCAATCTTTATTGATAATTAGAGTATCGTTATTTAAGAAAAGTAAAAATTCAGATTCACAACATTGCGCCGCCCAGTTATTTATCGACGCCCAGTTGAACTTATGATTATATTCCTCAAGAGTGATACGTTCGTCATTCTCAATGTAATTTTTCACTAACTTCAATTCATCATCCGAACTATTGTTAGAGATGAGGAAAATAGAGTAGTTATCGTAGCTAGAATTTTTGATTGATTTTAAACAATCAATAGTCATCTCAGCTTTGTTATGAAACGGAATTATGATGGTGACCGAGGGGTTGCCCGACTCACGGCGAATTCTATAGAGACCGGCGTAGTTCGTTGTCTCTGCTGAATTGTTAAGGTTTTCTTTGGCGACATGCTCAGTTAGTGCGTTAACCGCACTGGTGTAGGCATATTGCTTTGCATCCCCACCACCCGAAACACTGCCAGGTATTATCCTCCAGTGATAAAGGATTTTGGGGATGTGATAAAAATTATTGCTGATTTCCGCAATTCGTAAAGCGAGATCGTAGTCCTGACTGCCCTCTAAACCTTCTCGGAAGCCACCTACTTGTTCCAATATAGACTTTCGAATAACGCTGAAGTGCCCCACATACATCATGGATTCGAGCAATTCCAGTGACCAGCCCGGTTTGAAATGTGGTTGGCAGTAATCACCTTCTTCGTCAATTTTATCTTCGTCTGTGTAGATATAGTCAGCGTCACTGTGATTATTTAATAAATCTATCACGTGGTACAGAGCGTCATTAGTTAGCTCATCGTCGTTATCCATCAAACCAACGAATTCGCCATTGGCCATTTTTAAGGCATTATTTGAAGCGCCAGAGATATGCAGATTCTCTTTGCCGTAAGTGACGCTTATGCGCGAGTCATGTTCAGCCCATTTTCTTAGGCACTCGAGAGTCTCTTCATTAGTTGATGCGTCGTCGTACAAGCAGAGTTCCCAATTCTCATATATCTGTCCAAATATGGAGTTAATGCAGGCATCTAACCATGCTGGATCAACATTAAAAATGGGGATTATTACTGAAATCTGTGGCTGAAACGCAAAAACAGAAGATTCAAATTTTTGATCTAGGTTAGTCAATTCTTGTTTTGCTTGGTAGATTTGATACTGAATGGAATGGTCTAATCTGAGAAAGTCCGCGTACATAGACAAGGTTGGTAGAGTCAGCGATGCTGAATAGCTGGTTTCTATCTGGACAGACTGCCCTGCCTTGTCCCCAAATTCTAAGCGCACGGTTTCAATCGAAGCTACTTTCTTAAAGAAGACAAATCCTGAGCGATCACTATTAGCAATGTCAGGGTAGACAGCTTGAGTGTCTTTACGTTCTTGACCGTAGTGTGCAAGGGCTGATTCGTTTCCAGCGATAACTCGAATGTATGATATGCCTGCCGAAGCGACTGCCCAGCCCCGAACGTACAGATAACCGGAGCACAGTAGAGTGTCGTCGATAGAATAGTGGATGGTATTTCCAGGGGAATCTGGTTTTACCATTAAAGTGTCGTCGATGGAATGATGGATGGTATTTCCAGGGGAATCTGGTTTTACCAGTAGAGTATCATCGAAGGAATTGTGGATGGTATTTCCAGGGGGATCTGGTTTTACCATTAAAGTGTCATCGATGGAATGATGGATAGTATTTCCAGGGGAATCTGGTTTTACCATGCCAATGTTAGCTACTATGTTTTTTTTTTGATCTGAGTCAGCATTTCTAGGCATAGCATCGGAACCAAGAAGCCGTTTCAAGATCCGCATGAGTTTGCGAAACGGCCACATGAGTTTCCAGCTTAATGAACTTCTAATAGAGTTGAGCAGGTTCTCCAATTCAGAAATATGCTGATGTGAATTCTGTTCAACATTTTTAATATGCTGGCGCAAATTCTGATCAACATCGTTTAAGTGATTATTTAAGTTATCCATCTCTTTTCGATGATCGTCAATTTTTTTATAGGCAGCAGATAAGTAACTATTTAAGTTATCGATCTCTTTTTTATGATCATCAATTTGTTTATAAGCAGCAGAAAGTGTTGAAATTGTTGTTAAGAGTTCCTGATTTGTTGTTGAGAGTTCCTGATTTGTTGTTGAGAGTTCCTGACTAATGGCTAGGAGCTGATGTTCCTGCTGTTGATTAATTTCCTGAAGTTCATATAAAGAAATTGTTGTTGCTTCAATTAACGAAGACTGGTCTATGTCGCCAAGTACTTGGTTCATTTGCGAACCATTCCAACGTTCTAGCCACTTCGAAAATAGTGCAGACCTACCTTTTCCTACTAGCCCTGAATTGTCATAGCGAGACTGACTATCTTCACCGGCCGTCTCTGATTTTCCGCCTTCTCGATAGAATGCTGTTATTTTGTCCAAATGCTTGAAGTTAGTGTGTTGGCTTAGTTGCAACCAAAAATCCCAGTCTTCAAAAATATCGAAATTCTCATCGAACCGACAGCCATGTTCCAATAAGGATTTATGGAAAAGCATTGAATGGATGGGGATATAGTTGTCGTGCATTAGCAGCACAGGGTCAAAGGCATGGCTAAAAACCACTTCCAACGGCTCGCCCTGATGGGTGGTTTTCTGAGTACTACTGTATACCGCTTTTGCATTTTGGTGATTCGCAGAAAACTTCACGAGGCCTTCAAGGTGATCGTCCGCTATCCAATCATCATCATCCAATAGCATTAGAAAATCACCACTTGCCGCATCTAGACCGGCGTTTGCAGCTTGGGGTCTGGTCAATGGGTTTTCAGCAGTTACAAACTTCAGATTGATTTCTTCAAAAGATGAAGCAATAGCGGGCAAGCCTTTTGCGCTAGCATCGACGAGAACTAATTCAACGTTAGGATGGGTCTGCTTACTGATTGAATTAAGAGTTTTTTCTAATTCGGCGCGCCCGATTGTTCGGCAAATAATCGAGACTAGAGGGGCCTCTTCGGCAGAGGTTTCGTTAGGCATCAGGAAATAATATTAATGTAGTTTGCACGTTTGTAAATTTTGGTTTCGATTAGCTGCTATTCGCTGCCAGCATTCTATAAAAAACAGCACCGACAACTTGTCCAATAAAATCCAGAAATAGAGTGTCCAAATTAATATTAAAGAAGTTTTCTTCCTGGTTTCCAAAGGCTAATAGTGCGAACACTTCACTATTATTAACTACCGGGCACAGGGCAGTCGATCTAATACTTTTTCCAGAATCAGCAAATAGATAATCAATTTGATCCTGAGTCAAAGTCCCGCAGTGAGTGCGCTTTAATCTAAAGACATCAGCGAAGTCTGTCTTCAAATTCTTCTCAGAATCAGTTTTCACAGCATTCGAAACATCGAGTTGGGGCTGCTCGATTAGAATAATTTGACAGGCATCTATATTTGTATGATTAGATAAATTTTCTTGTGCAACTGCAACAATTTCAGTTAGATTATTGGCTCGTAGCAATGCCATCACTAAGTTTCGCGTTGTATCAAAAAGTTGATCGTTGTTGCGGGCGTTCTCTAATAAGTTGTTAAGCTTCTGTCGGGCTTCGATTCCGCGATCTCTTAAAATGGTTACTTGTCGTTCTAGCAAAGATATGGCTTTACCGCTTTCATGGGGAAGAGACAGATCTGCAAGCAAGCCTTCCTGCTCGATAAAAAATTCTGGATTCTTCCTTAGGTAGTCAGCGATCTGATCAGCACCAAGTTCATTGTCACTGGTTTTGATAATTTCTTTGGCTGCTGAAACTTCAGTACTCATAGCTCAATTGTCCCCTCATAAACCGTTTTAACAGGGCCTGTCATTAAAACGGGAGAGTCGCCTTGCTGCCAATTAATTGTCAATTGACCACCTAGTAAATTCACCTTGACGGTATCACCTAACAGACCCCTTAAGCAACCGGCCGCCGCCGCCGCGCAAGCCCCCGTGCCGCATGCCAATGTCTCGCCTGCACCCCGTTCAAACACCCGCAATTTGATCTCATTTTTGGATTCAATTTGAACGAAGCCCACGTTCACACCTTCTGGAAAATCCGTGTGCTTGCCGAGTGTTTCACCAATATCTTTTACGGCTGTGTTATCCAGATTCTCAACTATTATTACCGCATGAGGGTTGCCCATAGACAATGCGGTGAATTCGATATCTTGCTCAACGCCATTGATAATTAGGGTTCTGGTATAAACAGAGCTTTGTTCGACGTTGTTGAAAGGAATTGAAAGCGGTGAAAACACAGGTCTATCCATATCAACAGTTACCTCGCCATTCTCTGCTAACTCGAGGGTGAGAATGCGATTTAGCGTTTTAACCACTAGGGGGTTTTTGTCGGACAATCCTTTGTCTTTCACAAAGCGAGCGAAACATCGAGCACCATTCCCACAATGCTCAACTTCCTCGCCATTCATATTGAAAATACGGTAATTGAAATCTATTTCGGCCTCATTAGGTGGTTCTACCTGCAACAGCTGGTCGAAACCAATCCCAAATCGTCTGTCACTGAGGCTTCTTATTTGCTCAGGAGTTAAGGTAACAAAATTAGAAACTAAATCGAGAACGATGAAGTCGTTTCCCAGCCCATGCATTTTTGTAAATGGTATTTGCATAATCGTTTATCGACTTATTTACCTAGATTAGTCAGGTAAGACCCTTTCAAGCTCTAATTGATAGGATACCGTTTCTCTGGCACGCACTACATGGGTATCTCTGCCATCGACCATCAATTCAGGAGCACGCGACCGGGTGTTGTAGTTGCTACTCATTACAAAGCAGTAAGCACCCGATGACCTAACCGCCAATAAATCATCTGCCTCAATGTTTAGATCTCTTTCCTTGCCCAAAAAATCTGCAGATTCACAGACTGGCCCGACAACGTCATACTGCTTAGCTTCGCCGTCTCTTTTTTGAACCGGCACGATCTCCTGCCACGCATTGTACAAAGCCGGTCGGATCAAATCATTCATGGCGCCGTCGACTATGGCGAAATTCTTATGCTCGTTGCACTTCAAATATTCGACCTTGGTTACAAAGATTCCAGCATTCGCTGAGATGGATCTACCCGGCTCAACCAGTAGGCTCAAAACTCTATCCTGAAAGCGAGTTTTAACGGCCGCAATTAAATCCGAAGGTAAGGGAGGCTGTTCTTGATCGTAGGTCACTCCTAGGCCGCCACCCATATCGAGATGATGCAACTTGATACCCTCCGCTGCCAGGTCATCAATCATTTGTAATAGTCGATCTATTGCATCTAGAAAAGGTTCAGTACTAGTTAATTGCGAGCCGATATGGCAATCGATACCCATGACTTTAATCCCTGGCATAGTCGCAGCATCACGATATACATCCATTGCTTGATCGCTGGCGATGCCAAATTTGTTCTCTTCCAATCCAGTTGAAATATAGGGATGAGTTTGTGCATCCACGTCGGGATTCACGCGAATTGAAATTGGAGCAAGGCATCCTTTGGCAACTGCGATGGAATTAATTCGTTCCAACTCCGCTGCAGACTCTATATTGAAGCAATAAATATTGGCATCGAGAGCCTTTTCGATTTCTTCAGATTTCTTGCCCAGCCCTGAGAATATGACTCGAGCGGGGTCACCTCCTGCAGCGATCACTCGATCTAGCTCCCCAGCAGAAACTATATCGAAACCCGCGCCCAGGCGAGCCAGGACATTAAGCACTGCCAAATTCGAATTTGCTTTTACGGCGAAGCAAATCATATTTGGAAGTTCTGCTAGCGCCTCTTCATACGCCCAATAGTGTCTTTCTAGAGTGGCGCGGGAGTATATGAAGCAGGGCGTGCCATGCTCTGCGGCAATATCAGCCACTGATGCTTCTTCAGCAAACAGGGAATTGCCTTGGTAATTAAAGTGATCCATTGCTTATCATTCAATTTAAAAAGTCAGAATCCCAAATTGTTGTCAGGACTATTTGAACACCGTTGTAAACGAGGTTTGCTCAGGCTCAGTTAGGGCACCTTTTTGGCCACAATGGGTTAGACTGAGGCTCAAGAGTGTTATCGCTAGAAGGCAGTTTAGCTTACGCATTGGAAACGTCCAATTTGACCGGTTCGGAAGCAGGCAATTATACCTCTAGGTACAGCATAAACACAGAACGAATTGTTTATACCGCTCGCTAGGCTGCTGATAACGTAGAAATTGCCTCAGTTCACGAAGAATCTTGAAAATTGTAGACAGGGCGCATATATTTGCCCATCACATTGTGCGGCTGACATCCCGTGATTCGAGGTTTGACCGCAATTTGAAGTGTAAGTGTCAAACTGTTTTAGGAACAAAAAGAAAATGATTAAAATTAAAGATTTATCCAAGAGATTTGATCAATTTACTGCTATAGATGACCTTAGCTTCAATGTAGAAGAAGGTGAGGTGCTCGGTTTTCTTGGACCCAATGGAGCCGGAAAATCTACCACCATGAAAGTGATTACTGGCTTTCTATCGCCTTCTTCTGGCTCAGTTACTATCGATGGCTATGACATAACGCAAAACCCTATCGAAGCTAAGACCTTAATTGGTTACCTCCCCGAGGGAGCTCCCTCATATGGAGATATGACAACTCTGCAGTTTCTCAATTTCATCGCCCAGGTTAGAGGATTTCGGGGCAATGACATTGCGGAGAAAGTTCAGCATGTGATTCATGAAGTTAAGTTGGGGTCAGTACAGCATCAGATTATTGATACATTATCCAAGGGATTTAGAAGAAGGGTTGGCTTGGCACAGGCAATTATGCATGACCCTAAGGTATTGATTCTCGACGAGCCAACAGACGGCTTGGATCCCAACCAAAAACATCATGTAAGACAACTAATAAAGAATCTCGCTCGAGATAAGATCGTGATTATTTCGACCCACATACTGGAGGAAGTAACAGCGGTCTGTACCCGAGCCATAATTATTTCTGAAGGGAAAATTGTTGCCGATAGCACTCCAGCAGATTTAGAGGCGCAATCGAAATATCACCACGCTGTAAGTGTCAGGCTAACTAGTGATTATGATCTTGCCGCTGACTTATCCGAAGTAGCTGGTGTCGGTTTAGTGGAGCAAGATCAGGAAGAAGAATTTTCTTATACGATTTTATCTGGAAAGGGGAAGCCGATCTTCACTCAAGTATCCGAAATAGCACAGTCTAAGAATTGGCCAGTTACAGAATTTCACGTAAGCCGTGGACAATTGGAAGATGTTTTTAGAACAGTGACGCAGGGAGGTGAGGTCTGATCATGGATAATTTTGGCATAATATTTAAGCGCGAATTGATGAGTTATTTTGCAACGCCGCTTGCCTACATTTTTATTGTTATATTTTTAATATCCAATGGAATTTTCACTTTTGACCTAGGAGGTTTCTACCTCAGAGGTCAGGCTGATCTATTACCATTTTTTAGTTTTCATCCATGGTTATATTTATTTATGGTGCCCGCTATCGCAATGACGTTATGGGCGGATGAGCGCAAGACTGGAACTATCGAGCTCCTGATGACTCTGCCGGTCAGATTGTCTGATGCTGTACTTGGGAAATTTTTCGCAGCCTGGGCATTAACAGGAATCGCTTTGCTGCTGACATTTCCAATTTGGCTGACAGTCAATTATCTCGGCGACCCAGATAATGGAGTCATTCTAACTGCCTACATAGGAAGTTGGTTTATGGCGGGAGGTTTTCTTGCTATCGGTTCTTGTATGTCAGCAGCCACGAAAAATTCA
The DNA here is from genome assembly GCA_012960305.1 of Gammaproteobacteria bacterium. GTDB lineage: Bacteria > Pseudomonadota > Gammaproteobacteria > Pseudomonadales > Pseudohongiellaceae > UBA9145. Next base: position 411,733 of record DUBM01000014.1, on the reverse strand, counting down.
GTTATTGCTTTCATTTTGACGGTTAGCATTTGCTTTGTGTTTGTCATCATGGGCTCGCCAATTTTGTTGGAAGCATTTCCTGAATGGTTGCCGCAAGTTATCGTCGATGCATTATCTGCTATGGGTTTTCTTACACACTACGACTCAATTGCAAAAGGAGTGTTGGACATTAGAGATGTCTTGTTCTTCGCTGTCTTTATTGCTGCCTGGCTATTTGCCAGCGCAATCGTAATCGAAATCAAGAAAGCTAATTAAGGAGGAATCTGACTATGAATATTAAATCACTTTCTTCCTCCGCTGGATTAATAGTAATAGCAGTAGGACTTGTTTTTTCGGTTGCTATTATTACTATGTTGCCGAGTCTGCGAATCGATTTAACCGAGGATAATTTATATTCTCTCTCTGAGGGAACTCGAAGTATCGTTAGCAATCTGGGAGAGCCTTTAGAGCTAAATTTTTTTTATTCTGAAAGTGCCACAGAGGATATTCCGCAAATACGCAGCTACGGTACTCGAGTTCAAGAACTCCTCCGTGAAATTGTACTGGCTAGTAATGGGCGTTTAACTCTCAATATTATCGACCCAGAGCCTTTTTCCGTAGATGAAGACCTGGCAACTCAATACGGTATTCAAGCGGTGCCGGTAACCCAAGGCGGGCGGCAGATCTATTTCGGTCTTGTTGTCAGTACAGGCGGTAGTACTAACAATCCGTTAAGGTTATCAATAGCTGAAACCTTGCCTCTGATTCGACCAGACCAGGAAGAATTTCTCGAATATGAATTTATGAAAATGATCACCAAGGTGGCAAACCCTGATCTACAAGTTATAGGTCTAATTACTGAGTTGGATATAGATGGTGGTTTCGACCCCAGTGTTGGTCAAGCGACTCCTGCTTGGATGATAATGGATATCATTCGTCAGCTTTATGAAGTTAGTCGAGTCGACATCACTGGCGATTCCATCGATGACAACATTGATATCCTAATGATTGTTCACCCACAGGGCTTATCAGAGCAATTACGCTATGCTATTGATCAACATGTTCTGCGTGGTGGTAAGGCAATTGTTTTCCTTGATCCGAATGCTGAGACCTTAGTTATGCGATCACCGCAGGGTGCTTTGATCCCTGCCGGTATGAGTTCTGATCTTCCAGACTTACTGAATGCTTGGGGAGTTCAATATGACCCAAGTAAAGTATTGGCTGACAATGAGCTTGCCATGCGTGTCACCATGGGAGCCAGCGGTAGACCTGTTCCACATTTGGGGATGATCGGAGTTCAGCGTGCAAATATGGCAGAAAGCGACATTATTACTAATCGCCTTGAAACAGTTTATCTGGCTTCAAGCGGTGCCATTAGCCAGGCCGCAGGAGCAAGTACTCGGTTTGAGCCACTCATGCAGTCTTCTGTCGATTCCATGCTTATGGAAAGCGCCTTGTTAGAAAATGTAATGGACCCTTCAATACTATTTGATGAGTTTGCTGCCACAGAAGAAAGTTATGTTGTCGCTGCAAGAATTAGTGGAATGATCGAAAGTGCATTCCCGGATGGTAGGCCTGCAGTCGTAGTTGATGAAAATCCCACGGATGATGCGGAAACAGGCGCTTTAGAAACTGCAGAGGTGATTGAAGAGGAAGCTGAAACTCCTCATATTGCCAGCTCCAATGCAGAAGTTAATTTATTGGTTTTTGCTGATACAGACCTATTGAGTGATCGTATGTGGGTTCAAGTTGCTCAATTTCTAGGACAGCGGATTCCGCAACCTTTTGCTAACAATGGCGATATGGTCTTCAATGGTTTAGACAATCTGAGTGGTGGCGCTGAACTCGCGAGTATACGCAGCCGCGGTAGATATTCACGACCCTTTACTCGAGTGGTAAATTTGCAAAGAACTGCAGATGACCGACTCAGAAGTGAAGAAGCGGAACTGCTCGATAGCCTTGCCGAAACCGAAGCATCACTGGCAGAGCTCAATCAAGCAGAAGATGGTCAGCCAATCGGACAGATTTCTCCTGAAATTCAGGCTGAAGTTGATCGGTTCAATGCCGAATTACTCGACACTCGCCGGCGATTGCGTGAAGTACAGTATCAGCTGACCGAGGATATCGAGCGGCTTGGATCAAACCTAAAGGCGATTAATACAGCTTTAATTCCAGTCTTGCTCACTTTGTTATTACTCTTGATGGGTTATCTAAGAGGACAAAGGCGGAAGACAGTTTAAGCTAATGACCTTGGTCAGCATTTGCTTGTGGAAGATGGAGAGGAAGATTCACAACTAAGCGAGTCCCTACGCCAATTCTGCTAGATATTACTAATTTGCCGCCGTGGGCTTCGGCAATCAGTCTACACAAATAAAGCCCAAGGCCGAAGCCGCCAGTGTTTCGTTGCCGAGAACTATCGGTGCGATAGAATGGTTCACTGATCTGAGCAAGATGCTCTTCGGCTATCCCCTCACCCTGATCGATTACTTCCAGTACAGCTTGATCATCTAGAAATGAGGAGACAACACGAATTGGATTTTCTTCTCCATGTCTAATCGCATTGTTTAGCAGATTGGTAATCAACAATCTGATTCTTAACTTATCAAACTCGACCTCTTGATCAGGGTCTGCCAATTCAATCTCGAGACCGCCTTTATAGTATTCAAATTGAAGTGTTACAGATTTAACGAATTCGCCAAAGTAAACTGTTTCTGAAGCCAGAGCAGTATGTTCGTTATTCAGTCGCTCGGCCTCGATGAGGTCAGAAATTAGAAGCTCAATCTCATCAATGTCTTCTCGCAAATATTTTTTCTCTTCACTTTCAGGCATAAATTCCAAGCGTAGCTTTGCCTTGGTAATTGGAGTTCTCAATTCGTGGCTGATAGCTAATAGTAGTTGTCGTTTTGCCTCGAGCATCGATTGTAGAGAATCTGCCATATGATTAATGCTGTCAGTCAGTTCACCCAGTTCGTCTTGACGATTACTCTTTACTCGAAAACTCAAGTCACCCTGGCGAATTCGCTCAGCGCCGTTTTTTAATAAGCGCACTGGCTTAAGCAAGTTATTTACCATGAAGTAATTCAGGAGCAATACGAGTGTCGCCAGTGTCAGGCCAATATAGAGAACAAACGTACTGAAAGTGTTTAAGGTATTTAAGCGCTGATACATATAGAAGTCATAACCACCTTGCTGTACTCGAATAATATCCTCACTCTGAATAGAGCGAACCTCAGCATTGCTAGTAAGAATTTCTTTGAAGACGGAGTTATCTACATTCAGGCGGTTATCATTATCCGAACTCCAACGCATGATTGGATTTCTTATATTGATACTCCAATCTAACTCTCCAGCAAGGCGCATTGCATTAGATAAATTCGGTGGGATGCCAATATCCTCGATAATTGATTCAATGTTGCGAGTAAAATAGTCTGGAATGGTCTCGATATCTGTAGAGTTTCGATTTAGGTTCTGCAAAGAAACAGAAATTATGACGAAGAACAGAATTACCGTGATACTAAAAATCAGTAGCAGTCGAAGGAAAAGGGATCTTTTAACCTGTTCAAAAATAGGATTCATAATTGCTCGCCGACGAAAGTATAGCCACGACCCCACACTGTCTTAATAAACCGTGGAGTTTTAGACGTGTCTTTCAACTTATGTCTCAAGCGGCTTATTAATGTATCAACGGCTCTTGAGAATAATTCGGCATCGATGCCACGCAATCGATTCATAAGCTCGTCGCGGGTGAACGTTTTATTGGGAAATTGCATAAAAAGAATTAGCAATTCATATTCCATAGTGGTGAGATCAAGAACATCACCATCCAACTTCACTTCTCGACGAGATACCTCAACTTCGAAACCATTAATTGGTTTAATATCTCGCGCATTATTGTCACCACTGCTGCGACGTAGGATGTTGTGAATTCGGGCAACTAGCTCACGGGGCTCAAAGGGTTTGGGAAGATAATCATCGGCACCTAATTCCAGGCCAACAATACGATCTGTGACTTCAGCGTGGGCAGTTAACATGAGAATAGGCAGAATCCCATAGAGAGAAGACTTAGCTCTAATCTCTCGGCAAACTTCAAATCCATCTTTCTCTGGAAGCATGACATCTAGAATTAGCAGGTCAGGCCTAATTTTTTTTAGTAGCTCAAAACCTTTAGATGGAGCCTTCGCGACGTGTACTTTCATGTCATAACGTTCGAGAAACTGAGTTAGAAGCTGTCCCAGTTTTTCGTCGTCATCGATAATCAGAATTTGTTTCATGGTAAAGATCCCTAATACTCGGACGAAGAAAATACCTTTTACGGCCGAACATAGTACGAATTCGAACTGCTTAAATCAATTATGTAGTATGATGTGCCGCCTTATTTAAGCCAGAATTTTTTTTTACCCTAATGATTTCACTCAATAATATTCAGTTGATGCGTGGCACCTTAACGCTTCTGGATGATGTCAGTTTGGTCCTTCATAAAGGCCATCGCACCGGCATTATTGGAAGGAATGGCAGCGGCAAGACTAGTCTGTTCAAAGCGCTGGCAGGAGAAATTTCTCTCGAAAAGGGAGAAATATCAATGTCGAACAGTATCCGTTGCTCAACCATGGCTCAAGAAACCCCCAGTAGCCAGCGAACTGCGGTGGACTTTGTAATAGATGCCCATAAGGTATATCGATCGATTGAAGAGGATATGGCATTAGCTGAGACTAGCGGTGATGATAATCGCCTAGCTAGCCTACACAGCAACATGGAGAATATCCATGGCTACGACATCAAGAATCAAGCCGAGCAGCTGCTCTCGGGGCTAGGCTTCCATACTAGCCAGTTCGATAACTTGGTCGGTAGTTTTTCCGGAGGTTGGCGGGTTAGGTTAAATTTGGCCGCAGCGTTAATGTGCCCATCTGATTTGTTGATGCTCGATGAGCCTACCAATCACCTCGATCTTGAAGCCACAGTTTGGCTTGAACAATGGTTGCATCGTTATCAAGGTACCATCCTACTAATTTCTCACGATAGGACATTTTTAGATTCTGTGATTGATCACGTTCTTAGTTTTGAGGGTAGAAACCTAAATGCTTATACTGGCAACTATAGCGACTATGAAAGGTTACGTGGTGAGAAAATGGCGCTGCAGCAAGCAATGTATGAAAAACAACAGCGTCGTCGCGCAGATGTTGAAGATTTCGTACGCCGATTCCGATACAAAGCATCAAAAGCTAAGCAAGCGCAGAGTCGTCTTAAAGAATTGAACAGAATGCAGGAGATCGCACCAGCTCATGTTGATTCTCCTTTTCGGTTTCGCTTTCCCGAATTAAAATCTTTACCTCCTTTTCCAATGCAAGTTGAGTCATTAACAATTGGTTTTGACACACCATTAGTAGACGCAATAAATCTTACTGTGAGGGGTGATACCAGAATTGGCTTATTAGGTTATAACGGTAGCGGAAAATCGACATTGCTTAAAGTTCTCTCCAAACAGATGAAACCACTTGTTGGTGAGATTCTTGAGGCGAACAAATTACGCGTGGGTTACTACGCACAACATCAAGTTGATGAGCTGGATCAAACAACTACACCCATGAAAATGTTTCAGAAATTAGCATTAGAAAGTGGTGTGCCAGAAACAGGACAGGAAACTAGAAATTTTCTAGGTGGCTTTGCTTTCCAGGGAAGTCGGGTCGAAGAGCGGATAGAAATATTTTCTGGTGGTGAAAAAGCCCGCTTAGCTCTGGCGAAGATCGTTTGGCAAAAACCCAACCTACTCTTATTAGATGAGCCTACAAACCACCTTGACCTGGAGATGGTTCATGCTTTAACGGTGGCATTGCAGGCCTATGAAGGTGCTCTTATTGTGGTTTCACACGATAGGCATTTGTTAGCAAATACTGTCGATGAATTTTATTCAATTCATCTTGGAGTATTTTCAGAGTTCAAAGGCGACCTTCACGACTACGAGAAATGGTTAAATCAACAAGCTAAGCTCGCTGCTAAAAGCTCTAGCGGATTTGAAGAGCCAGTAGGGGTTACCAAACCCAAATTAGATAAAAAAGAACAGCGGCAATTAGCAGCAGCGAAGAGAGAAAAACTAGCACCTTTGAAAAAAATGGAACGTAGTCTCGAATCTACCATTGATCGCAATCAGCAAGCGCTCGATAAGATCGAAATTAAGTTAGCGGAAGAAACTATTTATGACGAAGGAAACAAGATGTTGCTAACAGAGCTTTTACAAAAACAAAGGCAGCTTAAAGTTGAATTAAGTGAAGCTGAAGAAAAATGGTTGGAAACACACGAGCAGCTAGCCCAGATTTAGCGCAATAATCATGAATTTTTGTTCTGCCTGGTCGTAACCGCACTTTCCTGAGTCTGCCTCAATATCAACGATCGAGGGGTTTTCTGGAAGGCCCGGCAGATCCAGCAGCTTTTCCTTAATCCGAAGGCCCACTGCTCTGATAGAGATATAGGTTTTACCGATGATGCCGTATTTAGTCGCCATAGTTCCGCTCGCGATAGTTAGTTCTGGCAATTTCGTCCATAAATGATGAGCGGTCTAGCGAATTGCGAGTTTTTCTCTTGCGGCGGCTACAGCTCGTTTAATCTGGGCGGGTGCAGTTCCGCCAATATGATTTCGTGAGTTTACAGAGCCTTCAAGAGTTAGTACCTCAAAGACATCATCTTCTATCAATTCTGAGAAAGATTTGAGTTGGTCTAGACTCAATTCAGACAAATCCTTAGCCCGCTCGATTGCAAAGCCAACGGATTTGCCTACCACTTCATGGGCATCTCGAAATGCTAGACCCTTGTTAACCAAATAGTCAGCAAGATCAGTAGCAGTCGCATAGCCCTGACTAGCAGCAGCGCGCATAACTGACTTATTGCTGGCAATTGATGGCACCATTTCACTGTAAGCAAGTAAACAATCTTTTACAGTTTTAAAGAGGTCGAATAGCGGTTCCTTGTCTTCTTGATTATCTTTATTGTATGCCAGCGGTTGAGACTTCATTAAACTAAGTAAAGAAATTAGATGGCCGTAGACTCGGCCAGTCTTTCCTCGTACTAATTCTGGCACATCAGGATTTTTCTTCTGTGGCATTATTGAAGAGCCAGTACAGAATCTGTCAGGCAGTTCAATAAAATTAAATTGTACTGAAGTCCATAACACTAATTCTTCAGAGAATCTGGATAGGTGTGTCATTAAGATACTGGCGCAGGCAGCTAGTTCAATTGCGAAATCTCTATCACTAACTGAATCGAGAGAGTTTGCTGTCGGCCCGTCAAATCCTAACAAATTGGCTGTGAATTCACGGTCAATAGGATAGCTAGTACCGGAAAGGGCGGCTGCGCCGAGCGGAGACAGGTTCAGTCTCTTACGGCAATCGAGTAATCGAGAGTAGTCTCTTTCCAACATGTCGTTCCAGGCCATCAGGTGATGGCCGAAAGTGACCGGTTGTGCAATTTGCAAATGAGTGAAGCCAGGCATAATGGTATTGGCTTCTTGATCAGCTAAATTTATCAATTCGTTTTGCAGTTTGCTAATTAGTTTAGCTACACTATCAATTTCACTGCGCACGTAGAGTCGAATGTCGGTTGCTACTTGATCGTTTCTAGATCGACCAGTATGCAGTTTTTTACCCACGTCTCCAATAAGATCTGTAAGTGCAGCCTCGATGTTCATGTGCACATCTTCCAGCTCAACAGACCAATTAAAATTTCCAGAACTTATTGACTGTCGAATACTTTCCAATCCAGTCACAATCTGGTCCAGCTCCTCGGTAGTGAGGATGCCTACTTTGTTAAGCATTTTTGCATGAGCAAGTGAGCCATCAATATCTTCTTGGTAGAGTTTTTGATCAAAATCGACAGACGCGGTGAAGTGCTCCACGAATGCATCCGTAGTTTCACTAAACCTCCCGCCCCAGGGCTTTGCTGTTTGTCTTTTATCTTTCTCGTCGCTCATATCATTGCCATTTAAGCATGGGACTAGCGCGGTTGTGCAGTCCATGGCCATTTTGGGCAGCGATTATAACAGGATAGGCCAAAGCTTTATAACTCCATAATCAGCTCAAGTAGCTGCTGGAGGCCCTTACTCTAACTATTACGGGAGCAGCGGGTATCGGACAAAGGGCCCCATTTGCCGTAAAATGGCTCCAGTTATTGAATTTCATGTGATTAAGCTTCTTAGGATGTGATCGATCATCTTCAGATGAAGTTACATAGACGAACTAACTCTTATGCGAAGGCAGCTCTATGAGGAGATATCTCGATTAAAGCGATCAGAATAGCGACACGAAAAAGCCCTCTGGCCCTCTGGCAAGCTAACTATGTCAAAATCGAGTTAGAGAAAGCGCATGCAGGCATTCAAGTAGATTTAGTGCCCATGACTACGCGGGGCGATCAAAGCCTTGATTCACCGCTAGCAAAGGTTGGTGGTAAAGGTCTTTTCGTGAAAGAACTTGAGAAGGCTTTGTTAAATGAAGAAGCAGATATTGCCGTTCATTCCATGAAGGATGTACCCATGGAATTTCCGCCAGGTCTTGGCATCATGGTTATCTGTGAACGTGAAGATCCAGCCGATGCTTTCGTTTCCAATAATTATGCATCTCTTAACGAATTACCTGAAGGTTCGAAAGTAGGAACATCAAGTTTTCGGCGACAATGTCAGCTCAAGCTCTTACGGCCAGATTTAGTTATTGTTGATCTTCGTGGCAATGTAGGGACAAGATTAAGCAAACTGGATGGTGGAGAGTATGATGCAATTATATTGGCTGCTGCAGGATTAATACGGCTTGAGTTGGCTGAGCGAATTAACCAGAGGATTGCGTATACCGATTCTTTGCCTGCAGGCGGACAAGGAGCAGTCGGTATTGAATGCCGAACAGAAGATATAGATACCATGCAACTAATTGATTGTCTGCATCACCAAGATACTGCGACCAGAGTGTTAGCGGAGAGAGCAGTAAATTCGAGATTGCAAGGTGGATGTCAGGTGCCCATCGCAAGCTTTGCGGAGTTAGTCAATGGTGCGATTCATTTGCGTGCACTAGTCGGGAATCTAGAGGGCACTCATGTTATTCGTAGTGAGTTAACAGGTGATCCACATCAAGCTGAACAAATAGGACTAAGTGTGGCAGAAGATTTGTTATCACAAGGCGCCAAAGAAATTCTTGCAGAGCTTACTGACTAGACAAATGACTCCACAATCACTTTCTGCTTACAATGTTTTGGTTACTCGGCCTGTAGCTCAACAAAAGGCTTTAGTTGAAGCCATAGAAGTGCAAGGTGGAAGCGCGTTTAGTTTTCCATTGATTCAGATTGATCCTATTAATGAAACCACACAAATACGAATTCTTAAAAATCAGATCCAACAACTCGATAATTACCATGTTCTAATTTTCATTAGCACCAATGCTGTTCAGCAGGGTGCGCAATGGATCCATAACTATTGGCCACAATTTCCTGTCAGCATCGCAGTCATTGCTGCTGGCCCGACAACTGCTGAACTAGTAACGGCTGAATTTAATTGCCAAGTGATACACTCAGAAAATGGCATGACTAGCGAAGATTTGTTGACTCTAGATGAACTTAATGAGAAGCAAGTCAAAGGTAAAAAGATCGGCATTTTTCGTGGAATCGGTGGTAGAGAATTGCTCGCTAGCACATTGACTCGCCGTGGCGCATCAGTCGACTATCTCGAGGTCTACAGGAGGTCAGCGGTTGAGTATAGAGCTTCTGAATTAAGGGAATTGATTAGGCAAGAGAATATCAATGTTCTTAGCATTACTAGCGGAGAATCTCTCAATCTGATAGTTCAACAGCTCGGAGATAACAAAGCAGAATTTAGTCTGTTACCATTGTTGGTACCTTCGCAGCGTATAGCAGACCAAGCTAAAGAAAACGGATTTCAGCGGGTCATCAATGCTAATGGCGCGAGCGAGTTATCCTTCATTGCAGCGCTTGAGTCATTAGCCGACATGCTTGAGTAGTAACTATGAACTGTCTGAGGTCGAGGTAAATATTAAGTGGCAGAAGAATCTGAAACACCAAAGATACTTGAAGAACTGTCGAAGAGTAATGCGGCAAAACCTGTCTCGCAAACCAGCAGAAAACAGAAAAATGCCCGCCGTAGGGTCGCAATTATTGTAATCTTGTTCGTTCCACTACTGGGTGGAGTTTTATTTCTTGGCTACCAACAGCAATCTCTAACTTCGCGTCTCGCAACCTTGTCAGATGAAAATCAGCAGTTAACACAATCTCTTTCTGTACAAAGTGGTCAATTGGTTCAATTACGAGAGAATCTACTGGCATTGCCGGAACCAGTTAGGGTAGATGACTCTGTTTTACGAGAATTGGAAGATTCACTCGGCGCGGAAATCCAACGACTTCGCCAACAACTGGCAGACTTAGAGATAGAAGCGGTTACCACGGAAAGTGAGCCTAAATTTAGTTGGAAGATGCAAGAAGCTGGTTATCTATTACGCATGGCCAATCAAAAACTTCAATTAGAAGCAGATCCGGCATCTGCTATCGTGCTGTTAGAGCAAGCTGACACAGCGTTGTCCGGCTCCGAAAATAGTAACGTCTTCGCTGCTCGACAATCTATTGCTGCCGATTTGGTGCGACTCAAAAATATTGAGCAAGTCGATCGAGAAGAAATATTTATCCGATTAGGTAATTTAGCGGCCCAGGCAGATACCCTTGACCTAATTGGCTCAATGCGGGGGAACTTTCCTAATCGCCGTGCTAGCGATTCTCAACCAGTTGAAATTGATATGAATGCCGATGGCTTCATTGGACAGAGTCTGGAATTTCTCGAATCGGTTTTTGTCTGGCGGAAATGGGAAGAAACTACAGAAGTGATGTTGGCTCCCGGTCAGGATTCCCTAATTAAGCAGAATTTACGCCTTTTCCTTGAGCAATCTCAGCTGGCACTGCTAATGCGCGATACGGAGCTTTACCAACGCAGCCTTAGAGAAAGCCTCGCCTGGTTGCAACGATACGCCATGATTGACTCTGAGTCTGGCCAGAATATTGTTTCCGGTATTAGCGAGCTCTCGGTGATAAGTATTAATCCTGATTTGCCTGATCTTGGGCAATCCCTTGATCTGGTAAATCAAATAAAATGAGTAAGCAGTAAGAAAACTTATGATTAAATTATTCATTTATAGTTTGATCGCCATCGTCCTAGCACTGGTTGTCACCCTCTATTTGGGTTTTCCTGGTGACCCAGGTTATCTTTTATTCGCCTTCGGCAGCTACACCTTTGAGACTAGCTTATTTGCATTACTAGTTGCCTCTGGCGTTATCTATCTTGTAGTTAAATTATTGTTAATTGTTATTAATTGGGTAAATCCTATTAAATTGGTAAGGCTTGGTAAAAACCTTAATGATCAACGCAAAGCCAAATCTCGCAGTAGTACGGTTGAAGGAATTTTGTTCTTGGCCAGAGGAAACTGGGCATCTAGTTTCGGTTTGCTCACAAAAGGGATAAAAGAATCCGACGGTTCTGTTGTTAATTATCTGGCAGCCGCCTATGCGGCTTTCGAAATGGGTGATCGAGAATCCTGGATGAGTTGCCTGGATAAAGCCGAGGAAGAATTTCCGTTAGCGCGCTCCACAGTTAATTCTGTAAAAGCAAAACTGTTGTATAAATCCAATCAACTTGAACAATGTCTGGCGGTATTGGAGCAACTTAAGAAAACTTCATTAAATGATATGAGTTTGTTGACCATGCTCAAAGATGTCTATATAAAATTGCAGGACTGGGAAAAACTCTCTAATTTATTACCAACTCTACAAAAAAATAAAGTTATCGATGCTGAAGAAATGCAGTTGATTGAAATGCGCATATTTATGGAAGAACTTTATTCGATATTTGATAAAGCTGATGGTAGATCGATTGAAGCGAGTTTTAAAAGAGATGCTGTAACTGAAATGACTAAAATATGGCAGAAATCTCCAGCGAGTTACAAGGCCACTCAAAAAGTTGTGAAACACTACGCCAAGCTGCTATTCGAGCTCAACGCAAAACCAGAGGCAGCGAAAGTAATTGAAATTGCTTTGACTAAATCTTGGAGCAAACCTTTGATATCGATTTATGGAGAACAAGATTTTGAAGTTAATCAACAGCAATTACTTATGGCTGAAACTTGGCTCAAGACTCGGCCCGCTGATGATAAACTACTTCTTAGTCTAGGCCGGATCAGTATGCGCAATGAATTATGGGGAAAGGCTAAGGAGTATTATCAAGCAAGTATAAAAATATCCCCCAGCGCAGAAGCTTATGTCGAGCTTAGTCGATTACTGAGTCATTTGGGAGAAGATGCAGCGAGTGAAATATATCTGAGAAATTATGGAGATTTACTAGGTAATAACTTGCCTGAATTACCACTTCCAGAATTACCCAAGGCAATTCAATAGTCGCAGTATGCTAGCTTTTATCGATGCCCAACTCTGACCACAACTCGTCAACACGAGACTTTACTTCGTCGGACATGCTAATAGTTGCGCCCCAGGTCCTTTGAGTTTCACCTTCCCTTTTATTAGTTGCATCCATCCCCATTTTTGAGCCAAGTCCAGAGACAGGGGACGCAAAGTCTAGGTAATCAATTGGTGTATTGTCAATTAGAACAGTATCTCTAATTGGGTCCATGCGTGTAGTGATAGCCCAGATCACATCTTCCCATTTTCTGATATCAATATCGTCATCAACCACGATCACAAACTTGGTATACATAAATTGACGCAGGAAAGACCAGACTCCCATCATCACTCGTTTGGCATGACCTGGATACTGTTTCTTTATACTGACTATTGCGAGCCGGTAAGAGCATCCTTCAGGAGGAAGGTAAAAGTCTGTTATTTCTGGAAATTGTTTTTGCAACAAAGGTACGAATACTTCATTCAAAGCCGCGCCTAACATGGCAGGCTCATCTGGTGGACGTCCGGTGTAGGTGCTGTGGTAAATCGGGTCTTTTCGATGAGTAATGCGGTGTACAGTAACCACAGGAAATTTCTCAACTTCGTTGTAATAGCCTGTGTGATCACCGTAAGGGCCTTCGCTGGCCAAGTCTCCAGCTTCGATTACCCCTTCAAGTACGAATTCAGCACTAGCTGGAACCTGTAAATCATTACTAATCGATTTAACCACATCGGTTTTTGAACCGCGCAGTAAACCTGCGAATGCATATTCTGAAAGTGTGTCAGGTATTGGCGTTACTGTAGCCAATATTGTTGCCGGGTCCGCCCCAATGGCGATGGAGACGGGGAAACTCTCTCCTGGATGCGCTTTCTGCCATTCGCGAAAATCCAAAGCACCGCCGCGATGGGATAACCAGCGCATAATTAGTCTACTCGGGCCCAGTAACTGCATTCTGTAGATGCCAAGGTTTTGCCGTTCTTTCTCAGGGCCTTTGGTAATTACCAAAGGCCAGGTGATCAATGGGGCTACATCTCCAGGCCAGCAAGTCTGTATCGGTAACTGAGTTAAATCAACATCGTTGCCTTCAAGCACGATTTCCTGACAGGGGGCTGACTTTTTTACATTAGGAGCAATATTAAGAACACTTTTGTAGCTAGGTAGACTTTGCCACAAATCTTTCCAGCCTGAGGGAAGAGTTGGTTCTTTAAGAAAAGCCAACAGTTTGCCCACATCTCTAAGGCCGTCTATATCTTCCTGCCCCATTGCAAGCGCGATGCGTCGGGTATTACCAAACAGGTTAGCCAGCAACGGGATATTTGAACCCTTTAAGTTTTCAAATAGCAGCGCGGGACCGCCCTGACGAAGAGTTCGATCACTAATTTCAGTTACTTCTAAATAGGGATCAACTTCTGAGTGAATGCGGATTAACTCGCCTTCATTTTCCAGAAGTTTAATAAAATCTCGTAAGTCTCTAAATGACATCGATGTCTTTTTTGCTTAGTCGGAGAGTTTAATGAGGGAATAATTTTAATTGAATTTCTAACTGCGTTTCATTGAATTAAAAAACTCTTCATTTGTCTTAACAGCTTTCAGTTTATCCAAAATAAATTCAGTCGCTGCTACATCTTCCATTGAGCTTAATAATTTTCGCAGTATCCACATGCGTTGCAATTCTTCTTCTGTTGTCAACAAATCTTCGCGACGAGTTCCTGATCGCCGCACATTGATTGCTGGGTAAATACGTTTCTCAGCAATTTTACGATCAAGATGCAATTCCATATTACCAGTGCTTTTAAATTCTTCGTAGATCACTTCATCCATTTTCGAACCTGTATCAATTAGCGCTGTGGCAATAATCGTTAGGCTACCACCTTCTTCCAAATTTCTTGCTGCACCAAAAAATCTTTTTGGGCGCTCAAGAGCATGAGCGTCGACACCACCGGTAAGTACCTTGCCTGAAGAAGGGATTATGGTGTTATAGGCTCTCGCCAATCGAGTAATAGAATCAAGAAGAATTATTACATCTTCTTTGTGTTCAACAAGTCTCTTGGCTTTCTCAATAACCATCTCAGCAACTTGGACATGACGAGAAGGTGGTTCATCAAATGTGCTGGCAACAACTTCACCACGCACTGAGCGTTGCATCTCTGTCACTTCTTCTGGTCGTTCGTCGATCAGTAAAACGATTAATCTACACTCAGGATTATTCTTAACAATTGACTGTGCCATATTTTGTAGAATAAGAGTCTTGCCAGCTTTAGGCGGAGAGACAATTAGGCCCCGCTGTCCTTTTCCGATAGGTGCAGTTAAATCTATAACGCGAGAACTAAGATCTTCAGTGCTACCGTTTCCGACTTCCAAGGGCAAACGTTCGTTGGGAAAGAGAGGAGTAAGGTTTTCGAAAAGAATTTTGTGCTTGGAATTCTCAGGTTTATTAAAATTAACCTCTGCGATTTTTAGTAATGCGAAATATCTTTCGCCATCTTTTGGCGGCCTTATCTTTCCTGCAACCGTATCGCCAGTTCGAAGATTGAATCGTCTAATTTGACTTGGCGATACATAAATATCATCAGGTCCCGCCAAGTACGACGAATCTGCAGAGCGTAAGAACCCAAAACCATCTTGTAATATTTCTAGAACACCATCTCCGTAAATATCCTCACCATTCTTGGCGTGTTTTTTCAGGATGACAAATATGATGTCTTGTTTGCGAGTTCGAGAGACATTTTCCAGTCCCATTTCGTGTGCAGTAGTGACCAGATCGGCGATCGGTTGTTGTTTTAATTCGGTTAGATTCATTTATGAGGTCTTCTTATGAGGATAGGGTGTTGGGATTTGTTGTATTGTGAGTGATCGGACGAAGCCACTAATGAGCTCTGGTCAAAGTTTTATAGATATTTAAATTGGTAATTCTAAAAGGAATTGATTATTGAAAAATTTAAAAGGCTAATTAGCTCTAGAACTGATTATTAAGATCTATTAATCGTCAATTCGATAGTAAAGTTAAGTAGAGAGCAGGTAAGATTTCTGTGGAAAGTCGTATCTTTGTTGTTTTTATTTTAGTTTTTATCTTATTTCTAGCAAGTTGTTTGCTAGTTTTCAGTGATTTTTCTAAATATAGACTTACTCTACATATGTGTCCACAAAAACTGCGTGTTCATTTCTCCACAAAACCAACAAATTAAACATGCTCTGCGCTTGCCCCGAAGTGACATAGCTAAATAAAGATACGGGTAAATGTTCTAAGATCAGTGTGTTTAGGGCTTTGAGACTGAAAATTCCACATCCTGTGTCATCTCGCATAAGCGAGACGCCACATTAAACTCAATTTAAATAGCGCTGTCAATGAAAGCAGATAGTTGAGATTTTGAGAGAGCCCCTACTTTAGTGCCCGCAATCTCTCCCTTATTGAACAATATTAATGTTGGTATGCCTCGAATACCATATTTTGGAGCGGTGTCAGTATTCGAGTCTACATCCATTTTGCAAATTTTGAGTTTGCCGTCGTATTCGTCGGCAAGCTCCTCAAGAACCGGGGCAATCATTTTGCACGGGCCGCACCACTCTGCCCAAAAGTCTACGAGTACCGGGCATTCTGCTTGCAATACATCTTGATCAAAACTGCTGTCAGAAATGTGAACGATATTTTCGCTCATTAGTCTTTTCCTATGTTGTTGGAGAGTGTTTAGGCTAAACGGCTTGTCTTCGTTAGGTTGATGTTCCCAATTGCCAGCTTGCTTAGGCATATGATAAGGCCAAAAATTGAGGATTCAAGTAGCAATCCATTTTGGAGCCAAAGATCCTAAAAATTAATAGCTAAGGTTTCAGCAATGCAGCTGCCTTTTTGGCAAAGTAGGTCAAAATTGCATCGGCACCCGCGCGCTTGATGGCAACGAGTGACTCCAGCGCCACAGCGTCCTCATCCAGCCAGCCCTTTTCAGCTGCAGCCATATGCATGGCGTATTCGCCACTTACTTGATAAACAAAAGTAGGCACGCGGAATTCATTTTTTACCCGCTGTACGATATCTAAATACGGCAATCCTGGTTTAACCATGACCATGTCTGCACCTTCAGCTAGGTCCAGAGCCACCTCCTGCAGTGCTTCATCACTATTGGCGATATCCATTTGGTAGCTATATTTGTTGCCGCTACCTAGATTGCCGCTGGAGCCAACTGCATCTCGAAAAGGGCCATAATAACTGGACGCATACTTTGCCGAATAGGCTAGTATTCGAGTATAGATTTGTTCATGTTCTTCTAATATTAGGCGAATAGCGCCAACCCGTCCGTCCATCATGTCCGAAGGAGCAACGATGTCAGCGCCAGCTTGGGCATGGGAAAGTGCTTGTTTGGCTAGAACTTTGACGGTTTCCTCATTCAGCACGTAACCTGCGTCATCAATGATGCCGTCTTGGCCATGAGTAGTATAAGGATCAAGAGCGACATCTGTGATGACACCTAATGCCGGTTGAGTTACTTTTAATGCTTTAACTGCCCTTTGAACTAAGCCATTGTGATTAAAAGCTTCGCTGCCATCAATAGTTTTTATTGAATCATCTAATGCCGGAAAGAGAGCAATCGCAGGAATGTTCAGATCAACGAGTTCCTGTGCTTCTTTCAATAGCTCATCGATGCTGAGTCTGACTATGCCAGGCATGGACGCGATAGGCTGTCGCTGTTTCTCTCCTTCAACAATAAAAACTGGGAATATCAGGTCATCTGTGGACAATCGAGTTTCGCGCATTAATCGTCGGCTAAAGTCGTCGCGTCGCATCCGGCGCATCCGGGTAACAGGAAACTTGCGGTTAAAATCAAAATTTGACACGTTTGGAATCTCTTAACTTATTTGCTATTAGCGTTTATATTCGACGATCCTACTAAATACGGTTTAGTCAGGGTTTCGTAGAAGACTTATAGCATATCGTAAATTGATAGTAAGAATAAGTGCTAGCTATTAATCTGCTTCTATTTTTGAGCGTAAAGAGAAATTGAATACAAAGTGACACAAAGGAACTCTCATTCAGTGAAGAAATCCAAACTTCTACTCCTTGGTCTGATCGCCGCCATAATAGGTAGCTATTTCATTTTTGACCTCGGGCAGTACCTCACTCTTGAATACGCACAATATCAGCTTGCAGATATTCAGAATTTTAAAAATGAAAACTTTGCCTTAACAGCATTCCTCTATTTTTCAATTTACGTATTGGTTACTGCGTTATCGATTCCCGGCGCATTAATAATGACTTTAGTAGGGGGTGGCATATTTGGAGTTCTTTGGGGAACCTTCTTGATTTCCTTTGCCAGTTCAATCGGCGCTACTTTTTCGTTTCTGGCGTCTCGCTGGCTATTACGTGACTGGGTGCAACGTAAATTTAGCGGATATCTTGGACCCATTAATCGTGGCGTAGAAAAAGACGGCAATTTCTATTTGTTTAGCATTCGCATTGTGCCAATCATTCCGTTTTTTATTGTTAATTTGCTAATGGGTTTAACTCCCATTAGAACAAGAGATTACTATTTGGTGAGTCAAGTAGGCATGCTTTTGTATACCACTGCATATGTTAATGCAGGGTCGGAGCTGTCGCAAATCGACTCAATAGCTGGCTTAGTAAGTTTGCCTGTGATTCTATCAATTGCTTTGTTAGCGATAGTTCCTTTTATTGCAAAATATCTTATAAATAATATTAAGCAAAAAAAACTACTGAAAAATTTTATTCGGCCTAAATCATTTGATAAAAACGTTGTAGTAATAGGTGCAGGGTCCGCAGGATTGGTTGCGTCATTAATTGTTGCCAGAGCGAAAGCAGAGGTTTTATTAGTAGAGAAACACAAGATGGGCGGCGATTGTTTGAACACGGGATGTGTGCCCAGCAAGTCCTTAATTCGCAGTGGCCGAATCATGTCTTATATTAAGCGAGGAAAAGAATTCGGCATAGAAAGTTCCTCTGGAGAAGTTAATTTCCCAGAGGTAATGAAACGAGTACAAGGAGTAATTGCCGCTATTGAGCCTCACGACTCTGTGGAAAGATTTACTTCTTTGGGTGTCGAGGTAGAAATTGGTGAAGCTAAAATAAAATCGCCGTATTGTGTCGCAGTAAATGGGAAAGAGATTACTACGCGATCAATAATTATAGCGACTGGAGCCCGGCCTCTTGTTCCTCTAATTCCTGGTCTTGAGAACATAAATTACCTTACCTCCGATACTATCTGGTCATTGACCGAATTACCTAAACGGCTGTTGGTTGTCGGTGGGGGGGCAATTGGATGTGAATTATCCCAAGCATTTAATAACCTTGGATCAAATGTCACCCAGGTTGATTTGGCTTCTAGAATCCTGCCTAGAGAGGATGAAGAAGTTTCGGCCTTAGTTATGGATCGCTTTAAAGCCGAAGGCATTGCTGTGCTTACTGATCACCGCCTTAATAAATTCGAAATTGTAGATGGTGAGAATTACATGGAGGCACACCATAAAGGTGACATTGTACGAATTCCCTTTGATGCAGTACTCCTGGCAATCGGCAGAAAACCAAATGTAGAAGGCTTTGGCTTGGAATCGCTTAATATGCTGATTGAGCCTCAAGGCACTATCCAGGTAAATGAATATTTGCAGACCGTCTATCCAAATATTTTCGCCTGTGGTGATGTTGCGGGTCCTTACCAGTTCACTCATATGGCCTCATTCCAGGCTTGGTTTGCTTCTCTTAACGCCATGCTAGGTGGCTTATGGAGGTCCCGAGCCAATTACAATGTTGTGCCGTGGGCTACTTTTATCGATCCAGAAGTTGCACGTGTTGGATTGAGTGAGCAGGAGGCTATCGATAAAAAAACCCCTTATGAGATTACCCGCTATGATTTAGACGATCATGATCGTTCACTTTCAGATGGCGAAGCCCATGGTTTTATAAAAATTTTGACAGTGCCGGGTAAAGACAAAATTTTGGGCGTTACCATTGTGGGATACCACTCCGCCGAACTAATAGGTGAATTCGTATTTGCCATGACTCATGGAATGGGATTGAAAAAAATCTCTGCTGTGACTCATATCTATCCAACTTTACTGGAAGCGAATAAATTTGCAGCCAATGCATGGAGGTCGGCACGTCTTCCAGAGAAATATTTTCCGTTACTTGAGAAGTTTTTTCGCTGGCGCCGAGGCTAGGAAATTAGTGCTTCTAACTAAGCGCAGAGGTGACTTGGTGAGCAGTTCCGCTAATTACAGGTAAGAAAATTCGATTTGCACAAGTCGAATTATTTTTCTTTATTACTGGAATCGGCGCGGATCAGCCTCAGAAAAGAGGCTGAGGTTGCCGAATTTTTCTGAGCTAGCTATCTTGGAGACGTTTGCGAAAAGCTATGTACATACAAGTACTGAACAACAGTACATAGGCGGCCATCGACATCTGAGGAATCGTGAATATGCCAAGAAAACGGTACTTTACTTCCGCACAATTACCATCACCAATTAATAGGAAATTGAATAAATCCATGAAAGGAAAATTCTCTAGGATGTAGGTAAAACCGGGCCCACAGGCAGGAATCTGATCTTCTGGGAGGCTCTGTAACCAGATCTGCCGGAGGGCAAAGTAACTTCCAAATATACACATGGAAGCCCCTAAAAAGGCGTAGTTTCGTTGACCAATGAAGGGCGGATTGTGAATCGCCGAGGCCAGGCAACAGAATCCACAGAGAATTACGAATACTCTCTGAGTAATACATAAGCCGCAGGGTGACAGCAACATGACGTGCTCCATATAAAGCACAATAATAATGGTAACAACACAGGCGGCAAAAACGCCAAAATTGATAATGCGGTTATCTGGAATTGTCAGTGTCATCTGCTGCTCCTGAAAAGCCTTATTCTATTCTGGCCGTATTCTACACTAGATAGACCGCGCCTTGGCTAGAGGGCTGTCTGATAAATTTTCTACGACACGTATGTTAGGAACAGAGCGATGTGTTGAATTTTAGCTGGCGCGGTATGGTTTAACCAAGAGGTAGCAATATGGAATCTAAACCACATGAACAAAATCACTAAGATATTGGTAATTTTAATTCTCATTATAAGCAAAATGGGAAGCTTTTTCTCGAGTTGAAGAAAATCTAACTTCCACTGTTGAGAGAGAAACCTTGAGCCGAGAAGCACTAAATAAAGTAAAGCAGTTGATGGCGACCCTAGAAAGGTTTGGGGATGTAAATATCGACAATCTCTATTTTACGAATTTCGTCGTCCAATAATAGTCTAGCAGGACCGCCCCCAAGTTATGTGCTATTCCAATCCTTAAGAAACTCCTCAAAACCGATAGCGTCTGTCTTCTCGATTTCTTGCTGTTTTACCAGAGAGTCGCGGCTTGTGTCTTCCATGAAAGTATTGGTTTCTGAATGTAGTTTAGTCAGCCTAAAATAATCATTTTGCGTATGTGACTGTTGCATTGAAAATTCAAAAAATGACAAACCTTTTGTCTTCATCGCCTTAATCATTTTTCCAGAAGGAGTCAGATCTGAATCTGCGACTTTATCTGCTTGTGCTTGCAAGCTTTCTTCATAAAGAGATGTATCGTGCGCATGATCTAATAGACCAGCAGCATGAGCTAAATCCTTGACTAATTCTCCAGCCCATTCGCGTAAATTCTTCGGTTTGCCTTCCAGATTCAGCATTAGGTGTTCATCTCTACCGTGTTCAACAACAGCAGTAATATTCTTAGCAACTTCAAAGAATTCACTTTCATTACATTGGGGGCTTTCGCTTAACAAGCAATGTAATAAGAAAGTGTCGAGAAAACGAATTTGCTCAGAATCTATTCCCAAGGGCAAATATGGGTTGAGGTCCAATGCACGAACTTCAATATATTCGATTCCGTTTGCAGTCAAAGTATCGAGAGGGCGTTCGCCGCTACTAACATTTCGTTTAGGCCGGATAGTGCTATAAAATTCATTTTCTAATTGTAAGAGATTGGCATTGATCTGAACAAACTCGCCATTGGCATTTGTGTCAATTTCTTCATATTTAGGGTAGGGAGTGCGCATTGCTTTATGTAAACAATCGACATAGGAATGCAATTCGTTGTAACAGACAAACAGAGATTTCTGCGCCTCACTTTTGTAACCGAGATTACCCATGCGCAAGCAGGTTGCGTTAGGCAAGTATAAGCTAGTGTCATCGAAGTCATCGAGGGTGTGTTCTCTTCCGTGCACAAAATTTTTGGCAGCAGCCGGTGAGGCACCAAAAAGGTACATGAGTAGCCAAGAATAACGATGAAAATTTCGGATTAGATGCAGATACTTTTGTGTTCTAAATTCTGTGATATCACCTTCGAAATCACACAACTCTTTATAAGGTTGCCAAAATGAGCCTGGCATCGAGAAATTGTAATGCAATCCAGAAATCGTCTGCATCAAGCTGCCATAACGATGACTCAAGCCATGGCGATATAAAGTTTTTAACTTGCCAATATTTGAGCTTCCGTATTGAGCGATGGGAATTTCAGTATCCGCGCTTAATGAACAGGGCATACTCGCGACCCAGAGCATTTCGCTATTATCTAGATTGTTAAAGGTGAAGCGATGAATATCGTCAAGCTTCTGCAAACATTCGCCAATATCCGCATAGGCTGGAGTAATAAATTCCAGTTGAGCTTCTGAGAAGTCAGTGGTAATAAACGGATTGGTGAGAGCAGCGCCCAAAGATTTAGGATGTCCAGTCTGTGAGATATTCCCTTCTGGCGATACCCTAAGATTTTCTTTTTCTATCCCTCGTTGGACGGCCCCCCATTCGATTTCGAACCTAGGTAACTGATAACGCTGCAGAGACTCAGTGAATTGCTTGCTCAAGGTCACTCCTGTTGCCACTTCAGAGCCAAGGCCTAGCTCATTGAGAGAGCGGCATTATGACAAACATCGTGACTTTGTGCTAACAGCTGAATCTCTTAGCTATTCACGGCTCAGTTGTTCCGCTCAGGCTCTATTTTCCCTGCTTAAATTTCTGGATCAGTCTTCTATCTTTTTTATTTGGCTTGGTTGGGGTAGCCCAATGGCTAGGCTGTGCCTTTCGTTGGGCAGACAGCTTTTCTCGTTGCTCCATGCTCGCGAGAGTTTCTTCGTATAGTCGTTGCGCCTCTGGCGCGCCTCGACGCTGTTCACTTAATGCGACTACTGTGACAGTCTTGTCATCATAGCCCTGCTTCAACGTAATTTCTGTGCCGGTATTGATTTCTTTACTAGGTTTAGTGCGATTGCCGTTACATTGGATTTTGCCACCATCAACTGCCTGCTTGGCAAGTGCACGAGTCTTATAGAAGCGTGCAGCCCATAGCCATTTATCTAATCGAACTTTAACCATGCTCTCTGAGGCAATTTTAGAACCAGCATTGGAATTAGACCTAATGGATTTGGATTCAGTCATTAGTGATTTCCTTAGTGCTTAAAGAAGAAGGCAGAACTTGATTAAAGTCGTCGATCTGTGAAAATTCTTCTAACTCAACGGGCGAATTTTGACTATCAGGTTTCACGATGCCGAACAAATGCTTTATTCCTTCTCGCTTAGCCTGTTGTAAGACTGGTAAGGAATCATCGAACAAAACAGTCCGATCGGGGTTATAAGATTCAAGACTCTGAAGTTTTTCCCAGAAGCCAGAATTCTCTTTCGCCAACTTAAGCGAATGAGAACTAATGCATTGATGGAAAAAAACTGCGAGTCCGGTGTGCTTCATTTTAATATTCAAGCTTATCGGGTGAGCATTAGTTATTAGAATAATTCTCTTCCCCAATAATTGGAGCTCTTGTAACAAGATTAGTACATTAGGACGAATTGCGATCTTATGAGTGATTGTAGTTTTCAATTCTCCAATGTCGAGATCTAGTTTTTTGGTCCAGTAGTTGAGACAATACCAATCCAGTGAGCCGTAAATTTTTTCATACTCGGCAAAGATTTTTTCTCGTGCTGCCTCTACACTAATATTATGCTTTTCACTGTAGACTTGAGGAACCAGATTGTGCCAGAAATAACTATCGAAGTGCAGGTCTAATAGTGTTCCATCCATGTCAAACATGATGGTGTCGATGTCGCTCCACGAAAGCATTGAGAATCTCCAGGGAAAATTACTTGGCAATAATCATTCCGTATTGCAAGATGCATCAGCTTACCTAAGCAAGCCAGAAATTAAAATCACCATGATCTAATTCAAAGACCTAAGTGAGTTTATAAATGTGGAATGACACTTTGCTCGACAGTGTAGTTAATATTGCTTTGGCGGCAGGGCAAGAGATTCTGGCCGTTTATAATCAAGCCGGTGACATCGCCGTTTCAACTAAAGCAGACGACTCTCCTCTCACTGAAGCAGATCGGCGTGCCCATACTCTAATCGTGGAGCGGCTAATTACTCTCGATGATCAGATTCCCGTACTTTCCGAGGAGTCCGAATCCATTAGCTCCAAAGAACGTCATTCCTGGGAGCGTTATTGGTTAGTTGATCCTCTAGACGGAACCAAAGAGTTTGTTAAACGCAACGGTGAGTTCACGGTAAACATTGCTCTGATAGAAAAAGGCCAAGCGACATTAGGTGTGGTTCATGTGCCCGTGCTAGATACTACCTATGTCGGCAAGCTGGGTTTGGGTGCTTGGAAATCCTCCAAGGCAGGCACTAAGCAAATTAAATGTTCGTCGATAGAGTCACCAACTCAATTGATTCGTGTAGTAGCCAGCAGGAGCCACCGTGGCGAATTGGTAGATGATCTACTCCAGTTAATTAAGGAGCGATTCGGCGAAACTGAAGTGGTAAGTATGGGAAGTTCACTGAAAATATGCCTGTTGGCCGAGGGGGCCGCTGACATTTATCCAAGATTGGCGCCTACCTGTGAATGGGATACGGCCGCCGCCCACGCAGTAGTTTCGGCAGCGGGTGGCGAAATCGTAGATACAAATTTCCAAACCCTTAGGTATAACCAGAAGGAAGAGCTCCTGAACCCACATTTTATTGGGATTGCCGATGTTAAGTACGACTGGGAATCCCTGCTGGATACATCGAATTAAACCTTTTATATTTCTCAATGTTGACCATGTTTAATCATAAGCCTAGGGGGAGTCCCGTATTGGCTGCTAAGCTCTGATGTAATTTTGGTTAACAAGGAACCGTTAGGAAGGCGGAATTGATCATAACTGACAAGAAGTTAGTTTTATGTTACGTAACGTTGGCCTTCAACGCTCGTATGCCCTTCTCAGCTATTAAGCTATCAAGTAAGAGGTAAATTCCTGTTGGAAATTTCAGAACTTCGGAACAAGCTGGAAAATGTCGATGACTCTATTTCTCATAATAATTAAACTGCGGCAAAAACATTCAAAAAGATGGTTTATTTTCGGCTTGAGTTGTTGAATAGTCTTTATCGACAAAAAACGAAAGAATCAACCTTGGTGGAGATAGAAAAATTCAGTATAATTTTTCTCAACCTGTCTTCGCTTTAACTACGACTATGACAGTTTAGATCCCATGATTACTAGCCGGTCGTCTCTTATGGGCGGGCGAGTTACTTCTCTCTAGACAAATTATCAGAAAACGTTTAGCGTCCTGTTAATCAGCTGTACCTGTCTAAATTCACTTTTACGGATAGGTCATAGAACACTAGATTAAGACGTTGTGAGAGACAAAAGATTCTTAAAGCATACTAAC
Source organism: Gammaproteobacteria bacterium (assembly GCA_012960305.1). GTDB lineage: Bacteria > Pseudomonadota > Gammaproteobacteria > Pseudomonadales > Pseudohongiellaceae > UBA9145. The sequence goes on along the minus strand of DUBM01000014.1, from coordinate 386,675 downwards.
TAAGTAGATGGAAGTTACAATGAGCAGAAAATTCTCTAAAGAGCCTGATCGAAGAATGATGCAAATTTCTATTAGTTTGCGCCGGTCATTTTTTCTGCTGTGTGGCTTAGTCTATTGTAATCAGATGTTAGCTCAGAGTTTTCCTTTCGTGGGAGCTGAGACAGTGGGGATGTCTTCTAGTCAGTTAGCTGCCGCCACCGAAAGTCTTCAACAACACATTGATGATGGGGATATTGCCGGCGTGGTCGCTGCTGTTGCTCGAGACGGGAAAATCGTCTATTTCGAGTCATTGGGGCAAATGGATTTAGAACAGGAAAAACCAATGATCGACAACGCTTTGTTCCGCACATACTCAATGACTCGACAAATTACTAGCCTCGCTGTACTGCAAATGTATGATCAGGGCAAATTTAAATTCGATGATCCCATTAAGATGTATCTGCCAGAGTTTGAAAGTCAGCGCGTTCTTTTGGATTCCAGTAGTACAGATATTTCTCAAACTAAACCTCGTGCTAACGAAATCACTGTGGCCCATTTACTGACTCATACATCAGGTTTGGGGAGTCGTAGCTCAAGACTTTATCGTGAAAATAACGTTAGAAATAAGAATATTACGCTTGACCAAATGGTTAAGAATGCGGCAAGGGTGCCATTATTTCAGGATCCTGGCACTGAATTCCGTTATGGGATACACGCAACCATTCTCGGAAAATTAGTCGAAGTATGGTCTGGTATGCCATTCGATCGATATCTGGAAAACGAGCTGTTAGACCCATTGGGAATGGATAGCACTATGTTCTGGGCAGAAGGCTCAAATGCTGACCGTCTAGCTAGCCTCTATCGTCCGATCGATGGTCGTTTACTTCCTCACCAAATTGAAAATATTCCATTCACGATGAAACCAAAACTTATTGAGGGCGGCGTCGGCTTACTGTCTTCAGTCATGGACTATATGCGCTTCAGTCAACTGGTACTCAATCGAGGTGTTCTCAATGACAACCGCTTACTGAGCGCCTCTACAGCAGAGCTGATTTATAAAAACGCTGTGCCCGACCAGGCCATGCCGATTGGTGACAGTGGTTATTGGTTAGGTTCCGGCTGGACATTAGGTGGCTTCAATCTGGTAATTGATTCAACTGCTTATAATTTTCCAGTGAGCGAAGGCACCATTTGGTGGGATGGCTCCGCTGGCACTCGATATTTCATCGATCCGGTGCAAGGTACGGTCATCGTCATCATGGCACAGATATCTCCCTCTCGCGGCGGGGGGTTCCGTGAAGATTTTACTCATCTAGTTGATGCTGCGATTACTGAAAGACGCTAACAAGCTAAAAAATAACACATATTATTAGTCTGTAATCTCTTGCCTGCATCTTTGTCTAATTTAATATGTGGCAGTAATTGTTTCATGCAGCTTCTCATCAATATACAGTTTTCTCTCTATCTATAGTTAGACAGGTCTTTATAATCTAGAACTGCGTTTATGCCAGTTATTCCCTATTGAGAACTCAGGCATAAGCATTGGCTTCATGGGCCAAAAAACGCAAGGAGTTGGATTCAATAGTCTGATTTCTTTCTATTTTTCGGTTAAATGAAACCCTCGATTCCGATTTCTTAGCTCTCGGTTTTCTAAACCTTGGTGTAGTGAACAATCATGGGATTAAATTACGAATTGCTGGTAGACCGTCCAGACTTGGTCCCCATGGTAATAGACTGGTGGTATACGGTCTGGGGTGATCGCATGGGGCCAGATAGGGATAAGAATATTCATCAATTGGCCTCCTCCCTGAGCTCAGGTGATCTACCAATTCATGTACTAGCTGTATTGAACGGCATTTATGTAGGTTCGGCTGCACTGAAACTTCAGGAATTAGAAGATGTATATCCTAGTAATAAGTATTGGTTAGGGTCCGTATTCGTTATGGAACAATATAGAGGTAGTAGAATTGCTTCAGCAATGACCATGAAGATTGTTAAAATGGCCCGAGAAAGGAATTTGCCCTATCTATATTTGCAAACAATCAATCTAAGTGGTGGTCTTTATTCAGAGCTAGGTTGGCAGGTCATCGAACAGTTTAACTATAAAGATGAAGACACCTTATTAATGATGAAAGCGCTAGGACTGTAATTTAAGTCAATAAAATTGAATTAAGAGAATAATGGTGTATATGGCGCCTATTATTAATTAGTGAAATTTGTGGCGTAGAGGTCTGTTTGAATACGGCTCCCCGGCACCTATTTCTATTCAGTTCTGCATCGCAATCAATTTCGTTTTCCGCTAGACTCTTCAATCCACTAAAACCTCATTACAGTAGGTGGTTCAACCAATGCATAACCGCGCGATCTTCAATAGTGATCATGAACTATTCAGAAGCAACGCCCGCCGTTTCTTCAGAGAGGAGTTGGAACCAAATATCGCCAAATGGGAAGACGAAGGGGTTTTGCCCAAGAAATTCTGGTTGCAGGCAGGAGCAAATGGTTTTCATTGTTGTGGAATTCCTGAAGAGTACGGTGGGCCCGGTGCGGATTTTTTTTACAATATGGTGCTTTCTGAAGAGGTTGGCTATGCCATCGGTGGCGCCAGTGTCGGATTCTCGGTGTCATCTGACATCGTCGCCTATTATTTATTAAACAGTGGCACTGAAGAGCAGAAGCATCAATGGTTACCCAAAATGGTCACTGGCGAATCAATCGCTGCAATTGGCATGACTGAGCCAGGCTGTGGCTCAGATTTGAAGGCTTTACGTACTTCGGCTATAAGAGACGGCGATGAATATGTGATTAATGGTCAGAAAACCTTCATCACCAATGGCCAAAACTGCAATTTCATTCTCCTTGCTTGCTCAACTAATCCCGATGCGGGCGCTCGGGGAATTAGCCTAATTATTGTTGAGACAGAGTGTGAAGGCTTTGAAAGAGGCAGGAATCTAGACAAAATCGGACAAAAGGCAGCGGATACTTCAGAAATGTTTTTCTCAGATGTGCGAGTTCCTGTTTCTAACTTGTTAGGTCAAGAAGGAGGAGGGTTTGCGGTGCTAATGAATGAGCTGCCGCGAGAACGAATCACCATAGCCTGCAGAGCACTAGCAGAAGCGCAAAGAGCATTCGAGCTTACCACGGAGTACGTGAAAGGACGGAAGGCATTTGGGAAACAACTTTTTGAATTTCAGAACACCCAATTTAAGCTTGCTGAAATAAAAACTAGCTTAGCAGTAGGCTGGGCATATATCGATCAATGCCTGACCAAAATAGACCAAGGTAAGTTAACCCCAGAAGAAGGTGCTATGGCTAAGCTATGGACCACCGAAACTGGCAATAAGATCGTTGATGATTGTCTGCAATTATTCGGCGGCTACGGTTATATGCGCGAGTATCCTATTTCTCGTTTATTTGTAGATTCTCGAGTACGGCGAATTTATGGTGGTGCATCAGAGGTAATGAAATTAGTAATCGGACGAACAGTTTAAGGGGAAAGACATGATAGGAATTACCGCCTACGGCGCTTACATTCCCCGAGCACGACTAAGCAAAAAAGCGATAGCCGAAGCAAACGCCTGGTTTGATGCTGGTTTAAATTTACTAGCAAAAGGCGAGCGTAGTATCTGCAATTGGGATGAAGACTCCATTACCATGGCTGTTGAGGCTGCAACTGATTGCTTAACAGCTTTAGATAAGAGATCTTTATCTGCTCTTTATATGGCATCAACCACTTTCCCGTTTCTCGATAGACAAAATTCAGTTGTAGTAAGCGAGGCTCTAAATTTGGATCGCAGTTTACGCAGTATGGATATTGGGGCGTCACAACGGGCAGCGACTTCAGCTCTTATTTCATTGCTGGAAGCTAATAGCCAAGGAACCGCCATGTTGGTGGCGTCAGAACATAGACGAACGAAAGCGGGCTCAAGATCTGAAATGTTGTGGGGCGATGCAGCAGCGGCGATTACCACCGGCTCAGAAAATATCATTGCCGAATTTCTCGGTGCCGAGACTTTGGCTGAAGACTTCGTTGATCACTACCGGGGGGAAGATTCCAGTTTCAACTATGATTGGGAAGAACGGTGGATTCGTGATGAAGGATTCATGAAAACTTTGCCTAAGGTAGTTGCAAACGTGCTGGAAAATGCTTCGGTAGGAGCAGCAGATATAAAGCATTTTATTCTGCCAACCGACCAAGCCCGCACGCCTGCTGCATTGGCAAAAAAATTGGGCATTAATGCAGAAGCTATCATTGATAATCAGATTGCCACTGTTGGTGTCGTCGGCGCTGCCCAGGCAATTCTTCTGCTGGCCAAAGCTTTGCAAAATGCCGCACCCGGTGACTTGATGTTGGTAACAGGTTTTGGTCAAGGCTGTGACGCGATTTTATTACGAGCAACTGAGCTAGTGAGCTCAATCAAACCTAAGCTAGGAGTTAACGGTGCAATTTCTCGGCGACGCGAAGACACTAATTACAATAGATTTATGAGTTTCAATAATTTGGTTGAGAAAGATATTGGTAAGCGCGGCGAAGCGGACAAACAAACTTTCTTATCAGGTTATAATCGTCGTAAAGATTTACTCACCGCATTTTTGGGTGGCAAATGTCGAGAATGCGGCACTGTTCAAATTCCTCGAGACAAGTACTGCGTAAATCCGGAGTGTAATGCACTGGAGAGTCAAGATGATTATCCGTTCTCCGACAAAAATGGGAAGGTAGCAACTTGGACGGCAGATAGGCTCACTTTCGATTGGAATCCGCCTGCCTATTTTGGCATGGTAGAGTTTGAAGGTGGCGGTAAGCTAATGATGGATTTTACGGATGTTGCCGAAGGCACCATCGAATCAGGATCTAAAATCGCTGTGCATTTTCGAATTAAGCAATTTGATACGCAACGTGGATTTAGAAAATATTTTTGGAAGGCATCAATAGAAGAATAAGAAAAATGAACGGACAAATGATATCGGTAAGGTATTTATAATCTGTTCTAAGAATTAGAATTCAAAGCCTAAGTAAAAGAAACGGAGGCTTTTAAATTAAAAAGTATAAAGGGTTAAAACATGGCCAGCGGAATTAAAGATAAAGTCGTTATCCTCGGTATGGGTTGCAGCAAATTCGGTGAGCGTTGGGAATCTAGCCCCGCTGACCTGATGGTAGAGGCATTCGAAGAATGTATTGAAGACGCAGGTATTGAAAGAAATCAGATTGAAGCAGCATGGTTCGGTGCGGGAATCGATGCTTTCAATGTTGGTGCTAGTGCCATGCCTCTAGCTATTGCTCTTAGGCTCAACTATATCCCAGTAACCAAAGTCGAGAATATGTGCGCCACTGGCACCGAAGCTTTTCGAGGGGCAGTTTATGCCGTGGCATCTGGAGCTTGCGATATCGCTCTTGCCTTAGGCGTCGAAAAACTAAAAGACACCGGTTATGGTGGATTGCCTCAACGTTCCCGCGGGGTAGAAAATGATATGTACTGGCCGAATCTTTCAGCTCCCGGCGCTTTCGCTCAGTTGGCCAGTGGCTATCGAGTCAAACACAAAGTCAATAAAGACGATCTTAAGCGAGCTATGGCCCATGTTTCAGTGAAGAGCCATGCAAATGGAGTGAAGAACCCTAAAGCTCACTTACAAAGAGAAATTACCGAAGAGCAAGCGATTAATGCTCCTTATATTGCTGAACCGATCGGCTTGTTTGATTGCTGTGGCGTTAGCGATGGTTCCGCCTGTGCAATCGTAACAACTCCTGAAATCGCCAGGAGCTTGGGTAAAGAAAACCTAGTCTCAGTCAAAGCACTACAACTTGCTGTTTCCAACGGCACTGAATCAAGTCATGAAAGTTGGGATGGTTCTTATTTAAAGACTACACGTATCGCCGCGCAACGAGCTTATGATGAAGCCGGTATTAAAAATCCAAAGCAGGAAATCACCATGACTGAAGTTCATGACTGCTTCTCAATCACTGAACTGGTTACGATGGAAGATTTGCAGTTAGCAGAAGAAGGGAAGGCAGTTACGGATGTTTTAGACGGGACCTTCGATGCCGATGGTAGTAATCCATGCCAGATCGATGGCGGACTAAAATGTTTTGGCCATCCAATCGGAGCGTCAGGTTTGCGAATGATTTATGAAAACTATCTGCAGTTTCAAGGTAGGGCCGGCGCCAGACAATTGCCGGATCCTAAGTTGGGCTTGAATCACAATTTAGGTGGTTTCCCTCATCAGAATATATGCAGCATTTCTGTAATAGGCCCTTATAACTAAATTCGGGCCTAAAGCATCTAATCGAAGTGTGGCAGCATTATAATTGTAACTCTGATGGTGAAGAGTATTTTTCTGAAGCGCAGATAATTTCAAAAGAATAGCTTCAATAATTCAATTTCAACACTTAGTATTTAATACCTGAATTGCAAAAAAGAATGGCTAAAGAAAAAATGGTATCGGGAAGATTAGTAGTTGGAACAAACTTGGAGGCCGATCTTAGCTCAGCTACAGAGAGCTTGGAATTTCTTCAACAATTAATCGATAGTGCACTAAGCAGAATTAAAGCAGATTGCACTAAGGCAGCCGGCTTAGATAATGATCTATTAGATAACTGGCAGCTCTCAAGTTATGACTTGGCTTTTTGCGTTGCTGAATTAGAAGCAGCCAGAGCTTTTAGTGATTACGCCATAAAAACTAATTATCATTCCCTCACTACTCGCCTAGCATTATTCTTCATCGCTGAAATTTTTCAGTTATGCCAACAACGATTATCCAATCGGGCAGCTGAGCTTTGTATTAACCGTCAAGAGCTCTTACAACTTTCTACAAATCCACAAGTCAATAATTTACTTGATAAGTATCTCGATGCGGGATTTCTTACTACACTTGGTAGTGAAATTTGCGATGAAGACATCCAGCGATTGCCCTCAATGCTGAGCGAGGAAAAAGAACTTGTCAGAGAAACCTTCTTTCGTTTCGCCAATGATGTTGTCGTGCCATTGGCAGAAGAAATCCATCGTGAAGACAAGGATATTCCCGAAGCCATATTAAAACCGGCTGCTGAGCTTGGCTGCTTCGGAACTTGCATTCCTGAACGCTTCGGTGGGTTGCAGCCTGACGACAAGCCAGACAGTCTTGGCATGATTGTCGTGACCGAAGAGCTATCAAGAGGCTCTCTTGGTGCTGCTGGCAGCCTTATCACTAGGCCGGAAATTGCAGCCAGAGCTTTATTAAGCGGAGGCACCGACGCCCAACAACAAAAGTGGTTGCCGAAATTAGCAGCTGGCGAAATATTATGTGCTATATCAATTACAGAGCCTAACACTGGTTCTGATGTAGCAGCAGTAAGCCTTAAAGCAACGCAAACAAAAAATGGTTGGTTACTTAACGGCAGTAAAACCTGGTGTACGTTTGCCGGCCGCTCAGAATTGATTTTTGTTCTAGCCAGAACTAACCCTGATGCTAGCCTTGGTTACAAAGGACTGAGCATGTTTCTAATCGAGAAGCCTGCCTATCCTGGTCATTCTTTTGACCACGAGCAAGAATCCGGAGGCTCTCTTACCGGTAAAGCCATCGCGACTCTTGGTTATCGTGGAATGCATTCCTATGATCTATTTTTCGAGGACTATTTTGTGCCAACAGAGAATTTAGTTGGCGAGGAACAGGGTGAAGGAAAAGGGTTTTATTACACCATGTCCGGTTTTTCGGGAGGCCGTATTCAAACTGCCGCGCGCGCGACTGGTGTTATGCAGGCAGCGTTTGAAAAAGGTTTAAGCTATGCCAAAGAGCGACAAGTTTTTGGTAAAGCTGTTGCTGATTATCAACTAACAAAAGTTAAGCTTAGCCGTATGCTGGCAACACTCACTGCGTCGCGACAATTTGGGTACGCTGTAGCAGAATTAATGGATCAGGGTGGCGGGCAGATGGAAGCTAGTCTCGTAAAACTTTTTACCTGTAGGTCTGCTGAATGGATTTCCAGAGAAGCTTTACAAATTCACGGAGGCATGGGTTACGCGGAGGAATCTGCTGTGAGCCGATATTTTGTTGATGCTAGAGTTCTTTCTATCTTTGAAGGGGCTGAAGAAACGTTGGCATTAAAAGTAATCGCCAGAAATTTAATAGCTAATGCAAAATAGAATCTCATTACGTTAATCGAGAAATATAATCAAAAATTAACAGCCCAAGAAAGAGGTTAATCATCAACAATGAGCTCTGAACAATTATTACAAGACAAAGTTATGGTCGTTACTGGCGCAGGCCGTGGAATCGGCCGCGGAATCGCCATGCTGGCGGCAGCCAATGGCGCCAAGGTGGTAGTTAACGACCTAGGTGGAGCCGAGGATGGTTCTGGTGGTGACAGTATTCCAGCGGATGATGTAGTAAACGAAATCAAAGCAGCGGGCGGTGAAGCAGTTGCCTCCTATGCCAGTGTTACAGATTGGGATGCCGCCCATGAAATAATCGAAACTGCGGTTGGGTATTTCGGTCGCATCGACGCAGTTATTAACAATGCCGGAAATTTACGTGACGCTATATTTCACAAAATGACCGAAGCTGATTTCGATTCAGTCATTAATGTTCATCTCAAAGGAACATTCAATGTTAGTCGAGCCGCAGCCACTCATTTCCGTGCTCAAACCAGCGGTTGCTTCGTTAACATGACTTCAACTTCCGGGCTTATAGGAAATTTTGGCCAGGCGAACTATGCCGCTGCTAAGCTAGGCATCGTGGGTCTCTCTAAATCAATGGCTTTAGATATGGGTCGATTTCGAGTTCGCTCCAACTGCATAGCACCATTCGCCTGGAGCAGACTCATTGGCACTATTCCTACAAACACCGATGAGGAAAAAGCCCGTGTCGAAAAAATCCAACAGATGACTCCGGAAAAAATTGCACCATTAGCAATTGCCCTGTGTAGCGATGCGGCACAGGATGTTTCTGGACAAATCTTTGGCGTTAGAAACAATGAAATTTTTCTGTTTAACCATAATCGTCCAATTCGATTTGCTCACACAGCCGAAGGATGGACGCCAGACAAAGTTATAGATCGAGTAATTCCAGCTTTTGCATCTGACTTCTTTCCATTGGAAAGGTCCGGCGACGTATTTAGCTGGGATCCAATATAGCTGGAAACAGAGTGTAAAAAGAAAAGATCAAAATATTTTCTAAAATGCGCGATATCAAAATTTAAGACAAAGAGTTCGGAACAACAGACAACACAGAAAGTTAAGAAGGCAGACTAAATAGTTCAAGCCAATCAAAAAACCTGCCTACCCTGATTCGAAAAAGCGTAAAAAGCTCGAAGAAGAACACTAAACTAGTAAAATCGATATAAACTAACGGCACTAATAACAAACAGGATCAACCAATGCCCTTCGATGCAGAAAAATTATTAAACCGCGAATTCCCTACCATTCGCCAAACCTATACAGAAAAAGACTGCATGCTCTACGCCCTTGGTGTAGGTATGGGAATCGATCCCCTTGATGAAGATAGTCTACGATTTGTTTACGAAGAAAATCTAAAAGTACTGCCAAGTCAATCAGTCATGCTGGCGCACCCAGGATTCTGGGCGAAAGAAGAAGACACAGGCTTGGATTGGGTTAAGGTTCTTCATGCTGGCCAAGAGATAATCCTCCATAAAGAATTGCCTGCATCTGGAACAGTAGAAGCTACGACTAAGGTAACCGAAGTAACTGATAAGAGCGAGCGCGCAGGAGCCTTAATTGTCTCAGAACGAATTGTGCGGGACGTTGAAACAGGTGATGATCTTTGTACTTTGATCACTACTATACTGGCCAGGGGGGACGGCGGTTTTGGTGGTGAGGGGAAAATCTCGCCCAAAACAGACCTGATTCCATCATCAGAGCCAGACATCATTTGTGATTTACCAACATTGCCTCAGCAAGCCTTGATTTACAGATTGTCTGGCGACTTTAATCCACTACACGCATCTCCAGCTGTAGCCCGTAATGCTGATTTTAAAATGCCAATTCTTCATGGTTTGTGTACCTTGGGAATTGCCACACATGCATTGGTTAAAACGTGCTGCAACTATAATTCGGCAAAATTCAAGCGCATGCGTCTGCGTTTTTCTGCGCCAGTTTATCCTGGCGAAACTATCCGGACAGAAATTTGGAAGAGCGGTGATGAGCTATCTTTCCGCTGCAAATCTCTGGAACAGGATAAAGTGGTAATTAACAACGGTTACCTACAAGTTGGTTAAATTTTTATCTACTGAATCAAGTCAGGACTGAGCATTGCAGGAAATTCTAAAAGGATTGCGGATTATTGAAGGCAGCGCATTTATTGCGGCGCCTTCGGGTGGTATGACTTTAGCGCAACTTGGCGCGGATGTTATCCGCTTCGATCAGATTGGCGGTGGCATCGATTATCGTCGTTGGCCAGTAACTAAAGAGGGCAAGAGCCTCTACTGGCATAGCTTGAACAAAGGGAAGCGCTCTATTGCTGTGGATTTTAGAAAACCCGAAGGGCAGGAATTATTAACTGAGTTAATTGCTGTACCGGGTGAGGATGCAGGCATTTTTGTTACCAATTTTCCTGCCAAAGGTTGGTTAGCTGCAGAAAAGCTAAGAGAGTTGAGAGATGATTTAATCTATTTGAATCTGACCGGCGATCGCCACGGCGGCAGTGCACTGGACTACACAGTGAATAGTAAAGTTGGACTTCCTTATCTAAGTGGCGATGGTGAGGTGCCAGTTAATAATCCTTTTCCTGCATGGGATGTCATAGCTGGCCAGCAGATCGCTATCGGGCTGCTTGTCGCTGAACGTCACCGTCGAATAACTGGAGAAGGCCAATTTATTAAAATAACTCTTGCCGACGTTGCTTTGGCAACTATGGGCCATTTGGGTTATTTATCTGAGGCTCAAGTCAATCGCCAAGAAAGACAGAGAATGGGCAATCACCTCTTTGGTACTTTTGGCCATGACTTCCAGTGCAAGGACGGTCGCAGAGTAATGATTGTGGGGGTCAGCCCCAATCAGTGGAAGGCCATTGTAATGATTACTCAAAGCACGAATCAGGTGGACTCTTTGGAACAAGAGCTGGGGCTGTCATTCAGAAAGGAAGGCGATCGCTTCGAAGCTCGAGAGCAACTGCGCCAATTATTTATTCCCTGGTTTGCTCAGCATAATTACGAAGAAGTGACTAAGGCCATGAATGAAGCTGGGGTTTGTTGGGGTCCCTATCAATCAATTCAACAATTGGTTGAATCTGATATTGATTGCTCAGAAAATAACCCTCTGTTCGATCTCGTAGAACAGCCAGGCATTGGACCTTATCTAATGCCTTCGCAACCTTTAAATTTTACTGCATTGAGAAAATTATCTGCCAAGCCAGCACCTCTGTTGGGAGAACATACCGATGAAATTCTTTCTGATTTATTGGGGCTTGATAGTTCAGAAATTGGGCTCCTCCACGATGCAGGAATAGTCGCCGGACCAGAAAGCTAGTGGGGAAACGCTAAAACACCACGGATATAAAAAAACAGCAGGAAGCGCTATAACAAATGAATAACCAAAGCGCTATACATATCACCAATCTATTAGTGAGTGCGGCAGAAAAATGGCCGAATAATCCTGCATTAACTTTTGCAGATACGACTCGAAGTTGGAAACAAACTTTTCAGCGTTGCCATGCTGCCGCTACTGTCTATAAATCATTTGGTGTTGGAAGTGGTGATCGAGTAGCTTTTCTTGGCTTCAATTCCAATATTCTGTTTGAGAGTTATTTTGCTCCTGCTTTGATTGGCGCAATCTTTATACCAGTCAACTACCGATTATCACTTCGAGAAATGATTGAGTGCGTAGAAGATTGCACACCAACTGTGTTAATCGTGGATCCGTTTTTTCTTGATCAAGCAAGGTCAATGCAAAAAGCCTGCGAGAGTATTTCCACTTTAGTATTTGCAGGCCCGGGTGAAACTCCCGAAGGCATGAATTCTTATGAAGAAAAGGTTGCTGAACTCATCACATCAGCATCTTACTGCACATTAACTCCGGGTGCCGATGATGATACGGTTATGATTTTTTACACCGGCGGTACTACTGGTCGGTCCAAAGGAGTAATGCTTAGTCACAAGAATTTTCAGATTAATACTGATTGTTCAATACCGCTTTATCGCATGCAAGAAAACTGGAATTTTATAATCATGGGGCCACTGTTCCATCTAGCGGCAGGTTCTAGAGTTTTTAGCGGCACTGCTCTTGGCGGCCATTGTGTGATATTGCCAAAATTCGATGTTGTAGAAGTGCTATCAATTATAGAGCAGCACAAGATAAACTCGGGCACTCTAGTACCAACGATGTTACAAATGCTGTTAGATCATGCAGATTTTTCTAAGTTCGATTTATCATCATTAAAAATGCTCGCTTACGGAGCAGCTCCTATGTCGGTTGCACTGTTAAATAGAGTTATTCAAGCATTCCCAGGCGTAGAGATTTTTCAAACCTTTGGTATGACTGAAGCAAGCCCCATTGTGACTAGCCTCGATTCTGCTTTTCATGTTTTAGAAGGCCCCAAGGCAAACAGACTCGGCTCAGTTGGTCGACCCGTAAAGCATGTAGAGCTTAAAATTACCGATAATGAAAACAATGAAGTCTCTAATGGAGAAACTGGTCAGATATTGGTTCGTGGCGATAACATCATGAAGGGATATTGGCGCCTTCCTGATCAGACTGCCGAAGCGCTACAAGACGGTTGGTACCTAACAGGTGACGCCGGTTATCTTGACGACGAAGGCTTTTTATTTCTCGAAGGCAGAGTCAAGGACATGATTGTGAGTGGTGGTGAGAATGTTTACCCCATTGAGATTGAAAACATTATTTCTGATCACCCAGCGATTCATCAAGTCGCTGTCATCGGCATTCCTCATGACACCTGGGGAGAAGCAGTGCATGCTATCGTGACTCTTGAGGGCAACGAAAAGCCAACAGAAGCAGAGCTAATTAAATTTTGCAAAGAGCAAATCGCCAGTTATAAATGTCCGGTGAGTGTTACTTTTCGTGATGAGCCAATGCCGCTTTCACCAATTAACAAGATTCTAAAAACAGAGCTTCGTAGACCTTTTTGGGCGGATCGTAAAAGCAATCTTGTCTAGTGACGAATCTAATGGCAACGCCTAGTGTCAGCGACAACGGTTATGTTGCCCAACCTCCCGACAGTGGAATAATTTATCCCACCATGTGATTGCAGTTTTTGCTAGCTAGATAGGCAGCAAGCTCTGCAGTCTCACTGGCGGCCCCAATTTTATTTGTCGGTACATTTCTTTTTACATGATCTAGAAATTTTTCATTGTCTAGAATATCGTCCGGATAATAAGTGTCATTGTTAACATAGTTCTGTGCGATTGCATTGGCATGAATATTTTTGCGCGCTAATTCCAAACCCACCGCTTTAATAAAACCATTCTGTGCTCCTCGTGCAGCACAATAGGCTGAGTTATTTGCAATGCCTTTTAAGGGAGCGGCGCTGGTTACTGCAATTATTTTTCCAGATTTTCGCTCGAGCATTTGCGGAGTAACAGCTCTTACCAAATACATAAGCGGATGTGCAAGAGAATCAAATAATTTATTCCAATCACTGTTCTGAATATTTTGCACAGGGCTGGTCATTGGTGGTTCAGCAAGATTTGCAACGAGGATGTCTATGCTGCCGCATTACTTACTAATTCCTTAACTTCTGCTTCGTTGGTCATAGGATAACGACCTTCAATAACCTCAATATTCAAACTCTCGAATTTCTCTTTTATGACGATGCCCATATATCGATCAATACAGGTGACCAGAGCTGTTCTTCTTTTATGTGCTTTCTCGCTCTTTGTTTTTATTGTTTCGCTGTTCAATCTTTTTTCTCCAGTTCTATAAGGTGCTGAACAAATTTTTCCAGAGTCTCATATGGTTGACATCCGACCACCGTCAAGTCATTGCTGAAAAATGTAGGAACTCCAGTCACGCCAACTAATCGTGCCCTACTCCAATCTTCATCAACAGCGGTTTCGAATTGCCGCTCTTCTAAAATTTCCCGGGCAGTTGAAGTATCCAAATTTACAGATCCGGCAATTCTTAGCAACTCGTTAATATCACTAATATTACAATTGTCCACGAAGTAGGCTTTGTAAAGGGCATCGTGAATTGCCTCGCCACCTTCTTGAGTATCTGCCCATTTGCCTATTTCTTGTGCCAGGCGGCTATTATAAGTATGAGTTCTTTCTCCGTAGGGAAGTTCTGCTTCAGCCATCAGCGACTTCATTTGCTCACGCATGGGAGTAATATCACGGCCGGCGAATAATTCAGCGAGGGATTTGCCTTCAGCGGGAGTTTCTGGGTGCAGAGGGAAATGTACCCATCGGATGTTGACAGGGTAATTAGCTTTCAGTTTTTCAATACTCACGGTACTGAGATAACACCATGGTCAGACATAATCAGTAAATACATCGAGGTTAATTGTTTTCATGTTGTTTACTCCTCAAAGAAAGGTAATTTTAACTTGTAAAGGCGAAATCTAGTCTTTTTACGGGTTTGCCAGCAGCGCAGTTAGGGTATACTGCGCGACTGTCGTAATTTAATATGGTTCATAACGATGTAAGCAGCTAATTCTACGATTGCTGAGAAATTAATTAAAAGATGTTCCGAAAAGAGGTAAATTACAATGCTTAAAGTCCTTAATGTTATGGTTCTAGCCGCTGCATCTCTGGGGTTCCAACTTTCCGCCTTGGCGCAAAGCTCGGATGAAGCTCTTGCCATTATGGTTCCTGGGAGCGGTACCTATAGCCGCCCAATTTCAACGGATTCCGCTGAAGCCCAAGCTTTTTTTGATCAAGGCATTCGTATGGCTTGGGGATTCTACTTCCCGGAGTCTATAGCGTCCTATCAAGAAGCCGCGCGTTTAGACCCGAATAGCCCAATGCCACACTGGGGCATAGCCCATGCCGCTGGACCGAATCCAAATAGTCGTTACGTGGATTTGCCTGATGACCCTCAAGGCGCGGGACTAGCAGCCATCCGTCGGGCAATGGAATTAGCTAACAATGGCACTGAGTTAGAAGGTGACCTCATAAATGCTACGTTTGTACTGTATAACAAGGACGCAATACCTGATGACAGAGAGAGAGATTTTGCATTCCTTGCAGCGGTGCGTGAATTACATGAAAAGTATCCGGATGATGCAGACATAGCCACTGTTTTTGGTGAAGCATATATGAATACAACGCGCTGGGATTATTGGGAAGCCGATGGCTCACCGAAACCAGGAACCGCAGAAGGTAAGGGGGCCTTAGAGGCTGCTATGGCTATAGAGCATGATCACCCTGGTGCTAATCATTTGTATATTCATTTGATGGAAGGTTCTGCTCAGCCTGAGCTAGCGATGCCTGCAGCGCAAAAGCTAGAAAGCACGCTGCCCATATCTGGCCATATGGTGCACATGCCTGGACATATCTACCTTCGAGTTGGTGAGTATGAGAAAGCAATCCTCTCTAATCAGCGGTCGCAAATTGTTGATGATCAATTTGCGGAGATCTGGGGTGATACTAATTTTCCTTTAATTGGAACGTACCCTTTGTCTCACAAAATTCATAAGCCTCACGCTTTGGATTTTGTTCGGTATGCTAATATGCTGCAAGGAAACTACGTAGACTCTAGTGAAGCCGCTGCTCGCAATGCGGGTAATGGCATTGGTGCCCGGCGCGGTGGAGATAAGACCATGGCTCATCAATGGGTAATGGATAAAGTGTTCGGTAAATGGGACAAGATTCACGCCGATAACGCGAAAAACAAAGAAGAGGCGGACACCCCCTACTTGAAGGGTATGTGGGCTTATGTAATGGGTAGTGCTCACTCGGCAATGGGTCATATCGCACCGGCCGAGGCTGAACTTGCAATTATTCGAGAGCAGATGGGTGCCGAAGGTGTAAATGATACAGGGGTAGGTCCGACGCCTGCCGACCATGTTCTTGGTTTAGCTATGCATGCGTTGCTAGGTGAGATAGAAGAAGCGAAAGGTAATCTTGACGGAGCGATTTTGCACTATGGGCATGCGGTAGAATTTCAAGATAATCTTGACTATACAGAGCCGCCTGATTGGTCACAGTCAGTGCGATTATATCTAGGTGCTGCTCTGCTCGAAGCTGATCAAGCAGCAGACGCAGAAGAAGTTTATCGCAAAGATTTGGAATGGAATCAGCGAAATGGGTGGTCAACTTTTGGGCTTTTTCAGGCGCTTGAAGCTCAGGGCAAAGAGCAAGAAGCGATTGTCATAAATCGCCAGTTTGAAGAGCTATGGCGTAATGCTGATGTAACTTTAGAGCGCTCGCGGCTCTAGAGTTATCGTTCAATTGTTGGATCAGTCTTTGAGATAGCTTAAAAAGTAAAAGGCTAAGGGTATTTAAGAGTTAGCTCTAGTCTTTTGCTTTAGTTGTTCGCTGAGTTTACTGCTTGATTAAAATCCAGCTTCGAGTCCCAAATATTGGGGCAACCATAAGCAGCGAAACATTCGAGATCGACGGTGATCTGGTCACCACCATTAGCAGCCACTCTAGTCACGACCACTCCCATGCCGCTGGTGCTAATAATATTGCTCGTGGCCATGATTCGAGTATCGCTTTCGCCGCGGATGGTAAAGTCTGAATTTGCTTCAACCCATGCCCTCGCGAGAGACCATTTCCTCTGACAATCTGCGTTGCCTGAACAAGTAGGGATAGTTCGCGCGTACTCATCCATTTTTGCTTGCAGTTCTGGGGGTATAGCACAAGTGGACAGCAGTCCAGAAGCGACGGTCACTAACGCTAGGTTTTTCAATGATTTAATTTGCATTTCGGTAGTTCCTTGCCTTCAGCCCAATGTCAATAGTCCCATAATTGTTGCCACTGTAGCGCAATAATAGTGTTTTATCACAAGTTGCCTTAGTTATTAAATTTTCCGCGACCACATGGCAGGTTTTTACGATGGGATGCTAAACTAATCGAAAAGCCTATACCTGAATTGAGCTTTTTAGAAGCCATTAAAGAGGTAGAATGTCGCAATCAAGATTCTACATTTTCGCCATATCTGATTATTACGAAAAGACTAGATGGACACTAGATAGACTGGGGGGTCGATTATTCTTACCATCATCTTGTTCCAGGTCTCCATCAACGATTTTCACAGAAAATCGGAGACTGATGGGCGGTTTGCCGATAATTCATTCAGGGCTTTACTATTGCATATAATGTGAACTAGAAGGATAACCATAGAACTTGAAAACTCTAACATCTCTCTGTTTATTAATTTTTGCTACAGCTTCTCAGGCTCAAATATCTGCGCAGGCAACTGTTGATGTTGATTTCCTCCTCTATCAAACTAAAACACTAATTACGAAGAGCGGTGATTCAAGAAAATATTTGATTACGCTACCTTCAAGTTATCAAGCCGGAGATTGTGTTGACGCTATCTTCGACTTTCATGGAGCCGGTGGGTCAGCAGAAGGGCAATTTCCCTATAGTAGCTTTTTAGAAATAGCGGAACGTGAGAAAGTAATTCTTGTCCATCCCGATGCAGCAAAAAAATACATAGACCAGGGTCATTATTTGGCTAGCTACTGGAATGGAGCTTGGGAGGCGGTTCTGCGCGAACGTGATCACGATATAAATTTTGTTTTGGAGTTAGTGAAACATGTTGAGAGCGAACATTGTATTGAAAATCTTTATGCAGCAGGCATGTCAGCAGGTGGCGATATTTCCTTAGCCTTGGCTTGCCTGACGGACACACCTTTCCAATCTTTTGCACCCGTGACCTATCGTTACTACTACGCTAACGAATGTAACAATGCAGGGCCGCGACCTATTATTTCGTTTCAAGGTGATAATGATAGCATTGTTCCAATATCTGGTTCCGATGCTCCCTGGTTTGATCTTCCGATGGAAAGAGTCATGCAGCGTTGGTCGGAACATAATAATTGCGACATGGAAGCAACTCGAGAAAGAGTAAGGGCTGAAGTAGTCCGTTATTTCTGGTCTAATTGCGATGCACTGACTGAGTGGTTTTTAATTGAAGGCGGGGGTCATACCTGGCCAGGCTCAACCTCGCGCCCAAATAGCAGAAGTCATACGACACAAGATATTTCTGCTACAGAACGGATCTGGGAGTTTTTTAAGCGATCATGAATTTATTTGTGTGCTAGTTTACTACAGCAGCATTGATCGTGCTTTTGGCAGTGGAAAAACTGAGAGTTAGTCGTCGTAGGGCTTCCAATGCAATTCTCGATACTTAAGTGGGTCTGCCAATATCTTTTTTCGTGCTTCGCTAACTTCATCAACACTCAACTTTTCAAAATGCCGTGGTAGAGTATCGCTATTGAATTCTGTAAGTAACCAGTTAATAACTTCGGTGAGTGCAGCATCAGAAATTGGTGCTGAAGATGCGCCGGGAATTCGAACCAGGTATTGACGCATTTCTGGAACGCTCATCATGCGGCCTAATTCTGCAACCAGTGTTGGAACATTAGGGTGTTTCCCTTCGCCAGAGGGTCGATGACAGCCGCTGCAAAAGAGTAAGTAATTCGTGCGTGGACTTGCTGCAAAGATCTGGCTACTTGCCAGTAAAAATATTCCTGCAATGAAAAGCAGTTTTCTTGAATTGGATTGGAAAGCTGAAAGCATAAACCCAGCCCTACTCGTCAGGAGTGCCCAAAACCAAGGAAACAGTACAATGATAACTAGTATTTTCAGTACCGAAGCACCAGAGAACTGTGCTGCTATTGCTATTAAAGTAAACTGGCTTATCTCGTTCAGTATTGTGGCAACTGCAGCGAGAACAAACAGCTTTACCACAGCAGTCATTGTAAGACATTAGATAATTGCGATTGTCTGCAGGGTTTCGACACGTACCAACCCATGTAATGGGGGACGCTTCGGAGCCTGGAGGGCAAGAAGTATAAGAGCCGCCGCAGCAAGAGCACAAGGTCCCGCTCATGGCGCAGTAACGCCAGTAGTCACAGCTTTGTGGGTCACCTACTTCTTCCACCCGACTCTGCGCGAAGGAACGAGCCACTGGCAATAATGGAAAAGCGGTAGCACCAGCTAACATCATCCCTAAACGAGAAAGAAAATTTCGTCTGGATAGCTTTCGCGCTAAGGTCACGCTGGTTTGGCGGGCATGTTCGTCAACCCAGTAATAGCCACGCTCGATAATCTTTTCAATATTCATGAGGTTTGTTCCATAGCTGTAGTTGGTACTCCAGCCTCTGCGGGTTGATCAGCTTGAATATGATTCACATATTCCTGCACGGTTGTTATTCCTGTATCCATAGACTCTATCAAGCTTTCCATATGTTCACGTGTATTCACTAAGCCTTTTCCTTTGAGCGTGCCATCGCCCGCAATTAAAACTGCAAAAGGCAGTTTGCTGACTTCAAAAGTCATGCCTAATTCTTGTGACAATATATAGGGATAGTCGTTCAAATTTAGATCACGGGCATAGTTTTGATGTTGTTCCAATTCATCACCATCGCTGGCGAAAACTAATTCCATGCGTTTGCCTTCGGAGTTTACCAAGGACTGCGCAGTTGGCACTAAAGATTTACACACAGGGCAAGTTGGCGAGATGAATAGTATGAATATCGCT
Organism: Gammaproteobacteria bacterium; assembly: GCA_012960305.1. Taxonomy (GTDB): domain Bacteria; phylum Pseudomonadota; class Gammaproteobacteria; order Pseudomonadales; family Pseudohongiellaceae; genus UBA9145. The sequence goes on along the minus strand of DUBM01000014.1, from coordinate 367,098 downwards.
AGTCCCGATGAGCTTTCACCACCAATTGTTAACGGTGTGCCAGTGATTGAAGTTAGCGCAAGTTCTTTGGTCATCTCTCCAACTTTTGGACCAGTGGTTGGCATTAACGCCCCGGCTGGAGCTACGCGCTCGTATAGAATTCCTACTTGTCGTGTCAACGCAAAAACCAGCAGTGCTAGCACTACAACAATCACCCATAATACAATATTGGAAATGGCTAGGGCTTCAACCATGAGAACCACCACTATGAGTTTGTCGCCACAGGGCCATATGATTGCTATTGCTTAATAGTTGGTTATAACCAGCAAATAATAAGGCAATAATGGCTGATGCAACGATTGCGCTAAAGTAATCCATAATTCCTAATAGCCGTTCTGCTAAAGGCAGAATCGCTAATATAGAAAATGCGATCAGAATTATATTTCTAAGAATTAATCCGCCAGACAGTTGCTGAGAGCTCAGCATATTTTTTGTGGAAGAGAAGCCACAGCCACAGTTGATGTAACGACGACCTCGTAGCAAATTAATTCCCATTGCTGCTGTGTAACTTGCTAGAACTGTTGACGTTGCCAATGCTGTTAACGTCGGTAAGAAATTCAAAGCCCAAGAAAAACCAATGACTATTTCGATTAGTGGAATTGAAATTGCAGCTAGCGGAACTAATGCAGTAGGTAAGATTCTGTAGTCACTCACAATGCTCTGGAAGGAACCAGATAAAATTTTATGCAGTGCAGTAAATAGAAACAATACCGAAAACAGGATGCTTAAAATTAGAATTATTAGTGGATCTATCATGTCTTGTTTTTCAAATTGTTTTTAAAATAGTAATGCTGAGAAAAAAGTTTAAAAATCTTCAAAATTTTGCGCGCCAGGGGTTTGTATGCTGCGTTCGTGAACAAAGGTGATAGCATCGTAAACATGAGTGCCACCATCCGCATCAGCGATGAGCAGCTTAGGCTCAGATTCCTGAGTAACCAGAATGCTATTAGCCGGGGATTCTAACTCTAATCTATGAATACGGCGTCCAGTGCTGCTATCGAGCACCCAAATTTCATCGCCAGGTTCGTGATGAGTATCGATTGGGCCTTCATGCATTGCTACATAAATTAGTCCTGTCGCTTGGTGAGCAGTAATAATTTCATTGCGCCCGCCGGGCCGCCAACCCTCTTCGCCAGCTTGTGTTATTGACCATCCATCGCTAATGATAATCTCATCATCATCAGTGGTAACTTCGTAGACTACACCAGCGTGAGTAATTAAGAACCAACCATCGGTGCTACGGGTCACCCTATCAAACACAGCATCATCAATAACGTTGAAGAATGGCTCACTGCGAACACGATTTTCTTCGAAACCACTAAGGGCCAATTGGATTAGCTGCAGAGTGCCATCACCACAAACCTGTAGAAAATCGTTTTCAGCGATAGGCATGATTATCGCGCAACCAGGTGTTGAAGTTTCGTACACAAACACTCGGTCCTGCACATCCACGATTGAAACTGTGAATCCTGGATTCATGTTCAAGACAGCCAAATGACGACCGTTCCCCATTAAGCCCAGATGACTTCGTACAGCAAGCCTAGCCATATGATTAGGTATTATGATTTCGTCGATCGGTCTGAGATTCTCGTAGTCATAAATAGCAACAATATCAGTCCGCTCTCCGTGAACACCACGGGATAGATAGGATTCAGCAGCATAAAATTCTTGTCTAGGAGCCCAAGTGGTAACTGCCGGGGTATAGCGAGACAGCGACAAGAGGCCCTGCATCTCACCGCTGTTAGCATCATAGACATAGCCACCATTGCTGGTTTTTGCAATAAACCAGTTCTCGCCGGGTTCCGGCATGGTTTCAATGGAAATTTCCTCAGGGGTGATTTGCGCCCATGCCACCGGAATTACCAGTGTAAGAACCAAAGCTGCATTTTTCACCAAGGGGGAGATAAAGTGCATTCTTATTCTCCTTCAATCTAGCTAGTTGTTTGATCGATTTCGTCTTTATTAGTGCTTCAGAGTGTATCCCAAAAATGCTCGCTTGGCTCATTTTATCTTTGCCGTACAATAGGGCTTTCTGCTTGAATCTATTGGCTCAGAGGCTATGCCCGACTTGGCAAATACAAATCTGAAAAATCTGCCCAAGAGCATTAGCAGGCCCTCTTCCTGGGTTGGCACTGAATTGGCAAAAGATTCAGCTCAATGGCTGTATCAGCTTACGCCAACTGACATAGCAGACTTGGAATCTGCCGCTGCCCAATTCCAGACTCTGTACATCGATATAGGTGAGATAACTAAGGAAACCTTTCCTCTTACTCATTTCAGTGATCATCTTCGACAATTGAAGGAAAAGTTGTTGCATGGCATTGGCGTGGAGTTAATTCGTGGCTTACCGACTGCGACCTACAACAAAGAAACCATTGCCACTATTTTCTGCGGCGTCGGCGCACACTTAGGTAGTGCTCGCTCGCAAAATGCTCATGGACATATTCTTGGTCATGTTCGCGATGTAGGCTTGGATGCAAAAGACGTGACTACCAGGATTTATCAAACCTCAGTCCGTCAAACTTTTCATACTGACTCTGCCGATGTGGTTGGATTACTCTGTCTGCAACCAGCAAAAGAGGGCGGGGAGTCACTGCTGGTGAGTGCAGAAACAATTTTCAATAAGATGCAGCAACAGCGGCCAGACTTAGTTCCTCATTTATTTGACGCGGTAGCGACAGACAGAAGAGGAGAGGTGCCAACCGGAGAGAAACCTTATTTTGAAATACCAGTGCTCTCCTGGTTTGAGAATTATTTGACTGTGCAATACCAGAGACAGTATGTCGATAGTGCCCGACGTTTTCCTGATGCTCCACGCTTAAGTGAGCAGCAAATTAAAGCCTTGAATTATTTTGATTCGTTAGCCAACGACCCTGAATTGTATCTCTCGATGAATCTCGAACCAGGGGATATGCAATTTGTTTACAATCATTCTCAATTGCATGACCGAACAGGGTTTACAGATTGGCCTGATCCGGCAAAACGCAGACACCTACTTCGGCTTTGGTTATCGATTGCCGGAGATAGGCCACTACCAGATTGCTTTATTCCTCGCTATGGCTCAATAGAAATTGGCAAGCGTGGCGGAATTGTCACTGAGCATACAAAGCTGCAAGCTCCCTTAGATTAATAACCAGCAATTACTCTCTTGCTCAAATTTGTGTAGTATCGCTAAGTAGAAAGTAGAAAATTTCATCATCCTTTTTCAACGGAGTACCTAATGATTAAGAAAGTAAGTGCCACAATACTAAGTATTGCTATCGCCTTTTCAGCTGGCATGTTTATACAGCATCAAACTGAGGTGTATGCCCAAAGCCAAAAAGTCTATGAATTACGAACTTACACAACTGCAGCCGGTAGATTGCCGGCGCTGCTAAACCGCTTCGGTGGTGGCGAAATCGATTTGTTCATCAAGCACGGCATGACCAGTGTCGGTTACTGGGTACCAGATGATGCCGAGCTGTCTCAAAACACTATGGTTTACATGGTGGCTCATGAAAATCGTGATGCTGCCGCAGCTTCGTGGTCAGCTTTTGGTGCTGATCCTGTATGGCATACCATGCGCGATAAATCTCGTGAAGATGGAGCGATTGTAACAGACGTTGTAAATCAGTTTCTTGATCCCACTAGTTTTTCACCAGCTCAATAATTTGACTTGGAACTAGAGCGGGAAGTTTGCCGCTCTAGTTTAATTCCTCTTTTATATGACGACTATCAGTTGTTCCATCTGGACCGAATCGAGTCAACACGATCGCTGGATGAAGATTTTTAAACCACCGAGATCTCTAACTTCAATCACTATGTTCAGTAATACGGTAAAGTATTTCTACAGATTTTTGGGAGTAATATAATCCGGTTTTTTGATAAATAGATGACTTTCAAACATTAATGCCACCCATAGAATGAAACTTGGTTTCATAAAAATCAGCGATCCCTTCTTTGCCGCCTTCTGATCCAATACCTGATTGCTTCCAGCCGCCAAAGGGAGCAACTTCGGTTGAGAATACACCGGAGTTGGAACAAACGATTCCGTATTCTAAGTTTTCTGAGATTCGCATTACTCTACCAACATCCCGAGTAAAAAAATAAGCTGCCAATCCGAATTCAGTATCGTTAGCCTTATTCACAACTTCTTCCTCAGTTGCGAATGTCTGCACAGCTGCGATTGGGCCAAAAATTTCTTCATTAGCGAGCAGCATATCGTCAGTGATATTTGTTAATAGAGTAGGTTGATAGAAACAGCCGCCGAGCTCATGGCGCTCGCCCCCTATGACGATAGCTGCTCCTTTAGATAGGGCGTCAGCAAGCAGGGTATCCATTTTTTCTACAGCCTGTCGGTTAATCAGGGGACCAATAACAGCCCCATCTTCAAAACCGTCAGCAACCTTCATCGCTGTAATCGCCGTTTTTAGTTTTGCAGTAAAGTTAGCAGCGATAGTGTTTTGAACATAAACCCTGTTTGTACAAACACAAGTCTGTCCGCAGTTACGAAATTTTGTTGCAACGCAATGAGTAACCGCTTCGTCAATGTCAGCATCATCAAAGACTATAAAAGGCGCGTTTCCTCCAAGCTCCAGTGAAACTTTTTTCACTGTGGTTGCGCATTGTGCCATTAGGATTTTCCCCACTGCGGTTGATCCAGTAAAGGTAAATTTGGCTACATCTTTGTGCTGAGTTAATACTTCACCAATGCCCTGGCTGTCGCTGCCGGCAACTACGTTAAGCACGCCGGCGGGAATTCCCGCGCGCTCGGCAAGTTCGCATAGAGCCAATGCCGATAGTGGGGTTCCCGGATCAGGCTTAATTACTACGGTACAGCCTGCAGCGAGTGCCGGAGCTGCTTTTCTCGTGATCATTGCATTGGGAAAATTCCATGGAGTAATACAGCCCACCACACCTATCGCTTGCTTGTAGGTCATTAGCCTGCGGTCAGCAGCGATAGTGGGAATAATATCTCCCATCACGCGCTTACATTCTTCTGCATAGAATTCTATGAAGCCGGCGCCATACTTAATTTCTCCGATTGCTTCTGCCAAAGGCTTTCCTTGTTCCAGAGTCATCAGCCGCCCAAGGTCCTCAGCATTTTCCAGAATAAGCTCATACCATTTGCGTAATAAGTTGGCTCGCTCTTTTGCGGGCATTCGGCTCCAATTTCTAAATGCTTTTGCCGCGAATCCAACCGCCAGCGCAGCGTCAGCTTTTTTTCCGTCGCTAACTTTGGCTATGGCATCGCCGGTCGAAGGATTGATAACTTCTATTTGATCGTGATCAGTGGATTTCCACTCACCATTAATGTAATTCTCTGTGCGGAATAGGGTAGGGTCTTTTAATTTCAACATCAGTTTAGTTGCTTCTTTTAGGTTGCTGGTTATTCTGATTTTTAGAAAGCTGTAATTCTAATCTTGGCTATTCATTTCCAACACAATCTTTCCCCGCGTTCTGCGAGTTTCACTTTGCTTGTGTGCTGCAGGTGCTTCAGTCAATGGAAATTGATAGCTCAATATAGGATTCAGAATCCCATCTTCAATTAACTCTCCAATAGTCACCAATTGATCTGCCTCGGGTCTAACTAAGATAGAAGTCACTTCAATATTGCGCGCCGGGTTGCGGCCTTCGGCAGTTAGGCCAACAATGGAAACAAGCTTGCCACCTTCTTTGAGAGTGGTCATAGAGCGAATCTGCGTGTCACCGCCAATGGTATCCAAGACTAAATCTATATCTGAAGCGAAGTCCTCAAATTGTTGAGTACGATAATCAACAGGAACATCGACACCCAGTTCCCGCAGAAAATCATGATTATAATCTGATGCGGTCGCTATCACATTGGCGCCTCGCCATTTCGCTAGCTGCACCGCTACTGATCCTACTCCGCCGGCACCGGCATGAATCAAGACAGTTTGTCCCGCCTGTAAATTTCCTACTTCAAATAAAACCTGCCAGGCTGTTAGTGTTACCAAGGGCACGGAAGCCGCTTCGGAAAAGCTTATATTGGTTGGCTTTATGGCAGCCTCATCTTCTTTAACTATTGCAAACTCTGCGTAACCGCCGCCGCGACGCAGGTCTAACATGGCAAACACTTCATCGCCAATTTTGAAACTTGTAATGCCGCTCCCTACTGCAGCGACAGTACCACTAACATCGAATCCCGGAACATAAGGTAGTACTGCAGCAGCCAGTGCGGCGGCACGACCTGACCTTACGCCAGTGTCCACCGGGTTAATCCCCGCAGCATGAACCTGCACTAATAGTTCACCTTGCCCAGGACTTGGAATAGGCAATTCGTGAATAGTGAGAACTTCCGGTCCGCCAAATTTGTGAATCTGGACTGCCCGCATTGATTGCGCGGAGAGAGTCTCAGCAGCTGAGGAGCCTACTGCATGCAATGAGTAGGATATTGCAAAAATAAAACTCAAAATGGTTTTAAATTTCTTCACTGGTAGTAATTTCCTTTAGATTTCTATTGTGATTTCACTGCACAGGAATTTCCCGTGCAGCACGATGCAAGCCTCTCGCCCCGGATTCAATTTTGAAATTGAAGATTTCCTAATCAATACGATAGAAAAGGGAGTAGTGAGAAAATGACATAGAAGAACGAAAATGTCATTGAAGGATTGCCAATTAGAGCGGGAAAACAGAGGGGTTAAGGCAGGAAGCTGGCCAACGGGAATGGCAGAATTGGTTTAAGGGTAAGTTTGGCCAAAGGGTGGGTTCGTTTGAAAGGCGTTCAGAATTAGTATTTTAAATACAGTTCAGCCATATGCGATAGCACAGGATAGAATTGGATAAAGGCCTCTGCCACAGAGAAGAGGCCTTTTCAAAATTTCGTCAAATGCTAGATGCTAGGGAAACAATTCTGCCAATGTCGCCTTTGCTTCATCACTAGGCATATGATTAAGGCTAGCGATAATGCCAGCTAGTGACTTAGCACGATCTGGCGCTTCGCCATTTGCTTGAATGCTGGCCATCATCGCTTTACCCTCTGCGCTTGCCGCATGGCTAATGTTAGACACAGCAGTGGCCATATTTCTTAAATTTTCGGGTAAGGCGTCATTTCCAGCGATATCTGCTAATGCAGCTTTATCTGCATCAGACGGAAAATGGTTGATTGAAACAACGATATCGGCGATCTGCTTTATAGCTCCGCCTGCATCTTGTGCCAGCGAAAACTGTGAGAAGAGCGCTATTAGCGCAACTGCTACAAGCTTTCTTATTAGTGTTATTTTCATGATGTTCTCCATTAGAGCGATCAGGACTTTTGTATAGAGAGCCCAGTGTATCTCATAAAATTTCAATCGAATACACTTAACACTGCTATTTATAATGTTCTAGTGGGCGGATGTCACTGCCCTGGACAGTGTCACAGTTGCAGTTGCTGTTGTTTTGAGTATTAGGTTTTGCTTCTCCAGTAGGTGCCGCGTGTTTATTTATTTCGGCCTTTAGGGCCCCAAATTTGACATTGCATATGTACTAGGGTATCCGCATTTCCCATGTGCATTAAAACTGCTTTTAGGGATTCTATTTCAATTTCGATTGATAAGGTTTCAGTCGACTCTGCGCTGTCTTTCAGCTGCATGAAGCTTCGCACCATAATGGTATCTTCAAGCCATTTATGACTGTCCCAGAATGTTCGGGATTCCATTTCACTAAGATTAACGATTTTATCTACTTCAGTTTCTAGAAACCCGATTACTTGTTTCTGCATGCTTTCAACACCGACACATTCGAGCGCATAGCCTGCATCTCTGCCATAGATGTTCGAGGCGAGGAAAGCTATTAAAAAGGCTAGTAAACGATATTTCATAAACAGCTATTTGAATTCAGAATGGTTTTTAAAATCGAACTAACAGGCTTTGGTTGGCAGCCAGGTTTTCATCGGTCCAAGTTGAATTACCAGTATCGTAGCCAGCGCGTCGATATCTGAACTCAGCGCCACCCTCACTGTTTGCACATGTACTCATTGGGACTTCCCCTGACCTAGACAAGGGAATTCTGAAATAAGTACGTTTACAAATCTTGTCGTATACAACGAGGGTGATGCTATTTCCGGAACCATTGCTAAGATACCAATCAACCATCCCATTTGGTGGCGGTATGCTGGAACTACAATTCAATATAGTGAGGCAGATGACAGGAGCTAACAATTTAAGTTTCTTCATATTTATTTCTATTAATTCTAGGGAGCCGGGCTAATTATAATTTTCGTGTGTTCTTCAAGGTTAACTAACTTTGCACTGTATCGACTTTCTATTTTTACCCGGAAAACCAATATGACAGCTTTTATCGAATGAATCTAAATTTCTTGCCGAAACAACCAAGAAATCAATTCAGAACCGGAGTAAGTGACATCCCATGAGTTTTGATTGATTCTAGATAATTCAGTGTAGTGAAAATCGACACCAACTGATCTCAGCGCGAGGTAATAAATCCGCATATCGCTAATAGGATTTTCTAAGCTAGGGTGCTCAAAAACGCTAACAGCAATCGACTGGTTTCAGCGCCTTGTTCCTGTTGTACCCAATGCCCTGCTCCTGTCACCATGTGCACTGCTCGCATATCAGTACAGGCAGACTCTTGCATGCGCTCTAGTGAGCCAGGGCTCTGGTAGGAACCCCAGTCGCTGGCGCCGGAAATGAACACAGACGGTTGATCAATGGTACGGCCGGCATAGAGTTGCATTTCGGGCGCGCCGATTCCTCCTGAGCGATAGTGGTGTAGGCCGCCTTGAAAACTTGTGCGGCCATACTCTTCTGCATACACTGCCAGATCTTGGTCAGGTAACCATTTATTAGCAGCGACTTCGGCGGCATTAGGCATTACTTCAGCGACGGTTTCTGCCATCCCTTTGGCTAAGTCCATGATGTAATAAGTTGGCATTTTCGCCCATTCTTCGGCGGTTCTTCCTGCTAGGCGGTAGGGCTTGTTGCCATCCCAATCTGCGCTTTTGTGATGGTAATAGGCACGGATGAAGTTACTGATGCCTTGCTCAGCCTTCCACATATTTTCATTGGCTTCGCGAGTGTTGTAATAGCGCTGGTAGTGCTTACGCGGGCGCAACAGTGCGGCTAATTGTTCGTAGATATTAGGACCTGAATTAGTTTGTGGCTGACGTGGAGAATTAGCAGTATCGAATGGCAGAGTTGGTGTGCCACCAAAAGGCGCGCTCATCATTGCCACGGCGCGGAATACATCAGGTCGAGTTACAGCACACCATGCTGCAACGGGGGAACCGAAGTCGTGACCAATCACGGCAGCGACGGATTCATAGCCAAAGGCAGAAACTAAACCCAGAGCATCGCGAACAATATTCAGTCGTCGAAACTCGTAAAGATCAGCATCGTATTCACCATTCCAGCCAGTGGTGCGTCCATAGCCGCGAATATCTGGTGCGATTACATGATAGCCGGCTTCTGCAAGAGGTAGCATAACTTTGCGCCAACTATAAGACAGCTCTGGAAATCCATGCAGCAAGAGTAAGGCAGGTCGATTGGAAGTTTCATAACCCGCTTCCAAGATGTGAACACGTAAACCATTAATGTCGTCTACGAATCGCGAACGGATACCTTCAGGTAGCCAACTGGAAGGATAGGGACCAATATCATCGGGTGTTGAATTGTTGGCTGCCATAGCCAAATTAGGAATCGCTGTGCTAGAAATTAATGCAGCCGGACCGAGCAATGCCATGCTGCCCATTAGCTGTCGCCGGGAGAGCTTTGGGATCGAGTTGAATTTAGCTGAAGTCATGAACAAGCTTCTCCTGTTATTCTTTTTGAGTGACCAATTTGTTATGTCAAAGAACCTAATTCCTTTCCATGGATATGTCTAATTAATTTGAGCGGCCTTCTTATTAACGATAGCTTCGCGTTACTTTCACTGCACCTCGAGAATACCTAGCCACTGTAACTTACACCCATACCGGCACGGGCATCGTTATTAACTCCATAAGGAGCTATGGGGTAACGAAGGCCGTTTCTTGAAAGTTGCGCTAGGCCAGCAATTACTTTTGGTAGATAGGCGGGAGGAATTGCCATTAGTAGTTCATCCTCCATTACCCCACCGTATCGGCGTTCGGCGAAACAGGGAATCGAAAGGCTGGGTTCGCCTGTTGCCAGAGCACGACCCCACGAGTCTGCGCAGGCTGATTCTCCAACACAGCCCCATTCGAGCTTTTTGTAGCCGATATACTGCAAACCATTTATAAAAAGAATCATCTGGGCGGGTGTTGCGTAAATAAGGCAAATATCTGGAGGGTTTAATCGCCCGCTAACTAGAGGGCTAACGGCCATTGCCTGATAACGGCCGAAAGGGACAACATCCATTGCTGCCTGATGAGCGCTGGCGTCTTCGGCTTCTCCATACCACACTCCTGTCATTCTCTCGCCCGACAACCATTCAGCGCTCCTAGGGTGCAGACCAATTACGGTGCTGCATTGTGCGCCAACCAAGTCTTCGGCCGTTATGCCTACAGACCAACCATTGCGACAGGACATGCCGATAATTTGATCTGTGGTATGAATAGCGGTGGGGCGGCGTATTCGGTCTATTGTTTCCATGTCTTCAACAGTTTCGAAGAGCTTCATGCCAATAGGGGTAGTTCGCAGACGCAGATATTGATTAAGTGAGTTGACAATATCTTTGAAATCAAAATTTGTTTGATCCGAACCGATTACATCATTCAATGTACTCTCCTTACTCTTTTAATTTGTTCAGCCCTAAGTTACGCACTCAACAATTCTAGAATTTCTTGTTCACTAAAACCATATTCTTCTAACACCTCTCGGGTGTGTTCGCCTAAATTCGGCGCAGCTTTTGGAGGTAGTTTAGCAGCATTACTTAATTCGAATGGACTGTTCACTGTGCGCATTGGACCAAACTCCGGATGATTTAAGGGCACAATAATATTGTTTGCTGCTTTCTGTGGATCGTCTGCTGCTTCAGGGTAGGTGAAGATTGGGGAATGGGGAACATCGAACTCTTCGAGTTGCCGTTGCCAATAAGCAAGGTCTTGGGTTGCGAAGACATCGCTTAATTCCTTAATTAAGGCTGGCATATTTTCTATACGATGTTGTTCAGTATTAAAACGTTCGTCTTCAGAAATGTCTGGACGGAATAGCGCATGACAAAATGGCAGCCAGTTTTTCTTTGCATTAACAATGCTCAGTTTTAACAAGCGTTTGTCTTTGGTTGGGTAATGCAAGGACACAAAATTATAGGCGTTATCCCGTGGTCGCTTTTCGCGAAATTTCGCGCCAGACAATTGTGCTTGAATCATCACAGCATTTGACCAGGCGCCATTAGCCAGCAAAGATGTAGAAACCTTACATCCTTCACCAGTCTCTTTACGTTGATAGAGCGCTGTCATAATAGAAGCATATAACGCCATGCCACTTGGATGATCGCCAGCCCCATAAGGAAATGCCGCAAGCCAGCCTTCGTAGGGGAAGATTTGAGTTTCAATCGCCGACCGAGTCCAATAACAAACAGAATCGTAACCTGGTTTATGTCGCTCCTCGCCATGCTCCCCAAAACCTGTTGCAAGAGCATAAATTATTGTAGGGTTAATTTTCTTTATCGATTCATAATCGAGTTTCAGTTTATCTAACGCTTTGAGCCGATAGTTGGTAATCAAGACGTCGGCTTCCACAATTAATTTGCATAGAGCTTCATAGCCTCCTTCAGTTTTTAGATCTAAAACTACACTTTTCTTGTTTCTGTTATCAACCTGAAATGGGTAGGCCATGTCAGATACCGGCAACCCCGGAATTTTGTGCCAACGACGATTGAGGTCTCCTGTTAGGGGGGGTTCAACTTTAATGACCTCTGCTCCATAATCCGCCAAGATTACACTGGCTGATGGAGCAAGAATCATAGACGCAAGTTCAACAACGCGAATATTTCCTAACAGGGAGTGATTGTTTTCGTTTGTCATCTAATTACTGCTGCAAGTTAATTACGCCAAGTGGGCCAAATATTTTCAAGAAGCTAAAACTGAATTAATCGAATAAACTGAATATATGAAGATTTCAACGCTTGGTCAGAATCCGCCGAAGCAGAGTTAGATGTAAAACTATTTCAATCACGCTGAATTCTCAAGTAAGGTAGCAATATATTGCGCAAGATAAGTGATAGTGGTCATCGCTTAGTCGTTGATATATTAACAGTAGGAATGGTGTTGAATTTCATTTATCTAGCTTATAGCTATATGTAGTTGGCATAAAGAGCTCTATGAGACAGTAGTTTGAGTTACGAACTAATAAACTGATCTTCATCCATACTGTAACTAATGTACAAATAATTATTTCATCTATTAATCTAACAGAATCGGGAAAGGGTTATCATTGGAAACTGAGATCTGACTAACGCCATAGATTGATGGGTTTGCGTGAGAAATGCTAATTGTATCACCGTCAGTTGTAATGACTAATGGTCCGCTGGGGTCTTCGCATTTTAGTTGCGAGTCAGGCATTTCTCCTATAGTTAAAATTTGTCCTACTTTGTGAAATACATTTAAGCACTGAATAATGGAAACAAGGCGCTGATTAGTAGCAAGTTGTTGTTGATCAATAGGAGTCTCGGTGGGATGCGTGTAAAAATAAAGTTGAGCATAGACGGCGATGGAGCAGATTACGATTACTAGCCAAATCAACGATTTGCCATTTGAGTTTCGCTTTTTCCTAATTTCATATTCTTCTTCGTATGGGTTGTCGAGAAAAATATTATTGCTTGGATGATTTCCTTTATTCTGAGAGCTTACAATTTTTTTGGCTTCATGGGTTTTTACACAACTCTCACAGAACACTTTATCACCCACAAAACTCACACACATACCGCAAAGCGCTGCTTTACACCTAGTGCAGTTATCGATTGTGAGTGCGTTGGGATGATTCTGACAAGTTGAAATGAGTGACATAGATTAGTAATTACTTGCGATTTAAATCCTTCGGACTGTGTGCCGAGGCACATGATAACCCAGACTTTGTCTGGCTGGGGCATTCTGTCCAGATATCTGCCCGCCTGCGCCTTCTTTGGGAAAGCTATTTAGTGGAGAATTTTCCTCTTACCTGTTTCTTATTATCCTCGCGCCACCCTCCGAAAAAGTAACGCTAGCCATTCCAATTCCTGTATTCTTGAGTAAATAATCAAATAAATCATATTGTCATGAAACAACGATTCCAGCGGTACCTTAGAACCGAAGCACAGCCTATAACAGCGTATATAAGGCAGCTTGTCTTAGCCGAGAAAGTAATTTTAGTACTTTCCCTGCCAATAGCTTTATTGATTATTACGCTGGTAGTTCCGACAGCAAGAGCCCAGCAGTATCCCCAATTCGAAGTAGACCCGCTTTATCCTGAGCTACCTTTTGGTGACAAATGGCTAACCGGTGGCATTGGCGGGATGTGTATTGATAGCCAGGATCATGTCTACCTCCTCAACCGACAAAACGTCGTCGCTGATGACCTCGATGGATCGAAGCTGGCTCCACCTGTTATTGAACTTGATGCAGAAGGGCGGGTGGTAAGAGGTTGGGGTGATCCCGATATTCTTGGAGGTCGACTCCATGATTGTCACGTAGAGTCCAATGGCAATATTTGGATAGTCGCCGCGGCAACAGGTTATATCCAAAAATGGGCAAACGATGGCAGCGAGTTATTGATGCAAATAGGTGAGAGTGGTGCTTATGACTCTTCCGACGGCAGTCGTCAAGGTAGTCCCTTGAATTCAGACCGAGCTCAATTCTTCTTACCGGGTAGCATAGATGTAGATCCGGCTAATGGTGATATTTATGTTGCCGATGGAGAATTACCCGGCGGTAACGCGCGGGTCGCGGTGCTTAATAGTCAGGGTGAATTTTTGCGGCAGTGGCAACTCAATCGCTCTACCTCAGAAACTGAACTTACACCACTTCCCCATTGCCTGCGTTTGTCAGCAGATGGTTTTATTTATGTTTGTGATCGAGGAGCAGATCGTATCCAGGTTTTTGACAAGCTCGGAAACTTCGTCAGAAATATCGCTGTTAGTTTTGAGCCCTTATCACCAACTGATAATCGGGCCAGCGGATCTCGTGGCACAGCAGTAGTGTTGGCTTTTTCCCCCGATCAGGCCCAGCGATATCTCTATGTGGTTAATCAGAACAGCGTAATGATTGACGTCTTAGATCGAGAAACTGGTGAACGTGTCTCCAGTTTTGGTGAAGGTCCTGGCCGTTACCGCGCGCAGTTTACTTTACCTCATGGTATTGGAGTTGATTCCAAGGGTAATGTTTATATTGCTGAGCAAGAAGGCAGGCGCCTGCAAAAATTTAATTTACTCAATTTGAATTGATAGAAATTTAATAAGAGTAAATTAACAAAGTTAAAGCGTTATAATTACAGATGCATATCGGAGATATTTCAGAGAGTCCGGCGATAGTGGCTTTTTGGGATCAAGCGGTTAGGGAATGACTATCGCAATATTCACCAATTAGGCATCTTGGCGTATATTCTGACTAATTACTTTAAAGATAGTGTTACCTGTTTGTAAGTTAGCGAGTGAGCCTATCCTTATTACCATACGCAATTATCAAGAAGGTTAAACAAGGTGACGATAATACACCGAATTCTCACATTTTTACTGTTAGTTACCGTACTTGCTGCGTGTGTAGTGCAGAGTGATATCCCTCAGTTTGACCGAATGTCTGACACTGAGTTGGCTATGTACAATTCCACAGCAGATGTTCCCGATATGGTGCTTTGTGTGGAGGAAGTGCGGATTGGAAGCCATATCCGCAAAAAATACTGCGCCACTCTGGAAGAGTATGCCAATGCTCTGGAGAATCAATCCAATCAACTAGGTGTGATGAACCACGGCGGCTCAAGCGTTTTCGGCACTCGACGCGGTGTCTTCGACTGAAGCAATCATCTGTTCGCGTATAACTATCGACGTGAGTCAGTTAGTCGTAAACAGCGGGGGCTAGATTCAAAGATTCCGCGAGCTCTTTGCTGTGTTCGATCCAGAATGTAGCGCCAGTCGATCTAATTAATGCCTCTACTTTATCCATTGATCGTAGAGTTTCTTCGGCGTCAGTATTAAATACTGGCGTGCGTCTAAGTGCACGACTTACCTCAAAGTGGTAGAGATCTCCGGACAGGATTAGTGGTCCGAAATTTTCCAATTCCAAATACAGTGCTTGATGGCCGGGTGTATGCCCTGGCGCAGATATTATTCGGACTGAGCCATCGCCAAAGACGTCATAGTCGCCATTCAAAGTAGTCCGATTTGACGACAGTAAATCTGCATAGAGCTCTGGCCTAAATACTGGGTTATCTTCAGGATGCTCGAAAGCAGCTACTGCCTCAGTTCCTTGAATAAGCAAGGTAGCTTCACTAAACGCATTGGCTGATCCAACATGGTCATAATGCATGTGCGAGAAAGCGACGAAGTCAATTTCACTAGTATCGATATTCATTTCGGCTAACTGATCGATAAAGGATTTCCTATAGCGAGTATTGCTGTCGGTTCTTCCAACATCACTTAGAGGCAGGCCAGCATCCCAAACCATAAGATGATCGTCATGGCTAATTAAATAACAGGGAACGAATAACTCTCTAACTTCAGTATCATTATTAGTAATTCCAAAATCACTAACATCATCAAACGCCAGCAGTCCACAGTCGAAGACACTCAAAGTGGGGTTTGCATAGGCCATGCTTGCGATGGCTGTTGTGAGTAGTGATAAAAATATAGTAACGAGTATGATTTGAATTTTTTTCATTGTGTTTCCTGTAAAATAAATTAGATACTCCATCCAATCAATAGATACAGCATTATACTAATTCCGCCAATTATAGCTGCATAAGGTAGTTGTGTTTTCACGTGGTCAATATGATCTGATGCGGCTCCGGTAGACGCCAGGATTGAAGTATCAGAAAGTGGCGAGCAGTGATCGCCAAATACGCCGCCCCCTGCAACCGCTGCAATGATCGCATAGACTACAGTGCCTAATTCATCGCCGGAAAAATTAAAAGCTAGCTGCACAGATATAGGAATCATAATTGCATAGGTGCCCCAAGAAGTGCCAGTGGAAAATGCGATAAATCCAGTGATAAGAAAAGCGAGCATGGGCAGGACCCGAGGAGTTAACCAAGATTCTGTTGCAGAAATAATATATTCGGCGGTGTTGAGTGCAGCTGATAAATCAATCAATGCATAAGCGAAGGCTAGTATGACCACCGCGGGCATTATGCCCTTTATTCCAGCCATGGCAGTGTTAGTTATTTCATGTAGTGGTACGCCCTGAATACGCATTACTACTCCAGCCATAACGGCGGCCAATAGAAACGCTTCCATTGGTTTTGCGCTGGCAGTAATAATTACCGATCCAATGGCAAAAACGATAACTAACAAAACTGGGAATATAAAATTTCATATCAAGCTGGTTTTTATTCCCGGGAATGGTTCAATGCGGGTGAGCTCATCGCCCATTAACGGTTGAGCTCCGTCTCGAACCAATTTTCCTTCGTTCATGGCGCGATCTTCTGCGACTTTCATTGGTCCAAAATCTTTAAGGATATTCGAGGTAATTAACCCGACCATGATTACCGCTAGAATCGGATAGATATTAAATGGAATCGATATGATGAAGACGCTCATCGCTTCAGCAGGTGTATCAATGGGCCCCATGCCAATAATTAAACCAGCGACAAGAACTGCCCACCCAGTGATTGGTACAAGAATGCTTACCGGAGCCGATGTGGAATCGCAAATATAGGCTAGTTTCTCACGAGAAATTTTAAATCGGTCCGACAGTGCGCGCATGGTAGAACCAACAAACAGTGGGCTGAAATAATCGCTAAAGTACACAAACATTCCCATGAGCCAGGCAATTAACTGTACTTTTTTCCGAGTCATTTCTCGTTGTTCGATAAAAAGTGAAAAATTAAGAATGGCTCCAGTGCGCTGGACGAAGGCTATCAACATGCCAATGAAAAACTCTAGTAGCAGAATCTAGGAAAACCCCTCGTTGCCCAGCGCTCCAACTAGCAGAGCAGGGAAGCCTAACAGCCCTTCACCTGCCACTAACACCCCGGCAAGGCAGGCGACTGCCAAAGAGAAAACCGTATTGCGAGTGGCAAACGCGAGAATGATGGCAACACTGGCCGGTATCAGTGATAGAGGACCGAGGTAGTCGCTCGCTTCCACAATGGATTCCTTGTTCTATATTTACTGGTTAAGAAAATAGTGAGTTTTAGATTAAATCTAAAAAGCATTCAATAGAACCAGTGTAATCACGGAGGATGGAGCGCGTCTATATTACATTACAATTCTTTGTGGCCTTGAATGTTTTCTAAAAGAGAGGCTAGGTGAAATCCGAGAGCACGAAACGGATCAGGAGGCATCCAACTGGCCTTGCCGAATAATTTGGCAACATTGGGGACTTCTTTACCATTGGCCAAATTGGCCAACAATCTACCAAGCAATGTCCCTTTAACAGTCCCGCCACCATTGCAACCAGCTGAGACAAATAGCCCCGGTTTAGCTTCTCCCCATAGTGCGCCACCATTAAACGTGAATCCTACAGCGCCACCCCATACGTGCTCGAATTTAATTTGGTCCAACTGCGGGAATCGGTTTTGCATTCTGCTACGGAGTTTTGTACGAATCACATCGATTGATGATTCTGCTTCGTAGCCATAGTGCGATCTAATTAACAGGCGACCATCAGCAGTTCGGCGCAGAGTACTGCCTAATCTGTGGGCGGGTAGTAATCCCCAATTCTTATCACTACCCAGACACTCTAATATTCCTGGTTCCAGTTGTGGAGTGAGTCCGGCATAGGTGTACATGGCAACCAAGCATGATTTGCCTATCCCTAAGTCTTTGCTAAAAGCATTGTTAGCTAGCACAACCTTCTTTGATTGAATTGATCCATGCGCAGTTTTAATGGTCCATCCGTTCTTATTCTTATTTGCCGTTAAACTGAGTGCGGCGGTGTTTTCGAATAAATTGATGTCATTTGGTAGGTTAGTTGCCAATGCTCGGATAACGCTTGCTGGTTGCACGAGGTAGCAGTGAGGAGAGTAGAGTCCGGCTTGATAGAAGGAAGTGCCGAGGCGTTGTTTTAATTCGCTTTTATCAAGTTCTTCGAAGGGGGTTTTTGTTGCCTTGAGGAAAGCTTGGTATTTGTTTAATGATCTATTGCCGATATCGCTAGCAGCAGCACGATAAGTGCCCGCTCGTTTAATATCACAATCCATTCCAGATTTTTGTACTTCCGAAACTATATGCTGCATAGTTTCTGAAATTAGTTTATTGCTGGCAGCCATTTTTTCGATGTTCCTTGCGTCCGCATCTTCAGCTAATGAAATCTCTAAGAGAAATCCAGAATTTCTGCCAGGGTTTCCTTCGCCGATTTCACTGGAGTCAAGCAAGGCTATGGTTGCATCGGGTTGAAGTTCGCGCCAACGTTTCGCAGCAGAAATACCGGTGAAGCCGGCACCAACTATTGCAACATCGATTTCAATCTTTTCCGCTAATTCGGGATTGGGTATTCTCGCCGGCAGCAAGGCGTTCCAGCCGCTTTTAAATTTATAGTCGGGGTAGGGCAGTTTACTCACGGGCATTGAGTTTGATGAAAGTTTTGCGATCAATTCCTCTAGGTCGCGCCACTTGAGCATTGAGTTTCTCTCGATCCAGAGGGTCGTTGCCAGACAGCAATAACTCGATGTGTTCCATCTGGTCATTGCCCCAGAATAAATTGTCACCGATGATTATTGTTGGAACTCCAAAAACGCCCTTTTCGATTGCCATCGCAGTTTCATTGATTAGCAATTGTTTTACTTCGGGCTGAGAAACTTGCTGACTTAGATGCTTTGCATCGATTCCCTGCTGTTCGACGATGGCTTCTAAAGAGCTAAGATCGCCAAGTTCTTGTCCCTGAGTCCAACCTGCCTCAAATATTGCGTCAATAACTCGATGCTGATCATTTCCGGATACTTCCCTTAATGACATTCGCAGAGAAGAAAGTGGATTGAATGGGTGGCTCTTCGGACGATTGTATTCGAAGCCATGAAGCGCAGCATAACGAAGGCAATACTCATGCAGCCATTTGCGCTTTGGTGAAATCTCGGCGGGGCCTAGTTGTCCCCACTTATCTAATAATTTGCCGAATACCACAGGGTGAGCTTCAATCTTGCGATCATATTTGTCAGCCAGGGGAGGAAGATTGCGCCAGGCAAAGTAAGCATAGGGAGACAGGTAGTCAAAATAGAAATGTATTGGCTCGCCAGGTTTTAGATCGTTAGACATCGATTTGCTCGAAATTGCTTAAGCTAAAATTAGTCGCTGAATTGATGCCAAAAAATATTCTTTAGTAATATCCAAGGTACATCAGGTAAAGAAGGGCTTCGATAGGAGAGCCCTTTTCACTACTTGTTAACTCCTAGTTCAAGGCCTTTTATTCTTGCCAATTTAAGCTGTTTTCGGGTATTGTTTGACGGATAATAAAAATTCTCTATAACGCCCCAGAAGGGGCCTCGGAGGTGGTAATGCGAGCCTTGCTGGTATCGTTGAAACCCAAACGAGCGTTTTTGACAGCATTCTTAAGCTTAGTCTGCGCGCCGTCTCTAATCGCCCAATCAGAAAGCCCCAATGTTTTCACCCACGAGATTCGCCCAATTATGGAGCGAACCTGCTGGAATTGCCATAGTGAGCAGGTAAAGAGTTCTGGACTTGATTTAAGCTCTAGGGAGGCCGCTCTGGCTGGTGGCATCCGTGGCCCGGCGATTGTGCCTGGCAATGCCGAAGAAAGCCGTCTCTATCGGCAGCTCGCTGGTCTCGAAGGCCCCTCCATGCCTTTAGGCGTTCCTCTAGACGAGTCTGAGATTGAAGCAGTGAAAAATTGGATCAATTCCGGTGCCGAGTGGGATGAAGGTGGGACCAGCGTTGTCTCTTCAGATCAATTTTCCGCATTCGCTACAGATGTGCCAGATTCGGCACGCCAGTATTGGGCATTCCAACTGCCGAAACAACAAGCATTACCCACTGGCAGCAACTACGATCATCCAATAGATAAATTTTTGGAAGCTAAGCGGCGGGAAAGCGGCGTTATTCCAGCACCTTCGGCTGACAAGCTCACCTTATTACGCCGTGCTCATCTTGACCTAACCGGCTTGCCGCCAAGTCCAGAGGAAACTGAAGCATTTTTAGCCGACACCTCAGCTGCTGCTTGGGAACATTTGATTGATCGGCTTTTGGCTTCACCCCATTATGGCGAGCGCTGGGGCCGTCACTGGTTAGACGTAGCTCGCTACGCCGACTCTGATGGCTATGAACAAGATGTCGATCGTTCCAACGCTTGGCGCTATCGCGACTATGTTGTTGATGCTTTTAACGAGGACAAACCCTACGATCAATTTATTACTGAACAGATAGCTGGTGATGAATTAGATGTGACCACCCATGACACGCGGATTGCTACTGGTTTTTTGCGAGCTGGCCCGAGAGTCAACTTTCGCGAAAAAGATAATCCGGAAAGACGCTGGGATTATCTTGATGATGTTATAGCTACCGTTGGTCGTGGTGTGCTTGGCATGACTGTGCATTGCGCCCGTTGTCATGATCATAAATTCGATCCGATCTTGCAGAAAGATTACTACAGCATGACCGCTGCAATTTTTGGTTATGTCGAAACTGAATACCCAATGTTGCCGGAGGAGCAAGCTCGAGAGTATTTATTAAAGACTTCTGAGCTTGATGAAAGAGTTAGTGCGGTTCGTGAGCAAATTCGGGCTATTGAACAGCCTTATGTTGATGATCTAAAAGTCGCTAGAATAGAAAGAGATTTCCCTGTTGATGTATTCGAAGCTGTTCTTACAGCAGATAAAGATAGAACTGACGGTCAAAAATTATTGGCAGCCCAGGTGTTGACCATTGGTGTTCCTCGGAGTCAAGTCGACAGCACTATGTCGGAACTCGACAAGACTCGCAGAGCAGTGCTGCGCTCGCAAATAGAAGGTATCGAATCAAATCGTCCTGAAGAACCTCCTATGCTTGAGATAGTTACTGACGGCGACTATCGCTATACACCTGATCGAGCCGGTGACAATGTGCTCGGCTGTCCAGAATGTCGAATTAAGCCGGAGCAACCTGGTAGTTTCTTGCATGACGGTCCTGGTAGATATGAGGTTCCACCAGCGCCATTTTTGATTCGTGGTGATCCTTTTAGCCCAGGGCCCGAGATGACTCCAGCTTTTCTAACAGTGGCAACTTATGGCGAGCCATTAACTGAGATACCTCGGCCCAATGGGCGTACATCTGGCCGTCGCCTAGCACTTGCACAATGGCTGACATCAGCAGAGAACCCTTTAACATCTCGTGTATGGGTTAACAGAGTGTGGCATCATCATTTTGGCCGCGGCATTGTTGCTACGTTGGATAACTTTGGTCGCGTAGGGGATCAGCCTACCCACCAAGAACTTCTGGACTGGATGGCGGTGGAATTTGTAGATCAAGGGTGGAGCACGAAAGACCTTCATAAATTAATGATGACCTCCGAAGCCTATAAGATGGCGTCAGCTTATGGCAATGATGCCAATGTTCAGAACGACCTAGAAAATCATTTGTTATGGCGTTACCGTCCACAGCGCCTTGAAGCGGAAGCAGTTCGCGATGTAATCATGGCGACAAGTGGTGGCATTGATTTGGCTGTTGGTGGAGAACCAATTTTTCCCTATATTCCTCAAGAAATATTGGATACTGCTCAGGCGTACGGACGTTGGGATAATCAGCTTGACGGTCCTGAAGTCTGGCGTCGCAGTCTTTATGTCTATAGACGGCGCACTCTGAGTTTTCCGTTCTTTGAGACTTTTGATTTGCCGGATCAGAACATCACTACGGCTTCTCGTAACACTTCAACAGTCGCACCACAGGCACTGACACTTTTGAATAATCCTTTTGTTCTCGGGCAAGCTGAACTGTTCGCCAAGGAAATTCAGGAGCGAGCTCCCTATGATGTTGACCGACAAATTGAATTGGCGTATCAATCTGGCTTAACCCGATTACCTACTGTGGCTGAAAGAGAAGTTGGTCGTCAGTTAGTTGAAAGTGGGTCTTTAACCGATTTGACCCACGTGATCTTTAATTTGAGTGAGTTTCTCTACAAAAGATAGTCAGAATAAGAGAGAGGGCTAAGAGCATGGGTCATTCACATAACAACAAAAAGAAGATTTGGTCACGCCGCGAATTTCTAATGCGCTCCGGTGGCGGTATTGCTGGAGTGGCGCTTGCTTCCATGCTAGAACGAGATGGTGTGTTCGCTGCTGAAGGCCTGCTGAATGCAGATCAATGTGGTGTGCAGGTTCCCAGTGCCTTCTCACCAAAACTTCCCGATTTCGCACCTCGAGCCACCAACGTTATTTCACTATTTATGAGCGGTGGTCCAAGTCAGGTGGACACCTTCGATTATAAACCCTCTTTAACTAAATATGCGGGACAGCCACTGGAAGATTTAATTGGGACTAAGTTCGCAGTACGACAGGGTATGCCGGGGCCCTTAATGCCTAGCCCATTCGAATTCAAGCAACACGGCGACAGCGGTATGTGGGTGTCGGAGTTGTTTCCCCACATAGCAAAACATGTTGATGAAATGGCGTTCATCAAATCTCTTTATGGCCGGTCTAACGATCACATCCAAGCTACTTATGAAATGCAGACAGGTCAGATTCGCATGGGCTTTCCCAGCGTTGGCTGCTGGGTTACCTACGGTCTCGGTTCTGAAAGTTCAAATCTGCCGGCGTTTGTGGTCATGAATGACTATCGCGGTGGACCTTTGGGTGGGCCCAATGATTGGGGTTCTGGTTTCATGCCTGCCAGTTATCAGGGAACCCTGTTTCGTTCCTCAGGCGATCCAATTGTCGATTTGGAAACGCCACAAAATATGACCCAAGATCAGCAGCGTGCTCGTCTTAATGCGTTAGCACGACTGAATCAAATGGATATGGAAAAATATCCAGGCAATTCTGAATTAGCTGCAAGAATCTCCTCTTATGAATTAGCTTACCGAATGCAGGGCTGTGCGCCAGAGGCCATTGATATATCTGCGGAGTCGGAAGCTACCAAAAAGTTATATGGTCTCGACGAGGCTATAACCCAACCATTTGGAACTCAGTGCTTAATGGCACGGCGTTTGGTTGAGCGGGGCGTTCGTTTCGTGCAGTTGTTCATGGGCGGAGTAGGTGTTCAAAATACTGATACTTGGGATGCTCATAGTAATCTTGTTGAAAACCATACTCTCCATGCCAAAGAATCAGATTTGCCTATCGCTGGCCTCTTAACAGATTTGAAGGAAAGAGGTTTGCTCGATTCCACGCTCATAGTTTGGCATGGTGAATTTGGTCGTATGCCAATTTCCCAGCGAGGAGTCGGTCGCGATCATAATCCGGGCACTCAAACAGCCTGGATGGCTGGTGCTGGAATTCAAGGTGGGCAAGCAATCGGAGCCTCTGACGAGTGGGGGTATAAAGCAGAACAGCAGCCTGTCTCAGCGCATGATATGCACGCAACGATGTTGCATTTGCTAGGTCTAGATCATGAGAAACTCACTTATCGTTATAGTGGTCGGGATTATCGTCTGTCAGATATTGAAGGAAAACCTATCCCACAAATTATTGCTTGATCAGATCTAAGTAATGGCATGTCAGGTACTGACTTTTAAGAGTCAGGTATCCCTTTTTTATTTCCAATATTAATGAGGCATCTAAGTAATAAGCATTCAATACTCGGATTCGAATATTGAATGCTTTGCGGTTATTGTAATTCTATTATTTTTTAGGCAAGAGTAATGTTATGAGTAATTCAAATTCTATATTTCCCCATGGTGATGTCGAAGAAATTGGCGATAATATTTTTATGTTGCGCGGCAGTATCAAAATGAACGCTATAGTTCGAATTTCTAGAAACATGGCAATTGTAAGAAACGGCAGTGAACTTTCATTGATAAACCCGGTGCGCATGAATGAGAAAGGAGAAAAGCAATTAGAAGCTCTGGGCAAGGTTGCCAATATCATTCGGTTGGGTCCCTTTCATGGCATGGATGACTCTTACTATGTAGAGAAATATGGCGCCCACATGTGGGCTCAGGAAGGAGGTTTAGCCTACACCGAACCAGCCATTAACACAGTAATGACTGCAGCAACTGAACTACCATTTACTGAAGCGGAAATCTTCGAATTTAACGGATTAAAGCAGCCTGAGTGTGCTCTGCTGTTAAAGGCGAACGGTGGTCTTCTACTGACGTGCGATTCGATCCAGAACTATGGTAACTATAGCTATAATAATATCCCAGCTAGAATTTTTATGCCCTTTATGGGCTTTCCAAAAACTACTTTGGTTGGTCCAATTTGGTTGAAAATGTTGACTCCAGAAGGTGGTAATTTAGAAAGTGAATTTCGAAGGTTGCTGCAGTTGGATTTTGATCGTTTGCTTTCCAGTCATGGAACATTGCTAGACAATGGAGCTCATTCAGCGGTGGAGCGCGCTATAAACAAAGCCTTCGCAAAGAAGAACTAGTTCGAAGGAATCGATCTGGTTTCCCCGGGGATTGTGAATAAATCAGCATTCCGCAGTTCACGAGGTCTGCGCAGAGGATCTCCTGGAATGTTAACCGGCACATGTAGGCCAACGCTTCTGGCTGCTTTTATTCTATTCTCGAGAATATTCCTACCGCCTCCCGCGCTAAAAAACCAATAAGGCGGAAAGGCCATGTCGGGGTTATTTCGATTCCAGTATTCTGCATCTTGTGAAAAATGAATATCGTTCGGGTCAGCATCACCCATATGTAAAACGGTGGTCTGATTGTTAAGCCGTACACGCCACACAATATTCTCAATACCCAGTCGACCGGTAGGCCAACCTGAGTGTGGAATACGCACCGCTTCAATCATCAAACCTTCCATTCTAAGAGAAATAGGTACATCTTTATATTCAAGGCTTACTCCTGAAATGCGATCAAAAATTGCAGCCTGATCATTATTCGCTATGGCGCGCATAGCGATTACAGCTTGCGTCGGTGCATACAGTTTTATTCTTGGCTGAGCTTCCAAAAGGCGAAGAATGTCTTCTGGGGAAAAATGGTCACCATGATGGTGACTAATAAAAATCGCATCGATCTCATCATAGGGTGCGGTACCAGCAAATATACCTTTCTCTATCTCATCCGGCAGTAATAAGTATTGACCATAAGATTCACGATAGAGTGGGTCGAACACTATTTTAGTGTCGCCGTTTACTATCATTAAGCCTTCGTTGGCAAGATAGTGAGCTTCAGATTCTTGAGTTTGTGCTGAGGCGCCGATACTCAATATCAAGAAGGTTAGAATTGCAGTCACTTTAGTTCTCATCATTAGTTTTTTCTCTATAATTAAAAAAAGCGGCAGAGAAATAGATCTACTACCGCTATTGCGACTTAACAATCAGGATCTTTCTAGATCCCGTAGGGGTCAATAATTGATTGATAGAGAAGTCGCTTTGATGTGGCACGAACATTTGGCAAGTTTCTACCAAACTGTTGAATCATGCCGACGAAGACAAGATTCTCAACCGGGTCAATCCAAAACCAGGTACCGGCTGCGCCGCCCCAGTAGTATTCGCCTTTTGAATACGCTTCTGCTTCAACCGGATCTTCGATAATCGCAAAGTCCAAGCCAAAAGAAGTCCCACTGGCACCGAGCACAGAACCGGCCATGTTGGCTGGAGTCTGATCACGATGCATGAGATCAAGAGTTAGTGGAGCAAGCAATCTTACACCGTCCAGTTCACCGCCATTCAAAACCATTTGGCTAAAACGCATATAGTCCATAGCAGTAGAAACTAAACCACCGCCACCGGATTCGAAAGTTGGGTCTTCCAGAAAATTGGCACCAGGAAAACCTTCACCGGGAGCTAACTTGCCGTCGTCGTCATAGCCATAGACTTGGGCGAATCGAGAGGCTTTTTCTTTCGGAACATAAAAATCAGTATCGGTCATGCCCAATGGTTCGAAGATGCGTTCTTCCAGGAACACGCCAAAGCTTTTTTCAGCAAGTTTCTCAACTAGATATCCTTGAACGTCTACGGAAACGCTATATTCCCAAGTGGAGCCCGGCTGAGTCTTCAGTGGAATCTGACCCAGCTTAGTCGTAAATTCTTCTAAGGTGTCACCATTATCTAATAGTCCGGCTTCAACGTAAGCTGAGTCTACGCCCGACTGAGCAAAGATGCCGTAAGTCAAACCACCGGTATGACTCATTAATTCACGAATAGTCATTTTGTGGTTGGCAGGTTCAGTCAGCATATTGCCTTCTGCATCTTCGCCAGCATAGACCTGAAGATTTGCCATCTCTGGAATATACTTTTCAACTGGATCGGCTAAACGGAACTTGCCTTCTTCGTACAACATCATTAATGCCACGCCAGTGATCGGTTTGGTCATTGAATAAATTCTGAATAGAGCATCATTAGTCATTGGTGACTGGCTTTCCAAATCACGGTAACCGACAGATTCGAAATGTACGAGCTTGTTATCTCTTGCGACCATTGTGACAACACCTGCAAGTAGGCCATCATCTACATATTCCTGCATCGCTTTAGTAATACTATTTAGACGGCTGGAGTCCATACCGGCTTCTTCCGGTGATGTAATTTCTAGAGCCTTATTTAAAGAGGAAGTCGAGGATCCCTGCGTATTGATATCAGCTGCCGGTGCACAGGCAACCAAAAAAGCTATAACATTTATAAGTGCAGCTCTAACCAGCCAGTTAGCTTTTTTATTTAACGGTAAGTTTTGCATGGTGTTCTCCTAGTTCTTATTGGGTGCTTTTCGCAGAGACTCTCAGATCATGAGAATGGATCTTTTCAAGCAGGGATTCAGCTTAGAACATACAGGGCCTGCATTCCATATAAAAATGCGCGAGCGCTCCAACGAAGTGGCTGCAACGATTTTTAGATTTTGATCTAGCTTAGTTTAGCGGACTTTAATCGTTCTCGCTGCCAGAGTTTGCTGCCCGTTGTTCTGCTATTCGTTCTCCTCGGAGAATATAAGTCATGGCATAGTTACCTTCATGACAGGCATATTCGAAGAGTGTGTAGTCATCCAGTCTCGGCATTGGGCGCACTGCAGTCCATGAGCTCGTGTAAACATCGGGGTCTTCAATAGTGAACTGATAATCAATCATGTCATCCGCAACTCGGGTAAAGCGTTCGATTGCTTTCGTGCCCCGTGATGAAGGATACCTGTGTACCGTTTTATCACTGAAATTAGTCGTTTCAACAACTAGGGTATTACCATCCCAGTAGCCTCTGGAATCTCCATTCCACTGTCGAATATTGTCATTTAATGTAGGCTTCTCTGTTATTGGAATGATGCGCACATCGTGAATCATTTCCACAACGATGGCGACGTAGTTTTCATTTTGCACAATTTGATAGCTGTTATTATAGCCTGTCGAGATCGGCGGTACTCCATGATAGGTAATGCAGCGATCCCAATTAGTTCGATCTAACCAGGAATCAGCAGGATGCTCCCGAGCATACGCAGCAGCGGCCTGTTGCTTAGCTATGGTTTCTGGCCGCAATGGGAGTCGGCCATCCGCAGGCTCGACAATTAAACTTGTGCGTAGATCAGAAGAAACTTCACCACGATCGAACCACTCAAAATTGTAGCTGCCTACATCACCTGGACGATCAGTCGGTTCGGTTTGAGTGCGGGCATAAATTTCAGCAGCTTCTTCTTCAGTATAAAACTTTTTATTTTCCAAACGCTGTGGTCTTTGTAATGGCGTTAAGCTGGCATAGGACCACTTTCCCATAATGTCTGGGTCGCCCCAGGGAGTTAGCTTGTTGTATTCGTCGGAATCAACTTGAGCAATTGCCATAGTAATTGAAATAGTGCCTGTTACAGCAATTGCGATAGCGCATACTGCAAAGAGTATTCTTTTCATTTTTTTCTCCATCACTCATTAGGGGAGAGCAAACACATAAACATTAGTGCCACGACTAGGGCGTAATTCTGGAGTCAGGTTTACTTGACCATTGCCAGTGTTAACCGCGACATATTGTTTTCCATCAACGGCAAAGGTTATCGGATAGCCACTAACTGATGAACCAAGATTTACTTCCCAGAGAATTTCACCAGTTTCATGATCATGGGCGCGAAATCGGCCATTGGAATCACCGCCGAAGATAAGCCCACCGCCAGTAGCGGCTAGTGACATAGTTCCTGCACGCTGTTCATAGAGCCATTCTGTCTGGCCTGTCTCTGCGGAGATAGCGCGTACTGTTCCAAGATTTTCTGTCCCCGGTGTGATTTGATGCCGCGCTGCCAGTGAATAAATTGCTAAGCCGCCTTGGCCGCCAGCAGTTAGTGCCTGAGCGGTATCGCTTTCAAAATTTGCTGTTGCCAACATATTTGCGCAGGTGTTACGCAGTGGATAATACATAGTATTGGTCAGTGGGCTATAAGCCCCAGCTTCCCAATCTTTACCGCCGGTCCAAGTAGGGCAAACGAAAACCACTTGTTCTGACTCTCGAAATATCACTTCGGGATTTTCAGTGACAGCGCCGGTAGTACCATCAATATCTTGAATAACATTTTGTTGAATTGTGGGCGTGGCCCAGAGAAATTCTCCAGTTGCCCGGTCCAGGGTGTAAACAACACCAGTCTTGCCAGGAATGCCTGTAATGACTTTACGGACTTCACCAAACTGAAGGTTTGGATTTATCCAGGTCACTGCCTCAGGGTCGGGTGCAACTCGAGTTTCAACTAATAACCTTTCGAATGGGTGATCTAAATCCCAGTGATCATTCAAGTGTTGGTAGTACCAACGCATTTCACCGGTTTCTACTTCAAGGGCCATGGTTGAATTGTGATAGAGATGCTTGTTGTCTGTACCGCCAAGATAAAACTTTGGTGCAGGAGAAGTAACAGAAGTGCCAAGAATGATTAGTCTGAGCTCGGGATCGTAGCTAGGGACCATCCAGGAACCGACATGCTGGCGTTGTTCGAACGGCACATCCCCCCAGGTTTCGTCACCGGGTTCACCTGGCGCAGGTATCAATCGGCGTCGCCATAACTCTGCACCGGTAGTAGCATCATGTGCTGTGATAACACAGGCATTAGGGCCACCCCAGGGACGACAGCTGCGGCCGGAAATAACTCTGCCGTCGGCAATAATGGGCCCGGAGCTGTGTGTAGCAGAGTTGACCTTATAGTCAAAAATCTGGGTTTCCCAAACCATTTCACCTGTGAGGGCATCTAGGGCGAAAACA
Source organism: Gammaproteobacteria bacterium (assembly GCA_012960305.1). Lineage (GTDB taxonomy): Bacteria > Pseudomonadota > Gammaproteobacteria > Pseudomonadales > Pseudohongiellaceae > UBA9145. The sequence continues at coordinate 337,785 of DUBM01000014.1, read as the reverse complement.
AAATTATCATCGCTGGTATTAATAATGAGGTTTTCGTAGATCGCCAGGTTGCGGTTATTACGAGCATTACCTCCAACCATCTCATACAGATCGTCTGGGATTGCGCGGCGATATTCCCAGATGAAATCGCCGGACTCTGCATCTACAGCCTGAATAACATCGTTAGCCTGAGGTATATAGAGCATACCGTTATAGGCCAGTGGCGTAATCTCGCCAGTACCAATCTCTAAATCGCGGGTCCACACCATGCGTAATTGATCTACGTTGCTGCGATCTATTTGATCGAGCGGGCTATATCCCCAGCTATCCAGAGTGCGTCGCCACATTAGCCAATCACTATCTGCTGGATTCTGCAGCATAGCGTCGGTTACTTTTGGGAAGTCGTCTTGTGCTACAGACGTGAATGGCAGAGAGAGTAGCAAGACGGTGCAGGCTATATATTTGCAATATTTTTGTGGCGGAGTGTGATCAAACATCGTAAGGCTCCAACAGGCTGGTTTTTAGGGCTCTTTTTATAGGGCTAATGGTTAACCACACTACCTGATGTTTTGGAATTTTTCTATGCCGCTAAATGTTCTGCAATTATATGCATGAAGGCAGGTCCGTATTTTTCCATCTTACGCTCGCCGACACCGTTAATAAGCCCAAATTCCTGGATGTCTCGAGGCAACATGATGCACATTTCCTGCAAACTACTATCATGGAAGATTACATAGGGTGGCACTCCCAGCTCTTCTGCAAACAGTCGGCGACATTCGCGTAGTGCTTCCCATAGCGCCACATCAATTTCCGAAGCCAGAGGGGTTTTAGTTTGTCGCCTGACGGTTTTTTGTTTGATGTCCCGCCGAAGTTGAATAGATGCTTCCCCGCGTAATAGAGGACGACATTTCTCTTCGAGACGCAAAGCTCCGTAACGCTCGAGATCGACACTCATGTAGCCCCGTGCCACTAATTGTCGAAATACTGAGCGCCATTGATTGCTATCGATTCCCTTCCCTATGCCATAGGAAGGTAGTTTCTGATGACCAAATTGAAAAATTTTATCGCTATTAGATTCTCGTAGGACATCGATTAAATGGTTTACTCCAAAGCGCTGCTCAGTTCGATAGGCAGCACTCAAAGCCATACGCGCTGCTTCAGTTCCGTCCCAAGTTTCAACGGGCTCCAAACAGCTGTCGCAATTTCCGCAGGGCTGTTCTAAGTCTTCACCAAAATAGGATAGCAGTGTTTGTCGTCGGCAACTGGTTATCTCGCATAATCCGAGCATGGCATTGAGGCGATGTTGCTCGGCACGCTTATGCTCTTCGCTACCATCTGAGTCTTCCATCATCTGGCGAAGTTTGATGACATCTTGTAATCCGTAAATCATCCACGCGTTGGCTGGCTGGCCGTCACGGCCAGCCCGACCTGTCTCTTGATAGTAAGATTCTATAGTTTTGGGTAAATCTAAATGAGCGACAAATCGCACGTCCGGTTTATCGATGCCCATACCGAAAGCAATCGTAGCGACAATGATTAGACCTTCCTCTCTTAGAAACCGAGCCTGATGATTGGATCTGGTCTGACTGGATAAGCCAGCATGATAGGGCAGTGCATTGAACCCCTGGCCTCGTAGCCAATCTGCAATGTCTTCGGTTTTCTTGCGCGATAAACAGTAAATGATCCCGGCATCACTGGGGTGGTCAAGCTTAAGAAATTTCAGGAGCTGCGTTTTTGCATTTTGTTTCAACGTTATCCGATATCGAATGTTAGGTCGATCGAAGCCGGCAATAAATTGCCTCGCATCTTGTAGTTGTAATCGAAAAAGAATTTCCTCCTTAGTTCGAGCATCTGCAGTAGCTGTTAAAGCAATGCGTGGGATTTGCGGAAATAATTCATGCAGCATGCTTAGCTTCAAATAGTCTGTGCGAAAATCATGCCCCCACTGGGAAACACAATGTGCTTCATCAATGGCAAAGAGGGCGATTTTGGATTGGCTTAAAAGCTGAAGAGTTCTTTCCTGATTGAGTCGTTCCGGTGCTATATACAGCAGGTCTAGCTCATCGTTTTGCAATGCTTTTGCAATTTCTTGTGCAGTCCTAGGGTCTAGTGTTGAATTAAGAAATGCTACTTTTACTCCTAACAACTGCATGGCGCTAACCTGGTCCTGCATGAGTGCAATCAAGGGTGAAATGACAACACCACAGCCCTCTCTAATTATGGCAGGGATCTGATAGCAAAGAGATTTTCCCCCGCCAGTGGGCATTAATACCAGCGCATCACCACCCTCGATTATGGTATCGATAATTTCATTTTGTGGTGCACGGAAGTCAGAAAAACCGAATACAGACTGCAGAATGTGGCGGGGACTACTTGAATCATTTTCCATGGCTGTTGAGTATAGGGAGAATATGGGGCGTTAGTAAAAAATATCTGAAAATAAATTAGAAATTCTTCATATCCGTCTCAATAGATACCCGCAGAATTCTGCGATATAGTCAGTTTAAAATCGCTAACAATTCATTAAGCGTCACACAATTTTCAGCAAAAGGACCAGTTGAAGCCATGTCCACTACCAATGAGATTTCACCACCCCGGATTTTTCCAGTCTTAATAGCCCTAGTTGCCACGCCTCTTTTATTGGGTGGTTTGCAGCTAATTATTCTCGGTGGCTCTGCCTACTATCTATTGGCAGGGATGGTATTGGCTTTTTGCGCACTGCGGTTGTGGCAACGAGATCCGTCAGCCTCTTTGCTCTACGGCGGGTTTTTAGTTGTTACTTGTTTGTGGTCATTCTATGAATCTGGAACTCAGCTGTGGGCACTCGCCCCAAGAATTCTACCTTTTGCTGCACTTGGCATTTGGTTTCTAACACCCTGGCAGAGAAAATCACTGTACCGAGGAAATCCACCACCTTTATTTGAATCGCAGATCGCAAGATATGCACCCATCGGGATAGTATTGATCGCAGTCTTTGTATTCGTAGATGGGACTGGTTACGAAGTTAAACCTTTATCTCCGCGTAGCGGCGACAATATTGCCAATACAGCGACTGATTGGCCCAGCTATGGCAATACGCTGGCTGGTACTCGATACTCGCCATTAGACCAGATTAATACCAACAACGTTGCTGGCCTAGAGCTGGCTTGGACCTATCGAACCGGAGCTGGGGGCGCCTTCAAAGCCACTCCCTTGCAAATAGGTGAACTGCTTTATATGTGTACCGGTGGAAATCTTATCGTGGCTTTGGATGCTCAGAGCGGAGACTTACGTTGGCAGTTTGATCCACTTGTCGATCCGGCTCACTTATCATCGTCTCGATATTTCACCACAGGTTGCCGTGGCGTTTCCTATTACCAAGCGCCAGAGGAATATCAGGGCGAATGTCAGCAACGAATATTAACCAATACAACAGATGCTCGGCTCATTGCAGTAGATGCTATTACTGGAGCGCGCTGTGCACAGTTTGGTGAACAAGGCGAGATAAACCTAACAATTGGTATGGGGAACGATCCGCTAATTTCCAATTTCCAAACATCACCACCAGGAATTGTTAGAGGCAATATTGTTGTTGGTGGCTGGGTCATAGATAACCGGTCGGTTGGTCCACCTTCTGGGGTCGTTCGCGCTTTTAATGCTATCACCGGGAATTTCGTCTGGGCATGGGATATGGGACGACCTGGGAATCATGAGGAGCCACTGCGAGGCGAAGTGTATACTCGCGGCACTCCAAATGTATGGAGCATGTTTAGTGTTGATGAAGATCTCGGTCTCATTTATGCGCCAACAGGTAATGAAACTCCAGACTACTTTGGTGGGCTTCGTATGGAGGCTAGTGATCAATATGCCAGCTCTGTTGTTGCTATTGAGGGTGAGACAGGAGCGGTTCGTTGGTCATTTCAAACAGTTCATCACGATCTTTGGGACTACGATGTGCCTTCTCAACCAACGCTGCTGGATTTACCCGGAGAAAATGGTGAAAAGATTCCGGTGGTGTTGCAGGCCACTAAACGCGGTGAGGTGTTTGTTTTAAACAGGGTAACAGGAGAGCCAGTATTTGATATTCAAGAATTACCAGTTCCGCAGAATGGTAGTGTTCCGGAAGACTATGTTGCCGCTACTCAGCCTTTCACGATGGACTTGCCTATCTTTCGTTCTGAAGTGAGCGAAAAATCCATGTGGGGTATTACTCCTCTCGATCAAATGTGGTGCCGCATCGAATACAAAAAGATGCGTTACGATGGACATTTCACTGTGCCGGGCACCGATACTATTTTGCATAATCCTGGAGCCACAGGTGGTTTTAATTGGGGCAGTATAAGCGTCGATGAAGTGAACAATATTATGGTGGTGAATCCCTTATTTATGGCAAACCAACTTACTCTAATTCCTCGAGATGAGTTGCCCGAAGGAGTGACTGGCAGCCAATTGGGCACGCCTTATTCCCATACGTCGAATCGATTTCTCTCGCCGCTTCATGTTCCTTGTCAGCAACCGCCCTACGGAATTTTGGGTGCGGTTGATCTAGAAACTAAAGAACTTTTATGGCAGCGACCGATTGGCACAGCGAAACACACTGGCCCCTTAGATATTCCAACTCGTTTGCCTCTAATAGTGGGTACCCCACAAACCGGGGGAACAGTAACAACGGCAGGGGGGTTGATATTTAGTGCCGGGGCTTTTGATAACACTGTGCGAGCATCGAGCATCCATGATGGTAAAGAACTTTGGAGCCAGCCGATTCCTTATACAGCACAAGGTACACCCATGAGTTATTTGTCTCCAGCAGGAAATCAAACAGTCATTGTTACAGTGCCGGTATTTAATTCAACACGGGGATCTGGTTATGAACCACTGTCAGTGGAAGAGGAAGATCCTCTGGGGGGCTACGTTTTTGCTTTTCGGCTTCCGAATTAACTTTCAATCAACCAGTACTCAATTATCAGTTATCTGGGAATCAGAGAATGACCTAAACAGGTGTTACGTTCGCTTGCGCGGCCATGAACACCTAGTCATCTGAGAATAATCCTACGCAACCACGAATAGCTGTAGCATTCAATCGATGAATCAGCTCAGCTCGTCTTAAACTGGTTGTCATCATGAGCATCTGCATGTTTCATGCATGTTGGTAAGTAAAACTAGGAGTAATAATTGAATAAATTAATGAAAAATATTTTCGTCATCGCAGTGTTTGGCCTATTGATAGCCTGTGCCAGCGCGCCTTCTAGCCTAGGAATAGGCTCATGGGCTGTGGACATAAGCACCCCTGTTGGAGATCAATCAGGTGTTTGGACTTTCCCCGGTGATGGCACAGGGGTTATGGGTAGCGATTTAGGTGATCAGGCAATCGAAGGTGTGATGATGGACGGTAACACTATTTCTTTCAATGTTGATATTGATGCCGGTGGCCAGGCTCTGAGCCTCAGTTTCTCAGGAATCGTAGCAGGTGACACATTGACTGGTGCATTCGAAAGTGATTTTGGTGCTTTTGATGTTTCAGGAACTAGACAGTAATTGCTGAACCTGAATTCGCGCTAGCTGTTTCCCGATTGTGCCGCGGCCCCATTCTGTGGCGAGCTACCGCCCCGTATCATTTTGTGCCAGTCTTTGAACGGACCGATAACATTCTGCCAAAACGAGCGGTACTCGTGTTGTGTGTTTGGTCCTATACCCCAAGGTGTGAATTCGTTTTTCTCGGGAATATACAAGGTGCCAAATAGGCGATCGTAGATACTGGTAACTGCGGCCATATTGGTGTCCCAATGTTGTGGTAGATAGCTGTGATGAGTGTGGTGCATTGCCGGGCTTTGAATCCATTTCGCCAGCCAATGGGGATAGTGAAATTGAATATGGTAGTGACGGAAGGCGCCATTCAATCCCAGAATAAAAGAGAAAAAGCTGACATTAAAAAGTGTCGCAACGACGATGCTGCCATCGAAAAAGTAAGTGAATACGCCAGCAGCAAAACCATAGGACATTGCCGAACCCGCCGCCCAAATTGGACCAGCAATAAAATGTTCTCTGCCGCGAGTTAGAGGCGTGAGAACCTCAGCAGAATGGTGGATTTTGTGAATAGCCCAAAGTGCAGGAACTTTGTGCATAGTGTAATGAATCACGTAGAAAACAAAGTCGTAACACAGCAAGCTGAAAAGACTGTAAAGCAACATCCAAGCATAATTTATTTCCAACGCCGGGCTGGCATCGAAGAGACTTAGGAAAACATCGATTGTTATCTGCGCAGTGAATGGCCCAACAGTAGCAAATAAAGACACTGTCCAGAGCGGACGCAAAATTCGTTCGAGAACCCACAAACCAACATCGACTTTTGCAGACACATGGGTATAGATGTCCTTGGGTAACAGGTACGCCAATAGCCCCTTATTTTCTCGCTCTCGACCATCGGCACCTCTGCCACCGCGGCCGCGATAAAATAGAAAAAGACAGCAGGCTAGGAAAAGCGTGATGAGAAGTCTATCCCAGCGCAAGTCGAACGGAGTGTTGGCGGCGACAATATCGAAAATGAAGGTGCTGGCCTGCCGCACCATCTCGGTAAACGGATCAGTTAATTCGGTTCCAGCAGGAGCGCTTGTTTGGGTGGCCGCGGTAGCTACTGAGTTAGCTGCCATCTATATGGGTAACTTACCGGTGGAATCACCTAAAGACTCAACACCAACACCTAACTCGTCTAGCAAAGTTAAATGCAAGTTGGTCAAAGGCGTATTTTCAGGGTAACGACTATGCCGCCCACCTTGCCCCGCGCTGCCCGCTGCACCGCCAGCAAGTAAGACTGGTAAATCTCTTGAGTAATGGGAATTGCTATCTGCCATTCCTGCACCATACACAATCATCGAATTGTCCAAAAGTGAACCATCGATGTCTGGTGTTGAACGCAGGCGCTCGAGGAATTCAGCGAAAAAAGTCATATGATACTGATTGATCTTTAACAATTTCTCGAGTTTGATCGGATCTCTTTGGTGGTGAGAAATAGGGTGATGAGCATCGGGAACATCAATTTCTGCATAGGTCCTGCCAGTGATCTCTCTGCCCATCATAAAGGTTGCAACACGAGTCATGTCCGTTTCGTAGGCTAATGCCATCATGTCAAACATAAGTTTGGCATGCTCACGAAATGTGTCTGGGATACCTGCAGGTTGATCCACCACCGGCAACTCACGATCGCTTTGTGATTCTGCCATTTGGATACGACGTTCAACATCTCGAACCGCTTCTAAATATTGATTCAATTTCGATTGGTCCGCTGCGCCAATCTGCCGTGACAGCTCACTAGCACGTTCCGTTACTGAATCCAGCAAGCTCGCGTCTTTGGTGAGACGTGCCTGACGAACTTTAGGATCAGTGCTGCCGCTATCACCGAAGAGTCGTTCAAAGACTGCTCGGGGATTGTTCTCCATTGGTAGGGGAGTGGTTTCATTGGCCCAAGAAATTGTATTGGTATAGGCGCAGCTAAATCCTTCATCACAGGAACCAGCGAAATCTCGACCATCGATTGCCAGCTCTAAAGTAGCCAATTGAGTTTCGCGACCAAGTAATCGGCCCGCGATTTGATCCATGGAAATACTGGCCTGTAAATTTGAGCCATCATCTCGTTTAGAGGCGACACCGGTAAGATATCGTGTGGAAGCTCGTGCGTGAGGTCCTTCACCATCAGCACCAACAAGGCCAGAAAGAATCTTAATCTGCTTACGGTAAGGCTCCATAGGTTTCAATATTGATGGCAGTTCGAAACCGCTACCTGCGGTGCCGGGAGTCCAATGATCCATGCGCATGCCGTTGGGAACATACACAATCCCTAGGCGTTTGTTCGATTTAACCTGGGCCAGCGCCGGAACCATGCTATCCAGCAATGGCAATGCTAAGGCCGCACCGGTCCCTCGGAGCATAGCGCGGCGAGATATGGCTTTCTTGGTGATGATCATGATCCTGACCTCCGCATACGGAATGGGGCACTTTGTACAATACCTACGATAATAGACGACCAACCGTAATTGTCCACCTCTGCGGCCCGAGTAATTGACCGAACAGTCGGTTTATCGAAATGCTGGGGACCGCGCCCTATGGCGTATCCCAGTAATTTTTCAGTGACAGTTCCGGCAAATTCTTCTCCACGGGAAAGTAATAAGGAGCGCAATCCCCCCAGCCCATAGAATGCCTGTCCGCTGGGCAATTGCCCTGAGGCATCGATTGCTAATCCGGCTTCGCCGGTAAGGCGCCAACGACCAATAGCATCATAGTTTTCTAGTGCCAGGCCCAAGGGATCCATTGGGGCATGACAGACAGAGCAATTGGGGTCTTCACGATGCTGCAACATGCGATCACGAATGGTTGCGGGTTGTCCGTCAGCACCAGTTTCTGGCAAATCTGGCACGTCGGGCGGCGGCGGCGGCGGCGGTGTACCTAGAATATTAGTTAGTATCCACTTGCCGCGCAGAACAGGCGAAGTCCGATTAGCATAGGAAGTTGCAGTCAGCAGGCTACCTTGACCCAAGATTCCGCCTCGTTGTTCCGCAACATCATCCGGTAATTTTACCCGACGGAAGTGGCTACCATAAACCTCCTGGAGACCATAATGTCTCGCTAGTCGTTCATTTACGTAGGTATAGTCCGCCCCAATCAAATCCAATAAGCTGCGATCTTCGCGGATCAAGCTTTTAAAGAACAGCTCACTCTCCTGGCGAAAAGCGTCTCGCAGATTTTCATCGAATTCAGGAAACTCAACAGCATCGGGAACGAGCGAGGGTAGGTTTCGTAAGTATAGCCACTGCGCAGCGAAGTTTTTCACCAGAGCATTTGAACGTGAGTCTGCTAACATCCGCCGGGTATGTTGTTCCAGCACAGCAGGATTTTGAATAGAACCATTTTCCGCTGCTGCTAATAATTCGTCGTCGGGGATACTGCTCCACAAAAAGAATGAAAGTCGTGACGCCAGCTCCAGATCACTCAAAGAATAATTTGTATCAGCAGCGATGTTTAAGGGGTCGCGCTCAATGCGAAATAGAAAATCTGGTGAAATTAACAATCGCTCTAGCGCAAGTTGAATACCAGCATCGAATGACTGGCTTCCATCTGCGCGACCGGCGCGATAGAAATCCATTAATACTTCTAGGTCACTATTTGTAATCGGTCGGCGATATGCTTGTCTGGCCAGAGATGAAAGAATCTCACTGGCGCAGGCCGCCTCACTCGCTGCGTCGCCGCGTTGTGGCTGGCAACTAAATACGGCACGTCGAGCTGGTGTATCTCCAGGGCCTGCGGCTTCGTAGGGTCCAGTAATCTGAACTTCCTCAATGGCCGCATCGCCATCGCGCATCTCATTTACTGCCGCGGCGAATACAGATTGTGGTGGTTGTACTACGCCTTCTGGTTCTGTGAACTTTCGAACAAAGGAGACTCCTAAAATATGGGGCCCTGGGGCGGCATCGAAGCGGAAGCGTAAATTGGAATCAGCGAAGAGCATGTATTCTTCCCACTCGCGGTCGCCGAATTGATTCCCACCATAGCTGGCCGGAGCTTGGAGAACGTCCGGCTCTTCTCCGCCGATGGTAAAAGTTTGTATTAGAACCCCGTCGAATCGAACTTCCAACTCGTGGGCTGAGCCCATGCCCCGAATATAATTTACGTAGTTACGATGGAGCCGAATGGATAAGTCGTATTCTCCAGCCACCGGAAAGTAGTGCTGTATGCCTATACCACCTCTTGATCCAAAGGGAAGGTCGTCACCCATACGATCATTTTGATTGAGTAAGATTGGAACTTCATAGGTATCAGAAAGAGGGCCGAGAGGTGCCGCGCCTACAGCTAGTCTTGCTGTTTTTCTTGCCGCGGAAAGATAACGTTCCATTAGCGCTGGCGAGATAGTTAAAACATCGGCCATATTGTCGAAGCCATTCTGATCGATATTGTCTGCAGGCAGCAGCGCCTCTGCATCAACATCTAAGGCTAAAAGGTCACGAACAGCATTGGTATATTCAGCACGGTTAAGTCTATGGAAGGCTTCAGTGCGGCCTGGATTCAGGTTTTCTGCTGCATGATTGTCGATCTTTTGTTCCAACCAAGATACCGCTGCGTTGTAAACCGCTTCGCTAGGTCGTGGCATTTCTACTGGCGGCATTCGCCGAGTTCGCAACTGCGCAAGAATTCTTTCGGGAACAGATCCATGCTCGCCAACTTGTGTTATGTCTATGTTCTGGAATGACAAGTTTGCCTGGCTGAGAGCGTCATTGTGACAGGCAATACAATATTGATTAAGAGTGGCTTGAAGCAATTCGCCGCTGGCTTCAGGACTTTCTTGGGCTGAAATTAAATTCAGCTGAGAAGGAAGTATTAAAGTCAGAACGCAAATAATAGCAACGAAAGCTAAGCTGACTTTGCAAATTCCGCCCGCAAACTGCATCCGCTGCAGCCTGGATTTAAGGTTGTTGTTTTTTCTAGGGATGGAAGCTGTGCCGGTCATAGATTTTCAGCCACTTCTTTATTTTAGTTATAGTGATTGATTCGGTATCTAAGCATATCGTTGGAAATTGTTAGAAGTTCTGGTCTCTGAGCCGATTACTAAATTGCCATTACCAGCGCCAAGTGTCAATTCTGCGGTGTAGATTTTCCAGATGAGCCTAGGGCTCAATTTCAAGCATTTGGACCTACTATATAACTCTAGCTTGTAACTAGCAGGCCTAATGTCATAGGATTAATACCTATGATTCTTGTAAAATTAAGAAAGTCACTGCCTGCAATCCCTTTTGGTCTCGGGGCTACAATTGCCCCCATGCTAAAAAAGGCCATCAGTGTTTTCTTTCTGTTCTTCCTCACCACTACGATTGCTCTCGCTCAATCGTCGCCAACTTCTTTGATTGAAGCAATAAAATCCGCAGACCTGAATACTGTGCGACAGCTTTTAAGCAATGGTATCGATATTCAAGAAACTCAAGGCGATGGCGCTACTGCATTGCATTGGGCTGCCCATAGGAAAAATCAAGATGCAGCGAACTTATTACTGGGTGCGGGCATTGATGTAAACGTTAGCAATGAACTTGGTGCCACTGCGCTTTGGTTGGCTTCTTTAAATGGTGATGCTGAGATGATTGAGTTACTGCTCACAGCAGGTGCCAATCCCAATTTGCCCCTAAAGCGTGGTGAAACATCTTTGATGACTGCCGCTCGTTCTGGAAATGTCAGTGCGGTTCTGCTTCTGCTTCAGAACGGTGCGGATATTGATCATGCAGAAACTGAACGAGGTCAGACGGCATTAATGTGGGCAACTGCTCAACGTCATGCAGAAGTTGTGAGGGTTTTACTAGATAATGGCGCAGACTTAAACGCTCGATCAAAAGTTTGGTACCAATTAGAAAATACTGCAGGCAACACTAATCCCAGCGGAAATTTTCGCATGGCCCATGGCGGGTCCACTCCACTTATGTTTGCAGCACGCTCTGGGGATATATCGACTACCCAGGTTTTGTTAAACGCAGGCGCCAACGTCAATGACACAGAAGCATCCGGGGCCAGTGCCTTGTTGGTTGCCGCTCACAGTGGCCATGAGGAGCTTGCGTTATTCTTGTTAAAATCAGGAGCAGAGCCTAATTTAGCAGATGCGGGTTATGCTCCACTACACGCGGCAGTGCTAAGAAGTCAGTTTGGGTTGGTGGAACAGTTACTGGATCACGGTGCTGATATAAACGCTAAAGTCAAACACGGCACATCTGGCCGCCGGTTCAGTGCTGATTACAGTGTTCGTTCCCAGCTTATTGGTATGAATGCCTTTTGGATGGCGGCGAAGTATGGAGAAGTTGAAATTGTCCAGCTCTTGCTTGATCGAGGCGCTGATCCGTTTTTTGTGAGCGAAGCTGGGGTTACCATTTTACAGGTTGCGATGGGAAATTCCGGCTCATCTTTGGACCACCGTCGCGATAGAATTGGCAATGCTGCGCCTGATCTTTATGCGGAAGAACGACATACACTGGCCCTCGCTAAAATTCTTATCGATCGAGGTGTTGATGTGAATGCGGCCGACAAACGAGGTCAGAGAGCTATACATCATGCTGTGTTAAAAAACTTTCCGACAGTGGTGCAATACCTCGCGCTGCGCGGTGCTGATATCGCAGTTATCAATGAACGAGAACAGACTCCTCTTGTATTGGCAGAAACAGTGCAGACTATTCCCGGCACCAATGGCTTAAGAGGAACTCGCCCGGAAGTTGCAGAAGTGCTAAGGAGTTTAGGCGCCGTAAGCATTAATTAGATTTCTTGATCATTTTGCGGCTGGCGCTTCCTACCTGTTAAAACACTCTTGATTTTATTGCCCATTTTCTTCTTACTTTTCAGGACAGTATTATGAAAGATAAATACGGTGACGTATTGCTTACTCAGTTGTCAGACCATGTGGTGCAGTGTGAGATCAATCGCCCGCCGAATAATTTTTTTGATCTTGAACTCATTGGCAATCTCGCTGATTGTTTCGATGACCTTGATCAAAGCCCTGACTGCCGCGTCATTGTTTTATGCTCCGCTGGAAAACATTTTTGTGCCGGTGCGCATTTCTCCACGCCTGAAGAAAACCCCCAGAGCCACACAGCTCCTACGGAATTTAACGATCGCAAGAATCCACTCTATGCCGAAGCCGTTCGGTTATTCGGCAACAAAAAGCCAGTGGTTGCTGCTATTCAAGGTGCAGCTGTCGGAGGTGGTTTCGGCTTGGCCATGATGGCGGATTTTAGAGTTGTTTGTGAAAACACCAGGATGACCGCAAATTTTGTAAAGCTAGGATTCACGCCTGGATTCGGCTTAACGCATACTTTGCCACGGATTATTGGGACTCAGAAAGCTAATATGATGTTCTTCACTGGTCGCAGAATTGATGGCAGAATTGCAATGGAGTGGGGCGTTGCCGATTGTTATGCTGAAGTCGATGGAGTCAGACAAACCGCTATTGAGTTAGCTGAGGAAATTGCTATAAATGCACCTTTAGCTCTCGTCTCGCTAAGAGAGCAATTGCGAACGGATTTAGTTGCAGCGGTGCAAGCGGCTACAGATGTTGAAGGCAGTGAACAGTATTGGTTAACCCGCACTGAAGATCATAAAGAAGGGATAAAATCTGTCGCAGAAAGAAGAACTGGGAATTTCGTTGGTAAATAACTGAAGTAAGTGATTGAAGTGAATATCTCTAACAACAGCTAACTAGGATGTAAGATGCTTAAAGACCTTCTCAAGACAAAGCAAACTATTCTGATACCAGGTGTATACGATGCCTTGTCTGCCTTAATTGGAAAACAAGCAGGATTCAAAGCTCTCTACATGTCTGGATTCGGCGTTGCTGGATCGTTGTTAGCCAAACCAGATATTGGCCTTGTCACCGCATCAGAAATGATCGAAAGAGCTGGGCAAATTGTATCTGCAGTAGGGGATACGCCAGTGATAGCGGATGGCGACAATGGTTATGGTGGCGAACACAATGTTGCGCGGTTGGTTTCTGCTTATGAACAAGCCGGCTTGCAAGCTATACAACTTGAAGATCAAGTTAGTCCTAAGCGTTGTGGTCATATGGAAAACAAACAGGTGGTAGAACTAGACGAAGCCGTTGCTAAAATCTCCATGGCAATTAAGACAAGAATGTCAGACCATTTCCTCGTAGTTGCCCGGACAGATAGTCGAGCCACTCATGATTTGAAAGAAGCGCTTCGGCGTGGTGAGGCTTTTTTAAAGGCTGGTGCTGATATCCTATTTATTGAAGCACCACAATCTATTGAAGAAATGGTAACTATCAAGAATGAATTTCCTGATGCTGTGCTGATAGCTAATATGGTCGAAGGTGGAAAAACCCCAGAGCCTGGAATGAATGAACTGGCTGACCTTGGCTTTCAAATAGTATTGCGACCGGTCACTGCCTTACTTTCAGTTTCTAGGACCTTACAAGAATGTTATTCCGCGTTAGCTGAAACTGGTAAACCTCAGGAAACTGCCAAGCATTTAACTTTTGATGAGTACAATGGCTTAATTGGGCTTTCAGAATATATTTAACAAGTAGTTCTTATTCGTAACTCCGAAAAGTATTGAGGACAGGTGCTGGGGTTAAAAAGTATTACTCCTTCCATGCAGTTCCAGCCCAGTCCGCGACCTCGCCATCTTCTTCTGGGGTTGGCAGTTCGCGAATTCGTTCGGGTACATCGTCGTATTCTAGTCGCAGCGCTTTACAGCAAACTGCATGTAAGTTGTATCCCATTACGTGGTAAGTGAGTTCTAAAATATCCTCGTCGCACAAGTGTGAGTGCAATGCTTCAAACAATTCATCTGAAGCTCGACCACCTTGTAAAATCAATGCATCAGCCCAAGCAAGAATCGCGCGCTCTTTTTCATCGAACAGTGAGGAAACTTGCCAATGAGGGATAGCAGCAATTTTTTTGTCACTTAGCCCAAAGCGGCGCGCTGCCTTGCAGTGTTGTGAAAATACAAATTGGCTCCCCTGTGTATACCCTGCCCGAAGAATGCCGAGTTCTCTTGTAATTGGATCCAATTGGCTAACACTTTTCTCGGCGAACATGCCAAACATACCAAAGTGATTTGTAGCATGTTCGAAAATATACGGAACCAATGCAAATACCGTCCACCAGTTTCCAGGGGTTCCTGTCGCTGTACCTGGTTCTGTTACTGGATCGCGATCACCAAAAAGCGCCTGATAAAATTTCCCTATAGCTTCATTTGCATCTTTTTTTGGAACACCTCTGAGCCGCGGCATGGATTCTCCTTAATAGAATTATTAGAGTACTTTTCTCGATTGATTAAACTAACAGATGACCATACCAGAAATGAAAGCCATTGACTTTGTTTGAATATAGTTAATGATAGGAAGCTTAATAGATGAAGAGTGTGATACGAAAGGATAGAACATGCCTATAAATGATCAATTTGAAATACGCGGTGTCAACCATCTGGCATTAGTCTGCAAAGATATGAAAAAGACCGTGGAGTTTTATTCGGGAATTCTCGGAATGCCACTGACCAAGACCATTGAGCTGCCCAATAGAATGGGTCAACATTTCTTCTTCGATATTGGAAAAGGAGATTCTCTCGCTTTCTTTTGGTTTCCCGATGCTCCAGATGCGCAGCCCGGTGTTAGTCACCCGGCAGCAATAGTCGGTCAGGGTTCCATTGCATCGGCGCATGCATCTATGAATCACATAGCCTTCGATGTGCCGGAAGAAAAAATTGAGGAATATCAGAAGAAATTAGAAGCCGCAGGTGTTGAAGTGACCCAGGTTGTGAATCACGATGATTCTGAAAGAGGTGCTAGTGCTACAATTACTGAATCAACATTCGTTCGCTCCGTTTATTTTCAAGATCCCGATGGCATTATGTTGGAATTCGCATCATGGACCAGAGAGCTCAATGCAAGTGATGTTAGCCATGAGCCAGCTTCCGCAATTCAGTAAATAGACAGTTAAGCAAATAAAAGGAGCCATGCCATGTTAAGAATAAAACTTCTCTCAATTTTATTTCTAGTGGCTTTTGTTCCTGGTCAGCTATCGGCGCAAGACCATAAAGCAGCTGTTTCAGATTACATAGATGGTAATGCGGGTGCTTATAGTGAAATTGCCCAAGAAATTTGGGACTTGGCAGAAGTTGGTTATTTGGAAACGCAGAGTTCAGCCTTACTTGCTGAAACTTTATCTGCAGCGGGGTTTGAAATTACAAATGGGGTGGCGGGAATACCTACCGCATTCGTCGCCAACTGGAGTAGGGGAGATGGTCCGGTAGTGGGAATTTTGGCGGAGTATGATGCGCTGCCGGGGATCACTCAAGACCGTCATCCATTGCGTACTTTGATTGATCACAAATCAGCAGGCCACGCCTGTGGTCATCATTTATTTGGTACTGGATCCGTGGCTGCAGCTATCGCGACTAAACAATGGATGGAGGCAACAGGGCAGCCCGGAGAGATCAGACTTTATGGCACTCCTGCCGAAGAAGGGGGTGCGGGCAAGGTCTATATGGTGAGAGAGGGGCTATTCGATGATGTTGACGTAATTCTGCATTGGCATCCCAGTGATTCTAATTCTGCCAGTGCTCGCAGTTCCCTAGCGAATAAATCTGCTAAGTTCCGTTTCTATGGGCTCTCGGCTCATGCAGCTTCTGCTCCAAATCGCGGTCGCTCTGCATTGGATGGTGTTGAGGCAATGAATCATATGGTGAATCTGATGAGGGAGCATGTGCCCCAAGAAACTCGAATTCACTATGTTATTACCAGTGGAGGTGCTGCACCTAACGTAGTCCCTGATTTTGCGGAGGTTTACTATTACGTTCGTCATCCAGATCCAGAGCAAGTGAATGAAATCTTTGATCGAGTTGCGAAGACGGCAGAGGGTGCTGCTATGGGAACTGGTACCGATATGGATTTCGAAGTAATTCACGGCATCTATAATGTGCTACCAAACGTTTCTTTGCAGGAAGCGATCTATTTAAATTTACAGAGGGTAGGCGGTGTCGACTATACACCTAAAGAAAGAGAATTCGCTGAAGAGCTAAGACAGGCATTACCAGAAAACTCTCCTCCAGTTGACGAGGCTAGCAGAATCCAACCGCTCACAATTAGTGAGCGCGGCGGTGGCGGGTCTACCGATGTGGCAGATGTTAGCTGGGCAGTCGCAACCGGCGGTATGACTGCAGCAACCTGGGTTCCAGGTACTTCGGCTCACTCATGGCAGGCAATTGCAGCCGGCGGCACCACTATCGGTAACAAAGGAATGATAGTCGCTGCCAAAACCTTGGCAATGACAGCAGTCGACTTGCTAACCAATCCTCAATTGGTTGAAAGTGCGAAAACAGAACACCAGCAACGTATTCCCGATGACTGGGAGTACGAGCCATTACTAGGTGATCGTAAGCCCCCATTAGACTATCGACTACCAGCCGGAACTCGGTAAAAACTCCACCCTAATTGAGGTGCAGCCGCAGGTGTTGATTCTATCTCGATACTTATAAGATTGAGACAAAAGTCACACACTTATCTTGTCAGCGTCATCAGGGGAATCATCATTAATGTCTGAGTATAGTCCTCCCAAAGTTTGGAAGTGGGATAAAGAAAACGGTGGTAAATTTGCCAGTATTAACAAACCCACCGCGGGAGCTGCTGAAGAAGTTGAGCTTCCTGAAGGAGAAAACCCCTTTCAGTTGTACTCACTGGCAACACCTAATGGTGTGAAAGTCACAGTAATGTTGGAAGAGCTGCTCGAGCTTGGTCATAGCGATTCTGAGTACGATGCTTTCCTGATTAAGATCAGTCAGGGCCAACAGTTCGGAAGTGGCTTTGTGGCCGTTAATCCTAATTCCAAAATTCCTGCATTGTTAGATAAGAGCACGACTCCAGCAACCCGGGTATTTGAATCAGGCGCTATATTAATTTACCTCGCAGAAAAATTTGCTGAATTTTATCCGACTGATCCCGCTGCGCGGGCAGAGTGTCTGTCATGGCTAATGTGGCAGATGGGAGCGGCACCTTTTCTTGGTGGTGGTTTTGGGCATTTCTATGCCTATGCACCAGAAAAGTGGGAGTATCCAATAAACCGCTATACCTTGGAGGTAAAGCGCCAGTTAGATTTATTAGATAAGAATCTAGCCAGCAATCGCTTCCTCTGCGGAGAAGACTACAACATCGCCGATATTGCTAATTACCCTTGGTATGGTGCAGCTGTGCTGCACAACCTTTACGATGCGGCGGAGTTCCTCGACGTCGCCTCTTACAAGAATGTTATTCGCTGGGCTACCGAGATTGAAGAACGACCTGCGGTTCAAAGAGGGCGCCGAGTGAATCGCATTTGGGGCCCACAGGAACTAAGAGTGCCAGAGAGGCATAGCGCCGACGATTTCAAAATTTAGCAATTTTAACTAAACATATCGAATGGCTGAAAATTGCCATTGAGTAGTTGAGTTGAATTACCATGTCCCAGCCATCCTTCGGTCATTGTTCGGTAGACACGACGGAAATCGGTAGTGTAGGCAAGGTTATCGCCTTCCGTGAGGTCAGTAAGACTAGGCAGCTCACCATAGTGACCGCCCTTAACTGGATTTCCAACTACAAACATCGTATTGGCAGCTCCGTGATCGGTTCCCAAACTTACATTTTCGGGCACTCTGCGGCCAAATTCAGAGAAGATCATTAGCACGACATCATCTGCTCTTCCAATTCGATCCAGATCCTGCACGAATGCTGAAACCGCGTCAGAGGTATAGGTGAGCAGTCTGCGATGAACATTATTTTGAAACACATGGGTATCGAAAGCATTGTTTCGATAGGAGACATAGTAGAGGCTGGTAGGGAGTCCTGCATCAAGCAGTGCGACAACTTTTGGCAGGTCAAGACCGGTCACACCATAGTCAATTGGAGAGCGATAATTTGACCAAGCCTCTCTTACTAATGTTGATGCTTCATTTGCACTTTTAGCAATGTTCAATAGATATCGACGAGACGGATTCTCTACTTCACCAATGTCTGGAACCATAGCTAGGGCATCTTTCTCTTCATAAAATGATTCGCGCATAAACCTATCAGGAGCATCAAAGACTACAGGCACATGCTGCGCACTTCTCACCGCTAAGGATTGTCTTGCCGCAATGTTAACTAAAAAGTTTGATGGCGCTGAAGGAGCCATTGAATCAGCTAAACGACCAACCCAACCGTATTCCTCGCCACTATTCGGCGCTGCTGTATGCCAATATGCCATCGACGTGAAGTGCGAGTACGAAGGGTTTTCATAGCCGCAGCCGTGGACGATGGCCATCTTGCCATCTTTGTAGAGCCGCTCAAAGCCAACCATGCCGGGATTCAGCCCAAAGTGATCATCAAGAATTCTTAGATCATTTTTTGCCAAGCCTATCTGGGGTCGGTGTCGGTAATAAGCATCGTCACCGTAGGGGACGACTGTATTGAGGCCGTCGTTGCCACCCGAAAGTTCCATTACAACGAGTACCTTCCCATTAGCGGCAGCCTGCGCAGCAATCGTATTGGCAGCTTGTGCAAGAGCAGAAGGAGCAATCAGAGAAGAACTCATTGCGCCGAATCCAGCTAAGCCAGTACCAATCAATTTGCGGCGACTTAAACTTTGTGGCGCTGAAATTCTCTTATTCATAACATGCCTCTTGTGTTTGTTGTAGCTAGCTGAGTTGGTACTCGGGCTGGCTAAAAATTAAATGTAGAACCAAACGCAATGAATCTTCCATATAAGACTGTGCAGCTAAAATGTCTGTCGTACCCAATTCTTTATTAAGGAATTGGTTCAGCATTCGTAGTGAGCCTTCGCCCGGTTTAACCCGCATAAAGCGAGCGACAAAATAATTTACAACCTCGGAAGTATCGGTAAGACCCTCATTAATAACCATTTGGCTTAAGTTAAGCCTCGCTGTGTGTCTTGAGATTGGCTTTACTCGTTCAATTGCCATCTGCCAGCCACGAAAACTGCCATAACGTGTATTGAAGTCTTCGTCGCGGTCAGCAAGCATATTGGACTCAGCCATAATTTGATCTGCTCCTACCGAAGAAGGTTGAGTAGCTGATGTTATATCTTGTCCTTCGCGAATACGGTCCGCGACACTGCGAATTTCTCGGCTGCCGTTGATTCTATCGGGAGGCACAAAGTTAATATCTGGAAATAGCACGTCGCGGGCAAAGTTGCCGCGCTCAAGAAGTAAACCAGGAGTGACCCAACTTCGGCCCCCAGCCCAACCCGCTACTGTAGGGGGACGAAAAAGCGATTGACTTAATGCGCCTGTAGCCCGATTGAAATCTGGAACGCCAGGAACATTTTTTAGGCCAAGCTTGCGATAGGTAGAAATCGCTAGTTGCACAGGGCTTTTTATTTGTTGCCCAACTGAATGCGTGCTGTGGAAATCTTTCGATAGAAATATCTTTTCGAGCAAGGGAGCAATCTCATAGTCAGCATCTCGTAAAATGCTTCCTAGCTCCTGATTGAGAGAATCGCTTAATTCTTCTCTGACGAAAAACCGATAGAGTTTAGCTGCAATGTAATCTGCAGTGACTGTTTGTTCCATTATTAGATCAATGATTTCGACACCACTAAAATTTCCTGACTGCCCAAGAAACATTTTAATTCCATCGTCATGTTGCTCTTCATTGACAACAAATTGGAGGTCTACAAAATTCCAACCAGTAAATGCTCTAGCGGCTTCGCGAATATCGTTTTCACTGTAGTTGCCCACACCCATAGTGAATAGTTCCATAATTTCACGAGCAAAATTTTCATTAGGCGCACCTTTTACATTTACACCAGCATCCAGAAAACTTAGCATCGCAGGATCTTGTGCAACGGCGACCATCAGATCGCGAAAGTTGCCTGTTCCCATTGCGTGAAAGAGTTCTAATTCCATTAGAAGCTTTCGGTAGTCTCGAACCTTGCTCTCATTAATCGCATAATGGCCATGCCAAAAAAGAGCCATCTTTTCTTGTAATGGATTTTCTGATGCCACCATTCGATTTGCCCACCAGTAAGCAACGCGGTTGGTTTCTAATACGCTTGCACGCAGCCAATAGAAGAATTTGTTAACTACTGGTTGGAGGCGTCGATTGCCAACGGGCTTAACTTTTACGCCTAATGCTTCGCCAGTAGCTTTGGCTATATCAGTTGTGGCAGGTCGGCTAGGTGGGAATGGCTCAATTCCAGGGTCGTGGATACCAGAGTGATCGAAAGGCTGGAGATGGTTATTACCGACTTCGTCGAAATAAACCAAGGATCGAACTGCTTCTGTGGGAGATAGCGCGGCGAGCGCTGTGATTTGTTGAGGAGTGCCTCCAAAACCAGCGCGCTCCAGCAAATGGGCGGAGGTATCATAATTCCAATCTGTTGCCGAGATTGGCGAAAGATCATCTTTCCATGAGCTAAATCCAGGCTGTTGGCTGAACGCGGCTGCGGAGCTTAGCGCTGCTACTAATGCGATGGTGCATAGTGGCGCTATTCTGTTGGGTTTTCGGAACATGAGGGAATTACTCTTAATGTCACTATGAATAGTCACTTTATTCTATTTTGGAACGCTAGCGGAAGCTTTTTTGACAGAAGTTAGTTCTACTTTTCCAGTTTGGTAAGATTTACAAGAAGATCATCTAACCCACTGACTGGCGCCATCGATCGCTAGCTCAGCACCCGAGATGTATTTTCCACTCTCTGAGGCTAAGAAAACTATGGCGTTGGCGATATCTTTACCTTCACCAAACGTCCCGAGAGGTATGCGTTCTAATACTTGCTCTGATTTTCCTTGAGCGATAATGAGCCGGTCGACTCCTTCGGTGCCCTCAATAGGCCCTGGCGACACATAGTTTGCTCGAATGCCGTAACTACCCCATTCAACAGCAAGAGTCTTCATGAGATTCTGAATTCCAGATTTGGCAGCACCAGCGTGGGCAGCGCCGGGCCAGCCAAAATTTGCAGCGGTGGCGCTAATCGAAACGATGCGTCCGCCATCGGATGCTTCTTTCAAGTAAGGCAAAGCAGCTTGGCAACAATTAAAAGTCCCATTCAAGTCTATTTCGATAACAGTGCGCCAACCATTCCAGGAAAGATCCTCTGTAGGGCAGATAAAATTACCAGCGGCATTACAAATCAGGATGTCTATGTTGCCCAGTTCTTCTGCGAAAGAAGTCATCACCGCCTTCATAGCTTCAGGATCACGAACATCACCAACTTGCCATTTAACATCAATATCATTATCGGTTTTGAAGGCATTTGCTGCGGCTATAAGGTTCGATTCTTTGCGACTGACTATACCAACATTCGCGCCTAACGACCCAAGCATGCGGACGATGTGGGCACCGATGCCGGTGGCGCCGCCGGTTACAACTGCTGACTTACCTTCAAGTATTCCTGGAGCAAAACTCATAGCGATTTAATCCTTGTTAATAAGTGCTTACTAAAACCGAAATAAATCTCTTAAACTGGAGATCTCGTTAAAATGAAAATGAAAATTATAAACACGGAAGTTGACTTATTGAGTGATAGATTACAAGAAAGAAATTTACCCAACGGTGCCATAAGTTGGCAGATTCGGGCCTGCACTAACTGAAATTTAAGTTTCGCTCGGAAAGAAAATGTCGAACGCCGCTGAGAATAGTGCCAGCAGAAGAAGCATTACATTTGCTAGTATCATCACTCATTTTTGCGTGGGTAGACCTATTTATGGCAACGAGTATATACCGCTGTATTTTTTGTTTGATCCCTATTATTCTTTTGTGGCAAGAAAGTTTGCACTACATCAAATTTCTAAGCGCTAAGTTTAATTTCTATGAGTTCAAACGGCTGGAATGGAACGACAAGCTCAAGCGGGCGCGGATATAGAAGATAATATAGGGATTTCAGAAGAATTAGAGCTCGATGTTGAATTCTTCGTTGCGACTCTAAAAATGGCTTATGAGTTTGAATGTCTTTGGCTGAAAAACCAGAAAAACAATTAGAAGTTTTGCTGATATCTTTACTAATCAGTTAACTTCTTTAAAAAATGGCTTACGGAAATGGATACTCAGTTCGACTTAATCATTCGAAACGGCACCATCGTCGATGGTACTGGCAGTGAGCCCTATCTTGGTGATATAGCGATCAAGAATGGAGTGATCACTGATGCGGGTAAGGTCGAGGGAACTGCCCATGAGGAAATCGATGCTCTTGGCTTATTGGTTACGCCCGGATTTGTTGATATCCATACTCATTACGATGGCCAGGTTACCTGGGGAGAAGAATTAACACCTTCATCTATTCATGGCGTTACTACCGCAGTGATGGGAAATTGCGGGGTCGGTTTTGCTCCGTGCAGGCCGGGTGATAAAGGCCGGCTTATTTCACTAATGGAAGGTGTTGAGGATATTCCACATCCTGTGTTGGAAGAGGGCTTGCCTTGGAACTGGGAATCTTTTCCTGAGTATATGGATAGTCTTTCAGAGAAAAAATACGATATAGATTTTGCCGCGCAAGTTCCCCACGGCCCACTGCGTGTTTACGTCATGGGTGAACGTGGGGCTAATCGTGAGCCGGCCACTGAGAATGATATTGCTCAGATGGCTACTATTACCAAAGAAGCAATAGAGGTTGGCGCTCTTGGTTTTTCTACTTCGCGAACTTTAAATCACCGCACTGCAGAGGGTGAACCCACACCAACACTCACTGCCGAAATCAAGGAGATGGTAGGCATCGCCAGAGCCGTAGGAGAAAGTAAGGCTGGGGTTATGCAAGTAGTTTCAGACTTCAAGGAGAATGAGTCAGAATTCCGAATTCTGCGGGAGATGGCTAAGGAATCCGGTCGACCTCTTTCGGTTTCAGTAGCCCAGCATCATCGTTCCCCAGTTGGCTGGCGAAAAATTCTGGAGAATATTTCGGCGGCGAATGAAGATGGTATAGAAATAAAAGCCCAAGTATGTGGTAGGCCAGTTGGCGTGTTATTTGGTTTGGAGCTAAGCAATAACCCGTTCTCTACGCACCCTAGCTATCAGGCCATCGAACATCTTAGTTTCGAAGAAAAGCTCGAGCGGTTGCGTGACCCATCTTTCCAGAAACAGCTTTTATCCGAAGAACCGATACTGGATACTAATCCGTTTATGCGCCAGGTATTCAAGCGGTTTAATGATCTGTTTATTATGGGAGATAAACCTGATTACGAACCAAAACCTGAATCATCTGTTGCAGAAATTGCAAAAACTCGCGGCATTGATCCAATGGAGTTGTGTCTTGATGTGATGACAGCAGGTGATGGTAAGGCGATGATTTACTACACTTTCTTAAACTATGCAGACTACTCCTTAGACCCCTCTTTGGAAATGATGCTGCACCCGGATACGGTTTTGGGATTAGGAGATGGGGGAGCTCACTGCGGAACTATCTGTGACGGTAGCTTCACCACTCATATGTTAACCCACTGGGTTAGAGATCGGAGCCGGGGTGAACGACTGCCTCTACCCTGGGTGATCAAAGCGCATTGTCAGGACACAGCTAAAGCAGTAGGTTTGTTAGATCGCGGCGTGCTCGCACAGGGCTATAAGGCTGACATTAATATTATTGATTTCGATGCAATGGAGCTACATCGGCCAGAAGTGCATTACGATTTGCCAGCTGGTGGTCGTCGGCTCATGCAATTTGCCGATGGCTATGTGGCGACAATTGTTAGTGGTGAGGTGGTTTATCAAGACGGGCAATCAACAGGTGCAAGACCGGGCCGACTGGTGCGAGGCAATCAACCGAGTCCGGCTAAATTTTTTGGCTCTATAGTCGCTTAAGACAATTCTCGTTTTAGAACTTTTCCAGTAGCATTGCGTGGCAGTGCATCGATAACTTCGACACTGCGTGGAACTTTGAACTTCGCCAGCTTTTGGGCGCAGTGTCCTAGTACATCGTTTTCCGGTATTTTGACTCCTTCTCGCAACACCAGGAAAATTTTACCTACCTCGCCCCATTTTTCATCCGCTATACCAATTACAGCAGCTTCAACGACGCCCTCTAATTCGTAAATGACAGATTCAACTTCGGCCGGATAAACATTTTCACCACCAGAGATGTACATGTCCTTCCAGCGATCAACAATATAGTAGTACCCATCTTCATCTTGGCGAGAGGCATCGCCAGTGTGTAGCCAACCATCGGTAAAAGATGATTTGTTAGCGTCTGGTTTGTTCCAATAACCCGGGCAAATGTTTGGTCCTTTCACCCATAACTCGCCGATTTCACCTTGAAGCACGTCGTTGCCTTGGTCATCCACAATGCGAACTTCGTTGTGCATTACTGGCAAGCCAACTGACCCAATTTTTTCTACAGTTTTATCTTTCGGCAAAGACAAACAGGAAGGCCCAGTTTCGGTCATGCCAAAACCTTGTTTTAGTGGCAGTCCTTGTTCCTGCCAGGTCATAAGTGTTGGCAACGGAATTGGTGCGCCGCCAACAGCCGCATGCTTCACGTTTTCGAAAGATGCTTCAGCAAAGTCTGGAGCCTGAGACATGAATAGATAAATTGCCGGAACAGCTAAGAAATGAGTTATGCCTAATTCCGGGTCGAGTATTCGTTGTAAACAATCCGCTGGTTCGAAATCGCGAATAATGACGTTAGTCGCACCAGCATGCACTGCAGGATTCGCGTAGCAGTTTAATCCACCGGTATGAAACAGAGGCAACAGAACCAAATTAGCGCTTTCAGTTGAGAGTGCTGTTGGAACGCCAGAATTCACAGCGTTGTAGAAGGTCATATTGTAAGTGATCATCGCGCCTTTAGGTTTCCCAGTGGTGCCAGAGGTATACATGATGGTCTGCACGTCAATTAATCGAATTCGATTTTCGGGATCGCTAACAAATATAGTTGGGCACTTCGCCAGCGCTTCCTCATAGGGATTGTCTGACAAGTCTCTGCTGATACGCAAAAAGTCAGGTACACCACAAAGTGAAATTAATTCAACCACCTGTTGCTCAAATATATCATCATAAACAATTGCCTTTGGTGCAGAGTCTTCGACGATATACTCTAGCTCACTAACAGTAAGTCGCCAATTCAACAGAACTGAAATCGCACCCAATTTGTTGCAGGCATAATAGAATTCTAAATACTCATTACCGTTTTTTGCCAGGATTGCCACACGATCAGATTTTTTAACGCCGAGCTCATCGCGCAAGTAATTGGCTAACTGGCAGCTACGCTTATTGAATTGCTGATAGGTAAACTCTTTTCCTGAGTCTAAATCGACAATAGCAATATTGTTTGGATTCACATCGTTGTGATGTTTAAGCCAGTCATAAGCGAAAACTGGCCGGTATAACTGCGCGTCATCGTTGACAAATTCTAAACTCATATTTCTTTTCGCTACTCGATTTTCCCGTTACAGTTAAATTGTTGCAATAGTACTAGTGTATTAACTTTCTGTATTGATCCTGCAATACAAATCTTAAAGTTCAGCTGCACGTTGATATGCCGGTCGTGCTTTCAACATAGCAAAGTACTTTTGTGTATTGGGTTTGAATGATTCGGACATGCCCAATGACTCGCCCAATACGAGTGCATAGCCTACCGCTATATCAGCGATAGTGAATTTATTGGCACAAAGATAATCTCTGTCTTTTAATGCCAGTTCTAGTGCTCTCAATCGAGAAAAAAACCAGCGGGTGTAATCTTCCACTACCTGCGGCTGTCGTCGTTCCATAGGTTCCAATTTGGTATAACGCAGCACCAGTGTCTGGGGAAAAGTTAAGGTCGCATCACTGCGGTGTAACCAGTTCAGGTAAATTCCATAGTCAGGAGCGCCGGGCTCGAGCGCAATGTCGGTGGGCCCATAAAGGTCCACAAGGTATTGTGAAATGCCTGCAGATTCAGTCATAGTCACATCACCATCAACCATCGTAGGTACGGTTCCGAGCGGATTGATGTCGAGATAGCCTTCGTAGGTAGCTCGTGGTGGAAATTTCATAACAATTAATTCGTAGTCGATTCCCATTTCTTCCAGAGTCCAGAGTGGACGCATAGATCGGGCGCGATGGCAGTGATAAAGTTTTATGGTCATTTTAGTTTTTCTCTGTACGCAGTTTTAATTTTGGTTCGATCAATGTGATCCATTTTTTCACTTGCTTGAGACTTTCGGAAGACTTTCGACCGTGACGCTCATGTATTATCAGCCCGCCGAGAAAATTTCGAGTCATACTCATAAGCTGTCTAACTTCTTCATCACCTTCTCGCGAATAATAAGTGGCAACGGCCTGCTCATTCAGCGCTGTATTCCATTCTTGTAAAGTATGTGACACCCGCTTCCGCAAAGCCACATCGGTTCGAGCGGCCGTGAGGATTTCAAGCAATGCTCGATAGGGTGGTGTATTCACTAATTTATTCCAGAGGAAGAGAATAGCAGTGGAGACAGTTTGCGTAGAGCGGGGAGAACTGAGGTTTGAGTGTGAGCTTGAATGAGTGGGAGCATTGACAGTTCGTTGCAATAGTCGATTAGCAGTGGCAATTATCAAATCTTCTTTACTGTGAAAATGGTGTTGTAAGGCACCCTTGGAAAAACCCGCTTGGGCGGCGACTAAATTGAGGGAAGTTTTTCCGTAGCCTACCTCAACGAGACAATCGATGGTAGCCTCGCAAATAGCTGCTTTAGCTTTCGCGCTCTTGCTTTTCTGTTTGCTAAGTGGTGAAGCTTCTATTAACTGATTCCGGGGCATAGTGTCGCAACAGGGTTGGAATTTTCAAAGCAGCCTAACACAGCAATAATCAATCATCCAAGAACAAAACCATCCGGATGGCTTTTTATTTAGATATTCAGTATGCTGTATGAGGTCGGAAATCGCCCCGGGTTAAAATTTCGCGATGAGTTAGGAATGTTAGAGATTTGGCTATTCTTTTGAAATCAATTTTTTATAAATTATTAAAAAACTTTGTCGTAAAAATATTTAAAAGGTGATCGAGAAGAGTGGGGGGCACTAAAGGTGCTGTTAGGTTACGAGGTAAGGTATGGATATAAAATTTTCTAAAGAAGAACAAGAATTTCATGACGAGATAGATGAATTTTTGCAGCGTGAACTTCCTGAAGGGTGGGCAGACAAGCCGGTTACTTGGCCACATGACTATGCTAGTAGTGGTTATCAGGAACAAGGAGATAGCGATTTAGCAGAGGCCTTTTTAGAAAAAGTTATTGAAAAAGGTTGGGTTAAGGCTTTCTGGGATATCGGAGCAGAAAGGCAGGCTTATTCAAATATGCAGCAAGCTATTTTCGATGAGCGCATGAGCTATTATCGAGCGCCAACTATGAATAGTGTTACAACTGGTATCGTAGCGCCGATGCTTTTAAGAGTAGGCACCAAGGAGCAAAAAGAAAAATGGTTGCCAATTATCGCTTCTGGTGAAGCTACATTTTGGTTGGGTTATAGCGAACCTAATGCGGGTTCTGACCTAGGCAGTGTTAGAACTAGTGCAGTAGAAGACGGCGACGACTATATTCTTAATGGTCAGAAATGTTGGTCCAGTGGCGCCCATCTAACGGACTATTCCTGGATGATCGTTCGAACAGATCAGGAAGCTCGAAAACATCAAGGCCTAAGTTTCTTCATTGTCGATAACAAGACCCCAGGCATTAAGATGGATCCAGTCATTAATATTTTAGGCGATCACTCTTTTAATAATGTCTTCCTCGATGATGTTCGCATTTCAAAAGATAACTTGATTGGCGGTAAAAATCGTGGCTTCTATAATTTGATGACTGCTTTGGATTATGAGCGTATTTGTCTTGTTGGTATTGGTGGATTTAAACGTATGTTTGAAGAGATTAGGGATTATGTTAAAGCAACAAGTCATGACGGAAGGCCGCTCTCTGAGAAGCCGTCAATTAGAAATAAAATGGCGAGAATCGCTACACGTATAGAAGTCAACTACATGCTTTTTTGGAGAACAGCAGAAATGTTAGATCGAGGTGAAGACCCGAATGTAGAATCTTCAATTCTTAAACTTACTGCTACTGAGCTTGCAAGAGATATGGCAGAAATCGCTATGGAAATTCTTGGGCCTTACGGACAAATTACAGGAAATTCAGAGAGGGCTCCAATCCGAGGTTTGGTTTCTCGAGGATTCTTAGAAAGCATTTCAGCAACTATAGGAGCTGGTACCTCAGAAGTGATGCGCAATATTATTGCCCAACGAGGTTTAGGTTTGCCTAGGTAGGTTGCGAGTCAGCAGTTGGTCAATAAGCTGATGTAACTAACTAGAGAGCTAATAGAAAATGAATTTAGATTTTAATGAACAACAAAAAATTTTAAGCGACTCCGCGCAAGAATTTCTAAGCAAAGAGTGTCCAAAAGAATTAATGCGACAGCGCCGCGATAGTAGTACGGAATTTAATCGAGAGCTATGGAAAAAAATGGCAGATCTTGGTTGGATGGGCGTCGCTATTGATGAAGATTATGGAGGGAGTGGAGGTAATTTTTCTGACCTTGCAGTGCTGCTTGAAGCGATGGGTGAAGCCTGTTTGCCAGCGCCATTCTTCTCCACTGCAGTTATCGCAGCCACAGCCTTGCAATTTTCTAATACAGAATCTACTAAAACGGATTTGCTTCCTAAAATCGCTGATGGGAGTTTAATTTTCTCTTATGCTCTTATTGAGCCAGGTAATTCCTATAGCATCGATAATATTAAGGCATTGGCCAAGAAAGAGGGTCAGGGGTTTTCGGTTAGTGGCACTAAACTATTTGTTGAGTATGCCCAGGCGGCAGATTATTTTTTAACTACGGCTAAGCTCGAGAATAATGAATTAGTTGTTTTGGTTATCAAGGCTGACAGTGCGGGGATAAAGATTGACCCGTTTGGAACTCTTGACTTCGCCGGTCAATGCGAAGTGAGAATGCAAAATATAAAAGTCCCTGAGTCTAGCGTGCTCGCAATCGGTGAT
Source organism: Gammaproteobacteria bacterium (assembly GCA_012960305.1). Classification (GTDB taxonomy): domain Bacteria; phylum Pseudomonadota; class Gammaproteobacteria; order Pseudomonadales; family Pseudohongiellaceae; genus UBA9145. The sequence goes on along the minus strand of DUBM01000014.1, from coordinate 308,409 downwards.
GAAGCAGTAGCGATGTTGCAACAAATAGAGCTGGTTTCTGCAGCTGGGAAATGTGTTGAAATTCTGGGATGTATCCAGGCCGTCCTTGATATGAGCGTAACCTATGTTGCCGGACGCGAGCAATTTGGGCAGATAATTGGCTCATTTCAGTCGGTACAACATCATTGTGCGAATATGGCAGTTGAGGTTGATAGCACTCGCTATATTACGAGGCAGGCAGTCTGGAGAATTGCTCAGGGCTTGCCCGCAAATAAAGAAGTTGCAATGGCAAAATCTTATGCGAGTTCAGCAGCAGTTCGGGTGGGCAAGCTTGGGCATCAAACGCATGGGGCTATTTCGTTTTGTGATGAATTAGATATGCATTTGTATTTGCGTAGAGCCCATGCAGCATCTATAGCATTTGGCGATACGGAATATTATTTAGAAAAAGTAGCAGTGGAAATAGGGCTATAAACCTGCCAATCGGATTAATCATAAGAAAATAAATAATAGGCGTTAAGCTATTTGCTATTTGCTATTTATATCGATGCTCCATCGTGACACCCTGACTTTCCTTAAAAATTTTAACGCTGTTCAATGCCACGTCCATTTAACCTGCATTGTATAGTATTTGGTAGCAACATAATCTGGAGATATTAATGCCGGTATTAGAATCAAGCCTGGATGTGAGGTCAGCAGCATTTGCGAGAAATCGTGAGGATATGCTCGACTTGCTGCAAACAGTGGATGAACTGTTACAGGAAGCATCTGAGGGCGGCGGGCCAGAAGCGATGGCGCGACTACGCTCACAGGGCAAGATGCCAATTCGAGAGAGAATTGCTCACGTCCTAGATCAAGACTCACCTTTTTTAGAAATTAGTCCCCTGGCGGCTTGGCGCTCACCATTTGCAGTGAGTTCTGGGTTTGTAGTGGGCATCGGAGTTATCGAAGGGGTGGAGTGTCTGATTTTGGGCCATGACCCCTCTGTGCGAGCTGGCGCTTTTAATCAATTTAATTCGAAGAAGTTAATGCGTGGGTTACAAATCTCTCGGGAAAACAGACTTCCCTATATTCAATTTGTTGAGTCGGCCGGGGCTGATTTGCGTGGGCAAGGAGCAAACGAAGACCCAGAGGAAGCTTTACAACGAGAGATTGGACACTTCGCTGAGTCTGGTCGGTTATTTTATGAAATTACTGAGCTGTCAAAGATGAGAATTCCTTCTGTATCTCTTGTGTTTGGAGCGTCCACAGCGGGGGGCGCTTACCAACCCGGCATGAGTGACTACAATATTCTTATTAAAAATCAATCACGGGTTTTTCTTGGCGGGCCACCTTTAGTGAAAATGGCAACGGGGGAAGATGCAGATCCCGAAAGTCTGGGTGGCGCAGATATGCACGCCACGATTTCTGGTTTGGGCGACTATTTAGCGCAAGATGAGATGGACGGTATTAGGATGTGTCGCGAAGTAGTCTCTCATTTTAACTGGCGTAAACGTGGCCCTGAGCCCGAAGAACAATTCGAAGAGCCCATTCATGATTCGGAAGATCTATTGGGAATTGTTTCTAAAGATCTAAAATCTCCTTTTGATATACGTGAAGTCATCTCCCGTATTGTTGACGGATCTCAGTTCGAAGATTTCAAACCACTTTATGGGCCCACTCTTGTTTGTGGTTGGGCATCAATTCATGGTTATCGCATCGGAATCCTCGGCAACAACGGAGCCCTATTTTCAGAATCTGCAGAAAAGGCAGCTCAATTTATTCAATTATGTAATCAAATCGATGTGCCAATATTATTTTTGCACAACATCACTGGGTTTCTAGTGGGCACCGATTTTGAACAAGGTGGAATTACCAAGAACGGTTCAAAGATGATCAATGCTGTTTCCAACTCAACTGTCCCTCACATCAGTATTGTCGTTGGAGCTTCTTATGGAGCAGGTAACTATGGCATGAGCGGCCGCGGCTTCGGTACACGATTTAGTTTCATTTGGCCCACCGCGAAAATAGCAGTGATGGGTCCTAAGCAAATGGCAGGGGTCATGACTATTGTTGGTAAAGGAGCAGCAGCGAGGCGCGGCATTGAATTTGATGACGAGGCTGATGCCAAACGAGCAGCAGTGGCCGAGCATTGGGCAGAAGAAAGGTCCAAGGGTTTATTTGCAACCTCACGAGTAAGCGACGATGGCATGATAGATCCCCGTGATACACGCATGGTTATTTCGATTGTTCTTTCTGCTTGCCACAACGAAGAAGTAAAAGGCACAAAGGAGTATGGCACGTGGCGAATGTAAATCAATCCTCAACACACCTTCAGTTAAAACCTATTAGTCGTTTGCTTATCGCTAACAGGGGAGAGATAGCGCGGCGAATAAATCGTAGTGCACAGCAAATGGGTATCAGCACCGTTGCCATCTATGCAGATGGGGACGTGGATTCGCCTTTTGTGCATGAGGCAGATTCTGCCATAGCTCTGCAGGGTGGCACGTCTTTGGAAACTTATCTCGATGTCGACAAAGTATTGGCTGCATGTAAACGCAGTGGTGCCGACGCAATTCATCCAGGTTATGGTTTTCTCTCAGAAAACAGTGAATTTGTAAAAAGAGTTATTTCTGCAGGGCTAACATGGATAGGTCCTTCGCCTGAGGCGATTGCCAGTATGGGAGATAAGCTTTCTGCCAAGGGTCTAATGGAAGCAGCGGCAGTACCCATGTTGCCTTCTAGGCAAATAAAAGATGGCGATAGTCTGGAAGCTTTGGCTGCTGAAATAGGCTTTCCAGTTTTAGTAAAGGCCTCAGCAGGTGGTGGCGGTCGTGGTATGCGGGTGGTCGAGACTGAAGGTGAATTAACTGCAGCTGTTGAAAGCGCCAAGCGTGAAGCTGCTAGTGCCTTTGGTGATGACACAGTATTTTTGGAGCGATGGTTGGCAAGTTCGCGTCATGTAGAGATTCAAATTCTCGGAGACATTTACGGCAACCTTGTTCACTGCTTCGAACGAGAGTGTTCTATTCAACGACGTCATCAGAAAGTAATTGAAGAAGCTCCTTCTCCTGCAGTGGATGAAGAACTTCGGCAACGCATGGGTGAAGCTGCTCTTAAGGCAGCAAGAACAATTGCGTATTCGTCTGCCGGTACGGTGGAGTTTTTACTAAGTGGTAAGGAATTTTTCTTTCTTGAAGTTAATACGCGCTTGCAGGTGGAGCATCCTGTTACTGAAGCGATTACTGGTTTGGATCTAGTGCGGGAACAAATTCGCATTGCAGAAGGTGAGCCTCTTTCATTCAGCCAAGAAGATTTAACAATTACTGGCCATGCAATTGAAGCGAGGCTATATGCCGAAGACCCAGAGAAAAATTTTCTGCCATCACCGGGTAATTTAATTGCATGGCAATTGCCAGCACCAGTACTAAATGCCGGCAACAATTCCACTTTTTCAGGTTCTCGAGTTGATTCAGGAGTGGAGGCAGGCAGCGAAGTCAGTATGAATTTCGATCCGATGATGGCAAAGTTTATAGTGCATTCGCGCACTCGTCGGGAAGCGGCAAGCAGTCTTGCTCGATTGTTAGAAACAACTCGAATTCAGGGGCTTACTACTAATAGAGACTTTCTCGTTGCTACTTTGCGGACTCCAGAATTTATTAATGCAGAGACAACCACAGATTTTATTGAGAATGTTAGACCGCTGAATAAACGTGAGCCCAATGATGAGGAATATTTGGATGCAGCAATTGCATGTTTAATGGAAGCCCAAGCTATGCGTAGATCTAACGCAAAAGTGTTGAAGTCTATTCCTAGCGGCTGGCGCAACACTGTTATGCCCTTCGAGCAACACACATTTGAGCACAGCGGAGAAGTGATTTCTTTGGAGTATCGATTGCAGCGAAACGGTAAATATAAACTGAGAACTGGCGAAAGCGAATATGTAATCCGTTTATTTAAAGCCGGAAGAGGTCAGGTAGACTTAGATATTGATGGCCGACGCCGCATGTTTCAAGTCGACCGAGCTAGTGTAAGCAACGAAGGCGCGACTCAGTGGCTGGTGCACGGGTCGAACGGCGACCTTGAGCTTAGCCAACTACCAAGGTGCCCAAGTTCAGAGCAGGCAGATTCTGGCGGAGGCCTCATGGCTCCAATGCCTGGGGTGGTAGTATCTACTGAAGTGTCCCTTGGAGACGCAGTAACTAAAGGCCAACTGTTATTGGTTCTTGAAGCAATGAAAATGGAACATCGAATTACGGCCCCTAGAGATGGCACAATTAGTGAGCTACAGGTTGTCCAAGGTGAGCAAGTGGCTAATGGTCAGTTGTTGGTTCGCTTAGCCGAAGTCTGCAGTGACAATGAACCTGACAAGTCAGAGGAGAAGTGAAGAGTGAGTGAATTAGAGGCAACACTTTATAAGGTGCACAAGGGTGCCGCGTGGATTACTTTGAACCGTCCAGAAAATCGGAATGCCTTATCTGCTGCGTTGGTAACAGAATTATATAATCATCTCGCTACTGCAAACCATGATGAGTCTGTGCGATGCATTGTGATTACCGGCTGTGATCCTGCCTTCTGTGCAGGAGCTGATTTGAAGAGTCCGCCGGGCCAAAGTATTGAAGGTGGTCGAGCCGTGCCATATGCCGATGTGCTCACGGCGATATTGAACAGCGACAAGCCAGTTATTGTGGGAGTTAATGGCGCCGCTTTCGCTGGTGGACTTGGTTTAATTGGCGCGGCTGACATTGTTATTGCAGTTGAAGACGCCACTTTCAGTTTTAGTGAAGTTCGAATTGGCGTTATACCTGCTGTAATTTCAGTCGTTTGTTTGCCAAAATTGGGAACTCATCATGGCATGAAACTGATTCTTACTGGAGAGCGTTTCAGTGGTGCTGATGCGGTAAATTATGGCTTGGTGCATCGTGCTGTTCCCAAGTCTGAGTTGGCTTCTGCAGTGCAGAAAGAAATTGATGCAATTAATCTCGGTGGTCCTAACGCAGTGGTGGAATGCAAAAAACTGATTCGCCGTATTCCACAACTCACTACAGAGGAAGGTTTTAAAGAAGCCTCCGCCTGGAGTGTGAGAATGTTCAAGTCCGATGAAGGTGGTGAGGGTATTGCGGCCTTTAGAGAAAAACGTAAACCTAGTTGGGTTTCTCAAGATTAGCTTCAGCGCAACTAGCTAAAACGAATGAAAACAAAAACTAAATTAAATATTCATCTGTGAGTAGAAAATGAGTGAAGTAATACGCATTGGTAATTGTAGCGGCTTTTATGGTGATCGGTTAGACGCCGCTAAAGAAATGGTACAGGGCGGCGAGATCGATGTACTCAGTGGCGACTATCTTGCGGAGCTTACTATGGCGATCTTGCACAACCAGAGAGAATCTCGCGGTGCTCAGTTCGGCTATGTTGGGACCTTTCTTAAACAAGTAAAGGAAGTTGCGGCGGAGTGTTTCCAAAAAAATATCAAAATCGTTAGTAATGCCGGAGGATTGAATCCAAAAGGCATGGCCGAAGAAATAGAAAAAATATTAAAAGAGATCGGTGTAGAGTCGAAGGTGGCCTACATAGATGGCGATGACTTGGTTGGCGACATTGAACGCTTACAGAATGAAGGCGCGCCTTTTCTAAACACTGACAAAGGCGTCCCGCTTTCCGAATCGGGCAATAAAGTTGTGACTGCCAATACTTATTTTGGTGGTTGGGCTATTAAGGAAGCGCTAGATCAAGGTGCTGATATCGTGGTTTGTCCGCGAGTAACCGATGCTGCTGTGGTGATTGGTCCTGCCGCCTGGAAGTTTAATTGGGCCAGAGATGACTATGATGCTCTAGCTGGCGCTCTAACAGCAGGCCATATTATAGAGTGTGGTGCTCAATGTTGCGGAGGCAATTATGCCTTCTTTGAAGAAGTGCCGAGTTATCGTGATGTCGGTTATCCAATCGCTGAAATAGAGGCGGATGGTTCATTCACAATTTTCAAACATCCAGGTACCGGCGGCCTGATTTCTGTTGGAACCATAACAGCTCAGCTGCTTTATGAAATCGCCACACCAGAATATTACAATCCTGATGTTATCGCTCATTTTGATGCCATGAAGTTAGAACAAGTGGGCGAGGATCGAGTGCGTGTTAGCGGTTGTAAGGGCAGCAGTCCACCACCAACACACAAAGTTTGTATTAATACGCTAGGACCGTGCAAACAATCGATGGAGGCGCTGCTGACCGGGTTGGATATCGAAAAGAAAGCAGAAGTATATCTCGATACAATCTTTCATAACCTTGGTGGCAGAGAACAGTTTCAAGATGTTGATGTGCAGCTGATTCGTAGCGACCAGGAAAACCCGACAAGCAATGAAGTGGCGCATGCCGCACTGCGCGTGACAGTTACCACCGATGAGCCGAAAAAAGTAGGTCGGCTGTTCCAAGCTAAAATCACCGAATTAGGCTTAGCTAATATTCCTGGCAACACTAGTCGCGGGGCCGCCGGCTATAACGGTACGCCAGTGTTAGTTTATTGGCCCGCACTATTACACAGTCGACACGTCAGCGAACATGTGCACTTTAATGGACACACTACTGAAGTACTGCCGACGCAACGATTGGGTTTAGTCGATGTGCAAGCAGATTTCCGAGTAGTATCTATAGGCAGCAGCCCTGCAGGCGAACTGACACAAATAGAAATGGGAAGATTGTTTGGTACTCGTTCTGGAGACAAGGGAGGCTGCGCCAACTGCGGTGTCTGGGCAAAAACAGATGAGGCTTATTGTTATCTGCGTGACTATCTTACAGTGGAACAACTAAAAGCTATTGCTGGGGATTTAGCAGGCTACCAAATAGAACGCTATGAGTTTCCGAATATGCGAGCTATTAACTTTTATATCCATGACATTCTGGGAGACGGGGTTTCATCTAGCCACCGCATTGATCGGCAAGCGAAATCCATGGGAGAATACTTGCGAGCTAAATTGATCAAGGTTCCAGCTAGCCTAGTTAATCAGTCCTAGCAAGATTAAGGGTACAAAGTTATTTCCAAGCCTTCATTTACCATGCTCAAATTATCATGATAGGATAAAAGGCTATGAGAACAAAAATCCAAAAATCCATTGCTTCTTCGTTGCTTATCGCTTTCATATTGGTTTTATCCACTGCAGCGCTGGCGCAATCTAGAACAGCAATTGAAGTCGCTTCCTTGGGGCCTCAAGTTGGAGATCTTGTTCCAAATTTCCGCCTAACTGATCAGAACGGAACCCTTCAAACTCTTGAATCTATCGCCGGTCCAGCCGGAACCATGTTGTTGTTCCATCGGTCGGCAGATTGGTGACCCTACTGTAAAGCGCAACTCGTGGAGTTGCAGGACCGTCTCGAAGAGCTAAGCGCTTCTGGCATTGGCATTGCTGCTATTAGTTATGATTCGCCAGAAGTGTTAGCAGAATTCGCCGAACGCCGTGGCATACGCTTCCCTTTATTGGCGGATGTTGATTCTTCTGTAATTACAGAATTTGGCATACTGAATACAGTTGCTGCAGAAGGTGTAGGTTCGAATAAAGATGACCCAAATGTTGTTGCTGATGTAGCCAAGTACGTATCGGTATTTGGGTCTAATCAAATGATCGTAGGAACGCCTTACCCTGGCACGTTTATGTTAGATGCTCAGGGTCGAGTATCTGCGAGGTTTTTTGAAGAATTCTATAGAGAACGAAATACAACTTCGAATGTAATGTTAAAACTAGGCATTGGTGTATCTCCAATTGCTGCCATCGAAGGCTCCACTGCACAATTGAAATTCACTGCCTATCCTAGTAATTCGTCAATTACGGTGGGTACCCGTTTTTCCATAGCAGTTGATGTTGAACCCAATGAAGAAATGCATGTTTATGCTCCCGGCGCAGAGGGCAAGGGATACCGAGTGATCGGTCTCAACCTTGAGGAAGAATCAATGGTCAGGTATGAACCGGTAGAGTTTCCAGAATCGGAAATCTACTATTTCGAACCTTTGGATGAGTATGTTCCCGTGTACCATGAACCATTTACCATCTTGCAAGAGATCGTCGTGCATGCTGATGAAACGGTGGAAGCCAGAATGGCAGAGATGGACACTTTGACGTTGTCAGGCTCGCTTGAGTTTCAAGCGTGTGATGACGCAATCTGCTATTTGCCGACCAGTATCCCGCTTTCTTTTACTCTAGATCTTGATAATCCGGATAGACAGCGCGCAACAACTCGCTAATTCCCCGAAACAACGCTATTTACTCATTGCTTTTTGTGGCCAGCATCATTAAGGTGCGCATGCTCAATTGAATGGTGTGCAAGGTTACCCGAAACATGCCTGTACTTTGTCGAGCACTCCCTAAATCCGACTTGAAATATGACTTGCCTTTTCATAGTGGCTACGAGTGTTCCAGTTCTTGATTCATATGCTCGACAATTCAGCGTTCCCTAAAGTGGGCACATTTTGCAGGAATATCCATGACTACTGATATCGCTAGCTCGTTTACTGAACTGGCTCTCTCGAAGCAAATTCTTAAGGCCCTAGACGTAGTAGGGTATGAAACGCCTTCTCCAATTCAGGCTGAAACTATTCCTCATCTTTTGAATGGGTCAGATGTATTGGGTCAAGCTCAAACTGGCACTGGCAAGACCGCAGCCTTTGCCCTGCCTTTGTTATCAAAGCTAGATCTTAAACAGAAAGATCCCCAAGTAATGGTTCTTGCGCCAACTCGAGAATTAGCAATTCAGGTAGCAGAAGCATTCCAAACCTATGCTAGCCAGTTGAAAAACTTCCACGTACTGCCTGTTTATGGTGGTCAGGACTACAGTGGTCAGATCCGTGCACTTCGGCGTGGAGTGCATGTGGTGGTTGGAACTCCGGGAAGAGTTATGGATCATATGCGCAAGGGTACGCTGAAATTAGATTCACTCAAGACTCTAGTGCTGGACGAAGCGGATGAAATGCTGCGAATGGGTTTCATCGATGATGTGGAGTGGATTCTTGAGCAGACACCAGATACTCGTCAGATAGCTCTATTTTCAGCCACTATGCCTAAAGAGGTTAAGCGAATAGCAAAACAGCATCTGAATAACCCAAAAGAAATAACGATCAAGCAAAGAACAGCTACAGCAGATTTAATTCGCCAAAGATTCTGGCCAGTTAGTGGTATGCACAAGCTCGACGCTCTTACTCGAATACTCGAGGCAGAGTCATTCGATGGCATGATTATTTTCGTGCGTACACGAGTTGCTACAGTTGAATTGGCAGAGAAATTATCTGCCCGGGGATTCGCTGCAACCGCACTGAATGGTGATATCGCTCAACAACAACGAGAGCGGACTATCGAAAGATTGAAAAAAGGCAAACTGGATATTCTAGTTGCCACCGATGTCGCTGCCAGAGGTCTGGATGTTGAACGTATAAGTCATGTTGTGAATTATGATATTCCCCATGACACTGAAGCCTACATACATAGAATCGGGCGAACCGGCAGGGCGGGGAGAGAAGGTGATGCAATCCTATTTGTTGCGCCGAGAGAAAGACGTTTACTTAATGCCATAGAAAAAGCGACCAACAAGAAAATTGAAATGATGGAGTTACCCTCCACAGAATTAATAAATGACAAACGCATCCAGCAATTTAAACAAACTATCTCAGATACTTTAGCCATTGAAGACTTGGGTTTGTTTACCCACCTAGTAGAACAATACCAACAAGAACACAATATCCCTGCATTGGAAATTGCATCCGCGCTAGCACGTATGGTCCAAGGGGACACGCCTCTACTTCTGCAACATAAATCAACTCCTAAACGAGATCGGTCTTGGGACAAAGATAGCCGTGATGAAAATTCAGGCAAGAGTCGCGTGAGGCAAGGAAGAAGAGAGGGAAGGAGTGACAGTAGGTCCGGTAAGAGCAATGATCGAGGCAGGCCTTCAAGGGAAGCTCGAAACAACACCGACCGGGATCGACAAGATAAACCTGATGCGGGAATGGAGCGCTTTCGCATTGCGGTTGGACGCAATCACAAAGTATTGCCTGGCAATATAGTTGGTGCAATCGCCAACGAAGCTGGCATTGACGCGAAACACATAGGTCGGATCAATATTTTCGACGACCACAGTATTGTTGATCTGCCCGGCGATATGCCAGAAGATATCTTTAGGGAGCTCAAAAAAGTATGGGTCTCAGGAGAAACTTTAAAAATTTCTAGAGAGTCAGGAGAAGAGCCCTACAGTAAGAAAAGTCGACCTGCCTTGAATAAAGGGAAAGAGAAAAGGAAGCCTAAGGGAAAAGCAAAAAAGAAATCAAAAGACAAGCCTCGGAGCAAGCCTAAACTAAAAGTCAGAGCGACAACAAGAGATAAGGGAAAACCTGGCAAAAAATATAAGTCTGATGCTAAATAGTTCTAGTGTGTCGAGAATTTTATATTAACACTAATATCTAAGGCGGATTTTAGCGGTATCCCAGTTACGGTACTATAGTAGCTGTTATGAAATTGTGGCAGTTCTGCCTGTAATGACAAGTGACTCGATTGAGACAATGAAGATAATTCGCGAAATTGAAATTCTCGAATCTCGCGAATTAACTGACAATGATGCCAGACAGATATTCAATAGAATCTAATCGTTCGGTGATGCTGTATTAGGAGCATACAGCGACAGCAAGTTGTTCGTATTTGTACTCTGAATATAAGCCCCAATCTGAGCTGGCCTGGCACATCCTGCGGAATCATGAAAAACTTAATTGTTACTGATCCAAAGAGAAAGAATGATATTAGTAGTTATTTTCTCTATTTCTCTGGGTGGCTGGCGCATGTAAAGAATTGCTATAAAGCTATATTGACGATCCGAAAAAATCAGCGGATTCTGTTTTTTTATTCGGCCGGGTTTCGAGACGATAAAACCGGCTATCAAATACGCTTTAGGGTATAGAAAAAGCCGCATTAATATTTCTAGATCGAAATTCAATTTAATTTCTTCAGTTTCCCCTTTTATTCTTTAAAGCCAACAACTCCTGTTGCATAATCGGCGGCCTCCATCAAAATGCCGACTCTTTGCAGGGTGCTGATTTATGTGGTTCAAGAATTTACGTCTTTACTGTCTCACTAAACCTTTCGATAGTTCCATGGATGATCTACAAGCGGCGCTTGCTGATAAACCCTTTCGTTCCTGTAATAGCTATGAAAGATCAACCATGGGCTGGGTTGGACCGATTGGTAGTAACTCTTCCAATGCAGGCGATGATAAAGAAACTATCTACTCCCATGCGGTTGGTGATTACATCATGCTGTGCGCCAAAAGGCAGGATCGCCTGTTACCAGCATCTGTTATTCGAGAAGCAGCTGATGCCAAAATCATGGAAATTGAAGAGCGGCAGGCCCGCAAGATATACCGCAAAGAGAAGAAGCAAATCCAAGAAGATATGGGTGCTACCCTGCTCCCACAAGCTTTCACGCGTAGTCAACTGACTCACGCATACCTATCACCTAAGGAGAATCTGCTGGTGGTTAATGCGGCAGCACCAGCAAAGGCGGAAGAATTCGTCAGTTTACTGCGTGACACTCTTGGCACTTTCCCTGTCGGTCTACCTAATAGTAAGCGGGCACCAAGTGATGTCATGACTCGTTGGTTAAAAAATCACAAAGCCAGCAACAATTTTGAGATAAGCGAAGATTGTGAATTGTTTAATCCTCTGGATGGAAGCAATGTGGTGCGTTGTAAAGGCCAGGATCTCAGTAGTGATGAGATCACAGCGCACATCGACGCCGGTAAGCAGGCAAAGAATTTGGGGGTACTCTGGAACAATATCCTAAGCTGTAACATTGGGGATGATTTGTCCATTAAGCGGCTTCGTTTCGAGGAAATGAAAGAAGAAAACCCGAGCTTTACAGAGGAAAGCGAAGCTCAAAAATTTGATCAGGAATTTGCCCTAATGACATTAGAACTCTCGAGTTTTTTTGAGTCCTTATTTGCAGCGTTCGGTGGCCTGGATGATCCTAGGAAGATGGTAAAAGTAGACGATTCCGAATCCTAACCATTCCCGCTCCATGAGTAATCGCAGGGAAAGTCCAAGCGCATAATTGACGAGAAGAGTTAACCAATGAGTGGCACCTTTCTCTAACTAAGATTTCCGGGAAGAAAAAAAATAAACAACCAAGCCAGAAACAATAATTCCCAGCCCAACTAGGCCTTCCACTGGTCTAGTGGTTAAAACGAAATAGAGCGTCCACCCGGTCAACGTCAAATAAATAAGGGGGGGGAGCGGATAAAGGAAAGTTTTATAGGGTCTCGGTAAATCAGGTTGTTTCCAGCGCAACACAAATACTCCTGTTACTGTCGCAAAACTATTCAGTGCAAGAACAAAACCTGCAAACACCAGAACTGACTCAAAAGTAGACGACCAAATAAACAACATTGCAATGCTAGATTGAATATAGATAGCAGTGGCCGGTACTCCATGTTTATTGGTGCGCCCAAGAAAGCGCAACGCCGGAAAGTCTTCACCGATAACTTGAATTACTCTGGGCCCTGCCAGAGTCATAGCACTAACCGTAGAGATTAAGAGCAGCGCTAATACCAATCCGGTAAAGCGGCCACCTACTTCGCCGAAGGCAAACTCGGCAGCAACAAACCCAACTTCAACTTCACCCGCCATAGCTTCCATAGGTGCGGCATAGAGAAAAGCAAAATTTAGTGCTACGTATAGAGTCATCACCACTAGGGTTCCAATCATAAGAATCCAAGGTAGATTGCGCTGGGGGTTTTCTACTTCACTACTAAGATAGGTCGCTGCGTTCCAGCCAGTGTAGGCATAGCTTACATAGATGAGGGCAACTGCATATGTGCCACTAGTCATTAATGCCCCGTCTTCGGTCAGGGGTAGAAAACTAACCGCTTGTGGTTCTTCGGTAACAAAAATAACGCCAAGACAAAAAAGTACAATAACGGCGACTTTTAGGACTGTGAATATCAATTGGACTTCGCCACTGTTTTTGCGATTGCTAGCATGGACAATGGTCAATAGTATTAGCACGGCAGCGGCAAGAAATTTTTCGAGCAGTGTATTGCCGCCTTCTGGCAATGCAGTCATGGCATAGGCAGAGAATGTCATTGCTGCCAGAGCAACTGGTCCTGCGAAACCCACTGTTGCAGAAACCCAGCCGGAGACAAATCCTGCTGCGGGATGGTAAATGCGGGAAAGGAAATTATATTCCCCGCCATTGCGTGGCAGGGCAGCTCCAAGCTCTGCGTAAGTCATGGCGCCACAAAGTGCTGCCAATCCGCCAATAGCCCAAAGCATCAGCAATGCGAATCCAGACCGAATATCCAAAAGCTGGAACCCGAGGCTGGTAAAAACACCGGTTCCAACCATATTGGCAATAGCTACGGCAGTAACTGTTGTATGGCGAAATTTATCCGAAGACATTCACTGTGATCCGGCGATTGCGAAACAAAGAGGGTCATTATTACGGCGATTGGCGACTAGGTCCAATTGAATCTTTTTTATGGGAGTACTTAACTCTAGCGAGAACTATGGTAGCTTCCATTCCCCTTTTCCTTCTCTAGCTTTAGAATAACGCGATTGAGAAAACAGTAGCCAGGAGCTAACAAATGGAAATCAAGCCTAAAGTTCGTGGGTTTATATGTATAAACGCGCATCCCACGGGATGTGCAGCAAATGTTTGCGAACAAATAGATTACGTTCAAGGCCTGGGAAAGGAGAATTTCGGGGCGATTGAAAACCCACCGAAGAATGTTCTCGTTATTGGCGCCTCCACAGGATATGGCCTTTCATCTATTATCTCAGCAGCATTTGGGGCCAATGCAAACACCATTGGGTTATTTTTTGAAAAGCCAGCTGAAGAAAATAGAAGTGGCACTGCTGGTTGGTATAATTCTGCAGCGTTCCAAGCAGAAGCTAGATCTGCTGGTCTCTACGCCAAATGTATTAATGGTGATGCATTTTCAAATGAGATAAAGGAAAAGACTATTAACTTGATCAAGGAAGATCTCGGCACCATCGATATGGTCATTTACAGTATTGCCTCGCCTAGGCGCCAACATCCAGATACTGGTGAAGTATTTGTTTCTTGCCTGAAACCGATTGGCCAGGATGTCACGAAAATCGGAGTAAACACTAACAAAGACGTAATTCAAGAAGTGAACTTAAAAGCTGCAAGCCAGGAAGACATCGATGGCACTATCGCGGTCATGGGAGGAGAAGATTGGAAGATGTGGATGGATGCTTTGGCTGAAGCAGGAGTGCTCGCTGATGGTTGTAAGACTACGACATATACCTACATCGGCGAAAAAGTCACCTGGGATATTTATTGGCACGGCACAATTGGTCAGGCGAAGAAAGATCTGGATAGTAAGCAAATTGAGATTCAGCAAAACCTTAATGCGATTGGCGGTGCAGCTTATGTGTCGGTTTTAAAAGGAGTTGTCACTCAAGCCTCGGCAGCAATTCCTATAATGCCTTTATATTTGTCTTTGTTATTTAAAATCATGAAACAAAAAGGTGTTCACGAAGGTTGTGTCGAACAGGTGTATGGCTTGTTTACCAAGGGGCTTTGTATAAATGATCCAGAAACTGATGATGAGGGGCGGTTGCGCAGAGATCAGGAAGAATTAAAGAGCGATGTGCAGGGAAAAATTGAGGAGCTTTGGCCTCAAGTTACCTCAGAAAATTTATTTGAAATCGGTGATTATCAGGGCTACAAGAAAGAATTTTTGAATCTATTCGGTTTTTCTGTTGATGGTGTCGACTACGAAGAAGACATAAGTCCTTTGGTAAGTCTGGAGTGTGAGTAAACGCCAAACATTGGGTTAGATCTGTGTATAAAAAATATACATACAGTAGGCCATTTCTAGTCATGGAAAGATAAATAAATTGTGCTGAATTAGCGATTCAGCTAAGGTTTCGCATGTTCGGTCAAAATCACAACGGAGTAACCCATGGAAAAACTGAGCGTTGCCTGCCTATTTGCTTTTTCTACTGTATTACCATTAAGCAGCCTTGCTGCTGATGACTATAAAGCTGCGCGAACAGAATGGGGCCAACCTAACCTACAGGGCGTGTGGAATTTCTCGTCTAACAGACCGATGCAGCGGCCAGCAAATTTTGGTGAGCGAGAGTTTTTGACCGCTGACGAAGTTGAAGAAAGCCAGCGTCGTCGAGCTGCTCAAGATGCTAATTCTGATGCTGCGCTTGATATAGAGGGCGTAGACGGATCCTATAATGATTTCTGGATCGAAAATGCTGGAATCGGCGTTGATGTGCGTACATCCCACATAGTCTATCCAAGCAATGGGCGACTACCTTCTTTAGTAGAAGGTGCTATCGCAGGACAGGGCGTTTATGGTGGTGATACAACAGGCGAATCTCGCCCGGTAAGAATTGCGGCAGGCGGCATCGGCACCGATGGCCCTGAAGATCGTGGCCTTTCAGAGCGCTGCATCATTGGGTTTAACGCGGGTCCTCCGATGATTCCGAGCCTATACAATAACAATCTACAGATTATCCAACATCAAGACACCGTGGTACTGGTAACAGAGATGATTCACGATGCACGAATGGTTCCACTTTCGGCGCGAGGCAACGCACCACTGGACGATGATGTGAGATTGTGGACTGGTGACTCTAGAGGTTACTGGGATGGAGAAACCTTAGTTGTAGAAACTCGAAACTTCAATGGACTAAGTTCAAGCTTTGGCGCCGCCGGCACCTCGTACGACAAAGTGTTGACCGAGCGATTTACTCGGCGTGGCCCAATTACCGTCGAATATGAGTTCACTGTTGATGATCCGTCAACGTTCACAGATAAATTTACTGCTATCGTCCCAATGACAAAAGTTGCAGGACAATTGTATGAATACGCCTGTCATGAAGGTAATTATGGAATGGTAAATATCTTGCGCGGAGCACGAGTGCAGGAAAATCTTCCGGCTAGCGAACGCTAAGCCTCTTCGTAAAGGCTTAGTCAGTCAGCCTGAGAGAGAATAGTTATGAGGCTGGAGCCTAAAACTTACCAGTAATTTTAGGCTAATTTTCTTCCGCTAAACGTGCAACGATACTCCAACTCTTCGAAAATGATGGCCGAAATTCGGCCGATGAAATCGGACGTGCCTGCAGAATTTCGATCCATCCGCCTTAGTTGCTATACCCAAAAGATAAATTAAATTTCGACTATCTATATGTTCCCCAAAAGCATTTATTCGTGATTCACGAATACTTAATTCGATGTCGTCAATATAAAAGCGGAACCTTTCGTCGTCTATTCTATCGAAACACTGCATACCCCAATTTGCTGGCCTCTGTGGTAGGTTATGGCGGAATGTCATGATGAAACGATCTCTCTGGTAAAATTGAAATTGCAGGACGATACCAAAATACCGGTTTCGAGCGTCTGAGTCGGCCAATTCCAAAGTAGAGATCATGAGAAGATTTAACATACTAACCATGCCCGTACGAATGCTTTCAGTAAGATTCAGCCTATACTCCCGGTCGTCACCAATATCACCTTTTACTGAAACCAGATTATTTTTCTGATGTTGATGCGTCGAGGCGATCAATCACGTCTTGATGATCTGTGGAGGGGAAAGCCGCATTCACCACTTCGGCATCCTGGGGTAGTTGATATAAAGAGCTACTTGTGATGAAGATAAAAAATTCAGATTTCATGCTAAGCTAAGCATACCTAGTTCGTTCCCCTTCTAACTGGAGCAGACAATGAACAAAATAAACTCGCAACTGCTTTTGGCACTTACTCTAATTATACCTTTTGGCACGTTTGCAGCTGACGACTATGAGGTCCCTCGCACCCAATGGGGCCAGCCTGACTTGCAAGGCGTCTGGAATTTTTCGTCCAATGTGCCGCTACAGCGGCCTACGCAATATGGTGAGCGTGAATTTCTCACGGAACAAGAAATAGCTGATGTATTAGCCCGTCGTGCTGAGGCAGATGCTAATTCCGATTCAGCCCTACCTATTTCGGGCGTGGATGAGTCTTATAATGATTTCTGGATTGAGAACGCTGGCATAGGCGATACCGTTCGCACATCACACATTGTCTATCCGACAAATGGTCGTATTCCGCCATTGGCTGAAGGTGCTACAACTCAAATTGGTAATTACGGCTCGGCTACCACAAGGGCGACGAGACCGGCGCTGATTATTGCTGGTGGTATTGGCACGGACGGCCCTGAGGATCGAGGTCTCTCCGAAAGGTGTTTGGTTGGTTTCAATGCAGGACCTCCATTTATTCCAAGTCTTTATAACAACAACGTTCAGATCTTCCAGAACAAGGATCATGTAGTTATCTTGACGGAAATGGTCCATGACGCTCGCACAGTTCCAATCTCAGACTCGCCAGCTGATTTTGCTGCTATAGATGACAATGTCAGATTCTGGTCCGGAGATTCTCGCGGTTATTGGGATGGTGATACTCTCGTTGTTGAAACGCGTAATTTTAATGGTCTAACAGGTAGCTTTGGTTCAACTGGCACATCCACAGACAAATTATTAATTGAGCGTTTTACTCGTACCAATCAGGTGACCGTAGATTACGAATTTACTATCGATGATCCTTCAACTTATTTGGATAAGTTTACCGCTATAGTCTCTATGACAAAAGTTGCCGGATTACTCTATGAATATGCTTGTCATGAAGGCAACTATGGCATGGTAAATATTTTGCGAGGCGCAAGAGTGCAAGAAGCCGATGTGTTAGCTGCTGAAAATTAGTTTCGTTAATCTTTGAATTCAGGATATTCGATTAGAAAATTGGAGCGAGCTATTTAATAGCCAACTCCGGTTTTCTTTTTATGCCCATCTAAAACTTAGTAATGGCGATTCTCATTGAAAGAGTGTAATCAATGCGGGAAGTGTTGCACAAAATACGGCGGTGATAGGCTTTCTGTGTCAGAAAGTGAGCTTGAATTTTGGGAGTCTTTTAGACCTGAAATATTCGAGTATGTTCATGATGGAGAAATTTGGAAGAATCCCGAGACCGATACTCAACTGCATCAATGTCCATGGTTAAGGCGTGAGCCAACGCAGGGAAAATACATATGCACTATTTACTTTGACCGCCCAGACGATTGTAAATTTTACCCAGTAACAGTTACTCAAATGGTAGAGGATGAGTGCGAAATGTTAGAACTAAACGATTTATTGAATTTAAAGAAAGCGCAGACGAAACTAAATCTGATCATGACAGATAGCCGCCCTCCATATGAATTGAGTGTAAAGTAAAATTAACAGGAAGTATTAAAGAGTAATGGAGTTAACAGTTAAATACTAAAAAGCTGATTGAGGTTTTTGGATTAGGGTCACATTGGTAAAGAAATTTCATCGCTCTCAGTAACGCGAGCCCTTTGGAAATTGTTTTTAGGTGATCTGCTACGAACTTGCTCAATCCAGTAAACGCCATCATAATGCACACTTTTCCCTCGTGTTCCTAGGAAATCCATATCTCCATCACCGTCCAGATCGGCCATCACTGCCGCTAAGAGCGAAGCCGGCGATCTCTGGACTGTCGATAATATGCTCTTGCCAACTGATATAACTACCATCTGGAGCTCGAGCAAAGGTCAAAGACTCGCTTATCAGAGGTTGTGCATAAACTGCATTTGCTGCGAGTAGCAATAAAGATGCTTGTAAAAAGTGGATTATTCTCATGACTTCTTTGATTTAAAGGTGTTTACGGAGAGTAGAATCTATCTCTATCTCAGTATGATGCCCAAGTATTTTGGAAGATGCACGTTATCTACCGAATTGCTACTCTTCTTTGAAGTGGCTCAAGGTGCAGGGAATGCTAGCTGCAGTATTTTTTGATCAAGTGAGTGCAAAAGAGCGATTTGTTGAAGGTTTGATGCAAATTAATAACTTTTCGGACCGCTCCTTTTAAAATATGTAAAATCAGACAAGCTATCTCGGGCTAAAAAGTTTCAGCTTTTAGTGCGATTTGTACTAATATCGAGCTAACGCTTTAAAAGCAAATTTCCAGCTGAGGCAAGAAAATGAAAAATATTTCAGCTTTACCCAAAATAACTCCTATATCCAACGTTATTGCTGCGGCTATAAGCCTCTCTCTAAGTTTCGGGCTGAGTGCGCAATCAGTGTATACACCAGAGATACTTTCCGATGGTCAGCCTGATATCACCGGCATGTGGAATAATGTTGGTGCTACAGCAACACCACTGGAACTATCTGATCAATTTCAGGGTCGCATTCCAACACAAGAAGAAGTAGCTGCATTCATAAAAACTCGCGACGAAAGTAGGAAAGGTGCGGTATGGACTGGATTTGAGAACAGCACCGGCGTGGGAGCTTATGAAAACTATTGGTTTGACTGGTATTGGTCTGATGCCGAAGCAGATGCTCCAGCACTGATCGTCGATCCACCAAATGGCCGCCGACCGGCTTTTACTGAAGGCACAATAGCTGCGAAAGCTTATAACGTGGAACACGAACACGATACGGCAGCGAATGTTGAATCGGGAGACAGATGTATTTCCCGCGGGGTATTCGGGATGATGATGCCGACTGCCTACAACAACGGTAAGTTAATCACCCAGTCACCAGGATTTGTCATGATCCATAGTGAGATGATTCACAATGCCCGTATTATTCCTATTGATGCCGGGCTCCACGTTAATGAAAAAATTAAGTTTTGGGAAGGTGATCCTCGAGGACATTGGGAGGGGAATACTCTAATTATTGAATCAACGAATTTTCGCCACGTTGGCAATATGCGTGCACCTGGGTCTGGTGCTGGCAATGCGGTTCAGAATGAAGGGCGGAAGATGATAGAAACGTTTACCATCGAAGACGAGAATACTCTTCGTTACACCCTAACTGTCGATGACCCGAAAACTTATACAGCACCGTGGACAGTAGCTTTTCCTTATAAATCAGACAGTGAATACACTCAGTATGAGTATGCTTGCCATGAGGGAAACTACGCGATGGATAACCGCCTAAATGGTGCCCGAGTTCAAGAGCAGGACGCTTCAGACTAAGCTCTTCTAGATTTGGTTTTCATCGGAGTCTCATCTGAGAGATTGAGAACCGATGAAAACTAGGCTCATTTCTTATGTTCGTAACTTTAACTTAATCTTATCTAGTCGACACCTTCGATTCTGAAGATGTTGGCTAATTAGAGAAACAGTAGATTGCGAGTTTTGGGATAGCGGTTGGAATAAATAGCCTTAAGCGATATTGAAGATACTGCTTAGAGTGTAGTAACCACCAAATATGTAAATCGCACAAATCGCCCCTTCACCAATTGAAGTTCCAATTAGAGTTTTTAAAACACTTATTCGCAAGATACTACAAACGTAGACAATCATGTCTGTTGGAACCATCGGCAGAAAACCCCAAATGCTAATGACTGGTAGCTCTTTTTTTCTTAATAGTTGCGTGAGCTTTTCAATTTTCTGTGGGTATTTTTCATGGAAATAGCGATCAAACTTAATCGCTCTCGCTATGTAGTAAACAATGGCCGATGAAGTATAGACCGCAATGAAATTAACTATGAACAGAGGCCAAGGTGGAAAAATCAATATTCCCGCGAACACAAATGGTGTTGATGGTATTAGAGTGAAACCTCGCAAGGTAGATACTAAAAAATAGAGTGATAGCCCTGGCACAAGGTTTTCGGAAAACAGATTTCGTAGTTGCTGAGGGGCGAATAGCTCAGGGTACAGAAAATATAGGGAAAGACTGATGCCTATAATACCAAGCCAAAAAGCCAAGCCAACAAAGTTTATGCTCTCAGAGTTTTTATTGATCACTTGAAAAGATTTTGCCCAGTTATATCTATTTTGGTCGATCCATTGTGAATAAACTATTAGCATCGACGCGTGTATAGTCGTTATATCCCATTCTGCCAATGGGTAGCATCTTTGCTACATCAACTAGCCCTGTCTCAGTTATGAGATCATCTCGAATGTGAATGCCGACAACTTCGCCGAGTATCATTGTATAAACATCGGTGTCACTCCACGTGGGTATATCTATACTCTTTAAATAACGACATTCAAGATGCACTGGAGCTTCGGCAATACGAGGAGCATTAATTATTTCAGAGGCAATTGTGGTTAGGTTCGAAAGGTCAATCTCATCGATTTCCGGAGACACAGAAGCAGATGACTGATTCATTTGTTTTCGAGTTTCCCAATTCGCAAGATTGCAGACAAATTCGCCGATTTCTTCAATATTTCTCAGAGAGTCTTTCATTTTGTCGTCGCCACTACCGACACCAGAAGAAAACATTACGGTTGGTGGTCGATAACATACCGCATTAAAAAAGCTATAGGGAGCAAGATTAAAAACCCCTTTCCCATCGACTGAGCTAATCCATCCGATTGGCCTAGGGACTATTAGACTATTAAACGGATTTTTGGAAAGGCCATGATTTTTCTTCTTTGGTTCATAGAACATAAAATAAGTACTTCGTGAAATTTAGTGTTGTTTATGTGGTTGGGCGATTACAACGCCATCACCATGGAAGTTTATGATGCGAACACTCCTAATGCATTGGAGTTCGATTAAATTTTTTTAATCAGTCACTACATTCCGTACCACTGCATAGTAATCTCCAACAGCCTGTCGGAATGCTGACTCTCGAACCTGCTCATCATTTCCATGAACACCGGTATGTTCGCCGCTATCAGTAATTAAGGGATTAAAACCATAACTAACGATACCCAAGTCTCGAGTGAAATGGCTGTCAGTAAAGCCAGTGCTTACTGAGGGCAAGACTCTTGAGCTAGGATACAGCTCTCTGGTGACATTTTGGATTGCATCAAACAGACGCGAGTTCGTATCTGAAATCGCTGGTGTGAATGCCATGATGGTTTCAATTTCCACACCTGTGTTTGCGATCAATTCCTGTAATTCGGCTATGAATTGCTCCGATGGTTTGTCAGGAAGAATACGGCAATCTAATTCCGCCCATGCGGATGGGGGGATGACATTGATCTTGCTGGAACCGCTCAGGCGAGTCATAGAACAAGTGTCCCGAGTCAGCGAGTGGTGACCAGGTCGGTCCGCATGAAGTCTCTCAATAAATTGTGGGTCTTGAATTGCGCGATCAATACTGCTGTAAGCAGGGCCCCATTCTTCATCCATATCTACCGAAAGTGCCGAAAAATACTCCGCTACGGGGGCAATAATTCGTGGCGGAAAGGGATTCTCGAGAATCGTATTTAGTGCTCTCACTATTCGAGTAACAGAGGAATTAGGTCGTGGTGAAGATCCGTGCCCTGGAACGTCAACAGAATTTAGTCGCAGCCAAACAGGAACCTTTTGAGTCACTTCTACATCAAAGACGATTTTCTCATTATTACGACTGCCACCACCGCCTTCATTTAATAAAAAACCGACTCCCTCAAATATTTTTGGACGATTGTCAATCAGCCAGCCCACACCAAAGTAGCCTCCGGCCTCTTCATCAGCAGTGGCCAGGAAAATAACATCGCGATTGAGCGCTACACCTGATCGATGCAGGCTTAAAAAAGTAGATAATTGGAGAGCGCCGAGCCCTTTCATATCTCGAGCACCGCGACCAAGTATTTGACCATCTCTTATATCACCGGAAAGAGGATCAATAGTCCAAAATTCTTTATCAGCAGGTACTACATCTGTGTGTTGAAGCAGAATCAGTCCCGGCTCAGGGTTTGCCTGGCTGCTCTTGAGTCGAGCCCAAATATTCCCTCTTCCCGGCGCGCTTTCCGCAGATTCATATTCTATGCCTTCTGCGTCGAATATCTCTGCGAGATATTTGACTGCGCGAGTTTCGTTCCCAGGAGGATTGATTGTATCTAGCCTAATCAGACCTTGAAGCCACGCTACCGTTTCATCTTCGATGCTCTGACCGCTACTATTCAAGGAGCATAGACAGAGTAAAAGGCCAATGGTAATTATTCTTAGTTTTTGTGCGTGCACTAGGAGAGCTCCAAGGATTTACTTATCCAGTTAGATTGGGCTGATTTGATGCTACTTTCGTTAATTTAAACATAGAGTAAGCCGTTTTATAAATGGAGACTTGCCAAAATTTGGAAAATAGCTGCGTTTGTGAGTGAAAATGGAGCTAAAAAATTGAAATCCATTTTATAGATGTATCTTCTGCAGCTTGAATATAGTCAGTCAGCATATGAGAATGACTCGGGCAATAACTAATTGTGCAGGTTTCAATAGCAAAGATTGGGCAGCGAATCATGATTTATAATAATGTAGTTTTAACTGTGAATAACGAATCAGATGTTAAAGAAATTAAATCCTTGCTTGCGGAGCAGGCAAGGCGGTCCAGTGATGAGCCCGGCTGTGTGCGTTTTGAGGTATATCATTCGCAAGCGGACAAACAACATTTCATTTTAGTTGAACAGTGGGAAACTCAAGAAGACCTGGATAGGCATAAGCGAGCAAAGGCCTTTACTGAATTATATATTCCAAAGGTAATTCCTCTTGTGAGTCGAGTGCCACATCCTGCAGACTTGATTTGGCCTTAGTAAATTGTAACGAAATTGGGCCAATTCGTAATTTCAAATAAGCTGCAGTTGACGGCAAATTATGAAGAACGAGTTAACAAAAAAGAAATACCAAAATAAATTAGTAAATAGGGTTGGGCAGGGAATGAAACTCGCAAATCAATTGGAAAAGCTAGGCACTGAAACAGCCTTTGCTGTTTCAGCGGCGGCTGCGGCTTGGGGCGCAAAAGGGAATAAAATATATCCCTTCCATCTGGGCGATATAAATATCCCAACGCCGGGATATATTGTTGAGGCAGCTCATAAAGCTATAGCTGACGGCCATACTGGGTATTGTCCAGGAGCTGGAATTCCAGCCTTGCGGGCAGCAATCGCGAGCGATGTAGGAGCGAAGAGAGGCTTAAGTTATAGCGCAGAGAATGTATCTATCCAGCCTGGCGGCAAGCCAGTAATTGGAAAATTTTTGTCTGCAGTAATGAATCCAGGAGACGAAGTACTTTATCCTAACCCTGGCTATCCTATCTATGAATCACAAATTGAGTACCAGGGCGGAATTGCAGCTCCCTATGGGTACATAGAAACCGATTCAGGATTTGATCTCGATCTGAATGCCATAAGGGCCAGTATCAATGGAAATACTCGTGCATTAATTTATAACAATTTTCAAAATCCCAATGGTGCACAATCTTCCAGAGAAGAGATGGAAGCTTTAGCGGAGCTCGCCATTAAGCATGATTTATGGGTTTTGAGTGATGAAGCCTACTTCGAAATTCAATATAGTGGCAAACCTGACACCATCGTAAATCTTCCCGGTATGCAGGAACGATCAATAATTCTCTACACTTGTTCAAAGCGCTTTGCCATGACGGGTTGGCGCGTGGGGGCAGCTATCGGCCCTAAAAAGGCAATTGAAGTTTTCAATAAATTGAATACGAATATCGAGTCTTGCACCACTCATTTTATTCAACAGGCGATGGTACACGTTATTGAAGGTGATACATCTGAGCCTGATTCTATATTAGATGAATTACGACGACGCAGGGATGCTGCTGTGAATGGCCTGAATGCAATTACAGGACTATCGATAGCGGCACCAAATAGTACTTTCTATTTGTTTCCGAATGTTTCGGAGATCATGGTTCGGAAAGGTATTGGAGATGTAAATCAGCTGATGGAAGAGGCGCTGATTAACACTAATGTGTCATTTTGCACTCGCAAACATTTTGGTAGGCCATTGGAAAGCGAAAAAAACCATTATGTGCGTTTCGCCTATTCGGGAATTGATGTGGATAATATCAATGAAGGTTTAGCCAAGCTAAAAAGCTACTTCGAGAGCTAATTTCTCCACATCACATCCATTGCAAAAAAATGATCAAACACTTCTCTGTTTGGATAATTGCTTTCATTCCGTGCTGGGCTGCGAATAAAAAAGTCTAATTGTTGCATAGCTGGATTGATTGATCCGGCCTCACCTGAATCAGGGTTTAGCTGCACCTGTAAACTCTCTCTATCTCGCATACCCTGAGTAACCATGAAATGAATTTCGTAATCTTCGTACAATGGCTGTCCATTAAGTGTGGCCTTTCCAAAGCCCCAGCCGGCGACGAATAGGAAACTCTTCGGCCAGTTGGCGTCTCCGCAGCCGGCATTACCATGCTCAAATAGATAGGCGGCGATACCTCCGTCCTGGCAGGGCGAGAATTCATTGAAGAGTTCTAGTTCCACTCGATATCTGCCTTCCGGCAATTGCATCTCAGCCCAAAACTCACCGGTATTACTGATCTCATTGACATCAATATGGATCTCTCCATCAACGGAGCGCAGGTTGCGCGCTTCATTGTCCATGTGATCCCATGGCGAGGAATCATTGAGCGAACCAGCATGATAAATGTTCTGGCCAAGTAATTTGAAGCGCCCGTCGTATAAAGCATGCTGCGAGGGGGAGTAGAGGCCCATGTCTGTGTCAGGTTGTGTTCGTGTTGATCTGCCATCGACTACTGCTACGCGACAACTACTGAGTAACAATAGAGTGACGATGAGCCAGAGCAAATTTGGCATGGGGCTATTTCCTAATTGGATTAACGGTGGGTCAGAATAAAGCGAATCACTGTTAGAATCCATTCTAATCTTGAAGAATTCTCAATTTTAGAGAATCGAATCGATTATTAGGAATAAGCTGAATTTTATGAGTTTTTTAATTAAACAGGCTTTCTCAGTAGCTAAGATACTGAAACAGAATAAACACACTGTGTCGGTGGCCGAATCTAGCGCTGGTGGGTTAATTTCTGCCAATCTGCTAGCAGTGCCCGGTGCATCGAGTTTTTATCGTGGCGGTAGTGTTGTTTATACTAAGAAGTCACGTCTTGTCTTTTTGAATCTCGATTTGGAAAAACTGAGGGCATTGCGACCACTAAGTGAAGAAATGGTAATCGAGTTTGCCCGTGGGGCACAGGCCAAGCTCGGCACAACTTGGGGAGTTGCAGAATTAGGAGCTGCAGGGCCGACAGGAACTCCTTATGGCGATGGTGCCGGGGTCTGTGTTGTTGGTATTGCAGGGCCAGTCGAAGCAACTATTAAGATTGAAACCCATTCCACTGATCGCGAAGAGAATATGCTGGCATTCACTAGCGCAGCACTTAAATTATTCCATGAGACTCTGCTTAAAGTTACTTAGCCTGAATCCTGGTTCTTAGTTTAGTCTTTTCTTCTTTAGCTAGAGTTGCCATCTGAGCGAAGTAGGGAATTATTATGTTAAAGTTCTCCGCCAGCTATTGCACTCAGTACTATTTTTTGGACTAAATTATTTAAGTGACTTATTACCACTACATTCTATTTCCAGACTAACCGAAAGGAATTTCACTGTTTATGAAACTCTATGATTACGGTACAGCACCAAATCCCCGCAGAGTCAGAATAGTTCTAGCTGAAAAAGGTTTGGATTACGAATTGGTCCAAGTGGATTTGTCTCAAGGTCATCACAAAACGCCGGAATTTTTGGCAAAGAATCCCAGTGGGAAAGTGCCAGTATTGGAATTGGACGATGGTCGCTGTTTATCTGAATCCATTGCTATCTGCCGTTATCTCGAAGCTATTTGTCCGGAGCCAAATTTATTTGGTAGTGATGCCTACGAGCTTGGGCAGATCGAAATGCGCAATCGTCAGATGGAAGCGGAGCTGATGTCGCAAGTTGGTATTTCTTGGATTCATGGACCGATAGTTGCCAAGAAGGGAGTTTACAAGAACATTCCCGAAGCTAAAGAAGTGAGTGACTCGAATGTTAAGAAGTATTACGAAAGGTTAGACAAAGAATTTTCCAGTGCTGAGTACGTGGCAGGGCCCAGATTCACAATTGCTGATATCACTCTGCTTTGTAGTATTGATTTTGCGGCCACCATGGTTGATTTAAAACCAGATGACACTCTATTAAATCTATGGCGCTGGCATGCGCTGGTTTCATCTAGAGACAGTATAGAGATGTAGATGGCAAGCCCGGTTTATCGTAACAATGAATTTACGCCAGAGAGATGCAAGATCACACAATATTGCTTATATGAGGCAGCTGGAAAAGTAATTAAAACCGGCACTAATATAGCCTTCGTCAAGAATATGCATTTTTTATTCTTGGTGAAAGAGAACGGAAGGAGTTAGTTATTAGTTGATAATGCGCCCATTTTTAAATACGTCTAGTAAATTGCTGGCATTCTTTGTTGATTACTCTTTGCTTAAGCATCAATGATTAACCTTGTAGCCAGGGCGGCTCTAATCTCAATTAGAATTGTTTGGACATGGTAATTATTAAATTTCCAGAGCCATTATTGGCTATGAGTGTTTCCCGACTTACTTCTTTGTAGCCGAATTTTAAATAGAGTGCTTCGCCAGAAATTGTGGACCCAAGCTCTATAGTGTTAAAGCCTGCATTGCGGGCAGCTTCTTCACCAAGCTTAAGCAATAGTGAGCCAATGCCTTTTCTTGTCCAAGCAGGGAGAGAATACATAGCTCTGATGCGAGCAGCATCAGTAGTTGGATCAGACAAGCTATCATCTCTACCGGCAGTGTAATCCCCGCCATAGAGAGTTTTACGTTTCCCCCAACCACCGCAGCCTACCATTAGTGATTTATTCCCAACCGTTGTTTCAATTATGAAGTAAGTACCATCTTCTATGAGCGTTTTGTCAACACCCATGGTTTCCTTTGCCGCTTCTATTTCTTTAGCGGAGAGATAGGGTTTCATGTTCTCCGCAATGGAAATTTTCATTAGATCGTTGATGGCTGGAATATCTAACGACGTAGCAATGCGATGATGAAATGCTAATTGTATCGGGCTTTCTTGGCGAGTCATTTGGTGTCCAAGTTTTCTGTAACTACAACCAATTATTAGCGAGCATTCGTCATTAGATAAGTTAACATTCGTGTTTCCATGGAATCAGATAGGCCTGGAGTGAATAAAATAGTTAGCGGAACTAACAGGACTAATGCTGCACACAAGATTAAGTAATTTTTTGTTTTCATTGATTTGAGTTCCTTAGTAAAAATTTGACGTTCGATTAACCGTATTGATGAAGAATAAATTTTTATTGACATCGGTTAGCGTGGTGCTAACTCGAAAGCCCAGGTATTTCCAGCTTCAATACCTCTGCGTGATCCTTCAATTGCTTGTTCGGTAGCTTCACCACCAAAATATTTTGTAATAAGTTTTGCTGAAACTCCATTGAGAACATCGCCTTCTTCTATCCGTACGATTCGTCGTTCGTAGCGAGTATCACCAATTCTGAGCACGGCCATGCCATCACCCTCGTCAGCTTCTACTGCCCAGTGCTTCCAAATTCTGCCCAAGGTTGAAGTCATATAGCCAGAGACAACATAGATTTTTCCTTCGGCCTCGATAATGTAGATCAGCCTGGAACTCATCGGATCATTCAACTGCAATTCCACCGTAAAAATGTCATCGGTAAATCCCCAGTCAGGGTCTGGTCCTGTATGTAGAATTCCAGAAACTAATTCCCCTCCAGGAAAAAGAATCGAAGGGCCATCTGCAGTTCGATTGTCGAACCTTAAGGTTGCGAAAGTGAGTCCTGGTATAAGTAGAAGTATCCCTACGACTTGGCTAACTATTTTTACAATTTTCATATTAATGTATCCGCTGATTTATTTTAGATGTCCGAAAATTTGTTTTAGAAGATTTATGCAGCTCATGCAACATTAAGGTGCAGGGCGTACCCACATTTTCCCAATAACGGTACTACCAGGGTGTGCGCCACCGGCAACGAACAATTTATCGCCAATAATCGCACCCGCTGGTGAAGACAAAGGTGTTGGTAGCTCACCAATTTTTTGCCACTGGCCGCCCTCTGCTAAACGTAATATATCAGGATCTTGAGACTTGGACCCACCTGTTGGGGTGGTGTGACCTCCTAGCATGTATATCTGGTTGTTGTGGACGAAGGTTGACCCTTCAGCATGTGAATGACCCTTAGGTAGGTCGGG
Source organism: Gammaproteobacteria bacterium (assembly GCA_012960305.1). Classification (GTDB taxonomy): domain Bacteria; phylum Pseudomonadota; class Gammaproteobacteria; order Pseudomonadales; family Pseudohongiellaceae; genus UBA9145. The sequence continues at coordinate 279,477 of DUBM01000014.1, read as the reverse complement.
TCCGCTGCTCCAGGAATCATTTTGAGGGTCATAGATATCTGTTCTCGGTTGATCCAATTGCATGCTGTCATGATGGAACTGTCCACCAATGGCGTAAATTTTTCCGTTAAACACTACCGTAGAGAATTGGTTTCGCGGCACTGGCATGGGTGCGGCGTTGGTCCAGACAGCAGGTCCTGTTGCCCACTCATTTAGGTCTAAAACCCAATGATCGCTTGAATCTGTATCTCGGTCCGTCATTAGCCCGCCAAAGTAATGCATCTTTCGGCCTACTATTGCCAATCCACCGCCGGCTCTTGCTTGCGGCAATAGAGGTGCAGCGCTATATCGATCTTGATCGACATCATAGCTCCACACCTCAGCGATAGCATGGCCCTTATATCCATCTTTGAACCCGCCAGCAAACCAAACAGTGCGTCCGTCCAGCACGGTATTCATATGCGTAATAGCGCTGGGCAGTTCTTGAATTAAGGTCCAGCTACCGTCTTTTGGGTCGAATATCTCTGAACGCTTGCTGCTCACTACGCCAAAGGAATAGCCACCAAAGATATAGAGCTTTTCATCAAGCACAACTGTTCCAGGTTCCCACTTTCCAATTGGCATATCAGGCAGAGCTTGCCACTCGCCTTGATTTTGAGAATTCACGGTGCTGCTAAACAAAGACATAGTGGTAAAAATAACTAAGAGTATTGCGGTAACAGTGATTCGGTTTCGCTGCAAAGCTAGTGTCCGGTGATTCATTCTGCTTCTCCAAATCTTACAGGCTGTCTGGGCAACCTTAATCAGTTTGTTTGCTGAATTAACTTAGGTGATCTAATAGTAATATGGAACAAAACTAGAATAACAATAATTAATATAGGCAAAAATATCCACTATTTCTAGACTGGGGAAAAGGGGTGTAAAACTAGTAGCAGAACGGCCGATACGCGCTGCAGCACGCGTGTGCCTTGCATCTGCCTATCTGTTTGTGCGACTCTCTTCGGTCCTGATTTATCTGAAAAAGAACAAAATAGATGATTTAAGACTGGGAGCCCTCAATGCTAAAGCAACGCCCAAGACTTTTCTTACTGCTAGGTATTTCGTTATTAATTCTAGCTGGAAACTTTCCATCATCCGCTCAAGCGCAGCCGCTTACTGATTATGACTGGCCAACCTATGCTAATGACCCAGGCTCTTCAAAATATGCTGACCTGGATCAGATTAATTCAGGCACAGTTCAAGACTTGGAGGTTGCCTGGATTTGGGATTCTGTGGATAACGCTGCCTTTCTTGAGCGTCCAGAGTTTGTACCTTCTGGTTTCAAAAGTACCCCAATTAAAATCGATGACACTCTCTACGTGACAACTCCATTGGGACACGCGGTTGCTCTGAACGCAAAAACGGGTGAGCAAAAATGGGTTTTCAATACCAACACTTGGGAACACGGTCGTCCAGCTAACAATGGTTTTAATCATCGCGGAGCGAGTTTCTGGCAGAGCGGGGACAAACGAAGAGTCATCATGGGGGCGAACAATGCCTTTCTCTGGTCTTTGGATGCCGACACAGGATTACCGGATCCGGATTTTGGAGATGGGGGAAAAGTTGACCTAACGGTTGGATTAGGTCGGGAAGTAGGCCGAGCAATGTATGCGAGTTCAGCAGCGCTCTCAATAGTTGGCGATATTGTTATTTTAGGTGCAGTGATCTACGACGATCCGATGTTTGGCCGCGTTCCTAAGAAGTTAACGGACCTGCCGCCTGGCCATATTCGTGGATTCAATTTGAATACTGGAGAACAGGAGTGGATTTTTCATACGATTCCGCAAGCTGGTGAAGCCGGAAACGAAACTTGGGAAAATGGTTCATGGAAAGTAACCGGCGCTACTAATGTCTGGTCTTTAATGAGTGCAGACAAAGAATTAGGTTATGTCTATCTGCCGGTAGGTACACCAGGTAATGATTGGTATGGAGGTCAGAGATTGGGAGCTAATTTGTTTGGCACCAGTATCGTTTGTCTCGATGCGGCCACAGGAGAAAGAGTGTGGCATTTTCAAACTACTCATCATGAATTATGGGACTACGATTTAGCGTCTGCACCAAATCTCGTTGATATAACTGTTGATGGCCGCGAGATAAAAGCAATCGCTCAAGTATCCAAACAGGGCTTTATTTATGTTTTAGATCGAATAACTGGAGAACCGGTTTGGCCGATCGAAGAACGACCGGTGCCACCAAGTAATATTCCTGGGGAGCGCGCATCACCTACACAGCCATTTCCCACGAGACCCGCGCCGTTTGAACCCCAGGGAATTTCTGCTGAAACCCTAATCGATTTCACTCCAGAATTAAGAGCAGAAGCGCTGGAGTTAATCAGTATCTATGATTATGGCAGTTTGTATACACCTCCTTCTGAGCGCGGCACAATAAATATGCCGGGTTGGGGTGGGGGAGCAAATTGGACTGGTGCTGCTTTCGATCCAGAAACTTCGATGTATTATATTCCATCCATTTCAAATCCAATTGTTGTGCAGCTCATCAAGACAGATCCGGCTGAAACTGAATTTGAATATATTCGCAGTGGCATCCGCAATGTTCCAAGTCCACAGGGATTGCCATTAGTCAAACCCCCCTATGGTCGCATCAGCGCAGTGAATTTGAACACCGGTGATTATGAATGGGTGAGAGCAAACGCGGAGGGAATTAGGCAAACCATTATCGATAAGGGAATTTCTGACCCAGGACCTGTCGGCATAGGTACTTACTCACCTCTCTTAGTGACGAAATCTTTTCTGTTTCAAGCCATCACCGATGGTGTTCCGATGCTTCGGGCCATGGATAAAAAAAGCGGCGAAACAGTTCATGAAATCGAGCTGCCTGGAATTCCACAGGGAGCTCCAATGTCATATATGATCGATGGGAAGCAGTATATCGCGATTGCATCCGGTGGCGGATCGGAAGCAAAGTTAATAACTCTTGCTCTGCCATAGATAGAGGGCGTTGCGGTCATAGTGGTTAAAATAGAAAGTTAAGTAAGAATTTAGTTTTGGCAATTTGATTTAATAAAAGTCGAGCAATCAAAAAAGGTATTAGGATGCCATTATGAGCATTAAAAAAATCAGTCTTCCAGTTAGCATAAGAACGGTTTTTGTTTTCGTGGCCACAGCCCTGCTGAGTATGCAAGCGAGTAGCCAGCAGACGATAGTGCATACCGAGACTCAGGCAACCTCTGGCAAGAAAATTTATGAGCTTAATTGCGCGAGTTGCCATGGTTTGAATCTTGAAGGTGCCACAGTGGTACCAAACTTGTCCGGTCCTGATTTCGCTGTTCGCTGGAGCGGCGTGCCGATAAACCAACTTGCATCTCAATTACGCAGAATGCCGCCCGGCTCAACTGTTGGTCTTGAAGATCAAGACTATGAAGATATTACGGCTTATATTCTTGATTACAATGGAGTAATCCCAGACTCTGAAGCGTTGGCGCAGGGAGTTGATTTTCAATCGAACCGCCTGTTGCCAGAGATGAATGACGGACCGCAAGTGGTGATCGAAACAAGTGTTGCCGAGGGGGCTGAAGAGATTCTGGCAAACCTGACTCCAGTAACTGGTGAAATGCTAATCGACCCCCCAGAGGAGGATTGGCTACTTTGGCAACGCAGCTATGATAATCAGGGATACAGTGCGCTTGATCAAATTAATAAAGACAATGTTGACAATCTTTCCTTAGCCTGGCGAATGCCATTGCAGGCGGGGCCAAATAATCCCGGTCCAATTGTTCACGATGGAGTAATGTTCTTATTTACCTTTCCTGACACGATTCTTGCTATTGATGCTACCAACGGTGCGCTGTTGTGGCGCTATCAGCACGAGTCATCTGTACCTTCCAGTCAAAAAAAGGGCATTGCTCTGCATGATGACAAAGTCTATGTTCCTACGTCTGATCTGCATGTTCTAGCGTTGAGTGCTAAAACAGGTGAACTCGTCTGGGATCATGAAATAGAAACCGAGGAAGGTTTGGTTGGGTATCATCTGCGCATGTCGCCGATGATCATAGGTGATACCGTGATACAGGGAATCACTTCATTGCGCATTGCAAAAGGTGGCTGGGTACTCGGGCTTGATACTGAGACAGGCGAGCAGAAGTGGCGTTTCAACACAATTCCGCGGCCTGGTGAACCGGGTGGAAATAGCTGGAACGGTTTAACCATGATGGAAAGAAGTGGTGGTTCGGTGTGGAACGCTGGCGCCTACGATGAAGAACTTAATCTGGTTTATTTTGGTGTAGCGCCAACTTACGACACTGGGCCATTGCTATACTCGGTAAATAGAGATGGAATTACCAATGATGCCCTCTATACCAATGCGACAATCGCCTTGAATCCGGATACTGGTGAGCTGGCATGGTACTACCAACATCTGGCCAATGATCAATGGGATTTAGACTGGGCTTTCGAACGGCAAATTGTAAATATCCCATTCCGGGGAGAAGCTCGTAAAGCAGTAGTTAATGTTGGCAAGCTTGGAATTCTAGACGCCGTCGATGCAGCAACCGGGGAGTATTTGTTTTCCATCGATATGGGTTTACAGAATGTTGTTGCTGCGATAGATCCAGAGACCGGATACAAGACAATTAATCCAGATACAATTCCTAACCCGGAAGCGGTCAGCCTTATTTGTTCGAATCACTACGGTGCCAAGAGCTGGCCTCCCTCAGCCTTTAATCCGATAACGAATCGACTGTTTATCCCCTTGAATGAAGCCTGCATAATCGCCAGTACCGAGGGTTATTCAGTGGTAACATCGGGCGTTAATTTCGCCGCTGCTCTTAATCCAGATACCAACGGTAATATGGGGCGGATACAAGCAGTAGATATGGCAGAGCAAGAACTTGCCTGGAGACATCGTCAACCTAGCCCCGTTATTAGCTCGATACTTGCGACAGCAGGTGGATTAGTTTTCGCTGGCGACTTAAATCGCTCGTTTAAAGCGTTGGATGAGGAAACGGGGAAAGTGTTATGGGAGTCACGGCTTGATGATGTTCCGAGCTCGACAATAGCCACCTACTCAGTAAATGATAAGCAATACTTGGCATTGGTAGTGGGCCAAACTGGTTATCATGTAAATGACTGGACGCGAATGTATGGATATTTCGCTGAAGACGAAGGTATGCCAATAAATGAATTACCAAAAGGTGGTGCGGCTATTTGGGTTTTTGCATTAGAATGAATTTAATTTCGCAAGAGTGGATTTTTTTGATAAACAGACAATAATACATAAAGCCATATAAAGGAAAAGTTATGCGTAAAATATTTCTCACTTTAGTTTTAGGATTAAGTTTCAATGGTCTGGGATTCGCCGCCGATATGCCCCCTCCGTGCGGTCCATCTGGTGACCTCTCGGATGAGCTTTCATCAAATGTAGCTGATGACTCGCGTTGTTTTGAACTGCGTATGTATACTGCCGAGCCAATACAAAATGGAGTAGGTGGTATCGATAATCTGCATCAACGATTCCGTGAACAAGAGGTAGCTATTTTTGAAAAACTTGGAGCGGAAGTGTTAGCAGTGTGGCAGCGATTAGATGATCCAAATACTTTGGTTTGGATGTTGGCTTACCGCAATCGAGCACATAGAACAGAGGTTTGGCAGGCATTTGGGTCCGATCCAGAATGGCTTGCTTTGCGCGAAAAATATCCAGTGCCGATTTCAGCTGAGGTTTATATGATGAGCGCGACAGATTATTCTCATTTTAAATAGTCCATTAATTCAACTTGAATAAAAGCCGGAGAAGGTTAAATTTTTTCCGGCTTTCTTTTTCTAACACAGCAATCGTTTAAAATTTAAAAGAATTGTACTGGAAATAATTTACGCCATTTATTAGTGATTTCTCTTTTAGTGTTTTTTTGATTCAGTGAGAGAGCTTTGGGTTAGATTTACAGCTTTACTAGTATATTGAGGTTTAGTGAGGCATTTGAACCTCAGACTTTCAGGCATTATTATTTAAGAAACAGGGAAATTAACTAGAGGAATACTATGTCAGACTCAGAAATTAAAGCGATGGTAGCGGATTCAGAGCCTCCTATTTTTGAGGAGCGTGCTTTTACTACCCCCGTGAAACTAAGCGAGGCAACGGTTGCTGTCGTAAGTTCGGCCTCATTGCATCATGCAGCACAAGAAGATTTTGCACCGGCAGATGTAGGGTATCGTGTTTTGAAAAATGGCAACCGTGATTATCAAATAGGGCACTGGAGCCCAAATTTCGATGTATTGGGATTTGCAACTGACATGAATACAGTAATCCCTTTGGATCGATTGGATGAGCTCGAATCGCAAGGCATTGTAGGTAAAGTCTCAGATATCCATTTATCTTATGCCGGTAATCAGTTTGATTTGAGTGCTATTCGCATGGATAGTGGTCCTGCAGGCGCTAGACTTTTGAAAGAGAAAGGCGTCGACATTGTTCTTTTTACGCCTGTGTGACCCCTTTGTACGCGTACCGTGAGTACGCTAGCACACGTTTTCGAAGCTGCGGGTATTGCAACAATCGCTTTAGGTTCTGTTCGCAAGCAAATTGAGAGCGTCGCACCCCCGCGGGGATTATTGTGTGACTTTCCCATGGGGCGGCCATTAGGAAAGCCCGCTGATGCTGAATTTCAACATCGAGTTCTTAAGCATGCTTTCGCATTACTTGAATCAGAAGGACCGGTGTTGGAAGAATTTTCAGAGGTTGTTGATTGTGATGCAGCTGAGGTTTTGACCTGTCCGATGCCTCCGAGGAATAACGAAGATGTACACCCTGTTATTGATGAAATTCGTGGGCTGCGACCAGCATATGATCGCGGCATTGAAAAATTTGGAAATCGCGCGGCAACAGGCCGCACTCTTGGAGTCGATGATCTCGAGAGTGCGATTGAATCACTTATTAGAGTTGCCGAGGGCACTCCATGGAAACAGGCAGGAATACCAGGTATTCCTTCGAGGGTGACACAGGATATTCGGGGATACTATGAAACAGCAGCCCTTGGATTAAGTGATCATATCCCTAGCGCCTGGTCAGGAACGAATTGGTTTCTCGATGAGAGTGAAGCGGGCAAACTTGTATTGGCGGCACGAGCCGCCATGAAAGAAAGTGGTGAAAAAAGGCCAATCTGGTTTTATATGGTCCCCGGTGATCGTTAAAAGTCACTAATAGATGCGGAATGATTTGCATTGAAGAGTAAAATCGCCACTGTTTCTGGGAGAGTCATTATGTTTACAGTACAGCCACTAGCCCCTGCTCTGGGCGCGGAGCTGCATGGCGTAGATCTGACGAAGGATCTATCGCTAGAGGTTTTTAAGGAAGTGCGTCGTTTGTTGGTCGAACACCAAGTGATTTTTTTTCGTGATCAGGATATCAGTCCTGCCCAACATAAAGCCCTGGCTGAGTCATTTGGCCCTCTGCAATCCCATCCTGCGTACGACACCATTGAAGGCTATCCAGAAATTACAATATTGGAAAGCACTGCGGAAAAGCCAAGCAAAATTGAAGCCTGGCATACGGATATGACATTCCGCAAACATCCACCATTAGGCGCAGTTTTGCGCTCAAAAATTATTCCGCCTCAAGGTGGTGATACATTATGGGCTAGTATGACAGCAGCTTATGATGGCCTTTCTGCATTGATGCAAGAATTCTTGTCAGGTCTAACCGCAGAGCATGATTTCAGCCATGGCTTTAAGGAAAGCCTAGCCGAAACCGGGGGACGAGAACGATTGGCACAAGCAGTGGCTGACAACCCTCCGGTTGTTCATCCGGTTATTCGCATTCATCCTGAGAATGGGAAGAAAGTGATCTTTGTTAATTCTTTATTCACCACGCGCATATTGGAATTAACGAAGGGAGAAAGTGAGGACATACTGAGTTTTCTTTACGATCATGTCACCGCGCCAGAATATAGTTGTCGCTTTCACTGGCAGCCTAACTCAATCGCTATTTGGGATAATCGTAGTACTCAGCACAAACCTATAAATGATTATTTCCCGGCTCATAGAATGTTAGAGCGCATTACTATTGATGGTGATAGTCCTTACTAGAATACAGCAAAATTCATTTTTTCATCGATTGATGAATTCGAGAATCCATCGAGCAACTTTTAGATTATCTGTTTTAGTTTCTAGGGAGCTGATAGCTGTTTGGTAACTTACTTCACCGATTATTTCGCGGCGCATATTTAATAAATCCGTGGCATATCCTAAACCAAATTCTGGGTGTCCCTGAAAAGTGAGGATATGATCCCCGACACCGATTGCGGCAATCGGGCAAGCGTCAGTGCTGGCTAATAATTTTCCACCCGTTGGTAGAGTTGTTACCTGATCTTTATGATTCGAAGGTAGTTGGAATTCTGCATCTTTTATTCCATAACCCTTGGCAATTTCCGTAGCTTTGTTCAGGTGAGCACCAACACACCATCCTATTACAGCCGGTTCGGTTTTTCCGCCAAGAGCTTCGGCGACTAACTGATGACCAAAACAAATTCCGATGACTTTCTTTTTTGTTTCATTAAGTGCTCGGACAAAGTCTTTGAGATCGTTGATCCAGGGGACATCATCGTAGACACTGAGTTTGCTACCAGTTATTAAATAGCCATCCACTTCATTTATGTCTGCTGGATATTCGCCCTCTACAACCTCATAAGTAACTAATTTGAGTTGTGGATCAGTCGCGATTAGTATTTCGGCAAACATATCGGGATACTCGCCATATTTCTGAGCGAATTCCGGTTTTACTGCATCTGTGTTGAGTATTCCTAATTTCATTCTATTTAATGTTCAGATTTCAGTTAATAACTAACAACTTATAGGTTAAAGAATCTTTAAGTGAAAAGACTTGGCTTGAGTCAACTGCTGGTAACCTAGTTCTGATAAGGTTGCGCCGCGCCCTGTATTTTTTACTCCTGTCCATGCTAACGCGGGATCAAGATAATCACATCGATTCATGAATACAGTGCCGGTTTCTAATCGTTCTCCCAAGTTTTCAGCCACAGCCTGATCTTGTGTCCATAGAGATGCTGTTAATCCTAGATTGCTATCATTCATTAATCTAACAGCTTCATTATCATCTTTAACGGCCATGATGCCTACTACTGGGCCAAAGCTTTCTTCTGTCATGACTGACATTGTATGGTCCACGTCGATCAGTACTTGAGGTGCTAAATAGGCATTGCCATCATTAGCGTTAGGAAATTCTGCAGTATCGATACAGGTTTTCGCACCCTTAGCTATTGCGTCTATAGTTTGTTGGCGTACCCATTCGGCTGCTGAATGTTTTACAACCGGGCCGAGTGTTGTCTCCACGAGTAAAGGGTTTGCTAGTTTGTATCTTTTAACTTGTTCAACAAAAGCTTCGACAAAATTACTATAAAGCGATTGATGTACATAGATTCTTTCGATACCACAACACGATTGTCCTGAATTAAAAAAAGCGCCATCTACCAGTTCACTCACGCTGTGTTTAAAATCAGCATCAGCGAAAACATAAGCAGGATCTTTTCCTCCCAGCTCTAAACCGACGCCAGAGAAAGTTCCCGCCGCAGCCTTCTCGATTTTTTGTCCCGCCGCAACAGAACCAGTAAAACAGATGAAATCCACTGCAGCTGAATTGATGATTGTGGAAGTATCTTTATGTTTTAAGAACATGCATTGCAATACATGCTCAGGTAAACCTGCAAGCTGGAATGCTCTGACAAAATGTTCTCCACATAATGGAGTTTGTGCTGAAGGTTTTAAAATGACGGAGTTACCAGCCATTAAAGCTGGAACAATTGAATTCACCGCTGTTAGTAATGGGTAATTCCAAGGTGCCACGGTAAAAACAATACCTATGGGCTCTCGGCGAATAAATCTTTTGAAGCCAGCTTTTTTAGTTGGAACGATATCTGCTAATGAAGATTCTGCGATAGAAACCATGTGGCGGGTCCGTTCTACTAAGCCTCGTATTTCATTACCACAGAATGCTATAGGGCGGCCCATCTGCCAGGATATTTCTTCGCTGATTTGTTCTTGTTTAGATTCAAAATACAACACCATGCGTTCACAGATCTTGGCGCGCTCTGCAAGAGAAGTTTCTCGCCATAGTTTTTGCGCAATTCTAGATGACTCGATAGATTTTTGGATGTCTTGACTATTGGCTAGTTCACGTTCTACATAGATAGAGCCATCCACTGGTGAAATACATTGCAGGTAGTTGTTATTTTGAGTCTGACTCATTATCGGGGTTTCTTCTTATTTTAGTGTCGTTGTTATATTGATGATTGATAGTAATCAGAAAGTTAATGGAATGTTGGCCGCTAGTTGGCTAAGCTGTCTTCTGAAGATCAGCAAATCTCTCCTATGATGAAGCGGACATGGAATGAATCATACTATAGAACGTAGTCTACGCAGCACAACAAAGAAACCAGTGTGGACACAAAAAAGGCTTAAATTGAAGGGTTCGAGAATCTATCCAGCATTTATTTCTAAGCTTTTAACGGTTCTATTGTTCTCTGTCGTTAGCCTACCTAGTGCAGCAGCTGGAATTGATGCCACGATTAACGCGGTAATGCGTCCTATTACTAATGCTGTAGCTAGTTTTATATTTTTTGAAGTCAATGTATTCGGGAGTCAATTGCCACTGATTATTCTTTGGCTGATTGGCGCATCGGTATTTTTCACTTTCTATTTTAAGTTCTTAAATCTACGTGGATTCAAACATGCTTTCCATCTTTTGCGAGGTGATTATTCTAAACCGGGAAACGCTGGGGAGCTCACTCATTTTCAAGCACTGGCCACTGCAGTTTCCGGAACAGTTGGGATAGGTAATATAAGTAGCGTTGCTATTGTAATTTCTATCGGTGGTCCGGGTGCAACTTTTTGGCTTATGTTGGCTGGTTTTTTAGGTATGTCCACGAAGTTTGCCGAATGTGTCGTTGGCGTGAAGTATCGAAAGATTAATCCGGACGGTAGTATTTCTGGTGGTCCAATGTACTATCTCGAGCAAGGTCTTAAGGAGCGCAACCTTGCCTGGCTTGGAAAACCGATGGCCTATTTTTACGCACTTTCGATAGTCATCGGCTGTATGGGTATTGGTAATATGTTTCAGTCTAACCAAGCATTCGAGCAGTTCGTAGTCGTTACCGGCGGCAGCAGCAGTTTCTTTGCCGACAAGGGCTGGTTATTTGGCGGTTCCCTCGCGGCGATTGTAGGTATAGTAATTATCGGAGGTATTAAAAGCATCGCCCGGGTGACTAGTAAGCTGGTGCCCTTCATGGCTGTGACTTACATCATTGGTTCATTGTTGGTGATTTTTCTGAATGCTGAACGAGTACCTTGGGCTGTCTCGGCAATTTTCATTGAAGCGTTTAATCCCGCGGCGATTGGTGGTGGAATGTTGGGTGTGATGATAATGGGTTTTCAGCGTGCGGTGTTTTCCAATGAAGCTGGAATTGGCTCAGCTGCGATTGCGCATTCAACGGTTAAAACCGATGAGCCTGTTACCGAAGGATTTGTGGCATTGTTGGAGCCATTTATCGATACGGTAGTAATTTGTACACTCACTGCGTTAGTAATTTTGACAACAGTCTATGAGCCGGAGATGGCAGGCAATGGTATGCAGGGAATTGAGCTTACATCTCAAGCATTCGGTAATACTCTCAGTTGGTCGACAGTGCCACTTTCGATTATCGCGATCTTGTTTGCCTTTTCTACGATTCTGTCATGGTCCTACTATGGACTTAAAGGGTGGACCTATCTACTTGGTGAATCTAAAAAAGCTGAAACAGTTTTTAAAACTATATTTTGTTCGTTTGCTGCGCTTGGTTGCATGATTCAGTTAGACGCAGTTCTAGAATTTTCAGATGCTTTGGTTTTTGTTATTGCACTCCCTAATATTCTTGGCCTCTACATATTAGCTCCAATTATTAAACGAGAGCTTAAAAGCTATCAGGCCCGATTAAAAACCGGGGAAATTCCAAATCTCCGAGCGCAATAACTAAAGGGCTAGACGGCAACTTATACTACAGGTGACATGCCTCCATCGACGTTTACCGCTGTGCCTGTTACGTAGCTAGCAGCTCCAGAACAAAGAAAGGCGATTACATCCCCAGCTTCAGATGCCTCAGCCACCAAGGTCTATGAATATGCCTGCCATGAAGGAAACTATGGCATGTTGGGAATATTGGGTGGAGCTCGCCGCTTGGAACAATCAAAAGCCAACGGTGGAAGTCAATAAAAACTCATTCAAGTAGGTTTATTTAGACAGGAGATAGTAGATGAGAATAATAAAACTAGCTCTTCAACTATTGGGACTTCTATTGCTCATCCCCACGGTAGCAATCGCTACGTTGAGATATGAAGTTAGCGATAACGACGGCCCTTCAATTGTTTTCCCCGGAGGAGAATTAGTAACCGGAGAATTGTATCGAGGTCCAGAGCCAGATTGGAGCTTTACAGATGATGTATCCACCATCGACTTACAACTATACAGCCCTTTAGCCTCGAGATTAATATGGATCGAGGAAAGTGCCGGCAAAATCTATATTACCTCTGACTATATGGGCACGTGGCTTGGCAGACTCTGGAAGCATTGGGCAGTGCAAGCCTATGAAGGCGATGGTCTAGCTTTAGTTCGGATTGATAAAGTACTTTACGAAAGGAAACTTGTTAGAGTATTGGAAGGTTCGGTATTGGACGGAGTAATTGCAAAAAAGATTTCCAAGTATCGATCAAGAATCACTAAGGAAGCAATACTGTCCGGCGAAACCTGGGTTTTCGAACTCACACGCCCAGATGAGGTTTAAATCCATGAAAGCGAAAAATTATATTATCTTGTGCCTCTCCTTATCTCTTTTGGTTTCATTAACTATTTTGTATGTGCCCGATGTTTCCGAAAATTTTGAAAGCTGGTTATTACGCTTTCTCTCAACTAATGCAGCGGTTGACTAACTAATATGATTAGTGGCATAGAATACCACGAGTTTGCCGCACTTATTAAGAGCAATTAGAGCGAGAATGGAAATTCATTGTTGTAGATGCTACCCAAAAAGTCCACAACTTCTCTGGTAAAATGTTGTATGTGTATTGAGCGAATGGCGGCCCAATATAGATCGATCTCATCCTTTATTTCTGAGAACTCAGCACTATCTCCTGCGTTAACTGCGACCTCGTAATCGGGTATGCAAGTCGACAATATTTGCCGCAGAGTTTTTATTTCTGTTCGCAATCCTTGAGGAAGCAAATTGTAGTAACTATTAAGAAGTGTATCTCTATCACTGGATAAATCTAAAGAATCGATTTTACCAACCAGATCGCCTTGGATCGTGAGCAAAGTAAACTCTTCTTCGGCGGCGTTTATAGAAAGAGAAAGTAAACTCATAAATGTAATTACTGCTGATAGGTGCAGGTGTTTTATTCTTACAGTTAACACGACTATTGAATCCAGCATTTTTTTAATTGGTAAGTCAGTAATAAGTAATTTTATCTTTTAATTTTCTGGAGTCGGTGCAGGCCCCAAGTTTTCAAACATCTTCCAGCCTTCCGGCACTTGAATTAAACCATTGCGAGATTCATAGTCCGCGTAGAGCGCGAGCATTTCCTGAAATATTTCTGGAAACTGACCCGAGAGGTCGTTGAGCTCGGCAGGGTCTTTATCTAGGTCATATAGCCCCCAAGTAAAATCGCCGTAAGGGTCCATCAATCTTAGAATTTTCCAATTCGCACTAATAAACGCGTTATGACCAAAAAGCTCGAAACCATTTCCAGTTCCCGGCGGATAGATAGTTTCTTCTTGGCTTCTAAGATAGGGCAAGATAGATCGGCCATCCATGCCATGCACTAACCTCCCTTGAAATTGTGTTCCAGGATGGGAGGCACTGACAAGCTCAAGAATTGTTGGAGTGATGTCTACAACACTCGAAAATTCAGAGACTATTCGATTTTGTGGTAGGGAGTTTGGATAACTAATAATTAGTGGGGAATTAATTCCCCCTTGGGTCATTACCGTCTTATGAAATCTATGTGCTGCCGCCCCGACATGGGCCCAAGGCTTGCCGTAATAAATAAAGCTGCCTTCATTACCCAAATTTTCGTACCTATTGTCAAAAGTATCAGCAATCCAATCTGTGACCGATGGAACGGTGCGCTCTGACGCGAAATCATTTGATTCAGGACCATTGTCCGACAGGAAAATGAATACCGTATTGTCATATTCATTAATCGATTTTAGATAAGCAACAAGCTCGCCGATGTTTTGGTCGACGCTATCCACCATTGCTGCATAGACAGCCATTTTCTTGGCTTGATATCTCTGTTCTTCTGTGTCTAATTCTTCCCAGTCGGGCACACCATCTAATCTTTTAGCCATCAACGCCTGTTCATCAATAAGTCCGAGAGTTTTAAGAGATTCATGCCGTTGTTTTCGAATGATGTCCCATCCAACTTGATAACGCTCAACATATTTTTCAATAAGATTGCTAGGCGCATGTAAAGGAAAATGAGGTGCACTAAAAGCTAAGTAGCCAAAGAAAGGATCCTCAGAGTCTCGTCCATCTTCAATATACTGAATCATTTCCGAGGTATAGAAATCACTGCTATAAAAATTATCTGGTAATTCAGCTCGCTTAGCATTTCGGTAGTAGTCCACCGTAGTTCGCTGTGGCGCGTAGCCGGTATTATTAAAGTGACTTCCGGCACCTTGTAATAGAATAAATGAACGATCAAAGCCGCGATTGCTAGGCAGAGATGAGTCGCCCAAATGCCATTTTCCTGTCATATATGTATTAAAGCCAGAAGTCTTGAGCATGTTTGCGACTGTGACAACTTGATTGTTTAGGTAGCCTTCATAGCCCGGTTGACCTCTCTGCTCAGTCGCCAGATATTCTCCCATCGTGCCATAACCATTTTTGTGCTGGTCTACCCCTGTTAATAACATGGCGCGTGATGGTGAGCACATGGCGCTAGTATGGAACCTGGTGAACATCACTCCCTGTTTCGCTAGTAGATCTATATTGGGCGTCTCAATTTCACTTCCGTAAGCACCGAGATCCGAGTAGGCCAAGTCATCTGCAAGAATCAACATTATATTGGGTGAATCTTGGCCAGCAGTTTGAGCTGATTTCGCAGCTTGTTCGCTGCAGCTACTAACAGCAGCCACTGAGGTAGTTAGTAAAGTGACTAATAGAAATTTTGAAATCATAATTTGATGCTCTTAACAGATTAATCTCGGATGTTGGAATAGTTTCTCATTGCTGCCAACCCTATGCCAGTTCAATCTTCCGCGAGGGAGCAAGTTATCAATGTTTCAGCAAAAACTAAGATAACTGATAGACGCTACTTGTTGCTCTGGCTTGTTGTCGATAGGATGAACCAATTCTAGAGCATTCTTAAAAAAATGCTGGATACTCGGATTCGTTCAGGAGAGAACAGACGATGAATTTTATAAAAAGTCGCCTTGGCATAATGATGTTTTTGCAGTACGCGGTCTGGGGCGTTTGGTTGAGCATATTGCCAACCTATCTGCAATCTCCAACGGCTGAAGGCGGTTTGGGGTTCTCATCTGGCCAGATTGGATGGATTTTAGGGTTAGCAGGTTCTATTGGCGCCGTTTGCGCACCATTTATCGCAGGGCAGATTGCGGATCGTTATTTTTCCACGGAGAAATTTCTTGCTGTCTTGTTAGTTCTGGGTGGCGCAGTCAAAATTATCACCTCCTACCAGACATCTTTTAGTGCCTGGTTAATTTTATCCATCGTCTATAGCATCCTTTATATGCCTACGCTTTCGCTTACGAATTCAATGGCATTCTCGCATCTAGATAACCCTGATAAAGATTGGCCGCGGATTCGTGTGCTAGGCACTATTGGCTGGATTTCTGCAGGTTGGATATTTCCCATGGTCTGGTTGCAGTCGGATCTACAGTTTCAGATATTGCCGCCGTTTTTTGTTGGCACTGAAGTAGCAGATGCGACAGCTCGATTGGGGGATACGTTGATTGTCTCCGGTGTACTTTCAATGATGTATGCCGGGTTTTGTTTATTTCTTCCAAATACTCCGCCAAAGAAAGATAGTGTGGAGAAATTGGCGTTCAAGAAAGCTTTTGCACTATTGCATCATCGATCATTTGCCATACTGATTTTGGCGAGCCTACCAATTTCAGTTATTCACCAAATTTATTTCATGCAGACTGGCCCATTCTTTGAGAATCAGTTGGGCATGCTGGTAACCTATATCATGCCAGCAATGACTGTTGGACAGTTTGCCGAGATAGGCTTTCTCGCCATGTTGGGAATGTTTCTTGTCAAGCTAGGATTTCGTTGGACGATTGCCCTCGGAGGCCTGGCATATTTTACTCGGTATGCAATCTGGGGATTGATTAGCATGCAAGAGGCATCGGGACCGTCAGTCGATGCGGCTGGCCAAATGGTTTGGAACATGCCTTTGATGATTGGAGTGTTCAGCCAGCTCTTACATGGCCTCTGTTATGCCTGCTTTTTTGCCTCAGCCTTTATGTACGTCGACCGCATAGCCGACGCAGACATTCGAAATTCCGCTCAGACCGTGTTTGGAATAATAATCCTTGGAGTAGGACCAGTATTTGCCGGTCCTTTTTTGGGATTCCTCGGAAACGTTTTTGGTGAAAATGGAGTTATTACCAATTTTGCGGGTATGTGGTTTACCTTATCAGCGATCGCCTTAGTGACGACCGTGTTCTTCGCAACGATGTTTGAAGACGAGACTGCAGAATATTTCACAGATCAAACTGCATGAGTGTTTAACTACTCATGCAGTGCTAGCCACGCCTTTATCATATTGGTGACCACATCAGGCTTGTCATGGTGGGGCCAATGTCCTGCACCAGGAATTGTAACGAGAGTCCAGTCTTGGTCGAGCTCTTCCCAAGTATCATTTAGCGCGCCTGGCAGCAATGCATTGTCGGACAAGCCATGGAACTGCAATACTGGCGCTTGAATCCGATCAATTTCAACAAAGGCGCCTGAGTCATAGGGTTCTCTAGGATAATTCGCTCGATAATAATTCATCATGGCGTCAGCGCTTGAATCCTCGAATGCCGCTAAATACTTCGCTTGTAGATTAGCATCGCCACGACTTAACGAAGACGCTAGTCTCTCTGCACTAATTGCCTCATGAGAATTTGGCTGTTGGAAGTTTCTCGCGTATTGAGAATTTTGATGTTGCGTTTCCATTTTGGCCAATTCTCTAGCGAGGTTTTTTACATGAGGAAGATTAATAATAATTAGTCGGCTAGTAAGATCTGGTCGAGCCGCAGCGAAACTCCAACCGATAACACCGCCCCAGTCATGACCTATGATTACCGCATTCTCTCTGCCTTCATTTTCGATGACTGCGGCAACGTCTGCTATTAACAACTCTAAGCCATAATTCTTGACACCCGTTGGTTGATCGCTTTTGTTGTACCCTCGAGTATCCATCGCAACCACGGTGTAGTTTTCAGCGAGACCTTCCATCTGATGGCGCCAGGAATACCAGTAGTCTGGAAAGCCATGGATAAACACCGCAAGTGGGCCGGACCCTGCTTTAGCATAATGAATAGTGACGCCATCGCTATCGGCGAACTTATGCTCGACCTTGTCAGCAAATTCTGCAGCGCCAAGAATCGAAGTGAATAAAAACGTAGCTAAGAGAACAATCGACTGAAGGAAATATTTCATAGTTAAACTCTTTTTTTTGTAAATTCTGTTTTAAACTTCTAATATTTTAGATAATTATTAAATATTGGGTTCGCTGCAACTTTAATTACAGTTCAAGTTGAGGAATTGAGTAGAGCGAATTCGCATCAATAGCTTGTCGCAATGAAAAAATATTGCCATCGATATCATTAGCATAAGCCTGCCAGAATTCTCCTAGTTGCACAGGCTCACTAACAAATTCTACTCCAAGACTGGCCATGCGTTGATATTCCGCTTGTATGTCACCTACCTCGATGGAATAGGAATAGCCTAACTCCGTCGAATCCAGTTTACCTATGCGTTCTGTTGTTAGCGGGTTGCGATACTCCCAGAATTCCAAAGTTTTTGAGTGAGCATTCATTCTAAACCAGGTGACCAATAGAGATAGATTGTCAGCATCGGCGATTTCAACCATGCGCGGGTGATTTACATAGTCTCCTTCACGATAAGGTGCGAATGCCAGAATTTTTGCATAGTAATCAGTCAGCCGTTCAAGATCATGAGTGACCAAAGCAACTTGCGTCATCCACATACTCATGCCGTCTTCTACCCATTTAACTTTGTTGGGCACTTCTGACAAGGGCCCTGGATCGAGCTGTTCCAATTCAATCATATTGCCTTCAGGATCATAGGCATAAGCATAAGTAACACCGTAGCCACCTAAATCCACTGGAGTCTCGCCACGAGAAAGAATCTCAGCGCCGATGTCTTTGAAGCGTTCGTAGCCAGAAAAAGTCGATGGAGATTGAAAACAAGTATGTGTCATGCCTGGTCCTTGCACCAACATTTTTCGATCTGGTTTGTTGCGATTATGTTTAAACTCAGTGAGCTCAAACAACATATTTGGCGCTTCTAACACAGCCACTTCAAACTCTATATTATTGTGACCAAATAGTTTGTCTGCATTGCTGTTGCTGCTTACAGTCTCACGGCTGACTAGCTTGAAGTCCGACACCGATTGGTAAAATTCAAGAACAGCATCGAGGTCTTTCACTGACAATCCAATGTGATTAACGCCTAGCAGAGTTGTGGGTGAATCGTAAATCGTTGCGTCAGGATCGACTTCATAGGCTTGTACTGAAAGCAATGATGTCATTGCTACTACTGCACACAGTAGTTTAAGCGTGAGCCTTAAGTGGTTAGTAGAGAGATCCTTCTTTGGCATAATAAAGCCGCTTGATTCTAATAATGAGTTAATTCTTAATGCGAAATTGCTTTAAGAGCTTGCAGTGAGACTGAATCCTATCAGTTTCCCAGCAAAAGCGTGGTATGTAGATTACTTCCATTTACTGAATTACTCACTCTTTATTGGTCTAAAGACTCAGTTTTTCAATTCCCAAAATTGGTCTGAAATTGTCCTTACCCCAACCGTCTATTTTGGTTATTCTTACTGTGGGAATTCTACTAGGAGAGATGCTATGAGTGATATAACGCGCAGAGGCTTCATGACACAAGCAGGTTTACTCACGGTCAGCGGACTGGCCCTCTCTGGAGGATTGCCGGGGCTTTCCAAAAAGGCACAAGCACAGCCAGTGCCCGATTGGTTAGCATTGACTCAGGAAGCAGCGCTGGAGCCCGATTTACCTATTATCGATCCCCATCACCATCTATGGGATAGGCCCAATAACGTTTATCTTCTGGAAGATTTGCTCGAAGACAGTCAGGCCCATAATGTGCGTCAGACCGTATTCGTGGAATGTACATCTATGTACCGATCTGATGGACCAGAAGAACTAAAAGTTGTTGGTGAGACAGAATTTGTCCAAGGTGTCGCTGCCAAGAGTGCCAGTGGTGGCTACGGCGATATGCGAGTTGCGACTGGTATCGTAGGTTCAGCCAATCTGCGACTTGGCGATAGAGTAGCTCCAGTTCTCGAAGCTCAGATCGCTGCGAGCCCACAACGATTTCGTGGCATTCGCCATCGAGCAGCGTGGGCAGATAGGTCAGTGTTGCCGAACATTGCTGCCGATGCACCGCAGCATATTCTGCTTGATCCAGAATTTCGCAATGGTTACGCGCATCTGCGTACCTACGGACTGTCATTTGAAGGCTGGCTTTATCACACTCATATTGCAGATTTAACAGATCTTGCAAAAGCCTTTCCCGATACTACGATTATTTTTAATCATCTCGGCGGGCCTATCGGTGTGGGTTCCTATGCGGGGCGTCGTGATGAAGTTTTCGCAGCCTGGAAGCCAGCAGTTGCTGCATTAGCGGAGTGTCCGAATGTAGTAGCAAAAGTTGGTGGAATTCAGATGGTAGTTAATGGCTATGGCTGGCATGAGCGAGAGAAGCCACCAACATCGAATGAATTGTTGACGGCAAATCAAGACTGGTATCACTACATCATCGATCAGTTCGGGCCGGACCGTTGTATGTTTGAAAGTAATTTTCCAGTGGATAAGCTGTCATGTTCGTACACTGTTTTATGGAATCAGTTCAAAAAACTAACCAGGGCATACTCCTTCAATGAACGCGCAGCTATGTTTCATGACACAGCTAAGCGCGTCTATAGGTTGCCGCAGGTTTAAAATCTAGTTTTTTGTGTCTGCTACTCTGCGTAGGGATTTACGTACCCGGCCGGTAATACTTTTTCAGGGTCGGGACGGATGCTTATCATCTCTACGCGCTCTTCCACTTCATGCCAGCCATGGAATACACCTGCAGGAACTACAACTATATCGCCCTCGGACACCAGCCTAACTTGACCGTCGCCCCGGGCAACTGAAGTAGAAAAACTTTCTCCCACTAACACTTCAACAATATCACTATTTTTTGGAATATCGTTTCGACTTAACATCGTGCCGCCAGTAACTAAGACTCCAGAGCCGGCAGTAATGTAATACACTTCAGATACTCTGGTATGAACGATGCCACTGACCGGTTGGTCATTAGCAATGATAGGATCGCGAAATAACACACCAACCGCCACATGTGAATTTCCAATATCGACAACCTTTACTTGTCGGTCAACTCTACCTTCGGGGGCGTGCAAAACTGCTTGCCATTCCTGCAACTTTATATCAGTGGCTAAAGAAATTGAACTTTCCTGTGAAAACGCCGTGTATGTTGCAAAGCAACTAAGCGCGATAGCAATTGATGCAATGATTTTTGTTTTTGTTAGCATGTTTCTAACCTCTTTGGTCAAACGTAAGCATTAAATATAGAGAATAAGTGGGACACTACTAGCTAATCAAGTTTATTTACATATGATTTGTTCATCCATGAATTGTTAGTAGCAGATTGTCTATTTTCCATATGTTCTTGAACCCCTTTTTTTGCTATTAAAGCAGCAGGAAATGAGGCCAAGCCCGGGCTACGATTGTTAAGTTGAAGTTGAGGTTCTCTTGATCATAAAGATAATAAGAAGGATTATGTGAATAAGAACAACAATGAGGAACTTCAGAATGAGATCGAAACTATATGTGCTAGGCATGACGCTTATGGTATGGGTCCACGCGTCAAATGCGCAGGACATAGAACCTGAAATCGTTATAGCCAATCCAAACGCTACCTTTCTGGCTCAGCAGAGAGCCTTGCCGCCTGCGGAGGTTATCGCCCGAGGTGAGGCCTTGTACCAAGTGAATTGCCGCATGTGCCATGGCGGTGATCTGCGAGGAGGCGAGCAGGGTGGTCCTAACTTGCTGCGCTCTGGAATAGTTCTAAATGACATTGCTGGCGAGGTTATTGGCCAAGTGATAACAGAGGGAGTTGGCCGAATGCCATCCTTTGGCAATCTTGTGCAAAATGATATCGCCGCAGTGGCTGGATTTATTCATTCGATCCTTGCAACGGCTGAACGGCAGGGCAGTACCCCGCCAGTTGATTTCGATTTGGATATTTTGGTGGGAGATGCTGCAGCAGGTGAGCGTTACTTCAATCAGGAGTGTAGTAGTTGTCACTCCGCCAGTGGAGACCTGCAAGGAATTTCTAGTCGAATTATCGATGATTATGAACTGCAAAATGCCTGGGTAGGAGGTGGACTTCGTCGTAGAGGTGACTCCTCTGGACCTACTCAAAACGTCATTGTCACTCTTGCAGATGGCGGTCGAGTAAGCGGGTCACTACTTCGTTACGATGACTTTTTCTTAAGCTTGCGAACAACAACCGGCGGCTATAGAAGTTTTTTAAGAAATGGAGATTCACCACGAATCGAAATTGACGACCCCTTAGGAAGGCATAAGGAATTATTGGCAGAACTTACCAACAAAACTATCCACGATGTAACTGCCTACATGGAGACGCTGAAATGAAAAATTTAATCCTATTAATTTTGCTAGGGTGCACTCTTCCGATTCAGCTATTGGCGCAAAATGGCGTGGTTGTATCTCCTGATGAGTTATTAAACGATCTTGACGGTGACTGGCGATCGTACTCCGGTGACTACAGCGGTAAACGTTATAGCAGCCTTACCCAGATTGACAAAGACACGGTAAAAAATCTGACTTTGGCATGGACTACCGAGATGAATTTTACCACTAGAAGTGGTTTCGATCCTTTTACAGGTTCTTCCAATATAGTTACAAAAATTGGAGGAGAAGGCAGGGGTGATATCGACATTACCAGCGGTTCACTGAAAGGATCCATTCTCGAAGTTAATGGCATTCTATACGTTACCTCACCTGATCATGCTTGGGCTATGGATGCTCGAGACGGAAGTGAGATTTGGCATTATCACTGGGAGACTTTAGGTGGCACTCACATCGGCAGCCGCGGGTCTGCAATTTGGAATGACTCATTGTTATTTGAGACCCCTGACAACTTTTTGGTGTCGGTGAATATTCATACAGGTGAAGAAAACTGGCATGCAGAGATCGCTAGTTTTGAGCTGCAATACTTTTCAACTATGGCGCCTATAGTAGTTGGCAATAGAGTCATTGTCGGCACTGGCAACGATTTGGATCAACCTGGTTTCACCCAGGCTTTCGATGCTAGCACCGGTGAACTACTTTGGCGATTCTATTCAGTTCCAATGAACGAAGGGGACCCCGGACTGGACACTTGGCCCAGTCTTGATGCTGCTAGCCATGGCGGTGGCAATGCTTGGGTTCCTGGAGTGTATGATCCAGAAACTGATCTCTATATATTCGGTACCGGTAATCCCACTCCAGCCTATACCGGCGTGTCACGACCTGGAGATAATTTGTTTACCTGTTCTTTGGTTGCTGTCAATGTCACTACCGGGGAGATGGAGTGGTATTTTCAAACTTCTCCACACGATACCCACGACTGGGATTCAGCACAAACGCCAATTCTCATCGATGGCATTATTGATGGTCAGCCAAGAAAATTAGTTTCAACCGCATCCAGAAATGGCTATTTCTTCACTGTCGATCGAGTTACTGGCGAACACATAGCTACAAATCTCTATAGCACCACAGCCAATTGGTCTTCAAGAATTCGCGAAAATGGCTCGCCAGAACCTAATCCAATAAAAGATGCGACCATCGCCGGTTCTTTGGTTTCACCAGTAGAGGGCGGTGTTGCCAATTGGCAGCCTCCAGCTTTTAATCCTGACACCGGCTTGTTCTATACCCAAGAGAACAACGGTTACAACATGCTTTATCTTACTGACCCAGACCCTCGTGGCTCCATGGGATTAGGTGGAAAGCAACGGGATGAAATTGGCGATGTGGACAGTGCCTTCCAGGCCATCGACTACAAAACTGGTAAAGCTGTGTGGCGACATGAATGGCCGGGCGGTGATGGAGTTGCGGCAGGAGTGTTAACTACTGCTAGTGGCTTAGTATTTACCGGTGACGGTAGAAACAACATGGTCGCGTTTGATGCAGAAAATGGCGATTTACTTTGGCATACACGAATTGGAAATATGACCAACCCACCGCAAACTTTTATGGTAGATGATAGACAATATTTATTAGTTGCGGTTAGAGATCGGTTATTTTCTTTCGTGATGTATTAGCGGAATTTAAGACTGGAGACAGAGCGATTGCTCATATTAGAGGAAAAATAATGAGCTTCGAGCGAATCTTGAGACTCTGAAGAAGCGGCCATTTGATTAATGTCCGAAATTATAATTAGTTTAATTGAACTATTTGTTGCTATGGATCTTTTTGAAAATTTGAACTATCACCTTAACGCTGAAAAAGAATAATGCAGCAATACTTTCGAGTGCTTATTTCATATAAGGGCACCAATTACTATGGTTGGCAAGATTTGGGAGATGGAGGTAAAAAACCTACTATACAGTTTGAAATTCTCCGATGCCTGAGAAAAATCTGTAACTATGCAGACTGTGTGGTTTCTGGTGCAAGTCGAACCGACGCAGGTGTTCATGCGCTAGGCCAGATTGCTAAACTTACACTTCCTATAGAAATTGCATCCGATAAACTACAGCTAGGATTAAACTCTCTCCTACCGGATGATATTCGAATCAGTAAATGTGAAAACTGTCCCTCTGACTTCAATCCTGCCGAAAAAAATATTGGTAAGATGTATCGTTACTATTTTTCCATTAATGAGGTTAGCTCACCACTTTTGAGCGATATTGTTGCTCAACTATTACTAACTAAAAATGGTGACAGCGACACTAAATTAGCTATAGAAACGATGCGACATGCTTGCGAACTATTCGTGGGCGAGCATGACTTCAGAAACTTTTCAATCAATGACAAGAATGTAAAAACTACAGTTCGGAAAATCTTTAATCTCGAGCTACTACAATCAAGCCTGTCGGATTTCGGTAGCGACATCTACTATTTTGAAATTCAAGGGAATGGATTCCTGAAACACATGATTCGCTATATCGTGGGTGCGCTGTTTGAATTAGCAAAGGGTACCATTGATATTGAAGGAATTGAAAAGGCTCTTCAGGCGCAGCAAACCCACAAACTTAGTGCCAAAGTTAAATCTAAGGGTCTGCACTTAATAAAGATCAATTATTAGGGTAAAAAAATTCCTCTCAGAGAGAGCTGGAATATATTTATCGTGTTTGTCGGTATCCCTTTAACTGTGAACGGTGGCTACCATTTAGGCATACTTTGTGTAATTGACCGAGTGCCAAGAGCTCTTAGCGCTGGAATAAATAAGAAAATTTCACGAAGAATTGATCGCCATCCTGGCGCAAATTATTTGCTACCACCAATTCACGTTCGCCTTCCATCTCTACAATATCGAAATTACTTTGATTAGAATTGTAGCCAACATAGAAAGCAGACCAAGGATTAATCACATAACGCAATAACATATCGAAGTTGAGGCTTTCATCATCTTCAAGTTTTGTTGCCGGACCTGCATCGGTCTCGTCGTATTGAGCGATGAAACGTAGTGATAGTTCTTTGGTGAATTGGTAATTCCAATTGCTACGGATAATTTCATTACTAAATATTTTTGCGCCACCACCTTGATTTTCTAACTCAGTACGGAAATAAGTATTTTCGATTCGTAGTCGATCCATTGGCCTTAGAGTTAGAGAAATGTCAATACGATTCGTATCTGCGACATAAGGCAGGCTGCCGAGCTGAGGAACCAAATTTAGAGTTTTACCAGTACGATAGCTCAATCTTACAACGGCTGCTTCAAAGGTATTATTATTGAAATTCACTTGCCAGTTGTCGTAGTCATAACGCTGATTAGTAACAATGCCCGCAAAATCTTTGGGTTGAAGAATTTCTGTGTAGTCGGTGTAGTTGAACCCAATACCTGTTGTGTCATAACTAAGGTTAAAACTTGGTCCTAGTTGGTGATAGATTCGAGTGCCGTCGTTATCATTTAGATAGACATCAAATACTCTAGCACTGTAAGTGTTTATATTAGAATTTTCCGGATAGAAATTCAGGTTCATGCTGTTATGAATGCCTGATGTGTCTGGTCGAAAAAACCGATTCTGGAAACCCAGTTCAGTACGAAAATTATCAGTGGTGTCAACAAAATGTGTATGAGTGCTGAGCGTGCGCCCGGTCCGGTTGATTTGTATGTTGCGCTGATAACCTGTTGAAGCATCACCGCCAGTTAGCGGCTCACTGTCAGTGCCGACTAACTGCATATTGGTAATCCAGTTGTTGTTTAGTTTCAACCTAGCATCGACGCTAGCTACGCGATTGTATCCTTCTCCCAATTCTCGATCAGTTAGCAGGAAGCCAATACGGGATTGCTCAGATATATCTCTGAAGCCACGCAATATTCCAATATTTGCTTTTTCTCCGCGCAGGGGGTCGCCACTGTCTCGATTTAAGCCCGGCGCTTCATCATTGATAAGGATTGTACCAAAGCCATAGTCGCCCGAACGGCCTGTAAAACGTATGCCGCCTTCTGGGTCCACAATACGGCGGGTAAACAGCAGTATGGAATCGGTGGCAAAGAAGTCAGCATTTTCTACAAAGAAAGGGCGTCGTTCTGGAAATTGAACTTCGAATCGTTCATTTACCGTGACTTGCGGCTGGTCCGATTCAACCTGACTGAAATCCGGATTTAGTGTGATATCCAGCACCATAGAGTCGTTAAACACAATCTTTGCGTCAATGCCCACATCCATTTCTGTTTCAGTTTCAAATCGCGGACCACCTGGTGCGTTTGGATTTAATGCATCAACATCGCGGGCAAAGATGAAGGGAATTATCTGAGAGTTATTGCCAGGTGAAACATCTTGAATTCCACGTAAAAGAGCTGTCTGATTTAGGCGTCCTTCAACTTCAAGAGAGTAGGCGGGCCAATATGCAAATTCGCTAAGTCTTGGAATGGTTCTGCCAAATTGCACTCGCCATAGCTGTTCGTCTGTGTCAGGGAAGCGGAGGCTGCGAAGTGGCACCGACATGCGAACCATATATCCTTGATCGGTCAGTTCACCTTCACTATCCCATACAGCTTCTAGAGTTGTATCGAATCCTGCCCTCAGAGATGAGCCCTCAGTCCAGCGGGCATCCCATTGAATGCCGAGTGGAGTAGCATGGAATGATAGTGCTGTGCGTTGATCATTAAAGGTATCGATAGTCAGACCCACACGATCATCGCCATCAATATTCTCTCTCGATGACAAATTGGCACGGATCAATTCTGGCTCAGTATCAAAGGCTAGAAATACGGCATAGATATGTTCTTGGTCATAGCCGACATAGACTTCTGTGTGTTGGGTGATCGGCTCACCGTCGTCCGGCTGCCGTTGGATAAATCCTTCGACTCTTGTCATAGACCGGGCCAGAGCGGTATTGGGGGTCATGCCGGTGAAGTCAGCAAGCCTTGGCTCGCCATCAATACGTTGAATGAAAATACCTTCATCTGCTGCTAATGCCCTGGATAAAAATAAGGGAGCAGAGGTTATGCAGACTGCGCATAGCAATATCTTCAGAATTTTCATGGAGGGATTCTCTGGTTTAAGTGACAAGAAGCGTTAATGGGACAGGCATACTAGGGGCTTGGCGTTTAACTGCAAGCGAATATTTCAATTTATTTCAATTGGCTACTTAGGACAGCAGCCTAAGTCTGAGAGGGATTTCTGAGATCGATATACGACACGCTGCGGGATTGCATTCAACTGAGGTAATTTTTAGTACAGAATTTACTTGCAGTCAGACCATGCCCTAGCACTTCAGTTTTTCAGCTTGAGTGAGGACTGTCTGAGAACAACACGCTCCATTTTGGCGCGAGAGGTAGCAACAACCTGGTACTCTCTGCAACTGCGGCCCCTTGGAGAGCTACGAATTTCTCAGAGCTGTAAAAATAAAGCGTGATTGGTCGCAAGTAAATCAGGTACCAACAACCGCCAGTAAAACGTAATCAAAAAGTCAGTTGTAAATTTACTTTCTATACAACACCAAGAACTTGCTAGTCTTCCCACGAATCGCTGGTGCAAAAACACCTTCAGTAAGCGGGTCAGCCGCATTTTTGAATATATCGGAAGTAGCAGCAACAGATAGCCCAGCCGCTTCGGCCCAATCGGTAACGATGCTTTCCTCGATACGGTGCAGAGTTCCACCTGCTTCAACTCCCGCGCCATTGGCAGCAATGTGATCAGATGTCAGCAACACTCCACCTGGTTTCAGAATTCTAGCGATTTCACGAAATGCTCCAGCAGCGTCACCAAGGCTGTTGCCTTCAGGAGCAAACCCTAATT
Source organism: Gammaproteobacteria bacterium (assembly GCA_012960305.1). Classification (GTDB taxonomy): domain Bacteria; phylum Pseudomonadota; class Gammaproteobacteria; order Pseudomonadales; family Pseudohongiellaceae; genus UBA9145. The sequence continues at coordinate 251,716 of DUBM01000014.1, read as the reverse complement.
CATGAGGACCAAGTATCCAGGTAACGATATCCATAGAATTATCAGCCGCATCCAATTCGTCAAAATTAGAAATACTCACTGTCACATTGCTTAGTCGATTGTTAGCTGTACGAACGTCAATACCATCACCAACAAAACCCATAAGGCCAGGAGGGTGCTGAAGAATTACACTGCCGGAACTGCCAACTGCACGGCTGAGTATTTCAGTGTAATAGCCACCAGCAGCTTCTACTTCAAAAACATCCATGCCAGTTTCAAGGCCAGCAAAGCTCAGCACATCTCCTGGCATGCGGCCGGCATCGGCAGCGCTATCACCACTCGGGCGATCGGAATGAGCCAATGCAGCGGCAACATCAGCGTCTGCAGCAAGCGCAGATGCGCTGGTTAGCGCAAGTATAGTTACTGAAATACTAGCTATAGAATTCAATAAAGTTCTTTTCAACAAATTCATCTTTGATCCCTGCCGCTTCTGCGGCACTTTTAATAATTAGCATTTATACCAAGCTATATTGGCACGTCTTTGCAATTAAATCATCTGCGGTATAAATTTATGGGTGAAGCTTTATTGCCTGCTTATTAAATATTTTATAGTCTCAGGCTTCTTGTTTAAGAGGGATGGCCTAGATATTGCGCATGAACCGACAACTGGGTAACAATGGTCGCTCATTAGAAAAAACTCTCGAATTAAGTGATTCCCTTCCAAGAGATAGCATACATGCACCTGAGTAATGAATTTTTAGAAGAATTAGAATTGTTAAATTTGTTCAATCTAGAGAGCTCTTTGGCCGGATTGAAGATTCATCATGAGGCTGATCCGGCCAGAATTGCGGCCGCCAAACGATTGTTCGCGAAGAATGTCATTACTCTGGAAGATGGTGGTTATCTCACACCTCTGGGATTGGAGTTAGCCGATCAGACACAAAAATTAATTCGTACTCTAGAGTCACTTTGAAGGAAAGGTGACTGATTGATCCCTTATTGTTTATAGCGCTTATCCGTTGCCTGGTCATTTAATTCCCGGAACTGTTCCATTTTCTCTTTGATGCGAAGTTCTAAGCCATTTTCTCTGGGGTAATAGAATTGTTCGTTTTTTAGTTCTTCCGGCAGGTAGTTTTCTCCAGCGGCAAAAGCATTTTCTTCGTTATGAGCATAACGATAGTCCTCACCATAGCCTAGTTCTTTACTTAGTGAAGTAGTGGCATTGCGCAGGTGAAGAGGCACTTCAAGACTACCGTGATCAGAAGCAGCATTACGGGCTGCACTAAAAGCTTCATAAACCGCATTGCTCTTCGGCGCACTAGCCAAATAAACAGCAGCCTGTGCCAAGGCGAGTTCTCCTTCAGGGCTCCCCAAGCGAGAATAAGTATCCCAACAGTCCAGCGTGACTTGTAATGCGCGGGGATCAGCGAGACCGATATCTTCGTTCGCCATCCGTGTAAGTCGCCGGGCGAGATATAGTGGATTGCATCCACCGTCTAACATTCTAGTTAACCAATACAAGGCTGCATCAGGCGAAGAACCACGGATAGATTTATGTAATGCAGAAATTTGTTCGTAAAAACTATCGCCTCCCTTATCAAAGCGGCGATAACTTTCTTGTAATACTTGCGTTAAATGATCATCAGTGACTGTGCGTCGTTCATCAGTCAATTCCGCCATATCACTTAGTACTTCGAGGTAATTTAGTGTGCGGCGTGCATCCCCGTCACCTGCTCTCGCTAACATCTGTTTTTGTTTTTCGCTTAACTCTAACTTGAGATTACCAAGGCCGTGTTCATTATCAACAAGCGCACTGTCAACAACTCCCAACAGATCTTCTTCACTAAGAGATTTTAATAGATAGACGCGTGCACGAGAAAGCAAGGCATTGTTCAGCTCAAATGAAGGGTTCTCAGTGGTAGCGCCAATAAACAATAGCGTGCCATTTTCAATATGCGGCAGGAATGCATCTTGTTGTGCCTTGTTAAATCGGTGCACTTCATCGACGAAGAGGATCGTCTTTCGAGGACCATTTGCCTGATGATATCGAGCTTGTTCGATCGTAGCTCTTATCTCTTTCACTCCTGCTAGTACTGCAGAGAGGGATTCAAAATGGTAATCACAAGCAGCGGCGATGATTTTCGCCAAAGTGGTCTTGCCTACTCCAGGGGGGCCCCAAAGGATCATTGAGTGAGGGAGTTTGTTTTCAATAGCCTTGTAAATCGATTTCCCAGGTCCTAATAAATGAGCCTGGCCAACGAAGGAATGCACAGAATCTGGGCGCATGCGAGCAGCCAATGGCTGATAGGCAGTATTGTCGTTCTCTTCTGAAAACAGTGATGAGTTCATAACTGAAGTATAAGGGGCTACACGAAAATACCAACTAGCATTTACACTCTCAGTCTTAAACCAACCATTGAGCTATCTCCATGAGAGATAAGTCATTATGACTTCACCAAAATTTTCCGAAGACTTCGAAGTAGGAATGAGCCAGGAATACGGCGACTATCTGGTTATTAAAGAGGAAATTCTAGAATTCGTTTTGAACTTTGACCCTCAGCCCTTTCACTTATCAGAAGAGGCGGGGAAGGCAATGCACTTTGGCGGGCTCTGAGTATCTGGTTTTCATACCAGCGCGATAGCGATGCGGATGACAGTGGACAATATGCCTACTGGGGAGACCGGTGCTCTTGGTTCGCCGAGTATTGATGAACTTCGTTGGACTCAACCCGTCTTCCCCGGTGACCGGCTGAGAATGAAGAACTCGATTATAAACAAAAAAGAATCACGTTCGAGGCCCGATATAGGTACTGTCTTTATGTACAACGAAATTTTTAATCAGAATGGTGAGATGATGATGAGTTTCATGCCGATAGTGATGTGTAAGAAAAAGCAATCTGCTGACATTCTTCTTAGCGATTAGTCACGGTCTGGAGTTGGGGTGAAGGTTGTTCCATCTGCAAAGGTAATTTCTTGCAGGTACATTGTGTACTGCCTGCGGCCTTTGCGACCTATTGCTTCTATAGTAGAGCCGACATCTAAACTATCCAACGATACACCTAGCCGCTGCAGAGTGGTGCGAGAATTTGTTTCGATTAGCCAAAATATGTCGTTCCCTTCTGTATCTGTATTCTTGACAAGTACTGATGCGTGTGGATTTTGGAAACGCACCCTTTCTATTACGCCTTTAACTGAAATTATTTCCTGAGTGAAATTTGTATTGGTGGAGTGATGAGCAGAGGTGGCAGTGGGCAGCACACAGAGCATTGCTAAAATTAGGTATATTCTCATGGAGCTTCTTCCGTCGGCGCGTTTAATTGATTGAACCAATCGTAATCTGCTTCGGTACAGTTATAAGTTTCGATTTCAGTTGCGCCAATTCGCTGAAAGGTATAATTCAAAACTAAAGGTTGTTCGTAGAGTGTTTCATCGATGTAGGTATGAGTAATGCGAAGCTTGTCATCTTCGATTCTCAATTCTTCGATGGCGATTGTTTCTGCCGATTGAGGAATACCACGAGAAGTACGAATATATCCATGAGTGTGATTTCTTGACTCGATGAATAGACTATCATTTTCATAATGGGCGAATGATGACCCCATTTGTTCAAAAAAGGTTCCTGCTAAATTCTGTGTACTGGGAAGCGCAGGTATTACAGATTCATCGCCTATCGGAATTACTCGTCGCAGGTCGAACAATTCATAATTAATTAAAATGTTTTCTTCGGTTTGTTCAATGGATATGCGAGAACCGGGATTAGCCCAGATACGCGCTGCACTAGCAGGAACACAGGAAAGACTCGGGTCATCGACTAACAGATCGTATTCGCCCTGAATCCGGAGGCCTGCATCCGTGAATATTATTTCGCTTTCTGAATCAGGAAGGATAAGTAGCCAGAAGCCGGACACGTCAGAAGTCGCTTGTAGAGAAAAAGATACCCCAACGGCAATAACTAACGCTAATGTTCTCATAGTCATTTGGGCTAAACCTTTGCAGCTACTATTTGATCATATTGTATAGCATTATTTGCACAAATGCCGGATGTAGCGTGCTGCCTTATTTTCCATAAATAGTCTTATGCTGGAGGTTTTTTTTGGAGAAAGTCTTCAAAAAGCGTATTCGGCTCTATTTGGAGAATAGCCCTCAGAGCATGTGCGAAGGTTTGTAAAGAATCATATCTTACAAGCACAACCACTTCGAAATAAGAAAGTTATAGGACTCATATAAGAATTCTGTAAAGCTCATAGTTACGACGTTGCATCAGAACAGGTAGTATGCCACTACGATTTTAAGAATGGACTGGCAATGACCTCTCCTTCAGTTAGTGCAGTGGAACGCGACCCAGCCTATGGGTGGTTAATGGTGTTTGTCGTGTTCACACTTAGTGGCTTGTCATTCGGAGCGCTCGGTGCTATTTCGGTATTCCTCAAACCATTGGCATTGGAATTTGGCTGGGGTAGGGCGGAGACTTCTTTGGGGTATACCACCATCGCGTTTTCATCGGCATTGTTTGGAGTGTTCTGGGGTTATGTTGCCGATCGATGGGGCTCAAGATGGTTCGGTGTAGTGGCTGCTTTGACCATGTCGTTCAGTCTATTTATGTTGAGTTCGTTGACCAGTCTCTTCCAGTTTTACGCCTTTTACTTTTTATTTGGTGCCTTTGGCAATGCTATGGCATCGACGCCTCTATTTGCCAATGTTGGATTCTGGTTTCGTCATAACCCAGGATTAGCTCTCGGCATAACTGCTTCCGGTGGTGCCATAGGTCAGGGAATCATTCCTTATCTTGTCGGCATAGCTATTACCAGCAATGGTTGGCAGTGGGCTTATCAAGCGATGGCAATATCCTATTTAGTTATCGCTCTCCCTATTGCATTTTTAGTTCGAGAATCACCCCGAAGGGAAATTGCTCGGCTAGCACCTGAAAAGGAAGTAAGACATTTTTCTTTGTCAGAAAAAGAAGTTGTCATCTGGATGAGTTTCGCAGTCATGTTCTGCTGCAATTGCATGTCGGTTCCCATCGTACACTTGGTGCCTATGTTGACTGACGCAAGTCGATCTCTGGAATTTGCCACGAGCGTTTTGTTAGTTTTGATGTTAGCTGGAGGCGCTGGACGTATATTTGGTGGGAAGCTTGGAGATGTTATTGGTGCTTTGCCCACCTATATAATCATGTCGGTAGGGCAAACGTTTTCAGTTTTTTGGTTTCCTCATATTGATAGTGCAACTGGGCTCTACTTGCTTGCAGTTTTTTTTGGTTTCACTTACTCCGGTGTGATGTCGAGTATATTGGTTTGTGTCAGGATGATGGTTTCGGCACGATTCTCCGCCAGAGCGATGAGTATAACTTCATTTTTTGGTTGGGGTGGCATGGGTCTAGGGGGGTTCTTTGGAGGTCTCTTCTATGATATCAACGGAGATTATAACTGGTCTTTTGCATTCGCGACTTTTATGGGTTTGATGAATTTGGTGATACTGACCATGTTCTTTATGCGTATAAAAGGTCAGAGACTAGATGCATCGCCTCAATTCGCTTAACTAGTTATTTCTTTGAGTCATTTTTATTGAAGTGCGTGTTTTTAAAGTACAACGCGTTTTAATAGTGGTGCTCGAATTGATAATTCAATTAGTTATCGAGCTTCAAACTCTATCTCAATATCAGCAGTTGTCGTAGTCACTATCATGTTTCCGTTCACGATCGAGAATTCAATACTGTCTCTTAAATATAAGACTAAGTTATTGTGTAGCGACCCTGGTGCACATAATTTTCGAGTAGAGCCTAATGGCTCAAAACGCAGATTGGATCCTTCCTGAATCCACGAGCCGACGAATTGATTGCAATCAGATGCCCCTGTGAGTCGGTTTTCACTTCGAAAATTCAACACGTACTTACTTGGCTCTTCAGGGGAAAATTCGAAGCCCCCCAGAACCTTTAGTCGCACCAATTGCCAATTGCTTCCCTCAAGGTCAGGTGCTTCCGCAGCGCCCTGAGCAGCACTAACGAGAAGTAAACTGATTGTTATCAATTTTGTTAGTAATAAATTTCGTAACGTATTCGCTTTCATAATGATGCTTTCTAAATAACAATCATTGGTGTAAATACCTATTCTTTGCAGAGCTGACTACGGACGTGTCCGCATATATTTTTCAAATCGTTGTCGGCCAACTTGGCCAGCAAAAATGTTACCTTGATGGTCTGATGCTAAAAATTCAATACCGCTGCCGGTAGGCACTTCGTAGTCAGGAATAAATTCTGTGACATAACCCGACTTGGCATCGCCAATACGAATTCCACGTTCCCAGCCTCTATTCCATTGTTCGCCAGACATGCCGTCGGCGACAAAAATCTTATCTTCGGCATCGATCCAGATTCCACTGGGTCGGCCAAACTGCGTCCAGATGTCGAGTAGCTTACCTTCCTGATTAAATATTTGGATGCGATTGTTACCGCGGTCGGCAACGAATAAACGGCCCTGAGAGTCCATTTTTATATCATGGGGGTCATTAAAACGAGCACTTTCTCTGCTCGTATCTTCCACACCACCGCCTAACTGTAATAGTAGTTCACCGTCAGCGGAGAATTTCATCACCCGGTTGTTGCCACCGCGGTGGCCATCAGCTATCCATAAATCCCCATTCGGCGCAGCTAGGACGGCAGCGGGTCCATTGAAGTGCTCTCCATCATCCCCAGCTTCGCCAGGTTCACCCAGCCGCATAAGTACTTCACCATCTTGGTTTATTTTTATGACTTGATGGCCCATGCCTCTTTCCATCCCAGCCTCGCCCCGAGCATCGCCAAGCGGCGCTCCTTCCGTGACCCAGAAGTTGCCGTCGGCATCCATGTCGAAGCCATGGGGCCAGGCAAAAACACCTGCGCCAATGCTCTTTACTGTATTGCCTTCGCTATCCAACTTATGGATGGGATGCTGCGAAGAGCCAGCACATTGGTTGGCTCCGCAGCGTTCAACGATCCAGATATGCTCACCATCCGGGTCTGGTTGCACGCCTGTCACAATACCCATTGTTTGTCCATTAGGCAGCTCACCCCAGTGATAGACCACTTGATAAGGGTTTTCCTGCCCGCTTAATGGAGTAACAAGCCACAGCATGGAGATGGCGATTAGAATCATCGTTTGAACAATACTTCCCTTGCGATTAGATGTAGTTGAATTGAGAAATAAGCGGGTCATGATTGCCTCGTCTTTTTTGTCTTACTTAGAGTTTAATGAACGCTAGCGCAAAATTGCTATTCAGGGGGATGACTAGTTGGTGTTGCACTGAGTCGTAGCACATTGAAGCTGCGCTAGGAATTCCAGTAGCGATGACCTCGGCATCTTCTCCAGGGCGAATGCGAGATACGCTGCCAAAGCGCACGCTGCTCACGTATTTTGTTCCATCTTCCAGAACGACCACACCGTCATTGCCACCTTCGGCAGCGTATTCAGTTCGAATTAGATCGCCGCTAGTATTGTAAGTAAGCACAGCATTATCGTTTACATTAACGACAACGATATTACCGTCTGTGTCGATTGCCACGCCGTTAGGTGCAGCCAGTGGTGCACCATCTGCAAATATGCTGGATGTTCCATCCCCTGTTACTTTATAAATCCGTTCAGGTGAGCGTGTATTTGACGCGTAGACCGTGCCATCGTCTGCGACCGCAATGCCATTTAACAATGTGGAGCCGGTAACTGGAATTGTATTTAAGGGTTGCCCACTAGCCAGGTCGAATGAAACAACATGGCCTGTATCAACCGTATACAACACTCCATTGTTAATAGCGCTGCCAAGTGGCTGATGTAACTTAAGCCCGTCCCGTGTTGCGCCTATCCATTTAGCCGTATGAACGCTGCCATCTGGGTTGATTAGAGAAACGAAACCATCGTTCTCGGTACCATCGCCACGGTTACCATTATTCATTGCCAAAATCAGGTTCTTTTCTGGATCGAAAGTACAGCTTTCCGAGAAATGGAAGCTTCCAAAAACCTTCACATTGTCTGACATTGGCATTCTGTTGCCAGCTTCATTTATTGTTCCTAAGGGTTCGCCGGCTAGGAAGTCCTGCGCGACTGCAAGCATAATAGATTGCCCTGAAATGAAAAACATAACGGCCGTGGCTAATAGTTTCTTATAAATAGTTTTCATATCTACTCAGGGCTCCTTCTTGATGAAATAGGGGTTGATGAAAAGTGGAAAGATAGGATATATCGAAGAACTGATTCTAATAGTTAAATAGAGCTTCAGCAAATCAGATAGGATCGACACAAAACGCTTGTAGAGCCCAGATACCTTAGCATCTCGCTTTGTTTAAGACTTTCAGCCTGTTAAAATCGCTACAGGTATTCGATCGGAGATTAAGCTTCATGACCAACTCAGTTAGTAGACGAGAATTTCTTAACTTGTTGGGAGCCTATGGTGGTTCATCCGCTGTATTGAGTGCCGGAGCAGCCCTAGGGCTAATGCCCTTGGCGAGCCAAGCTACAGAAATTTCACTATCTAATCAGTCAAGCAACGGTAAGAGTGTGGCAATACTTGGTACTGGCATTTCGGCTTTGGTTACCGCTTGGGAATTAACTAAGGCTGGTTATAACTGTACTGTTCTAGAAGCCTCGCACCGTGCGGGCGGCAGAATATTCACCGTGCGTTCTGGCACTGTTATCGATGAGATAGGAAACTATCAACGCTGTGATTGGGATGACGAGCCACATTTGTATTTTAACGCCGGTGCGGCAAGAATCCCTAGCATTCACAATAGTGTACTGAGTTACTGCAAAGAATTGGGTGTCGAACTACAAGTTTTCGCCAATGAGAGTAAGACTGGCTGGGTGCAAGACGATGCAATGAACGGCGGTAAACCCGTGCGTAATACAGACTACTCTTCGAGTATGACCGGATTCATTTCCGAAATGCTTGCCAAATCCTTGAGTGCAGAAGAAATGGATTCCTCCCTGACTGAGTCCGAATCTGAAATTTTATTGGGAATGCTGCGTAGTTTCGGTGATCTTGACGAGGATATGCTCTATCGCGGTTCGGTTAGAGCCGGGTATAGGAGTGGTGGTTTTCTCGATCATGGCTCTAAGAAAGATGTAATTGCTTTGCGTGATTTATTGAAGACGCGATTGGCAAATAATGTCATGACCACGACTCAAGAAGGTAGCGGTAGCGGCCCTCTACTAATGCAACCTGTGGGAGGAATGGATAGGATCATCTATGCATTCGCTAATCGTCTTGGCGCCCGAATAGAATTCCGTAGCCCCGTAACAGCTGTAATGGTAAATAACAATGGTGTAGAAATAGCTTATGAGCAAGAGGGTGTTCCTAAGTCGCTGAAGGTGGACTACTGTTTCAATTGCATTCCTAGTCATTTGATGTCCGGAATTCCAAATAACTTTCCTATGGAGTACATCGAAGCACTAAATTACATCCGCCGTGGGAAAGCATATAAGGCGGCATTCCAAGCTAAAGAGCGATTTTGGGAGAAAGAAAATATCTACGGAGGTATAAGTTGGATTAATGCTCCAATTCGGCAAATTTGGTATCCGCCTCATGGTATTCACAAGGAAAAAGGTGTTGTTTTGTCTGCTTATAATTTTGGTGGCGCGAATTTCACAGAGATGACTCAAGAGCAACGTATTGAGAATTTTATTTCCTCCGGTGAAAAAATACACCCTAACTATCGTCAAATGGTAGAAAAACCAATTACTATTGCCTGGCACCGGATGAACCACATGCTGGGTTGTGCTCCGAGATGGAGTCGTAGCCGCGGTGGCTGGTCGGAACATGAGGAGCAAATGTACACGACTATACGGCAACCTGTGAATGGTCGACATTATTTGATCGGCGATCAGAGTACTCAGCATTCGGCGTGGATGGAAAGCGCAATACAATCAGCTCACTATGCATTGGCAGATTTTGACCAACGAGTGAGAGCGGAAGAAGCATGAAGAGGTTTATTACACTAGCTGCATTATTTTTTAGCGCTCATTTTACCTTTGTTGTTAATGCCGCTGATGTTGGATCACCGGCAGATATGAGCGATCGTTATTGCACTACCTGCCATGGCGCAAAGGGAGAGGGTAATATCGCAGTGCAAGCTCCGCGCTTAGCTGGCATGGAAGGCTGGTATCTCCAGCGTCAATTGGAAAATTTTCGTGAAGGAATCCGTGGTACTCATACTGATGATTTACAGGGTATAGCCATGCAGTCGATGGCGGCGAAACTCACCGACGCAAGTATCGCTGATATTGTTAGTTGGGTAGGTGCTTGGGAGTTTGTAGCAGCTGACGTCACTATTGAAGGAAATGTGAATCGGGGGCGTTCCGCATATCAGATATGCGCCAGCTGTCATGGCACGAATGCCGAAGGTAACGAAGCCTTAGGGGCGCCTGCTCTTGCGGGTCAAAACGATTGGTATTTGCTTACCCAGATAAATAATTTTCGCGCTGGTATTCGCGGCACCCACCCAGACGATTCTTTCGGTGCGCAGATGCTGGCTATGTCTGCGACACTGCGCGACGATCAAGCTATTACCAACGTAGTGAGTTATATAAACACGTTGCAAAAATAGCCATGGTATTGAAGAAGAAAAGCGACGTTCGTTAATGGCGGCCTGCCAGTCAATACTCTCTATTGAATTAAGTAATCGTCAACTCTGTCTCTTCGCCGGCAATCATACTTTTCTACAAGGTTGGCAAGAATGCGCTATAATTTCTAGATAGAATGTCTTATACAACTTGCTCGATCTTGTCGCCGCTTTAAAGCTTTAGACTAACTAAGGTTTATTGGAATAAGTGGGCAATCAGGAATAGTTATTTCGATGAAAAGCAGTCTCTGGTATCACTCACTTTAACTAGTCGGGTGCTGCTGCCAAGTCTTTTTGAAGTGTTCTTGAGGCAAGATAGAAATGCAAAACTGACCAAATAGTGACGCCTGGAATTAGAATTAGCATAGCATAGCGTAAGGAGTCAGTTCCGAGGCTAGGAGTAAGAAAGTCACTCAGCACTCCGATAGAAGCCGGTCCTAGTCCCAAGCCAATAATATTGAGAATTAGAAATAGAATCGCCGACGAAGTTGCGCGCATTCGTTGTCCAACTAGACCGTGAGTCGTAGCGATACAGTTTCCGAGATAGACGTTGTACATGAGCCCCGGTATAAAGGCGAGAATAAGGGCGGTGTATTGTCCAGGAACTAACATTACGGCAATCATGAACGGAATAGCGATTGCGCCCGCACTAGCAGGTATCCACATGTACCAGCGCTTATCTCTGGGCGCGAGCTTGTCTGCGATCATTCCGCCGGCAAATACCCCGATTGCACCAAACAGTCCAGTTGACATTGCTAGCCATGTGCCAAGCTCGCCCGTAGTCATACCATGACTGCGTATAAAAAAAGAGGCCAACCAACTGAGCACGCCATATGCGGCAAAAGCGTTGAGACCTGCTCCCAATGCGAGATGTCGAAAGGAACGGCGACTCCATAAAAGATCAATTACTTCATAAAAAGAAACTTGGATCTCGGAGACAATCTTATTCTCCATGAGTCCACGAATTGGTTCTCGAAGAGTTAGTCTTACTAATACTCCTATAAAGATACCCGGCACACCGACTACAAAGAATGCGACCCGCCATCCAAAAAATTCATTTAGCCAACCGCCCAGGAGAAAACCAAAGAGGACACCGATGTTTACACCAGTAGAATAAAATGAAAGCGCGGTAGCTCGTTTTTCTTTTGGATAAATATCAGAAACAATTGAATGAGAAGGCGGGCTTCCTCCTGCTTCACCAATGCCAATTCCTACACGAGCGGACAGTAGCTGGACGTAGTTTTGAGAAAGACCACTGATTGCAGTCATAAAACTCCATAAACTAATTGATATAGCGACGATGTTGCGACGGTTCGACCGGTCAGCCCAACGTGCAATTGGGATACCAGCAGTGACGTAAAATAATGCGAAGGCGAAACCAGTAAGCAAACCCAATTGGCCATCTGAAAGAGATAAATCGAGTTTGATAGACTCCTGAAGAATCGATAACAACTGCCGGTCAATAAAATTGAAACTGTAGACAAGCGTCAGCAGGCCCAAAGCATAACTTCGGGAACTGCTTGAAGCGTAGGGATTTTCGATCGAGGCTGTAGGTATCTCTTTAAGCGGAGTCTTGGGTTCCATATACTATTGTGCTTCTTCCATGCGAGCAGCGCGTAATAGGTTCACCATAGCATAGTTGCCCTCATGGCAGGCATATTCATAGAGTTGCCCACCAACTTTCGACATGGTGATCATTGCAGTGAATTTATCTGTAAAAGTACCGGGATCATCAACGGTAAATTCATACTCCATTGTGTATTGATCGGTACGAGTAAATCGTTCAGTTAGTAACTTGTCTTCAGCATCGCCATAGGCTCCGAAGCTCTTAGTTAGATCATTAAAATTTCGAGTTTCAACAACAAGAGTGTCGCCATCCCAGTAGCCTCTGGAATCACCGGACCAAAACTTAAGATCCTCTTCCAGATGGGGGCGGTTGTCCAAGGGCACTACTCGCGCAGTATGTACCATCTCTGTCATGATCACGGCAGTGTTCTGGTTTTGAAATATCTGGATGTTGTTGTTATACAAATTTGGCGTGAAAGGGGGACCGGCATTGAAACCCATTAGACAGCGCTCTGATGTGCCGCGATCTTCTGGGCCATCTTTGCCTATGCCGCCAACAATAAATCTAACAGGGCGATTTCCGCTCACGTCGTTACCCAGACCACCATTGACTATTTCTATGCCTTCTCTCCGCGCAGGTAGGCGGCCATTTTCTGGATAGTTAATTAACGAAGTGCGGTTGTCCTTGCCACTTCCCATTTCCAGCCAGAAGGTGTTGTAGCCATTTGGTCCCGCATCGGTTAATGCTTGCAAGCCGGCTTCGGTTCGAGCGGCTATCCCAGCGATTTCCTCTTCAGATAAAAATGGTTTATCAGCAAAGGCGGCTGGACGTTCCATGGGAATGTTGGTGGCAAAATTCCAGACCCCCTGCAGATCAGGTAGGTCCCATTCAGTTCTAGGTTGTTCGCCAGCCGATTCTTGTGCATGGACAGTAGTGAATGTTGATGTTATTAGTATTGTGATCAGAAAAGTTAATTTCCTCATGATTCCCCCAAAATTCGTTGTGACGATAGAAGTTTAGCACTAGTGGGCTACCAAAAAATATGCGATATAGTGTGTTGCAGAAAAGTCTAAGAACTAATAATAAGAATACATAAATAAAACAATGCTGATTAACCGACTTCTAAGCTGTTGTGGCGAGGATACATTATGGGAAAATTGAAACTTATACTCTGCGTTTTGTTTTTACACTCAACTATTGGGAATGCCCAAACCACAAATGCCCCGCCTGCGCCCGCCGATCAAGCGGCGGATATACCTTTAATTGAAATCTTGGAAGCAGCTAGTCAACTTCGTGATAATGGCCTGGCTACTAACAGATTATTGGAATGCGGAATCTTCAGCATTAATGTGCGGCATATTCAAGGAGCGGAAACCGCACTGCAGCATGGTAGCATCACTGAAGTTTGGGTTGTACGGGAGGGTCTCGCTGTATTATCCACCGGCGGAACGATTGTAGACCGGGAAGCCGGGGCAGGTCCTGGTGATTTTCGCGGAAGTGCGGTTGAAGGGGGTGTTGAGAGAACTATTAAAGCTGGCGATCTTGTTTACATTCCAACCGGCGTTCCCCACGGAATAAAAGAAACCGAATCTATTGTTTATCTGAATATTCGCTTTGAGTTGAGAGAACCTGATTAGTAGCTGCCTATTCCTCTTACCATTTATTACGTAGTTCCCGCAGGGCAACGAAAACGGTTAAAGGATCGGGATCGTCTTCCATGTTTGGGAATTCTGCTTTCAGAGTAGCGATCACAGATGAATTTTGTAATCGGAAAAAAGTATTAATCTCTTTTTCTAAGCCAAAAGTAGATATCAGAGCAGTTTCTGGATTTTGGTCTTTAATTTCAGCAAGCAAAGTTTTCGCCCGAGCGTTATCGGGTTCTCGTGAGAGAGTGAATTCCAAATTGTTTGTGATGTAATCGTGCCCTGGATAAATCTTTGTATTGTCTGCCAGCTGAGAAAGTTGACTGGCAAAGGTTTCATAAAGCTCATGTGGGTGGCCTCCGTTGTGGCAATTGCCCGCGCCAGCGTTGAACAGAGTATCGCCACTAAACAACCCTGGTTCGTCAGTTTGTGAAAGCAGACATACGTGGGACATGGTGTGCCCCGGTGTGTCTAATGCCAGTAGCTCAACTGTTTTGCCTACTTTAACTACATCTCCAGCTGCTAATCCCACATCCACCCCGGCAATCGTGTCGCGAGCGTTTTCGTGGGCCAGTAACTTTGCCCCAGTCGCCGCGATGACGCTTTTATTTCCGCCGGTATGATCGCCATGTTCGTGTGTATTAAGCACTTGAGTTATTATCCAACCATTATCTTTGGCGATTCGAAGACATTTCTCATGATCCAAAGGGTCTACAGCTAAGGCTTCACCACTTTCAGGGCAGACGATCAAATAGTTAAAATTTCGATAGGCGTTGCCAGTCCAGACCTGTTCAACAATCATAATTCATTCCCAGTTAGTTGCTTTAAATAGCATTCAACATTGTGTGTTGATTTAATGATACACACATTTTTAGAGAGGGTGTCCTGAGTCTTGGCAAACTTTCTCTATTAATTTGACTCTGCGTATTCCTATTTGCTTCATGGCGTGGATAATGTGCCCCCAATCTCCCAGCTCAAATGATTAACAGGTAAGGGTTAGAAGTATGGAATTCGATACACTAGTAAAGACGCGGCGTAGCGTGCGTGGTTATAAAACGGACCCAGTTCCGCGTGAACTCATTGAAGAGATTATCGAAGTCGCCAAGGGAGCGCCGTCTTCCATGAATACTCAACCTTGGAATCTCTATGTCATTACCGGCGAGCCGCTCGATAAGATACGCCATGGCAATACAGAGAGGATGGTAGCAGGCGTGAAACCTCAGCGAGATTTTCCTACTAAAGAAGCCTATGAAGGAATCCATCGTCAGCGCCAGATTGAAATAGCCGTTCAATTATTTGAGGCTATGGGTATTGAGCGAGATGATAAAGAAAGGCGCACAGATTGGGTTATGCGAGGTTTTCGTCAATTCGATGCGCCAGTTTCTATTGTGCTGACATACGACAAAATTCTCGAACCTGCAGCAATCGGTCAGTTTGATTTAGGAGCTATATCCTATGCCCTATGTCTTGCTGCATGGGAACGAGGGTTAGGCACGGTCATCAATGGGCAGGGAGTAATGCAAACACCTGTAGTAAGAGAGCACGCAAAAATTCCAGATGATCAAAACATCCTTACCTGCATCGCCATGGGTTATCCGAATGATGACTTCTCCGCCAACTCGGTTAAATCTCGCCGAGCAGAGATTGGAGACTTCGTTAGTTTCGTTGGATTTGATTAGTCGGGGAGAATGTCAGATTCCTGGAATCACTGCGAATGTGACACTATGCTCGTAATTGCAATGTCTTGGAGAATCTGAATTTATTCTCATCCGGCGGGAATTTAAACTATGCTCACATTGGTCAGTTTTAGACCCTGCCTTTGCGCCCAGGTTTCCTGAACCAAATGACCATTTTTCCCATAAATTGGTGTTTAATCCGGGTTTTTACTGTCTTGGAGTTAGGGACTCTGGCTTAACAATGAAATTCTCAATTTAGTCAGAATTTGATAGTGAATTAGTGTATAAGTTGAATATATAACAGACGATTAATTTTATAGACGAATGATAGAACAAACAGATAATAGATCTGTAACCGGAGAGAAATCATGAGAGTAATGAAATCCCTGTTCGGCATCGCTCCACTTGCCTTGCTGGCAAGTCACTCGACTTTAATGGCTCAAGTTGCGGATGAATTGGCATATAACGGCGAGATAGGTCGCATATTCAATGAGAATTGCGTGGTCTGTCATCAGGAAGGCGGAATTGGACCTATGCAATTCGAGACCTACGACCAGATTCGTCCTTGGGCACCTTTGATTCAATACAAAGTTGCCAATCGGGAAATGCCTCCCTATGCCTATGATCAGCACATAGGTGTGCAGGACTTGATTGGCGATTGGCGTATGGAGCAAGATGATATTGATAAGATCGTGGCTTGGGTTAACGCGGGTTCACCATTAGGCGACCCCGAGAAAGCTCTCCCGCGACCAGATTTGAAAGACCCCAACGAGTGGAACTTTGCCGCGGATCTGGGGCAACCCGATTTGATAGTACCTTCTGTGTCCATGGACATTCCTGCCAATGGCAATGATCTTTGGAGCAATCACTATGTATCTAGCGGCTTGTCTGTTGATCGTTGTATTAAAGCAGTTCAAGTAAAGCCGCGCGGCGACGCTCGAGCCGTTGTTCACCATGCTAATTCTTCAGTTGAAGTATTAAAAGAAGATGGCGATCGAGAGCGTTACGGAATGCTTACCGAATATGCTATGGGCAAATGGGGCGAACAAGTTCCAGAAGGCGTTTGTCGCACATTGCCCGCTGACGCAGAAATTCGGTGGAGTATTCACATGTTTCCTGGTGGGGTAGGCGCTACCGCTGAAGGTGAAATGATTGAAGACAATGTTGTAGAAATTGGTCTGTGGTTCCACGAAGAAGGCTATGAAGTAGGAAATGAAGTCTACAAACAGGATTTAGCACAGTACAACATTCAGTTTGAGGGAGCTCTTGAGCGCAATGCGAATATGGTAATCCCGCCAAACAGTCATAGTATGACTCAGGGTTTTCACTCATTCGATCACCCTGTGCGAATCGATAGCTTTCAGCCTCACGGCCATCTGCGCATGAATGCCGCATCTTTCGAAATTTTCTACCCGGAAACAGGGCGCACTGAAGAAATAAGCCAAGTTTCAAATTGGAGTGCTACATGGCATCACAGCCATATCTATGAGCCAGATAGTGCTCCTTTAGTGCCTACTGGAGCAGTGCTGGTTCTGAAGCAGTGGTATGACAATACAGCTGAAAACCCGAACAACCCGGATCCAGATCAGTGGGTTTATGGTGGCAGCAGGACCGGTGATGAAATGTCTCACGCCTGGCTGGCAGTTACTCATCTTGACGAAGAGGGCTATGATAGATTAGTGGCAGAACGCAAAGAGAATGAGCAGCGCTCGCTGGCTGGTAACGACTAAGAGGTTTATAGAAACTTTAGAAATAAAAAAGGCCGAGTGAGAGTATCGCTTGGCCTTTTTTGTTGCAGGGAATTTTCCTTAGTAGGTTGTAGTTATAGTATTGGCTAGCCAATACAGACTAAAAAATTGAGTAGTAGCTCATGGTAGAAGTAAGGCCTGTCGACGCTCCTTGTGGAGCGGTAATAACTGGCGTTGATTTGTCTTTAAAATTGTCCGAAAAGACAGTGACGGATATTCGCCAAGCTTGGTTGCAGTACCATGTCTTGGTGTTCCCAGAGCAGGTACTGAATTCAGGCGACCTCGAGCGATTCACGCTAAGCTTCGGCAATTTCGGAGAGGACCCCTTCTTTGACCCCATTAAAGAACACAATCACATAGCAGCCATAAGGCGCGATGCGAACGAAAAAACTTCTCTGTTTGCCGAGAACTGGCATACCGATTGGAGCTTCCAGGCTAAGCCACCAATTGGTACTTGCTTATATGGCATTACGATTCCTCCAGTCGGCGGCGATACGCTTTTTGCGAATCAACATAAAGCCTATGATGAGCTTCCTGCTGCACTTAAGAACAAAGTTAAAGACCTCACAGCCATTCATTCAGCTGTTTCTGCCTATTCTCCCGAAGGTGTTTACAGCTACAAAAAAGAACAAAATGCAGGGCGCAGTATGGATATTGTTGTTTCAGACGAAGCCAATAAAACTCAGGCTCATCCGCTAATTCGTCCCCATACAGAAACCGGTAAGTTAGCAATCTATTCAACAGCAGGATATATCCAGGGATTCGAAGAACTTGAACCGCATGAGAGTAAACAGCTTTTGCTTGAGCTTAATAACTATCAGAGCTCGCCACAGTTTGTCTATCGCCACAAGTGGGAGAAAAACATGTTAGTGATGTGGGACAACCGCAGTGTATTGCACAAAGCAACTGGTGGTTATGACGGATATGATCGGCTGTTGCATCGCACTACAATCTCTCAATTTGGGTAAGGAAGTTATTCTGATGAGCAATTCAGCTCTAGAGTGCAAGAATACCTGAATAATGGCAGTATCTAGCGTTAAACATTAATTTTTTTGAATGGATGTCTAAATGTCACGAACAATTTCTAAATCTCGACGGAATTTTCTAAAAACTGCAAGTGTGATGAGTGGAGCTGCGAGCCTTGGCGCATGCGCCAGTTCAGAATCTTTGGATATTGCCACGCATAAATTCACTCCCAGTTTTTATCCTAAACATAATGAACGAACCAAAGGCTGGATGCGTTTTATGTGGCAAAAGGCAACCACTGAAGATGATTGGGGATATAGTGAAAATATTGCCCGCCCCTGGGGAATTAATTTGCCCCGGGGTGAGATTGACTGGACAGATGATGGGAAAGGCCCGCATCCGTGGTGGGACCAATATACCTCGGCCCCCATGCTGAGCTATCCTCGTTTTGATCTCGCAGATTCCAGCTTCCCAATAATGCTTATGGCGGATCAAACTCCAGCATGGCGAGAAGTCTATACGCGTATTATGGATGAGCTGGCGACAAGGCATACGTCTTACTGGGCAGCTATTGATTGGAATACCTTTATAGGCCCAAGCCCCGACCGCGAAAACTATGGCCCCTTGAATGCACCTGGTTATCAGTCATGGCCGGAACGTGTTCGAGGGAATTATGATTCCCCTGGCTGGACTGCAAATGGTGTTGAACCTTGGGGGTTGCAACCCGATCCTATAGGGGCTGATGGCAATTTATTTTTTCGTGGCTGGTTAAATTTGGTCTTGTCTATTTACAAATACGTCTCTGGCGACGACAAGTGGGAGAAACCCTGGCAGATCGCCGGCTTCGAGAATGAGATGTTTGAATGGACTCAGCCGAGAATTGTAGAGCATTTGCACAATCAATATACTGCCCATCCCGAAGGCCCACAATGCGAGAACACGAAGATATGGCCGCTTTGTAACTCCGCTGCCGGTCTCGGGATGTATCTATCTGATCAGCTAGGAGTGACAAACGCTCATGGCACTTTTGAGAACTGGATAGAATTCATGAAGGATAACTATATGAGCATCAGCGATCAGAACCAGATCGAATGGATGACTTTGTATTATGACCCCTTGGCGGAATTCAAGGTAAATCTACCCGGAACAGCCGGTGGCGGAAGTACTACAGCCTTTTATCTTATGCCGCAATCTCCTGAGGTCGCTACCCAGCTATATGAAGCCACCGCGAGAAGTAATGGTTGGCATGATCTTAAACGAGAAATATCGGCTGACTCATTTGGCTTGGTATTGGCCAAGGCGCTTGGTGACCATACTGCTGTCTCACGTCTTAGTGCAGCGGCAGAGCGTAATTCTGAGCCTAGATGGTTTGGTGAAGACATGGATAAATTTGGTTGGTGGTTCAATAATGGTGAACCTTGGCCTCGGGGCCAAAGTGCCGCTCGGCTAATGATTAGTGAAATTGCCGAAGGTAATTGGGTTGATGTTTTTAAGGTTAAACATATGGATAAATACAGCGCGCCAACACTACAGGGTGTGGATTATCCAAACCTGGGCGTCGACACCGCATGGAATGATAAAGACAGTGGCGTACTTCATATTGGTACCTATGTTGGGGACAGAGGTGCTGCGGGTCAGGCAACAAGTTGGCAAATTACTAACTTACCCAATGCAGGAGAGGCCGTGGTGATTTGTGATGGGGCAACTATTACCGATGTACAGGTTCTGAATGCCAATACTATTCGTGTACCGACTGATATAGCGCAGCACCAATATCAAATTTATACCGGTTATTTTGGCCAAGAAATAGCGCTAAGCAAACCTGACCAAATGTCTGTTGCGAGCTCGTCTGACGCCGCTGTGACTAGACGCACTGCGGAACAGAATATTAAGGCTGCGGAAACAGTAATGACAAGCAAAGCTACCGGGTTTGCATGTTGTGCTGGGGCAGCATAGAATTCTTTTGAGAAAGATAAAGGTAGAATTGAAGATTAGTATGAGGAGTTGTAATTTATGTATAGGGTAAAATTATTTGTTAGCAAGGCAATTAAAATAAGTTCGTTTGCGTTTCTATTGTTATTGGGAGGTTTCGCCTATGGTGATGCGCCGCAAGAGCTGAAACAAGGGCAAGATCGCATTGTGCTAAATGTTGAGAACATGACCTGACCAGGTTGTGTTGTTGCCGTGCGCAACTCACTAAGAGCATTGGAAGGTGTAAGCCAAGTCGAAGTAGACTTGGATGAAAAACTAGCTACCGTCACTTATGCAACAGCAGTGGTGGAAACAGCAGCGATGATCGCTGCAACAACGAATGTTGGGTTCCCCTCATCAATTAAAATTGCAGAATCAAACTAATTTACTTAAGAAGTTTTTCTTGTATGGCAATTAGTGGAGTATTTTTTGGAAGTATCTGAAAGCAAAACAATTAGTTCGAGCCACTACATTACCGCCGGTTTGCTGGCGTCTGCGACAGCGAGTATTTGCTGTTTAGGCCCTTTTGCATTAATGGCTACTGGGATAAGCGGTGCTTGGATGAGTCGATTAATGGTAATAGAACCGATGCAACCGTTTATCATCGCATTAACAATGTTGTTTTTTGCGTTGGCAGGTTGGAAAATATTTTATCCAACAAAAAAATACGAACAGGGAAGTAGTTGTCCCGCCCAATCAATAAAATCGTCACAAAAATTTGCATATTTTTTAGCTGGAAGCCTAGCGTCTATTTTGGTCAGTAGTGAATATTGGATTGTTTGGATAGCTGGATAACAATTGTTTGGACGATGGTGTATGGGTGAAGGAGCTAATACTGAGCGCGAGTATGATTAGATCCAATAGGCATTTAGCGCCAGCATTAAAATATCTCTCTACCAAGTCGGCCCCGTAAAACCCGGTGGCCGGCATCTTGAACGTAGTCCGGACCAATTGATGTGATCGTGGGCGTGCCACAGCCACGCATCGTGATTTGCAATTCTCTGTTCAGTAGGTCCAATACTCTTTCAACACCAGCCTGTCCGAACGCTCCCAAGCCGAAGCAATAGGGTCTGCCTATACCGACTGCTGAGGCGCCCATAGCTAAAGCTTTATAAATATCTGTTCCCCGACGAAAACCACCATCGATGACGATAGGGATGCGACTATCCACGGCGGTGACTATTTCTGGCAAACACTCAATTGTTCCAAGGCCGGTTTCTACTGCTCGGCCGCCATGATTAGAGACTACGATTCCATCGGCTCCGTGTTGAACTGCTAACGCTGCATCTGCTCCAACTTCAATGCCTTTTATAATGACATTCATATTAGTGACCTCTTTCATGCGGCCAATAACATCCCAAGTCATAGACGGATCAGAGAGGCTCATACCTCCTCGCGTATTCAGACCGTCAAGCATAGGTTTAGCCTGACCTGTATGGCAAGAAGAACAATTGCGGGTGTCTTCCCGCATAAGCAACTGTTGTGTCTCTGTATTTCTTCCACCCGGTAAGTCGATGGTCAAACAAACTGCACTGCAGCCTGCAGCTTCAGCTCTTTGTAGCATTGCAACTGTATTTTCCCAGCGATTAGTAGCATAAAGCTGGTGCCAAATCGGTGCGTCTCGTGCTTCAACAACTGCTTCTATGGGTGTTGATGCTTGGGTGGAAAGGATCATGTGATGACCCTTAGCGGCAGCTGCCCTAGCCGTACCCAATTCTGCATCCACGTGATAAGCACCTTGGCTTCCTACTGGGCAGAGGAAAATCGGAGAGCTCGCTTCCGTCCCTAATACATTAACTGAAGTGTCTATCTGGCTGACGTCTACTAGTCTTCTTGGCTTAATTTGAAAACGAGAGAAGCCCGCGCGATTTGCCCGTAAAGTAGTATCGGAGTCAACACCAGTAGCCAGATAACCAAAATGTGCAGGCGGTATTTTTTCTCTTGCAATGGCCTCCATTTCGAAGACATTGATAACCTCTGAAGGGTCGGTAAGTCGTTGGCCTAGAGTCTCTTCTACTTCCTGTGCGAAAGCTGAATAATTGGCGAGCAATGGGCTAGCTGCTAAAAACTTAAGAAACTTTCGTCGCTGAGTCATACTATTCTCCGGTTAGATTTCTTATATGGCACGCTGATTAATAGTGGATGAGGTAAACTATCTGTGTCATGGCTAGTTGTCCAGTGAGAGTCCAATGAGGGTCGAGTGAAATCGAGTTGAATATTAGAGCTTGCAGAAGTAACAAATCATGGCATTTGGTTTCCAATCATATACCTCTTCGATAAGATACTCCCAGTTCCTGAGATCAGGCCATTAATTATAGCGAGTAGATTTCAATGTCTGCAGTCGACCCCCGGCCTTATTTCTGCGCTACCTCACTACGTTTTCTTCTTACATGAATACTAATAAAATAATCTCCTTTTCACCGTTTCTGTCTACTAAGGCTGGTTTCTTGGTTTTATTACTAGGGTTGACAGTACCGTTGGTCGCACAGGAACAGAACGAATCCACTGTAATTTATGAATTGGGCTATTTTGCTCCATACAATGCTGTCACTCTAGCAGACATGATTCGTAACATACCCGGAGGCGAAACTATTCTTCGCCGACGTGGTGGACAGAGGGAAAACAACAACCGTGGATTTGGAGCTTCAGCTGCGCAGGTGTTGATTAATGGGCGCCGGATGTCTGGCAAGATCAATAATATGTCTACCGCACTTGCGCGAATTCAGGCAACGCAGGTGGAACGCATTGAACTAATTCGCGGTAATGCCGAAGGTCTTGATATCCGTAATGAAGGAATCATTTACAATGTGATCCTGCAAGAAGGCGCAGAAAATTCTTCTTCAAGTTTATTGGAAGTGGGTGTCACTGATGTCGACGGCATGTCGACGGAACCGGGAGTTCTTGCTTCTTATAATGCTAATCGTGGACCATTAGAATTTGGGCTTAGTTATCAGTATGAGACTCGTCCTCGTCTTAACCTCGTTGATGAAGATATCTTGAATGCTGATCGAACACACCGAGAATTTCGATCTCTATTTGATGCACAAACCCGTGCTAATCATATAATCACCGGTACTGTCGGCTATGAATTTCAAAATGGCGCCATTCTGCAATTGAATGGGCTTTATTCTGATAACGAAAATTTGCATGATCGGCACGAGGATCAGTTTTTGATCGGAGCCGGCGGTGTTCGAACCCCCAATGCAATAGAGGTGGGTGACATAGATCGTGTTAATCAGGAATTTGAATTTGGCGGTGACTTCGAGTTCGAAATTCGTGATCTTGGTCGGCTAAAAACTATGTTCGTAGTGAACCGAACTGAAAACGATGATGAAATCATTCAAGATATCACTGGGAACAACCTAACGTCGCGCTTGTTTTCCAGTTTTGCCGATTATGATGAAGGCGAAACCATTATGCGCTCCGCCATGACCAGTGTAATTGGTAGACATACCTTAGAATACGGCGCCGAAGCTGCTTTCAATACGCTGGATAGAACCTTTGCCTTTAATAATGATCCGTTGCAAAATGCCATCGTCGAAGAAGATCGTTATGAGCTATTTATTACTCATAGCATTCTCTTGACTCAAAAACTCAGCCTGCAATCAGCATTGACTGAAGAATACTCAACAATTTTTCAAGACCGTGAAGGTCAAGCCAATAAGCGTAGTTTTCGCTATCTAAAACCGCGGGTAGAACTTCGTTACGATTTGACTCTAGCTGATCAGGTCAGGTTGTTGGCAGAGCGCACGGTAAGTCAGCTAAACCTTAATGACTTTATTGCTAGCCGCAATATCGATGATGATACGATTAACTTCGGGAACCCAACCCTCGAGCCAGAATCGAGCTGGTCGCTGTCACTTGGCTATGAGCATCGATTTGTTAATGATGCTGGCTCAATTGAGTTAAAGGCTTTGTATGAAGATGTTTCTGATCATATTGATAAAATATTGATCGATACCGATGACTCTGGCATTGGGAATATTGGTTCCGGCTGGAGAAAAAATCTTGAAGTTAATCTTAATACGCGTTTTGGTTTTATTGGACTGCCATCCGCGGTATTAACTTTCTCGTATACCCATGAAGAGTCAGAGATAAACGATCCCTTCACTGGAGCAAAGCGCAGGCTTAGATTTTCGACTCCCGATTACTTCCAAATTAGTTACCGTCATGATGTTGAGGGTACAAATCTGGCGTATGGATTCAATGCCCATCGGCGCAGCGGATGGCTACGCCAAGATGTGTCATTATTTGAGGTCACAGACTTCGAAATTCACTTGGGCACTGCATTTGTAGAGTACAATTTCACGCCGAGTGTAAAAGTCCGTTTTGCTGGAGCGCATTTTCTGAATGATGATGGTCGGACTTTTAATAAAACATTTTATGACGGCAATATTGCGGACGGTGTTATCAACAGAATAGATTTTCAAGATTGGCGAATTCATCCTGATTATGTATTGAGTCTACAAGCAACATTTTAGAATATTCGAACAAACAAAATTATATGAAAATCTTCAATAGAAGAATGCGATAAGCGAGAAAATCATGATAAGAAAATTCCTAACTTTATTTACTGCAATTCTCACAATTGTGCTCGGTTCCAATTTGTTGGCGCAAGTATCCGATGAATGGAAAATAATTCATGCGGGAACCTTATTGGCAGATGCTCGTGAAGAAGTGCGGACCGAACAAAGTATTATCGTCAGAAATAATTTAATTATTGAAGTGCGCGATGGCTATGTCGAACCAGGTCAGATTAGCGGTACTGCTAGCGCGAGAGTAATTGACTTAAAAGGCCAATTCGTCATGTCTGGGTTAATCGACTCCCATACTCATATTCTTAGTCAGCAAGAACCAAACCGCCGAGAGATACGGGTTACTCGTTCTTCCGAACTAAGCGCTCTAATGGGTGTAGAGTACAGCATGAGGACACTGCGGGCGGGATTTACTACAATCAGGAATGTGGGTGGTTCCAGAAATGCCATCTTCGCTCTGCGGGATGCGATCAATCAAGGTGTCGTTATGGGGCCGCGGATAAGAGCCTCTGGTCAAGGAATTACACCAACTGGAGGCCACGGTGATGGTGGTGGGTTCCGTGATGATATATTTCCTCATCCCCATTCGGGCGTTTGTGATGGAGTTGCTGAGTGTCGCAAAGCAGTGCGAACACAGGTGAAGTTTGGTGCGGACCACATTAAGTATGTTGCCACCGGTGGTGTACTGAGTATGACGGCAACTGGTACCGGGCAACAATTTACTGATGACGAACAGATCGCCTTGGTGGAGGCTGCTCATGCAATGGGCCGGAAAGTGGCTGCTCATGCTCATGGAAAAATTGGCATGGAGGCGGCATTACGTGCAGGAGTTGATTCAATTGAACATGGTTCCTATCTTGATGCAGAGACTGCAGATTTGTTCGTTGCTACCGGTGCCTATTTGGTTCCCACTTTGATTGCTGGCCATACAGTCGAGCGAATCGCAACCGAACGTCCTGATTTCTATACACCTGAAGTACGACAGAAAGCTTTGGAAGTTGGACCCATCATGAAAACTGCGCTCAGGACTGCCTATGAAAAAGGCGTCAAGATTGCTTTTGGCACTGACGCAGGCGTTAACGACCACGGGACTAATGCTTATGAGGCAGTGTTAATGAATGAAGCAGGAATGCCTGAACGAGCAATTCTTGTTTCTGCAACGGTAAATGCAGCCGAACTTATTGGCATAACCGATATTACCGGCACAATCGAAGCAGGCAAGGATGCTGATATTATTGCCGCCAGCCGCAATCCTTTAGAAGACATCTCAGCTCTGCTGCAACCGAGCTATGTTATGGCGCGAGGGGTTGAAATTAACCTAGACGTCCCGCCAGTAGACTTATTCCCTTGGCCCAATATCTAATACTGATTTCGCGGGCGATTTTCAATAAATTTAGCTATAATAGTAGATCAATTATTATATTAATTAAGCATAGAGGCAGAAAGTATGCTCACCATATGTTTAATTTTTAACCCCATTTAAAAAATTTACAAATACAAAAAGCAGATTTTAATTCAAATGAAATATTTTTGGTTGTCCTTTTGTATTGTACTTCCCACAATCACATTCTCTTCATTTATAAAAGCACAGGATAGTGAGTCGGAGTATGATCTAGAAGAAATTGTTATCGCTTCTACTCGAAATCGCCGCAGCTTTGAACAACAACCTACCAGAGTTGAAGTGTTAGGCATTGAGGAAATCAATGAAAAAGCTAATATGAAACCTGGTGACATTCGTATGTTGCTAAATGAAACCACGGGTATTCATATACAACAGACGTCTGCAACTAGTTTTAATTCCAGTATTCGAATTCAAGGACTTAATGGTAAATATACACAAATTTTACGTGATGGCATGCCCCTCTATGGTGGCTTCTCTGGAGGCCTGGGGTTATTGCAGATAGCGCCGCTAGACTTGCAACAGGTAGAGTTGATAAAAGGTTCGAGTTCAACTTTGTATGGTGGTGGAGCGATAGCTGGACTCGTTAACCTCATCACCAAAAAGCCTGGGACAGAGCCTGAGCGCTCATTATTGTTAAATGCAACTTCCGCCGGAGGTATTGATGCGAGCGGTTTCTTTTCTTCGATGGGTCAGAGTGTGGGCACGAGCTTATTTACTTCATATAACAAGAGCAATGCTTATGATCCAGCGGATAACGGTTTCAGTGCGATTCCCAAATTCGAACGTTGGACATTTAGCCCTCGCCTGTTTCTCGAAGGACCTAACAGTGAATTGAGATTTGGGATTAACGCAGTTGTTGAAGATCGTATTGGTGGCGATATGGGTTACATTAAGGGTAATCGTATTAGCCCAGCTTATTTTGAAAAGAGTTCAACTGAACGTATATCAACACAAATTGAATACTCCTCTCAATGGCTATCTGGCAATGAATTTGTCTTTCGAAACAGTATAAATCATTATCAAAGAGATCTTAATGTGCCAGAGTTTTCCTTTGCCGGTACACAAGTATCAAGCTTTAGTGAGGTCCATATTCTGGGGGCATCCGAGGCCTTGGAATGGGTTGCTGGACTCAATTTGTGGACTGAAGATTTTGATCATGATGAGTTTTCGAGACCTTTGGTAGTAGACTTAGCACTGGACTTTAATAGTCAGACTATGGGTGCATTTTTTCAAGGTACTTTTGCCTTTAGTGACCAATGGGTTATTGAAAGTGGTTTGCGTGTCGATTCAACAGCTGACTATGGGGATTTTTTACTTCCGAGGGTCTCTCTGCTTTACAAACCTTCTGCTCAAACTTCTCTGCGCTTTGGCGGCGGGCTAGGGTACAAAGAGCCTACGCCTTTCAGTGAGGAGGCTGAAATGATTCAGTTTCGCGGACTGATGCCTATAGATTCAAAGCTATTGGATGCAGAGACGTCCGCCGGGCTTAATATTGATATAAATCAAACTTTCGAATTTGGTAATGGTCTGTCATTAGATCTTAATTTATTACTTTTTTATACCCGGGTAGAAGACCCTATAAGGTTAATAGAATTTTATCCTAAGCAATTTGCTTACCGACAGCCGGATGACTATTTAGATACTCAAGGCTCAGAAATTAGTGCAGTCTGGAGATGGAATGATTTTAAATATGTTTTTGGCTATACCCATGCTGATGTACAAGAACATGGAGCTATCGAAGTCAACAGTATTACTTTGATGCCTAAAGATCGAATCAATAATGTATTTGTCTATGAAAGAGAAGACGATATCAGAATTGGGGTCGAAGCATATTATTATGGCCAACAGTTATTGAACGACGGAAGTAAAAGTAGAGACTTCTGGGTATTTGGTTTAATGATAGAAAAATTATTTAAAGAAAATTTCTCATTTTTTCTTAATTTTGAAAATTTTTCTGATACGCGTCAAACGCGCTTTGATTCTGTTTATTCAGGGTCTCGCGTTAACCCAGTTTTTGCGGATATTTTTGCCCCGCTTGATGGTTTTGTTATTAACGGAGGTATGAAGCTTCAGCTCTGATGGTTAGGTTTTATCTAATTAATACTGGATGGATTTACTGAAATTAAAAATATTACTATTTCTAAAAGATAATAGTTTTTGTTTTTTAGTTCAAATTAATCGAATTTAAAATTTATGCGTTCCTTAAAATCAGTAATTTTTGTTATTAAGTGAACTTCAATGTTACTTAGAAGATCATGTTATAGCTAAACCTGTGAGATCGTGGTCGCACAGTTAGTCATTGGCTGGTCTTATGAATGGGCAGATAGTAATAATTTTCAAAAACGAGCGTATTACTTGGAATTCTGTCTAGCAAGAAAAAAGAGTGTGGGCTAAGCTAATCAGGTCTGATATAAATCGCAACGGATAATAATAAGGAGTAAACCATTATGAAATTTACAAAATCCATTCTTGCTTTGCAAGTAGCCATTGCCGGATTAACAGCAGTTGCACAGGACGATGAAACTTACGCAACTTACATTACTGAAGAGCAGTGGCAAATGGTGAACGAATTACCAGGTGTAGACAGACAAATTGTTAGCCGTAATATCGGCAAGCTAAATCTCTCGGTTGGAATTATTCATCGCGGCGCAGTTGAAAGAGCTAGCGGCCAGTCTGCACCGAATCCTGAGCGACCTTGCGGTGTCACCAGCAGCAACCGTAATAGTAACGCGCGCGGTATCATGCATTATGCTCAGACCGAAACTTATTACATCGCCTCAGGTTCAGGGACGCTCGTAACGGGTGGAACTATCTTAAATGGTAACGAACCTGCACCAGACGGTAATGTCACTAATGTGCTTAATGGCCCTTCTTGTAGTGGGGTGATCGTTGGAGATTGGATCGCAAAACATGTCAAGGAAGGTGACATCATTATTATTCCGGCGGGCACGCCCCATGGTTGGTTAGAGGTGCCGGTTCATGTCGACTATCTATCCGTACGACCAGATCCAGATCGTGTATTGTCAGATAGCTATATTAATCCGGCGTTAGGTAATGACTTTAAAATTAAAACAGAAGATTAAATAGATAGCTAAGTAAATAGGTTCTACTTTAAATGGAAAAGGGCGGCATGATTAATAATCATGCCGCCCTTTTCCATTTGAGTTTATAATTTTTCCCCTATTAGAGGAGTCCTTAGACTAGTGAGCCGAACTAACCGCAGACGCCGCAGGTAAGGCCATCGCTGTTAGCTTGGCACCTGTTTGTAAGATGATGTACTGATGGCCATCATGCTTCCAGGAACTCATACCGTATCGGCTTTGTGCTGGTACTTCGATACGACCTAGTTGTTCGCCAGTGGTTTTATCAATGGCATAAAGAAGAGCAGTCTCACCGTCGTGATCCATATCTGAATAGACTAGCATGGTTGCCGTTGTCACCATGGAAGGGGCATTACCGCTTCCAGTATCACCAACATCAATCCCTTCTAATGCAGGATTGTTGCGGATGCGATCCGGTGTTTCGCCGCTTGGAATTCTCCAGGCAATCTCGCCAGTATTCATATCATAAGCAGTAATGGTGCTATAGGGTGGCTTTACATATGGTAGGCCAGAATCGAGACGCGGTCGTCGCGCTCCAGGACCATTAGCATAAGCGGCGAAAGTAGTTCCAGTAGGTTCGGCAATTCTAGCATCCGCTTCTTCACCAGGAATAACCCGTTGCCAGCTACAATTGTTGGCCGAAGGCACAAACAGAAAACCCATAGTTGGATCCGCCGCAGGTGGGGCATAAATATTTGCACCGCCGCCATCACCCGGGCACATTGCCGCACTAATTAAGCCTGCTGCATTTTCCGCATGGATAGGTGGATTAAACAGTGGTCCCATTTTGTAATTGGCCATCACTTCCAATGCATCTCTGCGTAATTCAGGGGTGTAGTCGATGAGGTCATCATTTTCAATGCCTTGCATTTCAAATGGAGGTGGTTTGGTTGGGAACGGTTGTGTTGTTGCCAATTTTTCCCCCGGAACTTCTGAGGCCGGAACTTCGCGGTATTCCATTGGCCATACCGGTTCACCGGTTATTCTATCGAAGGTGTAGACATATCCTTGTTTAGTTACTTGTGCGACAGCAGGAACTCGCCCCCTGCCTGGGATATTTAAGTCCAATTGGATAGGTGCTGCAGGATTATCGTAGTTCCATACGTCGTGCTTAACCGTCTGGTAGTGCCACTCACGCTCACCTGTTTCAGTGTTTAGCGCAATCACGCTTGTGCCAAATAGACCATCACCGGGTCGAAAGCCACCATAGTAATCGATAGTTGGTGGATTGGTTGGAACATAAACAATATTATTTTCTGGGTCAGCCGTTAATGGAGCCCAGGAGGATACATCTCCGGTCCACTGCCAGGCATCGTTTTCCCAAGTTTCGTGACCATACTCACCAGGCCGAGGAATCACATTAAATTTCCATTTAAATTCACCAGTGAATTTGTCGTAAGCCAGAATATCGCCAGGGATATTTTCTACTCTTGCCTGCAAATAACCTTGCTCGGCTGAGTTGCCGACGACAATTGTGTCATTCACTACTATAGGTGGGGAAGAGGCCGTAATGTAACCAGTTTCTAGAGGAATCCCTTCATAAGGGTCATAGGGGTGACCTAAATCAGCTAACATGTCCACCACGCCAGTTTCAGGGAAACTGTCAATAGGAATCTGACCGCCAAAACCCTCAAGTGGTGCTCCGGTTTCGGCATCAAGCGCCACCAAAAAGAAACCCGGTGAGGAGATGTAAACCACTCCTTTCCCATTTATTCGAGAGTAGGCGATTCCTTTTCCATAGGAGGCGCGCATAGAATATTCCCAACGGCCGGTATTGGGAAGTCGGTAGGCCCACAAGGTTTCACCAGTTTTCGGATCAATAGCGACAACGTTTCGACGAGGGCCAGAGACCGTGAATAGTTTGCCGTCTACATAGGTGGGCGTTGAGCGACCGCTATAACCGTTAAAGCTGGAGCCATCCCATTCCCAGGCGACTTCCAGTTCACTAAAGTTTTCCGCCGTTATTTCATCGGCAGGCGAATAGCGAGTATGGGCATAATCACCACCTAGGGTGTACCACTCGACCGTATCATCGGTAACAAGGTTTTGGCTCATGCCTAACTGAGGAATGAGCCCTAGTATGGCCGCCACATAGCTCAAACTCGCGAGCATCTTGGCAATTGAGCTAGACACTTTTGGAAAAGTTAATTTCATCTTTGTTACCTCTTAATATACAAGATTCGTAGGAGCATACCATAATAGGTACAAATAAGAATTGGTGAACCACGGGACAATTTACGGAAAAGCTTAGCAGAATAGCCATCCACTAACATGCTTATCTATGCGATATATTTATAGTGACGACCAGTCCTACTGATGACAATTCTGGCTCTCTCAATTACAAGCCTTGGGAATGTTGAGCGCAAATTTTTGATCTACCAAAATGAATTAGCGATAAACAATGATCATGTGAGAATACATTATGCCGAAGGAGATGTGCATAGATAATTTATATAGTGCCATGTCGCACAAAAATTAAATTCGAACTAGTTAGAAGATGTAGCACCAAATTTCAATAGCACTTCACTTGTTAAAGGGCCAGGAATGCTCAAATCAAAACCGAAAAAATTAGGCCGATTTTCTGCAAATCTGGCCAAATCCAGCGCAGTCTGACCCCGCCCATTTAGCGCGTTTATGTCAGCACCTCGTTCGGCTAGTTCTCGAACAACGTTTGGTAGGTTTCGTGCAGCTGCATCATGAAGTGCTGTTGATTCAGTGAAGTCAAAGTGATTTAAGTTAACGCCGTGATCCGCCGCAGCAATGACAGCTTCGAGAGCTAATCGTTCTTCGCCAACTGGATCAGGATTGGGTATGACATAGAATCGTTCCCGGTCGCTAGCTCCTCTTATGGCTGCCTGCACTGCACTGGCAAACCCACCCACAGCTTTCAGTTCTGGCGGATTCAGACGACCTGCACGGTCTCTTGATTTGCTGAAAAGTTCTTCTGTGGTGAGAAGGGGGTTTGCTCCGCCTTTTTCGAGAGCGTCCATTATTTTCGCTTCTCGAAAACTAGCGGCTAACCAATAAGGCGTCGCACTGACCAGGGGAGCTTTGAGCGCCCAATCTTCACTTGCACGTTGTACAGGAGTTGGTCGCTGAAGTCTGACATCAGGATCAGCTCCATTTTTGAGGAGTGCTTCTACTGTTTCGAGATCACCACGCAATACTGCTGCATGCAACGCATTGTAGCCGGCACCGATTGCATCGGGGTCGGCACCAGCCTCGAGTAATAGGCGCGCAAAATCTGGATGACCACTATGGGTTGCAATCACTAATGGGCTTGCTCCATTACCACCAAGAACATTAATGTCAGCTTCTGAATGTATAAGAAGTTGACCGACTTCGACATGGCCTTGTGCCGCTGCAAAAAGCAGCGGGGAATAACCACCCAATTGCTCAACAATGCCTTGATCAAACGCACCACCGTTACTAGCTTGGGCAAACATAAGTCGGGGACGTACTTTCGATCTGATTTCTAAGTTTGCGCCTGCATTGATCAGTGCGCGCGCAACTTCAACATGGCCTTGAGCAGCGGCCCACATTAGTGCGGTTTGCCCTCGGGATTTTTCATTCGCATTGACGTCCGCTCCCGCTGCAATAATCTGCTGTACGCCCTCTACAGTGCCTGATCGTGCGGCGGTCATGAGAGGTGTTTCACCAATTTGCAAAGCGAGATTAGGGTCGGCGCCAGCTCTTAGAAGATTCTTAATTAGTTCGGCATTACCACTCTTAGCGGCTAGGTACAGCGGCGAGGCTCCTAATCGGTTGGTGACATTGACGTTGGCTCCGGCTTGGGTTAGCGCGGCTAGCATATTGAGGTCTTCTTGATAGACTGCCCAATGCAGTGCTGTCGCGCCGTCGGACTGACGTGCGTTCGGATCCGCACCTTCGGATAAGAGCAGTCGCACAGCTTCTGCATCTTGATGTTTTGCTGTTTCGATTAGTAGAGGGGTCTCGGCCCAGGCTATAGCAGATGAGATTATTAATGCCAGTGCAGCCAGCGCTGAGCTAACAGTAGACTGATTCGGAAAACCTAAATTGATAAGCTGTCTCTTCATGTACCTAATTCTACACATCACTTAACAGATTGAGTGCGTTGGTGCTGTTACCAATCTTGTCGAGAGGAAGACCCATCTTGTCGAGCATGGTCAAATGCAGATTGCTAATAGGTGTGCCTTTACTATAACGGAGGTGTCTTCCGCCCTTAACGGAGCCGGAGCCACCACCAAGCAGTACTAGGGGCAGTCCAGTGTTAGCATGCCGGTTGCTGTCAGACATGCCAGCTCCATAAAGCATTAGCATATTATCTAGCAGCGACCCATTACCATCAGGAGTATCGTCGAGCTTGTTTAGGTAATAGGCGAAAAGGCTGGTGTGGAATTCGTTGATCTTGGTGACCTTTTCGTAGAGTGCGGGATCGTCACGGTGATGGGATGTTGGGTGGTGAGAATCGGGAACTCCGATCTCGGCGTAGGTACGACCACTCAGTTCTCGCCCCATCATGAATGTTATGACACGAGTTAAATCTGTTTGGTAGGCAAGAACCTGCATATCGAACATTAGTTTGGCATGCTCTTCGTAAGTGCGCGGTATTCCTGCTGGTTGATCCACTTCAGGTAACTCACGATGGCTTTGGGCTTCTGCTAATTGGATCCGTCGTTCCACATCACGAACTGCATCTAAATATTGATCAAGCTTCGCCCGGTCACTGCTACCGACTTTTTTATTTAACTCAGCTACTCGATCCGTCACTGCATCTAGTAGACTGCGATCTTTGCGAATACGTTGCAATCGCACCGCTGGATCGGTTGTGCCGGTATCCCCAAACAAGCGCTCGAACACTGCCCGTGGATTAGTTTCCATTGGCAGCGGTGTGTTGGCATCACGCCAGGAAATGGTGCTGGTGTATTGGCAACTGAAACCGATATCACAGGAACCGAAGACGTCACTTTGATCGAGTGCTAATTCTAGTGAACCGAGTTGAGTTTGGTTGCCTAGCTGTCGAGCTACTAGTTGGTCGATCGATACCGCAGCCTGTAGATCAGATTCCGTGCGAGCGGGAATGGTTCCAGTTAAGAAGCGAGTTGATGCACTTGCATGAACGCCAGCATTGCTGCTTGCTCCATTAAGTCCACTAAGTACCAACATTCGATCTTGGTAAGCGGCCATGGGCCGCAGAATGCGAGTAATTTCGAAGTTGGTGCCTTCGGTAGCCGGTGTCCATGACTTCATCGCCATACCATTCGGTACGTAAACTACGCCAAGTCGCTTCGCTGGCTGCGCAGTTTGGGCAGAGGCAGAAGAGAGTGCCGGTACCATGCTGTCCAGTAGCGGCAGCGCTAAGCTCGCACCTAACCCACGTAATAAAGTTCGCCGGGGTAGGGTTTTTTTGAAAATATTCATAACTCAGTTCTCCGCATTTGAAATGGGGCGCTTTCAATTACGCCAAGAATAACTGATGACCATTTATAGTCATTTTCTGCAGCACCGCGAACAATCGCACGTACCTCGGGCATATCGTAATATTCGAGACTGCGCCCAAGGGCGAATCTCATAAGTTTTTCCGTGACTGTGCCGACAAAGTCGTCAGGTCGCTCCAGCAAAAGATCGCGTAACCCATCTGGTCCATCGAAGGTATTGCCGTCAGGAAGGAGTCCAGAGGCATCGATTGCTTGACCAGCAAATTCGGTGCGCCATTTACCTATAGCGTCATAATTTTCTAATGAAAATCCGATAGGGTCCATAGCTGCATGACAAACTCTACATGCCGGGTTCTCCCGATGCATAGCCATGGCTTCACGCATCGTAAGCTCTTTGCCATCACTGCTTGTTTCCAGTGCAGGCACATTGGGCGGCGGTTCAGGAGGAGGGCCCCCGAGTAGATTTTCCAAGACGAACTTTCCACGCAGTACAGGTGAAGTACGATTCGGATAAGAGGTCACCATCATTAGACTACCGTGACCAAACAGCCCGCCGCGCTCTGCTCCTTCTAACGTCACCTTGCGATAGCGATTGCCGTAAATTCCTGGGATGTCATAGTGTTCAGCAAGTCGTTCGTTGACATAGGTGTAATCGGCACTCAACAATTCGCGTAGGCTATGATCCGAACGGATTTGATCGTCAATGAATAGTTCAGTTTCCTTTTGAAATGCTTCTCGTAGATTTTCATCAAACTCTGGGAAACCTGAAGGGTCAGGATAGATTCCGTCGAGATTGCGCAAGTAGAGCCACTGGCCAACGAAGTTTTCTATAAACCCTGCAGATTTGGGATCAACCATCATTCTTTTTACTTGTGCTTCGAGAACATCAGCTTCCCGCAGAGCTCCGCGATCTGCCAATTCCAGTAATTCTTCGTCTGGTAAACTACTCCAAAGAAAGTAGGATAAACGCGAAGCTAACTCTGTTCCGGAAATCTCATACATTGAGCCTGGGGCAGCGCTAACTGGGTCTTGTTCGATTCGAAATAAGAAATCAGGTGATACCAGCAAACGTTCGAGAGCAAACTGAATGCCAGTTTCAAAGCCGCCCTCAAGTTGACCCTGATTGTAGAATTCGAGTAGACCGTTGATGTCACTCTCATCTACTGCCCGGCGATACCCGCGACGTGCTAGCGAGGTTAATATTTGTCGGGCACAGGCCGGCTCTTCATCAGCGCTGTTTGGCTGGCAATTGAATATTTTCCTCCGACTAGGTGTATCTCCAGGGCCAGCGATAGTTAACGGCCCTTCTATCTCTATACTGCTAACACTGGGATTGGCATCAGGGAGTTCGGTCACTGCCAAGTGGTAGCCAAAAAGTCGAGGTTGTTGCACACCTTCTGCTTCCCACATCTCTCGCGGGAAAGTGGCCCCGATTATTCGAGGACCGGCTTGGATTGGCAAGACCATTTCAAAACCCTGATCGGCGAAGGCCATCATGAATGCTTCCCAGTCATCGCTGCCACGAATGTTGCCAGCATAACTGTATGGTGCGGGCATGCCAGGGGCATCGCCTCCGAAAGCAAAGGTATTGAGATGTTCGCCATCGAGACTAAGTTCCATTTCGTGGGCCTCATCGTAACCACGGACGAAGTCCACATAGTTGGTCTGTAGTTTGACAGTAATTCGATATTCACCATCAACTGGGAAAAAATGTTCTATGGCAGTGCCGCCGCGTGAGCCGAATGGTAGTTCTTCGCTAAGCCGGTCGTCTTGAATTAGATTTAGTGGTACGTCGTAGGTCTTGATGGAGGCACCGCGAGGTGCGGCACCGACTGCCAATTCCGCCACTCTGTGTGCTGCTGTGACATAACGCTCTACGCTCAGTGGTGATAGCGCGAGTACGTCGGCATTGTTATCGAAGCCATATTGATCTGGCGAATCTGCTGGAATCAGGCTCAAAACGTCAATATCAAGATCAAGCAGGTCACGAACGGAGTTTTTATACTCGGTTTGATTGAGTCGGTGAAAGGCTTGAGTGCGACCTGGGTTGGGCTGCAATGTGGCTACTCGATCCAGTTCATTCTCGAGCCAGGCACGAAAGCCGTCATAGCTTAGTTTGTCAGGGCGCGGATAATTAGGAGGGGGCATAACGCCGACTCGAAGTTTCTTAATAACCTTTTCCCATACCCCAGGGTTTGCCGCCAGGTTTGCTACATCCTCGGTGTCCAAAGTCAGGCCAAGGTTGCGTAGCTGCGTGGTTTGGAGACCTTCGTTGACTGTGGCGATAGAGTTAACCACTGCCTGGTTATGACATATGACACAGTATTGATCCAGCAATGCACGGTTGCTAGCCGAGACGTCTTGGCCTGCCGATTCGACTGCAAAGAACAGGCAAGATGTTGCCATGCATAGGGTTAAAATGAGTGATCTTTTCATGTCACGTTCCGATCGAAGCTCAGATTTAATTATTACGGCCAGTGGGATTGGCCACTGTGCCACACTCTTCGCCAAAGTAGCCATTTCCGCCACAGTAATTCATATCCTGCAGCTGGATCAGGATGCCATCTGGGTCGGTAAAATACAGTTCTGGAGTACCCTCAACTATGCCTCCGCGCTCAGCTCCACGCAGTGTTACGTACGCTTCCAGTGGCCCGTTTGCACCCCCAGCTTCTCCGAGTATCGTCAATCCATAGCCTTCCAAGAGAGAGAATATACGATCAACATCAAAATCATCTACAGCCAGAGACGCATGGTGAATACGACCGGCCAATGGAGGTACGCTTGGCAGAGCTAAAAACTGCTTGCCGGTTCCAACTCTCAGTACTGGTAAAGCACCCTGGTAGGTATCAATAGGCATACCGAATAGGCTCTGGTAAAACTGAATGGAACGAGGTTGATCTGAGATAAATAAAGTAAAGTGGTTGAATTCTCGGATTGATAGTAGCCCTGGGGTAGGCGCTGGTTCTGGTGTGGCCAGACAATCTTCACCCAGCAAGCCTGCACCGCCGCAGTAACTTGTATCTTGCAGTTGCACGACGATGCCATCCGGGTCACCAAAGTAAAGCTCAGGTGTGCCGCTAGGTGCGCCACCAAATTCTTCTCCGCGCATTCTTACTCGCGACTGCATCGGACCAGATGCGTTAGCCGCCTCGACACCGTTTTCGGCGAGGATTTGCACTGCTTCTTCGTGGTCGAAATTGTCTACAGCGAGGCAATAATGGGTGATCCGAGGATTCTCACTTGCATTGCCACCCAGTGCGATAAACTGCGGACCGTCTCCCACTTGCAGAACTATGGTCCCACCTTGTCTTGCTGCGATGGGCATGCCAAATAACCCCTGGTACCAGGCTAGTGATGCTGTGGGGTCAGACACCGCAAGGGTCATATGATTTATGGACTGAACTGAGAACGGCGGCGGTGATGCCTCTGCCGCAATCGCGGCTCTAGTAATGCCGTAACTTGCAGCAGTCAGCGCTCCCAGCGAGTTTAAGAAAGTACGTCGACTTATTCGTCGATGCTCGAACGCAGTTATCAGCTGATCA
Source organism: Gammaproteobacteria bacterium (assembly GCA_012960305.1). Classification (GTDB taxonomy): domain Bacteria; phylum Pseudomonadota; class Gammaproteobacteria; order Pseudomonadales; family Pseudohongiellaceae; genus UBA9145. The sequence goes on along the minus strand of DUBM01000014.1, from coordinate 213,584 downwards.
ATTTCTGATTTCATCTGTCACTTTCCCCTATCTAAAATACTGAGCCACTGTTTATCAAAACTCACTGTTTATTAATATTTGGCATTTCTATTAGTGAATGTATCGGTTTAACCGCTTTCTGCATAGTCGCTTTAACAGTAATTTTGAAATTAGGTATAAATAAGAAGGGCTATTGTTACAAATAATGATACAAATTAAGACCAGATTTTTGCGCGCTCATAGTAATCTATGCAAGTCCGCTCTTATTGAAGCGACCAGATCTAGATGAAGCAGAAGTTACGGCTCAGCTTAAAACAATAGTCACTAGGAGATTCTCATGTTCCTCATTGAAAAATTACTGGTTAAGCAAGAAGGCAATTTGCGTTCATTTCTCCGGCGATTTGGTTACGCAATTTATTTGGCAGGTATTGCTACTGCGCCACTGGTAGCTTCGGCTCAACAGCAGAACGACAATCATGCAATCGAGGGGCGGGTGCAGAGCAGTAACGGAGAGGAGGCGGGCGTTTGGGTCATCGCTGAGACCGATGATTTACCGACTCACTTTATTAAGATTGTAGTTACCGATGATGAGGGGCGTTTCCTGCTGCCGGACTTGCCTGATGCTTTATACAAGGTCTGGGTAAGGGGCTACGGACTGGTTGATTCGAAACCAGTATCTTTGCGAGTTGGTGCCGACATTACCTTAAAGACATTTGTAGCAGAATCTGCGGCCGAAGCCGCGCAGATATATCCCGCTAATTATTGGTATTCACTTCTTGAAGTGCCTGACGCTAGCGAGTTTCCTGGAACAGGTGATGCAGGCAATGGAATATCCGAAGGGATGCGTAATCAGGCGCAATGGATAGACATGACGAAGCAGGGTTGCCAGCTCTGTCACCAGTTGGGTAACAAATTAACCCGTTCGATCGATCACCTTGACCATCTCGGCTTTGAGTCCAGTACTGAGGCCTGGCACTACAGAACTGCAATTGGTATTCGGGGTCCATTTATGAGTGCCTTTGCTGGTCGCTTCGGACGCGACCGCGGTATGGGTATGTATGCAGACTGGACGGATCGTATTGCTGCCGGAGAAACGCCGGCTGCGCCAGACAGGCCCAGTGGAATAGAGCGCAATGTGGTGGTTACTCTGTGGGACTGGGGCAACGAATCCTCATATATCCATGATGAAATTACGACGGATAAACGCAATCCGATGCTTAATGCCGGCGGCAAGGTTTATGGTGTCGATGGTGGGCATGGAACCTTGTTAGAATTGGATACAGAAACCAATGAATTCCGCACCATCGAAATTGCAGTTAAGGACAACGCAGATAACCCGGCAGTAACACGCTTTGCTCAAGAGTTTCCAGTGCCTTCCGTTTTTTATGGCGATGAAGCCTTATGGGAGGGGCCTGCAGATCCCCATAATCCGATGTTCGATGAATTAGGCCGTATCTGGATGACCACTAAAGTGCGCGGCAATATTCTACCTGACTGGTGTCAGCAGGGGTCATCAAATAAATACGCCCAGTATTATCCTACTAGGAGCAGTTCTCGACAGGCTTCTTATTACGATCCAGCAACCGAATCATTCGGGCTGATCGATACCTGTTTTGGAACACACCATCTACAATTTGCCGGTGACGAAGATCGTAACCTCTATTTCAGTGGTGGTGGTGATGTATTGGGTTGGATCAACACTCGGCTTTTTGATCGCACTGGCGATGAGCAATTGTCCCAAGGCTGGTGTCCTATGGTGGTCGACACCAATGGCGATGGCCGCATTAGCAAACCCTGGAATGAGCCGGTTGGCCGATTACGGAATACTAGCGAAGGCGGTGGTGGCGAACAACTAGTCGATTTCGATCCCAGGCTGGACACGAGGATGAGTCCAGGGAGTTACGGTATTATCGTCAATCAAGTAGATAATGTAGCCTGGGGTGGTGGCACGGAATTTCCTGGACGCATCTATCGTTTTGATAAAGGCAGCAATCCTCCAGAGACTTGTATTACAGAGGTTTATGAAGTACCCATCATCGATGGTGAATACGAAGGTTTTGGGCCGAGAGGAATTGATGTCGACAATAATGGAGTAGTGTGGACCGCTTTGTCAGGAAGTAGTCATCTCGCTAGTTTCGATCGCAGCAAATGTTCAGTATTAAACGGGCCTACTACTATCGATTCTCAGCATTGCCAAGAAGGCTGGACTTTATACGAAGTGCCAGGTCCCACTCTTAAAGGCACCGACGTCAAGGCAGACTTCCATTACTACAACTGGGTAGATAACTTTAATACTCTTGGCTTGGGTGAAAATATCCCCATTGCCAATGGCTCGGGCTCAGATTCCTTGCAAGTACTAAATCCTGCGACAGAAGAATGGGTCACTATGCGGGTACCATATCCTTTGGGATTTTATTCTCGTGGCCTAGATGGTCGAATCGACGATCCCAATGCCGGATGGAAAGGGCGCGGTGTCTGGGCGAACTACGGAACCAATTTCAATTGGCACACGGAAGGCGGAAAAGGCGCTACGAGTAAAATGGTGAAATTTCAAATTAGACCTGACCCTCTGGCTAATTAATGAACTCATTTACAGTCAAGATTGTAATTCTTTGTTTGTTCTTTTTTGCTGAACAGCTATCGGCGCAGTCGTTGGATGACTTGGGCTATAGTTTCGCGGAACATATATTTAACAATGCTCGTATTGTAATTGGTGATGGCGCGGTTATTGAGCAGGGTTCGCTACTTGTCCGTGATGGCACAATCTTAGCTGTCGGACTTGCTTCTACTATCGAGATCCCAGACGACACAGTCAGTCACGATTTGAGTGGTAAAACAATTATTCCCGCGCTAGTTAATACCCATGCCCATCTTGGCTGGGAGGCTTATGGTGATTGGGGTTCGCAATTTTTTACTGAGGAAAATCTCACCGACCATCTTTATCGGCACGCTTATTATGGTGTGGGCACTATTATTTCCACCGGTAGTGATCAGGAAGAGATTGCCGCTCGGATAAAATTGGAACAACTACGAGGGAATATTGCTGGCGCACATTATTATCAATCACCGGGTATGGGTTCTCCAGGCGGAGGCCCAAACCCCCGTTTTACTGACGATCCGAATTACTGGGGAGTACGTCCGGTTGCTGACCCAGAGCAGGCGGTTAGAACTGTAAGAGAATTGGCTTCAAGTGGGTATGATATTGCCAAAATCTGGGTGGATTCCAGAGACGAACGACGTGGAGCGAAAGTAAAACTAGCACCAGCTATCTATACAGCAGTGCTGGAAGCTGCATCAAATTACGACATGCGAATCATCGCGCATGCCACTACTCTGTCGGATCACAAATCTCTAGTTAGCATTGGAGCCCGACGTTTCATTCACATGCCTTACGATTTAGAAGTAGATGATGAGTATTTGGAGTTGGTTCGAGAGAATAATGTCTACATAGTGCCAACCTTGGGTATGGTGACCAAGCGTGAACCCTATTATATCCCTGCTTTTCAGGACCCATTCTTTTATGATCAAGTACCAATTTCAGTACTCGAGTCACTAAACAGCAATTATAATCCACCGCCAAGCAGCCAAAGCGCAGAATCGAAACAACGTTCTGACATGATGGCCAGAAATCTATTAAAACTGAAAGATCATATTATCCTCGGTACCGACGCCGGAGCCGTGGGTGATTTCTTCGGTTATGCAGATCATGTTGAGCTGGAATTATTTGTACGCATGGGTATGAGCCCAAGCGAGGCTATAGTAGCAGCAACTTCGCGTGCCGCTGAAGCATTTGGTTTGGACAATGTTGGCAAACTGCAAGCAGGCAGGGCAGCCGACTTCGTCATTCTTGATGACAATCCATTGGATGATATTCGCAACTCCCGGCAAATTCACGAGGTCTATCTGCGCGGTAAAAAAGTAGATAGAAGTGGACTAAAACAAAGATGGAGTCAATAAAATGAATAATTTACAACACAATCGTCATCAGGCTTCCTTAGAAAGGATAAGTTCAGCTGGGGTTTTTTCAAGAGTGATAGGTGGTCTATTTTTCTCTACTTCCTTGATGGCTTTCGCGCAAAGCGGGAACAGCGACGGGGAGTGGACCAGTTATGCCGCCGACGCTGGATCTACAAAGTACACCAGCCTCGGTCAAATTGATGGTGACAACTTTGAACAACTGGAAGTCGCATGGAGGTGGACGTCGATTGATAGCTATCTTGATCTTGAAGCGATACTAGGGGATGGTGCTGAAGATATCAGTTTTGGTCGCTTACAAGCCACGCCACTAATGATCGACGGCGTGCTCTACATGATTACCGCGCTAAATCAAGTAGCTGCCCTAGATGCGTTCACAGGAGAATTGTTATGGGCTTTTGATCCTCAAGCATACTTATCCGGGCATTCAATAAGTCCATTGGGCTATCATCATCGTGGTGTCGCTTACTGGAGCGATGAAGAGAAAGCTCGAATTCTATTTGCGACTAATGATGGATATCTGTTCTCCTTGGATTCAGATACTGGAGAACCTGATACAGCATTCGCTGGCGGTCGCATCGATATGACCGATGGAATACCGAGAGCCGACAGAGATGTATTAGACTATTCCGGTGCTGTGCCATTAGGCACAGTTTCACCGGTTATCGTTGTTGACGACGTACTTGTTGTGAATCAAATTACTTCAAATCGCCCGCATTATAAAGAACGTCCACCCACCTGGGTGCGAGGTTATAACATTCGTACTGGGGAATTAATTTGGACATTTCATACTATTCCACAAGGCGGAGAATTTGGTGCCGATACCTGGCAGGAAGAATCTTGGCGCTACACAGGCAATGGTGGTGTATGGACACAAATGAGTGCCGACCTGGAGCTCGGTTATGTCTACTTGCCGACTGAAGCACCGACCAATGATTATTATGGCGGCCATCGGCCGGGCGATAATTTATTTACCCAAAGCGTAGTTGCCGTAGATGCAGTAACGGGTGAACGTGTATGGCATTTTCAAATGATCCATCATGGTCTTTGGGATTACGACACTCCAGCTGCACCAAACTTGATTGATATTAACGTCGGTGGAAGAGAAATTAGAGCCCTCGCTCAAGTCACTAAGCAGGGTTTTACCTACGTATTCGATCGGGCTACTGGCGTACCTGTGTGGCCGATTATTGAACGACCGGTTCCGCGGGGCACAATTCCAGGAGAAAGGACATCGCTAACTCAACCTTTCCCGACTAAACCACCGGCTTTTGTTGTGCAAGGGCTGACAGAGGATGACCTAGTTGATTTCACTCCAGAGTTAAGAGCTGAAGCTTTAGAAATCCTGGAAGACTATACCTATGGGCCACTCTATACACCAGCAAGTTTGCCCGATAACGATGGTCACCTCGGTACAATATTTGTGCCGAGTGCCGGCGGAGGTGCAAATTGGCCAGGAGCAGGGGTTGACCCTGAAAACAATATCTTGTTCGTTCCAGGATCCAATGGTGCCTTCTCGCCTTTCATGGGAACGTTGCCGGAAAGTGAATCAAACTTCCGATTCTATCGTTTGCAAAATCGGGGGGTTCGGGGGCCGCAAGGTTTACCCTTATTAAAGCCGCCTTATTCTACTATTACTGCATATGACATGAATCGCGGAGAGATTTTGTGGCAGGTTGCGAATGGAGATGGGATGGCTCAAGTTGAAAATAATCCCGCAGTGGCAGGGATCGATTTGCCACCGCTTGGCGGAGGAGGTCGGCATCCCATGCTGGTGACTTCCACACTCTTAATTCATGCTCAGAACACCAGTGACGGGCCTAAATTGATCGCGAGAGATAAAGCGACCGGAAATGAGCTGGCGGCAATCGACCTTCCGGGCAATCCCAGTGCTGCACCTATGAGCTTCTCTCTCGAAAGCAAGCAATACATAGCGATCGCTGTCTCCGGTCAGCCAGCGCCAGAGCTTATTGTTTATGCATTACCTTATATAAAAGAGGACAAGTTATGAAAATACTACTCACTCTTGTTAGCATGTTGCTGTGGCCAGTCCTAAGTTCCTATGCTCAAGTTACCATTGATAGTGATGATATCGGTGGTGTGGTAAGTGGAACGAATGGTCCAGAAGCCGGCGTATGGGTCATCGCTGAGACTAATGAATTCGATACTCTCTTTCGCAAAATTGTCGTAACTGATGATGAAGGTCGCTACGTTCTCCCGGACTTGCCGAGAGCTGATTATTTTGTCTGGGTGCGTGGCTACGGACTGTCCGATTCAGAGCCGGTCTCAAGTAGACCAGGATCGACACTTGATCTGCAGGCGGTGAAGGCGGCAACTCCCCTCGAGGCCGCTCAAGTCTATCCTGCTAATTACTGGTATTCATTGATCGAAGTGCCGCCGGCGTATGAATTTCCTGGTACTGGAGATAATGGCAATGGCATTTCGCCCGGCATGCGCTCGCAAGCAGATTGGATAGACGGATTGAAGCAAGGATGCCAGCTCTGTCATCAACTCGGCAATCAGGCAACACGTGAGATGGCCACCCTCAACGACTATGAAACAACAAAAGCAGCCTGGACTCATCGTACTAGAGCGGGTCAGCGTGGCGGCATGATGACCGGTTACCTTGGTCGTTTCGGTGCGGACCATGCCATCGAGAGGTACGCAGATTGGACCGATCGGATCATGGATGGAGAAGTGCCACCAATGCCTCCAAGACCACAAGGCGAGGAGCGCAATATCGTTCTAACCATGTGGGAGTGGGGTGGTACGACTGGTTATATCCACGACGAAGTAGCAACCGACAAGAGAGATCCTAGTGTTAACGCAAACGGCCCGATTTATGGAGTGGGGTTCGCCAATGATAAACTCGTTTGGGTAGATCCATCTACCAATGAAGAACGAAGCATCAAGGTACCGGTACGAGATGAACCTGGCGAGGGGGATTTTAGATCCTATATGGCGCTGGAGAATTTAGAACCCTCTATGTATTGGGGGGACGAACTCATCTGGGACAATCCAGGGAATCCCCATAACCCTATGATGGACAGTCAGGGGCGCGTGTGGATGACGCATCAGATTCGCGGTCCAAGCAACCCGGATTGGTGTATGCAAGGGTCGGATAATCGGTTTGCGCAGCACTATCCATTGAATCGCGCCGCTCGGCACATCGCTTTCTATGATCCTGATACCGAAGAAATCGAACTTATCGACAGTTGTTTTAATACCCATCACCTACAATTCGGATTTGAAGACAGCGAGCGCCTGTATTTCAGTTCAGTCGGTCCTGTTGTTGGTTGGCTAGACGTAGAAGTTTATGAAGCTACTGGTGATGAGCAAGCTGCTCAGGGTTGGTGTCCGATGATTGTCGATACTAATGGTGACGGTAGAATAACTGACTGGGTCAGTCGCAATGGCGAGCTCGATCCGAGCAAAGACAAAGAGATGGGCATTGGCTGGTACGGAATTGTGCCAGACCCAACAGAAGCGAATGTAGTGTGGGCAGCGGCTGGCGGCGTGCCTGGGCAGATTGCGCGACTTGATCTTGGCGAGGACCCACCACGAACTTGTATTACTGAGTATTATCAACCGCCATTCGAGAATGCCGATGCTCCGATCCAAGGGTATTCACCACGTGGTATCGATATCACCACCGACGGTATTGTTTGGACAGCATTATCTGGCAGTGGCCATCTCGCGAGCTTCGACCGCAGCAAATGCGATATTCTTAATGGTCCGACGGCGACTGGCCAACACTGTGCGGCAGGCTGGTCATTGCATGCAACACCAGGACCCCAGATGAAAGGAGTTGTCGATAACGGCAGTGCGGACTTCCACTATTACAACTGGGTTGATCAACACAACACATTAGGACTGGGTAATAATATTCCGATAGCAACAGGAAGTACTTCAGACTCACTTTTAGCATTCCTGCCAGAAGAAGAAGAGTATGTGATTATGCGCGTCCCCTATCCGCTAGGTTTTTACTCTCGTGGTATGGATGGACGTATCGACGATCCGAATACTGGCTGGAAGGGTCGAGGTGTCTGGGCAGATTATGGCACTAACGCCGTGTGGCATAACGAAGGTGGCAAAGGAACTCAGGGGAATTTAGTTAAATTTCAAGTTAGACCTGACCCTTTGTCGCACTAAAGAGCTCTATTAGAGAGTTGCACTAAAAAATTAGAGTTGTTGTTCAGGTAAGCGTAGGCCAGTTACTCCGATACTTCATTTCTAATCTGCGCTAGTTCAAGGAATAAGTTAATGGGCGATACTGAACAAGAGGCATATCATAAGATTCATATAGCTCCGGCTAGTGAACCTAGTGGCTGTCCAGTCGATCATAAGTTTACCCCCTTTAATGCAGATTACCTTGAGAACCCATATCCACAATTGGAGGGCTTCAATCAAGAACAGCCGATTTTTTACTCTAAAAAACTGGGATACCTTGTCTTAAGTAGCTATGAAGACATCGTAAGTGTCTTTAAGAACCCTGCCGTATTTTCCTCAGAAAATGTACAGGACCCAGTTTTTCCGGTTTGTCCAGAAGCCATGGAAACCTTGTCGGTCGACGACTACAACCCTGTCGCCGTGATGTCTAACCGCCAGCAGCCCGACCATACCCGGATTCGCAAATTCACCGGCGAGGGTTTTTCAAATCACCGCATGAAAATTCTAGAGCCGTATATACATGAGAGTTGCGAAGAGCTGCTTGATCAAATGGAGGAGAAAGGCGGTCCAGCGGAATTTGTAAGCGCATTCGGGCATCCATTGCCCGGTCAGGTCATCTTTCGGTTTATCGGCTTCCCAGAACAGGATTATGAAGAATTAACTTGTTGGACAGCCAATCGGTTAGCATTTACTTGGGGTAATCCTGATGACCAAGAACAGAACGATATTGCGAAAAACATGTTGAAGTATTGGCGCTACTGCAAAGCATTCGTTGCCAGCCGAAATTTGCAGCCGGAAGACGATCTTACTTCTGATTTGCTTGCAGCCCATAAAGCGGATCCTGAAGAGCTTAGTTATAGGGAGGTCGAATCGATAATTTACGGCTTATCTTTTGCGGGTCATGAAATCGTCAGCAATTTTATTTCTCTCACTTTACTCAATGTCCTTCCTGATCGAGAACTTTGGGGGGCGCTTTGCAATGATGTGGGTTTAATCCCAAATGCTTTGGAAGAAGTACTACGTTGTGATTCACCGCAAACCAGTTGGCGTCGAATCACCACCCAGGACGTAATTATCGGCGGCATCGATATACCTGCTGGGACAAACATATTTCTAAGTTTGGGCGCAGCAAATCATCAAGCCAATTTATTTCCCGAACCCGCTAAATTTGATATCTATCGGAAAAATGCCACTAAGCATCTTTCTTTTGGCCGCGGTATTCATTTTTGCTTAGGAGCAAGGTTAGCTCGGTCAGAAGGTCAGATCGCTATTGAAGCATTAACAAAGAGATTTCCCAATTTACGTCTTGCAGAAGAACAGAACTTTAAGTTTTCTCCAAATATCACTTTTCGTGGGCCACGCAATTTGTATGTGGAGTGGAGCTAGAGTTGGTTAGCGCAAGCGTACTTGCAAATAGTTGGTTCGAAATCAGATTTATAACAACCCTATTCTGGATAAGATTACATCAATTTATTTCTCATGCTTCATAGATCCGCATGCTATTCAATCCATTAATTTAGTATTGAGTGCGACAAGCTGGTTTAAAAAATCGTTCAGCTCTACCTTGCCAATTTTTGCCTCAAGGGAGCGATAAATTTTCTCTGATTCTGGGACAACTTGATCATATTTCCGTCGACCCTTTGGGGTAACTGAAAGAAGTAGTTTGCGTTGGTCAGCAAGGTCAGTCGAACGACTTACGAAACCTTCTTTTTCCAAGTTCTTAAGAATTCGTGTCAGGCTCGGCGGCAGAATCATACTCTGTTGGGATAATTCAAAAGCTCCAATCGTTTCACAACTGGCCAGCACTCGAATAACTCGCCATTGTTGATCAGTAATTCCGAAGCTACGAAGCATGGGTCGGAACAGAGACATCGTTGACTCTCTGGCATGCAATAGCTGCATTGGTAAACTCTGACTTATTTTTCTTAGTCGGGTCATGAAATTATTAGAGTATTATGTAGTCTCATCCACTATGGAATTTGAAAGCATTCCGATGCCCGGCACTTCCACTTCAACTAGGTCTCCTTGGCGAAGATATTTGGGAGGATCAAATCTTGCACCGGCACCATTCGGAGTTCCGGTGGCGATAATATCTCCAGGTCTTAAGCGATAGAACGATGAGAGATAGCTGATTAAAAAACGAAACGAAAACATTAGATTGTCAGTAACATCATTCTGTCGCTCTTCACTGTTCACCCGAGTAATGACTTGTAGTTGGCCCATAGGATCAATTTCATCAGGCGAAACCAACCAGGGGCCCAAAGATCCAGAGGCTTCAAAATTTTTGCCTTGAGTGACATTGAATTTAGCATGTCTTAAATAATCTCTTACAGATCCTTCGTTCATTATGCTCAGACCTGCGATGTGTTCATGAGCTTTGTCTGCAGAAATTCGCCTTCCTTCTTTGCCGATCACTAAAACAATTTCGCCTTCATAATCTAATTGCTCTGATTCAGGAGGATTGAGAATCGATTGCTGATGTCCCACTAGTGAATCTCGGCTGCGCATGAATACACTGGGATATTTTGGTAGATCGCTGCCATCTTTGTATTCAGCGTTGCGGTTGGCGTAGTTCACCCCAATGCAGATTATTTTCTCGGGATTAGGAATCGTCGGCAGAAAGCGAATGTCTTTAAGAGAGAAATCCGCTGCTGAGGTCCGCAGGGCTTCTGCTAAAGTATCTAGTTTGTCCAAGCGAATTGCTGCGCGAAGATCTTGCAGATCAGGAAAGCGCGCCGAAAGATCTACGACGCCATCATCATTGACTCCGCCAAAACGCTTATTGTTATTAATTTCGAAACTTATAAATTTCATTGTTGGCCGGGTCTATAATGGACATGGGTTCAAAGCCACTGAAAGTTGTGAGTATTGATTTATTTAATATATTAAGTAATATTAAAATTCATTACCAGCATTGATTATTGGATTTATGCCTCATCAAATTATTGAAGTCTCCCCAAGCCTCCGCGAATCATTGGAGCTAAAGCAGTTAGTTCAAGAGCTACATTCGTGTGCCTCAAACCTGGAGGCTCTGCCATTGAATGGGTTGCGGACTCGCGTACATATCGCTGCAGAGCAACTTATAGCTGACCAAGCTGCAGGTTATTGTTTTATTGCTGTTTATTTGAGAATTGCAGAAGGCCGAACGGAAAAGGTTAAGAAGCAAATGGGTGAGGATCTTTTTCAATGCCTGTGTGGCTTCGTTGACAATGCCATGGGCGATGTACCTATTGCACTGTCGTATGAGATTCAGGAAATAGATCCTCACTTCCGTTGGAATAGGAATAGTATTCCAAAATTTATGCATATCCAGGAGAGTTCTTCATGACCAAAGTTGTTTTAGAGGAAAATCTTCAAAAGTTGAACGAGATAATGGGTGGGTTTTCTGACAGCCCCATAAGCCATTTCATTAATGGCGAACGCGTAGCAGCAAGTGATGGTGCAACTTTTTCTAATTTCTCACCAATAGACGAAGCCTTGATCGGAGAAGTTGCCGCCGGCACTACTGACGATATCGTTAAGGCTTGTCGAGCAGCAGAAAATGCGTCCAATGACTGGGCAGCGATACCAGGTAAAAAAAGGCGGGAAATATTGCACGCTATTGCCGATGCGATTGAGGAAAATGCGGAGCAACTAGCATTAGTTGAAAGCTACGATACCGGTCAGCCATTGAGATTTATGAGCAAAGCAGCAATACGCGGTGCGGAGAATTTTCGCTTCTTTGCCGATATGGCGCCAGCCGCGAGAGATGGGTCTGCTCTGCCTACGCAGGAACATATGAACTACAGTATACGTCAGCCAATTGGTCCGGTCGGGATCATTACTCCTTGGAATACTCCGTTTATGTTATCGACATGGAAAATTGCGCCTGCATTGGCGGCCGGTTGCACAGTGGTACATAAACCCGCAGAGTGGTCACCTTGTAGTGCATCAATGTTAGTTGAGATAATGCATGAGGTAGGCCTGCCAGCAGGAGTTGTTAACACGGTTCACGGTATCGGAGAAGTTGCTGGTAAAGCGCTGACAGAACACGAAGCCATTAAAGCGATTGCCTTTGTCGGCGAATCCAGTACTGGCAGTGCTATCATGAAACAGGGAGCAGATAGTTTGACGCGAGTTCATTTTGAACTTGGAGGCAAAAATCCTGTCATTGTTTTTGATGATGCTGATTTAGATCGGGCATTAGATGCCGTAGTATTTATGATTTACAGTTTGAATGGAGAGCGCTGCACATCTTCCAGCCGGCTCTTGGTGCAATCGACAATTGCTGGGGAATTTATTGCTCGTGTTCGTGAACGAGTATCATTACTAAAGCTTGGGCACCCACTGGACCCTGATACGGAAGTTGGGCCTCTAATACATAAAAAGCATCGTGAAAAAGTCGTATCTTATTTTGATCTGGCTGATAAGGAAGGCGCAACTATCGCTATCGGTGGCAAGAGTACCGACCTTGATGGTCAAGGTTATTTCGTTGAACCAACTCTCTTTACTGATGCCAAACCTTCGATGCGTATTGCCCAGGAAGAAATTTTTGGCCCAGTATTAACTGCCATTGAGTTTGCCGATGAAGCGGAAGCAGTTAGCATTGCAAATGGGGTGCGTTATGGCCTGGCTGCTTACGTTTGGACTAACGATTCGGGTAGAGGGATACGCCTAGCAAGAGACCTCGAGGTTGGTATGGTTTGGGTGAACTCAGAAAATAATCGACATCTTCCATCACCGTTTGGTGGCATGAAGGCCAGCGGTATTGGGCGAGACGGCGGAGACTATAGTTTCGACTTTTACATGGAGACTAAAAATATCTGTATTGCTACCAATGAGCATACCATCCCGAAGTTGGGCAGGATTTAGTTAGTGAGTCTCTATCAGGTTCAAAAATTTCTCTATAACTTGAATCGTGATGAAAAATTACAATCAATTTTTCATGAGGATAAGTATTCAGTTCTCTCTAGCTACGATCTTTCAGCAGAAGAGTATTCAGCACTGGATGATGGTGATATTGGTTTGCTCTATGTACTCGGGGTCAATGGTCAGATATTGATGCACTATGCTGCCTACTTGCATATTGAATGGTTCGACTACCTGCAGTTAATGCGTGACGGTGTGGACAAACATGGGTCAGTCCGAGCAGGAATATATGCGATGGCCGGTGACGGCGTGGAATTAACCAGCGCGTATGCTTTAGGCGATTCTGGAGAACCTGCATGAGTTTGGTCTATGTTGGAATCCTTAGTCATGCTCCGGGCATTACCGGCAGAGCCCATCTTGCAACCAATGAATTGGTTCGCGATCAATTTTATGATTGTCTTCGTCGGCAAGCTGAAGAAATAAAGCAAAGTAGCGCAGAAGTATTGATAGTTATCGCAGCAGAACATTTCGCCAATTTCTTCATGGACAATATGCCCGCTTACTGTATGGGAGTTGGTGAGAAACATAGCGGGCCGATAGAAGACAGTGAATGGTTGAAGATTGATAAAACTAGTATTCCAGGTTCACCGGTTGTTGCGCATAAGATTCTTAAGTCTGTAATGCAGTCTGTAGATCTTGCTTATTCCGAAGAGTGGCAATGTGATCATGGAATTATGGTGCCATTACATTTTCTTACCCCCAACTATGATATGCCAGTTATTCCCTGCAACATTAATTGCCAGGGTCCGCCTCTAACTCCACTTAGTAGAGTGTGGCAATTTGGTCAAGCTCTGCGGCAGGCCTGCGATGAACAGGACGAAAAAATTGCGATTGTTGGTACTGGTGGCATTTCTCACTGGCCAGCTACTCCTGATTCAGGGAAAATTAATGAGGAGTGGGACAGAGAATTCTTGAGTCACTTGATGCAACAAAATAAAGAAAAACTTCTGTCTTATGTAGATGAAGAAATATATCGCGATGCAGGACAAGGAGGCTTTGAAATTCGCACCTTGATAGCTGCAGCTGCAGCAGCAGGTGGTCAAGGCGAGTTGCAATTCTATTCTGCAGAACTACCAATATTTGCTGTAGGTTGCACGGTGGCGAACTTTGATGTATCCACTTAATTGCAATGATAAAGACTAACACTATTTAATTTTTCCCAGGACCACTATGCAAAGGCAATGGCTTTACACCGGAATAGTTCTTTTCCTATTTTTCGTTCTAGTGCTCGGCGTCCCGCTCTTCCCTGAGTTTTTGGCCACAGGAATTGCCAGACCGATGAATTTGGGGATGTTGTTGTTTCTGATCTTGCATGTACTTACACCTATCCTTGATCGGTCGAAAGAAGCGGATGAAGATAGGAATAAGTTTAAGCTAATGTCTGTAAATTGAGTTAGATCTTAATCAATTGGAAATTTATCGAGATCACTCGCCAAAACTACTTCTCCGTTATATAGCGCTTTAATTTCATCTAGAACTGTCGATTCTTCCGTGCCATAAAACAACCCGTGATAAAGCACGAGTTTTTTCGGCTGAGCGATATTAGCCAAGCGAGCCAATTCTTCAGATGTAGTGTGCACGCTATTATGATAGCGCTGAAACCCTGGAGAATTTCTTTCCAATCCTTCTAAACTAATTACTTCATGAAAAAGTAAATCTACGCCTTCAGCCTTTTCGGCGACAAGCTCGCTGTAAGCAGTATCCCCGCTAATAACAATGGAAAGATCATCTGTAGTTATCTTGAACCCAAAAGCTGGATTTATATCTCCATGATTTACCAAAAAAGCTTCAATGACTAAATCATCTTTTTTCAGCACAATTCCTGTTTGAAGGTTTTCTTGGCGGACTTTATATCCATTAGGGTTGGCAACAGGTTGTACTCCATTAATTCGGAATTGAGCATCGGCAGCTATCAGATCCAACAGTCCATCGCCAATACGGTCTATGCCTTGTGGTCCCCATATTTTTAAGCTACTACTTCGACGCCACCATAGAGTATGAGCAAGTTCTGATAAGTCTAGAGTGTGATCACTGTGTAGGTGGGTGAGAAATAAGCAACAAATTTCTGAAGGATAGAGTGAAGGAATGTCGTACTTGTATCGTGCTATCGTCGCCTGTCGCACTGCTCCGGCTCCGACATCAAAAAGGTAACTCTCTCCATTGTGGATAACGGCAATACTAGGACCAGCTCTGAAAGCGTCAGGAATGGGAGTTCCCGTACCTAAGACAACGACTTGGGTTGGAACATCTAGCCCAGCCCCGGATGACGTTTGCCGCGTCTCAACTCTTGCGCTAGGCAAAACCAGTGCATAATTAGTGTCTGCTGGAGGATTGCTGCCACAATTAACAAGCAACAGAGACGTAAAAGTAATTAGAATTTTTTGCATAATTAAAAGTTTTTAATAAATTCTCAAAAGATGACAGAAGCAATATGGTTTGCTCAATTCACCTTAGAAATAAGTGTTAATATTGATGTCTCAAATTTTTTAATCAGTATATGGAGAGCAAAAGAGGAAGAGTACTACATTTCCGTCCACGGTAAGCTGAAATAAACAATAGTTTAGGAGGAAGTGCTTCTTGCTATGGTTAGAGCTGCGCAGATTAAATCTCTCCGGACTGATTGCGTGTCACCTTAAGCAATAAGCTATGTTTCCTAATAGAGTAGAGTGACAGACAGAATGTGTCTAGCCGAGTGCGCAACGATTACAACCTAAAGATTAATGTCATTAACGGGAGGATCAGCGGGAAAACGGTTGCACCCCTGTGGTTGCCGGAAATTGAATCATATCAAGACCTGCCCGCCGCCGGTAGGTTGATGAAAGTTGAATTGGACAAAGACCTTCGTTGGATATACTGTTTGCCTATTAAATTTAAGGACTCGGAGGATAGAAAATGAGTAAGAACTATATTATCGGAATGGTAATCCTAGCTGGAATTCTGAGCTGGGTGGTGACAGCTCCTTATCTGGGTAATACGGGCCTTGCTCGAACGCCTGGGATAATTCTCGGTGGCACAATAACTGATGCCCCCAGTGATTTCTCGCCTCTTAACGAATCTGTTCGCGGTCCAATGCTTATGAAGCAAAGTGGCTTTCCGCCTTTTGTTAACTATTTGTCCTGGGTGGGGACCCCTGATGGAGTAATTTCAGCAACTCGCCCGGATAACGGCTACTGGGCGCGGCGCGTCAGAGAACGTGGTGGTGATGGATGGCTACGAATAGGTGATGCAACTTATGCGATGGAAGCCACTGAGATTATGGGTGAAGAGCGCATAGCTATGATGTCACAGTGGGCCGGTAAATCCGGAAGAACGCTAGATGACCCACTTTATGAAGGATCGGAACCACTGCGTGACTGGAAAGTTTTCTTCTGGACGCCTCGCTAAATAACGCACCGTTATTAGTCACATAATATTCTTAATTCGGTTGAATATCGTCTAGTGGCGATATTCAATTATATCGCTGAGTTCAATATTAGGTGCCATGTCATCCTTTTTAAGAACTAAAAAATTGAAGCATTTCTGCCATGTTTTGCCTGCCCTTATCCCATTATAGACGAGCATTATAGTTTTAAACATGGAGCTTTCTTTCGTTTGTTATTTCACTTCCTGTAAATTGGTTCCAGAAGTCTCGGTAAGCATCATAATGCAGATCAGAGAGGCTATTGACGCAAATGCCATATAGACAGATACCCAAACTATTGAATACTGAGTCCATAGGATGGTTGCTATGGTGGGTGCGAAAGCACCGCCAACAATTGCCCCTAGTTGGTAGCCAAGCGAAGCGCCTGAATAACGTACTTCGGTGCTGAAGAGCTCAGTATACAGGGCCGCTTGAGGGCCGTACATCATTCCAAGAGACATCAGTCCACCGGTGACACCAAGCACTATCAACCAAAAACTCGCTGTATCGATAAGCGGGAACAGTGCAAATGCCCACAAACCACTTAAGATGGCGCCCGCCATAAAAATACCTTTGCGGCCATTTCTATCTGAATAAGAAGCTGCCATAAATTGGGTTGGTATCTGAAGGGCAGATGCAATGAGAACAGCCATTAGCATCGTGTCTCTGCTGATTGCTGCACCATTTGGGTCGCTCCCATAGGAGAGAATAAATGCTATCAATATATAGAAACACACCTGTATCGATAGAAATGCGCCGGCAGCCAGGCCAATTGTCTTTGGGTACCTTCTTAGCGCTTCCAATACTGGAGAGCGCTCAGGAACTGAAGCGGCGTTAGTTGCCTCAGCATGTTTTTGATTCTTAGCGGTTTCAAGTTCTTTGAAAGCGTCTGTCTCCTCAAGGTGAAGTTGTATATACATGCTTATACCGATAAGCAGAACACTGGCGAGAAATGGTATGCGCCAGCCCCAGTTCATGAAGAATTCTTCGGAGACCGATGCGCTAATAGCGATGAACGCGAGGTTAGCCAGTATCACGCCAGCAGGAGCTCCAGCTTGGGCATAGGCGCCATAGTAGCCTCGTTTATCTGCAGGGGCGCTTTCCGTTACCAATAACATGGCCCCGCCCCATTGCCCCCCAATCGCTAAACCTTGAGTAAAGCGCAATACAGTGAGCAGGATTGGAGCAGCAATTCCAATAGTTGCATAGGTCGGTAACAGGCCGACCATAGTGGAAGCAATACCCATAACCACCAGGGCCAGGACTAGTGTTCGTTTTCGACCAATCCGGTCGCCGAAATGCCCAAAAAGAATGCCTCCTATTGGGCGCGCAATAAAGCCAAAAGCAAAGGTGCCGAATGAAAGGATCAACGCCATTGTTGGTGTGCTTTCAGGGAAAAATGCTGTTGGAAAAACTAAGGCCGCAGCCGAGCCATAGAGAAAGAAGTCATACCACTCAATGCTAGTTCCTGCCAAAGCAGCCATCGCTACCTTGCGCATATTGGATTGTTGATGGGCTTCGTCTCTTCCTTGGTTAGGTGTGTTCGTATCAGCGCTTGATGTCATGTTCCCTCCAGCATGGGATTGTCATTATTCTTGTGTTTTTGTAGCGTGAAAGTTGTGCTCGCGCTTACTAACTGTGGAGCATAACAGGAAATTCTGTGAAACATAGCTCATGCCTCTAATAGGGAGGGATGGGTGCAAGGTGCTTTCCTCTTCCACTTGCTTACTGCCCCTGCTAGTCTTTGGCCTCATCGCAGTAATTGCCTCAGGAGAAATACAGTGTTTTCGAAGGGACTAAAATCACCTAACTTAGCCGGTTTTAAAATGATTAAAATAGGCTCTCTGTTAATAGCGCTAACAGCTGCAGGAGCTGCTCTGGCGCAACCTGCGCTACCCGAACTGCCTCGGCAAATGGCCTGGACGGCTTATAATTTGGGCTCTACGGGGTACAACCAGGCAGTCGCCATCGGCGCTATGTTACGTGATAAATACAACGTCACTCTGCGAGTCATCCCCGGGCAAAATGATGTGTCCCGATTATTGCCGCTCAAGACTGGTCGAGTTGATTTCACAGCCAATGGCGTGGCGACGTATTTTGCGCAGGAAGGCATGTTTCAGTTTGCGAATCCAGAATGGGGCCCGCAGCCGCTGCGCCTATTGATGACTTCCAATGGTCTAAGTAACCAGGGTGTGGCCGTTGCTGCGGATACTGGTGTGACCAGCTTTGCCGAACTACGTGGACGGCGAGTACCTTATGTAAGGGCAGCGCCTGCCTTAAATGTATCGATGGAGGCCTATTTGGCCTGTGGTGGCTTGACTTGGGACGACGTAGTTCGCGTAGATTTTCCAGGTTATGACGCTAAATGGAATGGGGTGATTAATGGTGATGTCGATGTGGCGTTTGGTACTACGGTATCAGGCCCTCCTTTTCGCCTTGAAGCTTCGCCACGAGGTATCCTTTGGTTGCCTGCACCGCATGACGATGAAGGTTGCTGGGAGAGAATGTTAGCCGTTGGACCTTATTTCACTAAACACAATGCCACTCGGGGCGCCGGTATTAATGATGAGAATATTCATGAAGCAGGGACTTACCCGTATCCGCTATTGACTGCGCTCGAGTCGCAAGACAGCGATTTTGTGTATTCTCTTACTCGAGCCATTAACGAAAACTATGATGAACATAAAGATGCTGATCCTGGTTCGATTGGGTGGGCTTTAGAGTCGCAAGTTTTTCAATGGGTCGTACCCTATCATGAGGGTGCCGTAAATTACTGGCGTGAAATAGGTGTATGGACTGAAGAAACAGAGGCTCACAATCAAGCACTAATCAAACGCCAAGGAGTGTTAGCCTCAGCTTGGACGGAAATGTCCGCACGGGATATTCGTGATCAGGATGAATTCGTCTCAGCCTGGCAATTGCTGCGCGCTAACCGTCTAGAGAAAGCCGGTTTCGATCCGGTCTGGCGCTAGTGGCATTAAATTCTACTGCACTGCCTAAGCCACTCCGTTGGATAACAGGCATCGCCGCCGTCGGCGCTGCTTTTTTGGCAATGGATTCCTTGCGACTATTTTCGGAGAGCCCGCTACTTGATTTTGTCATTACAGTACAGAATCACTATTACTATGCGTTAATGGCACTGCTGTTACCTCTTTGTTTTCTGATTTACCCTTCATTTCGAAGTCCTAAATCATACTGGTTCGATGGCGTTCTAAGCTTTGCAGCATTTGCAGCTTGTGTATTCTTTTTTGTTAATGCTGAAACCATGTTGGATTATGGTTGGGAGTTTTTAGCACCAAGTTATGCGGTATGGGCAAGCTATTTGTTATGGGGGCTGGTCATGGAAGCAGTTCGTCGCAGCGGCGGTTGGGTTTTATTCTTTCTGGTGTTGGTGTTTTCACTTTACCCGATTGTTGCTGACAAATTCCCTGGACCTATTTCGGGGCTGTCTTCTACAGCGGCTGAGACAGCGTCTTATCATGTAATGAGCATCGAGAGCATTCTCGGTTTGCCTTTCCGTGCTTTTGCGCAGCTGGTAATCGGCTTTCTAATCTTTGGTATCGCACTGCAACATACTGGTGGTGGTCGTTTTTTTATTAACCTTGCATTCGCCTTATTTGGCCACGTTCGTGGTGGCTCTGCCAAAGTGGCAATTGTTTCCAGCGGACTAATGGGCTCTATGAGTGGTAGCGTAATTACTAACGTTTTAACCACGGGTCAGATGACCATTCCAGCTATGCAAAAAAATGGCATGGAAAAAGAATACGCAGCCGGAGTTGAAGCCTGCGCCTCTACAGGAGGGGTATTGTTGCCGCCCATCATGGGTTCAACAGCATTCATAATGGCGACTTTTCTCAACGTCCCCTACACCACAGTAGCATTAGCCGCTGCTATACCTGCTTTCCTGTATTTTTTTGGATTATTTATTCAGGTCGATGCTTATGCCGCGCGTAAGGGATTGGTAGGTACTCCGCGAGACGAACTACCAAATTTGCGTGAAACCATGAAACAAGGCTGGTTTTACATTGCGGCATTTATGGTTTTAATTTTTCTACTAGTCTATTTACAGCGTGAAGCAGTAGCACCATTTTATGCGACGGGCATGTTGCTGGCTTTGAATCAGATGTCTCCAAGCCATCGGTGGAACATTAACGATGCAGGTTTGTTTCTTGTTGCAACTGGAAAGCTGTTGATGGAACTGCTGACGATCATGGCAGGTGTTGGTCTGATAGTGGGGGCTCTATCTGTATCTGGTCTATCAGGAACACTGGTGAACGATTTATTGTATCTTGCAGGCGATTCGACACTGCTACTACTACTGATGGGCGCATTTACCAGTTTCT
This sequence comes from Gammaproteobacteria bacterium, assembly GCA_012960305.1. Taxonomy (GTDB): domain Bacteria; phylum Pseudomonadota; class Gammaproteobacteria; order Pseudomonadales; family Pseudohongiellaceae; genus UBA9145. Next base: position 192,809 of record DUBM01000014.1, on the reverse strand, counting down.
TCCTTGGCATTGGCATGACGGTAACCGCAGCTTATGTCTTTCTGGCTATCGTACTAGCCCCTGCTTTGATTCAGGGCGGCTTGGACCCTATGAGTGTTCACCTATTTATTCTTTATTGGGGAATGCTCTCTTTTATCACCCCTCCAGTGGCGCTCGGTGCTTTTGCTGCCGCTAGCATTGCAGGCGCTTCGGCACTTTCTACGGGATTCAAGGCGATGCGACTGGGTAGTGTTATCTATTTCATCCCTTTCTTTTTTGTGTTGGAGCCTGCATTGATAATGTCAGGCAGTTGGTGGGAAACTCTCTTTGCAACTCTCAAAGTGGCAATAGGGGTAGTACTGATTGCTGGTACTCTACAGAGCTATCTAATAGGAATCGGCTTCTTAGATCGACCTGGCTTTGCGGGTGTGGTCGGCCGCGTTATGGTTATAATCGGCGGTGGATTAATAGCATTGCCAACTACAGAAGTTATTGGTATTAATGTGGGAGACATAACGCTTCTTATAAGTGGCGGCGTGCTGACAGTCGCTGGAATTTTGCTAAGTCGAAGGCAAGCAATTAATACCGAAGTAGCAGGTGCGTAGTACTTAGGTGTGAGCGCTAAATTTTAATTCATGCCAGCTTGTTCGCGCACCCATAATGCGGTTTCAGCGTGGGTTCCAAACCATACACCGTTTTTGGTTTTTATATGATCAATGAGTCCCTCAAGGGCAATTATGCGCGAGCGATGTCCAATAACGTGGGGATGCATTGTTAATAAGAACATCGTGCCTTCTTCCCATGCCCGATCGAATTCATCTATCCACACCTGCATCACATCTCTTGGGTTCATGTATCTGGATCCCAGTGGATTGAACAGAGGGGCGTCATCTAAAATCCACTCTACTGGTAATTCCACTATTCCCGTAGGCTCGCCGTCTTGCAGTAACTCATAAGGTCGGTCGTCATGCATTAATGAGCTTTCATAAATAAATCCTAACTCTCGAACAATCTCTAGGGTATTTGGACTGTGGTTCCAGGATGGTGCGCGATAGCCGGTGGGCCGCTCTCCGGTAATTTGTTCGATGGCTTCCACTGCCTGACGGAGCAAGCGCGCTTCAGTAGGCCTGTCTAAGGTGGTATTCATTTCGTGAATCCAGCCATGCACGCCAATCTCATGTTGACCGGAATTTTTTATGAGGTCAGCTTGTTCGGGAGCTAGCTTCAAACTCCAGGCAGGGAAAAAGAAAGTAGCCGGTATATTTTCCTCATTCATTAGATTCACGATCCGCGGTAAGGCAACCCGCGCGCCATATTGACCCTGAGATAAAGGTCCTATATTGATTTCTCCCGTTCTTAGTCCTTGCACTGTTTCATTATCAACGTCATAGGAAAGTAGTACTGCAACCCGAGCGCTGCCAGGCCAGGATTCTGGAGTCAAATCTCTGCCCGCTCTAACCTGATTCACTTGCTCAAACACATACTCGTCAGGCCAATTCCAGGGCTCGTTTGGGTCGACTGTTTGAGCATGGACAAGGGTTGTTGGGATAAAGCATGAAAACACAGTGAAGCAACAGGTAAACACTATGAAAACAGAATTATTTGAAGAAATTCGAGAAGAGATCATTTGCTGTGCCTTCGATAAAATTTCATTTTCTGTAGTTTATGTTTTTTCCAGGGCAGTTAATTGCCAATTGGAAACCAATATTATAGGGTTGAATTTCGCCAACCACTCTTCTCTGGATATTACACCCAATCTAGTTACCAATACTAAGACAGACTTTCCTATTGATGAATTATCTACAGCCGAAAATAGTTAGGCAAAATCCCATCTTCTTGGTTCGAAATTTTATCGTGCTTCTATTTTGTGCGGCCATGCTCTGTTCCGAGATCTTCGCTCAAGAACCTCAACAGTTTATAGTACCGAAAACAGAGTATGGTTATCCTGATCTTCAAGGTTTATGGACAGATCAAACTCGAACTCCTTTTGAGCGTCCGCTTAATCTAGATCTGCAGCGGACATACAGCGAAGAGGAAATTGCTGAACTTGAACAACGAGCAGTGGCAATCTCCAATGGATTGCAGCAACCACTCGACCCAGATAGAGAGGCTCCACCGCGGGGTGCTGTAATTACCAATAAGCCAGATGCCAATTTCAATGGCTTCCCCATGACCTATGTGGCAGTGAAAGGCGAATATCGGACATCCATAATTGTTGATCCCAAAAATGGTCGACTACCCTTCAAGGACGATCCGCCAATGGACATCTTTGCCAAGCGAGCAGCGGCAGGCAAGGATGTATTTGATGGTCCGGAGAACAGACCTTCGAATGAGCGATGTCTCGGTGTTCCTGGTCAGTTACCAATAGTTGTTCCGCTGCCTATCGATGGCCCATGGCGCAATATCCAAATCGTACAGAACAAAGACTATGTGCTCATTTTCGGTGAGTACCATGTGACTGCTCGTATCATCAGACTAAACAGCACCCATCACGATCCAGGATTTGCAAAATATTACGGTGACTCCATCGGCCACTGGGAAGATGATACTTTGGTTATTTACACGAAGTCTTTTAAACCTGAGCAATCTGATAGACGTCTGCCATCAAGCGGGGCATTGGAGATTGTGGAGAGAATGACTTTAGTGTCCAATTCGGAGGTTTTCTACCAGTACAAAATTACCGACACTGAAATTTATACTCAAACCATAACCGCCGAAATGACATTGTCGCGCATGCCAGCTGATAACAAACTGTACGAGTCTGCCTGCCACGAAGGAAATTATTCCCTGCCAAGTATTCTAGCTGGAGCTAGACGTCAGGAAGCCGACTCACGATAGCGAAAATATAAAAGGATACTTGGCTATTTTTAGCTGTTTCCATTTATCAATAGTATTGTAAAATTACAACCTAAAACAAAGATACAGTCCTTTTGACGGCTTTATCCCAGAGGTAATTATGTGTCAATTATAAGTTTAATTATCTATATCCCGCTTCAGATCCTATTCATCCCCTTCGCTGTGCTCGGGCTTGTTCTCGTTGCCTACAAACAATTGGTGGTTAGCAAGCGACTTGGTGTTTCTCAGACTGCCATAGAAGTTCTGCAAGGCCGCTGGACCATGCATGTTTTCGGGATGCGTGATGATGAAGCAACAGCAAAAATTACCGAAGCCCTGCCGAATGCTTCTCCGTTTGGGCTCTGGCTAGTTCTATTTCCATTGTGGGTGAAAACTAAAATTTCAGGCAGGCTTTCCGTTTATCCGCGTAATCCGGAACCAGGATCAGAAGGCTTAGCTGATCTTGTGCCAGCGAGGACAATATATTTTGATCGTGTAATTAGGCGCGTAGTTGGGGAAGTGGAGCAATTCGTGGTTATGGGTGCGGGTTACGATATGCGTGCTTATGGGGAGCTTCAGCACGCCGGTGTCAAATTTTTCGAACTCGATCAGGTAAAAGTCCAAGAGCACAAGCGAGCCTATTTGAAATCGGCGAATATCTCCACCGAGCATGTTTGTTTTGTCAGTATTGATTTTGCTAATGAGGAAGTATTCGATAAATTGACCGAATCAGGCTTCGACCCTGCCAAGAAAACTCTCTTCCTCTGGGAAGGTGTCACGCTTTATCTCAAAGAGGCCGATGTAAGGACAACACTTCAAAAGGTGCGCAGTAGAGCGGCCAAAGGCAGTATTCTACTTGCAGACCTTTACGCTGAACGCATGGTGTCATTAGCTAAAAAGGGCGCCCTTAAGAAGTCGTTGGATTATACCAACGAGGGCTTAGGTTTCAGTATTGACCTAACTAAGAATTATGAAGAAGAGTTGTCTAAATTTGTTGAAAGCGAATCGCTGGTAGTTGGTGAAACTTTTTTCATGGGAAGCAGTAATGAAAAAGGCCCATTCATGGTAGTGGTAGAAATGAAATATGAGTGAGCAAAGTTAAGAGTTAGAAATAAAGAGCTATGCCGCAGCTTCACGCGTGGCGCGAGATGCTTCATCAGTCTCGTTTTTCAATAGCGCTTCCAACGATACTCCTTCTTTAGCAAGGACCTTCTGCCTAAAATAATAATAAACTGCACCTAGAAACAACAAGAAAAAATATCCGATAGCGGGAGCCGTATTATCTCGGACTGCAATAAAGATAAACAAAAAACCGATTATGATATTGGCCGCAGCGGTGATCCATAACCACGACTTACTTAGTTTGAACTGCGCGTTATTATAGTGATCCGGCAACATTTTTGGCAAACGTACTAGCGCAATCCCCCAGATAATTCCGTAGAGCATCCAACCTATAACTGACACGGAAGCGTATTGTGCGATATTTCCCTGCAGGCCTATTCCAGCCAGAATAATTACTCCAACTAATATGATGGTGGTGTCAGGCTCTCCTGTATGACGACTCACACGATTAAATATTTGTGGATAGATTCTGTTTCTTGCCACGGCGAAAAATGAGCGGGAAGCGGTAATAATTATCATATTGATAGACGTGCCGGCAGCGAGCAGAGCTGCAATTGTAATTGCCGTGGAGTACCACTCGGGTAAAAAGGTTGCCGCAGCTGCGCTCAATGGCGCAACGATCGTACCGAGCTCCTGCCAGTGAATCAAACCTGGCACGACGAATGTTACTGATGTGTAAACGAAGGCAACAATCAGAAAAGTGTACAGAGTTATTAGAGGAACATTTCTTGCTGGATTCTTAATTTCTTCGGTAATCGAAAGTAACATTGTGAAGCCGGTGTAAGAGTAATAGGCTGGCACTGCAGCAGCAAGCACAGCGCCCCATCCAAGTGGTGCGATCGGTGTTAATAATTCTCCATCGATATAGAACAAGCCGCCGATAGCAAGAATCAATAAAGCACTGACAAATAACGATACCATTACCATCTGTATTTTCACGCTAGAGCGGATGCCCAGTAGGTTGATGATCATGATGCTGACTACGATAAGGCAAGCAAGTGTTACCCTATTTATATCCGGTGCAAAAAAAGCAAAGTAGTCGGCAAAACCGTAGGCGAGAATAGGGCCCCCAACCAACGCACCTAACATCGCTGCCCAAACTTTGAGAAAACCGAGAAGAGGGTGTAATACGGTACTGGTAAAAACATAATCTGCTGCACTGACTGGCAGAATACTACCCACCTGTGCAGCAACGAGCGTGTTAAAAAATGCCGGAACAATGGCGATAAGATAGGCGATAAATATCGCTGGTCCGGCAATGCCAGCTAAGGTGCCAGGTAGAATAAATATTGAGGCGCCAACTACATTTCCTACCATCAGAAATACTGCGCCAGCCAACCCTACTTTTCGTTCTAAGCGGACGCTAGTCATTTTTGTGCGAGTATCCCTGCCTTTAATACCTGACAGAACTTGTCGATGTGTGCTTGTGTGGTTGCTGTCGAAAGACAGCCAGCCATGTTTCCACCTAACCAAATACCGTTGCCAATAAGATAGCGTCGTAGTTTATCCATGAACAGACTTTCCTCTTCACCAATAACGATATCAGCAAAGTGGCGCATGGGTCGGTCATGAAATCGTACAGCGAACAACGATCCCTTCCCTGTTACCTGCGCGGCAATATCAAGTTCGGTAATAATTTCTTTAACTTGCCGTCTTAATTGATTTCCGGCGGCGTTAAGTTGATCAAACTTATCTTTGTCCATGTCTTGCAAGGCTGCCTTGCCTGCAGTCATGGTGATAGGGTTTGCATTGAAAGTACCGCCATGGGGGAGTCGAGGAGATTGTCCATCCTGTGGTTCAAACACTGACATGATGTCCTTTCTACCGGCAACTGCACCCACCGGGAAGCCGCCTCCAATAATTTTACCAATACTGGTGATGTCAGGGTCGATGTCAAACATGCCTTGACCACCGGAATACCCCAGACGAAAACTAATAACTTCATCGAAGGCGAGAAGAATTCCATGTTCACGCGTGAGTCGAACTAGCGCTTGTAGATACTCTTCAGATGGTGAAACCATGCTTAAGGTTTGGGGCATCAGATCGATCATGATGCAGGCCAAGCTTTCGCCGTGCAGATTGATTAGTGATTCAGTTGCCTCGATTTCATTAAAAGGCAAGGCGACCACTTCGTTTAAAACCGAGTCCGGTGTGCCGTAACTGTACGCCGTAGATATGGGCGCGCTTCCGTTCCGATCACCAGGTTTGTTTCTCAGGCTTACTTCCGCAAAATCATAGGAGCCGTGATAAAGCCCTTCTATTTTTGCAATCTTCGGGCGCCCGGTAAACGCACGTGCTGCCTTCAACATATTCATAACTGCTTCTGAGCCTGAGTTGCAAAACCGAACCTGCTTGAAAGATTCCACTCTGTCGCAAAGCAATTCTGCCAGTTCAATTTCTGCTTCGGTGGTGAATGAGCAGGCCGTCGCTTTCCCTATTTGTGCCTCAACTGCTTTCCTTACCGGCTCGAAGCAATGGCCATGCAGCAAGGAGGTATAGTTATTATTAAAATCAATAAAGCGATTACCATCGACATCGGTGACGTTTGCGCCAGATGCTTCTTCGATATAGATGGGGTAGGGCTTTAGGGCAATGGTAGTTCGGCTATTGCCGTCAGGAAGCACGCCCTGTGCGCGTCGATAGAGTGCTGCCGATTTTGAATCAGGATTTGGGTATTCCATTGCCGGAACCATTCTTTTTTAAGTTTAAAGATTTTTAAGTATTGCACTTATAAAGGCATGATTAAATAATTTAGCGACTGGGTGCAGAGAATAAATGTCGATAGGCATAAGAAATGCTAAATAAGCGATTCCCTTGTGTTGTTAAAGCCTAGCCAATGTTTGTCATGATGACGTAATAGTATTTGAAGTGAGTCAGCTCGCAGTTAAAGTTTTTCAAGTGTCGAGACTAATTCCTCTACCGTAGCCGGCAGTCTTGGTTCGAGCAATTTCGCTCTGGCCGCATCGTAGCGAATCTGAATATTCGCTAGTGTGTTTGAGTTACGCAGTTCGCGATATGACTCAATGTAAATTCTCATTTCAGCAGAGAAATTGACACGACGTACTGCGGTGGTTTGTTGTCTAGCCCCAAGTGCTGTTCGCATTGCTATTATGGCTGCGTCCTGCAGAGAGGGGTCTAGTTTTAGGTCCCCGATCAGGCTAGCTTGAGCTTGGAAAGAATTTAGGGTTGCCAACACGAAAATTAAATAGAAAAATGTTTTTGTTTTCAATTTGAGCATTGTTAAAGATTACTCTGAACCGGTGACGGACTCTATAAAATATGTTCACCAAAACGTTCCGGTCTGATATTAACTGCAATTACCATAGCAATACTGCCTTTGACTTAAAGTTTTCGTTAAACTGATGCTTAGTCGGATTGGTTGCTATCTCAAATTGGCCCCGTCATGAATAAATGCAGTTTTCTAATTCTTTTGTTTTCTTTCTTTCTGCAGCTCGCACAAGGGGGGCTTGCTGCTGAAAATTATGCTGTTCCACTTACAGAATGGGGTCTGCCGGACATGCAGGGCGTTTGGAATTTCTCATCCAATGTCCCTATGCAGCGTCCGAAAGAATATGGCGAGCGGCAATTTCTCACAGAAGAGGAGATGTCAGCAACACGGATCATGCACTTTGAGTTAGGAGCTGGAGCCAGCGCAGCACCCCCAGGGACCGGGATCGAAGCTTATTACAATGATATCCGAGTAGAAAATATTGGTATCGACGGTAGGGTGCGCACATCACATATAGTGTACCCAATGGATGGTCAGATTCCTCCTCGGGTTGAGGGAATAGGAAATCAGTTCGGTGGTGTTATCGAGGCAATAGGTCAGCGGCCCGTAAGGTTTGTTGTCGGAGGTATTGGTAGAACAGGACCCGAAGATCGGGGTTTGTCTGAACGGTGTATTGTTGGTTTTAACTCCGGCCCACCATTTACGCCGAGCTTATATAATAATCATGTGCAGATCATTCAAAATCGAGATCATGTGGTAATCATGACAGAAATGATTCATGACGCTCGCGTTGTTAGAATAGACCGCGATAAAGAGTTAGATGAGGGGTTGAATTTTTGGTCAGGCAATTCTATCGGGCATTGGGATGGGGGCACTCTGGTTGTAGTAACCAAGAACTTTAATGGTTTAACTCAAAGCTTTGATGGATTCGGGACGTCTAAAAACAAAGTACTAACAGAGCGTTTTACTCGTGTCGGAGAGTTAAAGCTCAACTATGAGTTCACCATAGAAGATCCATCCACTTTCGTTGATAAATTTACCGCTGTAGTGCCGATGACCAAGGTAGCTGCTCAGTTGTATGAATATGCGTGCCACGAAGGAAATTACGGGATGGGGAATATGTTGCGTTCTGCGCGCAGAAAAGAGAGTAGTGAAGTGTCTGATCGTGTGGCAGATATTTTTAGACGGCAATAAGCTGAAGATGGAATCCAGGAAAGTGATGAGTCTAAAATTCCATCTGACTTGATGGTCTTAATCTCTATTTCTTTGAAGAAGCTGAAGCCAAAATAAGAAACTGTCTATCTTGAATAAAACTTCAGGCTAAAATAAAATTTCTCCCGTTTTCTTCGTTCTATGACTAATTTAGATAGTAAATAATATGATAGGTGTTTCACTGACAGGCATGACTGCAGAAGGGGAAACAGAGAAATTTTTTTCCCCTTGGCGTAAAAAGATGCGCAAACTATTTGAGATCTTTGGTTGGCTCGCCGTACTTCTGCTAATTTTTGTCGGTATGAGTTCTTTGTTTGGTCGAGTTGGTTTTATGATTAATGCCTTCTCTCAAGAGGTTGCTGATCCGGAAGCAGTCTTTAATGCCTTCGATATCCGTTATTTTCAGCATGTCGTCACAGTATGGATCCATCTGATTTTGGGTTTCGTTGTTTTGGTTTGCGCTCCGTTTCAGTTTATTCCTGTGATTCGCAAGCGTTGGATTAGTTTTCATCGCTTGAACGGTCGAGTTTGGTTAATTTGTGGAGCAATCACTGCTTTTACAGGTGCTTTTATTGGAATCGTTTGGCCCTTTACCGGACACCAGGGATTTGGGTTAGTTCAGGCTGCTATTAACGCTTTAATCGGACCGTACACTCTGTTTTGTTTGTTCAAAGCTTATAGCAGTATTCGCGCTCGGAACTTTGGTTCTCACCGCGAATTTATGATCCGCAGCTTCGCCTTGATGTTAGGTGTGGCTTCCCAGCGAGTTTTGACGATGGTCATAATTCCATTAACTGGTCTAGGTCTTGAAAGTGTTTTCGGACCGATGATGGCTTTGGGTATGGCTATTAATATCTTAGCAAGTGAAATATGGATTCAGCTAACAAGAACGCCGGGTAACGGTAATCGTCATTGGAGAGAACTGGATGCGATTTAGAGAGGAAATTATTGATGTTTAAATTCAAGATCACATATAACTGCGCGGGTAATGCCTTCGATTTAATCAGTATTGAGAGAATATAGGGAGATTTCCGAGAATTTTGGAGCAAGCAAGATAATATTTCAGGCAAAAGGGAGCACAGTCTTAGATGGAGGAGGCCTTATTCTACTTATAGCCGCCGCAATATCATTAATCACTAGAGCATAAGCAGTATAAAGGATGTGAGGAAGACAGACTGCGGGATTAGCTTTGATCAGATTCAGTGATCATCTAAGTTCATAAAACTCTGGACTCAAGAATAAGGCCTAGTTAACCTTAGCCGCTAAGTTAAAGCCGTAATATTTATTGGCGTAGAAATAATGAGCGATTTGAAAGTAAAAAATATTGTGATTCTGGGTGGTGGAACGGCAGGCTGGATGACCGCTAACCTGTTGCAAAAAAAGTGGCAGCACCTCGGGATGAATATCACCTTAGTTGAATCACCGGATATTGGTATTATTGGAGTCGGTGAGGGCTCCACTCCAATGTTAAAGGTGTTTCTGGATGCATTGGATATAAGTGAATCTGAGTGGATGCCGGAATGCAATGCAACCTATAAAAATGGAATAAGTTTTAAAAATTGGTCAACGGTTTCTGGCTATGAAGAGTATTTTCACCCTTTCCCCTGCGGTCTTGATTCTCTGACATTTAATTATCTTTATAATAATGCATCTCTTCGTAGAAAAGGGGTTGATGTAATAGCCAATCCCAATCGTTTTTCGTTAATGGCAAATTTAACAGAAAAGAAACTGGCGCCGATTCCCTCGAAAAATTTCCCGTTTCAATTTCAGTATGGCTATCACTTTGATTCTATATTGCTTGGAAAGTTCTTGCGAAAAAAAGCAGTGGAAGGTGGCATCAATCATATCCAAGCCACTGTCGAGAACGTTGAACAAAATTCAAATGGAGACATAGCTTCTTTAAAACTTAGTAATGATCAAACGGTGTCAGCTGATTTTTTTGTAGACTGTTCCGGTTTCGCTGCAGTTCTTTTGGGAAAAACTTTAAAGGTACCCTTTATTAGTTACTCAGATAACCTGTTTAACGATTCTGCAATTGCAATGCCGACAGAAATTGATCCAAATATACCATCGGAAACTTTATCGACGGCACTAACATATGGCTGGGCATGGCAGATCCCGCTGACTAACCGGTTTGGTAATGGTTATGTTTATAGTTCGCAATATTGTAATCAGGATGAGGCAGAGAAAGAGCTAAGAACACATTTAGGGGTTTTAGATAGTGATATCGAAGCTCGTCATCTAAAAATGAAAGTTGGCAGGGCAGAAGAGTCTTGGCGTAACAATTGTGTGGGAGTGGGCCTTTCTCAAGGATTTATAGAACCATTGGAAGCAACTGCTATACAGTTTATATACGCTACGGTTGAGCAATTTGCCGTAGCATTTGAGGAAGGTGGATTTACCAACGAACACAGAGATGAATTTAACCAACGCATGAATATGAATTTTGAAGGTATTCGAGACTACATAGTTTTACATTATAAGACTAATTCAAGAAGTGATAGTCAATACTGGATAGATAATCGAGAAAACAAGAATATTTCGAACAATTTGAACGCTATGCTTGCGTGTTGGTACAACATACAAGACTTGGAAGCAGAGTTAAAACGGCTTGATATTGCAACTTATTACACGCACAGGTCTTGGAACTGCTTGCTTTCAGGAGTGGGGCTCTTCCCAGCCAAAGAACACCTAACGTCTGCTGATGTAGAGAAAGCTCAATCTGACATGGAATACGTTGATAATTTTATCGATTGCTGTTCTTTGAATTTTGAACCTCACGAAGAAATGCTTAAAAGTGGTTTGTCGTAATTTAATCGACAAGATAACCAGATTGTTCGTTTTGGTGGTGGCTGTCAGCTAGCTGTGAGGCCTGTATCCAGTTTCAAAGTAGCAAATCCAGGAGCACTCTCTGAAGCTCCGACTAAGCAGATCGCAGGTTACGCAACCCGCACAAGTAAGGATTCTACTCACAAATTTCGTACTAAAGCTGAGAACAACCAAACACGAAATCACAAAGGTATCCCGGGCAGGGGTGACTAGTCGAATGAGCGGAAGTGTTACCAACATTCCCGTTAATTACTTAACTGCTTGGCAAGTTTGCCATTACCACCAAAAATAAGCTTCAAATTACTCACTAATCACTGTTTTTAAATTGTTCAGAAACGTTGATATGTAAGGCTTTCAGAGATATTTCTAAAATTAAACTTATTAATTCCTATTTGGGCTTGACGGAAAAGATTGATGCTTCTACGATAAGACGTTGAATAGTTTACCCATGAGTGCCGTTTATATCATTGGAGCCCACGGAAATTGGGCGTATTTCCTCTAGATTCAGGTTACTTTGACTAGGCAATTAAAGCTGCTTCATGACGTTGGGAAGCAATAAAAAAGAAGACACACCGTACATCAAGAGAGGATATTGTATGCATGTTAGCCGAAAGTCCGGGACCAAACCCCGATATCAAAGAAAACTACTCTGTGCAGCTATCTCGCTGTCACTGCTACCCTTAACAGGGGCAGCGCTGGCGCAAGATGATGATGCTGTGGTTGAGGAAGTCATTGTAACTGGCTCCTTTATCAGACGAACCGAAGGATTTCGGTCAGCGTCACCATTGACGCAAATAAGCCTTGAAGATATTGCTGCTGAAGGTACACCCAATATGGGTGATATTATTCACAACCTTAGCTTTAACCAAGGCTCATCCATTTCCTCTAACATCACACCGGGTTCCGGTGCTACTGAAACTGCGATAAATATTCGTGGTCTTGGTGCTGGAGCAACACTTGACTTGGTAGATGGTAAGCGCGTTATTGACGGCAACGTAAACCAGATGCTGCCTCAGATAGCCATTCAACGTCTCGACATCGTTGTGGATGGTGCTGCTGCACTGTATGGCTCAGCTGCGGTGGCTGGTGTTGTTAACTTCGTGCCTATTAAGTCCTATGACGGACTCAAGCTTGAGGGCTTTAACCAACAAACTGATGCAAGCGACTCCTATTCGGAGCAGATGTACAGTTTCTTATATGGTACTGATATCGGCGGTGTTGATTTAGTGGTAGCCGGTCAATGGCGGGATAACGGAAACCTGCTGTGGTCGGATCGACCACATCTGTACAACTCCGGTTTTAACTTTTCTTCTTCGGGTAACCCTGGTCAGTTCTCTGTGCCATCGCGTGATGCCCAAGGTATCCTCACTGGTGCTTCAGCACGTGAAGGCGACCGTGGTTGTGGAACCGTTGCAGCTATGGAAGATCCAACTCGTGGAGACAGACCTAACCCACACGGTAATAAAGCTTCGAACAACACCTGTTACATGGACTTTGGCCAATGGTGGGAATTGAACCCTGCAGCTCAACAAGGTGTGTTCTATGCCAATGCCAATTATGAAGTCAGCGATGACCTGAGCTTCAATGCTCAGCTAAACTGGAACAGCATGACCTACAAAGGCCAGAACTCAGCTGCCAACCCTGGTGGCCGTGTTGACGAATTGCCGACCCTTCGTGGTGAATTACCAGGTAATCCTTTCCGTGCAATGGATGCCAACGGTAATGCGTTGTTTGCAGCGGATCGCGACGGCGATACTCTACCTGACCGAGATGCGGCAGGTGTAGTGCTGCTTGATCCAGGTGGCATTCCGTTCAACGAAGACGTTACCTTCAGTGGCTGGCGTCCGTTTGGTAAGTCGCAGACGCAAGCTTCGGGACATAACAGCAACGGTAGCTTCCCGGGCTTTTATCGGGAAAGATCCTTCCGCGCCTCCTTCGATACGAACTTCACCGTACCCTATCTTGATGGTTGGGATGGTGTGGCCTCAGTGATGTATTCTGCTGAAACCACCCTCTCGCGGCAAAACAATCAGAGCTTCTCTGCTATTTCGCAGGGCCTGAGTTGTGACACTCTGGCAGACACAGCCGAATGTTTCAGCCCATGGGCGGTTAATCCTGATGTGCTCCGACCGCACACCAACTCGCAGATGATCGCTGATGAAATCTTTCCCACGCAATTACTGCGAGCCCGGACTGATTCTTCGATTTTCTCTTACGACCTGATATTGAATGGCACGTTGCCTTTAGGTGATTTTGAATTGCCTGGTGGGCCGATTGGCATGGCTATCGGCGCCCAGCGTCGCGGTAGTGGCTTTGACTACATACCTGCCGCCATATACCAGAGTGGAGACCTGTATAACGGACAGGCAGACTATCCAGCTAACGAGACTAGAACTGTTGATGCTTGGTTTGTCGAGGTGGCAATCCCGGTTCTGGATAACCTGGAAATCACCATGGCTACCCGAGATGAGACTTACTCAACCGGTCAGAGCTCAACCGATCCGAAGTTTGGTATCACCTATAGCCCAATGGACTGGTTAACTTTGCGTGCTACTAAGGGCACAGCATTCATTGCACCGAGTATGAACGCCTTGAACGCACCGGAACGCTGTAACTTGAGCAACATAGACGATCCAATGTCCACTTTCTTCGCTTATGCTCGTCGTTGCCAGTCAGGTAACCGCCTCTTGACGCCGGAAACGGCTGATACCCAAAGCTGGGGTATTACAATTGAGCCAATCGATAACCTGCGTATTGACCTGGACTGGAGCCAGACTAATTTCCAGGATCGTATCGTGAGTATCGATCCACAGCAGTTGCTGTCCCTGGATTACTATAACTGGTCACAATCTACAGGCATTCAAGGCAGAGAGCCTACAGTTGCCGAGCTAACTGCCTGGGTTGCCTCAGGTCAACAAGATCCGCGTATTGTTCGTGCTGCAGGCGATGCCACGCAGCTTATGCGGATTACTGTCGGTCAATCTAACGCTGCTGCGAATAACGTGGAAGCCTACGACCTCAAGGTCAGATACCAGTTTGAGGCTGATGCAATCACTGGCTTATTTGGTTTGAACGATATTGGTACCATTACAGCGAATCTTGGTGTTACCAAGATCGATGTGTGGGAATACCAGAAGTTCAAGACTGATGCGATGAGCAGCCCTCTGGGCAAGCGAAACCGATTCCTCGGCGAAGCACCTCCACTGCCAGAAGTGAAGGCCAACCTGCGGTTAGGTTGGGTGATGGGTAGCCACAGCGTTAGCGTTGCTGCACACTATATCGACGAAGTTGAGTATGATGGTTACAACTGGGGTAGTTCCTGGTTCAACCAGTTCCCATACTTTACGGGGATGAATATCACTGAGAGAGACACGCTGCGTCCATCTACAGTCACGGACGTTGCTTACAACTACCGTGGACTTGAGCTGTTCGGTTCTAGCGTAGATCTGACAATAGGTTCACGAAATGTGTTCGATCGAGCACCACAGCGAGTGAATGATTTCACTGGTATGGAATCGATCCTTTATGATGCACGTGGCCGCATGATCTATGGCCGGGTATCAATGGAGTTCTAAGACGACTCTTGCAGTACAAGAACGGCTCCTTCGAAAGAAGGGGCCGTTTTTTTTACTTGGAAAATTCGTGTATATGCGCCGAAAAATCCCTTCGATTTGAATGGAAGAGGTGTAAGACGAGTTCCCATTAAGAATCAATCGAGAAGTGAGAGCTAATAAAAAGAGGTTTTATCTGCAGAGTTTCTCGGCTGGAAATATCTAAAGCACACAGACCTATCGCTTGCTGATATTCGCCTGTTGTGTGCGACAGCGTGTTTAGAAAAAAATGTCCGAAAAAGAGTATCTTAGAGAGCGCAAGTTTTGATTATATTTGGATAAACCAGCTCAGAATATCGATATCGATTACATCGCGATTGAGATCACGATTAAACACACTGCATCTCACTGAAAAACTCGTATTATTATTAGCGGCAGTGACAGTGGACTTAAGTCGGTAACGAGAATTACCATTGACTACATCAACCAGTTCCAATAGCCCCAGGGGATCAAAATAAGAACAGCTAACATCGATAGTGCTGGGCTCGTAGACAGCCAAATCTGTGTAAACTTTCTGGACTGATGAAACTATTAGGGCATCATCATAAATAAAATCTGCTACGAAAGGAGGTGCCGGGATAATAATTAAAAGGGTATCTCCGCGGAACATGGGTGCCCGATAGATTCTCGACTCTGCGCTGAGAACAGAGAAATCAATTGGACCCTGCCCCTCTAGGTTTGCTTGTAACTCTATCGTGTAATATCTGTTTGCGTACACTGCTGCATCAATATCCAGTTCTGTAGAATTCGTTGAGTAAGTGGCGGTAGTGCCATCGCTGGAAACTTTAAGCGTATCCAGGCAGCTAGCGGGCACCTCAGCAAACTCTTGCAATGGCTCTACCAGCCGGAGCAATTGGTTATCTTCATCGTCACTGATCAATAGCAGATTCAATGCAAAAGCTGGTGAGAATCCTGGCAAACTATTGCCAATTTCATCCTCCAGAACAACACAGGGAATGCGGAGAGTTAGTGCGGCACTGTCGAATTGGCTGCGGGCCAACCCGCTCCAGGCATTTTCCTGGGCGTTTAGCTGAGAGTAGGGCAATGCCGCGAATAACGCGCAAACAATTGCCGTTTTGCGAGTTAAGTCAGAACCCTTGGTCGCAGAAAAACGAGTATTTCTATTGTTCATAGTGTTTTTTTGTTTTATCGCCTTAAGTAGGAATTTAGAGTAAAGATTAATAATCTATATTTAGAGTACTGTTTGATTGCTTGGCTGTGAATTAGCTGAAACTGATTCACCATAAGTTTTGCCGTAATAGCTTCGTCAATCGGAATATGCAAGTTGCTTGTTCAGCGAATTCAGCCATTCAAATAGCATGAGATCCGGATAAAAAAAGACTGCTGTAGTCATTCCTTAAAACTAATGATTATTTCGGGAAAAAAGTAAGCACTCAAGGTAGGCAATCTAGTATAAATACACGACCAGATAGAGATGTCTTTAAGGTCTATCCGCCTAGCTCTTCGAGATGGGCTTTCAAGTCCTCTAAGATTAGCAAGGCTTCAGAGAAGGATGCGTTTTTTTTGATCAGTTCTACATAAACTGCGTTCATTTCATCCATTTCTTTCTGTACGTTCGCTTCCAGTGATTGCAGCTCTGCGACACCAGAGAATTCATGGATAAATTGCCGCATCTCTCGGTTTCTGGCCTCAGTTAAAAACACCGTTTCACAGACACGCTGGGGAATTCTAGTTCCTGTTAGGGCGACTTCGCGGCAGACTATATCTAATTTTTCGTTGCCATTGTTTGCATTGTAAAAATCATAAATATCATTTTCGACGCGGATAATCTGAGACCTAACCGCCGACCTGGACAGTTCACCTATTATGATGATTTCTTCTATATCAGATTCATCTGCTGTCTGACCGAATGCTAGTTGGGAAACAGCTATCAAGGATAATATTAGTGTTAACTTCTTCATCTTGAATCCAGTTTTATAATATTAAAATAAGAGTGTGCGCCTTTATTAAATTGTTAGACACTCACAAATCAGGGCTGACCTGCTTTATCTCCAATTCAATATCGAATTATTGAGCAATATTGCCGCCGGCCCCAATATCCAGAGTTCTGTTCAGGAAGCCTGCGTCTGCCTGCGCCTGTTCTTGTATTATCGCTCTTTGAGCAGCGGTCAGACAAACAAGCTGGCGGATGTTTGTACCTATTACCTGTTCACGGGTACAGACTAACTTGTCATTCTCAGCAGTTACGGTGGCATTATAGGCGATAACATCGGCGCGGGTGCGAATTGCCGGAATCCCATCATCATCGTATAGACCTTCACACGCTGTTAATGCAGCGATGAGCACTAGTAAACTTAGGGGTTTTACCATTGTCTTTTCCTCAATTAAAGCATCTCAAGATTTTCTTAATCTGCACTAACAATTGTATAGTGGTTAGCCATCAGCTGACCCTTTAGCATAAAAGTAGGCATTGCAGATGTCTAGAAGTAGATTGTTATAAATAGTTTGTGGATGTCTGTGTGCGTAGTTTTGATAATAGAATGGAGTTTACTACTTGAGACTTGAGAAGTAATTTCCTAAATAAATTTAGTTTGTTTTTCATAAATTCAATAGCTTAGCTTTATTCGCTAGTTCTGATCAGCAATCGGTGCAGTCAGTGGCAGGATAAATCCTATCTAACCTCGTGTGGAAAGTGCATCCAGCCAGTAATAATGTATTTTTCCCCCGAATTAACAATATTTCCCAAATGAGCATGAGTCCATTCGGCGGGCCAAATCAGGGTCTTTCCCCTCTCTGGCTGTATTTCTAAATCCTGATGAACAAACGAGGTTGACCCCCCATCTTCAACATCATTTAAATAAGTCATCCAGGCAAGAACCCTGAAAGAATTTACTATTGCTGTCCGCTCGCTGTGGGGCAATTTAAAGTGACCACCTGGCAGGTATTTTTGAACATTGAATGAACCGATGTCTGTTCGTGGCATTGTCGAAGCCAAGAATGGAAATTGCTTTAAATAGTCTTCATAGCAAGCATATAAACAATTTATGTATTCTTTAACCGATTTATATTCTGGTAATTCTAGATCTCTCGGGTGCACTGTTATATCTGTAGAATTCTTTGATTCAAGATTCACTCCTCCAGCAGATTGACCTGGCTCTTGCTTTTCTTGATGGGTTTCGAAAAAATTAACTATCTCATCACACAGTAAATTTTGTTCAATATTCCAACTGCCAATAAAATGTGGACTTGAGCCTTCTACGCTTATACGGTTCATTTCGTCTGCCCATGAATGATCGATACACCTTTCGAAATATCGAAAGATATAAACCCGAACGATTCCTGTCTTAACTGCAAGCCTTCGCGCAAGTTACCGAGTCCAGCTACAGCATTACCTTTAAATGCTAGTACATCTAAAGCATCTGGATCAATTTCTGCGGCACGATCATAAGCTGCCAAGGCTTTGTCGTATTCCCTAAAATACATCTGAATATCTCCTAAATTAATATGCAGTCTAAATTTTAAATTGCTGTCTTCCTTTGAATCCTCTAGCCGCCAAGGATCGAGTTCAACAGCTTTACTAAAATCCCTTCTAGCTCCGGGGTAGTTGGCCAATTTTTTCTCGACGATACCTCGGTTACTATAAGCTCGCGCATGGCTGGGATCTAATTCGATAGACCTTGTATAACTTCTCTTGGATTCCTCATATCTGGCCATGCTTTCTAAAAGGTTGCCACGATTATTAAAGGCTAGTGAAAACGAAGGTTGTAAATTTACAGCCTTGTTATAGTTTTCTAAGGCGGCATCATTTTTACCTGTTGCCTTCAGGGAATTTGCATAGTTAAAGTAAGCTAAGGGGTTGTTAGAATTCAATGCAACAACTTTCGATAGATGTATCAGGGCTCGTTCATGCTGATCTTGGTTTTGCAGCATTGCGCCCAAGTTATTGAGGGCATCTCCAAAGTCGGGATCTAATTCGACAGCTTTTGTAAATTTTTCAATTGCCTCGTCAAATTGTCCAAGAGAATTCAGCAAGATTCCGAGATTGTTATAAACATCTGGATAGTCAGGATTTGTTTGAATGGTATTTTCGTAGGCAGCCAGTGCCTGCGTTGGTTTTCCTTGAGCTAGAAACACGACGCCGAGCATATTGGAAACAAGAGCAGAGTCAGGGTAAGTATTTAGCAGTTTTTTGCAATGATTTTCAGCTTCTAATAAATTCCCGGAATTATAGAGATTGAAAAGTAACTCAACTTCTGATTTTGAGGGGGTTTTGGTTTCGCTGTTCCGCATTATGATGAGACGTTGGTTTGTTGAGAAAGGAAAAGAAGAAGAATAGAAGCCTTTTTGAATTTAGTCCATAGCCCTAGAGCACATAATATTGGAGTATTGCCTCGGAAGCCTCGAAGAGGAAATAATGCTGCTGTTGATAATCGCCTGCCCATCGACATTCAAAATTGCAATCCGATTTGCGCGACAAGTTCACCTTAGCCATTTATTGCTCAACTATTCAATAGGATAGCACTGAAAGCAATGGTATGGGTTTCCGGCTTGATTGAAAATAGTAGAGCCAAGAGAACTTAACTTGGAGTAAAATTCCGTGAGTTGTTGGAACTTAGCAATGATAAATTTATCGATCACAACGAAGAGATGCATGGCAAAGCCGATCAAGCTTTATACATGGATCTGATTTCAGGTTCTTCTTCCAATTACAAATGAAATTTTCTGTTTTCTCTAAAGCATTCTATCGCGCTGAAGCTTGCAATAAAGAATCTGATAGCTGGTATAGGCAAGCTGTCCAAAATTTGGTCGGCTGCGTTGCTCTTGCGGTGAACCTTTCCCGTGCAGCAGCAATCGAATGGGCTTTAATCCAATTTGAGTCAGCGTGGCAAAGAGTTTATCAAAGCAGTTGAGCCTGCCTTCAAATTCCGTCAGGTTATTTCCAGCCCCAATCGTAAAAATCAAGTCGGCATTGGAGTCGATTACAGTGGCTATCAGTCCGAGAAATTTCTCGGCATCGGGAATCATATGGTGATCTATCCGCAAACCAACCACTAAATTCCGCAAACTTAAATCTAATTTTAGCTGTTTTTCCTCTAATGTCTTCATGGCCTGATCTGCTTCGGTATTTAGTGCCAGCACCCTGCCAGCCTCTTCCCGATTCAATTTCTCAAAGTGATCATGATAGGTTGGATCACTATCGACTAGCACTGTGTGCGCCGCTTGTTGCTCCAGCATATCAAAATTGAGTATGGTAGAAGCCCCTTCTTGCTTCTTACTAATACGAGCTACACCGTGAATACCATAGAGATCACGATACCCATTACCAACTCCAAGAGAAAGTTGCTGAATATCGCTTGCATGAATCGAGATCAGGCCGAGTAATTTAACTACCTGCAGAACTCTAATGGTATCTACATTTTGAATAACATTTACCCCATTCATGAGCTGTCTTTGAGCTTCGCTGTATTGATCGGGGCGGGTTTCAAGTGGAATCTCCGGGATGTTCCTTATGCCAGCGCTACCTTGGTCAACCAGGGCACGAATGCCTTCTCGATTCAGTTGTGAGCTATTAATCTCCCAACCTCTGAATAGTTCAGAGCAGGCAGCTATTTGTGCCAAACAGAAAAGTTGAGCCAATTCCCTAGTGGGAACCGCCGTGTCGATTATTCCATCATTCTGCAATAGAGAACGGACAGTTTCCCTGTGCTTGGAATCTTGATTCAAACGTTTCAAATAGCTATCGTAGTCATTGAATTGCCTGATAAGACCATCGAAGCTAGGACTCATTGCTATTGCACCAAATGCATCAGCTTCCAAAGCATAGGCAGACGCAAGTTGCTGCCCTGAGAATGTTGCCCAATGATTCTGCGTCACTACTTCTTGCTCCTTATTTTTATTTTAAAAATTGATTCTAGCAGCATCGGTTCTGCAATTTGAGCGTATTTGTTTAGAGCTAAACTTGCGCAAAGGCGACTTTGTAATTCAAAGACTACCATCGATTCTGGGAATCAGCACATGCATTAGCCAAAGTAACCTTATTGCGAAACCATGCGTAATTCTAGGTCTGCAAGGCTGCTGCGACTTGTGACGATTTATGACAACCAGTGGAGAAACTCTGGTGTTTATGGTCCTATTGAAATCCTTAAGAGCATCCTCAACCCCCATGTCATTAGAATTTAACCGCAGCGGCCTATGAGTGCCATGAATTCACCTATCAGAAAGTGTTACCTCGCATTTGTATGCCTGCTGTGTTCCGCGTCATTCTCTAGCGAAAGCCTTGCTCAGATTGCGGAAGATGAGTCCACTGTGACCTATCCGGCAAGCTACTTTGCTGAATATGGTCCAGTAAATGCCAAAGACATGCTCGATCGAATTCCGGGAGTCGGCTCAACTACTGGCGGCGGATCGAGCAGCAGTGGCGGATTCCGGGGTGGCGGCGGCGGCGGTGGAGGTCGTGGATTCGGCAGTGGTAGTGGTTCCAGCGAAATTCTCATCAATGGTAAGCGCACTGCCGGAAAGAATAATCAGACCAGTGGTGTGCTTAACCGGATTACCGCCGATCAGGTGGACTATATCCAGATTATTCGTGGTACGTCTGGTGAACTGGATGTGCGTGGCAGTGGTCAGGTGGTTAACGTCGTGTTGTTTGCAGAGCTCGATAACTCAAGCCTGTCCTATCAAATAAACGCAGATAGGAGTCGAGACAGCGATATAGCACCTGGAGCAAATCTGTCCTATTCGAATCGTGTCGGCGGATTTGATTATGTACTCAGTGCAGTTGCGGAACCCCGATACGGTCATAAAGAAAGTGAGGAGAACAGTATTCTCGGAGATTTTTCACCAAACGATCGCGTAATCGAAGATAGCATCACCGAACAAACAAGCTATGATCTGACAGCTAATCTGGGCTATGAATTTAGCGATCGCTCTAGTGCGCGCTTTAATGCACTCTTTTCTCAAAATGATAATCCAACTAAGACTAGGCGCAGCACTACCGATTTGACTGTCATGCCCAATATCCTTGAGTTGCAACGAGACGATATCCCGGGAGAGCAGGACAACTGGGAAATCGGTGGCGACTATGAAACCTTCTTAAATAATGGCGATCGATTCAAGATTTTGTTTGTTCTAAATCAGGATAATCGTGGTAGAACTAGAGAAAGGTTTGAAATTTTTGCTGACGGATCCGAAGAAAAAAATCTTTTTCTTGAATCTGGGAGTGTTACTGAAGAAGAAATAATACGAAGTTCTTACACCAGAGATATTTTTGACGGACAGGACATCGAATTTGGAATCGAGCGAGCTGTTACCACCCTGGATTCAAATCTTGCTTTGGGGGTATTGGATTCCACGGGCAATCCTTCGGCAAACTTCGGTGGGCTGGTTGCGGTAGCGCTATCCAATGCTAACTCTATCGTGGAAGAAGTTCGTTATGAGCCTTTTCTTATTCACAACTGGAATTTTAGTTCAAGAATGTCTCTGGAAAGTACATTGCTGTATGAGCAGTCAGAAATTACTCAGTCAGGGGACGTGTCTAACAAACGTGATTTTGATTTCGTCAAGCCGAAAGTTGATTTGCGCTACGACTTGACGCCGACTATTCAGCTGAGAGGATCGATAGAGAAAATTGTCCAGCAACTTCGTTTTAGTGATTTTGTTGCGGACACAGATAGTAATGACGAAGATTCCAACTTTGCAGCGGGAAATTCTGAACTGCGTCAGGAATGGTACTGGAGCTACAATTTCAATGCAGAGTATCGACTACCAAATGATGTCGGAGTTATTGATGGTCAGATTTTTTATCATGATCATCGGGACAGGATCGAACGTCTCGATGTATCGGTTTCTGAAGATAATTTGTTGTCTGCCAATGGCAATATAGGCGATGGGAAGATGTACGGCATTAGGTTAAATAGCAGCATTAGAATGCACATGTTCGATATGCCGAATCTGCTGGTATCGACAAGTTTAAGCCTGGCGGATTCCGAAATTAGAGATCCACTAACTGGACAGAATAGACGGATGTCACATCACGGTCGCGGTAGAGCGAGTCTCAGTTTTCGCCATGATATTCCTCGCTTAAGCCTGAACTGGGGTGCCAGTGTGAGGGACAATTTTGACGGCAACACAAAGATCTATGACGTCGATGATTTACTGACCATGCGAGCTGAACCGGGGCTGTCGCTGTTTGCCGAATGGATAAGTCCTGCAGGTACCAGCTGGCGCTGGGATGCCCGCGACATTGGCAATCCTGAGCAATGTAGCGATAGAACTCGGTATGTTGGACGTCTCTCAGCCGGCATCCTTGAAGAAATCGAAAAGCGCTGCAGCATTCGCGGATTGATAATGTCGCTTAAAATAACCGGGACTTTTTAGCTCTTCCTTAGCTAATTAGTCCTTCGGCGTGCCGTCTCCATTCATTCCCATGGACTCATAGCGTCGCCAGCCAGCTAAAATACCAGGCAAACCATGGTTGCCCTCATGGCAGGCGTATTCAAAAAGCGGATCTTCGATGCGGCGCATTGGTAGCCTCGCTGACCAACTAACGTCCCATGTCAACGGATCTTCCATAGTGAAATCATAGTCGAGCGTATTCTCATTGAGCCAGCTGATTCGTTCTTCTAACTTCATGCTGGCGGATGAACCTCTGCCGTTCTGGTTCTGATAAAAATGTTGAGTATGAATCACTAGAGTATCACCTTCCCAGTGGGCGATGGAGTCGCCACTCCATTTGAGTTGGCGGGTATGATGTTCGCTATCCAGTCTGATGATGCGTGCGCGGTGAATCATTTCGTTGACGATGACGATATGATCTTTCGTCTGGATGAGTTGCATATTGTTGTTGTAGGCTCCCGATGTCATGGGTAGACCTCCCATTAGCAAACAGCGATCGGCCAAGGTTCGTCCCTCAGGGCCAAGACTCAGTCTTCGCATCTCAGATATTTCGGCGCGACGTTTTATTCCAGCTGCATTAGTAGGAGGCATTCTCCCACTGGGTGGGTCATAGATAAGAGAAGTTCTGCGGTCTGCGATGGTTTCGATTCCACGCTCGTACCAGAAATTATTGTAGGAAATTACGCCAGGAGGATAACCGGCGCCGCCCACCGAGTCGATAATCAGGTCTCGGTTTTGGCGACGATTTTCAAATTGTTGCCACTCTACGGCTTCCTCCTCGGTCAGAATTTCTTTGTCAGATAGCTCTGGTGGGCGGTTCAGTGGTGTGAGAGTGCGGTAGGTATAAGTGCCCTGAAAATTAGGTACGCCAAACTCGGTACGCGGGATATCCGATGTTTGAGCACCCAGCGGTGGAATAATTAGCAGACTGGCAATAGTTAGACTTAATGCGCTTAGGACTCGATGATTCATGTGATCCTCCAAACTCTTCTATTATGTAGGGTGAATTCTGAGCTGCTACTCAAATTACGCTCTTGTAGATATTTTTCAAGGGAATAATGCAGTTTATGGGATGGTAAAACGTATTGAGTCTGCAATATTGATCAGCAGAATTACTGGTGTCAGAGTTCAGAGGTAAGAGCACAAAGGCAATGAATGGGTAGTAACATCAGAACAGACTTTACCCTTTCTTAAGCGTCAGCTTCTCTCATGAAACTGGCCTGAGTTTCCGCCACTATCTCATTGGTATCGGCTCTGAACATTTTCCCTTCCATAACAATAAGTCGACCTCGTTGTTTAATACAATGTCCTTCGAGGTTCACTTGAGTGCCAGTTGGCAGATTGTCTTTGTAGCGAATATCACATTTTGCGGTGTAGGCTCGAATTCCTTTAAGGTGAATCCAATTAGCCATTACATCGTCCAACACACTGAATATGATGCCGCCGTGAGTTACACCATCGTAACCACAATGCATGTCATCTGGACTGAATTCAGAACGACAGACATCGTCTTCAATTCGAAACACTAACTTAAGACCAATGTTGTTACCTGGGCCGCAGACGAAACACCTATTACCATCAGTTCTTATGCCATTCATGTAATTGATCCATTATTTGAAAGTTGAAGGCTAATCTATAAATTTCCAGTTATTTACAACAACGAATCTCTCAGTTCGGCAAGGTGCTCGCTGTAGCGAAGGGCAAATCAATGTTATTGGGAATATCTAAACAAGTGTGTTGCTGATTATACGCCATAGAATAATGAAGATAGCTTTTTCAGAATCTTGCTTACTATCTGCTACTATAATGGGGTGTCTAGTTACCGTGCGGCCCCAGTTCCCTCGTCAGGCATGCCTGATGGAATTCCTTACATTATAGTTAATGATGTGGCGGAGCGTTTCAGTTTTTTCGGTGTGCGTGCCATTCTAGTTATCTTCATGACTCAGTACCTGATGACTAGTGATGGAGTGCTCGCCACCTACTCGGAACAAGATGCAACCTCTTACTTTCATCTTTTCACTGCCACCGCCTATTTTCTTCCCCTTATCGGCGCAATAGTGTCCGATGCGTTTCTCGGTAAGTACAGAACCATTATATTTCTCTCCCTCGTCTATTGTGCTGGGCACCTTTCGCTGGCCCTGGACGATACTCGTATTGGATTGTTTATGGGCCTGACGCTGATTGCTTTTGGCTCAGGTGGAATAAAGCCCAGCGTTGCTTCCCATGTGGGAGATCAGTTTGGCAAGAGTAATCAACATCTGCTGTCTCGTGCCTATTCTTGGTATTACCTAGGAATCAATATCGGCTCTTCAACTTCTTCACTGCTTATTCCCTGGTTGCTGGAAAACTACGGAGCGTCGGTGGCCTTCGGTGTGCCGGGTCTGTTTATGCTGGCCGCCACCGGCACATTTTGGCTGGGCCGGAATAAATTTGTGCACATCCCGCCAGGCGGGAAGTCTTATCTACAGGAAGTGTTTGGAAATGAGGGTAAACGAATTTTTAAGAGGTTGTTTATCGTCTACGTTCTAGTTGCCGCCTTCTGGTCCCTGTTCGACCAGATGGGTAGCACTTGGGTACTGCAGGCTCAGCAGATGAATCGGAACATCTTTGGCTATGAATTGCTCTCTGCACAGATCATGGCGGCGAACCCTTTTCTCATCATCGCTTTGATTCCCGTATTTACCTATATCGTCTACCCCGTCATGGGACGATTTTTTGAGGTAACTGCCGGGCGCAAAATGTCCATGGGTATGTTTCTAGCATCAACTCCCTTTGTAGTTACTGCTTGGATCGAATTTCTCATACAGGGCGGAGCAACTCCTCATATTAGCTGGCAGCTGCTTGCCTACCTGCTACTAACTATAGCAGAGGTGATGCTAGTGATTACCTGCATGGAATTTTCCTACACTCAGGCACCGCAGAGGATGAAGTCCCTAGTGATGTCTTTCTTCTATCTTTCCATATCGATGGGCAATCTTTTTACTGCCCTAGTCAATCAGGTTATTCAGAATCCAGACGGCTCTTCAAAACTAGAAGGGGTCATGTATCATCTATTTTTTGCAGGATTCATGGGAGTGGCCGCGCTAATATTTGCTTTCTATATTTATTACTATAAAGAAGAATACATCGTTCAGGATGAGGCGAAGGAGACAGTATGAATCCATTTGATTACAGTAAAAGTCAGGCGCTGTTCAGTCGCGCCCACGACGTAATTCCCAATGGGATCGCCGGGCACTTTAATCCCTCAGTACAGAAACCTCATGGAACTTACCCGCACTACTGCCAGCAGTCTGAAGGGGCGCGATTCACAGATATCGATGGCAATGAATATATAGACTATATGTGCGCCTATGGCCCGATGATTCTCGGTTATAAGAACCCGGTGGTAGATGAGGCATACCATTCACAGTTAGGCCAGGCCGACACTGTGACATTGGCTTCACCAGTAATGGTAGAGCTGGCTGAATATATGGTGGACATGATTCCCATAGCGGACTGGGCGACATTCGCCAAGAACGGAGCCGATGCAACCAACATGGCTGTGTTGATTGCTCGCGCAGCAACTGAACGGACTAAAACTATCGCAATTGATGGTGGTTACCACGGTGCTTCACCATGGATGCAGTCACTCGAGCGTGGTGGTATTGATTCCAGTGATCACAGCAATGTCATTCGTATTCCTTGGAATGATGTTGCGGCTCTGCAACAGGTTCTCGCGGAGCAGGGCAATGAGATTGCCGCCTTTATTTCTTCCCCTTATCACCATCCGGCCTATCAGGATAACGCACTCCCGGCAGAAGGTTACTGGAGCGAGGTACATGCTCTACTGAATCAACACGGGGTGGTTTCTATTTGCGATGATGTGCGTGCAGGTTTTCGTATCGATATTGGAGGCTCCAACGAATACTTTGGCTACAAGCCCGATCTCATCTGTTTCTGTAAAGCCATGGCAAATGGTTATCCGATCTCGGCATTATTGGGAATTGACTCGTTGAAAGAAGCCGCAGCGGCGATATTTCAAACTGGTAGTTATTGGTTCTCAGCAGCTCCAATGGCTGCCGCCTTGGCCTGTCTCAAAGAACTAAAGCATATTGAAGCTCCAAAGCTGATCCTGCAAATTGGTAAGAAGGTGACGGATGGGTTGGTAGAAATTGCGGGTAAACACGGATTAGAATTAAAAGTCACCGGTATGCTATCGATGCCCTATTTGCGAACAGAGCACGAAAGCGGCATCGAATTTCACCAGTCCCTCTGTGGTGAGTGCACCCGACGCGGCGTGTTCATGGCTTCACACCACAATCTATTTATCTCGGCGGCACATTCCCAGGCGGACGTGCAGCGTACTTTCGATATCTTTGAGGACGCAGTGTGCTCGACAAAGGAGCGGAACCGATAATATGTTTTAACTTTCAAACACAACAATATTCATCTGTTCGTACTAATTGCGCAACTCTTCTCCTGGCTAGAAACTAAATGCTCTAAATTGCGTTGCTTTATTATTATCAATTGACAAAAAAATTCGCCAGGAAATTAGATTTAAGAATCACTAACGGAATCTATCTACAAATGAAACGAGACATACGCCTAAAAATAGCTCGATTATCAATACCTGCAATTTTCTTTTCTTTAACACCGGTTTTAGCTCTCTCTCAAGAATTTCAAAACAATGCGGAGCTGGCAGATGGAGAATCGCAATACCAGTTATTTTGTGCTGAATGCCACGAAGGAGCCTTGCTGGAAGCGCCGCAACGAGCAGCATTCGCTCTATACACTCCTAAGCGCATTGTCGATGTGCTGGAATTTGGATCTATGGCTACTTCCGGCATGGCGTTGACTCGGCAACAGAAAAGAAATGTTGCCTACTATCTTTCAGGCGAACGATATGATGAAGCCCGCACGCAGGCTATTAGCTTTAGCTGCGAGTCGAGTTTGGATTCAAGCTCATTCTTAAGCCAGCCGGTAGTTTGGAACGGTTGGGGTAGTGAATCGGGAAATTCGCGGCATCAAGCTAATGAGATAATACTTAATAAGAATAATGTTGATCAATTGGAACTCAAATGGGCTTTCGCATTTCCTGATGCTACACGGGCGCGATCACAACCAGTGGTTACAGTGGAAGTCACTTTTATTGGCAGTCAGGAAGGAACTATTTATGCGTTGGACAATGTAACGGGTTGCCCTTGGTGGACGTTCAGTGCAGATGCTGAAGTGCGTGGTGCAATTTATGTTGATACCGATGATCAAGGAGTACCAGAAACACTCTTGTTCGGAGATTTTAGTGGTAGTGCCTATGCAGTGAATGCTCAGACTGGCGAACTTAATTGGAAAAAAGAGGTTCATGAGCATGCGCAAGCCACGCTCACGGGATCAGTTATTGCGCATGGTGATACCGTGATTGTGCCGGTCTCCTCTTTGGAGGTACTTCTGGCTGCGAGAGTAAAATATCCCTGCTGTTCTTTTCGTGGTGCTCTGGTTGCGCTGAGTATTCGCAGTGGTGAAGAATTGTGGCGAACCTATACCACCGATGAGCCACGACCAACTATTATAAGTACTGCCGGTATACAACAGTTTGGTCCATCTGGTGCTCCTATTTGGTCGAGTCCGACCATCGATGCAGGTCGAAATTTAGTATATGTCGGCACAGGTGAAAACTATTCTTCACCGGCGAATGGTTACAGTGATGCAGTGTTGGCTATGGATATCTCTACTGGTGAAATAATCTGGGCTGCCCAACTCACTAAGGACGATGCCTGGAATGGGGCGTGTTCACGAGGAACACCAAACTGCCCGGAAGAAGATGGGCCCGATTATGATATTGGAGCTTCTCCCGTTCTGACTCGTGATGAAAACGGTCGTGAATTAATAGTAGTGGGGCAAAAATCAGGTATGGTCTACGCCTTGGACCCTGCAAACTCTGGCAAATTAGTTTGGGAACAACGTGTAGGAAGCGGGGGCACCATGGGCGGCATTCACTATGGCATGAGCTCCAGTGGAGAGAAACTATTCGTAGGCGTTTCAGATTTGCCAACTAATAATCCTTATAATGTCGGTCCGGCCCACCCGGGTATACACGCCTTAAACCTCAGTACTGGAGAAGTATTATGGCGCAACGACTTGCCGGATAAATGTGAAGAAAGTCAGTTTCTTTGTTGGCAAGGAATTTCGGCTGCGGTAAGTAGCACCCCTGATCTAGTATTTGCGGGTGGGCTAGATGGCATCTTACGAGCTTTCGATGCCGACGATGGCAACATACTTTGGGAAACTAATACAAGACAGAGCTTTGGAATCCGCAATGGAATAGAAGCAAGAGGTGGCTCAATTGAATCCGATGGTCCGGTCATTGTTAACGGTCAAGTCTTTATCACCTCCGGCTATGAAAAATGGGCAGAAGCTCCAGGGAATGTGCTACTGGTTTATTCATTGCGCGGCGAATAAATTCCTATTCAATTCTGGAGCTGGAACAATAGCTTGTAGATAATTACTAAGGGGGAAAAGAGCCATGTAAAAAGCGCGGGCAAATTGAAATATTTGCCCGCGCTTTTTTGTAACTATTTTTTAGCTATCCAGAACTATTCGATAATAGCTTGTTGCACTGCATTCTCAAAATCGTACTGTGCAGGACCATAAGGCTGCTGCAACATGATAACAGCAGTCAGTTCTTCTTCGGGATCTGTCCAGGTACGGGTGCCGAAGGCGCCACCCCATCCAAAAGCCCCAGCGCTGCGGCGCGCTTTTGAAGTAATAGGGTTAACTGTCACACCTACTGTGTAACCAAAACCCATTCCTTCCTGATTACGAGAAAACCCACGATACAAATCACCGATCTGATTGCTCCCCATCATTCTGACCGAACGCGGGCTCAACAGTCTGTTCCCAAATAATTCGCCACCATTAACTAACATCTGCTCAAACTTGAGATAGTCGCCAGCGGTACTGGATAAACCACCAGAAGCTGAAAAATAGGTAGTGGGGGGGCGGCCGAAGAAACGAGACATATCTCGGTCGTGTATTACGACACGCTTGTTCTGATATTCAACGGGAACATTAAAATAAGTATTGTTCATATCAAGTGGTTCGAAAATTCGCTCTTGCAAAAATTCGTCGAAGGGCTGACCTGACACAATCTCAATAATTCGAGATACAACATTAAGGCCAATGCCAGGGCTATACTTCCACCGTGAGCCGGGTTGGAAGTCCAGCGGGGTAGAACCGTACTTTGGCATTTCGCTGGCAATTGTAGGATTAGCATCTAGTGTTGGGCGACCAGCGATTGCACTACCAAGACCGCCACTAGCTAAGCCGGATGTATGAGTAAGCAAGTCGTGAATGGTAATGTCGCGCTTCGCCGGCACGAAGCGATACTCAGGAATGTCATTTGGATTAACAGAATAAGGGCTAATATTCTCGGCAGGGTCAGCCAGCACGGCAACTTGCATATTGGCAAATTCAGGTATGTATTTTGAAATCGGATCTTCTGGGCGAATCAAACCTTCTTCAATCATCATCATAGTAGCCACACCCAGTACAGGTTTGGTCGAACTCATCATGATAAAAATCGAGTCCTCATCCATTGCCCTGCCATTGTCGACATCCATTAGACCATGAGCTTGGAAGTGAACGAGCTTGCCTCGCCGGGCAACGGCCGTTACTGCCCCTTGAATATTGCCTGTATCTATATGGCGCTGTATGACGGTATTTATTTGTTGCAGGCGTTCGGATGACATGCCGACATCTTCTGGGTCTGCTCTTGGGATGTCAGCAGCAGTGGCGAAATTGAGGCTTGCCAGGAAAAGCAAGCTAGTTAGCGGCTTGGTTCGAATGAGTAGTTTTGCAATAATCATAGCGGATTCACCTTATTTTTTTTATTAATGCGCTCAGCCTATCGCAGGCACGCGCAATGTGAAAGGTGTGTCATCTCTGAATTAAGACAATTCATCTCTACTGTATTTTTTGCGGTATAACTGGCTTATGCTTGCTTTGTTCTTCAGTTTTATTTTTGCTTATAGTTTTTGATTTTTAATAGCTGGCACCCAACTACATAAGATAAGCAGGACCAATGATTTTAACCACGGTGTGAAGTGCAGGAGAATAGGAAAACACTGTGGATACGTCGAGAACGGTAGCAATTGCATGTATTAAACCGCCTGTAGCCAGCCCCATCACAGCAACAACCCCTCCTTGCGTTTCTTATGCAATAACTTGCGCCATAGCATATAAGTTAGAGGGACCAGAAGAAATGTTCATTAATAAAGCGGCGGTTGCAAACTCTATTACCTATTTTTGGGCAGATACAGTTGGTGATTAGATAAGAATTTGGAGCCAAGTTCTTATCTAATCGATAAATGGTTGGCCATCTAGTTGATCTGCAATTTTTGAAGGAACTGTCAGTTTAAGATGATTGACTATCGACGGCAATATGTCGACTACAGCGGGCGTGTCACTAAAGCGCTCTTTTAGATTTTGACTATTGGTGGCAATCCAGGTTGTTCGCTCACGTGCGCTCTGACCGCCATGACTTTTGCCTGTGGCAACATCTCTGCCATGATCAGTGGTCACTATAACTAACCAATTTTCATTGGTGGCGTCTTGTCTATTTTTTACCGCACTCCAAATCTTACCAATGTTGCCGTCCATCAATGTAACCGCCTTAGTTAACTCTGGTCCATCACCAAACATATGGCCAACATCATCGGTAAACTCTAAGTATACCCAGGACAAATCCGGACCTTGTTCGAGTAAATAGCGAGCCGCACCATCTGTTACCAACTCGTCAATATCTTTTATGTAGGTTCTACTTTTATCATGGGGAAATCGATCAAGATCGAGTTCGAAACCATCGAAATAATAATCAAGTTTGCGTCCCCCAGCTTCGCTTAAGCCATCACCAACTAGGCGAGTTCGATTATCCAGCCAAGTAGAAAATAATGCTGTTTGCAATGACGGGTTGTGTTGTTTAGCTATTCTAAAAATATCCCAGTATTGATAGTTCGGATTTTCAATATTGTTGGTGTAGACATTGTGCTTATTCGCCCATGTGCCGGTAAGAAGGCTGTTGTAGCCAACAGCTGAAACAGTAGGACTTTGGGAAGGTCCCCCAATCTCACCTCCGACATAGGATCTTGTATAGCCTTGCGTTCCCGCCAGCTGATCCAGATGAGGCGTAAAAGTAGTCTCGATTAAATCTGCGGGAATACCATCAACTATGATGAAAATCGCTTTAGGTATTTTTAGAGAAGAGTCTCCCGAGAATTGGCAGGCCGATAGGCCGAAGCCTGCTATTAAGACCGCAAAGAGCCGCGACCTGATCAAAGCAGAAGGAAATTGGCGAGAAGTGGGCATAACTTATCTTTAGACCTTGTATCTACTGGAAAGTCTAACAGGGTTTAAATGTAGTCTGTTAGACTCGACGGCGATGACCTCAAATATTTTATCTTCGAGATCTGGCTAATGATGCAGGCTATTCTCTCATGCGCAGTCGTTGCAGTGCTAGCCATCTCACTTGGGTTAATTTGGCGCTGCGGCAATCTCATTCTCATCGGCCAGACGCCTACGCGCTTTTTTGCCTTCTTTGCAATACTGTTTACTTCAGGCTTGGATGTTGGCTTGATTATCTTTCCACTCACTGAATTTCCAGTTTATGAAACTGAGGCAGTTTATGGTTTTGCTAACCCTCTTGCCATCGAATTTGGATTCTGGGGGTTTTTCATTTGGATCTTCTATTTTTTAACGACGTGTTACTTCTGCATTATTGAACCGCGCTTGAAGATATTCCAAATACCATGGGTGAAGTTGGTGAACAACATCATTATTATTGCCACCTGTGCCTTCACCGGATTCTTGTTTTTGCAGTATTTACCCGACTATATTGAAGGAATCACGCCATTCTTCGGCTACTCTCTCGTTGCAGTAGTGTTACTAGCAGCTGTTTATTCCAGCTCTGATATTCGCTATGTAAAAATTCTCAGTTTGTCTTCGACCTGGTTGTTCTTCACATTAATAGTGGCAATGTGGGCATTTGGCGACTTGGGTTTAAGTGGCTTAGCCACCAATCTTTTTCGGATCAGCGATTACTTCACTAATATCCATCACTTCATTCTGCCTTTTTCCGACTACCATGCTTTCTATCTATTTTGGTGGTTCGCCTGGAGCATCATGATTGGCCAATTTGTTTCGCGCTTTGTAAGTGGCATACGAACCTGGCAACTTCTACTCGCGCTGTTAATTATTCCATCCATACCAATCGCTTTATGGTTTTCAGTATTGTTTGGAATGTATGAACAAGGGTTAGATATTTCAGGGGTCATGAATTGGTTCATGTTGGTAGTGGGTGTCATCTTTGTGATCAATTCTTTAGATTCATTGACCAGGTTGTATTCCGATAACCTTCAACTAACAGTCGATCGATTCGGCAGATTGAAATATGTTGGCATGCATTGGCTCTTATTATATAGCCTCATACTTTTCTACCAGCTCACGCCGCTGGAAATTGAATGGATCGGCTTGGTGGTGATCGGTCTGTATATTGCTATCGCAGTATTGGTCTTTCGTCGCAGACAAATATTGATCGATTCAGTGACCGCTTAATGGACTATCAGCTTGGATGAATTTGATTTCATAATTGTAGGTGCTGGCTCTTCGGGCTGTGTATTGGCCAACAGAATTTCAGCGAACCCTGCCTATAAGGTTTTGTTGGTGGAAGCCGGCGGCAATGACAAAAATATTCTCGTGCAGATGCCCTCAGCATTGTCCTATCCCATGGCGATGGACAGGTTCAATTGGGGCTACCATTCTGAGCCAGAACCAAAGCTAGACGGTAGGCGCATTTCTTGTCCTCGGGGCAAGGGGCTTGGAGGTACGTCTTTAATTAACGGCATGGTTTATGTGCGTGGTAATCCCCATGATTTTGAGGAATGGGAGAACTTAGGAGCGCAGGGCTGGAGTTACCGAGATTGTTTGCCCTATTTCAAACGAGCTGAATCATGGGTGAGAGGAGGCAATACCTACCGCGGAGGAGATGGGCCCCTTGGCGTCTGTGGCGGCAACGACATGCGCTTGAACCCCTTGTATCGCGCCTTTATCAATGCCGGCGTCGATGCCGGTTACCCCGAGACCAGCGATTATAATGGTGAACATCAGGAAGGATTTGGCCCGATGCACATGACGGTACGAAAGGGGGTGCGTGAATCTACTGCGCGCGCCTATTTAAAACCGATAATGCATCGATCCAATCTTAAAGTTATCACTAAGGCGCTAGTTCATCGAGTCGAGTTTGATGGAGCACGCGCAAGTGGCATTAGTGTTGAAATAGGAGGGGCTATCCGCACGATCAATGTAAAGCGCGAAGTTATTCTCGCAGCCGGTGCTATAGCTTCACCTATGTTACTTCAACGTTCCGGTGTTGGTAGTGACGAAGGTTTGGCTACAGTTGGGATAGAGCAAACCCATCGGCTCGACGGTGTGGGAGAAAACTTGCAAGACCATCTGGAAGTGTACTTTCAATTTCATTGCAAACAGCCAGTAAGTTTGCATTCAAAGTTAGATTTTTTTAGCAAAGCTATAATAGGCGCCAGGTGGCTTTTATTTAGGAGCGGCCTTGGAGTCAGCAATCATTTTGAGTCTTGTGCATTTATTCGATCAAAGAGTGGCTTGAAATCGCCTGACATTCAGTATCATTTTTTACCTGCAGCGATGCGTTACGATGGTACGCCATCTATTAAAGGACATGGCTTCCAGGTTCATGTAGGTCCCAACAAGCCAAAAAGTCGTGGACGTGTGAGGATTGAATCAGCAGATCCGGCCGCACCGCCGAGTATTCTTTTTAATTATATGCAGGATGATCAGGATGTTGAAGCCTGGCGCCAGTGTATTCGTTTGACTCGAGAAATTATGCAACAGCCAGCGATGGACAGTTATCGTGGCAAAGAAATCCAGCCTGGGGACGACGTGAGCAGTGACGCCGAGATAGATGCGTGGGTCAAAGAGAATGTTGAAAGCGCCTATCATCCAGCTGGTACCTGCAAAATGGGTGTGGCGGAAGATCAGTTTGCCGTTGTCGACAAGAATTGTTGCGTACATGGCCTGAAAAATTTACGAGTAGTGGACGCATCGATTTTTCCAACACTACCCAATGGCAATATTAATGCGCCGGTAATCATGGCGGCGGAGAAAATGGCCGATGTGATTTTGGGCGCTGCTCCACTAGAGCCTGCGGCGGTTTCACTTAGTGTGCCCAAAGACTGGCAAAGTCTGCAACGAGCAAGAACCCCTGTAAGGACCATGTTCTAAACTACTTCCTCAGCCTCAGGACCATAGTATTTTGGGACAGTAAGGGTTTTTAAAATTCCCTTTGTTCAGCAAAAGTATGTCGACCCAAGTCATGAATACCATAAATTTTTGCTATCATCAGCCGGAGCAACAAGTTTCTGTAATAAAGTTGGCGCTGGGGCAAAATATTAATCCCCCAGTTGACCTGAATCGTTTATGCTCTAACAAATTATTTAGAGGATGTTTGAATGAGTATGTATAGATTTCCTAAAGGCGCGGCTTTGGTGTTTGGCGGATCTGGTGGATTAGGGTCAGGTATCGTCGAGTTACTAAGCAAAAATGGAACAGATGTAGCGTTTACCTATTTAAATAACAAAGCGGCGGCAGAGACCAATATCGTAAAGGTCGAGGAAAATGGACAAAAAGCTACTGCTAAAAGTGTGGATCTTTTGGATGCTGAAAATGTTGAAGATTTTGTTAATTCAGCAAGAGAAGAATTTGGCAGAATTCACTCAGTAGTTTTTGCTACAGGTCCATTTTTGAATATTTTGCCGCTCATGGATGCAAAGCCAGAAGACGTATATAAGACCCT
This sequence comes from Gammaproteobacteria bacterium, assembly GCA_012960305.1. Classification (GTDB taxonomy): domain Bacteria; phylum Pseudomonadota; class Gammaproteobacteria; order Pseudomonadales; family Pseudohongiellaceae; genus UBA9145. Next base: position 156,781 of record DUBM01000014.1, on the reverse strand, counting down.
AGATACTGACATAAAAGGTTTTTACCACGTATTGAGGGCGGTAGTGCCAGCACTAAGGGAAGGTGGAGGAGGTTCAATAACTGCATTAACAACGGCAGCTATTCATAAATACATCAGTACCGATGCGCTCTCATCCGTCCCAAAGTCAGGCGTACAACATCTATGTACGGCAATAGCCCGTGAAGAGGGGCCGAATGGTATAAGGGCAAATTGTGTCGCGGTAGGTTTGATTGCTGTTGGGCTTTCCCAAGAAATCGAGTCGCCTCCTGGTGGCATTCTAGACCAATGGATGCAACAGGTCGCTCTAGGTCGCCCAGGGGCACCAAATGAATTATCTGATGCAGTAGTGTTTCTTGCCTCAGAAAATGCTGGTTATATCAGTGGTCAGTCGCTACCTGTTGATGGTGGTTATTCTGCTTAGAGGCCAGAGTTTGGTGAATAATTTCTCGCAAGAATTAAGTGATAGCTTGCGCAGAAAATATAACTAAAAATTCGCTGGGCCCGTTCTATAATAATCGGAGCGAGATTCTGTCTATCTACTCTATGCTATTTCTTGAGCGGCTTGTCTCATTACTGGCCGAGACATGCGCGGCCAAAATTAATAAGTTCACGGTTATACTTGGCAGTTTCATCAATAAACGGCGCATGTCCTGAGTCTGTCATTTCGACAATTTTAGCAGAAGGGTTACTCTCTTTAACGCTACGACAGACATCTGGATCTACTACAAGATCCTTCGCCCCCACAAAGCTTAAGATAGGCATCGATAGCTTAGCCAGGGTTTCACGTTGGTCGAGCGGGCCTAGCTCGCCAAGTGCTTGTGCTGCCATCGGCGAAGACTCTGTGAAAATCCTCCACATCCATTGCAGCTGATCCTGGCTAATTTCTGATGCACATACGCCCTGAGACAGTGCGGCTAGAAAATTAATCCTGTCTGCAGTCATTGCAGCGAGTGTTTCTGCAAGGGCTTCGTCTGTTCCGCCGTAGGGGAAATTCGGCTTTTGTAGATAGGCTGGAGTGGCACCGCAGGTCAAAACGACTCCGACGCAGGAATCTCCCAAGCTATTGGCTGCCTCAACTACAACGGCCCCACCCAATGACCAGCCATTGAGCACAACGCGTTTGAGTCCCAACTTTTCAACCAGAGCAACGACGTCACCAGCGATTGCATTGATACCCTGGTCTGTAAAGTCTTTGCTACTTTGTCCACAGCCGCGGTGATCTATCAACACTACATGAAGGCCGCTTTCGCATAAGGCAGCTAGTGAATAATCCCAAAGGCGACAACTCATACCCCATCCGTGCACAAGGATGATGGCGTCAGTTCCACTACCGTAGTCTTCAAAGTAAACTTGTTTGTTATCTTCACGTGTCAGGAATGACATAGTTCTTAGTTCTCCTTGCTCAAAAGTTTTATTGTATTTTCTTCAAACTCGTTGAAGATGGCATCGAGGTCGAGAGCATCTGCGCTAACCAGCCACTGATAGACTAAACCAAAAATAAAAGCGCAGTACTGCACAGCATATTGTTTGCTGTCGATGCTGTGATCAATTTCTTCGGCCGCTATTCCTTCTTCAACCCAACGCTGGGCATCATCACGATAGACATCATGATGTTCCGCGAGTTTGGTTCGTAATTCTGAATCCTTTCCCAGTGATTCGTACCATAGAATATACATAGCTCGCATATAGTTAGTTTCGAGGATTAAAAATTCACGCAATGCTCTTGCTGCAGCCAATAAAGCATTTAGTCCGCTCTGGTCTCCTACTCGCTTATTGAGATGATTCTTCCAGCGACTGTCGAACTGGCTGAAAAGCTCGCCCATGAAATTGGCCTTGGAGCCAAACCGATAGTTGGCTAGCCCGCGACTGTAGCCCGCTAATTCGCCAATGTCCTTTAAAGTTGTGCCCTGGGTTCCGTGTTTGTTAATCAAATCGATGGCTGCGTCAAACATGAGCTGGTCAGACAGCGCAGTACGTTCTGCTTGTGTCATTCTCACCGATGCATGCTTGCTTGCTGTTCTTGTCATGTATCTCTCGTATTAATTCTGACTGACTGCATTAAAGTGCAGCTTCAGCTTAGCTGTTTTCGTATGGACATTAGCTGAGCGACCCAAACGTGCTCATCAAGCCACCGTCGACCGGCACTGAAGCGCCTGTCATGTAACGTGCACGGGCAACCCATTCAACTACTTCCGCAATCTCGTCAGGCTCAGCGCAACGGCCTTTGGGCACCATACTAGTAAGGGACGCCAAAGCTTTCTCCGATAATCCTGCAGTCATTTCTGTCATAACAAGGCCCGGTATCACCAGATTGACATTGATATTTCGGGGAGAAAACTCGATTGCCAGCGCCTGGGTGAGTCCGGCTAAACCAGATTTTGATGCGGCATAGGCTGCATCGCCAGGAAAACCTCGAAAGCCAACCACGGCACCAATGTTAGTTATTGAATCACCCCCAGACATCACCCGTTCGCAGGCCCGGGTCGTTAGCATGGCACCATCTAAGTTTGTTTTTATTACTGCTTGCCAGTCAGACAATGCGAGCTTGCTGAGGCGGCCTCCCCGATGCAGCCCGGCATTGTTAACAAGGCGTGTTATTGAGCCAAAATGTCGAATGATTTCAGTAACTGCATCTTCCACGGCAGCTTCGTCAGTGATATCAACCTGCACACCCAAGGTGTGACTACCAAGTTTGCGCGCAAGTTTATGCACCGAATCTCCGCGGGCTAAAAGTGCGACGCAATCGCCTGTGGCGGCAACCCGTTGTGCGATGGCGAGACCGATACCGCGGGAGGCGCCAGTAACGACCCAAACTTCTTTCTTAGCCATTGAATTCCTTGATTGTAGATGTGGTTAACTTGCTTGTTCACGTCTAGTAAGTATAAGATTGGTGGCATTAAAGTCAACTGTGGTACACCATCCATCAGATTGCATTTCGATGTGGAAAGGAGATCAACCCCTTGTGGAGTTTTGAAACTGACGAGGCGTTCCAGACAGAGCTAGACTGGGTCGAGACATTTGTTCGAGAGGAGGTCGAGCCACTTGACCTGGTGTTTCGTGGACCAGGTGATCCTTGGGATCCAGATTCACCAGCTGCGGGGGCGATGGCGCCGTTGCGGGAAATAGTTAAGAAACGACATCTTTGGGCATGTCACCTTGGTCCAGAACTTAGCGGCGAAGGTTATGGACAAGTCAAGCTAGGCCTGATGAATGAAATTTTGGGGCGGAGCCGCTTTGGCCCCAGTGTTTTTGGTTGCCAGGCACCGGATTCCGGTAACGCCGAAATCTTGGCACGTTTTGGAACGCCGAAACAAAAGGCTCAGTTTTTGCAGCCGCTGTTAGATGGAAAGATTGCTTCCTGCTATTCAATGACCGAGCCACAAGCAGGTGCCGACCCCGCCGAATTCACTTGCCGTGCTAAGCGCGATGGGGATGGCTGGGTAATAAATGGCGAAAAATGGTTTGCATCCCATGCACGTTTCGCGGAGTTTCTTCTGGTAATGGTGGTGACTAATCCCGAGCGCCCCATACACGAAGGTGCATCTATTCTCTTGATTGAAAAAAGCACGGCTGGCCTAGAAATTCTTCGTAATGCTGCGGTAGGACCCTATGTCGAGCAGGGAGATGGTGTTCATGGCTATCTGCGCTTCACTGACTGTCGCGTACCAGCTGAAAATCTGCTGGGTGAAGAGGGTAAAGGATTTCTGGTTGCACAAACGCGTCTCGGTGGTGGACGAATACACCACGCAATGCGCAGCGTTGGTGTGCTTAAGAAAGCGATGGACATGATGTGTGAGCGCGTATTAAGCAGAACCACTAAGGGTGAACTGCTCGCCAATAAACAGTTTACTCAAGAAAAGATTGCCGACACGTATACGGAAATTATGCAGTACAGATTGCATGTGTTGTACACTGCGTGGCTCATCGACAAGTACAAGGAATACAATCGTGAAGTCCGCAAGGAGATATCGGCGATCAAGGCGTCTACTCCCAAAATTTTGCAAGAGGTTGTCTATCGTGCTATGCACATACATGGCAGTCTAGGCATGTCAGACGAATTGCCATTCATGAATATGTGGACGAACATTCCAGAATTGGGAGTAGTTGACGGGCCGACTGAAGTGCATAAAGTTGGAGTTGCAAGAGCAGTGTTGCGGGATTACGAGCCGACCAACGACTTGTTTCCCAGCTATCACGTTCCCGCACAATTTAAAGCGGCGATGAAAAAGTATGGGCGCTTTTTAAACTAAAAAAGTCCGATGAGTGAGTTATAAAAGGTGATACATTTGGTGTGCAACCTGAAGACTAACAGCTAACAGAAAAGTGAGATTTTACGAATGACTTCAACAGATGACAAGAAAGCTGATACTAATGGCGCTCCGGCGACAGACTATGATGTCGTCGTAATTGGAGCCGGATTCTCTGGTCTAGGCATGTTGCATTATCTTAAACAAGAGGGCCGTTCTGTGCGGGTCTTCGATAAGGCGGATGATATCGGCGGAACCTGGACATGGAATCGTTATCCAGGCGCGCGAACTGACAGCGAGAGTTATTACTACTGCTTTTCTTTCTCTGAGGAATTGCTGCAGGAATGGAGTTGGTCTGAGCGCTACCCGGCCTGGGAAGAGATGCTCGAGTATCTTCATTTCGTTGCGGATCGATGTGACCTAAAGAAGGATATTCAATTAAAAACTACAATAGAAAGTGCGATTTATGATTCCGAGAATAGCCTCTGGGATGTTAAAACCAATACTGGAGAAGCATATCGATGTAAGTACTTGGTAAGTGCCATGGGTCTTATTTCAGAACTCTACATACCAGAATTTAAAGGATTGGATACTTTTAAGGGTCCTTGTTTCCACTCCTCGCGCTGGCCAAAAGAAGAATTGGATTATAAAGGCAAACGTGTAGGTATCATCGGGGCAGGTGCTACAGCCGTTCAGTTATTGCCAGAAATAGCACCCGATGTAGAGAGTGTGACGATATTTCAGCGCACAGCAAACTTCATTTTGCCTGCAGGGCAGAAAAAGATGACGCCGGAGTGGGAAAAGGAAATTAAATCCAATTATCCAGAAATCATTAATAAGTGTCGCACACATGTATTCGGAATGCCGTTTGATAGTCCCGTTGACCGTGTGTCGGCGGATTCAACAGATGAGGAACGTACCGCGATTTATCAAAAATTGTGGGATGAAGGCGGATTTCGATTCTGTTTTGAGAGTTATGATGACCTGCTCTCAGATTTAGATGCCAATGAGGCTGCCTCTGATTTTCTGCGAAATAAAATCAAGGAGCTTGTCGATGATCCCGAGACAGCAGAGGCGCTTTCTCCTCGAGGCTATCCATTGTTTGCTAAACGGCCGCCATTGGATCACGGTTACTACGAAACATTTAACCGAGACAATGTTCATCTCGTGGATATAACGAATGCAGAGCCCATTGTTGAGATTACGGAGACGGGTGTTCTCACCGAAAAGCAACTCCATGAATTCGATATCATTGTACTAGCGACAGGTTTCGATGCTTTAACTGGCGCGCTGGAGCACATAGAGATTCGGGGAGCGAATGGCGAAACGATCAAGGAAAAGTGGAGCTCTGGTCTTGCTACTTACATGGGTCTTTGCACAACAGGTTTTCCTAACCTATTTATGATCACGGGTCCACAAGCTCCCTTTGCGAATTTGCCAACGACAATTGAAGAAAGTGTTAAATGGATTACAGCTTGTATCAATCACATGGAAGACAATCAATATGCCTCAATGAATGTAAGTGAAAAAGCAGAGAATCAGTGGAGCGAGCATGCTACTGAAGCGATAGATATGACAGTAATGAAGTATGGGCATGCTGCAAACACTTGGTTTCTTGGATCTAATATTCCAGGAAAGGGGCCAAGTACACTTGTTTACTTCGGTGGGGCCAATAACTACTTCGATATGTTGCAAGAATCCCAGGATAAGAAATTTTCAGAGCTTGAATTCATTGAATTGGCTTGAGCAAAGATTGAAAAGAGGGTTGACTAAATGGAAAGAGCTTCCACACAGCTATTGCTTGCCTTAGTGTTAGCGCCGATATTTGGATTCGCAGCCGAAGATTATGAAGTGCCTAGAACCGAGTGGGGCTTGCCTGATTTGGAGGGTGTTTGGAATTTCTCTTCTAATACTCCGATGCTGAGGTCTGCTCAATATGGCAATCGCCAATTTCTGACTGAAGAGGAGATTGTTGGACTTGAGGCAAGGTTAGCTGCGAGAGATGCCTCGGGAGATGCCGCAATTCCCGTAGCCGGTGTTGATGAAGCCTATAATGATTTCTGGATCGAAAGCGCTGCGCTGGGCGGAGCCCAGCTGACTTCACATGTTATCTACCCAGAAAACGGTCGTTTACCGCCACTGCAGGAGGATGCCTATGTGTCTGACCTCACCAGTGCTCCCGAACGGCCGGTACGAACCGCTCTAGGTATAGTTTTTGCAACAGATGGTCCTGAAGATCGGCCATTGTCTGACCGGTGCATGATTGGTTTCAATGCAGGATCTCCAGTCACTCCTAGTTATTACAACAATAATATGCAGATCGTTCAGAACAAAGACCATGTAGTGATTTTGACTGAGATGGTTCACGATGCACGTATTGTTCCTTTGAATAATAGCCAGCATTTGCCTGCGGATATTGGGCAATGGACTGGGGATTCTCGTGGTTATTGGGAGGGGGATACGCTGGTGGTAGACACCAGAAATTTCAATGGCCTGACTAATACTTTTTCGAATACCGGTTCTTCTGAAAACAAACGATTGGTGGAGAAATTTACTCGAATCGCTAACGATAGAATTGACTATGAATTCACAATCCATGATCCATCCACATTCACTGACAAAATTGTTGGCTTGATTCCAATTTATAAAGTTGCTGGACTGCTCTACGAATATGCTTGCCATGAAGGCAACCGAGGTATGGTGAATATGTTGCGTGGGGCGCGAGTCGAAGAGCAACTTAATCGGTAGCGGTTAAGTAAAAATACATTGGATTGTTGAGCGGAGCCCAAATTAATCTCTCCGGCCCCTTTAATCAGTCGTGCTTCGCTAAGCAAAAACTTTGAGTAGAAATTCAACTCTGAGAACATCAGTCGTTTACGATTTGGAAATAAATAAATTAAATAAAATAATACAGTGACTCTATCAAAAGCTATGGCTCCAATAGCAGTTTCCAAGTAATCATTTCCATAGATCAAAATAAGACTTATGAATATGGTCTTGCTGACTGTGCTGAGAAGCAAAATTAATGTATCAATATCAGGAGAAACGATCATGAGCAAAGAGAAAAAAAGCAATAAGGAATCCAAAAAGAAAGCCCTTCTAACCCCGAAAGAAAAAAAGGCTGCGAAGGCGGCTGCCAAACAGGCGCGAAATACTCTTGGCAACTAAGTTATCGTGACGGTTTGGTTAACAAAAGAAGAGAAAGAGTCGCTACTTGGATTTACAAGAATTAGTGCGCGAGTGGCAGATAAATCCACTCGAAGCGCGGATTCTCTATGTTTTCTCCATTTAGTCCTTTGTTGTTTCGCCAGCTATCGATTAAAATTTAAACCCGTGCAGTGGGACGCGTGGATACGCTGTTCCACCAGTCATTCAGGTTTTTCAGTCCTGCGGGAATTCTTATGCCCAGGGCAGCTTTGCCCATGACAAAAGAGCACTGTGCAGTTATGTCGGCCACTGTGTAGGAGTCTCCGGCGATAAACTGTGTTCCGTTTAGCTCACTATCCAGCCATTCCATTCGTGACGCTACGGTTTTTCTTTCTTGATCTGCAACTTCAGCTATTTGGACCATTCGGTCTTTCCACATTTCACCGGTATGTCGAAAAATGTTAACGATAGGCAGAAGGAATTCGAATTCCATTCGTCGCTGCCACATCTCGATCGTAGCCGATTCCAGTGCGCCGCTTCCCATTAACGCAGGGCTAGGGTGCAATTCTTCAATGTATCTGCATATAGCCATGGATTCGGAAATACAGCTGCCATCGTCCAGTTCAAGAAGCGGCATTCTCCCTAGTGAGTTTTTCTTCAGGTAGGCATCTGTTTGGTTTTCTCCTGTCATCATGTTCACAGGCACCATGGGGATTTCTAGTCCTTTCTCAGCTAGAAAAATTCGAACGCGGCGAGCGTTAGGTGAAGCGGGAAGGTCGTAAAGTTTCAAGAAAATCACCTCAATGCAGGATGTTTGTCCTCGGTAATCTCGGGCGAGGAATGGAATAAGAAATGGGTTAAGAATTGCAGCAAGGATAGCAATCTATTTGGATGAGGGGAATTCATAACGTCTCCAGCCAGCAAGAATGCCGACCAATCAGTGGTTACCCTCGCGGCATGCATAAAAATGCGGGCAGTTAGGACAATGGTTTATAGCGGAGATAAAGGGGGCGCTCGAGGGTCCACTAGTATTGACCGAGCGGTTTACTATCAAGATCATAATCTATCGTAACATCGGAAAAAACGACCGTTTGATAGATTTTCGGTGCGTCGATTTTCTAGAAGAGTTAAGCTATAGCGAGGCGCGGAGGTATCGCTGCCAAGCTAATTGAGTCAATACGAGGAGATTGAAAATGCCCAATCAAATCACGGTAAGTCGAGGGCTGCTAGCGGTTGTTGGTCTGATGCTCGCTCCACTGGTAGTTGCCCAGGGAAGTGACATCCCACGGACTGCCAGTGGCCACCCCGATTTGTCCGGCACCTATGATGTGTCGACCCTGACACCCATGCAACGTGCTGTGGAATATGGCGATAAGATGTTCCTGACCAACGATGAGGCGGCGGTGATCGCTGCAGATGAGCTGGACCGAAATAACGAGAGTCAGCAGAACAGTGATCCCAATCGGAGTGCTCCACCACAAGGTGGTGACGGCTCACCGGGAGCGGCGGGCAACGTTGGTGGTTACAACGCCTTCTGGATCGATCGTGGCACCGATGCCTTTCAGATTGATGGCCAGTGGCGCACTTCGATCCTGATCGATCCACCAAATGGTCGCTATCCTGCCGTGACTGATGAACGCCGTGCTGAACAACGCGCTAGGCTCGGTGCTGGCGAATCAACCCAGTTTACTCGCGATTATGGCAACAATGATGGCACCGCCTACTGGCTTGAGGCCGGTCTGGATGCGCCAGGTCCCTATGACAATCCGGAGCAGCGCCCCTTCGCAGAGCGCTGCCTTCTCAGTTTTAGCAACACCGGAGGTCCACCGATGTATCCGGCGCTGTATAACAACCATAAGCGTATCGTCCAGAGTGAAGACATAGTACTGATTCACGTCGAGATGGTGCATGAGGCTCGGATAGTCAGAATGAACGCTGAACATGACTCGGAAACAATCCGCAAATGGCTGGGTGATTCCATTGGCTGGTGGGAAGGCGATACTCTGGTTGTAGAGACTACCAACTTCAAAGACACTCCAGCGTTTGCCCAAGGCTCCAGAGATATGAAGGTTACCGAGCGATTCCGCATGGAGAGTGCCGACAAACTGGTTTACTCATTCACAGTCGAGGATGCGTCTGTTTGGACCGCTCCTTTCACCGGTGAGTACGCGTGGCCTCGCAGCCCTAACAAGGTATTCGAATACGCATGTCATGAGGCGAATTATGCGCTAGAAGGCATTATGAAGGGGGCTCGCCTTCTCGAAGCGGAATTCCGTGGCGAAGATCCGGGTGGTGTGCCAAATCCAACCCGATAATTTAGTAAGAGATAGGTATCAAAATAATATAAAAAAGGGGCCAGAGTAAAACTACAGACTGTAGTTTTACTCTGGCCCCTTTACTGTCTTTTTTATCTGCCCTTGCTAATCCTCTTCTTTATTTTTAATCGTCCACTGACGGAATACTGCCGGAGTTTTTCCCTTCAGACTCCCATCGTCGCCATCCAGCGAGAATTCCTGCCAGGCCATGATTACCTTCATGGCAGGCGTACTCGTAAATGGGTTCATTCATTCGACGCATTGGTAGTCTGGCTGACCAGGACTGCTCCCAGGTATTGGGGTCATCGATAGTGAATGAATAATCAAGTGTGTTCTCATCAACCCAGCTAAAACGTTCTTCAATTTTCATAGTTGGTGAAGTATTGCGCCAGCCATAATCAGGGTAAAAATTCTGCGAGTTGATTATTAGCGTATCACCGTCCCAGTGGGCAATTGAATTTCCAGCCCATTGCCGGAAGGGCGCATTGTGATCTTCGGTAAAAGGGATAATGCGAGCGTGATGCACCATTTCTGTCATGATCATTACATAATGTTCATTTTGCACTAACTGCATGTTGTTATTGTAGGAGCCGGAAATCATCGGTGGCCCGGTACGGTTGTTGATGATGCAGCGGTCATTCAGCGTGCGGGCTTCTGGTCCTGCACTTTCTCTTCGAACTTGCTCAGTATAGGCTGCTCGTTCGCGTCCGATTTCATTCAGTGCAGGCATCCTCCCATTCGGCGGATCGTAGATTAGGGAGGTGCGCAGATCCCCTACGGTGTCGGTTCCGCGCTCATACCAGAATTCGTTATAGGAAATCACGCCCGGCGGATAACCCGCGCCGCCAACAGTGTCGATAATGAGATCCCGATTCTGACGCTGGTTTTCATAAGCCGCCCAATCAGCCGCTTCCTGACGGGTTAATGTAGCCTTCTCTGCCAACTCAGCGGGTCGCTGCAAAGGTGTGATTGTACGGAAGGTATAGGTGCCTTGCATGTCTGGATGACCATGCTCGGTTCGTGGAATTTCATTCTGCTGCGCCCTGATAGGTGAACTCAGTGCCGCCGTTGCGATCAATAGCGTTAGCCATTTTCTGGTCATAGGTGCCTCCACCGAAGTAGCAATCGTATTGGCGATAAGCTACTTAATGATTAAATAAGTGGTTTTGAAGTAATAATATAGTACTGCATTATTTGTCTGACCCCTTTTTTATAATCTTGCTTTCTGTCGCTTGGCTAATTCTCTTCCGTATCAACAGTACCGGTATCAGACTTCGGCGAGCCATCGCCATTGAATCCCATGGATTCGTATCTTCTCCAACCGGCAAGTATACCAACTAATCCATGATTACCTTCATGGCAGGCATATTCATATAAAGGGTCAGCCGCGCGGCGTAATGGGAATTTTCCAGACCAGGTCTGATCCCAAGTAAGATCATCTTTAACGGTGAAATCGTAGTCCAAAGTATCCGCATCGATTCTGGTGAAGCGTTCGGTTATCTGAGCCTCGTCAGACATGCCAGCCCAGTTATAGTCGTGATAGTAATTCTGAGTATGAACAACCAGGGTGTCACCTTCCCAATGTGCGACAGAATCTCCTTCCCACTTTAGTTGTTTGGTGTGGTGATCACTATCCAGCCTAATTATGCGTGCTGTGTGAACCATCTCGTTGACGATTACGATAGTGTCCTTGGTTTGGATGAACTGCATATTGTTGTTATAGGCACTAGGAATCATCGGAGGGCCGGCATTGAATCCTACCAGGCAGCGGTCGACTGTGGTGCGTCCTTCAGGGCCGGCGCTTTCGAACACCATCTGTCCATAAGCAGCTCCACGCTCTCTACCTGCGGCGTTTCTTGCCGGCTGCCTGCCATTGGGCGGGTCATAAATAAGAGAGGTTCGGCGATCAGCGACAGTTTGTACGCCCCGCTCGTACCAGAAATTATTGTAGGAGATTACTCCCGGGGGATAACCGGCTCCGCCTACCGAGTCAATAATCAGGTCTCGATTCTGGCGGCGATTCTCGAATGCCGCCCACTCTTTGGCTTGGTCAGCAGTGAGAACTTCAAAATTTTCCAGTTCTCTAGGGCGATTCAGAGGAGTAAGCGTTCTGAAAGTATAGGTGCCCTGAAGATCAGGTTGGCCATACTCGGTACGCGGGAAACTATCATCTTGTGCTGAAATGAGGGGAGTAACCAAGAGGCTGGCTAGTGCCAGAATCAGTTTAACGTGAATTCTATTGTTCATTCGAACCTCCATTATTTTTCTATTTCTTTCACAGTGTTAAATGAGTATATCGCCTGAAATTACGCCGGTTTTACTGATTATTCAAGAGGTAAATAATATGCCAAGCAAGCACGGGCAGTGTTTGAAAAACAAACTCACACTAATCATACGGTATTGCATTTTATTAGCAGCCCCCAATTTTCTGTCCCTATTAGAGGATTCTGGTTATGCTTCTTATACATCGACACGGAGGATGCACAATGAATAAGCGAGAGCTCGCTGGAATTTTGACTGGAGCTGGGCTAATAACTGCAGTACTGGGCTGGATGCTCACGGCACCGTATCTCGGTAATGAGGGGCTTGCTCGTACACCTGGAGTCATTATTGGCGGAACACCAACTCCGGCCTTGGATGACTTCACTTCGCTCAATGAGAGCGTTCGGGGCCCGTTGCAGATGAAGCAAGCCGGATTTCCACCTTTTGTCACTTACCTGTCCTGGGTGGGCACTCCCAAAGGTGTGATCACGGCCACTCACCCAGACGAAGCACTATGGGCTCAGCGAGTGAGAGACCGCGGTGGTGATGGGTGGCTGCGAATTGGTGACGCGACTTTTACGATGGAGGCTGTCGAAATTTTCGGTGACGAGCGCATCGCCATGATGGGGGAATGGGCCGACATGGTGGGCATAACGTTAGATGATTCGCTCTATGAGGGATCTGCACCACTGCGCGACTTTGAGGTCTTTTTCTGGAAGCCTAGATAGGAATGGTAACTATAAAATTCCGAGAGGTTGAAATATCCAAAGAACCAATCGAGCTCTATAAAGTATTAAAATTTGAAAACGTGGTTGCCAGTGGAGGCGAAGCTAAAATCGCAATTACTTCTGGTTTGGTGTTGGTTAATGGTAAGAGTGAGACCCAAAAGCGAAAGAAAATCGTATCGGGAGATACCATTGAATTTGGTGAAGACAAGATAGTTCTCAAGCTTTCTTCAGCGGCGACTATCGTAACTGAGCAGCAAATTAACAAAACTAAACTTGCTGCAAAGAAAGCTTCGACGAAGAGGAAACCAATATCCGTAAGTTCAACAGGGCGTAATAAATGAGAATTAATGATTGTCTGCGTCGGCTGCGCTACATATTGGATTTCGATGATTCGGAAATGATAGCCGTATTTGCTGAAGCTGAACAAAAAGTAACAAGAAGCCAACTTAGCGTGTGGTTAAAGAAAGACGAGGATCCTGACTATGAAGAGTGCAGTGATGTGATGTTTGCCACATTCCTCAACGGCTTGATTAACGTAATACGGGGTAAAAAGGATGGTCCGCAGGTGGAACCGGAAAAGCGTCTAAGCAATAATATTATTTTTCGAAAACTGAAGATTGCTTTCGACCTTCAGGCTGAAGATATTCTAACTGTATTATCACTGGTAGATTTTAGTTTAAGTAAGCATGAACTTTCTGCTTTTTTTCGCAGATCTGATCACAAGCATTACCGTGAGTGTAAAGATCAAGTTTTGCGAAATTTTTTGAATGGACTACAAATCGAATATCGTGGAGATAGTCAGATTGATACTTGAATCGCGGAACAAGAAAGGTGCCGTAGGAAAATAGTGTCTCTAATAGACCAACTACCTGCAGCAACAGAGTGCTAAAAAATTCCGAATTTTAATTGCATTAATATGCGCTTTCATCGATTTGAGTTGCGGCGCTGTTGCTGTGACTAAACCGGCTAGTTATGACGCCGATGTCTATGACTCTTTCCTCGTCGTTAGCACAACAAATAGTAGATTGGTTCTATACGATCCAAAGTAAGAGTGGCCTTCGCCTTATAATGGAACCACTCTCAATACATTACTGTCATTAACGGTTAACAACATCGGTAACTCTCATGTTGCAGACAGAATTTTGTATTCCTGTGTCTAAATATTTTCTACTGCTTTGCGCTGTTTGGCAGGCGGCATTGGCAATTACGATATTGGTTTTGTAGTTATTTCTGTCGACCAGGCAACTGCATGAATTGATAACACATGGTCTTTTAATGTCAGCAACGTATTGGATAGTAATTACGAAGTGCTTGACTGCAGCGAAAATTTTAAGACCGATGACAATGTTTATTCAGATTTTATTCAAGTCGATGAGCAAACTTTTCCGGTAGAATTTCAATTAAGTAATGAAGCCACATTGGAGTTAACTTTAATTAGATTTGCAGGAGCGTTTAGCAATCAGAAACGTATTATCGCCCTAAATTTAATTAGTAGCTTTTATATAAGATTATATTTTGTAGTGAGACCCAGACTACTTGGAAGTCTCATATCTGGAACAGGCGATTAAATTTTATTGCTAAGCCGCGATTTCGAAGTTCCATCGAGCTTGGATTCATGAAAGGGTCGGTATCTTGATCGTCACTATAGACCACAAAGAGCTCGCTTCCGGGCGCCCACTCCCATCGAAAGCGTAAGTTGGAACTGAAAGAATTGGCCTTCGAGTCGTATTGCACGAGCCCACTAAAATACATCCGCGGAGTGATGGTGTAGGTTACCCTGAAGCGACCTAGTTCAGTCCTGAAATCTCCTTCCGGCAATTCAACTTTGTTAAATGAATAACTCGGCTCTACGGATAGTTGTGGAGACAATTCGATGCGACCGGCGCTAAGTCCAATGGCTGTATTGCTACCACTCCAGAAATCTCCAACCCGCAGGGAGAACAGACCGCTGAATTTTCTCTGCGTTCCAAGGCGGTAAGTAGCACTATAGCTGGTGAAGTCGTAGTCACCCGGTTGCAGAGTGACGCCCGATGCGATTTGAAAAGGCCTGCTTAACATCTCAAATTCGTCGTTTACAGAGATATTGATGGAGTCGCCTTCTTCAAATTCAGTCGTAAAGTTGATTGTATGTTTGCGTGACTCAAGATTACCTTGGCTTGCGGACCAATAGGATTCAGTGTTTGCCTCTAGGACGAAGCGTCGTATCGATTCGCTTGAAGCGATTCGTGGGCTAAACCTCGCGCCACCTTCATATTGCTTAAAATCACTACGGCGTTTAAAGCCAATCTCTGGATTAAAATTGTCTTCAACGACCAGATAACCTGAACGTAGGCCGTAACGGTCACCGTTGTAATCGAAGTTGGCCATGTAACTCGAATCATCACCGTTTAAACCTGTGGTATCCGTTTTCGCGGCAAAGGTACTAATTTCGAAATCATCCATGAAGTTAAATTGGCCATCGACACCATAGAGTTGATTAGAGCCAAGGTTAACTGTGGACTGACTGCGGTCAGTTAGAATCATGCCGACTCTGCTGCGACTTAGAATGTCTCGTTTGATTCGCAACACTGAGAAGTCTGTTGATTCGATGCCATCAAGATCTCCACCGTCGGTACTGATATTGAGAGCACCAATGTCGAAATCACCAACTTTGCCAGTTAAGCGCCCACCGACGTTAATCGGTACTATTTGCCCTTGCTCAAGGCCAATACGACGACTGAAGAACATAGTGGGGGTGTCGAGGTTTCGCGGTTGGGTAAAATCAAAATTTCCTCTGCCTTCGAGAAAGAACTCGCGCTTCTCCGGGAAAAATAAACTGAACCTAGAAAGGTTGACTTGACGTTCATCAACCTCGACCTGAGCGAAGTCAGTGTTGTAAGTAAAATCTGCAGTTAGGTTGTTGGTAATACCAAACTTGACGTCGACGCCAGCTTCGCCCTCGAATTCGTTCTTTATCGCAGGATTGCTGAGCCGGTTTGTGGTGACAGTGCCGAGGCCATAGGGCTTTATCTCGAGATTGAAATTTCGCGGAGGAACTTCTATCTCGTCGAGTGTTCCGGCTTCAGAGATTCGCCACATTCCAGCCACTAAGCTATTTCCTAGCGCAGCAGAGATTGGCAACTCGGTAAGATAGGACGCCTCATTCAAGCGTCTGATGATGCGGCGAAATTGTATTCCCCAGGTTTGACTTTCGCCGGGTTCGTAACGAAGTGAGCGGAAGGGAATCTGCATCTCTACGGTCCAGCCACCATCGAAACGGGAAACTCGTGAATCCCAAACGATATTCCAGTCGAAGTTTACGCCTCGACCTCGATCACCTTCATTGGCTATGGCGAAGTCGGAGAAGCCTCCTATGGGTGTAACAAGAAACGCCACACCATTACGGCGATCCAGAAACGTATCGAGCATGACTGAGAAGGAGTCGTTGGTCCGCAATTGAAAGGTGTCTCGTCGCATCTCATTGGCAACCCAATCTTCTTCGGGCACCGATTCATAGTTGCGTGCTGCTACATAGAGGTTGTCGTCGTCGAAATAAACCCAGGCTTCGGTTCGCTCACTAGCGGGTTCGCCTTCGTCGGGAAGTTGTTGAATAAAGTAGTCAGCCGGCGCGACCTGAGTGTAGACCTTTTCATCCAGGTTACCGTCCAGATTGATTTCTCCGGAATAGCGTACAGCCCGAATTGTCAGTCTCCCATCGACATCTTCACCTACTACTACTTCTTGAGCGTTGCTTGTACTTGCTGCCAGTAATAATGCGAAAAGTGTTACGCAATTAAGCAGCCATGCGGACCGATGTTGGGTCAGAGCGTCGCAGGAGCTTGAGGGCATATTTATATCCGATGGTGGCTTATTTGTGACGACGGTTTCGAATGAATAGATGTCGAAATTTAAACGATTGTTGACGCGTCTCGATAGTAGAGTGGGTTGTGTAACTTGTACAATACAAGTAACAAATTGTCCCAATTTAGTTACAGCAGGCAGGTAATTACAGTTTGTGTGCAGTAGGCGTACAGATCCCTGCAACATGATTCGCGCTCCAGCGTGCTATGTCGAGAACGATACGAACTAGGTTTTCACCTGATTCAGTTAATTAGTCCTACCAACAAGCCACCGTGTTTGCTGCCAAAGCCGATCGAAAAGATACTCATTGGAAGATAGTACGCAGGAGAAATAGCAAAGCCAAAAACAAATATTAAAATGATAGTGAGTGCTAATTCAATTTCAGTGCCTAAATTATTTTACCAAGAACTCTTAAGCTGAGGAGGCCCAAAACGACGACTATTGATGGGAAAAACTCGGACTTGCACAGTCTGTGTGTTTGGCAGGATTAAAATGTGTGATGACTTTATATGTCCGAGCTAGTCAAAACAGCCCTATTTACCCTTTGCCTCCCCTTTTTAGTCTATTTATGAGACATTTTTTCATCGATCCGCTGTCCCTCTCCTAGGATTATTGACTGTCCTGTTGATACAATGCGGCGGAAAGCACACAAACCCTATAACTAGAATAATCTTGGAGGTCCCTGTGAAAAAACTGATTAGCTGTGGCTTGGTATTCGCGGGCATGCTGAGCACGTCGCTCATTGCTCAAACTTATGTTTCAGATTTTGTAAACGGACCGATTACTGATCGTCCCGTGCGTATACTTCAGACAAATTCCGCCGGCGATGATGTCTATATTTTCGACCCGGCGACCATGGAGCAAGTGGGTTATATTGAAAATCTACCCCATAACCACGGCGCTACAGTTCATGCCGATGGGACTCACTACTATTTTACCAACGAACACGATAATACGGTCGATGTAGTCGACACTCGCACTTTCGAAGTCACCAAACGTATTCCCTTGGCTAGCGGCCCCCATAATCTTTCTGCCAGCATGACGGCGCGAAAGATTTATGTGGCAATCATCGCAGAGCCTTTGATTCAAGTAATTGATATGGATACTAATGAAATTATTGCCAACATCGAAACTGGTGGTGGCGTTCACAACACCTTCGTCACACCAGACGGCCGGTATGCGGTTGGTGGAATGATCGGTGCGAGCGAGATTATCGCTATAGACACTGAAACTGACGAAGTAGAATGGGAGATGTCTATTCCTTATTCACAAAACCCATTTACCGGTGGCGTGCGACCGCTGACTTTTTCAACCAATGAAGACGGTTCGACCCGCTCTTTGTTGGTGAATGTAGGCGGCTGGCATGGTTTCTGGGAATTTGATTGGGAAACTCAGGAACTGATGAACAAGATCAGTCCACCTGAAGATGCCTGGGACCGCATGGATCAAACTGCCGATGGCATTCAAAGCGCACCAAGTCACGGCGTCGTAGTGCTGCCCGACCACAGCCAAGTTTGGCATTCCAGCCGTGCAACTTCGCATATTTATGGCTATTCATTCCCGGATTATGAATACATAGGCAGAGTTTACATCGGCAATCCTGCGTGGATCACCACCACCCCAGATAGCAAATATCTCTGGGTAGGGGTATCCGGCCATAATGAAACTGCGGTAGTTGATATAGAAAAACAGGAAGTCATTAAGCGCTTTCCAGTAGGCCAGGCGCCGAAGCGAATTTTCACAGCAATTATGCCGGTGGATTGGGAAGGGGAAGTGCAATGACCGTTACTAGTTCAATGCGTGCACTCCTGCTACTGATCGCGGCGACGATTATCGGCTGTAGTGAAGAGTCAGCACCTACTGCAGTGCAAACAGCGGCAAGCACTTCTGCGGGGGATACAGCAAAAGGCTTGGATTATGATTTCTACAAAGAATCCATCGAGCCGATTTTCATCCGTTATCGTGGTGGCTTTGTTGGCCCCGATACTGCATGTGTCGCCTGCCATACTGTTCAGGCCAATGCCCCTCTTGGGTTGTTACCTCTAACTGAGGAAAATGGCGAAGTATTTTGGACTGAAGAAGAGTCACGACAAAACTTTGAAAATGTGGCCATGCTGGTTAACCCTAGTGATCCGGAAACGAGCCGCTTACTGCTTGCCCCGTTGGCACCAATTGTTGGCGGTGAAAGCCATTCTGGCGGTATATTCTGGGATTCAGTCAATCACAGCGAATATCGTTTGATTGCCGAATGGATTGCATCCGGTGACCCTACTACAGCGGCTGACCCTATAGTTGAAGTTGATTTCGAGTTCTTCCGTTCCTGTGTGCAGCCTATATTTGTCAATCCAATTGACAATGCTATGCCTTGCACAGAGTGTCACAGCGGTCAGTTTGCAATTCCTCCGGCGGCAAATAGTTATTGGACAGTAGAACAGTCGCAGCTAGCTTTCGAAGAACTGCTCAATTTTGTCGACCCTGGCCGCCCTGATTTCAGCCGCTTTCTGCACAAACCACTTCACCCCAATGCGGGCGGAGACTTAATGCATAATGGCGGTAGACGCTGGTATTCGAAGGATGATCCAGAGCGTCAGGCACTTGAGGCATGGGTGCAGGGAGACTTCACTGGTACTTCCTGTCCTTCAGCCCTGCAATTCGACAATCCGCCAAGGGCATAACTCAATGCCAACAAGGATGAAGCGAGCAGTATTTATTGTTGCATTAATACTGCTCGCAAGTTGCTCTGGCCAGGTTCCTGAGACTTCAATGGACGGCATCTATACCGCACAACAAGCCCAACGCGGTGCTGGTTTGTTCGAAAGTCTCTGCGCGCGTTGTCATAGTGTGCAGGAGTTTTCTGGTCGGTCATTTGATGCGATCTGGGCTGGAGTGCCAGCTGCGGCACTTTATACACGTATAGCTAATACCATGCCCCTAGATCAGCCAGGTAGTCTCGGCATTCCACAAGTCTTAGCGCTCATGGCCCATATTTTTAATGAAAATGGAATGCCTGCAAGTAGTACGCCTCTAGAAGGTGATATGGATTTTATGATGAGTATTACTTTAACTAGACCTGCACAGTAAAAGTAATACTTTTTATATCACAGTAGTACTACGGATAAGATCAAGGCGAAGATCCTTCCAATATCGTATTTTCTCAGCTGTACTTCTAACTACTAGTGATTTGGTGCTTTCTTCGAGTGTTACTAAATCTTCTGCTAAGCCGTCTAAAGTATATTGTTCTATTATTATATGGCCTATTTGTGAGATATCTTTCTATTGGGGTGTCCTTTTAAATGGCGGCTACTTGCGTTATGTCAATAGATTCAAAAAGTTGAATCACCAACATTCGGGTTTTCAGTAGACGGCGTGGTGAATTCAACGGTTGGATCAATATAGGGTCAGGGGAATAAGCCTCAATTCTGGAATGCAATCTTAGAAGTGTTGCCTGTCATGAATGTAGCGACATTATGTACAAATTGCCTTTTGGCAATAATATCGAGAATGCCAAGTTAGCCGATAACCGCTGCGGAATATCCTTCTAAAATCAAAGTAGCTTGACTCCTATTGATAAATTATTAAGATTCGGCATGGTTATAATAATTCATGAAAATAATGAATGGATTTCTCCATTCGAAGAAGCCTTTCAAAAACTCAACATTGATTATCGTATTTGGTATGTGCCGGATATGAGTCTGGATCTGTCTGAAATTCCTCCTGATGCCGTTTACTGGAATCGAATGAGCGCTTCGTCACATACCCGGGGACATCGTTATGAGCCTGAGTTAGTTGCGGGAATTCTTGCATGGTTGGAGCGACATAATAGAACTGTCATCAATGGTGGTAACGCACTGGATCTTGAAATCAGCAAGATGCGCCAGTATGAGAGCTTAGAAAAATTCTCAATTCGAACCCCTAAAACCTTTTGTGCGATTAAGAAAGAACATCTAATCGATGGTGCCAGCCGCATCGGCTTTCCGCTTATTACAAAACATAACAGAGCAGGTAAAGGATTGGGGGTAAGGAAGTTCGATAATGAGGCAGCACTGCATGACTATCTTGCCAGTGATGAGTTTGAGGAGTCTCCTGATGGAATCACCTTGCTGCAGGAATATATTGATGCGCCTTCGAAATCCATATTTCGAATGGAGTTTGTCGATTCAAAATTTTTGTACACTGTCGAAGCTGACACTACTCAGGGTTTTGAATTGTGTCCGGCAGATGTTTGCGAGCTCGAATCCAATTGTCCAACTGAAGAGACGAACAAATTTCAGATTGTTAAGGATTTTTCAATTCCAAATATTGGTGATTATGAAACATTCTTGAAACAGTCAGATATTGGCATTGCTGGAATTGAAATAATTTTCGATAAGACTGGCGATTACTGGACTTATGATGTGAATACTAATACGAATTATAATCCGCAAGCTGAGCAGAATGCTGGGCAAAGTGCGCCAGAGGCAATTTCCAGATTCTTATCGTCTTTAGTATGATTAATTGGGATCTATTCCCATTACTCCTTCATTCTAATCAGGATTTCCCATCGGCATCGAAAAACAGGCCTTTTTAAGTTAATAGTTTGCTTTCTTGCTGATTCCGTAGACTAGGCAGGGGTGTTACGCTAGGCTGAAGTATGCTGAACAGGACAGATTAATGATTCGCTCCTTTACAACCTTCATTGCGCCACTATTATTCACCAGTGTTGTATTGGCCGGGCAGGATCAAGCGGAAATCGAGCAAGAGTCTGAACAAGGTGAGGCGGTGGAAATATTTGCAGAGGGAGGCTCTGAGATGGGGGACCTAGTGCCAGCAGCTCCTCAAGTTTCAGGCCGCCAAATCGAAGAGATTCGGGTAATAGGAGCCCGCACTTTCTTCAGTCTGCGCATGCAGATTGTGGAAGAAGAAAACAAATTATATGGAATATTCAATGAGCTAAATAGCAACGATGATTTCGATATCGAATGCGAAAAGATAGCTCCCACTGGTACTCATATTAGTCAGCGCGTCTGCGAGCCTCGTTTTGTTAAAGAAATGCGTGCGAGAATGGCTCGAGACTGGGTAAGCGGGATTGGTGAATTGAATAGCACAAGTGATCTAGGGGTTGAAACCGCTGACCAAATGGCAAAACTGGAAGAAGAACACGACCGTATCGCCATCGAGTATCCGGAGTATCTGGAGACGTTGAGGACTTTTGCCGATCTGCAAGCCGCCTTGAAATTAAAAAAAGAAGATCAGTGGCGTAACCTATTTGGTAATTAAAACCTGAAAATTTTAACGCGTGTTAAGAATTTGAACCAACAATGCGGTTGCAGAAAACGAATAGCCCTAACATTAGAGTGTGCTAAGAATTGTGCTATGGGTTCTTGGAATGAAGGCGCCAAAAGCTATTGTGTTTTTACTATGGCCCCTAATTTCTCATCTTGCTGGCTCGCTAGATATTCTTCGTAGTTGCCCTGAAAATCTACTAATTGGTGATCTCTAATTTCAATGACTCTGGTTGCTAATGATGAAACAAATTCTCGATCGTGACTCACAAAAATTAATGTGCCTTCATAATAAGTCAGCGCCAGATTCAAAGCTTCAATAGCTTCCATATCCAAGTGATTAGTCGGTTCATCGAGGAGCAACACATTGGGATCCATCATCATCAGTTTGCCAAAAAGTAAGCGATTTTTCTCGCCTCCGGAACATACTTTTACTGATTTCTCGAAGTCTTCTGTGGAGAATAATAGCCTACCCAAAGTAGCACGGACGATTTGATCACCGTG
The DNA here is from genome assembly GCA_012960305.1 of Gammaproteobacteria bacterium. Taxonomy (GTDB): domain Bacteria; phylum Pseudomonadota; class Gammaproteobacteria; order Pseudomonadales; family Pseudohongiellaceae; genus UBA9145. The sequence goes on along the minus strand of DUBM01000014.1, from coordinate 134,477 downwards.
GCTTGGTTTGCGCCACTGGCTCATCCAATTAAATAAATTCAGTTCACAATCGAAATCACTATTACTGTCCTGAGGGCAGTATCCCAAAGTAGCGCCTTCTGCCCATTGTAACGTTCCATGGTTCACTGAGAGTTCATTTAGCAAGCAACGAAGAAAGGTAGTTTTTCCTACTCCATTTTCACCAATAACTGCCAGGCGAGTCCCTGCGTCCATTATCATATTTCCACCATTGAAGAGGGGCTCATTGTCGAAGCCATGGCCCATGTTTTCTATGGTAAGAGCCTGACGGTATAATTTCTTCTCCTGCTTGAATCGAATATAGGGGCTGACTCTACTAGAAGGTTTGACGTCCTCTAGCGTAATTTTTTCTATTTGCTTCGCTCGCGAAGTTGCTTGCTTGGCTTTAGATGCATTGGCGGAGAAGCGGCTGACGAACTCTTGAAGTTCCGTGATCTGGGCTGATTTTTTCGCATTGACTGACTGCAATCGTTCTCTAGCCTGGGTAGAGGCTGTCATGAAATCATCATAGTTTCCTGGATATAGACGCAATTCACCGTAATCGATGTCGGCCATATGAGTACATACAGAATTCAGGAAGTGTCGGTCGTGAGAAATAATTATCATGGTGCATTTGCGATGATTCAATACGCCCTCTAGCCAACGAATAGCATTTATGTCGAGGTTGTTGGTAGGTTCGTCTAATAACAGGATGTCGGGGTTTGGGAATAAAGCTTGTGCCAGTAGTACTCTTAGTTTCCATCCTGGAGCAACTTCTTTCATGGAACCTAAATGCAATTCTTGTGCGATGCCAGCCCCCATCAGTAATTCTCCAGCACGGCTTTCTGCACTATAGCCGTCCATTTCGGCGAACTGAATTTCTAGTTCTGCTACTTTCATACCGTCTTCTTCAGACATTTCGGGCATAGCATAGATGCGATCCCGTTCTTGTTTGATCTCCCACAACTCTTGATGCCCCATAATGACAGTATCGATCACATTGAAGGCCTCGAAGGCGAATTGATCCTGGCTCAATGTTCCTAATCGTTCATTAGGCGTTATCAAAACATTACCTGATGTAGGGTTGAGGCTGCCTTCCAAAATTCTCATAAAGGTGGACTTGCCACAGCCATTGGCACCGATCAATCCATAACGATTGTCATCGCTAAATTTAACCGAAATATTTTCAAATAGGGGCTTGGCACCAAATTGCATAGTGATGTTTGCGGTAGAGATCAAGATGGAAGTCCTAAGAGGGGAAAAATGATTGGGGTGTGTTTTTTAGCGGGCTAGTTATGAGGAGGCGTACTATAGGGATTTGTTGGGATTACGTCGAGCGAATTTACATTTGATTTTTGCTATTTGCACAGTCCTAACTATCAGGAATGGTCATTTGCAGACATTTGAATATGCTTTGGCTTTCCATGTCACCACAAATTCGGATCAGCCTCGAAGTCCACACACAAAAGCCGCTATCACTAAACCAAAGCCAGCACCAACTATCGCTCCTGCCAAGGATTCTGCGAAGAACTTCTCTCCCAAGAGAAGTCCAACCAATAATCCAACAATGAGGCCGGCAAGCATGCTCCACTCGGCTATTCGGGATTTCTTAGCCTGTTCCATAAGTTTGATCCATTGATTTGTTTCCTGCAGTGGCAACGATTGAGTTAGAACTGCCTGATAATACGATCGGTTTATAGAGATGATAACTCCCGAATTACGTAGGAACTACGCCTTGAGAAGGCAGCATTGGTGGTGACGATAGCTTTGGCCGCGTCGAGTCTGGTTTCTGTCTGATAAGCTTAATCCAATCCGGATTCGCACAATGCTGACAATTATTGTATTTTTGGCACAAGGTTTCAGCTTCCAAATGAACCGGTAGCTCAAGAGTCGCGGTTCTCGTTGTGATGGAACTAATAGTTAACCTCCACAGAGCAGGTATTATTTATGTTTTTTTACTCTCGTCTTCAAGCAAATTTTAGATCTTATCTATCCTTGGCTGCGATACTAAGTGTAGGCCTGACTGTTGTTCAATTAGGCCTAGCTCAGGAGCAGACCGCTGACGAGGGGAAACATGACTGGGTCGCTTCTACTATGTGCGCTGCGGATAACCGGGCAGTTGACCTAGGGCAGTTACTATCCTTTTCCTTTACAGCTGCTGATGGTAATAACCCACGTCATCTTGATGCTACGCAAGCGGGCCTCACCACGGCCGATCTGTCAAAGCTTGAATTGGCCTGGGCTGTTGCCTTCCCTGAAACGTCGAGTTTGCGTGCTGCGCCAGTGATCATTGGCTCAACAATTTTCTATTCTGCCACCGATTCCGGCCGAGTTTTTGCGCTGGATATCGACACCGGTTGCGCTAAGTGGGTCTATGATGCTGACACGCGCCTCCGCTCTTCAATGGCCTACGAGGTAATTGATGACTTGGGTATGCTAGTGTTTGGTGATCAGAGCGGTATGATTCATGCCATCAACGCCGAAAATGGGGAGGTGAACTGGGTCAAAAGCGGCCAAGCATCCAACAATCAGGCGATGATCTCCGGCACACCCGTTATTTACGAAGACAAGATAATCGTGCCGCTTTCCGGTTCCGGTGTTATAACGGGAGGCAATCCTAGTTTTGAATGTTGTGAAAATCATGGCGCCGTCACCGCTTTGAATGTGCGCACCGGAGAAAAGCTGTGGGAATACCACACTATGCCAGCGGCTGAATATACTGGCATGGTCAGCTCCACCGGTGTCAAACAGCGCGGCCCTTCCGGTGCTCCAATCTGGACTACGCCAACTATTGATTCAGAGCGAGGACAGGTTTACGTCACCACTGGCGAAAATACCTCGCACCCTACTACCAGTACCAGCGATGCAGTCATCGCTCTGAATCTTGAAACCGGAGAGGAAAACTGGGTCTTCCAGGCACTAGAGAACGACATGTGGAATTTCGCCTGCAACGCCGGTGGACCAAACTGTATCGTTTTAGCCGATACTAACTCTGTCGATTTCGATTTCGGTGGCCCAGCTATTCTAGTAGAAACCGCCGACCGGGAGTTGTTGATTGCCGGCCAGAAATCCGGCGACCTTTGGGCACTGGATCCCGCTACGGGTGCATTGGTCTGGAATCAGCGCGTTGGCGAAGGAACAGCGCTCGGAGGCAATCACTGGGGCATTGCCATCGGTTCCGAGCGCGCCTTCATGACCATCAACGATCCGGGTAATCGGGGAGGGAATAGCCGGCCAGGTATTTACACTTACTTTGTCGGAACAGGCGAGCCAAGCTGGTCCTTTGAGGTGCAGCCAGATTGTGGCGGCGAACGCAGCGCAAGACTTAGGCGCTGTGAATCACTCTATGGTTTTTCTGCCACGCCGTTGTCTGTGGATGGAGCAGTCATCACTGGGGGGCTCGACGGGCGCTTGTTTATATTTAATTCGGATTCAGGCGAGCTGCTCTTTCAATACGATACAGTGACGGACTTTGAAACCGTCAACGGAGTCGAGGGTTATGGCGGTTCTATCGACAGCCATTCCATCGCTGCGGGATCTGGGATGGTGTTTGTGGGTTCCGGTTACGGTTCCTTTGGCCAGGTGTCTGGTAATGTGCTGCTGGCTTTTAAACCGTCTGAATAATGCGATTCTTGATCAGCATCTAATCAAAAAGAAGTCAGAGTAAAATTGTTTTATTTTGCTCTGGCCCCATCTTTTAAGATTATCTATGGGCAGCCACTCTCTTTTTCCAGCTCAAACCTACTATAGCTTTAGACCAACTCCAACAACTGAATCGGGTTTAGAATTATGGCTGCACTTATCACTCTTTCGGCAAACGCTTCGATGGATGAAATCGGAGCAATCTTGGACCGTGACGCGGCCTTAATTATTGAGAATGTTCTTTCTACTGATCAACTATTCAATCTGGAAAATGAACTGGATCCCTATCTCAGTAAAACTGATCGAGGGCAAAATGAGTTCTCGGGATTCCAAACTCAACGAATTGGCGCTCTGATTGCCCGGTCAGCCACATCCCGAGAACTCGCACTCCACCCATTGATTAATGAACTTTGCTCACAATTTCTTGGACCACATGCAGATGGTTACCAGCTGCATTTTACTCAAGCTACCAGTATTGGCCCTGGAGAGACTGCGCAAGTACTTCATCGAGATAGGGGTCTGTGGGGTGGCTATATTCCACGGCGAATCGAAACTCAGCTTAGTACTATTTGGGCGATTAGTGAGTTCACAAAAGAAAATGGTGCCACCCAAGTTGTTCCCGGCTCTCACACCTGGGAAAAAAATAGACAAGCAGAAGTTCACGAAATCGTCTCAGCGGATATGAAACCTGGTTCGGTTTTGATTTATTCGGGTACTGTTATGCATGGAGGGGGGAGAACAACACAAAGCTAAACCGATTAGGCGTGTTATTGCACTACACTCTGAATTGGCTACGCCAGGAAGAGAATCAATACCTTTCTTGCCCTCCTGAAACAGCAAAAAGCTTTTCACCCGAACTTCGCGCCTTGATTGGGTACTCACTGGGTAATGCGATACTTGGTTTTTATTCCACCCCGGGAGCACCGGGAATGGGAGTGGAGAGAGCCGACCCAAAAATGCTCTTTGAGCCATCATCAAAAGCTAATAGTTGAGTGAACCTCAAAACCAAAGCGAGTTTAGTGGTATTTGAGGCTCTGCAAGCAGCCCTCTTCAATTGATGTCCGGAGCCGACATCGATACCCCATTTAAACTAGTTTTTAGGAAGAAAGACTCGTTTATTGTATCAACGATAATAGCAATCAAACCATTAGATGGAATAAATGATGCGCATTTAGATCAATTGGTTAAAAAATATGGATTTTTTTTGTTTATGCACCAAAAAGGTGACAGAATATGTTATCTGGACCTTTTTAAGGGCAGGATAAAAACTCTTTAGATGCTAATAAATCTCACTACTACTTAACATGGACTGTTTAAATTAAATCCAATTTTGTGGATATATCCTAGGCGGGGGAATAAATGAAAAAGATACTTAATAATGCCTCTTGTTTGGGTCTCGCTGTATTGATGGTGAATGTACTTTCACCCGAAGTTCTGGCACAAGACTCAGGTATAGAAGAAATAGCAGTTACAGGAACTAGAATCAGGGGAGCGAACCCTGACAGTTTTTCACCGGTAGCAGTAATCACCCAAGAAGATATTCAGATTTCTGGAGCAATATCTATTGGGGAATTATTACAAGAACTACCGTCCCAAGGTTCAGGGCTAAACAGAAATTACAATAATGGCGGCAGCGGAGCAGTCCGAATGGACTTTCGAAACCTTGGAGCCGGTAGAACCCTTATCCTCGTTGATGGAAAGCGCTGGATCAATAGCGGTGAGGGAGCAAATAGCTCTGTCGATCTCAACACGATCCCTACTGCTGCTATAGCGAGAGTCGAAATCTTAAAAGATGGTGCGTCCGCTGTATATGGTTCCGATGCAATAGGCGCAGTAATTAACATAATTACTAAGGACGATTTTGAGGGAGTCGAATTCCAGGCTCAAACCGGTGAATACTTTGATAAGGGTGGATTAGCTAACAATTATCAAGTAACCGCAGGGACTTCATTCGACCGCGGATCCTTTATGTTAGGAGCATCGCTGGTTGAGATTGAAGATCTTGGTAATGGAGACAGAAAACAAACGGCCGCAAGACCTTCTTCTGGAGGTTCCTCTGGAACTCCGCAAGGTCGGTTGGCATACGGTGGCGTGGTACCCGGTTGTAGTAACTTTACACCGAGCGATGGAACAAGCGGAGGAGCCGCTTCAGATTTCCGTTGCTGGACGAGCCCAGATGACCGGTTTAATTATAATCCCTACAACTATGTCGAAACTCCCAACGAGCGAGTCAATTTATTTGCTAAAGGCCGTTTTAACCTTTCAGGGAATACCGATCTTACAATGTTTGGTACCTATCAGAATCGTGAATCAGATCAGCTCTTAGCTCCTATGCCTCTTTTTTATGGCTTTGGTGATTTTGGGGGCGGTGAGGGTATTTCAAGAAATAACGTTTACAACCCTTTTGGAATGGAATTCTGTGGCCTAGATGGCCTATCTCTTGAAGGGAAGTCTTGTAATGATGCGAACTACCCTGATGGTCATGCCACAGGATGGATGGGACGGCGACTATTAGAGGCGGGGAATAGAAACTACCTCCAAGATACTCAAACTTACCGCTTTGAAATGGGCATTGAGACAGAATTCAATGGTTGGGATATCTCCGGTTATGCTATCACTGGTCAAAATAAAAATGTCACAACAACCAATGGCTTATTGAACACCGGCAACATAAAGAAAGCACTGGCAGGAGATTGCACAAGTCCTTGTGTGCCTTTAAATGTCTTTGGCGGACAAGGAGCCGATAGCGCCTATCTCGGCGATGGGCTTTGGAGTGGTTCAGGTTCAATTACACCTGAAATGGTCGATTATATTACCTTTCAAGCTCATGATACCGGACGAAATGAGATGAAGAGCTATGGCTTCGACGTAACTGGCGAGCTAGTAGATCTTCCATCTGGGTCTGTTGGGTTGGCATTTGGCTATGAGTTTCGAGAAGAGAAAGGGGCTTATTCACCAGATGCTTTTATCGCAGCTGGCTTATCCTCTGGAAACGCTGCGAGTCCTGTTTCAGGAGAATATGATGTAAATGAATATTACGCAGAAATTGCCGTGCCTATCATAGAAGGTCTTGATCTCAGTGCGGCGACTAGATTCTCTGATTACTCAAGCTTTGGTGACACAACAAATAGCAAAATTGGTATAACGTACTCACCAATTGATATGGTTACTTTAAGAGCAACATACTCGGAAGGGTTCAGAGCACCATCCATTGGCGCTTTGTTCAGTGGTAATAATGACAGTTACCCAGACTTGGCTGATCCGTGCGATGTCAACGCAAGTAACTTTACCGGGGGCGCGGGAGGGGTTCAGTCTGGCCGCTGCGCGACAGATGGTGTTCCAACAGGGTTTACTCAACCTAATACACAAATTAGAACTACTGTCGGCGGCAATCCTAATACTCAGCCAGAAGAATCAGAGAGCTTTAATTTCGGCGTCATAGTCAATCCGTTAGAAAACCTCACTGTCTATGTTGATTATTATGATGTTGAGATTACGGATACTATTTCATCAATTGGTTCTCAGTTGATTCTCAATGGATGCTATCAAGGAACAAGTCCTGCCTACTGCAGCCTAGTAACAAGACTACCAACTGGCTATGTCAAAGATCTAAGAAATACGACCAACAACATAGGTAAAGTAGAGACTTCAGGATATGAAGTAACGGCTATGTATGACTGGGAAACTAGCCTGGGTAGCTGGAGAGCCGTAGCAGATTTTGCGATGTTAGATGACTATGATGTAACCAAGGCAAATGGTTCAGTTGAGCACTATGCCGGGCTTGTTGTTGGGAATAGTAGAGACCAATTCAAGGACGTCAAAGGTAATCTTCAACTCTTCTGGTCAAAAGGCGATCTATCGGCTTCAGCAACTGCTCAGTACCATGGAGAAGCTGACGGTATAGCTGGATCACCTCCAAAAACTTTGGCTACCGGGGCTAAGGACGCTGGGGACTCCCAAAGAGGGTTAGATGCTACTTGGTATCTAGATATGCAGGCTTCGTATAACCTTGAGGCGAATTTTAATTCTATAATTACAGTTGGAATTGATAACCTTCTTGACGAAGATCCACCTTATTTTCCAGATAGCTTTGCCAACGACTTTGATCCCTCCTATAGAACTTGGGGTTCTCAGTTTTGGTATGCGCGGATAACGACACGATTTTAAAAACTCAATTAATAACCAAGCTGGCAAGGGTGTCTTAAGACTAAACCGCTAGCTATATTTAGACAAAAAACCCCGAACAATGTTCGGGGTTTTTTGTATTTAATAAAACATTCTTTAATTGGCTTTCTAAGAACTGAAGCTTAAGCACTCCTGGTTAGTGTAGATAATTCGGAAGCTTACTTAAGGGGTTATCTGGAATCGATCAATGCGGCTCGTATATCGCCACTGAGAGCTTTTTTATACTTATGAGGTTTTTATTTGCATTATTTAGAATTAAGTATTTCATCAAAATTGATTCTTGGTAGTGACTATTGAATCCTTCCGGAGATGACTTAAACCTTGAATGCCTCGAGGTGCTGGAGTGGATAGATGAATTTGTTATTGAGCTTGGCCTTTGCCCTTTCGCTAGTTTGGCGAGAACCACAGGTGGCGTAAGAGCTATCGCTACCGCTGCGGTGGATATTCCTAGTTTGTTGAGCGATTTGACGTTTGAGCTTGAGCTTTTAGTTAGAGACCTCGATATCGAAACGACACTCTTGATTCATCCTGGAGTGCTTACTGATTTTGAAGACTATAATGATTTTTTGGATTTAGCTGATGGCTTGTTGCAAAATTTGAATCTCGATGGTGAGCTGCAGATCGCAAGTTTTCACCCATCCTATTGTTTTGCTGATTCAAAGCCTAACGATCCAGAAAACCTAAGCAATCGATCCCCGTATCCCTTGCTTCATCTGCTACGAGAAGACTCTGTGACTCGCGCGATTAAGAGTCATCCTGACATTGAGGGGATACCTAAAAATAATGTCGCGCTTTTGCGTCAGCTTCGTCTAGAGGGGAAACTCTAAATTTTTCTGAAGGCTCTCTGGGGGAATTGGGATTAGTGGGACCCTAGGCAATGTGTTATTGACTTTTAATCTAAACAGAGAGACCGAACGATAAAAATCTGCTTCAAAATGCCTCTATTCTTTTTCTGTTACTTTTCATTGTAGAACTTTAGTTAGTCTTCTTTTTCTTTCTTTGTCCAAGGAAAGAAACTCGCATAACCGGTAATAGCGCGCCTTATAGTCCAAGTGATGCCATAGGGGATTAGAAACGATACTGCTGAGAAACTAATTAAAATTGGCATCGTCGCAAAACTATTTAGAGCAAATATAGTTCCTAGGGTTAAAAAAATGCCTAGAGCAAAACCTATCCAGTGAATGACCAGTCCAAATTTGTCTCGCATTAGCTGTTCCATCTGCGTTTAGTTAAAGGGGCGACCTTGACGTAAGGTATTCGATGATTTGTACGTTGTTCAGAAATTCCAGCCGCCGCGATAACTGTTTCTCCGAAGACGATCAAGGCAGCTATTTATTCGGAGGAATCGAATAAGTCTCTAAAGAATGCGCAACGGGCCGATCATCGCCTTCAGAATAAATCGTTACTTCTCCAACTGCTATAGTTTTGCCAAGCTTCAGTATTTTACAAACGCCTAGTATATCTTTGTCAGCTACAGGTTTGAGTAGGAAATTGAAGTTCAAACTTGTAGTTACTGCTAGTGCAACAAAGCCAATTTCCCGAAGAATTGCCACGTAAATGGCGTAATCAGCCAGCCCCATCATGGTTGGGCCAGATACAGTTCCGCTAGGGAGTAAATATCCACTATCCATTTTGCGTCTAATAGTTACAGAGTCTTCGTCAAAAGATTCAAGTACGTAATTTACTTGGGGAAATTCTTTAGAAAAAACGCTTCCATTTCAGTTTTGTTTACTTTGGTCAAGATTTACCGCCGTTATTGATTGTGATTGTGATTGCAGGAAGCAGTCAGTTTGCTTCCATATTTAGTTGTAATGAAATCGAGAGTGCAACGTTAAAAAAAGGGATCAGCGGGACATTGGAGTCGGTACTTGCATCAGATTGGCAGCGTCTGCTTCGGGTTTTGGTATAAATTTCTGCGAACGTCCCAGCACATTGTCCGCGCCGTACCAGTTTCCGTTTACATCCACACCGAATTCATGCAACTCGCCAAACTCGCCTGGCCCGTTGCCGTGGGCATCCCAGGAGAATAACCTTTGGCCATCGGTATCATACTTGATAATCCTTACGGGTTGATTGTCTGATACCCACACATCTTGATTTTCCGTGATCAGAATATAATTAGGGAAGTTCAACCCCGGCCAAGTTGCTAGGTGCTTTCCGTTAGGGCCGAATACTTGGATACGGTCGTTATTTCGATCGGCGACATAGATACGATCCTGATTATCTGTTGCTATTGAATGAACGGCATCAAACTGACCTTCTTCACTTCCTTTGCTTCCCCAAGCGGTAAGGTAATTTCCGTCTTTATCAAACTTAATTACTCTCGAATTAGTAAGGCCATCTGCAACAACTATGCTGCCATCTCGAAGAAACGCAAGATCTTGTGGCGTCCCTAAGTGTTTCCCATCATTTGCAGTTTCATTCTCTATGCCGAGCGTCATCAATAGCTCTTTGCCATCATTTGAGAAAGCATGAATCTGATGGGATCCAGAATTTACGACCCACACTCGCCTTTCGGGGTCGTAAGGACTGATCGCTATCATGTGTGGTCCACCAGTACCTTCAAATAAGTAATCCCATTGATTCCAATTCTCAATTAGCTTTCCCTTGTCGTTTACGACAAAGATGACATTTTTCATTTGGCGTATTGTGTCTCTTGGCGGAGACAGCGCGGACAAGCCCTCAACAGAACCGTAAAAATAATTGAATCCATCTGGCAGAGGGTCGGGTACGTGGAGTTCTCCACGCTGAATAACAAATATTCGTTCGGTCGACTCCACAAAAAGCCCAGGATGTGAGCCCCAGATAAAACCAGGTTCTGAAAATGATTCAAGCCATTCGGGCTCTGCTATATAGGGTGACACGCCATGATTCGACGTTGGTGGATACTGGTCGGTCCAGGACTGGGCATAAGTAGAAGAAGCTGTCACTGTTATCAGCAGATAGCCTAGAGTGTTGCGGATTCTAAGAAAGAGCATAGTTGATTCTCTGTGTCGTATGTAAAAAGCGGAGGAGAACTATTATTAATAATTTCTCTAGCTCATTTGTTTCCTAAGTATCGAACTGCTGGCTCGGAAGCACTTCAACTAGACTTGTAGAGCACAGCAGAATAGTTAACAAATGTATCGGTTCATTCGACTGATGCCTAGTCATTTTCAAAGTGATTTAAAAATTTGGGATAGTTAAGGATGCCCATTATTATTGGTTCTCACCTGTTTTAAATCGAAGGGGTCTGAGTAATTCGAATCTGGCACTTTACACCCAATCCTGTATGCAGCACGATACTGCGATATGTGTACGTACTGTCAGAGGTTTCGCATGAAGAAGCTCAATCTTTATTTTTTAGAAGTATTAGGAGTGGTCTTTCCCTGGCACTATTTAAGAACTCAAGGCATTTGTGAAAAATAAGTCTGTCCCTATTAAAGCTAAGGAGATCTCAGTCGTGCACAAGATATTCAATTCCTTTATAGGCGTATTATTCCTGGTCTTAATTCCCCAGCTCGGCATGGTGGCAGCTGAGGAATTCGATCTGGCCATCAACAATGGCAGGGTAATGGATCCGGAGTCAGGTCTGGATGCGATACGACACATAGGAATTATCGCAGGGCGCGTGGTTTCCATTTCAGAGCAAGCGCTGGAAGGTGAGAGGGTAATCGATGCTGAAGGCCTTGTGGTGGCACCCGGTTTCGTCGATATCCATGAGCACGGTCAGAGTGAAGAGTCCTATCGCTTAATGGTTCAGGATGGGGTGACTTCGGCGTTCGAACTTGAAGTGGGTACTGCCATGGTTGCAGATTGGTATAACGACCGTGCTGGTGGCCAGCTGCTAAATTATGGAATCAGTGTCGGCCATATCCCTATTCGAATGACACTGTTTAACGATGGAGGTCGTTTTTTACCTACCGGTGCCGGTGGTAGCGCAATCGCGGGACCGGAAATGCTGGACCGAATGGCAGAAATGCTGCGTCAGGGTTTGGCTGAAGGCGCCGTGGCAGTCGGTTTTGGTCTTGCCTATACGCCTGCAGCTACTCAGGCTGAATTTGAAGCCATGTTAGCGGTAGCCGCCGAAACTGAAGCGAGCGTGCATATTCACACACGCGACGGATTGGAAGGTCTTCGACAAATTATAGGCAGCGCCAATAACGCCGGGACGCCACTGCATATCGTGCATGCCAACTCCAGCGGTGGGGCCTCAATCGGAGAATTCCTCGCTATCATTCAGGCCGCGAGTGACAGCGGCCAGGATGTAACGACTGAGATGTACCCCTATGAAGCTGGTGCTTCTGATATTGCATCTGCGCTATTCGACAACTGGGAGACCTGGGAAGATGATCGCTTTGCTAGGCAATTATGGGTGGAAACCGGTGAACGTTTAACGCGAGAAAGTTTTGCCAGATACCGCGAAATCGGCGGACGCATGATTAGCTTCAGTCGAACCGAAGAGATGACCCGAACCGCACTGCAACATCCGCTTACTATGATTGCCAGTGATGGGCGAATATTGGAAGGATCAGGACATCCCCGCAGTGCCGGCACCTTCAGCAAAGTGCTAGGCAAATACGTACGTGAAGAAGGTCTCATTACAATGATGGATGCACTACGACGTATGACGATCGAACCGGCTAACCGTTTGCAGGGATTCGTTCCAGTTATGGAGAACAAAGGACGTATTCGAGTGGGTGCCGATGCCGACATCACAGTGTTCGATGCAGAAACGATTCTAGATCGAGCGACCTACGTCAATCCAACTCAGCCATCCATGGGTATCGAGTATGTGCTGGTCAATGGCGCGGTGGTACTGGACAATGGCGAGCTTAATACTACAATTCGCAAGGGTACGGCTATTAAGAGTAACTAGTCTGTCCCTTTTATTTTTTTACTCTTTTTCCTGCTCCAATTTTTAGGAAATAAAATTGAAATGACGATCAACTCTGCAGCAAAACTATTCTCACTATCTTTTGGTATTTCACTCTTTGGTGCTGTTCCTGCTTTTTTCTCCACAGCTCTAGCTGCCGCCGAAGCGCCTGATCGTCTCAATGTAGTCTTGATTCTCGCAGATGATCTTGGTTTCACCGATATCTCGCCTTTTGGTAGTGAGATTAATACTCCGAATATCGCCAGACTCGCTGCGGAAGGACTTTCTTTTACCAACTACCACACGGCAGGGAGCTGCGCCCCGGCGCGGGCCATGTTGCTGACCGGTGTAGACAGCCATAGGAATGGAGTGCCAAACATTCCCGAAGCTCTTCCTCCGGAGCTATTGGCCTATGACCACTATCAAGGTGTGTTAAACGACAAGGTTGTGACGCTTGCCAGTATTTTAAAGGCTGATGGGTACCACACCTACATGACCGGCAAATGGCATTTAGGTCATACTCCAGAGTTGCTTCCCTCAGCCCGCGGATTCGATCGCACTATCGCCATGGCAGATACCGGAGCAGACAACTGGGAGCAACGCACTTATCTGCCAATATACGATCAAGCCAATTGGTATGCCGATGGCTCCACTCACATGTTGCCAGATGATTTTTATTCCTCGAAATATTTTATCGATAAGACTATCGAGTTTATCGCGTCTAACGCCGAAGACGACGAACCTTTCTTTGCCTACATTCCTTTTCAAGCCGTTCACATGCCGGTGCAGGCACCACGGGAGTTCTCAGACAAATATGCTGGTGTGTATGACGAAGGCTGGACAGTCATGCGAGAGAAAAGGCGCCTTGCTGCCGAAGAGGCGGGTGCCATTCCAAAAGGAACCGAGGCGGTAGTCACCCCGGGTACGCTAATCTGGGAGAATCTGGCTGAGGAACAAAGACGCCATCATGCACGACGTATGGAAGTGTATGCCGGTATGGTCGATGCGATGGACATGCACATCGGCCGCTTGATGGACTATCTGGAAAGCATTGACGAATATGAGAATACTATTTTTGTTTTCACTTCTGATAATGGTGCCGAAGGTTCGAATATAATTCTTCCTAATGGCGGGTCGGCACTTTCCGCCTGGTTCGATATCGTTGGTTACAACTCTAATTATGACACGCTGGGTGAACGCGGCTCATGGAACGCCATTGGCCCAAGCAACGCGACAATTGCTGCTTCACCTTTGGCTTATTATAAATTTCACGCCAGCGAAGGCGGTCTGCGCGTGCCACTGGTAATGGCAGGGCCGGGCATCAAGAACGAGGGCGAGAAAACAGATGAATTTGTCTTTGTGACTGACCTAGCACCTACCATTCTTAACCTAGTTGGAGTTAATGCTCATGATGGCAATTGGCTAGGCCGGGAGGTGGAACCAATAATCGGTGCTGATTTTTCTGAATTTCTAGCTGGCTCTTCCTCACAGGTACATGATGAATTCTATCCCATAGGTTATGAGTTAGGTGGAAATAGTGCTTTGTTCAAAGGCGATTACAAAATCGTGATAAATCGAATAGGGCAGAGTGAAACAGATTGGCATCTGTTCAATATCAGGACTGATCCAGGTGAGACAAGGGACTTGGCCCAGGAGCAACCAACTTTACTTGAAGAGATGCTTTCAGACTATGAGAACTACGTGCAGGCCAACAATGTACTACCCATGCCCGAAAACTATAACCGGACAGGGTCGATACTGGGTGATGCACTTCGGGAACTTCGATAACGGTAAAGGTGGAGCGAAAATTCTAATTTAGGAAAGACTTCGCAACATGTTCAATGCTGTGGCGACTTTGAGAAAGAATAGCCAGTCTTGAATTTTAGGATTTATGATAATTTCTGGCTTTCTTGGATCGTCGGCGTCCAATTAACTTCCTTAAACTTTTTGTTAGTATAAATCCCCATGCTATTAAAAGTATTAATCTCAGCTGTCAGAGTAAAAATACAGTCTTATTCGCTAAGTCCCAAAGCTATCCATTCAGGCTCAGTCGCTCGGGACGAAACTGCCACAACAATATACTGTTTGCCTTCATGCATGTAAGTCATAGGTGCACCGGTGGTGCCTGCAGCAAGATCTATTTCAAAAACTGTGGCTCCCGTCGACTTATCGTAAGCTCTGAACAATGTCCCCCAACGCCAGGACTCATCGAAACCAGTGTCGTCACCATCATAGTAGCCACCACCACCTGGCACAGTTCCGACAACTGCGTCGCTGCCTTCACCAACGAACAAGAGAGACTTGGTTACTAGAGGTGCCGGTCGATTAGGAGTGCCTAAAGGAGGTAGATCTAAATCTCTTAACAAGGGGTGGTCACGAGGCCCGTCGCCATTCGCTACTGACCATTCCAGTTCTCCGGTATTCATATTCAATGCTGTCACACGACCATAAGGGGGCTTGAATATAGGAATTCCCTGGATATCCGGTGTGCCTCTTGCCCCTTGAGCTATTGTATGAGTCATTGTTGCTGAGTCAGAAGTGGTTGGAGTGATTCCCAAATTATCTGCCGAGGAGTAAGAAACAGCAAAGTACATTCCAGTTTCAGGGTCGAAAGCGCCAGTATTCCAGTTTCCGGCTCCCCAGGTGCTGGGCAGTGTTAGGGTTCCCTGATTGCCTCCTTCGATCCACGGGGAGGGTGGTGTATAGAGCGGACCAAGAGTGAAATTTTCGACAAGCTCAAGAGCTTGATAGCGCAGTGCTGGCGTAAAGTCTATCAAATCATCAAGCGTTAAACCTTGGCGGTCGAAAGCGGGAGGCTTAGATGGTATTGGTTGCGTTGCGGAAGTTGCTTCGCCTTCGACAATGGATTGAGGAACGGCTGTTTCTACAATTGGCCATACTGGTTCACCATTGCTGCGATCGAACACATAAACGAAACCGTTTTTGTTAGCCTGCATAACGGCTTTGATGGTGCGACCGTTTACTGTGATGTCACCCAGAATAGGAGGGCTGCCATTATCGTACTCCCAAAGACCATGATGGATCATTTGGAAATGCCAAATTCTTTCACCAGTTTCAGCATCCAATGCCACAAGACTATTGGAGAACAAGTTATCACCTGGCCGATGACCGCCATAGTAAGCGGAAGTTGGCGCGCCTAAGGGCACATAAACAATGCCGAGTTCATCGTCGGCCGACATACAACACCAGGATCCTATGTCGCCGGACCATTCGGCGGATCCGTCTTCCCAAGTGTCGTAACCAAACTCTCCAGCTTGTGGTACTACATTAAATTCCCACTTAAGCTCGCCAGTTCTAACATCAAAGCCGCGAATATTTTCCGGTGCTGCTTCTTTGCGACTACCGCCATCGCCGGCACCATTTAGAAAACCGCCTAACACTGCAGTATTACCAATCACCAAAGGAGACGTGGTCAATGAAAAGTTATTTGCATTGGCAGCACTGTAGGCAAGATTAATTCTGCCCGGTTCCTCGCGACCAAAATCAGGGAAGGGTTCGCCGGTTTGTGGGTTTAAGGCGTAGAGATAGCTGCCTCGCACCACCATGAGTCTTTGATCGATGCCCTGTTGCCAGTAGGCAATGCCGCGGGTACTAATGCCAGCCGCTTCTAATAAGGTTGGTTGATAGGGCTCTTGTGTCCAGATTGTTTCACCGGTTGCCGGATCGAACGCTTCCACTAATCCGAAAATATTGGGTGCGTATAAAACACCGTCTATTAACAGTGGCGTTGATCGCAGGTTTTTCTCAAAACCCATGCCATTGTATTCTTCTCGTAGAGAAGCAGCGGTAGCATCTCTGCGCCACAGGATACTGAGTTGGTCCACATTATCTGGATTGATCTGATCTACTGGAGAGTAGCGATTGAAATTATTGTCGCCACCAAAGTAACTCCAAGCACCTTCTTCAACAGTCTGTGCTTTAACGACAAGAGGAATCAAAGCAATCGAAACCAAGGAAATGCTTAGATTTTTGATAAAGCGCTTTCTGACGATTTGTTTTTTTATCGCAGGCATGACAACGACCTCTGAATGAATGCTCACAACAGTAAGCATTAGTGAATGCAGACATTATTAATAGAGGTACTTTCAATAAAAAAGCGTTTCAATAAAATTGCTTTCAAGAAAGATGCTTTTTATAAAAGTACCAATCAATAAAAGGATCAACCAAAAGAGCTTGGTGCTGCTGTGAACCTAGTCGTCAGACGAATGGATTACCCAAATCTTCTCAAAACCATCCGTATCCCAGGTTCCTGTCCATTCCTTAGGCATTGTTATAGCTTCGCCCGCGTGCACTGTCATCACACTACCGTCTTTGGAAATCAGGTTGACACTGCCGCTTAGAAAATACATAAATTCATCGACACCATAAGGTTCACTGATCTCAAAGCGAGTTTTAGTTGAGCGATACATGCCGCTATGAAATTTTCCATCGCTACTAGCCATTGAAGTGACGCTTGCAGTCTGATGACCATCTGCGTGTGTAGTTTCTGTCACATCGTCGCGCTGAAAGAGCATTCCTGCTGCATCGTCTTTAGTGATTTTGGTGGGAAGCACTGTTTTTGACTCCTGGCTATTTGCTATAGCAGGAGAAAGAAGTCCTACACAAAGAAATGCAATCGTTAGTCTGGATTTGAAAGTCATACTAAGTTCCTTGTTTAATAGATTGAGAGTTAAGTAGAAGGAGATATCGGTATTCTACTGAGTATTCCTCTTTGTAATTTTTAAGCTATAAATTAAAGTGTTTGGACCACGTTGTCCCTGATTCGCTCACGAGAGCGCGGTCTGTTTTCTAGGGTGCTACTGTGGTCTGCACAGCTGGCTAATATTTTTCGTATCCCAGCCTGCCTGCTGGCTCCGGTAATATTGTTCCGAGCGTCGAGCCTGGGCGAGTATGGATTCGGGGATTGCATCTCCCACTACGATTCCCTGTGGCTGGGCCTTGGTAAAGTAATAGCGAGCGTTCATCATTTCATCCGATGATCGAAGACCATAACGAACTTCGGCCGTAGGGTCGGGATTCGCCAGGTTTTCGGCGGAGTTGTCAAACCACCAGGTCACATGCATCTTTGCTCCGGCTGGAAGCAATCTCGGCTCATGGTACTCATAGTGGAATTGCCAGTTGAAGTCATAGTCTGGAACCCACAACAGAGTTTCCAGCTCATCTACACCAGTCAGTTCCAGTTCAATCTTTACGGCCTTGCCGCGATAGTGAGAATGAGGAGCCAGCGCAAGCAGGAGAATCTCTTCCTCGATTGTGTGCTCATGAGTCGCCATGTAGTTAGGATCGCCTGGTGGAATTACAATGTCGGTGTTCATTGGGATCGTGTTTTGAACCACGTAGTCGATTATGTCGCCGGGCTCATAGAAGAGGAAACCACCAACGGTGTTATCTTCCACAGCAGTGCCAGGGCCTGACTGCTTGGCATAGTGCATATTAAGGGTAATAAATGGATCCGCGGGTAGAAGAAAGCCCCACCCATCTGGATAGACTTGAGGGCCTCGACCAGGAACGGCCACTCCCAGATAGTTGGATGTCCCGTGGTGCATTGTGGAACTGCCAGGCCGGATCTCTGATGCTTGAGCCCATTGATGCTTGCTCAAATCACCGCCAGTACGGTGCATGAGTATCGTGGGTTGCCAATCTGTTGCTTCTTCGCATACCTGTATCGGGTCAGCAAAAGCAACTGTCGCATCGGGCACTCCCATCCACCACATGGATCCGTCTGGTGCTAGTGTAGGCTCATTCGCCGGTGCGCTAAGAGCAAGTTCATCTGAAGTAGACTGTTCGTTGGCATCACCTTCGATTGCACCTGCCTCAACCCAGCCAATCAGAAGCTGCTTGTCCTCATCAGATATATAACGTTCGTTCTTGAATGTTCCCTGATGTTGTTGGTGCGCTCCCCAAGGAGGCATTGACCCGTCTTTTAGTCGCAGGGATATCAATGGCGCCCAAATTTTTGCCTCCTCAAAACTCAGGACAGAAAACGGCGCTTGCACTCCGCCCAGATTAGGACCTTCTGGCCGATGGCATTCGGCACAGTTACGACTTAATGCATCAAGGGCTTCCCCATAATAAGTCGGTGCTTCAGCCGACTGCGCCAAAGCTCCTGTTGAAGCGCTGAGCAGTGCTACCAACGGGGAAAGTACTTGAACAAAAGAGAGTGGGTTTTTACATTTGTGGTTCATAATGTTTCCTTTCTAATTCAATGATCTGCTTAACCAGTGGTATTGCATCATTAGAATCTGTTACCCAACTTTATCAGATTTCCTTAGCCTGTTGATGCAATGATCTCGATCAGTTCCTGAAGTCTCTGAAAAAATCGAACAACAATTATTAGCATTTTTGTCTGCCAATGCCAGCTGCAGTTAGATTCGCCCATTCATTCGTACTTACCAACACGGCTGGACAATTTATTTCAATTCAATTCGATTGGATCGCCGTCAATATCCGTCAGCGGTTTCGGTGGATCGATTTTCTGGGTCAATAGAGTAACCACTGTCATTGCGATTGCAGACACTACAAAGCCGATAAGATCGGGCGGAAAGCCCGTGCCGATGGTAGCTGCGCCTAGCCAGGTGATGAGCCCGCCAAATATTCCGGCAAGAGCGCCGAAGCGATTGGCTTTTTCCCACCAGAAACATAAAACAAACGGCACGATAATAGCGGCCAACAAAGGCGCCGTTGAATCGAGAATAACTTGGACGATGCTATTGGAACTAAGGGCAAAATAGGTCGCGATCAAGCCGCAGACTGGCATTGTCAAACGAGCCACCAGCAGGCGCAATTTCTCGCTCGGCTCATTGCTTACCAGCGGTAATAAATTGGTGCTGACAACCGAGGAGACACTCAGCAAGATACTGTCTGACGTACTTAAGACAGCTGACAGTATCGCACCGACAAACACGGCAACAAAAACCGGGTGCAGATGTTTGAGCGCAAGCGCGGTGAGAACCGAATTCGAGTCCTCAAGACCAGGCATCGTCACGAATGCAGTGAACCCAAGCATGAGAGAAATCAGTCCAATGGTGAGATAACCGAAGCCGGCCAGCAAGAAGGAGGTTTGCGCGACTGACTCAGTGCGGGCAGACAAGGCACGCTGAATAATAGTCGAGCTTGCTATGCCGGCAACACCTAATGCCAGTAAGACATGGATATGCTCGATCCAGTTGCCAAATGTGTGTTCGAGGGGTATCGGCCGGAACGAGTTTTCTGGCAACTGAGTCACCACGTTCATCCAGCCACCGGCATCATCCAGTACGAAGTACAGCAGGACAAACATGCCAGCAACAATGACTAGCATTTGTACAAAATCAGTTAGTGCAACAGCCCACATTCCACCGACCATTGTATATACGATGATTACCAGCAGCCCGCCGAAAATGCCAACAACCATATCGGCACCTACCAGTGATTCAAAAAGCACACCGAAGGTCAGGAGCATGCCGCCCAATCAGACGACGTGTGCCCCAATATCTGCAATCGAACCCAAGGCTCCGGCCACTTTACCGAAGCGCGCCTCAAAAAATTCAGGCCAGGTTAGCCGCCTAGTTCGCCGATATAACTTCGCGAAGAACAGACCGGTTAGCAACAGTGCGATACCCGAGCTGAACGGCTCGCCAATCATCAACAGAGTGTCACCGTCATAGGCTGCGATTACCGCACCCATCATGGGGGCCCGCCAAACCAGGTGGCGAATACTGAAATGGAGCACAGCCACAACGGCATATTGAGACCGGCAACCATGAAATCTGTTAGTGAATGGGATTTGCGTGAGGCAAAGAAGCCGACAGCGATGATGATCGCCATGTAGATCCCGACGCCTGTCAGAATGAGTGTTTGAGAGGTCATCATTATTCTAAACCGTTAAGCGCGCTAGGCTGGACGACATATTTTTTCTGCGTTCTGAAAGCTGGAATTCAGACCTGTTTCCCAACTCGGTTTGTTTTTTGGTTTGCCGTACTTTAGCTTTTTGATGGACAATTAGCGACGCGGCTTTTATTCTATCTGTTCCAGAAACTGGGAGACTAGCAATGAAGAGCAAACCTCGATTTCAGTTGGGCTACTTTAAACCTTTGGCAGTGTTAGTAATCGGCACAGCGCTTACTCCCTGGATGTCGGCAGCAGCACAGTCAATCCCGACTTTTAGTGCAGATGTTGCTCCAATTCTGTTTGAAAAATGCGCAAGCTGCCATAACCCAGAGGGCATCGGGCCGATGCCTCTATTAAGCTACGCAGAAGTCAAACCCTGGGCTGGGCTTATCAGCTATAAGGTACAGGCCCGTGAAATGCCTCCCTGGCACCTGGACAAGACTACCGGCATCCAGAACTATCAGAACGATGTATCTCTTAGCGATGAGCAAATCACCACTATCGTAAGCTGGGTTGAATCCGGTGTGCCGGAGGGTGACCCAGCATCAATGCCACCCCAACCAGCACTACCGAAGGGGAATGACTGGCAAACCGCCGAGTTACTCGGTCCACCAGATTTTGTCGTTAAGTCTCCGCCTTATACTGTCACCGCCAATGCGCAGGACCAGTGGTGGCTGCGAAATACCACCTTCGAAGGGCTAATCGACGGACCACGTTATATCCGTGCCACGGAATTAAAAGGCTCCTATCCACTAGGGGTAAAAGTACTTCACCACGGACACGCAACTCTCGTGTCTTATGATGAAAATGGCAATCGCGCTGCTGGGCCTGTTGGCCGTCAGGGTGTG
This sequence comes from Gammaproteobacteria bacterium, assembly GCA_012960305.1. Taxonomy (GTDB): domain Bacteria; phylum Pseudomonadota; class Gammaproteobacteria; order Pseudomonadales; family Pseudohongiellaceae; genus UBA9145. The sequence continues at coordinate 113,060 of DUBM01000014.1, read as the reverse complement.
GGCAAAGGTGGTGATCAGTTCCCAGATGGGACTGGCATGCTGGTCTATCCGAACGGCGAGATTACCTGGAATCTGCACTATTTTCCTATTGACCAGGTAGTTGCCAATGAACAGGCCCAAGCCGCTGTCTGGCTTTACCCCAAAGGCTACGAACCGGAATATCAAACTAGAGGAGAACAATTCTTCGCAGCCGATTTCGGACCTGGAGGCTTATGGGCGAATGATATTATTTTGCCCCCGGATTCAATTAAATCCCAACAGGGCGTGCGCGTGTTAAATCGAGCCGCGCTTATCACCAGCTTCCGGCCACACATGCATATGCGAGGTCGAGCCCAGTCCCTGGAAGCTGTCTACCCCGATGGCCGTCGCGAGATGCTCTCTCGTGTGGATAAATACAATCATTCCTGGCAAATCTCCTACAAATTCGAAGATGACGTCGCTCCCTTGTTGCCCAAGGGAACCATGTTGATGATTACCACCACATGGGACAACACTGCCGATAATCCCAACAACCCAGATCATCGACAGTGGGTAGTCTTCGGCCAGCGTGGGGTGGACGAGATGTCCCACTCCTGGATCGGTATTACCTATCTAAATGACGATCAGTTTGAACGCTTATCCGCTGAGCGACGAGGCAGATTGACCGCACAGAACGGCCAATAATCAGCAGTGGGTAGACTCTTCAAAAAAGCAGCTCTGATATTGCTCACCTTCTGGGTGAGCGGAATCGGCTCTTTGTTGGGCCAGACTTCTTCAAGCCTCGATAATTTCAATACCGATCCGCTGCGACCGCGAGGGCAGAATGTTATTCCGCTCTATGATGGCTGGTTTCCCAATCCAGATGGTAGCTACACACTTTGCTTCGGCTACTTCAATATGAACACCGAACAGACTCTGGACGTACCACTGGGTGAACGCAACAGGCTCGAGCCAGCTATTTATGATGGCGTGCAACCAACTCACTTCGATCCAGTGCCAGACCCTGAGCTCACGCGCTTTTATCGACACCATTGGTGTGTGTTTTCGGTGACAGTGCCGGAAGATTTTGGTAACTCTGACGTAATCTGGACACTGGAAACTCAGGGTAATCAGCTCTCGGTGCCGGGGTCGCTGATTCCGTCCTACGTCCTTGATGAGCAAGCCACCAGCGGCCGCGATGCATCAGCGCCTTACCTGAGCCTGAATGACGATCCGCCCAGTTTCAGAGGACGTCGCGGACTCTGGGAAGGGCCTCGTATCGCCAAAGTGGGAGAAGCGGTACCGCTGATTGCCCGCATCTCTCATCCCGAAGCCGGCACCTGGTTAAGCTGGACGCTGCACCAGGGGCCGGGAGCCGTTGAGTTTGGCCAGGCAGAAATGCGTTTGGATAGGGCCGCAGCTGTTGCCACTACTACCGCCACCTTCGATAAACCCGGTTCTTATGTCGTACGAATTCAAGCAATCAATGATACTGAACGGCCTGCTGAACCAACTTATGGTTTCGAGTTCTATTGTTGCTGGACCAACGGTTACGTGCGAGTGGATGTGGTCGAGTGAAATGGGGCCACCCATTAACCGACGTTGGTCAACAAGGCGAAATGATACCTCAGCATCAACTTTTCCATTGGTACTGATAAAATGAGTGCAGTTATCATAAACACCCTTTCTTTTTCGGCAACGTTTTGCAGAACATCTACTGATCAAAATTATGGCCGATCGTCAAATAGGTAAATGACTGTATTTATACTTTTGTCCCTATTCTTCAGCTTTGTGAGAAGAATCCTTATGAGCAAATTGGAAACAAGCGATTTCAAAAGAAATTTCATAACAGTTATCAGTCTGGGATTATCACTGGCTGTTATTCCGCTAACTTGTATTGCCGCCGATTCGGAACGACCAGAACTGAATGGTACCTGGACTAATCAGTCTATAACCCGGTTAAATAGGCCTGACGATTCGCCATTGGTGGTTACTGCTGAGCAAGCACAACTGACAGCGGCAGTCGCGCCGGTTGGTGGTCGGCCCCCGGGTTGGATTGATGAGCTTGACCCCAACACCGGTGCGCCCAAGGTTGGCAGTCGCGACTTTGGTCTGTTCAGTTACAACCAATTCTGGTTCGATCAGGGTGCGTCACTTGCCAGAGTAAAAGGTGAATATCGAAGTTCCTTTGTTGTCGATCCGGAAAACGGCCAAGTGCCCTGGCTGGAGAACCCAGATCCGTCACTGCAGCGTGTTAATTTCGACAGCCGCTTTTTGAGTGGCGTTGGCGATGCGTCGGGTCCGGAAGCAATGCCCCTGAAGGAACGTTGCCTGATTGGGTTTGGCAACACAGCCGGCCCGGCAATGCTGTCCACGCCTTACAACAGTAACTATCAATTTGTGCAAACCCAAGACCACGTATTACTGCTGACTGAAATGGCTCATGACGCGCGTATTATACCCACCTATAACTCAGCACAAGAAGCCCGATCTCAGCGCCGCCCAGACTTTCTGAATCCCTGGTTCGGCGACTCAAGAGGCTGGTATGAAAACGCAACTTTGATAGTTGAAACCATCAATATCAACCCCACGCAAATGCGAGAAAGTCCAGTGCCGATCACGGCGACAGGGAAGATTACGGAGCGTTTTAGCCGCTATGGCGAAAATGAAATATTTTATCAGTTCACCGTTGATGATCCGAAAGTGTACCGTCAGCCATGGACGGCAGAGCTTAGTTTTTATCCGAGTGAAGGTCCGGTATACGAGTATGCCTGCCACGAGGGCAATTATGCGATGACAGGCATTTTGGCCGGGGCTCGACGAGAAGAAGCAGAAGCTGCCAGGAAATAGGATCTTGTTAAGTTAACTTGCCGAGAACCGCACTAAAGCAATTATCCCTGATAATTCCTTATTATTTAAAAAGGTAATTAATCGATAGATCTAAAACTTACTAAAAATAGAGTAGAGAACGTAAAGTTAGACATGTAGTCGGCTTAGTTTTAAAGCACCCCGTGCAGAGGCGCTCACATTATTAATTAAAGGTGCTGGGGTAATCAGCCGCATCTGCTGGTTGCCAAGACTCAACACCCATAGAGCCGTCGAATGTGCCATATCTACTGACTCCTCCCCACAGTTTCCGATATTTCAATTCCCTGACAGATAAGCAGAACTTCGGATCATGTCTATATCTACCCAACCTCCGTATGCCAACCCTTTGTGAGCCTTTAATTTCTTCTCGGAAAGAAACCGCGCCGGAAAATATTTGCCAACCCTCAATTTGCTCTCGACAAATAATTTGTTCATCAAAGGACGAAGAGGCGTTGTACCAAGCGAGTTCGGTTTCGTCCATTATTTCAAAGGGCAGCCGGACTTCGGTCGCGCAAGAAGATAAACCGGTCAGAACAATCAATAACAATAGATAACGGTTAATCATAATTAACTAATTCCGTCACTGGGTTCCTATCGCTTACATCTGGCTCCACTGCTTACAAACAAGGTCATACTTGTCCTTCATTGTTTCCAAGTCCTGAACCAATAAAGTCATTATCTGATTTGTCGAATTGAGTCATAAGGAACATACCATATATCCTTGCCTCCCTGAACACCCGACCTTTCTGAGTCGAAGTAAAACAAACTAAAATCTGGCGAAAAAGCTGGGCACCTATCAGAAGTTTCAGTATTTATTTCAGGTCCGAGATGGTTTCAATAATATCTCTAAATTCCTTTGGTAAGAAAGTTTTTCTCCATTCAAAAATATCTATGCGCCCTTCCAATATTGTGATTAATTTTTTTATGAGAATGGGTCTGTCTATTGTCTAGTCAACGAAAAATACTCGAGAGTCTCCCCGATCTCTAGGATCTGAAGCAGGTAGCCAAGAGTCGCCTTTTCGAGATATTACCTGTACATCTCCAAATTCAAAGCCGTGAGGTTCAAGTCGGTAGCCACGTTCGGCCATAGTCTTAATTGTTTCTTTTGGCAAAGGGCGGGTAACACTGTAGGTGACAAGATCGGGTGGTAAAAGTTGATGATGAAAGCGCGTGGCACCGACGGCCTCTAAAGGCGACATATCAAAATCCAAAATATTAACGATGGTTTGGAAGACGGAAGTAAAAATTGTTGAGCCACCGGGAGTTCCCAATACCATTTCTACCTGCTTATCTTTTAGCAACATGGTGGGAGACATAGAAGATAACATGCGTTTTCCTGGTTGAATCTCGTTAGCGATATTTCCAACAACCCCAAAAATATTGGGTACACCTGGCTTAATGCTGAAATCATCCATTTCATTATTCAATAGGAAACCTGCACCTTCAACGACGACACCGCTGCCGAAATTCCAGTTAATTGTATAGGTGTTTGAAACAGCGTTACCCCACTGATCGACAATCGAGTAGTGGGTTGTATCAGGTGATTCTAATCCTGGTTTGACGCCATCCAATGTAGAAATTTTTTGCGGTAAAACTTCTCTCGCTCGCGATTCGATGTACTTCTCGCTAATTAGTTCATCCATATTGATATCAACGAAGGAGGGATCTCCTAGATATTCTGCTCTATCAGCGAAAACCCGTTTTTCCATTTCTGCAACAAGGTGGATGTACTGAGGCGAATTGTGCTTTAGACCTTCGAACTGCTCCTTCAAGTAATCTTTCATTTTAAGTAATTGGATGACAGCAAAGCCTCCTGAACTAGGCGGTGGAGCCGAGACTATTTCATAGTCACGCCAATTAGTCCTAAGTGGTTCCCGCCAAATAGCTTTATAATTATCAAGATCTTCTGCGCTTATCAAACCGTCACTGCGTGCCATTTGTTCGACGATTAAGCGTGATGTTTCGCCGCGGTAAAAATCCTCTGCACCAAACTCCGCTATTCTTCGTAAGGTTTCTGCAAGTTCTGGTTGTTTGAATAATTCATCATTATTGATACTGCCAAAATATGCTTTAAAGTTTGTGCCTTCCCCAAACCAGTCGTACATCTTTCGAACGTCTTCAACTAATACATCAGCCGGGATAAAGCCGTTCTCTGCGAGGTTGATGGCAGGCTTCACAACATCTTTCCACGGCAACTTACCGTATCTCTTGTGCGCTTCCCATAGCCCCGCAACGGTTCCCGGCACACCGTTAGTTGGGCTACCAATCAAACTGGCATTGTTGATAACGTCTCCGTTTTCATCAAGATACATTTCTTTATAAGCGGCGGATGGTGCCGTTTCACGATAATCAAGAAATGTGGTTTCGCCATCCATGTGAATAAGCATGAACCCACCCCCGCCAATATTTCCGGCGTCGATGAAAGTAACAGCTAAGGAAAATCCTGTTGCAACCGCAGCATCAACGGCATTGCCACCCGCTCGTAGAATATCTTCACTGATTTGTGCACCATATTTGTCAGGTATTGCGACGGCGGCAGTGGATTTGACTACCTCCTCGTCATGGGTACAGGCTGAGAGTAGGAGGTAGAGAGCGGCAGTGGCTATCATTTGTTTTATATTCATACCCAGAAGATACTAGGTTTATTGTCAGGGAACACCTCAAAAAAGCTGTTCCCTGACAATAAACCTAGTATCTTCTGGGTATGAGAGAATTAAGAAAGGAAAGAAGTGATTAGGAAAATAGCCATCATTGGGGTTTTGGTTTATTCAATAGCCAGTGAAGCACAAACAAGTTCTTCGTCTACCGTTAGTTTTGAAGGGATAAGAATTACCATGTGCGGTACTTCCTCACCTTTGCCAGCTCCGGGTCGCGCGCAAGCTTGTGTGGCAGTAGAGACACCTGATCATCTGTACATAGTAGATGCGGGTTCTGGTTCTGCAGCGACTGCAAATCTTGTAGGTATACCAACAGGCAAGCTGCGCGGTATTTTGTTAACCCATTTTCATTCCGATCACATATCTGATATTGGCGATTTCAATCTCAATTCCTGGGTCGCAGGCAGACCTGCGCCTTTGCAAATTGTCGGGCCGGAAGGTGTCGATCGTATTGTTGAAGGCCTCAATATCACTTACGAATTGGACCGTGCGTACCGCGTGGCTCATCATGGAGCAGAATTACTCAATCCCGAACTGGGAATCCTGCAATCTCGCACTATTAACGAAGGGATAATCGTGGATGAAGATGGTTTGCGTATTACCGCTTTTGAAGTCTCTCATCCACCAATTGATCCAGCCTATGGCTATCGATTTGATTACGGCGGTCGCTCAGTTGTCATCAGTGGGGATAGTCTGGTCACTGACAAGATAGTAGAAATATCCAACGGTGCGGATGTCGTACTGCACGATGCTATGGCTTTGCAACTTGTGCAAGGTGCCGAGAACTTGGCACGAAGCACTGGCAATACACGACTTGCAACAGTACTACATGACATTCAGGATTATCATGCGACTACGAGAGACCTGCAGCGATTGGTAGACGAGGCTGATATCGGGCAACTTGCGTTATACCACCTTGTGCCCGCGCCAAGGAATGCCATGGCGGTTGCTGCTTTCAATCGCGGAATTCCAGACGGTGCAATAATTACGGAAGATGGAATGGTGATTTCTTTATCTTCTGACACTGAAGACATGACTATCGAGTAGCTATTTGAAATCTAAAAAAAGAATGGTGCCCAGGGGCGGAATCGAATTTCCCTTACTTTACTGGCCTGTAGCTCTATTTGTCAGTTTGTAGTACCACTGGTAGTACCAGCAAGACGCTGATACCCCCCCCTGAAACGCATTGTGATGCCGCTATACTGTCATAAGCATCCATGACACCACAAAGATTTATCTCTTTCTAACTAAAAAGTCGCACTAAGACCTTTCTTTGCTTCGTCATCGTCGATTACCGGGGTTATGGTTAAATCCACTAGTGATGCCCATTGAGAAGTTAGTTTTGTTACATCCACCGGATCGGCTTCGACCAAATGAAAGCCATACATAGTCCCAGGAGCATGCCATCGACCAATAGTCCTAACACCCTCAGGATCAGGGCCTCCCGTTTCTAAAAATTGTTTCATACCTCTTTCATAAGTACCAGAGCTAAATGCCCATTGAATCATGTGTTTCATAAAATCAAACTCCTTAATGAATAAATAAATTGTCAAACAGAATACTAAATTATCTCACAAAAGAAATCTTGGGTACGATTGACATTATGCAAGTGGGGTTTCCGTTTCTCAGAGACAAGGGCACACTCAATGTGGGTGCGCCAGCTGATATTGCAATTCTCGAACTGCGAGAAGGTAATTTTAGTTTTATTGATAACTATGAAAATGTTAGATCTGGCACTCAAAGATTATTTCCGTTTGAAACACTTCTTGCTGGAAAGAGAGTGCCGCGGGCATAAAATCATAGCTCTAAAAGGTCGCACCGACTACCCAGTTTGAATCAAACATTTACCTAGTCGTTCCCGCCGCCACTCGAACGACGATCATCTATGATCTGCTGATAATCTTCATTGGTGAGATAGGTTATGTTTACGTGAGCATGATACATTTCATCGTAACTTCGTTGACCCCAACCTACCCATTGAGAAGGGTCTGGATTAAACGGGTTTTCCACGGAATTATCATGCCAGGCAGTAATATGAAGAACAGTTCCAGCCGGTAGCACTGGTGCAGAATCGTCTGCGTATACGTAATTCACATGCCAATTGAAGTTGAAGTTGTCCACATGGCTGAGCATTTTTACCTGTCCATTGGGCAGGATAGCTTCCATAGACATTGCCTTACCTCGAATATGCATATGAGGTTGATAGTTTTCTAATCGCGCCTGAGTGGTTAATGGGATATAGGCATGGTGAGTTGTAATCTTGCCCGGAGGTATGTCCAAAGTTTGCATGGACTGAATAACACCAAGAGCTTGCGCATAAACTCGATATTTCGGCACATAGTCTTCTTCGTGGAACCAGATAGCGAGTTCGGTCTGGGCTGTTATTTCTTCTCCGACGGAGTGGTAATGATTATCGAAAGCAATGCGTGAACCGGCCTTCATAAGTTTGCCGGTATTTTCCCGAAATACATCCCCAATCTTGCCAACCGCAAATTCAGTTAAATAGCTGCCTTGGCCTGGTACATCAACGACCGGTGTGAAATCACCAGCCTCTTCTTCTTGCTGTAAGTAAACGACTGCGTGATGGGTCACAGGGCGGCCTTCCATTGTCGGCCTTACTTCCATGCCGGTGACCCAGCGATCTTCTGACAGCCCAGTTTCAACGATCGGTGTCCACCATTGATCTTGCCCTTGTGCTGACTGAGTCCAGGGGTCAGAGCGAATGATTAAATCTGGCTCACGTCCATATATTTCTGCCATGCGCCAAACCTCATCTGATGGCCATTCAATCGCAAGCGGTAAGTCTTCGGGGTTGCCTTGAGGAGCGCCAGCATCAACCCATTGAGAAATTGTATTTATCTGTTCATCGCTGAGGGACACATCATTGTCATAATCTTGTATACCAACGGTTTTATCTAAATGCCATGGTGGCATTTCGCGGGCAATAACACGGGCCTTTATGACTGGAGCCCAAGGACGAACCTGATCGTAACTAATCAACGCCATTGGTCCCATTTGTCCGGGGCGATGACAAGTTTGACAGTTCTCTTGCAGAATAGGCGCGATGTCTTTACTAAATGTTACTGCATTGCTTTGGGCAGGTACCTGACTAGCGAATGAAACAAGCAGTCCAGCAGTTACCAACGGCAGAAATTTCAAAGATTTTCTGGAACGCATTTTGATTGGCATTATTTTTACCTATTCGTCTACTCTTACGTTGATAAATCCATTGGTCCAACAACAAAAAAAACCACCGGCCATTACTGCACTCTGACCACCTGAGTCATCCCAAGCGAGTACTCTAAGAATATAATCTCCAGCTAATGTAAATGTCGCCTTAATACTGGCTTTTTCACCAACAAGCCGGGGCGTGTCATCATCAATTACAACATCGCCTGGCCCGCGAAATTTGCTGACGACAACGCCAGTCCTTGGTCGCTGACCTGCAGCGCGGGATTTTTTAACGCCATCGTCTTTTGACCATAGCAAAATTTCTGCTGCTTCTCCCACATTTGTAGTAATTGTTGGAGATGAAATACCCAATGGACCTTGGCCAGAATTGCCGCTCTCACTAAATCTCACCGCCGGCGGTGTATTGCCGCTAGTAATCTCTTCTAAAGCAGTGATTTCCCATTCGGGTTTTAAATGGCCAGGAATAGCAATGCTTTCATTACCAGCAGTGATGCGCCAAGTTAATTTTTGGTTACCAAAATTCGCAGGAACTCTTACTGCAAAAACGCCAGTGTGTCGGCGTGGATGGAAATATGTGGGCTGACCGCGGTCGGCAGGACCGGGTTCGAATTTATTGTTAAGCCCGATGGGTAAGGAAATATTTTCCTCATAGTTGCGGTTGAAATAACCGAATACTAGGCTAAAACCGCCATCTGAATTGGAATACCATCCTTCAAAAGATGGGGAAACACTTTGGCCAGTGCTATGTGGTAAAGGTGCGTCAATGAGATTTCCCTGTGCCATTATCTTTAGAGGCAAAAATACTGCCACGGAAGAAAGCGCTAGGATTTGGAACGATCTTTTTGAAAGTCTCACCATAATGAGGGTAGATTGGACCTGTAGATTGCACCAGTCAAGTGCCTATAGTTCTTAGTGAGTTGTGGCGCTCTAGTACCCGCACCCGGTTTTGGCTATTATCTAAGGCAATTTAAAACAATTCACCGATTCTTCCTTCCAATAAAGGTGCTAAATCATGGCGATCTTGACAAAAAACAGGGCGATTAAGATCGGCATTTGCTTTCTTATTTTTTATGCAGTCATCGTTATACTTTTTGAGACTCTGCTTGGCACGAGCCAACCTACGTATGATGGCACCATGGTAATTACTTCTTTTGAAGAAGATGGTGCGGCTATTGATCGGGTGGTCGCTCGCCTTGATCTCGATGGTCAAATCTATGTTGCAGTTAATCATTGGCCGCGTGCATGGGCTCGAAGAATCCAACGAAACCCGGATATACAATTAACCTATCAGGGTGAAACTTGGAACTACACCGCCGTAGTTCTGGAAGGGACAGAACACGATCAGGGCGCCATCGATTTTTCTGTGCCATTTAGTTTTAGATTCTTGACCGGATTCCCACCCCGGTACTTTTTCCGATTTGATCCTAAGGCGGATTGAGTGAGGGTAATGATTTCTTTGAGCATGGTACCGTCGGTATAGATGCTGATGATGAAATTTGGATAGGTGGAATCTACGGCAGTTTTGGAATAGCAAGGTTTCCGCAGTAGAAGTAGTTAATATTATGCGTTGTGCTTCTTGCGGCAATAGGCAATAAGTAGTGCAAGCCAATCGAGATGGTGGTGTTGGTTTGCCCTCCTGAGTAAATTACTGTGCTCGAGTCATCACCGCTAACACCTTAAAACCTTCAGCCAGGCGCTGTGTAGTTTGCCTCTCTGCATCTTCAAGTGATGCAGCAACAATCGGATAGCCGCAAGCAACATCCTGTTCTATGCAAAATTGCACAACCTCTTGAACCAGGGCTTCTACTTCGGGCGCGTTAGGGCCTTCGGCACCAATATTGTTTGCTATGTCTGTCGGTCCAACAAACAGTACTCCTACACCTGGTACTTCTATAATCTCATCAAGATTAGATATACCTTGTGTCGACTCAATCATGATCATGGCAACTAATACGCCATTAGGACTTGATAGCCAGACTTCGTCTCGTTCCTGTTGCATAGCAGAAATTGCAGCGCTCGCTTGTTCTTTTGATTCGATGTCAGGAAATAAAAAACCGTAAGCACCTGCCTCTATAAGTTGAGGAACAACTTTTTCGGGAGTGTCTCTTAAATTTAAGGGTGTTCGAACTATTGGAGCTGCGACAGGTGAACCATCGCCATCATTGAGATCACGAATTACCGCCCGTACATCATTGAAGTCAACTTCGTTGTATTGCTCGTCAATAACAATGAAGTCAAGGTCGAATCGGGGTACTCGAGTGAAAGTGCCAATGACAGATTCATCAGCATTGAGTTTAGTGATAATAGGGTTTATTGATTCTTGTGCGAAACCATCCAACCAGAAACTCCAAGCAATCATCAAAATGATTAATCGAAGCTTCTGTGAAGGAGTTTTCAGCAGAGGTTACTCTGCGTTCATCATATGCAGAGTACAGATTTTATTCCCTGCAGGGTCACGCAGATAGGCAAGATACATCTTCATGCCGCCGCCCTCACGGACTCCCGGCGGATCTTCGATAGCTACGCCACCATTTTCCATGCCTGCTACATGCCAGGCATCACACTGCGCGGGGCTTTCTGCTGCAAACCCAAGCGTGCTGCCGTTTCCATTAGTGGTTGGTTCGCCGTTGATGGGCTTGGTTATTCCAAACATACCGGCCTTGGTTCGATAAAACAGTCTTCCATAGGAGTCGATAAATCCGGGTTCGATGCCCAAGGTTCCTAAAGTAGCATCGTAAAATGCCTTTGCTGCTTCGACGTCATCAGCACCGATCATGACATGGCTAAACAAAATAAAGATCCTCTAAATTGATAAATGATATGGAAGGTTCAGGGTAACAGAACAAAGGGGTCAAGAACAAAGGAGGTCAACGTAACGCGATTGAATTGTAAATTATCTAATCACAATGTTGGTCGTTGCTAGCTTCTCGAATCTATAGGGATCTATTTCTTAACGATTATAATTAGGCGATGAAACATCCACTGAAGAATTTTGCGAGGGGTCGGGATACGGCAACCAACTCCAGAAAGGAAGCATTTGAATGTCTACGTTGGCAGGATCGAAATTTTCTTCCATCCACTGGTCTCTTGTAGTTACTGCCTGAATTTGATCCGCCCGGGTTTGTAAACAGTCATAACATACCGAACCTGGCACACGATGTTCGTCACCATTAGTATTCAGTCCGCGAGCCAACATTAATTTTTCCATGCGCGCGGCAGTGTGCAGCTGTGCTTTATAAAAATCTGTGTAGCTAAATCCTCTGGCGATTGCGAGGGGAGACCATCCATCCTCTGTTAGCGCTGATAGATCTGCTCCTTTCTCAACTAAATAATCTAATGCAAGATTAACACCGCGAAAACCAATACCATGAAGAGCAGTCTCGCCCCGATAGTTGCGAGCATTAATGTCGTTTCCCTCTTTGACGCAGAGTTGTATTGCTTCGAGAACTTCTTCCTCCTGACCAGTAAATGAACCGCCATCTTCGCCGGGATTCCAAATGTGTAAGCCTGAAGCAACCATTAATGCTGTTGTTCCGTCGGCTGTAGGGATATTTGCATTGGCGCCATAAGTTAGAAGTAATTTCATAGCCTCAATATCTGTTACTTTTGCTGCGAGCATAAAAGCAGTTGCACCGAGACGATTAAAGCGATTACGTTGACCGTCTCGAATACCATTGCGAGTCATGCGAGCGTCTACATCAATGCCGGCGTCCAATAATTTTTTCAGTAGATCTAAACTATCCAACGTGCCTGAAGCGTGGGGCCCTGGTGTGCCAAACGCCAGATTCATGCGGCGAGTACGTACCGCTTGATGCAATGCGTTCCAGCCTGCTTCTGCTTGAGTGACATCTGCGCCTCGGTCGATCAAATGTGCCGCCAGTTCCCAATTAGCATTAGCGATGGCTATAACGAGCACACTTTGTCCATCAGAAACCAAATCATTTATGTCAGCTCCGTTGTCGAGCAATGCGTCCGTTGCTTCTTTGTGTCCTGAACGCACTGCAAACAACAAGGCAGAAAAGCCAGTGGGCGGAGTATATTGAAATACCCGGTCTGCGATGCGCGTGGGATTATTAGTTTTCACGTTCACGTTGACGTTAAACTCAGCCATGACTCTAATCGCATCAACATTGTTATGTCCGGCTGCCCACATTAAAGCAGTCTGACCGCGACTGTTTTCACGATTATTAGGGTTCGCTCCTTGTTCCAAAAGCATGCGAACGGTTGCAGCATTTCCAGTTCGTGCAGCTGTCATGAGGAGGGTCTCTCCTTCAGGCATAGATTGATTAGGATCAACACCTGCTGACAACAACATATTCATAATTTTGGCGTTGCCATTTTCAGCCGCCAGGGCCGCTGCAGTTACGCCGTATCGATTTGCCGTTTTCGCATCAGCTCCGTTTGATAGAAGAAGTTCAACAATATCAATGTGATCTCCCTGCACAGCCCATTGCAGAGCAGTAGTAGTATCCGCAGAACGTGCACTCGCATTAATCCCTTGTTGCAGTGCGGTATAAACTGTATCGATGTCACCGTTTTGTGCGCCACGCAAAAAATCTCGCTCAGTCACAGCTACACTTATCATTGAGAACCCTGCGGTAAAAACCAACGCCACTAGTTTGTTCATAAGGGACTTTAAGGAAAATATCGTTGAGGAATCCATTTGTGTTTCCTAATCAATTATTACAGGTCGCTTAAGCGACCTGTACTATCGGAAAGGCTGGCCAGATTGACACCAACTTTATCTAACAAACTTAGGCCGAGATTCATGAACGGAGTGTGAAGTGGATACTTCATATGACGACCGCCTTCCAGTTCTCCACAGCCATTTCCTAATAGAACGATAGGTAGGTTATACGGTGTATGATGATCACCATCACCCATGCCTGTACCATATAAAAGAATACTGTGGTCTAGCAAACTACCATCTCCGTCGGGAGTGTTTGCTAGGCGCTCAATGAATTTTGCATAGAGTGAAATATGATGAGTATTAATTCGCGTATATTGTTGAATATTGTGGGGGTTTAATTGGTGATGGGACACTGTGTGGTGTCCTTCTGGCACGCCAATATCAGGATAGGCGCGGCCACTTAGTTCTCTGGCCATTTGAAATACGCTTACGCGCGTTACATCTGCTCGATAAGCGAGAGTTAACATCTCGAACAGCGTTTCGATATGATCTTCAAATGATTCCGGTATACCATCAGGCTGTTCAACAGAGGGTAAAGGCCGCGATGCATTATTTTGTTCAGTGCGCTGAATTCGTCTCTCGATTTCCCTAACTGCTGTCAAGTACTCATCTACAACAACTTTATCTCCGTACCCTAACTTACCTTCCAGTTTGCTGATGCTCTCGGTGACTGAATCGAGAATGCTGCGATCAGTTTTCATCTGCGTCATGCGCGCTTCGATACTGCCGCCGTCGCCGAATAGCCGTTGAAAAACTACACGAGGATCTCTCTCGTGGGGTAATGGCGTAGTAGGTGAGCTCCAGGAAGTTGAATTTTGATAAGTGCAGCTATATCCATTTTCACAATTACCAACAGTGAAATTAGAGTCAGTAGTTAATTGCAAAGAACGTAGCGAAGTATCCTTTCCTAGTACATCAGCCGCATATTGATCAACAGTTTTTCCAGCTTCTATGTCGGCGCCCTCGGTACGTTTTGGCAAGACACCGCTTAACCATCCGCCATGAGCTCGGGTATGGACACCACCGCCTTCATTAGGGCTTACCAGATTGCTGTTACTTAAACCGCTGATAACCACCATTTGGTCACGATAAGCTTGAAGTGGGGCAAGAATAGGAGTGATCTGAAAGTCTTTGCCACCATCACCTTCTGGATGAAAGTTTGGCAAGAACATGCCATTTGGCGCATAGAAGAACCCTAATCGTGGTATTGGGTTGGCGGCTGTATTTGCCACTGCGGTTAAGGCTGGTGCCATCGCACCTAAGAAAGGCAAGGCCACCATTGTGCCCATGCCGCGCAACAAGGTCCGTCTGGGTAACGCTTTTTTAGTAATAAACGTCATGCTTCGGATCTCCTATGCTGGAAAGGATAGCTGTTTACAATTCCAATAATAATAGACTGGATGCCATAGCCGCTGACCTCAGCTTCACGCACTATCTTGCGTACAGCAGGCATATCATAATATTCGAGCCCGCGGCCCAAGGCATAAGTCATGAGCTTTTCAGTAAATGTACTAACGAATCTTTCTGGGTGTTGCACTAGTGCTTCACGCAGTTCTACAGCGCCGTCAAAGGAAGTTCCATCAGGCAAGATTCCTGAGGTATCGATCTCATTGAACCATTCATCCACCCGGCGATACCGGCCGATAGCGTCAAATCCTTCCAAAGCGAAACCAGTGGGATCGATCATGGTATGACAGGCAGCACACACAGGATTGGCTCGATGGGCAGCCATGCGTTCGCGCATGGTTGCTACTCGAGCGGATGTTTTTCGATCATCCAATGCTGGGATATTAGGTGGTGGATCTGGTGGCGGTGTGCCGAGGATATTATCTAGAATCCACTTACCTCTGAGTACTGGAGAGGTGCGAATCGCATGTGAAGTCAGCGTGAGAATGCTGCCATGTCCTAACAGTCCTTTCCTAGGACTATTTTCTGACAGCATGACTTTACGAAAATGTGTGCCCTTTATATTTGGAATGTCATAGTGGCCAGCTAGCCGGCCGTTCAAATAAGTGTAATCAGCCGTTAATAAATCCAATACTGCTAGGTCTTCTTTTACAATGCTGTCAAAAAACATTTCTGTTTCTGTAATCATTGCTTGCCGTAATGTTTCATCGAAGGCAACAGCATAAGGTTCTCCTGGTCGCACAATCGAAGCTAGGTTTCGCAATTGCAACCACTGGCCGGCAAAATTTTGCGTTAGTGCATGGGAACGAGGGTCGGCAATCATTCGCGTGATTTGTTGTTCGAGCACCAAAGTACGACTTAGTTGGTTTTGTTCTGCCAGAGAAAGCAATTCTTCATCAGGTATGCTAGACCACAAGAAGAAAGACAAACGGGATGCAAGTTCGATATCTGAAATTCGATAAGCTTCTTCTGCTCCAACATTTTCAGGGTCGGCTTCTATGCGCACTAGAAATTCCGGACTTACTAGTAATCTTCTTAGCGCTAATTCTATGCCGTCTTCGAAGTCGCCGCCGTTCTCCTGCGCTATGGTATAGAAATCCATAAGCACACTAATGTCATCATCTGTAATCGGCCGACGATAAGCCTGCCGAGTTAATTTTGATAAAATTTGCTGGGCGCAAGCAAACTCTTCTGAAGCACCATCAGGTAAGCAAGAAAAAATTTTATTACGGCTAGGTGTGTTACCGGGGCCAGCAATATTGTATGGGCCTGCAATAGTTAAAGAGCTAACAAAAGGCATTGACCCTAGCGGGCCGCCAGTATTCCCAGCTGTGCGTGGATTCTCGAAGCGTTCCCGAACTTGCTCTGCTAGTGCAGGAGGTCGACGGAAAAAGGCCACCCCAATTTCTCTTGGTCCCGCGGAGACAGGAACTTGTATGTCCACATTTGATGTGCCAGCAACTTCAATTGTCTCTACTGCTACTCCGTCCACGGTAATTTCCAAACGATGAGTTTCAACTGCGCTGCCAAGATCCATCTCATATCCGCGGATCCCTTTTAATTCAACGTTTAAATCATAATTAGCATCGACTGGGAACTGATAGGAAACCAACATTCCGCCGCGGGTCCCAATAGGAAGCCCAGTTACTCGTGCGTGCTGCTGCTGATCCTGTTGAGTGCGGAACGTTTCAGAAAATGGTGCGGGGGGAGGGTTCCCAACTGCCAGTCGGCTAATGGATCGACTTGACTCTAGATAGCGTTCCATCAAGGATTGAGATATTCGCAGAACACCACCAATATTGTCGAAGCCGTAGCTAGCATCGTCGGCTGGCAAGAAATTATTTACATCGATATCTAAAGCAAGGAGATCACGAATCGCATTTTTGTATTCTGCGCGATTTAATCGATGCAAAGTCGCTGTACGACCCGGATCGGGATTCGTGTTGCCGGCGTAATCTAATTCAGACTGGAGCCATTCCCGAAAGTCTTCAAGCTGGCCATCATCTGGTCTTGGCATGCCGGCAGGAGGCATTAAGCCAGCTCGTATTTTTCTAATAACCTTTTCCCAATGGCTTGCATCATTGGCTACTTCCTGAATATTGAGGCTATCTAAAGCTAGGCCGACGGCTCTCAATTGAGAGCTCAAAGGGTCAGAAAGTGAATTCGGATCCGCATCAACTATCCGCTGGTTATGGCAGCTGACACAGTATTGATCGACGAGGCGGCGGTATTCTGCTTCGCTCTGGGCTATACCCATGCTATTGCCTAGCAATAGGAAAAGGGCCGCAATACTAGTAAATACGAGGGTTGGGGGGAGTTTATTCTTTGCTTTGTAGTCAGCTTCGTAATAGAGCTTTAACGCTTTCTCTTTTGCCTCAGCTTCGTCTTCTGTGCCGGTGCTAAACCGCTCACGTTTTCCATTCTGCAATTTGATTTCAGTTTGCCAGACATTGCTTCGGCTGCGTTTATACAGCTTAACTTTTTTATCAATAACGCTAATGGACTTGGGCACAGTAAACACCAATTGTTTTTCAACTAGTGTATAGCCTGATTTGTGGGAATGCTAGAGTGTGCTACAGGTGTGGCGGAAAGTTAAAATTAAGCAAGGAGATGAATAATCAATAATAACAAAGAGTTATGGTGCCCAGAGGCGGAATCGTTTATTCCCTACCAGTAGTTTGTTGTACCTCTAGTTGTACCATCAAGTCTTTGATACCCCCCCCCTGAAACGCATTGAAGTGGCCCTGATAATTAGGACCGGGGAGGTCAGTAAATCATTTCTTGTATCAAGTTTGTAGGGTAGAATGCTCATAAGCCTTGAGTTGTGCACCCACTGGGTGAAGGGGAGTTTTATCGCAAACCATTATACCGCCAAGGCTTTCTGCGTTTTAGGCATTTCTATTTGGGAATTAGGGTTTGCCAAAGAAACGTGATGAAATACTTGTTTATTGCCCAGCACAAGAAGACTTTGCCTGTTGACCAGGTTTGGCTATAAATCAATTCTTTTGCTGCACTACAATTAGAGTAAACATACCAATTGGGAATAATTACTCTCAGTCAATTAAGCCTCCAAACGATTCTGTCTATGCCCCATAGTAATTAGTTTCAAGTTAACGAGGTCACTATCTATCCATAAGCTCGATCAGTTGTTGTTCGATGCTGTTTGAAATCTCACCAATTCTGCTCCTGGGCTTTGGGCTTGGCCTGGTCCATGCATTGGACGCTGATCATATAATGGCGGTATCGGTGCTATGTAATCGACGCGCCGGTGTGCCCGAAACTATACTTTACAGCTCGAGTTGGGCACTTGGTCACGGTTCAGTGCTCTTTGCAAGTAGCTTACTTCTAACTGCTCTCGGCTGGTCGATACCTGAGTCTGTCCAGTTGTTGGCTGAAGCAGGTGTTGGTGTGTTGCTAATCCTGATGGGCGTGTTCTGCATCTTGCGATTTCGCAAGGAGAGCATCAGTTTGCATCAGCACCGGCATGGAAATATTGTTCACACTCACTGGCAGAATGCAAAGCACAACTCTTATGAATCACATCGCTCGATTTTCGTGGGAATGTTGCATGGCTTAGCTGGAAGTGCACCAATACTCGCATTAATTCCGGTGACAGGGAAAGGTGATTTCAGGCCAGCACTGGTCTATTTGCTGGTTTTCATGCTCGGGGTTCTCCTTTCCATGCTCGGTTTTGGTGTGAGCTTCGGTTACATTCAGAACAAACTATTGGGCCGAGACCAGCGTTTATTTGAATGGAGCCGACATTTTATTTCTGTGGCATCCATAACGGTGGGCGGATTGTGGCTGACCCGATTGCTTTAAAAACCCAGGGATGAATAGCAGACAATCTGCGATTCCCTTACACCGCCAGATATTTGCTGATCAGCTCGTCACTTAAAGCCGACATCTTTCCTTCTGCAACGCAGCTACCCTTGTCCATTAAGTAGAACAGCTGGCCTAAGCGTTTGGCAAAGGCGAGTTTTTGCTCAACCAGGATGATAGTTAAATTCTCGTCTCTATTAAGTTGTAGAAGCACGTCGCCTATTTGCTGCACTATATTGGGCTGGATGCCTTCATTAGGCTCATCTAGAATAAGCAAATCTGGTTCGATAACAAGTGCTCGGCCGATGGCAAGTTGCTGTTGTTGGCCTCCAGACAAGTCACCACCCCGTCGAGACCTCATGTCCTTCAGCACTGGAAACAAATCGTAAATTCGGTCCGGAACGCTTTTAATTTTGTCGCGTCTGGCACCAAGAGCAATTGTCAGGTTTTCTTCCACGGTCAAACTTGAGAATATTTCCCGACCCTGAGGAACATAGCCAATTCCGCGGCGAACTCTATTTTCTGTATTGAGTCCATGGATGGGCGCGCCGGCCAGACTGATTTCTCCCGAATCGATGGACTCCAGGCCCAGGATGCATTTCATGAAAGTCGTTTTTCCGACACCGTTGCGACCCATTACACAGGTTATGGTTCCGTCTTTCATAGTGAAATCCAAGTCCCAAAGTGTTCGGCTCTGACCATAGGATTGATTTAGTTGATGTATTGTTAACACGTTAGGCTCACTAACTTGTTTCGGAACTCCCAAGATAAACTTCCCTCACTTTGGGGTCCTCTTGAATTTCATTCATTGTGCCTTCCGCCAGTACTCTTCCCTGGTGTAAGACCGTCACGGTTCTTGCAATTGAGCGGACAAATTCCATATCGTGCTCTACCACAACTACCGACCTTTCTCCTGCTAAGCTGGTAAGCAGTTCGGCGGTTCGTTCTGTTTCCTGCACTGTCATACCGGCAACGGGTTCATCAACCAACAGAAGGTATGGATCTTGAATTAGTAAGATGCCTATTTCCAGCCATTGCTTTTGACCATGAGACAAGCTTCCCGCAATGCGATCTCTTTCAGTTTGCAAACCGATGGTGAGAAGCACTCCATCGATTCGATCTTTCTGTTCACCAGAAAGCCTGGCAGTCAGCGTCGCCCAAACACTTCGATCAGCACGTAGTGATAACTCTAAATTGTCGAACACTGAGAAATTTTCGAGTACAGTTGGTTTTTGAAACTTTCGACCAATACCGACCTCGGAGATTTCTGCCTCACTCATCCTTAACAGGTCAATGGTTTGTCCTAAAAATGCGGTACCGCTATCAGGCCTCAGCTTCCCAGTAATGACATCCATCATAGTTGTCTTGCCAGCACCATTGGCGCCGATAATACAACGCAACTCGCCTTTACCGATATACAGATTCAAGTTGTCCAGCGCTCTGAAGCCATCGAAGCTAACCGTGACATTTTCCAAGTAGAGCAATATGCCGTGACTCAGGTCAAGCAACTTTCTTGACTTGGCCTCTGGGCTGAATTCGCTCAACGGAGCTCCTCCACGCCAGGCTGTAAACATATCACTGAACCGACTCATGCTTTCTTTCCGAGCTTGGTTTTTAAGTCACTGAAGAACCCGGCCAGGCCTCTCGGCAAGAACAGGGTTACAAATACGAAGAGACCACCTAGTGTGAATAACCAGGCTTCGGGCATGATCGCTGTAAAACGGGTCTTGGCATAACTAACCAGAATCGCGCCAAGCACTGCACCGTACAGGGTGGATCGGCCGCCGATGGCCACCCAGATGACGATCTCGATTGAATTCAGCGGTGCAAACTCTCCCGGGTTGATGATCCCCACAAAGGGCACATAAAGTGCTCCGGCTAAGCCGGCAATCAGGGCGGACAGGACAAATACTGATGTTTTGTAATTTTCGACTTTGTATCCAATGAAGCGCATTCTGGTTTCGGCGTCTCGAATCGAAACCACTACCCGGCCAAATTTAGACTTAACAATATGCCGACAGATCATATAAACGATAATTAGCATCAGGCTGGCGAGTACGAAAAGCACAGCCCTAGTGACATCAGACTGCAAGCTAAAGCCAAGAATATCCTTGAAATCGGTAAGGCCGTTGTTACCACCGAAGCCCATTTCGTTTCTAAAGAATGAAAGCATAAGCGCATAGGTCATTGCCTGCAAAATGATGGAAAGATAAACGCCAGTGACTCGTGAACGGAAAGCTAGCCAGCCAAAAGCGAAGGCCAACAAGCCTGGCACAAAAGCTGCCATAAGCATGGCAAATCCGAAATAGTTGAATCCATTCCAGTACCAAGGCAGCTCGGTCCAGTTAAGGAATACCATGAAGTCTGGTAGGTTCGGGTTGCCATAGACGCCCCGATCGCCGATCTGTCGCATCAAATACATTCCCATGCCGTAACCACCAAGCGCGAAAAACGCGCCGTGACCCAAGCTAAGAATGCCGCAGAACCCCCATGCGAGATCCAGTGCGAGAGCGAGTAAACCGAAGCACAGATACTTACCAAACAAGGTGACAAGATACGTGGAAATGTGGAATGCAGAAGATTCAGGCACCAGTAAATTAAATACCGGGAAAATGATACAGCTCGCCAACAAGATGGCAATCATGATCCGGCCGCCTGTATCTCCTTGCAATGTTTCGGTGAAGGTTGATTTTATTTGCAAAACTACTCTTCCATGCCTCTACCTTTTTGCGGGAATAAACCACGAGGTTGTTTCTGAATAAAGAGAATGATGAAAACAAGAATCAGAATTTTTGCAACAACAGCTCCAGCCCAAGGTTCTAATATTTTATTGCCAATGCCTAGAATAAAGGCGCCGTAAAAAGTTCCCCAAAGATTTCCTACTCCTCCGAAAACCACGACCATAAATGAATCGACGATATAGGCCTGACCCAGATTAGGCCCTACATTCGTAATCTGGCTTAAAGCAACGCCGGCAATGCCGGCAATACCTGAGCCCAGTCCAAAGGTTAAGGCATCGACCCAGCCGCTTCTGACTCCGATGGCCTTAGCCATTGCCCTATTCTGGGATACGGCACGGACTTCAATCCCAAGCCGTGTTTTCTTTAATAAAAGTGAAAGCAAAGCAAAGACTATGAAGCAGAAGATTAATATGTACAGTCGATTATAAGTGAGGGCGAGTACTTCGTTGATCTGCCACTGACCACTCATCCACTCAGGATTACTTACCTGCCTGTTCTGTGGGCTGAACACGGATCGAACCAATTGTTGAAGAATCAGGCTGATACCGAAAGTTGCCAGCAGTGTTTCCAATGGTCTGCCATATAGAAATCGAATTATTCCTCTCTCGATTAAAATACCGAACAATCCAGATACAAGAAAAGCAGCTGGTATTGCGATGAATAAAGACATGCCAATGGAGTCAGGGAAAGCCTGTTGTACAACGTAAGTGGTATATGCCCCGAGCATGATTAATTCACCATGGGCCATATTAATTACGCCCATCACGCCGAAGGTTATCGCCAATCCTATCGCTGCCAATAAGAGGACAGAGCCAAGGCTTAATCCGAAGAATAGAGTCTGCACATAACCGTATAGCTCTACTTTACTTTGAATAGAGTACAGCACATCCTGTGCCTTGGCTTGGATCTCGGGGTCAGGATCATTTTCAGCCATGTCCCTGATTGAATTTCGAATTGTGGAATTTAGATTCCCCGCTAATTTATCTAGCGCACTGCTTCGCAAGGAGGCATCTTTAGAAGAGAGGTCAGTCAGTGCCAATCCTTCTTCAATTGCCTGAATTACCGATTCATCACTTTCTTCTGATTGCAATTGCAACAGTTGTTCGCGAGATTCAGCGGCCTCCTGAGCAACCATGTATTCCACCGCAGAAAGCCTGACTTGCGGGTCGTCATCTTGAAGATCGATTCCTGCAATTAACAGGCGAATAGTCCTGCGCAAACTATTGTTAACGCTGACGCGTCTCACAGCACGGGTTCCGACC
This sequence comes from Gammaproteobacteria bacterium, assembly GCA_012960305.1. GTDB lineage: Bacteria > Pseudomonadota > Gammaproteobacteria > Pseudomonadales > Pseudohongiellaceae > UBA9145. The sequence continues at coordinate 90,463 of DUBM01000014.1, read as the reverse complement.
AGACCCAACTCTTCGTTGCTTAGGGCGTCATTGATCTGAAATTGATCATCAACGCGGAGTACCTTTACAACACGCTCCTCGTCTCGAGTAAAATAAATCTGGCCATTCAGCAAGCTCTCGAGGAAAGGCCTTCGGCGGCTATCCTGAGAATTGGCGATGATTTCTACCAAGTCCGGGACTTCATTCCGACGGGCTGTAGCCAGGATTGGTATAATCTCTTCTAATGCGGAATTCGCCTGAGAAGCATCTTGTGTCTGTGCCTCTACTTCGGGTGGTAGCCCAAATAATTGAAAGGTGGCTGCAAGGATAAGAATCTTCCTCAGCATAACTGATTAATCTCAGTGAGATTTGTCGAACGTCTGGTTTTCAACGAATATATTCCTGTTTTTCCCTAAATAGGACCGATCCTTGGCCACATTATGCGGCCAAGGATCGGTCCTATTGTACGTCTGAGAGTTGGTACCAGATGCCTAGCATTAGCCCTCGAAACAAGGTCAACAATGGATAGCTTGGGCGACCTGTTTTAGACGAATAGATAGTCGATAACAGGGCTTCAATCGCTGGCACCAACACATCGATTGTTCACTGTATCGAAATTTCCACATTTAGTAGGTTCAGTCCAGTCAGAAATCAGATCCTTGCTGCCATCAAGAAAATCAGACCAAGCGTCTCCAGCTACAACACCATCAGTTTCCCAAACCACATCAAACTGACCATCGTCCTGAATTTCGCCAATAAGCACAGGCTTGGATAAGTGATGGTTCTTGTTCATCACAGCTGTACCGCCAGTGAGATTTTCCACTTCTAAGCCGATCATTGCTTGTTCGACAGTATCTACATCCGTGGTTCCGGCTGCTTCTACCGCCTGTGCCCACATTTTGAAGCCGATATATGTAGCTTCCATCGGGTCGTTAGTAACTCGACTCGAATCGCCAGTGAATGACTGCCAGGTATCAATAAATTCATCGTTGGCATCGGTGTAAACACTTTGAAAGTAATTCCATGCTGCAAGGTGTCCAACCAGTGGAGCCGTGTCGATTCCGGAGAGCTCTTCCTCACCGACTGAGAAAGCGATTACCGGAATATCTTCAGCCGAAACACCCTGGTTACCCAGTTCAATATAGAAAGGCACGTTAGCATCACCGTTAATGGTGGATACAACGGCAGTCTTCTTGCCAGTCGAACCGAAGCGCTGAATATCAGCGACGATATTTTGCCAATCAGAATGACCGAATGGCGTATAGTTAATCATAATATCTTCATCTGCAACTCCCTTCAATTTCAGGTAAGCCTCAAGGATACGATTAGTCGTTCTTGGATAAACGTAGTCGGTGCCGGCAAGAACCCACCGCTCCGCACCAATTTCGTCCATTAGATAGTCAACTGCAGGAATGGCTTGTTGGTTCGGAGCCGCACCAGTATAGAATACGTTCTTGGACGATTCTTCACCTTCATACTGAACCGGGTAAAACAATAAGCCATTAAGCTCTTCGATTACCGGCAGAACCGATTTTCTTGAAACGGATGTCCAACATCCGAAAATCACATCCACTCCTTCTTGCGTGATGAGTTCACGCGTTTTCTCTGCAAAGAGAGGCCAGTCGGAGGCTGGATCTACAACTACAGCTTCCAATTGTCGCCCCAATAGACCGCCGGCCTTATTTTGTTCTTCGATCATCATTAGTACAGTGTCTTTAAGCGTTGTTTCACTGATGGCCATGGTGCCGGACAGAGAATGCAGAACACCAACTTTGATGGTTTCCTGAGCCAGAGAGATTGTAGACCACTGCAAACTAACAGCAGTTGCAGCGCATGCCGCATAAAATTTTGTTTTCTTCAAGAGATTCATGATTGCTCCTTTCTGATTGTTTATATTAGTTAAAGTTGGATTTGGAAACCGACTGAAAGCCCATCAACATCTGCACCCCTGGCGCCAGTTAAATTCGCGTCACCGGAAGTCCAGTTGATGTTCAATCGAAGGTTGTGCCCGTCGATGATGTAGTTCAGGCCTATTTCAGACAGATCGCTATCAAGCCCAGCATTCGGCTCGTTCTTTGTGTATCTTATATAGGGCTGAAATTTGCCGAAGCCCTCGCCGCTATTGAACAAATATGCAGCGGTGACGAATGACGAATCACCGTCGAACAGGCAAAAGCATGTTGGGTCGGTAAGAGCGGTGGCGGATAAATCGGCATCCATGGATTTGATTTCACCTTCGATGGTGAGGACATCATTGTTTCCGAGGACTTTTTCAAATAGTCCGTCTAGGATGATGGCATCAAAATCTCCAGCTTCCATGGCTGTGCCGGTACCGTCAGCTTGAGATTGCAAGGATAGGCCAAGCGTGAATATGTCTCCGCCCCCACCATAGTAGGTACTACTGCTGTAGTAACCTGGATTGCTTTCCATGCTCAGAAAATTGTAAGCGAACCGGGCTGACAATAAAACATTGTCGTCCTGATTTGGACCGCCTTCAACGCCATCGAAAGCACCGACAGCGTACTGAAACTTGCCCAGAGCCCCCCAGACAGTTACGCCGTCGTCTCTGCCCAGTAGACCTGCTTGGCCCAGTTGGTCCGAGGGCAGTAATGGTACAGTATACTGGTTCCAGCTGAGCCCATAATAAGGACCGTTCATTTCAATTCGGTCCGCTGGTGTTAGCATACGGCCAGCCCAAATATTGAACCCTGGGCTGAGCTCGAATTGTACGATGGCATCAAGCACATCGATATCGCCGCCGTTACCAATATGGTCGGAGTCTTGCCCGAAGACGCAGGCCGTGCATTCGGTATTGAATGTGAATTTAATTTTCTCATGAGCTTGACCACTCATGTACAAGCGCAAGCTTTGCACATCAAAATCGCTGGAGTCGTCGATAGAGGTGTAGGCCGTACGCAGACCTGCCCCCACAGTTACTGATTTGTTCTCGCCGAATTCAATTGTGCCACCAGCCAATACAACGGGTGTTATGAGCATTGATGCAAGCGCACCAGCTCCCATAATCGATCGCAATGGCATATTAGTTTTCACCATCACTCATCTACTCCTTTGTTAGTAATTTTAAGTTTCGTATTTGCTACCATGGTTTTTCCTCAGGCCAATAAATTAATTAGGGAATTGTTCTTCCTGAAATAAAAAGCAAATTTCATGCCAAGTACCATGAGTATCTAGTTTTGGAACTTAGAATTATTTTGGGACGCGCATAACCTGGTGCTCAGAAGGAGACGATTGAAGTAGGATGAATAGCTTCAAGGAAGCAAGAGGCTCGCACATAAATCATGCCGCACCAATCAGGTGCAATATGTGTATAAGCACCACTATATAGTGGTGCGGTATTGCGAGTGGGTGAAATATGAATGAATGTCAGGATGAGACCTCAGCATAACTGATTAATCTCAGAGAGATTTATCGAACGTCTGGTTTTCAACGCATATATTCCTGCTTTCCCCTAAATAGGACCGATTCTTGGCCACATTATATGGCCATATTGGTTCCTTTCCATGCGCTGGGCGCGCCTACCCTGCATAACACGGTTCGGGCAGGCCATAGCGCGCGAGAAACGTTGCCCCTTTACGAATATTCGCCGCCATAGCCGCCAGTCCGTATACCGTTGTATTCTTCGCTAAACCCATAAACCGCGTCCACGCCAAACCGTAATGCCGTTTGTAAGTAGCAAAGGGGCGCTCTCCACCCGATCGTGTCACCGTGATCACTTTATTCCGAACCCGGCTGTTTGCCGACACCTGAGAATCATGGACATTACCAGCGGTGACACTTTGGCGTTGAATAAAACCCTCATCATCCACGCCGGTGTGGACGGAAAGTCCGTGGATGCACTTCTTATTCCCATGGCTATCGTTCTTTACATGCCAATCCGCATCAGGGGCTCGTTTAGGCGTACCATCTTTCCCGTTACCCGGTCCTGATTGCGCCGCCTCTGTGGGCGTGGCGTCATGATAGTAATACGTCCTTCACGCATGGTGATGTGCTTCTCTTCGAGTTGACGGTTAATCTCACCAGTAGGCGCCCCCACAAGTCGTGCTCAACCAACTGGGTGCGAAATCGCCCCAACGTTGAAGCTTCCGGCACACTACTGCCTAGCTCAAGATGGCAAAACGTTCGAAACAATAAGTCGCTATACAGGCATTGGGCTAACTGTACGTCTGAGAGTTGGTACCAGATGCCTAGCATTAGTCATCGAAACAAGGTCAACAGTGGATAGCTTGGGCGACCTGTTTTAGACGAATAGTTCGGGCTGTGTTGAGAAGGTTTTTTGCATGCTGATTTTAGCATCCCCGCCTATGAATTGCTGTGTTATGCTGAGGCCTCAGGATATAAAAAGCCCCTGATCCTTTATGAAATTAACTATTTCTATAACGCCTTCTTTGGTCTTCATATTGGCAAATACAAACGGCCGCCCCTTTCGCATCTCTACTGTATCCCGGTCCATAACATCCAAAGACGCACCAACATGAGGCGCCAGGTCAATCTTATTTATAACCAAAAGGTCTGAGCGCGTAATTCCGGGGCCTCCTTTGCGAGGTATCTTGTCGCCTGCAGAAACGTCGATCACATAGATCATAAGGTCCGCGAGCTCGGGACTAAATGTAGCACTTAAATTGTCGCCGCCGCTCTCTATCAGGACCATGTCCAGTGGTTTGAATTTGTCGCATAATTCTTCCACTGCAATCAGATTGATCGAAGCATCTTCTCGTATTGCGGTATGGGGACAGCCACCAGTTTCAACGCCAACGATTCGTTCCTGCTCTAGTGCGTTATTTTTGACAAGAAACTGGGCATCTTCTCGTGTATAAATATCGTTCGTCACAACTGCAATGGAAAAATCATTACGCATGGCCTGGCAAAGCTGATTTACCAATGCTGTTTTCCCTGAACCCACAGGTCCCCCGATGCCTACTCTTAACACTGTATCTGTTTTCACCTACTAAACCTCGTTAAAGCGATATTACTATCGCGAGTTATGATCTAAAAAGCCTGGAGTATTGTGACTCGTGTGCACTACTGGCATGTGCTAACCCGGGCAGAGCCCCTGCGATAGCATCATCTTCGATTGCAAAACACCGTTCAGTTTCGGCAGCAAGCAGTTCAGCTGTCGCCGACAAAATACGCTGACCAGCACTTTGACCGATGGGCAATAACTTGAGGGCAGCCATCATCTGGTTCTCTGCCCAGGCCCAGCCATAACCGAGTAGCAGTGAACTTAAATCAATATTCCAATTGACGCCAGCGCAGGAAAAAGCAGTTGCATAACAAATCGGAGCACCGTTACCTAGGCTACTCTTCGGTTGCCACACTTCCTGAAGCGCTTGCAAATCCATCATATCGAGCGTGATGAGCAACCTTGTCAACGCCTGACCAAGTAACATTTCTTCCTGGCGTAACTCGCGAGTTTCTCGACAAGCCAGCAGATACTGATTCCAGTAGAGTAGCTGCTCATGGTCTTTCGATTCCCATGCGTTATAGAGACGAATTAGCAGCGGTGCATCCTGGGAAAGAATGGAATTGCTTAAAACTCCGCATATCCAATCTTCCAGTTGCTGTTCTGTTTGAACCCAGCCCCAGGCAACCGCCTGCTCCAAGCCTTGAGAATATGCATATGCTCCCACTGGGGTGGATGGGCTAATTAACTGCATGAGACGCAATAAAGAACGATACGAATTATTCATCGTGTGAGTGCGTATGACTATGCCCGGCATATGCCCCCGGCTCCGGCTCGAAGGGCTTATTTTGAACTAGGACGCTTAAGCCGAGTTCGCGTACCATTTGGTCTAATATGTGATCATGCAGGTAACGCAAGAAGCCATCTTCTATCTGTAATGCCACGTGACGATTGCCTAAATGGTAGGCCGCTCTTGCCAATGACAGGGGATTGTTTTCAATAACAGTAGAAACACTCTCATCGGCAGCTTTCACTGCTATTACTTTGTTACAGCGCGAAAGCAATAGTTCGCCATCTCTCAATATACCTCCCCGAGGTAAAATAATTGAGGCTTCTTCGCCATTTTCCAATGTCACTTTCAACCTGGAACGCTGGCGCATTTCAAACGGCAAAAATAAATTTGTGTCTATTTGCCGTTCACCAGAATATTTTTCGGTTAGTTCCCACATCGTTATGTACACTACTCTCTAAAATAGGAAATAGCGCTGAGCTAGCGGAACTGTCTCAGCAGGCTCACATGTCAGTAGATTGCCATCCGCTCTCACTTCGTAAGTCTGGGAATCCACCTCAATGCTAGGTTGATAGCTATTGTTCACCATATCTGATTTATTGATATTGCGGCAGTTCCTGACGCTAACGGCATTAGACTGCAAGCCAATCGATTCCGGCACTCCGGCATCCATAGCTGCCTGTGACAGAAACGCAATAGAAGTTTTCGCCGCTGCCAGACCATAGCTCCCGAACATCCGCCGATAATGCACAGGCTGAGGTGTAGGAATCGACGCATTGGGGTCACCCATCGGCGCTGCCGCAATCATCCCGCTCTTGAGAATCAAAGCCGGTTTAACGCCGAAAAATGCAGGCTGCCACAACACCAGGTCCGCGATCTTTCCAGCCTCAATCGAGCCTACGGCATCTGCAATGCCATGACTGATCGCGGGGTTGATCGTGTACTTTGCGATGTAGCGCTTTGCCCGGGTATTATCAGATTTATCATCATCGCCAGCTAAGGCGCCACGCTGTACTTTCATTTTGTGAGCTGTCTGCCAGGTTCTACAGATTACTTCGCCTACTCTGCCCATCGCCTGTGAGTCGGAAGCAATCATGGAGAAGGCACCCAGGTCGTGCAGGATGTCTTCCGCGGCGATAGTCTCCCTCCGAATTCTTGATTCCGCGAAGGCCACATCCTCTGGTATTGAAGGATCCAGATGGTGACAGACCATTAGCATGTCCAGATGTTCATCGACAGTATTGACGGTGTAGGGCCTGGTTGGGTTGGTGCTAGATGGGAGCACATTGGCGGCGCCACATGCCTTGATTATGTCTGGCGCATGACCGCCGCCAGCACCTTCGGTGTGATAGGTGTGAATCGTGCGCCCTTTTAGTGCGGCGAGCGTATCCTCCACAAACCCGGATTCATTCAAGGTATCGGTATGGATGGCAACTTGAACATCGTATTTCTCAGCAACGGAAAGGCAATTGTCTATCGACGCTGGAGTTGTGCCCCAGTCTTCATGCAGTTTTAAGCCCATTGCGCCGGCTTTAATTTGTTGTTCTAAAGCAAGCGGGAGACTGGCATTGCCCTTTCCGAGGAAGCCGAAATTCATCGGCATACTATCCACGGACTGGTACATTTTTTCGATATGCCAGATTCCTGGTGTGCAAGTTGTAGCGTTAGTACCTGTTGCTGGACCGGTACCGCCACCGAGCATGGTAGTCACACCAGACATGAGGGCTTCTTCGACTTGTTGCGGACAAATAAAATGTATATGGGCGTCGATCGCGCCGGCGGTAAGAATCTGGCCTTCCCCAGCGATGATTTCAGTACCGGGGCCAATCACTATAGTGACACAGGATTGAATATCGGGATTGCCTGCCTTGCCTATAGAGTGGATCCTGCCATTCTTTATACCCACATCAGCCTTAACAACGCCCCAGTGATCAAGGATAAGTGCATTGGTGACTACTGTGTCCATCGATTCGGCATCACCTACCTGGCTCTGCCCCATGCCGTCACGGATTACTTTTCCGCCGCCAAATTTAACTTCTTCCCCGTAGCAGGTGAAATCCTCTTCAACCCTGATCCAGATTTCGGTATCGCCCAGCCGAACTCGGTCGCCTATTGTTGGGCCATACATTTGCGCATAGGCGTCGCGATCTATTTGTGTCATTGTCTAACCCCTTAGCCTAATGGGCCCATTACTTTTCCATTAAATCCGAAAATTTTCCTATCGCCTCCAAGAGCAACTAATTCAACTGTTCGATCCTGTCCGGGTTCGAATCGAATAGCGGTACCAGCCGCAATATTGAGTCGAAAGCCTCGACTGCTGTCACGGTCAAAATTCAAGGCCGAATTGGTCTCGAAAAAATGGTAGTGAGAGCCCACCTGTATCGGGCGATCACCACTATTGGTCACTGTAATACTAAGCGTGTCACGACCTTCGTTAAGTTCCAGCTTTCCATTAACTACTTCAATTTCTCCGGGAATCATACACTTCTCCTTAAGGAATGGGGTTGTGCACTGTTACTAACTTAGTGCCATCGGGAAACGTTGCCTCAACCTGGACATCAGGAATCATTTCGGGAACCCCTTCTTGTACCTGATCCCGGCTTAACAAGGTTGCTCCGTAAGCCATCATCTCCGCGACCGTTTTCCCTTCTCGGGCTCCTTCCATTACGGCAGCACTTATCAGCGCAATAGCCTCTGGATAATTAAGTTTAAGCCCCTTTTCTAATCGGCGCTCTGCTACTAGTCCAGCGGTAAAAACAAGTAATTTATCCTTTTCTCTAGGCGATAAATTCATTTGAATTCCTCTTCAATTGCATAAGCGAATAACTTCAAGGTATCAGGTACTCCACACTCGCGGAGGGCACGGAGGTCTATTTAACAAACCAGGTCTAAGTTGTGACCATATTTCAACAAAGCAAGATTTTGCTTCTTGCGTGCACGCGCCAATATATCTGCATACCAAAAGGTCTTCAACTAGACTAATCGTATAGCTACCCTTTAACAAATTTTGTTCGCTTAGTGAATCAATCATCTGTTGATTACAAGGTGCTGCTACCATGGTCGCCATGACTGGAAATGAGTTTAATCCCCAGGCAGAGTGAAATTTCGAGCCGAATTTTGACTCGGTTGAAAATACGCCTCTGTCTAACCAGACTGGCAAACCACTGCGCCATATTTCCAGGTTCATTCTCACATCGCCGTGCTCAAATAGCTCATTGGCACCTGGACGACCAAAACAGATAATCTCCCAGGCAATAAATTTTGAGTCCTGACCCAGGTTGATCCGAGTAGTAGAATCTGCAAACGCTCCATCGAAAATAATTGTTTCCTGCGGAAGCCACTCCAGGGTGGCGCAATTCTCTAGGCTAATATTTTGATCTATATAGGCCCGCTTTGAATCAGAGCGGTAAATTTTGGTTGCGCCAGGAGTCGTTATTAAACTCTGTGAGTTCTCGCTGACAAGTGTATCAATCTGCAAGCGATCCCCGCCGACAACTCCACCTGGAGGGTGAAGTAGATACAGATGAGCGAGTGACTTGCCTTCAGGGTAGAAAGGCCTCTGAACTCTCAGTGGCCCGCTATGGGAGGGATTTATCAGGCGACTATGTCCGTCAATACAGCGGAAATTAAGGTTTAGATTTGCTACCCAATTAGATGAAGGCATTTATAGATTTGCAACACGAATTTATGAATATCTGACTAAGACTATTTATAATCGGCCATTACCGATTAAAAATAGAAAATACCCGCCTAGGGTTTTAGTTCGACATTACTCTCATCCAGATAGAATAACCAGATACATCTGATTTTAACCTGTTGATATATTAAGATTAAGTAAGCGTAGCAACAGCACTTGGTGGGTACGTTCCGAATGAGCAGTTACAGAGAATATCGGCGTAGAGAGAGCCCTCGAGGGGGAATGTCGGGACTTAGCAAGATATACTATATATATAGGGTTTATAGCGAGGTTTTTGTTACGTTGACTACCGCGTTGTTACTAAGAGATGGTGCCCAGGGGCGGAATCGAACCACCGACACGAGGATTTTCAGTCCTCTGCTCTACCGACTGAGCTACCTGGGCATTTTACCTGTTGCGCTTAAAACTCAATTTCTTAATTGGCCTGGCAAAGCTTGAAATCAGCGATTGATTTTAGCTCCAGCTGGCTAGAGCGAGCGGCGTATTAAATAGAATTCGAGCTTTTGAGTCAAGAAAGCACGAAATTTACTCGCTTGGGGGGACGTACCCCTCCGCTTGATCGAAATCTTCGTTTTTTAAGAACTTGTCCATCTCCGTCTGAAGATATTTTCTGTCGTCAGGATTCATCATGCTTAGCTGTTTCTCATTAATGAGCATGGTTTGTTGTGACTGCCATTCTTGCCAAGCTTTTTCGGACACGGAATCGTAGATTTCCTGGCCTTTCTTTCCAGGGTAGGGAGGTACAAGCAATCCTGGAAGTTCCTGATCATACTTTTTGCATTGGACCATGCGGGTCATGAGTTTTCCTATTTTTCTATGTAAGAGATGAGAGCAACTTCTTGACAGGTGCTGCTAGCCCGACTTCTATTGAATGATCTAGAGGATACCAGAGCCATCGATCCGAATCAGCTATGCTATTTATTTTCTGTGTTGCTTTAAAGAGCACTGGTTGTATATCTAAATGGTAGTGAGAAAAAGTATGGCGAAGAGGAGGCAGAGCCCAATTCTCGCTTCTCTTGAAACTAATATGATTCAGCTGAGGTAATTCTTCAGCAGATTTACTTTCTGGTAAAGAATAGAGCGAGCCCCAGATACCAGATGGGGGACGTTTTTCCAATAAAATCTCTCCTGTGGGGCTTTGTAAAACAAACATTACTAGGGATTTAACTGGTAAGGTTCTCCTCGGTTTCTTACCTGGGAATTTAGAAATAGAATTGTCATTGAAAGCGATGCAGTTTTTGTTGAGTGGGCATGAAAAGCAAGAAGGTTTTGAACGAGTACAAACGGTAGCCCCCAAGTCCATAATTGCTTGGGTATAATCTTTTACTCTTTCTTTTGGTGTTAGGTTTTCGGCGATATCCCATAATTGTTGTTTTATTTTTCCTTGCTCTGGCCATCCCGAGATTGCGAAGTTTCGCGTGAGTACACGCTTTACATTGCCATCCAATATTGTTGCTGGAACATTCATTGAGAGTGCCACAATTGCTCCCGCAGTGGATCGACCTATGCCGGGCAGTTCTATTAAATCTGCAACAGAGTTTGGGAAACTTCCTTCGAAGATAGATTGAATTATTTGAGCGGTCTTATGTAAATTCCTTGCTCGAGCGTAATATCCGAGCCCTGTCCATAAATGTAAGACTTGATCCGACTCGGCAGTAGCTAAGGACTTTACTGTAGGAAATATTTTTGTAAAACGTTTGTAGTAAGGTATGACTGTAGAAACTTGGGTTTGCTGTAACATGATTTCAGAAACCCAGACGCGATACGGAGTTGAGTTTTCTTGCCAAGGCAAATCATGGCGACCATGGCTATCAAACCAATGTAATATTTTCCTTGAAAACGAGTTGGTCAATGGTTTGGGCGCCGGTATTGAAATATCAGAAACTAGTTGAATATTCTTCGCAGGATTCCGCGACCCGCCTCTTGCAGGTCCTCAGATAACCTATCAGTAAGAGTATCTTCCAAATACTCTCGAAAAGCATTCCTACCTAACTGAGAAAAGACTTCTCGCACTGCTTCAAAATCTGGACGGCAGTATTGGGTGATTGCATCGGAGAACGCGGCATTACATCTAACTGGCCAGGGCACATGATGATATAGAGTATCGATGGGGATAGTTTGACTATGTTCGCCGCCGAGAACTGTAAACGTTAATTCATAGTCGAATGTCGCAGCATCGATGTCTATGCCGCCCGTGCCACTTATGTCTATATTGTCCATGCGCAAATTAACTTGCTGACCCTCACTGATTCCATTTTCAAATCCAATGTAGCCATTCAATTCATTGTATTGAATTACGTCAGGCCATTGATCAACAGAAAATTCTCTGGGGCTAAGAGCAGCGATAGCGGTGAATACTTGCTTGATGAGGCCGATATTCACGTTGCTTTCATAGACGATGAAGCTGGTCGAGCCACTGAGTGAGTCCATTAGATCGTTAGTGGTTGAGCCCTGAGCCTGCAGGTCTACTAAGGCTCCCAATTTTCCTGTTATCGATTCGAATCTTGAAATAGAAGGAGCCAGGTCAGTAATACCGAGCTCACTGGCTACGAACTGGGTGGAGAGTCTGCCTAGTCCGTCGAGTCTTATCGCGCCTTCAATTGTACCGTCGAATGCACTGATGGGCTGGATCTCAATATCAAGCACACCATTTTCAATATTGGTGAACATGTTGATATCAGTAAAATCAAATTCATTAGCAGTAATAGATTCAACAGAAACGCTACCGAGAAGGTTAATGGTATTTAGTAGTTCGAGTGGTAGCTCAATTTTAGACGGTTGAGCGGGTGGCTCGTTGGCAATAAGTTGAATATCTTCTGCTTTTTCTCCGTCCTGATCACTTTCAGCATCGTCATTCGACAGGAAAGGAGTTAAATCTAATAAATTTGTTTTAAGGTCGTAACTAATGTTTGTTGGAGAAAAATTTGTGGCGAATCTCACTGTCGCATCGGCTTCTACTTCTGTAGATCCTAATGAGGCAGTAAAGTCAGGAATAGACATTTGTTCTTGATTACCGCTGAAGGAAAACCCGAAGTTGATGAGTGGTGGAGAATTAGAGCTACCGACGATGGCGCCCGTAAATTCTTCACTCTCCTCAACCAAGCCCAGAGTTTGTAATAAGCCAATGACATCAAAACTATTTGAGGCCATTTTCCCTTGGTAAGTCATTGTGTTGTTTAAGTCACTAAGAGCAAAATTTCCCTGCAGTAGCATTGGCGTAAGACTAAGATTGATATCGCTTAAGCTGATGTTTCCTTGATTAATGTCGGCAACCACATTGCTCTGTAATCCCATTGCAGTTGGTAGAGTTTCGCCGACGGCTGCATCATAATTTAGGAAATCAAAAGTCAGATTTATGACGAAAGGTCTTCCTTCTATATTGGTATCACGACTGTCCAAATTTAAATTATTAATGTTGTAGCGTGTCCCTTGAGAAATATCCTGTATATCGATGCTCGCGTTGGAAATTTGAATGCGTTCGAAAGACACGGTGGCGATATCGTTATTGAGTTCGTTATCACTGAATTCTAACGATGTTGTCGTTGCATCTGTTATCACAGAACCTACTGCGCTGGACGTTTCTAGCTCATGATCAATATCCCAAATACTTTGGCCTTCTGCATCTATAAAATAATTGATATGAAAATCATTAGTGCTGAGTTCTTGGACTAGTAAGTTGCCACTAAATAGCGCTCTCATATCAACAGTTAAAATTGCAGCAGTGGTAGAGGCCAGCTCTTGGGGGGCAGCGGGATTTCTTAGCCGAACATCATTTAGAGTCAGCCCAATGGAAGGGAAGAAATTTACGTCAATATCACCGGCAATCGTGAGCTCGTAACCGGTGGCGGTGAGAACTGCGTCCTGGATCGCTCGCTTATTAGTCTCGGTATTTACCGAATTGATCAGCAGCATTACTGAGATTATGACGAGTACAACAAATACGCCGAGAACTTTTAAGACTCTTTTTAACATGGGATCTGCAGTTAAGTGATAGGGTTATCTTGCTAACAACTCTCTGGGATCTAATTAGTTTACCGGATTGGAAATGTACATGCACGATGATCGCGATAAGCAGTTCTTGGACAATGAGACTATTAAAGAATGAGGCCAACAATCTGCCACACAATAAGCTGATAGTCCCAATTTAGGGCCCTCAGGAGACATTAGCGCTATCAATACAGCTTTCAATGCAATTGAGCGGGCATTATAATGCCCGCTTCTTAGATATTCGTGTTTTTCCTAACAACACTTCACTACAGGAAGTTTCTGCCATTTATAGCTGTAACTATGACCATGCGTAAAGCGTCAGTTGAACGAAATACCAAAGAAACTCAAATTAAGATCGATCTTAATCTGGATGGTTCGGGCAAGCTGGATGTTGAGACAGGTTTGCCATTTCTTGACCACATGCTCGATCAGATTGCCCGCCACGGCCTAATTGACCTGAAGGTCAGGGCTGTCGGTGATTTGGAGATCGATGCCCACCACACGGTAGAAGATATTGGCATTACTTTAGGTCAGGCTTTCGACAAGGCATTAGATAAGACTGGTATTCGTCGCTATGGGCATGCCTATGTGCCTCTCGATGAGGCGCTGTCTCGAGTCGTGATCGATTTTTCCGGCCGACCTGGCTTGGATTATCACGTGCAGTTTGCTAAAGGCACTGTAGGCGCTTTTGATGTGGATTTGTTTCACGAATTCTTTCAGGGTTTCGTTAATCATGCACTGGTGACGTTGCATATTGATAATCTTCGCGGTAAAAACTCGCATCATCAAATTGAGACTATCTTCAAGGCTTTCGGGCGGGCAGTTCGCATGGCCATTGAAGCTGACGCAAGACAGGCCGGGGTAATTCCTTCTACTAAGGGTTCTCTATAGAGTTATTGAATAGAGCGGCGGAGCTAATTGTAAATAGCGAAGCCTTTCACGATAGCGTATCGGCAAACCATTTTGCTAGCTCAACTCTCACTATGAACAAGATTGCAGTCATCGACTACGGTATGGGTAATCTTCATTCTGTTGCTAAAGCAGTGGAACATGTCGGCCGTGAGTTGGGTGAAGAAATTGAGGTGCTGGTGACCCCAGACCCAGACTTAATTGCTTCAGCCGATAGAGTGATCTTTCCAGGAGTCGGCGCAATTCGTGATTGCATGGCTGAAATCAAGCGACTTAACGTCGGGAAGATTGTCGCAGAGGCGATGCAATCGAAACCCGTGTTGGCGATTTGTGTTGGTATGCAGGCCTTGATGAAAAGCAGCGAAGAAAATGGCGGCATTGACTGTCTTGGGTTTATGGACGGTGAAGTAAGATACTTTGATGATAATTTAATCGATGTGAAAAATTCAAGATTGAAAGTTCCTCACATGGGTTGGAATGAAGTGACACAAACCCAAGATCATCCGCTGTGGAAAGATGTACCTCAGAACAGTCGGTTTTATTTTGTTCACAGTTACTATGTACAAACATCTAATGCCGATTTAGTAACAGGTAAAACAAATTATGGCACTGACATCGTCGCAGCTCTTGCGGCTGATAATATTTTCGCCACACAGTTTCACCCAGAAAAGAGTCAAACGGCGGGTCTCAGTTTATTGAAGAATTTTTTGCAGTGGGATGGTAACGCCTGAGTGGATATTTTGAGATGTTAGTAATTCCAGCGATAGATTTAAAAGATGGTCAATGTGTACGCCTGCGACAGGGGCGCATGCAAGACTCCACGGTTTTTTCTGACGATCCTGTGCAGATGGCTGGGGAATGGTTAGAAAAAGGTGCGAAGCGATTACATATTGTTGATTTGAATGGCGCCTTTGCAGGAACGCCAGTAAACGCAGAGATAGTTACTGAGATTGTAAAAGCCTATCCTTCACTACCTATACAGATTGGTGGCGGCATTCGAGATATCGACAGCGTGAAATTTTACATAGATGCTGGAGTTAGTTTTGTCATTATTGGTACGCAAGCAGTTAAGGACCCTGAGTTTGTTCGAATAGCTTGCGAACAGTACCCCGGCAAAGTAATTGTTGGTTTGGATGCGTTTGATGGCAAAGTTGCCACAGAAGGTTGGGCTGATGTTTCGGAGCTAAGCGTGATTGATCTCGCGGCTAAGTTTACTGATTGTGGTGTGCAAGCAATTGTCTACACTGATATTGCCCGTGACGGTATGATGCAGGGCGTGAACCTTAAGTCGACAGTTGAGCTGGCGCAGCAATCCTCTATTCCCATTATTGCATCCGGAGGTGTCGCAAAACTCGCTGATATCGTCAATATTAGAGCAGTTGCAAAGACAGCTATTGGTGCCGGTATTATGGGTGTGATTACTGGCCGCGCCATTTACGATGGCAAGTTGGATTTAACCCAAGCTCAGGCTTATTGTGATGGGTTCGTATAGACATGGCATTGGCTAAACGCATTATTCCCTGTCTCGACTGCGATAATGGCAGAGTAGTTAAGGGTGTAAAGTTTCTCGACATTCGAGATGCGGGTGATCCTGTAGAAATCTCTAAGCGATACTGCGATGCTGGTGCAGATGAAATAACTTTTCTCGATATCACCGCCAGTCATGAAGGTCGGGACACTACTGTTGCGACAGTGGAGGCAATTGCAGGTCAGGTTTTTATTCCTTTGACTGTTGGCGGCGGCATTCGGACATTAGAAGATATTCGAACTATGTTGAATGCTGGTGCCGATAAAGTTGCAATCAATACAGCTGCAGTAATCAATCCCGAATTTGTTTGTGAAGCCGCCGAAAGATTTGGTTCTCAATGTATTGTTGTTGCAGTGGATGCGAAACAAGTGTCCGCGGAAGGAGAGGAATTGAAATGGGAGATATTCACCCATGGCGGACGCAAGCCAACAGGTATAGATACCATTGAATGGGTTAAGCGTATGGTGAATTACGGTGCCGGTGAAATACTTCTGACTAGCATGGACCGTGATGGCACCAAGATAGGTTTCGATTTGCCACTGACTAAAGCTGTGAGCAATGCCGTGCGGGTTCCTATAATCGCCTCTGGCGGTGTGGGCACGTTACAGCATTTGGTTGACGGTGTTCTGGAAGGCGAGGCCGATGCAGTATTGGCAGCTAGCATCTTTCACTTTGGTGAGTTTTCGGTTGAGGAAGCCAAACACTATATGGCTGAGAAAGGAATTGAAATTCGAATATAATCGTTGGTCTCAACCAATTTGCGAACTATCTTTTATTCATAAATCCTTCTTTCGGATTTTGGAATTCCATATCTAGCCCAAGTCTAATTTATGCGTTGAGCGAAAGAGCCGGTTTCAGTTGCTTCGACCGGCGGATTGAATGCATTGATTCCTTTCAAGACGTTTAAGGCTTCGTTTAGCGGATAGTCATTCACGAGAACTTCTTCTGCAGAGATTAATGCATCAGCCATCGCGGCATTGCTGTCTACTTCTTCAGTGCCATTGCCGTTTTCCAAGTGACCTTGTAAGTCAGACTCATTGTATTGGGCAACATTTCTTGAGCGGCGAGTTACGAATGCTTCATCAACAATAATGTCTGGCTCAATTCCCTGGGCCTGGATCGAACGACCGCTTGGAGTGAAGTAAAGTGATGTGGTTAGTTTGATCGCTCGCTCTTCTGATAAAGGCATAATGGTTTGAACCGAGCCTTTACCAAAACTCCGAGTACCCATAATTATTGCGCGACCATGATCTTGTAGCGCGCCCGCCACAATTTCAGAGGCGGAAGCAGAGCCGTTATTTATTAGAACGACCACGGGAACATCTCCTGCCACGTTTTTGCGGGTGGCATTGTATTCCTGGTTGTTGCCTTCGAGTCGGCCTTCAGTGTACACGATTCGGCCCTGGCTAATAAATGAATCAACTACTCCTACGGACGCCTGCAATACTCCTCCCGGATTATTTCGTAGATCTAGGATAATGCCTTTGAGAGTTCCATGTTCTTCATAGAGCTTTTCAATTTCTGCTTCGGTCTCGTTTCCTGTGTTAACGCGAAACTGAGGAATACGAATATAAATATAGCCAGGCTCGAGAATGCGGCTACGGACACTAGCAACTGCAATCACTTCACGAACGATTGTTAGATCGAAGGGTTCTTGTCCCTCGCGAGCGATAGTAATCGTGATTTCTGTTCCCGGTTCACCACGCATCATTTGTGCTGCTTCTTGCGGAAGCATTTCACGTAACGGCTTGTTGTCTATTTGGATTATTAAGTCACCAGCTTGAATTCCAGCACGGTCGGCTGGAGTGTCATCGATGGGGCTGATTACTCTAATGTAACCATCTTCTCGTCCTACTTCTATTCCCAGGCCACCGAATTCGCCTGTAGTGGTTTCTTGTAAATTATCGTAGTCGTTGCCAGCCATATAAGCTGAGTGGGGATCGAGTCCGGCAAGCATGCCTCTAATGGCGTTTTCTAATAAGGTCTTGTCGTCAATTTCTTCAACATAAGCCATACGAATGCGGTCCATTGCTTCGGTAAACATTCGTACTTCATCTAGCGGCAAGGGCAGAGGCTCTGCTTGCTGCTGTTGAGCATTAACAGAAACTGATAACAACGTAGCAAAAGCCGCAGCGCTGGCAATACTAATCAGGCCTCGGCCTAAATGCGCGGAAGATGTAGTGGAGAATGTTGTGGAGAAAAAGCTCATAGGTTATTCCTGCTAGTCCTAAATCGGTGGTTCTGTTAAATAAATGCTATTACTGAAATGTTCGGTCTGTTGAAGCGTTTGTCTGGTCCAGCGTATTAATCCTGCATGATCAATAGTTTCAGTTTATGCTAGTTTAGGCAATTGTTGTTAAAAATAATTATAACTCTAGATAAGAACGGCGACAGCCAAGATAGTTTCAAATAATCGCCAAAATATCGGGTTCATGTGATGTGTAGATTAGTTATTGAACCAACCAGAGGGATTTTGCGCTTGGCCGCGATGGCGGATCTCAAAGTATATTCCGGGAGTATCAGTATTTGAACCTTGTCCTGAGGTTGCCACAACATCCCCAGTTTCCACCCAGTCACCGGCCTGCTTTGCCAGTGCTTGATTCGCGCCATACAGACTCATATAGCCGTCACCGTGGTCTACGATGACCAACATGCCAGCACCACGGAGCCAGTCTGAAAAGACAACGCGCCCTGAGTAAACAGCCTGAACCGGAGTGCCTTCTGCAACACTTATGGTGATTCCTTGTCGTTGCAAATCACCTTCTCCGATGGTGGACCCAAAGCGACTGATGATTGGTCCTGCAACAGGTAAATTTAATTGCCCTTGTTGATCATTAAATGGTGGCTGGTCGACCACTGATTGGACTCGTTCCATGGCTTGCGTGATCTCTTCGATCAAGGCTTGTAATTGAAGCTGATTCACTTCCAGTTGTTCCAGTTCTTCAGCGCGGGAAATGATATTGATATTTAATTCACTGAGAGCTAATTGTTTTGCAGTCTTTGCTTCTGACAAATCTAGATTTTGTTTTATTAGGGAATCTTGTTGCAAGGTTAATTCCTTAACTTCATTACTAAGGCGAGTGTTAACGGACGCGAGTTCTTTTAGAGTAGATTGGTATTTTTGTATTTTGGTTAACTGAAATTTAGAAAATATCCTGGAATATTCCAAGAGTCGGCCACTTTTGGTAATGTCTTCCTGATTGAGCAGCACCTTTAATGAGTTGTGTTCACCAGCGATATATGCTGCTCTAATTACTTGTTCTAATGGCTTGGTTTGCTCGACTTTATCCGATTCCAATTGATGAATTCTGAGTGTGAGGGAGTCGATTTCAATTTGAGTTCCGACGAGAGTCAATTCTAGGGTGGCGAGAGACTTGGTAACTTCAGCAATTTCTACTTCCGCTGCTTTGAGATTCTTTTCTTCATTAGATTGTTGCTCATTGGCCTCGCTGAGCCAGCTCTCAATATCTGCTATAGCAGATTCGACTTGTGCTAATTCAGATTGTGCCGCATCAATTTCTTCTGTGGCATTGAGATTGTTGGTTGTCTGCATAGCAGCTAAACCAGCTATTAAGAAAACCAGTAATGAACGATGTTTGAAATTGTATAATTGTGTATAGAGAATAATAAATTCTACCTGGCAGTTATTATTTAATTTCTAGCCAGTAGCGCAGCATTAGCATCGCCTAACAATACTTTCCCTGTCATTTCACTTGGTACTGCCATTTCAATTAGGGTTAGTAGGGTAGGGGCTAAATCTGAAAGACAGCCATCACTGATAAATTCCATGCCGCTAGTACCAACATAAACCAAAGGCACTGGACCATTAGTGTGTGAAGTCAGTGGCTGTTTGGTTATTGGGTCTAGCATTTGCTCAACATTACCGTGGTCAGCCGTGATGAGTAGCTCTCCTGATGCAGATTTAATAGCCCCAACAATCCTGCCTAGACATTGATCGACGGCTTCTACGGCTTTTACTGAAGCGGCAAAATCACCGGTATGGCCGACCATATCACCGTTAGCGTAATTACAAATGATGGCGTCGTATTTGCGTGAAGTGATTGCTTCGACTAGTTTATCAGTCACTTCAATGGCTGACATTTCCGGTTTTAAATCGTAGGTTTTCACCAGTGGTGACGGAATAAGAGTTCTGTCTTCGTTGTTGAAGGGCTCTTCGCGGCCACCATTAAAGAAGAAGGTTACATGAGCATATTTTTCCGTTTCCGCAATTCGCAATTGCGTCTTGCCTTGGTCTGCCAGGTATTCCCCTAATACGTTGTTCAATTCCTGAGGCGCATAGGCGCAGGGTGTGTTGATGTTGGCAGCGTATTGAGTCAGAGTCACAAACTCTGCAAGATTCGGTCGGACAGTTCGTTCGAAGCCGTCGAATTGAGCATCGATAATAGCGCGAGTAATTTCTCGGGCACGATCCGACCGAAAATTCATAAACACAACTACGTCATTGTCTTTTAGTGCCGCACTTGAGTCTGACTTTTCTCCAACCAAACTGGCTTGAACGAATTCATCATCTTCTTCACGAGCGTAGGCGGCCTCGATAGCAGTAGTCACATTATCGAAATGATAGTCCGCCTTAGCCTCGGTTAACAACTCATACGCAGGCTTAACTCGATCCCAGCGATTATCTCTGTCCATTGCGAAAAAACGACCGCAAAGAGTTGCTACTCGGCCTTTGCCTGAATCCAGGAGTCTTTGTTCTGCTCTTAGTAGAGAAGGGAGTGCGGATCGTGGCGGCGTGTCGCGGCCGTCGAGAAATGCATGAAGGTAAATTTCGCCAGCACCTCGAGTTATTGCTAGATCGATCATGGCCATGATCTGGTCTTCATGGCTGTGAATGCCGCCCGGTGACATCAGACCAAAAATGTGTAGTGCTTTTTTCGACTGGATAGTTTTATCGACGGCAGCTGCGAGTACAGCATTGCTTTCGAATGCTCCTTCTTCAATATCTTTATCGATACGGGTGAGGTTTTGGTAAACCACACGGCCGGCACCAAGATTCATATGACCTACTTCGGAGTTACCCATTTGGCCAGCTGGCAGGCCAACAAATTCTCCAGAGGTATCGATTAAGGCATGAGGGTACTCTGCCCACAGCCGATCCCAGTTGGGACTATTGGCTGCATGGATGGCATTGCTGTCAGTTTCTTCTCGATGGCCCCAGCCATCAAGGATGAGGAGAAGCGCAGTTTTCTTGGTGGTCATTAGTCAGTGTTGATCCTAGGTTTTAAGGCTGAAGAATTAGAATGTTATTATCCTTGAAAGAGCTTGGACTTTCATTAAAAGCAGACCTCGCTATTCAAGGGGCTATTTTTGCTGCGGAGTTTGATACCAAGTATTGATCCCGAGTAAGCCGATTTTGCCAAAATTGGCTCTTGTAGAGCCTCCCTTGAAAACTTCTTAAGCAACCCTCATCCGTGTATACTGCACCGCTCGCTCGATCGGCACTTGGATTGGCCTCTATTTTATGGCTGTCTTTTACTAATGACGATCTAAACCTTACGCTCGATGAAGACGGACAATGATGGCGCAATTTGTAGAATTTTTTAGCAATCACTTAGGCCTTTCGGCCATGTGGGTGATTAGTCTTGGCGCAATTGTTTTTTACCATCAACGTACCGGCAGTCAAGGAGTCGGATCACAGCAATTGGTCATGTTAATTAACCGTAAAGGTGCAGTGGTTGTTGATGTTAGAGAGAAGAAAGAGTTTGAGGTTGGTCATATCGTGGATTCAATAAATATTCCACTGGCCAAGCTAAAGCAGCGTCTTACAGAGCTTAAGAAACACCAGGAAAAACCAGTAGTGGTTGTCTGCAAATTAGGGCAGCATTCTGGCGAAGCAGCAAAAACATTGCAGGAAGCCGGTCATACTGAAGTGTATAAATTAACTGGTGGATTGACTGAATGGAAGGCACAGTCACTACCTCTCATCCAGAAATAGATTAACCTAAAGATAAGCACGATATAGGATTTATCATGGCAGAAAATGAAGAGAACAATCAGGCAGCAGCAACTGCGCCCGCTGGAACAGAAGCAGCAGAAGGCCCACAATTCGCGCTGCAGAGAATATATCTAAAGGATTGTTCGTTCGAATCTCCCCGCAGTCCTGCAGTTTTTCAATCTCAGTGGTCTCCGAAGATTACTTTCGACATCAAGACGCGTAGTAGCAAAGTCCAGGACGATATTTACGAAGTCGTACTGGTTTTAACTGTTGAAGCGCAGATGGACGAGCAGGCGGCCTTTTTGGTTGAAATCCATCAAGCTGGAATTTTTGCGGCTAAAGATTTCGAAGATTCGCAGTTAGAACAGTTATTAGCGACTGTGTGTCCTAATATTCTCTTCCCCTATGCTCGAGAAGCGGTTGATAGCTTGGTAACAAAAGGCAGCTTTCCCGCATTGATGCTATCACCAATCAATTTTGAGGCGCTCTATGCCCAGCAAAAGCAGGCGCAAGCCACACAAGCTAACGGAAATGGCAATGATGTTGCTGCAGTTGATGAAGCAAACGACGGTGAAACCACTCAGTAAGCTCTGCTACTAGTAAGTTCTATTGGGAGTGATCAATCAGGCGCCGGTATCGAAGTCGAGCTGGCGCCACGCTTCATAAACAATGACCGCTGCAGCATTTGAAAGGTTGAGGCTGCGGCTTTCAGGTAGCATAGGTATTCTCAGCAGGTTCTCCACTCCCAATTCATTTCGCACCAGCTGAGGCAAGCCGCGGGTTTCAGGCCCGAGCACCACAAAATCCCCCGACTTATAACTCACTTCGCTATAGTGTCGAGTCCCTTTCGTGCTAATACCATAAAGCGCTTTACTACCGTGGTTCTTGGTGAATTCCTCCCAGCTTTCATACACCATAATGCCGGCAAATTCGTGATAATCCAGCCCAGCACGGCGCATCTTTTTGTCATCAAGCTCGAACCCAAAGGGTTTAATCAAATGGAGCTGCGACCCTGTATTTGCAGCTAAACGGATGATATTTCCCGTATTTGGGGGTATTTCTGGCTCAAAAAGTACGATATTGATCAAAATATAACCACTTCATTCCAAAAACTATGAACACTATTTACATTAAAGTTCTTAAAATGGCTTAAATTGCCACTTCCTGATTATTTGTTTTCTTCGCAGCGTTGCCTCGACACCTGATAGAGACTTGAATGGTACCGCGCTTATAGAATTTAACTTGAGCGACCTAACCTTGCCTTACTCACTGGATTTCCTGTCTTATGGCTGAAGAACTGTTTCTGCGTGGGCGCTGGGTGATGAATTAGAGGGTAATCTTTACACTGACAATCCTCGCAGCTTAGTCCACTTAAGCAGTTATCGTGGAGATGACCGGGTTATTAACTGGTAGGAGATCTATACTGGTCCAAGTCCATAGTAGATTAAATCAATATCCCCTGAATCTACTGTTCTGGACTTTCAGTAGTAGGCCCTAACTCATTTATCTTTCGAGTCAGCGTATTTCTCCCCCATCCTAATAAATTTGCCGCATCTCTTCTTCGACCTGCCGTATGTTTCAAGGCGATGTCAATAAGAGTTCTCTCAAACAGAGGAGTGGCCTGATTGAGGATACTTCTATTTCCTTGGCTCAACTGATGGTCTGCCCAAGATTCTAACGCATGGGTCCAGTTACCATCATCATCGCTGTCATTCTCTTGAGCGGAAAACTCTGGCGGTAAATCGTTGATCTGAATTTCTCGACTCGAAGCCATCACGGTAACCCAGCGACAAAAATTCGCCAACTGTCTAACATTTCCGGGCCAATTCAAACCCACTAAATATTGTTCTGTTTCCGGTCTAAGTATTTTAGCTTCTACTTTCAATTCTTCAGCCGCCATTTTTAAAAAATGCGCTGCGAGACGAGGAATGTCTTCACGACGCTTACTCAAGCGTGGAATGTGAATCCGAATAACGTTAAGGCGGTGAAATAAATCTTCACGGAACGCGTGTTCTTCTAAGAGTTTTTCAAGATCTTGATGAGTCGCTGCGATAATTCTTACGTCTACTTTTATTGAAGTGTGACCACCGACGCGATAAAACTCTCCGTCAGACAGTACACGGAGTAAACGAGTCTGAGTTTCTGCCGGCATATCACCGATCTCATCAAGAAACAAAGTGCCGCCATTGGCTTGTTCGAAACGACCGGTACGTTGAGAGGTTGCGCCAGTGAAAGCACCTTTCTCATGACCGAATAGCTCTGACTCAATTAGCTCTTTGGGAATTGCAGCCACGTTTAAAGGAATAAAAGGTCTGTCCTTTCGGGGACTGTGCTTATGCAGGGCATGGGCGACTAGCTCCTTACCAGTGCCAGACTCGCCATTGATTAATACGGAAATATTCGACTGTGACAGTCGCCCTATCGCCCGGAACACCTCCTGCATTGCTGGTGCTTCGCCAATTATTTCTTGGTTGTATTCTTCCGTTTCAGGTGTAGCTTCAGACTCTTGTCCGCCAGTATGGTCTAGAGCGCGGCGGGTCATTGCTACCGCTTCTTCAATATCGAATGGCTTGGGCAGGTAATCAAACGCGCCGCGGCTGTACGATGAGACAGCGCTGTCCATATCAGAATGAGCAGTCATTATGATTATTGGTAGTTCGGGATGTTTTTCTTGAATGGTGGATAATAAATCCAAACCATTAATTCCCGGCATACGGATATCGCTAATAATAGCGTCGGGCAACTCATGGGCGAGGCGGTGTAATAAATCGTCACCATTCTCAAAGGTTTCGGTGTTTAAGCCTGTTTTGCTCAAAGACTTTTCTAATACCCAACGAATAGAACGATCATCGTCGAGAATCCAAACAGAATTATGTGCGTTCATTTTAAATCACCTTTTCTAGTAATCTTCTTGTGTAATACATTTTTTAAAACTATTTACTTAATGGCAGCACGACAGAAAAGCTTGTTTCTCCTGGCTTGCTATCCACTTCCATCAAGCCTTTGTGCTGATTGATGATTCCATTGGTAATCGCGAGACCTAATCCTGTGCCTTCGGCGCGACCACTAATCATTGGGAAAAAGATCGTATCGATAATGTCCTCGGGAATTCCGGGGCCGTTGTCGATTATTTCAATACGCGCCGACTGTCGGTGAAACTTACTGCTGATGGTTACGTTTCTAACAATCCGTGTGCGTAACAGAATTTCACCAAAATCATGATCTACATTCGGGCTGGCCAATGACTGCATTGCATTGCGGGCAATATTTAGCATGGCTTGTATCAGTTGTTCAGTGTCTGCTCTTATAGACGGTATACTAGGATCGTAATCTTGAATAAACTTTATGCCATTGCCGGAAGTTTCTGCTTCAATCAATGTCTTAACTCTTTCTAAGACTTCATGGATATTGCAGTCTTTAATATCTAGTGGTTTACGCGAACCGACCAAACGATCTACTAAATTGTGTAGACGATCTGCTTCCTCAATGATGATATTGGTATAGTCGGTATATTCCCCTTCACCAATTTCTTGAGCCAACAACTGTGCTGCGCCGCGAATACCACCTAAAGGGTTTTTAATTTCGTGGGCTAGGCCGCGAAGCAATTCCTTGGTGGTAGTATGCGCTGAGTGCAAGGACTCTTCACGAGAAATGCGGTAGGAGTGTTCTAGAGAACTAAGCTCCAGTAATGCGCGTTTCTCACCATCCACATCGAAGGGGCTGATCGTGTAATCTACAAAAAGTGATTTTCCATGCACTAGCTTTAATTCTGCTTTGCGCTTGGTAAAACTGCTGTGATTTTGGATTGCGGTTTGCATTTCGCCTATGTCTTCTGCTGCGTTTATAAAAATGTCACCGATGAAGAGTTGATGTGCTTTGCGGTCGCTAATATCAATTAGCGCCTCCGCTGCCATATTCAGATAGAGCAGACGCAAATTGTTATCTAGCAGAACGACTCCTGTTTTGAGGTTGTCCAGCAAGCGTTTATGGTCGTTACCCAAGGTCACCGTGTGTTAAGCCCGCTCTTTTTCTATTATTTCTTCAGCGCAATTACTACAAGCTATGCAATAAGCAAACCAACTAAATCCAGAAAAGCACAAAAATGTACCATTGAGAATCCAGCTGTAAGCTCTATTCCTTCTAGCCCATGAGGAATTAGGGAACGTTATATAGATGTGTTTAGAAAAGTATGCACCAAAATAGCGCATAGTTCAATGTGCTTTAATCAGAGGGGGCTTTGCTAGAAATCCCAGGCAAGAAAAACCCGGGAATTCCCGGGTTTTTCTGGTAGACCTAACTATACGCAGCGCTAGCGATAGGCTGAGCTGAGTAAGAAACTTAAGCCAGGCCTTCCTTTGTAGTCTTAATGATCGCTGCCGCAACCTTGTAAGGGTCTGCATTTGAGGCTGTACGTCGATCTTCTAAACGGCCTTTCCAGCCATCTTCAACAGTTCCGATTGGGATACGAATAGAAGCACCACGATCAGAAACACCATAGCTGAATTGGTCAATAGATTGGGTTTCATGAAGACCAGTTAAGCGCTGATCATTATTGGCGCCGTAGACGCTAATGTGACGCTCAATATTCTTACTGAAGGCCTCACAGATCTTAGTAAATATCGATTCGTCTCCAGAATCACGCATTGGACCATTAGAGAAGTTGGCATGCATGCCGGAGCCGTTCCAGTCCAACTCTTTGCCTAGAGGCTTAGGTTCCCAGTCGATGGCGAGTCCATATCTTTCTGCAGTTCGCTCTAATAGGTAGCGAGCCATCCAGGTTTCATCACCAGCTTGTTTTGCGCCTTTGGCGAAAACTTGAAATTCCCATTGGCCGGCGGCCACTTCAGCATTAATGCCTTCTACGTTAACCCCAGCTTCCAGGCAGAGGTCTAAATGATCTTCTACACAATCACGGCCGTGGGCATTACGTGCGCCTACAGAACAGTAATAGGGGCCTTGTGGGCCAGGATAGCCATTCTTTGGGAATCCAGGAGGGGCATTGGTTTTTACATCCCAGAGGAAGTATTCCTGCTCAAAACCAAACCAGAAATCTTCGTCGTCGTCTTCGATAGTGGCGCGGCCATTAGATTCGTGTGGCGTACCGTCCGCATTTAGCACTTCTGTCATTACCAGGTAAGCGCTAGCACGATCTGGGTCTGGATAGATGGCTACAGGCTTAAGCAGACAATCTGAATCGTCTCCAGAGGCTTGTTCTGTTGAACTACCGTCGAATGCCCACATTGGACATTCTTCTAATGTGCCATCGAAGTCTTCTCTAACTTGTGTCTTGCTACGTAAGCTTTGGGTTGGCTTGTAGCCGTCCAACCAAATGTATTCCAGTTTCGATTTCATTTTTACTCATTCTCCTAATCGATATCGACTGCTTGATAATGTATGACTCATTGCTTGTTTAATTCTCTCCATCTAGACCGGACAACTGAAGCCAGATTAGCCAGCAGCTAATTCAAGCGTGTGCGGTGCAGGGAAGAGCCAATCAGCTATTCCTGCCACTCTTTGCAAGGTGGTCAATTATCGGCAGATAATCTGCTCTTAGTTTGACTTGCCTTGTGTGTATGGTGGAGAGCAAAATATATGCCATCAGCGATGTCGCTGCAAAGCCCGATTTTACTTATCACACAATTATTTTGAGAAAGACTATGCCTATTAATAGGGCATATAGGATTTAATTGCACATAAATAGTGCATTTAGCTTGACATTGATGAAATAGCGCAAGATCTGTGCAAGAAATACCCGTATTCACAGCGTGTGCAGCACGGTTAGTCTTCAGCGCTTAAATAAGAGCGCATAAACGGGAGAGAGTCCTTAGTGTTTGTCCTGAAATTATTTCCAGAAATTACTATTAAGACCCGGCCAGTTAGGAAACGCTTTATCCGTCAGCTACGGAAGAATATCAAATCAATAATACGCGAGATTGATGCTGGCGTTGAAGTTAAGGGTGAATGGGACGCGCTGGAAGTAGAACCAGCCAATGCAGATCAGCTAGTGCTGGACAGAATGGCGACAAAACTTTGCTGCATTCCTGGAATTGCTGTTGTGCTAGAAGTGACTCGCTATCCGCTGCCCGACATGGGTGGTATGTTCGAACTCGTCAATGAAGTTTGTAGAGAGCAGTTAAAAGGTAAAACTTTTGCGGTTCGTTGTAAGCGAAGCGGCAGGCACTCATTCCGTTCTGTCGATGTTGAACAGTACGTAGGGAGAGGCTTGAATCAGCACACTGAAGCGGCTGGAGTAAAACTGGTCGATCCTGAAGTTACTGTAGCTCTGGAAATCCGCGATGACTCATTCTATATCGTGAACCAAAGATACGAAGGTCTAGGAGGTTTCCCCCTAGGTTGTCAGGACTCAGTTCTCTCTCTTATCTCAGGCGGCTTTGACTCATCAGTTTCCAGTTACTTAACTATAAAGCGTGGGCTGCAGACTCATTACTGTTTCTTTAACCTAGGAGGCAGGGCCCATGAGCTAGCTGTCAAAGAACTCGCGCTCTATTTGTGGATGAAGTATCACAGTTCGCATCGAGTCAAATTTATTTCCGTACCTTTTGAAGGCGTCGTCGAAGAGATTCTAACAAAAGTCAAAAATTCACAAATGGGTGTGATTCTCAAACGAATGATGTTGCGAGCTGCCGAAAAAGTTGCCGGTGAGCTTAATCTCTTGGCTTTGGCTACTGGGGAAAGTATCGCGCAAGTCTCGAGCCAAACTCTGCCTAACTTGGCCATAATCGATTCGGTTACCGATGCAATGGTATTACGCCCACTGGCCACCAGTAATAAGCAAGAAATTATCGACACTGCGCGCATAATCGGCACAGAAGATTTTTCTAAGAATATTCCTGAGTACTGCGCGGTAATATCAAACAAACCAACTACTCATGCAAGAAAAGATAGGATCGAAAGGGAAGAATCCAGATTTGATTTTGCGGTTCTCGATTCTGCGATTGAGCAGGCCAATTATCAATTAATTACTCGGGTGGCAGAAGACCTAGGTCAGGACTCCGCTGAGATTAAAATCGTCTACGATGTCGACGCTTCAGCAACGATCATTGATATTCGGCATCCAACTGAGCTGGAGTCATTGCCATTGGCAGCGAATGTTTCTGCTCTGGCCAAGGAGACACTAAATATTCCTTTCTATCAATTAAAAACAAGTTTTGATGAGCTAGATCGGGAGAAAATATTCCTTCTGTATTGCGACAAGGGCATGATGAGCAGGCTTCATGCAGCTCACTTACTCGATGAAGGGTTTAGCAATGTGGCAGTTTTGGATCTCTCCAATAAAAGTTAGTTGCGCAATCAGCTGCCGGCCTTCTAAGCGAGTTTGAACGATTTGAGATATTTTCAAACTATGCTCTTAATTTACGCTTGTTTTATTTTAGCCTTGTCACAGACATAGTGATCTCGCAATTTCGTTTTCTCTTAAAAAAGCTCGAAAGATATCCGTCAATATAGCTGGCAATATGCCTCTTAATTCAGGTCTGAGTCGTGTATACTCGCCGCCTTTTGCGCTGGATTACACCTGATTTACAGGCTAATTCAGTGCTCGCTGCAGAATTGGTAAATGGGCTTAGCACTCGTGATTGGGAAAATTCGTAATATTGCCATTATCGCCCACGTTGATCATGGCAAGACTACACTCGTAGATAAAATGCTGCATCAGTCAGGGACACTTGAGTCTCGTGGCAAAGCAGTTGAGCGAGTGATGGATTCGAATGATCAGGAAAGAGAGCGCGGCATTACAATTTTGGCGAAAAACACAGCTATTAACTGGAATGGATTCCACATCAATATTGTCGATACACCAGGCCACGCAGATTTTGGCGGTGAAGTTGAGCGTGTGTTATCAATGGTAGACAGTGTATTGCTTTTAGTGGATGCCGTTGACGGGCCTATGCCACAAACTCGCTTCGTTACTCAAAAAGCCTTCGCTCAAGGTTTGAACCCCATCGTGGTAATAAACAAAATCGACCGCGATGGCGCGCGACCTGATTGGGTTGTCAATGAAGTCTTTGATCTTTTCGACAAGCTTGGGGCGAATGATGAGCAGTTGGACTTTCCAATAATATACGCCTCGGCTTTGGAAGGTATTGCTGGATTGGAAATGAATGAAATGGCAGATGATATGTTGCCATTGTTTAAAGCGATCATTGATAAAGTGCCCGCTCCTGATGTTGTAGTAGATGCTCCTTTGCAAATGCAAATCAGCGCATTGGATTACAATAGCTATGTTGGAGTTATTGGTATCGGCCGAGTCACTCGTGGCAAAGTTTGTAACAATCAACAAGTAATAATTGTCGATCGAGAGGGCAATACCCGTAAGGGGAAAATTCTCCAGGTTAAAAGTCATCTGGGCCTTGATCGTATCGACGTTATTGAAGCAACCGCTGGAGAAATTGTTTGTATCACCGGAATTGACAAACTAAATATCTCAGACACTCTTTGTGATCCAGAGTTGGTTGAAGCTTTGCCCGCGCTTAGCGTCGATGAGCCGACTATTAGTATGACATTTCAGGTAAACGATTCTCCTTTTGTAGGCCAAGACGGTAAATATATAACCACTCGTCATATCAAAGAACGATTGGAGCGTGAACTACTCTACAACGTGGCGTTGCGAGTAGAGCAGGGAGAAACGCCAGATAAATACAAGGTTTCCGGCCGCGGTGAATTACATCTGTCGGTATTGATCGAAAGCATGCGTCGAGAAGGTTTTGAGCTAGCAGTTTCGCGACCAGAAGTAATTATCCATGAAGTAGATGGCAAAAAGCAGGAACCCTATGAATCGCTAGTAGTGGATTGCGATGAACAGCATCAAGGTTCAGTGATTGAGGAGTTGAGTCTTCGCCGTGCGGAAATGCGCGGCCTCTTGCCCGATGGCAAGGGTAGAGTGCGTTTGCAATTCATCATCCCAACTCGAGGATTGATCGGCTTTCGCTCACAATGTTTGTCGATGACATCAGGTACAGGTTTAATGACTCATGTGTTTGAGCACTACGGCGATTACAAAGATACAGATCTAGCAGCCCGCAACAATGGCGTATTGGTGTCTATGGTCAAAGGCAAGGCGTTAGGCTTTGCCTTGTTCAACTTACAGGACAGGGGCCGTTTATTTATAGGCCCAAATATCGAAGTATATGAGGGTATGATAATTGGTCTGCATAGTAGAGATCGTGATCTCGCGGTAAATCCTACTAAGGCTAAACAGCTTACGAATGTTCGTGCATCCGGAACCGATGAGAATATTCTATTAGTTTCCCCCGTGGTTCACTCCTTAGAACAAGCAATGGAATTCATCGCTGATGATGAACTGGTTGAGGTGACTCCTAAGCACATTCGTTTACGCAAGCGCTTTCTAACTGAGAATGAACGCAAGCGACAAGGTCGCGGAACAGCAATGCGGGGCTAGATCTCTTGTCGCTAAGTTTACACTGCTGCGCTCTCTGTCCTGTGATAGGCTGCCCTAAGATAAGGGTTATTCTTAAATAAAAACCTAGACAAAATCCCAGTCAGAAGGAATATGCATGTTCATTCTTCACCCGGGACTAAAACCCTATAATCGCCATCAGCTCAAGGTGTCCGAGACGCATGAATTGTATCTCGACGAGTCGGGCAATCCAGATGGCATTCCGGTTTTGTTTGTCCATGGTGGGCCCGGCGGTGCGTGCAATGTCAGTTCGCGACGTTTCTACGATCCGCAGACTTACCGAATTATTACTTTTGATCAACGTGGTTGCGGTCGTTCGACTCCTCATGGTGATTTAAGCGAAAACACCAGCAAAGAGTTGGTTGCTGATATGGAAAAAATTCGCGAGTTTCTACAAATCGATACCTGGGTTTTGTTTGGAGGATCCTGGGGTTCTACGTTGAGTTTGCTCTACGCTCAGGCTTATCCAGCTCGAGTTCAAGCCCTAATTCTTAGAGGAATTTTCTTGGCACGCCAGTGCGATTTAGACTGGTTGTACAAAGACGGTGCTAACCGTATCTTCCCTGACTGCTGGAATGATTTTGTCCGCGCAATACCAGACTCGGAACGAGATGATTTATTGCAGGCGTACCACTCAAGGTTGTTAGGTGAAGACGAACTTGCTCGTATGGCAGCGGCCAAGGCTTGGTCAGCTTGGGAGGGTAGTTGTTCAAAATTACGACCGAGTTCAGATGCTTTAGCGGAATTTACTAAACCTCATAATGCACTGGCGCTTTCGCGAATTGAAACACATTTCTTTATTAACAAATGTTTTATTAAAGAAAATCAACTATTGGAAAATATGGAAGAAATCAAGGACATACCAGGAATAATTGTTCACGGCAGATATGATATGGTGTGTCCTCTAAACAACGCCACCGCACTGCATAAGCAATGGCCCGCGTCAGAGTTGCATATCATTAGAGATGCTGGACATTCTGCATCTGAGCCGGGTAATGTGGATGCACTAATTCGAGCAACACAAGAAATTAGCAGCAAACTTCAGACGGTGAGTTGAGTAAGAATGCTTGCCTTAATCCAACGCGTAAACTTTACCCGTATAAGAATTGATGGCCAATTACATGCAGAAATTGGCAAAGGCTTACTAGCATTTGTTGGAGTTGAGGCGTTGGATGAAAAACCGCAGGCAGATAAGCTATTAGACAAACTGTTAGCGTATAGAGTTTTTGCAGATGCGGATGGCAAAATGAACCTCGATTTAGCTTCAATCGAAGGCGAATTAATGGTGGTTTCTCAATTTACTCTAGCGGTAAATACTCGTAAAGGTCTTCGACCAAGTTTTTCATCTGCTAAGTCTCCAGCAGAGGCGGAAACGCTCTATGAGTATTTTGTCAACAGTGCATTAGAAAAGCACGGAGTTGTGAAAAGTGGAAAGTTTGCTGCGGATATGAAGATTGAATTGGAGAATGACGGGCCAGTTACGTTTATCTTACAGTCGTAGAATCTTTCAGTCTTCAGTTAGCAATTTTTTGTGTTGAGGGCTCTCTATTTCACTAACGGTACTCTGAGGGCTTTAAGCATTAGGTTGAGACTCTTCGTCTTCTTCATCTTGTTGCTTCTTACGAATTACTCTCCCCGCTAGGATTCCAATTTCGAACAGTGCCCACATTGGCAAGGCCAACATTGACTGGGTGAAGGGGTCCGGTGGTGTTAGCATCATGGCAACAACAAAGCAGCCAACAACTACGTAGGGCCGTTTACCAGCAAGTGAATCTGGCTCTGCTAGGCCGGACCAAATGCAAAGAAATACAGCAATCGGAATCTCGAAAGCAATCCCAAAGGCGAAGAATATTGTTAAGGCGAAACTAAGAAAGCTGCTGATGTCTGGGGCAACTTGAATGCCGTCTGGTGCCACAGAGATAAAAAAACCAAAAATGACACCGAACAGGATATATCGTGCGAAAGCGATACCGGAATAGAACAACAGCACACTGGAGATGAATAGAGGGATGGCCACAGTTTTTTCATTCTTGTATAAACCGGGCGCAATAAAAGACCACAGCTGATAGAGGACATAGGGAGCGGCGATCATAAATGCAACATAGAATGTCAATTTAAAAGGAGCAAAAAATGGCGACGTGGGATCGATAGCTATCATCGTCGCTCCTTCAGGTAGTGCGGAAATAAGCGGATCGGCTACATAGGTGTAGATGTCATTGGCGAATACAAATAAGGCCAGAAATAACACAACTATTGCGACCACACATTTTAATATTCGATCTCGTAACTCGACTAAATGGTCGACTAAGGTTAGTTCTTTTTCGTCTTCAGCTGACGCTA
This sequence comes from Gammaproteobacteria bacterium, assembly GCA_012960305.1. GTDB lineage: Bacteria > Pseudomonadota > Gammaproteobacteria > Pseudomonadales > Pseudohongiellaceae > UBA9145. The sequence continues at coordinate 56,920 of DUBM01000014.1, read as the reverse complement.
TCATTTGACTGCTTATCTGTTGTGATTTCGGGGTTAGTTTCAGGAGTGGTCACTGTTGCTGATGGGGTCTTGCTATCTATAGTTGCGAGTTTCTCTTTTTCATCACTGTTGAAAATGCGGTTGCCCATCTCGTCTACCTGTTCAATGACTTCGGCTAGTTCTTCCTGGGCAGAATTTTCTTTGACCTCATCGCTACTGTCACCTTCCTTGTTCTCTTCAACTTTTTGCAGAGTAGCCTGAGAAGCGCCAGGGTCGAAATTATCCGAGCTTACAATGTTACCGATGGTTTTTTCCGCCTCGTCGGCGACGCCTGTGACATCGGCTTTGGCGGATTCTATTTCTGCTAGCACTGATTCATTATGCAGCTGTTGGCGTATTTCATCGGTATTTAATTCTCTTTCTATTTCTGCTTTTACTTTATAAAAGCTACGGCGGAAGCGACCAATCCAAAGACCTGCAGTTTTTACAGCCGCTGGCAATTTCTCCGGACCAATTACGATCAAAGCAACAATGCAAACAAGCAATAGTTCAGTCGAATGAATATTAAACATAAGTCGGAATCATGTGGCTATCAATTAATTTGCTACTCTGTTAGTAGAGCAGCAGAAAATTCAAGCTAGATAGCAGAGCATAAACTTGAGTTAGGTCGCCAATAAGCGATGAATTGAGAGAGTTCGCTTATTCAGCTTTCTCTTTGCTTTCAGCAACTTCAGCAGTTTCTTCTGATTCAACGGCAGGTTCGCTAGAAGATTCATCAGCAGACTCTTCTTCCTCTTTCTCCGTATTATCGTCCTTCATTGCGTTTTTAAACCCTTTCAAAGCTCCGCCGAGATCGCCACCGATATTGCGTAATTTTTTTGTACCAAAAAGCATGACTACGATCAAAAGTATGATCAAGAGTTGCCAAATACCTATACCACCAACACCCATAATAATTCTCCAAAGCCGACAAGTCTGTGTTGCAGTTTGTCGTTATTAGTTTTGTCTTGATGCCTTCTCTTCAAGGCCGGATATGTTAAATCGCTTTTCCAGTTCCATCAATACCTGTTCAGGTTTCAGATTCAAATGACTTAACATAACCATTGTGTGAAACCAAAGGTCTGCGGTTTCGCCAATTAAATTAGATTCTCCAGAATGGGCACCGCTTTCATATTCTTTTGCTGCCAAAATAGTTTCAGTTGCTTCTTCGCCAACTTTTTCTAAAATTTTGTTCAAACCTTTAGCATGAAGGCTGGCAACATAAGATTCTTCTATGTCGGCGCTTTTTCGTTGTTCAATTATTGTTGCTAATTCTGTTAGTACCTTGCTCATTTTATCTAGCCAATATTGCTTTAGTATTTTGGTAAATGCGACGGTGGTCGACTAATTACGTTTCGACCGAGTTCAATACTTAAGCTTTGTCATATATCTTTGTTGGGTCGGTTACGACTGCCTCGACGGAATGCCAAATTCCATCTTCCAGTCTTTGAAAGAAACAGCTCTCCCTGCCTGTGTGACACGCGATTCCTCCAACTTGTTCTACAACATAACAAAGCGCGTCATTGTCGCAATCCATGTACAACTCTACAAGGTTCTGCACATTGCCTGATTCTTCACCTTTGCGCCAGAGTTTTGCTCTGGAACGTGACCAATAGACGCTCCGGTGCTCATTTACGGAAGTTTCCACGGCTTCTCTATTTGCCCAAGCCATCATCAAGACACGACCAGTCCTGGCATCCTGCGCAATTACCGGCACCAGACCTTCTTCATTCCATTTAATCTGGTCGAGGTAGGAGGACATCAGCTAAGTATGCTACTTCATCGCTTAAAACACAAAAGGAAGACGCCTAAAATGCCCAAGAATAGAGGCGCAGCAGCGATATCGCCTATTAATTGATCCACCGAGGGCAGCAATGACACGAGAGCGAGAGCTATAGCCATTATACCGGCGCGGCGGGACTGTCTTTGCTGCAGGAGAGCCTTCTCTGCACTTGCCAATTGTTGGGTTCTTAGTGATTCGTTGATTTCTGTTAGTTGCTTGCTCTCAGTTGCCGTATCAATTAGTAATTGTGGAAGCTCAGGTAGTTGATCAATCCAATTAGGAATATTCTCCTGGACTTTCATTAATAGAGTAAATGGACTTAGGCGTTTGGTGTTCCAGTTTTCCAAATAGGGGAGTGCTGTTTTCCACAGATCCAATTCAGGGTAAAGTTGCCTACCTAAGCCTTCGACATTCAGTAGAGTTTTTTGCAGAAGCACCAATGACGGCTGCACTTCCATATTAAACCGCCCCGCTGTGCGAAATAATTGCACTAGCAATTGTCCAAATGAAATGTCTTTTAAGGGTTTCTCAAAGATCGGCTCACATACGCTGCGCATAGCTGATTCGAATTCATGAATTCTGGTGTCTTTCGGCACCCAGCCACAAGCGACATGTAACTCAGCAATTTTTCGGTAATCTCGCTTAAATATTGCTAACAAATTTTTAGCTAAATATTCTTGATCATTCTTACTGAGGGAGCCAATTATCGCGCAATCTATAGCAATGTATTTTGGATTCTCGGAAGAGTCTCTATCTACAAAGATATTCCCTGGGTGCATGTCGGCGTGGAAAAAATTGTGCTCAAAAACCTGAGTGAAGAAAATATCAACGCCGGTTTCCGCTAACTTCTCTAGGTTGATGTTGTTTTTTTCTAGTTGATTGATATCAGCAACTGGAATGCCATGGATGCGCTCCATGACCAACATATTCTTTCTAGTGAAGTTCCAATAAATTTTTGGCACATAAAGAGTAGAAGAATGCTCAAAATTACGCCTGAGCTGAGATGTATTTGCAGCCTCTACTAGCAAGTTGAGTTCATCGAAGATTATGTTTTCATAATCCTTCACGACTTCAATTGGTCTTAGTCTTTTGCCAATTAAAGTTTTGGTTTCTAAAGCTACCGCCATCCAATTAAGAAGAGATATGTCTGCCGCGATCGTTTTGTCTATTCCCGGCCTAATTACTTTGACTACTACCTCTTCGCCGGTAAGCAATTCCGCTCGGTGAACTTGGGCCACAGACGCTGATGCTAGTGGCGCAACTTCTAAACTGCTGAAAACTTCCGAGATATCCTTGCCAAGCGCTTGCTCTACGAGTTGGTTTATTGATGGTGACTCGAAAGCCGGAACATTATCTTGTAGTGATTGCAATTCTTCGGCTAGTTCTGTTTTAAGAAAATCAGGGCGCGTGGAAAGTAGCTGACCGAATTTTATGTAGATGGGACCAAGTTCTTCCAGTGCTAACCGTAGCCGCCGATTTTTATCGCCTTTGCTATGGTCACTAAACGTCCAGATAAGACGATAAGGTAACAAGAGAATTTTTATCCAGCGGATTCCAACCTGGCTCTCGGCAAATTCATCCAGTCGATACTTGGCGATGACATTAAGAACTTTGTTTAATCTGGGTAAATGGGACACAGCTAGTGTTGAAATATCTGGTGTTTAGAGGGCTAGCAAAGATAGCATCTGAGTCAGGCAGTAACAAGAAAATCGATTCCCAAAATTGACCAAGGGAATCACCGTAAATAGCTGATTACTATGGGCTTAGCTTATCTAAGCTGCCATTTAGAAGATGGATTCTTGCCTGCAGGCGGTCATTGGCGATTTTGAGAAGATCTAATCTGTCATCGAAGGTCTCCAGCTGACTTTCATCAGGGACCGCACTAACTTCCTCTTTGAGATACTCATCCAGATTTCTTTTAATGCTTTGATCTGTATTCCGCGCCCAATTCTTAACATCTGAAGATGCTTGATCAATCTGGTTGCTTAGTATGTCTCCGAGATAAGGCGTCAAGTAGTCTGCCCAATGTAAATCTAATTCGTTAATTGTGGTGTACAAATCCTGCGAGAGCTTGGCATCTCCACTTATGCTTATCTTTGGGTTCGCCAGTGGGCGGTTTTTACCATCTAAGAGCAGTTGCAAGAGATCGCGACTAGAACCAGAAATAGTCGCGTCAGGTTCTATCGCAAGAGTTTCTGCGTTAATCGCACTTAGGTGAATCTTGGTCGCTTCGAAATTAACAGTAATGTTGATATCCGGTACTCGTCCGCAGATTGTTAGAGTTCTCCCACTGAACGCTGACATTTTCTCCCTGATATGATTATCCTGTGAAATTATTTTATTCAGAATTTCAGCAAGTGGCCAGAGGGCAAGAGATCCGAAGAATGAATTCATATAGAGGTATGCCGGATTAGTGAGGTTTAAATCCCAAGTGGATTGCGCAAATGCCGCTCATTACATTCTCATATTTACATTTTTCCAAACCTGCAGCTTCCATCATTCGCTTCAACGTTTCTTGGTCAGGGTGCATGCGAATGGATTCTACTAGATAGCGATAGCTATCAGAATCACCAGTGATTAGTTGTCCTGCTGCGGGCCATAGATTCGAATAAACATCATAAGCTTTACCTATAAAATCATTAGTTGGTTTTGAAAATTCTAACACTATTAATCGACCACCGGGCTTTAAGACACGCTGCATCGATGCTAGTGCCGCATCTTTGTCGGTAACGTTTCGTAGGCCATAAGCTATACAGATGCAGTCAAAAGTGTTGTCGGAAAACGGCAATTCTTCGGCATTCACTTGCACAAAATCTATGTTCTTGCTCAGACCCTTATCTATTACTCGATCTCTGCCAACATTCAGCATTGCTTCGTTTATATCGGCAAGCACAACTTGACCAGATTCACCCACTATTGGAGAAAATTTGATGCTAAAGTCGCCGGTTCCCCCTGCTAGGTCTAACACTTTATGGCCGGTACGAAGTGCGGTCATCTCCACAGTAAAGCGCTTGATAAGCCGATGTGAGCCGAGGGACATGACATCATTCATGACATCATACTTGCTCGCTACCGAACGAAAAACTTCCCCAACCCTTTTCTCTTTTTCAGCCAGGGGCACTTCTTCGTAACCGAAATGGGTGGTATTTTCACTGTTACCAGTCTTATTTGATTCTGACATCGTCTCGATGAGTTCTTATTGATTTTCTTTTGTTACTTACACTGCATCAATAAGCACGCGCATTATGCGCAGTTTTATTTCAGAGGCAGAGGCTGGATCTTAATCACTTGTGTTTCTGGTGGCAATGGATCTCTGCTTGCGCGTGCTTGAGATAACTTGCCGAGATATTCTCGCCATAACGATTCGCGATCTTCGCCAAGCTTGTGCAGGTAAGGCCAGCTATATATGCCGGAGTCATGTCCATCATCAAATTCCAGCTTGACCGCATAGTTTCCCACTGGCTCAATCGCTGTAATGCCTACTTGACGCTTCCCAACCTGCAATATTTCCTGGCCTTTGCCGTGGCCTCTAACTTCTGCAGAGGGAGAGTTAATTCGCAAAAATTCCGCACTTAACTGATGGCTGCTGCCGTCGCCATACACAAGTTCCAGCATAGCGGACTTCTTGTGGAGTTTAATGTCGGTTGGAAGGTTGTTGAGCATCTCTTGTCCGTCGCTTATTACTTTATTCGCTATAAAATGTAGCGGCTAAGATCTTCGTCTTTTGCTAATTCGTCCAGCTGTTGCTCGACATAGGCTTTATCGATAACTAGTTGCTTGTTATCGCCTATAGCTAGGTCTGAAGCGGAAAAGGAAACTTCCTCCAGCAAACGTTCCATTACCGTGTGAAGTCTTCGTGCTCCGATATTCTCCGTACGCTCATTAACTTGAAACGCTATCTCAGCAATTTTTGCAATGCCATCTTTGCTGAACGAGACATTTAATTCTTCAGTGGCTAGCAGTGCCTGATACTGTTCAGTTAAAGATGCATCCGGTTCTTCCAGAATTCTTTCGAAATCATCAGCGGTCAAAGCATCGAGCTCGACGCGAATTGGTAAACGGCCCTGCAGTTCTGGAATCAAATCAGATGGTTTTGACAAATGAAATGCGCCGGAGGCAATAAAAAGAATGTGATCAGTATTCACGCTGCCGTATTTAGTAGTGACTGTCGAGCCTTCAATCAGCGGTAATAAATCCCTTTGCACGCCTTCTCGAGAAACGCCTGCGTTGCCTTGATCATGCCGGTTGGTAACTTTGTCGATCTCGTCAAGGAAAACGATTCCAGTTTGTTCGGTAGCTTCTACTGCACGATTCTTTATATCGTCTTCATTAATTAGTTTTGCTTCTTCTTCTTCTTTTACTACTTTTAATGCAGCTTTTACGGTCAGCCGGCGATTTAGTTTTCGCCCGGCATTCATATTAGAAAACATGCTTTTCAATTGGCTTGTCATATCTTCAAGCCCTGGCGGGGCCATAATCTCAACTCCAGCTGGGGTTTCAGAAATCTTAATTTCTATTTCTTTCTTATCTAACTCGCCTTGACGTAATTTTTTTCGAAAAACTTGGCGAGCGGCGGATTGCGTATCCGGCTGGTCAGATTCATCAGTTCTAGCTTGGGGCAACAAGACATCAAGAATTCTTTCCTCTGCCAGGTCTTCAGCGAGATGTTGAAATTTTTGTATTTCGGTCTCACGAATCATCTTCACAGCAACGTCAATTAAGTCTCGTATTATGGATTCAACATCGCGTCCAACATAACCAACCTCGGTGAATTTCGTAGCTTCGATTTTGATAAAAGGCGCCTGTGCTAATTTTGCCAAGCGCCTGGCGATTTCTGTTTTACCGACACCAGTTGGGCCGATCATCAATATATTCTTCGGAGTAATTTCGTTGCGCAAAGATTCATCGAGTTTCATTCGACGCCATCTATTGCGCAGAGCTATGGCAACAGCTCTTTTTGCAGCATCCTGGCCGACAATGTGTTTGTCTAGCTCAGACGTTATTTCTCTTGGTGTCATTTTGGACATACAGTTTTCCTACATCCGATTCTTGTTAAACCAAATGGATTAAATAGATTTAGTCAAACTCCAACTCTTCAACAGTATGATTATGATTTGTATAAACACATATATCGCCAGCGATGGTGAGACTCTTTTCTACGATTCCCCGTGCATCTATTTCCGAGTTTTGAAGCAAAGCTCTTGCTGCTGAAAGAGCATAGGGTCCTCCTGAGCCGATTGCCATAATGGAATCTTCAGGTTCGATTACGTCTCCATTACCAGTGACAACTAAAGAGGCCTCTTTGTCTGCAATAACGAGTAATGCTTCCAGTCGTCTTAGTGAGCGTTCGGTGCGCCACAATTTGGCTAACTCAACGGCTGCACGAACTAATTTACCATGGTGTTTTTCCAGCTGTTCTTCAAAGCGCTCGAACAGCGTGAACGCATCTGCTGTGCCCCCAGCAAAACCGGCAATCACCTGATCTTTATACAATCGACGCACTTTACGGGCATTGCCTTTCATGACGGTATTGCCTTGGGAAACTTGTCCATCGCCGCCGATAACTACTTTATTGCCGCGTCTAACCGAGACAATCGTGGTTCCTCTATATTGTTCCAATTTAAGTCTCCCGATTGCTTTCTATTTTTCTTAGTAAAGCTGTGGCCGCAAGAAAGTATTAACTCAGTGCTTACAGTACCACAGCGTCGCTTAACGATCCGAAGCGCGCTGCAGGTTCTATACGCTATGATCTTATTGAGCAGGCTTATCTATTTGGGGGTAGAGCACTGAATTTCAAGCGTTGGTGAGGTTAGATTGTGCAGATGATCTATCGCGGAAGCAGGCGGATGCTGGAAATATTATTAGAGCGCAGCAGTTGCTCGGCTGAGCTCAGTTGCTGCTGATCTGTATAAGGGCCGGATTGGACTAGAAAAAGTCGGCCTGGAAGTGCTTGTTGTTTTACTGTTACGTTGAGTCCAAGCGCTTGTTGCCGCTGCATTTCAAGATTGGCTGACCCCTGTTGTTCGAATGCTCCGGCCTGAAGCATTATACTAACAGCAGTTGGCGTATTGTTTGGCAGCAAAGCTGCAGCCGATTCGCCCTTTTCATCACCAGCTCCTCTAGTCTGCGAACTGATGATATCAGCTGCAGCGCGCGCCACTTGTTCTTCTGTGAAATCTACAGGCGTGGCATTGACTATTACTTCGTATTCAGACAGCTCTGTATAAAACTCAAATTCAGGTTGAACGGCAGTAACTGCACTTTGTGGCTCTTCACCACTATAAAGGTCGGAATTGCTGCTAACTGGAGAGTTAGCATTTAGATTCAGGGCAGGAACATTCCCAGACAGATAAAACAGTACACAACCCAGAACACCAACTGCTAAACCTACGATCATGCCAGTGAACATCAGCGACCACGCCGGCGGCGTCGTCACAGGTTTACGCTCCAGCAGGGGTTCGGGTTTGATTTTGGCGAAATCTTGGGTCACTTTTGTATCTCGTAAGTGTCTTCTATTTTTGTCGGTTTGCTAACTCTATCACCCTGTTTTTAAAGAAAAAAATTAAGAGATATTATTACAACCACCTCAATTATCGGTTGGATCAGACTAAGCTAAAGGTGATTTTGAGGCTGATTGGCCTTGAGTTAGCGCTCAAATCAATTCTGAAGGGTCAATATCAATACTCCATCGTATCGAGCTTGTGACTTTAACAGTTTCCATCAGGGGCGCTAGAATTGAAAGTAGATTCTGTAGGTCTGTCCTCTTGCCACTTTTTAGTAATAGTTGCAGACGAAATCGTCCTGCGCGTTTTTCCATGGGAGCAGGAAGCGGCCCCAGTAGCTCGATGGAAAATTTATGTTGTTTACACAGTTGTTCCGTCAATGCCGCGACTTGTTGCAAGAATGCTAGTGGTGTTTTGAATTCCTTCCCTTCTGCTCGAATCAAACATAAATGGGCAAAGGGAGGCATGAAGGTTTGCTCTCTTTCTTTAAACAGTGCTTCGGTAAATTCGCCATAGCTCTTTTGTGTTAGGCGTTGAAGGGTAGAGTGATTTGAGTGACGAGACTGAATGAGCACTTCGCCTTCTCGATCAGCGCGGCCAGAACGACCAGCAACTTGCACAATAGTTTGGGCCATTTGTTCCTGCCCGCGAAAGTCCGCACTAAACAAGCCAGCATCTGCATCCACAATTGCCACCAACGTAATATTAGGGAAGTGGTGCCCTTTGGCTAACATTTGTGTCCCTAGCAAAATACAAGGATCACCTTTTTGAACTTCATCCAATAACTGGGATAAGCGTTTTTTGCTCCGAGTAGAGTCGCGGTCGATGCGAATCACTTTGTGCTGAGAATATTTCTTACTTAGAAAGCTCTCAATTTTCTGCGTTCCCATTCCCAATGTGGCAAGATTTGTGGATTTACAATGTGGGCAATATTTTGGCAGGAGCTTAACTATTCCACAGTGGTGGCAGCGCATGCTAGGTGGTTTAGCATGGACTGTTAATTGAGCGATGCAGTTTTCACATTCAGAAATCCATCCGCAGGCTTGGCAATTTAATATTGGGGCGAAACCACGGCGATTAATGAAAACTAAAACCTGATTGCCTTCTTGCAAATGTTTTCCAATGCGAAACAAAAGCTGGGATGAAAAGCCATTGTCTAAATTCCCATCAGCGACATCAACGAGTTCCATTTTGGCTGGCTTAGATGATCCTGCCCTTTGGTTTAGTTTTAAGTGTTGGTATTTTTTTGTTCGCACATTGTAAAGGCTTTCAAGACTAGGAGTTGCCGTGCCAAGAATAATAAGAAGTTTTTCTTCTCGGCCGCGCACCGCAGCCAAGTCCCTTGCAGAATAACGAAACCCCTCCTGTTGCTTAAATGAAGGGTCGTGCTCTTCGTCGATTACAATTAATCCAGGCTTAGCCAGAGGTGTGAAAATCGCTGAACGAGTGCCGATTACAATACCCGCTCTCCCTTCTTTGGCGGCGCGCCAGGCGCGTAATCTCTCTTTGTTGTTTAGCCCGGAGTGCAAGGCAACGACCGGACAAGGAAAGCGCTCTTCAAAACGTGCAATGGTTTGGGGAGTCAGGCCTATTTCTGGCACCATGACCAGGCATTGCTTCCCACGTGCCAATTGCTCTTGCATAACCCGCATATATACTTCGGTTTTGCCTGAGCCAGTTACTCCATCGAGAAGGAAACTCGAGTAGCTGCCGCGTTTTTTGTTGATAGCTTCCACAGCAGTACTTTGCTCCTTATTTAGACTAATTTTATTAAAAGCAACAGGATCAATCGCGGCAAAAGCTTCTGCTGAAGCAGTGGTTTCGATTATTTCTTCGGCAAATCCTTTCTTGGTCAATTCGTTTAAGAGCGGTTTAGTGAAGCCTGCTTTTTTAATGACTTCTATAGTGGTTTTAGTATTTTCTTTGTCATTAGATGCTAAGAGTCGGTAAAGCGCGTTCTGTTTTGGTGCACAAGTTAGGGCACTCATTGCTTCTGCGGAAACAGATTTTGCAATTTTCCACCAATGGAAAGTTTCATTGAGCGGATCACCTGAGCGCAAGTTTGACGGTAATGCTGTGCTTAATACCTCGCCAATAGGATGTTGGTAGTATGCTGCGCTCCAAAGAAGTGTCTTAAGCAGGGGGCTGGGAAAGAGAGGTGATTCGTCGAGAATTTGGGTAATTTTTTTTAATTGCCTTTGTTCTAGAGCCGAGCCAGTAGCTATCGCTACCAGTACACCAACAACTGATCTTCTTCCGAATGACACGAGTACTCGGATTCCGGGTTTCAGTTTGCTTTGCTTGGAGTGGTTTTCATCAATGTCTTCATCTGCGGGCAGATAATCGAAAAGTCGACGCAGGGGTGTTGGAATTGCAACTTTTAATACCTGACCGTGATACTTATTGGTCTGGAATTTCTGAATGTTTGACATGAAGACTCAGAACAGAAGATCTATGCTGGATGGAAAGCATGCAGTGTAATTACAATCTGTGAATCAAACAACTAATGTGCTGCCATGAGTTACCCTGTTAACAGCAGAAGCTGTGCTGTGGAACTCGATGGTTTATAATCCACAGAGTTCCAGTTATCCTAGGCAAGTAAAAAGTAGCTAGAGGGAAGTAGAGTATGACTCTTGAGTCGGTTCCAGATGAGTTGTTGGCAGCGCGTGACAATATTGATGAGATCGATGCTGCGCTTATTGATTTATTGGCGACTCGTTTTAAGCTGACTCACCAAGTGGGTTTGCTCAAGGCCAGTAATCAGTTAGATGCAGTGGATGCAAATCGTGAAGCACAGAAATTAGAAAAATTACGAGCGCTTTGCGGGGAGTCCAATGTCAATCCGGAATTAGTAACAGAGCTATTTACTAAAATCATGGAAGAAGTTGTCAGGAACCACAGCCAGATCAGGGAAGATCACAGTTAACTATTTATTTTGATAATAGAACTTCCCTCAAGCCTGCGGTAGCTAGACTATTCCCGTCGTTGATAGAATCCCGTTACACTTGCGTCTTTCTAGTTCTCTGATAGAATGCTCGCCCCTTGTGTGGCTCACCTACAAGAAAGCAGAAGTGGTGCCTCAAAAGATCGAAGGTTGCGACATCATCTATAAGGAATAATCATGAAAGCTGATATTCATCCAAAGTATGGCCCTATTAAGGCGACCTGTAGCTGCGGTAATGTTATCGAAACTCAGTCAACGCTGGGCAAGGACATACTCATTGAAGTTTGTTCTGAGTGTCACCCCTTCTATACTGGTAAGCAGAAGATATTGGACAGCGGTGGCCGTGTTGATCGATTTAAGAAGCGTTTCGGTAGTCGAAAAGTTTAAGCTTAGAGGCACTTCTGAGCTGAAACTACTGGCTCAAACCTCTAAATCAATTCAAAAAAGGGATTCCTCGCGGAATCCCTTTTTGTTTGAGCGGTAGTAGAAATTCAGAATTCTAGCTAGCACTGCGACCCAAAAATTAATTTAAAGTTGTTCGAGAATCCAGGCCTTGGCTTGTTAAAAAATAGTTTCCGTCGAAAGCTCCTCCGTTTCTTCTTCGTTTAGCTCAACACTAGGCAATCGGCTATCTGGTGTTTGGGGAGCATTTTCAGTACGAAAATATTCAAAGACCGCATTAGTTTCGCCTGGTGTTGCAGCTTCTCCAGTGGTCTTATCAATGAGCAAATCGACAATACCATCTGGACGCTTCATGGTATTTTCAGGCATTCCGTCAAGCGCATGACGCATATAGTCGATCCAAATTGGTACGGCTACCGTGGCGCCTTGTTCTCTCTCGCCCAAGGGTTCCGGCTGATCGAAGCCAACAAAGACGGTGGTGGCTATGTCTCGGTTAAATCCAGAGAACCATAATTCCGTAGGCCCATTGGTCGTTCCGGTCTTGCCCATAAGATCACCTCGCTGAAGCTCTCGGTTAACTCTACTGCCGCTGCCTTCCACGATCACAGAGCGCAACATGGAGTTAAGTATATAGACGACTCGAGCATCTACAATTCGTGGTGCAGGTACGACTATTTCTGTGGTTTTATCCTGACTTGTTTGGCAATTTTCACAAACAGTCAGCGGGTTTGACTGATAGATCAGGCCATCAGTATCACTGGTGATTTCTTTGATGAACCAGGGGTCAACTTTGAATCCCCCATTAGCCAACGCTGAGTACGCCGTCACGATTTCCAACGGTTGTACATCTTGGCTGCCTAGTGCCACAGTCAAATCGTTGCGAGGAAAGTTTTGAGTTTGGAAACCAAATTTAGCAGCGAAGGGAAGTACTTTACTTGAGGTGAGTTGATCGTAAAGCCGAACGGCCGGAACGTTTCGTGACTCCTTCAGCGCATAGCGCAAAGTGATTGGTCCAAGAAAATTGTTCTCGTAATTATGCGGCCGGTAATCCCCTCGAGTTATCGGAGCATCGTTTATGGTACTGGCTGGTGAATAGCCTTCTTCCAGGGCAGCACCATAAAGAAAGGGTTTAAAGTTTGAACCAGGGGGTCGCGGTGTTAAAACGCGATTAACTTGGCTACGACGGAAATCATATCCTCCAACTAGAGCGATTATCCCACCGTTAGTAGGAGACATAGATACCAGAGCAGCCTGGACATCCGGTACCTGCCCAAGCTCCCACTGGCCATCTTTTTGCTTAACTCTAACCAGATCACCAATTTCAACAGCATCAGATGCTGTTTCTGGTGGTGGCCAAGCTTCGTTGCGACTCCTGAAGGTATAAGCCCAGCTCATGCCTTCCCATTCAACCTGAACGCTTTCCCCAGTTTTTAATAATGCGGTAAAAGATCGTTCCTCTACATTGGTGACAATGGCAGGTTGTTGATTTCCGAAGGCTGAAATTGGCTGCAGATGCTGCAACCAGAATTCATTTGGTTCGAGTGGATTTGGGGGATAATTAGCGTCAGCGCCTCGATAACCATGGCGCTTGTCATAGTAAATCTCCAAACCTTCTGTTAATGCTTGATTGGCAGCGAGTTGCTTATCGCCGTCGATGCTGGTGGTTACTTCGAATCCTTGGGAATAGGTATCTTCATCATATTCATCGAAGAGTTGCTGTCTGACCATCTCTGCAACATACGGTGCGGGAACTTCGATATTTCGATTACGGCGTAGAGCTGTAATTGGAGCATTATCTGCGACTTGAAATTCCTCTCTGGAAATCATGCCTTCTTTCAACATGTTTCGAAGTCGGGTTTCTCGCCGCTCAATTGATCGTTCTGGGCTAGTAAGTGGATTACAGGCAGAGGGGCAGGGTAGTAGCGATATCATCATGGCGGATTCTGCTAGGGTCAGTTCACTTACATCCTTGCCATAATAAACGAAGGCAGCAGCACCGATGCCATCAGCTCCTGCTCCGAAATAAATAGTATTAAGGTAGAGAGTTAGGATTTCTTCCTTGCTCAATTCTCTTTGAATCTGCAGAGCAAAAGGGATTTCTTTAAATTTACGTAGATAGACATTGTCACTATCGAAGGAGAGGTTGTTGGCAAGTTGCATGGTAATTGTGCTGCCACCACCTCTTCTTTCCCCGCGAATAAAACCATAGAAGCCTCGCAACAAGCTTTGAATATCTACCCCTGGGTGAGAATAAAAGCGCACGTCTTCGGTGGCGATGAGGGCATCTGTCAATATTTGAGGAATGTCTTCATAGGCAACGGGGTTTCGTCTATTTCCAATTTCATCGATGAGGCGATTATCGGAGGTATAAATTCGTAGAGGCGTCTCTAACTGCACGTTGCGGTAGGTTTCTGCAGAAGGAAGGAGTGGCGCCAAGTACATGTAGGCAGCCATAGCGATCATAACCATACCAGCCAAGCTTCCGCCGGCGATCATCGCGGTCCATTTGAAATAGGTCTTATATCTAGCCTGCACGGTAAATTCCGCCTTGGAATATGCTCTCAAGCTTCTGTCCAAAAATTATGCCGAAGCACTCGTTCTAATTATCGTCCAAAGGAGGGCACTGCCTTGATATCGCCCATTCTGTCTTGCATTGAAGCATGAAGCCATTATACACCTGCAGCACGCTGCCGCAGTAGTCGCTTGTATAAATATGGAGGACCTAGGGTTATTGGAGATAGTTCCCCAAAATCGTTCTCTTACTTGCCTCAGAAAGGGCCTGGACCCGTGAAAATCGCATCGAAAACCCTTATACTGGGCAATGTGCCTTATATAGTAGCTTGTTTGAGCGCACTGAAAACGCGAGTCGCCGCACTAAGCCATTGATATTTATTACACCATAAAATTATTGCCGAAATTTCAGTTCGATAGTTAATTACAGCTAGCTTTGACCCAGTGGGTTCAAAGTTGCAAGTGACTATTTATTGTCGAATCTAGTAGCTCCTGAAATCAATAGCTACTCATTAAAGTAATCTCTGCTTCGAGTTATCTGTAAAAGGTTTCGATGCATATAAATGCTATTCCTAGGACGGAAGGCTTCAGGTATAAAAATGAATAAATCTGAAAACGTCTTTTTAGTTGGTCCCATGGGTGTTGGGAAAACTACTATTGGTCGAGTTCTTGCAGATTTGTTGGGAAAAGAGTTCTACGATTCTGATCACGAAATTGAGTCATCTGCTGGTGCTGATATTCCCTGGATTTTTGATGTGGAAGGTGAGAGTGGTTTTCGTCTCCGTGAATTAAAAATGATTGATCAGCTCACTCAGAAAAAGGGCATTGTGTTAGCGACTGGTGGAGGCGCAGTAATCGAAGACGAGAACCGCAAATGGTTGAGCTCTCGAGGAGTCATAGTTTATCTGCATGCTCCTCTTAGCCAGCAGATTGAGCGAACGAGCAGAGACAAGAGACGCCCCTTGTTGCAAACTCCAGACCCCGCTGCAACGGTGCGTGAATTAGCGCAGATTCGAGATCCTTTCTATCGTGAAGTGGCCGACATAATAATTGAAACTAATCGGCGTCATCCAAGAAGCATAAGCCAAGAAATTGAGCAGCATCTTGATCTGAGTAAAAGTGATCTGGGAAAAGCTATTCGGGAAGACGATGCTGATTTAGATTTTTAGTGAGCACATGTACAATTTTTTTAAATATTCTTTTTACTTTTCTTAGATGACAGTTGGGTCAAAATTCATGCAAATCGTAAACGTCAATTTGGGTGAACGTAGCTACCCGATATTTATTGGCAATGGCCTACTTGAGGAATCCTTGCTATTGGATCCTTTTCTTGGCCAGGGGCGTATCGTAATTATTACTAATGATGTCGTGGCGCCTTTGTATCTGGAAAGGGTAAAAGCGTTACTCGCTCCTCGAGAATGTTCTGAAATAATTTTGCCTGATGGTGAATCTCACAAAACACTGGCCAGCATTTCCGTGATCTATGATCAGCTGATGGCAGGGAAATTTGATCGACAGACCAAACTAATAGCGCTGGGTGGTGGCGTAATAGGCGATATTACTGGTTTTGTCGCAGCCACTTTTCAGCGTGGCATAAGCTTTATACAAATCCCTACAACCTTATTGGCTCAAGTTGACTCTTCTGTCGGCGGTAAGACCGGAGTTAACCATCCCCTAGGTAAGAATATGATCGGGGCGTTTTATCAGCCTTTATGTGTGCTGGCAGATACCAGAGTTCTAGATACTCTGCCGGAACGAGAAATAAAGGCCGGTCTAGCTGAGGTGATTAAATATGGCCTAATTAACGATGCCAGCTTCTTCACTTGGCTTGCAGAGAACGCCAGTCAGCTCTTGCTGCTAGAAGGTAGCACTCTGGCTCAAGCGATCACAACCTGCTGCCAATCAAAAGCAAATCTAGTTGCCGTAGATGAGAAAGAAGCGGGTATTCGAACGCTCTTGAATCTCGGCCACACCTTTGGGCACGCCATCGAGACTGCCAGTGGCTATGGGGTCTGGCTACACGGCGAAACTGTAGCAATGGGTATGGTCATGGCTGCGGATTTATCGATGCGTCTAGGTTGGATAGAGCAGACCGATGCAGCAAAAATCCGTGCTGTTTTAGAGCAAAATTTTAGTATGTCAGTTGTGCCGCCTGCCGATATAGAAATAGAGCAGTATCTGGATCTCATGTCTTCAGATAAAAAAGCCGAGCTTGGGAAGACCCGTTTCGTTTTATACAAGGCGATTGGAGAGGCTGTAGTTGCAGGCGATATCGAGAGACAGATGCTAGAACAAACTTTGACCGCTGGTGAAAATCTTTGCCGATAACGTGAAAGCTTATCTAAACCAATTAAACCTTAATTTCGACCCCTTCGAGCCCGGCACCTTAAGCCGAGATTTCTTCGTTGGCGGAAATCGACAACAGCTTCTCGATCAACTACTCGAATTGTCGCTTTATGGGAGCGCAATCGTTTCCGTAACCGGTTGCTTGGGTTCTGGTAAAACTACGCTAGCCCAAGCTCTCGAAAATAGTTATTCTGAGGAGGCTGTGTGCGTGCGCATAGCTGGCACGCTGTTCATGAATCAGGCCCAATTTCTAGAACAGTTGGTCGTTCAATTAGATCTCAATCCGTCAGTCTGTGCTAATGACGAATCCACACTAAGAGAAATTTGTCAGCTTGCCACTCAATTAGATCTCGAAGCACGAACCATAATAGTTATCATCGATGATGCCCATGAGCTGAGTAGCGAAGTCTTGGAAGTTATCTCTTTGCTTCTGCAGACGGCCCCTGAATCTAGCATCCACGCTTTGCTTTTAGGCGAACCACAACTTGGGAATTTATTGCATAATACTCTGTTGCTAAGTAATGAGAGTAATGCTTTTGAGTTGGAGCTCGATGGCTTTGGTGTTGAAGAAATTGCAGAGTATATTGTATTTAAATTAACAACAGCCGGCTACAAGGGTGGAATGCCAATTAACGGTGATGATCTTGGCAGTATCCAAAATAACTCCAATGGGATGCCGGGCACCATCAATGCATTAATAACTGATACTTTGGCGAATATGGCCTATGAGCATGTTCTCGAACCAACGGCCGTCGAAAAAGTTGCTTCTCCGCCCCTACATTATTGGGCGGCAGCGGCAGCTTTGGTGGTTCTGCTTTTCGGTTGTCTAATGTTTTGGGAAAGCCCTATTCAGGTAGAGTCAGCAGTCGCCAGCTATGAAATATTTGGGGGTGAACCTGATCAACAAGTAGCTGTAGTGGCAGAGTCTCCATTGACTGACCCTCAACTTTCAGCGTCTTCTTCACTGGAAGTTGGGGCGCTGGAAACTGAAGTGCCAGAAATTGCAACAAGGCAAGCTGCGACAGAGAGCTTTTCTGAGCTAGCCGTAAACTCTGGTATAGAGCTAGTTGAGCAACAGTCATTACCAGCTGAGAATGTAAACGTCCAAATGCTAGTAGAAGAAATTGTCGCAGAGACTTCTCAGTCATCGACAACTCAGATTGCTAGCAGCGTAAGTCTGGCAACTGCTCCAGTTTCAACAGCAACCAACGACGGACCGACGCTGGGGAGCTTTGAGAGAGTTTTGCTTAATTACCCAGTCAGTCACTACATAGTTCAGGTTCTCGGCTCCAGATCTGAAACCAATGTGCAAAATTTCCTAGACCAAGAAGTGATCGTGGGAACAAAGGGATATTTTGAAACTCGCTATCAGGATAAACCGTGGTTCGTCGTGGTATTTGGAAATTTCAATACGCGAGATACTGCGAGTGCCGCGATCGATCAGCTGCCGGCGAGCCTGCAAGAACGCAACCCTTGGGTTCGGTCTCTGTCAGGTATTCAAGAAGAAATTCGTCAACGGGCGACTCAGCTAAGCGCTCGAAACTAGACCGTTGCCAGCTTTATTACTCCAGTCAATCTGGGCCCCTTCTAAATCACTTATGCATGCTTGCTCTTAAGTTTTGGGAATTGGAGTGGCTTGCTGAATTGACTCGAATGGAACAGTTGATTGTGAAATAAGAGACCTCGTGTAAAATTGTCCCCCTTTTTCTATGCTCTATTAATTCTGGCTCCAAGTGTCGCTTGAGTCATATTTATAATTGAATTTGAATGCCAAAAACTTAAATTAAGTTCCGCAAGTAACGAGTTTCAGACAATGTTTTTGAAACAATGAATAAAAGGAAAACTAAGTGGTTCTCAAGAATGATCGGTTTCTAAAAGCATTACTTCGAGTAGAAGTGGATGTGACGCCTGTTTGGATGATGCGACAGGCTGGCCGTTACCTTCCGGAATATCGTGCAATCCGAAAACAGGCTGGCGATTTCCTAAGTCTTTGCCAGAATCCTGAGTTAGCCTGTGAGGTGACACTGCAACCACTGCGTCGTTACCCTTTCGATGCAGCTATTCTGTTTTCCGATATCCTTACTATTCCCGACGCTATGGGCCAGGGTCTTTATTTTGTTGAGGGAGAAGGACCTAAATTTCGTAAAGTCATACGTACCGCTGAGGACGTAGAAAATTTACCAGATGTTGATATAGCTAGTGAGCTTAGCTATGTTACCGATGCGGTCTCGCTAATCCGGCGCGAATTGAATGGCCAAGTGCCCTTAATAGGATTCTCCGGCAGTCCTTGGACTCTGGCAACCTATATGATCGAAGGAGGCGGCAGTAAGGATTTTCGATTGGCTAAAAAGTTCATGTATGATAATCCTGAAGCCATGCATGAGCTTTTGAGTAAATTGGCTCGGGCGGTAACGGACTATCTTAATGCACAGATTCAAGCCGGTGCTCAGGCTATACAGATCTTTGATACCTGGGGAGGAATACTGACAACGCAGAGTTATCAGGCTAACTCGCTTAATTACATGAAGTCTATCGTAGAGAACCTGATTCCGGAAAATGAAGGCAGAAAAGTTCCGGTGATTTTGTTTACTAAAAATGGCGGTCAATGGCTAGAAAGCATCGTCGATACAAATTGTAGTGCCGTCGGTCTCGACTGGACTACTGAGATAGGTATTGCGAGAGAACGAATTGGCAGCCGCGCGGCGTTGCAGGGAAATATGGATCCGACGCTGTTGTATACATCGCCTGACGCAATTCGCCGCGAAGTGAAGCAAATTTTAAAAAGCTACGGTCCGGGTGCAGGACATGTATTTAACCTTGGTCATGGCATAACCCCAGAGGTAGACCCTGATAACGTCGCAGTTTTTGTGGAGGCTGTTCATGAGTTCTCTGCGCAATATCACTCTGGGGAGTGAGACAAGCCCAACCGTAATTGTTGGCCTCGGCTCCAACCTCGATACACGTCTCGGATCGCCGGAACAGACCATCGAGCTAGCTATTCAGCGCTTGGCTCAATTCAGTGTTAGCGATCTAATTGCATCCAGCATCTGGCGAACCGCGCCGGTGGATTGCCCTCCAGAATCAGCAGATTTTTTCAATGCAGTGTGCATTTTTACTTCGTTAGCAGGGCTTTCTCCAGAAGGGTTGTTGGTCGAGTTGAAGAAGATCGAGGCGGAATTTGGTCGAACCCAAAACTCACGAGCAAATGCACCGCGGGAACTCGATTTGGACTTAATCTGTTTTGGCAATTGCACGCGGCAGACTGAAACCCTTGAATTACCCCACCCACGGGCATTTCAGCGCGAGTTCGTCCTTGCACCTCTGGCTGAGCTTGCGCCCAATCTGATAATCCCGCTCCAGTCAGTGACAGTGTTAGAGCTACTAGCACTGCTACAAAATATTTAAGAATGGTGTCTCTCGCTCCGAGAACAGTTCGACCTACTTAGCTACTGATTGCTGAATCTATAAGTCCTTGTAGGTTAAAAGCTTCTGTTTACGGGGTTCCCATGCTCGTTTATTGCTTCGTAATAATCAAACAAATGAATGTAACTTGAGCGGCTATGATGATAATATCATTGAGTTAAATATTGGTAGTTATGTGGAGCTTCCGCTCATTCTCATAATTTAGAACAAGATAGAGCCAGAATAATGAATTTCAAGCGTTCACAATTAGCCCTAGCGTTGTTTATCGGAGTTGGTCTGCAAGGCCCAGTTCTGCAGGCGCAAAGCCAGGTTGATGGTGTTGCTGAAAGCAGTTCTGAGATGGATAGTTCTAATGATAGTTTTGCCAGTTTTCGAATAGCACCAACTTCTTTATTCAGCGCCATTACGCCATTGTTCACTATGGAGCGGAATGTTGAATCAAAAGATTTTCAGGGTTCTCTAATTGAGGATGCACTAAGCTACAATCTTGGCGTTGAGATTAGGCCGATCACAGGTTTGAATATCACCGCCGATGCTTGGGGTTTACAAATAGAAGAAACACCCGCTCAAGCTGTTTCTAATACACAGGGAATGGATTGGCAGAGTTCGTTGCCGAAGTTGTACATCGAAGATTCAGCGATTAATGAATTCAATATAGGTAACCCTCTTATTGGAACCAATCTGGAATCCAAGGGCTTTGATCTGGGTGCTTCCTACGTTTGGGATACCAACCGATTTGGTCAATTCACCCTTAGCACCAAAGCCACCTACGTTCAGCATTTCGAAAATAGCGGCGGTCTGCTCGAACTTTCCAGCTCTGAGATTAATTCCATCAACGAGAGAATGATTAGCCCTGAATTGCAAAGTAGTCTCATGCTTTCATGGCAGTTCGGTAATCATACGGCCAGTGCAATTACCAACTATATTGATTCCTTCAAAGATATTAGTGAATTGAACCTGGACGAGATCAATGATCTGGTTGATAACATTACAACTTTTGACTTACAGTACGGCTATACTGTTGAAACTGGATCAAAAGACCGAGCCATCATCTCATTTGGCATTCGCAATATCTTTGATGAAAAGACAGCACAAATTCTAAATTCCTCTGCTCGTATACTCGATCAAAATGGGCGAGTAGCCTACGGCTCAATTAAGTATCAATTCTAATAAACCTTAAAACTCTGTGCACGAAATCAGATCCGCCTTTCCTTCGTTCTTAGCTCCACAGCTAATTCCTTTATGTCTTTTATTGTGTGCCTTTTCTTTGGAAAATATTGCAGGTAAAAAATCCCCGAAATTTCGAGGTTAAAGTTCTGCTCTAAAAATAAGCGTGGTTTGAGGAGAATCCTATGTACATAAGCTTAGTATATGATTGTCATTATAATCTGCGAAACGATTTCTGTTGTGTGCCCGGTCACAATTCTTGAGCAGCCATTCTGGCCTAATATTTTCACTTTTCTCGAGTCAGATTCCGAACAACAATCTTTTTAATTCTCTGGCCTCTGAGTAGTTTGGTAATTGCGGTCACTGTGAACGTTTTAGTGGCAACATAATCGATTAGCGCGATGGACTTTGCACTCTGTGCAAAGACTGTATCGCTCCATCACTGCCTTTTGACAAATCACAAAAGTAGTGGGGGAGAAGTTACAGTATTCGCTGTCTTAAGTTAGCAAATGAGTTGGGAGTAGATTCACAGTTCTTTCAATTGATGGCAACTTCTCTCTCACAATGGTTGAGTTAAGCAGCATAGTAATTTCAAGAAATTAAGCTCAGAAAATGAGCGATATAGAGTACCCGTTGGAATTTGCTTCACTTATAATTGCGCCTTTTTTGGAAAAGATGTTTTTTGGGGAATTCAGATGACAGGCTATAGTGCGCCTATCAAGGATATGCAGTTTCTTCTGCATAATGTTTTGCATGCGGAACAGCTGTTTTTATCAATGCCGGATACGGAAGAAGTCACCGACGACCTTATTAATGCCATTATCGAAGAAGCCGGTAAGATTGCCGGCGAACTTCTGGCGCCGATCAATCAGTCCGGGGACCAGCAAGGTTGTAAGCTGGAGAATGGCATAGTCACCACCCCTGATGGATTCAAAGAGGCCTATACAGCGTATGTGGGAGGTGGTTGGTCCAGCCTCACTGGAGATACTGAATACGGCGGTCAGGGTATGCCGAAAGTTCTGTCCGCTATTATCGAAGAAATGTTTTTTGGCGCAAATTCTTCTTTTGCCCTGTACACAATCCTCACCACTGGTGCCACGCTAACCTTGAGTCACCATGCAAGCGAAGATTTGAAGCAGCGTTATCTGCCAAGGATGTATGAGGGAGTTTGGTCAGGGACGATGTGCCTTACCGAACCCCATGCCGGAACCGATCTGGGAATGATCAATACCCGAGCGATTCCAACTGCGGATGGAAATTACCAGATTAGTGGTACAAAAATATTTATCACAGCAGGCGAGCATGATTTAACTGATAATATAATCCATTTAGTGCTGGCAAGATTGCCGGATGCGCCACCTGGTCCTCGAGGAATTTCCCTGTTCTTGGTACCGAAGCTATTACTTGATGAGAATGGGAATGTAAGCACAGAAGCGAACAACGTGAGCTGTGGTTCGCTCGAGCACAAAATGGGCATTCGAGCTTCTGCAACCTGTGTGCTCAACTTCGAGAATTCGAAGGGTTTCTTGGTTGGTGAGCTAAACAATGGTCTCTCAAACATGTTTACTATGATGAACTACGAGAGACTCTCAATGGGATTGCAGGGCAATGGTCTGGCGGAGAGTAGTTATCAAGTTGCCGCCGGCTACGCTAAAGAGAGAATTCAAGGCCGTGCTCCCAGTGGAACAGCGCAGGCAGACAAAGCCGCTGATCCAATTTTGGTTCACGCTGATGTACGGCGAATGTTGTTAACGATGCGCTCAAATATTTTTGCTGGGAGAGCGCTCTCCCTCTATGCCGCGAGTAAACTTGATGTTTCTCGTTTTCATCCTGATGAGTCAGCAAGAGTTCATGCCCAGAAGCTGGTTTCACTGCTGGTGCCGGTACAAAAAGCCTACTGTACAGATCGAGGTTTTGAATCCTGCGTCCTTGGCCAACAGGTTCTTGGTGGCCACGGCTATATCGCCGAATGGGGGCTGGAACAAAATGTGCGGGATGCGCGAATCGCCCAGATCTACGAAGGTGCTAATGGTATTCAGGCTCTTGATCTTATGGGACGAAAAACTGTCCACGGTAAAGGAGAGTTACTGGAGCTTTTATTTACCGAAATGGATGCGTTTGTTGAAACTCAATCGGACAACGATGGGATGCTTGGTTATTTGCAGAGCTTTGCCGTTTGCAGACAAACTCTGGCAGAGACAACACAACATGTAATTGCCAGTGCTGCTGATAATCCAGATGAGGTTGGAGCTGCGTCTTATGCCTACATGGAACTTGTTGGAAATACGCTTTATTGTTTCATGTGGCAGAGAATTTTAGCTGCGGCTCTTGCCGCGTCTGCAGAACCGAATGCAGACACATCTTATCTTGAGGGTTTGATAAAAACCGGCGAGTTCTTTCTGAGTAGATTATTGCCCCAAATCAATGGGCTTAGATTGGAGATTGAAGCAGGGGCTGAGACCTTAATGGCGATGACCGCAGATCAGTTCTGACAGCACTGCGATTAGTAGGTGTTACAATACAATGTAGCTGCTCGTCACCTTGGCAACTGTAGGTTCAGCTTGGTCCAGTCCGGACGTATAATTACCACCAATTTTAAATGGATAGGAATGATCATGGTTAGAGTAGCCATAGCAGGAGCCGCAGGGCGAATGGGCAGGACCCTAGTTGAAGCGGTTACCGGTAGTGAAGCTGATATAAACGTCGCGGTAGCTAGCGTGCTTGCTGATGATCCAGCCCTCGGCGTTGATGCAGGTCTTTTAGCGATGGGTACATCTTTAGAAGTTGCAACAATTGCTGACCTCAGCACTCAGCAGGACAACTTCGACGTACTGATCGACTTTACCTCGCCCGAGGCAAGTTTGCAGCATCTGGCACTTTGTCAGCAGCATGGTAAGGCAATTGTCATAGGCACAACAGGTTTTGCTGCTGATCAGGAAGCGCTGATAGTTGATGCGGCCAAATCAATACCTGTGGTATTTTCTCCTAATATGAGTATTGGAGTAAATCTCTGCCTTAAACTACTGCAAGAATCTGCAAGAGTGCTGGGAGATGAAGTAGATATTGAAATCAGTGAAGCTCATCATCGTTTTAAGAAGGACGCGCCTTCAGGTACTGCTTTGAAAATGGGGTCGGTTATCGCTGAGACACTAGGAAGAGATCTTGATGAAGTTGCCGTCTATGGTCGCGAAGGTATGGGTGAAGAGAGGACTCGATCAACGATTGGGTTTTCTACGGTAAGAGCCGGCGATATTGTTGGTGATCATACGGTTACTTTTGCTAGTATCGGCGAGCGGGTTGAGATCACTCATAAGGCCAGTAGCCGGATGACATTTGCGGCTGGTGCAGTTCGAGCTGCGGCTTGGATTGTCGGGCAGGAAGCCGGTTTATATTCCATGCAAGATGTATTGGCGCTCTAATCATCAAAAGTTATCATTATTTTGTTGAATCTGGAATGTTCACATAGACAAGAGCACTGTGTTTTTTATAACATACTTGCTCAGTATGTTGGATGCTGAAACCTTTGCGAATTTAGAAAAAGCGGAGTGAAGAAATTCTTCATTCCGCTTTTTTTGTGCGTAGTTTTTATTAAGAATAGGAGTGACTGTGGCTAGTTCTGCTGTACTGGCGTTGGAAGATGGGAGTATTTTTCATGGCACTGCGATAGGGGCAGAAGGTTGCTCCCCGGGTGAAGTGGTTTTCAATACTTCTATGACTGGATATCAGGAGATTCTGACTGACCCCTCTTATGCACAGCAAATAATTACTCTCACCTATCCTCACATCGGTAATACCGGGACTAATGAGGAAGATAATGAGTCTGATAGGGTGTGGGCTTCAGGGCTAATTATTCGAGACTTGCCACTTATTGCCAGTAGTTGGCGAAACCAACAATCTCTCGATGAATTTCTGAAAGAACAAAATGTTGTAGCTATCGCCGAAATCGATACCCGCAGTCTTACTCGTTTGTTGCGAGATAAAGGACCACTTAACGGCTGCATACTTTCTGGTGCCGCCCTTGAATCAGATGGTGATGTTGAAGCCATCGCCATGGCGAAGAAGTTCCCTGGGTTGGAGGGCATGGACCTGGCAAAAGAAGTCAGTGTGACAGACTCTTATACGTGGAAAGAAGGAGTCTGGGATATTGCCAAAGGATACCAACTGCATAGCGAGTTCGAATATAAGGTTGTTGCCTATGATTTTGGCGTAAAGCGCAACATTTTGCGCATGCTGGTAGCTCGTGGATGTCATGTCACGGTGGTCCCAGCGCAAACTCCTGCCGTTGAAGTTTTAGCAATGAATCCCGATGGCATATTTCTCTCTAATGGCCCTGGGGATCCAGAACCTTGTGATTATGCCATAGCAGCGATAGAAGAAATTTTACAAGAAAGTATTCCAGTGTTTGGTATTTGCCTCGGTTGCCAGTTGCTGGCTTTAGCCTGCGGAGCCAAGACTGTCAAGATGCGCTTGGGCCATCACGGTGCCAATCATCCCGTTCAGGACTTAAAAGACAGTACCGTATTGATCACCAGTCAGAATCATGGTTTTGCCGTGGATGCGGATAGTCTCCCTGACAATGTAGCGGCCACGCATAAATCACTATTCGATGGTTCATTGCAAGGAATTGAGCGTACAGATAAACCAGCATTTGGATTTCAGGGGCATCCCGAGGCCAGTCCGGGTCCTCATGATGTGGCACCATTGTTTAACCACTTTATTAAATTGATGAAAACCCATAAAAAATAACACCTCTTCTGTTTAATATTTATTGAAGGAAGTAAGCAAAAAGCAAATATGGCAAAAAGAAACGACATAAATAGCATTCTTATACTCGGCGCCGGGCCTATCATTATCGGTCAGGCCTGCGAATTCGATTATTCTGGTGCTCAGGCTTGTCAGGCGCTTAAAGAAGAGGGTTATCGAGTAATTCTTGTTAACTCAAATCCTGCGACGATTATGACTGACCCATCCATGGCTGATGCCACTTATATTGAGCCGATCAAGTGGCCGATAGTTGAGAAAATAATTGCCAAGGAAAAACCAGATGCCATATTGCCGACAATGGGCGGACAAACGGCATTGAATTGTGCTCTGGACCTGAACCGCCATGGCATTCTGGAAAAATATAACGTTGAGTTAATCGGGGCCAGCTGTGAGGCTATCGATAAAGCAGAAGATCGCGAGTTATTCGATGATGCGATGACCTCAATCGGACTCGAAACGCCTCACCATGCGATGGCGCACGACATGGATCAAGCGCTGAAGGCATTGGAAGAAATTGGCTTGCCCTGTGTTATTCGACCTTCCTTCACCATGGGTGGAAGTGGTGGTGGAATCGCTTACAACAAAGAAGAATTTGAAGAAATATGCGCTCGAGGGTTAGAGCTCTCTCCCACCAGAGAATTACTGATTGATGAGTCGCTCATTGGTTGGAAAGAGTATGAGCTAGAAGTAGTTAGAGATCGTAAAGACAATTGTATTATCGTGTGCTCCATTGAAAACATCGATGCTATGGGCATACACACTGGCGATTCAATTACAGTAGCTCCTGCCCAAACTCTTACCGATAAGGAGTATCAAATTTTACGAAATGCTGCGATCGCAGTGTTGCGAGAAATTGGGGTTGAAACCGGTGGCTCAAATGTTCAATTTGCAATTAATCCGGAGAATGGCCGACTGGTAATTATCGAAATGAATCCGCGAGTGTCACGATCTTCGGCACTGGCCTCCAAGGCGACTGGTTTTCCCATCGCCCGAGTGGCGGCAAAGCTGGCAATCGGATTTTCCCTGGACGAACTCCGCAATGAAATAACTGATGGTGTGACACCTGCTTCATTCGAACCAACTATCGATTATGTTGTTACTAAAATACCTCGTTTCACTTTTGAGAAATTTCCGGAAGCTAATGATCGCATTACCACTCAAATGAAATCTGTCGGTGAGGTGATGGCTATTGGCCGAACTTTACAAGAGTCACTTCATAAAGCTTTGCGCGGTTTGGAAACTGGCATGTGTGGTTTTGATCCGATACTGGATATCGAATTGAGTAATGCTAAGGAGGTTCTCACGCGGGAATTGACAGAGGCTGGCGCCCTGCGCATTTGGTATATAGGGGATGCCTTCCGACATGGTTGGAGTATCGATACGATTAACAAACTGACTGGGATTGATCCATGGTTCCTGGTTCAAATTGAAGATTTGATAGCTGAAGAGAAATGGGTGTCAGAGCTGCAGCTCGCCGATTTAGACAAGGCTGGAATGTTTCGCTTAAAGCGCAAAGGTTTTTCTGACCAACGCATCTCGCAACTGCTTAAAGTCAAGGAAAGAGATGTGCAGAAGTTGCGTCATGACCTTGACGTCCGGCCGGTATTTAAACGTGTCGATACCTGCGCCGCTGAGTTCGTATCAGCGACAGCATATATGTATTCCACCTATGAAGAAGAATGTGAAGCTAAGCCTTCTGGTCGTCAAAAAATAATGGTCTTAGGTGGGGGGCCAAATCGAATTGGCCAGGGCATCGAGTTTGATTATTGCTGCGTTCATGCGGCGCTTGCTATGCGAGAAGATGGCTATGAGACTATCATGGTGAACTGTAATCCTGAGACTGTATCTACTGATTACAATATTTCAGACCGCTTGTATTTCGAGCCACTAACTTTCGAAGATGTAATTGAAATAGCCGAGTTGGAAAAGCCGGCGGGGGTTATCGTTCAGTTTGGTGGTCAAACACCTCTCAACCTGGTAAAGCGGCTGGAAGCTGCGGGGGTGCCTGTTATTGGCACCTCGCCAGATGCAATCGATAGAGCAGAAGATCGTGAGCGCTTCCAGCAACTTATTCAGAAATTGGATTTAAAACAGCCGCCGAATCGAACAGTTCGTAGTGTCGAAGAAAGCGTCGAGCAGGCTAAGCATATTACCTATCCTTTAGTTGTGCGGCCGTCTTATGTTTTGGGTGGGCGGGCAATGGAAATTGTATACAACGAGACAGAATTGCGACGATATATGGCCGAAGCGGTTATGGTATCTAACGAAAGCCCCGTGTTATTAGATTACTTCCTTAGCTCGGCAATCGAAATTGATGTCGATGTAGTGAGTGACGGAGAACAGGTAGTTGTGGGAGCCATAATGCAGCACATTGAGCAAGCAGGAATTCACTCTGGAGACTCTGCTTGTTCCTTGCCGCCCTATAATCTCCCCTATGAAGTTCAAAATAAAATTCGCGAGCAAGTCTCAAGTCTTGCATTGGAGCTCGGTGTTATCGGATTGATGAATACTCAGCTCGCCTATCAGGACGAAGAGATTTACATTATCGAAGTGAATCCACGCGCTTCTCGAACCGTCCCTTTTGTTTCCAAGTGTATCGGCAGGTCACTGGCGAAAGTTGCAGCTCGTTGCATGATTGGGACCACGTTAAAGGAGCAAGGATTCACCTGTGAAATTATCCCAGATACCTTTGCGGTTAAAGAAGCTGTGTTTCCGTTTAACAAATTCCCGGGTGTCGACCCGATACTCGGACCAGAAATGAAATCCACCGGCGAAGTGATGGGTGTTGGAAAAACCTTCGCTGAAGCCTACTCGAAAGCACAAATGGGTGCTGGTGAAGCCATCGAGGGTCAAGGTAGAGCATTCATTAGCGTGCGTGATCCTGATAAGCGATTCGTGGTCGAAGTTGCTCGAAAAATCCAGTCACTAGGCTACGAGCTGGTTGCTACTCATGGTACGGCCAAAGTTATTGAAGCGGCTGGTCTGGAAGTGGTCGGAGTGAATAAGGTGGCCGAAGGTAGACCTCATATAGTCGATATGCTAAAAAATGATGAGATTCAGGTAGTTTTTAATACCACTGAAGGTAAGCAGGCGATAGCAGACTCTTCAACTATTCGCAGAACAGCGCTTAGACACAATGTCTTCTGCACAACGACAATCGCCGGTGCTCTGGCGGTCTGTGAAGCGCTAGAATTTGGCAATAACTATTCGGTGTATACGATTCAAGATTTACACGCCGCATTGCACTAACGATTTCATACCGGGGAAATCACACCAACGCAAACTGCAAGTCCACTCGCGAGCACAAACAAATTTTAAGCTAGGATAACCCTATGCAAAAAGTACCAATGACCGTGGCAGGAGCTGAAAATCTCCGCGCAGAAGTTACTAAGTTGAAAACCGTTACTCGGCCAAAAATTATTGCGGCCATAGCTGAAGCTCGGGAGCACGGGGACCTGAAAGAGAATGCCGAATATCATGCCGCGCGAGAACAACAAAGTTTTTGCGAAGGTCGCATCAAGGAAATTGAGGGCAAGCTTTCTGACTCGCAAATTATTGATGTCAGTAAAATCGAACCGACCGGAAGGGTTATCTTTGGCACGACGGTTATACTTATTAATTTGGGTACTGATGCCAAAGCTACTTATCAGATAGTTGGTGAAGATGAGGCTGATGTCGGTTCGGGGAAAATATCAGTGGCTTCTCCGATTGCTCGAGCAATAATGGGCAAGCATGAAGGTGATGAAGTAGTGGTTAACGCTCCGGCTGGAGATGTCGAATTCGAAATTGAATCAGTTTGTCACTAACTCGAATTTTCTATGCTTATATTGGCTTCATGCTTCTCAAGCGCTCTTTGCTAGTAAGCTGGAGCAAATTCCTATTTCTTGCTGCGCCTGATATTAGACAATCGAGGATCAGAGTTCTTCGAGGGTCGATAAACTAAGATCACATGACCTATACTTTGAATGCATTCAGCGGAGAATTCCTGACAAAGAGAATCGGCTAAGCACTTTTTCTCTTCTCGCGTTGCAGTAATCAATTTAATTTTGATTAGTTCATGCTCTTTAAGGGCTCGTTCAATTTCTGTCTTTATGTTTTCGGTAACGCCTTTCTGAGCGACTGTTACGACGGGGCTAAGGTCGTGTCCGATCGATCGGACACGTTTTTTATCTGCATTACTTAGAGTCATGATTTAGGAATTCTTCTTCGGTCTGCTTGTTAGGGTCTAGAAGGAAGGCTGCGGATTCTAGCATGTCGTAGTGGTTAGGATTAAACAATATTATTAACAACGCAGTTATATTTTTCCCTGCAAAATGTCAGCTTGTTCTATAATTAGAAAGTAAGTGTGGGTATGTACATTTTCAAAGAATTTTCTTTACAAGGCGACAAGGTCATTCATGGCTAGATCCAAAACCAGCAAAAGTTGGCTGAAAGAGCATTTCGATGACCCCTATGTAAAGCGCAGTCAGGAGGAAGGCTACCGATCTCGTGCCAGTTTTAAATTATTGGAACTGCAGAAGAAGGACGGGATTATCGAAGCAGGAATGACCGTGGTTGATCTCGGGGCCGCACCCGGTGGTTGGT
The DNA here is from genome assembly GCA_012960305.1 of Gammaproteobacteria bacterium. Taxonomy (GTDB): domain Bacteria; phylum Pseudomonadota; class Gammaproteobacteria; order Pseudomonadales; family Pseudohongiellaceae; genus UBA9145. The sequence continues at coordinate 26,475 of DUBM01000014.1, read as the reverse complement.
CGCAGGTGGCTGCCGAACTTGTTGGTCATAAAGGCAAAGTGATAGCCAGTGATATATTGCCAATGGACAGTCTGGCAGGTGTTGAATTTGTCCAAGGGGATTTTACTGACGAGACAGTGCTGAATGAGGTCTTGGCTCGACTCGATGATATCCGTGCAGACCTTGTAATATCTGATATGGCCCCCAATATGAGTGGAATCAGGGATATAGATCAACCACAAGCTATGTGCCTAGCTGAATTAGCTCTCGAAATGGCGAAAGTAGTACTTAAGCCCGGAGCAGCACTATTGATGAAAGTGTTTCATGGTGAGGGCCTCGACGCTTTGCAAAAGGAACTAAAATTAAGTTTCAACACGGTAAAAGTACGTAAACCGAAGGCATCACGGGCCAGATCGAGTGAAATTTATCTTCTTTCTGCCGGTTTTAAAGGTCAGAATTGAATTTACGTGCAATATTTTGTGTAAACTTTAGAATTAGCGACAAAACTGCAGTTGGGCAAAAGCTCGACAATTTAGTGAGTAACTGGAAATCAGACAGTTGCTCGCCAATTTTTCCCGTTCTTACTCTGTAACCTGTTGGGGGATAAACCCTTGAATGATATGGCAAAAAACCTGATTCTCTGGATGATCATTGCTGGTGTATTGTTGATGGTTTTCAACAATGTTAACCAAGAAACTAGAGATGACACTGTTAACTATTCTCAGTTCGTGAAAGAGGTGCGCTCCGGCCGAGTAACCACTGTCGAACTAGCGGGTATCAATATCACGGGTATTCGGTCTGATGACACTCAATTTCGCACGGTTATGCCTCTGATTGGCGATGACCAGCTATTGAATGACCTGTTCGATAATAATGTCGAAGTTATTGCTAATGAACCGGAACAGCAAAGCATTTGGTCTCAACTCCTCGTGGCTAGCTTTCCAATTCTCATTATTATTGCTCTGTTCTTTTTCTTCATGCGGCAGATGCAAGGTGGTGGTGTCGGAGGCAAAGGCGGACCGATGTCTTTCGGTAAGAGTAAAGCCAAATTACTTGGTGAAGATCAGATTAAAATAACTTTTGCTGATGTTGCCGGCGTAGATGAAGCTAAAGAAGACGTTCAGGAACTCGTTGAGTTTTTAAGAGAGCCGGATAAATTCCAGCGTTTGGGCGGGAAAATTCCTCGCGGCATTTTAATGGTTGGACAACCGGGTACTGGTAAGACCTTATTGGCTAGAGCTATTGCTGGTGAAGCCAAAGTCCCATTCTTTTCAATTTCTGGTTCTGATTTTGTTGAAATGTTTGTCGGTGTTGGAGCCTCCCGAGTACGGGACATGTTTGAACAGGCTAAGAAACAAGCGCCTTGTATCATCTTCATAGATGAGATCGATGCGGTTGGTCGTCATCGTGGTGCCGGTTTGGGTGGTGGTCATGATGAACGTGAACAAACCTTGAACCAATTGCTGGTAGAAATGGACGGTTTCGAAGTTAACGACGGCGTTATTGTCGTAGCTGCAACTAACCGCCCTGATGTATTGGACCCTGCCTTGTTACGACCTGGTCGATTCGACCGACAGGTGGTAGTCGGCTTACCAGATATTCGCGGTCGTGAGCAGATTCTAAAAGTTCATATGCGCAAAGTTCCAATTGATGATCGAGTTGTAGCGAGCGTAATTGCCCGAGGCACTCCTGGATTCTCTGGTGCTGATCTCGCTAACTTAGTGAATGAGGCTGCGCTATTTGCAGCAAGAGCCGGTCGTCGTCTGGTGTCTATGGAAGAGTTCGAAAAAGCTAAAGACAAAATCATGATGGGCGCAGAGCGCAAGTCTATGGTGATGTCAGAAAAAGAAAGGCTGAATACTGCCTACCATGAGGCTGGTCACGCTATCGTTGGCCGTCTGTCGCCTGAGCATGATCCGGTTTACAAAGTGAGTATCATCCCTCGAGGTAGAGCGCTGGGAGTAACTATGTTTCTTCCTGAAGAAGATCGCTATAGTCTTAGCCGTCAGAGCATCATCAGTCAAATTTGTAGCCTCTACGGTGGCCGTGTCGCCGAGGAGATGACCTTGGGTAAAGAAGGTGTGACAACTGGCGCTTCAAATGATATTCAACGAGCCACTGAGATTGCTCGAAACATGGTCACCAAATGGGGCCTCTCGGAGAAGCTTGGACCATTATTGTACTCAGAAGATGAGGGTGAGGTTTTTCTTGGGCGCTCTGCAGCTTCGCAATCCAAGACGGTATCCAGTGACACTGCAATAGCCATAGACAAAGAAGTACGAGCAATTATCGATGTCTGCTACGGCAAAGCGACAAAAATTCTCGAGAGCAATCGAGATATTCTCGACATGATGAAAGATGCATTAATGGAATATGAAACGATTGATGCTGATCAGATTAATGACCTCATGGAACGCAAGAAGCCTCGCCCACCAGCAGATTGGTCAGATTCAGATAACAATGATGCTGGATCTATGAATACTGAAGAGGTCGAAAGCTCCGGTAAGAAAGAAAAAGACTCCAAAGGCTCGGGGAAAATTGGTGGACCGGCAGGTGAACACTAAGGCATTGTCTATTATTTTATCTGCACTTTACTGTGCCAAGTAGCTAAATCAAGTATCTGAGCCCGCTACATAAGGCAAGGATCTTCAAGTGACTTCTAACTTAACAGCTGGAGATAGACAAATTGATCTGTCGTCTCCTGTTTGCATGGGCATTATCAATGCCACACCCGACTCCTTTTCCGATGGCTCTGAACTGAAACTGTCAGATCAATCAATTTTTAAAGTGGACCTTAATAAAACATTGCAGCGCGCCGAATGGATGGTGGCTGCTGGTGCACTCATTTTGGATGTTGGTGGTGAGTCAACTCGTCCTGGCGCAGCGACAGTATCCGAAGAAGAGCAGCTGAGCCGCGTGATTCCAATAGTTGAGGTAATTAGATCAAACATTGATGTATGTATCTCAGTTGACACTAGCTCCGCAGTTGTAATGAAGGCGGCGATAGCAGCAGGTGCGGAGATGATAAACGACATCCGTGCTTTAACTGAAGAGGGTGTACTTCCCGCCTTAGCAAAATCTTCAGTGGCGATTTGTCTTATGCATATGCAGGGGGAGCCTCGCACGATGCAACAAACTATTGAATACGCAAATGTAGTCGATGAAGTATATGGGTTTCTTGAGGAACGAGTGGGCCAATGTCGTGCCGCAGGTATCAAAAAAGAGAGGCTCTGCATCGATCCCGGCTTCGGCTTTGGGAAAACGTTACAGAACAACTATGAGCTGCTGAAAAATCTGGCGAATTTTTCGCGACTAGACATTCCAATTCTTATCGGACTATCTCGAAAATCGATGATCGGTGATTTAGTGGATAGAGCTGTTGATCAACGGTTGGCAGGATCAATAACCGCTGCAGTCCACGGGCTTATAGGAGGTGCCAACATCATCCGCACTCACGATGTTGCTGCCACCATGGACGCAATTAGAGTAAACTCATTTTTTCAGCAGGTTTAATAAATGGATCAACATGGTGGCTAAATCTAAAATATATTTTGGTACTGATGGAATTCGGGGCTCTGTCGGTACCTCGCCCATTACGCCAGACTTTATGCTTAAACTGGGGTGGGCTGCAGGCAAAGTCTTTGCGAGTGAAGGCAATGGTCGTAATAAAATCTTAATTGGCAAAGATACGAGAATTTCTGGCTACATGTTCGAAGCCGCTCTCGAGGCGGGAGTAACTGCAGCCGGCGTTGACATCAATCTAACGGGGCCCATGCCCACTCCGGCAATTGCCTATCTGACGAGAACCCTGCGAGCTCAAGCTGGAATTGTTATTAGCGCATCCCATAATTCGTTTCAAGACAATGGCATAAAATTTTTCTCCAGCGAAGGCACTAAACTTCCTAACGAAGTAGAGTTTGCAATTGAACAAGAGCTGACCAAAGATATTGCAACTGTTACTCCTGAATTGCTCGGCAAGGCATCGCGAATTACTGATGCTGCAGGTCGATATATAGAATTTTGCAAAAGTACTATTAGCTCAACTTTAAAATTTAATGGTCTAAAAATTGTTGTCGATTGCGCGCATGGCTCTACTTATCACATAGCTCCAAGTGTGTTCGAAGAGCTCGGTGCCAAAGTAATACCAATTGGTGTTACTCCCGATGGTTTAAATATCAATAAAGGGAATGGCTCGACTTCCCCGGAACGGTTGGTTGCCACGGTATTGGAAGAGAAAGCAGATATTGGCATCGCTTTCGATGGTGATGGTGATCGTGTTGTTATGGTTGATCATTTAGGCAATATTGTCGACGGTGACGAAATTCTTTACGTAATTGCCCGTGACCGGCGGCGGCAGAATGTTGATTTCGGTGGAGTGGTTGGAACCTCTATGAGTAATCTAGGCTTAGAGCTGGCTCTTGATGCACTGGATGTTCCCTTTGTGCGAACAGCGGTAGGTGATCGTCATGTAATGCAAGGTATGTTGGAGCGAGGTTGGGATCTAGGCGGTGAGTCGTCAGGTCATATTATCTGCCTTGATATCACCACTACAGGAGACGGAATCGTATCAGCCCTACAAGCCCTGGCTGCAATCGCTAATTGTGAACAGCCGCTAGCGGATTTGCGCAGCAAAATGCGCAAATTGCCTCAATCAATGGTGAATGTTCCTCTAGATAACAACTTCGATCTGGTAGCAAATAAAGCAGTGCAATCTGCTGTCTCTGACGTTGAATCTAAGCTTGGAAAGAATGGTCGAGTTTTGCTTAGACCTTCCGGTACAGAGCCATTAGTGCGGGTAATGGTAGAGGGTGAGGACATGGATATTGTGTCTAAGCTAGCACAAGAGCTCTCGGACATAGTGGCCACTGAGGTTGGTAGTCCAAGTTAAGGCATCCTCGTTTTATTGCAACACCCATCTAACTTGGTTAGACTTGGCGCCCGTTTTATAGGGCTGGTAGCTACTCACTCGAGAAAATCATGCGTCAGAAATTGGTTGTCGGTAATTGGAAGTTACACGGGTCCAAGGCGCAGCTTGAAGATCTGCTTGCTGATGTTATCGCTGGGAGTGAAAATTTAACCAGTGCGGTTGAAATTGGAGTATGTCCGACCTATGTATACCTGGGCCATGCGGCACAAATTTTAGTGTCTTCGAGAGTTAAGCTTGGAGCACAAAATGTTGCCCGAGCCGGCGAAGGCGCTTATACCGGTGAAGTAGCTGCGCAGATGTTGGCGGAGTGTGAATTGGTTTATGTCATAGTAGGTCATTCCGAAAGGCGGCAGTTATTCCATGAATCTGATACCGAGGTTGCGGAAAAATTTGCACAAGTTCAGGCGAGTGATTTAACACCTATCTTATGTGTGGGTGAGACTCTCGAAGAAAGAGAGCAAGAGCTTACGGATCAGGTGGTACTTGGTCAGCTGGATGAGATTATTAATAAGGTCGGGATTGAGGCTGTTGCCAATTCGGTGATTGCTTATGAACCGATTTGGGCGATAGGTACAGGAAAGACGGCAAGCCCAGAACAAGCCCAAGATGTCCACAAGACTATTCGCGATCACTTGCGAAAACAGAAAGAGGACGTCGCTGCGACTGTAAGAATTATTTATGGCGGTAGTGTAAAAGCGACGAACGCCAGAGAATTGTTCCAACAAGCCGATATTGATGGTGGATTGGTGGGAGGCGCTTCGTTAGAAGCTGAAGAATTCATATCCATTTGTAATAGTGCGGATTAGCAATCATGGAAACCCTAGTAACAGTAGTTCACATAATCGTCGCCATCGCTATCGTTGGCCTGGTTCTCTTGCAACATGGTAAGGGAGCTGATGCTGGCGCCTCATTTGGCGCAGGTGCTTCGCAAACTGTGTTTGGTGCATCAGGTAGTGGAAATTTTCTTGTTCAAGCTACCACAGTAGCCGCGATCATATTTTTCGTTACAAGTCTCTTTCTAGCAATAATTGCAAAGAACCAATCTGGAATCGGTGGAATAACTAATTCGCCGGTGGTAAGTGAAGAAATCTTGCAAGAGACACTAAACTCTCAATCGGACATTCCTCTGTTAGATGTAGTTCCAGCGACTAGTGATCAAAGTGATGTGCCTTCGTTACCGGATCAATAATTACGTGATTTCTGAAGAATTGCCGAAGTGGTGGAATTGGTAGACACGCTATCTTGAGGGGGTAGTGACCTATGGTCGTGCCGGTTCAAGTCCGGCCTTCGGCACCAGAATTCTCTCGAAGAGCGAATTCGAGCTCAAATCAGCTAAATCTATGAGTTACGTAATTCGCTCGAAAGCCCCGTAATCTCTTGACCTTGGCCCCAACTCCTCCTTATAATTCGCACCCCTTGTGAAATTGTGATCAAGTTTAGCTCGATCACAATTTTTTCGTTATAAAACAAGGGCTTATAGAAAACTAATTAGATTAAAGAAAGTCAGCCAGTTTAGAGATTTGTTGCGGGGTGGAGCAGTCTGGCAGCTCGTCGGGCTCATAACCCGAAGGTCGCAGGTTCAAATCCTGCCCCCGCTACCAAACATAAGCTTTCTGTTTAGTTGTAATTAGGCTAAGTAGCGAAGATTTTGAAATGGGCCGAAGGCCCATTTTTTGTATGTAGACGATTTGCCCGAAAGAGCTTATTGATCTGCAAGAAGAGCATGGTGAAAAGTAGCGTCGCCTTAGTAGCAGAGATGATTGAGCCAACGATTGCAGCCCTCGGGTTGGAATTGTGGGGAATCGAGCTTAACCAGCAAGGGAGGTATTCCTTGCTGCGAATTTATATCGAGAGTGCCGCAGGCATCACGATTGAAGATTGTGAGAAAGTTAGTCGACAAGCCAGCGCTCAATTAGATGTAGAAGATCCAATATCTAGTGAATATACATTGGAAGTATCTTCACCTGGATTGGACCGACCTTTATTTACGGCGGTTCAATTTGAACAATTCGCGGGAAGCGACGTAAATGTGCGCTTACGTAATCCACTCGATGGAAGGCGTAAGTTTAAGGGTAATATTGTGAAGGTTGAAGGAGACAATATTTGTTTGCAAGTTGATGGTGTTGAGTATGAGCTGTTTCATTCAGACATCGAGAAAGCAAGCATAGTCTTCTGAGTGATTATTACTCTATGTGCCTGATTCTATTTCGGCACAAGTTTTGAGTAAGGTGACACGATTATGATGAGTAAAGAAATATTAATGGTTGCAGACGCCGTCTCGGCTGAGAAAGGCGTTTCGCCTGGTGTGATTTTTGAAGCAATAGAATCAGCACTTGCAACTGCAACAAAGAAACTTAATGACCGAGCCGAGATTGACTGTCGTGTGGCAGTTGATCGTGAAACCGGAGATTATGAAACATTCCGCGTATGGACGGTTGTCGAAGAAGAAGAGTATCTGGAAGAAGGTTCCCAAATCACTCTGGTTCAAGCCGGTGAGAAAGATAAGGGACTTGCCATTGGTGATAAATGGGAAGAGAAAATCGATAACGTAGAATTTGGTCGTATAGCAGCACAAACTGCGAAACAAGTTATCGTTCAGAAAGTACGAGAGGCCGAAAGAAAAATCGTCATCGGTGAATACCAAGATCGAATTGGTGAACTTGTTTCTGGCACGGTTAAGAAGGTAACCAGAGATAATATTATTGTTGATCTTGGTGGTAACGCCGAAGCGTTACTTCCACGTGATCAGATGATTCCTCGTGAAACATTTCGCACAAGCGATCGACTACGAGCATTGCTAACTGATGTCCGTTTTGAACAACGAGGGCCACAATTATTCCTCAGCAGAACATCACCGGATATGTTGATTGAGCTATTTAAGATCGAAGTTCCAGAAATTTCAGAAGAAATAATTGAGATAAAAGCAGCCGCTCGTGACCCGGGCTCACGAGCGAAGATTGTTGTTAGAACAAACGACGGTCGTATAGATCCGGTAGGTGCTTGTGTTGGTATGCGTGGATCGCGAGTGCAAGTGGTATCAAACGAACTTTCTAATGAACGCATTGACATTATTCTTTGGGATGACAACCCGGCGCAATTGGTAATTAATTCAATGTCTCCGGCAGAAGTTGCCTCGATTATTGTGGATGAAGACAGCCACACTATGGACATTGCCGTTGAAGAAGAAAATTTAGCCCAGGCGATTGGTCGCAACGGTCAAAATGTTCGTCTTTCTAGTGAGCTAACTGGCTGGACTATCAATGTAATGAGTGAAGAAGACGCGGCTGCTAAACAACTGCAGGAAGCGAGCAACTTCATTGCAATGTTTATGGAGAAGCTGGATGTTGATGAAGACGTCTCTGAAGTATTAGTCCAAGAAGGGTTTACCTCATTGGAAGAGATTGCTTATGTCCCTCTCGATGAGATATTGGCGATGGATGGCTTTGATGAAGAAATTGCCAATGATCTTAGAAGCAGAGCAAAAGATGCTTTGTTAACGCAAGCAATTGCATCAGAAGAAGATCTCTCAAAAGCAAATATTGCTGACGATCTGCTAAATATGGAGGGGATGGATGACACTTTAGCCTTGGAGTTATCCAAACGTGACATTCTGAATATGGAAGCACTGGCAGAGCAGTCGATCGACGAATTAATAGATATAGAAAACATGGATGAAGAAAGAGCTGGGAAGCTGATTATGACAGCGCGTGCGCCTTGGTTTGAATAAAACGGTTTGAATACCAAGGTCTATTAAACAAAAGTAGCGGCGTTGTATGGGAGTAAATGAATGGCAGATGTAACAATAAGTGAACTCGCCGATGTGGTTGGTGTATCGGTAGATAAGCTGTTGTCTCAGGTTAAAGAAGCAGGCTTGCCTCACACTAAGGTTGACGAGCAGATTTCGAACGAAGACAAGAATTCCTTGCTTTTGTTTCTGCGTCGTAGTCATGGTGACAGGGAAGCGACCGATGGTGCCCCGAAGAAAATTACCCTCAAACGAAAAACTATAGCCACACTTAAATCTGCGTCTACTCACGGACGTGGCAAAACAGTAAACGTTGAAGTACGGAAAAAACGAACTTACGTAAAGCGCAGCACTATCGCTGATGACGAAGTGGTACAAGATGGTGAAGCGCTTACAGAAGAAACGCTAGATCCAAATTTAGAAGCAGCTCAAGAAACAACTGAAGACGATCAGGTAACAGCAGATGTTGAGCTTAAAGTCGGCGAAGAAGTTGAGAAGCCGGTAGACGTAAAAGCACCGCCTAAGATTGAGGCCGTTGTCCCAGAAGTTCCTCTAGAAGAGGCAGAAGCGGCCCGTGCTGCAAAGTCGGGGGCAAAGCGTAAAGGTGCTGGAAAGAGTGGCGGTGAAGATCCAGCTGAGAAAAAGAAAACCCACCTCCGCAACAAATCGAAGGCCCAAGCCCCAAAACGCCAGGCCAAGACTATTCATGTTAATGATGACTTTGTTCTCGAAGGCGATGATTTCGATGAGATTGGTGGTCGTGCACGTCGCGGCGGTCGCAAAGGCAAGAGGCTAACCGCGCAAAAACATGCATTCGAAAAGCCCACTGAATTTATTACCAAAGAAATCCAAATTGGAGAAGCCAGCACTCTCGGAGATCTTGCGCAACAAATGTCTGTTAAATCAGGCGAGTTGATAAAGATTCTTATCAATATGGGTGTAATGGCGACAATTAACCAAGTTCTTGATCAAGATACATCAACTTTACTAGTCGAAGAGATGGGCCATAAAGCTAGTTTTGTATCCGAAGATGCCATCGAAGAACAATTGGTTGATTCAATTGAAGCTGAAATTGGTAATGTGGAAGTAGCTAGGGCCCCTGTTGTCACAGTAATGGGGCACGTAGATCATGGTAAGACTTCGCTACTGGATTATATTCGTAAAGCTACGGTTGCATCACATGAAGCCGGCGGTATCACGCAACATATCGGTGCTTATCATGTGAATACCGATCATGGCATGGTTAGTTTTATCGACACTCCTGGTCACGCAGCATTCACAGCTATGCGTGCCCGTGGTGCAAAATTTACTGATGTTATCGTGTTAGTTGTAGCTGCTGATGACGGAGTAAAGCCTCAAACCGAAGAAGCGGTTCAGCACGCCAAGGCTGCTGGAGTTCCACTTGTTGTTGCCATCAATAAAATTGACAAAGAAGGTGTTGACCCTGATCGAGTTAAGAATGAGCTGTCCGCTATGGAAGTCATTCCCGATGATTGGGGCGGCGACACACAATTTATTGAAGTATCAGCTATAGAAGGCACAGGAGTTGATCAATTACTTGAGGCGATTCTACTTCAAGCTGAGCTATTAGAACTTAAAGCTTACATCGATGTGCCCGGTCGAGGTGTGGTTATCGAATCTCGGCTAGATAAAGGCCGCGGTCCAGTAGCTTCGGTGCTGGTTCAAAACGGCACATTGAATGCTGGCGATATTGTTTTGGCAGGTCATGAATTCGGTAAAGTTCGGGCGCTTATTGATGAATTAGGTCAGACCGTGCAGTCTGCAGGTCCGGCAATCCCGGTTGAAATTCTTGGATTAAAGGGTGTGCCTGATGCAGGTGATGAATTTGTTGTGGTTACCGATGAGAAGAAGGCAAGAGACGTCGCTGAATTTCGCCGCATTCGTCATCGCGACAGTATGCAAGCGAAGCAACAGAGCAGCATGATTGAGAATATGTTCGACGGAATCGGCGGAGCATCTAAAAGCCTTTTCAACGTAGTTTTGAAGACAGATGTAAGGGGGTCCTTGGAAGCAATTGTAGGTTCCTTGCAGAAACTGAATACAGAAGAAGTCGAAGTAAATATAGTCGCCTCTGGTGTCGGAGGAATATCCGAGACTGATGTTCATTTGGCTGCGACATCCAAAGCTATGATTATTGGCTTTAACGTAAGAGCCGACAAAACGTCTCGCGACATAGCTGAGAACGAAGGCCTGCAGTTACGCTACTATAATGTAATCTACGATGTAGTTGATGATGCAAAAGCTATCATGGGTGGAATGCTCTCCCCTGAAATTCGCGAAGAAATAGTCGGCATCGCTGAAGTGCGCGACGTATTTAATTCGCCGAAGTTTGGGCAGATCGCCGGCAGCATGGTAATTGAAGGCACTGTTTATCGAGCTAAGCCAATTCGGGTACTCAGAGATAATGTCGTTATTTATGAAGGCGAATTGGAATCACTACGGCGCTTTAAAGACGATGCAAACGAAGTACGCAATGGCATTGAGTGTGGCATAGGCGTTCGCAACTATACCGATGTGAAAGTTGGCGACAAAATTGAAGTTTACGAAACAACGGAAGTAGCCAGAAGTCTTGATTAAAGACTTCAACTCGGAATCAAGTCATGGCAGAAATGTCTTCCAGAGCTCAGAGAGTAGCAGATCAGATGCGGCGAGAAATCGCCACGCTGATTCAGATGGAAGTAAATGATCCCAGAGTGGGAATGGTATCAATAACAGCTGTTGACGTAAGCAAAGACCTTGCCTACGCCAATATCTATGTCACAGTATTGAATTCTTTGTCCAACAACGGGCAAGCAGATTTCGACACGCTATCCGAGCCTGGTGATTTGGATAAGTTGGAAGTCGCAGAAAACATTAAAGCTTTAAATAAGGCAGCTGGTTTTCTGCGCTCTTTATTGGCAAAAAGATTGAGTCTTAGAGTAGTGCCAAAGTTAAAATTTCATTACGACGCTAGTGTAGAAAGAGGCCAACAATTATCAAAGCTGATAGATAATGCCCTAGAAGCTGATCAGAATCAGCATAGTGGAGACTAAACGCCCTTGGCAAAACAACGGCGTAGAAAAGGTCGAAGCATTAGCGGCATTATAGTGTTAGACAAGGCTGTAGGTCTCAGTTCTAACAAGGCTTTGCAGGAAGTTAAGTGGCTTTTTGAAGCCAATAAAGCTGGCCATACGGGCAGTTTGGATCCCTTAGCAACTGGCGTATTGCCACTTTGTTTAGGTGAGGCTACGAAAGTGTCTCAGTTTTTGCTGAATTCGGATAAGAGATACCGAGCTCGCATAAAACTAGGAATTCGCACTGATAGTGCGGACAGTGAAGGGCAGGTAATTGCACAATGCGATGAAGTAAATGTTAGCCGCGAGCAAGTCGAGAAAGCATTGCAGTCATTTAAAGGAGAGACCCAGCAAATACCGCCAATGCACTCAGCTTTAAAAGTGGATGGAGTGCCGCTTTATAAGTTGGCACGAGAGGGGAAAACTATTCCTCGAGAAGCACGAAGTATTTGTGTTTACGAATTAGAATTAACTGATTTTCAAGGCGATGAAATCGAACTTGAAATAACTTGTACTAAAGGCACCTATATTCGGACTATTGCCGATGATCTAGGGCAAGATCTTGGTTGTGGTGCACACATTATTGCACTACGCCGATTGCAAGCAGGCGCATTCACTGAAGCAGATTGTGTAAGCACCGACGCGTTACGTGAAGTAAAAGAAAAACATGGAATGGATCGTCTCGATCAGAATCTCATTCCAATGGATAGGGCGATCGAAGATTTGCCCGAAGTGAATTTGCCAAGTATTGCTGCGAGTCAGTTTAAAAACGGACAATCAGTATTGGTAAGACACTTGCCCGAAGAAGGATTGGTAAGGCTGTATGAAGAGGAACAATTTATTGGCATCGGATGTATTGATGATGATGGAAAAGTTGCTCCGAAACGGTTAATCCTAACCTCTGCTTAATCCCGAGAATAAACTTGGGGGCTTTTCAGTAAATACTTAAACAAGTTTGTAAGTAAGCTTATAAATTAAGTAGTTAAGTAAATCAAATTACATTAGCTAGAAGGAAAGTATCAGGTAACTATAAGTATGCATGGTTATGCTGATTTTAAATGGAAGTTAATGTTAGCAGCGTTGTTAAAAACTATATGAGTATCCAATAACAAGTTCGCTAACTTGAACTAAAAGCATATTTACGGAGAAATGAGAAATGGCTTTATCAGCTGAACAGAAAGAAACAATCATTAAAGATTACGCGCAAGGAGATGGCGATACAGGGTCCCCTGAAGTCCAAGTTGCCTTACTCACAGCAAATATTAATGAATTGCAGGCTCACTTTAAAGAGCACATCCATGACCACCATTCACGTCGCGGTCTTATTCGCATGGTGAATAGCAGAAGAAAGTTACTTGATTATTTGAAGCGAAAGAATATCGAACGATATGCTGCTTTGATCAAAGGACTTGGTCTGCGTCGGTAGTCGAATTATTAATAGGAAATACCCTGCAGGGCCTGATGAGTTGGCCCTGCGTTAATAAGTAAATAGTAGGTAAATATTATGTTTAATCCAGTAAGCAAGACGTTTCAGTATGGTGATCAAACGGTCACGATTGAAACAGGCAAGGTCGCTAGGCAAGCAACTGGGGCAGTTGTAGTAACAATGGGCAATTCCCAGGTATTAGCAACTGTTGTAGGTAGGAAACAAGCAAATCCTCACGCGGCATTTTTTCCGCTAACGGTTAACTATCAGGAAAAAACTTATGCTGTTGGTAAAATCCCTGGTGGATTTTTCAAGCGTGAAGGTCGACCAACTGAGAAAGAAACTCTCACTTCGAGATTGATCGATAGGCCAATTCGTCCTTTGTTCCCGAAGGGCTTTATGAATGAAGTGCAGGTTATCTGCACCGTAATCTCTGCAGACAAAAATGAAGATCCAGATATAGCCGGGCTCTTGGGAGCGTCTGCTGCTTTGGCGATTTCTGGCATTCCATTCGCTGAGCCCATCGGCGCGGCACGAGTTGGCTACGATACTGAACAGGGTTATATATTAAATCCAACGGCTGCTCAGTTAGAAGCCTCCCAGCTTGAAATGGTTGTGGCTGGAACTAAATCTGCAGTGCTAATGGTTGAATCGGAAGCGAAAGAGCTCTCTGAAGATCTAATGCTGGGTGGAGTCTTGTTTGCCCACCAAGAAATGCAAGTTGCGGTCAATGCAATCAATGAACTTAAAGCCGAAGCCGGCAAGCCGGCCTGGGATTGGGAAGTAGCTGCTATTAATGAAACTCTTAAGTCAGCCGTTGCCGAGAAATTCGCAAGTGGTGTAACCGAAGCTTATAAAATTTCCGATAAGATGGCTCGCCAAGATGCTATTGGTGAGCTACAACAACAGGCTGTTGAGCAGTTAGTCAATGAAGAATCCGGCGTGGAAGAAGGCGATGTTAAAGATGTTTTCGCTAAGCTGGAAAAAAGCACAGTTCGTAATAGTATTCTCGATGGCTCTCCACGTATCGATGGTCGTGATACTAAAACCGTTCGTGCGATTCATGTTGAAACTGGCGTGCTGCCAAAAGCTCACGGTTCCGCTTTGTTTACTCGAGGTGAAACTCAGGCATTAGTTGTTACAACTCTTGGAGCGCTGCGTGATTCTCAAATTATTGAGGACCTTGGAGGATCAAGAAAAGATCCTTTCATGTTGCATTACAACTTTCCTCCTTACTCAGTAGGTGAGGCAGGTTTTATGGGCGGTCCTAAGCGACGTGAAATCGGCCATGGACGTTTGGCTCGCCGCGGTGTTGCTGCGGTAATGCCAACAGAGGAGGAGTTTCCTTATGCGATTCGAGTGGTTTCCGAAATTACTGAATCTAATGGTTCCAGTTCTATGGCCAGCGTCTGTGGCAGCAGCCTAGCTATGATGGATGCCGGCGTTCCAGTAACAGCTCCAGTGGCTGGTATTGCGATGGGTCTGATCAAGGAAGGTGAGCGCTTTGCTGTCCTGACTGACATTCTTGGCGATGAAGATCACCTTGGTGATATGGATTTTAAAGTAGCCGGAACAAACAAAGGCGTAACGGCTTTGCAGATGGATATTAAAATTCAAGGCATCACCGAAGAGATTATGGAAATCGCTTTGGAGCAGGCCAATACAGCAAGAATCCACATTCTTGGTGAAATGAATAAGGTTATCTCCACGGCTCGTGAGGAAGTTTCTGAAAATGCGCCAGCTATGGCGATGATCAAGATTGATCCTGACAAGATTCGCGATGTTATCGGCAAAGGCGGTGCTGTTATCCGTGGTATTACTGCAGATACCGGCGCTTCTGTTGATATCGATGATGACGGCAATGTTCGGATCTATGGTGAAGATGCTGATTCTCGTGACGCAGCTGTTGAAATGGTTAACGCCATTACCGCTGAAGCTGAAATTGGTAAATTGTATATGGGCAAGGTAGCCCGTATTGTCGACTTCGGAGCCTTTATTACTATCATTCCTGGTAAAGACGGCCTAGTTCATATCTCTCAGATTTCTCAAGAGCGTGTTGAAAACGTCAATGAGCATATGAGCGAAGGTGAAGAGATATTGGTGAAGTGTACTGATCTCGATGCTCGCGGTCGGATCAAGCTAAGCATCAAAGAAATTACTGAAGAAGAAAGAGCAGGTTTTGCTGCCGAATAGTAGGCAGGTAATTTAGCCTCAGTAAGTACGAAATTAGAAGGCTATCACTTCAATAGGAAGCGGTGGCCTTTTTTATTGTCATCTGAGTGCCGACAATGACAAAGGAAGTAATAATATTTAGTAACAAAAGAGATTTTTATTTCTCAGATACTTCGCTAATAAGTAGATATAAAACAATGAGATAACAGGTTTTTAGTAACATCCACGTTAGAGGCAATTGATATCAGCTAGGTTTTCCTTGTTTTTGAGCAGACAAACGCCTGGAATTCTGATTGAATCCTCTTTTTGAGGGCATCTTTTGTGCTCAAAATTTTGAATAATTTAATATTTTTATGAGGGTCTTACCATGTGGAATTCCAGCATCTCATCAATGGCCAAATGTCTTCCAACTGCGGCTGCACTTTTAGCGGCATTTGTGCCCATTCAAGCTTGGGCACAGGCTGATGAAATTACCTTTCACAAAGACATTGAGCCTATTTTGCAGCGCAGTTGCCAAAACTGCCATCGTCCTGCCGGGGTGGGCCCAATGCCTCTTGTGTCCTATGACGAAGTTGCACCTTTCGCAGGTCTGATTGAGTACAAGACGGGACTGCGTGACCGTGCTGGAGCTATGCCTCCTTGGTACATGGAAAAAGATATTGGTATTCAAGACTACAAATATGATCCCTCATTAAGTGATGAAGAGATTGCTGCTATATCCACTTGGGCACGATCAGGAACTCCAAAGGGCGATGTGGCTGATGCTCCCGCTCCCATGGATTTCGATGACAGCGTCAAGTGGACAGCTGGCCAACCAGATTTAATCGTTTCAACTAATTCTGTGACTAAGCTTGCTGGAACCCCAGATTGGTGGGGCGAGATTGATCGTGTGCCCATTGGCCTAACTGAAGATCGTTATGTGAAGTCTGTAGAAATTGTGGAAGTAAATGATGTCGATTTTCAGGCAGGAACTGGCCGAGATACTGTCGGCGGTCGTTACATCTTTCATCATATGATTTGGGCAACTTCACAACTGGATGAGAACGGCGAACGAATAGAAGATACCAATACTGGTTGGCCGGTGCATGAAGTGGGCCGTAATGCAGATATCTTTGGACCAGAAGCAGGACGCCTGCTTCGAGCTAATTCTTTTGTTGTTTCAGATTCTGTGCACATGCACTCAAATGGCAAAGACACTACAGGTCACCTGGAAATTGGTTTCCGATTACATCCAGTGGGTTATGAGCCAAAGTATGAACGTGTTTTACTTGGTCTTGGCAACGGTGTTGATATCAGCATCGCAGGTAACGAGAAAGATCAGGAATTACACGCTTACACAGTGTTGGCAGAGAATACTAAAATCATAACCTTTGAGCCCCATTTACACGCGCCAGGAGAGCGCATGTGTCTTGAGGCTATTTGGGGATACTCGGTCGAAACTCTTAGCTGTGTTGGCTACGATCACAACTGGGTTCGAGGCTATGCCTATGACGACGATGCCACGCCATTATTGCCCAAGGGTACGATTCTCCATATCACTGGTTATATGAATAATACCGAAACCAATCCCAACGTACCTGACCCTAGAAACTGGCAAGGGTCTGGTAACCGATCGGTGACGAATATGTTTATCGACTTGGGGATGCGAGTCAAACTTAGTGACGAACAGTTTATTCAAGAAATGGCGGATCGCCGTGAAGAACTAAATTTAGGACCGAATGACCATGTAATTGGCTGTCCTCTTTGCCTAGCACCTTTAGTGGCTCCAATGGCAGAAACAACCGACGAATTAACCAATGAAGTAGCAAGTCAGGAGTAATAGTAATGCAAAGTTTAATTAGCAACGGGGGGGTTGCTTTGTTGAGGCTGGTAGCTTTATCAACAGTCGCCGCACTTTTATCCCAAGCGGCGATCGCCGATACGTATCAGAAGGGTCAGCATATTGAGCCCGCGTTTGAGGGATGGCGTCCATTAGATGATGGCTCTTTCAATATGATGTTTGGTTACATGAACGTAAATTGGGCGGAAGAGCCTAACGTTCAGATTGGCGAAGACAATATGTTTTCTCCAGGTGAAGCTGACCGAGGTCAGCCTACACATTTCCTTCCTAGAAGAAATCGTTTCACTTTTGAGGTCAATGTACCCTCAGACTGGGGTGATAGAGAATTGGTTTGGACCCTGGATGTGAATGGCGTAGAACGGAAAGCTTATGGAACTCTCAAGGCGGACTACCTAGTAGACAACATGGTAATCGCATCAGAGACAGGGTCACTAGGCGCAGGTACTAGCAGCCCGGAATCTCGAGCCAACATGCCCCCTATTGTGACAGTTCAAGGCGATCAAATTAGAATCGTACGAGCTGGTCAGCCTTTGTCTTTGCGCACCAGCGTGGCTGACGATGGATTACCAACGCCAACAGACCCGGTACAAGAAGCTATAAATTTTGCCGAATTTGTTGGAGGTCCCCTAGCAGTTGCTTTCGTAACAGCTGAAAGTGTTGCTGAACGCAGACTGAGTTCTCCGCCAATAAAAGTCACCGTTCAAAAAGTAAATGGATTATTTCTATCTTGGAATGTCTATCGCGGTGAAGGCAAAGTAACTTTTGATCCGCCACAGTCTAAACCTTGGGAAGATACGCGTACCAGTGCTAATTCACCATGGGGCGCTTTGTGGCTACCACCTGCTGTTCCCGAAGACGGTATGTATGATGTTAGCGTCACATTTGATGAGCCTGGCAACTACACGCTGTGGGGGCGAGCTGATGACGGCGGTCTTTTTCATGATGGTTACATTACAGTTAATGTAACCGAGTAGGTTCTAGTTTGCTGAGACTTTGCAGCAAAACGAAATACGGGAAAATTTACAGATAGTATTCAAAAAAGAGCCGCTCGATCACTCTTTTTTGTGGCTTTTATTTGGCTCAATGACTGTTTGGGTGGGTATTTCTTTCGCTTTACATGTTACGTCGATATTGACCGCCTACTTCAAAAAATGTATCGGTAATCTGTCCGAGTGAACAAACTCGAACTGCATTTATTAACTCAGCGAAGACGTTTTTATCAGCAATTGCTGCATCTCTTAATTTTTGTAACGCCGCTTGAGCTTCGTTAGTATTCTTTTCTTGGAATGCGCTCAGGCGTTTGATCTGGCTTTGCTTTTCTTCTTCAGTGGATCGAGCCAATTTTATATCGAATTCAGCATCAGGCTCTGGGTTCAAAAAAGTATTAACTCCTACTAGTGGCAAGCTGCCGTCGTGTTTACGATGTTCATAGTACATCGATTCGTCTTGAATTTTCCCGCGCTGATAACCAGTTTCCATTGCCCCTAGTACACCGCCACGCTCTGATATGTTCTCAAATTCTTTTAAGACCGCCTCTTCAACAAGGTCAGTAAGTTCATCAATGATAAAGGAGCCTTGGTTGGAATTTTCATTAACTGCCAAACCCCATTCTTTGTTTATGATTAACTGTATAGCCATTGCCCGCCTAACTGATTCTTCAGTTGGTGTTGTAACCGCCTCGTCATAAGCATTGGTGTGTAAGCTATTGCAGTTGTCGTAAATTGCGATGAGAGCCTGCAAAGTAGTGCGGATATCATTAAATGACATTTCCTGCGCATGCAGTGAGCGCCCTGAAGTTTGTATATGGTATTTCAGTTTCTGGCTACGCTCATTAGCTCCGTAGCGGAAACGCATAGCGGTAGCCCAGATTCTACGGGCGACGCGGCCCATCACTGTGTACTCTGGATCCATTCCATTGGAGAAGAAGAACGAAAGATTGTGGGCAAAATCATCCACCTGCATTCCCCGAGCCAAATATGCTTCGACAAAGGTGAATCCGTTGGAAAGAGTAAAAGCCAACTGGGAGATTGGGTTCGCTCCAGCTTCGGCTATGTGATAACCCGAAATCGAGACTGAATAAAAATTCCTCACCTGGTTATGAGTAAAATATTCTTGGATATCTCCCATCAGCTTGAGACTGAATTCAGTTGAGAAGATGCAGGTATTCTGACCCTGATCTTCTTTCAATATATCCGCTTGAACTGTTCCTCGCACATTCTCGAGGGTGTACGCCTTGATGGAATTAATTTCTTCCGCTGAAGGAGGTCGGGAATTTTCTTGTTCGAACTTTGATAATTGCTGGTCCATTGCTGCATTCAAATACATAGCAAGAATGGTTGGTGCAGGGCCGTTAATCGTCATCGAAACTGATGTCGATGGTGCGCACAAGTCGAAGCCATCGTAAAGAGCTTTCATGTCGTCAAGGGTGGCGATAGATACCCCTGAATTACCCACCTTGCCGTAGATGTCTGGCTGTAGAGCAGGGTCAAAACCATAGAGAGTGACGGAATCAAATGCGGTTGAGAGTCGCTTTGCTGCTGAATGCTCGGAGAGTTGTTTGAAGCGATGATTAGTGCGGAAGGCGTCGCCTTCCCCAGCAAACATCCGCGTTGGATCCTCGGACTCCCGTTTAAACTGAAACACACCGGCAGTGTATGGGAATCGGCCTGGAACATTTTCCAGCAGTAACCATTTTAGTAACTCTCCATGATCTTCGTAACGTGGTAAAGCGACTCGAGGTACTTTTGTGCCAGACAAAGATGTTCGGTTGAGCTCTGTTCTTGTTTCACGATCTCTTACTTTCACCACATACTCGTCTTGAGAATAATCTTGTTGGAGTTGCGGCCAGCTCTCGAGTAATTTGATTGCTCGGCCATCCAAGGCCTGATGTTTTTGTTCAATTAAATTATTTAGATTGTCGCTTGCCTGACCATCTGCATCTAACATTGCCTTACTTGCCTTGAGTTGTTGTAACTCGCGAGCAAAATTTGCCTGTCGTCTTACTTCTGCATGATAGTCACGCACCGCCTCCGCAATTTCGGCAAGATAGCGCTGCTGTTGAGCAGGAATAATCAGGGTACGCTGACTGGATACTTTATTGCTTATTGGCGTTATTTTTGGAACAAAATTCACTAGTCCGTGTTTGCGCAGTTCTGGAACCAGAGATTGATAGAGAGCGGTAATCCCATCGTCATTGAATTTCGACGCAATGGTTCCGAAAACAGGCATATCTTCAGGGGGTGATGCGAATGCCTCGCGATTTCTTTGAACTTGCTTAGATACATCACGGAGAGCATCTTCGCTACCTTTTCGATCAAATTTATTTATGGCGAAAACATCGGCAAAGTCGAGCATATCGATTTTTTCTAGTTGGCTTGCCGCACCAAACTCTGGAGTCATTACATACAAAGAGGTATCAACATAGGGAACAATTCCAGCATCGCCTTGGCCAATCCCAGGTGTTTCAACGATGATCAAATCAAATCCAGATATTCTTATTGCCAATAGTATTTCGCTAAGTTTTTCCGGGATCTCCACAGTAGCATCACGTGTGGCAATGGAGCGCATGAATATATTGGCATGCCCTATAGCATTCATGCGAATGCGGTCACCTAGTAAGGCGCCACCTGTCTTTTTTCTAGTTGGATCTATTGCTAACACGGCAATCTTAAGGTTGTCACCGCTGTCTTGGCGAAAACGCCGAATAATTTCATCTGTAGAAGATGATTTTCCCGCTCCTCCAGTTCCCGTAATGCCTAACACAGGTGTCATGCGGTCGCTATTAACCAAACTGTTCAGCAGCTTTAGCTCTTCTTCGGAATATATTCCATTTTCAATCGCAGTTATTACGCGAGTGAGAACGATTCTGTCCGATCCCTTAAGGTCATTGAGAGCGGGAGCGCTTGGGCGATCGTTGCCGGAGTTGCAGCGCTCTAGCATGTCATCAATCATTCCCTGTAATCCGATGGTCTGTCCATCGCTGGGGGAATAAATTCGAGTCACTCCATAGGAGTGGAGCTCATCAATCTCTGCTGGAATTATGACTCCACCACCACCGCCAAACACCTTTATGTGGCTAGCACCTAATTCCGCGAGCCGGTCGATCAGGTATTGGAAATACTCAATATGGCCACCTTGGTATGAGCTGATGGCGATCGCATCAACATCTTCTTGAATTGCTGCGTCAACAATATCTTGCACGGAACGGTTATGGGCAAGGTGAATAACTTCGGCGCCACTCGATTGAAGAATGCGCCGCATAATATTAATTGCCGCATCATGACCATCAAATAGGCTTGCAGCAGTAACGAAGCGCAGCCAAGTTCGTGGTTGAGGCACTTCGGCGGATCGTTCATGGGACTGATCCGTAGAGCTAGGTAAAGTAACAACACTCATCTTAATTCTTAGTTCTCTATTGGGCCAAGAGTATGCGTAGAGAGTATAAAAGAAGGCAGGAGATTAGCAACACAGACTGCTCTCTAATTGCCAGGCTTAGGGCAGGGTGTCTATACATGCGTTTCTAGTAGTAATATTTCGAAAGGCACATATATTCCTTAGCTCAACTCTTAGCTTGGAGGGTTTATCTCCCAGTATCTGACCTTGACATTTTTGGATAACAAATTAATGTCCCATATAACAAAGTTTACCGCTCCGTTGTTAACAGCGTCAGTTAAGAAGAGCTTGATTTTTGATTTTTCTCTCCTAAAAGTCCCTCTGTGAGGGGAGGTTATTAGAGTGCCGTCAGTTAAAAATGTTCTCACTTCTCCACTCATTACCCCTCTTGTCCGATCACCATCAACAGATTTCATTACATGGGAGGCAAATACCGATCCATAGCCTTCCACTTCCCCTTCGAAATCAAAAGATACGGAATCATCTTCTATTGTCATTCTAGTAATGCTCATTTCACCTGTGCCATTTGGGTTTGTGAGGTCCATATAATTCTCCTATAAAGATTTTTAGTTATTAGTACCACCTAGCCTTTTTAGTGTTTGGTGGTTTTCTTTCTTATATCGTGTCTATTCTTCATATTCAAATGCGAGTTAAGCATATTTTAATTCCATTTCTTTT
The DNA here is from genome assembly GCA_012960305.1 of Gammaproteobacteria bacterium. GTDB lineage: Bacteria > Pseudomonadota > Gammaproteobacteria > Pseudomonadales > Pseudohongiellaceae > UBA9145. The sequence continues at coordinate 4,242 of DUBM01000014.1, read as the reverse complement.
TAAATTGACTTTTAAACATGAAAAAAGCAATTTCACCCTACTAATCATAAAATTTAATTGAGAAACCAAATATGATTCCATCTAAATATTAGTAGCAGTATAAGCAAACACCAAGTACGCTAAGCCAGTTATTTTAGAGCATTCTTAGTTATAGTCGTTAAATAGGTTACCCTCGATAGTGGAGTATCGGATGCGTTTATCCTCGATGTTATTTATTTTCATAGTTCTCCCAATTACCCTTACAAAATGTGGCGAGACGAATGATACAGTATCGCTTGCTGATTCTTATATGGCTGACCCTGAAGCGGTTAAGCGAGGCAGGTTATTGTTCGTAGGCACCTGCGCAGGCTATTGTCATAAATTAACACCTGAAAGAATTGATGCCTTATACTTGTTCGACTGTGAGTGGAAACATGGTAGTAGCGATCAAGCAATTTTTGACATTGTCACTACTGGGGTGCCAAATACGAGAATGGTAGGATTCGGCACTAACTTTCCGGAAGGTGAGAATGATCTTTGGAAGATAATAGCTTTCATTCGAACTAACAGCCCGCAATGCGCTTAGATTATTATGAAAGCGAGCTTTTAGAGAGTTTTAATCAGATTATAGAAGAAAGACTTGGTGATTTAGTTAAACGAATTAGCTAGGTTACTAATATTAAAATTAAATAGGGGGTGATCCATGAAAACCAAAGAGTCAAAGTTTGAGTTTCTAAGATTAGTGCTCGGCGTGTTTGCGATAATTTTACTTGCAAGTTGTGGTGCTGAAGATGATGCAGGTATCACCATAAACGAGAGTGATTCTGGTCTATTTGACCCCAATATAGTGAGCGAAGCACTGACGATTACTACTACTCATTGGATTAATAATAGATCAATAGGTGATGGCTCTGGGCCGGTGACAACAGAATTATTGTCTGAGCCTCAAAGTGCCAACGCTGGCAATTGGTTACAATATGGTGGTGACTATAGCAATCAAAGGCATAGCCCTATCACAGAACTCTCTCCTGAAAATATCGATAATCTGAACTTTTCTTGGGGTTTCCCTACTGGGACAAGTGGGCAATTCGCTATGTCACCGTTGATTTATGATGGAATCATGTACGTGACCTCATCCTATAATCGACTTTTTGCTCTCGATGCTCGCACTGGAGAAATGTATTGGCGATACGATCATCCGCAACCTGAAGACCTAAGAATATGCTGCGGTCCTGCTAATAGAGGTGCAGCTATTCATGGTGACAAAATCTTGATGGCAACCTTGGATGCAAAAATTTTAGCTTTTGATCGAATCTCGGGCGAGAAACTTTGGGAAAATGAAATAATTGATTATGAGCGCGGATTTAGTGCAACATCCGCGCCTTTAATTGTTAAAAATCTAGCAGTCATAGGTGTAGGCGGTGGTGAATTTGGTGTCAGGGGATTCTTTGATGCATATGATGTGGATACCGGTGAACGCGTATGGCGTCATTACACTGTCCCGGCGGAAGGTGAGCCAGGGTTTGAGTCATGGTCTGGTAATTCATATGAAACCGGAGGGGCGCCTGCTTGGACTATAGGAACCTACGATCCAGAGCTGGACCTTCTATATTGGACGACTGGTAACCCGGCGCCAGACTGGAATGGAGACGCTCGCCTCGGCGACAACCTATTCTCAGACAGTGTACTCGCTTTAAATCCCGACACCGGGGAACGCGAATGGTATTTCCAATTCACCCCTCATGACGTCTGGGACTATGACGGGAATACTCATCTCTTTCAGGTCGATATGGAGCATGATAATGAAACTATAAAGGCGATCGTTCAGGCTAATCGCAATGGTTTTTTCTATGCTGTAAACAGAGAAAATGGTGAATTTATTCGTGCTACTAGTTATATGGAACAGCTGAATTGGGCGGATTCTATGGAGCCGAATGGCAGGCCTGTTATCAACCCTGCGGCGATGCCGTCAGAAGAGCCTACGATGAGAGTGTGCCCAGGCGCCTTGGGAGGCATGAACGGTTCTGTATCAGGCTCAGTCAATGAGTCATTAGGCTTGGCCTTTATCCCTGTGATAGAAAGCTGTGAGCTTATGCAGAAAGGCATAAGCATGTATGTAGAGGGCCAGATGTTCACCGGTGGCCTCCCGACCCCTACAGATGTTGACTTAGATGAGACTGGCGACGCTTCGTCTTACGGTCATATTACAGCGATGGACTACCAAACAGGTGAAGTGAGATGGCGATATTATGATCCCCAGCCAATGATGGCCGGTACGCTCAGCACTGAAGGTGGGCTGGTTTTTACCGGGAGTCAAACTGGGCACGCTATCGCTTTGGACGCTAACACTGGCGAAGAATTATGGCGATTCAAACTAGGAGGCGGCATAAGAAGTCAGCCTGTCGCCTATCAATTAGACGGTGACACATACGTGGCTATAGGCTCTGGTAATTTCCAAGGAATAGCAGGTTTCTCTGTTGCAGATGTGGCAATTCCAGAAGGTGGCCAGCTTTTTGTATTCAAGCTGGAGCAATAACTCGAGTATATTAAAAGTTATTAGCGACTGTGGCGCATAAATGAATGATGTAAGGAATGAAATGAAATGAAAAAATCCCTAAATACTTTCTTGGCAGTTCTGATGCTCTTGAGCTTGGCTTCCTGTGGCCTTTTCGCTCCTCAAACTACTTGGATCGATGTCCGTTCTGCTGAGGAATATCAAGAAGACCATATCGCGGATACTCCTAATATCCCACACACCGAAATTGTGTCTCAGATCGAGAATCTTAATTTGAGCAAGAACGCTCCGATTAAACTGTATTGCCGAAGTGGTGTCCGGGCGGGTATAGCACTAACTGCCTTGGAAGAGCTTGGCTATACCAATGTTGAGAATGTTGGTGGTATCGGGGATGCTAGAGAGAGGCTGGCCTCTGGAAATTAGAATTTCTTATCATGAGCAACTAAATGGTCAAATACCTCAAAAAAGCCAGCATTAGCAGGCTTTTTTAGGGCGCTACGATATTTATTTCTCGGTCTTGGTTCTCGGCATACATCCCTCGCTTTTGATCTTAAGATATGGCCTTAGGCGCTAGGTGTTAATTCTTTGATATAGTTAATCTGCTGAAGCATATATTTCGGTTAAGTATTCTTGAACAAAATTCTGCATCTCCTAACTATCTTAATATGGTACAGGTATCGAGGAAAATAGGTGAGTTGTGCGACACTCAGGTTATCCATTAATTACCATTGCAGTTAAATTTAACGCTATAAGTTTAGTGCAGTTAATGAGTGTTGCTAAATCTACTATTAAAGCAATAACTCTCAGGCTAATTCGATCTAATTTCTTACCCAGTAGGTCGCGTAAACATAAGTTATGATATCGTCAATCCTATCACCGTCGACCAAGTTGTAGCCTATAGATTTATCATCATTTATCCAAAATTCGATATTCTGCTGTTTAAATCCAACCAATATTTCTTCGCGCATTTCTCTATTGCGCATATCGAAACTAGCTACAGTAATCGGGTCACTAGGACTAATTACCTCTTTTCCGCTATCGCAAGCAATTAAGAAAGCACCTATAAAAATCGTTTGTAATGCTTTCATAGGGAGCTACTCTTATGATGGCTTTTTCGTTTTACCTTGATTAGTTTGCATTTGTGGAGAGAAAGGCAATTAGTAAGCCCTCAATGAATTCTCCGACACCGGGCACAAGCAATAGGACGAGCACGGTAAGCAATGATCCAATGGCGCAGAGAGTAAGATAATTTCGTAGTGTCATGATTTTCTCCTCTTGTCTTAGCGTGGGGAAAGCTCGAATATCCAGTCAATGCCGTCTTCGATGTTTGCTCTCGCCGCGGCGATGGCTTCTGCTGGAACTGGTGTGGGTACACCTCCATACTTTGCGAGCAACTTAGCAGACACACCATTCAGTATTTCCCCTTCCTTAATCCGAACGAGCTTTCTGGGGTAGCGTACATTGTTTACACGAAGTACGCCTTCATCGTTACCTTCGTCCGCATCAAACGCCCATTCTTTCCAAATTTTGCCAAGGAAAGATTTCATATAGCCAGAGACAACGTAAATCTTACCTTCGCTCTCCAATATGAAAATGCGGCGGGTAGCCATCGGGTCGTTTAGCTGTAGTTCGATGGTAAAGATATCATCGGTGAAGCTCCAGTCTGGCTCAGGTCCCATATGCAACTCACCCGCCACCATCTCGCCGCCAGGAAAAACAACTGTTGCACCGTCATCATTGCTGCGTTG
>DUBM01000013.1 GCA_012960305.1 Gammaproteobacteria bacterium | reverse complement strand
GGCTATAATATCTGTTTATCTCTTCTACTAATTGCACAGTTAGACCAATTAACAAACTAATCACTGCAGCCTTCTTAAGGCATGTTGGAAAGCAGCTAAGTCTGATGGCTTTAATTGGTTCGTGTTCATGTTGTTAGCCAGCTTTCTTTTAGGATTGCCAGAGATATATTATCTTCACTACAGAAAGAGGTAATTAACTGATGCAAAGAGTTACAGTCAGCTTTGATACTTGGCTTCAATTATTTGGGATGATTGCATTATTGGGCGGCCTGGTGTTTGTCGGATTGGAAATGCAGCAATCTCAAAGAATAGCTATTGCTGGTCAAGTGCAAGCTCGAAATGATTCATTGATGTCTTACATCATGGTTCCGTTAGAAGGGAATACAGTAGCACTTCAATTTTTTGACTTAAGTCAAGTAAGTGAAGGTAATGAAATTATCGATTTTTCAAATGAGGAAGAGCGGCTTGTATATGACCAGATAATAAGGTTTAGAGTTGTGAGCCTTCAAAATGCTTGGCAACAATACAACTTAGGAATGATTCCAGAAGATACCTTTGAGTATACATCTGATCTAATAATGAGAATGTATAACAACTGTTACCTTCGCAACCTTATTCAAGGCAGAGCATCACAAGGTTTTCTCAGCTATTTGGAAGCCAATAAAACAGTTGAATGCCCAGGATAAATCGTGAAAAAACTAATCACTACAGCGTTCCTTTTAATCGCACTAGCCAATGTTTCTCATGGTCAGGATGTTGAGACTATTGAGTACTCCAATGGGGATGTTTATGTTGGTAATATTTCTAACGAGTATAGATCAGGGTTTGGACAAATGTACTATGCTACAAGATGTTTTGAATCTGATTTTCAGGATTGTGAGTGATGAATAAAGTTCTCATTCTAGGCGGCGTAGGCGCTTTAGCTCTCTACACAATAATTAGTTTAATGGATAGCTCCAGAATCAGGCAACAGCGAGAGCTTGAGAGAGAAGCGGCTGTTGAAAGGGCAACGGCTTATAGGCTTCAAGAGTTCGCGGATGTTGAGGCGATGATAGATTCATCTAACGCGGACAACCAATGGGGCACAAAGCTTTGCGATTCTAAGGAAGTAGTTATTAATAAAATACTAACAATTGATGTTGAGGAAGCATGGATACAAGATAACCCCATTTATTTTAGCGGGTCTATAGACGATGTTAGAGGTAACAATGACCAATTTTATGAGATTACCGCGTCTTTAGGTAGCTACTCTTTGTATTGGAATAGGCCGTTAGAGAACTTATTGCCCCTTTGTTATTTCCTAGACCAAACTTTTCGTTTAAAGCTTAAAGTTTCTAAAGAAATGCTTAACCCTCATTTAGAGAGAATTACTTCAGTAACTTCCTCAGGATTCAAAGACGTTTATGCGTCGTATGGCCTAGCAGCCAAGATAAATAGTGTTAGCTCTGAACCTTATTTAAATGAAGACGGAAACAGGGTGATCGCAATAGTTGGAGAAGGAAGCCTCATCAATATAAGGCCACTACATATATCGGGTGAGCCATACCCCCGCAGAATGACCAGTGAATTTCCACTGAATAACACGGCTACTGAGACTCAACCCACTAACACGACTACTGAAATTCCACCAACTAGAATTATTCGCGGGGATTTTTAGTTTATAAAAACTCTATCGAAGTATTTTCACCGACTTCATAGTCGCTAATACCGAATATATCCTCTTCAATCGCGTTAACGATTGGCTTCAACATCACTAATGTTTTTTGTATGTATTCCTGTGTTATGTTCTTTTGCTTGTGATTTAGCAAACGACTAATTTGGTCAGAAGAATACCCATGCTCTGCCGCAATAGTAGCCGCCGTTCTTCTAAGATCATGAGCACTAAACTGTACTCCAATGGCCGTAGAAACATTTTTTATCGCGCTAGACATCGATGCTGGTTTTCCATTTCTTCCTGCAAACACCCATTCCGAGTCATTTGAATTTCTTTCAAATATTTCTTTGAGAGACGGAGTGATTGGCAGAGTATGATCCTGATTATTCTTTGTATCCTTAACGGTATACGTGGTCGCTGTTATGTTCTCTTGACGTAATAGTCTTGCTTCATCTAACCTCAAACCTGATACCATCAATAAGAAAACAAAGTCTGCCTCTTTTGGTTTTATCTTTCCCTTATATTGAGGATGAGCCGTGTGGGTCAGCTCTTCATAAAGAGTTCCACGTTCAGTTTGTTTCAAATACCGTACTCTTGGTTTAAGACGACTTCTCACGCGCTTGTCTTTTAGAACAGCGACAGGGTTGCCATTTGGAAGCACGCGATTTCCTTTTCCGTCAGTATCATTTAAATACGTGTTTAAAATGGCATTTAAATAGCGCATCGCCTTTTGCGCCTCTGCCAACCCTCTAGGATTAGCCTTTTCTGGCCTTGTTGATCGCTTCTTAATGCGGCTTTGAATGGACTGATATTTCTTCAGAACGTCTTCGCGAGAGATATTCCTAATTGGCTGATCGAACCAATCACCAAAACATCGGGCGAGTACTTGTTTGTAGGATTTTTCAGTACTGGGTTTTAAGGATCGCAACTCTAGGTAGCTGCTGAATGCTTCTTCAAGAGATATACCCTTAAAGTTTTCAGCTTCTAGTTTGGCTCTGCGTTTTTGATTTGGATTATCGCCCTGAGCTAAGAGCAACAGATTCTCTTTAGCTGAGCGTCTGGCATCTCTGACAGAAATAACGTTTGTTCTTCCCAAGGTGACGGTAACAGGTTTATTTATACCGCGCTGTTTTGCTCTAACAACCCAAACAAAGTCCGTTGCTCTTTGTTTCTTGTACAGACCTTTGACCTGTTTATCTGGTGTAAAAAGCATTGGAAGCACTCTAAGGTAGTCTATTGGTAGTCTAACATAGAGATGAAGGAGAGCCTTAATTTACCATTATTTATATTTTACTATAAACTATTGATATATAAGGGTTTAAATGGTGCCCGGGGCCGGAATCGAACCGGCACGGTGTTTCCACCGAGGGATTTTAAGTCCCTTGCGTCTACCAATTTCGCCACCCGGGCAAATTTTAGGTGGGCTTCTAAGCAATGGAGGCTGAGGTCGGAATCGAACCGGCGTACACGGAGTTGCAGTCCGCTGCATGACCACTCTGCCACTCAGCCCTTACTTATTTCTAACTATTTAACCCATACTAACGGATACACAGAAGTTGGTTAGCTGTGTTTTATGTGTGTATTCGTTGATTTACTGCCTGAAAAATGGAGCGGGAAACCAGATTCGAACTGGCGACCCCGACCTTGGCAAGGTCGTGCTCTACCAACTGAGCTATTCCCGCATGTGAGATTTCTATTATGTTCAGTTTTTAGCCCAGTTAGCAATTAGAAGATATTTAACTGCTGCAACTAAAAAGAGGCGCCTATTCTAATCGCTGCGCTCTCAGAGTCAAGCTGGACGGGCATTGAGCTGGCCATTGATGACTTCTTAGTTCGCTTTTGGGAACAACCCCCTCCAAGCGTTTCGAAAGTAGATAATCATCGACCAAACACTTAATACTGCAGCTAGATTAATTAACCAATAACCGCAAAGCCAAATCCACGCCGGAGATTGGGGCGAATTATACAACAGGGTAATAATTGCTAACATCTGCACTGTCGTTTTCAACTTGCCAATAAAAGCAACCTTAACTGTATCGCGCTGCTCTCTTGTTGCCATCCATTCCCGAAGGGCTGACACCAATAGTTCGCGAAAAATGATTATTGCCACAGCAATGAGAATAGCTGAATAAATAGTTAACAAAAGTAAAAGGATTGAGGCTACCAGAAGCTTATCGGCTACCGGATCTAGGAAGGCACCAAAATCTGAAGATTGTTTGAGCTTACGAGCGAGAAAACCATCTAGCCAATCGGTCAAACTGGCTAGTGAAAACAATAATGCCGACCAAAAATAGGCATATTCGATTCCCGAGAGGTATATCCAAATGATAATCGGGATCAGGAATATGCGGGAAATTGTCGTGGCGTTAGCCAAATTCATAAAGTTATTTGAAAATTATGGTTGTTAGGAAGTAAGTAGCTATATTAAAAAAGGAAGTCAAAATATCAGTAACTTGTTTAAATTGTGTGATATTTCGTTAGTGATACTTAATCATTATGTAAGTATGCATAGATGTTTTCGGCCAATTTCTTACTAATCCCAGTTACTTTTGTAATTTCACTCTCACTTGCTTTCTTTATTTCTTGCTGACCACCAAAGTGGCGCAGCAATTCGCGGCGCCGCTTCGGCCCCAGCCCAGGAATTTGTTCCAGATGGCTCTGTTTCTTCGCTTTGCTTCGTCGCTGCCGATGGCCAGTAATCGCGAAACGATGAGCCTCATCACGCACTTGCTGGAGTAAGTGCAGTGCTGGTGATTCACTAACCAAAGCTATTTCCTGATACTTCTCACCAGCATCAAGGAACAAGGTTTCCTGTCCGGCGCGGCGGCTAATCCCTTTGGCGATACCAAGTAATTTTATTTCTGGCAGTTCGAACTTCTCCATAATCTTTCGCGCCTGAGTTAGCTGGCCCTTACCGCCATCGATAAGCATGACATCCGGTATTTTGGCTTCACCCTTGGATAACCGGGTAAAACGTCGATCCAACACCTGCTCCATAGCGGCGTAATCATCACCAGGCGTGATGCCTTTGATGTTAAAGCGGCGATAGTCACTCTTTACTGGACCGTTCGCGTCAAACACCACGCAGGAAGCAACAGTCTCGTCGCCACTTGTGTGACTAATATCGAAACACTCCAGCCGCATTGGAATAGATTTAAGTTTAAGTACGTCTTGCAACTCTTTAAAACGTTTATTGATATTCTTTTTATTGGTAACGTAACCTTGGAGTGATTCGAAAGCGTTGGTGATAGCAAGCTGCAGCCACTTCTGTCGATGACCGCGAACATTACTCGACAACTTAACCTTACGCCCAGCAACGTAACTTAGGGCCTCTTGCAACTCCGCAGCACCGTCCAATTTAGCCGGTATAATTAGTTCTGCGGGAATGTTGGTGGCCTTTTCATCGCCTAGATAAGCTTGTGAGATGAATGCCATCAACAAATCGTTGACATCGGTAGCCAAGCGATATTTAGGAAAATGACTCTTACTGCCAATTACTCGGCCTGCGCGGACGTAAATACCGTGAACGCAGGCGTAACCTTGCTTTAGCTGTGCAGCTAAGATGTCAGCATCGCCACCCTGGTTAGCGACATATTGCTCTTCTTGAATACGTCGCAGATCAATCATTTGATCACGGATAACTGCCGCTCTTTCGAATCGCTCTTCCTTGGCTGCCAACTCCATATTTTTACTAAGTTCTTTGCTTATTGCGTTACTTTTCCCCTGTAAAAACAGAGCAGAGTAGCAAACATCTCGAGCATATTCTTCTTTTGAGATTAAGTTCACACAGGGAGCTGTGCAGCGACCAATTTGATACTGCAAACAGGGCCTCGTGCGATTTTTAAAATAACTATCCTCACACTGCCTGACCCTGAATACCTTCTGCAGCACTTGCAGAGTCTCTCGGGTAGCATTAGCACTAGGGTAGGGTCCGAAAAACTTAGCTTTGATGTTCCTACTGCCGCGATAAAAACCTAATCGAGGAAACTCATCCTGCTCAGTGAGTAGTATGTAAGGGTAGGACTTATCATCCCGTAGTTGAATATTATAGTTTGGCCGGTGGGCCTTTATTAAGCTCTGCTCTAGAATCAGCGCTTCTGTCTCACTACTGGTAACAGTAATCTCAATTTCCGAAATTTTCTCAACCATGGCTAGTGTTTTACTCGCCAAGCCAGAAGCTCTGAAATAGCTGCCCACTCTATTTTTGAGATTACGAGCCTTACCAACATAAATCACTGCGCCTGCACTATTAAGCATGCGATAGACGCCTGGGCGCCTACTTAGGTGACTGAGGAAATTCTTATGATCGAATTTCTCGAGTTTTTGCTCGGACATGAAGAACGGTCGCCGCTGTGACTTCAATAAAACTGGGAATTGGAGGTTAGCGTGACCCCACCAGTTACTTTTAGTATGAATTGAAAACAAGCCCATTCCTGACGGAACCAATATGGTCAGAGCAAATAGACGCGAATCTTAACGAACCCATAATAGACTTATCCAGTGATGAATGTCGTTCAATTAATCTAAGTATATTTTTGGTAGTTTTTTGATCCTCCGCGATCTTAATAGGAATTAAATAATTCTGACTTCAGTCTCTAAAGCTATCCCATAGCGATCGAGGGTCGACTGACTCATCTCCTCAGCCAGCAGAAGAATCTCTTCTCCCGTTGCCTCTCCCAGGTTAACTAATACCAAAGCATGATCCTTATGCACTCCAGCTGCGCCCCGAGAACGCCCTCTCCACCCAGCCTGGTCCAACAACCATGCCGCCGGGATTTTCACCAGATCAGTGTCATTTACGGGAAAACTGGGTAAATCAGGGAACTGGTCTCTTAATTGATCATGCTTGGATTGAGACACAACAGGATTCTTGAAGAAGCTTCCAGCATTACCAATCACTGCAGGATCCGGCAGTTTGGCCCGTCGGATTCGACAGACTGTATCAAAGATAAGCTGGGGAGTAACTTCCTGACCCCTGGGAATTTTCGCTAACTCGATCTCGATAGTTTCGTATAACGAGGGATAGCTGAAATTTAGCGGTCGGCCCTGATTTAGCTGAAAACTTACGGAGAGTACAACAATTTGGTTGCTTAGCTGGTTTTTGAAAATACTATCTCGATAAGCAAATTCACATTCTTTCCTTGTGAACAGCCGAATCTTGCCGGTTTCCAACTCTAGGACTTCCACCTCGGAGATAAATTGTGCAATTTCGACCCCATAGGCACCAATATTTTGAATAGGAGCCCCGCCCACGGTACCAGGAATAAGTGCAAGATTTTCCAATCCATGCAACTCATTACGCAAGCAACTACGCACCAGATAGTGCCAATTCTCACCAGCAGCGACCTTGATCCCACCCTCAGTGGATATTTGCTCGCAGCCACTGCTGGCAATTCTAATTACTAGACCAGGAAAATCGTGGACGAATAAGACGTTACTACCCCCGCCAAGAATCTGAATGGGCAAGTTATTGGAATCACCAAACTCCAGGGCGGCCTTCAGCTGCTCCGTAGAAGTTACATCAGCAAAATGTGCTGCATGACTGGTAACACCAAAGGTATTAAATTGTCCAAGTGAAGCTTGACTGGATATTTCCATAATAAGTTTGGTCTATGACCTTTTGGGATGGGCCTGAATTTTGGAACTAAGAGTTTCAAGCAACTCCGCACAAGCCTCCTCTATTAGGTCCAAAACTAGATCGAAGCCCTTTTCTCCACTGTAGTAAGGGTCAGGAACAGCACTTAGCCCACTGCTGCTATGATCTAACAACAAGCTTATTTTTTCTTTCTGGGACTCGGGAGACTGCTTGAGCAAATCCCGCTGATTTTCTTCATCCATAGCCAGGATGAAACTAAAGTTCTGAAAATCCGCAGCATTCACCTGCCGGGCTCTATAAGTTTCTAATTGATACCCACGTTTCCTGGCTTTAGCGATGGCTCGGCTATCAGGAGGCTCCCCAGTATGCCAAGCCCCAGACCCTGCAGAATCTACATAAATTAATTGAGATAAGCCTTTGTTTTCAATATATTTTTCCATAACAGCATGAGCAGTAGGTGAACGACAGATATTGCCTAAACAAACCATCAATACACTGATCTTTCCTTTACCGCTAAACCCTTCCATGACGGTAATCCTTAGTCACTTCGTGTTAAAAGAGCCCGCACTGCATCGAGGTCTCTCTCTGTGTCGACACCTGGCGGTATCCGTTGATTGGTGACCGCGACATGGATCTTGACACCGTTATGTAAAGCTCGGAGCTGTTCTAGTTTCTCAGACAACTCAAGTTCCGAAACAGGCCATTGAACAAATTGGTTCAATACCACTACTCGATAGGCATAGATACCAATGTGCCGGTAACAATTCTGCGCCGAGGCGCTAGCTTGCCACGGGAGTGTAGAACGACTGAAATATAGCGCTTGGCCATCTTTGTCCATGACCACCTTTACCACATTGGCATCGTCTATTTCCCCCTGCTCTGTCACCAATTCACAGAGGGTAGCGATACCGACACCATCTCGAGTCTGCAGGTTTTGAACCACCTGGTTAATAGCGGCGGGAGGTAATAGCGGTTCATCTGCTTGTACATTAACAATGACTTCTTGGTCTTTTAGCTTAAGTTGAGTTACGACTTCCTGAATACGATCGGTACCCGATGTATGTGCAGATGAAGTCATACAAACCTGCGCACCAAAGCCTTCCGCTACATCTTTTATCCGAAGATCATCTGTGGCGATGGTTACAGACTTTGCTTTGCTAGCTAAAGCCCTTTCATAGGTGTGCTGAAGCATCGGTTTGCCACAAATATCAAGTAACGGCTTACCGGGCAACCGGTTAGCTGCAAATCTTGCGGGAATAACCACCGAAAAACTCATAGAAGTTTCTCACGTTCAGCAAAGCTTATTTCTCTTGCTTCATTGCTTAGCATCACAGGCACATCATCGCGGATAGGAAACGCCAATGCGTCACCAGTGCAAACCAGTTCTGCAGCTTCTTTAAGGTAGTGCAACTCTCCCTTGCATACAGGGCACACAAGAATACTCAGCAGTTTTTTATCTAACATCTCAGTCTACCCTTTCTCTAAATTTAATTGACCTACTAGATTTTCGGTAAAGCCATTCGGAAGATCCACAGAAACCTCCAACACCCAAAAAGAAGAATTTGCAAAATCACGACATTTCACCGCATCTTTCTCAGTCATTACGATAGGCTGTTTCATATCAATACCTTTCGCTTCAAAGTCTTCTTCTCGATAAAGATGGTGATCGGGAAAACTAAACCTCACCATCTGGTGAGGTAGCCTTTCCAGCAGGGCATAAAACCTTTCTGGATTCCCAATTGCCGATACGGCTTGTATTGTATTTCCAATATTAAATGGAGCTCCAAGAAAAGGACGCCGCTCTCCGGATAATAAATTGATTAAAAATGTCGGCTTTAGCACCATTTTATGCCCTTTAGCTAATGCACACTCAATGAAGTTATTTGCGGAACTAGTTTGAGCCGGCTTGCGAGAGACATGTCCAGAGATATTCTCTTTGTCATTTGACCCACCGTTGACAATGATGTGGTCAACTTCTAAGAGTCTCGAGACTGGCTCTCTAAGTGGACCAGCTGGCAAGCAAAGCCCATTGCCAAATAACCTATTGCCATCAACAACCGCAATTTCCAAATCGCGATAGAGTTTATAATGTTGCAACCCATCATCACTAATAACCAGATCTATTTCTTCTCTAAATTTTTGCATTAAAAGATTTATAGCAGCGGTTCTATCTGGATCAACCACGACGGGACAGTTCGTTTTATCTCGAATAAGCAGAGCCTCATCACCACAGGCACTTACTTCACAATCTGAATTTACTATCAAAGGGTACGCAGCTGCTGAACCACCATAACCTCGACTGATTATTCCAGGATTAATACCAAGACTCTTCAAGTTCTTTGCCAAAGCAATTACTACTGGAGTTTTGCCGGTGCCCCCTACAGATATATTCCCAACCACAACAATGGGAACATTAATATGAGAGGGCCGAGATGAAATCTGCTGTAGGCGCCGACGACAAAGAGCTAGCAGCCGAAATAAAATCGAGATAGGCCAAAGTATAATTAGCCACCCAGCCTTTTCGTACCATGCTGTTTCTAGAAAGGTCATTTAGAAAAAATACTCGCAATCACCATTGAAGATAATTAGTGTGAAGCGTGTTTTAAAGTGCCACGCTTTTATCAGAAAACTGAATTTTATGAAGCCTGGAATAAAGCCCGTGAGCAGAAAGAAGCTCAGCATGAGTACCAGACTCAACGATATTGCCGCTATCCATGACCAGTATTAAATCTGCATTCTCAATTGTGGATAGACGATGAGCTATAATGAATGTAGTTCTACCTTTGATCAAAGCATCCAATGCCTGCTGAATGTGTTTTTCTGATTCCGAATCCAGCGCGGATGTCGCTTCGTCGAATATCAGTATCGGTGCATCTTTTAGCAAGGCACGGGCAATAGCTATTCTTTGCCTTTGACCTCCAGACAATAGCCCCGCATCGTCTCCAACCTGGGTCTGCAGCCCATGCTCTAAATGTTCGATAAATTCCATCGCGTGAGCATTGGTCGCTGCTGCCACAATCTTCGCTTCATCCAATTCTGGCGTACCATAGGCAATGTTCTCTGCCACTGTACCGTTAAAGAGAACAACTTGCTGGGTAACTAAGGATATATGCTGGCGGAGATTGCTTAATTTATAATCCTGCAGGACCACACCATCCAGCTCTATCTTTCCCTCAGTGCACTCATAGAACCTCGGGATCAAACTAACCAAACTGGTTTTCCCGCTACCAGACTTACCCACTAGCGCAATAGTTTGTCCAGGCTCTACGGTAAAATTAATTCTATCTAATGCTTTTTTATTTCTGTTGTTATAGGAAAAGCCAACATCACTAAAGGTAACTTTCCCAGTAACATTTTCGACTGAGTGTGTCCCTTCGTCTGTCTCAACGCTTTCATCTAATAAGGTGAAAATACTATGAGCTGCAGCAAGCCCTCTTTGCACCACAGAATTAACCTGAGTTAATTGTCGAATGGGTTTTGCCAGCAATCCTGCCGCACCCAAAAACGCAACGAAATTTCCTGAAGTTTTGTCAGCAAAAAAATCCGGGGACAATGCCAGCCAGACTAAAATTGCCATGGCGATGCTGACGATAAATTGAACGAACGGAGTACTAACACTTCGAGTAAATGCCATTTTCATATTCTGCCCGCGATTTTTCTCACTGGCATCCAACAACTTAGCACTGATAAAATCTTCAGCAGTAAATGTGCGCACTACCCGATGCCCTTTGATCGACTCATTAGTTATTTGTGTAACATCCGCCATAGAATCTTGCATCTGAGTACTAAATCTTCTAAACCTCTTTGAAGCGATACTCACAACTTTGGCTACAAATGGCGCAATAATTAAAAAAGTTAAACTCAACTGCCAATCAATATAAAGCAAAAAGGTCAACAAACCGATAACTGTAAATCCTTCCCGAATGATCACTGCGACTGCATTACTGGCAGCACCTGTCACTTGATTAACATCATAAGTAAATTTGGACACCAGCTTCCCCGAAGTATTCTTATCAAAATAAGATGAAGGAAGTGCAATTAAGTGCTCAATTAGGTCACAGCGGAGCTTATGTATTACATGATTTGATATTGCCGCCAATGCATAGCTGCCAATGAAGCCGCCTATACCTCTCACTAACACAATCAATACGCAAAGAATGGGACTAAGCAGTCTTACTTCAGAGAAATTTTCCGCGTTAATAGCATCGACAGTCCAGCCAAGCCAATAAGTTGTGGCTGGAGATGTGGTCGCAAAAATCAGGTAACCCAAAACCGCATAGTACATAATTAACTTATGTGGCATCACATAGCTAAATAAGCGTTTATAGAGCTGCCAGCCGCTATATTTTTGGTCTATATTAGCAGCATCATCCATTTTGCTTTCCTTCTTATTTCGCTTTGAGCCTTTTCTTTCAGGCTTCGGAATTTCGTTGAATCTATTGTCGGTTTCGTTTTGCATGGCTTATTTATCTGGGGGCAGACGCGGCATCTTCAACGTCTTCTGGTCGCTGTGTCGCAATACTTAATCGCGTGAACCCTGTCCGTCCTATTCCATCCATTGCGGTAACTACTGACTGATGAGTGGCCTCGGCGTCAGCAATTAACACGATTGGTAAGTTACGATCTCCTGTTGATTCTAATTCCAGACCGCGAATTAATGTTTCGAGCCGATTGTTGATTAGCGCCCTACCGTTAATAGAATATGTGCCATCTCTCGCTACAATAATTTCAATCGAGGTCGAGTCTGTGTTGGCGAGCTCCGCATCGGCCTCAGGTAAATTAACCATTAATCGAGTTTCCCTACTGAAGGTAGTAGTCACCATGAAAAAAATCAGCAACAAAAAGACAACATCAATCAGTGGCGTCATATTGATCGTGAGGCCTTCTCTTACTGCACGCTTAAATTTCATCTGGAAACTGCTTAGCTATTAATCATTTGACTAATAATTGCTTATCATAATTAGAAAGTAACTATTTTGAATCTTGGAGAAAACAACAACATACTGTTTGCTTACTTTACTACGACCTTGCGGTCGCTATGTAAAGCATCTACTAATTTTATCGATTCCTGTTCTAAATTAATTACCAAGAAATCTACTCGCCGAGCAAAGAAGCGGTGAGACATATAGGTTGGAATTGCAACAGTAAGGCCAGCTGCTGTAGTAATCAAAGCTTCTGAAATTCCACCAGCTAAGGCATTCGCATTACCTGTACCCTGCAACATGATTTCACTGAATACCCGGATCATACCGACAACAGTGCCGAGCAAACCCAATAATGGAGTTATTGCGGCTATCGTGCCCAACGTATTCAAATAACGCTCCATATCATGGACTACCTGAGCGGCTGTCTGCCCGATACTATCGATCATTGCCGCACGGCCATAGCGGGAACTTAACAGGCCTGCGGCTAATATTTGTCCTAAAGGAGAAGAAAGTCTAAGTTCACGTAACTTGCTAGAATCGAGCTGATCGTTCTTCAACCAGGTCCAAACTTGGGCAAGAACGTACTTGGGAATAATGCGAGCAGCACTTAAGGTCCAGAATCGCTCAATTACTATTGCGATGGCGACGATGGAACAAAGCATTATTGGGAGCATTAACCATCCACCTCCCCTAACTATTTCTACCACGCTTCCTCTCCATTTATTAAGCGCATTACTCTACCATAATCGTTTTTGTTTTTGACATAACCTGATTACCAAGACCAGTAAAACACCTCACGCACCACGTCTAAAGGTTATCGGCACTAGACGGAGATGCCTGATTTATACAACAACTAATAAACTGCTTAATTCTCAGCGTTGGCCATGAAAAACCAAGTCAGTAAAAGCCTAACGCTGCGGCGAGAAGAATGTGACTGCACTATCTTTCCTTAGAAAGCCTATAGATTAATCGCGAATTCTTGACTTACTGAATTATTCAGTACGCAAAGCAGCAGCAGGCTGAATGGCAGCTGCGCGCCGGGCGGGATAAATAGTAGCAAGCAATGACAGCACCATGACACCAAAAATCACAATTATGATATCCACATAACTCAACTGCGAAGGCAAAAAATCGATTGGATAAACTTCGGCACTGAGCAACTGCACAGAAAATTGTCGTTCAATAAATGCAGCGAAAGCAGTGATTTGCAGCGACCCGAAGATTCCAAAAGCAACACCGATAACAATCCCGAGGAGAGCAATAAAACTACCCTGCCACATAAATACTCTATTTATGATCCTAGGACTCGCGCCAAGTGTTCTTAAGATCGCAATGTCTGCTGTCTTATCTCGCACTATCATAATTAAACTCACCACCAGGTTAAAAGCAGCAACACCAACGAGTAGCCACAGCATAAAACTAATTATGTTGCGCGAGAATTTGATATTTTCATAGATGCTGCCATATTGCGATGTCCAACTCCTAACTTCTGAGCCTGCCGGCAAAACGTTTAATAAGCTCGCCCGCACAGCGTCGGCTTCCAACACATCGACGGTTCGTAAGCGCAAACCATTAAAAGGCGTTCTTAGGCGGAATAATACCCGAGCCGCATCTATATTAATTATTACCAACTCACTGTCTAATTCCTGAGTGCCTACCCTGAAAATTCCAACCACTTCAAATGATCGAAATGTAGCGAGAGGGGTAATTGGATTTAGATTGATTACTGGGGAAAACAGATCGATTTGATCACCGAGTGCAAGCCCCAATCTATTGGCCAGCCCTTGACCCAGAACTAATCCCCATTTCTTGTTCTGCAGCGTTTCAAGGGATCCTGCCTGCATAAATCGGTCTATCGCTGAAACTGAAGTTTCTGATCCGGCATCGATGCCATTTACTAAAACCCCTTTATTGCCAGCGTCGCTAACAACTACACCTAAAGTGTTAATGACTGGCGCAGCGGATACGATCTGAGGATTATCATTTACCAGGTTTTGGATTTCCAACCAACCATCAATACTGAGGTTTTCATCTGAATTGATGGTGATATGAGGAACAATACCGAGAATATTCTCTCGCATCTCTCGATCGAAGCCATTCATCACAGACAGCACCGTAATAAGAATTGCGATACCTAAAGCCAAGCCAAAAATAGAAATTGCCGACATAAACGAAACTAACTGACTGCGCTTGCCGACACTGACATAACGCAACGCTATGTAGCGAGCAAATGAGCTAGGGTTAGAATTCATTAGTCATTCACACCATTTTCACCAACAGAGACTTCAAAATTGGGTATAGCACTCTGCTGAGTAGCAAATTCTTTTAGACCACCGTCACTCAAAACTAATATTCTCTGCATTGAATCGGCCAATCGCTCATCGTGAGTCACAACGATAAAGCTTGTGCTTAGCGATTCATTGAGATCTGACATTAATTGCTGTATTTCCAACGCCGTATGTCTGTCTAGATTTCCTGTCGGCTCATCTAGTAAAACACATTTGGGATTCGTA
This sequence comes from Gammaproteobacteria bacterium, assembly GCA_012960305.1. Lineage (GTDB taxonomy): Bacteria > Pseudomonadota > Gammaproteobacteria > Pseudomonadales > Pseudohongiellaceae > UBA9145. The sequence goes on along the minus strand of DUBM01000013.1, from coordinate 81,542 downwards.
ACTAGGGCTCGGGCAATTGCGACTCGCTGTCGCTCACCACCTGATAGCTCTGAAGGTTTATGCCCCATTCTTTCTTGTAACCCAACGCGAGCTAGTATTTGTCGTGACTTTCCGTTCGCAGACTTGGCATCCAAGCCACCAATTAGTAATGGCATTGCCACATTTTCTTCCGCAGAGAATTCCCCTAATAGATGATGAAATTGATAAACGAAACCGAGGTATTTATTGCGCAGCATGCCGCGTTCAGTCTGATTCACTTCAGCGAGGTTCTTTCCTGCTATCTGGACAGTGCCAGAACTGGGTAAATCCAAACCGCCTAATAAATTCAATAAGGTGGTTTTACCTGACCCTGAACTTCCGACAATGGCAATTCGATCGCCAGGTACGACAGTTAAATTGACATTCTTGAGCACCTGAACAGTCTGCGGACCTTGTGAGTAAGACTTGGTTAGATGTTCGCAGCTCAGAACTACAGGTTCGACATTGTGCTCGGAATTCATAATGGCTGACTCAACTTCAGATGGCGATTCAAACGCATACTATTCATATCGAAGTACTTCAGCTGGTTGTATTTTACTGGCACGGTATGCCGGATAAAGTGTCGCCAGAAAGCTTACAAGTAAAGCTGCTGCACAAATATAAAGCACTTCGATAAGATCTATCCGAGTTTGAAGATGAGAAATCAGATAGATGTTTGCGTCACTAAAAATACTATTGAGGAACTGTTCAAGCAGCAAACTCAAATTGGTGATGTTATCAGCTAGCAATACTCCTAAAATGGCTCCCGCTAGGGTCCCAATCACACCGGCGATTAATCCCTGAACAATAAATATTTTCATAATTGTGGTACTGCTAGCACCCATGGTTCTCATAATTGCAATGTCCGCAGTCTTGTCTGATACAACCATTACTAAAGTAGAAACAATGTTGACTGCACCGATTACAACAATCATTAATAACATAAAAGAAGTAAGAATTTTTTCCATTTCCAAAGCATTAAACAAACTTGCCTGGGTTTCATTCCACGGCTGAATATCTAAATCATTTTCTGCAAAATTAATCGATCCGGTAATTTTCTTCGCTCTAAGCACGTCAGCAACTTTTAGCCGCAACTGAAGATTCACGCCAGGGTCTGCCACAAACAAAGCTTGAGCTTGCGACAAATTAACCAACGCAACATTGTTATTGCCATAAATGCCAAAGTCGGCGAATCCGATAACTACAAATCCCTGAGTATCTGAGAGAGAGCGAGCTAGCAAACTGCTCAATGCCGTAACGCTTACATCGCTTCTACCGTCGATTTCCAATTCGTGCGCGAGCTGGGATCCCAAAATAATGCCATTTTGTGTTTCAGCTAACTCCAAGAATAATTCCGCATAACGTGTACTATCATTATTTACAACATTAGCTTCTAAAAGAGGATCTACGCCCCGAAGACGAACAAAGGAATTATTGCCCTGGTGCCTAATCGTGGCTTCCCCTTCTAAAAAAGGAGCCACGGCAAGAACATCAGCAGACGAAAGTGCCAGTCTCGCCTCTTCCCGCCAGTTTTCTCCAAAGCTTTCTCCTGAGACAATTACGTGAGGCACGGATTTCAACGCTTCAGTTCTGAGTAGCGATATGGAGCCATTCATAACAGACAGTGCAACTATTAGGATCAATACGCCGATACTCACACCCAGCATGGAAATGAGGGAGACAAAAGAAAGGAGAAAGTTTCGTTTTCGAGTGAGGCTATATCGCAAACCGATGAAAACAGAGAACGGTTTAAACATAGAGCATTAGCCTTAAGAATTCAGTTGCTGATTTATCGCTAATCGCCACACATCAGTCCTGAGCTTGGAGCAAAATGTCGAACTAAGCTTGATCCGCGTGACGTATCAAGAGTCGTTGTACAGTTTTAAAGCTAATAGGCATAACTGGTGTCGATACTTCGCTGGATATCGCGCGTAGTGATTTCCCTTGCTTCTTCAAATCCATAATTTCTCGAAGCACTCTTTGCTCTTTGTGGTTTTCAATGAGGCGTCCATTATCATGAATCATGTAGCCAAAAGGCCTGCTGCCACCTAAATACCTTCCCTGTTTCTTTTGACGCTGTTTAACACCTTTGATGCGTTCAGCAGATTTGCGTTTTTCCAATCGAGAAAAGACAGTTGTAAGCTTTTCAAAATTCACTTCAAACCCGGGATTGGTGATATCGCCATCCAATTCTACGATATGCAACTGCACGGATTTTTCCCGCAGCTTATTAATACATTTCACCGCTTCATGACTAGAACTAAATATTCTCTCAAGCCTACTGCACAAAAGAACATCACCAGCTTGTAAGAGATTCAGCAAGTGTTTGCCATTCTCTCTTTTGCTAAATTCCAATGCCCAACTGCAATTAGAGTCTCTAATCGCTTCTGTCATATACCAGCGCTGGCGGAGACAATAAGTTTGAATCGATAAAAGTTCTGGTTCTAAGAGCGCGTCCAACTCATCTTGATCAAGGCTTGCTTCCAGCTCGGAAGTTCTGCAATAAGAATATATCGTCATTTCCCTGTTTCCTGCCCACCCAGTCCACTTAGTTGTGACCGGCACAATTCTTAGATTTTTGATTTTTTGTCAGCTGACCACTCACTTAAGCAGGTATGTCTCCTTGCCAGAACATTCATCCAAGCAAGCTAACACTGATCAAAAATCACTCTATTATTCATTTTCACCGGCTATTTTTGCAAAGTTTCACCTAACATATCTACCTTATGTGTCTTTGTGCTGGCAAAGCCACATAGTGTGGCCATTTTAACCACAGGTTTTCTCCTTTATCAAGCCAACTCAGATTTCTCATGACCTTAGAGGCATAAATTCACAATCATTCTCTAAATCTTGCCGCAGGCTGTTGTTTTCTGGCGAATTTTCAGCTGTAAAGACCTACCATTGTGTTGAGTAAGCTAGGAATAACTGCTATATTCCCCTCCTGATCGCTACGTGAAATTTAATTTCAATAGCGAGTATTGGGCCACTGGCACTAAATTTCATTAATTGCCATCGAACTCAATCAGATTGTGTCCTGAGCTGCCGATAGTTTGATTGCAGCGCCATTTGGCACTATTTTTTTAACGCCATCATTGGCGATCGAGGTGGGCTCCTAACTCCGTAAGACTAACGAATAAGTTAGCCGAAAGTTCCTGAGGCCCCCATAACAGAAATTATGACTGTCCTGCCCTTAATTGGCACGACTATAAAACTAGAAATAGTAAATTCAGGAATTCCTATTCAGAGCATCCGACAATCCACTCTTCAACAGAGATAAAGATGGCGGAAAAGAAAGACAGAAAAAGATAAAATATTGAATTAAAACAATATATAGATGAAATATAGTAGTCCAGACTCAGTTTAGTATGAGCACTCCCGTAGCAAGGGTTTCTTATTACGCGGATATGATTCTTTTTGTTGTTAAGTGAAATATTAGTTTTATTAGGTGTTTAAACGACCTTCGTTTTAGCATCAAAGGTGTTGAACTCCCAAGTAAGGTAGTACTGCATCGCTGTCACGAATAGCCCTCCCCGAGTTTACTTCTCTGGTTCAACAGAAAGTGAACTAACTATGAAAAGAATGCTAATCAATGCAACCCAAGAAGAAGAACTTCGGGTTGCCCTCGTCGATGGCCAAAAACTTTACGATTTGGATATCGAAAACCGCACAAGAATCCAGAAAAAAGCCAATATTTATAAAGGTAAAATAACCCGGGTAGAACGAAGCTTGGAGGCTGCCTTTGTTGATTTTGGTGCCGAACGGCATGGCTTTTTGCCCCTAAAGGAAATCTCCCATCAGTATTATGCTAAAGGCAACAATGATAAAGGCAGCATCAGAGAACTGATCCGAGAAGGCACTGAAGTAATAGTCCAAGTGGAGAAGGAAGAGCGCGGTAATAAAGGAGCTGCTTTAACTACCTATATCAGTCTGGCAGGTCGTTACCTTGTTCTTATGCCAAATAACCCCAAGGCTGGAGGCATTTCCCGTCGTATCGAGGGGGATGATCGCTCCGAATTAAGAGAAGCATTGCGCGTTCTCACCATTCCTGACGGAATGGGCATGATCGTAAGGACAGCAGGTGTAGGTAAATCCGAAGAAGAACTGCAATGGGACTTGGATTATTTATTAGCCCTATGGCAGGCAGTTCAGGATGCAGAGACGGAAAAATCAGCCCCTTTCCTCATCTACCAGGAAAGCAATGTCATTATCCGTACGATTCGTGACTATCTACGTAAAGATATTGACGAGGTCTTGTTCGATACTAAAGAATCATACGAAGAAGCCTTGACATTCATTAATCAGGTGATGCCGCAGTATGAAAATCGTATTAAGCTCTATGACGACATATTGCCCCTTTTCAATCGCTATCAAATCGAAGCCCAAATTGAGAGTGCTTTTGAACGGGAAGTAAAATTACCTTCCGGCGGCTCGGTGGTTATTGACCCCACAGAAGCGCTGATTTCGATCGACATCAACTCGTCTCGAGCAACTCGCGGCTCTGACATTGAAGAGACAGCTTTAAACACTAATCTTGAAGCAGCCGATGAGATTGCCCGTCAATTACGGTTACGTGATATGGGAGGTTTGGTAGTAATTGATTTCATCGATATGATATCGAATCGCAATCAGCGCAATGTAGAAAACCGTATGCGAGGTGCTCTTGAGGCTGACAGAGCACGTGTCCAAGTCGGTCGTATTTCCAGATTTGGCCTCCTTGAGATGTCTCGACAAAGACTAAGACCCTCTCTCGGAGAAACGAGTGCGATTGTGTGCCCTCGCTGCAATGGCCAAGGTTTTATTCGCGATGTAGAATCCTTATCACTCTCTATTTTAAGAATTGTTCAAGAAGAAGCAAACAAGGAAAAGAGCCAGGAAGTAAAAGCGACCGTGCCTTTGATAGTGTCTTCTTATCTGCTTAATGAAAAGCGACTGGTGTTAGCAGATATAGAAGAACAGAGTAAGACTAAGGTAGTCATAGTTCCCAATCCTGAGATGCAGACTCCGCACTACGAAATAACCGGAGTCAATCGACAATCTGAACCCTATGAAGTTGAAGCCACCTCAGAGCCGGAACCATCCGTCAATGTTAAACCACCGGCGCAGGACGCTCCCATACAAAAAGCATCCGTTAGTAATATACCGGCGCCGAGAACGCCTCTTCCTAAGAAAGGTTTAGTAGCCTCATTACTTGCTGCAAGCGCCGGACTGTTTAGCTCATCAGATAAAAAAAAGACGGCATCACAACAGCGTCGCAGACAGCCAAACCGAAGCAGAAACAAACCTGCACAACGCAATCAAAGACAAACCCAAGGGCAACAATCCAAGGGCAGTGCCTCATCAAGAAATGAGCGCAAAGAAGACGGTAACAAACAATCTGGTCAGTCAAAACGGAAGCAAGGAAATCCAAAAAAACCAGCAAGCACCAGAGAGAGAAATAAATCAAACGACGAAAAACCACAATCACAAAGCGCTTCTACCACTGAAGGTAATGAACAAAAGGCACAGCGGCGACCCGCTAATAAGCGTCCAAGAAATACCAATCAACGCCGCCGGGGACCAAGACCGGAGGCTATAGAAAAAACAGCCAACGACGACTCACAAAGGGCGATTGATTCTCCAGTGAGCCCAGAACGGCCTGCAGCGCCTGAACGTAATCCTAATGAGCGTGCGGCTCCAGAGGCAGCAGGAAATGCAACCGCTCAGCTCGAAAGTAATGGTAACGTTGCTCGCAAAACATCACCCAGCAACAGAGATCGCGTTGACGATAATTCTGCAGAATCAGCTATGACAGGTAATGTTTCAGTAGACCAGACAACTTCGGAAAAGCCCGACACTACTGAAGAAGCTGCTCACAGCGCGTCTGCAACAAATTCTGAGAGAAAACCAACAGAGCAACAGAGTGAGCAGGAATCTGAGATTTCAAGTACGAGACCACCTGAGAAACACATTGAAAGACCAGCTGAAACCTCAACAGTCAAAACACAACAAACACCCGGCTCAGAAAACTCTGATCCTCAATCCAGCAGTGACCACGGCATGAAGTTCATTAAAGCTGAATCTGAAAAGTCTGAGAGTCCTACTGTAAGAAGTGACGCCAGCGCTCTCACACAATCGACTAACAGTAAAATTGTTACGAAGGAAACGGTGATAGACGCTGATCTAGTGGCAAGTTCTGTTACTCCTGTTCCTGCGGCAAGTTCTGAGACAAAACCAGCGGTTAAATCAAAGCCGGAACCAACTCCAGTACCAAAAGTTACAAATACTCGGGCTCTAAACGATCCGCGAGAAATCAAGAAGCGTCAGATGAGAGAGTCTAACCAAGACTCATCGGATAAATCTTAATCCTCTGATAGAGTTGATATCAAACTCCATTAGAAGTAGACATAAAAAAGCCTGATTTTTTCAGGCTTTTTTATGTCTTGGTTTGCCTCACCAGAGTCACGAGACACTATGTCATAGTGCAGCCTCAAGCTCAGGTAGTATCTTAAACAAATCTCCTACTAAGCCATAATCCGCTACTTGAAATATGGGTGCTTCCTCATCTTTATTGATGGCAACAATCACCTTGCTATCTTTCATACCAGCTAAATGTTGAATAGCACCAGAAATACCTACAGCGATGTACAAATCTGGAGCAACGATTTTTCCAGTTTGCCCAACCTGGTAATCATTGGGAACAAACCCAGCATCCACTGCTGCTCTTGAAGCACCAATAGCGGCACCTAACTTGTCAGCGACTTTTTCCAGCAAGGCAAAATTCTCACCATTTTGCATTCCTCGACCACCAGAAATAATTATTGAAGCTGCTGTGAGTTCCGGTCGTTCAGAAACAGACAACTGCTCACTTACGAAAGATGCTTGTTGCAGCTCGATTACCACATCAGAGCTCTCAACTGTTGCACTACCTCCCACGCCCGCTTCTTCGAATGCTGTTGTCCGTACTGTGAGAACTTTAATTCTGTCCAATGACTGCACTGTCGCCATGGCGTTACCGGCATAAATCGGTCTCACGAAAATATCAGCTGACTGAACCTCAACAACATCAGATATTTGGCCAACATCCATCAAGGCTGCTACACGTGGCAAGAGGTTCTTTCCAGTAGTTGTTGCTGCTGCAAGTACATGGCTAAAATTCTCCGCTAATTGAGCAACCAATGGAGCTAGATTTTCTGGCATTTGATGTTCATAGACTGGATTATTAGCAGCAATGACTGTGGTAACTCCGGCTATTGCCACCGCCCCATCTATAGCCGCTTGGCAATTTGAACCCGCAACTAGAACAGTGATATCACCACCGATCTCCACTGCAGCAGTGATTGTATTGAGAGTGGCTGGCTTGAGTGAATTATTATCATGTTCAGCGATCACTAAATTTGTCATGTTGCCCCCTAAATCACTTTGGCTTCAGTTTTCAGTTTACTGACTAGCTCTTCCACCGATTCAACGATGATACCCGCAGGGCGTTCTTCTGGCGGAGCAATCTTTAGAGTTTTAAGATTCGAAACAATATCGACCCCCAAATCAGCTGGCGTCATTGTATCAATTGTCTTCTTTTTAGCCTTCATAATATTGGGCAATGAAGCATAGCGCGGCTCATTTAGTCGTAAATCTGTAGTTACAATTGCCGGCAGGTCTAGCAACACTGTCTGCTCACCACCGTCGATTTCTCGAGTAACTTCAATCTTGTCATCTTTTAGCTCCGCCTTTGCTGCAAATGTCCCTTGAGGATAGTTGCACAGAGCTGCAAGCATTTGGCCAACCTGATTGTTATCAGTATCGATAGAAAGCTTACCTAGAATCACTAAAGCTATACCTTCTTTGTCGACGATAGCTTTAAAGACCTTCGCCACCGTAAGAGGGTCAACCTGCTCTTCGGTTTCCACTAAAATTCCACGGTCTGAACCTAGAGCTAAAGCAGTACGAATCTGCTCTTGACACACCTTTGGTCCAATAGAGACAGCAATAATCTCATCTGCAGAGCCCGCCTCTTTGATTCTAATCGCTTCTTCAACAGCGATTTCACAAAACGGATTCATTGCCATTTTAGCATTAGTGAGATCGACGCCTGTGCCATCTGATTTAGCCCGTACTTTAACATTTGCATCCACGACGCGCTTGATGCCCACAAGAATCTTCATGGGTTCTCCTGAAATTTAGCTAGCAGTAATTGACTATTGGGATAAACCACAAAATTCTTGAGGCACTCAAAAAAAGCGGGCTAATAATGCCGTTTTTGCCTCTGTAGGTCAACCAAGACTCAAGAATAGAACCTCTCCTAAAACATTGTTGGGCTGAACTTATTAAAGAGAATTAGGAAAGGTAGAAATACCACAAACGCAACAGAATCAAATTCTCAACGATACCCTCTTTTGCCTGCTTTTTTTGTTGAGCGGCAACAGCTTTTTTCTTGAACCAGTAAAGTTGGTAACTGCATGCATAGCTAGCAATAGTCAAAAAGACCATAGAAAAACCAAAAGAAGCAGCAATCTTCATGGTGCGTAGCTCAGTGGGCGCATATAAACTAGGCAATAAGTTCCTGAATATTTCCTTCTCACAGCAGAGAAGCCACAACTAAAGCTGAGGCCTCACCATCTGGACAACATGTTCTCGAGAACACTTCTAACATTAAGCTCAAGCGAGCTGATTAAGGCACTATCGAGCCAAGTTGGAAAAATTTCCCGTCACTCCATACACCTGTTATAGAGTCATCGTCAGAGTCAAATTCTATAGCTAATTCCACCAACCGATAAAACACTGCTCGGTTAATCAATGCCCTCAAACCATTTCTAATCTCGATACTAGGATGGGGCTCTTCAGTTTCAGAGTGCGTAGTGACTTCAATGGGATGATTTATCCCAGCTATAACGGTTTCGCCAAGAGTTGTCGTAAAGGCTAATTTTTGCTGTCTCCCATTGCCAGTAGATTCCATTTTCACCACAACAAAAGGGCAATCTGTCACTCGAATCCTGACTTTTTCAATTGGAGTTACCAGATAGAAATCACCATCTGCCTCCAGCTTCAAAACCGAAGCAAACAAACTAACCATCGCTGGGCGGCGAATCGCAGAACCTTCATGAAACCAAGTCCCATCTCGGCTGATGAGCATGTCGATGTCACCACAGAATGGCGGGTCCCATAAATGCACCGGTGCCGGTCCCCTATCCTTTATTCGACGTATCAATTTAAAAGGGTCAGGGGTGGGTTCAGATAATTTATCGGTAAAATTTGATTCTATCTTTGGAATGATACAAGCCTGCTACGAGTGAGAGATTCCCGAAGTATGACTCTAATACGGCGGTTAGCAAAGCTCCAAGCTTATTACAGTAAAGGTTTAAAGGTGTTGTCGAGTGTAGAGAATATTATTTATTGTCGAGCAGGCTAGCCAATGCAGTAAAAAGAAAAAATCGAAGTGAAATATTTAGCGAAATATTCACCCCTAATCTTTTTCCCGACCAACTTCCTAAATTTATTAGCGATTACCTTCTTAAAAGGTATATTCCTCCAGAATTGCATCTGCAAAATTCATACAAGGGATAGTTCTAATAAAAGATAAGAATGCCCATGACTTTTACAATCTGTTCCTACGGTTAATTACAAGCTGATTGATTTCATTGCAATGAGCCACCACTGCTTATAGCGAGTTTAAGTGCTCAAGCAGTATTACTGTGAAGGTCCACTCAAGGAAGAATTCTATTGCTGCAGAATGTGCCAACAGCTTCGCCTATAAAGGATTGAGAGCCATTCAACCCTTTTCGACTAGGGGATAAGCGGAGGTTGGTGGTATACTTAGCCTTAGAAAAAATCCCTAATTCCAGGCCAACACCGTCGCTTCTTCATGCCTGCTAACTTATCTGAAACAACATTCATAAACCTCTTTCTAGATAACACACCTATACTGGATGTTCGGGCTCCGATTGAGTTCAGCCACGGCTCACTCCCGAATTCAACAAATCTCCCTTTGCTCACAGATACTGAAAGAGAAGCTGTAGGTACAAAATTCAAATCCTCTGGCCAAATTGCAGCTATCACTCTTGCAGAGCAATTACTCGACCCCACAGAAAAGGCAAAGCGTCTAAGCGCCTGGTCAGCTTATATAAAAACAAACCCCCAAGCCGTATTACTCTGTTTCCGCGGTGGTTTACGCTCGCATACTGTTCAAGAATGGTTGACTAAACAAGGTTATGCAATTCCATTAGTTGAGGGTGGGTTCAAAGCAGTACGAAGATTTTTGATGGATTCATTAGAAAAGTCTGCGAGCATGAGCGACTTCGTTATTGTTGCTGGAAATACCGGGACCGGCAAGACTCATCTAATAAACCACCTTCGATACAGTATCGACCTGGAAGGAATAGCAGGTCATCGCGGATCCGCATTTGGGAAACGACTGCAGCCACAGCCCTCGCAGATTTATTTTGAGAATAACTTAAGCGGTCAATTCTTGAAATTGCCAGTAAGCGAGGCGAATCGAATTTTCTTAGAAGATGAAAGCAGAGGTATTGGTTCGCTCTCAATTCCGCTTTGTCTGCATAACAAAATGTCTGACTCTCCCATCGCAATCGTCGATGAGCCTCTAGAATCTCGAGTTAATACTATCCTTAACGATTATATAATCTCTAATTATCGAGAATTCGAATCAGAATTTGATACCAAGTCAATGACACATTTCTCCGAATTTCTTTTTTCGGGTTTGAGTAAAATTAAACGCAGACTAGGCGGTGAAGGCTATGTTGAAATAGATCAACTAATCAATACGGCGTTAAGCGAACAAAAAACATCAAATAATATAGATCTGCACAAGAACTGGATCCGAAAACTTCTAAGCGACTATTACGACCCTATGTACGAGTATCAGCTTAGTAAAAAGTTACAACGAGTTGTATTCCGCGGCAAAAAAAATGAGTTTCTTGATTGGGCTTCCCACATTGATCACAAGAAGAATTGAGTAACTAGCATGGCAATTTCCCGCATTAATATTTCCGAGCTACAGAACCTGTTCGATGGCGATCCTCTGATTCTTGTACCCAATAACAAAATCAGAATCACGCTATTAGATGAATATAGCCGACTACAAAAAACTAATGTTTTTCTCTCACCCTCTATAATGGCAATAGACATCTGGCTGGAAGATCTTTGGACAAAGCTCGGAAGAAAAGGCATATCACCATTTTGTGATTATCAGATACTTTCCCCAATGGATGAGAAGTTGCTTTGGCATACAATTCTCGAAAACTCTCTTGATAAATACCCATTGTTAAATTCAGCAGAAGCTGCAATCTCCGTCAGCCATGCATATAGGCTGTTACGCCAATGGCAACCAGATATCGATGTCATGTCAAGCCTGTCCCACTTCTTAGCCATACCTGATGTATCGGCCTTCAGTAGCTGGGTCACTCAATACAGGGAATTAGGTGAGCAACATAGAGTTCTTAATTTGGTTGACTGTATCCACAGGTTGCTAAAAGAAAATGCAAGAATTGATCCAGCATGGTTCTCTCATGACATTAAGTTATTTAATTTTTTCCAACCCCCACCTATCTATAGAGCTCTTTTTAAAACACTATCTGAACAGAGGGCCTGCGAGTCATTGTTTAGCAAGCAGTCAGATATGAGCTCTCAACGTCAGCGATTTAGCTTCCACTCATTAGATGAAGAATGCCAAGCTTGCTCAGTTTGGATTGACCAACTTAGCAAACAAGATCCCTGCGCCCATATTGGAGTAATCAGCAATAAGGGTATCAGTAGCGATAGAAAAATTAGAAACGAGCTTGAAAAAAAACTTGACCCCGCTGCGATACTTCAACTTGGCACTCTTCAATCAGCGGTCAATCATGCAAACTCCGGAATGCCAATTATAAAAACTGCAGTAATTGCTGATGCCGTGTTGCTATTGGGCTTTTGTTTCGACATTCAAAAAAGCGAGAATGTATGTCGCATCCTTCAGTCTAATTACCTAGTTGCGGCTGAAGAAGAGCAGGAGGCCAGATTGCAAATGGAACTGTTCATGCGTAGATTCGCAAGTTCAGAATATTCGCTTTCAGAACTCAATCGACATTTAGGAAATGAAAAAAAACCCTTCTACGCGCCTATTCTGTCAAATGCTCTGCTGCAATATAGATCTCATTTCCGAGCTAATTCACAACCAAAAACAACCAACGAATGGGCGGCTTTTATCGAAGAAAGTTTGCAAGAATTGGGCTGGCCTGGGGCATACTTAACTGACGCAGAGAAGGATACAGTAAGACAATGGCATGAACTCGTAGAGCAGATTGCATCCAGTGGTATCTATCTTGGTCAAGTTCAATTTCAATCTATACTGACAAAAATTAAATTACTCTGTAGAGATACACTGCAAAAATATCCTACAAACAACACAGCGCAGGTTTCATTGCTCACACCAAACGAAGCCATCGGCCTTAACTTCGACTACGTTTGGTTTGTAGGCTTTGACGATAATAACTGGCCCACCCCAGTCACACCCTCGCCATTTGTTCCCTACTCAATGCAAGAAAAGCTTAGTATCCCAGGTTGTAATAGCCAACAAAATTATGAACAGGCGCAGCAAACCTTTGATCTGATTTGCAACTCAGCGAATACTAAAATTATCATTAGCCATCATAGGGATAACGAAGAATTGCATTTCCGCCCCAGCGGTCTAGCAGCTGATATCCCGCTAAGCGAATACAAACTTATTGCAAGTCAGCCAGAACCAATAAGAAGCGTAATCGATCATTTTACAGTATCGCCAACTATTACTACTGTTGTTGACGAAAGCATTCCTTTAGGTGAGGCGGAAACTATTGGTGGAGGTCATAGAATTATTAGCGACCAATCTTCTTGCCCTTTCAGGAGTTTTGCCCACCATCGACTAGAAGCAAGGAGCCTCAATGATTTCGAGACTGGCATGAGCGCAATGGCTAGAGGTACTGCCACACACAAAGCGCTGGAAATCTTATTTGAGAGAATTACTTCTCAAAAACAAATTCGACTGATCAATGAGGCTCAAAGAAATTCTTACCTTGATGAAGCTAGCCAACAAGCGATCGATTACTTGTCCGATCGCTTTCCGCAGTTCATGGCGCCAAATTTTTCTCGAATAGAAAAACAAAGAATCAAGCAATTACTTTTAAAGTTTTTAGAAATGGAAAAATCTCGTGATAATTTTACAGTATTAGTCCGAGAGCATTCACAGCAATGGCAACATGGAAAGTTAAACATCAATTTACAGATAGACCGCATTGATCAACTTAATGACGGTTCTCTAGCACTAATAGATTACAAGACTGGAAAAACTAGCTATCCAAGAAAGACATTCGTCGAAGAACGCCCAGAAGATATGCAACTCCCAATTTATTACACTGCCACAAAAGAAGTTACTGATCAGCAAGTAAGCTCGGTCAATATTGCCCACCTAAATATCGAAAAACTTGCTTACTCTGGAATTTCCGCCGAAGCCAATTTTCAATCAAAAGTCACTGTTTGGGATTCCGAAAAAGAACAGATGTCCTGGAAGCAGCTCACAGATAGTTGGGTAGCAAAAACAGAAAATCTCGCCGATGAATTTACTAACGGTACTGCTCTAGTGAATCCAAGCAATGGCCTCTCTACCTGCAGGTATTGTAATCTAAATAATCTATGCCGCATTAAGGAGATCGCTACAGAGAATTACTCTATGCCAATCGAAGAGGCATCTGATGATTGAGCCAAACTTTAATTCAAGACATGAACTTAGCCCCGAATCAGAACCTACGTTAGTAGATCGACAAGCCCGTCTTGACGCACTGAACATCCGTCAATCATGTATTGTTCAGGCTCCCGCCGGCTCAGGGAAAACCGAACTGTTAACTCTCCGCTTTCTAAAACTTCTGAGTGTTTGCGAAAAACCAGAAGAGGTTCTGGCCATTACATTTACTAAGAAAGCTGCTAACGAAATGCAAGAACGAATTATTAACGCTTTGCAGTGGAGCGCATTAAAACTAAAGGAGAATTACCAACCAAGGTCACTCATTGAACAACAGCGATTAGCGATTTGCAGAAGCGTACTTATACAAAATGAGAATAAACAATGGAACCTCCTCGCAAATCCGAGCCGATTACGAGTTCAGACTATTGATAGCTTTTGTTTCTTCCTTGCTAGTCAGCTGCCAATTCTCTCACAATTAGGCGGCACCCCAAGTATCGATGAAAATGTTGATAATTGTTTTCGCGAAGCTATCCATCAAACCCTAGATAAATTGGAAAGCAACACTAAGATCAGCGCAGACATCGAACGCTTATTACATCATTTAGATAATGATATCGCGAAAGTCGAAAGGCTATTTATTGGCCTTCTAAAAAATAGAGACCAATGGCTGAGCCACGTTGTCGCAATCAACGATTCGGCGGAACAGGCAAAGGATTATCTTCAAGGAAGTCTTAAGGAGCTCATTGCAGAATCTCTAACAGTTTTATATAGCTCCCTCTTAAATCAACAGGGATTAATAATTGAATTAGTAAACCACGCCGCATCCAATCTAACTAATAGTGATAAAAATAATTTTGCCGACTTTATCGAATTAACCGAACTACCTGCAGATGATTTTACTGGCCTCAGATACTGGCTCTTCTTTGCGAACCTATTCCTCACTGGAGACAATAGCTGGCGTAAGACGATTAATAAAACACTCGGCTTCCCCTCAGGTGATCCAAGAAACAAGGAACATCAAGCGCTTACTAAGAGCCAAAAACTTAAATGGGCCGAGCTACGTGATAGCCTGATGTCAATAGATGGCATGCAAGAGGCACTCACTTATTTAAAACTGCTACCTGATCCTTCCATCGATTCAAAGCAATGGCAGTTCGTCGCCTCTCTCACTAGGGTATTAAATTTGCTTAGCGGAGAACTACTATTAGCATTTAAAAACCAAGGAATTATCGACTATGTGCAAACTCAGGCAGCGGCAAGACTAGCACTTGGCACCGCTGAAAATCCAACAGATCTCACTCTGTCTCTTGATAATAAAATTCAACATATATTAGTAGATGAGTTTCAGGACACCTCCCAATTACAGCTCGAAATACTTGAGCAACTCACACAAGGTTGGCAGAGTAATGATGGACGCACGCTCTTCCTAGTCGGCGATGCGATGCAGTCCTGTTATGGCTTTAGAAATGCCAATGTTGGCATTTATCTGAATGTCCGTGCCAAAGGCTTGGGTGATATAAGGCTTACACCCTTAATACTACAAACAAATTTCCGTTCCCAGGCAAATTTAGTAAATTGGGTAAATCGAATATTTTCCGCTTCCTTTCCTAAGGTCGCTGATAGTTCTCGCGGAGCTGTTCCTTATTCACCGTCAACAGCCTTTCATAATTCCGCGATAACCTCCGGTGTAAAGACCACAATCATTTCCTATGATATCGAAGAAAGGTTAAACGCAAAGCAGCTCGAAGCCCAACAAATTACAGACACGATCATTCAGCTCAGGCAAGAAGGCCCTGATTCATCTATCGCGATTTTGGTGAGAAGTCGCTCGCATCTAAACACTCTCATACCTAATCTGAGAGAAGCTGGATTGCAGTGGCAATCGACAGATATTGATCGAATGGAATCGCAAATCGTAATTGATGATCTTTTGAGTTTGTCTCGCGCTATTTCTAACCTCGCTGACAACATGGCTTGGCTAGCAATCCTTCGAGCTCCCTGGTGTGGCTTGACCAGTAAAGATTTACTGGCAATAAGCCAGCATGGGACTGATAGAAGTATTTGGCACTCCCTGCTGCAAGCATCATCTATCAAGAAACTCTCTACTGATGGATTGAATAGGGTGATTTCTCTAGTAAAAGTTCTCACACTTGCTGTCGAATTCAAATCTCGTACCAGTCTACGACAGCTTGTAGAGTCAACTTGGTTACTCTTGCAGGGGAGACACGTATTAAGGAATTCTATTGAACAGGACTGTGTAGACCATTACCTGGACCTTCTAGAGCAACAAGAAACCACCGGCAACATTTCAAATTGGAGTGAATTCCACCAACTCGTCAGCAAATCGTTTCTGCCCTCGTCAGTAACCGGACCTAACGCTAAGGCAATTCATATTTTAACTATGCATAAATCAAAGGGGCTAGAATTCGACCATGTGATTCTTCCCGCATTGGCCAGTAAGGCTGGAAGTGATTCAAAAACCCTTCTGCAATGGCATCGGCGTTTAAACGCAAACGGTCAACCTAGGCTTTTTGTTGCCGCACTTCCTCAAACAGGCAGCGATGACAGCCAGCTCTATCAACTACTCCGCCATGAAGAGAAACAAAAAAATCTTTTCGAAACCACACGTCTACTCTACATCGCCATAACTAGGGCAAGATGTTCAACTCATCTTTTCGCCATAGCTCCACGCAATAATGAAGATGAAATCACCCCTGAAAAAAATAGCCTATTAGCACGGATATGGTGTCCGCTTAAGTGCGAAGTCGATAGCGTCAGAGAAATTCGGGTCGATTCCACTCAACTAACTTTAGATGCTAATACTAACAATAGGGTCAGCTTCCCTAACCCTACTAGAATTCGCAGATTCGATTCTCCGCCGATATTGCATGATGATTTGATACAATTAATTAGCACGCAACTTCAATATGCAAAAACGCCGACCAACGCTCTTGGAGAAGATTTGAAACAACTAACGGTTGCGCCCAATCGGCTTCATTCAATGTTAGGGACGCTAATACATGAAGCCTTGGAAGCCATCGTCACCGAGAGAATACACATCGAAACCGATTTCTTCTTTAACCGTTCACGGAAATATTGGCAGCTAAAAATACGCCATTTCACTATAAATCCAGCAACTATCGACGACCATATAAACTTTATTGAAAAGTCTATAAGGGATAGTGTGCAAGATAATAATTATGGTTGGATTTTCGATCCAGACTTAAAAGAAAGCCAGTGTGAATTAAAACTAAGAAAAAAAACTAGGCATAGAAATTTTAGTTACGTCATTGATAGAACATTCATAGATAATCAAGGGGTCCGTTGGATTATCGACTACAAATCTTCTGTACTACCAAGCAAGCTTTCGGTAGTTGCTTTTATAGAGGAACAATCTAATCTTTATAGACCACAATTAGAAAATTATCTTGACCTATTTAGTCAGATAGATCAGCGGCCTATCAAGCTTGCTTTATTCTTTACCAATATTCCAAAACTAGTGGAGCTAAATTAGGTTTATCTAAAGATCCGCGTCGTCTACCGCGAATATCCCTGGGGCATTTCTAAGGTATCCTTTGTAGTCCATGCCGTACCCATAGAGGTAGTGATCAGCCACTTCCAATCCAATAAAGTCTGCTTCGATAGAAGAAACTTTGCGCTGATGAATTTTATTAACCAATACCGCAGTAAACACCTCCTTAGCGCCTTGGGATTTACAATAAGCAACAATGCTCTCTAAAGTAGCCCCTTCGTCAAGAATATCGTCGACAATTAAAATTGCCCTACCTGACAGTTGTTTCTGAGGATAGACTTTCCATTGCAAGTTAGTACCGAAGGTTCCCCCTCCATATCTACTGGCATGGAGGTAATCAAGCTGTAAGAGCAAACCTAATCTGTTGACTAACTTTCCACAAAAGATCAGCCCTCCATTCATTACACAGAGCACCAAAAGATTTTTCCCTGCGAGAGAGGCGTCAATTCTTTTGGCAAGCGAATCAATGGCTGATTCAACTTCGACTTTATCATGAAGACAACTTGCGCGTTTACTTACCGCTACAATATCTTCAGGAATCATTCCCGCTTCCGGGCTGTGCCACTAACAAGTTATCGATACCATCGAGTGTGGTTGTTGGGAAAGCAAAATCGGCGCCATGCGAATAAACAATCTCGATAATTTTTAGCATAACATCCTGTTTTATTTCGTGGAATCGCACCCAATTGGTGGTTTTGGTAAAGGTGTAAATAAAAAAGTCTAAAGAAGATGTAGCATAGCTATCAAAATTAACCATTAGCGTTTGCTGGGTATCGATTTCTTCATGATTAATTAACATGGATTTAACGTCAGCCACAATTATGGCCATTTTGGCGGCATCCTCATAACGAATGCCGATAGTTTCCTTAATGCGGCGATTACTCATTCGCGACGGGTTCTCAACTGCTAAAGTAGTGAAGACAGAGTTAGGAATATAGAGGGGCCTCTTATCAAAAGTTCGTACAATTGTAAGACGCCAACCAATATTTTCAACTGTCCCTTCAATTTGTCGATCTGGAGAGCGTATCCAGTCCCCTATGACAAATGGCCGATCGAGGTAAATCATTAGACCGCCGAAGAAATTTGCCAACAAGTCCTGTGCTGCAAAACCAATAGCGATTCCACCCACACCACCAAAAGCCAGTAGCGCTGTAATTTCTATACCCAGCATTGGTAGTGCAACCAAGGCGCTCGAAATGACCACAGACAAACGCAAAAGTCTTGCTAATGCATGTAGAGTCGTCGGGTCGAACCGAGACTGACCACCTTCCGGGTCAGCTTCTAACTTTGCCAAGATCCTTTCTTCGGCCAAGGTGAAAAATCGAACCAAGAACATCATCGTCAAGGCAATAAAAGCTAGCTGCCTGATGATATTTATATTTTCATCGGAAAATAATTCAGTTTGGAGATAGCCATGACCTAATTCAATCGCCCATATAATCCCCATGACGAGAATGAACCAGCTTAATGGACGTCTGCCCGACTCTAACAGAGCATCATCCCAGACATTTTCTGTCTTATCTAAATGCCGTGCCGCTACAGTCAATATTCGCATGGCCACATAGCGAAACAGCAAAGTTATTGTAACGATACCAAAAACACGAACACCCCAATTCAAATCTTGTAAACTTCCTATAGCGAATAATTCTTCCATTTCTTTCTTATCTCTTTAAGTCTCTATTGATTTCTGTGGATTTTTCATAACCTCGAATTAGTTTTAAGTTTTTTTACGAGATCTTTTGCTTTGAGCCAGCGATCTGAATCATAAATCAGCCCAATATTATCAGAGGGAGTTGCTTTCATTTTGGAGAGCTTACTATTCCCTTCTTGTCCTTGCTTGTCCAGCCATTCGATAACCTTAATTGTCGCACTTCGATTGTTGCATACGAGAATCATATCGCAACCTGCCGATAGTGCTAGTTCTGCCCTAGCCTCTATGGTGCCCGCACTGCGGGCTGCCGCCATAGTGAGATCATCACTAAAAACGACACCCTCAAAAGCTAATTCTTGACGCAATTTTTGTTTAATCCAAACCTCAGAATAACCTGCACAGCGTGTATCTATGGCAGGATAAATCACATGAGCTGGCATTACCGCATCCAACATATCGATACATTCCGCAAATGGCCGCAGATCATTTTCGAGAATTTCCGCAGCGTCTCGCTCATCTTTAGGTAAATCGTGATGAGAATCCTGTAATACGCTACCGTGACCCGGGAAGTGTTTCCCTGTCGCTACCATCCCCGCCTCATGCATACCGGCTATATAGCTTCTAGCTAATTCGACAACAGTTCTTGCAGAATCAGAAAAAGCGCGCTCTTTTATCACCGGGCTATTAGAGTTATACAGGTCCAAAACTGGCGCAAAACTCAAATCCAATCCTGCGTGAAGAATTTCAGCAGCCATCGTCCAGCCTAGCTCCTTCGCGGAACTCTTCGCCTGCTCTGGATCTTTAGCGTAGAGTTGATTAAGACTATAAATTGGCGGAAGAGATAAAAACCCTTCTCGAAAACGTTGAACCCTGCCACCTTCCTGGTCTACCGCAATTATTATTTCGGGCCTGATCTGTCGAATAGAATTAATCAACTCATGCAGTTGACTCTTGTTCTGATAATTTCGACTAAATAATATTAGACCCCCAACCACGGGTTGTCGAATTAACTCTTCTTCAGCATTACTTAACTGGAGACCTTCCAAGTCCATCATTAGAGCGCCCAAATTTTCCATAATTGTCCAATTTGCTTAAGTATGAATATTGAAGAAGCAATTATCACAAATTACTTTTCCACGAGCAAAATTCAATCTTCTTGTAGATATTGAATAAGGTCAAACATTTAGCCATTAGTGTTAAATCAATTAATAGTTGTAGCAAAAATCCGACAAAAAAATACTTTCTTTTTCTTCCAGAACTTACCTATAGTAGATAAAAGTTGCGCATGCAGCGCCTCAATACGACTAAGTACTAGGAAGGATTACTAGATTCGTAGATCAAGCAGTTTAGTAAGGGGATAAAACATAAATTCGGCCCGGAGATAAGGCAATGAATGACCTCATGCCAGAAGTTTCCGCTTGGTATCAAGATGTTGTAAGCGGAAGTCTTTTTGAAGTTGTAGCTTTAGACGAACAAAGCGGCACCATCGAATACCAGCTAGTAGACGGCGCGGTTGGTGAGTACGAAATAACAGCCTGGAAAGACCTATACCTAGTTGCAGCCGAAGCTCCTGAGGACTGGCGTAGCCCTTTCGAATTGAACAATGAAGACCAAGTCTATAACGATCAGACCCTTGTCCCAGAAAATTTTTCGGGAGTGTTATCCGAATTAGAGCCAGACCCCTCAGATTTTGGTGACGATTATCAAATTCTCTAGCTAGGAATAGCGCATTCCCCCTCACTCAGAAGCCTAAAGATTTCTTGCGATTGCCAGATAACTGTATATAATTACAGTATATATTGGCTGAGGGCCTTAAAATGCTTAAACTGACATCTAGACAAGAAGAGATTCTCGACTTTATAAAAGACTATCAATCCGAAACTGGTTACCCACCAACCCGATCGGAAATCGCTCAGAAAATGGGCTTTAAATCCCCAAATGCTGCCGAAGAACACCTTCGCGCCCTGGCGAGAAAAGGTGCTATTGAAATGTTACCGGGCACCTCAAGGGGCCTACGTCTGCCCATCAACGAACAGCTAGGTTTACCGATAATTGGCCAGGTTGCTGCCGGCAGCCCAATACTTGCCCAAGAATCTATTGCTGATTATTGCGACATTCCCGCGGACATGTTCTCCCCCAGTGCCGATTACCTGCTTACAGTAAAAGGCACCAGCATGATCGACATAGGTATCTATGAAGATGATCTACTAGCAGTGCATAAGACCGGTCAGGCAAATAATGGTGACATTGTCGTCGCAAGAATTGATGACGAAGTTACGGTTAAAAGATTAGAAAAAGGTAGAAGCAAGTATCGCTTAAGCCTGGTCGCAGAGAATCCGGATTTTTCACCAATAGAAGTTGATCTACGCAGTAGTGATTTCTCGATAGAAGGAGTGAGTGTCGGCGTTATCCGCCGAGGCTTATGATCGAAGAGCACTAACCAGCAAACAGCGTTACTTACTTTTTGCTGGTTTTTTTTCTGGCTTAGTTATTTTCCACTTTCCATCCCGATAGTACGCCTTCCACCCTGTAGCCTTTTTTTCCAGTTCTGTCTGCACATATTGCTCTTTCGCCTTACGACTAAACCGCACCAGTGTTCTGTTTCCTTTATTATCTTTAGTTGGCGCTTCTAGTAGATAAGTGTACTTAGGATCAATTTCTTCTTTGTGAGGAATTAGCTCATCCACATAAGGTGCTCTAGTCTCACGATTGCGAGGGAACTTACTGGCCGCGAGAAACATCCCTGAAGCGCCATCTCTTAGCACGTAATGATCTTCCACCGTCTCACAAGTCAACTCAGGCATAACGACTGGATCCATCTTTGGCGGAGCTGCTTCGCCGCTTCTGAGCTGCTTACGTGTATTTTTGCAATCTTCGCTACTACACCCAAAATATTTTCCGAAGCGGCCTGCCTTTAACTGCATATCTGAGCTACATTTGTCGCACTCAATCACTGGGCCGTCATAACCCCGAATTTTAAACTCGCCACTTTCAATCTCATAACCCGAGCAATCAGGGTTATTACCACAAACATGCAGCTTACGCTTTTCATCAATCAGATAGGCGTCCATGGCCGTATTACATAGAGTGCAACGGCGCTTCTGCCTGAGCTGAATATTTTCCTGCGCCTCTGCTTCCTCAGCAGTATTCGTGCGAATAGCATCGTCGCCAGGAGTTAGGTTTATTGTTGACTTGCACCGCTCTTTCGGTGATAACGCATACCCTGAACAACCCAGGAAAACACCTGTAGATGCAGTTCTAATTTGCATGTGGCGAGAGCATTTCGGGCATACAATGTTCGTATTTGTAGGATCATTGGTTCGCATACCGCCGTCTTCAGCTTCGGCCTTTGACAACTGACTGGTAAAACTAGCGTAGAAGTCGTTAAGCAATTGCTTCCAATTGGTATCACCAGCGGCAACCTCGTCCAAGGAATCTTCCATCTTGGCGGTGAAATCATAGTCCATTAATTCACTAAAACTTTCCTGCAATCGCTCTACGACAATATCGCCCATTTTAAGAGCGTAGAAGCGTTTATTTTCTACCCTTGCATAACCCCTATCTTGAATCGTAGAAATAATCGATGCATAGGTTGATGGCCTGCCTATGTCTCTCTTCTCTAACTCTTTGACCAAACTGGCTTCGGTGAATCTAGCCTGCGGCTTGGTAAAATTTTGCGAAGGGTCTAATTGTTGAAGGGTCAGAATTTGTCCTTCCGCAACATCCGGTAACACAATATCTTCATCTTTCGACGGCATCACTTTCAGGTAACCATCGAATTGCATAATGCGACCCTTCGTTCTTAACTGAAATTCAGACGCCTTTACTGTTATGCTGGAACTTAAGTAACGAGCTGGTGCCATTTGGCAGGCAACAAAAAACTGCCAAATTAGCGCATAGAGACGCACTGCGTCAGGGTCCATGCCCATTAACTTGTCAGATTGCACTTTAACTTCAGTTGGACGAATCGCCTCGTGAGCCTCTTGAGCACCTTCCTTTGAACTGTACATCATTGCTTTTTCAGTGAGGTATATTTCACCGTAGTTCTTATTTACATAAGTTCGACACATTTCAATGGAATCATTACTCAGATGAGCTGAATCAGTTCGCATGTAAGTAATGTAACCCGCTTCATAAAGACGCTGAGCCATCATCATTGTTTTCTTTACACCAAAGCCCAAGCGAGTGCTTGCTGCCTGTTGTAATGTAGAAGTAATGAGTGGAGGCTTTGGCTTAGAAGACGTTGGCCTATCTTCGCGTTTTAAAACCGTGAACTGTGCTGACTTTAAAACTGCCAAGGCAGCATCAGTATCTGCTTGGTTGTTCGGGCGAAAATTGCTGCCATCCTGCCTCACCACCTGACAACGCAGTTTCTCTTTAGATTCGGCTAGCAGGTCAGCAAATACTTCCCAATACTCTTCTGGTATGAATGCACGTATTTCCTGCTCTCGCTCTACCACTAATCGAACTGCGACTGACTGCACTCGACCTGCGGATAATCCTCGAGCTACTTTAGCCCAAAGAAGAGGAGAGACCATGAAGCCAACAACTCGATCAAGGAAACGTCGTGCTTGCTGCGCTTCTACGTAGCGCATGTCCAACTCGCCAGGCTCAGAAAAGGCTTCAGCAATCGCGCGCTTGGTGATCTCGTTAAAAACGACGCGCTTATAACGTTCCGGGTCTCCGCCAATGGATTCTTTAAGATGCCAGGCAATAGCCTCACCCTCTCTATCAAGGTCAGTTGCGAGGTAGATATGGTCGGCATTCTTCGCTAACATTCTTAGTTCGTTAACTACCTTCTCTTTGCCCGGCAATATTTGATAATTGGCTTCCCAATCTTTCTCAGGATTGATCCCCATTCTGCTAACAAGTTGTTGTTTAGCTTTCTTCTTCTTGTAAATCGCTTTTTCATCAGGCTTCATTTTCCGGGTGCGCGCCGCGGCCGCGGCTCGAGCCTCAGTGTCGATGGGCTTTCCGCTCCCACTGGTGGGTAGGTCGCGAATATGTCCTACGCTGGATTTGACCACGAACTCAGGCCCGAGGTATTTATTGATTGTCTTTGCCTTTGCTGGCGACTCAACTATTACTAAGGATTTAGGCATGTTTTAAAACAATTATTAGTGTGAAAGTGGATTTAGGTGATCCAAACAGCGCACATATATAAGGTTAAGTTGCACAAGCGTCAAGTTTTCTCTTAAAAAATATCTATGAGCAGAAATTAGATTTCACCCATTCTTGGGCCAAATCAATTTGTCTATGGAATTTTTTAAGCTTCTCAAGCTTGACTAATCAACAGAGATTTGAGCCTTAAGTAGTTAATAAGCGCGGGAAAGATACAAACCTGACTCTCAGTTTGCAATCCATAATTATTGTTTCGCACACGATATCTAGAGTTCAGATTCGACCTCCACGAAAGACACCGCGAAGGGCCTAACGACAGACATACTAAGAAATGAATTTTAGCTACAAAGAGCGCTAAGTCTCTTATTTTTAGACACAATCTAAACGAACAACACAGACATCGACAAGCTATCAATCAACGAATTATCTAAGCTTAAGCCCGCCGCTTACTGAACGCACCAAGGAACATACTCATAACCATTTTTGGAAGAATGACTCTCAAGTGATGATGCCGAGTTAGCGCGAAACTTCGTGCAACCAGCTAAAGCGGTCTTCAAGTTCACCGTTCTGGATACCTACTAAAAGATCATAAAGTTCTTGCATAATAGGTCCAATCGAATCGCCATCTTGATATACATTGTGCCAACCAGCATCGAACCAGACTTTTCCAACTGGAGAAAGTACTGCAGCCGTGCCACAGGCAGCCATCTCTTGGAATTGTGAAAATTCGGCCCTCAAATCAATAGGCCTGTCTTCAGCCTTTAAGCCTAGCTCTTCTTTAGCTAAGATCATAATAGAGCGTCTAGTGATGCTCGGTAAGATCGCATCTGATTTAGGAGAGGCGAAGCTGCCATCTTTCATGGCTACAATTATATTCGCAGAGCCTGCCTCATCGATGTAACGCCCTTCCATAGAATCTAAATACAGCGCTTCATTAGCGCCTAGTACTTGAGCTGCCCGGGTAGCTAACAAGCCGCCAGCGTAATTAGCCCCTACTTTAAAACTGCCTGTACCATTTGGTGCTGCCCGGTCCATTTCTGAGACCGCCAATGAAATTACTGCCAGTCCTGCTTCTTTATAATAGGGCCCTACCGGGCATACGAAAACGCGAAACTCAAACTTCTGTGCTGGATTTAGGCCCAGGTTCTCACCAACTCCGATAAGCATTGGACGTATATATAAAGAAGCACCAGATCCGAATGGTGGAATCCAAGCATAATTAGCTCGCACTGTTTCTTCCACTGCCTCAAGAAATAAATTCTCGGGAACTTGCGGCATTAGCAGTCTCTTTGCAGCTAAATCCATGCGCTCACTATTTAAATCAGGCCTAAACAAAAGAACGCGACCATCCGCTGAGGTTTGAGCTTTCATACCTTCAAAACATTGCTGGGCATAGTGAATTGAAGGCGCTCCTTCGTGAATAGGAATGTTCTCATCGGTAATCAGTTCACCTTCTCCCCAAACACCATTCTCATGCACAGCACGAAAACGATAATCAGTGCGTTGATATTGAAAACCGAGCACAGCCCAATTAAGCGGCTTTTTATTTACTTTAGCATCCACCATCACTTCCAAATCTTTTATTAAGACTGTTCTATTATCAGCTATAAGCCATGTAATATCTAGCTATCAGGCGATTGTCAGGCCCAATGCCCGCTAGTACTGCCTGATGACTTAGGCTAGAATCTCGGCGCCTAATCGGTCCGCGACTAGGATGGGACAAATCGCCACCTTTGTCACTCTCAAGGCATTTGAAAGCATGGAACTCATCGATATTGGCGCAAATCTTACTCACGAGTCGTTTAAACACGATTTGAATGCCGTTATCTCCTCCTCTATCGAAGCGGGCCTCAGTCACATCATAGTCACCGGCACAGACTTCAAGTCATCATGTGAAGCTCGCACGTTGTGTAGAAAATACCCTGATTTCGTCAGTGCCACTGCTGGCTATCACCCACATGTTGCCAGCGCCTGTGACACAGAGGCATTCGCACTTATTCGCGATTTAGCAGCTCATACAAATACTGCAGCGATCGGTGAATGCGGATTGGACTACAATCGAAACTATTCACCAGCGGCGGATCAATTAAGAGCCTTTGAACTTCACCTGCAATTGGCCGCAGAGACGCAAAAACCGCTATTCCTCCATCAACGGGATGCTCATGACGACTTCTATAGGCTTTTAAGCAAGTATCGAGGCGCAGTAGTTGGCGGTGTTGTCCACTGCTTTACCGACTCTGAGAGGGCTTTGCGGGACTATATACAGCTAGATATGTACATTGGTATAACTGGTTGGGTATGCGATGAGCGGCGCGGAACCGAGCTGCAGCAACTCGTTTCCATGATACCCGCAGATCGCTTATTACTCGAAACTGATGCACCTTACTTATTGCCCCGAACTATAACGCCGAAACCCTCAAGCCCTCGCAACGAACCAAGATATCTATTAGAAGTAGCAAGTACTGTAGCTGCCTGCAGAGGAGTGCCAGTTGCGGCTCTAGCAGAGGAAACCACCGCTAACGCCAAGCGATTATTCGATTTGAACACACCAATTACCGGCGAACCCTAAAAGAACTGGGCTGAGACCAAAAGCCAGATGCTCCTAACTACCTGATCTGTAGCTACATTCCGCTACAATCTTCATCTAGACATCCACTATAAAACGTTTACAATCCCTGACTTTGTCTTACGCGCCCCATTGACCGCAGAGAATCATTAATATGACCCAGCATGGAATAATAACAGAACTCAAAAATTGGTTATCACTACAAATTATAGGGCAGGAGCGCCTAATTGATCGGTTATTAATTGCATTACTTGCTGATGGTCACCTACTCGTTGAAGGGGCTCCCGGCCTCGCCAAGACTAAAGCTATCAAAGATTTATCCCGAGCAATCGAGGGAGATTTTCACAGAATTCAATTCACACCCGATTTATTACCAAGCGATATAACAGGCACTGAGGTATTTCGTCCTGAAGACGGTACATTTAGATTTCAACAAGGCCCTATCTTTCATAATTTGGTGTTAGCTGACGAGATTAACCGTGCGCCGGCAAAAGTTCAGTCTGCGCTTTTAGAAGCTATGGGTGAACATCAGGTCAGTGTCGGTCGTGAGTCATTCAAATTACCACCACTGTTTCTAGTAATGGCAACACAAAACCCAATTGAGCAAGAAGGTACCTACCCTCTTCCAGAAGCACAGCTTGACCGATTCCTCATGCACGTCACGATCGGCTATCCGCAAATCGATGCCGAGCGAGATATCTTAAATCTAGTTAGAAACGAAGCCATGAATGCGAAAGTTGAAGCCCCTAATCAAATAGCTCAGGATGATCTCTTCTCAGCCCGTCAAGAAATTCTAACAATGCACATGGCGCCAGAAGTCGAGGAATACATAATTCAACTGATTATGGCTACGCGAAATCCAACAGTTTACGGAGAAGAATTGGCTTCTTGGTTGGAATATGGAGCCAGCCCCCGCGGAACTATTTCTCTAGATCGTTGCGCACGCGCTCATGCTTGGATCCAAGGTCGCGATTTTGTCAGTCCTGACGATGTTCAAGAAATTATGTTCGACGTATTACGCCATCGAATCCTCTTAAGCTTTGAAGCGGAAGCCAGTGGTGTTACACCAGACAAAGTATTGGAGACAATTCGCGAACGCGTGCCATCAGCCTAAATTAAATTCAGACGCCAATCATGTCAGCAAAGCTGCAAATAGACCCACATCATGCCCGTTACCAGAGCAGAGGCGCTGTTATTACACTGCCTCAGCTTCTGGTGCAGCGCTATGCAGCAAAAACACTAGAATATCTAGCTCACACTCGCTCAATCGCCGGAATTTCCGGACTACACCTGTCGAAAATGCGCGGGAGAGGCATCGATTTTGAAGAGTTTCGCCCTTATCAAGCTGGAGACGATATTCGCTTAATTGACTGGCGGGTCACTGCGCGCACAGGTCGACCTTTCACAAAAGTCTTTCGCGAAGAAAGAGAAAGACCGGTGATTATTGCTGTCGACCAAACACATAATATGTATTTTGGTAGCCAAATAGCATTCAAGTCAGTAGTTGCCGCTCAGGCTGCAGCAGTTTTCTGCTGGCTGGCCATAGAGAATGGTGATCGTGTAGGAGGACTGGTCTTCTCAGACAGCGATTCGAGCTTGGTTCGCCCAAAAAGAAGCCGCCGCTCGGCCCTGCATTTACTGAATCAGGTCTATTTATATAACCAGCATCTTCAAGAAGTGAAAGAGCCTGAAACTATAGAACCAGTTGACCCCAATTTTAAACCGGGCCTCGCTCATGCTCTTGGGCAAATTAGACGAATTACTAAGCCTGGCAGTACACTTTACGTCATTTCAGATTTCATGACTTTAGACGAAAAAGCCCTGCAATATCTCAATCAGCTTTCTCGGCATAATAATGTTATTTGCTGTTTTGTGTATGATGTATTAGAAGAAACATTGCCTGTGCCTGGCATTTACAGTATTACCGATGGCGGCCGCAAGGGTGCTCTAAATACCCATAACCCCAAAGCTCGAAGCAAATATCGTGACCAATTTCAGCAGCGCGTTGAAAATCTCGAATCAGAAATGGATAAACTCCAAATCCGATTAATTAAAATGCGTACAAATCAACTTGTGGTGGAGCAAATCCGACATTGGATAGCGAAGAGCTCTTAGCTCAACTAGCAGATATTCACTTACCTGCTGAGATAACTTCCTGGCCACCGGCCCCGGGCTGGTGGATTTTGGCGCTTATAGTTCTCGTACTCGTGGTGCTAGCTATTCGACGCTATATAAGACACCGAAATCTCCATCAAATTTGTCAGCATGCTCTTGCTGAACTTAGCAGTTGTTACAATAGCTATGCCAATGAAGCATCCGGCGGTGGTGATGACCTGAAGTTAAAATACGTAAATGAATTTAATTCCGTGATTAGACGAGTTGCCCTCTATCACTTCCCTCAACCCAATGTTGCCAGTCTTAGCGGTCGCGCCTGGGTTGATTTTATTAGGGAAAAGGGTGAATCTTCTAGGTTGGACGACAGCATTGCTGCAGCTCTTAGTTTCGGACGTTTTCAGACCGAATGTGACGTAGATGTGGATGCTCTAAATAGCCTGGGCGAAGAATGGATTACTAGTTTGTATTTAGGGGATCCGAATTCAACTAAAGAGAGCCTCAACCCAACAGCGTCTGATATTTCAGGTGTAGACCAGGTGACTAATGCTTGAATTTACATGGCCGTGGGTAGCTTTTGCCTTACCTCTTCCCTTTATAGTGTATCTCTTACTCTCTCGTGCGCCACGACAGGATGCGGCACTTTATGTACCGTTCTTTAGTATTTTGAAGCGGCTCCAGTCAGACAACGAAAACATCACTAGTGGTCGTCTTTTTAATCTAATTTGCTGTACGCTGATTTGGCTATTAGTAGTAATCGCAGCGACCAGACCACAGTATCTAGGTGACCCTGTCCAGCTCCCATCTACAGGGCGCGATCTAATGTTGTCAGTAGATATTTCTGGCAGTATGGAAGCACAGGACATGGTAGTAGGAAACCGTCAGGCTTCTCGCATCGATGTGGTAAAAGCCGTTGTTGGTGATTTTGTTGAACGCCGCGAAGGCGATCGACTAGGTCTCATTTTGTTTGCCGCTCATGCCTATATTCAGGCACCTCTCACTTTTGATCGCAAAACCGTTGGAACGCTCTTAGAAGAAGCAGAAATCGGAATCATCGAAGAATCTGCTACTGCCATTGGCGATGCCATAGGACTTGCAGTTATTCATTTACGTACTCGGCCGGAAAACAGCCGAGTCTTGGTACTGCTTACCGATGGCGTTAATAACGCCGGAGCTGTTTCACCAGAACAAGCTGGCCAATTAGCTCGTACTGAAAACATAAAAATTTACACCATTGGCATTGGTGCTGACCAAGTAGTTCAGCGAACTTTTTTTGGTGCTCGAGCGATCAATCCTTCAGCAGAGCTGGATGAACAAGTGTTAACCCAGATTGCTGAATCTACGGGCGGTAAATATTTTCGTGCTCGGGATGTAAATGATTTAGTGGATATCTACGAAGAATTAGATCTTTTAGAAACCATTGAACAAGATGAACAAACTTATCGCCCCA
Source organism: Gammaproteobacteria bacterium (assembly GCA_012960305.1). Lineage (GTDB taxonomy): Bacteria > Pseudomonadota > Gammaproteobacteria > Pseudomonadales > Pseudohongiellaceae > UBA9145. The sequence continues at coordinate 51,411 of DUBM01000013.1, read as the reverse complement.
CTATGGTTCTTTACTATTGGCCATTAGGCACCGCAATTTTGATTAGCTTTATCTTCGCCCTAGCATCCATACCTTGGTTATCACTTGCAGGTCGAGCACGAATAGAAGAAATAGATGAAGATGCTTCCACAGCAGCAGGAAGTAGCAGCTAATGGAACTTTCAATACCCGTAAGCTTATTCCAGGAGTTTCACTTTCTAAGACCAATTTGGCTATTAGCATTAGCGCCAACGCTGATTTTTTTTGCTGCCCTATGGCGTATAAACACAGCTGTTACCGCCTGGGACAAAGCCATCGACAAATCACTACTGCCTTATTTATTAGACCGAAGCAAAAATGCTGCTCAGCGTACCCCCCTTCTCCTTTTATTCAGCGCTTGGTTGCTATCGATAATGGCAATGGCAGGTCCGGTTTGGGAGAAATTCCCACAGCCTGTGCAAAAAAAAGAAGATGCTATGGTGATCGTTTTAGATCTATCACTCTCGATGTTTGCCCCCGATCATATTCCGAACCGACTTGATTTAGCAAAACGCAAATTACGTGACATTCTTGTTCTTCGCGACGAAGGACAAACTGCTTTAGTGGTCTATGCGGGAGATGCACATACTGTGACACCTCTTACCGACGATGTAGTAACTATCGCCGCTTTAGTGCCGTCTCTTAGTCCGAACATCATGCCGTTGTTCGGCAGCAATCCTATGTCCGCGATGGAGCTGGCGATCGGCCTACTCGACGAAACCGAGGGAAATCAAAGTAAAATATTATTGATGACCGACGGTATTAGTGGATTTGATCAGGAATTGCTACTCACGGAACAACTTGAAGGAACTGGTTACGAACTCCTCATAATGGGTATTGGTACCGAAGAAGGCGCGCCGATACGCACCAGCGACGGTACCTTTTTGACCGACGAAACCGGGGCTATGGTGACCCCTACTCTTAACAAAAACGTACTGCAGTCTTTAGCCAATCGAGTCAATGGCAGATATCACGATATTCAATTATCAGACGCAGATCTGGTTTATCTATTAACTAATTTCGAATTACTCGATGACGATCAACTCAGTGATGTCGAAGAAGAATTTGATGTTTGGTATGAAACAGGCCCCTGGCTTCTACTACTGGTATTGCCGATCGCAGCAATGAGCTTTCGACGAGGCTGGTTATTTTCTCTGGTCCTAGTTACGGGCGCCGGCCTAATGCTTCCTAGCCAGCCAGCTCAAGCTCTCGATTGGCGAGACTTATGGAAAACCCGAGACCAGCAAGGCGCGGAAGCTTTTGTTGCGGAGGAGCATGCAACCGCAGCCGTGTTATTTGAATCAACAGAATGGGCGGGTGCTGCAAGTTACCGCGCTGAGAACTATGAAGCCGCCGTCGCCGCTTACAGTGACGTAGATACACAAGATGGCCACTACAACCGAGGCAATGCTCTTGCAGTTGCAGGCAATTATGCCGAAGCGATAGCAGCCTATGATTTGGCATTGGGGCTCAATGCAAATCTCGACGATGCGATTTACAATAGGGAAATCGTTGAACAACTATTAGAGCAAGAAGAATCAGAAAGCGGCGAGAATCAAGATGGCGAAAGCCAGGAAAACGATTCCGAACAAAATTCCGAAAGTGAATCCGAAGAAAGCCAGGAAAATAGCGACCAACAAGATCAACAAAGCCAAGAAGGCAACCAAGACCAACAGCAACAAGAACAACAGAATCAACCACCGGAAGATCAGGAAAATTCAGAATCGAATAGCGAGCAAAATACACCCAGTGAAAGCAGCAATGAAGAATTTGAAGAACAGCAGTCTGTGGAGCAGTGGCTGCGTCGTATTGAAAATGATCCAGGCGAATTACTGCGCCGAAAATTCCGTTATCAGTACCGACAACGGCAGTTAAATGGAACCGCCAATAGTATTCAGAATGGAGGGCAAATTTGGTGAAAATGTTAAAAACACTTACTGCACTTGCCTATCTCTTAATCACTTTAGCTATGAGCCAGATTGTCAATGCCCAAGAAATTGAAGTCACCATTGACAGAACAGAGATTGCTCGAGGCGAAACCTTAACATATACGATAAGGGTATTTGACCAACGCCAAGGCATGCAACTCGATCTGACCCCCTTAACCGAAGACTTTGATGTACTGGGAACTCGAACCAGCAGTCAAATCCGTTCCGTGAATGGCGCTGTAGAATCATGGACCGACTATATAGTTACTTTGTTTCCACTCAACGAAGGCGAGCTTACCATCCCTGCAATCGAGATAAATGACAGTGCCACCGACCCAGTCACGATTACTGTCGTTAACGAAGGCCCTCGCTCCAACCAAGATAGCGATGAACTGTTCCTTGAATTGGAATTTAATAAGGAGACAGTTTATGTGCAGGAGCAACTACTCTTTACTGTACGTCTCTACTACACCATCAACGGAATTCGTAATCCGCAATTTACTGAATTGGAAATGCCTAATACCGTCATTCAATTAATTGGCTCCCCTAATCAATATGAAAAACTTATTGATGGCGTGCGCTTCGGAGTCTACGAAAAACGCTATGTGATTTTTCCACAGCGTAGCGGGCCACTAGAATTTCCAGACATTCTATTCCGCGGCGAAGTCACAGATGGTTCAAGTAATTTTGTTTTCAGAAACCTGAATACCCGTCGTGTTACTGCTTTTATCGAAGGTACTAGCGTGGAAGTCCAGGAACGCCCTTTAGCCGTGCAGAACAGTGAATTCTGGCTACCTGTTTCGAACCTAACTATGGAAGAAACATGGAATACAGATTTAAGCGGGTTGCAGATTGGTGATGCGTTAGTTCGTACCGTAACAATGGTTGCTGAAGGCCTCGATGGCGCCGTACTTCCACCTTTTAGCGACCTTGCAGTTGAAGGTCTTAATGTCTATCCGGACCCTGCTGATGTCCAGCGCACCTTTGTAGAAGGCGCCATAGTCGGAACCCGGGTCGAGACAACATCTATAGTGCCTGTTCAGGCTGGCTTCATTGAAATTCCAGAAATATCCATTCCCTGGTGGAATATTGATACTAATCAACTTGAAGCCACTATCGTTCCCGCTACTAGATTAATGGTCGCTACAATCGAAGGTGATGCACCAGCTGAACAAACTATTGTTACCTCAGAAAATCTCGCAGAATTACTAGCAGCCGCGCCAATAGTGGACCAGGGCATGATCGATGCACAGAATGAGGCAGAATTTATTGAGGTTGACGCCTCTTGGTTAAACTATCTCATTGCTGCTGCACTTGCCATTGTCGCAATCAGTGTCTATCAACTAACTATCGCTAGCCGCAAAAAAGAAATTGCAGACTATTTTCGTGATCGACGCGAGGCTTTAATCCAGAAATACAGCCCTCAAAACAATGAAGCAGTTGCATTTAGACAATTAAAAAGCAAAGCTTCTGGACGAGACCTCAATGGCCTAAGAGAAACTCTTATAAATTGGTGTAACCATTTTGTCGATAGTCGAGAAATAATAAGCATGGAGGATATCCTCCAACAAAAAGACTCTGTTGAACTGCATGAATACGCTCACGGTATTCAAACCGCGCTATTTAACAATGACAATTCAAGAAGCTCTGCCGGTGACTTTGATCATGCCGGTTTCCTAAAACTCATTAGCAGCTTGCGCAGGCAGAAATTGCAGGCCCTAAAACAATGCCGGCAACGAGATCGATTTGCTTTACCGCCACTCTATAAAACTTAGGCCGCTCGATTCAATCATTATTTCTCCTTGACGTAGCCGATTAATTCATTAAGCCGACACCTATTGAACTTATACCCATGACTTTATCAAAACTCGTTTACTCAACTAGTGGGCTAAGTCATTGCTCGAAATGCGGCAAAGCCTTGAGAAAATGTAACTGCGTTGGCACTAATGATACTGACTCTAGTCAAATTCAATCTATTACTATTAGCCGAGAAACCAAAGGGCGAAAAGGCGTTGGCGTAACAGTAATTTCTGGTATTCAATATTCTAAAGAGGAGCTTAAAATATTAGCCAAGAAATTAAAAACTCTCTGCAGTTCAGGCGGCACTATCAAAAGTAACACAATCGAAATCCAGGGCGATCATCGAGTTGTTGTTAAAAACTATCTAGAGGCCCAAGGTCTGAAAGCAAAACTTGCCGGGGGATAAGTTTTGGTATCTTCTGGGCTTTTTAGGCCCTATGCCGCAAGCAAGACAACGATGTCGAAGTAAGCCGCAGTCACGTCGCCTATTGTTAGCAGCTTGTTGCGAATCATCTGACTCAACTGCTTAAGCATTTATGCATCATTATGGCGATCAGCCATTAGATTCTTTCCTTTCTTATCACTTTGCTTCTTTTTGGATTTCTTGGCAGCATCGCTACGAAGATTTTCCAATCGTTTTAGATACAAGTCATCCACGTCACCGGTTATGTATTCACCATTGAAAATAGAACATTCAAACTGCTTAATTTCTGGATTGCCCTCGGAAGCCGATGCAATAAGGTCATCCAACTCTTGATATATCAACCAATCGGCTCCTATCATTTCTTCAATTTCTTTTTCTGTTTTACCGGCTGCTATTAATTCAGATGCTGCAGGCATATCTATACCATAAACGTTTGGATAGCGAATAGCAGGTGCTGCTGAGGCAAAATACACTTTATTCGCACCAGCATCCCGGGCCATTTGAATGATTTGCTTGCAAGTAGTACCTCGAACAATTGAATCATCAACCAATAAGACATTCTTGCCTCTGAACTCCAAATCTATGGCATTAAGCTTCTGCTTCACCGATTTTCGTCTCTGGCTCTGGCCAGGCATAATAAATGTCCTACCGATATAGCGGTTCTTGACAAATCCTTCGCGGAATTTTAGGCCCAATCTATTAGCCAATTCGAGCGCTGAAGTCCTACTTGTGTCTGGGATAGGAATAACCACGTCGATATCATTGTCCGGGCGTAGCTTTTTGATTTTATTGCCTAGCTTTTCCCCCATTCTTAATCGCGCCTTATAAACAGAAATGCTATCCATGAACGAATCTGGCCTAGCAAAATAAACATGTTCAAAGATACAAGGAGTTTTAACGCCCTGCTCTGTGCATATTTTTGTATGAAGTTTACCATTTACATCTACGAACACCGCTTCTCCAGGCGCCACGTCTCTCTCTATCGTAAAGCCCTGAGAATCTAGAGCTACGCTTTCCGAGGCGATCATATATTCCATTCCCTTCTCGCCGCCCTTACGACTTCCGAATACTAACGGCCTGATGCCGTTGCGGTCTCTCATACCAACAATGCCATAGCCAGCTAACATAACAATTGCAGCAAAGCCGCCGCGGCAGCGATTGTGAACTCCAGCCACCGCTGCAAAAATATCCCGAGCTTCCGGTTCGATTTTTCCTCGTTGTTGTAGCTCATGGGCAAAAATATTGAGCAGAACTTCCGAGTCAGAATCTGTATTTATGTGGCGTAGGTCTTGTTTGAACAAATCGCGACTAAGCTCAACCGCATTAGTTAGATTGCCGTTGTGAGCAAGAGCAAGGCCATACGGAGAATTAACATAAAAAGGTTGTGCTAGCGCCGGGCTAGAACCTCCGGCCGTCGGATAACGCACATGACCGATGCCCATCTGACCAGTTAACCGACGCATATGACGATTATGGAATACATCTTTAACCAAACCATTGTCTTTGCGTAAATTGAGTTTACCGTTATCACTCGTCATGATTCCAGCTGCGTCTTGACCTCGGTGCTGCAAAACAGTTAACGCGTCATAGAGACAAACGCCAGCATTGTTACTAGCTACCACCCCAACCAATCCGCACATAGTTTGCTCCACGCCATTCCTATTATCGAACTAAAATTCTTACCTATTAATCGACCTTCTATCTAATTGGGAATCTCTTCTAGAGATACTGTATTTGGCTGCTGTAAAAGATCAAAAGCGTTAGTGTCGCCAACGAGTATCCTTAACCACTCGATAGCTTCCTGCCCGTAAGGAATTAACACTGACTGTCGCCACTGCTCCGTCTTTGAGACGAAGACGCCGGTAATAACAAGAATGACCAAAACTATAAGTGCGCCTCTTCCTACTCCGAATACACCACCTAACAATCTATCGGCGAACTTAGGGCCCGTAACGGTAAGCAACTTCGACATCAGGTGATTCAACAAAGTTCCCAGCATCATAACAACGACAAAAAGAACCGCAAATGCAGTTAGATATCGAACCACAGCACTACCTATAACATTGCTAAGCATTTCCGCTAATACTTCACTATAAACGCGAGCGACCAAGAGTGCAGCGACCCAAGTCAATAAAGACAAAACCTCTTTTATCAGCCCGCGCCACAAGCCAAATAGGCAAGATAACACTATTATAATTAATATCGCTGCATCGACTTCATTCATACCGCTCAAAATGCCAACTACTCCTAAAGTTGCTCCACTTCATAGCGCACTACAATACCAGCGAGCTGGAACTGTTCCTGTAATTGCTGCTGGTACTCATTAATTCTAGACCTATCTATCCAAGGCCCCACAAATACCCCGGTAAGAACATCCACTTCACTTTGAATCCTCCTAGTGTAGACCTTATAACCTGCCGCCTGCAGTTTTTGCACAAGAGAAGTAGCATTTTCGGAGTTGGAGAATGAGCCGAGGCGCACACTCCAGCCTTCTGGTAAACCGGTGGCAGAGAGATTAGGGACTTCGCGGATAAATACCGGCTCAGATGTATTGATCATTACTTCAAAGTCATCGCTTTGATCGGCCTGAGCAGGCTCCTCAACTACAGCCTCTGCAGTAGTAGCGAGACTCGAATCTCCAGCGGCTGGATTGTTCGCATTTATTGCATCGGTATTAGCGATGACCACTGGTCGGGTCTGAATAGGTATTTCCAAAATCGGAATGTTTGGCACATCGGGGATCCTAGAAGTAACTGTGCCTTGATAGCTGCCTTGACCATCAAAAATGATAGGCAGAAAGATAAGAGCAAGAGTCAAAAGTACTACAGTACCAACAATGCGTTGTTTAGCACTCTGATTCAATCTGGTTTACTCCGAAATTCATAAATTTAAATTCCTACTGAGCTACGTCAAACAATTGACTCTTTAACTACGTTTAGTCACGAACCCTTAATGAACGAGTTCTTCAGTAAGTAACCTCACTGCAGCGACAGTAAAAAAAGAACCGGTCACCACGACTAAATCGGCTTCTGAGCAAGCATCGCAGGCAGAGTCATAAGCCATTTGCACAGATTTGTGTTCAGTAATGTTTCTTCCCAGCTTATCTCTAGATGAACAACCTCCAACAGCCTCGCTAATCCGCCGATAGGCCTCGCCAACAGACAGGCCTCGCACCTCATCGACTTGCGCAATATACCAGATGTCTAAGCAGGATTCTAAAGCAATAGCCATTGCTTCAATATCTTTATCTGCCATGACCGCGATGACTGCAGCTATTCTCTCGATCTCTGGGTTTTGAAAACGATATTCAAGCAGATTTTGGCATAATAACTGTGCCGCAGCCGGGTTGTGAGCAACGTCAAAAACAACTTTTTTACCAGTGCGGGAATCTCGACGCTCCTCAAACCTTCCGGCAAGTGACGTATTTATAAGGGCATAAACGTAATCCTCTCTCTTTAACTTAAGCGGAAGCTGATGTAATGCCTGCATCGCAGTAGCCACATTGCTCAGCGCCAATTTAGGCATGGGTAAATTATTCTTGCCCACGATTTGACCAACATCTTGGCTACCCAGCCAGTTCCAATTTGACTGATCAGCTGCAACATCAATATTGAAATCCTGATCTATGAAAAATGCCCGCGCTCCCAATTCTTTAGCTCTAATTCGCAAACTCCTTGGGGGGTTGTGGTCTCCGATAATAACCGGAATCTTTGCACGCATAATCCCTGCTTTTTCCTGGCCTATGATTTCTAAATCTGACCCTAGCCAATCTTCATGATCGAGAGAAATACTGCTAATAATTGCGACATCAGCATCGATCAAATTAACCGCATCTAGCCGCCCGCCTAAACCGACTTCTAATAACACGCAATCAAGCTCAGCAGATTGAAAAAGATATAACGCTGCAATAGTCGCGTACTCGAAGTAGCTTAGAGAAATCTCCTTCCGAGCTGCATCAATAGCCGCAAAAGCCCTACAGATATCCGAGTCAGAAGCTTCAGCACCACCAATTCTTATGCGTTCATTAAAATGATGGATGTGCGGAGAGCTGAAGACACCAATGCGATAACCAGCATGCTCTAGAACTCCTTCCATGAATGCGACGCAAGAACCTTTGCCATTAGTTCCTGCAACTGAGACCACATTAGGAGCTGGCCTGCTTATGTCCAAGCGATTCGCGACCAACCCAATGCGCTCTAAGCCGAGTTCAATTTCATATGGATGAACTGATGATATGTGATCGAGCCAATCGTCCAGCGTTCTATCGATCAAGATCTAATGCGCCGAAAGTGGAGGAATTTATCCAACAGTGAAGAAATTTTGTCGCGCAGATTACGACGGTGAACAATCATGTCTATCGCTCCATGCTCTAGAAGAAATTCACTTCGCTGAAAGCCTTCTGGTAGCTTTACTCGTACGGTCTGCCGAATAACATCCGGACCAGTAAAACCAACTAGGGCGTTAGGCTCCGCGATATTAATATCTCCCAACATCGCTAAACTCGCTGAAACACCACCATATACTGGATCCACCAATACCGAAATATACGGAAGGGATTGTCTCTTTAACTTTTCCAGAGCTGCGGAAGTTTTCGCCATTTGCATGAGAGAAATTAGCGCTTCTTGCATCCTCGCGCCGCCACTAGTTGAAAAACAAACCAAGGGCAGTTTTTCTACAATACAGGTATTAACTGCCTGGGTAAATTTCTCACCTACCACCGCGCCCATCGAACCACCAATGAAAGCGAATTCAAATGCCGCCACAACCAGTGGGATGCCTTTCACTTGCCCTTTCATAACCACCAAAGCGTCTTTTTCGCCAGTTGACTTTTGAGCAGCCGATATGCGGTCTTTATATTTTTTCAAATCTTTGAATTTCAGCAGATCTACCGGTTCTAATTCTGAATTTAATTCCTCCTGAAAGTCAGCATCGAGAAACAACTCCAATCTTCGCCGCGCTGTTATACGCAGATGATGGTCACACTTAGGGCAAACATCATAGTTTTCGTTAAGAGATTTTTTATAAAGCATGGCCTCGCAGCGCGGACACTGCTTCCACACACCTTCCGGCACATTTGAGCGCTTCTTAGTATCACCCTTTTCGGTGGAAATCGAGGGCAGAATTCTATCTATCCAACTCAAAATTTATCCTTTAAATACAATACTTTATTTAATGTCATTCAAAGCCTGTCGCGCCAACCCAATAACCTCGCAGGTTTGGCTTATTCGACTTTTTTCATGCGATTCTTGATCGCCTAACTGGGCGATTTTTTCAACTAATGCACTACCAATAACAATTCCATCGGACAGCTCTGCCATAGCGCGGGCACTGTCTGCATCTTTTATACCAAAACCTATCACAATTGGCAGATCACTCAATTCACGCAATTTTGTAATATTCTTAGTGACTGAATCAAAGTCAGTGAGCGCCGCTCCGGTCACCCCCTTCAATGAAACATAGTAGAGATAGCCGGTAGTGCATTGCACAATTTCTTTACTGCGGCAAGGTGTAGTGGTGGGCGCCACGAGAAAAATAAGATCAATATCTCTTTCTGCTAGTAAACCAGAGAGCTTCTCTGACTCAGCGGGAGGCATATCGACAATTAAGACTCCATCGACACCGGCAGCGACCATCTCGTTAGCAAATTTTTCATAGCCCATTATTTCGATAGGGTTTAGATAACCCATGAGTACTATGGGTGTGTGCTTATTTTGCCTCCGAAATGCTAAGGCCAGCCCGAATACTTCGGTTAAATTGGTTTTTTTACTTAAGGCTCGCTCAACGCCTCGCTGAATCACCGGGCCATCTGAGGATGGATCACTGAAGGGAATCCCTAATTCGATTATATCTGCTCCCTGAGCTACTAGCTCATGCATGAGGGATAAGCTCGTAGCGATATTGGGATCACCAGCTACCGTATAAGGAATTAGCAGCTTGGCATTATTATGTTTAGCTTGCTCTGCAATTAATTGAATACGGCTCATACATTCACTACAACTTTATGCCTTCAAGGCGAGCCACGGTTTCGATATCTTTATCACCACGGCCAGATAGATTAATTATTATGTTTTGACCTCGCTTCATTTCCTTTGCCAGCTGCATTCCATAGGCAACAGCATGACTCGACTCCAAAGCTGGAATAATTCCTTCCAATTCAGTTAGATCATGGAATGCCGAAAGCGCCTCCTTATCTGTCGCTGCTACATATTTTACCCGTTTCAAATCTTTCAACCAAGAGTGCTCTGGACCGACGCCGGGATAATCCAGTCCGGCGGAGATTGAATGGGTCTCCATAATTTGACCACCTTCATCAGTCATTAAATACGTACGATTGCCATGTAATACACCCGGCTTCCCTGCACACAAGGGCGCGGCATGCTCAGGGGTATCTAAACCATTACCGCCGGCCTCCACCCCATACATGGTTACAGATTCATCTTCGAGAAAAGGATGAAACAAACCAATTGCATTAGAACCTCCCCCTACACAGGCAACCAAGGCATCTGGCAAGCGACCAGTCTGAGCTATTGATTGCCCCTTTGCCTCACGTCCTATGACACATTGAAAATCTCTAACTAATTGCGGGTAGGGATGAGGCCCAGCCACAGTTCCAATAATATAATAAGTATTATCTACATTGGTGGCCCAATCCCTTAAGGCTTCGTTCATCGCGTCTTTTAGCGTACGAGAACCTGATTCTACTGAAACCACATGGGCACCTAACAGTTTCATTCGGTAAACATTAGGTGCCTGACGAATTATGTCGTCGGCTCCCATGTAGACACAGCATTCTAGCCCAAGCCTCGCAGCAACGGTGGCACTCGCAACGCCATGCTGTCCAGCACCGGTTTCTGCAATGATCCTGGTCTTACCCATATGTTTAGCCAGCAAGGCCTGGCCAATTGTATTATTTATTTTGTGTGCTCCAGTGTGATTAAGATCTTCACGCTTTAAATAGATATTCGCTCCAGCACCAACCTCGGTTAACCTTTCAGCGAAATACAATGGTGATGGTCGACCAACATAATGAGCAAGATCACTATCAAGCTCGCGCCAAAAACCTGATTCTTTCGAGAGCCTATCATAGACTTCTGCAAGTTCTTCTACCGCAGCGATTAATGTTTCGCCTACGAAAATTCCTCCATAGGGTCCAAAATGGCCACTGCTATCTGGCCCCTTGAATTCCATGTTACTGGATTCATGTTTACCGAATTCAGGGTCAGTGGATTCATTATTAGACACTTCTAGCTCCTTCGATAAATTTCTTCATTTTGTTAAAATCTTTTAGTCGTGGCGCTGACTCGACACCACTACTGACATCGATTCCAAATGGATGCAGTCTTTGCACGGCCGTGCTCACATTACTAGGATTGAGGCCGCCTGCAAGTACTAATCTAATATCACTATCTCTTCTTATGCTTTCTGCCAATGTCCAATCAAACGATTTACCAGTTCCACCCGGCACCTTTTCATCATAGGTATCTAGCAATATTAAATCCGCACTAGAATACTCCTGAATTTCTGACTCCAGATTCGCGTCGGCCTTTACTCTAAATGCTTTCATGTAAGGCTTGTTGAATGAAGCGCAAAAAGCCTCGCTTTCCTCACCATGAAATTGTAGACAATCAACCCTCGCTGTAGCCAAGACTACCCGAACATCCTCTGCAGATGGATTTACGAAAAGGCCAAAGACCTTAGTCCCTGTGAGCTGATTAGGCAAGATTGTTAAAACATCCTCAGCAGTTACTCCCCGGGCACTACCCGCAAAAAAAACCAAACCAATAGCACTCGCTCCAAGCATTACAGCCGAAGCCGCATCCTCTTCTCGAGTGATTCCACAAATTTTTATCCAGATATTAGACAAGGCAGGGCTGAGGTTCTTTAAAGAATCGAATGGTAGCAAATTCAACTGTTTGCAGCTAACGAACTTCGCAAAAATAATTCTATGTGAGCTCCAGACATCCGATCAGTCTAACGGGATTGGTGATAAAAACGGAGGCACAACATAGGCTGAAGGCAAGGCAAATTCTTCTGGGTATTGAACTCCCACCAGATAGAGTCCGTCAGGAGGAGCTGTAACGGCTCCTAGGGTCCGATCTTTACCTGCTAACAACCCCTCTACCCAACTTGGCTTGCGCTCCTCGCGGCCAATCTCCAACAGAGCGCCTACAATATTGCGCACCATGTGCTGCAAGAAAGCGTTAGCTATTATGTCGAAGACTAAAAACCCTCTTTGCCTAACAATTTTCGCTCTAATTACATTTCTGAATGCAGTCTTGGATTGACAGCCGGCAGCACGAAACGCCGAAAAATCTTGCTCCCCAATCAGCGCGGCAGCTGCCAAGTTCATAACTTCACTGTTTAGTATTGACCGGCTTTGGGTGATTTTCCCGGCAAGAACAGCACTAGTTGTTTTTCGCTCTTGGATAATATAATGATATCGCCGTGCTTCTGCTGAGAACCTCGCATGGAACTTGTTTTTTACAGGTTTTGAGCAAATTACCCTTATACTTGGCGGTAACAGACTGTTAGACCCAGCTTCCCAAGCTTTAGCGCCTCGGTCTATCGGAGTTTCAAAATGCACCACTTGAGTGGTTGCGTGTACACCAGTATCGGTTCTACCAGCACAATAAGTCTTGATCGAACTATCAGCAATCTTGCTCAGTGCCGCTTCTAATTTTTCTTGAACCGTTTCTTGAATGGGCGAGCTTTGCTTCTGCCAGCCAGAATATTTAGCACCGTCGTATTCAATAATGACAGCAATCTTTTGCAAAGAAGGGGTTTCTATCTTGGATAGTGCAGAGTTTAACAAGTTATTGCAGGACCATTTATTAGACTAATTAGTCGCTTACCTTATCGATAGTTTCAAGCAAGGTTTTGGCTTCCTTCATTTGCTCACGAGTACCTTCAGAGATCACTTCTCGCAAGATTTCTTTTGCACCGTCAACATCACCCATCTTCTGATAAGCATAGGCAAGCTCTAACTTAGTTGCTACCTCTTCATCATCTGATAGCATTTCGACCTCTTCAATACCGGCGACCGATTCAATTTCAACCTCATCAAGGTCAAAATTAAAAACCTCACCAGAATCGGAGCTCACATCAGCGCTGAAACTTACCGCCTCAACATCGTCAACCACTGACTCTTCTGGAGAAAACTCTGCCTTAGTAGCCTCGTCATCAATAGTTTTTTCCCCATCTTCCTGAGCCTCACCCTTTTCACTGTTTGTGCTGCTGTCATCCCCACCACCAATATCAAACGCTAGAGCCACTTCCTCTGCCACATCATCGGATCCGGTTTCCTCAGTTACAGCCTCATCACCTTTAGAATATTCGCTATCACCTTCATTACTGGCATCATCAAATTCTTTTTCTGCTAATTCGTCCAATTCATCATCGTCGGGCTTGTTAGCGCGATTGCGGCGTAACAATAAACTAACCAATAAAGAGATTATGAGTCCAACAGCAATAATCAGCATTAATGTATTGCTAGTCACAATTCGAAGTATGTCGTCAAGCAAGCTTGGTGAGCGAGCAATAGGCTGTTCGGCTGTGGCCCGCTCCGCTGCACGTGCTGCCTGGCGCGCTTCAGTGGCAGCCACCGCCGCCCGCAATAAAGACTCTTGTAACTGAGCTAATTGCAAATCTTGTAAGCGAAGTATTTCTTGCGCAGAATCAATTTGAGATTCTAGGTCTTCAAGCCGCGAATCCAGTTCTTCCCGCTCTATACGAGCACGATCTGCTTCTTCTTGACTTAAGGCCAACTGGTTTTCAAGTTCAGCTACCCTTCGATCATACTCGTCATTTTCTGCATCGCTAAGCTCACTGGCATTAATTGCACCGGGATCGCCAATTATTAAGCTTAGTTGACCTTGCTGTGGCGCTGATTGACCCGGCTCTGCATCAACAGGTGCTGCTAAAGGCTCAACGTGAACTTGTCGATTCTGGCGATTCACTATAGTAACGGCTTCGCGAGGATCAATAGCCTGAACTTCTACCAGATTTGGAACTCGCAATATTTCGCCACTTCGCATGCGATTAATGTTGCCATCATTAAATGCATCAGGATTTAGCTCTTGTATAGCCAACATCGTTTGTTCAACTGTTACGGACTCATTCGGTCTAACCTGCACAGCAATCTCAGACAAAGAATTAGCAGCACTGGTCGAAATAGTCTGAATTTCTTCAGACGCAGCACTTGCTGCCGAGGAAGAATTTGACGACGGCGGACGCAATACTTGGCTGACTGGCTGCTGTACTCTTTGCGAAACACCCTGGTCATTAAAAACAGGCAGATCCAATGACACAGTATGCATCGACAACTGACGCCCACTGGGCCAGCGTGTTTCGAGAACAAAGCTAAGGGAGGGGTCTTGAACTATCTGGTTGGTGCTTAAGACTACATAATTACCAGTATTGTCAGCAACGACGTCAAAACGGATATTGGAGAGAAAACCAACCCTATCAATACCTACATCGACAAACACATCTTGAGAAGCCATCTGGATATTGACATCCTCCAGCCTTGTAGAACCTAGCTGAATCACCTCAATACGTACCTGTAAAGGCTGGTTCAGCGCAGATTCAACTGTAACCGAGCCTAGCTCCAAGGCATGCACCTGTGTCGCCATACTGAAGAGTTGTAAAGTCAATAAAACTGCGGTTTTACGTAACATAGCGCCTTTTCTCTTAACAAGCCTAAATAAGTCGTACGACAAACGCTCGTTACTAACCCCAGATTAATTTTTTGTTAGTGGATACTAATGCTTAGCTCTCAAGATCAATTAAGAAATAATCTTCACTATATCGCGCAAGTATTCATTATAAGTAGCTTTTTATCAACTCTTCAGCAATCTGAATCGAGTTAAGAGCAGCTCCTTTCCGGACGTTATCAGCAACCACCCAAAGATTTAGACCATTGGGGAATGAGATATCTTGCCGGATTCGACCTACGAAAACTGGGTCTTGACCCGCAGATTCGTGAACCGCCGTTGGATAACCCCCATCAGTCCGCTTGTCCATAACTGTCACCCCTGGTGCTTTCTCTAGCAAGTCGCGCACTTCTTGATCAGTTATAGCTGCGCCGGTTTCAATCTGAATCGCCTCCGAATGTCCATAGAATACAGGGACCCGCACACAGGTTGCGCTAATTTGAATTGAATCATCCGCAAAGATCTTTCGCGTCTCCCAATTCATTTTCATTTCTTCCTTTGTATAGCCGTTTTCCATAAAGCTATCGATATGGGGTAGCACATTAAAGGCTATTTGGCGTGGGTAGACCTCTGTCTCCGCCACTCTGCCATTTAATAGCTCTCCAGTCTGCTTGGCTAATTCGCTAACTGCCTCTTTTCCAGTGCCAGAAACAGCTTGATACGTAGCTACACTAATTCGCTTAATGCCCACAGCATCATAGATAGGCTTAAGCGCAACCAACATCTGAATCGTAGAGCAATTGGGGTTAGCTATGATATTTCGCCTCGTGTATTGACCGATTGCATCAGGATTCACCTCTGGAATGACCAGCGGAATGTCGTCGTCATAACGAAAATGAGAAGTATTGTCTATGACCACACAGCCCGAGGCTGCTGCCTTTGGGGCAAATTCAGCTGAGATACTGCCGCCAGCTGAAAATAAGCCTATTTGGACTTGACTAAAGTCAAAATCAGCCAGATCTTGCACTATCAGAGGCTTATTCCTAAACATCACTGTGTTGCCTGCAGATCGCTCACTTGCAAGAGCATAGACATTGTTTACCGGAAAATCTCGCTCACCCAGTATTTCCAACAAAGCTTCTCCAACCGCACCAGTAGCTCCAACTACAGCAATATCATACTTACTCATCTCTATTTCTCTCTCGTTCTCCAGCAGGCAGGTTTAATTTTAGCCAAAACCTAGCTAGCTGATTTATATTTAATACGCTCTGGTTTTTCTTAACCACTAGTAACAATCGCTTTTTACTAGGTGGTCGCTTGGGGGAAATACCAGGGGGAGGTTTTACGCCAATTTTCTTCAAATTGACGGATCGCCTCAGCGTCTTCGAGGGTGAGGCCAATATCATCTAGACCGTTCAGTAGGCAGTGTTTACGAAACTCGTCCACTTCAAAGCCTATCGCCGAACCATCAGGCTTAGTGATTTTCTGCGAGGCTAGGTCGATACTTAATTGGTAACCGGCAGAATTTCCTACTTCGTCAAATA
Organism: Gammaproteobacteria bacterium; assembly: GCA_012960305.1. Lineage (GTDB taxonomy): Bacteria > Pseudomonadota > Gammaproteobacteria > Pseudomonadales > Pseudohongiellaceae > UBA9145. The sequence goes on along the minus strand of DUBM01000013.1, from coordinate 35,046 downwards.
ACTGGAAAATGATATCTCGATCCAAGACAATTGGTAAAAGCCCGTTTTTAAAACAATTGTTAAAGAATATATCTGCATAGCTCGGGGCCAAAACCGCACGAAAACCATAGTCATCCAGCGCCCAGGGTGCATGCTCTCTGCTGGATCCGCAGCCAAAGTTATCTTTTGCCAGAAGAATGCTCGAGCCAGCATAACGGGGCTGATTAAGAACGAAGTCTGGATTTATTGGTCGACCGCTGTTGTCAGCATCGGGCTGACCTTTATCAAGATAGCGATGCTCGTCGAATAAGTTGACCCCAAACCCGCTACGCTTAATAGATTTGAGGAACTGCTTCGGGATAATAAAGTCGGTATCGACATTGGCTCTATCAAGTGGGAGAACAATGCCTTTTTCTGTGATAAATTTTCTCATAAGTCTATCTTAATCTATTGAATATAATGAATAAATAATTAAAATGCCTTTCTAAACTAACTCTCTGACATCCACAAAATGGCCATGAATCGCAGCAGCCGCGGCCATCGCCGGACTGACAAGATGGGTTCGTCCACCAAAGCCTTGCCGGCCTTCGAAATTTCGATTTGAAGTAGAAGCACAATGCTTGCCCTCGCCAAGCTGATCAGCATTCATAGCAAGACACATAGAGCAACCTGGTTCTCGCCACTCAAGCCCCGCTTTGATGAAAATCTTGTCGAGGCCTTCATCCTCTGCCTGTTGCTTAACCAAACCTGACCCCGGCACAACCATCGCTAATTCAACCGTTTTTGCAACTTGCTTGCCAGCTACAATACTAGCCGCTTCTCGAAGATCTTCTATTCGCGAATTAGTACAGGAGCCAATAAATACACAGTCTAGTTGGATTGCCTGAATTGCCGTACCGCCGGTGAGTCCCATGTAATAAAGGGCTTGTTCAATGTTGCCACGGCGTGTCTCGTCAGTTTCTTTTGTTGGATCTGGGATTAATCCGTTAATAGAAGCAACCATTTCTGGTGATGTTCCCCAAGTTACCTGTGGTTCAATCTCAGCGCCATCAAGCACCACCACTTGATCAAAGGCCGCATCAACGTCACTTACCAGTGATCTCCACGACACTGCGGCCTTCACAAATAGCTCCCCTGAAGGTGCGAATGGCCGCCCTTTGATGTACTCAACAGTAGCTTCATCAACAGCAATTAAGCCTGCTCTTGCACCTGCTTCGATAGCCATGTTGCAAACAGTCATACGCCCTTCGATGCTCAAAGACCGGATAACTTCTCCTGCAAACTCAATGGTATAGCCGGTTCCACCGGCTGTGCCGATTTCCCCAATAATAGCCAACACCACGTCTTTCGCTGTTACTCCAGTCTTAAGCTGACCATCAATACGTACTTGCATATTCTTCATTTTCTTCTGCATCAGGCATTGTGTCGCCAGTACGTGCTCAACCTCAGAGGTCCCAATACCGTGAGCTAGAGCGCCCAAAGCACCATGTGTCGAGGTATGAGAATCACCGCAGACGATCGTCATTCCCGGTAATGTAGCTCCCTGCTCGGGACCCACTACATGCACAATTCCTTGTCTGGCATCGTTCATATCAAGTTCGAAGATGTCAAATTCTTTACAGTTATCACCAAGAGTGGTCACCTGGATTTTAGACACAGGATCTTTGATACCTTCAAGCCCTTGATTTCGCTCTTCACTGGTCGTTGGGATGTTGTGATCCGGAGTAGCGAAATTAGCGTCAGCCCGCCACGGCTTTCGGCCTGCAAGACGAAGCCCCTCAAATGCCTGTGGCGAAGTCACTTCATGAATTAAATGACGATCTATGTAGATCAGAGCAGTTCCGTCACCCCGTTGTTTTACCAGGTGCGCCTCCCAAATTTTGTCGTAAAGGGTCTTAGCTGTCATTTTCCTCACCAAATTAATCTAGTCTATTAAATAATACATTTAACTTATTGTATTTATTAATTTTTAATTATAATTATTTCCGCTGGTTTGCTGTAATCGAGAGGCTGAAACACCGAGTATTCTAGGCTGAAGAAGTCGTCGTTCGCTGGAGGCCGGTTTGCCCTCTATCTCGTAGAAGGTGGTCCATTAGAACTATTGCCATCATTGCTTCGGCTATTGGCGTAGCTCGAATCCCAACACATGGGTCGTGTCGGCCAGTGGTAACGACTTCCGCAGCTTCACCAACAATATTAATTGATTTGCCGGGAATACGGATGCTTGAGGTAGGCTTGAGAGCCAAATTCGCGATGATATCCTGCCCGCTAGATATGCCACCGAGGATTCCACCAGCATTGTTACTGAGAAATCCTTCTTCCGTAATTTCATCTCGATGTTCTGAGCCTTTCTGCCCAATCGAATCAAACCCCGCGCCGATCTCCACGCCTTTAACCGCATTTATGCTCATAAGTGCTTTCGCTATTTCAGCATCTAAGCGATCAAAAATCGGCTCACCTAGTCCTACAGGAACATTTCTGGCTATCACAGTAATGCGCGCCCCAATGGAGTTCCCTTCTTTTCCTAAGGCTGCCATGTATTCCTCCATTTGGGGAACTTTAGTCAGGTCAGGACAGAAAAACGGGTTTTGCTCTATTTCTGCGTAATCAACTGTATCAATCTTAATTGGACCTAGCTGGCTCAAGTAACCGCGTACTTGGGTACCACAGGCTTCCAGTAAGTATTTCTTGGCAATGGCTCCAGCAGCGACCCGCATTGCGGTTTCCCGGGCAGAAGCCCTGCCTCCACCGCGGTAATCTCTGATTCCATACTTTTTCTGATAGGTGTAATCAGCGTGTGCCGGGCGAAACTGGTCCTTTATTTTGCTGTAGTCCTTTGAACGCTGATCTGTGTTCTCAATCAACAAGCCAATGGGAGTGCCCGTAGTTTTTCCTTTGAACACACCTGAAAGAATCTTTACCGCATCATCTTCTCTACGCTGTGTGGTAAACCTCGATTGCCCTGGCTTCCTCCGATCGAGGTCCTTTTGCATATCCTCCTCGCTCAGAGACATACCTGGCGGGCAGCCGTCTACGACACAGCCCAATACAGGGCCATGGCTTTCACCAAAGCTGGTGACCGTAAACAGCTTACCAAAGGCGTTTCCTGACATCTCAGAGACTCGTTTAAGCGGAATGTGTTAAATTGCGCAGCAACATAGAGCGCTGCAAAAAGCAGAGCATTGTACACTAAATGCCCGTTTAGATTAAAGAAAGCTAGAGCCAAACTGTGTAAGCTCCTGCTTACTAATGGCTAGAACACCATCGCCACCGTGTTTAAACTCCAACCATAATAGTGGAATATGCGGCAGCCGCCGCTCAAGATCTCCCTTCGAATAGCCTACCTCTAAAACAAGCAAGCCGCCGTCTTTTAAATAAGCCGCCGAGGATTGCAAGATATTCAGGGAAAACTCTAGGCCTGCCTGGTCACAAACCAAGCCCAACTTTGGTTCCTGCAAATACTCTATAGGGAGCCCATCATATTCGCTTTCAGAAACATACGGCGGGTTAGCAATAATCACATCGTAGGTGCCCTCTAAGTGCTGGAATAAATCCGATTCGATCGTGGTAACTCTATCCTGTATCCCATGTAATTGAATATTCTCATCAGCCAGGGCCAGGGCCGATAAATCGATATCAGCGAGATCGACCCGGGAATCGGGAAAAATTAAAGCTGCAGTAATACCTAAACAACCGCCACCGCTACACAAATCTAAAATACGCTTTGGTGAGTCTTCTAGAAATGGCTCGAAACCATTAATCACCAGCTCAGCAATTGGAGAGCGCGGTACTAAAGCCCTCTCATCACACTTAAATTGGTATCCCCCAAACCAAGCTGCACCCAATAAGTACGCTAGTGGTTTTCGCTCAGTAATTCTTCTGTTCACCATCAAATTAATCATAGAATAGTCATCATCATCAATTTTTTGAGATTGCTTTACTGACAACTGATCATAGGAAACATTTAGTAGTGTGCAGACGAGATAAACAGCCTCATCGATAGAATTGTCGGTGCCATGACCATAGAAAATATCAGATGCATCAAATTTCGCACTTATAATTTCAATAGCTTCTCGAATATCCATAAACAGCTTCTTCGAAGTTCGTAAAATTTCTGATTAGTTAATAAAGTTCTTTACCAAGCTAAGCGGTTATCGTACCGTGATTGCCCAATTATAAACGTACATAAATCGTTACAACTATTCGCCGGCAGTGCTCATAGTCAGAATTAAAAGGGTTTGAATTTATGGAGAAAGCATACCTCGACATCCTAAAAAAAATTGGTGAAGATCCGGATCGCCCTGGGCTTGCAGACACACCAAAGCGTGCAGCAATGGCTATGGATTTTCTGACCCAAGGTTATGGGCTCGACATTGACATAATAATTAATGATGCTCTATTTCCATCAGATACTGATGAAATGGTTATAGTTAAAGATATCGAGCTTTATTCCATGTGCGAGCACCACATACTTCCTTTTATTGGAAAATGCCACGTCGCCTATATTCCCAACGGCAAAGTCATTGGCCTGTCGAAAATTGCTAGAGTTGTAGATATGTTTGCTCGAAGACTGCAAATCCAAGAAAACCTGACTAATGAAATTGCGAATTGCATCATAGACAAAACACAAGCAGCTGGTGCCGCTGTAATTATAGAAGCACAACATATGTGCATGATGATGCGTGGTGTTGAGAAGCAAAATTCGGTGATGACAACATCCTGCATGCTAGGAGCATTTAGGAACAGCCAAAGTACCCGCGCTGAATTCCTGTCCCTTCTGAATAAGTAGGTTTTACTGCAATACTAGCTCTACGAATTCCGCACAATTACCACTACCGCAACGGGGAGCCAATGGTCCTACCCCTTCAGCAATTATTTGACCAGCACTGACTCCCATTCCTATCAAGCGCCTAGCCACTTCATTCGCTCTCGTTATCGACCTTTGCATTAAGTCGCTAAGAGGTGCGTCGCCTTCCACATGAGTTACCAAATAGAATTGCTTTGATGGATTATTTTGGAGTAGTTCGACAAGAAATGATAAGTCAGTGGACGATGATAAACGGTCGTCCTCACGAAATTCTATACCGGGCAGAATCAAACTCCCCTTATTTAATAATGCAGAACTAAGGTCAGATACATCAAGGATATTGCGGGGCGCTATGCTACCCCCCACCTCAATGATCTCGATATGCGCATATGCGCGACGATTGCCGCGAGTTATAATATAAAGCGAAATAAAAGAAACTACTTCTGCATCAGCAGAGCTCTGCATTACCAGATAAAACTGGTTGCGTTCTGGACCATAGAGGATACGCTTGCGAAAAATATCATTCGCCCAATAGTTTGAACTACCGCAAGCACTACCGGTGCAAGTAAATAATTCCGAATAGGACTTCTCTACTACCTGCTCTTGAAAGAATAAATAAACATCGTCTCCCGTGAACTCTGGAGAAATTTCATAAGTGAGCTTAGTGACATCACCTCTCAGCCTTTCAGAAGCCTCTGGGACCACTTGGCCTCTCGTTCGCTGAAGTGAGCCCAATACAACTCGGTAATTAATATCTTTCTCAAATTCGATTTCGACTATTTCCGAATCTGGAAAACCTTGAATCAACGGATGATCGACGAAATTGCTTGCTTGTGAAAAAGCAATAGACGGAAGGCTTATGCAAATAAGACCACACACGCGGAAGAAATTTAATTTTATAATTTTAGATTTCATGATTCCAGCATTAAAAGTATTTCAGCCCAGCGCGAGCACTTCCATATAAAAAAATGAGTAAACTATTACTCATATGTCAATTAGATTCTGCGGCACCACCAATTAATACCGTAAATAACTTACTCAGAAACAGCTTATGGTTAACCAACATTAAATTGCAACTGCTTATAGAGACTCATTAATGCTCAGTCTGATTGCGGCAATCGAGTTTCAAAAAATCTAAGACTCTTTTGCTTTGCAATTCTCCCTCGAAAGTTAGCTCAGGCCCAGCATCACTGCCTGCTCTAGCTTCAGAAATTCCATGGAATGACGAGCCAATTAACATTTCCTAACTATCCAATTCTTTTGCTTTGTGAAAAATCTTAGGGGAACATTTAGATCCCTAAGGTCGAGCCTTGGACTTTTATATAATACCAATTTTCGTTTCTTAGCTGCGCAGGTTAATCAGCCCTGTTTGAGTCGCTCCCATTAGCTTCTCCGTCCGATTTTTTCCGAAGTGGACTTCTCTACAGTTTTTTTACTTGTCGCCGCTTTTTTCTTCACTGATTTTTTTGCCACTGTCTTAACAGTTTTCTTTTTCCCTTTTTTCGCATCAGCCGGCACTTCAGCATTAGAAGCTAACCCTACACCAAGAACTTCTTCCGCCTTTGAATCAGACTTTTCATTATTTTGATCTTCAGCATCAGGAAAACCAGAAAATGGAAAAGGCCTGTCTTCGGAGTTATAGGAGATGAACTGCAATATTTGAAACACATACTTATTGAGAGAGCCCCCCAACATTCTCAGATTCGAATTATTATCACCTGTAATTAGCGAGAACAATCCTTGTGAAATCATCATAACTAAAATAACTGGCGCAAGGATAATATATAGCATGGCTGCAAATACGACCATCAATAGAATGCGTATCCAAGAGTTCGCTTCACTTAAATTATCAGCGATATCATCGAGCTTTATTGACATTGGTTCACCTTAGCCTTCTCAAACTCTTCATAATTCTACTACAACTAATCTAGCTTTCTTGAATTAGCACCTTCTCTTCATAGGCGGCAAATTCCACATCCAGGGTCTGCTCGCCCAACATCAATGAAGAAAGGATTTTCTTCATTGACTCGCCTTCGTAAATTATATGGTAAAGGCCGTTAGCCAAAGGCATGTAGACCTCGAGCTCATCAGCTTTTTCTTTCACTAGCTTTACAGTATTTACCCCTTCAGCGACTTGTCCTACCTCGATTATTGCCGCCTCGATCGATTTTCCCTCACCCAAAGCTAGACCGATTCTATAATTCCGACTTAGCGACGATGAACAAGAGACGACCAAATCCCCAACACCGGCTAGACCAAGAAAAGTCATTGGGTCTGCGCCTAATTCTCTTCCGAATCTAGCCATTTCAGTAAGGCTGCGGGTTACCAACATACTATTCGTATTATGCCCCATACCGATCGAAGCTGCGATTCCAGCAATTATGGCGTAGATATTCTTCAGGGATCCACCAAGCTCTACTCCAAACATGTCATCATTCGTATATACCCTGAAAAACTGAGATTTCAGCACACTTTTTACAATCTCCCGAACATATTGGTGGTTACTCGCAACCACGGTGCCAGTAATGTGGCTCTTCGCAATCTCTTTGGCGAGATTTGGCCCACTTAACACACCCACTCGGGCTTGAGGTGCCTCTTGCTCCAATATTTGGCTCATTAACAAAAATGTGCCGAATTCTATGCCTTTAGTAGTGCTCACAAGAATTGCGGACTCAGCACCATAGCTAACAAGGTCTTTTACCACTTGCCGAAAGGAAGAACTGGGTACGGCAACAAATATTATTTCGCTTCCGGTGACAGCTTCAACCATATCAGCGGTCGCAACTACTTTTTCATCTAAAAAATAACCTGGCAGATATTGTTTGTTTTCGTGAACCTCATTAATTTCTTCCACCAATTCTTCGCTACGCATCCAGAAACGCACGTCATAGCCATTTTGGGCAATAATATTGGCCACAACTGTACCGAAACTCCCCCCTCCGATTACTGCAATTTTGCTCAATGGCATAAAATTCTCATTCGAACTAATAATTCTCGCTGGAGAGAGTAAGGAGACAAAGAGTGATATGAAGTCATAATAGTCTGATTGCTAGTGAATACCAAGATTACTGGCTAGTTCTTGCCACGCATTAAGGTGATTCGATTAGATTAAAAAAATATTAGTATATCGTAAATTCTATTTGCAACAGTACGAGGAGTAAGTGATGTTTCAACAAATTGACCACATTCATTCTCGACAAGTGTTTCAGCTAATTTATACGCTGTATGTCCCTTATGGTGATATGACTAAATTCTTCCACCTTTTGAGATTCAATTACCTCCGCAACACGAAATAGTTCGTGACTATCTATTTCCTTAATGAATATCGCTGCAGCAATTTTTCCATGCATATCAATTGCAACGAGCAGACCTACATAACCGTTAAAGCCATCTTCGATAGTTGCTGGCAACGCTATTGTGATAATTTTATCATTTCGTTTAGCAGTATAGGAAAACCTATCGCTACACAGCTCTAGTAAATCTAATCAAGGACTCATGATCGGCCGTGACGGCCATCAAAAATGTATCTTTAAGCAAATCGTTATCGAAGATATTGTCGCCAGACATATCATTCAGACGCTCACAATCGATGTCTTGTTTATTAGCTAGCACTTTCCCTGAAATTAATTGTTGAAAAATTACAATAGTGGCAAGCAACAAGCCGACGCTTACCCAAGGCTCTACGTCTATTTTTTAGCTGTAGCTGGTATTGACAATTATGAAATCAGAACTCAACCTACTATAAGAAAGTATGATGATGGCAGGTTATAAGAATTCTCAGGTTTAAATAAAAGCTGAAATAGTTTCGATGATGGCCATTATTGGCGCCGGATATACACCCAAGACAATCAGCAGCAGAAATAGAATTGCTAAGACGACATAAGACCCGAAAATATGCGTGCTAGTATTCGATGCAGACACTGCATCATCAACCGGCAACAACATCCGGTAAACTATACGGAGGTAATAGTACAAGCCAATTCCACTGCCCAATACGAGGACGATGAGCAAAGCGAATAAGGAAGATTCAACGCCAGCCAAGAAAATATAAAATTTACCAATGAAACCGACAGTCAATGGAATGCCAGCAAGTGATAGCAACATGCCCGTAAATACTGCGGCTATCCATGGGTTTCGCCAAAAAAGTCCCTGATAGTCATTAATGCTATCTAGCTCATTTTCAGAAGACGAGGCCACCGAGGCCACACCAAAAGCACCCAAAGACATAATTACATAAGCTAATAAGTAAAATGTCACCGCTTCAATGCTTATAGTTCCTACAGCGAAATAACTCGCAATTATCGCAATTAACAAATACCCCATATGTGCAACCGATGAATAGGCAAGGATTCTTTTTAAATTATCCTGTAACAATGCTAACAAATTACCTGCCAAGATAGAGAGAATCGCTATAAAGGAAAAAACTGTTACTACAGAACTAAACTCTAGGGCGTTGGAAATTTCTACATAACGAAGCAAGACCACAAACATCCCGGTTTTACCAATCGTTGCCAAAAAAGCAGTTGCCGGCAAAGGCGCGCCTTCATAGACATCAGGCGTCCATATATGAAACGGAGCCAAAGACAGTTTAAATGCCATACCTGCGCTAATTAAAAGTAAGGCGATAATTGTGTAGTTGTCACTAAGCCCTTCGGTCGAAGGTGCCACAAGATTCGTAACATTAGTGAATGCCATGGTGCCAGTTTGTGCATAAATCAACGCCATACCAAACAGGATCAATCCGGAAGCAACTGCAGATAAGACCAAATACTTTACCGATGCCTCTAAGGGATACTTTGCAGATTCTTTACTGTGAAGCGGATAAGCCACCATCCCATAGAGTGCCATGCTCAATGTTTCCAATCCCAAAATTGTGCTGACAAAATGGTTGCTACTAACCATTACGATGGCACCTATCGTGGCGACAACTAACAGTAAATAGAATTCTTCTCTATCGTCATCTAAATTCAAAAAATAAGAATAGCTAAATATTGCGATGAACATCGCCGCAGCACAAACGACAACTGTGAAAAATAAACTGTATTGATCAATAATAAGCAGTGGCGTTATTTGCTGATTGGTTCCTTCCATCATCATCGCGGCAGCAATCGTAGCTATAAACAAACCCGCTATACTAACCATCGCCGTGGCGGCATAGTTCCTAAGTATGCCAACAAGCAACATAGCCACGACAGCAGTAGCCGTTACTATTAAAAGTGGCGCCAGAGATAATAAATCAGCAAAAGTCATTGTCATCTTATTTCGTCACCGCGGCTGTTGCTACAATCTGGCTGCTAGCCAAAATGCCCTCTAATGCACCCTGAGATAAATCTAGGAAAGACTGAGGGTACATTCCCATCCATATCAGACCGACCATCATTAACCCAAAATATATTAGCTCACGCCGGTTTAAATCGTAGAGGTGACTGTCATCAAAATCTATATTTCGATATTCACCATGAAATACTTTTTGAATTACCCAAAGAGAATACACTGATGCAAATATCAGCCCGAAAGAAGAAATTACGGTGATTGTTATATTCGCCTTAAAAGCTCCCAACAAGACAAGAAACTCTCCAATGAAATTTCCCAGCCCAGGCATACCTAAAGCGGCGACTGAAAAGAACAAAGCAACTGCAGACATTTTTGGAACTTTGGCCCAAAAACCGCTCATATTACTCATATCACGCGTATGAATCCGATGCTGTAATCCTCCTGCCAACATGAACAATGCAGCAGCACTTAAACCGTGCGCTAACATAGTCATTACCGCTCCTTGCAAAGCCTCCTCATTCCAAGCGTAAATTCCGAGCAGAACAAAGCCCATATGACTAACACTGGTGTAAGCGATAAGACGTTTAATATCAGTTTGAGCAAAAGCAACTTTAGCGCAATAGAGAATACTGATAGCTCCCAGGGTCATCGCAATAGGCGCAAATTGCATCGATGCCTCAGGAAATAAAGGCACAGCAAATCTAATCAAGCCATATGCGCCGGTTTTTAGTAAAACTCCTGCCAATATCACGCTACCTGCAGTAGGTGCCTGGCTGTGAGCATCCGGTAACCAGGAATGGAACGGAAAACTAGGAAGCTTAGTAGTAAACGCGATGAAGAAGCCCAACATGATCACCATTTCTAAGGGTCCGCTGGTGTTTACCTTAAGCAGGTCAAAATAGTCAAAACTAAAGACACCAAACTGACCGTAATGAGAATATGCCAACATCAATATAGATACGAGCATTAACATGCCTGTGACTTGGGTGAAGATAAAAAACTTCATTGCCGCGTAATTTTTGTTTTCATGCCCCCAAATAGCGATGATGAAATACATGGGGATTAACATGACTTCCCAGAAAAAGAAGAAGAGAAATAAATCTAAAGCGGTAAACACACCTAGCACGCCCGCCAAGGTCCAAAGCAAATTAAAGTAAAAAAATCCGGTTCTCTCAGTTATTTCGCCCCAAGCCGAGCCGATAGCTATTACGCCGAGAAAGCCAGTCAGCAACAACAACAAAACCGTAAGCCCGTCTGCAGCTAAGTGAAAGGAAATACCAAACCGTGGCAACCAATCTGTTTGTAAATCAACCAACCAGGTCGCCGAAGAATCTCCACCCAACAGACTAAACATCAACACGATATCCAGCAGCACTATGAGCAAGGAAATTATGCGCGGATATTCTGGATTTATTCGCTCGGATGCCCACGCTAATAGCCCGCCAACAAAGAGAACAGCGATGAGTATTACTAGGATCATAGTAATACTCCCAAGGACACGATTACGATTAAGCCTGCGGCAATACTTAGGGCATACCACCGCAACTGCCCAGTTTGAGTTTGGGCGACCATTTTGTGGGCAATGCGAGTTAACTGGACAAGCAATTCATAAAACCTGTCCACTAAGTCAGCACGATTAACCCGCGCTAAAAATAGAAAAGGATTTACAAATAAAATTTGATATAACCTATCCATACCCCAGCCACTAAACCAAAATTTGTGAAGCGACTTTGCCATCGAACTCGCCATCAAGTTCTCGATGGATAAAGCACGAGACATGTAGAACAAATAACTTACCCCAATACCGAGGAGCGGCACGGCAATCATTATTCCATGCATGAAGGCACTCACATGATGCTCTTCATGAACATCACCGTGATTAAAGACTTCCTGTACCGGAATTGTAATCAAGCCGCCGAAAACTGACAAAATCATTAACAGTATTAATGGGCCAGCCATGCTAAAACCTGCCACCTCCTTATCTTCATGATGAGCTTTACTTTCACCGAAGAAAACAACAAAGACTAAGCGGAAACTATATATACCCGTAAAGAACGCACCGATAACACCGCCGATCCACAGTATTAGTCCTGGACCTTCCATTTCTAACGCTGCCAAAAGAATTTCGTCCTTGCTGAAAAAGCCTGAAGTACCAGGAAATGCAGCCAGAGCTAAACTACCAATAAGGAATGAAGCAAATGCCACTGGAAGTTGCTTACGTTTACCGCCCATCCTAAAAATATCGTGCTCATGGTGAAGGCTAAGAATAACTGTGCCTGCGGCAAGAAATAACAAGGCCTTAAAAAACGCATGGGTCATTAGATGAAATATTGATGCTGAATAAGCACCTACACCGAGGCCTAGAAACATATAGCCGATCTGACTAACCGTAGAATAAGCCAGAATCCGTTTGATATCGTGTTGCGTCATTGCTGTGAAACCCGCCATTAGCAAAGTAACCAAACCAATCCAGGCAACTAGCAGCTGTACATTTGGCGCTAACTCGAATAAGACATGTGTACGAGCGATAAGATAAACACCTGCGGTTACCATTGTTGCAGCATGAATCAAGGCACTGATTGGGGTCGGCCCTGCCATTGCATCAGGCAGCCAAGTCTGTAATGGGAGTTGCGCAGATTTACCAACCGCTCCACCTAAGAGCAGCAGTGATGCCGCCACAGCCAAACCAGACCCAATAGCCCATTGTGCTTCAGCCGCGTGTAGCATGTCCTGGATATTGAGAGTGCCTAATTGAGCAAACAACAAGAATAAGCCAACAGCCATCGAGGTATCGCCTACTCTCGTGGTAACGAATGCTTTTCTAGCGGCATAACCATTAGCGGGGTTTTCATACCAAAACCCGATTAACAAGTAGCTACAGAGGCCAACGCCTTCCCATCCTAGATAAAGCAGCACCAGATTATCTGCCAACACCAGCATCAGCATCGATGCCACAAACAAATTCATATACGAAAAGAATCGGCTATAACTTGGGTCATCAAGCATAAAACCGGCGGAATACAAGTGAATCAGAAATCCAATCCCAGTAATAACTAGCATCATTACTAAAGACAGGCCGTCGAGGTAAAAAGTAAAGCCAGGAGAGAAACTCCCTACTGACATCCATACCCACACTTCTTTAATGAAGTGTGCCTCACCATTGGCGAGAAACTGTGCCGCTATGATGGCTGCAACAAGAAACGACAGACCGATGGAACCTGCACCTATCACGGCAACTATCTTTTTAGGAAGGGAGCCGCCCGTGAGCACCAGACTCAAAAAGCCTAGCAAAGGAAAAGTAGGAAGCAACCAAATTAAATCTAACACCCTGTATCCCTACCCCTATCCTTTCATCTTGCTAAGTACGTTGATGTCCACTGTATTGAACCGCCTATACATTTGAATGATCAACCCTAACCCCACTGCCACTTCGGCGGCGGCTAAGGTTAAAATCATCAAGAACATAATCTGACCTTCTGCATGCCCCCACCTAGAAGCAGCAACTATAAATGCTAATCCACTAGCATTTAGCATGATCTCTAATGACATCAATACAAAGACGACGTTGCGCCTCGTGAGCACACCGATCAAACCCAGGGAGAAAAGTATTCCCGCCAGGATCAAACCGTGCTCTATTGGTATGGACTGCATTTCTTTGTTAATCCTCTATTTCTTTGCCAAGTGGTAAGCTGACACTAAACCGGCAAGCAGCAGAATTGATGCCAATTCAACAGCGAGAACATAAGGACCGAATAGCAGCGCACTGACTTCGAGTACACCAACCCTGGTCAGTTCAACATCGTGATCAAGCTCGCTTAATACGTTCACCAATTGGACTAATAAAATTCCTGACATAATTGAAGGGGCAATCCAAACTTTTGATGTCAGCCAGCTTTTCTCTTGGTCTCTCGTGTGTTGCCCTAAATTGAGCATCATTATCACAAATAAGAACAACACCATGATGGCGCCGGCATAGACGATCGCCTCGAGCATTGCGGCAAACGGCGCTCCTAATACGTAAAAGATCACTGCAACCGACAGCAGCGAAGTAATTAAATAAATTAGTGCGTGAACGATATTACTCTGCAGTATTACGCAGACTGTAGAAATCACAGCAATCGCTGCAGCTATGTAGAATAAAATAATCACGGCATCAAACTCCTAACATCTACGGGCTTAGCTTCATTCAAACCTTCACCCTTATCTTTACCGCCAATTTTCTTACCGGCTACTCGATAAAAATTGTAATCATGATATTTACCAGTGCCATTGATTAACAAATCTTCCTTCTCCCACACCATGTCCTGGCGTACATATTCAGCCATTTCAAAGTCCGGAGTTAATTGAATCGCATTGGTCGGGCAAGCTTCTTCACAGAACCCACACATGATGCAGCGTGAAAAATTAATTCGGAAAAACTCTGGATACCAGCGCCCTTCTTCATCTTCGGTTTTTTGCAACGCTATACAGTCCACAGGGCAGGCAACAGCACAGAGATTACATGCTACACAACGCTCTTCACCGTCAGGGTCACGACTTAAAATTATTCGCCCACGCCAGCGTGGAAACATATAAGGCTGCTGATCTGGATATTCCACCGTGTCAGCTTTAACGAAAGCATGTGCGAATACTTTCCAAAGAGTTACAACCTGGCTTGTTAAAGTATCATTAATGAGTCTGAACATTATTGAACACTCAAAATAATTGCGCCGGTGATCAGTAAATTCAACAGCGAGACTGGTAGTAAGAACAACCAGCCATAGGTCATCAACTGGTCGTAACGCGGTCGTGGAATTGCCGCACGTAATAAGATAAAGAAAGCGATAAATCCACCCGCCTTGATCGAAAACCAAACTATTGGAGGAAGAAAAGCTGCGCCCATCCATCCTCCAAAGAACAGCACTGTTATTAGTGATGAAATTAGTACTAGACCCAAATATTCACCGACGAAAAACATACCGAATTTCATCCCAGAATATTCTGTGTGATAACCGGCACAAATTTCTTGTTCCGCTTCTGGAATATCAAAAGGTAATCTATGACTTTCTGCTATGCCGGCGATAAGGAAAATAATAAAGCCTATAAATTGAGGGATCACATACCAGCCTTCCGCTTGAGATAAGACGATTTCCCTTAGGTTAAAGCTGCCAGCGAGGGCAACCACGCCCAGAAGTGAAATTCCCATGAACACTTCATAGCTTATCATTTGAGCGGCAGCTCGAAGTGCCCCAAGCAAGGCATACTTATTGTCTGAAGCAAGCCCAGCAAGCATTACGCTATAGGCACCCAGAGATGCCATGGCCAATACAAAAAGCACTCCAAGGTTTGAATCAATAACGCCTATGTTAGGCGCGAAGGGAATCACACCAAAGCTCAGCAAAATTACCGTCATGATAATTGCGGGGGCTAATACGAAGGTAAATCGATCAGCGAAAGGTGGTATCCAGTCTTCTTTAGTAAAGATTTTGATCATGTCTGCAACAACTTGAAGCAAGCCAAACCAACCGACTCGATTTGGCCCCAGACGCTCTTGCCAAAGACTTAAAAGACGCCTTTCTACCCAAATCAACATTGCCGCGACTACAATCACCACGCCAAGTATTGCCGCAATAGTTATGCCCGATCCAATTTCAAAAGCCATGGACTAGTATTCCTCCTCAAGCAAATCGCTGACGATGAGTCCTGACAGCCCTTTACCTTTACCTTTACCGTCACCGGTATTGGAATCTTCAAATTTTAAAATTCCTATATTTACTGCAAGCGCATGCGAGTCAATCTGATTATCTCCACAATATACTGCAATGGTGCCCGGCTTAATTCGACTACGAATACAGGCTATAGCCTTTGCCGAAAAATCTCCGAGTTCCACCATGTCACCTTGTTTAATGTCTCTTGCTTCAGCATCCACTGGAGCAATGCTGACATATGCGTCAGTCATACGTTCTTGAATAATCGCAGATTGGGCGCTTAGCTCGTCGCTGCCAAATATTTGATATGCCAATGCAAGCTGAAGTTTATTTGTTGATTCGACAGTTGGCGGAGGAAAATAACTACCAGCAGTCTCGGAACGCGCAATTAGCATTGCCCCAGTATGACCTTGCTTTAATTCGCCATTCACTTCTTCTTGAAATTTACTAATAGATTGGTTCGAATTCCATTGAGGTGACCAACTTGAGGCGAGAATACTAGCGTCTTTCTGCGAAGATATTCCTTCCATTGAGAAGGACATAACGGATTCACTGTCTTCCTCTTGTTTAGGCTCATGTACATTAAGATTCGCTTTCATTGCGGTCCGCCCGCTATAGCGATGAGATTGTCGCGGTATCTTCATCCCGGCGATAAATTCTTCTGGATCTGGCAATAAATTACCCAGCTTATCGAAACCCTTAGCTTCTGCAGCACAACGATTAACCAGAGCGTCTACATCGCCGTCTTCGGCATCGCTTAGCCATCGCCAAGCTGATTGAGCATTGCTCTGATTTCGATACACTTGAAAACTTAATTGCGCTCTACCTTCATAATTTACAAAAGTAGCTTCATGTTCTGAGAAAGCCGTACTAGGCAGTAGATAATTCGCCTTAGCAGTCGTAGCATTTGGCAACTGGTCAATCACTACAAGGTTGCTAAGTTTATCCAGAACTGAATCAACTTCATTATGGCTCGCACGGCGGTACAAATCATTTTCTACAATGATTGCACTACTGACAGAACCATTTTGAATTCGCTCGAAAGCAGAGCTTAAACTATTCTTTGTTCCACTCAGCAAAGAAACACCAAGACTATTAACTTCTGGTACCAGCAAACAAAGATTAGTCCCGTTTTCCTTAGATAGAGCTCTAGCTATATTAGCCGCTGCTTTAATCAAATCAGCATTATCGGAACTGGTACCTGCAATGACTAATGGGTTCTTCGCCGCAGATAACTGCTGGGCAACTCGGTCAATAACATCATTGTATTCCGCCGCTACGTCAGCGGCAGCCGGAGCTGAATTAACAATCTTATTAGCTATCGCATAAGCGATATTAGCCAAATTTGCAGAGGAATCGATAAGGGAATCTGAAGCAATATCATCCAATCTGCTTACATAACTACTGAGAACGCATAGAGGACTTCTCTCATGTTGAGCCAATTCACGCACCGCTGCATCTTGCCAAGCAGGAATATTGCAGTCTTTCGCCAGGTCTAACGCCTTATTGCGCACGGATTGACGGAGCGCCAAAGCAATACGAGGTGCTACGTTGGTAACATCCTCACCCAAAATAATAACCGCATCCGCTTTTTCGATTTCTCTAACACTTGGTGTTTGAAAACTTGGATCCCTATTAAGACCTAGCACCAATTGAGAGAGTTCATGCTCCGAATCCGACATGCCAGAATAAAAATTTTCATCCCCAACAAAACAACGTAATGCGAAATTCGCTTCATTGCTTGCCCTAGGTGATCCAATACCAATGGTGGCACCATTAGCAATCTCTGTAAGCACTTCACGGATTTTCTCTTTAGATTGAACTTCTTCATTACCATCTATTTGCTTAACTGCTTCTTTCAACCTGTCGTCATTGTTTACATAATCGAACCCAAAACGGCCTCTATCACAAAGGAAATAGCCATTAACTTCACTATTATAACGATTAACAATCCGACGCAAGCTTCCATACCGCTCACCCGGAGTTGTATTACAGCCAACCGCGCACCCGGTGCATACCGATGGTGCTACTTGTAAATCCCATTTCCGTGTATAGTTTTCTGAGAAAGACTTATCGGTGAAGACTCCAGTAGGACAAACCTCGACGAGATTGCCACTAAATTCGCTTTCCAGTACACCATCTTCGTGGCGACCAAAATAAGTGTGATGATGAGTCGCTTGCGCAGACAGATCTGTGCCGCCAGCGTAATCATCGTAATAACGTACACATCGATAACAGGTTATGCAGCGGTTCATTTCATGATTGATGAAAGGGCCGAGATATTGATTCAGATGCGTTACTTTCTTCTTGTCGTAACGCCGATAGTTGTGACCAGACATCAGCGTCATATCTTGTAAATGACATTCACCGCCCTCTTCACAAACAGGACAGTCATGAGGATGGCTAATCATCAAGCTTTCAATCACGCTTGACCGGAATGATTTAGCCCCATCATCTTCAATAGAAATTATCGAACCATCACTAGCTGGCGTCATGCATGCCATCACTAGAATGCCATCTTTGTCTTCTTCGTCGCGATACTGCTTTACAGCGCATTGACGACAAGCCCCCGCCGAACCCATACATGGATGCCAGCAAAAGTAAGGCAAATCGAGGCCCTGCGACAGGCATTCCTGTAACAGATTGTTATCGGGATTTACTTCGTAACTCACCCCGTCAATAACAATTTTCGCCATTTAAAACTCCAAATCGGTTATGCGGCCCTAATTAGTAGTTAGCTCAAAGCTTATAAGGGCAGCGCTTCTCTATAATATGCCGCTCAAAATCTTCTTTAAATAGTTTTAACCCACTGCCAAGTGGCGCGGTTGCCCCGGGCGCTAACGCGCAAAATGTGCGACCAGGCCCTAAGTAATCAACATGCTCATGTAATATTTGTAAGTCTTTTTCATTGCCAAAGCCATTTTCAAAGCCCTGAAAAATTTCATCAACCCAAGGTAAACCATCTCGACATGGAGTGCAGAACCCACAAGATTCGTGAGAAAAAAATCTCATTAAATTACCTATCATGCCAACTGGACATGTCTTGTCATCCAAAATTATCATAGTGCCGGTTGCGAGCCGACTGCCAGCTTTGGCGATCTCACCATAATCCAACTTAAGGTCGAGATGTTCAGGTGACATAAAGTCTGTCGAGCCGCCACCTGGCAAAAATGCCCGCAGCTCCAATCCATTCTGCATACCTTGGGCATGGCCTTCTATAAGATCTCGTATTGGTGTGCCCAAAGGAAGCTCCCAGCAACCCGGGTTCTTAACCTTGCCACTTACACCGAATAATTTGGTTCCGTGATCAGCCCCCTTAGTTAAGCTCTGATACCATTCGATCCCATAAGTAAGTATCCCTGGTAAATTACAAATGGTTTCCACATTGTTAACAATTGTTGGCTTACCCCATAGACCACTTACCTGGGGAAACGGCGGCTTTGCCCTAGGGTTCGCTCGTTTACCTTCTAGCGCATTAAGTAAGGCTGTTTCTTCGCCGCAGATATAACGACCGGCACTGGTGTGTAAAATGATATCTAGATCAAAACCAGTTCCAAGAATATTCTTCCCTAAAAACCCGCGTTCGTAAGCTTCTTTTATAGCTATGTTTAGCGCCTGCTCTGAAACTGTATATTCGCCACGAAGAAATATGTAAGCCTTGCTCGCTCTTATCGCATAAGCTGCGATGATCATACCTTCAAGCAAAAGGTGTGGATCACCCTCCATCAGCAAGCGATCTTTAAATGTACCTGGCTCCATTTCATCGGCATTTACTACTAAGTACTTTTGGGCCGGTGTATTTTCACCTTGAGGGACAAAACTCCACTTCAAGCCAGTTGGGAATCCAGCGCCACCCCTTCCTTTTAAACCAGAATCTTTAACCAATTGTAAAACATCATCAGGAGCATGGCCTTTTGCGATCTCCTGAATACTTTGATAACCATCTGCAGCCTCATAGGCGGCGATGTCTTTAGGCGGACGTGACATGTCGATGTTTTTTGTTAGGGGGTTATTTACCACTTTCTTTTCTACTTACCTTTTAAGTTTCTTAAACTAAATGTCTTAAGCTTAACGTTTTAAATATTTGTAAATTTACTTATTACGATATCTAGAAATTATCTGGTCAATTTTTTCTGATGTTAAATTTCGATGCAAGTCAGAACCCACCATCATTACTGGCGCTCGATCACAATCACCCAAACAAGGTACAGGGATCATTGTAAATTCATCATCTTCACTGGTCTCCCCGAAATCGATGCCAACTTCTTTCTTTATATGCTCGCGCAAGCCATCGCAGCCCATGATCCAGCAGCTAACACTATTGCAAAACAAGATGACGTTTTTGCCAACTGGGTGGCGATAGACCAGATTAAAAAAAGTCGCCACGCCCTCCAGATCAGCTATAGGTATATTAAGATACTTGGCTATGGCTAAAAGACTTTCATCAGATACCCAGCCTTGATGCTTTTGCACAATCTTTAGCGCTTCCAGACCCACAGCCCGTTTGTCTGGATACAGTTTCATTTCATGTTCTATTTCAGCGATCTCATCCGCGCTTAATTTCCTAGCGCGTACTGCTGAACTAGCTATGACATTTTTGCTCATTTTGTTTCAATACTCATCGATCAACATCTGCCATTACGAAATCGATACTGGCAATAATTGCTATCAAATCAGGCACCATAAATCCGCGGCTCATAGTTGGAATCATCTGTAAGTGAGCGAAAGAAGGTGTTCTTATTCTGGTTCGATATGAATTAGTACTTCCATCACTCACCAAATAGTAGCTATTGATCCCCTTCGTGGCTTCTACGGCAACAGTAACTTCGTTTGGAGGAATAACCGGACCCCAACTAACACTCAAAAAATGGTTAATTAAAGTCTCAATATCTTGCATAGTATTTTCTTTACGGGGAGGTGTAGTAAGAGGATGGTCAGATTTATAGTGCCCAGACGGCATATTATCCAAACATTGCTTAATTATACGTAGGCTCTGCCGCATTTCTTCAACACGCACTGCACAGCGATCATAACAATCACCATTCACCGCTATCGGTACATCGAACTCAAAGTTCTCGTAACCACTGTAAGGTCGTTGCTTTCTAAAATCCCATTCAAGACCAGTAGCTCGGAGTCCAGCTCCTGTAACACCCCAATCAAAAGCTGTTTGAGTGTCATAGGCTCCAATGCCTTGTGTTCTTCGTTTAAGAATACCGTTATTCATTACCATGCTGTCATATTCATCCAAACGAGCCGGCATGAAATCTAGAATATCTTGAACGCGAGTTTCCCAGCCATTTGGAAGGTCTTGAGCAACGCCGCCAATACGAAACCAACCAGGATGCATGCGCGCACCGCAAATTGATTCAATAATATTAAAGATGCGCTCACGCTCAACAAACATGTAAAAAATTGGTGAGAGCTGGCCGACGTCCTGAGCGAAAGTCCCATAGAACAGCAAATGACTACAAATTCGGAACATCTCAGAGAGCATGATGCGTATAACTTTCACCCGCTCAGGCACTTGAATGCCAGCCATTTTCTCGACGGCCATCACATACGGCAGGTTATTCAGCACCCCACCCAGATAGTCGATTCGGTCTGTGTAAGGAATAAAAGTGTGCCAAGATTGACGCTCACCCATCTTCTCAGCACCACGATGGTGATATCCAATATCGGGCACAGCATCAACAAGGATTTCACCGTCCAGCTGCAAAGCTATGCGAAAAGCACCATGGACACTTGGGTGGTTTGGCCCAAGATTTAAGAACATAAATTCAGAATTTTCAGATTCTCGCTGCATGCCCCATTCTTCGGGATTGAACTTTAGCGCCTCCTGTTCGATATCACCGGCTTCTTGATCCAGTGAAAAAGGTTCCATTTCAGTAGCTCGAGCTGGGTGCTCCTTGCGCAGCGCATGCCCTTTCCACGTAGGCGGAAGCACTATTCGGTATAAATTTGGATGTCCATCGAACTGGATGCCGAACATGTCCCAGGTTTCCCGCTCGTACCAATTCGCATTTGGCCAAATATCTACGATGGTGGGAAGACTCAAGTCACGATCCTTTAATGGCACTTTGACCCGAATATCGCAATTTCCCGTAAAGGACATAAGGTGGTAAACCACTGTAAACTCGCTGAGCGGCTGACCATCTCGATTGCTTCTTAACCGCTCATCAATCGCCGTGATATCGAATAGCATCTCGAATTTAGGCTGTGTTTCATTTTTTAGACTCTGTAACAGCCCCTGAATATGCTGACGATCGACCCATACGGTCGGAATTCCATCACAAGTTAGCTGCTCTGCAAGCACTCGTTCGCCGAAATCCTGGCGCAGCCTAGACATCAGCGTTTCTGCTTGAGGGTCTAACTGAATTTCAGTTTTCGCAGCTTGCATTTTATATATTACTTTAAATAAATATTATAGCTAATTGTTTTTTAAGGTTAAACATCATCTGGTGAGCGAAGCTCAGTCGCTGCTATCCTCTCAACATGGCGAACCTCACGCTGAACTGGATGTGCTTCTTTCTGGATAATGCCCTGATCATTTATTACCCAACTTAAGGGGCGCCTTTCTCGACCAATAGACTCTTGTAACAAGATTAAGCCTTGGAGTAATGCTTCAGGCCGCGGCGGGCAACCAGAGACATAAACATCTACTGGTAAAAACTTATCTACACCTTGCACCACAGAATAAATATCGTACATTCCACCTGAATTAGCACAAGAACCCATGGATATCACCCACTTGGGCTCTAGTAATTGGTCATAAAGCAACTTCACCACAGGAGCCATCTTTCGAAATACAGTCCCTGCAATAACTATCATATCCGCCTGCCGCGGCGTGCCGCGGATAACTTCAGCACCAAATCTCGCTATATCATGACGTGAGGTAAATGCAGTAGCCATTTCGACATAGCAGCAAGAAAGCCCAAAATTAAAGGGCCAGATAGAATTCTTTCGACCCCAAGCCACCATATCTTCTAAATTGGTCATAACTACATTGCGGCGTATGAAGTCATCGAACTGGCTACCACCCGG
This sequence comes from Gammaproteobacteria bacterium, assembly GCA_012960305.1. GTDB lineage: Bacteria > Pseudomonadota > Gammaproteobacteria > Pseudomonadales > Pseudohongiellaceae > UBA9145. Next base: position 12,258 of record DUBM01000013.1, on the reverse strand, counting down.
TTTTGTCGATGACGCCTCATCTGCAGCTTGTAATTCCCAATTCATAGCTTGAATTCCTTCTTATTAGTTACACCACCCGGTCCGACAAAGTTTGCTAATTGACGTTTTTGGGTCTGAGTACGCCAATCGAGAGCACCAATTCTCCATAAATAAAACAGCGCAACAATCAATATAAAAATGAAGACGCTTATTTCGATAAATCCTAGCCAGCCTGCTTCGCGAACGGCTACGGCCCAGGCGAACAAGAACACCACTTCGAGGTCGAAGATGATAAAAAGTATTGCTGTAAGATAAAAATGAACAGATATACGAAACTGAGCCGAGCCAACGGAAACGATGCCGGACTCAAAAGGCAGATCTTTATCGGGTCTCGAAACTCTCTGACCCAGAAAGAAGGACAGGCCCAGCATCGTGATAACAACCGCCAGCACCGCTGCAGAATAGAAAAGGAACGGTCTTAGCCCTTCTAAAAACTCGTTTGATAATTCCAAGCTCTAAACTCCGACCACCACACTTAACAATTTCGAACTTTGTGCAATATCCTATGCCTAATGCTAGACCACTCCGGCAAAACCGGCGCATAGCTTCTTACTTCACAAAGACTAACGACCCCAGAAGCTAACTCTAGAGTCTCAACTTATTCAGATTCGGGATTCGACACCTTGACTGCGAGGAAAAACAACCAACTCTTGTAACTTTCAGGGGCAGTGAGGCCATCGGCATAATCAGCTAATCGATTATGCTCGTTGGCAAAGAATGCCAAGAACTGCCCGTCACTTCCCATTAAGAAAATCCACTCCGCGCAATCGGCGCAGATACGCGTCAATTTGAACAATTGCTGTCAACTCATCTGCAGTTAGCAACTCTTGCACTTAGTATCCGGGCTATCTTTAACTTAATCGTGCAAGTCCTGTTTGAACAGCGTGTTCTTGTAACATTCACAGCTGCTTTCAGAGTAGCGGAAAAGCCCCATTCTCCACCGCTCACGGCGGATGGAAATTTACACATAACAGATCGCGATAGCAAGTGTTTTGTGGACGAGAGGCCTCTTGCACACTGATTATTTACAAGTTTAAGCTCTTCATATTAACTTCCCTTGCTCGCCGACTAAACGTGCTTTGAATTTAGCTATTTTATGATCAAAATTGAACAGATAGAAAACGCGGCAAAGCCATTTAATGTTGCTTTCCGATGAGCTTCTAACAGAGTCGAATAGTTGAAAGCCGTGATGAGGAAGTAATTTACCAAACTGGTCGGAGCGCTCTACCTCATGATTGCAAAAGTAATGAATTCTAATAATATCCAACATCTTGAAATGAAGAATTAGCTTAAGCCTAGCCTAGTTCGATTAACTAAACGTGAGAAGGTGGCAGTTTTCTAGCACTCATCGCGGGGCTTCGAGGAAGTGATTGAATTCTGCTGTGATCGATGCAGAGAATCCATTATCACCATCGTCGAAAATGAAATAAGCCGCCTGGTTTTCGCGCGTCGCTAATTCGATCGACTTCTCCAATCCTAAAATCATAAACGCAGTCGCTAGAGCATCCGCTCTAGCAGCTGACTCGTCTATGACATAAGCGGCGGCTAAAGTATGAGAGATTGGCCTGCCGGTGCGGGGATCAATTTCATGTGAGTAACGAACCCCACCCTCTTCAAAATAGTTTCTGTAGTCTCCGGAGCCAGCGACGGCTATTGACTCACCCTTGGTATAAAACACCTCGTACACTTGGGCTTCAGTATCGTGCGGCGCTTCTATCGCAGGCACCCAACTTATCCTTCCCGGCTTGTATCCTTTGATTTTTAATTCGCCACCAATTTCGAGAAAGTAGTTATCTACACCCATACCATCAAAGTAAACCGCTAATTCGTCTACTGCATAACCCTTTGCGATGCCTGACAAATCAATTGATATCTCAGAGAGCTTCACAATTTCTAAATTAACCTTATCGATTTCAATATGCTGATAACCAACTTTTCTCAGCGCCTCGTCTAAGGCATCCTGCTCCGGCACCGCGTCAAAGTCGCCACTTATTGAAGGACCAAACCCCCAAAGATTAACTAATGGACCAACGGTTACATCAAAAGCGCCGTTGGATAGCTGGCCAACGTCCTGTGCCTCAGAGAGAACTTCGATCATTTCGCGAGACGCAGTAAAAGGTAAATTTACTTCGTACCGATTTAATCTGGACAGTTCTGACGCCACTGTATAGGTAGAAAAAATACCCTTATCCAACTCTTCGAGAATCTCTGAAACTTGAAGGGCTATTTGTTCCTGTGACATATCAACCGGCATTTCGACCAATTGAACATTGTACGAAGTACCCATCGTGAATCCAGATAGTTCAATTAATTCAAACTCATCATCAGCATATGAAAATACAATCCCAACGAACACAAGGAACAACAAAACGGAAAAACTGTGGTGGCGCAATAAATTTCTCATATGGTTTCGCCGGAGAAGCTAATAACCTAGTCTGCTAGTTGGAATCAATCAAAGTAAGCAATCGCAATCTAGTGACTGAACATATTGTTCAAAGTCAAATCATTCTTCCAAGGGGTATTGTCTCAAATTGACACCAGCCATTTTATATACCATACGCCCAACTTGGCAGCAGTAGCCAAATTCATTGTCGTACCATAAATACAACACGCAATTTCTACCATTGACGATAGTAGCATTGGAGTCAACGATGCCAGCCTCTCGGGTTCCAACGAAATCACTGGAAACAGCATCTGCTGATTCAGTGTAACTAATTTGATCTTGCAATTTTGAATGAAGTGCTATGTCTCGCAGGTACTCATTAAGCTCTTCTTTACTAGTTTCCCTTTCAAGCGTGAGGTTCATGATTGCCATAGAAACATTGGGGATCGGAACTCGAATTGCGTTTCCGGTAAGTTTTCCTTCTAGTTCTGGAATCGCCTTAACTACCGCTTTTGCTGCTCCAGTTTCAGTAAGCACCATGTTGAGCGCTGCACTGCGACCACGTCGACTACCTTTATGATAGTTGTCGATAAGATTTTGGTCATTGGTGTAGGCGTGAACTGTTTCAACATGCCCATTACAGATACCAAACTTGTCATTTACAACTTTTAAAACCGGGGCAATCGCATTTGTAGTGCATGAGGCTGCGGTAACAATTTTATCATCGCTATTCATTTGATCATCATTAATACCGTAGACAATATTTTTTAGATCCCCTTTACCTGGGGCCGTTAATAGAACCTTCCCCGCACCATTTGATTGAAGGTGCAGCGACAGCCCTGCCTCATCTCTCCACTTTCCGGTATTATCAATAATCAGCGCATCATCAATCCCATACTTCGTGTAATCAATTTCTTCCGGGCTATTGGCGTAAATAACTTTCAGCACATTACCATTTGCGATCAAGCAATTATTTTCTTCATCTACTCGCAGAGTACCTTGAAAAGCACCATGAACGGAGTCAGAGGTAAATAAGCTCGCTCGCTTTTGTAGATCCCCTACCTGGCCAGGGCGCACTACAATAGCTCGCAATCTCATGATATCTGGAGTACTGGTCCGCTCTATCAGCAAACGAGCCATTAGTCGGCCAATCCTACCAAATCCATAAAGCACAACGTCTTGAGGTTTTTTAATTGGCGCTTCAGAAACGCCAGCAAGATAATCTAGTTCCTCGACGGCGAAAGTATCGACATCTTGAGCATCTGCCCCTTTACTTTCTAGCTGCTCCATGAAGCTGACAGTGAGCTTTCCGAGGTCAATTTGAGAATGCCAAAGGTCCAACTTTGCCACCGCCATCAATACCGGATAGGTCTCGAATTCGGACATTTCGTTTCGTTCAATTTGGCGCACGAATCGATGTGACTTCATGATAAAAGTAACAGAACGATTATGCAGAGGACGACCGTAAATATAAATGGCGACATTTCTTTGGCTGAATAATCGCCCTATTACCGGGATCATTTCCTGTACTAGTGCTTCTCGCTGTTTCCAGTCACCAAAATAATCATCTATGCTTGGACGGTCCACGAAGTCTCCTTTTTAAATTTGCTAGTCTTGAAAAGGGCGGTATTATCTTGCGAAAGGAATCCTAGTGCAACTTAGTGAACAATTATTATTAGTAATAACCACAATTTCTTCCAAGCCGACCGCACCCAAATGGGATACAATTAATCTTCCCAAAGTCAATTAGCAGCATATGCCTCGCACGCTCAGCTTACTCCATGTCTGACATTTTTAATCCACCCTTACCCAGTGACAATCTCCAAGTAACCTATTGGGATGATGCCCTTGGTAGCGCAATAAGTCTGGCTATTGCCAATGCAGCAGCCAATTGCTCTGGACCATTGTTACTTTGTTGTGAAGACAATGCATCTGTTGACCGATTCAAACGCGAATTAAAATATTTTTTTGCAAACAACGAAGATCTAGGTGTATTTAGCCTTCCTGATTGGGAGACGCTGCCCTATGATAATTTTTCGCCTCACCAAGACATAATCTCGGATCGGCTCAGCGCATTGTTCCATTTACCTCAACTCGAAAGAGGTATTTTAGTTGTTTCTATAAGCAGCTTGATGCACAAACTACCTCCCAAGGGATATGTCTCGGCAAACAGCTTGGATTTGTCTATTGGGCAAATTTTAAATATAGATGATTTCCGCGGAGAGCTGGTCAAGGTGGGCTACCAGTCTGTCGATGCGGTCCTTCAGCATGGGGAATTTGCCGTTCGCGGATCCATAATAGATATCTACCCGATGGGTAGTCGGCTTCCATACAGAATCGATTTGTTTGATAACGAAATTGAAACTCTGCGAATTTTTGATCCGGAAACTCAGCGCTCTGATCAACAAGTTTCTGAAATAAAATTATTGCCTAGTAGAGAATTTCCTCTAGATAGTGCTGGTATCGCAAAATTTCGCAGTAATTTTCAAGAACAGTTCGATATCGATTTGCGCCAATGCCCGCTCTATCAAGATGTCAGCGATGGCATTAGTTCACCGGGGTTAGAATACTACTTGTCTTTGTTTTTCGATGAGCTAAATTCATTGTTTGACTATCTCCCAGAATCAACAATTTGTTGCCGGGTGGGTCAAATATCTATAGCCGGTAACAAATTTTGGGAAGATATAGAAAACCGTTACGAAGATCGCCTGATTGACCGCTATCGACCTATACTGCATCCCAATGATGTATTTTTATCAGCAGACTCAGTATTAAATCAATTAAAACAATTTCCGCAAATCCAATTCAAAAAAGGCTCCAGTAGCACCAGCCTTGGCGCACGAGCACTCCCAGACCTTAGCAGCAACACTAAACTTCAGCAGCCATTCAGCACTGTTCGGGAATTTATTAAACAGCAAGAATGTCGAATATTATTTTGCGCAGAATCTGCTGGACGTAGAGAAACAATGCTAGAACTCTTTAGACAAATTGAGATAGTCCCTACCCCTTTCGAACATTGGCAAAACTTTCTGATCAGCGAAGCGACTATAGGAATTTGCATTGCCCCTCTAGATGCAGGAATGTGGCTGGAGGAAGAACAATTAGTACTAATTACCGAAGCGCAGCTATTCGGTAATCGAGTGGCTCAGCGTCGTCGGCGAGGCCAATCGCAAAATAATACAGACTTTATTGTTAAAAACCTCACAGAACTCCACATAGACGATGCTGTAGTACATCTTGATCATGGTGTCGGTCGTTATAGGGGGCTCAAAACCATAATTACCGATGGTGAAGCCACTGAATTCCTCTCTCTTGAATACGCGAATGCGGCGAAACTATATGTCCCGGTGGCATCACTTCATCTCATAAGTCGTTACAGTGGGACAGACCAAGATGGAGCACCGCTCAACCATTTAGGCTCTGACCAATGGCTGAAAACAAAGCGTAAAGCTGCCGAAAAAATTCATGATGTCGCCGTTGAGCTTCTAGATATTTACTCACAAAGGGAAGCAAAAAAAGGCTTCATCTATGAGTGCGAGCCCGCGGAATATGAAAAGTTTGCAACTAGTTTTCCATTTGAGGAAACTGCTGACCAAGTCTCTGCAATAGCAGCAGTGGTTGGCGATATGGAAAATGGTCGAGCAATGGACAGGTTAGTCTGTGGTGATGTTGGCTTCGGGAAAACTGAAGTCGCCATGCGTGCTGCTTTCGTCGCTGCTCAAAACAACAAGCAAGTCGCCATGCTTGTACCTACGACCCTTTTAGCTCAGCAACATTATGAAAGCTTCAAGGATCGCTTCGCCGACTGGCCGTTCGTAATTGATGTTATCTCCAGATTCAAATCAGCCACTGAACAAGCTGAAAGCATAAAGAAAATAGCTACAGGACAAATAGATATATTAATTGGTACCCACAAATTGCTTTTTGCAGGTTTTAATTATAACAATCTTGGGTTATTGATCATTGACGAAGAACATAGATTCGGAGTAAGGCAAAAGGAAAAGCTGAAGTCACTGCGAGCGAACGTAGATATACTGACATTAACTGCCACCCCTATACCAAGAACTCTTAATATGGCATTAGCAGGCATTCGTGACCTTTCTCTAATTGTTACACCTCCGGCAAAGCGCTTATCAGTAAAAACGTTTGTTAGAGAAAAACAAGATAGTTTAGTAAAAGAAGCAATATCCAGAGAGTTGTTACGTGGCGGCCAAGTGTTCTACCTGCACAATGAAGTAAAGTCCATTAACAGAGCGGCACAACATGTCCAGGAAATGATTCCTCAAGCTCGCGTCTGCATCGCACATGGGCAGATGCCGGAACGGGACTTGGAAAAAGTAATGGCTGATTTCTACCACAAGCGCTACAACATTCTAGTTTGTACGACGATCATCGAAACCGGTATAGACGTACCTAGCGCAAACACGATCCTTATAGACCGCGCAGACAAGCTAGGCCTAGCTCAGCTTCACCAACTTAGAGGAAGGGTAGGCAGGTCCCATCACCAGGCCTATGCTTATCTACTAATACCCAGTCATAGCAAACTTGGTCCAGATGCCCAAAAACGCATTGATGCTATTCAAGCAGCCTCAACTTTAGGCGCCGGCTTCACTTTAGCGAGTCATGACTTAGAAATACGGGGTGCAGGTGAATTGCTCGGAGACGAGCAAAGTGGGCACATGCAAAAAATTGGTTTTTCACTTTATACAGAAATGTTAGAAGAGGCTGTTAATGCCATTAAGTCTGGGCGCAGACCAAACCCAGATTTAGATATGGGCAAATCCATCGACATTAACCTCCGAATTCCAGCATTGATTCCCGAGGATTACCTGCCTGATGTCCACTTAAGACTCATCATGTATAAAAGAATTTCCACCAGCGCCGATAGCGAAGAGTTAGAAGAACTACAGGTTGAAATGATTGATAGGTTCGGTTTGCTGCCAGAACCTTTGAAATTATTGTTTCAGTTAACTTACCTAAAGCTTCGGGCTGCGACTTTTGGTATTAAGAAAATAAATGCCAATATCAGTAAGGGGCGCATAGAGTTTTCGGCTCAAACTGAAGTTGACCCTCTATCTATCGTACAACTGATACAAGATGAACCAAATCGATATAAACTGTCTGGAGCGAACCATTTACAGTTCTCTCATGAGACTGAAAACGCTGAGGATAGATTAGTGTTTATCGATCAACTCTTAAGTCGACTGAAAATTAATGAGAAAAAAGCCGCATGACTCGAAGCCACTTTCAGAATGGACTAAACCAGCGATTATCTTGTAGCGCGCTAATATTTATATTCTTATTGGCTAGCTCGATTGTTAATGGCCAGGATAATCGACGCTGGTTTCAAATTGAAGTGAGCATATTTTCTAATGAGCTTGCGGCAGACCGTGCCGAGGAGCGATGGGATGTTGATGGCACGCTACTGATTTATCCCGCCAACATCAATGAGCTGAGACAATTAAGCGATCTACTAATGATCGAAGAGCTCCTTATCTCTGGTAATTTTTCCAGTATAGAGATCGAACCCGAGAATTCGGATACTTCTGAGCCTAACCCCACAAATTTGCTTAGCGAAACGGAAAGGAGAAATGAATTAATTCTATCTAAAGGCCCACTTCAGCAAAGTGTCGGAAGCTCATTTCAATTTGTTGATGTTGATCGAGATGAATTTTTGCAATTACCGCCCTCTGAAAGTGAATTCCAACAAACTAATCGCTCGATCGAACGCTCATCTGATCATCGCTTGCTCTTTCATGGCCTTTGGCGTCAGCCTGTAGTAGATCTAGATGATTCAAAACCTGTTTTTGTCCGTGGTGGTCTCGCCTATGGTCAACATTTTGAATTAGAAGGCAGCCTTATCCTAAGATTTAATGACAATGAAAATAGAGTTGTTGTTGATGCCGATCTCTGGTTATCTGAATTTTCCGCAGTGGCAAACACTGGCCAACCATGGCAATTACCTGATTACCCCGCAGCAATCAAACCTCCAACCATTCCTGCAGTTGGCTCGCCGGAATATCACATCAGACAAATATTTCATCTACAACAGAGCCGAGACATGCGAAGCGAAGAATTTCACTATGTCGACCATCCAGCTTTAGGTTTGGTAATTATGGTAAAACCCTATGAAGTACCAGAAATCCCCGTAGCCGAAACCGAATTTTAATTTGTATTTTAGCTAACATTGTTTTGCGGGCTCGAGTTGCTATTCAAAATTGAAGTCTAAAGAAGAAAGAGAAAGCGCCTGTTAGGTGGACAGCTCAGCCACCACAGATTGAAGAACTGATTCTACCGTACCGATACAGCCAGCAAGTATTGCTCGAATTTCATCGAGACTAATCAAGTCTTCACTAAGTCCCGCTGCCCAATTCACCGAAATAGCTAAACAGGCGTAGTCAATTCCCAATTCTCTGGCCAGCGCCGCCTCAGGCATTGCAGTCATTCCCACCATATCGCACCCGTCCGACTTGAGCTTCATTATCTCTGCAGCCGTTTCCAGCCTAGGGCCTTGGGTCACTCCGTAGACGCCATCATTCAAGACAGAAACCCCACGTCCTCCTACAGTGTTTATTAGTGTAGCTGAGTTAATGAGTACCTGTCTGAGCTCTTCAGCAAACGGAGCTGTGAAATCTATGTGGATGACTTCGGCATCTGTGTTAGTAAAGAACGTAGACTCCCTGGAATGGCTGTAGTCAATTAGCTGATGGGGCACTGCAAAGCTACCAGGCATGAGATCTGGATGAATGGCTCCAACTGCATTAATAGCAACAATTTTTTCAACACCGAGTTTTTTCAAAGCAGCAATATTGGCACGATAGTTTATTTTATGTGGCGGCACCGTCCGACCGGCACCATGACGTGGCAGAAAAGCTACTCGCTGACCATAAGACTCACATATAGTGACTTCCACAGCGGAGCTTGAAAAAGAGGTGCTCACCTCCTCAGTACCAACAATAGTAAAACAATTGATTGCTGAGAGACCTGTGCCTCCGATAACAGCTAACATGATGTTCTCCGCTTGCTAATAGTACAATCTGACGCAAAACTAAGAAAAAATAAACCAAATTGTGCACTTGAGCAGACTATAGCCAATGATACCGGCCATCGCTTTAATGGCACTGTACTTGGCTAGCGACAACTCCACTGCCAATCAAAATCACAAAGCAAACGATAATGGAATGTTATTCGTGACCTTTATGCGAAAAACGGATTGTGACGATGAAATCAATTGAGATGCGGAGTTTGAGTTTTTTTAGAGAATGAAACACAAATGGAAAGCGCGGAAAGGAATCTAGAGATGCTTTGAAGGGGGTGGCCACCTTGCAATCTGCTACTAATGCCTCCTCTGGCGCAGTATTCGAAATCTAGGCCAACTATCTAAGGCTTGACGAAAACTCTTACCTCGAGTAACTAACTAATTATTATTCATTTCTGCCAAAAAGTCTGTCAGAAAACAAACACAATTAAAAAATGCAATATAATTCACAAAAAGCTGCATTTTCTCGCTGCCGCAACTACCGATACAGCCTCAGTAGGAGCTGGAGTGATGGATCTGACTCAGCTCTGTTCATAGGGCTAAACCCCTCCACAGCGGATCATCGCCAGGATGACCCTACGATTCGAAGATGCGTGGGCTTCGCCAGAAGTTGGGGATTTTCTGGCATGGAAATAGTTAACTTATTTGCCTACCGCTCTCCTTATCCTGACGATTTGTACAAACAAGATGACCCGATAGGACCAACCAATAACCGTTGGATTAGTAGTGCAATTAAACGTAATCACATGACACTTGCCTGCTGGGGCAACAATGGCGCATTTCTTGATCGGGCAGATTTTATCTTAAGTCGCTATCCAGGTCTCAAAGCCCTAAAACTAAATGCTTCTATGCAACCAACTCACCCTCTTTACATGAAAGCAGATATGATGCCCATGCCAATCTCCCTGCTGGAGAAGCAAACAAAGCTTACCATGGAGTAATTTAGGCTCGTGCGTATTACTAAATATCTGGCTCATTTCGTCTGGAATCTCTCTTGGATTCCTCAAAAACTCAAAAGAGTATCTTATAAACACCTTTCAACTAAGAAAGGAGCACCGGATGCCCCTTTTTCAATAGATTTTTTCGGAATGCACTATGAGGGTAATCTAAATAACAGTATTGAGTTTAATATTTTCTACTACGGAGCCTTTGAGAAGCCTCTGCTTTTTTTCCTTCGAGATACGTTTACTAAACTCGAACGTGCCGCCGAAAAAGAATCACCCGAAAATTTAGTATTTTGTGATGTTGGAGCAAACATAGGACAACACTCAATATTTATGAGCACTGTTGCCAAGGAAATACATTCCTTCGAACCCTACTCTATGGTTAATGCAAAGCTAAAACACCACATTACGCTTAATAGTCTCGAAAGCATCACCCTGCACGAGCTAGGCCTCAGCGATAAAGATGGGGCCCAGGTATTCTTTGCGCCTACGGGAAGAAATCAAGGGATTGGTTCCTTCGACGCTGATACGACGAGTAAAGGAAATGTTGAAGCCGGCAAATTGCAGTTGGTTAAAGGAGATTTTTATTTTCAGAAAAAAAACATAAGCAATATCGGCTTAGTAAAAATTGACGTTGAAGGTTATGAAAAGCTTGCACTGGCTGGCCTGGTAGAGACAATCGAACGCAACCGACCAATTCTTGTCTGTGAAGTTACCTATGGGAAACAGCTTTCATTTTCCTCTCGCGACGAACTGCTCTCCCACCTTCCCTGTGATTATAACTTGTACTGTTTTGACACTAGAAAATTTGATGGATCTAAAGCCAGAAGAAAAGATCGTAAAGCTCGAAAGAGCGGCAAGTATCAACTAATCCCTTTTACCAAGTGGCGAGTTGAGGGGCAGGACGATGTTATTGCCTGTCCTAATGAGAAGCTCGGACAATTATCGATGAAGAACTAGCCGCAGGCACCCGATCGAGCAGAACTAATCGTCGATTTCTTCTCTCTTCACAACAGCATGCTTGTGGTGAAATCCTAATTCAGGACAAAAAAAAGGCCTAGCACTAAGAACTTAATCCTAGCCTAAGCCATGTTGCTTATTCTAATATCGGCTTTACTATAGCTATCTTTAGTAAATTATTGTTTTTTATAAGTATATGCTTTTTAACAGGATCTTCTTTGCTGCCAGATTCCGCAAAATTACCCGGTTGAGCGGGCTTCTTTGTTTGGCGCGCCCGGCAGGACTCGAACCTGCAACCCCCGGCTTAGAAGGCCGGTGCTCTATCCGGTTGAGCTACGGGCGCAAAACGGCGTGTATTCTACACGAATTACATTCGGGAGCCATGCGCTAAAGAAACTATTAAAGCGACACCTTTGTTGGTGGGGTTTTCTTTTCATCACTGAATTTGTGAAACTCTAGTGGCGCACCACCGCAGCCTGTGCCGGTGTACATGCCGGTCATGATTTGAGACAGACTTCGATAGACCCTAGCGATTATACTCAGAATACCCTTCTCTGACTGCTGCAGAGATTGTGGCAAAGCTGTATTCAACTCATCAATCTGGATTGGTCTGTGATTGACTGTCTTCTTGTTATCCGCAGCGATCAGAATGCCCCCTAGAATCTTGTTTTAATATTAACAGATGAGCAGCACTATCGAACGAATTTCGCTTAGTTATCCAAGAAGCCTTTATTGAAGTCGCTCACGTTCAATTCATGTCCAGTCGACCTGATTGAGTGAAGACGGGATTAGAAAGAAGGAAGAATGGAAATATAATGGGGTGACTGACGGGGTTTGAACCCGCGACAACCGGAGTCACAGTCCGGGGCTCTACCAACTGAGCTACAGTCACC
>DUBM01000012.1:1652-3770 GCA_012960305.1 Gammaproteobacteria bacterium | reverse complement strand
GTTACTGGCAAATGTAACTTAACAATTTCCATCATCCTATCTTTGCTTTCGATTTCTTTCTTTGTGGCTATAGCCGACGTAGCTAGTAGCCTGTACGAACAAGCCAAGAGCGGTAATATTCAAGCGGCTAAGTTTTACCTAAAGACCCAAGCAGGGTGGCGGGAAGACGCACCTGTAGAATTATCTCAGCCTGATGATGACCGCACATGGAAGATTCAAATTATGCGAGCCAAGGAAGATGAAACGATTGAACCCACTGACCGCGTTGTAGAAGTAGCGCGTCCTATTTCCTGACTAATCGTCATCAGCGTCTTTGCTGCCACCCTTCGCGAAGTCAATTCTTCGCTGCAACTCTTCCTTATAGGCATGCATCACTTGAAAGGCTACGGCCTACAAGCTGAGGATTGCATATAGCCACTCGTTGAATATCTGGGACGTTCATATCGGGCAGTGCAACAGTCTGGATAGTCAGGTTAATAGCGATGATTCCCAGTAGTATCTTCACAGTCTTGTCTTTCACGATTTCTCCCTCATTCTGATTAGTTACAGATTTTTTCCAAATTAGCTTTTAAGTATCTGGATGGCAACTATAATTATAGTGAGAAGGCCACAGACGCCCCCCGTCCCTAAATTAGACCCCCCACTGATATATAGAGGGTCACAGCAACATTTCAGATATATGCTGGTACGTAGCTGTTTATAAGCTAACTACTTGAGCGGGCTTTGTTGTAAGTCTCTTTAGCCATCTCTCTAGCTTCATCTAAATCTGTTTTATGTTTTACTGGTACATATGGTTTTGGTGGCTCCACCCATCCATTCTGGTGCATATCTTTCCTGCGGCTGTTCTTACTATCTTCCATAAAAATCCCCAATTATTTTTATAATTTGTTGTAGTTAGTCATTATGGCCCGACCCACAGGCGTCTGGATGGCAATTCTTCACCACTAGCAGAAATATCTGGAAAAACTGTAGCGCACCAATTTCCGATATCGTTACAGATTTGTACTTTCTGAATACCATTCTGAGCATAAGCAGTCGGAAACAAACCAACATCCTTAACAGTCTGGATAGTCAGATTAACGGCAATAATCCCAAGTATTATTTTTAGTGTTTTGTCAGTCATTTTTATTCTCCGAATTTTTGCTCATTTTATGGCTTTAGAAGCTAGGTCTGTCGCCACCTCAGAGCAGTATCCATTCTCGCCTCTTCTTTTTGTGCAAGCATGCAGCTCACCCGTTTCTTTGTTTAACAGCCATCCACGCGACTCAACTTCATTATTAAGCATTGGGGAATAATAGGAGTTAATGAACTCCCATCTCAAAGAATCTATTTCAATCTCAGTCTCGTCTGAGCCAGTCTTAAGCCGAATCTCTCCACAGCCGAGCAGTAACATTGTTAGCGTAAGTATTAGAGCTAATCTCATAACCCTGACCTTTCTCTGGCAATGAAGAGCAATATTTCCATCTGGTTATCTCCAATTATTTTTATAATTTGTTCAAGCAGGAACGTGCCTGAACGCTAAGCCGCCCTATTCAGTACATAATAGACAGAGGATGGGTTCCATTTAGCAGCCTTCTTAGGCTTAATACCTTGTCTATATTAAGTCTTTTTCTTAAACGTAAATCGTCGCTCTTTCAACAACGAGATTAGCTAAATTAACAGCGATTCAGTAATAGGATGGAAACAAGATACCACTCGCTTCAGCGAATCAGCTGTTAATGCGGGAACGCCGTAAACTTCCACGGGCACCCCATGCTTAGTTTGCACTGCCTCCACTAAAAGATCGAAATCTCCGTCACCAGACAGAAGGAAGATTCTATCTAGCGAGGGAGAGTTTTGCAGCACATCCACCGTAATACCGACATCCCAATCACCCTTAGCAGATCCATCAGCCCGTTGAATATAGGGTTTTAGTCGGATACTGAACCCAATATGACGGAGGGCACTCTGAAATTTTCTTTGGCTTTCATCGTTGCGATCCGTGGCATACGCATTCGCTACAACGATGTCCCCCTTAAGCGAGAGAATTTGCCATAACGCGCGGTAATTAAAGGACCTCCCAAAGGCATCCCTTGTTGTGTAGTAGATATTCTGGACATCCACAAAAACGCCTATTTT
>DUBM01000012.1:0-1580 GCA_012960305.1 Gammaproteobacteria bacterium | reverse complement strand
TTGTTCTCAGGAGTACCTAACCGTTCGTCCAGAATAGTATGTATAGGGGTGCGATGGAACCTACTTGGACAAAGGGGGGGGGTACCCCGGGGGTGGGTGTGCTGATTTAGGCGTATTGCGAATTTTGTTGCATACAACCGAGACGGAATGTAAATTACCGTCCTATTGAAAAGCCCGGAGCAATGCACGGTGCGTAGCGACGCAGAACTTCTCGACCACATTCTCAACCACATTGATAACGGCACAACCGATCTCGGTGATGAAGATTGGTGTGAGCCCGTGGAAAACTACACTTCTCAATCACGCTTCGATGCTGAAAGGCGGCTCATGCGGCGCCTACCTATTCCTTTTTGTCCAGTTGTTGCTTTACCTGAAGCTGGCTCCTACGTGGCGCGGGCTTCCGCCGGTGTTCCGCTTGTGGTGGTTCGGGGTCTGGACGGTTCGATTAGGGCATTTCGTAACGCGTGCCGGCATCGTGGCATGCAATTGGCTGATGGTTCCGGTTGTACGAAGATCTTCCGCTGTAATTATCATGGTTGGGCATACCGACTAGATGGTCGGCTTGAATACGTGCCACACGAACATGGTTTTCCTGATCTCGACAAAGATAGCAACGGTTTGGTGCCCGTTCATGCGGTGGAGGTCCACAGTGGTTTGGTATTTGTCACGCAGGATGAACCCGTTGGGCTTGGTGCTTTAGAATCACTGCCTGAACTACTGACTGAGAATCAGGTACTATTCGATTCGAGCGAGTCTGTTGAGGACATCAACTGGAAGCTGACCGCCGAGGGAACACTGGAAGGCTATCACATAAAGCCAACACATCCAGAATCCTTCTATCCTTATGGTTATGACAACCTAAACGTCATTGAAATGCAGGGGCCAAATTCCCGCGTGTGTTTTCCTTTTAGGCGCATTGAAAAACTGCGCGACGCACCGCGAGAGAACCTGTCGTTGGATCGTATGGTCACACTGGTCCACCGAATTTTTCCTTTTGCTTCTATTAATCGGCTATCGCAACACTGCGGTATGAGCTTCGCTGAACCTGAATCACCAACACGGACACGCTACTTCAACTATAAACTCACACTGCCAAAACCGAATGGTAGTGCTGCCACCGAAGAGGACTTAGCTCGCGCCAAGAAGGACGCCGCTTTTCTTTCAGACACCGGCAATCAGGAAGATGCGAAGGTAGTGAGTGATATTCAAGCTGCTATGAGTTCTGGAGCCAACACGCACTATAGGTTCGGCCGATTTGAATCGGCGATTCATCACCTTCATAGCAATTTGGCCCGGTATCTTGAGCGATTGGACGAGTTCGAGAAAAGTTAATCCTTCGTTGAAGATTTGATATTTTATAGAGTATTTAATATCGTCATTCCCATTCCAGAAGATACTCTGTTTAGTGTCAGGAAACACCTCAGATCAAATTACTCTGACCCTTCGTCCAGAATAATATGTATAGGGGTGCGATGGAACCTACTTGGACAAGGGGGGGTACCTCGGGGTGGGTATGACTAAATTAGCCTATCAAGCAATTGTAAGATGATGGGAATCACTCTATCCCATTGGTGATCATT
>DUBM01000011.1 GCA_012960305.1 Gammaproteobacteria bacterium | reverse complement strand
GAAGCTTCCAATTAATTCTGATTCACACAGGCTCTAATGACTAACTACACAACTCTCGGTGGGCGTGTGACATGCACCCAGTGTAAGGCTATCTAGCAGACCCCACCCCCGGGGCACCACCCACTTGTCCAAGCAGGTTACATCGCACCCCTATACATACTATATTGGACGAACGGTTAGTTATTTTTGAGAGTTACTATGAAGCTCCTTAGCTCTGTATCTGGTTCTAAGACTTTAGATTCAAAACTCTACAACCGGAATGAAATATAAAATGAACTTGGATAAGCTTAATCAGTTTCTTACTCTTCTTGCCAATTTAGGCGTCATTGCCGGTATAGTTTTCTTGGCTATGGAAGTGCAACAAAATACTTCGATGATGGAAGCACAAACTAGAGATGCAATGACTGACAAACTTATTAACTGGCAGTTATCTCTTGGTACTGATTTATATACATCGCAAACATATGTAACTGGTAACGCTGGAGAGCTGCTCGATAATAGTGCACAAGCGAATTCCTACCTCATGTTAATTTCAAGTAATTTGCGAATATGGGAAAATGAGTGGTACCAGTACTCGAAAGGCCTCTACGAAGAAGATGAATTTATCCCCCGGATAAATCGCTGGAAAGGGGTCATGCAGGGTGAAGGCACCGGCTATAGGCGTATTTGGTGTTTGCGAAAGGATAGTTTCTCTACGGATTTCCAAAGCGTAATTGATTCTTGGGTCCAAGATATCGGGGGTTGCGAATAAAATCTCTAAGCTCATTTAGTGCAGTAAAGGCTCGTAGGTAGATCGAGCTTTCATTCTTCTAATTGGAGATATATCTATTTTATAGAACAGCCTAGCCGCAGACTAGCTATGAAATAGTTTTCGATGGCATAAGAGCGCTTTTTTTAACTTTTCCGGGTCTAACGTATGAATTTAGAAACGCATATGAACTTTATCCTAGCTGGCGGTTAACAGCTGTGCTCAAAGAAATTGAACAACAACTGATCAAATATGGCTTGTAAGTGCAAACGGAACATAACAAACAAATCAATAGGGCGCTCAAGACAGTTGTTTAGGAGCTTACAGAACTTTATTGGACGTTCTGAAATATTGATTTGGTGCGGAGGGAGGGAGTTGAATTAACCATGTAAAATATTGATATTAAAAAACATTATAGTGGCTAACTGAATTTTTAATTTGGCTCAATTATAACAAGAAAGCCTCTCTATAGAACTTCTAAAGCCATCAAGGGAGACGTCTTCAGCCAGTTGTTCACCATCGCCTAGATCAGTAATTCTAATCGCCATTCGATCTCCAGATTTCATTTCCTCTACAATATTTTTAACGTGCTGTAATGGCATCCAAGAGATAGTATTGGCTTGAAGACTCCAGTACTCAGGCCCGTAAACCTCGTTATTATCAATGCGTAGCAGAACACTAACTTCTTCATCTGAATCGCCCAGCATGTATGAATGGGTTAACTGAAAATTAAGGCCATCGAATTCACATTTTATGGCAAGCGCCAAGTCATTCTCATAGCTATAAGAAGCTATATCTGGAGAAATAGAACTCGTGTCATGATCTTCAAAGGGATCGCTTGATTCAACATAAAGCCATTCTGCAATTACAAGATTACTTTCGAGTAGCAAGATACAAAACAGCGCCGAAGAAATTACCTTAAACTTAATACATTGCATATATACAAATTCCCTTAACTATTTCAAACGCCTAATTTTTCCTATGCTTACAAAAATACCGATTTATCGATGCTTTTTATCAGTCATAAATAAATGTCCATCATGTATCTGCATTTTATTTAGTCAATAAGCATTAACTAATGTGAGGTGACCCATATTCATTTTCATCAGAGTCACTTTCTTTGCAAAGCAAATATAGCACAACTAAATAGAATTCCAAGAATCGTGAAATAAAGCAGCAGTCACCAATTTGAGATTCCCACCAGGCGAGGTGCGTGATTCGACCACTTGAATCAGCAAGCTGCATCAGAATATCCTCGCCGTAGCGAGCAATGGCATCTCTCAACGACCTATATCTAGATTCCACATAATTGAAATGTCGTCCAGTGAGGATTGCTGATTCGTGTTGGATGCACCAGCGTTCAGCGTCGGATTTTGTATTTAGTGTTGCAGAGAGAGGACTTTGCCCTTTTCGCCGTATTTTGCAGCGGTAGGAGGTTTTACCATCTTTGGTCGTGCGCTTTTCTGTGGTAGCCATGCGATTATCCCTGTCGGCTCTGTTGGCCGAAGTAAAATTAGGAATTTAGTTTTCGCAGGCTAATTTAAAGTGCGCCGAACACTGGCCAAACTTTAGAACAAACTGGAGCAAACGACCAGTAATCATTCGACGTGTGGCTCACTTGAGTGTCCCATGGGCATTGAGAAAAAAGACGAGAAGGCGTGTAACTTACTGATTTAATTGGTGGGCCCACGAGGACTCGAACCTCGGACCGACGGATTATGAGTCCGGCGCTCTAACCAACTGAGCTATAGGCCCTGTAACAGGGAAATGAATTCTAACGAATTACTGCACTAACGATAAGCCCTAAATCCCAGCAGCGTTAGCTTTTTCTAACGCCTTGGGGTCTTCTTTTAGTTGTTTGGCGAATTCAACCGCAAAAGGGTCGGTGAATATGTCTTCTTCGCCGTTGGCAATGGCTTTAAATACGTTTATCGCAACTGAGTCTGGAGATGCCTTATCAAAAGGTAGGTTCTTCGCCATATCAGTATCGATGGGTCCAGGATAAACGCCTGCTACCAATGTATTTTGCTTAGCCATTGCCGCTCTAAATGCTTGAGTTAGTGAGTGACCGGCAGCTTTTGAAGCTGAATAACCCGGCGCGAATGGGAAGCTGCACAGACCAGAAATAGACAGAATATTTATCATTGCACCACCGCCATTAGATTCTAGAATGGGCGCGAATGCTCGGCCCATCTTCATGGTTCCGAAATAATTCACTTCCAGTTCTTGGCGCATACCACCTTCTTCAGTTGTTCCTAAAATTGCTATGCCTGCGCCCATACCAGAATTGTTAATTAAAATTTCAACATCAGGTGCTGCAGCCGCCACAGCATTTACTTGTTCTTGATCAGATACATCTAAAGTTAATGCTACGACTCTGTCATCCTGTAGTTCGGCAATTTTAGCGAGTGTGGATACATCTCTTGCCGTGGCGTAAACTTTCTTTGCACCCTGAGCCAATGCTTGGATGGCAAAGCTTTTGCCAATGCCGCGATTGGAACCAGAAACTAAAACTACTTTGTTTTTTACAAAAACGTTGGGCATAAAATTCTCGTAAGTATATTAAAGATTATTTATTCGGAAGAGTGTTTGCCGGCTATCATAGTTCAATGATCCAGCTTAGAAGCTCACCATCTTGCTAGGAATCCGCTCCATTATTTTTGCAATGGAGCGCATAGGTTGGTTTTATTCGTCGAGGAAGCTACGAAGGTGGTCGGAGCGAGTAGGGTGCCGCAGTTTTCGCAGCGCCTTTGCTTCGATTTGGCGTATACGCTCTCTAGTTACATCGAACTGTTTGCCAACTTCTTCTAGCGTATGGTCGGTGTTCATGTCGATACCAAAGCGCATTCTGAGAACTTTTGCTTCTCGAGCAGTTAGGCTACCAAGAACATCTTTAGTTGCTTCTCGCAGGCCTTCATCGATTGACGAGTCGACCGGTGAATCAACAGTAGCGTCTTCGATAAAATCACCCAAATGTGAGTCTTCATCATCACCGATAGGGGTTTCCATAGAGATTGGTTCTTTGGCAATCTTAAGTACGCGCCGAACTTTGTCTTCAGGCATCTCCATACGTTCACCTAACTCTTCTGGAGTAGGCTCGCGACCTTTTTCGTGAACCATTTGCCTGGAGATACGATTGAGCTTATTAATAGTTTCAATCATATGTACCGGGATTCGAATAGTACGTGCCTGGTCAGCGATGGATCGAGTAATTGCTTGGCGAATCCACCAAGTTGCGTATGTGGAGAATTTGTAGCCACGGCGATATTCGAATTTGTCGACTGCCTTCATTAGACCAATGTTGCCTTCTTGAATCAGGTCGAGAAATTGCAGGCCGCGGTTGGTATATTTCTTGGCGATGGAAATTACCAAACGTAAGTTTGCTTCCACCATTTCTTTCTTGGCGCGTCGTGATTTTGCTTCGCCAATAGACATCTGACGATTGATGTCCTTAATCTCAGAAACTGAAAGGCCTGTTTCTTTTTCTAGTAAGCGAATCTTTTTCTGTGCTCTTAAGACTTCGGTTTTTACACTGACGAGTAATTCTGAGTGAGCATTTTTTGCCTTTATGTGCGGATCAATCCATTTTTCATTGGTTTCATTGCCTGGAAAGCTAGCAATGAATTCCTTGCGTGGCATCTTTGCGCTTCGAATACAAAGACTCATGATTGTTTTCTCATGACGACGCAGGCGAGATAGCACTGCGCGGATATGGCTGAGCAGTGGCTCAAATTGGCGAGGAGTTAGCTTAAAGTTTTTGAAACACTCTCCAAGTTTTTCTAACTCGGCAAGGGCTTTGGCGTCTTGACGCCCGCGCTTACCAACTAAGGCGCTGGCATTTTCATATTTTTTGCGTAGTTCGGTGAAGCGAATAAGTGCTTCTTCAGGATCTGGCCCCACCGGAGTGTCATCGTCATCATCGGTGCCGTTAGCCGCCTTTGCCGCGGGAGTGTTGTTTACAACAATCGGCGGTGGAACTGGAATAGTATCGGGAGAATCAAGATAGCCAGTTATAAGTTCAAGGAGGCGACGTTCTTCACTCTCGATAAGAGCGTACTCATTAAGAACATATTCGACAGTGCCCGGGAAGAAAGCCATAGCCTTCATCAATTCCCGCAGACCTTCTTCGATTCGCTTGGCAATTGCGATTTCGCCTTCGCGAGTTAGTAACTCCACTGTACCCATTTCTCGCATATACATGCGAACAGGATCAGTGGTTCGACCAGCTTCATTTTCAACGGCTGCTAATGCAGCGGCAGCTTCCGCAGCTGCGAGTTCGTCAGCACCAGAATCGTTCTCTTCATTCAACAACAAAGCATCAGCATCAGGCGCAGTTTCGAACACCTTGATGCCCATGTCGTTGATCATCTGAATAATGTCTTCAACCTGGTCTGGATCAGAAATCGATTCTGGCAGGTGGTCGTTAACTTCCGCATAGGTAAGGTAGCTTTGTTCCTTACCTTTTGCGATCAGAGCTTTGAGACTGGATTGTGGGGCAATTAGATCGGTCATGAGCTCTCGTCTTCTCTAGCGTGAATGCCAGATATTTGCGTGTGTAACCAAAAATTAGCCGAGTATTATATAGATTTAACCGGCGTTTGTATCACTTTAGATTTACTAAATTAGATTGTATTAGCGGCTACTTAGCCCTGATCTTTGGGGGGACCTAGCATGCCTACTCGTGACTTCAGCTGATTCTTTAGTTGTAAAAGCTTTAACTTTTTAGTGATATCCGACAATATACCATCCAATATTTGGAGAAACTCCTCCTCAACTCCTTCTGTAGGGGTGATTTTCTCGCTCTTTAGCAGCTGTGTAAGCTGACCACCCAAGCCGGTGCCGTAGCAGTAACCTAATAAAGTAAAGGTCTCTATATCGGGGCTTTGTTGTACTAATTCAATTAGTGACAACAGTAATTTTCTACTCTCGTCTTCAGCTGACCGCAGTGGACCTAGATCTTGTTTAATTTGAAGCGCAATTTCGGGATTTCCTAAAAGTAGCTCGATAGCTTTAAGGCTGGCAGGTTTTCGGTAGGAACCAATTTGTAACCCAGATCGAGTTTTGTTCGAGGATTGTTTGGCATAGTTATTGTTGGGACGAGGAGAATAGGAAGATATATCCTGTGTGGGTTCGAAAGTGTGAGGGCTGCTCTCTTCAGGCTGCTTTTCCATTAACTTGTTTAGAGATTCACTGCTCACTCCTAAAGAGGCGGAGAGTCGATCCAACATTAACTGGGCATAGACTCCATGTGGGAACTGTTTAATCAGAGGTTTTGCTAAATTACTTAGGCGAGCTTTACCTTCGATTGAACTGGTATCTAGATCAACAGATAACTTATCGAAAAAGAAGTCTTCTAAAGGCGTAGCTTTTTCAACCTGGCGATTAAAATTTTCTTCACCTATTTTTCTAACTAAGGTGTCAGGATCTTCTCCTTCCGGTAAAAAGAGAAATTTAACTTGTCGTCCATCCTCCATTAGCGGAAGGGTGGCTTCCAGAGCGCGCCAAGCAGCAGTTCGACCTGCTGCGTCCCCATCGAAGCAAAACACAATTTCGGAAACAAGACGAAACATACGGATGAGATGTCGGGTACTGGTAGCAGTCCCCAATGTAGCAACGGCATTGCGAATTCCACACTGGGCTAATGCAATTACATCCATGTAACCCTCAACTAATAAGAGGCGTGAGGATTTCTGTCCGGACTTTCTTGACTCATGTAATCCATAGAGTTCAGATCCTTTATGAAAAACCGGAGTCTCTGGAGAATTTAGATACTTAGGTTTGTCATCTCCGAGTACTCGCCCACCAAATGCTATGGTACGGCCGCGACTATCACGAATTGGGAATACGATGCGGTGACGAAATCGATCATAGTACTGAGCGCTGGTTTCTGTTGACTTCTCAGTATCTTTCTCTTCCGGAGTACGGCGTTCTTTTTGGATTATCATGCCTGCCTTTAAAAGAGCAGACTGCTCGGCATTGTTAACGCCGATGGCTTTGAGTAGATTGTCCCATCCAAGGGGTGCATAGCCGATGCCGAAGTCTCTAGCAATTTCTCCGCTAACTCCTCGCTCTCGTAAATAGTCAACGGCACCCTGTTTGTTCTCATGTTTGCGAAGTTGGTACTGATAATATTTGCTCGCTCTTTCCAATACGTCGAGTAACTTGGCATTCTCTGAATGTTTCCGAGTGGCAGCTTTACTCTCTTCCCTTGGCACTTCCATGCCATGGTCGCGAGCCAAAGATTCTACTGCCTGAGGGAAATCCTGTTGCTCAAAATTCATTACGAAGCCGAGAGCGTTGCCTCCAGCTCCACAACCAAAGCAATAGTAAAACTGGCGGTCAGGTTGAACACTGAATGAAGGGGTCTTTTCCTGATGAAAAGGGCAGCAAGCAGAGTAATTTTTACCGGTTTTTTTAAGGCTGACTCGTTTGTCGATAACATCCACGATATCAATTCTACTCAATAGGTCATCGATAAATGATTGTGGAATTAGTCCAGCCATAACTAGATTAAGAGTCTCTTGTTTTTTAGGTGAATAAATTTGTGCCCAGTGGCCAGTCATATTGTATCCAATTGCTGGAATACATCTATGACCATTTCTTAAGCAATGCTCAATGGCAATGCGCAATGTCCAGAGATAAGAGCTCTAACTCAGCAAGTAATTCGCTAAGTTGGCGGTTTGCTAAGTGTTGCTTTGATTTTTTGACTCACAGCACCCATGTCAGCTCTGCCAATCACTTGAGGCTTAACCAAGCCCATAACTTTACCCATATCTTTCATATCTGCTGCCCCAGAATCAACAAGGGCTTTTTGGACTATGGCTTCGAGCTCTGTTTCGCTGAGTGCTTGTGGGAGGAACTCCTGCAGAATTCCAATTTCCATTGCTTCCTGGGCAACTAATTCGGCCCGTTCTGCTGCTTCGAATTGCTTAATCGATTCTCGGCGTTGCTTCACCATTTTATCTAGAATTCCAATGATTCGACCATCATCAGGGTCGATGCGTTCGTCTACTTCAACTCTTTTAATCTCGGAAAGTGCTAAACGAATCGTACCCAAGCGCGGCTTGTCTTTTGCCCGCATGGCATCTTTCATGGCTTCGGTAAATTTTTGTTTTAGCGGGCTGTCGGGCATGATTTTAGCACTCCTGTCATCGCAGTGAGGGTTTTCTGCTACTGCTAGAGAATAGTTAATTGGACAATTCTACAATCGGCGTCGCTCGAGAATTCTCGAATAGGAACAGATTTAGAAATATCGGATTTCCACTACTAGCTACTATTAAGCAACTAAAATAAAGGACTTAAGCAAGGGATGGTAGCAAAGTTGGTGCGGCAAGCCATTAAACAGAATGTAATATGCTTCGGAAGATGGATTCTAATTTCTGATAATTAGGACCCCTGGCTGGTGGAGTTGAGCACTAGTGATGTTGTTTGCTGGCAGCGGGCCCACTTAATGGAGCATTAAACCAGCACAACTTCGAACTATTAGTGCAGCTTCGAATTACCAGACAGCTTCTAATTAATAGAGTCGCTGACTCTTGCGGCTTTCTCGCTGAGTTTTCTTCAGGTGACGCTTTACTGCAGCAGCAGCCTTGCGCTTTCGAACTGAAGTTGGTTTCTCATAGAATTCACGACGACGGACTTCAGCTAAGATACCGGCTTTCTCACACGAGCGTTTGAAGCGGCGAAGGGCCACATCGAAAGGTTCGTTTTCTTTCAGTTTTACCATTGGCATGGAAAAAACACCTACCTTTTACAATTTCCAAATATTTAATGTTATCCCTCTGTGCCTAAGACTAGACTAGGGGGAATTTCAGGGGCGCCTATGGTAAAGCTGAAGCGTTTTAAATGCAAAAGAAAAAGTTCCTAAAAGCCCCGATTTTGAAGCAATTTGGGATATTTTCGAATATTTGGCATGATTGGACCTCACCAAGACTGTTGAATTCACAAATTTAGAGATAACTTATTGAAAGTATTAGGAATTGAAACCTCTTGCGATGAAACTGGTGTTGCGATCTATGACAGCGAGCAGGGTCTTTTAGCAGATTGCCTCTATAGTCAGGTAGAAATTCATGCCAAATACGGTGGCGTAATTCCTGAATTGGCTTCAAGAGATCACATTCGCAAGACTCTTCCACTCATCCAGGAAGTGATTAAAGAGGCTGGTATTAAGCAAGAAGATCTCGATGGCATTGCCTATACAGCGGGTCCAGGTCTGGTGGGTGCGCTTTTGGTGGGAGCATCGATTGGTCGTGCATTCGGTATGGGCCTGAATATTCCCGCTATAGGTGTCCATCATATGGAAGGCCATTTATTGGCGCCAATGCTTGAAGCCAATCCTCCTAAATTTCCCTTCGTCGCTTTGCTAGTCTCAGGAGGGCACACTCAACTGGTTAAAGTTACCGGTATCGGACAATACGAAGTGCTGGGAGAGTCACTAGATGATGCTGCTGGTGAGGCCTTCGATAAAGTTGGCAAGATGCTCGGGCTGCCCTATCCGGGTGGCCCTCATGTAGCGAAACTAGCCCTATCTGGAGAGGCGGGAAGATTTACTTTCCCGCGGCCAATGACTAACCGGCCAGGATTAGATTTTAGCTTTAGTGGGCTTAAAACATTTGTTCGCAACACCATAGCCGAAGAATCAGTTCATAGCCCATTGAGTGAGCAGACAGCTGCAGATATCGCCAATGCTTTTGAGGTGGCTGTATGTTCAACTCTGGCAATAAAGTGTAAAAGAGCATTGGAAAAAACAAGATTAAAAACTTTGATTATTGCCGGCGGTGTTAGCGCAAACATCGAATTGCGAAGAGTGCTTGAGCTCTCAATGGAGAAAATCAACGGTAAGCTATTCTATGCTCAGCCAAGATTTTGCACCGATAATGGAGCCATGATTGCTTATGCTGGCTGTCAACGTCTCTTAGCAGGGCAGAGCGATGACTATAGTATCAATGCGCAGCCCCGTTGGTCGTTGGAAACTTTAACCTCAATCTAAGCTACTTCATAACTACATAAAGAAAATACAAATAAAAAGTAACGGAATTTTGAAAGGAAATAATATGGACATTGTGTATATACGGGAACTAGAAATCGAAGCGATCATCGGTATCTATGGTTGGGAGCGAAAAAAAAAACAGCTGGTTAGCATCGATCTTGAAATGGGGACGGATATCACTGCGGCAGCCGCGAGCGAAAATATTGGAAAGACACTAGATTATAAATCTGTGGCGAAATGTTTAATTGATTATGTAGGTAAATCAGAATTTATGTTGGTTGAAACGTTAGCAGAAAATATTGCAAAAATAGTGATGGAAGAATTTTCAGTTCCTTACTTAAAGTTAAGGCTAGGTAAACCAGGTGCGGTAACAGGCTCAAAGGACGTAGGAATAATTATCGAGCGAAGCGCCAAATAGTGGGTTGTAGTTAAGTGACAATTCTTGCATTAAATATAGGCAGTAATATCAATGCCCAAGAAAATATTCGCTTGGCCGTGAATACACTGCGTACTGAATTCGGAGAACTTAATTGTTCGAAAGTTTATGAAAGTGAAGCAGTAGGATTTGAAGGCGATAATTTTTTAAATTTGGTCGTAACAATCGAAACAAAACGAGCCTTGCGGGAGTTGCGAAATTATTTAAAAAAATTGGAAGACAAGTTGGGCAGAGATCGTACTCAAGTAAAGTTTTCAGGTCGTACGATGGATATCGATATTCTTACCTACGAGAGTGATGATGATAGCAATATAGAATTACCCCGCGCTGAGATAACCGAAAATGCCTTTGTTTTGCAACCTCTAGCAGAGCTACTCCCTGATGAACTGCATGATAAATTTGGCTTAACTTATGCCGTACTTTGGCAGGCTTATGATAAATCAGCGCAAAGACTTTGGCCTATTGATTTCGATTGGCAAGGTGATTAGATGCTCGCCTTTAACTATCCGCCATAGGTTATTAATTTTAAAATTGTTCGATTTCAGCGATTGTTAGTTGCTCGCCACAGAGAAATGTTGTTCTATCACTGTCAATGCTTTGTGGCTACTTACCTGTTTGCCATGATATTCAGCTTCCCATTCATTTGGTAAACCGAGATATTTGTTGATATGTCGAGCCGTAGCTATAAAAGGCTCATGGCTGTGCTGCTCGAAAAACTGTCACTGCAGAAATTTAGTTTTTGCTAATGGGTCGCTCGGTAAGTAAGAACTGCCGTCTGCCAAAAACCTGAGAGTGGCATTTGAGTCAGTTAATAATTTAACTGCTGATATCTGCAACACAGGAATACGCGTATTTAGATTCATTTTCTTAAAGTTGTTGCTCTCAGTTTCTCGAGGGTACATGTCTACATGAATCGACTCATGGTCGATTTGCAGATAAAACAGAAGCAATTTAATTTTGTAGTAATAATCTGATTGAATATCGCCATAAATTTTATAGTTGAGATGATTTTTAGAATGGCCTCTGCCTGCTTGGCGTGAGTTTAACCCAAGAGAATTCTCAGGCGAGGTAGCGTCCACCATCGACACGAATAACTTGTCCAGATATATAGCTGCCTTCTTCAGCCAGAAAAAAACAGGTGTCGGCAATATTTTGCATTTCGCCGAGCCGTCCCAGTGGAATTTTTTGAAGAATCATTTCACGCGCTAACTTTACCGTTTCATCTTCGGCGTTTTCAAACCGTGCTGGCCAAATAATAGCTCCGGGAGAAACGCCATTTACTCTTACCTTGGGTGCGAGGTCAGTCGCGAGTGCTTTGGTCAGGGCTTTTAGTCCTGCTTTGGCGATACTGTATACCGCATAACCTTTTAATGGCTTGTCCCCGTGGGTGTCTACGATATTAACAATTGACCCAGAGTGTTTTGAGAGCAGTGGGCTTAAGGCTTGTGAGAGGAAAAAAGCAGCACGCAAATTGCTGTCGATTAGATCATTCCAGTGATCATCGTCGACCTCTCCGATTGTTGAGCCATAGAAAGAGGAGGCGTTGTTCACCAGTGTGTCGAGCCTGCCCACAAAAGAGATTACTTGATTCGCAAGTGCATTCACATCAGCAGAGTTCGTCAGATTTGCTTGGATGGCTGAGGCTGAATCGATGCGAACATGATTGAGTTGGTTTACTAATTCCAGTGCTGCATCTGCAGAGTGATTGTAGTGAATGATAACTTGATAGTTATTAGCGTGGAATTTTTCAGCGATACAAGCACCAATTCTTTTCGCTGCACCGGTTATCAAAGCTACTTTGGTATCATTCATGATCATGTAAATCTGCAATACATTCATTGATAGCATTCAGCCGAGCAGTGCTCACCACTTCTTTAGGCTGATTCAAAGAATCTGCTGCAAGTAGAGCGGGGATATCTAATGGTGTTGCTGACTTTAAAACGGCTAACAGGTATTTCCGTTGTGGGTAAGCTTGGTCTTCCAGGCCTGTGCGTCCTCGAGCATCGGCTTCACAAGCTAAAAGAAATTTGTCCAGCCTCTCTGGGCGTCGAAAAGCATCAAGAGATTCCAACAATTTAAGCAGAGTAGAACCACGTAACTCTTTTATTCGATGTAGCTTGGTGTGGTGTTCGCAAACTATTGCCGCTAATTGCGCATACTCTTTGGGGACGTGAAGACGTTCAGTTATATCTGCCTGCAGTGCTACGCCTAGAGATTCATGGGCATAGTGACTAGGCCATTTTTCTTTATCGGTCACTCCTTTGCCGACGTCATGAACGAGAGTGGCATATCTCACTACGGGGTCATTAGTTAGTTTGGCGCATTGCTCTAGGCTCAATTCGATGTGCACGCCAGTATCGATTTCTGGATGATACTTCGCGGGTTGAGGTACACCATATAAGTCATTCACTTCCGGTAACACACAGTTAAGCGCCTCGGCTCGTCTGAGGATACGTATAAATTCGGCAGGGCTTGGAGTGGTCATGGCCTGCTGAATCTCCTGCCATACTCTTTCTTTGACTAAAGTAGCTAGATCATTGCTTGCAGCGATCTTGCGCATCAACTCCAGAGTTTCATTAGCAACTGTAAAACCAAGATGGGCGAAGCGCGCGGCGAATTTTGCAACGCGAAGCACGCGTAATGGATCCTCCTGAAAAGCTAAAGATACATGGCGTAAAACGCGAGATTGAAGATCAGCTTGACCACCATAAGGATCAATCAGATCGCCTGATTCAGTTTCTGCGATTGCATTAATCGTTAAGTCACGGCGAAGCAAGTCCTGTTCTAGTGTGACTTCTCTAGATGCATTAAATTCAAAGCCGCCGTGCCCTGAACCAACTTTCGTCTCAGTTCGGGCAAGAGCGTGTTCATGCTTAGTTTTAGGATGAAGAAAGACTGGAAAACCTTTCCCTACTTGAGTAAAACCCAAGTCGATTAGAATTTCGGGGCTACCACCGACTACCACCCAGTCCTTATCTTTAACTGGGAGATTCAATAATTTGTCACGGACAGCGCCGCCGACTAAATAAGTTTTCATCGTCTTAATCGTTTTAGCTAGTTTAGTTTGTTGTGAGTAAAATTCTAAGCAGAGACAGAATACTTTTGTCGGTCTTCCAATCTCAACAGAGTTAATTCGCGGCCCCACACATAGCCTGTGTCAAGGGCATGG
Organism: Gammaproteobacteria bacterium; assembly: GCA_012960305.1. GTDB lineage: Bacteria > Pseudomonadota > Gammaproteobacteria > Pseudomonadales > Pseudohongiellaceae > UBA9145. The sequence goes on along the minus strand of DUBM01000011.1, from coordinate 622,613 downwards.
GTCTTTTTCTTTCCGGTTATGCCTTCAATCGCAGCCCAATGACCAAATAGGATTGTAGCCTCCGGAGTAATCTTTTCATACTCATACCAAGGTTGGAAGCCACTGGGAGCAGTCTCTAATCCTTCTTTAATCGATAATTGTAGTTGGCCCATATCGTCACAGAAGCGTATCCGGGTGAGATAATTAGTGATTACCCGAAGACGATCAAGGTCTCGAAGTTTGTCATACCAAAATGATGGTTGATCTCCATACATGTGGCTTAGGAAACTTCGATAATCTTTGTCTTGCAAGGCATACTCTACTTCGGCTGCAAGGTTCAGAGTTTTTTGCACGGACCAGTTAGGAGCAACTCCAGCATGAACCATTAGGAAATTACAAATCCCTTCCTCTGTATCTAAGGACGCATAATGAACCAGCGGTTTTTTTCTCAACCAATCACTTAGGCTTTGGCAGTCTTTAGCTTTCAAAAGTTTGCTAAGAGTGTCTTTGGTTCGTGGCGGCGCACAACCCTCATTAATGGCTATAAAATGTAGATCATGATTGCCTAGAACGATTTCTGTGGCATCGTCGATGTCTTGAAGAAAGCGTAGAGTACTGAGTGAGTCAGGGCCACGATTAATTAAATCTCCAACGCACCAAAGTTTGTCCCTTGTCGGAGAAAAACTAACTGACTTAAGCAATTTTCGCAGCGCTCGGTAGCAACCCTGAATATCACCGATAACGTAAGTGCTCATTTGTTTGTTCAGTGAACCTTGTGTGGTAATGAAAGTAGAAAAGGTGGAATTTTTGCGATGAATTTTTCTCCGGCTGAAGTCTGCATCTCATAGCCACCGAGCATAGTGCCAAATTCGGTTTCGATAATGGCACCACTGGTGTAATGAAAGGTTTGGCCAGGGTCAATTTCTGGCTGCTGCCCAATGACTCCTTCACCTCGAACTTCCTCTACTTTTTCATTGTCGTCAGTGATCACCCAATGACGATTTAGAAGTTTGACGGTATCCTCACCCAGATTACTAATTTGTATGGTGTAGGCAAAAGCATAGCGATCCGCCTGTGGATCAGACTGGTCTTTTAAGTATCGAGTCAGTACTCGAACCTTTATTTGTTCTTCATGGTTCATAATTTAAGTTTTTCGACTTTTTGTTCATTGATGCTCTTCAGTATATTTGTCGCTGATTGCCACATAGTCGGCAAGGCTCAACACCTCCGGTCGCAAGCTGACATCTAACGGTAAATCGTCTAACAGATCAACGGACATGATAGCTTTAAGGCTGTTTTTCAAGGTTTTGCGTCGCTGATTAAAGGCGGTTCTAATAACTGTTTTCAAGTCTTCTACGTTTTCCGCCTGAAACGGGAAATTAATATGGGGGCTTAAGCTGACGATAGCAGAGCTCACTTTTGGCTTTGGTACAAAAGCGGTAGAGGGTACGTTAAATCTGTGTTGAATATCGCAGTAGTACTGAAGCATTAAGCTCAGTCGCCCGTAGTTTTTGTCACCTGCACTGGCTGACATTCTCTGCACCACTTCTAGCTGCAGCATGAAAGTCATATCTTTTATCAGCTCATGGCGTTTCAGTAAATGAAACATAACTGGAGTGGAAATATTATAAGGAAGGTTTCCGACTATCCTCAGAGACTTTTTTTTATCAGTTAGTTCTGCTAGATCTAGCTTCAAAACATTATGTTGCCGGATATAGACTTTTTCGTTTTTGGCGAACCGCGTTTCTAGATGTGCTGTAAGATCACGATCTAGTTCTATGCAGTCCAGTTTCATTGATGCAATAGCAAGTTGATCAGTAAGTGCTCCGGAGCCGGGGCCTATTTCAACGATATGATCATTCTCTTGCGGTCCGATGGTATGAATTATTCGATCGATTACATTTTGGTCCTGGAGGAAATTCTGGCCAAAGCGTTTTCGAGCGCGGTGTTGGATGCCATCATCCAAAGAAACGCTATTTGAATGGCTTTTCATCATGGGCTCCAATGCTTGGACATTTCCAGCGCCGTGGCAATTGCGTTATACATACTGCCGGTATTTACCTTACCGGACCCGGCCAGATCTAAAGCAGTTCCATGATCCACAGAGGTGCGGATAATTGGTAGCCCAAGAGTGATATTGCTGGAATTGCCAAATCCTTTGTATTTCAGGACTGGCAAGCCCTGATCATGAAACATTGATAGTACAGCATCTGCGTCAGCTAAATATTTCTCGGTAAACAAAGTATCAGCGGGAAGCGGACCCACGACATTTATTCCTTCTAGACGTTTCTCTGCGATCACAGGTTCGATGATTTCAATTTCTTCCCGCCCCAGGTGGCCACCTTCACCGGCATGAGGGTTTAGTCCACAGACTAAAATTTTTGGATTGGTTAAACCAAATTTCTGCTGCAGATCCGCATTCAGAATCGTAATGATGTCGGCCAATAGCTCTTTGCTTATTGCTCCAGGGACCTCTGCTAGAGGAAGATGGGTGGTAACTAGGGCGACTCGCAATCCCTCTGTTGCCAACATCATTACTGTGAGACTTTCATGAAAATGTTCAGCTAGGAATTCTGTGTGCCCAGTAAATTCTATTCCTGCATCATTTATGACACTTTTTTGCACTGGCCCAGTAACTAAAGCATTAAATTCGCCTGCCAATACTTTATCAGCGGCATGTCGCAAGGAGTCCAATACGTAATCAACATTCTTAACATTAAGTGAGCCCGGAATAACCGGAGTACGGAGAGTTACCGGGTCGATAGTAAGCTCGCCGACAGAAGTTGGACTTGCTTCTTTCAAACTATCAAATGGTTTGAGTTTGAGAGGAAGACTCAGCTGTGAAGCCCTCTCCATTAGCAAGGCAGGGTCGGCTATAGCAACTAATTCACAGTTTGCCGGAGGACGTTGGGCGATTTTGATACAGAGGTCCGGTCCAATACCAGCCGGTTCTCCGAGTGTGATAGCTATTCGATTGGTCACGGAAGCCCATTATTCGATAAATTCGACGAATGCTTCTTCTCGAATTTCGATTATCCAATTTTGTAGTTCTAGGTCAAACTTACGCTCACGCAAAGCATTTTCCGCTTGTTGTCGAGCATATTCTTGACTGAGATCGGTTACTCGACGATCAATTACTTCAGCGATATGCCAGCCAGTGGATGATTCAAAGGGCTCGCTTAGCACACCGACTTCAAGTAGATCGATGACAACTTCCATTTCTGTAGGCATGCCGCCTTTGTTGATGTAACCTAGGTCGCCACCTGCAACGACCGAACTGAAGTCCTCAGAATTTTGACGCGCAAGTGGAGAAAATTCTTCACCAGCGAGAATTCTTTCTCGAAGTGCACCTATTTCTTTGATTGTATCTTCTTCATTGCGAATCTCATTGGGCGTGAGCATGATGTGGCGCATATGGGTTTGGTTCATCAGTTGATCGGAGCCGCCACGTTTGCCGGCCAATCTAATGATATGAAAACCATTGCCTGCTTCAATTGGTCCCTCAATGTCACCAATTGCCATTCCCTCCACAATTTCCGAGAATATATTAGGAAGCTGATCTGCTTTACGCCAGCCGAAATCAGTGCCGCTAATAACATGACGACCTTCCTGGGCGGCAGCTATTCGAGTTGCGAGAAACTCTTCCCCTTCTTCTATGCGCGCGATCAACGCTGCGGAGTATCGTAATTTTTCTGCAACTACTTCGTTCCCATCAGTAGCTGATTTAGCAACTAAGATATGGTCGACGAAAAAATCTGCTGATAAAACTTCTTTGCCTGTTTCAGAATTAAGAAAATTTTCAATTTCTTGATCGGTGATAGCAATTCTGCTATTTACTATACCCCGTTGTAGTTCTTGCAGGACCATTTGCTTGCGGACTTCTGCTCGCGTTTGTAAATAAACGCCGCTTTCCTGCATTAGAGTCACGTATTCGTCGAACGACAAATTATTATTGGTTGCCATGTCTTGTAGCACACGATTCACAGTGTCATCGTCGAAGCGGATGTTTACTCGATCCGCAAACTGCAATTGAAGATTTTCGATTATTAATGAATTCAGCAATTCCTGGCGCAATTCATCAGCAGGGGGTAGTTCACGATTCTCTCGTACAGACATTTCTTGAGCGCCTCGAATCTTTGATTCAAGTTCACTTTGAAGGACAACATCAGCATCAACAATCGCGATTATTTTGTCTAGCAGCACACGCTGGGCTACAGCCAGCGTGCTCAGGCAGCTAACGAGAAAGCCAAGGCCTACTACTATGGCCCGAATGCGAGATTTTCTGATCTGGCTTTTCGTGTAACGTTTGGTATTACGTGTAGTACTCATAATTCTGGTTCTCTAAATCCCCAAATTCCGTCGCTTAGGAGACTGCTGAGGCCGCCGCCGGTGAGGTTTCCTAAGCCATTTAGAATAACTTGGACAAAAATTCCGCTATTCGGTTCGATATTAGGAAGAAACAATTCATCTTCGTCAACCCATTCCCTGCCAATAAGGCGAATTGTTGCACAACAGTTACTGTACTCGACGCCGGCGAAGCTCTCCAGATTGCGGTTATTACTGTGGTCATAATTCCATCTAGCTAGAAGTTTCCAGTTAGCATTAATAGGCCACACACTCGAAATATCTGACTGTTTGATGCGAGGATCGATGCCTGGGGGGAGGATAAAGTTCGGTGAATCCACAAGATTACGGTAGCGATAAGAGATGTTAAACAAATGATCAGCATCCCCTTGATAGCGCAGCTGAAAGCTACCTTCCTGGACTTCTTGGGCGTCCTCATTCCATTGAACATCAGTATTCAGGCGCCAGTTGTCACCGAAGGAGTAAGCAAACTCCCCTGCCAATGCTGAGCGATTAGTGAGGGGCGAGTATCGAGGTAACCAGGTCTGCAGAGGATTGTTGATGTTCACTAAACGATCTGCAAAATACTGAATTTGGCCGAGGCTAATCCTTGCTCGTTCTTTCCCTTGCGGATCGAGGATGCGACTACTGAGGGCAAATGTTATCTGGTCGGCATCGGCGATTCTATCGCCGCCGCTGAAACGATCGTCACGAAAGAGCTGATTAAAACTAAAGCTGAGTTCCGAGGTATCAAATAGCGGTAAGTCACTCTGGTCTTCGAATTCACTAAATAAATAGAACAATCTAGGTTCCAGAGTTTGTGACCAGCCATTGCCTCGAGACATATCTCGCTCAAACACCAGTCCAGCATCGGCGCTATAGACTCCAATGCCCACTTCCGGATCTTCTAATATTCCGAGGGCTTGATTCTGTAACTTATAAGACATGTGTTTGTATTTAGCTTTTGCTCGCAGAAACCAGCCTGGCGATTCAGTCGACCAGCTTATCTCTGGCTCCAAATTTACTCTATCACCATTTATAAGAGCGCCATTTTCGAGCTGAGTGTTAGTGAGTAGAGCATCGTTTAAATCTCTATCGAATGATGTTACTTCTCCGGCCAAACCCACACGCAAACCACCCAAGAGATAAGTATTAGACTCAAAGTAAAATTGCGGTAGCCGATCAAAGGGTCGTGAAAGATTCGATTCGGTTACGAAAGGATCAATTATTTGAATTCGTTGGGCATTGAGCCCAGCGCGTAAATATTGCGAGTTGTAATTCAATCTTGCTTGACGATTTAAGTGTGTGCGGCTAGTAACATTGAGGCCATTACTACCCAGGTCGTAAAAATAATCTTCATCGCTTACTGCGTTATAGTCAACGAAGCTGGTCCAGTTGCGACCTAAGGCGCCACTGTGTTCGAGCCCAACGAACCAACGATTCTCCCGCGGTGGAGAATCCGAGCCAAGAATGTCAGCAGTGGCTGGATCGTAGAGCTTGTCTCCGGAGAGGCTGGACGCATTTAATGTGTTGATAGACCAACTGGATAAATATCTAAATTCCCCGCTGGTTAAAACTCCACGGTCGGAAATTAATCGTGGCGACAGCGTGGCATCATAATTTGGGGCGAGATTGAAATAATAGGGCAGTTCAAAATCAAAGCCGCCACTGCGCGTAGAACCGGTACTGGGTGCAAGTAAGCCGGATGCTCTTGCATTCCCTAGAGGAAAGGGCAGTGTAAAAGGGTAGTAAAAAATAGGAATGTTTTTTATTCGTAAGCTCACCGCTTTAGCATATCCCCGTCCTTGTTCTTGATCTAAGACGATGCTGTCTGCACGGAAGTGCCAGAAATTGCTTTCAGGTTCGCAACGACTGAACTCGCCATTTTCAATACTAACCAGTCCGGATACCCCATTGTAGGTAATACTCTCGGCGATGCCATGGGCGCCATAATCATGTAATACGTACTGAGCAGATTCCACACGATTAAGTGATTGACTGTTGTCGATAAAAGCTGAACTACCACGGAGTAAAATACCGGGCTCACGGAAGATGACATCTCCATCCATCAAAACGGTATTACTATCTCTATCAATGCTGGTACTGGTATTGTTTTGTATAGATCGATACCCCTGTTGTACGAGAACATCACCATCTATACTAATCAAAGATTGATTTATTTGTTCCAGACCTTCCGTGGCGTTAAACAAGGTTTCAGCTTGTGCCGGGGCAGCGCTTAAATCTACTATACCGGTCAGGGGGTCGACATAAGCTCCGCAACAATTAAGAGGCAGAGCTTCTATTTGCTCCTCGGTCATTTCTTCCCGCGGAACCCAATCGAGTTGTGTGGATCCAACTATAAGTGTTGAGAGATTCGCGAGTGCGGCACGTACTTCTACTTCTGCAGAAGAATCTTGGGATACTGAGATATTGCTTACTGCAGAGGGAGCAGGAATCGGCGATATAGGGTCTGCGACTTCGGTTGCCAGTTCATCGAATGATTCAATTTCTATTGATACAGTAGCTGGTTCGCTTGGAGCCACAGGTAACACTGCTCGATCACTATCGTAGCGATTTGAGGAATTGGCAGTATTCGTCGGGGGATTGCCATCAGCATCATCACAGATCCAGCCATCGCCGCTGTTACTCGGCCGGCAGCTAAATACTGGAAGTTGCGCATCAGCAGATTTTGGGGCTGTTGCCAAAAATAAACCGGCAAAGAGGATAAGGGTAATATTAGAGCACAATAGTCGTTTCTTAAACGGCATAGAGGTTGGATTCCGATGAATAATTCAAAGAGTCTGTTTCTTTGCGTTTAAACAAATAGTGCTTAAATAAATCGATGCTGAAACCGACTAACAAGTTGAGGAATAAAGTCTAGCAGAGCGTCCTATCTCTGACTGAGTATAATAATTCATTGAGCATCGAATTCAAAGCAATCGGCTCAATAGCGCCTGGATATCGGCGCTGACTAAATCAAGCAAGAAACTGGATAGAATGACAAATTTAAAACAACTACAGCAGGCGAAAAGTAATTCAGCCAGGCGACAGCAATTGACTGATTGGGTCAACTCTGTTCTGGCTAAGCTATTGCCTGATTTGGGTACGCCACTATCTCTTGAAGTTGTGAGTGGAGATGCTAGTTTTCGGCGCTACTTTAGAGTAATTGTCGATGAAAAAGCGTTTATAGCAGTAGATGCTCCGCCAGACAATGAGGACTGTAAAAATTTTGTTCGCAAATCGAATTTACTTCTGCAGGCAGGAATTAATGCACCTAAAGTTTATTCGGCAGACTACGTGAATGGGTTTATGTTGTTAGAAGACTTTGGTGACGATCTCTATTTGCCGTATTTACTCGCAGCACAGCAATCCAAAGAATTAGATTTCGCCGAGAACCTCTATAGGCGCGCTATTGATTCGCTGGTGCTGCTACAGAAAAATATAGATAGTGGGATACTTGGCTCTTATGATCGAGAGCAACTTCAAGGAGAGATGGGGCTCTTTGTCGATTGGTTTTGCGTCGCTTTGTTAGGGATTAAGATCTCAGACAAAGATCGCTCACACATTGAAAGCGGTTTTAGCTTTTTGGCAGACGCGGCACTTTCTCAGCCTCAAATAGCAGTGCACAGAGATTATCATTCTCGCAATTTGATGATATTAGATAAGGCGAACTACTCAGAGGATTCAGGTCCAGGAGTGATCGATTTTCAAGATGCAATCAGGGGTGCTTATACCTACGATTTGGTGTCATTACTTCGAGACTGCTACATCAGCTGGCAACCTGATCTCATAGACAAATGGTCTGGAATCTACTTCGATGCGGCTAAATCCGCCGGAATTATTAAAGAAATCAGCCCTGAAAAATTCGTCAGAGACCTCGATCTTATGGGGCTTCAGCGCCATATTAAGGTAATGGGTATCTTCGCGAGGCTATGTATTCGAGATAATAAACCGCAGTTTTTGGCCGATATTCCTATGGTTATCAACTACTTTCTGGAAGTAGGGGAGAAATATGAGGAATTGGCCCCCTTACTGGGGTGGTTCAAACAGACCGTTTTTCCGGTCGCAAAGAGAGCGCTAAAGCTGGAATCCTGATGCGAGCAATGATTTTGGCGGCTGGACTGGGCAAGCGTATGCAGCCTCTCACCGCTGATTTACCCAAGCCCCTACTAACTGTAGGGGATAAGACTCTTATAGAGCACCAGATAGAGAAACTGGTGGCTGGGGGTGTTTCTGGTGTGGTTATTAATCATTTCCACCTTGGCTATCTAATTGAAGAATCCCTGGGCGATGGTTCAAGATTTGGCATTGATATTAGTTATTCGAAAGAGCCAATTCGTCTTGAAACAGCCGGCGGAATTATCAAATCTTTGCCTAAACTTAAAGATGACAGCTTTATTGTCGTAAATGCCGATATTTGGACCGATTTCGATTTTTCGACTCTGAAGCAAGTAGACGGAGTTGACCGACTTGCCCATTTGGTTCTAGTGGGAAACGCTGAACATAATCCTCATGGGGATTTTAATATAGACGAAGAAATGCGACTTCATGAGGATCTCAGCGCTGGGGGTCAGCGGTTCACTTTCAGTGGTATTAGTGTAATGCACAAAAATTTATTCGCTGGATTACCAATTGAGCCAAGTTCAATGGTGCCTTTGCTGCGAGAGGCGATGCTGGGAAACAAAGTCAGCGGTGAAGTACATAGTGGCTTATGGATGGATATTGGAACTCCGGAACGTTTACAGGAAGTTAACTTATTAGTCGCTGAAGGCAGTGGAGACTAATTCATGCTAGCAGGTTTATTTGACAGGCCATATAAGAAAGCAATTACCGCGCGATTGAATGGTTCTTCACCTCATAGACAAGTGCCTGATGGAGGTCGAACTGAACAAATATTTATAGTAGCCATGTTTGCTTTAATGGGCCGAATAGCAAAACTCGATGGCAGGGTCACGCAGGGTGAAGTTAGTTACGCAAGTACTACTATGACGTTGATGGGATTGGGTGCTCATCAACGTCGTGAGGCAATTAATTATTTTGAGCAAGGTAAGCTTCCAAATACTGATGTAATTCAGTGTGTGTTTCTGCTAATGAAAAAGATTAGGCCGCGCAGTGCATTGGCAAGCTTATTTCTAAAAATCCAAATCAGAAATTCTTTTGTAAAAGGTGATATGCGGCTGAAGGAGAAAGTGCTGTTGCGAGATATCGCAGATATTCTTGGATACGACAAACGCGAATTTCTGAATTTCTGTGGTGAGTTACAGGGCCGCATCGATACTAAAGGATTCAGGGTACGAAATTTTCCCAATAATGCCTACCAAGTTTTACAACTTGAGCCCGGTGCAGCTGACGGTGAGATTAGGCGTGCATATTTGCGCTTAATGTCCCGTTACCACCCTGATAAGTTGGTTAGAGATGATCTTTCTGAAGACTCCCTCAAGCAAGCTCAGGAAAAATCCATGGCTATCCGCACTGCCTATGAAACCGTTTGCGGCTTTCGCAAGATTAAAGTCTAGTTGTTTGGCAGGACAATCCTCCTCAGAGTCTGTAAAATGTCTGTACATTCACGCAGTGATCATGGTGTTAATGCAAGCCTATGAAAGATTACCTAATTGCACCTTCTATTTTATCGGCAAACTTTGCGGTCTTGGGCGATGAAGTTAATGCCGTGCTTGATGCCGGTGCTGATGCTATTCATTTTGATGTAATGGATAACCACTATGTGCCAAATCTCACTATCGGTCCCATGATTTGTCAGTCATTGCGTAATCACAAGATTACGGCACCAATTGACGTACATCTTATGGTCACACCCGTTGATCAACTCATCCTGGATTTTGCCAAAGCAGGCGCCAGCTATATTAGTTTTCATCCTGATGCTACTTCCCATGTCGATCGCTCCTTGCAACTAATTCGTGATCAAGGTTGTAAGTCTGGCTTGGTATTTAACCCTGGAGCCTCGGTTGATGCATTGGAATATCTCATGGACAAAATTGATGTGATATTGCTGATGTCGGTTAATCCAGGTTTCGGTGGTCAGAAATTTATTCCCTCTACTCTGAAAAAATTGGAGAGGGTTAGAAAGCTTATTGATGACAGTGACTATCCAATTCGTCTTGAAGTTGATGGAGGAGTCGGCGTCGAGAATATCCGTTGTATCGCTGATGCAGGAGCAGATATGTTTGTAGCTGGGTCTGCCATCTTTAATAGTAAAGATTACGCTAAAACTATTAGTAACATGCGGGCAGAATTGAGCCAAAAGCCCAGCAAGAAGCATTAAGTACTGACCCTGCTATGGCCATTCATGCTTTCAATATTGATAATCCTGTTTCCAACAACTTGTATCAGCTGATTGCAGTAAATCCTTCTCCGCTATGAAATCTATCTCATGAAATTAGAATTATTTGAAGAGCTAGCGCAAAGTGGTTACAACCGCATTCCCGTCGTCCATGAAGTATTGGCTGACACAGAGACTCCACTTAGTACTTACTTAAAACTTGGCAAAGGTTTACATAGTTATTTCTTTGAGTCTGTTCAAGGGGGAGAAAAGTGGGGGAGATATTCAATCATTGGGCTACCCTGCAAAACTATTCTTCGAGTAGTGGATCACACTGTCACTGTTGAGATTGACGGCCGGGTTGTTGAAGAGACTGTAGTCGAAGACCCATTTGAATATATAGCCGAATTCAAATCCAGATATAACGTAGCTGACATTACCGGAAGTCAACGATTTACCGGTGGGCTGGTTGGTTATTTTGGCTACGATACCGTGCGCTATGCTGAGAGAAGTATCGGCCCTGCCAAAGGCATTGATGAAATTGGTACGCCAGATATTTTGTTGATGCTTTCTGAAGAAGTTGTAGTTTTCGATAATTTGCGAGGCACGATTTCATTTGTGATTAATGTCGACCCGTCGCAAGAAAATGCTTATAGCGAAGCGCAAGATCGATTGACTGACTTAGAGTCTGAGTTAAAAAAACCTGCGCCATTACCAGAGCTAAAACAAGGCACAGGAATCAGTGAAGAAAATTTCAAATTCCACTTTGACCAAGAAAAACATCATAGAGCGGTAGAAATAATTAAAGACTACATCGTTGCTGGTGATGTAATGCAAGTGGTGTTAGCTCAAAGAATGTCTGTAGCCTTTGATGGTGAACCGCTAAACGTTTACCGAGCACTACGTTATTTAAATCCATCTCCCTACATGGTCTATTTCGATTTAGGCGACCATCATGTGGTAAGTTCCTCTCCAGAAATTTTAGCTAGAGTTGAAGATGGAAAAATTACCGTCAGACCTTTAGCTGGAACGCGCAAACGTGGAGCAACAGAGGCTGAAGACCAGGCTCTGGAACTAGAATTGCTTGCGGATTCCAAAGAGCTTGCTGAGCACCTAATGCTAATCGATCTAAGTCGCAATGATGCGGGAAGGGTTTCGGAGATTGGCACTGTCACGGTGCCAGAAAAAATGTTCGTCGAGCGCTATTCACATGTTATGCATATTGCCTCTAACGTTGAGAGTCATATTCGAGCAGATAAATCTTCGCTGGATGTATTAAAAGCAACCTTGCCTGTGGGAACTCTCAGTGGGGCTCCAAAAGTCCGTGCCATGGAAATCATCGACGAATTAGAGCCCGAAAAACGTGGAATATACGGTGGTGCAATGGGTTATTTGGGCTGGAATGACAATATGGATATGGCTATTGCTATTCGAACAGCGGTGATTAAGGATAATACTCTCTACGTTCAAGCGGGCGGGGGAATTGTAGCTGATTCCCAGCCGGCACTGGAATGGGAAGAGACTCTCAATAAAGCTCGCGCGATTCTCCGGGCTGTGCAACTAGCGGATAATTCTCTAAAACTTGATTAAGAAAAGCTGTTCTAGAAAGGCTGACCAAAAAAGTTCAGCTAATGTTAGTGTTCGAGACAGAAAACTAACTGGCTGCTATGGTTGTTTCATATTGATTGGGCTTGCAAATCAGGATAAATCACCTTGTTATTAATGATCGACAACTATGATTCCTTCACCTATAACGTGGTGCAATATTTGGGTGAATTGGGCGCTGAGGTAAACGTATATCGCAATGATTGTATTTCTATAGATGAAATTAAGTCATTGGCTCCTAAGCAGATTGTCGTTTCTCCAGGCCCTTGTACGCCTAACGAAGCGGGTATTTCAAAATCAGTAATTGAAGAATTCGCAGGCTCAATTCCAATCTTGGGGATTTGTCTGGGTCACCAAAGTATCGGCCAGGTTTTCGGGGGCAATATCGTGCGGGCTGGTAAAGTCATGCATGGAAAACTTTCTCCGATTCATCATACTGGAGTTGGGATATTTAGTGAGATTCCTAATCCTTTTGTTGCGACTCGCTATCACTCATTGGTTATTGATAAAGCCACTATGCCCGATTGTCTTGAGATTACCGCGTGGACAGAGAATGAGTCGGGAGAGATTGAAGAAGTTATGGGTGTGCAGCACAAAGAATTGGCTGCAGAAGGAGTGCAGTTCCACCCAGAGTCAATTTTAAGCGAACACGGACACCAACTACTGCAAAACTTTCTCGAATCAAGTAAGTAGCCTGCAGTCAGGAACTCGAGTAGAACTAAAGTAGAACAGGAATAGGGCCATGGACATCAGAGCAGCCATTAAACAGGTCACTTTATCAGAGGATCTTAGCAGTGACGAGATGATTGCTGTTATGGGCGACATAATGTCAGGAGGAACGACGGATGCTCAGAATGCAGCGTTTCTAATAGGTCTGCAAATGAAAGGGGTTAAGGCTCCGGAGATTTTAGGCGGTGCCACGGTAATGCGCGAACTGTCCATAAAAGTGGCCGCGCAGCAGGGTCCTCATTTGGTTGATACTTGTGGAACTGGCGGTAGTGGAACGAACAAATTCAATGTCTCTACTGCTGCTGCCATTGTCGCCGCCTGTGCCGGCGCCAAGGTTGCTAAACATGGTAATAGAGGAGCTACTAGCAAAAGCGGTAGTGCCGATGTGTTGGAAGCTGCCGGCCTTAATTTGACCATGAGTGCTGCCGATGTTGCTCGAGCAATTGAGGAAATCGGGGTCGGGTTCATGTTTGCTCCGGCTCATCATAGTGCAATGAGGCATGTCATAACCGCGCGCAAAGAAATTGGTGTTAGAACTGTTTTCAACTTGCTAGGGCCGTTGACTAATCCTGCAGCAGCGCCGAATCAGATCATGGGAGTCTTCGAGCAAGCTTGGATACCACCATTGTTGGAAGTTTCAAAAGAACTAGGCAGTAATCACGTACTAATAGTTTCAGCTGATGATGGTCTCGATGAGATTAGTATTGCGGCTACAACTCAGGTGGGAGAATTAAAAGACGGGGAGATGTTTTCTTATAGTGTTTCACCGGAAGACTTTGGCATAGAACGCTACGATAATTTTGCGGAATTACAAATAGATAGCGTTGAGGCAAGTTTGGTAATGCTGAAGCAAGCTCTCACCTATGAGAATAAAGCAGCAGGCGATATCGTAGCGCTAAATGCTGGCGCCGCTATTTATGTGGCAAACCTCAGTGTAGATTTAGCAGCTGGAATAGAACAAGCTAAAGAGATTTTATCTAGCGGTGCTGCACTCGAAAAGCTAAGCGAACTGGTGGATTTTAGTCAGTCTGTTGCTAACTGAACCATTCTTTAGTGACTCTCCCAGCTCACTCCAGTCACTCTGCAATACTTAGGACCACCAATGGCCGTAGCAACTATTCTCGAACAAATCATTGAGCATAAGTACCAGGAAATCGCTGCTGCTCGAGAAAGTCGCTCTCTGGCTGATTTAGAAATCATTGGCAAAGAAAGTGATCAAGTCCGTGGATTTGAAGCTGCTCTGCGTGAACGAATCGAAAATCGGGAAGTCGCCGTTATAGCCGAAATCAAAAAAGCCTCTCCCTCGAAAGGAATTATCCGTGAAGATTTTCAGCCAGCTGATCACGCTCGTGATTATCAAGTTAATGGCGCGACTTGTCTCTCCATTTTAACTGATAAGAAATTTTTCCAAGGCTCGGAAGACTATCTTCGTCAGGTAAGAGTCGCGAGCACTCTCCCGGTCATTCGAAAAGATTTTATGATCGATGTCTATCAAATAGCAGAAGCAAAAGCGATGTCAGCAGATTGCATCTTGTTGATTGCGGCAGCGCTGGAACAAGATCAAATGCTGGAGTTGGAAAATTACACTCAAGAGTTAGGAATGGATGTTTTAGTTGAAGTGCACAATCAGGAGGAGTTGGATCGTGCGCTGAAACTCAAGACTAACTTAATCGGCATCAACAATAGAAATTTGCACACTTTCGAAACAAATTTGCAGACTACTATTGAACTTGCTCGCAACATTCCTAAAGACAAGCTAGTCATTACCGAAAGTGGTATCCATTCAGTGGATGATGTGAGATTGATGATTGACAATAAGATCTTTGGATTTCTTATCGGAGAATCGTGTATGCGTGCTGAGCGTCCTGGAGAGAAGCTTCGGGAGTTGATGTTTGCAAATGGATGATACCGAGCGCAAATATAATGCAGCGCTTAACAATAACTAGGACAAGAATCGATATTTCGAAAGCGGCGATACTTTTCGAGACACAAAGCTAAATTACTTTAGACATGAGATTGAATTATGAATGCTCGAATTAAATGGGTTGAAAACGTAATGTTTGTTGCTGAATCTGGCACTGGGCATGCTATTGTTTTAGATGGCGCGATAGAAAGTGGTGGCAAGAATTTGGGGATGCGCCCGATGGAGTTAATGGCGCTGGGTGTTGGTAGTTGCTCATCTTATGATGTTGTGACTATTCTAAAAAAATCACGTCAGGACATTACGAGTTGCGAAGCTGAAGTGACTGCGGAAAGAGTAGACACAACTCCAGCGACTTTTGAATCGATTCATTTGCATTTCAAAGTTGCAGGGAAAAATTTGAACGAGAAGCAGGTAGAAAGAGCAGTAGAACTCTCTGCAGATAAATATTGTTCCGCTTCCATTATGTTGAAAAATGCAGGTGTGAAAGTAACTCATGATTTCGAAATTTTGCCTGTAGTGGTTGAGTAGCTTGCAGGGATTAAGTAGAAGAAAGAGCTTTTGCGGAGATCGCGCCTAGATGTGGTAGGTGGTTTTTTTCATAACTTGAGACATAGCTGTCATTGCATGTTTTACGGCTTGAGGTAGTTGGGCACCACCGGCATTGCGAGCTGTTTCGCCATGAAGTTTCTCATCTTGAATCATTTGACTGAGAATCGCTCTACTCTTTTCATCATTCTCTGGCAATTGGACTAAGTGCTCTTCTAAATGCTCGCAAACCTGTTCTTCGGTTTCCGCTACAAAGCCAAGACTCCATTTGTCGCCTGCCATTCCTGCCACTGCACCAACGCCATAAGACATGGCATACCATAGTGGATTAAAAAGGCTGGGGCGGCTGTCCAGTTGGTCTAATCTTTCTTCACACCAGGCCAGGTGATCAGTTTCTTCGACTGCTGCCTGTTCCATGGATTGTCGAACTTCATCGAGCTTAGCCGTGGCAGCCTGCCCCTGATAGAGCGCTTGAGCACAAACTTCGCCGGTATGGTTAATGCGCATTAAGCCAGCTATGTGTCGTCGTTGATTGGAGTCGAGTTCTTCTTCATCGTAGGATTGTGCGGGGGAACTTCGCAATGCTTGATTTGAACCAGGTACACAAGTACGCAGTGCTTGATCGATTTGGCTCACGCAACGATCAAGAAATGAGATCTCTCGGCCATCTCCTTGACCACCATAGTTGCTTCGGTTTTTTGAAAACGAATCGGAATGTTCTAAATTGTCAGGCATTTAGCTATTTTCTCTATCTATTGCTCGATAGGCAATATCAGAACGGAAATAAACATTGTCCCAATGTATCTGATGAGCTTGTTCATATGCCGCCGCTTGTGCTTCGGAAACAGTGTCTCCCAAGGCTGCTGCGCAGAGAACTCTACCGCCATTGGTGACTATTTGCCCGTTAGCTTCAGTCGTGCCAGCATGAAATATTTTGCGGTCTATACCCGATTCCACTGGCAATCCGCTAATAACATCTCCTTTGTCATAGGAGTTGGGGTAACCGCCAGCTGCAAGGACTACCCCGACAGCACAGCGAGAATCCCAATTTGCTGATTGTGTATCGAGTTTGCCTTCGATTGCTGCCAGACAAAGTTGGGCTAGGTCAGACTGAAGTCGTAACATAACAGGTTGCGCTTCTGGATCGCCAAAGCGGCAGTTAAATTCGATAACATTAATTTCACCCTTTGGGGAAATCATCAGGCCCGCATAGAGAAAGCCGGTGTAGTCATTGCCTTCAGCAGCCATACCTTTAACGGTTGGTAAGATGACTTGATCCATGATTCTTTGATAAATCTCGTCGCTTACCACTGGAGCTGGAGAATATGCTCCCATGCCTCCAGTGTTTGGACCCAAGTCGCCATCGTCTCGTGCCTTGTGGTCTTGAGACGTTGCCATCGGCAATACGTTGTTGCCGTCGACCATAGCGATAAAGCTCGCTTCTTCTCCTGTAAGGAACCCTTCAATAACGACTCGATGGCCAGCGTTGCCGAACTTGTTTCCTGAAAGCATATCTTCGACTGCAGCTATGGCTTCATCATTGCTCATGGCAACTATTACACCTTTGCCAGCTGCTAGACCATCTGCCTTGATTACGATGGGAGCACCTTCTTGGTCAATATAGGCTTTTGCTGCCTCAATTTCGGTAAAGATTTTATAGGATGAAGAGGGGATATTGTGTCGACTTAAAAAGTTTTTGGTAAATGCTTTGGACCCTTCCAGTTGTGCAGCTTTTGCTGAAGGGCCGAAACAAGGAAGTTGTCTTTGATTAAAATAATCGACCACACCATCAACTAAAGGTGCCTCTGGCCCCACAATGGTTAAAGATATAGATTCTGATTCTGCGAAATTTGCCAGACTTTCGAAGTCCATTACATCGATAGCAATATTCTTAATTTTTGGCTCCCCAGCTGTGCCGGCATTCCCTGGAGCTACATAGACAGCTTCTACGTTAGCGGATTGCGCGGCCTTCCAGGCTAATGAATGTTCGCGACCACCACTACCTATTATTAAAATTTTCATCGATTCGCTCTAATGTCGGAAATGTCTGATGCCGGTGAAGACCATGGCAATATTTGCTTCGTCCGCAGCGGCGATAATTTCATCGTCTCGCATAGAGCCCCCAGGTTGGATAACTGCAGTGATGCCAGCGGCTGCAGCTGCATCGATGCCATCCCGGAATGGAAAGAATGCATCGGAAGCCATTACCGAGCCAGGAACCTTGAGGTTTTCATCTTGTGCTTTTATGCTGGCGATTTTAGCGCTATAGACCCTACTCATCTGCCCGGCACCAATGCCTATCGTCTGATTGTTTTTGCAATAAACAATGGCATTGGATTTTACATATTGCGCGACAGACCAAGCGAACATTAGATCCCGTATTTCGCCGTCAGTTGGCTCTCTAGCGCTAACAACTTTTAGATCGTTTTTGGATATTTCATGGATATCTCTGTCCTGAACCAAGAGTCCACCATTAACGCGTTTATAATCTAATTCTACCTGCCGATAGTCACCCCATTGACCACAGCTTAGTACGCGTACATTTTTTTTCTCTGCAGTAATTGCTAGCGCTGCAGCGGAAATGCTTGGCGCGATAATTACTTCAGTAAATTGTTGTTCGACTATCCTTGCTGCTGTTTCAGCATCCA
This sequence comes from Gammaproteobacteria bacterium, assembly GCA_012960305.1. GTDB lineage: Bacteria > Pseudomonadota > Gammaproteobacteria > Pseudomonadales > Pseudohongiellaceae > UBA9145. Next base: position 604,561 of record DUBM01000011.1, on the reverse strand, counting down.
ATTCTCGATTAAGAGCGATGATGCCGCCAAATGCCGATGTTGGATCCGTTTGGAACGCCAGTTCATAGGCATGTTTTGCTGTATCTGCAATGGCAACGCCGCAGGGGTTGGCGTGTTTTACAATTACGCAAGCTGGGTCATTAAATGATTTCACGCACTCTAAGGCTGCGTCTGTGTCGGCAATATTATTATAGGAGAGTTCTTTGCCCTGCAGTTGAATAGCAGTACTTATGCTGGCTTCGGAGGCATTGCGTTCAGCATAAAAGGCAGCATTCTGATGGGGATTTTCCCCGTAACGCATTTCCTGGCGCTTAAGAAATTGCGTATTAAAAGTACGCGAGAAATTGGCCACAGCACTTGAATTAAACCGGCTACCAAGGTAGTTGGCAATGGCGCCATCATACGCCGCAGTATGCTCGTATGCCTCTACCGCGAGCTCGAATCGCGTTTCCTGGTCCAGAGAGCCCGCATTATTGTTCAACTGCTCAATAATATTGTCATAATTCGAAGGATTAACCACAACAGCGACAAAGCGGTTATTCTTCGCCGCCGCTCGCAACATAGTCGGCCCCCCGATATCGATATTCTCAATCGCAGTTGGTAGATCGCAATCAGGGTTAGCTACCGTGGCTTCGAATGGATAGAGGTTTACCACCACCAGATCGATTGGTGGGATGTCATGTTCATCCATTACCGCCTGATCGATATCGCGTCGACCCAGTATTCCTCCGTGGACTTTGGGGTGCAGAGTCTTGACTCTGCCATCCATCATTTCCGGGAAACCCGTGTACTCTGAAACCTCCACCGCTGGAATATTCTCCGCAGTTAGCATCTTATAAGTGCCGCCTGTGGAGAGGATTTCAATATTGAGTTTTTGTAATGCTTGTGCGAAGGGGATAATGCCAGTCTTATCGGACACGCTAATCAACGCTCGACGGATGGCAGCAGAATTTTCTGTTGTCATAAAGCTATCTGTTTGTGTAGTTGATGGATTTGCGCAGTCTATTCTTAGAATCGAATTGCAGCTGATCGAAAGTGACTAAATTAGGGTTTAGAATTAATTACAGCAAATAGACAATTATAGTAGGGCATACTGTTTTAATTTGGTTCGTAGCGTACCACGGTTCAAACCCAGCATGATAGAAGCCTTGCTCTGATTGTTGCCGGTATATCGCATTACTGCTTCGAGCAATGGTGATTCAACTTCGGATATCACCATTTGGTAAAGATCTGTCACTGGTTCGTCTTCTAATTGATGAAAATAACGCCGCATTGCTTTGTCGACTTCCGTTCGCAGTGTGATGTGTTCTTCGGTATACACCGGACTAGCTTGAGCCTGACCCGGATGTGCTTGTATTTGTGTGGAGGATGAAGATGGTGCGACTAGCGGTTCTATTTGCTCGGCAATTTGAAAGCTAGAGAGTAAAGTGTCGTCCAATTTGTTCATGCTGCCATTTCTCCATGCTCTCTGGATTGATTAATAGTTGGCATGCCTACCAGGTGAGCAAAATATTCTTCTAATTGTTCCAACTGTTGTTGGGGATTTTCAGCGCTATTAAATTCTGCCATAAATTCGCGAGAAGAAGTTAATTTTTTTACATAAACTGAAACATGCTTCCGAGCGTACCAAACTCCTTTTATGCCACCGTAGAATTGATGTAGTTTCCGTAAGTGAGAACTTATCACTCTCAGTTGTTGTAACAGCTTCATTTTATCAAGTTTAGTTCCTGTGTTTAGGAAGTGTTCGATTTCCTTAAAAATCCACGGTTTACCTTGAGCTCCTCTACCGATCATGAGCCCATCGGCCTTGGTGTGGGCTAGAACTTGCACAGCCTTTTCTGGCGAATCAATATCACCGTTGGCAATGACAGGAATCTGAACAGCCTGTTTAATGGCAGCAATTGTGTCGTATTCCGCGTCGCCTTTGAAGCGGCATTCCTTGGTGCGCCCATGAACAGTTAGTAATTGAATACCACAATCTTCAGCTATGTGCGCTATTTCAATTCCGTTCCGAGTGTTAGGGCACCAACCAGTGCGAATTTTCAGTGTCACAGGGATATCAACCTTTGAGACGATCGCTTGCAGAATGCAGGTAACTAATTTTGTATCTCTAAGAAGGGCTGATCCAGCAGCTTTCTTTAATACTTTTTTAGCAGGGCAGCCCATATTGATGTCGATAGCATCAGCACCAAGCTCTTGGTTACATAAAGCAGCGTCTGCCATCTGTATTGGGTCAGAACCTGCTATTTGCACCACGTGTGGACCAGCTGTTAGAGGTTTAACTTGCTTGAGTTTGTTTCTTTCGTTTTGCCAAAGCTCGCGATTACTGGTTAGCATCTCAGCAACGGTTAATCCTGCGCCTTGTTGAGTGCAGATCTCGCGGAAGGGAGTGTCATTAACTCCAACCATCGGCGCCAAAAAGAGATTGTTTCTTAAAGTGTATGGACCGATCTGGTTCATTGGGAGCAGTTAATGATTTAAAAGGTTAGCTATTTAAGCGTTCGACTATGATAGCGCCAAGTATTTCTTTGTTAAAGACATTTACCAAGATTCTTTGCTTTTTTTTAATTTGAGTAGAATCGAATCACTTTGCTAGTGAATTTCAAAGCTGACGTGAACTAGATTTGACAAGAAAAGAGAGAGGCAGCCTAAGGTCGGCGAAATGCAATCGTGTAATTTACTGCGTCAGGGCCTGGGTCTACCAGCTCAAGATTAATTTGAACCGGCGACATAACGGGCATCATGGTCATAGAGCGTAAGCCTACGTCCAGGTACTCGGTAGGCGCAAATTCTCTCAGAGCGACGATATCATTGTTCACGGTATTAAAACTCAATACCAGTATTGGGAAAGCTTGAGGAAAATCTGCAGTATTACGAAATGCGATATTCACAGTCAAAGCATTTTCTGCTTCTAGATGACTGCGCACGGTAAGATTGTCGCTTCGAATCGCCGCTATATTTGAAAACATGGGTAAATCGCATTGCAAGAAATTACAGACAATAATATAGAACTGCCGAAACTCTGTTTGCTGGCTATAAATATGGGTGTTCTGTATGAGGTATTGAGCAAAAAGTACTCCTCCTAAAAATATACCTACAAGTGTTAGTGTGATTCTCCGAAACCAATCGCTGTTTCTTTTTGTAGTCAATTCCAGCGGGGGAACTACTTGATCTAAAACTTCGAGATGTTCTTCGGAAATTATTTCAAAAGCCTCTTCGTCTTCAAGTTCGTTTTCAAGAGCTCGTGCTCTAATAGCTTCCGTAGACTGGTCAACTTCTTCAATATTATTTGGCATCATCCGGCGTCCCCAGCTCTCTTGAATCTCCGGATCAGTTGAATTGTGTGCGGAAAAATTCGATGTGTTGGAAGGACTATCAATAGCATCATTAACCTGAATAAGATCGTCTTTGGAATCCTTCTCTTTGTAGTTGTCCGGCTCAGTTAGGGAGGCGCGGCTGAGGAACATAGAAGGATCAAAGTAATCTTGAGGATTATTTCCTAGGAAAACTGATTCTTCATCTGTGTTGTTGCCGCTTGCGTCTTGTTGATTGACAAAATGCTCGATGGCATCAAAAATCGTTAGGCAGGCTCCACAGCGGACTTGACCACTGGCACTTTCCAGCATTCGTGCTGTCGCGCTAAATGTTGATTCGCAGCCGGGACATTGAGTAACATGAAATGCCATGCAGAGTTAATTCATCTTTAACGTTACAAATAAATAGCGGGTTAATTGTAGGTGAATACTGGTAGCTTGCCTATAGCTTAGTAAAGCCTCGTTCCGTTCAACCGCACCCAATCTCCTTCTAGGCTCGGCTCGCCCATAACGAACTGCGGAGTATAGGCGGTTAATACTTGATCTATTTGATTTTCAAGTATTCCTGAAAGTACTATCTGACCTCCTGCTTTGACGAGAGTGGAGAATTTTGCAGCAAGATCTATGAGTGGTTCCGCCAGTATATTTGCTAGGAGAATATCCGCTTCCATAGCAGGGAGCTCTTGCGGAAGAAAAGTTGTGAGTTGAGCGTCGTTAATTTGATTGCGTTGACTGTTGTCGATGGTAGCGATTATTGCCTGGGGGTCATTGTCTACCCCATGGATAGTTGCTGCACCAAGCAAGGAAGCAGCGATTGCGAGCACTCCGGAGCCACAACCGTAGTCGATAACATGTTTTCCCATGAGGTCTGCTTGTTCAAGCCAGCGCAGACATAGCGCAGTAGTCGCGTGAGTGCCGCTGCCAAAGGCCAGGCCAGGGTCGAGCATAACATTAACAGCGTTTGGGTCTGGTGGTTCCTGCCAGCTAGGACAAATCCAAAGAGTTTTGCCAAAAGCCATGGCTTTGAAATTAGCCATCCAGCTTCGTTCCCAATCTTTGTCTTCAATGAGTTGAATTTCGAGGCTTGTATCATTATCTATTATTGGTTGCGCTCGTAATAACCACAGGAGAGATTGTAAGTTCTTATCAGCTGGAAATAGGCAGCTTAGGATTGTGTTATCCCATAATGGAGTGCTGCCTGGCTTTTTTTGAAATACAGGTTGATTTGCAGCATCAAGGTAAGTAATGGAAAGAGCCCCATGCTCCATGACAATCTTCTCGATGGTTGCTAAGTGCTCAGAGCGGATAGAAACGTTGATTTGTTGCCAGGACATAAAGCTTGCCGAAGATTAGTTGGAGTAGGGTGTAAATTCTTAACTATTTAAAATCAAACTTTGTAAAGCAAGTTTAGTGGTCTTACTCGAAGAATTATGACGTTTATCTAAGACAAAGAACTGAATCTAAGAACCGAGTTTATGTTCCAAATAGTGAATATTAACTCCGCCTTTTTGGAATTCAGCATCGCGAACCAAATCCCGCTGCAGAGGGATGTTGCTGCGAATACCATCAATTAACAACTCATCTAGGGCATTTTGCATGCGCATTAAAGCTTGCTCTCTAGTATCACCATAGCTGATTAATTTTGCGATAAGAGAATCGTAGTGTGGTGGCACGCTATAGCCGCTGTAGAGATGAGAGTCTACCCGGATACCGTTGCCTCCAGGCGCGTGAAACAAATTGACCCTACCTGGGCAGGGTAGAAAAGTAGTTGGGTCTTCTGCGTTTATTCGGCACTCGAATGAATGGCCCTTTATTTTGATATCGCTTTGAGCAACGGAAAGTGATTCACCGCTCGCTATGCGCAGCTGTTCTTTTACGATATCAATGCCGGTAACCATTTCAGTTACTGGATGTTCAACTTGCACACGCGTATTCATCTCAATGAAGTAAAAGCTCTCAGCTTCATAGAGAAATTCAAGAGTGCCAACTCCTCGATACTTGAGGTTTTTACAAGCCTGGATACAGGTTTCAGCAACGCCAGCTCTAGCTTTATCAGAGATGCCGGGAGCAGGAGCTTCTTCCAATACTTTTTGATGGCGTCTTTGAAGAGAGCAATCACGATCCCCAAGATGAATGGCTTCGCCTTGACCATCGCCGATTACTTGAATTTCTACGTGCCTTGGATTCTCGAGAAATTTTTCTAGGTAAACAACGCCGTTGCCAAAAAATGACTTAGCTTCGGTTTGAGTAACATAAACTGCTTTTAGCAGAGCAGCTTCGTTATGCACAACGCGCATACCGCGCCCGCCGCCCCCAGCTGCAGCTTTGATGATTACAGGATAGCCAATTTCTTTGGCTAGAGAGAGAGTACGGTCTTTATTGTCATCCAGGGGGCCATTGGAGCCCGGTACCGTAGGAACACCAGCGTCTCGCATTACTGCAATAGCTGAAACCTTGTCGCCCATCAAGCGAATAGTTTCTGAGGTCGGCCCGATAAAAACGAAACCGCTGTTATCAACCTGCTCAGCAAAATCTGCATTTTCCGCCAGGAATCCATAACCTGGATGGACAGCATCAGCGTCGGTAACTTCCATTGCGCTAATAATGGATGGGATATTCAGATAGCTTTCTGTTGGGCTGGGTGGGCCGATGCAGACTGATTCATCGGCTAAACGGACATGCATAAGATCCTTGTCGGCGACGGAATGTACTGCAACAGTTTTGATGTTTAATTCTTTGCAGGCTCTTAGAATCCGAAGGGCTATTTCACCACGATTGGCTATTAATACTTTTTCGAGCATTGGATTTTTATCCGCCTAATATTGAGAATACTAATAAATGGTTTTTGCTTTAGTTTGCAGAATTTTCTTACTCTGCTGTAATTGTGTTGGGGCGGCCACGACCAAAATTAAGAGCGCTTACTATTTTGATAATTCGTTTAGACAATTGTGATAAGTGGCTGATCAAATTCGACTGGCTCACCGTCTTCAATCAAAATCGCTTCAATCACTCCGGCATGGTCAGCTTCAATTTGATTCATCATCTTCATTGCTTCGACAATACAAACAGGGTCTCCGACTTTAACGTGCTTGCCTATTTCTACGAATGGCGGTGACGATGGCGATGGGGCGCGATAAAAAGTTCCTACCATAGGGGACGGAATGACCTTACCCTTTGCTGCTGGGGCGGCAGCTTCTGCTTCCATGGGCGCAGCAACAGGCGCAGCGATCGGAGCAACAGGCGCAGCGATCGGAGCAACTGGGGCCGGGGCGTAAGCTACAGGGGCTGTGGTTGCAGTTGAGCCTCTACTTATTCGAACAGCTTCTTCTCCTTCCTTGATTTCAATCTCGGCAATATCTGAAGATTCTAGCAGTTCGATCAGTTTTTTTACTTTTCTAATATCCATTCTTTATTTTCCTCGGTACCAAATCATGATGCACTGAAAGTTAACTGGGCTTATTTTGCGTTCAACTTAGATTGATAGTTTTCTGAAAATAGCCTGCAGAGCCAACTCGTAACCTTGCGCTCCCAAGCCAACAATACTGCCAACTGCAATGTCGGCAAAATACGACTTTCGTCGAAATTCTTCCCGCGCATGAAGATTGGAAAGATGAACTTCGATAAATGGAATCTCAGCGGCCAGGATTGCATCTCTTAATGTAACGCTGGTGTGAGTGAATCCGCCGAAATTCACAATAATAAAAGCGGTACCGTCAATTCGTGCTAAATGAAGTCGGTCGACCAATTCAGATTCTGCATTGCTCTGAAGATGAGAGTACTCATGTCCAACCTCGTTGCACTGCTCCAGGAGGCGCTGATTAATATTATCTAGAGTATCTGAGCCGTAAATATGCGGCTCGCGTGTGCCAAGAAGGTTTAAGTTGGGCCCATGTAAAGCCAGAATGGATGCCATAGCGATTTCTTCCTAAGTAGAGCTTAAGACAATTTAGCGAAATTTTAGCGCTGTTTGCCAATTTTAACAGCATTTTCACAGAAATTACGAGGTACTGCATCCCGAATAATGAATTAAGTACATATTCGATGGATTCAGGGCGTCACAAGAATAGATTGAGAGTGCTCATACTTAATCTAAGGGCGCACCAGCTAGGGAATCAGTTTGAATTCGGCTTGTTGCGGAGGATAACAGAAGCCCCATTCTGCACAGCCTTGGTACTCAATTACCAAAACAGCATCGGGGCTAGGGACCGTTGTTAAGGCAAGGTCTGCATTGATTAGATTGTAATAAGCCTCGATTTTGCCAAAGAACTGATCGGTTTTCTGGATTCCTTCAGGAAGGATATATTCTACTATCATGGGGGCAGCATCTGCTGTTTGCTTAAGCTGAAAATTAAAGGCATGACGGTATAGGTAATGGCCTTCCGCGATATTCCAGCTTACGCGATAACGCCCGGGGCTTACCGCACTGACAAAGAACGGAAAAGCTTCCGTCAGGGCAAGTGGCCGTGGTTGATTGTCGGTTTGAGTGGGAAAACTGCTAAAAGTACGGGGTTCCAGTTGTCCCAGAGCCGTAATTGAATAGATTCCGAACAGTAATATCTTAATTATTGTTACTATCCCAGCCTGCAGGTTTTTCCTTCCACTTGATCTTTTCTGGTCAATTTTCATGCTCATGCCTATTCGACCACCATAATCGAATAATTATTCCTCAGAATGATAATTAGAGAGAAGGGTTAGTTCTGATATCGGTCGAAGACCAAGCAGGCGTTAGTGCCGCCGAAACCAAAACTATTGGACATAATTCGATTGAGTTGAATATTATCCTTGCGCTCTAGTGCAATCTTCAGCCCTGCAGCGGCCTCATCAAGATTTTCAATATTCGCCGAAGCTGCAATGAAATTATTCTCCATCATTAACAGACTATAGATGGCCTCTTGTGCGCCCGCAGCGCCAAGAGAGTGACCACTTAGAGATTTAGTCGAATTAATAATTGGAGCCTTGTCGCCGAAGACATTGCGGATAGCATTTAATTCGGAAATATCTCCTGCCGGAGTGCTGGTTCCATGAGTATTAATATAGTCAACCGATCCTTCTAAATTGGCCGTTGCCAGGCGCATCGCGCGGGCACTCCCTTCACCTGAAGGAGCAACCATGTCATGTCCATCCGAAGTCGCGCCATAGCCAGTAAGTTCGGCGTAAATTTTTGCGCCGCGAGCAATAGCATGATCGAGAGCTTCAATTACCAGCACAGCGCCTCCGCCAGCAATAACAAATCCATCTCGGTCTGCATCAAATGCTCTAGAGGCTTTATCTGGAGCTTCGTTGTATTTGGTTGAGAGGGCGCCCATCGCGTCAAACATGTGAGACATTGTCCAATGTTCTGCTTCGCCACCTCCGGCAAACACGACATCTTGTTTTTCTAACTGAATTAACTCTGCAGCGTGACCTATACAATGAGCACTGGTCGCGCAGGCTGAAGATATGGAGTAGTTAACTCCTTTGATTTTGAAGGGGGTGGCCAGACAGGCTGATACTGATGAACTCATCGTGCGAGGCACTCGATAAGGCCCTACTCGTCGTAGTCCTTTTTCTCGCATAATGTCATTGGATTCGAGTTGATCTTCTGGAGAACCGCCACCAGAGCCAATAACTAATCCAGTGCGTTCATTTGAAACTTGCGCATCGCTGAGATTCGCATCAGTTATTGCTTGCTGCATTGCGATATAACTAAACGCCGATCCGTCTCCCATAAAACGTAGAGTCTTTCGGTCAATCATCGATTCTTTATCGATGTGCACCGAACCACTAACGAAGCTGCGCATACCAATTTCTTCATAGGCAGGATTGTATTGAATTCCGCTACGCCCAGTCTTAAGAGACTTGAGCACAGAATTACTATCATTTCCGAGACAGGAGACAATGCCTATCCCGGTAACTACGACGCGGCGCATAATTAACCTCTAAAACTTAAATACTTAAAAGCTTTGTTCGGGAGTGAACAAGCCTACTTTGAGACTCTTAGATTTGTAGATAATTTTTCCATCCACGGCAACAGTTCCGTTTGCAATGCCTACTACCAAGCTACGATCAATTACTCTACTAATAGCTAACTCATAAACTACTTTTTTTGCGGCAGGTAAAATTTCCCCGGTAAATTTTACTTCACCGGCTCCTAATGCCCTGCCCTTGCCTGGGTAACCACACCAAGCTAAGTAGAAGCCTACAAGTTGCCAGAGTGCATCCAAACCTAAACAACCGGGCATGACTGGATCGCCTGGAAAATGACAGTCAAAAAACCATAGATCAGGTCTAATATCTAATTCGGCAACGATTTCTCCGCGACTAAATTCTCCACCATCGGCGTTAATTCTAGTAATGCGGTCGAGCATTAACATATTACCTATAGGAAGCTTAGCATTTCCCGGACCGAATAATCTTCCGTAGCCACAATCTACCAGTTCGTTAAGCTCGTAAGAGCTTTGTGGAACAAAGTTGTCATTCTTGGATTTCATAGTTTGTTGATGCCGCCCCCAAGCTGCAATAGGCAAGGTTAGGATGTTATCGCGCCACCGGTAAATAATCGATAACAAATTGTGCTGAATTGGAGAATGAGGAATCTCTTTCCAGTATTGTGATTTATTGACTAAGTCGCTGCTTGATTAATAACAGCAATAATTTGCTAACATTGTTGCTCGTTTACCCTGGCGATCAAACTATGTTGGTTCCAGTTGTTTTAGCGGGTGGAGTTGGTGCCAGGCTTTGGCCGTCATCCAGAGCACTCCTACCCAAACAGTTTATTCAATTTCCTCAGCAACAAGAATCCTTGTTTCAGGGCACAATTAGACGCCTGAAGGGATTGGAAGAAATTGGTTATGTTTTGGTGGTCTGCAGCGAAGATCATCGTTTTCTGGTCGCAGAACAATTGCGTCAATTAGGTAAAGATCACAGTACTATTTTATTAGAGCCCTTGAGCAGGAATACTACGCCCGCTGTTGCTTTAGCTGCTCTATCTGCACAACAAGTTGCTGCGGATCCGATCTTGTTAGTGCTACCAGGCGATCATGTGATTATAAATACGCCAGCGTTTCATCGAGCCATCACCCAAGGCGCGGAGTTGGTGAGGCAGGATATGTTAGTCGTTTTTGGAATAGTGCCAGGAGACCAGAAACGGGTTATGGGTATATTAAGAAAGGCAAAGAGCTGGATCTGGCAGAGACGTCTGGAAAATGCAGTGTTTTTACCGTTAATAGATTTGTCGAGAAACCCAATAAGGCAACAGCAGAATCCTATATTGCTAGTGGTAATTATTTTTGGAATAGCGGTATGTTTATGTTCACTGCATCGCGCTATTTACAGGAATTAAAGCTTTACGGTAACGACATCTTCGAAAGCTGTCGCGCCGCTTATGCGCAATTTGAGAAGGGTGCTGAGTTTCAACCTATACCAGAAGCTCATTTTTCAACCTGCCGTAGCGATTCCATTGATTATGCGGTGATGGAAAGAACTAAGACTGCGGCTGTTATCGCCCTCGAAGCAGGATGGAGTGACTTGGGTGCTTGGGATGCGGTTTGGGATCTACAAGCAAAGGACAAACATCGTAATGTAATAAGTGGTGATGTGCTAACCACAGAGACCAAAGGCAGTTACATTCAATCGGGATCTCGGCTAGTTGCGGCAGTTGGTGTCCAAGATACTGTGATCATTGAGACAGTGGACGCAATCCTCGTCGCATGTTCAATCTGTAAAGCAAATCGTTAAACAGTTAGAGTGCCATAATCGAGAAGGAAGTATTAGCCACCGAGTCATGAAGAGACCTTGGGGCTCATATGAGTCGTTGGCAAGTGGTCAAGGCTACCAAGTAAAGCATATAGTTGTTAATCCTGATGCGGCATTCTCCCTACATATGCATAAGCAATGCTCAGAGCACTGGACAGTGATTAAAGGCGAAGGTCTAATCACCTGTGATTACAATGAATTCAAGTTGCAAGTAAGTGAATCGACTTTTATTCCACTGGGCAGTCAACACAGACTAAGTAATTCTGGTGAACAGCCTGTGGAGATAATAGAAGTTCAAATCGGTGATTACCTAGGAGCAGATGACAAAGTGAGATTCGAAGACAAATATGGTCGAGTGACGATCGATTAGATAAATAGCTAAGAAATTGATATCTCAATTAGCCTATAACAGAATAAATTTATGAAATGACTAAAATAAGGAAATGTTTGCTTCCAGCGGCAGGTTATGTCCCAAGGTTTTTACCTGCTACTAAAGCTATTATTGCAGGAAGAAGGAAGCACGCCATTGAGAATCGCTTTGACGTTAGCTACGAATTGGAGCACCAAATTGTTGGTACTGATAAAGAATCTCTTGAAAGTAATAACTCACAAATTTGAAAAGCTCAGATTTGATTGTGGGAATGTGCCGGGATATATCGACTCGGCCAATATCACATTTTCTCAATTGAATTCCTGATCAATGAAAGCAGTAATTGCCAATGACTAATGAATTAACTTGTTTCAACGCCTATGACATTCGAGGTCGTGTTCCCGATCAGCTAAACGAAGATATCGCGTATCGTATCGGTCGTGCCTACTGTACTTATTTGAAGCCAAAAACAGTAGTGGTTGGGTTTGATATTCGACTCACCAGCTTGCAACTTTCTAATGCGTTAATCGATGGGCTGACTGATGGTGGGGCAGATGTAATTAATATAGGTCAATGTGGTACTGAAGAGGTCTATTTCGCCACCTCCTATTTAGAAACTGACGGAGGAATCGTAGTTACAGCCAGCCATAATCCGAAAGATTATAATGGTATGAAACTGGTTCGTGAAAACTCAAAACCTATAAGTGGGGATACCGGGCTTACTGAAATCAAGAGACTTGCGGAGCTAAGTGAGTTTTCACGGGTCGAATCTAAAGGTGATCATTCCACTCGGGATCCTAGGGCAGCCTACATTGATCATCTACTTACATATGTTAATGATGCAAAAATAAATAACGACGCTAATAAACCCCTTAAGATAGTGTGTAACGCAGGCAATGGTGGAGCCGGTTCGATTGTAGACTTGCTGGAAGCGGAGTTGCCGTTTGAATTTATCAAGATTCACCACGAGGCCGATGGGCATTTCCCCCACGGTGTACCTAATCCTCTTTTACTAGAGAATCGTCAGCCTACCATTGATGCTATAAGAGACAACCAAGCTGATTTAGCGATAGCTTGGGACGGTGATTTTGACCGGTGTTTTTTCTTTGATGCTGAAGGGCGATTTATCGAGGGCTATTACATCGTTGGCTTGTTGGCTAAAGCGTTTCTCGTTAAAAATCCTGGTGCTAAAATTGTCCATGACCCACGGCTAACCTGGAACACTATTGAGCTGACAAAGCAATACGGCGGTGAAAGTATCCTCTGTAAGACAGGGCATGCATTTATTAAAGAACGGATGCGCTTAGAAGACGCAGTCTATGGTGGGGAGATGAGTGCTCATCACTATTTTAAGGATTTTTTTTATTGCGATAGCGGCATGGTCCCTTGGCTATTAGTGATTGAATTAATGTTAGTGCAAGGTAAGACATTGGCTGAATTGGTTGATGAGCGCATGATTGCATTTCCAGCGTCTGGGGAAATCAATAATACGGTTGCAGACCCTGAGAAACTTATAAATTCAATCAGGCTGCAATACGAAACAGAAGCAGTCTCCATTGATAATACTGATGGACTCTCTGTGGAGTGCAGCGATTGGAGATTCAATATTCGGCTGGCTAATACTGAGCCTGTTGTCAGGCTCAACGTGGAGTCCAGAGGGGATGTCGCTCTAATGGAATTGAAAACCGCAGAGCTTTTAAGCCTTATTAAGGCCTGATTTCCCTTCTCCTTCATCTCACTGTAAAAGTATGCACTTAGTCCATTATTTCAGCCATCTTACAGCAGTAAATCTAGTCGTCCTGGAAGCAGCTGGTGCGGAGGGCTGTTCAACATATCGGCGTGAGAATACACTTCAGTCTTCACTTTTGAGCGAAGATTGCCTTAGGGGGGGATAGAACGCCATTCGGCGTAGCAAGGAGAATCTGTGTAAGCACGATCAAATATCATAGAGATGGGTGATAAGAATGAACGAGCACGAAAAATCAACTATATAGAATTTCAAGGTGAGTGGAGATTTGATTTGCCGATTCGAACGGCAACGAACTTGCAGTTTGGTTCGATTAGTATATGTCGAAGGGGTTTTTTATGACTATTGAACAAGGCGACGAGCCAAATATTGATCCAAAGCATGAAGGCGCAGAACTCGCAAGCATAACTCGAAGAAAATGGCTAAAAATCGTCATAGTTCTAGTGTTGTTGTATGTTGGTTTAGTAGTAACTTTTGAATCTTTATTAGGCTATTTTTAAACCTACCTATGCAAGCACTCTGGTTATAGCAACAACGTCAGATGATGGAGAGGAGAGACAGCGAGTTTTAGAGGCATTAAATATTGATGGCGAGTTATACGTTGCGGTGAATCCTGGCCTCGAAGTTGGTATAGAAGAGTGCTTAATAATCCAAGCGTCTCAGTAGTAATTGAAGAAAGGTCCGGTGAGTATGTTGCTCATTTGTTGGAGGGGGGGAGCACAATCGGGTCGCGGGCCAGAATAATCTGGGATTAGTTTTTAGATTCCTCACAGGATTCCCTCCTCGATATTTTTTGTGGCTAGAGAAAACTTAGTACATGAATCACAAGCTCCATGTCACCAGATGAACCATGAGTGGATATTTAGATAGGTAATAACTACCAGCTCTTCCATTGGCGGAATCTAGTACCTGAACTTTAATTGCTGGTAAAGAAGTGACCGAACCTTCTCTTTGCAATAATTCATCCCAACCCCTAGCTGCGTCGATATATTTTTGCATTGTGGCTCGAAGCAGCTGAAACAACCAGTCTTCGCCGTCAGGGATTCCACTGCGGGGCTTTAGTGAGGTCCCGATGTTCCCTACTCATTCCAATCCATAGAGTGTTTAATTAAATTTGACGTAGAACTATCCAAATCTTGCTTGTCAACATCAGCTGCTGAACTGAATGCAGTAAACAGTTCTTTTGAAAGGTTCTTACCCAGTTCAACCCCCCACTGATCGAAAGCATTAATATTCCAGATTACACTTTGCACATAGACTTTGTGTTCATATAAGGCAATCAATGATCCCAATGAATGAGGATTAAGTGTGTTCATCAGGATTGTATTAGATGGTTTGTTTCCAACAAGCCATCTGTGTTGATCCCCATCGCCGTCGTTGCCATTCATCAAAGCTAAACTCTGGCTAAAACAGTTGGATAACAAGTGCTGGTGTTGTTTAAGCTGTTCTTGATTAATAAAGTCATTTACGTGTGGTTTTGCAATAGCAATGAAATCTACAGGAATATTTTCCTTGCCCTGATGGAGCAATTGAAAATAAGAATGTTGCCCATTGCTGCCAGTTGTACCCCAAAGAGCTTCCCCTGTATTTGTTTGAGTCAGGTTACCTTGCTTGTCGACAAATTTACCAAGGCTTTCCATATAGAGTTGTTGCAGGTATGAAGGGAGCAACTTTAAGCGCTGACTATAGGGAGCAACGACAGAGCTATGGCAGTTGAAAAAAGCGGTGTACCAAACTGTAAGCAAAGCTAGAAGTACCGGCAGATTTTCCGTCATCTCTGACTCTAAGAAGTGCTCATCCATGGATTTAGCGCCTGCCAGTAATTCCCTGAAATTGCCCATTCCAATTGAAAGCGCTATAGGTAGCCCGATTGCCGACCAAAGGGAGTAACGACCACCGACCCAATCCCACAGAGGGAAGATATTTTCTGCTCGAACCCCAAAATTTACAACAGCCTGAATATTGTTACTGATAGCAATGAAATGATTCGACACCGATTCCGAATCCACTCCGCTCTCCAATAGCCACTGTTTTGCCCTCAAGGCATTTTGTTGCGTTTCTAATGTGGTGAAGGATTTAGAGGAGATTATAAAAAGTGTTTCTTCAGCGCTTAAACCCATTAGTGTGGAATTAATATGTGAAGGATCTATATTGGAGACGAAATGAATTTTGATTCTTGTATGATCGAAGCCATCCAGTGCAGTGGTCACCATAGCCGGCCCCAGATCTGAGCCGCCAATACCAAGGTTGATTACCTGCTTAATTGATGAATTTTCAAAACCACTTAACTCACCATTTTCTACCTTCGAGATAAAGCTCGCCATTCTATTCAGGTTGTTCTCAATCTCCGCTTGCTGACTGGAGAGTGATGAGTTTCGTAGAGCGACGTGATGGGCAGGGCGATTTTCAGTAGTATTTATGGCCTCACCAGCAAACATCGACCTAATTGCTTGCGGGACTGAGCACTGTTCAGCTAAATCTAACAATAAAGATTTGGTCTCATCATCGAGGTAATTTTTTGAATAGTCGAGTAGCAATTCACCATGCTGGGCAGAGAATTTATCGAAGCGGGAGGAATCAGCGTCGAATAATCTGGTTAATCTAAATTTAGAAGATTGGAATTTTTTACTTTGATCTTGCAAAGCTGTCCAAGCTTTTGTTGAAGAAGGTCCGTTCATTTCTTTAGCTCACCTAATCCTTTAATACTTCTTCTGTAGTGTTGTCAGAATTGTTTGATTTTTGCATAGCACTTTTAGATTGAATTTCACCGCTATCTGATTTGCCGAATGGTTTTTTGAAGAGAGCTGTAATGCCATCGTATTTAGCAATGTTATAAATATCTACGAAGGGTTGGTAATGTTGAACAAAGATACTGTTGCTGTAGTCAGCCTCACCAAATCTTTCGGGGATTCCTTCCTTAGGGTAGTAGGCTGTACCAAAAATCCAATCAAGAAAATTAAATTCAGCCGAAAAATTTTTATTGGTAGCTTCCGGATGATTTGAGTGATGCCAGCGATGAAACTTTGGGTTGCTCATAAAGTAGCCTAGCCAATGCGGATCTTTGATATTGCCATGACCGTAGCGACCGAAAAAATCGTTAAATGATATAAATAAGAAGGTCAAAGCTGGATCGGGTTGAAAATATGTCACCAATAGTAAATAGGGCGCGGCGAAGGTTGTCTTATCGACTATGTGAAATCGACTGGTTGAGAAAGAATCGAGTACTTGGGTGCTATGGTGAACACGATGGAATTGCCAGAGTAGGGGAATCTTATGACAAGCATAATGGGCGGCATAAAAAGTAACGTGCCCCATTAGCAGGAGGGCAAATACATTCCAGCCCCAATGGGCATCAATTAGAATTCCTCTTCCGTAAGGGCCTTGGCCGCCATGATTCTGGGCATAGATAACCAACCAAGCCGCAAAAGCACTGTTGATCATGATCCACAGGTGCACTCGATGGTAGGTGTGAAGAAGATCGTTGAGTATGCCCGGCCGAATGAATGGCTGCCCCTTTAAGGGAAACAGACGTTCTATGATCGGAATTATCCAGATCCATCCATATAATGAGAGCATTTGGAGCAATTGTGTGGTCGTAGCTGACAAAGCAGAGGCCTATGCGGTTTCCGAAAGTTGGGTGCTGATTCTAGCGGCGAAATCCAGTAATTACGCAGCTTGTAGCGGAATACTTTAGCAAAGATAAGTGGAAGTTAGTATGCTTCTTTTAAGACGCAGTATAGCTCGGAGAGGCAGCTCAGCCTTTAATTTATTGGCCCGGATAGAACTTGTATTGACTATCGCCAACTGTTGAACACAAATGTGTTTTTATGTAGTATGCGCGACCTGTGCCGCTGCAGCTCAGTCGTAATAGCGAGTAGCAGCCGACATCGTCAGCGGATCCGAAACGGTTAGGAGATTGCCGCCTAAAAATCTCAATGTGCCGCTATAGCTCAGCCGTGGTAGAGCAGCTGACTTGTAATCAGCAGGTCCCGAGTTCGACTCTTGGTGGCGGCACCATTTATCTCTCTCCGTACTATTTCATCTCAGGGGCGCTCATAATTAGACTCCTACAACCGCTTCATCTTGTAGTCATTTCCGCTTTCAACTATTCTTCAAAACTTTCCTGAAACAAACAAAAAAGAGTCCTTTCTTTAATGCTCAATGAATCTGAAGTCCGCGAATTGGTCGCTGAACACGGCGTTGCTGTCAATGAAGGTCGTCCTATCCTTCAGTTGATAGAGGACGGTGATATTCCTAGGTTAGCTGGCTCTACCATACTGGAAGGAAAGGTATCCGATTCAGTGTTTGGTGAGAATCTAGTGACTAGAAGCGGGGAGCCGCTAAGGTTGATGTTTCGCAATAATCGAATATCCACCCATGATGTCAATCGTGGTGCAATACCTTTTAAGGACCAAGTGTTAGCATTCAATCACGATCATATGCTTGGACTAGTAAAAGATGTTTTAGGGAGTTCGCAATTTTCCGTGTTGGGTCTTGCACCTAGTTCTACTGTTATCCCAGCGGAAAATTTGAATCTGATTAAACTGGAAAATGTTTTGCGTCTATATATGGCGGAAAGTTCTACGTCGACCTCCATGTATCAGCACTGGCTGAAGGCAAAAGAGCATGGTCAAACGAAATTCAATTATGCTGGCTACGACTTGGATGTCGATGAACTGCAAGTTAACGGTGAGCTGCCTTATTTAATGGACACACCCAGCACTAAAAATGCTGTGGATAGAACGATTGATGCGCAGTATCTAATTGATGAAGGTATCTGTACGGCAGGGCAATATGCGCAGATCCGCAATTCATCCCTAATGGCTTTCGGTATGATCAGCCAATATTTGGCAAAGCGGGGTATGGTATTGGTAGATACCAAAACCGAGCATGGCATTAACAATGCGGGCAATATAGTTGCAGCTGATGAACTCTACACCATGGATTCTTCTCGATTCTGGAGATTGGGTGATAATGGAGAGCCGATTACCCGAAAGGGAAAACCAGTTTCATTTTCGAAAGAATTTGCTCGGGGAATGGTGAAAGAAAAAAACCATCAGTTTACTCAGAATCAGGCAAACCAAATCGCTGTTCGCTACATTGACGGGCTCCAACATCTGACTGGAGTGTCATTTGAGCCAGACTTGCGGCCAAGGGACGAAAGAATAGTAAACTCAACCAATCTTATTTTGGATTCACTACTCTAGTGACGCTTTCATGCAATCATCAGCAATTCATTTTTTGGCAAAAATCATAATAGGTATTTTTGCTTTAGTTCTGTTATCCGGATGTTCGCCCATGGAAGACATCCGAGAAAATGATCCCTCAAATGTCACTCGAGCGATACTAACATCATTGCTTACCGAGGCTGACTATCAACGTGCTGAATCATTTCTGCAGCAAAATACTTCAACTTTAATGCAGAACAGTATCCTCGCCCAGTATTGGCAAGACAACGGGCAGTTGGTCTATCGTCGGTCAGCACTCGATGGATCGGATTACATTCTGTATGACCCCGTGACTGAATCTAAGTCGGTACTTATAGACAATAACCGATTGGCCGTGTCGTTGGGCCAGATACTTGGTGCAGATATTGAACCCTTAGAGTTAGTTCTAACTCGAATACAACTTTATGATGAATTGGGATCAATTTTCTTTCGGTATCAGGGAGATAATTATTTTCTTGATCGTAGTAATTACGAAATAAAACTGATGGAAGATACTCCTTCTTCTGAATTTCTTTCTCCTGACCGAAGCAAAACTGTGTTTATCGAAGACCACAATCTGTGGATGCGAAATACTGCGAGCAACGAGCTTACTCAACTTACTGTTGATGGAGTTGAAGACTATGGCTACGGCACTAATAATGCTGGCTGGATTAGAGGTAGTACTCCTGTCATAAGGTGGTCTCCTGACTCCAGCAAAATTGCCAGCTTCCGCCATGATGGTCGTAATGTGGGGGAAATGTATCTCTTTAGTACTAAGGTAGGTCATCCAGAATTAGAAGCTTGGAAATACCCTCTTCCTGGCGACGAACATATTTTCATGATTGAGCGTATCGTCATTCATTTAGAGGACGAAGCAAGCGATGAGAGTGTATCGAGAATCGTGCGCTTGAATATGCCACCGGATGCACATCGATCAACAACCAGTGATCACATAGCTGGCAATGATGGTAGTTTTCTCGATGTTCAATGGAGTGAAGACAGCAAAAAATTAGCTTTTGTTTCCTCTTCTCGCGATCACAAAGTTGCACAGCTACGTATTGCAGATATTGAGACTGGAGCCGTTCGCGATGTTTATCGAGAGGAAGCTGCGACTCAATACGAGTCAGGTATTAGAGCAGAGAACTGGCGTGTCTTTCATGAGCGCGGAGAATTTATCTGGTACTCGGAAAAAGACAATTGGGGACATCTTTATTTACATGATCTTGAGACTGGAGAATTAAAGCGACAATTAACTTCTGGATCATGGTTAGTTCTAAGCCTTTCAGATGTAGATTTGGAAAAAGAACAACTGTTCTTTTTTGCTGCAGCCAAAGAAGGTGGCGATCCTTATTTTCAATATCTCTATCGTATTGCCCTGGATGGATCTGGTTTGAAATTATTAACTCCTGAAATCGCCAACCACTCTATCAGTTGGTCCCAGTCCAGCGAGTTCTTCACTGATACCTACTCAACACCTATACAAGCCCCTATCTCGGTTTTAAAAGATCGGTCAGGCGCGCAACTTGCAATAATTGAGGAAACAGATATCTCTCAGTTGCAAGAATCTGGTTGGGTAGCGCCAATTCCTTTTGTGGTGAAAGCCAGAGATCAATTAACCGATCTTTATGGTTTGATGTATAGACCGATGAATTTTGATGAAGAAAAATCTTATCCTGTGCTTAACTATCTTTATCCGGGTCCCTCGGGCAGCAGCGTTGGTAGTCGGTCGTTTCAATCTTCCCGCAGGGATAATCAAGCGGTAGCCGAGCTGGGATTTATTGTTGTTGAAGTAGATGCGATGGGGACGCCTGGACGTTCGAAATCGTTCCACGATAGCTATTATGGCAACATGGCAGATAACGGTTTGCCAGATCAGGTAGGAACTATTCAACAGTTAGCCTCGAGTCGACCGTGGATGGATCTGGATCGAGTCGGAATATGGGGGCACTCAGGAGGTGGCTTCGCTTCAACTGCGGGTATCTTACGCTATCCGGATTTCTATAAAGTTGCTGTTTCCAGTGCTGGAAATCATGACAATCGGAATTATGAAGATGATTGGGGTGAGCGCTGGCAGGGTCTACTAGAGACATATCCAGAGTTGACTCCCTTGGATACAGAAGTTGAAGGCGGCGCAGTGTCTCCGACAAATTACGATAGTCAGGCTAATCAATTATTAGTTAAAAATTTGCAGGGCAAGCTGCTCCTTGCTCATGGCTTAATGGATACCAATGTACATCCATCTAACACTTTGCTTGTGGTAGAGGCATTAATAGAAGCAGAAAAGGAATTCGACTTGCTAATACTGCCTAATCTAAGTCATGATTTTTCTTTATCGAGATATTTCATGTTAAAACGTTGGAATTATTTTGTTGAACACTTGTTACACATTAACCCAGTTGCAGATTTTCGTTTCGCTGAGAATATCCCCTAATTATTTACCAGCTTCGTCCATAGTTTTAGACTTGTCATCTCACTCTATGGCTTTGTAAGCATGAATATAGGCTGAGTTATTAGTACTGAATAATCAATATAGAATGAATTCGTAGAATCAAACTCTGAACTATCTATGGAGACGCGCGAGACAAGCGTAAAGAGAAAAATTATGAGTAGAACAACCGCATCATTCTCATTTTCAGAGGAATAGAGTGAAACTATGATTCAAATCGAAAGCGTGTTAGCAGCCTTTGCAAATTTTATGTGGGGGCCACCTCTAGTTGTCTTGTTGGTAGGAGGCGGCATGTTCTTCATGGTTCATTCTCGGTTAATGCATTTTCGTTATATCGGGCATAGCTTCGATTTATTGCGCGGAAAGTATGCTCAACAATCCAACGATGCTGAAGGTGATATTTCTCACTATGCGGCGCTAGCGACCGCACTGGCCGGGACAATTGGTCTTGGGAATATTACGGGCGTAGCAGTGGCGATAACGATCGGAGGGCCAGGAGCGGTTTTCTGGATGTGGGTTACTGCCCTTGTGGGTATCTCTACGAAATTTTACACGGCATCTCTTGCAATTATGTATCGTGGTGAGGACGATGGCGGAGTATTGCAGGGAGGCCCGATGTATGTCATTCGCGAAGGCCTCGGCAGAAAATGGCTTCCGCTCGCGTGGATGTTTGCTATAGCGGGAATGATTGGGACTTTGCCGGTCTTTCAGATTAATCAACTCGTTCAGCTTCTACGTGATCTTGTGGCAATACCATTTGGATTGGCAACGGCAGAGGCGCATTTCAATTTTGATTTTGTCACTGGCCTCATATTGTCAATTGTTCTATTTTCTGTCGCTGTAGGAAAAATCAAACGTGTATCTGCAGTAGCGAGTAAGCTGGTACCAGCTATGGTGTTGTTTTACTTTGTTATTACAGGCACTTTGTTAGTGATGAATATTAGTGAAATTCCCGCGATGTTTATACTCATATTTGCTGATGCATTTACTGGAAACGCAGTCTCTGGTGGTGTTTTGGGTGCTGTGATTCTAATCGGTGTGCAGCGAGGTGTGTTTTCAAACGAAGCAGGTATAGGTACTGAATCTCTTGCCCACGGGGCAGCGAAGACCAATGAGCCAGCCCGTGAGGGATTAGTGGCAATGGTTGGGCCGATAATTGATACCTTGATTGTTTGTACCTGTACTGCGTTAGCTTTGCTGGTTACTGGTGTTTGGCAGGGCGATGCGGTAGGGGTGACATTGACTTCTCAGGCATATGAGCAAGTGTTTCCTGGCTTTGGAGCCTATTTAGTTTTAGTAATGGTTTTTGTACTTAGCACTACTACAGTTCTTACCTATTGGTATTATGGAAGCAAATGCATGGGTTTTCTCTTTGGTTCCGCAAAACAGAAATATTATATGTGGGGATACATGGCGCTTATAACTGTCGGGGCAGTAGCATCTATGGATGCAATCATCAGCCTTTTCGACGGGGTCTATGCAACCATGGCTATACCAACGATGATCTCTACTTTACTTTTAGCTCCTAAAGTTCGAGATGTTGCCCGTGATTATTTTGCGCGACTTAATGCTGGAGAATTCGAGGAAAGAGATGTTGATGAATTAGTAGAAGGCGCAACACATTAAAGTTAGTTATCGAACAATCTGTTTGTCGAGCATTGACTCCTAGAGTCCCTTTCTCCCTGAGCCATTCCAAGAAATGTTAAGGAATTACATCTACCATGAAACACACCCCAAATTATTTTATGTTCCATTCCGTTTTTGCTAGTTTTTTTTTACCGCTCCTTATCAATTCTCAAGTGGCTGCTCAGAGTGCTGAGGATCTAACCGCTGTGAACAATATTCTGGATGCCTATCATGTCGCTGCTGCGGAAGCTAATTGGGAGAGCTATTTTCAGTTAATGAGTGACGATGGTGTTTTCCTTGGAAGTGATGCTGGAGAGAGGTGGACGAAGGCAGAATTTCGGGCGTATGCTAGCCGGAGTAACGGCTGGGACTATCTGCCAGAAATCAGAAATGTAAATTTCACTCCAGATGGCGGCAGCGCCTGGTTTGATGAAATATTACAAAGCGCTAGCTATGGTACAAGTCGGGGAACAGGGATTCTTATCAAAACCGAGCAGGGCTGGAAGATCTCTCAATACGCTCTTACATTCCCTATTCCCAACGCCCTGGCACCAAGCATCACTGCTGGAATAAAAGAATATGAGTCCGGGCAATAGTGTGATCACGCTTGACGTAGAGAAAGGCTAAAGAGTAAGGTTGTGAAAATAGATAAAGCAAATAAATAGAACGGAGATACTAGTGAATTGTTTGCTCAGGTTTGGCTGTTTCATCACTTGTCTGTGTTGAAATATGGCCATCTTCTTGCGACATGTAGCTGCGAGTTGTAATAGGGCTTTCTAAGAAATTTCCCAATTTGCCGATGAAATCTTCCATGTGGTCTGTCTGATAGTGCTCTTGCAAACAATCAGCATCTTTCCATTCTTGTAGCAAGATCACTTGATTGGTTTCAGTGACACCTTCAAAGTACTCATAACTTAGGCAGCCATGTTCCTGCCGACAAAGGCGAACCATATTCTTCATCAACTGTAATGCTTCTTCCCGGCTATCCGGTAGGAGCTGAAATGTACTTTGAACCATTATCATTAGATTAATTCTCTCGAGCCTAGTTACGCATTATACGCAAGCCAGGATTAAATTCAGCTGCACAGAATCAACTCAAGCGTCAAGAGGCCGCAAAACCACTAGAGGGCTTGTATTACCTAGCTTAAAGTCATTGTGCGCGGTTCGTATATTGTAGATGACCCAACAATTTCAGCTTGAGAGATTCCCAGTTCAAAGAAGTATTGCTGCACTGAGTGGGAATACAGGCTAAGAATTAAGGAACGTAACAAGCTCAAGATATATGGGAAAGACTGATTCACCATTCCCTTCAAAGATTTTAGTGTCAGAATATTCTCAATTAGATCATTGTCCAACCCCGCCAAGCCCGCCAGGGGAATTGAGAACATCACGCAAGCCGGCCTGTATCTCAATTCTCTGCTGTTCTCTCTGGCGCGCAGTTAGACACACAAATTGGCGAATATTTGAGCCAATGACCGATTCTCTGGAGCACACTAGCTTGTCATCGGCGGCACTTACAGTCGCATTATAGGCGTCCACATCCTGTTGGGTGCGGATACGATCAATTCCATCGTTTGCATCGTATGACGCTTCGCAAGCCGTTAAAAGGCTTAGCAATCCTATCACTAGACCAATATCTTTCATGTGTAATGCCTCTTAAAATAATAATTGAGCCGAGGGTAATGTAGTTGAAATTATTCTTCAGATTTACTTCTATGACAAGGAAATCTGCTTTGAGATAATTCTGCTTATCGTAAAAAGTTGTCAATCTATCACCAAGCTTCGTTAATTCCAACGCTAATTGATAAGTTATATGATTTTCTCGATAGGCCGCCAGTTTATTCTGTCCACCAAGGGCAATACAGGGGGCATGTCGCTAGAGGCTTTATCAGAAAATTCACAGGAAGTTTTGCCCATAATTGCGAGGCTCAACAAACTAGTTATGTGCTTGCTGCTCGCGCAGTTGGAACATAGGGCTATTGTGGGCGCAGAAGATACCAGTGCGACAGAGATTGTTAGAGGTTGATTTTCTATAACTAGTGATTAAATAGCGTTGGCATTCTTTAGTTCTTGGATATCCGCATCTGAATAACCCCAGTCCGACAATATTTCTTCTGAATGTTCTCCGGCCAATGAGGCCGCCGACTGAATCTCGCTGTGAGTTCGACTAAATCGCGGAGCAGGGGAGGGCTGTAAAACCCCCTCGAACTCCACATAAGTATTTCGAGCCTTATTATGAGGATGGTTAGGTGCTTCGCCAAGGTCTAATACCGGAGCAAAACAAATATCCGTCCCTTCCATAACCACACACCACTGCTCACGAGTTCTCTGTATGAACAATTCTGCGAGTTTTTCTTTCAATGTCGGCCAAGCTTGCTGATCTTGCTGTGCTTGAAACAGCGGATCGGTGATTTCTGCTTTCTCCAAGAGAAGCGCATAGAATTGTGGCTCAATTGATCCGATAGAAATATATTTGCCGTCACTGCACTCATAACTTCCGTAGTAATGTGCGCCACCATCAAGTTTGTTGCTACTTCTATCTGTTGTCCACATATCCATGGCCATCAGTCCAAAAAATCCGCTCAGAAGACTGGCAGTGCCATCTGTCATGGCAGCATCTATCACTTGCCCTTTTCCTGAGCTACTACGTTCTACAAGCGCCGCTAGAACCCCGGCTAATAGATACATTGCCCCGCCACCAAAATCACCCACTAGATTCAATGGTGGCGCCGGAGGCCGGTCTGAGTAGCCCATGGCTCCGAGAGCACCGGCTATGGAAATATAATTAATGTCATGACCGGCAGCCTTGGCCAGTGGGCCATCTTGCCCCCAGCCAGTCATCCGGCCGAAAACCAAGCGAGGATTTCGTGCCAAACATAGATCTGGTCCCAGTCCTAAGCGTTCCATTACTCCAGGGCGAAACCCTTCTATAACAACATCAGCTTTTTCGATGAGATTCAACACAGTTTCAACCGCTGCTGAGTTCTTTAAATCCAAGGCCAAAGACCGCCTGCCTCGACCCAATACATTGGCTCGATGACCAGTACCTTTTTGGTTGAGTCGATCTACTCTGATTACTTCTGCTCCCATATCTGAAAGCATCATTGCGCAAAAAGGTCCAGGTCCTATACCTGCCATTTCAATTACTCGAATTCCTTTAAGTGGTCCCATCCTTATTCCTTTGTTTAAAGCTGAAGTTTGAAATCGATAATTTACCAAATTACGCCGAATGATAGGGGATCGATGATCAACAATAAACAGTTAACTTGAGGATTTGTGATCCATGTAACCAATATTAATGCTGCTTATACCAGTTTCACTTTTGACAGGGATAGATTATCCTGTCGCGTCCCAAAATCACTTAGCAAATTGGATTGAAGTAACAATGGATCTCGCGAATAAAACAGCTTTTATAACTGGTGGAGCTTCCGGTTTGGGACTGGCAACGGCACGGAATTTTGTCGCTGCAGGTGCCAATGTCATGCTCTTTGATTTAAATACAGAATCACTGGAACAGGCGGCAAAAGAGTTTGGCGCGCAGTCGATTTGGCAGGCCGGCGATGTTGCTGATGAGTCCGCGGTAGCCAGTGCAATAGCCACCACCAAAGAAAAATTTGGCACAGTTCATATCAATGTAAACTCTGCAGGTATTGGTGGTGCAGCACGAACTGTCGGCAAGAATGGACCAATGCCGCTGGAAAAGTTCGAACATATTGTCAGAGTCAATCTCATAGGGACTTTTAATGTTCTTAGACTCTGTGCAGAAGTGATGCAGTTGAATGAACCGGTGACAGAAGATGGTGAGCGCGGCGTAATAATCAACGTGGCATCAATAGCCGCATTCGATGGTCAAACTGGCCAGGCTGGATATTCCGCCTCAAAAGGTGGCATTGTTGCAATGACTTTACCTATTGCTAGAGATTTGGGAAAACGTGGCATTCGAGTTAACACTATTGCTCCAGGGGTGTTTGAGACACCATTGCTATCCCGTGCGCCTGATGAGGTTAAAGAGCCTTTAATCGCAATCACTCAATTCCCAAAACGCTTGGGACATCCAGATGAATTTGCGGTTGAAGCTGCACATATTGTGACCTGTGGTTATCTCAATGGCGAAACCATAAGGCTTGATGCTGGGATAAGAATGCCTGCGATTTAGAAATTTGAAGATTGAATATCTGAGCACTAAAAAACAGTGCGGCAAGGTATGTAACAATATTCACCTAATTTAGATTTAAGATAGAAGGAAAACAAGAAAATGGCTGATGCATATATTGTAGGTGCAGTACGAACAGCAACTGGAAGAAAGAAAGGCAGATTATGTGAAATACATCCTGTTGATATGGGTGCAATTGTTATCGACGAATTAGTTGATAGAACTGGCATTCCAACTAATGCTGTTGATGATGTGATCTTTGGCGTTGTTATGCAGATCGGCTCCCAAGCAGGGAATCTCGGGCGCAACGTTTCAATGTCTTCGAAACTTGACCTAGAGGTACCCGGCACTACAGTAGATCGTCAGTGTGGTTCATCTTTGCAAGCGATTCAATTTGGCGCTCAAGCGGTAATGTCGGGCACCCAAGATGTGATTATTTCTGGTGGAGTTGAAGCCATGAGCACTGTCGAAATTGGATCCAATATTAAAGACGGCCTGGCCAATGGTCGTGGCGTCCCAAAGGGTGAACGATTGGAAGCTCAATATCCAGGAATTCAGTTTAGCCAATTTGATGGTGCTGAATTATTGGCAGAAAAATATAACATTAGTAGAGACGATTTGGATTCATTTGGCTTGCTTAGCCATCAACGTGCCACTGAAGCAACTGAGAACGGGTATTTCAAACAAGAGATCGTACCGCTAAATATTAAGCTTCAAGATGGCAGCACTGATATTCACGATGTCGATGAAGGCATTCGCTCTGGAGCGACATTGGAAGCCATGCAATCTCTAAATGTATTAAGAGAAGGTGGAGTGATTACTGCCGGCACTGCGAGTCAAATTAGTGATGGAGCTGCAGCCATCATGATTGCCAATGAAGGTGCGGTGAAAAAATATGATTTGCCAGTACGAGCAAAAATTCATTCTCTAGCTGTAGTGGGGTCCGATCCGGTGATTATGTTGGAGGGCCCAATTCCCGCAACCCAAAAGGTCCTTGAAAAAGCTGGCCTAAGCATTGATGACATAGATTTGTACGAGGTTAATGAGGCTTTTGGTTCTGTACCTCTGGCCTGGGCAAAAGCGTTGAATGCCGATTTAGATAAGTTGAATGTAAACGGCGGAGCTCAGGCTCTAGGTCATCCTCTTGGAGGAACCGGGGCGAAATTAATGACTACTATCGTACACGAATTAGAGCGAAGAGATGCTCGCTACGGATTGATAGCTATTTGTGAAGGTGGCGGTACAGCCAATGCCATGATCGTGGAGAGAATGAGTGAAGTGAAAGACTAAGTAGTTCCATTTCACTAACGTTGCGTGCGGTAGAGCTGCGAGACTCTTAATTGAGAGACCCATAACTAAAAAGTAGACAAACAATGTTTGAAAATTACCAGTCACCCTGGATGGATGAAGAGCTGCATATCATGCGCGATGCGGTAAAAAAATTCTTGTCAAAAGAGTTTCTTCCCTATGTGGGAAAGTGGGAAAAACAAGGATTCATCGATCGAGACGCCTGGTTGAAGGCCGGGGAGGCAGGAATTCTTTGTGCTTCGATTCCAGAGGAATACGGCGGCGGTGGTGGTAATTTCAAACATGAGATGGTCTTGGTTGAAGAGTTGGGCTATGCCCGTATCAGTGGCTTTGGTAATAGTGTGCACTCGGGCATTGTTGCCCACTATATAAATTCCTATGGCACGGAAGAGCAAAAACTAAAATGGCTACCAAAAATGGCCACGGGCGAGATAGTCTCCGCCATTGCTATGACCGAGCCAGGAACAGGTTCAGATTTGCAAGCAGTAGCGACGACAGCAATCAATGATGGGCAAAATTATGTCGTCAACGGTCAAAAAACATTCTTGACCAATGGTGGCACTGCTAATTTGATTTGTCTCGTGGCGAAAACTGACCCTGCAGAAACTTCAAAGGGAATTTCTCTCATAATGGTCGAGACTGAGAGTGTCGAAGGAGATGGTGGTTTTACTCGTGGTGCTAATCTTGAAAAACTGGGTATGAAAGCCCAAGACACTGCAGAAATATTCTTTGATGATGTAAAAGTGCCTGCAGATAATCTTCTTGGGACGACTGAGGGCAAGGGTTTTGTGCAACTTATGGAGCAACTTCCTCAGGAACGCATCATTATAGCTGCGGGAGCTTGCTCTGCTATTGAAACGGCTTTGCGCTTAACCTCCGAGTATGTAAAAGAGCGTAAAGCATTCGGGAAAAGAATTCTCGATTTCCAAAACACACAATTTCGATTGGCAGAACGCTACACCGAGGCAAAGCTTGCAAGAGTATTCGTCGACGATTGTGCAATGAAACTGGCAGAAGGAAAACTCGATAATGCATCTGCGGCTATGGCGAAGTGGTGGACTACTCAAAAGCAGTGTGAAATTGTAGATGAGTGTTTACAATTTTTTGGCGGCTATGGTTTTATGATGGAATATCCCATCGCCAAGATGTATGCCGACAGCCGTATTCAAAAAATTTACGGTGGCAGCAACGAAATAATGAAGTTATTAATTGCGCGAGAAATCTAGAACTAGATTGATCTTCGAGAAAATTTTTCCATCATATTAGATCTTCTTGCGCAACGGAAGCCAGTGTGATTCGTCGCTGTACCTGGATCAGCTGGCATCCGTGCACTTACACGAAACCCTGCACAGTAATTATCGCTGCACAGAAAAGAGCCGCCACGAATACTTCTCTTTGCCAATCCAGGTTCGAGCGGATCGAGGCTGTCGCTCATACTCACACCGATAGGATTTTTACTTGGGCTGCTAGCGTAGTAGTTAGGATGATACCAATCTGAAACCCATTCCCAAACGTTACCGGTAATATCATGTAATCCGTAACCATTAGCAGGAAATTCACCAGTAGGGGCGGTTGTGGCATAGCCATCACTGACTTCGTTATCTAACGGAAATTCACCCTGCCAGTTATTAGTTACTGAGTGGGAATGGTGCAGAGGCTCGTTGCCCCAAGTATAAACTTCGCCTTCTTTGCCGCCCCGCGCCGCGAACTCAAACTGAGCCTCGGTTGGCAATATCTTGCCAACCCAATTGCAGTAAGCTAAAGCGTCGTCATAGGTAACGTGAACAACGGGATGTTCCAGCTTTCCCTCAATATTGTCGTCAGGTCCTTGGGGGTGACGCCAGTCAGCTCGCTCAACCAGGTTCCACCAATCCAATGGACCTAAACGCATATTGTGATTATCTTCAGGCGACTTAAATACCAGGGAATCTTCGATAGTTTCGGAGAAGGTAACGTAACCAGTTTCGGAAACAAAGCTTTGAAAATCTTGATTGCTTACTTCAAATTTATCAATCCAAAAACCAGACACATCGACAGGGTGAGCGGGATATTCATCTGGCATTCCACGATCGGAGCCCATAGTAAAAGAACCAGCTTCGATCCAGACCATATTGCTCGGTTCTGCATCGGTTTCAACAATTAGATAGCCATCGACTAAAACAATCCCAACAACGAAGAGGACGCCGACTGAAAACTGCGTGGAGTTACTCATTAATGCCTATAACGTTCCTGTTTTTACTACTAAATACATCAATTGCAGTTGACACAATATTTAACTGCCCAAAACTGTGGTTCAGTCAGCAAAAACTCAGCAGTAAGCTGCCTTGAGCAAAGAATCTGCCGCTGTGGATTTCAGTGTAACTTAACAACTTTATCAAAGATAACAGCTTATAAGGGAATTAAGTAGAGCCATCTACAGAGCCTCGAAATTAGGGCTTTGACATCACTGGCTGGCATAATAATGACTGCAAATTCACTCATAAATAATATTTCCAAGGAAAATTTCCGTGAAGATTAATCAGTTTTTATCACTATTTGTTGTTACCACAGTGTCATTAAGTGCAGTTAATTCATTTTCCGCTGAAGCAGGTTATATCACTCCGAGAACTGAATTTGGTGTGCCAGATTTACAAGGCACTTGGTCTATTTCTACGCAAACGAATCTCGAACGGGCGCAGCGTTTTAATGGTGAGCTCAATATCTCTGAGGAAGAAGCCATACGCATTGAAGCGAGAGTCTTCGCGCGAGCAGAGGCGAGTAATCAACCTAGCGATCCAAACCGCAAAGCACCGACAGCGGGTCGGGGCGTAGGTGGTTACAATACTTTTTGGATGGACCCAGGTGAGAGGCTTGCTGTAGTTAATAGGGAAATCAGAACATCTATTCTTGTAGAGCCAGCTGACGGCAAGCTTCCTTATAGTGAGCAGGGGCGCGCCAATTTGGCTACTGCTATGCAATTACGACAATCCTTCGATGGTCCTGAAGTTCGACCCTTAGGTGAGCGCTGTATGGTTGGTTTTGGTTCCTCCGGTGGCCCGCCAAAATTGCCTGTACTCTATAATAACAATACAGAAATTGTTCAAACTTCAAACTACGTAGTCTTGCTGGCAGAAATGAATCATGACGCTCGGATCGTTCGCATAAATAGTGAGCATCAAGATCCACCAATGTATCCATGGTTAGGTGACTCCATCGGTTACTACGAAGATAATGCTTTGGTGGTGGTCACAACTAATTTTCATCCTCAACAGAGCATGCGTTCTTCTCTTGAGCATCGATTCTATGGTTCTAGTGCAATGGTCGTGACTGAAAAATTTACCCGCACCTCTGATGACTCGATTCTTTATCAATTCACTGTTGCAGATTTTGAGAATTATTCACAGCCTTGGAGTGGCGAGTTGCCAATGAATCAAACCGCAAAGCAGGTTTTTGAATATGCCTGTCATGAAGGCAACTATGCTCTGCCGGGAATTTTGGCGGGAGCAAGAAGAGGCGACGCTGAGGGTGCTGCCTATGCGCCAACGGATCCTGGGCTACAAAATTCGAACGCAATAAAAAGGTCTCAATGAGGCCCTTTTATTGCACCTCAACTAGGCTAAATACTTATTCGCGAAGATCTGGAAGTTGATACCCTTCTTCATTAAGTTTGGCTCGGATAGTTTTCTTATCAATCTTTCCAGTCGAGGTGAGAGGAATTGAGTCAGTAACAATCACTTCGTCAGGCAACTGCCATTTTGCAAACGCTGAACTGCAGTGTTCAAGTACAGCAGTCTGATCTAGTTCCTTGCCCTCATTCATTATTACTAAGGCAACTGGTCGTTCATCCCATTTCGGATGGGGTTGGGCTACCACTGCAGCTTGTGCGATTTCCGGAATTCCAACGATATGGTTCTCTAAATCGACTGAAGAAATCCATTCACCACCTGACTTAATTAAGTCTTTCGATCTATCAGCAATCAACATATATTGTTCAGTATCGATTTTTGCCACGTCGCCAGTTACCAGCCAGCCATTATGAAATTTATCCGGTTGTGGGTCGTTGAAATATTCTGCAGCGATCCAAGGGCCGCGGATACAAAGCTCACCCACTGCCTCACCATCATGTGGTAGAACATTCCAATCCTCATCGAAAATTTCTATCTCGAGTCCAGGCATAAATAAACCTGCCTTTGCAATGTTTTCAAACTGCTGGTCTTCAGAAATATTAATGTGGGACCGCTTAGCAACTTTTCTAGAGAGCGTGCCCAGAGGATTGGTTTCGGTCATTCCCCAGCCCTGAATCATTTCAATCTTATGACTATCCCAGTACCACCGCATCATTGAAACAGGGGGTGCAGATCCACCGCAGGTCAAACGTGACAACTTACTAACGTCGTATTTATCAGGTTCAGCTTCCAGTGCTGCCTTTACGCCTTGCCAGATTGTTGGCACACCGGCGGAGATTGTTACTTCTTCTTCATGGATTAGTTTTAGGAATGCGTCGGGCACCATAAAACGGTGAGGCATTACTTGCTTGCAACCTAACATTGAAGCGCAGAAGGGAAGCCCCCAGCCCATTGCGTGAAACATTGGCACGATCCCCATTAAAGAATCTAGCGAAGAGAGTTCCATTGTATCGGTAAGGCTTTCTGCCATGGTGTGTAGATAGGTCGATCGATTGGTGTACATTACTCCTTTAGGCTTACCAGTGGTCCCGGATGTATAGCACAGGCCCATAGGTGATGTTTCAGGAATATCTGGCCAGTCGTAGACCGTGGGTTGGTCTTTAATAAAGTCTTCATAGTCAATTTGGTTCTTGAAGCTACTTTCACCACCTTCGCCATGGCGACTAATAACCAGTAATTCAACACAGGGGATCTTGTCCCAAAGTGGTTCTAACAATGGCAATAGATCTTCATCAGCGAAGATTACACGGTCGTTTGCATGATTGATGATGTATTCGAGATCTGTGGGAGATAAGCGAATATTAAGTGTGTGTAAAACCGACCCCATGGAAGGAACGCCCTGATAGAGCTCAAGGTGGCGATAATTATTCCACATAAAGCTACCAATTCGATCACCTACTTCAATGCCATGGGTCTTTAAGGCATGAGCCACTTGGTTTGATCGATCCCAGGTCTGCTTCAATGTCTGCCGATGTGTGCCATCAGCCTGGAGTGTTACAACTTCAACATCTGGATCTAAGATTGCACCCCTGCCGAGTATTCGTGACATCAGAAGAGGTGTGTTTTGCATTGTCATTTGTATTGCTCCCCAGCCATAGTTTTACCTAGTTCTAAGCATATTCGAGTTAAGGAGAGGGAGAATATCCGATATGTTAACGCTGTTCAATTACACATCAAGAAAGGTGTTAGGGGAATGTAGAATTGAGTGATAAGTAGATCCATATTCATGAATATACCTAGTGTCTAGGTAAGTTATTTGATCTAGAGCGAGGCAAGCAATTGTAATCCCTTAATCGTCAGTTTATGCTCGATGCCTTACTTATGTTTAATGCACTTTTTATGTTCAATGAACTATCTAAACTTGGAGTAACTTGAGAAACGCAATGATAAGTACCACGGAGCATCCAAAGAAAACTATATTCGTCAAAGGTAAAAATATGAGCTATGTGGAAATGGGTGAAGGTGACCCTATAATTTTCCAACATGGCAATCCAACCTCGTCTTATCTGTGGCGCAACGTCATGCCTCATCTTCAAGACCAGGGCCGATGCATCGCCATTGACCTCATCGGTATGGGAGATTCAGACAAGCTGGACAATGTAGGGCCTGATAGCTATACCTTTGTAGAACATCGAGAATATCTGGATGCTGCATTGGAGGCATTGAATGTTGCGGAAAATGTCACGTGGGTAATTCATGACTGGGGTTCTGCTTTGGGCTTCGATTGGGCTAACCGACATCGCGATGCTGTGAAAGGTATTGCCTATATGGAAGGCATTGTGAGACCACTAACTTGGGAGGAGTGGCCCGAATCAGCACGTGGAGTCTTCCAGGGATTTCGTTCTCCAGCAGGAGAGGAAATGATTCTGGAGAAAAATGTATTTGTTGAAAGAGTGTTGCCAGGATCAATTCTTCGGGAACTGAGCGATGGGGAAATGGAGGTATACAAAAAACCATTTCTAAATTCTGGAGAAGATCGTCAACCGACACTTACCTGGCCGCGGCAGATCCCTATTTCTGGAGAACCTGCAGATGTAGTGGAGATAGCACAAAGTTATGCTGACTGGCTGGTCCAGTGTGATGTTCCGAAATTGTTCATCAACTCCGATCCTGGTGCGATTTTGACTGGCCCGCAGCGGGATTTTTGCCGAACATGGCCCAATCAAACTGAAGTAACAGTCAAAGGTAATCACTTCTTGCAGGAAGATTCACCCGATGAAATAGGTCAGGCAATCGCTGAATGGCGCTCTGGAATTAACTAAATTGAATAAAATGACTGTACCAAAATCTCGAATCTCTTTTAGTTTTCCCAAAAGAACATTAGAAAGAGGAACATTAAACATACCTTGGTCATCCCTGCTACTTGCAGTAATGCTGTCGTGGGGCGTAAATCACGCACAGAATAGTTCTGCTGAACTGGAAGCTCTCATCGTCGGTGAGTGGACTATCAATGAAGATTTGAGTGACAAGACTGACGATCAGGTCGCAGAGGCTTTAGAAAGAA
The DNA here is from genome assembly GCA_012960305.1 of Gammaproteobacteria bacterium. Taxonomy (GTDB): domain Bacteria; phylum Pseudomonadota; class Gammaproteobacteria; order Pseudomonadales; family Pseudohongiellaceae; genus UBA9145. Next base: position 569,987 of record DUBM01000011.1, on the reverse strand, counting down.
GTGGTGGTCGAGACACTCGAGGACTGTTTAATAGGAAAAAGGATTTCTATCGTGGTGGCCCGCCGGAACAAGAACTTTATGACCGGTTAAGTTACGATATGATTCTGCGGATTGAGTATAGCGAACCCGAATTTCGCTTCCAGTATGCTGACGATTTTACTCGGGTTTTCCACACTGACGGCCGGCGCAGGCGGACCACTGCTAAAGATTTTTATACCGAAGGTGGTGTAGATTTTTCATTTGGTAACTGGGATGGTGCTTCGCTCATTGTAGAGGCTCGCCCAAGAGATGGAGGGTTTACTCTCGAAACCTATACCTTGGAAAACAGCGGAAATCGTCTACGAGTAGAAATGATGCTTGAGCCTGACTCCTTTAGTGCTGCAGTAGAACTGGTAAGGGTATACGATAGAATGGGTAACTAAGAGCGGTTTACTGCTGACAAAAGTCTCGTCACATAAACTTACTATGATTGAGCTAGAATTTCCTCTTCAACATCTTTCAATCTATCCTTGCCAAAAAAAATTTCATCGCCAACAAAGAAAGTAGGAGAGCCAAAGGTGCCTCGTTCTACAGTTGACATTGTATTATCTATTAATGTCTGTTTAATTTCCGGCTCAGCGGTTGCGGCGACAATTTCTTCTGCGGGTAAATCTACATCTGCAAGGGCTTGCTGAATAACAGCGGGATCTGCCATGTTCAAACCTTTTTCCCACATACATTGATACATTGCGTTAATGTATTCAGTGCCAATTCCACTTTTCTGCGCATAGATAACTCCACGCATAATGTACAAAGTATTAACCGGAAAATTTGGATTCATAACAAATTTATCGATATTGTATTTTTCGATAAATCTAGCAGTTTCTAATGAGTTGTACTCTGACTTGTTTTTAATTCCAGCAAAAGCTTCCATCGGAGATTTATTATTAGTTGCTTTGAACACTCCGCCTAAAAGAATGGGGACGTATTCAAACTTTACTCCAATGCGTTTTTCAATAGAGGGTATTACTTGATGACAGTAATAGCTATTGGGGCTACCGAAATCGAAATGGAACTCTACTTTTATAGGCATGAATTATTCCTGGGTATTTAGCTTATTGACTAATTCAAAATTTTTCTGCGAAGGGGCGCAAATCCATCTCATGGGTCCAAGCATCGCGGGTTTGATTATGTAACATCCAATAAGCTTCACCCACCGATTTCGGGTTCATTAAAGTGTCTTCAGGAAGCTCATCTCTATTGATACCCCGCGCTTCCAATCTCTCTTTGACAAAAGCCGTATCGACACCCGCATCAATTATCAGATGAGCAACATGAATATTTTGTGGCCCAAGTTCTCGCGCCATTGATTGGGCCAGCCCCCGCAGAGCGAATTTGGCACTGGCAAAGGCTCCGAAGCCACTGCCTCCGCGTATGCTGGCAGTTGCACCTGTGAACAATATCGTGCCTTTATTACGAGGTACCATGTATTTTGCGGCTTCTCGTCCAGAAAGAAACCCAGTAAGGCAGGCCATTTTCCAGACCTTATAAAAAACTCTCTCCGTGGTTTCGCGAATAGGAAAGTTTACATTGCCACCTGGGTTTGAGATCACAATTTCGAGGGGGCCAATTTCATTTTCAATCATGGCAAATCGTTCTTCAATTTGAGTCTCTTCACGAGCATCAAGAGTAAAACCATGTGCTTGGCCGCCACTATCGCTAATTTCTTTTACCAGAGCTGCGGATTTTTCACCATTGCGGCGTCCAAGACAAACTGTATAGCCGCCGGCCGCAAATCGTCGCGCAATAGCAGCACCGATATAATCGCCAGCGCCAACAATTAGACAAACAGGATTAGACATGATTTGTTAATTCTCCATTTATGAGTCGGATCTTTAGATTTTGAGCCAGATAGCCGCTTAATCATCAACAGTTTGGCGAGCTGGTTAGAGTGCAAAATCTTCTAAATTAAAATCGCAAATAGAATAATCAATACTAATTGGGTTTTATAAATTTTAAGCTCATTCGGTCACTCTCGCCAATGGCTGTGTACGCATCTTTATTTTGATCACCCATTCGATAGCTAGGTGGTAATGTCCAAACTCCACGAGGATAAGCTGTTTGATCTTTGGCATTAGCGTTGACTTCACTCGAGCCAGCAAATTCAAATCCAGCAGCAGCGGCAATTTCTTTCACGTAGGCCTCAGTGACATAGCCAGTAGTCTCCATCACTTCCCTAGAAGAACCTGGCTTCGCGCGATGCTCGACAACACCTAATACACCGCCGGGTTTCAGTGAAGCATAAAAGGTAGTAAAATATTCGTGTTCCTGCCCAGCCATAATCCAGTTATGTACATTGCGAAATGTCAGCGCAAGGTCAGCGCTAGCTGGAGGAGCTATGGCAACTTCATGGGGAGGGTTTAGATGACGAACTGTAATTTTTCCATAAAGTTCTGGAGCATCGGTAATTTTCTGTTCAAAAAGGCGCAGGTTTGGCGGCATATAAGCTAAAGAAGCATTCGGAGAAAAATGAGCTGCATAAAGCTTTCCCTCCTCAGCCACATAGGGGGCTATGATTTCTGTGTACCATCCACCAGCAGGTAATATTTCTATTACGGTCATATCTGGCTCGAGACCAAAAAACTCTAAAGTTTCTACAGGATGGCGAGAAGCATTACGAGCGATGTTCACAGCGCTTCTATGTGCAGCTTTTGCTAGCTCTTCGAGAGAGTGACCAGTACTACCACTATGATGTTCGGCCTTGGATTCTAGTGCTAGCACGGCAATTAAGAATGCCGCAAATAAAAAATAAAGTTGATTCAATCTTATACTGATTTTCATATCCTCACCCAGAGTGATGCAATCGTTGACAGATTAATTTCGTACGTATTTCGTAACCTTGCGATCTCCAACTGACGCACCCCAAATCACCCCATTGTCATCTACGGCAATTCCCTCTGGGAAACTTGTACCGTCATGCGAATTAGGGTCTGGAATGAAATCGGTGATAGTTCCATCGAGAGTTCCAACATAGATTCCACGATGCCACCCAGGATTGTATCCGTATAGACCTTCTGCTTGCCTGGATTCGGAGTCGACGACATACAGCATGTCGTCATGGATTCTTATGCCGCTGGGGCGACCAAAGTGAGCCCAGATTGCAAGTAATTCTCCCTCGGGGGATAGAATTTGTAAGCGATTATTTGTACGATCTCCAACATACATTCTTCCTTGGGAATCCACTGCTATTGCATGAGGCCCTTCGAACTGCAGCGGACCATAACCTTGAGAACCCCATTCTTCAATATATTCGCCTTCAGCAGTTAAATGCAGTATGCGACGGTTAGAATCTGGGCTAATGTGTCCATCGACAACATATAGTGTGCCGTCTGGCCCTATTGAAAGATCTGAAGGCTCGTTAAATAACTCTTGGCTATCACCTCTTATTCCGGGTCGTCCTAGCTCAAGAAGTAGCTGTCCTTCTTGATTGAACTTAAAGATTTGATTACCTTTCTCGCCATCCACTACGCCTGCGTCGATAATCCAAAGATTATCGTCTTCATCAATAATTATTCCATGAGGCCAGACAAACATGCCGGATCCAAAGCTGGTGAGGATGTCTCCGTCAGGGCTAAACTTTAAAACGGGGTCGACATCTGATGCTAAGCAAGCACCGTTATTTCCTCCGCAGCGCTCGAACACCCAAATATTCCCCATAGAATCAACGTCTATGGCATTTCCTGAACCCATACTGCGGTCATCAGGCATTCTTACGAGATCTTCATACATAGTGTAGTTGTTTGGATAATCAGGCAGCACTGTATTTTGCTGTGCGATACTTTTTTGGAGAAACAAGCTGGCAATAGAGAAAAGTAATAATATTTCTATTCTTCTGGCTCTCATTGAAATTCCCTCTGTTATCTATTCGCGTTGATAAGGTAGATTAAAGCCCAGCCTGTATTATAAATACAATAGTGAAATGCGGGTATGGATCAGCTTATAGCTAGTATAGCCGGTTGTCCTATAATTTCATGGATTCGTCATAAAGGCTTAATAAATTTTAATGTCATTCGATCAGATTCGCCGATGGCAGCATATTTACCTCGATCAATATCCCCCATGCGATAATTAGGAGGCAGAGTCCAAACTCCTTCCGGGTGATCTTTTGTATCCTTTGTGTTGGTATTGATTTCAGAAGACTCAACAAATTTCAACCCGGCTGAGTTAGCAAGTTGCTTGACATAGGCTTCGCTGACATATCCAGAATCAATCATATATTTTTTGCTGGAATTGGCAGGCGCTCTGTGTTCAATTACTCCAAGAATGCCGCCTGGCTTTAGATTGGCGTAAAACGCATTAAAGAACTCCTATTCTAGCCCTCTTGCCATCCAGTTGTGGACATTGCGAAAAGTAAGCGCAATATCGGCTCCTTTTTCTGGCCCAATAGCAGTTTCATGGGGGGTGCAAGTTTCGGATAATCGCCTTGCCATAGAGTTCTGGGCTAGTAGCTAGTTTAGCCTCAAAATTTTCTAGGCTTCGTCTCTGCTGGATATTTCTAGAATTAGGTGAGAAATGAACTCCATAATAATGGCCATGATCGCGCATATAAGGAGCGAGTATTTCAGTATACCAACCGCTAGATGGACCTATTTCAATCAAAGTCATATCAGGTTTGAGCCCAAAGAATTCCAAACTTTCAATTGAATGTCGAAATTCATTTCGAGCAATATTTGCGGTGCTACGATGTTTGCCTACCATTAATTTTTCTAGAGTAATTAGCTCATCCTTATCATGAAGATCGGCATGGATAGTTGCAGCACTGCTGCAAATTGTAAACACAGCTATTATCTTTAACATTTCAATGGCTTTCATTATCGTACCTTTCTTATATTCTGGTTTTAGAGCAATTAAGTTAGATTTATTTAAAATCAAGTTTCTTAAAAAGAGAAATTATCATTCCGAGAGATTAAGAGAAAGATTTAATTGGGGAAAATCTATCTATATGGCTGCGGCTATAGGTTAGAAATCACGGGATTCTAATTAAATCTGATTAGAGGCTAGATCTCAGTGACTTACTAGAGCAGTACAAGGTTTTAGCTAGTAAAGTTGTCTGCTATAGATCGGTTTGCTGACTTTACTTAACTGTCAATATTCCTTGACTCCTTGATGTTTTCTGGACGGTTATTTATCAAGGCACATAAGAATGCTATTCAATATCTATCCTATCACTAGCATAAATTAGAACTACCAACTTTTGCTGAGAATTTAATTAATATGGGATAGGCTGGCGCCCGTATTTTGCTTTAGGGTTGAATGCATTTCCGAGTTTAAGGCAAGGTGACTTCTATGCAAGATTCATTTCAATCCGATAAGTTGGAATCTCGACTGCGAAGAGTAGAACAAGAAAAAGAAGGTGGTTACGATAAGCGGACAGAGCACATTGATAGTAATGGCGAGTCAGTATTTATAAATCGACTTGTATTAGAAGACTCTCCTTATCTCTTACAACACGCTCATAACCCGGTAAATTGGTTTCCATGGGGCTCAGAGGCCTTTGCAACAGCAAAAAAAGAAAAAAAACCAGTCTTTCTCTCGATTGGCTACTCTACTTGTCACTGGTGCCATGTAATGGAAGTAGAAAGCTTCGACAATGTCGAGGTGGCAAAAGTTCTTAATCAACATTTTATAAGTATTAAAATGGATAGAGAACAATATCCTGATATTGATGAAATATATATGACAGGGGTGCAGCTCATGTCGGGTCAAGGTGGGTGGCCTATGTCCAATTTTCTTCTGTCAGATGGCAAGCCGTTTTTTGGAGCCACTTATTTTCCTGCTCCGTCTTTCATTAACTTACTGGAACAGATCGCTGGTTCTTGGAGTGCAAAATACCAAGAGATAGAGAGCAGTGCTGTAAGCATAACCGAAGCGATTAATCGTATATTGAATGACCGAAAAGAATCGGAGCCTTTTGATGAAAGGCTTGTGGAGAATATGCTGCAAGCCCTGTCTCAGAGGGAAGACAAAAGCTATGGTGGTCTCGCTGGGCAGCCAAAGTTCCCTCAAGAACCATTGCTATTATTTATACTGGATCAAGTAGCTCAACGGAGAGCTTTGAGTAGTTGGGCTTTTGTTGATAGAGCTCTTGAAGGCATGGCGCGAGGAGGATTATATGATCAGGTCGCTGGTGGTTTTCATCGCTATAGTGTGGACTCACATTGGTTAGTACCTCATTTCGAAAAGATGATGTACAACCAGTCTCAATTAAGCCTGACCTACCTACAGGCTTTTCAACTGTCAGGTAATCCTTTTTTCGAAAGGATTTGCCGTAACACATTGAATTACGTGTTGCGAGATATGCAGCTCCCTGAAGGTGGGTTTTATTCTGCAACCGATGCGGATAGTGAAGGTGAGGAGGGAACATTTTTCGTCTGGAAACCAGCTGAGTTACTGGATCTCATGTCTGAAAGTGAGTACGACTTTTTTACTTCTGTATATGGAGTGAGTGATTCTGGAAATTTTGAGGGCTCGAACATTCTCTGCCTTAACAGATCTCTATTAGATCAAGCTGCAGATCAAATCACACATGAAGGGCAAGAAGATTTTTATCAGCGTTTGGACAAGCTTCTTAATCTAATTTATCACGCCAGAGAACATAGACAGCATCCTTTACGTGATGACAAGGTCATCGTAGCTTGGGCTTCGGCGATGGCCACTAGCCTTGCTAAAGCATCCGAGGTGATAGTGAATAAAGACTGGTTGTTAGCTGCGGAAAGAACAGTTGATCTAATAGCTCGCGAAAATGTTCTGAAGGACAATAGTCTAAAAAGAATCTATTTACAGCAAGTAGTCTCGATTGCTGGTCAATTGGAGGACTATGCAAACTACTGTCAGGCATTGCTGACTTTATTTGATATCACCAGAAAAACAGATTATTTTTCTCGAGCAGTAGTGACAATGAATGTAGCACTTGCAGAATTTTGGGATGACGAAGCGGGTAGTTTTTACCTAAGTCCTTTGCAACAAGTTGGTCCATTATTAACGCGGTCAAGAAATGCCAGTGATGGAGCTATTTTATCGCCAGTAGCAACAGCTCTAGAATGTTTGTATATGCTTTCTCGTCGTGAAGCATTATTAGAATGTTCTGTTGTTCTTGATAGAGATGCAGAAGTTGCTATGTGCGGAGAGATAAATGCTGAGGCTAATAAAACCAATAGTTTTAACTATCTTGCTTACGCCGATCGCTGCGCAGCGGCTTTGACCGCTCATATTAATGAAAACTCAATGAGCCACGCAAGCCTGCTTAGAGTGCTGGCAACCAAGGGAGCTAATCCACTAAATAGCGTGCAATATGCGGGTGGTGGTAGAGCCCGAGTGGCCCTGTGCAATAGACAACGAACTATAGCAGGTCAAATGTCCTTCGAGATAGAGATTGTACTGCAAGCAGGCTGGCATGTGACGGCTCCTTTCGCTAATTCATCTGCCATTGATTTATCGGTCGCTGAGCCGGTTTGGGAGGACGGTAACATCCCATTGCAAGTTTTTTTGCAGACAGACGAGTTACATTGGGAGCTTCAAGATTGCAGCTACCCCGAATTTGATGCTGAGCTTGATTTTGCTGGGAAAAAAATTCCAATCTATGAGGATCATAAGAGCGTGACAGTGAATTTGATCCGTTCTGACCATCCAGCAAACCCACTCAGCTTTAGCCCGAAGATCGAAGTTACCTTGCAACTTTGTAATGACCAAAGCTGTCTATTACCAGAGACACTTGAGTTCCTAGCTTGAGGGTCGAAGCAGCTGTTCGAAATAGGCGGGAACGACTTTAGAGGCGGGCCCGTATATATGCTCATCGAAAGAAGAATCTGTTGCTTCTAAATTAAGTTCTACGGTGGTGGCTTTGCGAATTCTAGCTTTCTGATAAAAGCCTGAAGCGGGGTACACATTTCCAGAAGTGCCGATAGCAATGAAAATGTCACAGGCTTCGAGGGCAGTGTTAATCTCATTCATATGGAAGGGCATTTCTCCAAACCAAACAATATGGGGTCGCAGGTTTCCCGGAGATCGACAGCATTTGCACTCTGAGTCCAAATTTAAGTCTTGTCGCAGATCGTAGACCATCTCCGAATTAAGGCAACGCATCTTTAGCAATTCGCCATGCATATGAAGTAGATTTTGACTTCCTGCGCGCTCGTGTAAATTGTCAACATTTTGCGTCACTAACAAAAAAGAACCGTTAAATTCGTGTTCAAATTTCGCGAGGGCGGTATGCGCTGGATTGGGTTTGATCTCATCGGACAATAGTTGACGCCGACGTTGATTGTAGAATTCATAAACTAGTGGTGGATTACAATCAAAGCCTTCCGGGGTGGCGACCTCGACGACGGGATGATTTTCCCAAAGCCCATCGGCAGCACGAAATGTGCTGATGCCTGATTCAGCAGATATGCCAGCTCCAGTTAGCGCAACAACGGATTGTGGAATTGAGTTCATTAAATAAATTATAACATGGGAAAGACTGCGCTTGGGTCATCCTACTTAGGTATAATAGGTAATTTTAAACGAATTGCAGGCACTTAGAATATGGCATCTATTAAGCTAGGAAATTTAGCGCCATCATTTACTTTGTTGGATCAGCATGGAATGCAAACTAAATTAAGTGATTATAAAGGCAAAAAAAATGTCGTCCTCTATTTTTATCCAAAAGCGATGACTCCTGGTTGCACAGTGCAGGCTTGTGGCCTGCGAGACAGCAAAAATCAGTTAGCTAAGCTAGACGCTGTCGCTCTTGGAATAAGCCCAGATCCGGTTAAGAGGTTGGCTAAATTTGAAGAGAAAGAAGACCTGAATTTCTCGCTTCTTGCAGATGAAGATCATTCGGTTGCTGACAAATATGCTGTGTGGGGGATGAAGAAATTCATGGGCCGCGAGTACATAGGTATTATCCGCACAAGCTTCATAATCGATAAGCGGGGACGTCTTGTCCACATTATGGACAAAATTAAGACAAAATCTCATCATGATGATGTCCTGGAGCTCTTAAACGCTCTCCCTTAATCCACTATGCAGCTAAATTATTGCCAATATTCAACTTCAGGTGAGCCGGTACTCATCCTTCATGGTCTCTTCGGCAGTCACAGCAATTGGGGGTGGCATGCGAAAGAACTGGCGGTACGATTTGCTGTGACCGGTGTAGATCTGCGTAACCACGGCGGCTCTCCTCACGCAGAAATAATGAACTATCAAATTATGGCTGAAGATATTCAAGAGCTGCTTCAACGTTTAGATATTGAGTCATGTTCCATCATTGGCCACTCCATGGGTGGTAAGGTCGCGATGGAGCTTAGTTTGAGCTACCCGCAACTTGTCAGAAAAATGATCGTGGTGGATATAGCCCCGGTCGCCTATGAGGACTCTGCTGATGTTCACATGAGGGCGATTGCGGGTATGGAATCACTTGATTTAGAGAAAATTAATAGTCGTACTGAAGCCCAGGATTACTTGCGAAACTTTATTCATGATGAGTCCACTCGACAGTTTGTGCTCACAAATTTAGTGCGAGAGAAATCAGGTAGATATCGATGGCGCCTAAATTTACCGGCCATAAAGAAAGAGTATGACAATCTCAGAGCAGAACCCAGCGGTAACAAGGTATTTAGAAAGCCAGTTTTATTTATAAAAGGTGCCTTGTCTAACTATATAAAGACTGAGCACGAACAACAGATATTGAAATTTTTCCCAAAGGCTACCTCTAAAATTATTATGGAGGGTGGGCATTGGTTGCATGCTGAGAAGCCTCAGGTATTTAATAAAATCGCCATGAGTTTTCTATCTTAATATTTAATTAAGTTTATATTTTCTTCCGGAGATTGAGTTATAACCATGACAATATTAAGTGTTAACATTAACAAGATTGCCCTACTTCGCAATTCTAGAGGCCGTGATTTTCCCAATATCGTGAAATTTACCGAGCAAATAATTGCTAATGGAGTGAGAGGTATTACTGTTCATCCTCGGCCCGATGAGCGTCATATTACCCGTGCTGATGTATATGCTTTAAGTGATCTCCTTAAGGATAAGAGCGACATCGAATTTAATATTGAAGGATACCCTTCAGATGATTTTATTAAACTTGTATTGGAAATTTGTCCAGATCAGTGCACTTTAGTTCCAGATTTGCCCGGCCAGTTAACCTCAGACCATGGATGGAATATTGGCGAGAACCAGCAGTTTTTGTTTGAAACATTAGCAAAATTAAGGCGTAACCGAATTCGAAGCTGTTTGTTCCTAGATCCAGTTCCCTCCGAACTTAAAAGAGTTCAGGCCGTTGGTGCCGATCGTATTGAGCTCTATACAGAAGAATTTGCCAGCAGCTTCGGTTCAGCGTCCGCTGACTCAGTATTTCAGACGTATAGAGACACAGCAGAGATGGCAACAACCTTAGGGATCGGTATCAATGCTGGGCACGACCTAGACCTTAAGAACTTAGCCAAATTTCTGCAGATTCCTAATATTCTCGAAGTGTCCATAGGCCATGCTTTGGTAGTGGAGTCGATTCAACAAGGTGTTGAATCCGTTATAGCTAAATACTTGGAAATCACAAGCACCTAATCTCTTCAGATTAGAATATTGTTCTATTTAATAGGGAAGGCAAAACTAGCTATATGTGGCAGCTAGGTCGCCGATGCGTCTGCTATTATTGGGTACGGGAGCTAACACAGGTAATCCGGCGAGGCATGACTGGGCCAATTTCTTAAAATCACTTGATCTACTTGAGCCTGATATTCAGATTGCCTATGTAGTTAAAATATGGGGGGGCAGGTATCTTACTATTAGCGTTGCTTTGGGGGAGCATTAATGTTGAATCTATACTATCGGAAGCTGATCGACTAAAATTCGCTCACTCATTTTTTAGGATTTTCCATTGACTCATTCAGAGAACCGTATTTACTACGGCTACTGGATTGTTGTAGCAGGATTTGTTACTCAATTTGTAGCTGTTGGTATGGCCAACTACGTAGTTGGTTCTTTTATGATCCCTATGACAGAGGAGTTTGGCTGGAGCCGTGCTGAATTTTCGGCATCAAGATCAATAGGTCAGATTGTCATGGCCAGTACCGGCTTTATCATTGGATCCTATATCGACCGCTATGGCGGTCGCCCCTTCATTATCCTTGGGTCGCTGATCCTATCCACTGCAATTTATAGTTTAGGAAGTATCAATACTCTTACCCAATGGCTTGTTCTTAATGGTTTTATACTGACAATGGGCGCGGCCATGATTGGTAACTTAGTGATCAATGTAACTCTGGGGAAGTGGTTTGTAGAAAAGCGAGGCCGAACTGTTGCTGTTGCTGGTATGGGTATCTCCTTAGCCGGTGTCATTCTTCCGCCAATAGCAACCTGGATGGTGGACGTGTATGGGTGGCGAAGTTCCTGGGAAATGCTCGGTATTGGAGCAGCGGGTTTCACTTTACCCATGGCGATACTGATAAGACGCAGCCCAGAAGACTATTCAATGTACCCTGATGGTAAAACTGCGGAAGATATCGCTTCCGGCGGCGGCGTTGCTGCGCAAGTAGATTTCGATAGATCAATGACTCGCGCAGAGGCTATGCGCACCTCAGCATTCTATTTCTTAGTTCTTGCTTTTGGTCTGTTTCAGATTTCAATAACAACCATGTTGGTACAAACGATTCCGCTGATGTCAGATGCTGGCTATTCAAGATTGGTTGCGTCGTCAATGATTTCTGTTGCATCAATTCCAGCTTTTTTGAGTAAACCTTTTTGGGGGATGCTCATTGACCAATACAGTCCGAAGAAGCTCGCTGGATTAGGTGCCGCCATCACTGGCTTTGCCGTTATGGCAATTGTTTTCAGCGTATCTCGACAGATTGATTATTTGATTTTTGGCAGTTTTTTGATAATGGGCATAGGTTGGGGTGGCCTGCTTCCTCTACAGGAAGTCATTTGGGCTTCGTTTTTTGGCCGCCGTTATCTTGGGTCAGTACGGAGTACTGCCATGCCATTTACTTTTGGTATGTCTGCGATTGGGCCGATATTAGTCGCTTATTACTATGATACGGTCGGTGATTACAATCTTGCGCTATTAGCTATTGCCATCTGCAATATCGCATCTGCTATTATGCTTTTCAGAATAGGTGATGATCCACGTGCGCAAAAATCCGAACCAATCACCGAAGTTGATAGCTCAATTCTTGGTTAATTCTTCTTTCTACAGCGACTTCATTGCGACGAAAGTAATTACCCTCGGTCGTATTTTTATGATGCTGCATTTGAAACACCACAGCCATTATTGTGACCCTTATCACAGTTATCTAACTATTTAGGTCATAGAATTATTGTTCGATTACTTATATTGCAGAAATAAACGAGATATGTCTCCATTTTAAAACGCATCCTATACAAATATTCTGTGAGATTTATTAGCTAGAATTTAACTACGGAATTTGGGCGACGATTATGAGCTTGCATGACCGTAATATTCCCGGCACCAAGATAATGAAGCCAGATGGTTTGTCTTTAAAAAATATTTCTCTGGTGTCTATAGTGGGTCCAATGCGATCGCCTTTGTGCAGTTGAGCACACGCCCGAATAATTTTTATCGCATCGTAACATCAAATGAATCATCGGTTACGGAACAACTACCAATTGTAAGCTATTGCTTGAAAGATATTGAAGTACCCTAGAATTACCGAAACAAGGGCATAGGCCCTTCACTATCGGATAAGATTATTCACTTCTGCAAAGATGAGGGAGTAACTTCCTTTTATGGCGAGGCTAAAAGAGGTGTAGATTCGTCAGCGCGGTGGTATAGCGAAAAGGAATTCATTTTAGACAGCGTAGACAATATTCAATTTTCTTTTAGTTAGCTCATACATCTTTTCGATCTTCTGCTATTAGTGCTTTTGTAACATCGCTTCCAATACAACCCAGACATTGTCGAGGATCATATATTGAGCTTCGGCACGAGGGTGAATCCCATCATTTTGCATAAGCTCTGGTTGCTGTGGAATCCCCTCAATCAGAAATGGTACCAATGCCAAAGTCTTTTCTGCCGCCAATTGCCCATAAAGCTGATAGAACGGCACAGTGTAGCGCGGGCCATAATTTGGTGGTATTTGTATGCCAGTTAACAAGACCTCAGCGCCTTGCTCTTCAATCAGTGCGATCATAATGAGCATATTGGATTTTAGAATTCCTAGAGGTAAGCCGCGCAATCCATCATTTCCGCCCAGTTCCAGAATAACCAAATCAGGCTGATGACTGTCGAGCATCGCAGGAAGTCGTGCTAAGCCGCCAGTGGTAGTCTCGCCACTAACACTGCCGTTCACTACCCTATATGGCCAATTATCATTGCGGAGCTTATTGTCTAAAAGAGCTACCCATCCATCTTCCTCATCGATTCCGTATGCGGCACTGAGGCTATCGCCAAGTACCATTAACACATAGTCGTCGTCGGCTGCCCCTTGCGCTGATGCGCATACAGCGAGGAGGGATACAACCAGTAATCGAGTGAGGAGGGTATTCATCGTGTGCAAAGTAAAATACTTCCCAAAATGTGCTAATAAATTGCTGAGGTAGGAGAAAAAAGCCTTCATGCGTTAATTTTATAGACCCACAGCCCAGATGCAATCCAAATGCACACGTCCTAGCAGACACAGCGCATAATTCGACTATAATGCTGGCTGTTTTTGTTGGGTAGCAGCTGGCTCAATAGTTTTTTGAAAGCAGGACAGGCAAATAAGAGTCTGATTATGAGGTTGAATGGACGAAAGTCATGATACGAGCAGAGAATCTTACTAAGAGTGTTAATACCAGCGAAGGCGTGTTAACAATTCTAAACGACATTAATCTTTCCATTAATACCGGAGAAGCGGTAGCCATCGTCGGAGCTTCTGGCTCAGGTAAGTCAACCTTGCTTGGTTTGATGGCGGGCCTCGATGGTTCAAGTTCCGGAGATGTGTTTCTCGATGGGCACAGTTTGGCTTCATTGGATGAAGAGCGCAGAGCGGTTCTCAGGGGCCAAGTGGTGGGTTTCGTATTCCAGTCCTTCCAGTTATTGCCAAGCCTGACGGCTCTAGAAAACGTCATGTTACCTATTGAGCTGAAAGGGGATGCTGAAGCGAATGAAAAGGCCAAGCAGCTGTTGGAACGAGTTGGATTGGCTGAGCGTGGCCATCATTATCCCAACCAGTTATCTGGTGGTGAGCAACAGCGAGTTGCAATAGCACGTGCCTTTGCGACTCAAGCAAAAGTTCTGTTCGCCGACGAGCCCACCGGGAATTTAGACACTGCCACTGGATCGAAAATTGTTGATCTGTTGTTTGATTTGAATCGAGAATTCTCCACCACATTAGTATTGGTAACCCATGATGAGCGCTTAGCAAAACGCTGTGGCCGCAGTGTAAAATTAGTTGCTGGAGAAATCGTGAGTGATGAAAAAAGCGAGGAAACCATAGTTGGCTAGCACAAAAACAAGTGTTCTAAGCGATAACAAGCCGCTCAGTAATTTATTGGGTTTGGCCATGCGCCTACTCTGGCGCGATTGGCAGGGCGGTGAATTGCGCCTGCTGTTTTTCGCTCTAGTTATGGCGGTAACCTCTGTTACTGGCATTGCTTTGTTTACTGACAGGTTAGAAAAAGCATTAATACTGGAATCGGCGAATATGCTTGCCGCCGATCGCATTGTCAGCGGTCGTGGTTTGCTGCCTGAAGAAGTTCTCGAAAAAGGGCAGGCTCTTGGATTGCGAACTGCTGAAACTTTGTCATTCACATCTATGGCCTTTTCAGACTCAGGCAATATGTTGGTGGCCGCTAAAGCGGTGACAGATACATATCCTTTACGGGGTGAAGTCATTGTTGCTGAAGAAGCGTTTATTCGAGGAACGCCAATTGAAAGTGGCCCTCCAGTTGGTGAGGCATGGCTGGAAGGCAGAGCACTGTCGGCCCTTGGTGTCGAAGTTGGAGATTCTGTTTTTGTCGGTGAGGCCGAGTTAAGAGTGGGTAAGATCATTATCGCTGAGCCAGACAGGTCTGGTGGTGGCATGGCGGATAATGCTGGCCCCAGACTTATGCTGCATATGGACGATGTCGAACAGACGAATATTGTTCAAGTTGGTAGCAGAGTAAACTATCGATATTTATTTGCCGATGACGATCAACAAAAACTCGATGATTTCGAAAGCTGGTTTCGTGGCGAAGAACAATGGCTAGGCAAATACTATATTCGAGATGTAAGAGACGAGAGCGAAGAGGTCAGTGAGGCCCTCAATCGGGCTGAAAGTTTTCTATTACTAGGATCTTTGTTTGCGGTTCTGCTTGCGGGAATCGCTATTGCGTTGGCAGCTAAACGCTATAGTGAGCGCCATTATGATTATGTGGCGATACTAAAAACCTTCGGTTGTACTTCTTCTCAAATCACCACTATCTATTTGGCAATACAAATAGTTTTGGTAGCAATTGCTATTGTTGTTGGCTCGCTTCTTGGCTATTTAGTTCACCAAGGAATTTTACTGCTATTGGAATCTGTGCTTTTGGTATCTTTGCCTGCTGCTGGATTTCAGCCTTATGTAATCGGTTCGCTTACGGCATTCATCTGCTTGTTAGCATTTGCGTTGCCGCCCTTGTTAGCGCTAAGAGAAACTCCGCCACTACGAGTACTAAGAAAAGACATTAGCCAACAAAAAATAAGTGCCAACATACCTTATATATTTGGAATTTTAGGCGCGATATTTTTAGTCTATTGGTACAGTCAGAATTTTTATCTAACTTCGGTGTTGGTGATTGTTATTGCTGGAATATCGGTCTTTCTTTCTATTGTTTCCTATCTATTCTTACGTTCAAGTGGATCGGTGGGTATGAAAGCAGGAAGTGCTTGGAAACTAGCAATGACCGCTGCACGAAGAAGAAGAACTCAGAATGTTCTGCAGGTAATGGTTTTTTCAGTAACAATTATGTCATTGTTAATTCTCACATTGCTTCGTACTGACCTGATCAACGATTGGCAGGCGCAACTTCCGGAAGATACTCCTAATCATTTCATGATGAACATTTCACAAAATCAAATCGAAGGTATTGAAGCTTTTTTTAATGAAAACGGAGTTGAGGGTAATGCTTTTTATCCGTTAATTAGTGCCCGCGTAAATACCGTGAATGGCATTATTCCTGAGCCGGAAGAAGATCTAGAAAGCGCTTCCGAACGAGGGAATCTCACAGAAAATGCTGGAGTTGATGAGGCTCAGTATGAGGAAATGAGAGCCTCGATCGATACTCAGTCATCTGCTGCGATGGGAGCTTTGAATGCAGGGGACACCGAAGCGACTGAAGAAGTAGAAGGTCGACGAGTCCGTGGTAATCTGAGTCGGCGTCAAGTCACCTGGGCTGATGAGCTGCCAGATGATAATCGTATTACAGCTGGAAGCTGGTGGGGAGAGGATGTTGAGCCAGGCTATGTGTCCATTGAGGAGGACTACGCTGATTGGTTAGATCTGGAGTTAGGCGATAGCTTAGAATTTGAAGTAAATCAGCAAATTATTTCAGCCGAAGTGAGCAGTTTTCGTAGTGTGCGCTGGGATAACATGCAACCAAACTTTTTTATAATTTTCTCCCCTGGAACCATAGATCATTTGGGATCCACATTTTTGTCAACGGTATTAATGGAAAGAGAACAAAAAATTCTGTTGAACGATTTGATCCGCTTGTTTCCTACTATTGTTGTAATTGAAATTGATGCGCTGATAGAACAGATTCAAACCATAATTGCGCAGGTTACCTCAGCGATAGAGTTAATTTCCGTGCTGGTATTATTGTGTGGTGGATTGGTTCTACTTTCATGTGTCAATGCGACACTGGACGAGAGGTTTCATGAGAATGCCATACTGAGAACTTTAGGTGCAGGTAAAAAACTCATTCTTTCGAGCTTACTCATCGAGTTCGCAACGATTGGATTTGTGGCAGGGCTCATAGCAACAATAGGAGCTGAAGCGAGCCTCTATTACTTGCAGGAAGGGATATTCGAGCAAGAATTCAATTTTCATTATTGGGTTTGGTTAGCAGGTCCCATGCTGGGTATGCTCATCATTGCTGGCCTTGGGGTAAATTCTACGCGCCAGGTAGTAAGTATCAGCCCACTCAATGTTCTCCGTAAGGTTGTTTAGGAATCCATCTTTCTAAGTTCTCTACAATAGTTACTAGGGGGACGTGACGTCTTGAAGTGGGAGTAGATTTTCTTGGTGGGCTTGGTTGGATAAAAGCAGAATTCGAAAGTCTGCGAAAGACTTGTGGTTATCATCGGTAAGCTTGTTTAGCAGCCTAGTCGAACTACAATAATTATCTAAAGTGAAGCGGAATTGATCAGAGGTATGAAGGTGTACAGTCGCAATTTCTCTGAGAGCAGGCTATAGCAGCAGATCATTGCTCGAGAATCTATTGAGCCGATTGTCTATAAGTATATAATCGACACTATCTGTAGCCAATAACTTCGCTATGAGGAAAGTCCTATGGCTTTGATTAAAAACAGAAAAACGTCAAATAAACCCACTTTTATCAAACTAATCTATTGTCCAATTCTGTTGTTTGCCACTGTATTTTCCAGTCAGGCCACGCTTGCTCAATCTTTAGCAGCTGTTACAGAAGAGAGCTGCATCCGTGGGGATTGCCTAGCAGGAACGGGCACTTTGGAGTTAATAACAGAATTTGGTAAAGGCAGCTACGTAGGTGAGTTTAAGGATGGCGAGTTTAATGGTTTTGGGAGGCTAGAAATTCCCATTTCTTTCCTCGCCAAATCTGTTTACCGAGGAAATTGGGCGAATGGAATTAGACAAGGCCGAGGAACTTATTGGAATGGAAAAGGAAATCTTTATATAGGTCAGTGGCGCGAAGATAAGCGTAATGGACAAGGGTCATATTTCTTCAATCTGCCAGAGTGGAGAGAGAATCAGCATACCGAATATTGGTTGAGTGAAAATACAGAGAACTATTCTGGTCAGTTTGTAAATGATCACTATCAAGGGCAAGGAACTTATCGCTGGTCCGATGGTACGAAATTTGTCGGTGGATTCTTTGCCGGTAACAAGCATGGGCAGGGCACGTTCTATTACGATACCGGCGCTCCCAGGCCGCAGTGGTGGGAATATGGTAATCTAGCTCGCTAAAACATTGAACCTAAGCCTCTCTCACTCTTAATACCAGAATCGACCCCTTTGCTTCAAATGCACTTCAGTTATTGGGGAAAGGTTTTCAATAATCTATTCGTGAATAAATATTTCAGAAATTGGCTTTGAATAAATGGGGCTCAGAATCGATGCCTTTATAAAAACTCACTTAGGATGGATTTTTAGATATGGATTTAGAGTCGCTGCGGCGAGAGTATTTGCACGGCGGTTTAAGCCGTGAAGACCTGGTTGAGAATCCGATTGAGCAATTTAAAATCTGGATGCAACAAGCCATCGATCTTAAAGTCGGCGATCCGACAGCCATGACTATTGCGACAGTTGCTGTCAATGGGCAACCCAGTCAACGAATTGTCTTATTAAAACATTTTGACGATGAAGGTTTTGTGTTTTACACGAATTACAGTAGTCGTAAGGCAGATGAACTGAATCAGAATTCCAAAATTAGTTTACACTTTCCCTGGCATTCAATTGATCGTCAGGTAAAAATTTGTGGGGAAGTCATAAAAATTTCTAAAACTGAATCGGTAAAATACTTCTTCAGTAGGTCAAAGGACAGCCAGTTAGCCGCGATCGCCTCTGAGCAAAGTAAGGTGCTGACTTCGAGAACCGTGTTAATAAATCAATTTGAATCACTGAAGCAAAAATTTCAATCAGGCGACGTTCCGTTCCCGGATTTTTGGGGAGGCTATCGAGTGAAAGCCCATGAGATTGAGTTTTGGCAGGGCGGAGCGAACCGTTTACATGATCGATTTTGCTTCACCAGAACAAATGAAAACTGGGAAGTCTCTCGCCTAGCGCCCTAGTGAGATTGTAGAAAACCAAGGCCTTGCTTCCTAGAGTCTTGGATTAAATCAGTCTGCCCACTGCTTCAATTTTTTCTTTTCTAGCTGTTTCTTCAATCGAGCATATTGGGGGATTCCATTTTTGTATTCAGGATAATCCTCGCCCTGAATCAGCGGAAAAAAATACTCTCTGGCTTCTTCAGTGATGCTGAATCCATCGCGACTGATGTATCGCCTAGGCATTATCTTCTCAATATTTGCGATATCGGAGAGTTTCGCTTCGCCGATCTTCCAAGAGTATTTCTTGCCAGAGCCGCGCACGATTGTGGGCATTACCGCATTCTTTCCTTTTAAAGCGAATTGAACAGCAGCACGGCCTACAGCATAGGCCTGTTCGACATCTGTGGCCGAGGCTATATGTCTTGCAGAACGTTGCAGATAGTCTGAAACCGCCCAGTGGTACTTATAGCCCAGTTCATCTTTGATCATATTGGCAACGAAGGGTGCTACTCCACCTAGTTGGACATGACCGAAGGCATCTACTCCGCCTGCATCCGCTAAGAAAGTGCCATCTTTATTTTGAACACCTTCAGAAACTACGATTGCGCAGTAGCCAAATCTCTTCACAGAGCTCTTAACTTTCTTAAGAAACATTTCCTTATTAAAGGCAATTTCTGGGAACAGTATAATGTGGGGAGCATCGCCAGCTTCTTCGCTCGCCAATCCAGCAGCGCCAGCAATCCAGCCTGCATGGCGACCCATAACTTCCATGACAAATACTTTGGTTGAGCTAGCACACATGGAGGCAACATCTAAGCCGGCTTCTCTTATTGAAACAGCAACATATTTTGCTACCGACCCAAAACCGGGGCAGTTGTCAGTAATAGGTAAATCGTTGTCGACAGTTTTTGGGACTCCGATACAGGTAATAGGAAAACCTTTCTCCAAACTGTGCTGAGCAATTTTATTCGCAGTATCTTGTGAATCACCACCGCCATTGTAAAGAAAATAGCGAATATTATGTGCCTGGAATACTTCCATTAAGCGCGCATATTCGCGTTTGTTTTCTGTATAGCTTTTGAGTTTATAACGACAAGATCCGAATGCGCCAGCAGGCGTCGATCGGAGTGCGGCGATTGTTTTGCTTGTTTCTTTGCTCGTATCAATTAGATCTTCGTTTAGTGCACCAACTATTCCATTCAGGCCAGCATAAACTTTGCCAATTTTGTCTTTGTTTAGTCTTGCGGTCTCAATAACCCCGCAGGCACTCGCATTTATCACTGAAGTTACGCCGCCGGATTGGGCGTAGAAAAGATTTGCCTTGCTCATAGCTATTGGTTCGATAGTTAGTTGGGGTGAGTGTTAATCGAATTTTTAAATTTAATCCAAAAATGACTTGCCGCCTACGCCTAGTGGAAGCAACATCTTACTCGTTGTTGCATTTGCTTGCCAGTGATCGGAAATTGATGCAACAATCGGGGCCCATTTATTTTTGTACTATAAATACCGTGTCCAATAAGCTAATCAATATTAAGAGAGGAATGACATCATGCGCCTAATTGTTGGCATGTCTGGTGCTAGTGGAGTCATTTATGGAATTCGATTGCTTGAAGTGCTAAAAGGAGAAAGCGAAGTCGAGACTCATTTAGTGATGTCTGATTCGGCGAAGATGAATATTTCTCTCGAAACAGATTGGTCGGCGGCGGATGTCAAAGCTCTGGCCGATCAGGTTTATTCTAATAAAGATATTGCTGCCACTATCGCTAGCGGCTCTTTTAAAACTGATGGCATGGTTGTGGCACCCTGTTCCATCAAGACCTTGTCGGCAGTTGCTAATTCCTACGCTGATTCGCTACTGGTACGAGCCGCGGATGTGACCCTCAAAGAACAGCGGCGACTTGTTTTAGTGCCAAGAGAGACGCCCTTGCATACTGGCCATTGTGAGTTGCTTTATAAGGCAAGCTTGAATGGAGCGGTGTTGGTTCCTCCAATGCCAGCACATTACATAAAACCACAGAGCGTAGATGATTTGGTTGATCACCATATCGGTCGAATCTTGGATCTATTTGATCTGGACCCAGGAATTGTTAAACGTTGGCAGGGAGTGAGAAGAAATGACTAATTCTCTATTTGATTTAACTGGCAAAGTTGCGCTTATCACCGGTGGTAATGGCGGAATCGGTTTGGGCTTTGCTTTAGGTGTTGCAAAACAGGGCGCTGATATTTGCATTTGGGGAACCAATGTAGAGAAAAACTTAGCTGCAGAAAAGACAATAAAAGAACTAGAAAATTATCAGGGAAAAGTTCATAGCATTCAATGTGACGTTCGTGATGAAATCGCTGTTGAGAATTGTTTCGTTGAAACTCTCGAAAAATTCGGTCGCGTAGATGCCTGTTTCGCCAATGCTGGCGTAGCTCGAACGGGAAGATTTGAAGAGTTTTCCACCGAGGATTGGCGTCACGTCATGGACGTTAATTTAGATGGACTGTTTTATACGTTGAGATGTGCTGCCGGACACATGAAATCACGAACGGAAGCTGGTGATCCAGGTGGAAGATTAATTGGTACAGCATCGATTGGTGCAGTAATGGGCATGGCAAGAGTTGAAGCCTATGGTGCAAGCAAGGGTGCGGTAATTTCCATGATGCAGGCCCTCGCTGTTGAGTATGCTAAATATGGAGTAACAGCAAATTCAATTTTGCCAGGCCATATCGAAACCGCTATGACAGCAAAGAATTTTTCCAATGAGAGATTCGTTGACGCGATTCTTCCTCGTATTCCAGCTAAGCGTTGGGGAACAAAAGAAGACTTCGAAGGTATCGCTGCCTATTTGATGAGCGACGCCAGCGCCTATCACACGGGCGATGATATTCTTATCGACGGTGGATTTGTCCTATATTAGATCGGTTTTATTGGCTTTCCTAACTACAAGTCGAGTAAATTGAGCGTCAAGAACCAAGTTAATATTGTTTAAAAACAATAAGATAAGACGTTTTTATAAAAAAAAGCTATTTTCTCTCTAAATTGTGATAAAGTGCCGCCCCGTTGGAGATGGATTAACGAATCTACCCAACAGTGCATCATCTTTAGCAAAGGTCATCTTTCTGCAGAAATGTAGTCACTTGAGATTCCAGTTTACAAGTTCACACTATTGCAGTGACGACACTTTGGAGTCTACACCTCACTCTTGAGCTAGACGTTCTTTATAGACGTTAGTCATTAGCTACCTATCGAATGCACACCAGTGCAACCGAATGCAATTCGGACACACCTTAATTAAGCCTGCTTAAGCCTGAATTATTTGGCTGTGGCTTGCTGTAAATACTATTTATAAATGAAAGAGATTTTAATGACATTTAATACACTCGGACTAACCGATTCCCTGCTGCAAGCAGTGCAAACAACGGGATATACAACGCCTACTCCAATTCAGGAGCGGGCTATACCTGAAATACTCAGCGGAAAGGATGTAATGGCCGCCGCTCAAACTGGAACAGGCAAAACAGCGGGCTTCACTTTACCTCTTTTACAATTGCTCGGTGGACGTCAGCAAAACAATGACCGCCAAATAAGAGCCTTGGTTCTGACACCGACTCGCGAATTAGCTGCTCAAATTCAAGACAGCATTGAAACTTATGGCATAAATGAAAGATTACGCCATGGTGTGGTTTTTGGTGGTGTGAATATCAATCCACAAAAACAAAAACTTCGGCGTGGTCTCGATATATTGGTCGCCACACCAGGACGTTTGCTAGATTTGTATCAACAACACTCGGTCAAGTTCGATGAGGTAGAAGTTCTCATTCTTGACGAAGCTGATCGCATGTTGGATATGGGATTTATAAGAGATATCAGGCGAATTCTCGCGCTGCTACCAAAGCGTCGACAAAACCTTATGTTCTCAGCAACTTTTTCCGATGAGATACGCAAGTTGGCGAAAACCATCTGCCATAATCCCATTGAAATTGACGTAGCACCGAGAAATTCCACGGTAAAATTGATCTCCCAGAAAATGTACAAGATTGATAAGCCAAGAAAGGCAGATCTGCTTAGTTCATTGCTTCGATCCAATGCTGATCAGACTTTGGTATTTAGTCGGACTAAACATGGTGCGAATAACCTAGTTAAAAGACTCAGTCGAGATAATATTTCCGCTGCAGCAATCCATGGTAATAAATCGCAAGCGCAACGAACGAAGGCTCTAGATGCTTTCAAACAGAATAAAGTTCAAGTTTTAGTTGCCACTGATATTGCTGCCCGTGGTATCGATATTAACCAACTTGCAACTGTAATTAATTTTGACCTTCCACATGTGCCAGAAGACTATGTGCATCGCATTGGTCGAACCGGTAGGGCTGGTTTGAGCGGAGTCGCAATTTCATTAGTCACTAATGAAGATAAAAAGCAGCTGCGGGATATTGAGCGACTAATCAAAAACCCTATTCCGGTGGCTGATATTGCCGAATTTGATTTGCCTGCGCGCCCTCAGGTCTCAGAAGAACCATCTGGCAGGTCAGAATCCAGGTACTCACGGCAAGACGAGCGACCGGCTGCTAAGAAACACAATCCTAAGCAGCGGCGGCGTAAGCCAAACTCGAATGCAGTTAAGCAGAACTCATCCGGTAAAACTTGGAAACCGTCCAAGTCCCGTGCAGCATAGGAGCGACTAGGCCGGACACCCGACCTAGGCCATTGTTAGACGCTAATTTATTGTTTACTGAGCCTGGCCAACGGTCCAAAACTACAGATATCTCTGATATGCTCGATTACATTCAATATTCGAGCATGGAGAACCTATCGTGCGCATTTTTATCTCAGTTTGCTGCTTATTCCTTACCCAGATTGCTTCTGCCCAAGTTAGCGAGCCCGATTGGGCTGCCGTGGAGACGGAAACGTTGCAGCACTATCGTGCCTTGCTGCAATTCGATACCAGTGATCCTCCAGGGCGAGAATTACCAGCGGCTGAATATCTGCTGCAAGTTTTAGAAGCAGAGGGCATTCCAGTTGAGCTATTGGCTCTAGACCCAGAACGACCTAACGTACTCGCGAGATTAGAGGGCAATGGCAATAAAGAACCTTTGTTGATAATGGCGCACACAGATGTAGTGAATGTCGATCCTGAAAAATGGACGTTTCCACCTTTTAGCGCCACCATCGACAATGGCTATGTTTATGGTCGTGGTGCAGTGGATGATAAGGATAATCTGGCCTCAGCTCTGATGGTGATGCTGGAGCTAAAAAGACAGAATGTAAAATTGGACCGTGATGTCATCTTTCTAGCGGAGTCTGGTGAGGAAGGAGCTACTGAATTCGGTATCGAGTTCATGGTGGAGAACCACTTCGATAAGATTGATTCTGAATTCTGTTTGGCCGAAGGTGGCTCTGTAGCCAGAGTCAATCGAGAAGTGCAGTACGCCGGTATCCAGACTGTTGAAAAAATACCCTATCGAGTTGAGTTATTGGCGACCGGAGTTGCAGGACATGGTTCTGTGCCCTTGCAAACTAATTCCGTTACGCGATTAGCCAAGGCGGTAGCCGCAATAGCAGATTGGCGCACTCCCATTCGTTTAAACGAAACTACCGCAGCTTATTTCGAGCGTCTTGCGAGTATTTCTCCTGCGGACGCAGCGGAGCGTTATTTAAATGTATTAGATCCCGGCCGGGCCAGTGATTCAGACGAATACTTTCTCGCTAATGAGCCTCGCCACGCATCGATGTTACGTTCTTCTCTATCGCCAAATATTTTCGATGCTGGTTATCGGATAAATGTTATTCCTTCCGAAGCGAGAGCCAGTGTCGATTTTCGTGCACTCCCTGACGAGAGCATTCCCGAATTCCTGGATGAGATTCGCCGGGTTGTAGATGATCCAGCAATCGAGATTAGCCTTGGCGCCAGAAACACGCGGCCTCGCGGACAAGCTAGATTGGATACTGTGGCTTTTACCGCTATTGAAGCAGGGATACAAGAGCACTATGGCGTTGTCACGCTACCGACCATGAGCACAGGTGCCACAGATATGGCTTATCTGCGAAACCGTGGAATTCAGTGTTACGGCATTGGCCCTGCTATCGATAGAGAAGATGCCGCTCTTGGGTTTGGTGCCCACAGCGACCAGGAAAGAATTCTCATCAGCGAATTGCATCGGTTTGTTCGCTTCAATTGGGATGTTGTGATTGAACTGGCGGCTGAGCAGTAATCGAAATTCGGTCGAGGAATATTCAGCACGAGCAGGCGGATTCGTTAGTCCCTTTGAATAAATAATTTAATAACAGATTCGCGTATCTTAGCTAAAAAGAATCCACTATCCGTTTGATTGATACTTCGATGTTCGAATCGAATTCAATTGCTAAGCTTCTCAGCAGCTGTCTAATGTTTGTAATGGCCGTGCTTTGTTGCACTGATTTCTCAATCTTTTCTACTGCTATTCCATTCGTTACCAGATATTTTGAGGTTATATTTGCCAGATATTCTTGTTGGATCTTTTCTGCAGCCAACTCGTCAAATTTAATCCTCTCTCTTAAGGCTTTAACTTCAAGGTAGTGACTATTTTCCAGATGGTTTTTCATCCAAATCCGGGTAGACCTAATAGGTTGCACCACATTTCTTTTCCACGATTTAGAATATTTCAAAGAATCCGCAAGCAAGGTTTCAGGAATGACTCCAAAGTTACTGGCATACCAACAGCAAAATAGAACTAGATTTACATCGAGGTCGTGAGACTCTTGCAGACTAAGGCAGGTGCTGGCAACCACTTTCTGATCATAGAGCCCCTGAGAGTATTGCCAAAAGTTTGTAGGGTCTGCCATAGCTTTACTTAATTGGAGAAAGAAAAGAGATGTTCATCCTAGCGTCAGGGAAGAGGTGATTGCAATGCATCCTCGTTATGTATTGAAGACTATAATTTACAGATGTCGCGTTGCTGGTCAGATAATGCTAGCCGGCTTACTTTCTACTGGGCTGGTGGGTTTTAGAATGCAGTTCACAGACTGTGATTAAGTGATCCTGCGACGATGCGGTTATATGCTATAACACTATGGAAGGATTAAGGTTTTTGCTCTAAATGAGCACAAAATTGAACTTTTCTTAACTATTGGCCGAAATTACTAATTAGTTATTACGCAGAGAGTAGAGAATTAGAAAATGAATGTTCATATTCTAGGTATTTGTGGCACGTTTATGGGCAGCCTTGCTGTGCTTGCCAAACAGTTGGGTTACCGGGTTAGTGGCAGCGATGCCAATGTCTATCCACCCATGAGCACGCAACTGGAGGAGCAGGGCATTCAGCTGATGGAAGGTTTTAAGGCTGAGCACTTACAACCACAGCCTGATTTGGTAATTATCGGAAACGCTCTCTCTCGCGGTAATAGTGCCGTGGAATACGTGTTGCGAGAGGGCATCAGCTATACCTCGGGGCCACAGTGGCTGGCGCAATTTGTTTTGCATGATAAATGGGTATTAGGTGTTGCGGGCACTCATGGCAAGACCAGCACCAGTTCGATGCTCGCCTGGATTCTAGAATATGCAGGATTGAAACCTGGTTATCTAATTGGAGGCGTATGTAATAATTTTGCTAGCTCCGCTACCTTGGGAGACTCAACTTTTTTTGTTGTTGAGGCAGACGAATATGACAGCGCATTTTTTGACAAGCGCTCAAAGTTTGTTCACTACGCACCTCGCACTGCAATTCTAAATAACCTCGAATTTGATCATGCAGACATCTTCGAAAATCTGGAGGCTATCAAAAAGCAATTCCATCATTTGGTGCGAACAGTTCCTAATAATGGTTTGATTATTTCTCCTCATGGTGAAGCTAGTTTAGAGATGGTTCTCGGAATGGGTTGTTGGACTCCAAGGCAACAGTTTGGAATTTCAATACCAGAAGAGATTTGCAGGAAACTCGCAGCAAACGGAGGTGTTTTTTGGAATGCTTTGACGTTGGATGCGCAAGGTGGAAAATTTGAATTGGTTAAATACGGCCATGGCTCTACTGGCGAAGTGATAAAATGTGCCACTATCGATTGGGAGTTTTCAGGCTTGCACAACGTTAATAATGCTATGGCAGCTGTAGCGGCTGCACACCATATCGGAGTCGATGTGGCAACAGCTTGTGAAGCATTGATGGAATTCAAGGGCGTAAAACGAAGATTGGAATTGCGCGGTGAAGTTGAAGGCATTAAAGTTTATGACGACTTTGCCCATCATCCCACAGCCATTGAATCAACCTTAAAGGGCATGGCGGCGAAACTTGAGGCGGAATACCACGGCGCTCGACTAATTGCAGTCATCGAGCCAAGATCGAATACTATGAAACTAGGAATCCATCAAAAAGATCTGGTACTAGCAGTGCAGGCTGCGGATATGGTCGTCTGGCAAAAACCAGAGCAATCAGGCTTGGATATAAATTCCCTTGTCGCAGATAGTGAAGTGCCAGCCTATGCATTCACAGAAGTAGATCAAATTGTCTATTTCCTGAAAGAAAACAGTCAGGTGGGGGACCACATTGTGGTAATGAGCAATGGCGGTTTTGGTGGAATTCACGAAAAACTCCTCATCGCTCTAGGCAAAACTCCTCACAGTATGAGGGGCAAAAGCTAAAGATACTTCATGCCAGAAATACCTTTATTTCCTCTACGAATTGTGATGTTTCCCGGCGGTCGATTCGACCTGCAAATCTTTGAGAGACGTTACATAGATTTGATTCGTCACTGCCTAAAATCAGGCTCTGGCTTCGGTATCTGTTTGCTAAAAGGAGGAGAAGAGTCTCTTCAGGGTAATACACGTCAAGCAATTCATCGAACTGGTACTTACTCAAAAATTGTTGATTGGGATCAATTAGAAAACGGTTTATTGGGTATTACTGCCGGGGGAGAGGTGAAATTCACAATTGAAGATTCTTGGCAGGCAGACAGTGGTTTGCTCCGCGCCAACGTGGAATTTAGCTCAGCAGATAATATTTCAGCTCAGATCATTCCCTTAAATGATCAGTTTAGTGGTTTAGTAGACTTGCTACAGAGTTTGGGAAATCATCCATTAGTAGAACAAAAAAACCTGCTGATTAATTATGACAATCTTTGGGACCTAGGGTGGCGGCTAAGTGAACTGGTTCCCATTGAGGTTGAGAAGAAGCAACAATTATTGGAAATTGATGATCCCTGGGAACGCATGAAAATTATTGAAGGAATCGTAGCTGGCCTGGCAAATGAGACCTAAACAGGACCGTAGCTATAGTAAAGCTCTCTAATCTACTTTAAGAAAGCTATTGTTTTAGCCTTGATATTTTCTCCTTTCAATCTAGTTATTTTGCTGCAAATTGTCGCATAATGAGCCCTCTTTCTTATTTCAGGTTTTGTCCTTGTTTTCTGAATTCATCGATGCATCAAGCTGGAGCCATGAGCAGTGGCTAACCATTAGTATTATGGCTTTCATCGTTCTAGCTATTTTCGTGGTTATACACCGGATGTTGAGAATTTTCCGCATGACTCAAAAGAAAAGTTACCAGCCAAATTTGCGCCCACTGCGGCGGCGTCTCAGATCCGAGAATCATGAAACTGCAGGTGGTGAGCTTCGTGACTAAGAATCACTTGATCCCACTTATATTGACAATAGTGTACATAGGTAATGCTCAGGGAATTATAATTCGCCATGATGTTGGTCCCGCGCGTTATGAAGTTCGTTCTAGTGACTACCCTGCAGTTTTTTTTCTGGAGCAGCAAGGGAATCGAAGAATATGTGCAGCGACAGTGATTCACTCTAAGTGGGCGATTACAGCTGCTCATTGTCTTGATGAAACGATGGTGCAGAACACGATTGATAATGGCGGGCAGTATGCAGTACGAATCGGAGGCAAGGATAGGGATATTGATGCAGTGATACGCCATCCCAACTATTACCAAACCAACGTAGACGAAGTCGATCTTGCATTATTGCGTTTCCAGGGAGATTCATTGACTCCTCGCCCTATCCCCTTGCAAATTGAAAACAATGAGTTGGGTCAGGAAGTGAGCATTTTTGGCTGGGGCTATTTCGGCTTAGGAACCTTCGGCAGGCAATATAATGATAGCGAACTTCGTAGGGCTAAGAATAGGATCTTTGAGGCAGCTCGCCGATTGCGGATACGATTTGAAGACCCAAGAACGCGGAATAGTGGAGCGTTGCAGCTCGAAGGAATGCCCAGCTTGGGAGATAGCGGTGGACCGGCCATAATTAACCTTGAAGTAGAACCAAGATTGGCAGGTGTTGCAGTTGGAGAGCAAATCCAACCAGGATTTTCTGAGGAGACTCAGGGTAAATATGGCTCGATTGCGGTTTACGAGAGAATCTCCGCCCATATAAAATGGATTGAAACTGTAATCGGTGCCAAGGCACCATTCGATCGTTAAATTGTGAAATAGATAATGATTAAAGAATTGTTGATATCTTTAAACTTTCTTCTGGTTCTGGTTTTAGTGGGGTTCTTATCTATATCTTGATTTGATGGTTAAAAGTGGAATCGAGCTAGTTGGTAGTAAAATTATAGGGTCTGGTATCACAGTTTAAAAAGTATTGAAATCGCCTCTAGGTGGAAGTAACTATTTGCGAGGACTAAGAATTGACAATCTTCTTAAAAGTTGTCTGAACAGCAGTTATTTTATCGTTTGGGAGCTTAGATTGTACGGTTGAGTTTGCTATTATTAACGGACTTATTAAAACTTATTCAATAAGTAAAAATTATTTATACATCAGGAGTAGACAGAATGACAATTCAAGTTGGAGACAAAGTACCATCAGCAACTTTTAAAGTTATGGGAGAAAACGGTCCTCAGGATGTGAGTGCAGACGAACTGTTTGCCGGCAAGAAGGTTGCATTCTTCGCTGTTCCTGGCGCTTTCACTCCAGGCTGTTCTATGACTCATTTGCCGGGCTTTGTCATCAATGCTGATGCTATCAAAGCGAGAGGTGTTGATACCATTGCCTGCATGGCTGTGAATGATGCTTTTGTCTTGGGTGCTTGGGGTGTTGCCCAGAATGCCGAAGAAATAACGATGTTAGCTGATGGCAATGGAGATTTTACCAAGGCCATTGGGTTGGAATTAGATGCAAGTGGTTTCGGTATGGGAGCAAGAGCCAAGCGCTTCGGCATGATCGTTGAAGATGGCACTGTTACTTATCTCGGCATCGAAGCAGCTGGAGAGATCAAAGTAAGCTCTGCTGAGGCAATTCTCGAGCAGCTTTAGTTGTGCTGGTAACATAACTTGTGACTTTTTCGCTTAATCAGCTTGAGCTTTGCATTTTTGCACTTTTGTAGATTAGTAAATGAATAAAATAATAACGGCTTAGCGAAAGGTCTGTATATGACAAGTAGTTCAGAAAACAATTCATCCCTAGAGAGGGGTCTAATTAGTGAGGTCCCACGCCGCAGTAAGATAGGTTTGTGGTTAGGTCCTCTAGTGTTCCTCTTCATATTGATTTTCGTTGATTTACAACCCGGTAATCCAGTTGTTACCCGAATGGTGGCTATTGTTGTATTAATGGCCATTTGGTGGATTACCGAAGCAATACCTCTAGCTGCCACAGCATTGTTGCCTATCGTGCTTTTCCCATTCATGGGAATTATGCGGGGTAGAGAGCTTCCCGCTGGCAATCGTATCGATCTCAGCAACGCAACAGTCAGTGATGGCTATTCACTTTCTGACTTTGACATTATTTTTCCTAATGTTGCCAATCAGTACATGGACTGGATAATCCTCCTGTTTATGGGTGGTTTCATGATCGCCATCGCTGTTGAGAAATGGAATTTACATAAGCGTATTGCATTGAATATTTTGCGGCTTATCGGTGGCCAGCCTCATCGTCTCGTGCTTGGGTTCATGGTGGCGACTGGCTTTCTTTCTATGTGGTTATCAAATACTGCTACTGCCTTAATGATGATGCCCATGGGCATGTCCTTGATTGTTCTTTATGAAGATTTGAATAAAAAAATTGAGGCGGAAGGCGGTCAAATTCATCCGCGGGCAGAGAATTTTTCCTTAACACTGCTACTGGGTATTGCTTATTCCGCTTCCATTGGTGGCTTTGCTACTCTGATTGGCACTCCTCCTAATGGGGTGTTGGTTACGCAAATGTTACAGCTCTTTCCTGAGGCTCCGGAAATTACTTTTTCTTCCTGGATGGCTTTTGCTCTACCTATGAGCACAATTTATATGTTAATCGCGTGGTTCACACTCACTCGATTCATTTTCCCCTTACCGCCAACTACACCCTTTAGCGGTAAAGAGTTTATTCGCAATGAAATTGGAAAACTTGGTTCGATGACCACTGAAGAGAAACGGGTAGCCGCGGTATTTGGCACAGCGGCTTTTCTCTGGATGACTAGGAAAGAAAGATTATTTGGTGCAGACGTCGATGTTTTTGGTTGGAGTCATTACCTAGACTCATTTCTCGTGTGGTTGGGTTCATCACCAGTGGGTTATTTGATTGATGACGGAACAGTGTCCGTAATGATGGCGCTAACTTTATTTATGATCCCTGCCAGCAAGAAAGTTGGCGGTAGACTTATGGATTGGGAAGACGCAAAAAAAGTGCCATGGGGGATTCTGATTCTTTTTGGTGGTGGATTAGCTCTAGCCAAAGGTTTCGGAACTTCAGGATTGTCAGACTATGTAGCTATGCAGCTAGAAGTCATTTTGGGTGATGCTAGCCCACTTATAATAGTACTTAGTACTGTTGGGTTTATTACAGGCCTTACGGAAGTTATGTCGAATACTGCAACTATATCTTTGGCAGTTCCTATTATGGGCAGTATGGCTCAGGCAATCGAAGTGCATCCGTTACTGTTACTCATCCCCACCACCTTGGCGGCATCTTGTGCTTTTATGCTGCCCGTCTCCACTCCTCCTAATGCAATTGTGTATGGATCGGGCAGGGTGCCGATAATGAAGATGGTGATTGCAGGTTTGTGGCTGGATCTTTTGTCCATTGTGCTACTGACTTTTTTTGTTTACACCCTCGGCCACCTCGCTTTTGATGTCTTGGGCGAGTTTCCGGCCTGGGCGATACCATAAAAAGGCAAATGTATGGCCCTGGCGTTAAAAGTGCCTAAATGCAGACCAAGACTTAGAAATGTCACTAGATGGTGTTTGGGAACAGCGGGTTGTGTGAAATTCTGATGCTAGATGGTTAAGTTCACTGTGTTTATATCGGGTTGGTGATCTTATCTAATCGGTGTTGGGATCAAGCGAGATTTGAGTTTAACCAAAAAGAGTTGTCTAGGTGAATCTGCTTTCTCTGTGCTTATAAGGGATTCGAAGAGATTCCTGAAGGACAACACAAAAACAATATAATAATAAAACTTCGCGAAGCCTATGAACGACCATCCGAGCATAGATGAAGCGCCTTTGGATCCCTGTCCGGCTGGGGATGACGTCTGCACTAACTTATCTGGGGTTAAGAAACTCCGGGAAGAGGTAAAGCGGCTTGCAGCTCTGGTGCGAACGGACGAATTAACGGGCTTATTCAACTTTCGATATTTCAGTCAGGCACTCAGTCTGGAAATGGAACGTACCCGTCGTTCTGGTCAACCCACCTGTTTAATCATGCTGGATTTGGATCATTTCAAATCAATGAACGATAAGCATGGACATGAAGTAGGCAATATCATTCTCACCCATGTTTCCAGATTAATTCGTAAGACCATTCGTCGATTGGATATTCCCTGTCGTTACGGTGGTGAAGAATTCACTATTGTGCTTCCTGACACTAACCTCCATGATGGTGTGAACTTCGCGAATCGTCTTCGTCTAATTATTGAAAATTCGCCGGTTGATGTAGGTGACTTTAATTTGGGTATTGAGGCAAGTTTCGGTGTTGACGAGTATAGTAAAGGTGCTCAACTCACCGAAAAAGAATTTTTGGAACAAGTCGATAGTTATTTGTATCAAGCAAAGCAACAGGGTCGCAATCAAGTTTGTAATAGAGAATTAGTCGGTGATGGCGAAATTAGGAGTGATGAAAGGGAAGCATTGTTAGATTCTTTTAAAGAAAAGGAAGGCGGCAAAGAAGATAAATAATTAAGTAATCATTAAATCAAAGCACTCTTTTCGACCTGCCAATTTACACCAATATTTCACTAATCTTTTTGCTATGCCCTTCGAATTAAATCTTTAGATCACTTCCGGCTCTTTTTCCAGTCTCCGATTTCTATTGCCAGGTGATAAAGGATCGCGGCAGTCGCACCCCATATCCTGTAATCCTCGTACATCAACTCTAAAATTGTTCTTTGTTGGTTGTTAAAAGTCATTGCCGATTTTTTGTAGGCAGTGATATCCAGCACGAGATCCAGTGGAGCTTGAAAAATATCGGCGACTTCGTCAGGGCAAGCCACAAAGTCTAATCCTCGATCGACGATACCAACAATGGGAGTGACATGAAATCCGGAGGGTAAGGCTAAATCTCCAAGTTGACCCAGTACTTCAACATTTTTTGCTTTTAAGCCAATTTCTTCCTCGCTTTCTCTTAGTGCTGTCGCAACGGAATTCTGATCGATGTCTTCAGAAGTCCCTCCCGGCAGACTGATTTGTCCTGCATGGCTTTTCAAATTTGCAGAACGGACAGTTAGAACCAAATCACTGGATTGATTTTCATGTAGCCGGGTTATTGGTAATAAAACTGCTGCTCTTCTCAACGTCTGTATTTCACCGTCAACCATTTTATTAACTGAAGGATCGGGATGAGCAATCGTTTTCGGAGGAATTAGTTGTCCGCGCGCAAAGTAATCGATGAGGTCATGATAAACATGGGTATCATCAGCTGCTGTCGCAGGGGTTTCTGTCGAAGGGTCGCTTACCATCTTATCTCGTGAGTGAATTGAAGGGGGAGCTAACTGCCTTGCAGTTATTGTAAGTGAGTTAGCAGGTCTTGGTTAACTTAGTTTAGCTGCTTGGGTTAGTTTAAACAGAACTATAAAAAATGCCGACTAATGCCGGCATTTTCCTTTTTTACTAACTATTTCTTAGTAGCCATTTCTTACCTACCAAAACGGTCGTCTAAGATTTGATGCAGCCTGGCAGCTTTTAGTAACTTAGATCAATTCCAAAATACACTCGAGCGGGCTCGCCAGGGAAGTACCTATCACCAGTATACGTCGACCAGTCTGCTCTTTCTGCATAGTCTCTGTCAGTAACATTCATCACATTCAAAGATAGATTTATAGAATCACTATACTGATAGTGCCCGCGCAGGTTCACTAAGGTGTGGCCTTCGTAGCTCGCCGAGTTCTCCGGGTTGGTGTAGTACTCGCTCATTTCCACAACTTCAATTTCGCCCCGAATCTTTTCTATTGGCTGCCATGCCAATCTAAGATTTCCGAATGTTCGCGGTGCTGTATCAACTCGGTTGTTTTGGATATTTTTGCCACCAGAGAATTGCTCATTCTCATAGGTGTGGTTAGCAAAGTTATATACACCATGAACTGTGAGAGAGTCTGACAAGTCATAGCTAAGAGTAAATTCTAGACCAAGGTGTTGAGTATGATTACCATTCAAGTTGATCCTAGAACTATTGGTAATGATTGCGTTTTCCTTGTCCATGAAGTAAGCAGTTGCTGAATAGTTGAAGTCACTACCAGCACCCGTGAATCCAACCTCATAACTATCCAGTTCTACAGAATCCAGATCGGCTACTGTTTGGGCATTTTGTAGACGATATAATTCAGTTGCTTGGGGAGCACGGAACCCTCTTTGGACTCGAATTTGCAAATCATGATTGTCATTCAGAGCATAGTTAAGACCAAGTTTTGGTGAAAGCTCGAGAAATGAATCATCACGATCACCCGGACGACTGTAGCGACAGCCGAACCTGCAAGCGACACCATCTTCGTCAGTGCGGCCTGATATCATTAGGTTATTGTAATCGTAAGAGACGTTTTCTACTCGAAGGCCTAAGGATATGTCCCACCCGTTGTCAAAGCTTTGTTCATAGTTCACGAAGGCCGCTAATGTGCGTGCTTCCACTTCGTAATCATAGTGCTTGCCTTGGGGAATAGTGTTTCTTAAATAGAATGAACCAACAGTTGGTTTTGGCTGCAATTGTTTCAGCTCGCCATCGGTACTTTCTGCATCGAAGCCATAGGCTAGCTCAGCCCCATTAGAAAGGTCCATGAATGCCGCCGTTTGAATACCAATACTGCGATGCTCTGTATCTTCTATTGGTTGACCCGGCAAAAAGTGTTGCATGAAAGTCATATTCACATCACGGACATAAGGTGTAATGACAACTTCTATCCCATCTATATTACGACTGAATGAAGTCCAAGCTCGTGCGCTATAACTATCACGAAATGCTTCTGGGTTTGGATTGGTATCACGTAAAGATTTTTGTTTATAGGAATCAGTGCCATTAACATAACCTGCAGTTTCCTGATTCAGATTGGCAATTGTTAGACCACCGTCAGCTAACCAGCCATTACCATTATCGTAAGTGTAGAGGTAAGAAAGTTTCTGGTTATCAACACCGCTGTCATCACGGTAGCCTTCTTCATTTACTCCATTGATAAGCAAAAGTTGTTTAAGGTTGCCGTCGCCTTCTCCTAAAGCTGCTCGAATTTTCTTAGAGCCCCGCGGTCCGAATTCGAAACCAATATCTTGTACATCACCAGCTTTTGGCAAAACCACATTAATTAGGCCGTGAAGAGCGTTAGAACCCCAGAATACGCTTCCTGGCCCTCGGATAACTTCAATGCTTGCTGCGTTTTCGGAGTGAGCATCAAACATTTCGTTTACATTACAGAATCCACTGGAACGAACAGGAATGCCATTTTCTGCAACGAGAAAAGCACCACATGCGCCGGCCCCTGTTAAAACAGGAGAACGAATAGCGGCCAAAGATTCCTGGCCATTGTTTCTATGGATACCCACACCAGGTAATCGATTCAATGCTTCCTGATAATGGGCATGACCAATGAGTTCCAATTCGTCTTGGCCGATAACAGAAACTGCAGCATTTACATCGCCGAGTCCTTCCGAGCGTCGTGAAGTTGAAATAACCTGAATTTCTTCAATCGCTTGTTGGCCAGATTGAGCCGCAACTGGTGCTGCTGTTAGCGCCGTTGTGGCGGCTGCAATTCCAGTAAAAAGTAGCTTGCGAATCATAACTTTCCCCATTGTGGGTAATCTC
This sequence comes from Gammaproteobacteria bacterium, assembly GCA_012960305.1. Lineage (GTDB taxonomy): Bacteria > Pseudomonadota > Gammaproteobacteria > Pseudomonadales > Pseudohongiellaceae > UBA9145. The sequence continues at coordinate 533,879 of DUBM01000011.1, read as the reverse complement.
TACATTATAAGCCACAAAATCAATTTCGTGGGGTATCTATTAATATGTCTAAAAGCCTGTAATTTAAACTTTACTGAATGGCATTAAAATAATATAAGCCATTGATATTATTTGTTTATTATTATCTTTAATAAATTTGTGATCGAATGACAACCGTTTGTTGATCTGAAAACGGCCGACAATATATCATAAATAATAGTTTGATTCCTCTCTCTTTGCACCGCTTGAACATACCACGTAAACTGACTCTCGCTGAATTATCTGATTGCCTTATTCTTGTGCAAACTTTAAGTGGAAGAGTACGAAGATAATAGAACGTAACAAGTAATAGGGTTTGGTGGGAATTAGCAGGGCGGTATTAACATCTGAGATCAGCACTACTCAGACGCTGTTTTTCATCGGCTGAGAAATAAATAGGCAAAAAAACTACGGTAGGAGAAATAGATTTCAATGCAAACACGATTAACTGAAATGCTCGGTATTCAACACCCAATTATCCAGGGAGGCATGCAATGGGTGGGTTTGGCAGAGCTCGCTTCTGCAGTTTCAAATGCCGGCGGTCTTGGAATTATTACTGGTCTTACGCAACCAACCCCCGAAGACCTGTTCAAAGAAATTGCCCGTTGTCGGGAAATGACCGATAAACCATTTGGTGTGAATCTTACAATCCTGCCAACTATAAAGCCGGTCCCCTATGAAGAATATGCACTGGCAATTATTGATTCAGGTATCAAGATAGTGGAAACAGCAGGAAGAAATCCGGAGCCATTCTTGCCAGGCTTTAAAGCGGCAGGGATTACAGTTATCCATAAATGCACATCTATTCGACATTCATTGAAAGCAGAGAAAATTGGTTGTGACATGGTGAGTGTTGATGGATTCGAGTGCGCCGGTCACCCGGGAGAGGATGACGTGACTAATTTAATTTTGTTGCCACTAGCTGCAAAGCGTTTGAAGATCCCATTTATTGCTTCCGGCGGCCTTGGTGATGGACGAGGCTTGGCTGCAGCCTTGGCCATGGGTGCTGAGGGCATCAATATGGGCACACGATTCATGGTGACTAAGGAAGCACCCATACATGCAAAAGTTAAGCAGGCCATGGTTGATGCGTCAGAATTGGATACCTCTCTTATTTATAGAAGTCTTAGTAATACGGCGCGTGTATTTAAGAACAGCGTGGCTCAAAAAGTTGTTGAAATCGAATCCAAGCCCGGAGCAACAAAGTTTGAAGATATTCAGTCCTTGGTAGCCGGAGTAAAAGGCCGAGAGCTTTTCGATGGAGGGGATTTGGATAATGGTATTTGGTCAGCTGGTATGATTGTCGGATTGATTGATGACATTCCGTCTTGTGAAGAATTGGTGCACCGAATAGTTGCCGACGCTGAGCAAATAATAGGTGAACGTCTGCGACAAATTCTACCCGTTTAGTATTCATATTTAATATTTAGAAATAGTAAAATGATTCAGAGAGAAATTCATGGAAGTTAATGGCAAAGTTGTTGTAGTTACTGGCGGTGCCAGTGGTATCGGAAAATCATTGTGTGAACGGTTTACCAGAGAAGGTGCTCGGGCAATAATAGTTTCGGATATTAATCAAGAAGGTATCGATGCCACTGTGGCAGATATTGCCGACAAAACAGAAGCTTTGGGTATTCGTTCTGATGTAGGCAATGAGGCGGACGTGAATGAATTAGTGGCAACAACCCTGAAACGGTTTGGTCAAATAGATTTGTTTTGTTCCAACGCAGGGATTTTTACTGCCGGGGGTGAAAATGTGTCAACTGAAGGGTGGCAGGCAATCTGGGATATTAATGTAATGTCTCACGTGTTTGCGGCGCGGGCTGTCTTGCCTGGAATGTTGGAGCGTGGGGAAGGCTATCTATTGAATACATCATCAGCCGCTGGCCTACTTAGTCAGGTTGGCTCGGCTCCTTATGCTGTAACCAAACATGCGGCTATTGGCTTCGCTGAATGGTTGTCTATAACCTACGGAAACAAGGGCATCAAAGTTTCGGCGCTCTGCCCACAAGCTGTGCGTACCAATATGACTGCCGGCGGAGATGGTGGTGTCGCTGGACTAGACGGTATTCTAGAGCCTGAACAGTTAGCCGACACGGTTATTGAAACATTGCGAGAGGAACGCTTTCTGGTGCTTCCGCACCCTGAAGTGCTAACTTATATGCGTCGTAAAACAGATGATTATGATCGGTGGATCGGCGGCATGCGTCGCTTACAAGATCGATTCGAAGATATTTATAAGAGAAGAGAAGATAAGGAATAGTTTGTTCTGTAGTTACAATTAATAGTTCATATTAGTATTTTATTTCGAAAAGTACTCTCATGACTAATTGGCAAGAGGTAACACATGCAAAGATTAGTACAACTGCTTCTGGTTCTTTGGGTTTTATTACCATTTGTTTCACCACCCGCCATGGCACAGGAACGCATAATATTAGCCGATGGCTCCATGCTAAATGTTTTCATGGTACAGCCAGCTGAGACCACTGATCAGCCCAGCCCACTATTGATCTTGATGGGTGGTGGTCCGGGTAATGCATCGATCTCTCGAGACACATCCATGTGGTTGGGTTCTGGTTTCTCTGATCGTGGTTGGGTAGTCGCTGTACCTATATCACCTAATAATCGCGCATTTCGAGGCGCAGAAAATAATGAGAAGGTACTGCAGTTAATCGATGAATTGCAAAAGCGTGAAAGTATTGCAACTGGTAAAGTATTACTAGGTGGTGTATCAAATGGTGGTATGTCTGCCTTAGAGATAGCCCGACGTAATCCTGAAAAATATATGGGAGTGCTGGCGGTTCCTGCTCTAGCGACATCGGTTTTCGATAACCGCCCACTGGATGGATTCCCTATTTATTTAAGAATTGGTGGAGCTGATCAATTAGGTTGGGCAGATCAATTTGATGATACGGTAGACACGCTGACCGAAGCCGGGGTTTTGCTCGATGCAGCGATTCTCGATAGTGCTCCGCATATGTTCCGCATGCAGTGGGATTCTTTGGATGCCTGGTTGGGGAAATATACTCCTTAGAATTAGAATTTTAAAAGCGATGGATTTATTTTGATAACCCCGTGTGTAAATATTCACCACAATAATTATGGAGTAACGTACGAACCTTAAGAAGCTTAAAATTGCTTCCGCAGTGGTGGCTTTAACATTTGCCGCAAATTCTGCTTTCGCAGGACCACCAGCAAGCATTGAGCAGCTTGGCTGGATGACGGGAAACTGGGCAGGAGTGCTGGGACCTAATCAATTAGAAGAAAACTGGATATCAACTGAAGGCAGTTCTTTAGCAGCCATGGTAAGAATGACTGGCGGCGAAGCCACCAGCATGTTCGAAATGATTACCATCGAAGAGGTAGATGGGTCGCTAGTGCTTCATATCCAGCAGTGGGACCCTGGCTTTCAGCCTCGTTCTGATGCGCCACAAAAAATGGAGTTGGAAGAAATTACTATGAATAGCGTAAAGTTCAAAGCGGTTTCAGAAGGTGGTATGGCAACACTTGGTTACAGCCATCCGGATGCGGAATCATTCATCATCCATGTTGGCCAGCTAAATGGGGATGTTTTAGATCTACCATTGAAGAAGCGCAGCATCTGGAAGTAGATTTAATTAAGATATTAAAAAGGGGTATTTGACCCCTTTTTAATATCTTAAATAGTAAGACAAGTTTATTAGATGGTTAATTCGAGTAAACTAATTTTCCGCCCACGTAAGTTTTTTCAACTACTATATTCATAATGTCCTCATGATCAGCTGTCAGTATGTCTTCTGAAAGAACGATCATATCTGCAAGCTTTCCTGGCTCTAAGGATCCTTTAATGTCTTCCTCGAACCCTAAATAAGCGCCTGTCAGCGTGTAAGCTTCAATTGCCTCTTCTACGCTAATCGCTTCATCTGCACCAAACACCCTTCCGCTCATCCCTTTTCTTGATATTGCCGCATAGATTCCCACCAGCGGCCCGATGGGTAAAATATCGCTGGAAATGGCAACGGTTATTCCATGGTCCATTGGTGATCGAATAGGATTGTTATGCTCCAATCTCCAACCATCAAGGTTCGCGACGTAACGCCCTTCGAGAGTGTAGGTAAAATTAGGTTGCTGAGTTATGTGAATACTATGTTCTGACATTAGTTCCATTGTTCTCTCGGGAGGCCGCATAGAGAAGTGATTCAGGTAATGACGATGATCTTCGCGAGGGCTTCGATTCAATGTATCAGCAAGAGTGTCTACCACCAATTCAATAGCAGCATCACCTATGGCATGTATTCCCATTTGCCATCCAGCGTCATGTATTTCATTGAGCATGGTAACTAACTCTTTTTCCGGCATATTCAAATAGCCGCGGTAGTCGCCTTGATTCAAATAAGGTTCGAGAGTGTAGGCGGCTGGCCCAGTAAATCCTCCGTCAACAAAAACTTTGATGGGGCCGATCTTAAGAAACTCGTCACCATCTCCAACTCGCTCTTTGACTTCTGCAATACCTTCTGGATCAAACCATTGAAACTGCCAGGCTGAGCGAGGTAATGGTATACTCGGATTTGAGTAAATCTCCTCGAACATGACAAATTCGCCAGGCCTTTTCGAGGCGTCTGTTATGCTGGTAATACCTTTGGCTAGGAGAGCGTTAAGGTTAATTTCAAGGCTGGCTATGAGTTCTTCATAGGTTGAATCTGGAACCAGTCGCCCGACAATGCCTTGTCTCTCTCTGATAATGCCGTTGGCTGCGCCGTTGTCATCTCTTTCAATCACTCCGCCTTCTGGATCAGGTGTAGCATCAGTTATCTCAGCGAGTTCCAGCGCTGAGGTGCTTACCACTGCGCTATGACCGCCGGCGCGTGTTAGGGTGACTGGGTTTCTCGGTGCAGCTGCATCAAGATCTTGGCGGAGCGGGCGCCGACCTTCGGCTAGTTCGTCTTCTGACCAGCCGTAACCCGTGATCCATTCATCTGGGCCGAGCTCGTCGGCTTTTCTGCGTATTAGAGATTGAATTTCAGCGATAGATTCTGTTTCGCCTAATTCAATATAGCGCTCAGGACGTCCGCGAATATGTGTATGTGAGTCGATAAATCCCGGCATCAATATTTTTCCGTCTAGGTCAACCAGTGAACGGCTTTCGTACTGCTCGAGCAGAGAGGCATCGCCAGTTACGACAATGCGACCGTCATTTACGATCACGGTATTTGCAATGGAAAACTCTGAATCAACTGTTAAGATTTTACCGTTGGTAAGAATGAGGTCGACCTGTTCCATCACTATATCAGGGGTGGATTCAGTAGTTTCTGGTTGTTCACAGCTGGAAAGAAAAATAGCCAGAGTCAGGATAATGATAGAACGTATTTTATCGCTTTTCATAATGATGCTCACTTATTGATTCCGTCGAAGACCAAGTAACAGTTTTAATCGAAATATAATCGATGTCGAGAATGGACTAAAAGAGAGTTCGTTAATTAATTGCTCAATAACCCTTCTTTGTTGGCGTATTCCAATGTTGCATCCAGCGATAGAGAGAATTGATTCAACATTTTGTCAATTTGTTCTTCTGTAATTATGAGTGGAGGACAAAAGGCGATGGAGTTTCCGGCCACAGCTCTAATCAATAAGCCATTTTCCTGACAAGCGTTCTTGGCAAAAGCACCAACTGAACCGTCAGTGAAACTCTCGCCGGTTTTCTTATTGGCAACGAATTCTACAGCAGCAATCAATCCTTTGCCGCGAATTTCTCCGACCAGGTCGTGGTCAGCAAATTTTTGCAGTTGCAGGTGCATATACTCACCCATTTGCGCCGCGTGGGAAAAAAGATTTTCCCTTTCATAAATCTCTAGAGTTTTGAGCGCTGCAGCACAGGCTACTGGATGTCCAGTATAGGTGTAACCATGACCAAACACTCCTATTTGAGCGCTTGGCTCAATCATGGCCTCATACATGAATTCTGGAACTATGGATGCACTAACTGGTATGTAAGCGGAAGAAAGTTGTTTAGCTAGTGTCATGAGTTGAGGTTTGAATTCCATGGTCGTGCAGCCAAAGTCATTACCGGTGCGGCCAAAACCGCAGATGACTTCGTCAGACCAAAACAGAATATCGTATTTTTCAAGCAGTGATTGCACTCCGGGGAAATAATCTTGAGGCGGCACTATAACTCCGCTGGCACCACTAATAGGCTCGGCTATATAAGCGGCAATAGTCTCAGGCCCTTCAGAGAGTATAAGTGACTCAAGGCTGTTGAGAAGTCGGCTCGTATATTCTGCCTCTGACTCGCCGTCGCTGCCTCCGTGGTAATAATGTGGAGAATCTGTTCGCAGAATTCCTAAAGCGTCGAGAGGGATATCGAAATGCGTGTGATTAGCAGCAAGTCCCGTCAGTGCGGCTGAAGCCATCGTAACGCCGTGATAGGACCGCTCCAGAGCGATAATTTTCTTTTTTTTCGGTTGTCCGGTGACATTGAAATAGTAGCGGAGCATTTTGATGTGAGTGTCATTTGCTTCGCTACCGGAGTTGGCAAAAAATATTTTGCCATTCTCGATCGGGCACATATCTGAAATCTTGTCAGCTAAATCCATGCCTATTTGATGTGTCCTGCCACCAAACATATGGCTATAAGGTAGGGTATTTAGTTGACTGCTGATGGCATCAATCAATTCGCGATTGCCATAGCCTAGAGAGCTACACCAAAGGCCAGCTAGGCCTTCTAGGTATTCGTTACCAGCATCGTCATACACATAGATTCCGTCGCCGCTCACGATATTGAGCTGCTCGACTTGGCTTAGATTGGTAGTTGGATAGATGAGTGAGGTCATAGTTTTATTATTCGATTAATTTTCCGATTGATAATTTACTACTTCGGTGAGAATAAAAACATCCGTTTTATCTATAGTTCTAGAATGGAGCTTTGCTACGTTATTGAATTTTGGGTCTTACGGTAGCTTTCAAAGGCTGTTTTGTCAGTAAATTCAAGTATATGGACTGCATCTACTCTTGCTGGGGTTTGCGCCAATATAGGAGACTGTTAGGCAGAAATAAGTTGACCCCGGTGGCGCTGCATTATGCTTGCTGCCCTGGATTCAAATGCACTAAATGCAATTAGGTTTTTTTAGTAAAGCGATTATATCCATCATCTTGCCAAGTGCCAGAATTTCCGTTGTGGGCGAAAATAGTGTGTAGAAACAGACTCTGCGGAAACAAAAAAGGCGAACCGTTACCGTTCAACAATTCGCCTCTTCAGTAACCTGGCATTCCGCCCTCTAGCTGATTTGCAGGAGCTCTACCCAATTGCCATCTGGATCGGCGATTATTGCAATGGTAGTGCCGGGTCGTACCTCTTTAGCTCCAACTACAATTTTGCTGCCTGCTTCTGTTGCTTTTTGAACAGTAGCTTCCAGATTGGAACAATGAATGGTCCAGTAACGATAACCGGATGCGGCGCGAATTCCGCCGGGAGCTGCATCCGCGGGTGCGGCAGGATCAAGCTCGATAACTTTAATTATGCTATCACCGACCTTGAATCGATTCATGGTGCCGCCACCTGGCATTGGCATCGATGTTTCAAATTCTAGTCCTAAAGTGTCCCCATAAAACGCCATCATTGCGTCGATGTCCTTGGTGATAATGCCAATATCTATGCCTGCTTTGGTTACTTCAACTGTCACAATAATTTTCTTCTTCTAACTTTGTTTGATTTTGGAGCAACTGAATTTTCAATCACGCAAATGATCTAGGCAGCGCCCATCATAGCTTTAGTTTCGAGGAATTCTTCGAAGCCTTCTAACCCCCACTCACGACCATTACCTGATTTCTTGTATCCACCAAAAGGTGCAGAGAAATCAGGTCCTGCTCCATTAATATGGACATTGCCTGCGCGGATTTGCCGCGCAATTTGCTCGGCATGGCTTTGTTCGCCAGAAACATAGCCCGATAATCCATACTCTGTATCATTAGCTATTTGAACAGCATCGGCATCGTCTTTATAACCCAAAATAGAAAGTACGGGGCCGAAGACTTCCTCTCTGGCGATTGTCATGTCATTCGTGACATTGGCAAAAATAGTTGGTTGGATAAAATAGCCTTTTTCGATGCCCTCTGGACGACCAGGTCCACCAGCGATCAATTCAGCACCTTCTTCAATACCTTTTTCAATAAGTCCGGTTATCTTGTTAAATTGTAACTCGCTTACAACAGGGCCGAGACGAGTAGCTTCATCGTTTGGATCGCCAACACGTGCTTTGGCTGCTGCTGCTTTCGCAATTCCAATTGCTTCAGTCATGCGAGCATTAGGTATTAGCATACGTGTAGGGGCGTTACAGGATTGTCCGCTATTTCCAAAACAACCCATTACGCCACCACTAACTGCTCGGGCAAAATCTTCAACGTCATCAAGGATAATATTGGCAGACTTGCCTCCTAGCTCTTGAGTCACTCGTTTGATGCCATCTGCTGCTGCTTTTGCAACTTCGCGACCCGCCCGTGTTGAGCCAGTAAACGAGACAAGGTCAATTTCAGGATGGGCTGAGATAGCCGCACCAACTTCTGGTCCGTCCCCATTGACGAGATTGAAGACGCCTGCGGGTAGGCCAGATTCAGCAATAATTTCGGTCAGGATATAAGCACTGACTGGAGCAATTTCGCTTGGTTTCAGGACGATGGTGCAACCGGCGGCAAGGGCAGGAGCAACCTTGCAAGAAATCTGATTTAGTGGCCAATTCCAAGGAGTAATAAAACCACACACTCCAGCGGGCTCTTTAACTATTTTGGTGGAGCCACGGATTTCTTCAAATTCATAATTCTCAAGAATCCCTAAGATGCTAGCGAAATGCCCTAAACCGCTGCCTAGTTGTGCTGTCTTGGATAAGCCCATTGGTGCGCCCATTTCATGGGAGATCGCTAGGGCCATTTCGTCACCGCGAGCTTTCAATCCGCTAATGATATTTCCTATAACAGTTTTTCGCTCATCAATAGTGGATTGCGACCAACTTGGGAAAGCTGCACGAGCAGCTTGGGCAGCTGCATCAACATCAACAGCAGTGCCCATGCTAATTGTTGCAAAGGCTTCTTCATTTGCTGGATTTATTACTTCGAGCGTCGTGGCATTAGCAGGCTCGACCCATTCACCGTTGATATAGAATTTATTGTAGGCCGTTGTCATTTCGTTACTCCTATTGAATTGTTTACACTTCGATTACACTTCGATTACACTGTTTGCTGAGAACGCGAGGGTTCGCGATTTTAAATACAGAAAGTTAAAAACATAAGGCCGGCTAGTATACAGGAAATTTCTGCAGCTATAAGGGCAAACTCAAGGGAACAATCCGGTGACAATAAATACTGCTGTCACTCCGAAAATCGATCTATGGCAAATTCTATTAGTGAGACTATCGGCAGGCGTCTTGCCTCGTTCTTGACCAAGGCACTGCAAGGTTATCAGCGGTTCGATACGGTGTCTGCTGCTGACGTCGCAGCCGTGTTGCAGCCTGGAGACATCGTATTGGTGGACGGTAACACTCGCATAAGCACTGCGGTCAAATTTCTCACCCAATCTTCCTGGTCCCATGCCTGTCTATATGTCGGCAAAGAAGGGGATCCATCTTCCGAAGCATTGTTAATTGAAGCTGATCTAAAAGATGGAGTGCATCTTGTGAGTTTGGATCAATATGCGAACTTCAATCTCCGGGTTTGCAGACCAGTGGGATTGAAAACGGAGGACGTCAATAGACTCATTGCTTTTGCAAAATCGAAACTCGGTCATCAATACGATTTGCGCAATGTATTTGATCTGATTCGATACTTGATACAAAAACCAGCGGTGCCGAATCGCTACCGGAGAGCGATGATCGGTTTTGGCAGTGGAGAACCGACGCGAGCCATTTGTTCAACTCTTATTGCGGAGTCATTTCAAGAGATTGACTATCCAATATTACCTAGACGTGAAGGTGGTAATGGCTTCGATGGTAAAGTTCCGCAATATTATAAGCGTCACTTCACCCACTTTACGCCGCGAGATTTTGATCTCTCGCCATATTTTGAAGTAGTAAAACCTACATTAATAGAAGATTTCGATTTTCATTGCCTAAAATGGAGGGCAGGGGCAGACACTGCTGCTGAAGGAAATTAGTCTAAATCATTCCTTGTAAGATGGTTGCAGCATTTTCGAATTGAGGATCACTCCGCGTGGTCTGAGAGATAGGGTAGTCAATTGATATCTCGGGAGTGAAACCAACACCTTCAAACTGTTCGCCGTCTATTAGTGCCTGTGTTGCTGGCTTATAGCGATAGCCTCCAGCTTGATTATCTAATCTATATCCTCCGATTTTACCATTAGTCGCCTCGCCAATAGTTACAACACGCTCTGACTTATTTAGTTGGTAAGCAAGTAGTTCGGCGCCGCCACGTGTATTTTTATTTATCAAGACTGCCAACGGGCGGGAGTAGTACCCAGGGCTTATGGTCACCGTTTTGTCGAGGCTGAAAGACGATGTATTCTCGCCGGCTGTCTCATAGTAATTGTTTCTAGTTCGATAAATCAGATCCAATAACGTGATATCAATAAAGCCACTGGCGTCGCGTAAATCCAAAATGATGCCATCGCATTGACTTAGCTCATCGATCATCGATTTGATGCTAAGCAAATCGTTGGTGCTTCGAGAAAGTCCCCAAAGTCGCATATAGCCAATTACTTTGTTGCCCACATTGAATTGCTGTGGGCTGTTTAAACCCGCAGTTCGATAACTGTCATAGAGGTTTTCATGCACGGGGCTAATGGATAGGGATTGAACGATACCGCCTCGGTCGATCTCTATGTTAAACCTTTCATCGAGATGCGGGATGACACGACCAGATGTATGTAGCTCATTAAAAGAGTAAACGGGATGAAACTCCATTCCGTTTACCTGCAGAATTTTATCTCCGCGACGAATACCGCTGTGGTGTGCGGGGTAACCTTCAATCACCGCGGAAGCCACTTGAATCGAACCTACGCTCTCGGTTTCTAAACCTATGTGATTGATAGCAATCCGGCTTTCTGCAGTAGCTTGGTTGTAAGCCTGCACTAGATAATATTCTAGTTGGGATTTATCAATTATGGTCTCGGCCAGAATGGTTGTTTGTGCTTGGGCGCAAGATGTAAATAAGAACGCAATATAAAAACCAAGAGTAGAGAGTAGTAATCGTTGCATAGAATTACTCGACTATTGCGAAAGCTCTTTTGGCTGCTGGTCTCGCATAGTGTCGCTCTTTAAGGCGAACATATTTTTCGGGGACATCATATTCGAAACGAATCGCCCAGTTAAATGTTTGTGCCAACAAGATATCAATCAGGGTGAAGGAGTTATTTATAGCAAAATCATCGTCACCTAAGAGATGATCTAAGGCAGAGACTGCTTTGGCGAATTCAAATTTTGCAGTTTCCAACATTTGAGGGATGCGCTGCTCCTCTGGTAAAGCAAATACATGTTTTCCTTTGCTCCAAAGCGGTTGTTCTAATTCTGCGAGAATAAAAGCTGCTAATTCATCGTAGCGAGCGAGACTTAAAGTATCCATCTCAGGTAGCAATCCTGACTTCGGTGCCTCGCGCCCAATATAATTTAAGATGGCAACACTCTCGGTAATAATTTGACCATTAATCTCCAGACTTGGAACTTTGCCCTGTACGTTCAATGACAGATAATTCGGATGCTGTGCGCTATCAACTTCAGCTCCATCGGTGCGTAGTGTGACCGGCACGTATTCGTATGCTAACCCACTTTCTTCCAGAGCCCATAGTGCTCGAAAAGAACGGGATTGGCCAAAACCATAGAGTTTAATCATTACTACCTCAAGGAAAAATGGTGTGATTAGGAATTCCTAATCACACCATTCGTACGACTTACAAATCATATTTAAAACAAATCTAAGTAAGTTTCAAAGTATTAATTATCTAATCAATTGCGAAGCAATAGTAATATCCGGCGCCACCTGTACGAACTAGATTGTCCTGACTGCAGCCTGCAGAGCCATGGGCGCTGTTCCAGGAAGTTGGATTCTGACCACCACCGGTACGGTCAAAGTGACCAACCTGAGCAGTGCCTTCACCATCTGCATTGCTAGTCCAGTTGTTACAAGTGTGATTGCTACCATCATCGATCAGTCGACCATCAAGAGTTGATCCAGTCAGAATATCATGTTGATTAGGAGTATCACCTCGACCATTCACAACTCCGCCCTTTTCATTCAGTGAACCTTGTTTGCCAAGCTGCATATAATTGCTATGAAGGTTATTCAAAGTCGAAGCCACTTCAACACCGTCAGCGTTATACCAAGGGCCGAAACCGATACGCTCTCGTGCGTTCACACGAGGGGAGTTGGCTGTCCCATGGGCACTTAGATATGCTCGCCAAGTCTTACCGCGAGAGCCTGCAGCTGATGCAAGGCTAGCGCAATGAGCATCGGCACCTGCAAGACCACCTAGGTTAGCACCATCGCCAGAGCCAACGCTGGTAATGAAAAAGCTCAATTCATTTGTTTGCGAATTGATAGTAGTAAAAGTTGCTGCAGCAGTAATTAGCGCAGCAGAGCTTAGTAGTAGTGATTTCTTCATCGATTAACTCCTCGATTTTTTACATTTATTGTTTGTGGTTTTTCTAATTAGGTAAAGCCATGGCAGTTAGCGAACTGCCTGTTTGAAGAATTACATATTGTCTTCCATCATGAATCCAAGAGCTCATGCCATATCTGCTCAGAGCCGGTGCCTGAACACGAGCAACTTCTACCCCTGTTTGCTTATCCAATGCAAATAGATGGGGTTCACCATCACTAGTAACATTACCATAAATAAGCACCGTGTCAGTCACTACCATAGGGCCAACTGCCCCGGAGCCTGTATTGCCAATATCGACACCTGTCAGTTCTGGTAAATTTTGAACACGCTCAGGTGTATAGCCTGCTGGAATCATCCACAGATGATCGCCACTGTTCATGTCTATCGCGGTTATGCGGCTGTAGGGCGGTTTCCACAAAGGTATGCCCGCAGGGTGTCGCGGAGTAGGACCACCATTCGCTGCCGCATATTGGGAAAGAGTGACGCCTGTTGGCGCATCATAAAAGGTATCCGCTTCTTCACCTGAAACTAGCTGTCTCGAGCCACAGCCATAGCGTGAAATTACATACATAATACCTGAAACAGGGTCAGCCACTGGCGGGTGGGTAATATTAACAGCACCTGAAGGGCACATCAGCGCAGCGAGTTTGCCAGAAGGGTGATTACGTTGAATCGGTGGATTGAAAAGTGGCCCCATTTGAAATTCAGCTACAGCTTCTAATGCTTGGCGTCTAATATCAGGGGTAAAGTCCGCCAATAGGTCTTCACTGGAACCGGTGTATTCAAATGCTGCCGGTTTGCTGGGAATTGGTTGCGTTGCAGCTAATTGCTCGCCAGGGACCGTTGATTGTGGCATAGGTACTTCTTCGATCGGCCAAATCGGTTCACCGGTTTCGCGATTAAATGTGTAGACATAACCTTGCTTGGTTGCTTGGGCCACAATTGGTGTTAGCCCTTCTGCGGTATTCACATCTAGCAGAATGGGAGCTGTGGGCGTATCGAAATTCCAAATGTCATGATGCACCATTTGAAAATGCCATGCGCGCTCACCAGTACGTGCATTTAGTGCGATCAAACTGGTGCCGTAGAGGTTATCACCAGGATGATGACCGCCGTAGTAATCAATGGTAACGCCGTTGGTGGGTACGTAAACCAAGTTGAGTTCTAGGTCAGCAGAGATTGGTGCCCAGGAAGAGATATCACCAGTGTACTGCCAGGCATCATTTTGCCAAGTTTCATGGCCATACTCGCCGGGCTGGGGAATTACGTTGAATTTCCAAAGGAATTCACCGGTTCTGGCGTCATAGCCAAGTAGGTCACCGGGGACATTTTCTATGCGCGATTGATGGTAGCCCTGTTCAGCGGAATTACCGACTACGACTACATCATTAACGATGATAGGTGGCGAGGATGAGGTGATGTAGCCGCGTTCAAGTGGAATGCCATCATAAGGATCATAAGGGTGTCCGAGGTCTGCCAGCATATCGACAACACCGGTTTCCGGAAAACCATCGATAGGAACCTGACCACCAAAGCCTTCAATAGGTTGTCCAGTATCTGCATCGAGAGCTGTCAGGAAAAACCCCGGTGAGATGATATAGATTATATCTTTGCCATCGATATTCGCATACCCCACACCCTTGCCATAGTCAGCCCGCATGGAATATTCCCAGCGGCCTGTATCTGGTTCACGGTAGGACCAAATAGTCGCGCCAGATTGCGGGTCAATGGCCACCACGTGGCGGCGAGCACCGGCAACGGTGTAGAGCCGGCCATTAATGTAGCTGGGAGTGGCTCGTCCGCTTTGAGCCTCAAAGCTCGCTCCGTCCCATTCCCAGGCGACCTCAAGATCTGAAAAGTTCTCCGCAGTAATCTGGTCAGCAGAAGTCGATCGGGTATGAGCAAAGTCATTTCCAAGAGTGGTCCATTCAACTGTTTCCTGTGCGCTGGCATTGAATGACAAAAATGTCATTAGTCCAGTCAGTGCGGAAACTAAGCCCATAAACCTTGGAGAAGAGCGATTGGTTTTTATCATTATTCGTACCTCATTAATGTAGGGTACTGCTGTATAGGTTTCGATCATGAAAGCCTTGAGATTACCCCAGTGCCGGAACTTTGTCATGCTTGTGAGCAGCGATTTTCTTTATATTGGAATGAAATGATTCTCGGGACAGCAAAAAACCCAACCCTTTTCTGGCAATTGCTAAATTCGCGCTTGTGACACTGTGTTTGCGGTAGGTCTACAGTCATAATTGGTCTTTTCAGTTTCCTTTACTGCGTAAGAAAAACCTCTCAGAGATTGTTATTTGTTCTCTGTCGTTGCACCAATTTAAAGAGCAAACAATATCGAAACGGAATAGACTCCGACTTTATGAATCTCGACTCTAATTTCTAATATAGAGGAAGTTTGTGTTTACCAATATCGATGTTTATTTTTCCTTTCGCTCTCCATATTCCTATCTGGCAACGCCAGATATGCTGCAACTGAAAAAAGACTATGCTGTTGAGGTAAATCTTCGACCAGTGCTTCCTATTGCTGTGCGAGCGCCAGACTTTTTCAATCCAGAAAATTTGAAGCGGGCGAAATACATTCGCATGGACTGGGTGAGGAGGGCTAAATTTTTGAGCATGCCAAATCGCTGGCCTGACCCTGACCCCATAGTGCAAAATATGGAAACCTATGAGATAGCTCCTGAACAACCTTTAATTTATGAACTCACAAAACTAGGAATTGAGGCGCAACGCCTGGGGAAAGGAGTAGAGTTTGCGAAACATGTTTCCCATTTAATCTTTGGAGGCACGAAAGATTGGCATATACATGACCATCTGGAGTTTGCGACCGGAGAAGCTGAACTAAATCTTAGTGAGATGAGAGTGGCTATAGAAGATGGAGACCATTTGCAAGAAATTGAAAGGAACCAAGATAATTTGCAAGCGGCAAACCATTGGGGAGTGCCTACTTATGTGTTCGAAAGCGAACCCTTTTTTGGCCAAGATCGAATTGACACCCTGCGTTGGCGCTTGGATCAAAAGAATCTTCGTCGTAGCTAGGCGCTACTGATGCTAAAACTAGACAAATAAATACTGCTAGATTCAGAATAACAAGATAAGGAATAAAAAAATGAAAGTGAAGTTACTAATAAAACCAATACTGGTAATAACTGTTGCGACACTATTGCCATTAAGCAATTCGATTAGTGCTCAAGAAATCACTGCAAAGGATGTAAACGATCTCATGGTGAGTCTTTCCAATTGGGGCCGTTGGGGCAACGATGACCAAATGGGAACCCTTAATCTCATCACGCCCGAGTCCCGGGTTGCTGCGGCAAAGCTCGTAAGTAGCGGAATCTCGGTATCCATGGCCCACGAAGTGTTGGAAGAAGAAGCGGCCGACAACGGTAATCCCTTTGATCATCGCATGACCTCAGTGGGCAGTAGTCCAGGTCCTTGGTCTGGGGATCATTATGGTGTTACTTATCATGGTTATGCCCATTCTCATTTAGATGCTCTTTGTCATCGGTTTCACGATGGGAAAATGTACAACGGCTTTTCTGAGAATGAAGTAACTCAAACTGGCTGCGCGAAAAATGCTATTACCTCGTTCAAAGATGGTGTTTTTGCGCGGGGTATTTTGATAGATATGCCACGGCTGAAAAATGTTGACTGGATAGAATTGGAAACTCCTTTCACTGCTGATTGGTTTGATGCCTGGGAAGAAGAAACAGGGATCACAATTGGCTCTGCTGATGTCGTTTTAATACGAACCGGCCGCTGGGCTCGACGGGAAGCGCTCGGTGCCTGGAATTTAGCTACTAGTTCTGCGGGGATGCACGCCTCGGCAGTACAGTGGTTTAAAGATAGAGATATTTCGATTATTGGCAGTGATGCCGCATTGGATGTTCAACCTCCAGGTATGGCGAATTTTAATTCGCCAACTCACGCATTATTTCTAGTTGCTCTTGGTACACCGATTTTCGATAACCTTGATTTGGAGGCTGTAGCGGAAGCTGCGGCAGATCACAATCGATGGGAATTTCTATTCACCACGGCACCGCTTAGAGTGGGTGGCGGAACAGGTTCTCCTCTTAATCCGATTGCAACATTCTGAATAGCTAATATAACTGCTGCTGGAGTGGGTCAAGGAGTTTTACAAAAACGTCTGAGCCGCAACAAGCAGCAGTTATTAAGTTTAACTACCAGCGATACTGCACTCGACCAAATAGATTACGACCAGGGCCAAACATTCTGGTACCCCGAGGTACTCGACTACTAAGCACTCGATTGAAACCAGTCAAGTGATCAACATAGTCTTCGTCGAAAAGGTTCTCAGCTCCAGCAGACACCGTTAAATTCTCGTCTAACATCCAAGTTAAGAATACATTGGTTAGAGAATAGCTGTCCGTATTGACGAAAGAATTATTTACGTTCAAAGGATCGAAGGTATTAGTGCGAGAAAGTTGGTGCTGTTCTGCAATAAACACCTGTTCAAACTTTGCATTAAATGTATTCGCTTCATAAAGGAGTGACAATCTTAGATTGTCTGGAGCAACTCGGTAGAGACTATCGCTAATATCTTTACGGTCAGCATTAACAATCGAAACAACACCTTCAAGGCGCCAGCTGTCATTGATTTTTGCGCCGAAGGTAGCGTCAACACCGTTAAATTCCGCTTCAGTGTTAGCAAATATTAATGGAGTTGGGTCGCCATTAGCATTCGCACTCACTCCTATAACTGCCATATTTGTTGCTGACACACCTTGAATGTAGTCATCTACTTGGCGTCTGAAAATTCTCGGTGAAAAGTAGAAGTCACCAAAGCTCCAGTCGAAGCCAAGTTCTATTTGGTGCGACTCTTCTGGCTCTAGTAGCGGATTGCCTACGTAATTATTGCCGTCACCTAGTCCAGCATTGGCTTCAAGAGGAATCCATAGATACCGTTCTTGGTAGAGTGGAGAGCGGTTTTTCCGCGCTATACCTAGTTCAACAACCAAATTGCCGGTCGCTTGATAGCGGCTCTTCAAAACCCAATCCAGGTTTCGATCGTTCTGAGATCGATCAGCATTGTTAAAATTTTGTCTCAGCAGCCAAACGGCGCGAGGTGGTGTACCCATGGGCCACTTCGCAGGATCCATGTCCACTAAACGTGCAGGGAAAGCATCAACAGTATCCGTGCTCATGTCGACTTCTTCAGAGCGGAAGCCGGCTTCCACATACCAATTTTTACCAATCAAAGAAGACCATTCGCCGAATACGGCCAAGCTTTCGACGTCAGAGTCATTGAAATTATTAACGAAGAAAGGAGTAAAGTCCGGGTCATAAACAGCCGCATTATGCTTACCGTCTTTTCCTTCGATGCCAGTGATGACGGTGCCATTGCCAACTGCCCAATCTAAGGCAACTTTAAAACCCGACTCCTCGCTGTCTGTTACGACGGATCTAGCATCGTCACCAATAAAGGGAGGTAACATTAGCGAAGAGAAATCTGGCGTCGGCCGCAACAATGAATTGCTCATCCCATGATCAATTTCCGAGCCATAGACTCTTACTTCTAAACCAATTCCATTCAAGTCAGTTTTATAGCTGGCATTCCATACTTCAGTATTAAACCAGTCGATATCCATTGGCAGGCCCGGGGTACCGGTATCTTCGGTTTTTATCTTGTGAATATTAACTTCAAACTCATGTCCACCTTTGCTGAAACCGTAGCCGAGACCGTAAACATCTCTATCGTACTCAGTTGCGCTAACCTTTCCTTTAGCAGATTCATAATCATCGCCCTCATCAAAACTCCCTACAGCGTAGATTCTTTGATTTGCAGAGCTCAGCCCAAAAACACCTGAAACGCTCGAGCCAGAATCAACTGAACTCAATGCAGTTTCGGTATCGCCACTAAATTTCCAATCGTTGCTGATGTTATAGGCAGGCCTTTTCCAATGTGCAGTTGCCGCACCACCAATACCACCCCCAGTTGAAATCGAAGGTATCCCTTGCTCAACTGTTAAATCTTGCATTAAACCTGCGGGGATGTGATGAAGCGGGGGAGCCATCCAGTTTGGACCGCCACCATGAATTAGCATGCCATCAACTCGAACATTGATGCGCGGGCCGAACATGCCACGGTACTGAATTTGACCTGTGAGAGGTCCGTTGTTGGCTGCGGCTCCGCCAGGAACTTGATTCATCAGTTTTGCCGCGTCTACGTTGGCACCCGCTCGAGTTGCAGTGAACTCTTTTTCGATAAACTCTTGCCGACCTATGATGATAACTTCCTCGATATTCTCTTGGGCAAAAGATGTCGAGCTGGCAATAATTAATATTGGTAAACTTGCCAAAAAAACCGTTAGGGTTTGGGCTGTCCGCTTACTTAGGAATTTATGGCTCATGTTTATACTCAAAAAGTGGCTAAAAATTTTAAACGAAATTATAGTGGGGATTCTTTTATACCGTGATGTGGCATATTGTCACGGCGCAATCTAGATTCGCTTTGCAAAAAAAATAAAAGAGATATAAAACAAATAGCAGAGTTACTAGTCTGAGCCCCCAGTGCTAGATTCTTATTCGGTAAAAGTGATTCAGTATTGATGCAGGTCTGTTAGTCTATAAATGCTTGTTAAGTAAACAAATAACTCGTTATGAGGCTCCGGGATTTATCCATGGGAATCAATGTGCAAGAACTGCCAGAACTACTAGCGAAAGCATTTTTGCTGTTAGTGCTTGGCATTTTTCATGTTTCGACTTTTGCGCAGCCTGAGGCCAATAGTACTATTCAAAATGAGCAAGCTGCGGAGATCGAAGCAGATTCGAGGCTTCCTGATGAAACAATTAGCCCTAAAGAGAGCGCGCAGGCATTGGCTTATGCCAGAGAGCTGGCGGCGCGGCAGTCAGCAATAATCGAGATGCAATCTAACCTGGGAATATACGACCCGGCGCTTATCGAGGCCTACGGAGATTTAGGTAGGCTCTTTACCGACATGGCAGATTATCAAAGTGCTATTCAAGTGTATGGTGACGCGCTTCAAGTCGCGAGAATCAATACCGGTTTATATAGTGAGGAACAGCTTCCAGTTATCGAGTTTCTAATCGATAGCAATAGCCAACTTAAAGCCTGGGATGAAGTAGATAACTGGGAGGAGCTGAGTTATCACATTGCCAGTCGATTATTTGAGTTCACTGACCCCAGATACATGACCTCAATCGAAGGTTATGGAGGTTGGAAATTAAGAGTAATGCGGGAAAATTTGCTAGAGCAAAGTTTTCAGGGTCTAAACAGAACTGCTTCTGATCTGAGTAGATTTTATGAAAAGTCTATTGCAAGCATGGAGATACAAGTTGGCTTGCAACCAGAAAGCTTATTGCAGGTGATCTATGGAAAGTCTCAGGCAGATTTGTCTATCGCCAGAGCCGCAGCAAGAACTCCCTACACAGCTTTTCAGGGAATGGCCAATCCCTATATTAGTCAAACACGTTGTCGGAATGTACGAAACTCTCAAGGTGTCATGGTTCGGACTTGTTACACCGTCCAGGTGGAGAATCCCCGTTATCGTCAATCTCAGAGAGATGCAAAACGCTTTGAGATGAGTCGCTACACCAGAGAACTGATGAAATCCATTGAACGACTTCGCTCGATAAAAGACCAAAGCACAGTCCTATCTTCTTCAGAAAAGCAGCAGTTGGAGATTCAAATTGCCGAGCTGGAGGCTGAATCTGAGCAGTTATTGAGAGCCTCTCGTCGTATGACTCTGTTTTAGATTGATTTTTAGGCCGAAAATCACTCACTTGAGTCATTATTGCTGGAAATTTTGTGTTACAAAGGGTACAAAAGCGTTGGTGACTTAGCTCTTGCTTGTGTCACTAGAATAATCAACCGGAGGAGATTATGTCTCAACTTGCTAACCGACTCACCCGCATCTTTTTGTCAGCTCTAGTAGCTGTCATTGCGCTAGGTGGTCAAATTGCTGCCGCATTGGAAGTTGGTGATAAAGCACCAAATTTTTCACTGCAGGCTTCTGATGGCAAAACCTATAGCTTGTCCCAATTTCAGGGCGAGAAACCTATAGTGATTGCCTTTTTCCCCAAAGCCTTTACCGGCGGCTGAACTATGCAATGTAAAGCGCTGCGTGACAGTGCCAGAGAAATTAAAAGTTTCGACGTTGCATATTTTATGGCCAGTGTAGATACACTTGAGGACAATACAGCTTTCGCTAATGAGCATGAGGCTGGTTTTCCAATATTGTCAGATCCTTCCAAGGAAATGACTGGGGCTTATGAAGTTTTGATGGATGTTGGTTTTGCTAATCGATGGACGTATTACATCGATTCCGATGGCACCATTCTTAAGATTGACAAGGAAACAAACCCTGCAACGGCGGGACGGGATTTAACACGTACTATGGGTGAGTTAGGGTTTCCTAAAATCTAGCTTATTCGATCTTTATTTAATTAGGTCGTGTTTGATTCCAGCTAGCTAAATACTAGTTGAAAGAAAAGCCAGTACTACCATAGAGTAGTGCGGATAAAAGAAAGCAATAAGGGGTCAGAAATAAAACTATTACCACAGTAGTTTTTATTCTGGCCCCTTTTTTATTCTCTTATTCACAGGATCAATTGAAAGGTTGGAGATGTTACTATTGTGATCATTCAGGATCCGATATTTGGGGTCGTCGATATTTTGGTATTTACTATTCCAACTTGAATTAAGAATACTAGTTAAATTACTGCGGAGCAGGCTCATGTCAAAATCAGGACTTTGGATAATTGCCGGTGTCGCTATGTTTACTTTTGGCTATCTGGTTTATTTGGCTGCAACTTTTGAAGCTCCAGAGGGAACTACTACAGTTGTTATTCAACCTCCCGCATTGCGCTCTGCGGCGGAAGAAATTTCTGAGCCGTTCCGGCCTTCACTGCCACAGACTCGCATACAACCGGAGCCGGAACCTGCTGCTCCAGCCGCTGCTGTGCCCGTGGTTGAGGCTCCTCCAGTTGAAATAGCTGCTCCGGAACCTGAGATCGTAATAGATGATACTAGTTTGGCAGAACTTCCGAGTTTGAATGACAGTGATGGCTTTGTTCTAGAAGGTATCAGTGCATTACAAAATGGTTTGGAAGCTATCCGCTTACTAGCGAATGATCAACTCGTGCGAAAGTTTGTAGTCTTCGTGGATAATATTAGTCGAGGAGAGTTCCCCCAGACTGGACTGCCCTACCGATCGTTAACTCAAGAGATGCCCGTTGAGAACATAGATGACAATTTGTTTGTTATGGATGGTAGTGCCTTTAAACGGTTTGATCAGATCGTGGATACTTTTGTCAGCATAGACACGGATGCAGCTATTGTTTTATATCGAAGTCTTTCAACACTATTTCAACAAGCCTACGGCGAAATCGGTTTCCGTGATGTGAATTTTGACGACACTCTACGTTCTGCAATCAATAATGTGCTAAGAACTGATAATGTTGAAGGACCTTTCCAGTTAGTAAAGCCTTCAGTGATGTTTCTCTATGCTGATGCCAGCATTGAAAACTTACAAGATGTTCACAAGCAGCTTATTCGGCTTGGCCCAGATAATACGCAAAAGTTAAAAGCTAAATTGCGAAATTTTTCTTCCCAACTTTAATTATTTATGTCGAAAAATATGGCTAATAACTCTTCGTCTCTCGTCGATGTGCATTGGCTCAATGATAATCTGGGTGAGCGTCAACTCATTATATTGGATGCTTCCGTGCCTCCTGTTGTGCCGGGATATGTTTCTATCAATGCTTTAGAGGAAAATACCGGAAAGTTCCTGGCGATACCTGGCGCTCGAAGATTTGATTATGACAAGAAGGTCTGCAAGCCAAATTCCACTTTGCCTCATATGATGCCCACAGCGGAATTATTTCAAGCTGAAGTAAGAAAGCTCGGGATTAATCAAGATTCCATGGTGGTTGTTTATGACGATGTTGGTGTTTACGCTAGTCCCCGCGCCTGGTGGATGTTTCGCGCCATGGGGCATGCAAATATCAAAGTTTTAGATGGTGGTTTACCTGCTTGGATTGAAGCTGGATTAGCAACACAGGACAATCTAGAGACAGAATTACCCTCCGGAAATTTTTTGGCGAACTTTGCCGAAGAAAAATTCTGTGATTTTAATGTAGTGCTTTCCGCTTTAGAAGATGAGCAGTGTTGTATATTGGATGCTAGGTCAGCGGGTCGCTTCAACGGTGCAGTGCCCGAGCCTAGACCCGGAGTCAGAAGCGGGCATATGCCAAATGCTAAAAATCTTCCTTTCCCGGAAGTGTTAGATAACGGTCACATGAAATCTCCAGCTAAATTACAGAAGATTTTGGCTCCTCTGTTAGCCTCAAACCAAAAAATGATCAGCAGCTGTGGCTCTGGAATTACTGCTTGTATTCTTACCTTGGCGGCGGAATTAGCTGGTCACAAGAAACTGTCGTCCTATGATGGTTCATGGGCGGAGTGGGGCGCACCTTCAAAGCTTCCGGTCGTCATTGACTAGCGTAGGGTCGAAATCATTGGGGTGTTTTTTGTTGAGACTATGTCCCGGAGAGGTTTATCCTTAATAAGCAAAACATTTCTCTACAAATAGAAATCACCATGCTTGCCTCCCGGTGAATTTCTTTCTAAAATTGTTCTCTTATTTCGTGCGCCGGTTTTACGTTCCGGAATGCTGAGGATTTAAGATGCAGAATACTACTGGCACTGTGGTTGTGGCCGCTCTCTATCGTTTCGCTAATTTTCCCGATTTCGAATCATTTCGAGAACCCTTACATGAAATCATGTTGGGGGCGCAGGTGCGTGGTACTTTGCTATTAGCGTCGGAGGGGATTAATGGCACTATTGCGGGCTCTCGAGAAGGAGTGGATACGGTTCTTGGCTGGCTGCAACTGGATTCAAGATTTTCAGGACTTGAGACAAAGGAATCTCGGGTAGATAAAAACCCTTTTTATCGCTGTAAGGTAAAATTAAAGAAAGAAATTGTAACCATGGGGGTTGAAGATATTGACCCCAATGACATCGTGGGCACCTATGTCGATGCAAAGGATTGGAATGATTTGCTCGATGATCCTGAAGTCTTGTTATTAGATACCCGCAACAAATATGAAATCGAGATTGGATCTTTCGAAGATGCGGTCAATCCTAAGACCGATTCGTTCAGAGAGTTTCCTGCTTACGTTGAAGGCAATCTTGATCCTGCCAAGCATAAGAAAGTAGCTATGTTCTGCACTGGTGGAATACGTTGTGAAAAGTCTACCGCTTATCTTAAACAGCAGGGCTTTGACGAGGTATACCATCTAAAGGGTGGCATTCTAAAATATCTGGAAGTAGTTTCTCGGCGACAAAGTAAATGGCAGGGTGAGTGCTTCGTTTTTGATAACAGGGTTACGGTTGATCATGATCTTGAAAAAGGACATTACGACCAATGTCATGCTTGCCGCATGCCAATAACAGAACAGGACAAACTTAGCGAGCAGTATCAAAAAGGGATAAGCTGCCACCACTGTTTTGATAATCATACTGAAGAACAAGTTGGACGCTACGCCGAACGAGAACGGCAGATAGAACTTGCCAAGCAGCGCGGTGAAGAACATATCGGTCAACCTATGAGGCTAACAATTGAACAACGTAGGGGAGAAAAACTAAATTTCAAGAAAGAACAAAGAAACAAGGAGCGCAAGTGTTAGATGTCAGGTAGATTGATTTTTTAAAGATTTCAGTAATCAGGAGGCTTCAATAATGAACCCATTACTTACTCGTGTAATTCTGGGATTGGCGTTCTTGCCAGTTGTAATCTGGTTGCTAATCTTATTACCTGCCGGTACCAATAATTTTTGGCAGGTCTATTTATATTTTTCTTTGCTATTAATATTGGTTTTGCTCGGGTTTGTGTACTTCATACAGCACGACCCCGCACTGATTGAGCGGCGGCTAAATATTCGGGAAAAAGAATCTAAACAAAAATGGTTAGTTCTGGTAATGGGTATCTCAGTAATTACAATCTATATGATTTCCGGCTTCGATAAGCGCTTTAACTGGTCTGACATCCCGGTCTGGCTAGTACTTCTGGCGGATCTGATATCACTGTGCGGCTATATGCTTATACTTTTAGTATTTAAAGAGAATAGTTTTGCCGGTCGCATAATTAAAGTAGAGACAGATCAGTTAGTGGTTGCTACAGGACCCTATGCTCATGTGCGCCATCCCATGTATAGCGGTGCAATACTAATGTATGTGACCACTCCTATTGCTTTGGGCTCCTGGTGGGGATTGTTGCCGGTAATTATTATATCGATCGCCTTAATGGTTCGTTCTATTATGGAGGAAGAAGTTTTGCAGCGAGATTTAGTGGGTTACAGCGACTATTCCCAGCAAGTTAAATGGCGCTTGATTCCTGCTATCTGGTAGCTTCTAAGTGG
Source organism: Gammaproteobacteria bacterium (assembly GCA_012960305.1). Lineage (GTDB taxonomy): Bacteria > Pseudomonadota > Gammaproteobacteria > Pseudomonadales > Pseudohongiellaceae > UBA9145. The sequence goes on along the minus strand of DUBM01000011.1, from coordinate 508,873 downwards.
GCCGGAGAGGCATAGCCAGTCTACAATTTCTGGGATATAGTCGATACAGGATCTGTGGGTATTGAGCGGCCTTCAAGTTCCTATATTTCTAGGGAAATAGCCCTACGAAAATAAACGCAGGAAAACAGTTCTAGGACACGCTCCTAGGAAAAAATTTAACCAAAACTGCAATAATTAGAACTCAAAACAAGGCTAAATGATGAATACCGATTCCAGCCCCCGATCGCCTCGAATTTTTCCCATATTCCTTTTTGTTTTTGCCACACCACTAATACTTGGTGGAGTTCAGCTGGTTACTCTAGGGGGATCGTTTTATTACCTCTTAGCTGGAATTCTAATAGTCGCAAGTGCCAAACGAATCTGGGTCTCCGACCCGCTGGCATCGAAGATTTATGGTGGCTTGATGATCGCAACGGTGGCCTGGTCCTTTATGGAATCAGGTACAAACTTGTGGGCCTTGGCTCCGCGTATCTTGCCCTTGGCTGCAATTGGTTTGTGGTTTCTTCTGCCCTGGTATCGCAATGCGGTTTACCATGGAAATCCTCCACCATTATTTGCTTCGACGATAAGTAAGTCAGCCGCTGGTTTGACAGTAGCAATAACTCTTATTGTTTTTTATGATGGCCTCGGCTACGACGTTAATCCTCTGGCGCCGCGAAGTGGAATTAATACGGTAAACACTGCTACAGATTGGCCCAGTTACGGGAACACATTAGGTGGGAGTCGTTATTCTCCGCTAGATCAGATTAATCGGGATAATGTAGAGGATCTTGAAGTCGCGTGGACTTATAGGACTGGGATCGGTGGGCCTTTTAAAGCAACACCGCTCCAAGTTGGAGAGCTATTATACGTATGTGCTGCAGGCAACGTGATTATCGCTTTGGATGCGCAAAGCGGAGACCTAAGCTGGCAATTTGATCCTTTAATCGACTCTGAGCATTTAGCCGTACTCCCCTATTTCACCGCTGGTTGTCGTGGAGTTTCCTATTATGCTGCGCCAGAAGGCTATCAAGGGGAATGCCCCGAGCGAATCTTAACTGCTACAACCGATGCTAGGCTAATTGCTGTCGATGCCCATACTGGCGAGCGTTGCTTGCAATTTGGTGAGCTAGGTGAAATTAGTTTATCGGAACACATGGGCAATGATCCTCGAATATTTAATTTTCAAACTTCCCCGCCAGGAATCGTTCGCGGAAATGCCGTTGTGGGTGGCTGGGTATTCGATAACCAATCTGTCGGTGAACCTTCAGGCGTCGTGCGGGCATTCGATGCTCTCAGTGGAGAGTTCGCCTGGGCATGGGACATGGGACGCCCTGGTATTAACACAGAACCATTACGTGGAGAGGTTTACACAAGAGGGACGCCGAATGTTTGGAGCCTATTCAGTGTAGACGAAGAGCTCGGTCTTATCTATGCCCCCACCGGCAATGAAACCCCAGATTATTTTGGCGGTCAGCGTTTAGAATCTAGCGAGCAATACGCCAGCTCAGTGGTTGCCATCGATGGTGAAACTGGCGCTGTACGTTGGTCATTCCAGACAGTGCACCACGATCTTTGGGATTGGGATGTGCCGTCACAGCCTGTACTAATTGATTTGCCTGGAGACAATGGCGAGAAAGTGCCCGTTGTGCTAGTTCCGACGAAGCGAGCAGAAGTGTTTGCGCTAAACAGAGTGACTGGCGAGCCTTTCTTCGAAATCGAAGAAAGATCAGTACCTACTACTGGGGGGGTGCCAGAGGATTTTGCTGCGGCAACACAGCCTTTCACAGTCGACATGCCGAATTTTCGCCCCGACATGACAGAGGCGATGATGTGGGGTATCACCCCAATAGATCAAATGTTATGCAGAATTGAATTTAAGAAAATGCGTTATGAAGGACACTTCACTGTGCCCGGTACTGACACTATTTTTCAGTTTCCAGGTAATGCTGGTGGGCATAATTGGGGCTCGGTAAGCGTTGATCAGGTGAATAACATCATGGTGGTGAATCCGATACTAGTCGGCAACCAGCTTACTCTTATTCCTCGTGATGAGCTTCCGGAAGGAGTGCAGGGAAACCAATTGGGTACACCTTATTCCCATACGACGATTCGTTTTCTATCTCCGTTAGAAGTACCTTGTAATCAGCCTCCTTTTGGTATGCTGGCGGCAATTGATCTAGAAACAAGGCAGTTGTTGTGGGAGCGTCCCATAGGCTTGGCGAAGGACAGCGGCCCCTTAGGTATCAAAACACGGTTACCTCTTACCATTGGTACTCCGCAGTCTGCCGGTACTATTACCACTGCGGGAGGCTTAATATTTCAAGCCGGTACTTTTGATAATACGATGCGTGCCTCTGATATTCTCAATGGTAAAGAACTTTGGAGTAGTCCAGTTCCATATCAGGCTACTGCCACACCTATTAGTTACTTATCCCCGGAGGGACACCAGACCGTTGTCGTAACAATACCGGTTTGGAATTCAACAACAGGTACTGGGTTTAGAACGCTTCCTGCAGATCAAGAAGATCCAGAAGGTGGATATATCTTCGCCTACCGTCTGCCAGAATGAGATAGATTTTATGACCCTACACTCTAGAGCTTTATTGATCGGTTTATTACTAAGTGCTGGGACAGCCTATAGTCAGGAATCTGATCTAACTACTCTCTCCAGTTGGGTGGCTGTTGATGCCCCAACAGGTCATGAGCATCTGGCGACCGAAGCAATTCAAAGACTTTATTCTGGTTGGGGTCGTGATCGAACTGGTAATCTCTACAAAACTATCGGCAGTGGTAATCCTCGAACAGTAGTCGCCTGCGCTTTGGACTCCTTGGCTTATGCAGTGAGCCAAATAACAGATGATGGCTATCTTCGTCTTCATCGTATAGCTAGAGGCTCACGTCACCCACTTTGGGATCAAGCGCATCAAGGACAGCATCTGCGTATTCTTACGAGAGTAGGGCCAATTATTGGTGTTAGTGCGGTAGCTAATGGCCATTTCGCGATTCAGCACCAAAATGAAACTACAATTATTACTCAAAATGATCTCTGGTTAGATGTTGGGGCTGAATCCGCCGCAGAAGTTGCTGAAATGGGAATTGCACTGCTTGATCCAGTAATTCGCAATCTGCCTGCCTGGTCTTATGCTAACGAAGTGGCAGGGCCACGAGCGGGAGCTAGAGTTGGCTGCGCAGCTGTTGTGGCTGCAGCCGAAGCAGGAATTAATGGGTCCACAGGTGCGACGAAATATGTGCTAAGCACTCAACAGGCATTTGGTTGGGTCGGGCTCGGATCGATTATCGATGATGATGCCCGCCCTGATAAATTGATAATAGTCTCTCCTGGAGAAGCGGAATTTAGGAATGAAGCGGTGGCAGGAGTTGGAGCCCGTGTCGATGCTTTGTTGAGCCTACTTACTCGAACCACGATTCAACAAATTGCACCAAAAGTGTCAGACGCTGATTCCTTAATGGAGCGCATTGATCTGCGCGATGCTCAAACGCTGTTAACGGCCGTGGTGGAAGCAGTTAATCCAAATGCGGAGCTTCCTGCCTGGGTTAGTGCTCCAATACAATCTCCAAACCTTAATGCCGACGAAGATCGTTGGGGCTCCAGTTCAAACGTAAATCGTTATAAGGAAATTGAGCTGGTTCTTGATCAACTCGCTGAACAATCAGCGGTTCCCGGTCATGAAGGCCCGATAAGAAACATTGTGTATAACGCTTTGCCCGAATGGGCTAAAGAAGTCGCTCAGGTCGATGAGATGGGCAATCTTTGGGTTGAATTTGGTCCAGTCAGCGAAGCCACTGTGTTTGTTGCTCATACTGATGAGGTTGGTTATGAAGTTGAAAGCGTTGAAGCCAGTGGTGTCGTCAACCTGCGAAGACTTGGGGGTGTTGTAGCAACCGCATGGGAAGGGCAGCCAGCATTGCTGCAGCTAGACCCCTTCAAGGGGATCGAATCGAACCCCTTTTCTCCACAGTTGCGTGGTGTATTTCTTAGTCGCGATAATCCGCAGCAAAAACAACCAGAGGCGGTGCAAGCTTGGTTTGGTATGAATTCCGAAACCCTCGCTGAAGTGGGGGTGAGAATCGGAATGGGTATCACCGGTTACAAAGAAGGGAATCGCATGGGACCTTTCCGTTATGCTTCTCGTTCATTGGATGACAGAGCTGGAACCGCAGCATTGCTTCTGGCTATACAGCAAATCGATCCTAGCACTTTAGCCAATAGGGTAATATTTGCCTGGTCCGTGCAAGAAGAGGGTGGCCTGCGTGGCGCAGCCGAACTAGCAAGCAAGCTTCATATGGGCAGCCGTCGAGTCTATAGTATTGATACATTTGTATCTTCAGATACCCCTCTTGAATCACCGCATTTCGCCTATGCGCCTTTAGGAGATGGACCGGTACTACGCTCTATAGAGAATGGTGGAATAGTCATCCCCGCTGAGCTTGATAGAAATAGAGTGATAGCAGCTAATGCTGGCATAGACGTGCAGATTGGCCTCACTCAAGGCACCACTGATGGGACCACGTTCTCAATCTACGGTGTACCCAACGCAGGGCTCTCCTGGCCCGGCCGCTATAGCCATTCACCGGCTGAGATTGCAGACTTGCGAGATGTAGCTGAGCTTATTGATTTGATTCAGGCGATGGCAGAAGCACCCTTGGACGATTAACAGTCACAGATGCGAAGGACTAGAATCGAAATATGTCAGAAATGGAAAAACCACCAATGAGTCCTTATGGTGACTATTTGGGAATTAGCATTGATGAATATAAAGATGGCATTGCCAAGTGCAGTGTTGAAATTAAGCCCTTCCATTTAAATAATGGCGGTCGAGTTCATGGCGGCTTGCTCACATCATTAGCTGACACTGCCGCTGGTGTAGCAGTGAGAACAATCAGGCCAGATGGGATGTTCTCTGCGACTACCGATATGAATATTTCCTTTATTCGACCGCCCAAGGGCGGCAGCTTGCAAGCGGTCGCCGAAGTAATACACGCCGGTAAAAAACTCTTTCGCACTGAAATAGTGATTTACTGTGAAGCCAAGTTAGTTGCCAAGACTAATGCTACTTTTATGATAGTTGAGGTATTTAAACGAAAATGACATTTGAGCAGTTAGTCAATAGAATTTAGTCAATAAAAATAGTCAGTCTTCGGGAGTCCGAAAAAATGGATACAAAAGTTGCAACACCCAAAGCTTCCAAAAATAATGATTCAGTCTTTGGTTCACACACAGATTCAGGCCGGAGGAATTTTCTAAAAACAGCAGCTGCCGCCTCAGCCTTTATGATAGTTCCTCGACATGTATTAGGCGGTCCTGCCTATATCGCACCAAGTGATAAGATTAATATTGCCGCAGTAGGAGTTAATGGCAAAGGTCGAACTGACATTCAATCCACGATGCATGAAAACATTTATGCGTTGTGTGACATCGATGACACTAAGATGGCCGATATGCTGAATCGAGATTGGACTGCACCTTTTAGAGAAAAAGCTAAGCGTTATCGAGACTATCGTGAAATGTTGGAAAACGAACCCGAGATAGATGCTGTGCTCATTAGTACTCCGGATCATATGCACGCTCCAATTGCCGCGCGCGCAATGGATTTAGGAAAACACCTGTTTGTCCAGAAGCCGTTATGTCATACCGTGGAAGAAGCGAGGTTTTTAGCTCGTCGTTCCAGAGAAACAAATATAGTTAGCCAGATGGGTAACCAAGGTCATGCAGAAGAAGGGGCGCGACTGATAAATGAACTGGTTGCTGACGGAGCATTAGGTACAGTATCAGAAGTTCATTGTTGGACTAATCGTCCAGTATGGCCACAGGGTATAGCTCGACCAGAGGGCTCTGACGTAGTACCTGCGAGTTTGGATTGGGATCTGTGGTTAGGTGCCGCGCCTCATCGACCTTATTTGAAAGACCGCTATCATGATTTTAACTGGCGCGGCTGGCTGGATTTTGGGACCGGTGTTGTTGGCGATATGGGTGCGCATATCATCGATCACCCCTATTGGGCGTTGGGTTTGGGTTTGCCCGAAAAAGTTTCTGCCAGTTCAACCAGATGGGGAGGAGATTTTGAAACCTTTCCCATAGCATCAAAGATTCATTTCGAATTCCCCGCCATAGCTAATAGAGCGGCAGTAAAAATGACCTGGTATGATGGTGGCTTGCTACCCGAACGACCAGAGTTTTTGGAGAATGGTCGCCAGATGGGAGATAATGATGGTGGCGCATTAATAGTAGGGGATAAGAATACTCTCATGCATGGCGTCTACGGACGTGAACCACGTCTCATTCCAGAAATTAATCATTTGGAATATCAAAAGCCTGCCAAGACAATGGCTAGGTCTCCGGGTATTTATCAAGAGTGGATCGATGCCATCAAAGACCGCAGCAAAATGACTACTTCAAACTTTGATTATGCGGGCCAACTAACGGAAACCATGTTGCTGGGCAATATTGCAGTTTTACGAGCCAGTGAACATACCGTCTTGGAATACGATGGTGCGAATCGAAGATTCACGAACGATACGGAAGCTAACGCTCATCTAGACAAGGTTTATCGAGTAGGATATGGTCTGGTTTGACGCGATAGCGTGACGCTTAGTAGTTAACCTTACGCAACCACTCTTTATAACCACTTTGTCGAAAACAAGAGTGTTACATCAATAGTCTTCCCCATGAAGTGCTTATTAAAAGTTAGTCGCAAGTAAACCAAAGTCCAGTTGGGAACGTTTTATTCGATAAACACGTCTTTGTGTGTTTTTGAGGCAATCAAAGCGAAGGTCAATTATGCTCCGGAGAAGCCTAGCTAAGCTTCTAACTACAGACAGCAAAGCGAGCGATGCAATGTTTAGATACAAATCAGTGCGTTCATTGAAGGTTCTAACTGTATTTTTTTTACTGATTTTATTTTCAGCTAATACCGTTGGTCAATTACCTGAGTTGGAAATGCCGGCTTCGGTAAGTGGTATTCCAACCACAGCAAAGTTTTTTGGTGGAGCCACCGCCGACCAAGGGTCTAGTTACGCAAACAGCTTCGCCTTCGATCTGCCGATTAGTATTTTTGCAGAGATTCAAGTTGAAGAGGCTCACCTTAATACTATGGGCAATCTCTATATTATAATTTTATTAGGTGAAGACTATTTCGTGCGCGATGAAAATGGGGTCTATCATATATGGGATTTAACGCTGGGAAATTTGCTTGCCGCTAGCCCAGAAAAAACGTTACAAGCCAACGAACCATTAACAATTATCGAGAATGTCGCGTTCGGGCCTGCTGGTGTTTCTGGGGTTGCATTAAATATATTTCTAGCCTACGACTCTGTGGCTACGCTGGGTGAAATTTATTACAGCGGTACTCCTTTGATTGTGGCTATCGAGAAAGAAGTTGTCGAGTCTGCCAGCTTAACTCTTTTCACCAGCAACATATCTCAGCCAATTATCCAATCTCGCTGCGTTGTATGTCATGTTTCAGGAGGGTCGGCTTCGAACAGCTCTCTTATCTATGCAACTACTCAGGCGCCAGAATTTCAAACTACGAATTACAACACACTGGTTAACTATGTTAAAAACGTTCAGAACGGAGCGGGTCTGTTGCTTGCTAAACCGCAGGGCCAGGCTTCCCATGGCGGTGGTGTGCAATTGGCTAACCCAAGCACTGAACTGACTCATCTGCAAGAATTTATCAACGCGGTAGCCGCTGAGTAATTCAACAACAAACCCTGTGAGACAAGAACAGTGATAAAAATATTACATTATTTTTATCTCCAAGAAATGCTTGTAGCCAAGCAGGTAATGCACAAGATGGGCGGGGTTGATCAGAGTGGTATTACTCAGTTGTTTCCATTTAACGCGGAGAACGTGGACTTCTTTAACTAGAGTACACAGACAAGCTAGAAATTTTCGTCGATATTCTTTTCAGCCAGGATTCCGAAACGAAATGCTGCAGCTTTTAACTGTTATTCGGTGATTGTCAGTAAGGGATTTACTTCAACGTAATAGTCCAATTTCTAATCACCCGAAACTGACTAGGGCTCCGTGCGCTAAACTGTATTAGTCTGCAAAGGCTTATGCGACTGCGCTCGGCCGCTACTAGCGTTAACGATCATATCTGGAGTTATTGGTACGCGATTGAATTGATGACCATTCAACGCATCAGAAATAGCGCAAATCAATGCCGCTGCCGCACAACCCTGAATAGGTTCACCAATACCCTTAGCGCCAACCGGGTTTTGTGGATCTGCCTTGTCGATGGCGGCCCAGCTCATAGCAGTAGCAGCATCGAGATAACTCGGTGGTTTAGCTTGATACAGACTCGAGTTAGCTGGCAAGCCGTTCTGTGGATCGTAGGCGTGACGTTCGAATCCAGCCATACCAAAACCCATGAACGCAGCACTCTTAATTTGATTTCCAAGGCCAAGTGGGTGCAGCACCGTGCCACAGTCAGCGACGCCTACGTAGTCGAGGATATCGTATTTCCCGGTTTCTAAATCTAATTCGATTTGTACAAACCCTGCCGCAAGAGCAGGAACGGTTCCTTCTTTTTCCAAGTTGTCTTTAGCAACCCCTATTAAGCCGGTACCTGCTAATCCCGCGACTGAATTACGCGTCATGGAATTTATATCTTCCGGCGCTATCTGACCGCTGTATTTTCCTCCTAATTCAATTGCGCGACTTGCCGCCATGGCATAAGTGATAAAGCGAGTTGGGTCTGATTTAAGAAATACTCTTTCGTTACCAATTTCATAATCACCTGGCGAGCCGCCCAAATCGATAGCTGCAATTTCTAATAGTTTTTCTAAGGCATCAATAGCGGCGACATAGTTGGTTCGCGTCATCGTAAAAGAAGTGTTACTGCCAAATTGCCCGAGGTTCCATGGCAAATGTTTGCGGCTATCACCACGCTCAACGATGCAGTTGTCCCAATTGCATTGCAATACTTCAGCTGCGACTCGAGAAGTGGCGGTATGAGAATAGGTGCCGAGATTTCCAACCCCTGTGTGTATATGTAATTTTCCTTCCGGTGAAATGCGAACTAAGCCATCAAAGCCGTTACTTCCTGCTGAATGATAGGCCTGACCAACACCAACACCGATAACTTTGTTGCCACGGCGCTGACCACTGCGTGCGCTTTTCTCAGTCCAGCCAAATTTTTCGGCACCTTTAGTCAGTGCCTCAGGTAGGTGAGCGCTAGTAACAGACCCCTGTCTACTGCCATAGCGATCGTCGCTTTCGGGTGCATTGATATTTCTAATTGTCAGGCGATCTACGCCCAAGGCCTTAGCAGCTTTATCAAGGAGAGGTTCGATAGCTGCATGGATTTGATTCTGACCGGGGCCCCGTTGTGGGCCTTTTAGTGGGGTATTGGTAAAAACTGGCAGGCCTCTAAATCTCATAGCCTTTGGTGTGTAAACTAAAGAGACCGCATCGCCGGCTGAAAGCCAGTCCGAGAAACCTGCGTTGGCTCCATTGTCTTGCACCACGTAAAGATCAACTGCTGTTATTCGGCCGTCTTTACGAAAACCCATTTTCACTCGCCCCTGAAAACCGTGGCGAGCTGAGCCAATGTAGTACTCCTCTTCACGACTAATACGAAGCATAACCGGGCGACCAGTAAGGCGCGCCATATGAGCAGGAATCGACATCGCTGGGTATGGCCCGCCCTTGGATCCGAAGCCACCGCCACAAAATTCAGCGATAAAGACTAAATCTTCAGGATCAATTCCAATATAAGCTGCTAGTCCTGGAACTGGAAAACTCTGGCTTTGGCTTGAGCCATAGACATGACATTTTCCATTTTCCCAATAAGACATTACGGACCTTGGTTCCATGGACAAATGAGAGTGGCTGGCGGTAACAAAACTTTCATCTAGGACATAGTCCGCTTCGGCAAAGCCAGCTTCAAGATCTCCGACCTCCCATTCCCGTGCCGCTTCTCCGAGAGGGAGAGACGATTCGCCAGCGGCAGCAAAATCTTCTTCACTCCACTTGATAGTGCGCGGATCTTCGCGCAGAGAGGAGTTTCCAATATTGCCCTGTGTTCGCGCACTGGGCCCACCGGGTCTTAGGCTGGTTAGGGGGTCTATGGTGAAAGGAAGTGGTTCGAACTCGAACTTTATCGCTTCTATTGCGTTCTCGGCAGTTTTCTCATCGACTGCCGCAACTGCTAAGATTGGATCGCCAACGTAGGCAGGTTCATTGGTTAAAATAGGATTCTCAAGACCGGGTAAGGTCGGCACATCGTCGGCGGTAAGCGCAGCGACAACGCCTTCCATTTTTAAAGCTTCAGAAACGTCGATACGGTGAATGCGGGCGTGCGGTACCGGGCTGGTTAATAGCCGTGCATAGAGCATGCCTTCAACGCTGAAATCTTCTGCAAACTTTGCCTTGCCGGTAACTTTGCCGTGCACATCTGGCGGAGTGAAATCCTTTCCAATTAGTGTATATGCCATGGTCACAACCCTTTTTATTTTGTTTATTAATTATCTTTAGGATAGTGCGCAATGAGCAGGATGTCCACGAAGGCGATGGTGAACAGGGTAAAAATTGAGTCCAAAAAAAAGAGCGATAATTTCTATCGCCCTTTTTTATTCCTTATTTCTAATTCAGAAATGAGTACTGTTTACTTCCGAATTAAAAACTAAAGTTTATACGGCCATAGTAGTAAGCACCTTGCCAGTCCACATAGGAACCAGAAGAGTACTGTCTGCCACAGCAGTAGTCACCGATCATATCCTTCTCAGGGTACGTGTCACCGACGTTACGACCACCAGCTGTTAGAGTCAACGAATCGTTGATTCTATAGGAGCCTTCGACGTCTACAAACCACGTTGAATCGTAGTTCTGAATATTAGGCCAAGGATTTCTATTCGAGTTCGCATACTCGCCATAGTAACTAGCTCGGACTAGAAGACGCAGATCGCCGATGTCCTGAGTGATGGTGTAGATACCACGCCAGTCTGACAAAAAGTTCTCGAAATCAAACATGTCCTCAACATTAAGAAATGCGCTCGGATCACTATCGAACTCAGTATCGTTGTAGGACACCGCAGCTGACAGGTTTGTCGTAGCGGTAAGTGGGTAAGTTGCTACTAGGTCCGCACCCGAAGTAGTAGTATCGAAACCATTTGCAAAGTAGAACACACCACCGATGGAGTTGGCGCCTGGTACTCCGGCTGCATCCAGCTTCAAATAGTTCTGATAGGCTTCACCCGAAGTTGGGTCAGTAGACACATCTCTGGTTGAGACTGCTTGAGTTCTATCCTCAATATCTATTTGATAAAAATCCAGGGTCAAATCCAAATCGCCGAAATTAGCAATGAGTCCCAAAGTCGCGTTTCTAGACTTTTCAGGCTTTAGTGGTACTGCGCCCAAGGCTCCAGCAACAGGGCCACCGGCTGGGAACAGACCTGTTGCGACAGGAAATCCGTTCGGCAATCGAGTGGATACGTTGGTCGTACCTTGCTGTCCAGGTGTCGGAGCACGGAATGCTGTACCAAAAGATCCTCGTAGGGCCAGGTTATCGGTTAACTCCAATCTACCGGCAATCTTGGCCGTGATTTGCGAGTCGAAGTCATCGTAGTCTTCGTAGCGCGCCGCAGCCTGCAAGAACAATCTGTCGGAAAGGTCAGCACTTATGTCTCCATATAGGGCAACGGAGCTTCGCTCGTATAAAGCAGAGAACTGGGGCGAGTAGCCCGGAAATCCGTTTGAGCCTACTCCAACCACCTGGTAAACCGGATCAGAAGAGTTAGCACAGTTCAGAGTTGAACCCCCGGAGATCACTGCCGCTCCTGCAGCAGTGGATGCGCCATTATCATCACAGAATCCAAATGGATCTTGGATGGAATGTGGTCCGGCTTTGTATGAGTCTGGCTCACCTTCGACTACCTCATAAGACTCGTCCATGTAGCTGCCACCAAAAGCCAACAAGACTGGGGTAGAAAAGCCCATATCGAATTCTTTCGTGAAATCGACCTGGAATTGAGTTTCCTCATTAACCAGATCTCCAGGTCGGAAAGATTTCTTTGAAGCACGGCCCATAGAAGGGTTTATAGTGTTTGACAAGGTGTATTTGATTTCACTTTCACCGCGGCGTCCACTGAAATCGTAAGTGAGGCCACTATCTAACTCACCACGAATTCCGGCTACGATTGACATGTCTTTTATCTCACCAAAGAATCTTGGGGTAAAACCACCAGGGTATTTCTCTAGGGGATCGTATATGCCTCCATCCCTTTCCCGGAGTTGTTCAATCGTGCCATTTCTAGGGTAACGATAGAAGAAGCTGCCATCTGATTCGCTTTCGCGGTAATTTCCGAATGCATAGGCTTCAGTATCGTCATCAAGTTGAAGACCGGCATTGAAGAATAAAGTAGCCGACTCAGCATCGGGCTCACCCCAAGGCTGGACCATGTCGCCATAGCCTGTATTTGCAGCACTTTTGCCGGCGATATAGCTAGGACTTTCGGTAAATGCAGTATACCCAGCGCTTGAGTTGTAACCAGCTTCAGCGGGGTCTGCGCAGAACCAAGAATTACAATATTCTACTCCGCGGCTTGTAGCCGCTGCCTCATAAATCTCGGCTGAGATACTTAGGAAACCGTCATCACCTAGAGGCAATCCAATGTTACCGTTAATGGTGGTTTTTTCTCCGTCACCTGCTTCATACGCACCGCGATTTACCGAGAGGCTTCCGCCCGAATTATTTTCCTTAAGGATGAAGTTAATTACACCTGCTATGGCGTCAGAACCATATTGTGCTGATGCACCGTCCCTTAGCACTTCGAGATTTTGTATCGCAGCAGCCGGAATAGTGGCGATATCTGAATTCTGAGTACCGCTACCTCCTATAGAGACTAATGACGAGCGGTGGCGACGTTTTGAATTTACCAACACAAGAGTCTTGTCTGTTGGCAGTCCACGTAACGACGCTGGTCTAATGAATGTGCCTCCATCTGAGATCGGCTGCCGGCCTAAATTGAACGAAGGCACCAGCGTTCTTAAGATGTCGTTAGCATCGGTGTAGGAAACAGCTTCAATATCTTCAGCTGAGAACACGTCAATGGGCACAGGTGAATCGGATACTGTTCTAGGTCTTCCACGAGCACCTGTAACGATGATTTCCTCGAGAAGGCCGCCATCTGCGGCTTCCTGACCATGCACGGCGGGAATAAATCCAGCCGGTACGAGCAGGCCTAGCGCGATGGCAGTAGGCAGCAGTTTGCTTGCCAAGTTTGGTTTTCTGTTCATTTACTTCCCCTTTGAAGTATTAGTTATGATATTGAGCTCAGGTTGAAAGCTCTGGTTTTAATTATAAACCCTATGATTCAGCTTAAAGGCGTCGAAATAATTAGGGTTATCTCCTTGTCCGGAGCATAGATTCCAACCAAGCAAAAGTCCACACAAATTGTAAAAAACTGAACGATCATTCGCTAATGATAATCATTTGCATTTAGTTTGCAGACATAGCTGTCTTTTCAGTTCCCCAAATCCCGGTTCTGTATCGTCCTTTTAGGGTTTTTATTGAGGTAGGGTTGTGATTTATTTGGCATACAACCTGGTGTTCTGGTCACGAAATTCGCGGCTTTCCGGATATATAGTGGATCGTAAGGATCAGCAATACATGATGTGGTTAAATTGAGCTTAGTTGCGTAAATAATTGAGAAATTGCATTATTTACAATGTAACTTACTATATGAGTTTGGTTACCCACCCAGTTAAGTGGAAGTAAAATGGCTGAAAAGTTAAATTCTGGGGATCTTTTCCCGTCTTTGGCACTAAAAGTTGTCGGCGGTAAGAGTATAGATCTCCCTGATGACTTACGATCCCCGATGACAGTGGTACTTTTCTATCGAGGGCACTGGTGACCCTATTGTCGCCGTCTTTTGGCTGGTTATGAAGAGCGCCGTGCTGCGTTTCAGGAACAAGGGGTTTCAGTTATCGCTGGAACTGTTGATGATGAAGAAAAAACAGCTGAAATCGCTGCGAATCTTGGATTTCCTGTTGCTTTCGGTATGACTAGAGAAGATGGTGTTCGTATCGGTGCCTGGTGGGAAACGCGCCGGGACCATATACAGCCTAGTGAATTTGTTCTGTCAAGAAGCGGTAAGGTGCTGTTTTCGACGTATAGTAACTCTCCAGTTGGTAGGATGGATCCCGAGGAAACGCTAACATTGATTCAATACTTGAATGGGCAGCGAGCTAAAGCAAAAGGCGCGAACTGATAAGTAAGAAGGCACTGGATTAATTTGTGTTTAAAGTAATCAGGGGATCAATCTGAAGGCTCAAAGCATCATAATGATGATGTGGTAGTGCTTGAAAAAATTCCAATATGTTTGCGGGCAACTCGCATATTGTGAGTTTCTAGCAGTCTGACCTTGCTAGTACATCACCTTGGATCGAATGCGTAATTTTCTTAGCCTTTTTTTAATTCTTCCAACTGCTCCCAGCGTTGATAAGAATTCTTCAGCTCATTCTGGTTGCGAGCTACTTGTTGCAAGATATCTTCGACATTTATTTTTGGATCTTGGTAAAAATTCGGCAGTGCTATGAGTTCTTCCAGTCGCGACTGTTCTGCTTCCAGTTGTTCGATTAGTTTTGGTTGTTGGTCTAACTCTTTTTGTTCGTTATAAGAAAGCTTTTTTGATTTCTTGACTGCTTCTTGTTGAAGTAAGGTGGGTTTTTTCTCACTGGCGACTGCATTATTCCCCTCAGATTTGCCGATGGCTAGGAGCTTGCCTCCTTTTCGCGACCAATCACTATAGCCGCCAACGTATTCATTAATCTTTCCGTCGCCTTCAAATACCATGAGCGATGTCACCACGTTATCCATGAAGCGCCTATCATGACTTACTAATAGGACAGTACCTGCAAATTTGAGCAGAATATCTTCCAATAACTCGAGGGTTTCGATGTCTAGGTCGTTAGTTGGCTCATCTAAAACCAGGACATTTGCCGGCTTGCTGAATACTTTGGCAAGTATGGCTCGATTTTGCTCCCCACCAGATAAAGCTTTGGCAGGAGTTCTTATTCGATCTGGAGTGAACAGGAATTCGCTTAGATAGCTGATAACGTGTTTTTGTTTACCATTTATTTCGATAAAATCTTGTCCATCACTGACGTTGTCGATCAGATTTTTTTCCATGTCTAGGTGCTCACGGAGTTGATCGAAGTAAGCTACTTCCATTTTTGTACCCAACTTAACTTTGCCTGTATCAGGTACTAACTTGTTTAATAGAATTTTGAGTAAAGTAGATTTTCCCGCACCATTCGCTCCAACAATACCTATACGATCACCGCGAATGATTGTGGTAGAAAAGTCCTCAATAACAATATTATCTTGGAAGGCGTGACTCACGTGATCGAGTTCCGCCACAATCTTGCCAGAATTTTCAGAAGCGTTTACTTTGAATTTCGCATTTCCTTGCAGATTTCGCCTGTCTCCTCGTTCTTTACGCATCGATTCCAAGGCCCGAACACGACCTTCATTGCGTGTACGTCGAGCTTTAATACCTTGGCGAATCCAGACCTCTTCTTCCGCAAGTTTTTTATCGAAAAGCTTGTTTGCGGTTTCTTCTGCGGCTAATTCTTGTTCCCTAAAACGTAAAAAATGTTCAAAGCTGCCTTCAAATTGATAGATATGACCACGATCGATCTCAGCTATTCCATTTACCACATTTTGTAAAAATGTCCGGTCGTGAGTCACTAAAAGTAGTGCGCCTTGATAATCTTTTAGCTGTTTCTCCAGCCATTCGATAGTGGGTATATCCAAGTGATTGGTAGGTTCATCTAAGAGTAAGCATTCCGGTTCTCGTACCAAGGCGCGAGCCAGTGCAACACGTTTGCGCCAACCTCCAGAAAGCTCGGACATGAGTTTATCTGCAGGTAAATCTAACTGAGTGATAACTGAGTCAACTCGCTGGCCGAGACTCCAACCCTGCTTGGCTTCTAATTGATTCTGTACTCTTTCGAGTTCGGCTATGTCAGCATGTTCGTAGTCGAGAGTAAGGTGGTGATATTGCTTTAATAAAGTGCCAATTTCGGCTAAACCGTCAGCAACCATGTCATAGACTGTTTGCCTATCAGCTTCAGGAAGCAACTGTTCTAACCAAGTGATTTCGACTCCAGAGCGCAGCCAGCGCTCGCCACCATCCGGTGCAACCGATCCTGCGATGATTTTCATCAGAGTAGTTTTGCCAGCGCCATTACGACCTAAAAGGCCGTATCGAGATCCTTTTTTCAGCATGAAATCGACTTCATCGAGGATGATGTGGGTACCGAAATTTAGGGAAACTTTATCTAAGCGAACAAGAGGCATGAAAAATCAGGACGACTGAGAAATTTTGGGCGCCCATTCTAACCGATAAGCGACAAGAAGATAGAAATCAAAAACCAGGGGCACGCAATTAATTATTCAGGTAGAGCGAAAACGAACAAGGTATGGCCAATATTCCCAACTCCGGTACTTGCTCTAATCCCCAGTTGACCAGCGTGTTGTGCGGCAGCTTGGGTGCCGCTGGGGGACAGAACTGCTATGTACTGCCGTCCATCAGCTGCGAATGAGATCGGAGCCATGTCGCTGGCACCGTTGAGAATAGTTTGCCATAAGGTCTCTCCAGTCCATTGATCAATGGCATAGAAGCGACGATTGGTGTCAGCTGCAAAGAGCAGTCCACCACCGGTAGTTAACATACCGTATAGAGGTGCTTCTCTTTCGAGACGCCAGAGTGTCTTTCCGGTCGTCACATCGATAGCTTCTGGTTGGCCAAGTTGTTCGGCTGGGCTAGGCACAGTCGCTATGTATGAGGTGTTGTAGCCAGTTATGATCGAAGGCGTTAATGAGTTTACCCGCATCACAGAACAAGGACCGTTAAATGCTGGTACATAATAGGCGTTTGTTAATGGGCTGTATGCGCCTTGTGGAATTTGTCGATTTTCTCGACAAATAGTTCTCTCATGACTTTCATCTGCGATCATTATGGCGTTGGGGTTGGTAATATAAGCGCCAGTTGTCCCATCATATCCGGAGATTACATTTTGATAGGCAGTGGGTCGCGCATAAAGGAAAGTGCCATCTGTTCGATCATAGGCATAGAAGATTGCGTCTTTTGAAAACGAACCAATGACCAATTCTCGAGTTTCACTTGGATCAATATTAGGACGAATACCAAGTGCATTAGGTGGGTCAGGGTTAACCGGAACATCGACCAAGATTCGATCATATATGGAATCATCATTCCACATGTCCGAATGATGTTGTGCCCACCAGACCAACTCGCCAGTTCGGTAATCCAGAGCTACAGTCGACCCTTGATACAAACGGTCTGGCCACTCGCCATTGGTGCCCGCAAGGTCAGGTTGCTGAGGCGCGCTAGAGCCAATACCGAAGATGAATAGGCCCCTTTCACTATCAACTGCAGGGGTATTCCAGGGGGACATGTTTCTGCGTTGTTCAAGAGGATAGATTTGAGGTTCATCTCCCCAGGTTTGATGCATGGGGTCATCAGGAGTAGGGCTAGTGAACCATCTCCACAGTAAATCCCCATTATCTGCATCATAGGCCGACATATGGCAGGGCTCAGCGGAGGTCCATGCGGTGCAATTATAAGGGACTGCAATTGAGCCACCGAACACGACTGGTGCCCCGCTGGGCTGTTGGCCCTTCGTGTGGTCGGTCATTGCAGCTTCCCACAGTAGTCGACCTGTACGAGGATCCAAGGCGAACAACATACCATCGGTAGCATGTGAAATTAATTTGTCTTCATATATAAATACGCCGCGACCTCGGTGAATAGTGAGTCGCGTATCACCTGCTAAAATATCTGGATGCAGGGGGCGTGAGTACTGCCAGATTAGATCGCCACTGGCGGCATCATGTGCCGAATATTTTTCATCGGAATGACGCACATACATAATACCGTCATAAACCGTTGGCTCGACCTGCATACCATTGGAACCAGGTGCTGCGGGAGCAAAGGCCCATGACCAAGCCAACTGCAGTCCGCCTACATTATTTCGATCAACCTGATCTAGTTCGCTATAGCCCCAATTGCTGTAGTTACCACGCCACATTAACCAATCTTCAGGAGCAGGATTGTTGAGCATATCTTGAGTTAAGGGTTTAAAAGAATCTTGCAAAGAAGTCTGTGCACATAGCATCAGAGGAAATGTCAGAAGGCCACCAAGAACTGTGGCATGGAGTAAACAGTCTGATAGTTTCTTACTTGCGAGAGCTATGAGAGTCATGAGATTCATTTCTGCGGATTCACGTTGGATTAAACATGCTAGCGGTTTCCTCCAGAAATCTCCAATTTTCTCGGTACAGTAGTTTTTCGTAAGCTTAGCCACAGCTTGACGCCGGCAAGTCCTATAAGGCCGCTATCCCGAGCCCAAGAATGATCATGCTAGGCATAACGCTGAACATATGACGGCAAAGACTGAGTCGATTGCAGATACTATCTCGACACTCTATTATCAATCGTTCCTCTGATTCCAGTTCGCGGAAGAGTCAGTTATTTAATGGCTTCTTAACTAGTTACTCTTTATCAGCTCACTGGTTATCAATTAAATGGTTATCAACTTACTGGCTTGAAATTGCTATGAAAATGACTAAATCGCTCACCCTTCTGACTCTGCTAGGTATTCTTAGTTTTTCAGTCGCGGCATTCGCCCAGGACAGTGCAAGTCAATACTATATTTCAGCATCTGCGATTAGTGGTGGTGACGGTTCTTTGACCGTGCCATTTAATTCCCTGCGTCAGGCTGAGGCGGTCTCTGAAGCAGGAGATACAATATATCTAATTGCCAGTGGCGAGATCTTAGATGGGGGTATTTCTCTTCGTTCCGGACAAAAATTATTAGGAGTCGATCGACAGGGACGATTAATCACCGAACCGGCTGATAGGGTAAAGCTTACTAATACTACGGACTATCAGGCTGGAATCATTGTTCAATTAGCAGGTGAAAATGAAGTTGCGGGTATCCACTTTTTGGATATGCGTGGCTACGGTATTGCAGGCGCGAATACGAATTATTCTGGCGCATTTATTCACCACAATAGTTTTTCAGGAAACGCCCAGAATCATATAGTAGATGAGCGCGGTTTGGTTTACTCAATTAGTTTAAATGCTGTAGCGGGGACTATTGAGAATGTGCGAATTGAAGACAGTGAATTCTTTGATGGCTTCGACCTTGGTGCTATACGTGTTTTTCATTCCGGCGCAAGCATTGGTGAATATCATTTCCAGAGAAATAGTTTTTCGGATTTGGGCGGCCGCGCTTATTTTGTTCGTACACGTGAGACCAGCAAAGTTACCACCACTATATTGGACTCAACGGCTAGTAATCTGGGTCATGGAGGCAGGAATTCTGACAGCATTATTCCCTATCTCATGGGTCAGTCAGAGCAAGAGATGTTGGTGCAAAATTATCAATTTGAAAACCCCAAAGGAGTTGGCAGTGTCTCTAATACTGGAATTGAGTCGTATATGTTTGGTGATCCTCGACCCGATAAGGCTAATTGGTGCACTGCGTGTAAGTTAAAATTTAGAATAATCGATACGGTTATTAAAAGTGCTGCTTCAGATCCAATTCAGTTCTCAAATGCAGGGATAAATTCGGAGCTGGATATAGAAATCAGGAACACGCAGATTATAGGCGGAGACCCGCGTCAGGGTGGGGGAGGAATTTCGGTTAATTACCAACCAATCGAGAATAGCGGCGCAAAAATGTCTCTGTTGGTAGAAAATACGCATATCGTTGGCACAACTGGCTATGGATTTTCATTTAATAACCACGGCGGTGGGAACAAGCTAGACGCAATTGTAGATTTTGGTGGCGGTGAATTGGGCAGTCAGGGAAACAATCGAATTATGGACAATGAGAAAGGCTCAATTCGGATGCTTGATCAAAAAGTAACGGCGCGGAATAATTACTGGGGGGGAGAGCTCCCTAGCATTTACAATTCAGCCAGTGAATTAGCTCCAAACAGCTTCCTGGAGTTTGAGCCGCTGTTAAAATCGGCTCCGCAATAACGCTTAGAATTATTGAGGCAAAGCTAGTTAGCCTGCATTATTTGCCACAGCTTATCAGGAGTAACCGGCATATCAACATGTCGCACTCCTAAACCTTTTAAGGCATTTACGATCGCATTGATAATAGCGGGGGGCGCACCAATTGCGCCCGCCTCTCCAGCTCCCTTTATTCCCAAAGGATTTGTAGTGCACGGCACTTCATTGCGCTGAAAATGGATGTCAGGAAAATTATCCGCTCTTGGCATGGTGTAGTCCATAAACGTTGCTGACAACATTTGGCCCGACTCCTCGTCATAAGCGCAGTACTCCAACAAGGCCTGTCCCAGTCCTTGCGCAATGCCTCCGTGAACTTGACCCTCCAACAGTAACGGATTAATCACTTTGCCGAAATCATCCACGACGGTATAGGTCACCACTTCAACAGTGCCCGTATCTTTGTCAATTTCTAACTCGCAGATATGGGTGCCGTTCGGATAAGTTGCTGAGCTGGGCGCAAAAATGTCTTGTTCATCAAAGCTGGGTCCGCCGTCTTCAGGAGCAGCAGCTCTAGCGACATTCTGAAAACTTTGCACTCTGTCAGTACCAACAATACGAAATTCGCCATTCTGGAATTCGATATCTTCAATTGCAGTTTCTAATATTTCAGCAGCCTTAATTTTTGCAGTTTCGATCAGTTTTCCGCTAGCTCCTTTAATGGCTGAACCACCAACTGGTACTGAGCGAGAGCCCATAGTTCCACCTCCGGTTTCTATTCGATCGGTATCCCCTTGAATAATTGTTATGTCATCAAAGGCTACGCCCAAGGATTCAAAAATGATCTGCCGAAAAGCAGTCTCATGGCCCTGACCATTAGAAAGAGTGCCTATGTAAAGAGTGATATGACCATCACTGGAAACTTCTAATCTTGCTTGCTCTGGTGCGCCACCCGCACATCGCTCTATATAAGTAGCTAACCCGATGCCTCTCAGTTTGCCTCGAAACTTTGCTGAGGAGCGGCGAGACTCGAACTCATCCCATTGAGCAATTTCTAAGGCATCATCTAGGTTTTTTTCGAAATCTCCTGAGTCATAAATAGATCCCAATGAGGTTTCATAGGGCATATCTGCTGAAGTAATAAAATTCCTTTTACGGATTTCTGCAGGTGAAATATTTAAATCTAGAGCCGCTGTATCTAACAATCTTTCTATGGCATATATTGCTTCTGGTCGGCCTGCGCCTCGATAGGCATCGACCGGTGCGGTGTTAGTAAATACACCCTGAACCTTGACGCCAACTTCTGGAATTTTATAACAACCCACCAGCATCGAATAACCGGCTTCTGTCGCGACGAACGGAGCAAAATTAGATAAATAGCCACCGAGATTTGCAATGGTGCTCACCTGCAATCCTACGATCTCTGCTTTCTCATTGAGTCCTAATTTCATGTTGGTAACATTATCGCGGCCATGGGAGTCACTGACGAAAGCCTCGTTGCGTTCTGAAATCCATTTTACTGGCTGCTGCAGTTGCTTGGCGGCAAAAAGAGTAGCCACATACTCAGGGAATAAGAATACTTTCATGCCGAAGCCACCGCCAACGTCATCGCATAGAACATGGATCTCTTCTTCGGGAACATTAAAAATCATGTTGGCCAAAATTTGGCGAATGATATGGACGCCTTGACAAGAAACTCTTAGGACCAAACGGCCAGTATCTTCCTCGATCGAAGCTATGGCGCCGCGGGTTTCCATTGAATTTGGTACAACACGATTGTTTATTAGTTTGAGATCGATTTGGTGCGTTGCGTTTTGGATTGCCGTTTCAGATGCAGCATAATCACCAGTTGCCCAATCCATGCATCGATTATTCGGCGCCTCGTCCCAAACTTGAGCTGCACTTTTCAGTGCTTTGTCAGTGTTTACGACACAGGGGAGCTCTTCGTAATCTACCCAGATTTGTTCTGCTGCATCTTGTGCCTGATCAATTGTTTCAGCAACTACCATCGCAACGGCATCTCCGACATGACGGACCCGATCCGTAGCTAGCGCCGGGCGCGGTGGGGTAACTATAGAAGAAGCATCATGATTTTTTACTGGAGCCAAGCAGGGTATATTCCCTATACCTGCGGCTTTTAAATCAGTGGCAGTGTAGACGCCGAGAACTCCAGGCAATGCTCGCGCAGCGTCGGTTTCGATGTTTAAAATTCTGGCATGGGCATGGGGAGAGCGGACAAAAATCGCAAAGCTTTGATTCGCTAATTCTATGTCATCAACATAGCTTCCCGCACCAGTGGTCAGCCTTTTGTCTTCATAACGAGTCACTGGCTGGCCAATTCCAAACTTCTGCATATTTAATCCTTTGAGCAAAAAATGCACTTTGTATTCTCTTTAATTTACTTCGATAAATTAACCAAAGCAAATTCTAAACTAGCTCCCTTCACAAATATTATGAGTAGTACCTATGCTAGAATCTAGTAATTAACTGCATAGAAAGTGGAGTTAATGTAATTGCAGTAGATAAAAGTATGGAGTTAGGTCAACAACAAAGTCAGCAAAAGAGTAGAACAATCTGAATTACCGGCGGATTGTTATAAAATTCTCAATATAGAAATAAATTATAACTTGCAGTAAAAAATAAATTAGAAATGAAGTAACTCAGGTATTAAACGTTATGGAAATGAATGCAGAACGCCGTATCTCGGCAAATAAGGAGAAAGTCTGGGAAGCTTTGAATGACATAGAAACACTAAAGGCCTCAATTCCTGGCTGCGACGTTATGGACGCAATTAGCGATACTAGCTTTAATGCTCAGATCACGGCAAAGGTTGGCCCGGTTAAAGCGAAGTTTAAATTTGATGTAACCCTCACCGATATCGATGCTCCCAACAGCTATACTATTAACGGCCAGGGCCAAGGTGGAGCTGCTGGTTTTGCAAATGGCAGCGCTGCCGTGAGTCTCCGAGAAGATGGTGATGAGACTATATTAACCTATCATGCAAAAGCTAAGGTCGGTGGGAAACTAGCTCAGTTAGGATCTCGCTTAATAGATGGAACAGCCCAGAAAATGGCTGATGAGTTCTTTGGGACTTTTTCTAAGATAGTTGGTGGAGATTTGGGTGACGCTGAAATAGATTCCGGTGAGGTGAGAAGCGGAGCTGTCGACGGGCTTGAAGGGGGTCCTGAAAGTACAATGGCAGAAATGCCTCCTACCAAAAAAGCTGGGTTTGACGTCTGGGCTTGGCTCGTTGGCGTTGGTTTGCTTACGATTCTCGCTGCGTTTTATTTGATTTGAAGAGTCTTTCAGTCCGCCTCGCAATTAAATTCTACCCTCTTTTAATTTCTTCGCCGCACTTTGATAGGCAATTTACAGTTATTAACCCACCGTGCAGATCGATCTGAAAAAATCACGGCCGTCACAGAGAGTCTTATGTTTGGTTTCGTCTGACCCCCGATTAAATTTGCAAGCCGGTCGTTGCCAGTATTGTTCTTAGAGGCTCTAATGTTCTCAAAGACTGCTATCGCTATTTGAAGACTTAATAGACGTTCAGTCATTTGCTATTTGGAACGCTACCCCTCCCTGACATCCTGACTCTCTGAAAAACTGTCGCGCTGTGGAATCCTAACCTAAAACTTGACGAGCGTTGAGTAATCTTTGACACTGTTCGATTGATTCTTACCCCAAAAAATAAATCAACACTTATATAGCCAGAGAATTAACCTTGGACAGAGGGAGAAATTAAATGCCAATAGTAAATATAAATGTTAATGGGAAGCTAGTTTCTGCTGAAGTAGAAGGGCGTACGTTACTCGTACAATTTCTACGAGAAAATCTCCGACTAACCGGGACTCATGTCGGTTGTGATACTAGTCAATGTGGTGCCTGTGTTGTCCATGTCGATGGCAAGTCGGTGAAGGCTTGCACTATGTTGGCGGTGATGGCTGATGCTTGTGAAGTGACCACAATCGAAGGGCTGGCAAACAATGGTTCTATGCATCCAATGCAACAGGCATTTATGGATAATCATGGCTTGCAATGTGGATTTTGTACTCCCGGCATGGTGATGACAGCGCTGGATATTGTTAATCGAAATGGCAATGATTTGGATGATTCTACTGTCCGCAAAGAGTTGGAAGGAAATATTTGCCGCTGCACTGGTTATCACAATATCGTCAAGTCAGTGAAGGCTGGCGCAAAAACGATGGGAGAATAATCATGGTAGAGAATGGAATTGGCGTCAGTGTACTTAGAAAAGAAGATAAGAGATTTCTCATTGGTAAAGGTAACTATACCGATGATATTAATGTGGCGGGGCAGACCCATGCTTACTTCCTCAGATCACCCCATGGCCATGCAACTATAGAGAGTATTGATATCAGTGCGGCCGCAGCGTCGGCCGGTGTAGTCGCAGTATTTACTGGAGATGATTTGGCTGCTGATGGCATCGGGACGCTTATCTGCGGTGTTACAGTTACTAGTGATGATGGTGAACCTCACCGAGCTCCCGCGCATCCGGCTCTTGCTCAGGGGAAAGTTAACTATGTCGGCGATCACGTTGCTATTGTAATTGCTGAGACTTTAGCTCAGGCAAAAGATGGTGCGGAAAAAATTGCAGTTGATTACGGCGTTTTACCTGCAGTTACTGAAACCGCTCGTGCCGCCGATGATGATCAAGTTCAAATTCATGAAGTTGCACCCAATAATATGTGTTTCAACTGGCCCTTTGGCGACAAAGAAGGAGTTGAGGCTGCATTTGCTTCCGCCCATAAGGTTTCAAGATTAGAGTTGATAAACAACCGCATGGTAACCAATCCTATGGAGCCGCGGGCGTCATTAGGTGAATACAATACCGGGACAGAAGAGATAACACTTCACGTCACGACGCAAAACCCCCATGTACATCGTTTGGTTCTCTCTGCATTCAACCAGTTGGCACCTGAACATAAACTCAGAGTTGTTGGTCCAGATGTTGGTGGTGGTTTTGGTGCAAAGATTTTTGTTTATGCTGAAGAATTAGTAGTTGGCTGGGCTTGTCGAAAAGTTGAACGGCCAGTGAAATGGACTGGCGACCGCACGGAAGCTTTTCTCGCAGATGCACATGGTCGTGACCATGTTGCAACTGCTGAAATGGCTATGGATGAGGACGGTAAATTTCTCGCCATGCGAGTAATGACACAAGCCAATTTGGGTGCCTACTTGTCCACTTTTTCTACAATGGTTCCTTCCTACTTATATGCTTTTCTTCTGGCCGGTCAATACACGACGCCACTAATCTATTCAGAAGTGAAAGCGGTGTTTACTAATACGGCACCAGTTGATGCTTGCCGAGGCGCTGGTCGTCCCGAAGCAACTTACTTATTAGAGCGACTTGTAGATGTAGCTGCTCGGGACATGGATTTGGATCCAGCAGAAATACGCCGGCGAAACTTCATTCCTAAAGATGCCTTTCCTTATCAGACGCCCGTAGTCCAGTGCTATGATAGTGGTGACTATGTGGCCGCCCTGGATAAGGCCATGGTGTTGGCTGACTATGAGGGATTTCCTGCACGGGCTACAGAAGCCATCGCTCGGGGTAAACGCCGGGGAATTGGTTTGTCGTCTTATGTTGAAGCTTGTGGCATCGCGCCATCCGCTGCTGTTGGCCAGCTTGGTGCTGGTGTTGGTCTTTGGGAGAGCGCACAAGTGCGATTCAATCCGACTGGCAACGTACAAGTTTTCACAGGCACTCATTCTCATGGCCAGGGTCACGAGACTACTTTTGCACAACTGGTTACGGAACAGTTGGGTGTACCTTTCGAAAACATCGAAGTTGTTCACGGCGATACAGCTAAGACCCAATTTGGCATGGGAACTTACGGCTCCCGTTCCCTTGCTGTTGGCGGAGTTGCTATTGCCAAGGCTTGCGAAAAATTAATTACCAAAGGTAAAAAAATTGCTGCCCATGCGTTGGAGGCTGCAGAAGGAGATATTGAATTTGCCGATGGCAATTTTACTGTCGCCGGTACTGACAAAGCCATGAATATTGGCGAAGTAGCATTCAACGCCTATGTTCCCCATAGCTATCCAGAAGGTTTGGAGCCAGGCTTTGATGAGAATGCCTTCTTTGACCCGCTTAATTTTTCTTTTCCCGCTGGAACTCATATCTGCGAAGTGGAAGTAGATACTGATACCGGTGTTGTAGAGATCGTTAAATATTCAGCTGTTGATGATTTTGGGAAACTGGTCAATCCGATGATTGTCGAAGGGCAGGTTCATGGAGGAATTGTGCATGGTGTCGGTCAAGCTTTGTTAGAAGGATGTCGCTATGACAGCGAAGGGCAGTTAATAACAGCAACCTATATGGATTATGCGATGCCTCGTGCAGACAATGTGCCGAGCTTCGACGTGGACTACGCCCCCACCGATCCGCCGGACAATCCATTAGGTGTGAAGGGTTGTGGTGAAGCCGGAGCAATTGCTGCGCCGCCGGCTGTAATTAATGCCATAACGAATGCCTTAGGTATTAAGCATATTGATATGCCGGCAACTCCTGAAAATGTCTGGCGCGCGGCTCAGGGTGCAGCTTAAGTATCACGGAAGTGAAAATTTTAAAGAATTAAAGAGGAATTTCCATGTACGATTTTTTATATCACAAGGTTAACAGTGTTGATGATGCAGTTGCTGCGATGGGAAATGCAGATGACGGCAAATTTGTTGCCGGCGGTCAGACGATGTTGCCAACAATGAAGCACCGATTAGCATCTCCTTCTGATGTTATTGATCTCGGTGGCGTGAGTGACTTGGTGGGTATAGCAAATGAAGGCGATGCTTTAGTCATCGGTGCAATGACTACTCATGCAGCTGTCGCAGCCTCTGCAGAAGTACAATCTGCCATTCCTGCATTGGCTAAACTGGCAGGCAATATCGGTGATCCGGCTGTCAGGAATCGCGGCACTCTTGGTGGTTCAATAGCGAATAATGACCCAGCTGCTGACTATCCAGCAGCAGTTATTGCATTAGGGGCTACCGTTAAGACTAATAAGCGAGAGATAACTGGAGATGATTTCTTTACTGGCATGTTTGAAACGGCGCTGGAAGAGGATGAGCTTATAACTGCCGTGAGCTTTCCCATTCCCATGACAGCTGCCTACATAAAATTTGAAAATCCAGCATCCCGCTACGCTATTGTGGGTGTTTTCATCGCCAAGACAGTAGACGGTAATAGAGTCGCTATAACTGGAGCGACTCCTTGTGCGTATCGTGGCATGAAATTCGAGAAAGTGCTCAATGAAGACTTCTCCAGCAACGCTTGCGATGCAGTAGAAGTTTCTGTCGATCGTATGAATTCTGATATTCATGCGAGCGCAGAGTATCGGGCGCATCTGGTTAAGGTCATGGTTAAACGCGCTGTGGATGCCTGCGGATAGATCCAACTATGACACAAGCTTTACCTGAAAGTATCGAAGCGACATTGGCGTTGCTAAATCAAAGCGATTACATTGCCGATCGTCCTTTATCTACCACTTTGTTTCTTGCCCTAAAAATGGGTCGGCCACTTTTCCTTGAAGGTGAAGCAGGTGTAGGCAAAACGGAAATCGCTAAAGTGTTAGCAAAGTCTCTGGGACGGCGTCTCGTTCGTTTGCAATGCTACGAAGGTCTCGATGTTTCTTCGGCGGTTTATGAATGGAATTATTCTCGGCAGATGATCGAGATTCGCCTAGCAGAAGCGGCAGGGGAAATATCAAAAGATGATCTGGCGGATGATGTTTTCTCCAAAGATTTTTTAATTGAAAGACCTTTACTACAAGCCTTGCGGGCTGATGAAAGTGGGCCGCCGGTGTTGCTCATCGATGAGCTGGATCGCACCGATGAACCCTTTGAAGCTTATTTGTTAGAGATTCTCTCTGACTACCAAATTACAATTCCAGAGATAGGCACAATCACTGCCGCGCAGCCACCTATTGTGATTATAACTTCTAATCGCACACGAGAAATTCATGATGCCCTGAAGCGACGGTGCCTCTATCACTGGGTGG
The DNA here is from genome assembly GCA_012960305.1 of Gammaproteobacteria bacterium. GTDB lineage: Bacteria > Pseudomonadota > Gammaproteobacteria > Pseudomonadales > Pseudohongiellaceae > UBA9145. The sequence goes on along the minus strand of DUBM01000011.1, from coordinate 480,857 downwards.
ACTATCCATCCGCAGAGCGAGAAATGGAAATTGTAAGTACTAAACTTCCCGGCATTGATGTTCAATTAAGTCAACAACTTGTGGCTTTCGTACAAAAACTTCGTGATGAAGATTTATTCAAGCTCCCAGGAGTTGCTGAAACTCTCGATTGGGCCGATGCACTAACTCAGTTAGATAAAGTTGCATTGGATAGCGAAGCCATCGACAACACGCTTGGTACTTTACTTAAATATCAAGATGACATTGCTAAAATTAGAGGCAGTGAAGCAGCTCAATTACTCGAGCAAGTGAAAGCTGAAGTATCCAATCTCAATGTCATAAACTAATGGCAGCTGCCTATTCTCTTACTTCTTCTCGCGGTGCAACCGATGGTCGCATGGCGGAAAATATTCTTTATTTTGCTCGCCTACTCCGTTCCGCGGGTATGACAGTGGGCTCAGGTCGCGTGCTTGATGCAATTTCGGCAGTTAAGACTCTAGGTATCGGCCAACGAGAGGACTTTTACTGGTGCATGTTTGCACTGTTTGTGAATCGCGAAGAACAGCGAGAGCTATTTGATCAGGCTTTTCATATTTTCTGGCGCAACCCCCGAATAATGGATCGGATGATGGGAGCGATGTTGCCAATGGTCAAAGTTGAACGAGACGAAGAGCTGGAGGAAATGAGCCGGCGTTTATCAGAAGCTCTGGGCGTGGCCGCTAAATCCGAAGTTGAACCTGCCACTGATGAAGTAGAGTTCGATGCAAGTTTTACTTTTTCAAACAAAGAAGTGTTACAGGAGATTGATTTCGAAACCATGTCTGCGGATGAAGTTGAGCAGGCAAAACAAGCAATCGCAAAACTGCGACTGCCAATAATGAACGTTCCTACTCGACGGTTTCGCCAAGACGATGGGGGGTCTCGCATTGATATGCGTTCAACGCTTCGAGCATCATTACGTTCCGGCGGTGGTATATCTATAAAATTTAAAAAGCCCCAACTACGCCATCCACCGTTGGTTATCCTGTGTGATATCTCAGGCTCAATGAGTCAATACTCACGAATGTTTCTTCATTTCATGCATGCAATTACGAACGATCGCGATAGGATTCATGCCTTCGTCTTTGGTACACGCCTGAGCAATATCACTCGCTATCTCAGTCATCGTGATGTTGATGTTGCGCTTGATAAAGTTTCTGACTCAGTTAATGATTGGTCTGGAGGAACCCGGATTGGAGGCTGTCTCAAAGACTTCAATAATTTCTGGTCTCGTCGGGTCTTAGGTCAGGGAGCGATCACGCTGATAATTTCCGACGGGCTCGACCGAGATGATGCAGATGGATTGGCTTGGCAAATGGAGAGGTTGAGCAAGTCTACCCGACGCTTGATTTGGTTAAATCCCCTTCTGAGGTATGACGGCTTCGAACCCAAAGCAAAAGGAATTCGCGCAATGTTGCCCTATGTTGATGATTTTAAGTCCAGCCATAATCTAAATAGTCTTATGGATTTGTCGGATGTGCTAAGTAGAGCCGCAGCGTGAGCAACTAAGCCCCTCGCAGTCACGCAGCAGCACCAAATCTCTTGAGAGCTCGGGCTCATGATTTAGAATATGAGAGCAGGATATTTAAGCGGAATATTCATTGTTGTGTGAACAATTTGTCGGAAAAGAAGCCCTAGTATTGTGCTAGTCTCTTAGTCGATGTAAATAGTTGAACAAGATTTACGGTATCAATTGAAGTGGAGCGAAACTGTATGAAAAAATTTGCGGGCTTGATCCTTCTATGTGGTGTGCTATCTACCACAGTATTTGCTTCAGAATTACTAAGCTCCGAAAACTTTGAGGTGCCGCCACTACCAGAAAATCAAGAATTGTTAATGCTGACATTGGAGCTTGCTCCAGGCGAAACGAGTTCACCTCATCGTCACAATGCTCACACCTATGTGTATGTGTTGGAAGGTGCGGTCATTATGCAAGTGGACGGTGAGGACGCGGTTACTCTGGGCGCAGGTGAAATTTTCTATGAGAATCCAGACAGCATTCATACGCGCAGTGATAATGCGAGTACTAGTGAATCTGCGAAAATTCTCGTGTACATGCTAAAAACAATTGGTCAACCCACTAGTATACAAGTCTCTCTTTAGTACCAGAAAAGTAGTACGAGGACAATTGTAGGATGCTATCCATAAATTATGAATTCTAATAGATTTGAATCAGGGTCGCGAATATAGACACTGATACCTCTCGTGCTGCCCTCATTCATGCCGCCAGTGCGTTCCACTGGTCCTTCTTCGATGTTTGCTCCAGCTTCTTTTATCGTTGACAGTAAGGAATTGGAGCTCGCTGTCCATACAAAGCAAAAATCGCCGCAGCCAGGTAATGCGGAAGGTCCACGCAAGCTAAATTGGCCCGATTGCCACAATTGAGGGCTGTGAAAGTTAATCTTATTGTTGCCGAAAATTACTGCGTGGATATCACCATCATTTTGCTCCACTACGCGACAGCCAAGAGCAGTATAAAAGGCAATCATTTCATCTACTCGTTGCATGGGTACGGCAACATGATCGAAGGCACTAATCATTGGTAGGGTCTCCTACTAAAATCAATTGAGGAGTAATAGTTTACGCTAATTTTCGCTCCGTTGAAGTCGCTGGTTTTGTCTTAAGGCTGGAGGCTAACAGCTAGACACTTCTGGGCTGGCTGTTTATGCTAGGCGGAGTCAGGTACAAATACAATCAGGATTTAGCAATCATTTAATATGATGCTTTGGAGAAATATTATGTGTATCCAGAAAATAACGAATCTCCTTGCTTTCTTAATTTTAAGTTTTGCAGGGTCCGCCCTAGCTCAGCAAGAGCCTCTGGTTAAAGATGTTCAGATTACTTCTAATATCAGCTATGCACTGGTGGATGGATTCGATCTTAAGTTGGACCTGTATCTTCCAAGATCTACTTCTAATCCTGAGTTAATGATATTTATCCATGGTGGCGCTTGGCGTGGCGGCTCGAAAGACGGCTGGCCAATTAACAGATTGGCTAATTCATTTGCTGAGGATGGCATGGCCATTGCCAGCGTTGAATTTCGCATGTCCCATGAGGGTATGTTTCCGGCGCAAATTCACGACATCAAGGCGGCGATTAGATTTCTGCGCGGAAATGCCAATAGCTTTGGCTATAACGCCGACAAGATAGGCATTCTTGGTGCATCTTCTGGTGGCCACTTAGTTGCTATGATGGGGGTTTCTAACGGTCATCCGCTGTTGGAAGGTAGCGTGGGTGACTACGACAATGTTTCATCCGATGTTCATGCTGTGGTTAGTTATTACGGCGCGTCCAATTTGCATTCCATTCTCCGCCAGTCTACTCCTCATGGTTTGAGTGTTCGTAAACCTGCTCTCGATTTACTTATCGGTGGCCAACCTGCGGACATGGCTGAGTTGGCTACGTTAGCGAGTCCTGTTGCCCTCGTGAGTCCAGACTCAGCTCCTTTGCTGATGATGCATGGTGATCAAGATCCGCAAATGCCGATCAATCAATCCCACGAGCTGCACAGTGCTTATAAAGACCATCAAATTCCTGTGCAGTTTGAGGTTGTTCACGGTGCTGCTCATCATGATGCTGTTTTCTACAATGATGAGAGTAATGCAGTGATGAAATCTTTTCTCCTAAGGTATGTTAGGTGAAAAGCACTTCAACTAACTAGAATCATTCTGCTCGAGTAATTCTAAAATTAGGGTCGCTGGCGCTGCCCTGAGAAAATTCGCCGATCATAGAATTTCCTGATCGGCGCGCTCTATACTCGACTTCTAAAGGCTCTACCGTAAAAATATAGTAGTCGCCATCTCGGATCAATTTAGTCTCAACTACACCGGCCTGATTCACACTCTCAATTGTGGTCACATAACCCTCAGCGGAACTCATAATATGCACAACTAGTAGCATCGATTGGTCACCCATATTTAGAGTGCCTGACCAATCACCTGCGATTGATGATGGGTCAGTGCTCCCACAATTGGAGAACAGGAAAATTGCTAGTACAAGAATTATTTTTGGAAATTTCATTGTGATTACTCGCTGTTTTAGATAGCACTTCAAGCCAGATAGACCCCGTCCTGAACCCCGGTTTACAGCAGGTTGGGGATACAAAGTGCAGGGAGGTCAGTGACGGCTCCCTTTTTTTGTTCGCTGTACCCTTAAATGCTTATAGGCGCTGGTACTGCATTTACTGGAATATCAACTAACTAAGTGCTATACAGCTAGTTAATCGCATAATAACAAAGGTCAAATCATGCAAGATAATAAGAGCTCCTTTATAACTGCTACTCTAGTCCTTTCATTACTTGTAGTCTTCGGTGTTGCCCAACATTATTTGCAGAACTCAGTTACTGCCGCCAGCAATGGGCGAATGGTGCCTCATTTTGAAGTGGATCCGTTCTGGCCCCAGCCCTTGCCCAATAAATGGATATTGGGAAGCGCTATTGGCGTGGCTGTAGATGCTCGTGATCATGTTTACATTGTGCACCGAAATGACGACGCTAATTTTGCCACACAGGAAATCGGTATCGACAATGGAATAGCAGATTGCTGCACAGCAGCCCCGCCAATTTTGGAATTCGATGTCGATGGCTCACTTGTTAATGCATGGGGTGGCCCTGGGCAGGGTTATACTTGGCCTGCCTCAAACCATGGCATTGAAATCGCACCTAACGGCAACGTCTGGATAGGAGGCAATGGCGGTGGTGATTCCCATGTTTTAGTATTTACCCGTGACGGTCAGTTTGTGCGTGAAATCGGTTTACCCGGAGAGCCTATTGACAGTAACAGCACGACTCATTTCAGCCGTGTAGCTGAAATAGCAATAGATTCGAATGCAAACGAGGCCTATTTTGCCGATGGCTATGGTAACAAGCGGGTGGCTGTTGTGGATGTTGCCACGGGAGCTTTCAAACGCTACTGGGGGGCTTACGGTAATCAGCCCTCTGATGACCGTATCACTTACACCCCTGGCGAACCGTTGCCGCAGCAATTCGTTGGCCCCGTTCATTGCGCCGAACCGTCGAAGGACGGACTTTTATACGTGTGTGACAGGGGTGCGGACAGGATCCAGGTGTTTCGACTGGATGGTACGTATATAAAAGAAGCGCAAATCGCTCCTATGACTGTCGGTGCTGGTGCCACTTGGGACATTGCTTTTTCCCAGGACGATGACCAAGAGTTTATTTACGTAGCTGACGGATCCAATATGAAAGTTCATGTTGTGCACCGTGACTCATTGGAGGTCATGTATGTCATTGGTGAAGGTGGTCGACAGCCCGGCTTATTCTATGGCACTCATAGCATCGTCACCGATTCGCAGGGCAATTTTTACACAACCGAAACCTATGAAGGTAAACGCGTGCAGAAATTCGACTATCGAGGGTTGCGACCGCTTGATCAACTGCGATCTGGCCCCGCCTGGCCGGCTGGCACTTTGCTTGACTGAAATTGGGACAGACCGTGCTTCTTTTAGGTAACCAGAAGTAACAGGGAAAATGTGATCAGGCCCCGGTTACCTTTTTCCTTCGGTTTCCATTTTAGCTCCTTTTAGCTGGTTTGCCCAAATAAGGCCATAAGAGCCCGCTTAAGCGAATTATCTTGATAATTGCGATGTGCTGGCGTAATTTCAGTTTCTTAATAATAAAAATTAATTGCTTCGATCGCTCTGCAATAGCAGGAGAACAGAATGATGAATCGCAATATTCTTAGAAAAGCAGCTCTCGCAATAATCCTTCCCAGTCTTACTTTTATCTCCATGGGATTATGCGCACAATCTAATTCTGATATTCCAAGGCTGGCGAATGGTCAGCCGGATCTTCAAGGAGTTTGGGATTTTAGAACGATCACTCCATTTCAGCGACCGGTATCTCTTGGTGATAAAGCCGTACTAACTGCAGAGGAAGCTATTGCCTTTGAAGAGGAAGAGCGGGTTCGTCGTGATCGGGATAATTTCACCGACACATCAACTACTGGCGATTACAATGAATTTTGGTACGACCGTGGTCAAGAAATACTCGGTGATCGCCGAACTTCCTTGGTTGTTAGCCCTTCAAATGGTCGGATTCCTGAACTTACCCCAGCGGCAACTTCTAAGCGGCAAGTTCGCCGGGAAGCAGCAGCCCTGGCCTATGGAATCGAAACACGGCCATTGGCAGAACGTTGCATTATGGGATTCAACTCCGGCCCACCTATGATACCCAGCGCCTACAATAACAATGTTCAATTAGTGCAAACGGAAAACAGTGTTGTTATTCACAACGAAATGGTACATAACGTCCGTGTTGTAAGATTGAATGCTGCCGAGCACCGAGAAATCCCTCGCAAATGGGAAGGTGATTCAATCGGACATTGGGATGGGGATACATTGATAGTCGAGACGAAATATTTTCTCCGTGATACCGCCTTCGGCAACTCTAGCGAAAATATGCAGCTTTTAGAAAAATTCTGGATGATCAATACTGACACACTGGGATACGAGTTTACCATCGAAGACGATACCACCTGGACTGAGCCGTGGACTGTCATGTTTCCTATGGTTCGAAACTCAGAGCCCATGTACGAATATGCCTGCCATGAAGGAAATTATGCAATGGCTGGAATTTTAGGTGGTTGGCGTAGGTTGGAGCAGATAGCTGAACAAGAAAGTGGCAACTAAGCTAGTCTTTTAGAATCATGTTCTTTAGTACATGTGACTTCTAGAAGCAGTAAGTATGATTGAAAATTATAGAGGTAATAGATGGTTAACATCTGTTACCTCTTTCTTGTTAGATTGCTTAAGTTTTTTTCATAGCAGTAGACTCAATTACAACAACATGACCGACTGCGCCTATGGTTCCTTTTCTTCATCTGCGTCGAAGCCTTTTATGATGAGGCAAAGAATAACCGTTTTTTTGAATTCTCAAATCTTTTATATCTACTCTTTTTCGGTTACCACAGCTATACGATCAACCTTCCTCATTAATTTAAACAACTCTGGCAATTTTGACAGCTCCACCATGATGCCATCAATTGGTTGCCAATGGAGTTTTTTGATTCGATAAAGCTTTTTCCCTTGTTCAATATTCTTGGAATGGAGAAACAATTCATCAAGAGCTGTCACCATCGCTTCGGCATCCTGCATTTCGGTAAATTCGATATTTACTCTATCTCGGCTATTGGGAAAAACGCATAACATAATAGGTGCTCCAGATTTCGATAGTGATGATTCATTGCAGCGAGTAGTAGGATTGGAATATTGATTCCTATCAATCCTTGTGTACGTTACCGTCAACTTACCGCTATTGCTCCTCGGAATCATCGGACTTGCTAATACGCTGGAACTTGATGGAGAAAACTCGAAAAATGACCTCCAAAGGAGTAAGATTTGCCGCTATATGACCAAATCTCGCTAGTGATCATCAAGAATCTTGAAGCTAGAAAGGCATATAGATGAAAATTTTATCAATCCCTGTGATCTCGGTAAGGAACGAAAATGCATAAATATAAGACATCAATAACAATTGCGATTATGGCCCTATTAGCACCAGTACTGGCTAGCGCGCAAAACCTGACTCCTTTACAGCAAAAAGTTGCCGCAGCAATGCAAGGCGAACATCGTACTGACGTAGAATTAGCTCGTGATGCAGATCGCGATCCTGTCGCTGCTCTAGACTTTATCGGTCTGAAAGACGATATGACTGTTATCGAATTCTTGCCTGCAGGCCAAGCTTATTACACTAAGATTCTTGGCCCCGTACTGGTAGACAATGGCCATCTAATGACTGTTGATAACGAGAGTACTTTTAGCAATTGGGGTGACTGGACAGAAGAGCCTGAGTTTGCAATGACGCATCAGGTAGTAATAGAAAATAATTTCAGCCGTACCGAGGGTCGCTACGTTCCAGGTGAAATCGATTTCGGTGTGCCTACTGCAGATTTGTTTTTACATTTTCGTGAATACCATAACTTCAATGAAGAAGACAATATGCGTATAAACCGAAAAGTATTTGAAACGCTTAAGTCTGGTGGTGAATATGTGGTTGTTGATCATACTCGTCGCCACATGCAAGAAGAATCTGGGGCTTTGGGTCGTCGTGAAGATCCAGTATCTGTGATCTTGCAAGTTCAGCGAGCAGGATTCGTTCTGGACCGTATCTCAGATATGTTCTTTGAGGAAAGTGATGATCTAACTCAGGAAGTAGGTCGTATTGCTAATATGACTGATCGTTTCTTTTTGGTATTCAAGAAGCCTTAAACAGTGTCGCACCACTGCTGAGTAGGGGAGTGGTTACTTTGGGAAACGGTGCGATGTTAAATGAAGACAGTTTGAAATGATTCTAGTTTAGAAGATTTTGCAAAAATCTTTTACAAAAAGGGGATTCTTTCACGGGTAGTCCCTTTTTTGATTTTTAAGTTTACTAATCTAAGCCCAGTCAATTTAAACTAAAGTTAATACTCCTGTAAGATTATTCCTGTTGATATTGAATCGGATGACTAGTGATCTGAACTCTCGACTCCATATAGGTAATGGATCCTCCGTCGATATTACTAAACCAATGCGGAGTCCCTGGTTGCAGAACTAGAATATCGCCGGCCTTAACTTCTCTTGACAATCCACCTTTTACGCCATTTAGAGTGCGAATAATATTTGGGCTCGCGGATTCTGCCAGTGGCGGAACCAAAAGCCCACCAGTAACTAGCGTGCCGCTACCTTCTAAAATTCGATAAATCTCAATACTAAAAGGATGTAAGACTGCATATTGTTGAACGGAACTACCACGGCGCCGAACTGTAATTCCCGGGGCAATAGTTACAGACCAGCCCCCTGCGGAAGCAGAATTCGCAGCTGCTCGATCTAGTTCTGCATCTATTTCTCCGCCGGGTTTATAAATTGCTGGCGGAGCTCCGGAATCCTGGGCGATAGCGCTGGCACTAAGCAAGCAGAATGCGATAGCCAGATTGGTAATTAATTTCATGGAGACACCTTTAGCTCGATTATGAATCTACTATAACCTTCTTACTTATATTGCTCCACAATCGAAGCCAGATGAAAAGCTCAGACATAAAATACTTTCTAATAGTCTGGAGCTGCTTAGAGATCGGGGCTTACTCATAGAAGAGCATGATCGATCTCGAATTAAACCGGTTCACCGATCTTTTCTCCAGTACTATGGCAATTCGATCGAGCATTGGTGAAGCTATCAAGAAAGCTATATGACGCGCTCTGCCTAGTCGGGGAGGGCAAACACCCAAAGAGTAGCTCCCTCCTGAGGCAGATTTATATTGGCGGCTGTTCTCATAGTGCGAGTATGAATGCCACCGGAATTCGTAGCTACTGCTACATATTGCTTGTCATCAACCTGATAAGTTATAGGGTAAGAATTAAGTGCGTTGTCTAGCTTTCTTTCCCATAAAACTTCGCCATTGTCTTGGTCCAAAGCACTGAACCAGCGATCTACCGAACCGATGAATAATAAGCCGCTGCTGGTAGATAGATTCGCTGCTGCCTGTGGCCCGGTTCTTCGTGCAGTCCAGACTACCTCGCGGGTTTCAAGATTAACTGCCTTGATAATGCCGTAGCTGCCGTCTGTACTTCTGTCAGGATATTTTTGCCAACGCTCACCGCTGTCATCATCAAGGCAAGTGTCAGAGATGGGTATATACAGTATTTTAGTTTTCGGATTGTAAGAGGTTGCCTGCATATTGCGAGCACCCAACCAATCTGGACAAATGCCCGGCATGGAATACTGACTGATCACCTGGTCTAATTCTGGAATAGCGATGGGGTTGATAGATTTCTCGCCATTACTTGGATCAATTTCCGCAACAACATTCTGCATATCTAGATCAATTGAGAATAGATACTCACCTGTGGCGGCATCCATGGCTTCGAATATGGCAAGTTTGCCCCCGGTGACGACAACCTTACGCATAACGCCTTCGATGTTTAGATTGAGAATTTGTCTTTCGTAGGCCCAGTCATGATCTAGCTGATCATTGCGCGCATGTTGGTAGTGCCAGACTAATTCGCCTGTATCAGCATCCAGGGCTATAGTGCTATTGGTATACAAGGCGTCTCTGGTAACGTTTGGATCGATGGAGGGTTGCCGCAAAGGGTGAGTGTCATAGGTGGGTGCAGGTCCGAAGTAAACCAGGTTTAATTCAGGATCAAAACTGCCTGGAATCCAAACAGAACCACCAGTGCGCTCCTCTAACGACAAGCCATTCCAGCTATTCCCGCCTGGCTCACCTGGTCTTGCTACAGTATAAAAACGCCATGACTCTTCACCGCTATCCATGTCCACTGCAACTATAAAGTCGCCACCTTCAACTTCCTGGCGGCCAGTTAAACCGATTATGGCTTTACCCTTAGCTATTAGTGGCGCGCTCTTGAACCAATGGCCATCTTCATCACCGACATCTACTTTGTGATCCCAAGCTACTTGTCCAGTTTTCATCTCTAGAGCGATTAAATGCATATCAGAGGTGGGGATAATTATCTTGTCAGCATAAATTGCCACGCCTTTTTTGGAATCCGGAACCACATCTCCGTCAAGTTCTCGCTGAAAACTCCATAACAAATCTCCCGTGGCTGCATTAATAGCCTGCAACACATCGCCGAAGCTATAAGCAAATAGCACTCCATCATGAACAATAGGAGTCATCATGTTGGCTCCGACAGGCAATGCCCAGCTCCAAGCCATTTGTAAATCATCAACATTGTTTTTGGTGATTTGTTCAAGAGGGCTGTGGCCTAGGTTGTTACTGGTTCGGCGCCAGATAAGCCAATCTTTAACCGGCGGATTCAATAGCATTGCATCTGTTACCGGGCTTAGATTGGCGAGCAACTCAGATTCGAATAAAGGACCATTAGTATTGTAGAAGAGAGGGATTGATGCGGTGGAGGTTGAGTTGCCCAAAGCTTCTTCTGGGATAAATAGATTGCCCAAGCTGACGATGTCTGCGGGCAGAGTAGTATCGCTGGCGGCAATTCCATTGAACCTTAGTAAGTAAGCCAGAATATCAGTGTAACTGTTTTCTCCGAGAGAATTTTCTTCTCCAGGTGGCATGCGCCTAACATTAAGTGCCAGTTCATCCGCTGGAGTATCACCCCAGCGTCCGGAAAAATAACTTCCATCCAAACTAGGGATCAAGCCAAATCCTTCTAGACCAAATCCATGGCAGGAAGCACAATTCTCGTCGTAGTTGGTTTTTCCTCGAGAAGCCTGACTTTCAGTAAATGTTACTACGCTCTCCGCAAGCTCAGCAGTGGCCAACGGCAGTGAGGTGAGCGAGAGTAAGATATTACTCAAACACAAGGTGGCAAACATTGTAGCTCTATTTTTGCTTTGCGGAGCTTGATTGAATATATCTGTGAACCCTATGTTTCTTTGCATCTTATTGTCCATCCTGCATAAATAGCCTCAGCGAGCCCGAGTTCTTAATATTACAGAAAATAGTACTAGAAAAGCAGGTGTAAGAGTACCGATTCACCGTAGTATAAGAGCCTCATTGGATATCGATTAGAATCGGTGGGATACTCAATTTCAGACAATAAGCGCCGAATTTTGAAAACGGAAAGCCCAACTCGTGAATATAGAAAATCAATCCAGTCAAGAGAGGTCAAGCGTGCGCTATATCCTTCTATTGTTAGCCACTATAATTTTCTTACAATCAGCGGCTCAATCCGTGGCTCCTATTGTGCATGGTGTCCGCAACGATTTGCCGCAAACCTATCTGACTCAACGTAACTGGGGTCAATTACCTTCAGGAACGGAGTGGGCAGCAGTTACCGCGGTAGAGCCATCACCTGATGGCCAATTCATTTATGTGGTGCATCGTTGTGTGGATAATTCCTGCGAGGGTCGATCTGAACCACCCATTCTAAAATATGACTACGAAGGAAATCTGCTGGATAGTTTTGGAGAGGGTTTATTCATTTTCCCTCATGGAGCAACAGTGGATAAAGATGGCTTTCTTTGGGTTACCGATGCTCGGGGGAACAATGAGATAGGTCATCAGGTGTTCAAGTTCAGTCCAGCAGGAGAACTCGTGATGACTTTGGGTCAAAGAGGCGTGGGCGGAACCGGACCTAATTTATTACACCAACCCAATGATGTTGTTACTGATCCTAACACTGGGGATATCTTTGTTGCTGAAAGTCATCGCAATGGTTTGAACAATCAAATAGTCCATTATTTAGCTGACGGTACATTCGTAAAAGCATGGGGAAGCAAAGGCTCGGGCCTGGGCGAGTTGAGTGAGCCTCACACTATTGCTATGGACTCTAAAGGACGTTTATTTGTTGGCGATCGGGAAAATAATCGAATTCAAATATTTAATCAAGACGGCGGTTTCGTTGATGAATGGAGACAGTTTGGCCGGCCCAGTGGGATATTTATCACAGCAGATGACACTATCTATGTGGCGGATTCAGAATCAGGTCCTGATACCAATGCGAATGAGCTTATGGGTATCAAGAAAGGTATCCGCATAGGTTCTGCAGTAGATGGAACCGTCACTGCATTTATCGAGGACATGGAGCCGCTACGAGATGACCACTCCGGCGCTGAGGGGGTCGGGGTCGATCATGATGGAAATGTATACGGAGCGGTCGTGAGAAGGAAAATGCTTGAGCGACATGTTTTGAACTAGAAAAATTCTGTCAAAAAGAAAGGTCTTATTCGTGTCTAAAATACATCAAGCAGTACATAAACCGAAGGCATTACCCAATTTCTTTTTCGGTTTGGTGGCATCTGTATCAATTATCGCCAGCGTATCGGCCCAACAATTTGAAACTGATTTAACAGGCGTTATCGATTTTCATGTTCACGCTGGCCCTGACTCTCGCCCGCGTGAATTTAATGATTTTGAAGCAGTGCGATTAGCTGAAGAAGCTGGATTGCGTGGTGTAGTGTTGAAGAATCACTTTACCATTACGTCCGATCGAGCCGCCTTGGCTGCAACAACTGTGGATGATTTGAAAGTTTTTGGCGGTGTGGCACTCAATCGTGCGGTTGGCGGAATCAATCTCGAAGCGATAAGGCAAATGGTTGCCTTCAGTTCCGAACACGGCAAGGTTGTTTGGTTGCCTACTTTTGATTCAGAATTCTATGTGAGAAGAGCTGGCAGTAATGACGGCTTTGTCTCAGTAATGCGCAATGGTTCGGTGGTACCAGAACTATTAGAAGTCTTTAGTCTTATTGCTCAACATAATCTCGTTTTAGCAATGGGCCATTCCTCCCCTCAGGAAGTTCTTCATCTACTACCAATAGCTAGAGAAATGGGCGTCGAAAACATACTAGTAACCCACGTTTTTGGTCAGAATGCGTCACTCGAACAAATGCAGCAAATGGCAAGTCTAGGAGCGATTCTCGAATTAGATTGGCTTGAAGTTTATTCTGATGCTCTAGATATATTTGCTTATGTTGACGCCATTAATACTCTCGGCGCGGACAATTTTTTAATCTCAAGTGATTTCGGTCAAGCCGGCAATCCTGATCACGCATCCGGAATGCGTGCATTCATTCAGGCTTTGAGAACAGCTGAGATCAATTCCGCTCAAATTGATCTCATGGCTAGGAAGAATCCTGCAATATTGCTAGGGCTCGACTAGCTCGCGGTAGAAGATAACCGGTGGTTAATTCTTAATCCCTCCGCAATTAGAAAAGAGTTAAATTACTTTAAGAAGTAACTCGAGAATGATGTGGTCAATTCTTAATTGGCCAAATAGTGTGTCAGCGATTTAACCCTTATCGGATTATTTTCAATGCATTCTAAGAGCTGGTTTACGGAGTGGATGCGTCTTCTTCATCCAATCGAGCGCCCGCTAGGACTCCTGACAGTGAATAATTGCCCTCGTGACAGGCGTATTCATAGAGTCTGCTGTCAGTTAGATTAAGTGGCATCTCACCTGACCAGGATTGTTCAAAAGTGCCAGGGTCTTCGACAGTGAATCGGTAATTAATAATACCGTCATCGACTCGCGTAAATTGTTCTGTGACCATAAAGCTATCAGATGAGCCTCGAAATCTTTGTGACGGATTAAAATGTCGAGTTTCCACCACTAAGGTGTCACCGTTCCAATGTCCAACAGAATCGCCCATCCACCGTCGCATATTCTCAGGCATCGGCTCATTATCAATTCTAATTATTCTGGCATCGTGAACCATTTCTACAAGAATCATTACGTAGCCTGGTGACTGTACGATCTGATAATGATTGTTATACAAAATTGGCAGCATGGGTGGGCCAGAGCTGGAGCCGAAAGACATTAAACATCGTTCCGCTAGTGGTCTGGATTCAGGGCCTGCAAAGGGACCTCTGGTTTGCCGTAACTCAACGGCCGCATCCAGTCGAGCTCTTGCAGTTGGAGTATAAGCCGGAATTTGGCCATTAGCAGGGTCGACAATGATGGAGCTGCGAAATTCATTGTTGTATCGAATGATTTGAGTGCCTGTGTCCATCCAAAAATTATTGTAGCTGTCAGCAGTCTCGATCTGAGTTTTTACCGGAGCACCGCGGCTGGGATCACTAGGTAAGTCACGGCCAGCATTGTAATCCGCTACTTCTTGCTCCAACTCGAACGCTTCTTCAACAGAGAGAACAAGCTTTTCGCCGAACCGTTCTGGTCGAGTTAGTCCGGTGATGGTGTTGTTGGTCCACATGCCTTGCAGGTCAGGTGCACCGTCAACGGTCCTTGGAACTTGGTATTCGCTTGAATTCTGAGCGTTAGCTAAAGTGCTTGATAGAATCACACCTACAGATGCTGCGATACGAAGGCCCAACAATAATTTATATCTGGTATTTATTTTGGTCATCATCTGATCTCTCACCAATTCAATAAAAAATAAATAGCTTAAAATTACCTGTTTTAGGAAAACTTAATTCTGATAAAGTTCTAGTCGTCGATAGTCGCGTCGACTAATTGAGCTATAGCAGAAAGAGTTGTTTGAGCAGCATTTAAGCCCAAACGGAAATCTTCATCATCGAAAGTTGTCCAAACATCCTGTGGTGTATGCCACGTTGGATTCCAACCGGCCCCCGTATGCGCGCCACGTTCGTTTTCCCTCAGACTGATCGAAGGCACAATGTTCATAAATGGAGTTGAGTCCGTGTTTGTCATGTGGGGGCCGACTGTAGCAGGATAGTCTGTGTTATAGGCATCAGCAGAAGCTTTGAAGTAGAACGCAAGACTAGCGGACGCTTCGGCAAGCTCTGAGTTAGATTGGAACTCGATATTAACATCGGCTTCAGGTCGCTGATCCATGCTTACCGTGCCATCGGCCCGAGGAGCACCATGATCCCACAACATCATGTCATGCTGGATCATTCCTAGCCATATTGGTTCAGGGTAGCTGCCGGAACCTGGCGGACTTTCGAGTCCCTGCAATGCCTGGCGTTGGTCTACATAAGCACCGGACCCATTCAAGCCGGTTTCTTCGTTATTCCATAGGGCAAAACGAATTGAACGTTCTGTTTGCACATCAGGAGAATTAAAAATTCGTGCAAGCTCCATAACTAGTGCTGTGCCAGAACCATCATCATTGACCGCTTCATTGACACCATGCCCATCCATATGTGCGCTAATAATGTACATCTCATCCGGTCGGCTACTACCAATTTTCGTACAGTAAACCTGAGACCGTTCTCCATTAACTGGTTCTTCGCGATTCAGTTCGCGAATTCGTTCATCGGGTTGGGCATTCAAGTCTCGATTAACACCAGTGGGTGATCGGTAACCATAAATCGATGATCCGCCGGGGCCGCTGCCATTGCGACCAACACTGGCTCCCGTAGGGGTGGTTAGATCGGGAGTTTCTGCGGAACGCGGCCTTGGAGGACGAGGAGCTTGAGGCTCAGGATCAAAAATATAGTCCAAGCGTTCAGTGTTGGTACAACCCATGGTCCGTAGTTGAGCCTCTATCCAATCGACAGCTTTGCGATTACGACTAGTTCCTTGGCGGCGATCGCCAAACTGAGTTAAGCCCTTTATAGTGGTTTTATAGCTTTCCAGGTCCAGGCGGCTCACCAGTTCATGGATCGCTTCCTCTTCACTTGATTGCGCGTTCGCAGCCTGTATCAGAACCAAATTACTGGCAGCCAGCGCTAACGGAATTACCTTGAGGCGGGAGAAATTCGATTTCATGGGCACTCCGTAAGAAGTCATTGACCTTCGCAGCATATGCAAGCTTGGCGTTTGAGTCTAGTTAATGAATAATGACTAATTACAAAAATAAGTCTTAATAAGGGACATCGTCATGAATCGACGCCATTTTATCCGTAACACCGCACTGTTCGGGGCCGGTATGGCGCTGCCTTGGTCAGTAAGGCAGAGTTTTGCTGCCAGCCTGAATTCAGACCTTACTGCTCTTACTGCCACTGACCTGTCTAAAGCCATTGCACAAAAGCATGCGAGTTGCGTCGAAGTCATGGAAGCTTATTTGGCTCGTATTCATCGTTATAACCCAACTTACAATGCGATAGTCAGCCTCGTTGATGATGATGAGTTAATGAGACAAGCAAGGCTAGCCGATGATGAATTGGCAAGAGGTCAATACCGAGGCTGGATGCATGGCATGCCCCACGCGGCAAAAGACCTAACTCCTGTAGCAGGCCTACCCTATACCAGTGGTTCACCGATGTTTGCAGGGCGTATTTCTGATACTGACAGCAATCTAGTCGCCCAGATTCGAAGCGCTGGTGCTATTTTTATTGGCAAAACCAATACGCCAGAATTCGGCTTAGGTTCGCAATCATACAATTCTGTATTCGGCGCAACCGGCAGTGCCTATAATCCAAACCTAACCTCTGGAGGAAGCAGTGGTGGCGCTGCATCAGGTCTCGGTACTCAAATGTTACCGGTTGCCGATGGTAGTGACATGATGGGATCCCTGAGAAATCCAGGAGCTTTTAATAATGTTATTGGCTATCGTCCTAGCACTGATGTAATGAGTAACAGCAATGCCTCCAATCGGGGCTTGTCGACTTCCGGTCCCATGGGTCGAAATACTGCAGACACAATAAAGCTGCTTAAAACTATCGCAGTGAAAGCTCTGCCAGATGAATTTACGGCTGCTGACTTGAGTCAGACACGCATCGGTTGGCTTGGTAATCTTAATAGTTATTTTGCTATGGAAGATGGGGTGTTGGAATTATGCGAGTCCAGCCTCAATTTTGTTGCAGATGCTGGGGCCAAAGTGGAACAAGTGACTCCGCAATTTGTCATGACGGACTTGTGGGAATGCTGGACTACACTGCGCCATTCGGGTCGCAGTGGCATGCTACGTTATTATAACGACCCAAAGATTCGCACTATGCTGAAACCAGAAATGATCTGGGAGATTGAGCAGTCCTTGGTGTTAACTGATGATGATCGGGCGAGGGCTAATGTCATTCGCCAGAATTGGTATCGTGAATTGGACCGCATGTTCGATGAATTTGATTTTCTTGCGTTGCCGACAGCCCAAGTTTTTCCTTATCCAAAAATTCAACATTGGCCGACTGAGATCAACGGCAAGCAAATGGACACTTATCATCGGTGGATGGAAATTGTAATTCTCGGCAGCTTGGGCGGACTTCCAATTGTTAATGTTCCAGTAGGGTTCGATGAACAAGGACGACCAATGGGAATGCAAATTATGGGACGTTTTGGTGCTGATAAAAAAGTTTTGGAATTTGCTTTGGCCTATGAAAAAATTACTGATTATCTGCAGCGACCACCAAATTTAATTTCAGCGTAACTATTTCCAACGTATCCAGAGTTGGCGGAGACCGTATAGATGCAATCACTAAAAGCGATAGCTCTGATTTCCTATAGTATTTTTGCCAGCTCTTGTATTGCGCAGGAAGTTGATTTAAATAACCTTGTTTTGCCAGATGGTTTCTCGATATCAGTTTATGCCGAAGTAAATGGTCCACGGCAACTCGCTTTGGGTGCAGACAACATTGTTTATGTGGGTGGCGTCCGCGATAGAGTGTCCGCCGTTCTTGATAGCAATGGTGATGGTAGTGCTGACGAAGTGCTGACTGTGGCAGAGGGATTAAATGCGCCTAATGGTGTTGCTCATCATCAGGGGGATCTTTATATCGGAGAGATTAACAGGATAAGTAAGATTTCAAATATCAGCTCCCGTCTGTCTCAGCCACAGGCTACTGAAACGATTATTGACTCGCTTCCTAGAGAAAGGCATCACGGTTTCAAATTTTTGCAAATAGGGCCGGATGGTAAAATGTATTTTCCTGTGGGTGGTCCCTGCAATGTTTGTCTTCGATCTGAAGAAACATTTGCCACTATTCAAAGGATGAATCTAGACGGAGGCGATCAAGAAATTGTCGCTCACGGCGTACGCAATACTGTTGGGTTTGACTGGCATCCACAAACTGCTGAACTTTGGTTTACTGACAATGGTCGCGATAACTTAGGCGACAATATTCCAGCCTGTGAAATTAATCGACTAACTGAAGTAGGACAGCACTTTGGTTTTCCATTCATTCATCAGGGTGATTTACCGGATCCTGATTTCGGCATAGGTAAGAGCTTGAACGATTTTATTCCACCGGTACAAAAACTGGTTGCACATTCGGCACCACTGGGGTTGGCTTTCTATCAGGGGACTATGTTTCCAGAAGAATATCGTAATACTTTCTTCGTGGCGGAACACGGTTCTTGGAACCGTAGCGAAAAGAGTGGCTATCGAGTCGCCATGGGAAAAATAAGCGCTGATAACTCCTCTGTTACTGAGTATGTGTCGTTTCTTGAAGGCTTCTTGCAAGGTCAAGCCAACTGGGGGCGCCCAGTCGATATCCTAAATATGCGAGACGGCTCAATCTTGATATCAGATGACATGGCGAATGTGATCTATCGAGTAAGTTACGCAAACTAATATGCTTCTTCGACAATCTAAAATTTTTTTAATTATTCTGGTGGCATTTTGGGGGTTAGTTGGTGGTATTAATAACTTTCTAGATATCGAAGGTGGATATAATACCGTAGCCTACACATTAAATACCACCGATGCTGCAGGCCAACCAACTTGGCGAGCGATTCGGATGCCGTTAGTTATTTGACTTGCTTGGGCACTTATTCCTCTTTCTAAATTAGCCTCTAGTTATTTCTGCCTGCTTGGTGCCAAGCAGATGTGGAAAAGAAGAAAGGCTGCTGCGCGTGATTTCAATGCCGCGAAAGGCCTTGCCTTACTTGGTTGCTGTATTTCAATGGTGATGCTCTATGGTGGGTTTATGATTGTAGCGGAAAACTATTTTCTACTGTGGAAAACAGAGGTGGGAGCAGTGGCGTTGCCCCAAGCTTTTAGATATCTTGCCAGCATTGCAGTATTGGCAATATTTGTTCAACAAGCTGATCACGAGTTGACTAGTAGTCAGTAGTACTTTTTCTTAACTTTATTCAAAGCATCAAGCGCACCGTATTGATCTAACTATCTCGACACGCGCTCAAGGAGTGGATTCCCTAATGTAGAAACTTCAGGACTAAATGAATGGCTTTCTCTAATTACAAATTTCGGCGTACTCCTTGTTAGTTCATTAGCGTTTAGGCTTATGAAGTTTGCATGTAATAATCAAAGTGGACGCCAATTGCCATGAAACCCAAAAGGGACTCGATGATCCAGCATCGCCTTGCCAATGGGCCCTTGTTCTATATTTTCTGCATCCAATATCATCAAATGACTGTTATCAGTTGTGGCATCGTAGACGTTGGCAACCAGATAACCCTCACCTTCAGCCGAGTTAGAGTTTCTAGGCACAAATACTGGTTCCGAAGAAGCGAATTCACCTGGCATTTCATAGCGCTTAATAGTTCCGGTATCGTGATCAATATGAGCTAGTGCGTTGTAACCGCGGCTTACTGGGTCTGCCACCGTGTTGCAAGCGAAATAGCCGTGGCGGTATTTTAATCCAGTGAAGCGGTCATCTAGTCGCGGGAATTCACTTGTTGCATCGTCTAAAGTTTCCACGCCGTAGTCATCCGTTGTGCCGGCCAAATCAAAAGTCCAACGTTTTAGCCTTGCGCTGCTTTTCCTTGGGTCAGGTTTAGATCCATCAGCATGAGGGAAAAATGGTGCTTCTTCATACTCACACACATCGCAAATTACTTTGTCGCCTTCGGTATGAGCATTCATGGGATGAAAAACATAGGCTGGATCACCTTTGAACCAACGGATATCAGCTGCCGTGCCAGATCTTGGCATGATGCCTATGTGTGATCCTTTCTCAGGCTCCCAGGCATAAACAGGTGCGCCGCGCATCGCGCGCTCCATCGACCCAGTAAGAGGCATGATGGGAAAAATCACATGATCTTTGGTAGTAATAAAATCGTGCACCATTGCAGCGTAGGGTGCATCAAAAAATTCTGATCGCGTTAAATTGCCGTCCTTATCCACAACATGAAAAGACATTTTTTCCGAAATCATGCCTTCGGCGTTATAGCCGAAGAACAGCATCTCTCCTGTTTCTGGATCCATCTTGGGGTGAGCAGTCATTGGTCCTTTTAATTTATCGCCGAAAGTCCATGAGCCTTTTGATTCTAAACTTATCGGATCAAGTTCGAAGGGTGCATTAGATTCAACCAGTGCTAGTAATTTACCGCCATGCCAGACGATATTTGTATTGGCAACACCATTGGTAGTTACATCGGCAACCCTGGGGTCATTTTGTGTTGGATTAAATATCGCAAAGAGTGATTCGCCAGCTTCGTTTTCCATTTTCCATTTGATCGTTCGTGCCCAGCGATTCAAATGCGATACGTTGCCGTTTTCAATATGGAAAGCGTGAATCATGCCGTCACCGCCAAACCAATGGTAGTCCCCTCGAGGTGCGAATTGCGGGTTTGGACCATTGCGGTAAAAAGACCCGTTGAGATCGAGAGGAATTTCGCCTTCTATGCGCAAACTCGCAGTATCAGATTCCATTTGAAGAGGGGCAAAACCACCGGTAAGGTTTGGGTGGTCAGGAAAAATTACGGCCATTGAGTATTACTCCTATTGAGCGTGAATTTTTAAATCAAACTAAATCCGCTGGTGCTCCGAAGCAGACAGTACTCAAACTTGTAGTTGAGGTGTCCACTTCGATTGTCAGAAGCACCCTAAAAGCCTATAGTCACATAGACTTTGAATAAATTATACAGCTATAAAAAACGATGACTCATGACAAAATCCTATAACAAAGACCTTGGAATGAATCAACCGATAAGTCGGCGAGATTTTATTAACGGATTTGCAATGCCCATGGGCGGAGCACTTCTGATGCCGGGACTCACAGGCGCCTCGGCACAAACTTCACAATCCCGTGATTACTATCCGCCTTCGCTGTTGGGAATGCGTGGCAGTCACGATGGTTCCTGGGAAATTGGCCATCAGATGCGCGATCAGCGTGGCTGGAATTTATCTTTAGCGAGAGACACTGGGGAAGAATACGATTTAATTATTGTCGGCGGGGGTATCAGTGGATTATCTGCAGCCCATTTCTTTCTCGAACAAGCTGGCAGCAATGCCCGTGTACTGATCCTTGATAACCATGATGACTTTGGTGGCCATGCTAAACGCAATGAGTTTGATTTTAACGGTCGGATGATGGCACTTAATGGTGGCACATTGAATATTGAGTCACCAGAACGTTATAACGCACCGTCATTGAAGTTGCTTGGCGATATCGGTGTCGACCTTGATCGCTTTCTGAGTGACACAGCAGAAAGTCGCTCCATGTATAGCCGAATGAGTTTAGGCTCATCCTATTTTTTTGATAAAGAAACCTGGGGAAGTGACAAATTAGTGAAGCGACAGGGTTATGGCTACTCAGAAGATTTTCTCAATGCGTCGCCGTTGTCTGACAAAGCTAAAGAAGATCTGCGTCGTCTTTATAATGGGGAACTCCCGGACTACATGCCGGGACTTTCATCCGATCAAAAAAAAGGACGGTTGAGCAAGATTAGTTATACGGATTTTCTCTTGAATACTGTGGGCATAGATCTACAGGCTATGTGGTTTTTTAAAGATACAGGAAACAGCAGTTTCGTTGTCGGCGCTGATGCGCTACCGGCGTTGTTTGCCTGGCAGTCAGGAAACCCTGGGTTTTCTGGCATGAATTTAGATCCATCTCCGGAAGGAATGCTAGCGGATCTTCCGGGCGGCCATCATGGTCGCCAACTACCTGGTGAAATTTCAGTTCACTTCCCAGATGGCAATGCCACAGTAACTCGACTTTTAGTGCGAAAATTAATTCCCGATGCCGTGCCAGGTCACACACAAGAAGATGTTGGTACGGCGCGAGTCGATTACAGCTTACTAGATAAAAGCAACCAATCCACGCGTATCAGACTTAACAGCACTGTGGTGCACGTACGTCATCAAGGTACTGGCGCGAGTCGGGTAGTTGAAGTGAATTATGTGAATAGCGGACTGACACAGAAAGTTCGTGGTAAAGCCTGTGTGATGGCATGTTGGAATACCGTTATTCCTTATCTGGTTCCAGAGTTGCCAAGGCAGCAAAAAGAAGCTCTGGCATATGGTACGAAAGGCCCATTGGTTTACACGAGTGTTGGTATTCGAAATTGGAAGGCTTTTGAGAAACTAGGTATCAGTCGAATCTATACCCCCTCAATGTATCACTACCGAGTGCTGTTAGATGAGGCAGTCAGTCTGGGAGGTTTACGTCATGCGGAATCCCCTGATGAGCCGATAATATTGAGTCTGGCTCGCTATCCTGCTGCTCCAGGATTGCCCAAAAAGGAACAGCTGATAGAAGGTAGGCGGGATCTGCTCAGTACTAGTTTCGAATTTTATGAGCGCAGTATTCGCGACCAGCTCGGTCGCATATTAGGTAGCGGCGGTTTTGATCCGGGCCGCGATATTTTCGGCATTGCAGTGAATCGTTGGCCCCATGGTTATTCCTATACCTACAATACCTTAGATGAACCATGGGATTGGGTGTTTACTTCAACTGACGAGCGACCTTGTGTTGTAGGCAGACAATCCTATGGACAGATAACCATAGCTAATGCAGATGCCGCAGCTAGCCCTCATACTGATGCCTCAATATTGGAGGCGCATCGTGCCATTGAAGAAGTGATGAATTTTATCTAGTCGACGACATTGACCCTATACCTTCCGGATTATGGCAGCTGGAACATTTCTCATTAATAATAGGCGCTATATCTTTGGAGTATGTCGGCGTGCTCTCATTATTGGTCTGTGCTAGGCCAATACAGCTGATAGACATTAAGGTTGCTGCGAAAACAGAGCTGCAAATAAGCTGGTTTGCGGGCGAAACTGACGTGTTGTTAGCATTGTGTTGCTCCCGGTCAGTTTTGCAAAATGGGGCTGGCAAAAACTGAAAGATACCTAATAGCAGAAAAAGTAAAAGCCTGCGCTGTAAATGTCTAGGAAATAAAGAGAAAAACCTTCCAATATAGAAGGTCTGAGAGTAATAATTGAATCCCCAGTATAGATTGGACTAGTGGGTAACAACAGCACAATCGAAGGAGTCAGTCATGTCAAAATTGAAATTCTCGATGCTAAGCTTGGTAATTACTGTTTTTGGGTTATTAGGGATGAACCAGAATGGAATTGTTTCTGCTCAGGACTCCGGCCTATTCGTCTCGCAACAGCAATTTGAACAATGGCAGGATGAAATCAATAACTGGGGGCGATGGGGTCCTGATGATGAAATGGGAGCACTGAATTTAATAACTACAGAAAAAAGAAGGCAAGCGGCAACCATGGTTCGTTCTGGCATAACAGTTGGCCTAGGGAGAGTTCTCGATACTATAGAGAGTGTCGATAACCCATGTCCAGTTGAATGGGAAATGATCAATGCTACCCCAAACGGAGCGAGCGACCGGGTTGCTTTCAGGTGTATACACGGCCTTGGTACTACTCACATAGATGGCTTTGGTCATCGATTCTTTAATGGCAAGATGTGGAACGGCTATGAGATGCAGAACACTGTAACCATGGAGGACGGGGCGATTAAAAATGCCGTGTTAACTATGAAAGAAGGAATAGTTACCCGTGGTGTTTTGTATGATATTCCAAAATTAAAAGGAGTTGATTTTTTAGAGCCAGGCTACCGTATTACAGTTGCAGACCTAGAAGCATGGGAGGCTCAAACGGGCGTAAAAGTTGGTCCGGGCGATGCTATGTTTTTACGTTGGGGACGCTGGTCTAGGCGGGATGCTGTAGGCGCTTTTGATACTTGGCAAGAAGCAGCGGGCTTTGATAACACGGTGATTCCATGGTTAAGAGAAAGAGATATTTCAATACTTGGTTGGGAATCGCCCGGCTATACACCGAGACCTGAAGGAGATTTGCCTACGCTTGCTCTGCATGATTTCGCTTTAACCATGTTGGGCATTCACTTAATTGATCGTGCCGACCTTGGAGCCTTAAGTGCAATGGCTGAATCCGAGGACCGCTATGAATTTATGTTAACCATAGCGCCACTGCCTATTCCAAACGGAACTGGTTCGCCGGTGAATCCTATTGCTATCTTTTAGCTCAGTGAGAGTTTTAGCTTTTAAGAAGACAAAGTAATTAGCAGGAGAAAGAATGCCAAGCAGTAGAAGATTTATCTTGAAATCAGCAGGGCTCACACTGACCGCTGCAATTTTTGGACATCGGGTGGCCATTGGTCAGAGTAATAGCGCAACAGCTATAAAGATGGCACAAACCGATGTGTTAGATATTGGTTATGAAGAATATGGTCCCGCTGATGGTTTTCCAATAATTCTTTTACATGGCTTTCCCTACGATGTTAGATCCTTTGATGGTGTGTCAGAACCCTTAGCAGCCGAAGGCTATAGAGTTCTTTTACCCTATTTACGTGGCTACGGACCTACTAGATTTCGTGATGATACCGCTCCTCGGACGGGAGAGCAGGCAGCTATTGCTCAGGACCTCCTAGATTTTGCTGATGCTCTTAATATTGAAGAATTTGCCGTTGCTGGTTTCGATTGGGGCAACCGAGCTGCCTGTATAGCCTCTATTCTGCACCCAGAAAGGATAAGGGCTCAGGTGGCTATGGGTGGTTATTCTGTGCAAGATACTATTACACTTGGTCGGCCAGCATCTGCAGTATTAGAATCTCGCATGTGGTATCAGTGGTATTTTAATACTGATCGAGGTGTGGCGGGTTTGGAAGCTAATCGGCACGATATCATTCGATTATTGTGGGACACTTGGTCCCCAGGTTGGACTTACTCTGATGAAGACTACAGCCGTTCTGCCCCCTCTTTCGACAACCCGGACTTTGTCGACGTGGTAATCCATTCTTATCGTCATCGACATGTGAATGTCCTCGGAGAAGAGAGATTTCTGGAAATAGAAAAGCGCCTCGCCGCAAGACCCCCGATAACTGTGCCGGCTATAGTTTTGCGAGCAATCGAAAGTGGTTTCGGCCCCCCAGCTCAAAATCCCACTGGAGACAGAGCCAGGTTTACAAATTTAGTGGATCGGATACTAGTAGATGGTGCCGGACATGATTTACCCGCCCATCGTCCTGATGTGGTCGTCGATGCATTATTGCGTTTGCTCGGGTAGCATCCTAATTTTGCCAACTAGGAGTCTGCTAATTAAGAACCTTTGAAAGTCGGTTTACGTTTCTCCATAAACGCTTTTCTGCCTTCTTTGTAGTCATCACTGTCAAAGCAATCAAGCACTAGTTGTTCGACGTACTCAGGGCTGTTTTGCCCTGGGTCTTTAATAACTTCTGTAACCGCCGCCTTGATTGCTTTAATGGTTAGAGGAGCATTTGCCACTAAGGTGTTTGCATAATCTGCAACCGTCTTAGAGAGTTCATCTCTGCTGACAACGAAATTTATTAAGCCAATTCGCAAAGCTTCATCGGTCTTTAAAAATCGAGCACTAAAAAGAATGTCTTTTGCGTGAGATGGGCCAACTATTGAACTTAATTGCTTGATAGCATCAAAACCATAACCGAGTCCAAGTTTGGCCGCAGGAATACCAAAAGAAGAATCTTCAGTGGCGATACGGATATCGGCATTGGCAGCGATCGCCAGACCGCCTCCAATGCAATAACCTTTGATCATTGCTATAAGGGGTTTGTCGAAAGTGGAAAGTTCTCCCAAGGCCAGGTCAAAGACTTTTTCGTAATCACCGCGTTGTTCCTGGCTGGCACGTTTTTTTTCAAATTCTGAAATGTCTGCTCCGGACACGAAAGCTTTCTCGCCGGCACCAGTCATAATAACGACTCTGATTGATTGATCTTGTTTAAATTGGATAAGTGCATCCGCTAAACCCTTCCACATGTCCAAAGACATGGCATTGTGTCGCTCCGGATTGTTAAAGATAATCGAGCCAATGCCTTGTTCAGATTTGGTGATAATTTTTGTAGAAGCAGTGCTCATTGCTAGATTTGTCCTTGTTTGTCGATAATAGTAAAAGTAAGAACTATGAGAAAGCGCCGTTTTTTTGTAGCTGTTCAATTTTTTCAGCGCTGTAATCCAACTCTGTAAGGATTTCTAGGCTGTGTTCGCCAAGATCCGGGCCGGGTTTTTCAAAGCTTGCGCTGTGTTGAAATTCTGAGAGATTAATTGGTGAGCGCAATAAATCAAAATCGCCCAATTCAGTGTGTGTGGCTTGCTTGGTCAATTTTAAAAACTGCACTTGCTCATCGGCAAATGCCTCGTCGATTGTATTGATGGGACCGCAGGGGATGCCAACGGAATTTAATTTTTCCACCAGCTCGCTAGTGGAATATCGTTTGGTTATTTTATTAACCAGTTGCCATAATGTTTCCCGGTTTTTCAGTCTTCCTTCCACGTTCTTATAATCTTCATTGACCCCCAGCCCGGTGGCATTCATGATTTTACAAAACGCTTTAAACATTTTGTTGGTACTAGCAGCTAGATTTACTAAACCATCACTGGTATCAAACACACCCATGGGTGAGAGAGTAGGATGGTTGTTTCCTTCTTGGCCGGCGACTTCACCATTCATGGTGTAGCGCGCTGCTTGAAAATCCATTTTGCTTAACATTGATTCCAGTAGAGAAGTGTGGACCCACTGTCCTTCCCCGGTATGTTCCCGATGCAGCACAGCCAATAAAATACCCTGACCTAGAAACATTCCTGCGGAAGTATCGCTAACTGCAATTCCTGCTCGCATGGGTCCTTGGTTGGGCTCGCCTGTTATCGACATCAGTCCACTCATGCCTTGAATTACCTGATCTACTGCTGGTCGGTTTGCATAAGGCCCTTGCTGGCCGAAGCCTGAAATACTGGCATAAATAATTTGTGGATTTACTTGCTTAACTGCTTCGTAGTCGACGCCTAATCTATGTTTAACATCCACACGAAAATTTTCAACTACAACGTCAGCTCGTTTAACCAGGTCCATAAAGATTTTCAATCCTTCAGGAGATTTTAGATTTAAACAGAGACTACGTTTATTTCTATGGAGGTTTTGTGAATCGGGTCCATGGCGTTTGCCGGCAATGTCTCCCTCAACAGGTGACTCAATTCGAATCACATCGGCTCCCCAATCAGCCAGCATGCGCACAGCTGTCGGCCCGGCTCGAGCTATGCTCAGATCAAGAACTGTATATTTTGCCAGCGGCAGAGTTTTGGAATTCATTTAAGGTAATGCGAGAGTAATCACCGTATTGGTAGCAACTACACTAACATATTGTTTTCCATTTACTTCATAAGTGAGGGGGCTCGCTCTAATAGTGCGTGGTGCTTCGTATTGATACAAGGTTTCTCCGGTTTCCGCATGCAGTGCGTAAAAGTTTCCATCTTCTATACCTTGAAATACCAGATCACCAGCAGTCACCATATTGCCGCTAGCGCCGATTGAAGAGACCGCCGGCAGTTCCCGTTGCCAAGTTTGTTCGCCAGTGAGTGGACTATAAGCAGAGACTGTTAATAATGGCGTGTAATTTTCCGAAATGCGATCCAAGTCGGAATAGTTCTCTGAATGACCACGGCTGTCCGGACCCGGCGTTAAGCTATTGCCCAAAGGCTCTACCAGGAGAGTAATCGCACCGTTTTTACCAGTAACGTAGATCATCTCGGTGCGAGGGCTAAAGGAAGCCGAGCCAAAACTGGAACCGCCATGTGGGAGAATAAAAGGCTCAGTGGTGGAGTATGGCGTATACAGTTGTTTACTGCGCGCGGCTAATGCGGGCTCATCGAATTCAATATAAGTTGCACACAGAGGATCCATCGGAACGCCTCTTGCCGTGTACGGAATTGGTTGAGTCGGATAAACCACTTCGCCAGGGACATTAGTTTGCGTAGGTACAATAGTTTCTACCATGGCATGAACAGGTTTGCCGGTAGCACGGTCCCACATATAGAACAGACAATTCTTACCAGCTGCAGCGACGCCTTTTATAATTTCGCCATCATTACTAGCTACATCAAAAAGTAGTGGGCCAGTAACATGATCCCAATCCCACAGGTCATGATGTACTGCCTGATAATGCCAACGCAATTCGCCAGTGTCCATATCAATGGCGATAGTGCTATTAGAAAAAAGATTAGCACCGATTCGAGCGGAGCCATCATAGTCCGGCGAAGGGTTGCCAGCATTAACATAAACCATGCGCAACTCAGCATCGATGGCGGGCGGAGTCCAGACTCCGCCGCCTGCGCGGGCGCCAGTTCCCCAGCTTTCTTGAGCCAATTCCCAGCCCGAATCTCTTGGAGTCTGTGGGATGGTATTGAATACCCACTGAATTGCCCCGGTATAGGCATCAATGGCTATTACTAGGCCACCAGGAATATGCCCTTCTGATAGAGCGGCCGCGACATAAATAATGCCATCATGAAAAGTGGGGGGAGTAGTTAAACGATAGCCAATTGTAATCGGATCAATATTAGTAGGGTAGGTGTCGGGATACTGATGATGCAGCCCCTCAGCAACTACTTTGAGAAACCCTGCATCACCAAAGCTTGCTAATGCCGCTCCGGTATCTGCGTCGAAGGCATAAAGGTCTGCGCCTCTATAAGCATAAACTCGGCCATCAGCATAGGTTGATCCTCGTACTGGGCCGTTGGCAGGGCCTGAATCCAGAATACGCCGCCACAACTCTTCACCGGTGGTTGCGTCCAAGGCAAACATCGTTGCTCGGGAATGAAGATACATGACTCCATTTACAACCAGAGGAGTTACTTGGGCGATATCATCTCTAAGACCTGGTTCAAACGACCACAGCATATTAAGTTGATCAACGTTGCTGGTGTTGATTTGATCTAGAGTGGAATAGCGGCTGTTTTCTACGTTTAAATTTTGACTGGGCCAGTTGGCAGTATTAGATTGAGCAGATACTGAACTAAAAATCATTATGAATAAAAAGCACAGGAAACCATTTCTTATTTTTGTAATTCGATTTTTCATAAAAGCGCCGTTCGGATATTGTTGGTTTATAAAATTCTGGCTTATAAATTCTTGGATCATAAATACTTGATTCACAAAATGACAACTTATAGAGAACATTTCCTTTAGTTTCTCCTCGAAGACAGAGAGTTTGGCATAACAACGAAAACTTTGAGCTGTAATTCTAGATGAATAGTTTTCGGTACTAAACGGTAGATTATTCTTGTTGTTGTTTTTCTAGAGTTCGGGCTACTCGTAAAATATTTAACAATCCATAATTTCCTTCATGACAGGCAAATTCATAGATGGGTTCACCGCCTTTAACCATTGGGAATGACACAGACCAAGGTCGCTCCCAAGTCGTGTCATCGGTGACAGTAAATTCATATTTCAGCATGTCATCGTCGATTCTTGTATAACGTTCTTGTAGATGAAGGTTAGAGCTTGAGCGACGAAAGCTTGATTTCGCAGAGAAATTTGTCGTCTCAATTACTAATGTTTCGCCTTCCCAATGACCCCGGGCATCACCGTGCCATTGAGTAATATTTGCTGGTATGTGAGGGCGGCCATCGAGGGGAATGATGCGAGCGTCATGCACCATTTCGGTGAGTATCATTACTTCATTCTTAGTCTGAATAATTTGAATATTATTGTTGTAGGCTTGTGGAAGCATACCCTGGGGCACGCCCCAGGTCATGCATCGTTCATTTAGAGTGCGATCAGTCCAGCTGTCAGCAGAACCTCTGCTTGCGCGAAACGCTGCAGCGGCAGTGGCACGATCATTAGCAGCTTGAGTATAAGCAGGAATGCGTCCATCTGTTGGGTCCACGACTAAAGAGGTTTGCCCGGTAGCAAGAACAGTTGAACCATAGTCCAAATCTTGCGGATCATGCACTGATATTCCTGCGCGAAGGGCATCCAATGGCCTACCATCAGGTCTTGCAGCACTTTCTCTTTCGTAGGCGATTATTTCTTCCGGTGTCATAAAAGCTTTACCCGCTAGACGTTCCGGTCTTTCTAAAGGGGTGATAGTGCGACGATCCCAAACTCCTTGAAAATCAGGATGCCCCCAAGGAGTTTTTGCAGCTGTGTAAATACTAGTGTTGGAGGATTGCGTCAGACCCAGCTGAGGCATAAGCACCACTGCCAGAAGGGTAGCAACAAAAAGAGTCGATCGTTGTTTCAGCATTATGTGCTCCAGCTCTAGAGATTTGGCTGTTAGGTATGCAGAAATCGGGACAGGTAAAGATTCTCACATATCGTGTGCCAAGCGTATACCAAAAACCCAGGCTCCGCGAGACGCTGTAGGTTGGATGCGATTCGATGGTCCCTGATAGCGCGGGCAGTAGTCATCAAATGATACTCCCCGAAGAATCCCTGTGGCGCAGTTACCTTCAGTCATAGGAGTCCCAATCAGCGGGCCATCATCGTAATTATCCACAAAACCTTCTGCTATTGTTGATAGGGCATAATTATCATAAGAAAGCAGAATGGATATGATGGCAAGAGTTGATCTAATAATTGACTTGAATTTTTCGCCGGGCAGAACCGTGAAGTAACCAAACAGGCTGTGGGGATTATTATTTTTAGGGTGCATTGCTTGTTAGGTTACACTTTCAACTATTTCCCCCTAGTCGTCCCGCACAGCAAGTAACTATTATCAATTCAGTTTCTCTGTTGAAATTATCGGTGCTTAAAAATTGCTGCGCGTTTTTCGCGGAAAGCAGCAACACCTTCTTTTGCATCCTCACTTTTTCCAACGGCCACCACATAGTCTTTTTCTATTTGTAGTCCAGCTTCACCAAGCTGGGGAGTTGCAACTTCTGCACATGCGCGAATGGCATTAAGGGCAACTTTGCTGTGTTTGGTAATTGAGCTCAAGTAATGCCTAGCCTGATCCAATAGAGGAATTTCAGGAATAGTAATTCGATTAATCAGGCCAAACTGGAGAGCTTCTTCACTGTCTATAGGCCTACCCGTTATCATCATATCTAAAGCTCTAGACGGACCGACTATAGCAGGCAATAGCTGCGTACCAGCATAAGCTGGAATCAGGCCAATTTTTACTTCTGGGAGTGAGCAATTTACCTGAGGCAGGGCGATTCTAAATGTGCAGGCCATAGCCAGCTCAAGACCGCCGCCGTAGGCTAGGCCATTTAACGCGGCGATGCTTATGAACGAAGCTCGATGGAGCCGAACTATTAAATCTCGCGCTCGATCGGATTTCTTAGCGCGATCGTCCTCACTCATTGAGTTGCGCTCGAAGAGATCCGTTCCTGCACAAAAAGCCTTTTCGCCATCGCCAATTATTATAAGTCCACGATTGCCAGTGTCTTGTTCAAGAGAATCGATGCATTGCTCTAACCCATTGAGAACTGAACCAGTAATAGCATTAAGTCTTGCGGGTCGAGTAATTCTAAACACTAAACATTCAGCTCTGTCTTCAATTTGAAAATCTGTTGATGTCAAAATAAATCCTAGCGTAGCTGTGTTAGGAGAGAATTCTTTCTTTAAGGGTTTTGCTATTATCTGCAGCGTCAGTAACCATAATATAACTATCGACTAATTATTCGACTAATTGTTCTCGAAAAGAAAATACCCAAGGGTGATCGGGTTCAACTAACACGTTTACCCAATTTACTGAGGGATTGCCAAAAACTTCAACGCGAGTGAAGTTTTCCACCAGCTGATTTCGGTCTGTATAAAGTGGTTTATCAACACGAAAAATGTGCGTGTCTCCCACTGCTAGAACAACAGGCTTGCCGAATGCCAGGCTTTGTTCGCGGAGCACTGGATACAGCCAGGCCAGCGACGGCCTTGGATCGATACAATCGCCACAGGCCCGACGAGCAATGGCAGGCAAGCCCCATATTTGCCAGGGGTCAGCTTGCATGGCGAGAAACACGCCTTTCGCATTACTCGCAATCGCTTTTTCAAATGCGGCTTCTATCCAACTTGCTCCGGCGTTATCTCTTCTTTGTTTTTCTGCAGGATCGGTAGCTGGCGCAGTTAAAGCAACGGTGTGCACGGTGGCAAATACAACTGATTCATGCTCCCACATTGCATTCTCAACAAATTCAGAAAATTCATTATCTTCAGACTGCTGTGAGACGGGCATGGGATTTCCGCCAGTGGAAAAACCGGGCCGTGGATAAAATAGATTTCGAAATATTTCCAACCGCTCATATTCATTAAAGCCCCCGGCTGCTTCACGTTTGCAATCCAGCCAATCATTATCACCTGGGGTAACAATGTAGGCAGGTTCGAATCGTTGGTTCAGTTGAAAGCGCCGACTCAGCTCTTCATCTGAACAGTCCTCACCGCCGCCTTTTACGTCCCCTAAGTGAATAACCCATTCAATATCTGCGGTTTTATTCACCTGATTAATCAATCGAATGTATTTATCGTAGGTTGCACTGGAATAGGGATTGTCGCCTACCAAGGCGAAGGAAAATTTATCTGCCGAAGAAGGTAGGGTGCTAAAAACAATTAGCAAGAACAGCGAAGCAAAGCTTACTCGTCTAACTGGATTTATCTGACGGAGCATTCTTTTTCTATTTAATTTGAGCACATTTTATTTCCTTGGTAAGAGATGAGTGATCCTAATTGGTAATTCGCCAATAGATTACAGTCTTAGCCAGAAACACAAAATACGCCTATTACAGCTAGGTTTCGAGCCTCATTGACCATTTATGGCCAATATTGCCTAATAAAAGCGAGTGCAGCTCTATATAATCCCAGCCTGTACTTAATCTTAATCCCTGTAAGAATGCGTAAACGATTAAAGCAAAAAGGTTTTACCCTCATCGAATTGATGGCCGCAATAGCTATTATTGGCATGTTGGTGTCCGTGGCTATACCTGCTTATAGCCAGTATCTTGATCGTGTACGTTTTTCTAAAGCGATTTTACTGGCAGAGTCTTATAAACCTGCCATTAAAGCTGCGGCTTTCCGTGGTGTAGCTTCCGCCAATGAACTTGACTCTGGCATCAATGGGATTCCACCCTGGCAATGGTCGGGGAATAATCCATATTTTCTTGGAGTATTCGACGGCTATATCTATGTTTTTTGGGAATTCGATGGTAGTCCATTATCTGGTGAATCCTATTGGCTCCGCGCAACAAATACTAACCCTCCGATGCAATGGGAAGAGGGCGGTAGTTGTATTTGGTCAGGCTATTGCTAATTTAATGATTAAAGAAGCGTCATGTGTCACTCTTACTTGTTTCGCTGATAAAGATATGCGAAAATAGTGGGCTTCGTTTTATTAGGTTAATAAGAATGTTAAAGGAAGAAAATCTTGGAACTGGATGAGCTTGAGCGGCGGTTGGTTCCCTTCTGCCAAGATAAATATCAACGATCTGATCTACAAATTTGTGATGTTCATAAGATGCCGGGGCATGCTGGGTTCGCATATGGATTTTCAGTCAAAAATTCTTTCACAAATATTGATGATAAATGGTACCTCAGACTTCCACCTCCCGATGTAAAATTACAAGGTACTGCAGACGTGCTTCGCCAAGTTGCTGCATTAAACGCCTTGCCGGTGGAAGTGCCCCACTGCAAGGTTAACTGGTCTGATGATGACCCTGAATGGTTTGGGCGACCCTATTTCGTCGTACCGCAATTAGATGGCGATGTTGTTCAGCTTGATGGAACTGGTTGGGTAACCAAATTGGATGAGTCTGCTCGGCAGGAAATGGCCAGGCAAGCAATAAGCGCTTTAGCGACCATTCACAAAGTTGATTGGCAAAAAGCCAGTTACTTGGGAGAGCCTGTTGCATTCAGCGAAGACGTTACGCGCTGGGATCGTTTTGTTGAAAAGGTTGCTGAACCTCAACTTCTAGAATTACAACCAACGGTACGTGAATTACTGTTAAAACAAATTCCTCAGAATGCACCAGTGGGTATTTTTCACGGCGACTTTCAATGGTCGAATCTGTTCTTTGCGAACAAGGGCGCGAATGCTGGAACCTTGTTGGCAGTAATTGATTGGGAGTTGGTGGGTGTAGGAGCTACGCTTAATGATGTTGGTTGGTTTGCCACATTTAATGATCCGCAGGCATGGAACGATTCCCGCAAACGTGGCCAATACATGCCCCAAGCCGATGTGCTTGTTGAAATGTATGCAGAAGCTTGGGGCAGCGATATTCCTGATATCAATTGGTATCGAGCTCTCGCTGCCTACAAATTTTCAATAATTACTGGTTTCAATCTCATGTTGCACAGACGGGGCAAGCGTCATGATCCGATGTGGGAAACTACCAAAGATTCTATGCCTTCATTGTTAAGCAGAGCGGACTCCCTCTTGCGTTAGAACTGCATAGGCTGAGCGGGTTTCGAATTACCGTAAGCTGCAACCCTATGTTAAACTCAGAATCATCCTAGGCTAGGCTCACGTCCGCTTATCTTAGTCGGGGGAAGAAGATAATAATGGAAAGAAAACTATCTCGACGTGCATTTTTGCGAGTCTCATCAGATGCGGCTCGCGGATCTTGCTTCGCTCTCTCCATGCCCATGATCCTCTCTGCTTGTCGCCGGGCAGGAGAGGCGGCTATCAAGGAAGAAGAATTTCTAAACCTTTCAGAAGAAGAAGTTGTCGAATACTCGGCAATCGCTGCGCGTATCATCCCCACTGACGAAACTCCTGGCGCTACCGAGGCGGGGGTTATCTATTTCATAGATCAAGTGTTAGGTCAGGACCGAGAGCAAGAACGTCTAATACTCCAAGAAGGGCTAAAAGAATTGCAAATAGCTACTGGATTGAAATTCGCTGGTTTTTATTTTCATGAGTTGGACGAGTTTCAACAAGACCAGTTGCTCCACGAAATTGAAGACACTGAATTTTTCGGCACTATAAGATATCTGACAATCGCTGGCATGTTTTCTTCACCTGAGTACAGAGGCAATCGCGACAACATAGGATTTGATCTGCTTGGATTCGAAGATCGGCATGCTTGGGCACCACCTTATGGTTACTACGATGCTGACTATGCTGAGAAAGGTGAGTAGCCATGGCCGAAGTAGTTACTTTCCCAAGTCGTGAGCCAGTAGATTTTGTCATTATTGGGTCTGGAGCTGCCGGCGGAGTGATGGCGAAAGAACTATCAACAGCAGGTCATTCTGTAGTCTTGTTGGAACAAGGACCGCACCTACAAGCTGGCGATTTCAAACACGATGAGTGGGGCTACAAGCACAATGGAGATCTAGTTTGGGGACGACGACAGGGGCATCCCCAGTCTTTCAGAAAAACTGAAAACGACGAAGCGGTTGAAAGAGAAGTCTGTTTAGGTTATGCGCACAATGTTGGTGGAAGTAGTGTGCATTTCTCCGGAAATTTCTGGCGCTTTCGTCCAATAGATTTTAATGAGGCTAGCGTGCTGGGCCCTATCTCCGGAACTACATTTGCCGATTGGCCGATTAGCTACGATGAGCTAGAGCCTTATTACACTAAGGTAGATTGGGAAGTTGGGGTATCGGGTTTGCAAGGACCTTGGGACCCTCCCCGTTCGAGAGATTATCCCTGCCCCCCTATGCCGGTTAAATCTTCTGGGGTCATTCTCGAAAGAGCGGGCAAGCAGCTAGGCTACAACCCCTATCCCGCTCCAGTCGCTATTCTGTCTCAGCCTCACAATGGCAGGCCCGCTTGCATACACTGTGGTTTTTGCAATGGGTTCGGTTGTGAGGTGAATGCCAAGTCTTCGTCTATGGCCACAATGATTCCGCTGGCACTGGCATCGGGTAATTGTGAGCTACGAACTTCTGCAACAGTATCTCGTATTAATACAGATGAAAGTGGAAGGGCTAACGAAATTGTCTATTGGGATGCCGGTGGCGCCCAGCAAGCGCAGCGCGCAAACGCTGTCGTACTTTGTGCCAATGGAGCTGAAACACCTAGATTATTACTTTTGTCAGAGTCTGAACTATTTCCCGATGGACTGGCAAATACCAGTGGCATGGTTGGAAGAAATCTAATGTTTAATGGCTGGTCTTCAGCAGAAGGCTTATTCGATGAACCTATCAATGGTCATAAAAGTATCCCAACGACTCGAGTGATTCATGATTTTTATAGTATGGATCCTAGTTTAGGTTTTTACGGCGGCGGCGGTATTGATTCAAGACACTCATCCGACGGACTACCCATGGGCTCAGCCTTAGGCAGCGGTATGTTTGGCGGACCCCGATGGGGGAGCGAATATAAAAAGCTATTACAGGAAGAGTTTACCCGCACGGTTGCCTTTCATGGTCATACTACCTCTCTACCTCAAGCGTCTAATACAGTGACCCTTGACCATAATTTGAAAGACAAGTGGGGCAGGCCAGCTCTTCGCACGACTTATGCAGATCACCCAGATGATATTTCCACGATGCACTTTTTTCAGGATCGTTCTGTGGAATTACTAGACGCAGCAGGGGCGATAAAAATTAATCGAATCCCCATCGGTGAGCAAGAAGGTAATGTACACATACTCGGTACTTGTCGAATGGGCAATGATCCAGACAATTCAGTAATTGATCGATTTAATCGCAGTCACGACGTGCCAAATTTGTTTATGTGTGATGGATCCAGTTTGGTTACCGGTGGTCGTGGCCAGCCAACCATGACAATTATGGCACTGGCGTTCCGAGCGGCTGACTACATTATCGGGGCTGCGCGCCGTAACGAAATTTGAGAGATTTATTATTTACTTGGCTAAATTTTAGATTGCTCAAAAAAGGGCGCAATACAGCGCCCTTTTTTTCATCCCTAGCTCTATTTTATCTGTCTGGTTTTCTGGCTAAAAAAGCGTAACCATAAACACCAAACTGTTTAGCATTAGCTTCGCCAGATGCGCCGCCAAACGTATTGACTGTCTCGCCAATTTTTACATCCTGCAAACCAGACCCTCACAAGATCTTCTCCCACCCTGCACACGGCAGGCCCCCGGCGATTCAGGCTGTCCAGAGATCAATATTTTCAATGACTGCTTGGGGTATAGGCTTGCTATTGGCAATATAGGCAAACTGCAGGTAACCACCTGGTTTCAATATA
This sequence comes from Gammaproteobacteria bacterium, assembly GCA_012960305.1. Classification (GTDB taxonomy): domain Bacteria; phylum Pseudomonadota; class Gammaproteobacteria; order Pseudomonadales; family Pseudohongiellaceae; genus UBA9145. The sequence goes on along the minus strand of DUBM01000011.1, from coordinate 443,483 downwards.
CGGAATATTTCAGACAAAGCGGCACGCTTATCGGCGCAGAGATTAATTACACCGTTACTTATGACTGCATCGGCCCAGCCATCGGTAATTGGCAAATCTTCTATGATGCCTTCTTTGAAATTTACGGTGTCTAAGCTCATCTCCTTTGCGGGGCAGCTGGGCTTGACGAGCATTTCTTCAGTCATATCCATACCGATGACTTTACCGCTGTCTCCTACTAAGCTTGCTGAGACGAAGCTATCGAAGCATGCACCTACACCTACAACTTTTTCGCACTTTGTTATTGCTCGTAACGAAAATGGGTTGCCAACTCCAGCAAATGATTCAACACCGGCTGCACAAATCCCGTCGATAACTTGAGGAGTGTAACCCAGTTTCTCTGCCAACTTTCTTCCCGTATGGAAATGAAATTCCATGTCAGGAGTAGTTGCCACTTCTCGGTATTTGAGCTTTATCTATTCTCTTAACTTTTCAATATCCAAGGCATTAGAATCGTGCTGAGAGTTTGAATTTTCGTTATTTGTCATCGTGGTGTTCCTATTTTTATCCGGCATAAACCAATATAACTTTTTCAGCCGAACTTCTCTCTCGCTATCGCAAGAGAGAATATGTTCTATTTAATAAGGTAAGAGCAACTGGGCTTGTATTTTGATGGTCTTGCACAAGCTGGTGTAACGGAATAACTTTCTTACTGATCGGCTTTACTTTTAATGCTGGCAAAAATTTCACTGCTGCCATCTTTCTTCATTAAAAGTATGTCATAGGGAGTGAATCGATCACCCATTTCCATTCCCGGCCCGCCGATGGGCATACCTGGCACTACAAGCCCTAAAGCATTAGCCGGTGGCTCTGCTAAAAAAGCAACAATGAATTTCGCAGGGATATGACCTTCGAACAAAAATCCTTCTTCTGTCACAGCAGTATGACAAGATTGCCACTCGGCTTTAATGCCAAGCTCTGCTTTAACACTGTTCAAATTTTTTGGGTGAAATATCGTTGATTCAAAACTATGTTCCTTCATGTGCTCGATCCAGCCTACACAACAACCACAGGTTTCTTCTTTGTATACGTTGAGGGCAATATCGTCCAGAGATTGAGCTGCGGATTGACTGGTTACTATGGCCAGACCGGTACTAGAGATTAAAACAAATGCAGCCGCTTTGCCGATGTCCACAAGACGAGCTAGTAAATTACTTAGAGATGATTCCACGATTTACTCCGTTAACATGTTGATCAATTAGGGTAATGCTAAATTAAATAGCTGAGTATTTACACTGATCCAGACCATTTTCTCATCTGGGTAATGTTTTTTTAATAAAAACAAGTATTTACAGCCAAATCCAATGTTTCTAAGTATGAGTTTCTCTGAAAAATCTTCTTTTAGAACGTGTGCGCTAGGGTATTATGCCACGAGTATTAAGTTTTACTCGGTACAGACCAGTACGAGCAGTCATATATAAAGTGCTACCCTCATCACCCCAGGCCACGTTGGCAGGAACTTCATCAGGTTTAATAGTTCCGAGATGGATTCCATCGGGGCTGAATACCCAAACCCCTCCGGGACCTGTAGCAAATACATTACCGTCCACATCTACCTTCATCCCATCAGCGGCACCGGTTTCATTTTGATCATTTACATCATAAAAAACCTGCGGGTTGCCAATGATTCCATTTCCTACTACGTTATAGGCATACCAAACTTTATTTTCAGCATCCGAATTTGCAACGTAAAGTGTTTTTTCGTCAGGAGAAAAAGCAATGCCATTTGGGCGGGTTTGATCGCGGTATAAGAGCTGAATTTCTCCACTGGGGCTCAGACGGTAGATACCGTTGTAGTCCAGTTCACGAGCAGGATCATCTTCTAGTCCGGCAAGTCCGTACGGTGGGTCGGTAAAATACAACCAACCATTTGAATGCCAGGCTGAGTCATTAGGGCTATTAAGGCGCTTGCCACGATAACTGTTGACGAGAACAGTTCTTTCCCCACCACCAGGCTCCACTCGAGAGACTTGACGATTGCCGTGTTCCATTAACAACAGGCGACCTTCACTATCAACATTTAACCCGTTTGAGCCCACCGACTCAGTATCACTTTCTCCTTCGAACACTGGTTGGATAAGAGTCCGCAAGCCGTTTTCATCATCCCAAGTATGTACAGCGTTGCTACGGAGGTCGCTAAACATCAAATGCTCCAGTCCACTATTCCATACTGGACCTTCAGTGAAAGCAAACCCGCCGGCAAGCTTCTGAATATTGGCTTCGGCCGGCACTAGGGCGTCGAAGCTTGGGTCAACACTAACAATGGAGCCGGCATTGTCGATAATATCCACCGTCGCCATTGCACTGCCTGTGCCTGATTCCCCACAACTCATTAGTGAGGCGCTCATTGCCGAGATGAGTAATAGTAATTTGAGATTTTGCATTGCTGCGCTCCTAAATTGGATGTTTAGTACTATAGATTGATTGCTTTAGTGATGCTTGCTCCATTGTTTGCTTACTCAATGGTTCCATTTAGTAAAGCATACATTCGAGCAACTGCTTCCGCATTTGCCCCGATCTGAGTAACGCCGAGAGTGTCTGCGTGCTGACGTAAGTCAGCACGTGCAGCGGCTTCTTCAGCGCTATATCCAATTCCCTTAAGGCGAACGACCTCGGCAGTTAAATCTGTATAGTAACTTTGCACATAATCGATGCGTTCACGATCAAGAAAACTAGGGCCATGGCCCGGTAGTACCATTTCGAAATCCAATTGTTTTAATCGTTGTAGAGTATCGGCCCATTCCGACACATAGCCATCACCCATATAAGAGATACCGCCAAGTAACATATCGCCGGTGAAGAGAATTTTTTCTTCTGGTAAATAGATGCCGATATCACCGCCGGTGTGAGCCCGACCGAAAAAATGAATTTGTATTTCTCTTCCACCCTTATAGAGAGTCATGCGGTCACTAACAGAAACTGTTGGGGGAACTGGGTCTATCTTGTCTTGAGCGCGAACATGGGCGCGCCAAAACTCCAACTGTGTTTCCAATTCGGCCCTTTCGTTGTGACTAGCTTCAGCAAGCTCTTGTTCAAGGCGAGTGACGGTGTTGTCAAAACGGCGCAACGAGGATAAAAAAGTTTGCTCATTCATCGGATCGTCGGCGAGTTTGGCGCGAGTATATTCGTGGCCGATGATTTCAACGTCGCTGCCAAAGGCGGGTACACCATTGGCGTGATCGTAATGGAAGTGAGAGTTAATCAGAGCAGTGATCGGTTTATCGGAGACTACCCGAATTGAATCAAGCAGCGCCTGACCGGCAGCTGGAGTGATATGAGAATCCACGACGACTATGTCGTCTCTTCGTTCAATGATTAAAGCATTGCTCATGGTGTACAAAGCGCCATTTCCGATCGCGAAATAGACCCCTGGAGCAACTTCTTCTAAATTATGTGTGTCGGTTGTAATTACTTCTTGTGCCACGGTTGAGGGAGCCAACAGTAAGCTGAAAAGTCCTGCTAGAATTAGTTTCACTCTTGCCATGAGAGTTAGTCCCCTTTGTTTTGAGATTTACTTATCCAATCAAGCTCAATAAATAGATCTACTTAACTAATGTATTTTGCTACTGCAAACCTTCGTTATCACCGCATGAGAGTTGCAGGCAGTAATTCTTGAGGATACATTAGACCAGCAGGGCTCTGCTTGTGAAGCAAAATTTGGAGTTTTAAGCTATAAAAGTGCTGTATGGCAATCGTTTCAATGAGAAACGTCGAAATTTACTTAGGTGAATTTTGCAGGCTTCCTACTCTAGAAAAGTGTCGCTTTCTAAGGCAAACTATTCTGCAAATTAAAATTAGAATTTTTGATCTAATCTGTTAGTGAGGATGCACTCATGAATCGATTCATTTCTGTAATACTACTACTGGCGTCTATAGTTTTACTGCAGTCGACGGTGATAGGCCATCACGCTTTTTCTTCTGAATTTGATAAAGACAGTCCGGTGCGTTTAGAAGGAGTGATTACTCGAATGGAGTGGATTAACCCCCATACCTGGTTACACATGACAGCAACATTGGAAGATGGTGGTACTGAGGAATGGATGCTCGAAGGCGGTACGCCAAATACTCTGCTGCGTGCTGGTCTTACCAATCAAATTCTTTTACCGGGTACAGAAATTCTTGTACGTGGATATCAATCCAAAGATCCCGATTGTATACCTAAATGTCGGGGTAGTGGTCGTGATATCACACTACCGAATGGCGACAATGTTTTCATGGGCTCTTCCGGCGTTGGGGCTCCCCCTGGTGGGTTTCCAGACGACAATTAAGAGAGATATTAATAGAATAATAAAGAGGGCAACTAGTTGAATACTAAAAAACATTTGAAAATAGTCACACTGCTTGCCGCATTTTCCTTGTTAACCGCGAGTTGTTCTCAAGAAAATGTTGAAGTATCCGTGGGGATTGATACGCCTGCTGACCCGGCAGTAAGTCCTATCGAATTGAGTCTGGATGGTATCTGGCAAGCGATGGGCTCGGCGAGTTGGAATCTTGAAGGTCACACAGCGAGCAAAACGCCTGTAACGAGAGTCTTGGGAGCATTAGGTGGAATCCCAGCTGGCATGAGTGTAGTAGAAGGCGGCGAAATTCCTTATCTTCCCGCCGCACTGGAACAAAGAAATGCGAACTTGGAAAACTGGAATGAAAAAGATTCTGTTACCAAGTGTTATATCCCAGGTATTCCCCGTTTAACCTATATGCCGTTTCCGCTGCAGATATTTCAAACAGAAGGCAAGATATTTATGGCTTATGAATTTGGTGGCAATAGCCGCACTATTCATATGGACAGGCCAGGCACATCAGCCCCGCTTCCATCTTGGATGGGGTACTCATTAGGGCATTGGGAAGGCAATACCTTGGTAGTTGACGTGAGCTCGCAAATGGCAGAAACATGGTTCGATAGCGCTGGTAATTTCCATAGTGGTGCTCTCCACGTAGAAGAGCGATATACGCCAATAGATGCCAATCACATCGAGTACGAGGCGACGATTACCGACCCTGAAGTCTTCAGTCGTTCCTGGAAAATTAAGCTGCCTTTGTATCGGAGATTGGAAGAGAACGTCCGGTTGTTGGAATACAAGTGCGTAGAATTTGCTGAAGATTTGCTGTATGACCATTTACGTAAAGATTATGAAGGGCCGAAGAATCTAGATGGTAGTGTCAATTAAGACTTAAGCTTAGAACGATTAGAGAAGTAGAATATGAAACTAAAAGTTTTCTCACGAGGATTTTAAAATGAAAAGAAACCTCTCAATAGTATTAGCTGCCATAGCACTGTCTGCATCTGGTATTAGTTTGGCTGACGTACCCATGACAAGCTGGGGGAAACCAAGCCTACAAGGCAATTGGGATTTTGCTACAGTCACTCCCTTCCAAAGGCCAGCTGCTTTCGCAGACCAGGAATTTCTTTCCGAGGACGAAATAGCTGAATATGAAGAGGCTGTTCGAGCAGGGCGAGCAGCAAATGCTACTCGAGAGTTCGCCGCTAGCGGCGAAGAGAGTCAAGGCGATGTCGACGTCGGCTACAATTCCTTCTATCTCGATCAGGGCACAACAATGTCCACAACCCGTCGAACTTCGCAATTAATATATCCCGTAAACGGCCGTATGCCACCAGCGACTCAAGCAGCGAGAGAGGCAGGGGCATATTTTAGGGCACTGCAAAGCCGGTCTCCTCAGGGCCCTGAGGACCGTAATGCATTCGATAGATGCATACTCGGGTTCAATGCTGGACCACCAATGCGTTCTGGGGCTTACAATAATATGATGCAACTTATTCAAACTGAGGGATATGTTGTTATCCAAACTGAAATGGTAAACGACCATCGCATCATTCCAACAAACGGCGGGCAGGCGCTGCCCAATAACATGCGTCTTTGGAAAGGTGATTCCAGAGGTGAGTGGGAAGGCGATACCTTCGTCGTAACCACCACTAATTTTACTCACCTTAGTCGCTTCAGTGGTACCGGTGAAAACATGGCTCTTACAGAGCGCTTTACCCGTCTAGATGAAGATCGGCTTGAGTACGAATACACAGTGGATGATCCTGAATCTTTTGAAGATAAATGGACGGCTGTGGTGGAGATGCAAAACACCGAAGCAAATCTATTTGAGTATGCCTGCCACGAAGGAAACTACGCAATGCCATTGATGTTAAGTGGTGCGCGTAAGCAGGAAGCAAACGGCGAAGAGGATGATACTTGGTTGCCCAGCTGGAGCCGCTAGCTTTTTCGAAACATTGCTCCGGAAATTTAGATCGAGTTTAAGCTATCACCATGCTTGATTAACTAGTCGGTTAAATGGCTCCAGTGACTGTTGAATCCTATAGGGAGTTCTGGTTTCCATATTAAATTGATCTCCGGGCTCCAGAAAGTAAAACTTGCCACCGGAATCCAGCATACGCTGATGGTCAAAGATAGCGATATAGCTTTGACCAATAACTCGAAATCGATTTCCTTCAACGATTATCGCCGTATCTTCGTCGAGTCCAATACCTAGTAATTCCGGTTTCGCTTCGATAACTTCGATTAAGTCAAATTGCCTATTGCGCCGCAGCATGTGTTGGTCGATCGCTACATTTTCTACAAAGCTGAATCCTTCTTCATGGTCTCCCATCATTATTGTGTTGTTGCTAGTATCACCGCGGGCTAGATAAGAACCGAGAATAGTTGCGCCGGCAGAGGATCCGCCTATCACACCGCCACGATTTAGCAGATCAGTTAAAGCTGCATGCACCTTATTGTGTAAATAAGAATCGGCTAATCGCCACTGTCTGCCACCGGTAAACCATACGCCCTTTGCCGTTGTAATCGCAGCAGCGAATTCATCAGTGTCTGCGACGGCCGAATCGTAAGTATGAATTAACTTAATGTTGCTTAAGCCAGCAGCCCTAAATTGTCTTAGTCCCAGCCAATTTTCATCATAGCTTTCGCTGCCGCCTGCCGTTGGAATGACCACAATGGGAGAGTCCACTCCGCCAGCTAGTTCAGCAAATTCTTTCAATATCGAAAGATCTTGCATGCCGCCTCCCACTATTACCAAAGAACCTTTATCGGGGCCCGACGTTTGCGCGAAGCCGGCAGAGGAAATCATAAAGCCAACTAGAAGTATCATAAATTTCTGAAACATTGATTTATCCTCTGCAAATAAGTGTTTTATTAATTTTGTACTCGATGGCTTTCATCCATAGCCGGAGTGTAGTGCGGCTGGTTTCCCCACAAGTCGCCCCTTAAGAACTCGCGCGAATGTTCTTGGGTGAAGTGAGCTATTTGATATGTTGCTTTTTCCATCGCAACATAGTCTGGTCCGTTTCCTCCCATGCCAACAGCATCATCTCGAACAGCAACATAATGTTCATAGCTCGCATAGCGAGCCAAAGTATAAACTTCATCAAAATCCGCGCTCTCCACGGCTGGGCTATTTGGCAGATAGGCGACTTGCCATTGGCCCACCGGCCTTACTCCAATTTTTTCCAGGTAAGGCCAATACAGCTCGTTAGTTAGAGCATACAATTCTTCGAAGCTTCCTTTCTGCACTTTCCGATATTCAAGAACCAGGATTTGCTCTCTGGGTTCTGAGCGGTCACTACGTACCGCGATAGTTCCATTTTCCGCTGATTCACGAGTATTGGTTTGCTGATAATTTTCACCCAATCCAGGCATGTAAATAGGTCTTTCAGTGGCCATGTGTCCTTTGAGAAAGAATCCTCCCCGCGAGCCTTGTCTAACCCGGCCTCGATTGGTCAAACCTTCATTGTTCGCAGTGAACAGCTCGCCATCCCCAGCCAGCCGATTAGATCCTCCGGTGCTTCCACTAGAGTCATTAGCTCGGGTTGCTTGCCAGTGCTCGTAGCTGGCGTAGCGAGCGAAGCGAATCGCCTCATCTTGATCCGGATTAGGGCTGGTAGACTCAGGATAAATTATTTGAAAGTCTCCAAGCATTCGAGCACCTAAGCGTTCAAACCACGGCCAGACATTTTGCGAACTTTGTTCATACCAGTAGTCATAACCGCCTTTATCAAGATAGGCATGACGCATCATTAGGACTTCCTGTTGACCTATTCGCGGGACGTCGTTACGCACTGCTTGAACTTGGGCGCTAAGGTAAGAACATCCTAGTGCTGCAAAGAGGAAAATAACGACTGATTGAGTTCGATACTTCATATTCTGATCTCCGCTATCTCTGTTTTTGGCATCTCTTCTCGTTGTGATGCGCTTATGGAGCATTATGAGCCGGTAGCTTGCTCTAGAATAAACACCTACCTGGGAGGAGTCTAGTGACCGGCTGTTTCCGTTGGATGCTATCGAGACGGTAACGAAATTCTGCGCCATTTAATCCAATGCACTGATTACATTCATATTTTCACCCCTAAAATAGATTGATAAATTACGTAGGACTCCTTATTCTGGATGGACTATGACTGAAATCCCTGAAGTAGCTTCAATTCCAAGGGTTACCCCTACTCCTATTGCCGACAAGGCTCGTATACGATCCATTGACACTCTCCGCGGAGTCGCCTTGTGTGGCATTTTGTTGCTCAATATTATTGGCTTTGCCAATTCCTATGGAGCCTATTCGAGCCCAGTCTTTGACGGCGCGATTGATGGTATCAACCTCTTTACTTTTATGACTGTGGATATACTTTTCGAAGGCAGTATGCGGGCAATTTTTTCTATGCTTTTCGGCGCTGGTTTTTTAATTTTTATGACCAAGCCAGACACAGACCCTGACATGGTTAAATCATTATTTCGTCGGCGTACAGCGCTGCTAGTTGGTTTTGGATTAGTAAATGCCTATATCTTCGTTTGGGTAGGGGACATATTGGTAGCTTATGGAATGACTGGTTTCTTGCTTTACTATTTCCGGGATTTTGAGGCCAAGAAGCTAGCGATATTCAGTCTCGCCATCTTCGTCTTATTAATGCTCGTGCATTCAGGTTCTCATTTAAGCTCGGCATCCGCACGTAAAGCTGTTCTAGAAATTGAGGCATTGCCCTTAGGCACAGAGTTAACTGGAGAGCAAGAAGCTACATTAGCGGACTGGGACACCATGCTTGAGTTGCAATCTATGACGACAGAATTAGTTGCTGAAGAATTAGAAATTAAAAAGTCAGGCTATGGAGAAAATTTCGTTGCCAGTGCTAAGATGAGTATTTTTTTGCAGACCGTGGCGTATCTTTTTGGTCTGCTCTGGGATGTATTGGCAATGATGTTACTGGGTATGGCATTCCTCAAATGGAAGATTCTCGACACATCTCGATCTATTCGGTTCTATGTGGGCATGGTCGTCCTAGGTTTTGGTATCGGAATTCCAGTAAATTACTGGGAAACCATTACGTTTGTTAATAGCGGATTTGCTCCAGAATGGATAGCTACAGCGCGGCCTACTTATGATATTGGTCGCCTGACGCTCGCCATAGGTTATATTGGATTGGTGATGTTGATTTGTAAGGCCGGAATATTGTCCTGGTTTAGATCAGCCATGTCTGCTGTAGGCCGAATGGCTCTAACAAACTATCTTTCACAGTCAATTATCTGCAATGTTATCTTCATGGGTTTTGGGTTCGGTCTGGCAGGAGAATTAGAACGACATCAACTATACTATGTTGTGATCGGCGTTTGGGTATTTCAAATTATCACAAGTTTATTATGGCTAGAACGTTATCGATATGGTCCTGCAGAATGGCTGTGGCGTTCGATGACCTATAAGAAGAAACAACCCTTAGCACTATAATTTAAGACCTTATATGACTTACTCCCATCTCTCGATTACTTCGAATGAAGATATAGCAACGATTACGCTGCAACGGCCTGAGTGTGGTAATGCGCTCAGCTTAAGGTTGATGTCAGAAATCATCGACGCCTGTAATTCATTTAAATATGATACTAAAATTCGGGTAATTATTTTTTGCGGCGAAGGAAAGCATTTTTGTGTAGGCGCGGATCTTAAAGATCCAGAGAGGGTCACTAGAGCTGATGGAGCCACGCTGTTGGAGCGGTCGCGGCTTGGGCAAATTGGCAGAAATTTAATTGAAGCAATATTGGGCATCAATCAGATCACCATAGCAGCTGTGCAAGGGGCAGCAGCCGGCGGTGGAGCGTGCATAACTACTGCCTGCGATTTCCGTATCGGTGCTGACGATTGCATTGTTGGTTATCCCGAAGTAAAACTGGGAATGAACCTGAGTTGGGGAGCATTGCCCTTGTGCAATAATTTGGTGGGGCCCGCGAAAACAAAACGCATGGTTATCGGTGGTGATCTAGAATCTGCAGACGATCTTCTGGCCTGGGGTTTTCTCGATGAGACTGTGCCTCAGCCTCAATTAAGAGCTAGGGCATCGGAGATGGCTACTTACTACGCTTCGAGACCCGCAATGGCTGCCCAAATGATTAAGCGCAGCCTTAATGCACTGCAAGATGCGGGGAACACCTCGATCATGCATATGGATGGCGATCAATTCACCTTGGTCACAGAAAGTGAAGACTACGAACAGCAGCGAGCTGCGTTCTTGGCGAAGACTTCGAAAAAATAAGTTGATGGCGTTGTTATAAGTATATTGTTCACTTAATATGCTGGCCGATTTTAGTTAGTTACCATTTTGATCCTCATCTTCGATAATGATTGATCTTCTTCCCTGTGGTTGACTGTTAATCTATGTGAGTTACTTATTGACATTAGTAGTTATCACCAAAAGTGGTAACTGAGAATTACCTATGTTGTTAAAGAAACTATATTTAAGCAAAGAGACACTATTCGAATTAGTGAAGATTGCTGTGCCTATGGTGGTATCGCAGGGAGCGTTTGCAGTAATGATATTTACTGACCGCTACTTCATGTCGCAGATTGACCCTGTTCATATGGCCGCGGCACTCGGAGGGGGTGTAGCTACTTTCTTCTCTTTTTGTTTTTTCTCTGGTCTGTTTTCTTATACCAACGCTATGGCTGCACAATATTTGGGGGCAAGGGAAGAGGCTAAGTGCTCAAAGGTGGTTACTCAGGGCATGATCATGACTCTGATGAGTATACCTTTGCTTATCATTATTACTTTCAGTGTGGCTGGAATCTTTGAAGGTATGGGTCATGATCCAATTCAAGTTGAATTGGAGAGAAGTTATTACATGATATTAATGCTCGGCACACCAGTGTTTCTGGCGAAGATTTGTATCGCATCTTATTTTGCCGGTATTGGCAGGACCTATATTGTCATGATCTGTGATGTTTGTGGTTTGGTTCTTAACGTGCCTCTTTGCTATGCAATGGTGTTCGGAAAATTTGGTCTCCCAGAAATGGGAATAGCTGGCGCTGGTTTTAGTACTATCATCGCGGAAATTTTTTCTTTTTCTTTATTCATAATCTTTTATCTACAGAAGGAGCACCGGGAGAAATTCAAGATACTGCAATCATTCCATTTGGATATGGGAATATTGCGTCGGTTTCTCCGATTAGGCTTTCCTTCAGGCTTAGAACTATTTCTTAATGTTGCAGCATTCAATTTGTTTCTTTTAATGTTTCAGGCTTATGGTGTAGTGGAAGGTGCATCAGCGGCGATTGTCTTTAATTGGGATATTCTTTCTTTTGTACCCATGATTGGTTTGAACATTGGTGTTATAAGTTTAATTGGTCGTTTTGTTGGGGCGCAGGATATGGAGAGAGCCAACGAGGTTATTGCGGCTGGCTTCTTAATGGGCATTGCGTATTCAGCGGTACTTGCCATTCTTTACATAACCTTTCGATTCCAATTAGTGGAAATTTTTGCACCTCCTGATGGTGATTTTTCTGAGATACGCAGTCTTGCCGCATTTATGATGGTTGGTCTATCCAGCTATGCAATGGCTGATGCGATTTGTTTGGTTAGCGGCGGCGTTTTGCGAGGCGCTGGGGATACTCGTTGGTTAATGATTGTCTCGGTCTCCCTTCATTGGGCAATGCTGGTGGCACAATACTTCATTATTCTTGTTTTCAAACTCGATCCCAGAATTTCTTGGTTGGCTTTTGTCGTCCTGATGCTATGTATCGCTGTCGTATATATGTGGCGTCTGGTCAGTGGGAAGTGGCGTGATCCCGAACGTTTGAAGCTGGTTATGGCAGAATACTAAAAGCTCTTGAGTCTTTTCATGCCTTTTCGCTTCTTCTCATGCCCTCGCGCGCAGGCTTTCTCTCACTTGCAGATTTCGACGTTTGCAGTTAGCCTTTCTGTATACCTTTTAGGCTCCAAATAAAGAGTTTTCAATGAAAAAACCATCGAAGAAATCATTAGTAATCGCTTCAATCGTCGCCTTAGCAGTTATATTGAGTGGAGTAACAGTTTTATCCCAATCTCTTTATCCAACGAACTTGCTTAATCAAAAAGGCAATTTTTCCCGTGGGGCCACCAATGCTTTAGCTCAGCCGTTCCGAGGCGTAGCGACGTCTTCCGGTATTATCGAGGGGCTATTCTCGGTTCGTTCGACAGGTCAATCTACAGATTCTGTTCGCCGTGCCGCGGATAACATGTTGGCGACGCTTAGTGCCATAGATTTGAGCCGCAGTCATTTTGCGATCGACGATCCAGAATGGCGAGACTGGTCTAATGTCGATGTAGGGATTTTCCCAAGGCGAGGCATTAGCCTTGAAGAAATGAATCCGCAACAAAAAACAGCTGCCTGGGCGCTATTAAGAGAAGCCCTCAGCGCAGAAGGTATTGAGCAGACAGTCAATATAATGCGAACCGAAGATGCTCTGCTAGAAATCAATGGTGAACCAATTCGATATGGGGAAGAAAAATATTATTTCACTTTTATGGGACAGCCTTCCGCAGATCAGCCCTGGGGCTTTCAACTCGATGGTCATCATTTAATTGTTAATTTTTTCGTGCTTGGCGATCAAATTGTAATGACGCCGGCTTTTTGGGGTGGAGAACCAGTAGTCACCGAAGTTGGAAAATATCCTGGCAATACCATCATGCAAGAAGAGCAGGATTTGGGCCTCGAATTGATGCAGTCGTTAAGTGCATCTCAACAACGGCAAGCCACTATTAATCCGGAAAAAACTCGTAACAATCAAATTGCAGCGGCTAACCAAGACAACTTAACTCTCGACTATGAGGGAATAGCAGGACGTGATTTAGACAGCGCACAAAAACTTCAATTGCTCAGGGTGATTCGAGCCTTTGTTGGTAATTTAAGAGACCCTCACGCTAAGGTCAGTATGGATGAGATCGGCCAACATATTGATGAAACTCATTTCGCTTGGGTCGGTGGCGACGAAGATGATGCAATATTCTACTATCGCGTACATAGCCCTGTAGTGCTAATAGAGTTTGATCATCAAGGCCCTGTGGGCACGCTAAATAAGAATCCGGCAGGCATTCCAAGTCGTGATCATATACACACAATAATTCGTACGCCAAATGGCAACGATTACGGTAAGGACTTGTTATCTCAGCACCTTGCCGCACAACCACATTAAGGGAAAGCTCGAAGTAATAACGGATTACTTCGAGTTTCTAAACCAACCAATAACAAGGATTTAGCTCATTCGAAGCGTGGCGGTTTACATGGCTCATAATGGGCATAAAATCATTTAAACAATCGCCACAGAAGCCGTCAGTTCAAATACTCTCAAAGAACTTTGGGTGCGATGCTCACCCTGGCACCAGCTTGCCTCATTCGGATTTGTAGAAGCAGTTAATGAGGAAATTAATCTGCTAAGTGCGGATCCCGGGAGCTATAATGCAGCCAGTTGGATTCCCACTTCTGAGATCGATTTGAATAAAGAGATTAATTAATTATGAAATTACCCCGAGCTTCTTTTTTGTCGAGTACAGCTTTTACTGCCCTCGCACCGAGAATAACTATGTTTGCAGCTGTGATCGCTCTGCTCTGCTCAAACATTATTTTTGCTCAGTCTCCCAATGCCTTTGGAATTCCCACCGAAGAAATCAGCAACCCCGCGGCTAATATCGTTGCAGCGCCGGGATCTCGTGGACAGGGTTGGTTAGGCCAAGGTCGCTCTGAAGTGATTGGTCGTCATGGCATGGTAGCCACTAGTGATCCTTTGGCTGCTCAGGCCGGATTGGAAATTCTGCAACAAGGTGGCAATGCAATAGATGCTGCCGTTGCTGCAGCAGCCGTATTAGATGTTACCTCACAAAATGATACTGGTATCGCTGGTGATTTATTTGCCTTGGTCTACAGCGCTGAAAACAAAAAGCTTTATGCACTTAATTCCGCAGGTTGGGCACCATCAGGATGGACGCCGAAATATTTTAAAGAAACGCTCGGTTTAGAAAGAGTGCCAGGCACTGGTGTTAATGCAGCGACCGTCCCTGGAGCAATTTCAGGCTACGATGCGCTTCTAACTCGCTTTGGCACCATGGGTTTTCAAGAAACTTTTGATCGAGCTGCACAGCTTGCCGAAGAAGGATGGGGTCAAGCAGAGCGACGTCACCGCGACCTGCTTAGCGCTATCGATAAGCTCAGAAACGATGCAGATTCGAATTCAATATTTCTGCAAAATGGCGAAGCGCCTGCGTTATACAGCATCATTCGAAACCCCGATTTGGCTAGCGCACTTAGGCTGATTCAGGCAGAAGGTAGAGATGCCTTCTACAACGGCGCGATTGCCGATGCCATCGTGGAAAAAGTTCAGGCGGAAGGTGGAGTCATGAACCATGCTGATTTAGCGGAGTATAAATCAGAGTGGATCGAGCCAATATCAACGAACTATCACGGTTACGACGTTTTTCAGCTACCTCCCCCAGGACAAGGGTTTGCAGCACTGGAAATGCTAAATATCCTTGAAGTTTGCGCCCCGGTGCATAATTTAAACCTATCAGCTCTTGGCCCTTCGAATGCGAACTACTGGCACTTCATGGTTGAAGCAAAGAAATTAGCCTATTCTGATTTGCAGGCTTACAACGGCGACCCTTTGTTTTCCGATATCCCAGTAGAGAAGCTCTTATCAAAAAGCTATGCGGCAACTCTCTGCGATCGAATTGACATGAATGTCGCTTCAGAGCCCTCCGTTAAAGGTGGCTTGGATGGTGGGACTATCTACCTTACTACAGCAGACCGCTGGGGCAACATGGTTTCTTTTATCCATAGTATTTTTTCTGTTTATGGTAGTGGCGCGACTATTCCTCCTTACGGCATGATGTTACATAACCGAGGAGTCGCGTTCTCATTGGCAGAAGGACACCCCAATCAGGTTGCCCCCCGTAAGCGACCATTTCATTCCATCATCGCTGGCTTCGTCATGAAAGATGATGAACCGCTGATGACATTCGGCAATATGGGCGGTTCGGTTCAGCCGGAAACTCATGCACAACATATGGTGAATGTTATTGACCATGGTATGAATGTGCAGATGACGACTGATGCTGCACGCTTTACCCATGGGCAGAGTTCAAATGTTTTGTCGCTAGAAAGCTCTCTTTACGAGTTGGTAGGAAATGCGCTGAAAGCGAAAGGTCACCGAGTTTCATCAGTGGATGGTAGTCGTGTCGGTGGCTATCAAGGTATCTTGTTTACCAAAGATCCATCAATGGCTCTACCCATTTATTCTGAGCAAAGCATCACCGAGGACCATCCGGTGAATGGAATATACCGTGCCGGATCTGATCATCGTAAGGACGGGCAGGCTGTAGGCTGGTAGAATCGTTCAGAATTCAGTAATTCATAGCGATAATTGGACCCGAGATGCTTACAGCAGAAGAAGCATTAGCCCTGGTAGAAATTGAAGATACGGCAGCTCTAGCAAACCGTGCCTGTCAATTGCGTGATAGCTATCACCGTAATGCTGTGACATATTCCCGTAAGGTTTTCATTCCTCTCACTTATTTATGCAGGGACGTTTGCCATTACTGCACTTTCGCGAAAACTCCCAAACGTATAGTTCAAGCCTATCTTCCTATCGAGCAAGTCCTCGAGCTGTGCCGAGAAGGCGCTAGATATGGCTGTCAGGAAGCACTTTTTACTTTGGGAGAAAAGCCAGAATTACGCTATAAAGCGGCTCGCGAGGGACTGTCAGAGCTTGGCTTCGTCAGCACATTGGAATATGTCGAAGAAGTAGCCGGAAAGGTCTTGTCAGAAACAGGGTTGTTACCTCATATCAACGCCGGCAATATGACCCGTGAAGAGATGCTTCGGATGCGCGAAGTAAGTGCTTCCATGGGAATTATGCTGGAGTCGGCTTCATCTCGGCTCTGCGAGAAGGGTATGCCGCACTATGGCTCTCCCGATAAAGATCCCGTGGTTCGATTGGAAACTTTGCGCTTAGCAGGTGAATTGGATGTGCCATTCACTACCGGGATTCTAATTGGCATAGGCGAAACGCGCCTCGAACGTATTGAGTCTTTTTTGGCGATACGTGATCTGCACGAATGCTAC
The DNA here is from genome assembly GCA_012960305.1 of Gammaproteobacteria bacterium. GTDB lineage: Bacteria > Pseudomonadota > Gammaproteobacteria > Pseudomonadales > Pseudohongiellaceae > UBA9145. The sequence continues at coordinate 427,077 of DUBM01000011.1, read as the reverse complement.
GGTCACATACAGGAAATTATCGTACAAAATTTTCGCGCCAAACCTAATACTAAAATGTCGGAAGCGCCAGAGCCTGACCTCAATGACTTGCTTTGGACTATAGCGGTCGCAAGGATAATTTTTGGCGCCGAGATGAATATTCAAGCACCACCAAATTTAAGTCCTGGCGTATTGCCAAAGTTGGTAGCAGCAGGTATCAATGACTGGGGTGGTGTTTCGCCATTAACTCCTGACCATGTCAACCCTGAAGCACCATGGCCGCATCTCGATAAGCTTGCTCGAGAAACAGCAGCTGCTGGTAAATTTCTGGAGCAGCGCTTAACAATTTATCCTGATTTTGCTAAAGAACCTCAGCGATGGCTTGATACAAAGCTCCGCAGTGCAGTAATGCGTCATGCAGATAGCAATGGCTTTGCAAAACGAGATGAATGGTCTCCCGGTGAATTAAATCCGCCGCCAAGCTTGGACAAAGAATTAATTACTCAAGCAGTATTAACAACTTCTGTATCAGCGCGAGTAAAGACTATTGTTGATAACTGTATAGCAGGAGACCATATTGGCGAGAATGATATTGCCTTCTTGTTTGAAAGCCGTGGTAGTGATTTTTCCTATATAACTCAGCGGGCCAATGCTCTGCGAAAAAAGTTAAATGGAGCAACAGTAAGCTATGTAGTTAACCGAAATATTAATTACACCAATGTTTGTTATTTCAAATGTCAGTTCTGTGCTTTTTCTAAAGGCAAGGCCAGCGAAAATTTACGCGGTAAACCCTATGATATTAGTGCCGATGAAATTGCCCGCCGTTGCCAGGAAGCTTGGGATCGTGGTGCCACAGAAGTTTGTATGCAGGGAGGTATTCATCCTGATTACACCGGTCAGACTTATTTAGATATTGTTGAAACCGTAAGAAAAGCGGTTCCAGAAATGCATATTCATGCATTTTCTCCTTTGGAAGTTTGGCAAGGAGCACAAACTTTGGATATAGGTCTGGAAGAGTTTCTGACTAAACTGCAATCAGCGGGACTTAACACGTTGCCTGGAACTGCAGCAGAAATTTTACACGATGATGTTCGTAAAGTTCTCTGCCCCGACAAACTCAACACCGCTGAGTGGTTTGAAGTGATGCGCGTCGCTCATTCAGTCGGTTTCAGAACCACTGCAACAATTATGTATGGTCACATCGAAAGCCCTCATCATTGGGCTAGCCATCTTTGCGCGATTCGAGACTTGCAACAGCAGACGGGAGGCTTTACCGAATTTGTTCCACTGCCCTATGTGCATATGGAAGCACCAATGTACCTAAAAGGGCTGTCCCGCAAAGGGCCAAGTTTTCGTGAAGCTATCTTAATGCACGCTGTGGCCCGCCTAGTTTTTGGTGAGCTGATTCCAAATATTCAAGCTTCGTGGGTGAAGATGGGTAGGGGAGGGGTTGAGATGTGTCTCAATGCCGGAGCTAATGATCTGGGTGGCAGCTTGATGAATGAGAGTATTACCCGTGCGGCTGGGTCAGGCTTCGGGCAAGAATGGCACCCTTCTGCAATTGAAGACACCATAAAGTCTATGAATCGCCAGCCTCGAATGCGCAACACAGTCTACGGTGACGCCAGCACAGAGCGGCGAGCGTTAGCACTCAAACTCAGCGAACTGAGTGCTGTTGAAAACCTAACCGCCGGCAAGAAGCAGCGCAGTAAAAAACTTATCGATCTGGCGGAAGTTAGTTAACCTGGCTTCTACATTAATTTAGAAACTTCTAATGACCCAACTCCGTTACCTGTTGGCTCTAAAAAATTCAAGTCTCACTGTTCTCTGCACTACAAGGCGAGACGCAGTAATGAAGTCTCCTTATATTCACTTATTGATTATTACGGTCTTCTTGCGAGGGGGAATTTTTTGGCACGAGCTTTTCTGAAATAGAAACATTTATAAGCTCGCGCCAACTAAATGTTAGTAACTAGTTTTGCGCTTCTTTTAATACTCTAGCTTCTTGAACTCTAGCACCACGAAGAGCCCCGACCATACTGTAATTTCCTTCATGACAGGTGTATTCGTAGATATGTCCACTGTCATCTCGGACAAATGAAAATTCACCTCGCCAAGGCTCAGTGTAAAATTTTGGATCATTCACGGTGTACTGATAATTTAGTTCAGTGTCCGATGTCCGAGTGAAACGCTCAGTCACATGAGCTTTGCTACTTATTAACATTGGCCGGCCCATACTGGCACGTTCCGGATTTACATCACTGTAGTGGGTAGTTTCAACTACTAGCGTGTCGCCTTCCCAGTGACCCACAGAATGTCCTTCAAAGCTTGTTATGGCGTTCGGCCGCCGGTACCCATCCATGTGAATAATTCGCAGCATTACTGCTTCTTCACTGACGATGGCGATTTTATTCTTGGTTTGTACGAAACCATGAAACAACTGGTATGGAAAAGCCCGCATTGGAGGAGATCCCCAAGCTTCTGTGCAACGCTCTACACCGGGTCTCTGCTCGGGGCCATCATAGCCGACACCGTTGAAATAACCGTGATTAGCTAATTGATTGCCAATATCGTTATAGGGCAGCACGCCATTTTCGGGGTAGACAACGACGGAGCTGCGATACTCACCGTTAACTACAGTCAGAACTGGACTTCCGAGGATATCGATATCGGGATCGTCATTGCCTTGGAGTCCTGAAGCAATAGCTTGCGCGAACCCTACTGCCTGCTCAGGTGGGAGTGCCAAGGGGATGTCTTCCGGGCGCTCTAGCAGGGTATAGAATCGAGTACTCCAAACTCCCTGGAAGTCGGGCTGTCCAAATTCAGTTCTCGGTACTCGATAACCATTCTCTGACTGGGAAAAACTAGCGGTGCTTAAAAGACTGGCAGTCAGTACTAAAGCAAGAGTGCGAGCTTGCATGTTGAGATCCCCTCTGTAGATTTTATGCATCGGAGGAAAGCCCGTCCTAGATTTCATTCCGATTTTGGTGGCTAAAAGCTGATACTGCCAGACCCTTGAGCAATTTGAAAACTTCTTTCAATGGAGGTATAGCGGTCTTACCTATGATGAATACTAATTAGCAGATACTAGGAAAGCTTCCCAATAATTAAAAAGGTCTGAGTATTTCAATAATCGATTAGCTATTTTTTTCTTGGATACAGTGTTTTCGAATTTTTTAGGTGAATGGCTCAATGTTTTCATATCGATCTATAAGGAAGAATCGAGCGGATACAGTTAACAAATAATGAAAAACTTTTGGGAATACTTGCTCGCTACTTGATCTGTCATCGGTCTTGAAAATATCCAATCAGTAATTGGTTTATCTGTTGTATCAGGAAGATACAACATACAGGTAGGATCCACAGAACTAGTTTAGGGAAGCCTATCTTCCATTCGTGCTCCTCTCAAGGAATTTGCGAATGAATAGTTGCCCTCATGACAGGCATACTCATACAACACCTCACCTAGGGCCATTCGTTTGAAGGGAATCTCAGCTGTAAAAGGTTGTGTGTAAACGTTTGAATCTGTAACGGTATAGCTGTACAAAAATTCATTCTCGGTGGTTAGCGCAAAACGTTCGACTACTTCAAAGCGATCGGTGGATAGAATCGGCGGAAAGGATTGTTCGTCGCGGAAGTTGTTGGTGTGAACTACTAGTGTGTCGTCTTCCCAATGAGCAATAGAATCACCCATCCATTTTGCAAAACCATTGCCGGGATGTTCACCATCAATACGAATTATTCGCGCGTCATAGGGATACTCGCCGAGAATAATCAGATAGTCCTTAGTCTGAACTATTTGAGCGTAAGGGGAGAGCCCGCGTTGAAACATCAGTGATAGCTGGGGCCCTGCAATGAGGCATCTTTCTGCGGCCCAGGCCATTTCGGGGCCAGCCATAAGTTGACCGGATCTAAGTACTGAATTAAAAAAGTCATTTATTTCAGATCCATCTTTAATCGGTAATCGCCCATTGGCTGGATCAATAACCAGAGAGGTTCGATATTCACCGTTGATCTGAGCTATATCGATTGGAAAGTCATCGAAATCGTCATCCGCTTTGTTAGTAACCCTTGAGCCTAATTCTGGCGCGCTACGGTCTGGATCGAGAGAGGATTCCCTCTCTTGCAAACCATGCTGCGCTCTCTCAATAAGGGCTAGAGCTTCTTCTTTGGTGTAGCTTTGTTTTTCCCCAAGCGCAGATGGGCGCTGTAGAGGAGTTTGGTGAAGATTATTCCAATAGCCCTGAAAATCCGGGCGGCCTTCAGGTGTTCGTAATTCTTCTTGAGCAGCAGATATAAAAGAGGCCGATAAGAAAGCAGCAGCAATAAGTGGCAGCAGAATTCCTGTCGATTTATTAATAATACTTTTAAGCATAAAGTTATCTTTGTTCTTCTAAAGGCCGTTCAAAAATTCCAGCATTGGGGCGGTTGTTTCTGCCGGCGCTTCTTGCCGCATCCGATTACTCATTTAAGTTATTGTTTTTAAACATTAATTATCTCACTACCCTTTTCTATACCCCATATAGTTCAACCAGATTCTGCGAATTTCTTTCGTTATTCTACTAAATTTACCCCACCTCAAACCTATATGCACGGGCTAGAGCGTTAACGAGCTTAGTGTTGTTGGACTTGGCTTGTCTTTGCTCGTATTCTCTTGGACATTGAAAAAGCTGGTATTTATAGAGGAGTGGCGGGCATGCGAAAAATTATATTGTTGGGAATTTTGGTGTTTGGATTTTTTGGGATGTTGACAGTGGCTGCCCAAGAGCGCGGGGATGGTTCTATCATTCCGTTAACCGGGACAGACTACGAAGAAATCAAGACTTTGTATTCACTTTATAATCAGGGCAGTGATTTTAGAGATGCTGACTTGTTTCTGTCTGCGTTTGCCGATGACGCAATCATGACTCGTGATGGTGGTGACATAGTAGGTATGGCTGCGTTGCGAGCTGATAGGGAAAGGCGCTATCAGGGCTTAACAGGTGATGTGGGGCGGCGTCATTTGAATAGTAGCTTTTTGATTACGGCTACGGAGTTCGGTGCTAAGGCTCGGACTTATTACATATTAATGGATGTAAATGCCAGACCGCCTTCGATGATAGGGTCTGGTTACTATATGGATGAATTCAAGCGCACTGCTGATGGTTGGAAAATAAGCCATCGAACTCTCAATATAGATGGTGCTAGTCAATAAAGAAGACTTAATAAGAGGGAAAAACGAGTCTCTAGGATCTGCTTATTCCAGAGGCTCGTTTTTTATTCTGAATTACTTAGTCGGGTAATTTGAAAGTGACTAGTGAATTTGATGCAGCTATCACTAGATACTGATTACCGTCGCTACCCATATAAGTCATGGGGTTGGCATTACCACGATTTTCTAATTCAGTAACCCACAGCTGTCGACCAGATGACGACTCTAATGCCCGCAATCGATTATCATCAGTTGATGCGATAAACAGTAAATTGCTACCTGTTACGAGAGCAGCAGCTCGACCTGGCCGACCAGTGTTTTGTTTTCCTGCAGGCAGGCTTTCGGTAATTCCGATAGGTTCGCGCCAAACGATATCTCCGGTGGTTGAATCAACTGCTGTTAATTGTCCCCAGGGTGGTTTTTGGCAGGGCATTCTTTGCCCGTTGAGATTCACTTCGAAATTCCCTGGCCGTGGACCTCTTCTCACATAGGGGAGATCAGCACCGTCTTCCGCTTCTTCCATCCACCCGAAAGTGCCAGCATTGGTGGCGTACACGAAAATTAGTTTTGAATTTGGGTCGAATGCTGCACCACCCCAATTGGGCCCGCCAACTAAGCCTGGAAATAATAAAGTAGTTGGGCCGGGTGTCCCTCTCGGACGATATGACCAGGGTGTGAATGCGCCGGCGTTATAAATCTCACCAATATTCTCTGCCAGATCTGTGCAAGCTGCAGCATGCTCGGCAGAAGTATCTGCTGCAGTTACGATGTCTGTAGCACTATAACTTACTCTAGCCATTGGCGGCGGTTTAACTGGAATGGGTTGAGTGGCGAATGTTTGTTCTCCCGGCACATTGCTTTGTGGCATGGGCCTTTCTTCAACGCCATAGATGGACTCGCCGGTTACACGGTTCAGTATATAAAGATAACCAGATTTGGTGGTTATACCTAATGCTGGAATGGTGGTGCTATTTTGTTCGATATCAAACAGTGCTGGTGGGGCGGGGGGATCGTGATCCCATAGGTCGTGATGAATAGTTTGAAAATGCCAAAGATATTCGCCGCTATGAATATTTACCGCAACTACGGAATTGGAAAAAAGATTTGAACCGGGTCGATCGCCGCCATAGCCAAAAGGAATCGGGGAGGCCAAAGGAATAAAAAGTGTATCGCGGTCAGTATCTACTGTGAAGTAAAAAGGCCATGCATTGGCTCCTAGTCTGCCGACCCAGCTATCGCCCTCCCAAGTATTGTGACCAAACTCCCCAGGTTGTGGCACCGAACTAAATTCCCAAAGTTTTTCACCACTGCGTGCATCGAACGCTCGAGCATTGCCAATACCACCAGCGGCACCCGCTGGAGTGTTGGCTCCAACGACAATGACATTTTCATAAACCATCGGTACTGAGATATAAGGGGTAATTAAGTCGATCTCGCCGTCGTTACCAAATGAGGTATCAATTTCACCGCTGCTAGCATCAAGGGCAACTAATCTGCGCCGGGAGGTAAAAAAGATTCTAGCCGAAGAATTATTGTCGCCAGGCCAGTAGGAAACACCTCGACGAGATGGTGTGCCTGCATCTGAGGAGTATCGCCAAATTTCAACTCCAGTAACAGGGTCTAGGGCGGCAATTCGGTTTGCGCCTGGCACGTACATAATGCCATCGACAACAATCGGCGTTGCTTGAGAGTTTGCTCCACGCCCGTTGTCAGCATTTTCATCCACTAGAGAGTAGTTCCAGGCCTCAGATAAATTATTTACATTGCTGGCATTTATTTGGCTTAAAGCCGAATACCCGGTGCCCTCCAAATTGCCACGATACATGGGCCAGTCAGATTGTTGGGCTAGGAGCGCTGAGGAAAAGAGGTTGCTGAAACCAAAAAAAAGTCCACAAATGAGTAAGCTGCGACAAATGAATACCATAAATTCTCTCCAATTTTTTTGCTTATTACTTTGATTAGAGCAATCTGCCCAACTGCTAATTATCAGTACCGCCCGCAAATGGCAAACAAGAAAATGACAGTCAATTACTATTTGTCAGGTACCAGCTTAATCAGGGGTTAGATAGTGTACGTCAATCCCCAAGATTTGTATCCAGCCAGAAGTTGGTCGAAGCTCGAAAATTAACTGGTAAGAATTCGGTATAAGACTACTGATAACAGTCGATAATACAAAGTGAAGGAAAGATCATCGAGCCTTTTCCTTGATCACAGCCGAGGCGGCTTGAACCCTGGCACAGGGTTTCGGCACTGAGCAAAGCTGTTTGTATGATTCAGTATATAAAAAAGTATATGTAAAGCTTATGAAACACATATTAAGAGAAGTATGAATAGAAGCAGAATTATAAGGGTCTCTTTTTTTCTTGCATTGCTAGTCAGTGGGAGTTTGCATGCGCAAGTGATCGAGTATCAAGGACAAACTGCAAGCGGCGCCTATTATTTAATTGCTATACCTGAAGGTTGGACTGATGCCGACAATCTTGTTATCTGGAATCATGGCTATCAGGGCTACACTAGTAGTGAGCCAAAAGCTAATCCTTCTCTTGGTCCCTTAGAAGATTTTGTTTTGGACCAAGGTTATGCCATGGCTGCTTCAAGTTTTAGTCAGACAGGTTGGGCGGTTTTTAATTCCCATGTCGATAATCAGCAACTCTATGAGAAATTTTTAGAATTAGCAGACGAACCTGAAAAGGTCTTCATCCAGGGTGCGTCTATGGGTGGAATTGTTAGTGTGCGCGACCTTGAGGCGAAATTGATCCCTAATGTTGATGGTGCCCTTCTCATGTGTGGTGCAGTAGCAGGTGCTGAGAATTGGATCGAGGCGTTTGATCTACGCATGATCTATGAAGCGGTTTGTTCTAATGTTAATAATGGCGAATTGCCAACGGATTCCTGGACTGAACAGCCACTTCCATTACTGGGTGAAATTCAATTCTTTGAATCACTGCAGCAATGCACAGGATTAGTTGCAGATAGCTACATCGATGGACTGTTAGGCAAGCTCTTGCAAACCCCAGAGCAGCTTCAACGCCTGAACCAAATTCTCGAGCTCACTAATACCCATAAAGATTTTCTGTTATTGAATTTGGGCTACGCTGTATTTGAAATTCCAAGCTTGGTAAACGATTCGACAAAGTTAAATGGTAGTAAGCCTTTCGGTAATGTGAGTGTCGATTATGGGGATGAGCAAATCAATAAGATAGTGCAACGTGTAGTTGCGCTTCCTTCAGCAAATCAGCAGTTTTTAAACAACTACACACCAAGCGGTGACATCGGCAACACAAGGATTGTCTCAATTCACACTTCTAAAGATGGCTTGGTGCGGCCAGCTAACCAACAGGCTCTGATTAAATTGCTGCCGGCGGATCAGCTAACTACAGCTATAGTAGTTGAAGAAGAGCCGAGTCATTGCTCTTTTACTGATGGAGAAGGTTTCGCCGCATGGTTAGAATTAGTAAGCTGGGTTGACGGTGAGAACCAACCCACAGTGACGTCTTTGCAATCTACTTGCAATGAGATTGAGGGAGACTCAGGACAGTGTCGTTTTGACCCGCAGTTTCAGCTTGCGGATCAGTTGCTCACCTATCCTCGGATAGATAGCGTCTCACCTGCAGGTGTTAATTCTTATGATGCCATTACCGGCATTCTTGCCATTGAATCACTTGTTGTGAGCGGAGATACCTCAGCGTACAGCCTCGACCTGCTGCCGCCGGCAGATGAAAGTGTGTTGTTCACCATTGCTGATGTAGAAAAGATTGAACCTTTTGCACTCTGGCAACATCAATCAACATTTGTTAGTGAAGACCTACTGCTTTATTTGCCTCAAGTAGAGATCGCTCCCTATACCTCGGGAGATACGGTTTATGATGTGTTTATGCGTTATATCAGTGATGGGGAACAGAATGGATTAGAATTGATCGAATACCAATCAGCGCCATAGTCTCCATACAATAAATTCGATCTATTCCAATTATTCGCTATTAGCGCGTTAGAACGTTAGATAATTGTTGTTAGGTATGCCTGTCTTGAAAATAAAAATTATTTGATAATAAATGCTAGATGTCCATTATGGTATTCAGGTCATCGTCTAGTACAGGTGGTTTTGTTATTAGCGATACGCCAATGAACAAAACTAGAGAAGTTACGAATGAAACCAGGCCACCACTAATGCCATATGGCAAGGTAATTCCTGCCAATTGGACAACAAAATTAATAATCAGAGCGGACCCTATCGCGGTTACTGCACCCGTCACTGTTGCGCCTTTCCAGTTCAAACCAATAGCTACAACAGGGAAAATCGATGCTGAGAATGTTGCCCAGCCGAACGCGCCAAGAATAGCAACGAGCGTTGCATCTTGAAAGTGTGAGTATAAAGCAAAACTAGCGGCCAGAATTGCCAATAAAACCGTAACAATCCGAGCCCACATTAGCTCGTTTTCAATACTCTTTCCTCGAATAGCTTTGGGGATGTCGTGGATGATTGCGGCAGTACCAATATTAAGAAAAGCATCAGAAGTGGACATGATTGCAGCAAACAAACCAGCGAAAACTACCCCTGCTAATAAGGGATTGGTGAAAACAGAAAGAAACACCGAAGCCGCGTCATCCGGCAAGGCCAAGGGGTCTATGGTTCCGCTGACCACGGCCGCTCGCATTATCACCCCAATAGAAATCCACAACAGCGCCGCAATGATATAGCCAAATAGAGACATGGGTAGAATACTGCGATTGTCAGAGATATTTTTGTTCATCATCATTTTGGTTATCAGGTGAGGCTGACCTGCCAAACCTAGACCGAAAACAAAAAACCAACCAAAGGATGCCATTATTCCAGCTGCTCCGAATGGCATGATGGCCTCGGAATCATCTGCCAATATGATTGCACTGGCTTCGGCCATGCCTCCCTCAAAGACTGACATCGCCGTAATCAAGATCAGCAAACCAGCAACAATCATGATGGCGCCTTGCACGACGTCGGTGTATACCGAAGCAATAATGCCACCAGTAACACAATAGAAAATCAGTACAGCAGAAGAGATAACGACGCAAGTTATCAGACCTATGTCTGCGAACATGGCGGTACCGGAGAGAATTGCTTGCATAACTAGCGCCATGGCAAGAATTTGGGTTGCCAAGTATCCCATTACCCCAAGTACAATTGTTATAGCCATCATGAAGCGAACAGCTTCACTGCTGTAACGGGCAGCTACAACATCCGGAAGCGAAATGCATTTTCTCACTTCTGCAATCATGCGAATGCGTTTGGCTACTAGGAAGAAACCTACCGCATAGCCAGTAGATGAAATTACTACCATCCAGAATGAGCTTACGCCAATGGAATAAACCAGTCCCGGGCCACCGACGAAACCGAAACCACTAAGTGTACTGGAGAAAAGTGCGAGTGCCACAACAATGGGCCCGAGACCGCGGCTGGCGATAAAAAAGTCGCTGGAATTTTTTGTGCGTTTCATAGCCCAAAGGCCTGTGATTACACAAAAAATCATGTACACCAATACGGCGCCGAGAATGATTTCCTGCCTATATGCTTCCATGAATTACTGCTCCTTATTCTTGTTCTGTTCAGCCAGGAGCTGATTAAATTTCTCTTCATCCTCTTTGGTATAGATAAATTTTCGGAAACCAAAACTGTAAATAATAATGAGAGGGATAGCGCCCACCCAAGAGCCATACACCTGCCAGGCAGTTGCTACTGGAAAGCCGAGAAAATATCCAGTGGTGCCGGTTTCAAGAAAGGTTTGGTGGCCGCTGTACATCTGCTCCCACACGATTAAGCTAAGGACGAAGCTGCCCGCCATATACCACAGAAATTCTCGGGTCAGGTATCGATCACTTATTCCAAGAGCGCAAAGGCAAACCACTAATGCCAGTAACAGAACTTGACAGGCGTAGGCGTAAAAACCGATGTGTTCAAGCCTCGCTGCCCCATCGCCTCCCGCTTGCATACCAGCAAAAACAGCATGGGCTACTCCGCCTGCATTGGGTACTGTGTCAGCTAGGCAAATGGCAATAATGAAACCGGCCAGTAGTACGCTGATTGCGAAAATTAAATAAATCAACTTGCTTCGCATAATTTCCTCTATTCAATTAAATCATTTATCAGTTTTTCAAATACTGGCAGTTCGTTTGCTAAATCGGCAGACTATTATTCAGAGAATTTAAATACATCGAGATTGCCACAGTTCGGGAGTTAAACATCACTGCCGATAAATGTTGCGATGCTATTATAATTTCCAGAGCCAATTGTTACATAGCTGTCACCATCGACCAGGTAGGTAGCCAGCTGGCAGCAAATTTCGCCGCCAGCTGTGTTTAGGTGCCTTCCATCATTGGTTGTGGGTCAAGATAATGCCAGAGAATTTCCCTAGTTTGGTAATCCATGGCAGCGATATTGCTCTGGACCACTTCGGTACCAACATCCACAGAAATCGGTGCACCAGCGATGAAATGCAAACATCCGAAGTAAATACTTAAACCTTATTTGCAATAGTTGGCAGGATTCGATAACTGGAATAGAGATTAAGCCTAAATCAGGGTTCACCGAGTCGGATACCAAACCATTGATGCCGCCCGTGGCTCTAGGACAGATAATAGGCGCAGCATAAACAGCCTGCTGGCAGTAGTCTACATATATCAGTATGCCACCAGAACCACAGCTGCCTTATGTTTCTGTTTAAAACCGTTACAATTAGGAGGCCCGGCCTGTCTTGACAAGTTAGGTGGGAGAGTTCATGTTCTCAGGTCCTGCCAATTACTAGAAAGGTTCGAACAGTTTTCCGAGCTGCAGTTAGTTTTTGGGAACAGTAATACAGAATTCAAAACCATAATAAATAAATGTCATATCTAGAGAGGTAACAATGAATAAGATCACTAAGAGAACTTCACAACTCTTCCTCAAAGCAGGGATAGCTGTTCTACTTTTAACTGTAGCAACCGCAAGTGCAATGGCACAAATGACAAGGGGGTCGATGGCAGAATCGGGCAAGCCTGCTGCTCATGCTGGCCAGCAACCAATAAATAATTTACCGAATCCATACGTGACAGAGCGTAATTTTGGCTCTTTACCGGATGGACGTCGTTGGGGTTCTGTAAGTGCTATTAACGTTGATATCGATGGCGTGCACATATGGGCAGGAGATCGCTGCGGTGATAATGCCTGTGCGATAACACCTGACATTAACCCTATAGTAAAACTTGATCCAAATGGTCGTGTGGTTGATCAATTTGGGGCAGGCCAAATTCTTTGGCCGCACGGCATGGATGTAGACAGCCAAGGTAACATTTGGATTGCTGATGCGCGTGTAGCAAATCAGAACGAACTTCGTGAAAACCCAGCAGCTGCCAATATTGGAAGCGCAGTGTTGAAATTCAGCCCAGATGGTGACTTGTTAATGACAATAGGCACACCAGGGGAAGTTGGCGATCCTCCAACACATCTTACTGACCCAAATGATGTATTGATTGCACCAAACGGTCGTATTTTTATCGCAGAAACTCACGGCGCACAATTTCAAGGTGAGCCGAGTGACGAGACCAAGAGCCGCATCACCATGTGGGAGCCAGATGGCACTTATATAGGGCATTTTGGCGAGTATGGTTGGGATGACGGCCAGTTCCGTTCTCCTCATTCTCTCTCCATGGATTCGCAAGGCCGGCTGTTTGTCGCCGATCGTGGTAATAATCGTATTCAAATATTTACTCAAGACGGAGAATGGTTAGATACTTGGTACCAGTTCAGCCGCATTAGCGGTATGTATATCGATCCTAGCAACGATATGTTGTATGCCATCGATTCTGAAACTGACGAGAATTACAACCCTGGTGGTTGGAGAAAAGGTCTACGAGTAGGAAATGCACGCAATGGTGAAGTACTTTATTTCATTCCAGAGCATATGTGCGGTGGAAATTCCGGCATGGGCGGAATCGGCTGCATGGGTGAAGGTGTGACGGCAGACAAAGATGGAAATGTTTATGGCGGTGAAGTAGGTACAATTAAAGGAGTGACTCGTTTCGTACCGCGCTTGATACCATAGTAATTCGTGTTTAAATCGAAACGGGCGCTGTCGCAGGACGCCGCCCGTTTTTCTGTATGCAATTAAAATTTGGTAGATGAAAAATGAGTCAATTGTTTGAAGCTTTGAGTTTTACCCGCGGACCCGAGATGAAAAACCGTTTCATGCTCGCCCCACTCACTAATTTACAAAGTCATATTGACGGGGTACTTTCCAATGAAGAATACAAGTGGTTAACCATGCGCGCAGAAGGGGGCTTTGGTTTGACTATGACCTGTGCCGCTCATGTCCAGGCAATAGGCCAGGGTTTTCCGGGCCAGCTTGGGGTCTTTTCCGATAAGCATCTTGAAGGTCTAAGCAGGTTAGCGACGCAGATTAAAGCCCAGGACAGCGTTGCTATTTGCCAGTTACACCATGCAGGAATGCGTTCTCCAGCGGATATTATTGGCACTATACCGGTATGTCCTTCTGCTGAAGAGAAGACTGGAGCACGTGCATTAACCACAGCAGAAGCTCAGGAGTTGGTGTCTGATTTTATTACGGCAGCTATGCGAGCAGAGGCAGCTGGCTTCGACGGCGTCGAGATTCATGGGGCCCATGGTTATATCCTCTGCCAATTTTTTAGTGCAGACATAAATAAACGAGACGATCAGTATGGTGGCAGTCTGGAAAACAGAAGCCGCGTTTTTTTCGAAATTATTGCGGGAATTCGCGCGCGGTGCCGACAAGATTTTATGGTAGGTGTGCGGCTTTCGCCTGAACGATTCGGGATGAAGCTTGATGAAACCACCGAGGTGGCTCAGCGACTTATGATCGAAGGAAATATCGATTTTCTCGATATGTCTTTGTGGGATGTATTTAAAGAGCCTGAGGAGGAGGATAAGCAGGGACGAAGTTTACTGTCTTATTTCACCGAGCTTGAGAGAAATGGAGTGCGTCTAGGGATTGCCGGAAAAATTCGCACCCCTGAGGAAGCTGAAAAAGCGTTAGCAGGGGGTGTCGATTGGGTCATGTTGGGCCGCGCAGCAATATTGCATCATGATTTTCCTAATCAATATCAGACGAATCCAGATTTTACTCCGGTGAAGCTTCCTGCGAGTAAAGAGCATTTGAGTAATGAAGGCTTGTCACCAAAATTTCTCGAGTACATGGGAAGCTGGCCTGGTTTTATTGCTGAGGAAGAGACGGCTTAGAATATTTCTTCTTCATAAGAACAAGCAATATTAAGAACCGGATCAAGTGCGCAGTTTTATATCTTTATAAAAAAGTAAAACGCAACTGTGAGGTAACAGCGCGTGAATAGGATGCTAAGTTGCTGTTAAGCGTAATTTGATTAAGGTCAATTAGGAGTAAATTGAGAAAGGTTTAAAGTTTAAGTAAGAGAGAATTACGAGTCTGGTGACTTTTTGATCGATCTTTTGAGGGCGTCAGCTACAGATCCGTCAAGACCTCGGAGGGTTTTGCTAAAGAGGAAGAAGCCCACTACGACCAAGATTAAGATCAATGATGCAGCTAAAATTGCGTTCGCTGCGCCAGCTCGGTCTGCTGCCAGAGCCATAGGGAAAACCCCAATAGGTGTTAATCCAAACGATAACATCATGAAGCTGCTTATGCGTCCGCGAACTTTATCTTCTATTAGTAATTGGATCGAGGCGTTATTAATGGTCTGACTTGCGCTGGCGCAGGTATTGGCAATAAGCAATGGGATTAAGGCGTAATAGAAGTTAGAGGTTTGCGTAAACAAGGCGAGAAAGATGCCAAAGGCCAAAGTGCTTCCCAGCATAACGTTTAGACGCTTGGCTGAGTCTCCGCGTTTAACAATCCAGATTGCACCGATTACTCCGCCGATGCCACCCGTCGCCATGAACGTTCCCACGCCGCTCTCACCCACTGCCCAAACCTCCTCAGCCAACATTACCAGAATGTTTTGAAATGGCATGGCCAAGAACATTGGAATCAATCCAAATAAGAGGCAAATAAGCACAGGTCGATTATGGCGGATATAAGTAAAGCCATGGGCGATATCCTTTAGCAGGGGCTTCTTGACTTCTTCTCGGTTCATGGAGTGATTGCGTTTTATACCAAACATGCAGGCTATGGCGCAGCAATAAAGAGAAGCTGAAAGGATAAAAGCAGCAGCGAAAGACCACTGGGCAATTATTACTCCCATTACTGCAGGACCAAGTACTCTGTTTAGATTCATCGCACCACTGGTAAATGCCAGAGCGCTCTGTAATCGTTGTGGCCCAACCACTGCCATGGTAATAGCCATTCTAGCGGGCATGATGAAGGGGAAGGCACAGCCAGTGACGAATGCGGTGCAGAGCATGTGCCAGAATTCTAGTTTGCCCAGTAAGAGAAGAATTAGAATAAATATTTCATTCGCAGCAATTAGTGTTTGACCAATAATAATTAGTCGGCGGCGTTCAACTCGGTCAGTGATTGCGCCACCTAGCAGGGAAGCAAAGATCATGGGAACAGCAACGACAAGGTTTATGTAAGCGAGAGCTGTTGCTTCGCCGGTTAAATCCCATGCGAGCAAAGAGCGAGTGAGCATTTGTCCTTGCATGGCAAAGAAAAATGCAACATTACCCATGAATAGCCAACCAAATTGTTTGACTGAAAATATGCTGAGCGCGCTTTTGCCAGAGTTGGTAGATTCTTCGATCGAGGAAGAGATTGCTTTGGCCTCCTAAAATGTGCGCGAAGTATATCCGAAATGCGGATCAATTGCTGATCTGCAAAGTGGCAGGCTAGCTTGCTTTCATTCTGAAGAACGTGAAACACTCGAATAACCTTATTGATTCAAAACGGGCAATTACATTTACCATGTTAAGTTTGCAAGCAATTCTTGGACTATTTATTTTTATCGCGTTAGCGACAGCACTCAGCGAAAAACGGCAATTTCCTAACTGGAAAATAGTAACAGCTGGTTTGGGGTTGCAGATCGTTTTCGCTTTCGTGGTATTCAGAGTCAGTTTTATCCAGCAAATATTGGCTACAGCCAATCGCGGCGTGTCAGCAATTGCCAGTGCTACCGAATCCGGCACATTATTTATCTTTGGCTATCTCGGTGGTGACCCGTTAAATGTCGCTTACCCTTATTCAGTTGAAGACCCAGCCGCAACAGTGATTCTTGCTTTTAGGATATTGCCGCTAATTCTAATTTTTACCGTGCTATCAGCGATTCTATGGCACTACAAAATTTTACCTGTTGTAGTTCGTGGGTTTTCATTTGTTCTACGACGTAGCCTTGGAGTTAACGGGGCCGTTGGATTCAGTGCGGCGGCAAATATTTTTATTGGTATGGTTGAGTCGCCTGCATTAATTAGACCCTATATTAAGATGCTTAGCCGCAGTGAGCTTTTTGTCGTGATGTCATGCGGCATGGCAACTATTGCGGGTTCAGTGATGATACTCTATTCAGTTGTTCTGCAGGGAATCGTTGAAAATCCATTGGGGCATATTCTCACTGCATCGGTAATCAGTGCTCCGGCGGCGATAATGCTCGCCTTGATTATGGTTCCCGAGGAATCTACTTATTCTGAAAAGCAAATTGCTGAAGATGGCCTGGTTATTGGCCCGCGTTATCACAATGTAATGGATGCAATAACTCGTGGGACCAGTGACGGGTTGAAACTTACGGCGAATGTAGGCGCCATGTTACTAGTGTTAGTAGCACTGGTCGCTCTACTCAATAGTGTGTTGTCTTTAATTTCCTTTCCTAGTGGTGATTCATTGACTTTGCAGAGAATGTTCTCGGTTATATTTGCACCACTAGTTTGGCTTATGGGCATTCCTTGGGCAGAAGCACAAGTAGCTGGAAACTTGATGGGAATAAAAACTGCTTTGAATGAGTTTTTAAGTTTTCTCGCCCTGGCTGAGCTGCCAGCAGGTTCTTTATCGCAGCAATCAACCATTATTATGACTTATGCCATGTGTGGGTTTGCTAACTTCGGCAGTCTTGGAATTATGATTGCAGGCCTTACCGGTCTCTGCCCAGAGCGTGCCAAAGAGATAGTACAGCTGGCTCCTAAGTCTCTTATATCGGGCACCTTGGCGACTTGTATGACTGGAGCTATCGCTGGCTTGTTAATTTAGAGGTCGAATCTAGAGGGTTCTCTCCAGAAGATTTAATGCGGAACCAGCTGCATCTAGGGTTAGTCAGCCCTCAATCTCTGTGCGATGGTCATTGAGGCTATCGGTTTGCAAGCCGATTCTTGATCCTGCCCGGGAATCTCTAATAATTTCGCAGCCGTAACCGGGTTGCCCGTGGCTTTAATAAATAGAATAATTCTCCGTGCAGCAGAACTTGGAACTAAATGTATCTTCACGGATAACGAATATTTCTCAGGCAGTCATTGAAATATACTGTGAGCAGGTTTGGAGTTGGCTTATTTTATGATAAATATGAATTTAGCTTTTCGGACTAGCTAGATGTAACAAAGCTGACTATTCCGCTTTAATGTATTGAAATCGCTGAATCTCAGCCCCATCCCGCTCAATCGTTTCAAGAAACATCTCAAGCGGTCTAACCCATAAGCCATGATCACCATAAAGGGCTCGGTAAACTGCAACGGGTTCTTGAGATTCGCTGTGATGAGCTACTTCGATTAGTTCGTAGAGATTGCCTTTGAAATGGCGGTACTTGCCGAGTTGAACTTCATTTATATCAATAGTCACTTTTTGATTTCGCTATTTTTTTCATTAAGACATTTAAAGTCAGAGTTGATTATAAAATCGATACGTTAAGATTAACTTAGTTAGATTCTAGTTTAGCCTTCTTTAGTTTCTGATTTATTATTTAGTTCATTGTTACTTGCTTTATCTATAAGTGGTCTTTCGCGTAACCGTTCCGTAGATAATCTAACGGGCTCGCCTTCGTGGTGGTCCACCAAGATCTGGAGGTACTCCGAAACCGCCGCGGCCTTCTCGTCTTGCCCTAGGTCCACGTCGCTGTACAAACTTCATTGCCATTGTGCGCTCTTCTTCATTCAGTTGTTCCAACAGGGAAATGGTTTGCTTATGGGACAGTGCTTGATAACGATCACTAGTAGCCCGAAGCGCTTTAAAAGCCTGGTTAAGCGATTTGCCATCGAATAATGAAGAAGTCATTAATTCATTAACATTACGTTGGGCAGTAAACATTTCTTCGCGAATTGGTCTTACTCTTTCATAACTATTCAATAATTGAGGTTCTAATTCACTCCTTCTCTCTTCACTTAAATCACGAACTACCCAGCCCAAATTTGGAGGTAGGGGCCGAACAGAGGGTATATCAAATTCCGGTGTATTGATTAAGCGATAGCCAATACCGCCAATAAAGAAAAGATTAATCGCAATTGAAATCAACACTCCTAAACTAATCAGATTTTTTCGATTCATCATCAGTAGGAGTTCTCCGTGTAATCATTTAAAGAAAGTAGTGTGAGTTCATCTTCCCAATAATCTAGTTCATCAACTTCTGCTCTAATGCTGAAACTGTAAAAATTACCGACTAGTACCCCGAATAAAAGCGGCAGGCATCCGATCAGAGCAGGGCGCCACCACAAAAGATGAGAACCTTGTTGGGGAGTTAACCAGCCAAGAACCTGATCTAGAAAAGGTTGCTGTTGCGGAGGTAACTCTTGGTATAAGACTTTCGTTAACAGGCCTGAAAATTCAGGAATCTGCTGCGATTTGAGTACCTCGTTTAGCAGGCGTTCTTGATTGAGAAGGTTTTTTGCGGCAGTGTTGTCAATAGCAAAAGCGCTACATTCTTCCCGCAGACCGTTAGGCCAAACCGAAATATCGGCCCCATAAAAGTCCACTAAGTCTGAAAATTTGTCAAATGTCATAGTGATTACCTATCTATTATTTACCGCCAAGATCAAGAGCATTCAGGCGGGTTCAATCTTCGGTATCCCCGATTTTCGAAGCGTCAGTTATAGCCATTGCCTTACGCAATGTTCGCTTGGCTCGTGCCAATGCTGATTCTAATGCTTTTATTGAGATATTCATTATATGCGCTGCTTCCTTGTTGGAAAAATTCTGATAGTGACAGAGCATTAATGCGCTGCGCTGGTTTTCGGGAAGATTACGAATCTGCTCATTTAGCTTTTTAATATTGGATTTATCGGTAATTTCTTCGTTATCGCACTCGTTACTTTTATGGTCGTCTTTTGTTTCATCAAAGCTTTCCTGGGTTACGATCCGTCCATGTTTTCTCAGATAATCAATGCAGAGATTATGAGTGATTCGATGAAGCCAGGTTGATAGTTTTGCTTTCTCACTTTGCCACTTCGCAGCGTTTATCCATAATCTCAAAAACGTTTCCTGAGTGATGTCTTCAGTGTCTTTCTGATTGCCGAGCACTCGAAAAGCATAATGACTGATGGAGTTAAGATGTTGGTGAACGATGACCTGATAGGCGGACTGATCACCATCACAAACTGCTAACATCAATTCTTCATCAGTCATTAATTTTTTGTCGCCTCTCTAAGCGAGAGGCTCCTTATACTCGAGGATCTTGTCCTCTTCGGCGTCTACCCGGCCCACCTCGCCCGCCGCGTCTAAATCTGCCTCGATCTAGACGTGGAGGCCGTAATTCATCCGCAGAGAGTGTGCCATTACCATCCTGATCCATTTCGAGGAAATTTGCTTCCTGAAATTCCGCAGCAGTTACGATTTCATCGCCATCTTGATCTATTTCTTGAAATCGTTGGGTAGCGATTCTAGCCTGCATTTCTGACCTTCTAGCAATCTGCTCTTCAGTAGGTTCTTTATTATCAGTATCTTGACTGCTGCCACCAGGGCGTGTGCCTTGACTGCCAACTCTTGGACCTGGTCTGGCGTTTAGGAATTCATCAATTGTTAAGACATCATTGCCATCAGTGTCCATTGCTGCAATTGAACTAAATTCGCTTTCCTGAAATTCGACAAAGCTGACAACACCATTTTCGTTAGTGTCTAGAGTCGCTAAGGCAGTTTGCCCACGAGACGGTTTATCTTCAGCGGCTACAGAGGATGTATATCCCAAGAGTGCAGCTGTGCCCAGAGTGGATGCAATTGTGAAAGCAAGTCGTAAATTACTCATGGTATATCTCCTGAGTTGTGAGGCGCGGTCATCGTTGAGCTCTTTTAACTGTTTATACGTATGGTTCGGAAATACCCGTCGTTGGCTTAGAATATTCGAAGCGGTCGCTTTACCGGATAGAATCATTGTTGAATGATTAAGAGTTCCGTGTATTCTTGAGATTCTGATAGTGCTTCGCAATCAGAACATACTTGAAACTCAGTTAAAATCAGCCCAACGGTACTCAGCAAATGAATCCTATTAATAAGAAGTTCAAATCCCTAGTAGCTGCAACTCTGCTGCTTGTATTCACACTTTTGAGCAATTTTGCCAGCGCTGCAGAATATGTTCTCGACCCCGATTGGCCAAAGCCACTGCCCGATGGAATCACTTGGGGCCAAGTTCCAAATGTCACCATTGATCAGGATGGGTTTATTTATGCTTTTCATCGAGCCGATCCGCCAGTATTGAAGTTTTCGCCCGACGGTGAGCTAGTGGAAACTTTCGGTGCTGAGTGGGTGAGTACTCCTCATGGTTTTCGTGCCACCCCTGAAGGCACAATGTGGGCGACTGATTACAATCGCCAAACCGGCCATACAATTACTAAATTTGATACTACTGGCAGGATACTCCTGCGACTTGGTGCGAGAGGATTTGCTGGAGTTGGACCCAATACATTTGATGGGCCGGCTGATGTGGCACAAGCAGAAAACGGCAATTTCTTTGTCGCTGATGGTCATTGGAATAACCGTATAGTGAAGTTCGATAAGACTGGTCGCTATCTTATGGAATGGGGTCAGCGGGGCTCCGCACAAGGTGAATTTGATCTGCCCCATACCATAGTGATCGATAGGCGTGGTCGAGTTTTAGTGGGTGACCGCTCCAATCATCGAATTCAGATTTTCGATCAAGATGGTGGCTATATCACCGAATGGGATCAGTTCGGCTGGCCCAGTGGGATGTTTATCGATGATAACGATATTCTTTACGTAGCTGATTACCAGAGTCTGCGCGGTGTGACTTATGGCAGCGCTGAAGATGGCACCGTTATTGGCTTTATCGAAGGTTCAGAGCCTGAAGGTGTGGTTGTTGATGCTGCAGGTAATGTCTATACCGGTGAGGTTACCGGTGGTGAGGGTGGCGCAGGCAGCATCATGCGTAAGTTCATCAAGCAGTAAGATTTCACCTCCATATTATTGCAGTACTCAACCCTGAGTGCTGCAATAAGTGTTATTAACTTCTCTTGTTTCACCTTTAATTCCTCATATATACGTTGTCTTTGGCTTATTAGTTAGTCTTATTCTCGGAATTTGCTGATTAAATCACTCTACTCTAAGTTGTTGATTTTATGGGACCCGAATCCTAAATCTGGTAGAATCCTGCCTCCTTGCAATGGGGTGGTCTAGATCAACCCCTGTTATAGAATATTTTTCTGACGAGCCGCTTTCAGAGCTCAATATAAAGATCGAAAGAGTGTGTGATGGAATTAGCTGAAGAAAAACTAGACGAGCATCACCTTGATGAGAAAGAAGTCGTCGATGTAGTCGTGCGTTTCGCTGGTGATTCTGGTGACGGCATGCAATTAACCGGTACTAATTTTACTCAGGCCACGGCACTCTATGGCAATGATCTCTCAACTTTTCCAGACTTTCCTGCAGAAATTCGTGCGCCAGTTGGCGCAACTTTCGGTGTCTCTGCTTTTCAGATTTATTTTGGCGCTGAAGATGTAACTACAGCCGGTGATGCCCTTGATGTCCTGGTGGCGATGAATCCAGCTGCTTTGGTTACGAATATTGCTAATCTGGTCGAAGGTGGTCTGGTAATAGTTGATAGAGGTGCTTTTACCGCGAAGAACCTCAAAAAAGCAAAATATCAATCTAATCCATTGGAAGATAGCTCTTTGGATGGTTTTCGAGTCCTCGATATTGATATATCCAAACAAGTCCTCGCAGCTGTTGAATCGTTTGGGCTTACTCACAAGGGCGCTCTGCGTTGCAAGAACATGTGGACGCTTGGGTTGGTCATGTGGTTGTTTGATCGAGATCGGCAGTCAACCATTGATAGCTTGAATGCTAAATTTTCCAGTAAGCCAGAGATTGCAGGATCAAATATCGCCGCACTTAATGCTGGTCATGCCTACGGTGAGACCGCTGAGCTTCCTGCAGGGATTCATGTTTATAAAGTTCCTCAAGCAAAAGTTTCACCTGGCACTTATAGAAATGTTACTGGCAGTAACGCGTTGGCCTGGGGATTAATTGCGGGCTCGGAATTGGCCGATATTGATCTGCTGTTCGCGTCCTATCCGATTACCCCAGCATCTAATCTACTCCATGAATTAGTCAACCACAGGGACTTCAACATAAATACATTTCAGGCGGAAGATGAAATAGCTGCCGTCTGTGCGGCAATTGGCGCTTCTTTTGCGGGTTCTTTGGGAATTACCAGCAGTGCTGGCCCTGGCATCGCACTGAAAGCTGAAGGTATCGCTTTAGCTGCTGCTACTGAACTCCCTCTTGTGGTCGTTGACACACAGCGAGGTGGACCTTCCACTGGCTTGCCTACTAAGACAGAACAATCTGATTTAAATATGGCATTGTATGGTCGTCATGGTGATACACCGATGCCTGTAATTGCTTCTTCGACTCCTATAGATTGTTTCGAAGTTGCAATTGAAGCAATTAGATTAGCAACAAAATATATGACCCCAGTTATGCTGCTGTCCGATGGCTATTTGGCAAATGCAGCAGAGCCGTGGAAAATTCCTGACGTATCCACGCTGGAACCATTTCCTGTAAGTCATCATTCTGAAGCAGAAGGATTTAAACCTTCTCTAAGAGATAAAGATACCCTAGCAAGAGTCTGGGCTAAGCCTGGTACGGCAGGTTTGGAGCATCGCATTGGTGGTATCGAAAAATCCTATGACACTGGCGATATATCCTATGACCCATCAAATCATCAAAAGATGACGGATATGCGCCACGCAAAAGTAGCAGGCATTGCCAATGACATCCCGTTGCAAAAAGCTTGTCTGGGAGAGGAATCAGGGGAGCTGGCAGTAGTTGGCTGGGGATCAACTTTTGGTGCTATTCACCAAGCAGTAAAGAGGGCGCGGAGTGAAGGCTTGGATGTTTCCCATATCCATGTTAGATATCTTTCGCCATTACCGCGAAATCTCGGTGAAATTTTACATAATTTCGAAACAGTGTTAGTTCCAGAGATGAATACTGGACAGTTTGTTCATTTGGTGAAATCTGAATTTCTAATCGATGCTGAAGGTTTGAATAAAGTTGCTGGACAGCCATTTAAGATTGGCGAGATTTTAGCTGCGATACATAAGAAACTCGGAGCAATGGAGAGTGCATCATGAATCAAGCTCTGCCTAAGTTGACACTGAAAGACTATGCATCGGACCAAGAAGTGCGTTGGTGTCCAGGTTGTGGCGACTATGCCATATTAAAAACTATTCAGAAACTGATGCCTGAATTTAACCAGCCGAAAGAGAATCAGGTTTTTATCTCCGGGATTGGCTGTTCATCTAGATTTCCGTACTACATGAATACCTATGGCTTCCACACTATTCATGGCCGCGCCCCCGCTATTGCTACTGGGGTTAAACTCGCAAATCCAGAATTAGATGTTTGGGTAATCACCGGTGATGGAGATGGATTTAGTATTGGTGGAAATCACATGTTGCATGTCATTCGACGTAATGTGAATTTGCAAATCTTGCTTTTCAATAATGAAATTTATGGCCTTACTAAAGGGCAATATTCGCCGACTTCCCAGACTGGGACCACAACACCTTCTTCCCCTCAAGGCTCAGTAGATTCACCTCTATCGCCCTGTGGAGTAGCCTTGGGGGCAGGCGGGACTTTTATTGCTCGTTCAATTGATACCGAAGCAAAACATCTTGCCGCTGTGGTTACTCGCGCTCATGACCATGATGGCGCGTCGTTTGTCGAAATTCTCCAGAACTGTCCGATCTACAATGATGGAATTTTCGAGCAAGTAAAGGACAAAAAAATTGCGGCGAATTTTAAAGTCGTTTTGACTCATGGTGAACCTGTTATTTTCGGTCTCGAACAGGAGAAGGCTATTAGCCTCAACCGAGAGTCTCTTCAATTGGAAGTAATTGAGGTTAGTGGCAATGAAGACAAGATTCTCGTTCACGATGAAAACAATAAAATTCTCGCGACAATGCTGGCTACCATGTCAGGCTCAAATTTTCCGGTCGCTGTGGGTGTTATTTACCGAGAAGACAAAACCTCGTTTATTGATGATTCTTACCAGCAGCTTATTAAGGCCAGAGAAGTTAAAGGTTCATTACAGGAGCTGCTGCACAGTGGACACACCTGGGAAGTAGAATAGGCAGTAATTTACCGCAGGTCTATTTTCTTCTCTAATCTGCAGTAGAGGCCAATTCAGCAGAAGTCAAAAATTGACTCAGACGGAATTCACATTAGAACCCTCTTCATAGTCTTCAGCCAGTTTTTTCGTAAACTCTCTCCTCACCAATAGATAGCTCGCTACTGCTTGCAGTGTTACCGCTAAAATCGAAACATACCAAACCTGTCTTATTTCGAAATTAGGTTGATAACGTATGAAAACTGCGATTGGAATGAACACGAGCAAACGGATTGCAGAACTAAGTAGAGCGGGGCGAGTGTTTCCTAGCCCCTGAAATACGCCCGAGGCAGTGAAGACGATCCCTTGAGCAATGAAGTTCAGTGAAATCAATTGAAGGAATACTGCGCCTACTTCAATCACTTCGAGATCTTCAGTAAAGAAGGCTATAAGAACATCTGGCCGCCATTGAAAAAATAGAGTTACCAGTAGCATTAGGCCGGTGCTCAAAATCATGCCGTTGTACGTTGCTTCTCGCACTCGACCTTTATGACCAGCACCGAAATTTTGACCAACGATGGGACCAACAGCAAATGCAATCGCCATGGCTGGCATGAATATCGATTGCATAACTCTCCCGCCGATGCTGAAACCAGCCTGAGCAGTAGCTCCAAAATCCTGAATTAACCAATAAACCGAAGAGAAATAGAGAAACATCAATGCCATCTCACCACCTGCGGGCAGGCCGATATCAAGCATCTTCCACCAGATATCGTAATGGGGTTTCCAGAGTCTAGATTCGAATGAAACGTATTTTTCCAGCTTGAAAAAATACAAGGTGAGCAGGCCAACACCTACAGTTATAGAGACAGTACTAGCTAAACCGGCACCCATAACACCAAGTGCTGGGCCGGGCCCCCAGCCAGCAATGAGAATGGGTGCAAGAATTGTATTCAATAGAACCGTAAGAACCTGAACCAGCATGGCAGGCTTGACGATCCCAGTTGCGCGTAGGGACGAGGCCATTGCCATCATGGCAAATTGCAATGCCATTCCTGGTAAAAACCAGAACAGAAAGGTTACCCCTAGCTCCAACGTATCATCATCCGGAGTAATAGTGCCTAAATAAACTCTGGCCAGTAGATATCCACCTATCACCGTTACTATGGCGCCGATAGCGGACAACACCAAGGATTGATTAAAAACTAAATTAGCATGTTTCTGATCTTTGCGGCCGACTGCCTGTGAAATGAGCGCGACCGCACCGACTCCCAGAACTTGGGTAATCGCCATAATCATAAAAAGAAGAGTACCGGCAGCGCCAACACCCGCTACTGCTTTTTCACCAAGAGCGGCAACGAAGTACAAATCCACAAGTAAATATAGAGTTTGAAAAATCATGCCGGCGGCAACAGGGATCGCCATGGAGAGTATTATCTTCGTGGTCGAACCTTGGGTTAGGTCTTTCATGCAAAATCTTTTTGTGGAGAGAGGGGGCTGATTAGCAAAACACCTGTAAACAGATGGCCCAGCAGGGATCTGCTATCTGGTCATTGTGTTATAGGGATTGGCCATTTTAGGAATCGGCGTAAGGTTATCATTGATTTCTAAAAAAGCGAGGAGAAATAGCGAAAAATAACCAAAAAACCATCGATTCCTGTACTGAAATAAACCTGGCTTAGAAATAGGTCAAGCTGACGAATCCTTGATTCAGGAACATTTCGAAACCACAACTCTAGCGCCCATATACAGAATTTTCGATATTTGCTACGCTCATATTCGGAGCGACATGCTAAAAGCTACAGAGTGCGGAGAATAAAATGACCACAGATTTCGATAAAAAAAATAAGCAGGGAGTTACAGTCGAAGAGCAACAACAATCCCTTGGGCTATCACGAAGAAATCTATTAAAAGGTGCCGGCATAGTAGGTGCTGCCGCCGTGAGCTCAACGGCAGCCTCCACGGTAATTGCTCAAGATGGATCTTCTTCGATGTTGGCCAATAAGGCTATTATGGCCAGAGAAGCACTTGAGGTTTTAACCGCAGCAGAGGCCGAAACTCTTGAGGCCTTCTGCGATTGCTTGATTCCTTCTGATGAAAATGGTCCTGGTGCGAAAGAGGCGCGAGCTGTCCATTATATTGACCGATCTCTCGCTAGTCATAATTCAGGTTCACGGCACAATTATATGGTGGGTCTTTCTGCGCTTAACGATTACTGCAATAAAACCCGCAATAAACAATTTTCCCGACTGAGCAAGGACTTGCAAAATTCAATTCTACAAGCAGTTCAAGCTAACAAAATAGAAGGCTTCGCACCAAGCGCTGTGGACTTTTTCAACATGGTTCGCAGTCATACAATTGATGGTACTTTTTGCGATCCATACTATGGTGGCAATCAAAATTTTGTTGGCTGGGACATGGTTCGTTATCCAGGTATTCGATTAGGTGCTTCAGAAACTGATGTTGCCAAAGGAGCGCTGCTGCAACCGAATCATCAATCTGCTTATGACCATAGTACTTACACCAAGATTGCGAGCAATATCGATACAAAAACTGGTACAACAAAAGGTAGCGATCATGCCTAAGACTCTTGCGAAAACAGATGTTGTTATTGTTGGTATGGGCGCTGCAGGTGGGGTAGCTGCGTTGCCACTCACCAATGCCGGTTTAAAAGTAATAGGTCTAGAAGCGGGTGGCTGGTTAAGCCCGCGAGATTTTGCTCCCGATGAATTAAGAAATAGTTCCAGGAATTGGCCGCAATCCGCGCAAAAAGCGGCAACTGAGGCACCAACAGTTAGAGCAACTGCTGAGGATCGAGCTAACCAGGGTGGCCACCCGATGATGAATGCCGTTGGTGGCACCACGATGCATTACTGGGCCCAGAGCTGGCGACTGAACCCCTGGGATTTTAATGTGGTTAGTGCTACCAAAGAACGTTATGGTGGCGATCGACTGCCTGCAGGCACTACGGTAGAAGATTGGCCAATCTCATACGACGATCTTGAGCCCTATTATGAAAAGGTTGAAGTTACTGTTGGAATTTCCGGTCAGGCTGGCAACGTGCAAGGTAGGATAAACAAACATGGTAACATTTTTGAAGGGGAACGTAAGAGTGAGTACCCCATGGCGGCGCTGCGCAGTTCCCCTTTCACGGACATGATGTCCGCAGCTGCGCTGAAGCTAGACTGGAATCCCTTCCAAGGACCAGCGGCGATAACAACTGAGTTATATGATGGTCGCGCACCATGTCAGTATCATGGTTTTTGTAATAAAGGCGGCTGCCATGTTCAAGCCAAGAGCTCCACAGCGGTTACTTCAATCCCGAAAGCTATCGACACCGGTAATTTGGAAGTGGTCACTTTTGCGCGAGTTACTAATATTGTTACTGATAACAACGGTAAGGTAACAGGGGTTGATTATATAAAAGGCAATGAGACCTTCTTTCAACCAGCGGATGTAGTTTTATTGGCGAGCTATGCCTATGAAAACGTGCGCTTACTGCAATTATCAAAATCTCGAGCTTTTCCAAATGGACTGGCAAATAATGCTGGGCAAGTTGGTCGCCACTATTTGACCCACCATCAAGGCTCACCAGTTCTTGCCTTGTTTCCAACAGATCTGCACAATTGGTATGGCTTACCGGCACAGGGTGTTGCTATTGACGAATGGGCTGATGATAATTTTGATCATTCTGATCTGGATTTTATTGGTGGTGCGAATCTTTGGGTACATACTGATCGCAAACCAATGAGTGCTGCGAAAATGAGCACCTTCGGCGAAGTAAGAAGCTGGGGCTCAGATTGGAAGGCATTCATAATGAAAAATGCAGATAGAACGAATTACGCTTATATTCAAAAAACCACTTTGCCCTATGAAAATAATTACCTTGATTTAGATCCTGTTGTTAAAGACCTGCTAGGCTTTCCAGTGACTCGGATTACTGCTCGTTATGGAGATAATGAGAAACGCATTACAGCCTTCTCTCAAGAAAAGATGGAGCAGTGGTATCTCGAGGCTGGCGCTATCAAAGTTGTGAAATCACCGCCAGGAAATGCTATGGGCGCTTCAACTCATGCCTATGGTGGCTCAAGAATGGGTGACAATAGTGAAACCAATGTCGTGGATCGTTGGGGTTTTGCTCACGAAGCTCCAAATTTAGGGATACTTGGCGCCTCTGTGATGGGAACCAGTGGGGCTCGTAATCCCACTCTAACCGTACAGGCTTTGTCTTGGAGAACTGCTGAATATCTGGCAAACAACTGGCGTTCAATTGTTGGTTGAAACTTGCATTAGGTCGCGGATTTCTTCAGAGAATCGATTGACAGCAGTGCTAACTCGCCGAGCTTAAATTATTGACTTAACTACTGAACTGCCTAGCAGTCAGAATTCTGAATATATGGGGCTAAGTAAGCAGAAGATACCAATACTAGATGGGTTTCGTTTCCTGAGCTCGTCACTCGTTGTGCTGGTGCATTATGAGATTATCTTTGGTCAATTTCTAATCTACGGAGCTTTTGCTACCACCGCTGTTTCATGGTTCTTCGTTGTTAGTGGTTTCATTCTGAGCTATACCTATCCTAGTCTGGATTCTCCAGCTGACTATCGGCGTTTTTATCTACATCGAGTAATCCGTATCTACCCAGTTTATGCATTGGCAGTGTTGGTATCGGCAACATTTGTTATCTGGGGGTACAGTGTGGGCGGCGAATCATTTTTCGCTGAAGTGCGACGACCGTTTGAAATTAGTTATGACTTGCCAGAACAAAAAGAGAATGGCTTTTGGTTTATGGCTAGCCTGCGTCATCTTTCCTTCACCCAATCTATTAGTAGTATTGAAACCTTGAAGTTGGTTTTTAATGGCCCGTTATGGTCATTAGTTCTTGAGGTGTATTTTTATATTCTTTTCCCATTATTGCTCTTGTTATTGAAACCGATTAATTCCCTTCCTAGAGTGATTGCAGCATTTCTTGTTGGCTATGCTTTGCAGTTCATTTTGATTCAAAACTACTTACCTCAAGCAGACCAATATAATGTTATGAATCTGAATGTGCCTGTCTACACCAATCCATTCATTCGAGGAATTGAATTTGTCTTCGGTATCTTGCTCTACAAAGCCTTTGCACTAAGTCCAGCACCAGATCCTGGCGCGAAGACCAAGGTCGGCCCATTGCTGTTAACTTTGTTAGCATATTTGCTAGTAGTTATTGTTGGGGAAAATTACGTCCCCTATCAGTACAGTGCTTTCTTTATTACAGTGCCGTTTATCACTGTCATGGTTTATGCCTTGCTGAGGATGCATTGGTATCCAGAAGAAAAAGCAATTCGGTTTTTTACACTCTTGGGTGGTCTCAGTTATGTGTTGTACTGTTTTCACTGGCCATTAATGGAGATGATTCAGTACTTCAATTTGTTACCAAACTCTTTGCCTTATCCAATTCATGCTTTGCTGTTATTAACATTATTGCTATTGGTCTCCTACGGCATATATCGATTTATCGAAACTCCAATTCGCCGAGTACTTTACAGGAGAATACAGAGCTAGAACCTCGGCTGATTTTAGAGCACCATTTTATTTCTCCGGCGCGCTATTTTTGGCGGCAGCATTTCTGTCCCTAGGGTGTTTGCTAATTTTCATTCCTGTGGTCAAAAGTCACAATTTGACAAAATTGAGAGAGCAATACCGGGCTTTGCAGCTAGCTTTAGCCTGAGTAAGAACCGAGTGCTCAGAATTGCTGCATTTTCTGGAATTCTGTGCTTTCGAAACATCTTGCTTGTCACAGTTTCTAACAGGTGGGGAGTCACACTGGAGTAGGGGCTCAGGCTATATAATTCGGTGGGTTTGGCTTGACAGTCTAGAGACTAGATGGTTATATCATTGCTCCTTAATGGGAGAGTAATTCTAATTAAAACCAAAAAGGTAGAACTATGAAGATTCAATGGCTGCTCATCGCAATCGCAGTGCTCTTTGTAGGTTGTTCCCCGTCTGAAACAACCAACACTCAATCACCACAAGTCGCAGAAGCTGCAGAAGCAAGTGGAAGCGATATTCCTCGAGGACCAAATGGTAAACCAGATCTGAATGGTATCTGGCAGGTTCTCATGAATGCCAACGATAATCTTGAAGCTGCACCACCGAAGGCAGCCTACCACTTAGTACCTGGGGATTTTGTTCCTGTTCCAGCTCCAGAAATTGTAGCAATGGGCGCCGTGGGCTCGGTACCTGCAAGCTTTGGCGTAGTTGAGGGTGGCACGATTCCTTATAAGCCAGAAGCTCTCGCTAAACGTGAAGAGAATCGATCAGACTGGCTTGCTAACGATCCGGAAGTTAAGTGTTATATGCCTGGTGTGCCTCGAGCCACTTATATGCCGCATCCCTTTCAGGTTTTTCAAAGCGAAAGCGCATTTTTCATTGCCTACTCTTTTGCCGGTGCCGTAAGAAATGTCTTCCTTGAAGATCCAGGCCCAGCGCCATTGGACTCCTGGATGGGACAATCTTGGGGCTATTGGGACGGTGATGTTTGGGTAGTAGAGGCTTCGGGCCTTGACGACCGTACTTGGTTTGACCGTGCTGGTAACCATCACACCTATCAGCTCAAGGTCACCGAGCGTTATGAGCTGGTGAGCGAAAACGTCATCATGTACTCAGCTACAATGGAAGATCCGGACGTTTACGAGCGTCCCTGGACTATCAGCATGCCGATTTATCGACGTCTTGAAGCAGGCTATGAACTTCCGCAGTTTAAGTGTGTAGAGTTTGTGGAAGAGCTGATGTATGGCCGATATCGTAAGGGTAGAGAGTCTGAATTAGGCTTCTAGACCAATTTGATTGCAAAAAGAGTTCGATTTAACGTTTTTCTACTTGGAAAACCTATGAGCTCTTGTATAAAATGAGGGTAACGACCGCTTATATAAAATTTGTAGAGTTCTAAGTAAACAGGAAGATGTGCTATAACCTGTTCTAGGATGCTCTGAGCATTTAAAGCTAAACATGGGGTGTAACTATATGAAGACTAAATTATTGGCTTTGGCAGCTGTAACCGCTATCGGTGTTGTTGCAATCAAGCCTGCTGCGGTAGCGCATCACGCGTTCTCTGCTGAATTTGATG
Organism: Gammaproteobacteria bacterium; assembly: GCA_012960305.1. Classification (GTDB taxonomy): domain Bacteria; phylum Pseudomonadota; class Gammaproteobacteria; order Pseudomonadales; family Pseudohongiellaceae; genus UBA9145. The sequence continues at coordinate 395,373 of DUBM01000011.1, read as the reverse complement.
CGAATCTACCTGTACGATTAGGTGGTCCAATCACTCGTGTTGAGTGGATTAACCCGCACACTTGGATTCACTTGGAAAACAACGATCCGGAATCTACTAAAGATCCAGGTCCTTGGATGGTAGAGGGTGGAACGCCTAATACGCTTTTGCGCCGCGGAATCAACCGTAACTCTCTGCCTTTAGGTGAAGCTATTGTGGTAACAGGTTACCAGTCTAAAGATCGGCTATGTGAGCCAACTTGTCGCGCAAATGGTCGTGACATCACATTTCCTGATGGTCGCAAATTATTCATGGGCTCATCCGGTACTGGTGCGCCTCGTGATGGTTCTGACGGCACAGAGCCTGGTAACTAGGTTCAGTTAGAATGCAAGATTCAAAAAGCCCGCTTATAGCGGGCTTTTTTTTACACAATTTCTAGCTAGGGTAGCTAGCTAATGTCCTAATATTCAGTAATTGGTTCTATTGGTCGCTCATAGTCGCCACCATCTCTGAATACTGTAGAAGTCTGATAAAAGCCCGAGCTGTAGAGCTCAATTACGACAGTATTGAGACTGCGGTTTTCCCAAAACCAACCATGGATACCGGCGAAAGGGGCGTGAAAGGAGCCCATACGACTATCACCTTCACCTTGCTCATAGCTTTCTGCGTATTCTTCCCCCAGGCCAGCCGGTTCTGCATGCATATCGTAGTACAACTCTCCATCGGCGACCCAGCTGAAGATCATTGAGGAGTCTAGGTCCATCAGATATTTGTACTCAACTGATTGGAATGGTTCGAGGATAAATTCAACATAGTCACTACGGTGCACTTCCAGCTGTTCTTCAAATGGGTTTTCATCGAGTCCCAGAGCATTTAGCCCCAGTAGTTCACCAGTACCAAGCGGATCTCTCCCGAACTCTGCAGGGAGAATTGTGGTGAAAAGCACTATCAGCGCAACTGCCAGCGCGACGGCAGAAGCAATGAGAATATTTTTTGAAGAGGGTGGGTTGGTGTTTTCTTCTTCAGCCACAATCTAACTCCTGAATCTGTGATAATTACTAATAACTAAAATTAACTTGAATTTAAAACGAAGGTTGCAGGAAATACGCACTCATCTGGTACCCCGCCAGCATAAAACCGCCTGCCATTAGCGCTGTATTGGTTACGAAAGAGTGACGCAGATAGCTGCCACTTGTACGCCACAGACTCAATACTATAAATACAAATGACAGCGCCAGGATTTGGCCAATCTCGACGCCAATATTAAAGCTAATGATATTCGTAACCAGACCATTGTCTGAGAGTTCGAATTCCTGCAATTTCGTCGCCAGGCCCAGGCCATGAAATAGACCAAATATAAATACTGCGATTTTAGTATTTGGCTGAATTTTCACTACACGTTTAAAGCCATCGATATTCTCGAATGCTTTGTAAACAATTGACAAGCCAATGATCGCATCAATTAGGTAGGCGTTAACCTGTAAGTCTGCTAGAACACCCAGCAGCAAAGTTATGCTATGGCCTGCAGCGAACAATGTTACATATTGAACAACGTGTTTTGGGCGATAGAGAAAGAAGATAACACCGATTAGAAACAGCAGGTGATCGTAGCCGGTGACCATATGTTTGGCACCAAGATACATAAAGGGGAAAATAGCCGGGCCATCAATCGCTTCTACGAAACTGGCGTCGCTGCCTTCGATGGTATGACCGAAGGCGCTTAAGGAAACTAAACCTCCGGCAAGAAATAAAAGTCCAGCCAGTAGTTTCTTGGATAAAGGTCGCCTAACTAGCATTGTTCTTAGTCAGCTTCCTCGTCTACAAATCGACTATTGATATCAGGATTGTAGGCTTGATGACAGGCAGTGCAGACGCTATAGAGTTGGGCTCCTGCCTGGAAAAAATCTTCTTTGTTTTGTGCTGCAGCGGCTTCCATAGCCAAGATTCCGGCAGAACTTAATCCTTCTGAGTATATCTGCCAGGCGTCGTTGTCTTCGGAACGACCTGGCAAGGCGAGCATATTGCCAGCTTCCACTACGATTGCCGCCTGGGCTCGGACATAGGCCCAACCATCATCGGTTGTGGGGTATAGTTCCTCATAGCCAGAAGCATCTACTACCCAGCCACCGGAATCCCACAAAATATCTGATGCGGGTTCCAGCACGAGTGCCATGAGTTCTTTTACATCAATGCTGGTGTTGTAACTGACTTTGCTGTCAACACTGTTTTCGCTAGCTTCTTCTGGCGCCGAACAAGCGGCTAATCCCAGGAGAAGTAAAACTGCTATCGCTTTGAAAGAATGAGAATTTAATCGTGTCATGGGTATTCCTGCCTGGCTCCAATTGCTTATATTCGTACTTCAAGTGCTCAGGATTAAGCTGTTATCATGCTTTAAATGTCTTGGGCACCCTAGTTGGGTTTAAAGTCTGCACTAAAATGCTGGTTTAATCTACTCTAAGGCATTGTTCTAACAGCAAACTTACAGAGCAACTCAGGACGACTGCTGAAGCTCATTGTGGTAATGCCCTAGTTAACAATCGTAATCAACGAAACCAGATAGGCAATTTCATGGGTCCAATTTCTAAGAAACTCACTTCAGCATTTAGCGCAGTCATTTTAGTATTCGTATTTATCAGTGCCTCAGCTACTGCCGAAATCTTATCCCAGGCCACGCCTGACGGTGGCGTTCAGCCTCGGTTGGTAGTTGATAGCAGCGGTGGTATTCACCTATTGTATTTCAAGAAACGAATAAACCGACCCTCTGCTCGCGAGGGGAATCTCTACTACCGACAGTACGATGTTGAAAATAGGAAATTTGGTCTGCCGGTAAAAGTTTCGAGTGAAGCCTTTAATATGCAAACATTTTCAATTGCTCGGGCATCTCTCGCAGTTGATGACAGTGGTCGTGCCCATGTTATCTGGTACAAACCCAGAGAGGGTGAGTATCTCTATAGCCGCTCTAATCCAGAGCGTAGCCAATTCGAAGCGCAAAAATCCATGGTATCGGAATACGCAGTTGGCATAGATGCTGGGGCGGACATTGCAGCGAGTGAAAACCATGTAGCAATCGTATGGGGAGCTGGTGATCTAAGTAGAGAGCAAGAGCGCACCGTGTTTGCTAGATTATCTAACGACTTCGGTGCAAGTTTTGGCGCCGAACTATCCATGGGTAATAAAGATCTTGGAGCATGTGCATGTTGTTCACTAGCAGTTGAATATTCCGAAAACGACAAAATGCTTATTGCTTATCGTTCCGCTATAGATAGATTAGGTCGGCATATGCAAATACTAAAATTAAATGGTGTCGATGAGGGAATCTCCGACGCCTCCTATGGGTCAGTTCATGAACTTCAGGAATGGGAGATGTCTTCTTGCCCGTTAAGCACCAATGATATTGTGGCTGACAACGAGCAACAATATTGGCTAGTTTTTGAAACTGCGAGTCGAATTGTGCAGTTAAATATTTCCGGGGAAGCTCCAGCCCTTTCAGTTGGCGAACCATTTACCAAGACTCGTCAAAAAAACCCAACTATTGCCTTCAATGGTAGTAATGAAAAATTGATTGCCTGGGGTGAAGCAATTGCCCACAGTCGTGGTGGTCGTCTAAATTTTCGATTGTATGACAGTCAGGGGAAGCAATTAGACTCTGAGCCTGTAGATGAGATGGAGATGCCAAAATATAGCTTTCCTGCAGCGGCCGGGCTGCCCAGCGGTGATTTTCTTCTGCTTTACTAGACTTGGTGGTGAGTACATCTTTGGTATGAATGGCTGCTGAGAAAGCACCTAGTCGGATTACTGCTGATAGCGGATTTGCTGTCGAATTAATTCATTCTGCAAGTTATCAAACTGACGTTGTGTTTCTTGTGAGCGTATCGACTGTTGTTGTTGCACTGAATTGCGCAGAGCGCTTCGTTCTTGATTTAATACTGAATTGAATTCCAACTCAGTTAGTCGCCGGCGCATTGCTGAATCTGCTCGCTGATTGCGAATCTGCCCGTCTTGCAGCAAAGTAAAAGTGTCCACCACATACTGAGTACGTTTCTGTAGAGCATTTTCTCCGCAATTAAATTCGATACTAATCAGCAACTGTAAATTGGTAGCATCCTCTTCACTAGTGGTGTCATTGTCATCAGAACTATTCGCAGAATTTGACTGGCTGGCTGCAATATAATCATCTCTCCAGGATTTTAATTCACTGCAATTGCTCAAGTAATTGGCCAATACTTCTCCATCCAGTGAGGCAAGAAAATCATTACAGAATTTTTTGGCTTCGATGGCAGTGGCTGAATCTAGGCTACTTTGGCAAGATTGTGCGGCCGAATCCAAATTTTCCAACGCTGTAGCGCTGGCATTAATGTGTTCTTGTAATGAAAGTTCTTGGGCGGAACTTGGATTTTGCAGGAATGACAGGCAGGTGATCCCCCAAAGCACGAAACTTACTGGCTTAATTTTTTTAGTCGTAAATCTCAAAGCGTTTACCCCATTTCTTGAAGCGTTTTTTACAATACTTTTCAAGTTTCTTATGGGTAGAAAAGAAGAGTTCGCTAGCTTCTTCAATTGATTCATCTAATTCACAGAAGTCGCTATCGTATTCTCTGCAAACCCATGGTCGAGTTTCGTAGATTCCACAAACACCGCCTTCTAATAAATGATTGCAACGCGTCTCTATATAGAGGAACCAACCGTCGGCGTCTTTAAAGATATTAATACCGTCGTGGGAAACCTGCCAGAGCAAATGATCAAAATCTTCCTTGGTTTTGGGCGCAGGGATTTTTTGGTTAATGGATACGCAACAGATTGATTTCTTACATTTAGAACATTTCTTGTCAATTTTAATTTTGCCAGCTTTTTCTACGTCCACTAGCTTAATCGAATTCTTAGCGTTCATATCCCTTTCACTTCCTTCCACTGCTAATCGTATTATTAGCTCTTAGAGCTTCCATCTAAATAACGGTAGTTTGTGATCATTCTAACACTCCTCTGTAAAGAAGTTGAAAGTCTTGTTACAAAATTTTATACAACGAAGCAGGCTTTACAATTCTACTCGCAATCCTCAAAATGATAGTGACTTGATATTGGTGCGGCTAAATGTAGTTATGTGACGATGTATACTACATCGCAGAATTCAGCTTCAATACTTTTAAATCTCAATGCAATTAATAGCATTGCTAATCAATGATGCTATAGGCAGGATAAATCTAGTGAAACCTATCAATTTCTCTAATAGATGTCTCAGCTTGCGCGCGCTTGCTGGCCTGTGTGTGGTTCTACTATTTGCTTGCTCTGCAGAAGAAACTATATCGACAGCGGGGCCGACGGAACAAACTCGAACCGACGTGCAAATTAGTTTGCAAACACTCTCTAGTAAACCGTGGTTAGTTAGTGGTGGGGATGTATTGATAGAACTCACTCTCGATGAAGGAGTTTCTGCGGACGATCTTGTGTTAGCCCTCGATGGTATCGAGCTGGCCAGCTCATTAAATCAAGTGGCTCCAAGTCGTTTCCAAGCGGTGATTCGCAATTTGCCAGAGGGTGACAGTACATTCACAGCTAAGATAGCCGGGCAGGAATCGAAAGCATCATTAAGATTGAGCAACTACCCAATATCGGGGCCGATTATTTCTGGCCCTCATGAAATGCCGTTTCAATGTCAGACGGAAGAATTTGAGTTAGTAAGTGGAGAACTACTAGGTCCCACGTTTGATTCCGACTGTTCGATCCCTACTCGGATTGATTATGTTTACTGGTCGGCGACAGATGAAATATTCAAACCGCTAAATCGGTTTTTGACTAAAAATAATCCAGAGGATATTGCTGAGATAGTCAATTTTAAAGGCGAATCTATCCCCTACATCGTGCGTGTTGAAACCGGCACAGTGAATCGAGCGATTTATGAAATTGCGATGTTGCATGACAGTGTCAATGGTGAGTTAGACCCCTGGAATTCTAGTGAAGATTGGAATGGTAAACTAGTTTATACCCATGGTGGTGGTTGTCGTGGTGGCTGGTATCAGCAGGGCAGCAACACCGGTGGAGTTATGCGTCGTGGATTGTTCGAGCAAGGCTATGCTGTCACTTCTTCGACTCTCAACGTGTTCGGCCAAAATTGCAATGACCTGTTAGCTTCAGAAACGCATATTATGGTTAAAGAGCGCTTTATAGAAAACTATGGTGTGCCGGAATACACTATTGCTACGGGCTCTTCAGGTGGCTCTTATCAGTCTCATCAAACCGCTGATAATTACCCAGGGGTGTTTGATGGCATTATCGTCGGGTCCAGCTTTCCCGATGTCACCAGTGCGACGATCTTTACTGTAGCCGATGCCCGATTACTGAATTTCTATTTTACGGAAACCAATGCAGAAGATTTCACTATAGACCAGCAGCGTGCGATTTCTGGATTTGGCTCATGGGCTAGCATCCCAAATTTAGCGCGAGGCGCTGCCCGCCTTGACCCTATTTATTTATTGGAAACGCTTCCAGAAGAGCAAGGCGGGGAAGTTAGCATTAGTTCCTTAGTGCCTGAGCTTTACAGTGAATCAAACCCGACTGGTATTCGAGCCACAGTTTATGATCACACAGTAAATGTCTATGGATTGGTGGAAGGGCAATCGAATTCACAGCGTCCCTTAGATAATGTTGGTGTTCAATACGGATTGTCTGCGCTTAATGATGGCGTTATCACTGTGGTTCAATTTTTGAAACTTAATTCCGGAATAGGTGGATTCGATCGAGACATGAATCATGTGGCTGAGCGTCATCGCGCAGATCCGGATGCTAGAGAAAAGGCATTTGAGTCTGGACGTATACTTTTTGGTGGGGCAGGCTTGGCAAGTACTCCTATTATCGATTATCGCAGCTATAGAGATCATCAGGAAAAAGGTGACATTCACATGATTGTTCATCAGTTTTCAACTCGGCAGCGATTGCTGACGGCTAATGGTCATTCGGATAACCACATAATGCAGGTCGGTGGTCTCTGGGACTTTACCGAAGACAGTCCCGATCTTGGTAACTTATTTAGGCTAATGGATAGCTGGCTAATGGCTATCGCGAATGATGAGGGAGAAACTGACCGAGCTAGTAAGGTGGTTATCAATAAACCCATCTCTTTAGTTGATGCCTGTTGGGATAATAATAGTGATCAGCATCTGAAGATTGAACAGGTCCAAAGTTTTAGCGGAACTAATAAGTGTAGCCAACTCTACCCGGCTTACCCAACCCCAAGGCATGTAGCAGGAGCCCCATTGGCAAATAATATCGTTAGCTGTAACCTGCGAGAGGTCAACCTTGCAGACTACCGTGTGAGTTTTGATCAGCTGCAATTCGCTGAATTAAATCGAATATTTCCCGATGGAGTTTGTGACTGGGCTAGAGGTGATATTTCCGGTGCAGTGCATCAAGGAACCTGGGCATCATTCGGTCCTTCGCCAGTCAACAAATTGTATTAAAGTTTGCAAGCAACCGCGGCTATGTATGTTTGTCTTGCTGGAGCAAGAAAAGCCCAGTCTGAGACGGATGATATGCCTTGATTCTTGGCGACTTGTGGTTTATTTTCAATCGCTTACTTTATTCCCCAGAAATGGTATTTAGGGTGATTAGTTCAAGCCTTAGTAAAGCATCATCCAGCGAAATAAATAGCGATAAAAATAGGAAAAAACAAAGAATTATATAGAGAGATGAATCGATGATTAGCCTTAATAGATTACTTAAGCTTGGAATTATTGGCATCGGCATACTAGCTCTTAGTGGGATGGCTCTGGCGCAAGATGGCTATTTGCCACCAAGAACAGCTTCAGGTAAGCCAAATTTACAAGGATATTGGACCAATGCGTCTTTAACTTCGATGCAGCGTTCCGGTAGGTACGATGACATTGGACTGGTGATATCAGATGATCAGCTCAATGAGTTAACTCTCAGCCACCCAGCAAGCGTTCGTGCAGCTACCGATGATAATCAGGTAGCCGGCCAATTACCCGACGGCAAAGACCTACCATCGGGCCGCGGATATAATGCCTTCTGGGTAGATCCGGGAACTCGATTCACCTCAGTTAAGGGTGAAATGCGCACGTCCTGGATAACTAAGCCGGTAGATGGACGTATTCCCTACTCAGACGAAGGTAATCAGCTTCGCCGCGAAGGCAGGGCAAAATTTTCTGGCTATGCAGGTCCTGAAGGCGCTCCTCTGGCAGAACGCTGTCTTATAGGATTTGGCAGTACTAGTGGGCCGCCAATGAACAGTGTTCTCTACAACAATATGTATCAGATTGTGCAGACTGATGACTATGTGATGATCCTGGTAGAGATGGTCCACGATGCGCGAATTATTCCGATAAATGGCGATCACCGTCCTGAACAGTGGGAGTCGTGGATGGGAGACTCTATCGGTTATTGGGAAGGCGATACCTTGGTAGTGGAAACAATTAATTTGCATCCACAACAGAAATCACGGTCGATGGCTTCACTCTCTGACCAAGGGAAAATCATTGAGAGGTTCTCGCGTGATTCGGAGAATCAGATATTTTACGAATTCGAAGTTCAGGACCCAGTCTTCTACACTGAGTCATGGGGTGGCGAAATTGCCTTTAATGCTACTGATACCAAATTATATGAGTATGCGTGCCACGAAGGTAACTATGCTTTGACAGGAACTCTTGGGGGCGCTCGCCGTCAGGAAATGGATGCACAGTAATCCTGCTGCTTGAAGCATAAATAGAAGGGGCCAACTGGCCTCTTTTATTGAATCTTAAAAATTTAGACCATAGTTTGCTTTTACTTCCTCCAAAACTTCGTTATTTTCATAAACATAAATAATACAGACAAAGTGATTACGGAAAGGCCAGTGATTGCTTCTAAAACAACAATGAAACGTTATGCCCAAATAAGGCTAAATAGGGCCTAACCTTTAATCTATAGGCAACACTGACATGTTTAAAAAAATCCTTTTCTCGAACTTGGGAATAGTGCTGATACTGCTAACGCCCGCCGCAGTGCTCGCGCAAAGAACCATTCCAAGTGATGATCAGCAATTATTGTATGAAATCTACAAAGAGTTGATTGAATACAAAACCACTATGTCAGAAAAAAATAATACCATTGCGGTAGAAGGTATGGCGGCCTGGTTTCAGGCAGCAGGCTTTGAAGATGAGGATGTCTTCATTGGCGGCGCTCTGCCACATAAGGGAAATGTAGTGGCCCGTTTGCGCGGTTCCGGTGTTCATGATCCTATTATACTAATGGCGCATATAGATGTGGTTGAAGCAGAAAGAGAAGATTGGAATCTAGACCCCTTTGTTCTCAATGAGGATGAGGAATTTTATTATGGCCGTGGGACTTTGGATGACAAAGCGATGGCGGCAATTTTCACTGCCAATCTGATTCGATTTAAACGGAATGGGTTTGTGCCGAACCGGGACATTATCGTAGCGCTAACATCGGATGAAGAATCCGGCGGCAGCAATGGCATCAATTGGTTGTTAGAAAACCAACCAGGATTGATGCAGGGCGCATTAGCTATAAACGAAGGCGGCTATGGTTTATTACAAAATGGTGAGCCGCTTGCCAATACGATTCAAATTGCAGAAAAGATTTTCGCCACGTTTCAGGTAACAGCACGCAATCCTGGCGGGCATTCCTCACTGCCAAGGGATGACAATGCAATTTATGATCTAGCAGAGGCTTTGTTGAAAATAAGGGATTTCGATTTTCCGGTGGAATTAAATGATGTCATGCGAATCAGCTTTCAACGGCAATCTGAAATTAACACTGGCCAAAGAGCAGAGGATTTTGGAGCGCTGCTGCAGGAACCGATTCCTGAGGGTTCGCTCGAACGCTTGAGTCGCGAAGCGGCAATTAATGCTCAGTTACGAACGACAGCTGTGGCCACGCTATTAGATGGAGGTCATGCATCGAATGCCTTACCCCAGTCTGCGGTTGCTACGGTCAATGTAAGAATGCTGCCGGGGTCTGATCCCCAGGCCGTTCTGAGGACATTGGTTCGGGTGGTAGATAACCCTTCTTTGGAAGTGGTTTATCGTGGTGGTGGTCGGGTATCTCATCCTTCACCGCTGACAGAAGAACTATTGGGTGCAGTTGAGTCAGTAACTGAAGCGATGTGGCCGGGAACTACTGTAATGCCAACCATGTCTACAGGAGCTACCGATGGTGCGAAAATGCGTATAGCCGGAATTCCAACTTACGGTGTGTCCGGGCTGTTTGTTGATCGAAACGATATGCGCATCCATGGACAGGATGAGAGATTGCGGAAGAAATCGCTATATGAAAGTTATGAATTTCTCTATCGCTTAGCTGAGAATTTGAGTAACTGAGAATAGGTTCCCTATTAGTGAGTTAATGAATAAATTAGGTAGTTAATACCTAATTGGTAGGCAGCATTAGCATATTGAGTCGGATACCACTGGTCGTAGGTATGTTCCCAACCGTCTCCCATATCCGAATTCCAGTTCACTAATACCATCACTCGACCATTGTCATCGAGAATCGCATGGTTGCTGGCATTATCTATTCCGGCTTGGCCAAAACCCTGACGTCCGCCACGACCAGGAATCATTTGGGGGCCATCGATGTCGTAGAAGGTATGATAGATTTCGTGCTCTGCCGATAGCTCAATGAGTTCTCTGTTGGGAAATAGTAGGGAAAAATCTTGGTAAAAAGCATCCCACTGTCCCTGCCCCCAAAAATCATCAATTAGTAAGAAGCCTCCGCGCAGCAGATACTCTCTCAAATTCTCCATTTCCTTGGGAGAAAGCGCGAGCCCGCCGTTGCGTCCCATCTCAAGCGCATAAAGGAAGGGATAGTCAAAAATCTCTTCATCGTCGAATCGAAGCACAATAGGTTGGGACATCACTCTGACATTGGTGAGTCGAGCAACGCCACGCAGGAAGTTTTCATCGGCAGCAGGAAAGTCCGTAAGCCAAGTGCCCCCGTAGAATCCTCCGCCGTAGTAGCTGTCGTATTGGATGCGAACGAAAGCGAATTCGCCACCGATGTCATAGAGCTCCGGCAGATCCAATTGCGCGGAAAGCGCAGAGGGAAGAATAAATAGCAGGAATAGGTGAAATTTGAACGCTCTTTTCATAATACTTAGACTTGGGAGCCGCAGAGTAGCTATCTTGATTTGCTTAGTTTGTATCGACAAGCACCAGAGATCAAGTTATTGTCAGATGGTAGTTCCAATCTGTGCTTCCGTGCTGTTTTGACGCTGAGATGAAGTAACAGAAATGAATAGTGGAATCCATGAAGCCTCTGAACTCATTAGTAAAAATAATCCTAATCCTGCCGTTTCTGTCAGTGTCACTAGCATTCTCCGCTGAGGAGGTTTTGGTCCCCAGCACGGTCGATAAGGCGGCACAATTGGAGCTATTCCAGAATCGGCTGGTGGATCTCGAATCCCGGGAGGGTCCTTATGATCTTAGTTTAATGGAACCTCTTACAGGAATGATCGCAGTTCTGTGGGAGCAACAGGATTATGAAACTGTTGCAGAGTTACAGAGCCGACAGTTGCAGGTCATGCGAACAGCGCTAGGCTTGCAGCACCCCGATGTTCTGCCAATCATTCGTTCTATTGTAACAACTCAAATTGCTTTAGGTAACTGGGATGCAGTTTCTGATCAATTGGAACATATTCGTAATTTACATCCCATAGAAAACGGGCAGCCATCGCTTGAGTTGCTGCACGCAATAGATGATCAAATTCATTGGTTGCTCATGCGCACCGTATTGGATGGCAGAGGCAGGCGGGCAAGAACATTCATGCAATCCAGAGATCTAATGGCTGAGCTGGATGATTTTGTTGAAGATTTTTATGGTGATAATAATCCAGCTATTGCACCGTGGTTATACAAATCGGCGATTAATAAATATCATCTTGTACAAATGCTTAATGCTAGCGATGGCGTCTCTGGTGACACTATAGATCGTGTAGTTAGAGAAGATGGTGGATTTCGTCTGGAGAAAGGCAGCAGCGCTAGATTCTCTAGTCGAGATTCATTTTTTGGCCCCGGCCGATATATTCCGGTTATCGACCGCGGTGATTTGCTAGGGGTAGATTATCTTCGAGAAGCTCGAAATCTCATGGACGATCTAAGAGACTTGGCTGAAGACCAAAATGACCTTGAAGCACAGGCAATGGCAAACATCTACTACGCCGATTTTCAAATACTCATGGAGCAGGGGAGAGCTATCCGTCAATATCGCAAAGCGCAGGAATTGCTCACGGAAAAGGGAATTTCTAAGGCCCGCATCGATGCGGTTTTCAGTAGGCCTATGCCTATTCCGCTTCCTAAAATATTTACTAACTTTGCCGATCTAGAAACTTTTCAAGCACAGACCTTATTGGCCTTTGATGACAGCGAAGAGACGATTACTCATGTAGGGTCATTTACTGCCTGGAATAAATCAGTACGCTCTACAGCTTTGCCGGTTAGTACCAACCCTCAACTCAATCTGAATCTGCCACTGCAACGTGCTGACATTAGCTTTAACCTTAGTAGCAGGGGTAAGCCATCATCCCACGAAATTATCGAACTTGAGCCTGCTGAACGCAGTATTGGGAGAGCGGCTGGGCGAGCAGTAAAAGAAATGAAGTTTCGTCCAGTCGTTATAGATGGCAAAGCTAAACGAATACGAGATGTGCAAATTCGATATCTATTTATTGATGAGTAGTAGGAATCTATGCCGCTCTGATTGGTAACTTAATGCATGGATACAATGAAATCAGTTAGCAATCACGGTCAGCAACCTTCTATTCATCGTAATCGGCAATTTGGTGCTCAGGCTTGCGTAACAGCAGTTCTGGGGCTTACTCTTATAATGTCATCCGTATTGTTCGCTCAGCAATCTGCTCAAGATTCTGCTCAGGACTCCACTAAAGAAATCATTCAAACAGCCATTCAGGCAAGCAGCCAAGAAAGCTCTGAGATTTGGCAAGCACCTCGTACTCCTGAGGGTTACCCAGATTTGCAGGGAAACTGGACTAACCCCTACCAAACGCCATTGCAAAGACCGTCAGCATTGGGCGGTAAACGGACTTACTCTTTGGAAGAAGCTGAGGCCTTAATTAACGACGCCTTTGAAAGAGATGCGATGAGACAGGCTCCTATCGACCCTAACCGGCCAGCGCCCCAGTTTGGGGGTGATTTGGACAATACTGCAGATGGTAATTTTGAAATTATGCCGACAGCTGTGGCTAAAGTGAATGGAGAGTACAGAACTTCTTTAATCATAGATCCGGGAGATGGCCGCATGCCCCTGCGAGCAGATCGCCAGGATATCTATTCTCAGTATCGCTCCCAGGGATTTGGTAATTTTGACGGCCCCGAAATCCGAACGGCCTTAGATCGTTGTTTAAATCCAGGGGCGCAATTGCCCTTGATATTTATCCTCGGCGGTTCGAATGGAAATCCGGCAGGGGATAATCCAGCTCGAAATATACAAATAGTCCAAAACAAAGATTATATAGTAATACTTTCTGAATATTTCAGCCTGGTAAGGATTATTCGTCTTGGAGACAAACATTTATTGGAGCAGGGAAGAAAATGGATGGGAGATTCTATAGCTCACTATGAGGGAGATACTCTTGTAATTCATAGTAAACACTTCAGGCCTGAACAATCTATACGACCCATGCCTTCATCTGAAATGTTTGAGGTTGTGGAAAGATACTTCGCTGTTTCAGAAAATGAATTATTATTTCGATATACGATTACAGACCCTAATATATATTCGCAATCATTTACTGCTGAAATTCCATTGCGGAGAATGGCAAATGATCAATTGCTTTATGAATATGCTTGTCATGAAGGAAATTATTCAATGACCTCTATGTTAAGAGCGGCTAGGTTGGAAGAAAGTGGTGCCTTCGATGATAATTAGAATTAAATTGATCATTCTATAATGATTGAAGGTTGTTAATCTGAATTTGATAATTAAGACTAAATATTTTCATAAAAATTATTGGGAGCAGTAATGAAAACAGCGACGGAAATAATATTGCGATTGGTTTGTCAGTTAGGTCTATGTGTTTTATTAGTTCTTGAGATTCAAGTTGCTTCTGCGCAGAATCATCTTCCTATGGAAACTGAGGCAGATTTTCATCGAGCTATGGATGAGTTGTCTAATTGGGGAAGATGGGGCGATGATGATGAATTAGGTGCAGCAAATTTTATAACTCCAGAGAAACGCAAACAGGCTGCGAAGTTAGTGCGAGAGGGTGTTTCAGTTTCATTGGCTCATAATGTTAATCAGGAACCGGCAGTGGATGCCTCTGCAGTGTTAAATCGGGAAGTCTTGCGGGTGAGCCCGACGGGAGCCTCTGACCGTTATCGATATACGGGTAGCTATCATGGTACGATTCACAGTCATCTTGATGCCCTGGATTGTCATATTATGTACGAGGGCAAGGGCTACAATGGCGTACCCTACGAGGATGTTGAAGCCGCTGACGGTTGCCCCAGGGGCAGCATTATGGCGCATAAAGATGGCATCCTCAGCCGAGGCATTCTCTTTGATGCAACACTCCTGCCCGGCAAAGCAACTGCGGATGGTTGGCTTGAGCCAGGCACAGTTATTAATTATGAAGATCTTGTAGCGCTTGAAGAGATTCAAGGAATTAAAGTAGAGCCCGGCGATATTATTCTTTTACATACCGGTCGTTGGAAGAGGAGAGAAGCCCTAGGTGCATGGCCAACATCCGATGGTGTTGCCGGCTACCATGCCGATGTCGCTTATTTTCTGAAAGATCGAGGTGTAGCCATGATTGGTCACGATATGTGGAACGATGTTGCACCAAGTAGGATTGAGGGTGTTTTTCTACCATTACACAGTCTTGCCCTAGTTTCTCTTGGCGTTTCAATTTTTGATAATCTAGATTTCACTGACGTAGCGGAAACCGCTAAAGAGCTGAATCGCTATGAGTTTATGTTTACTGCAGCACCTTTACGAATTGAGAAAGGCATGGGTTCACCATTGAACCCAATTGCGACATTTTAATTGAGTTAGGCCGCCCATCTTGATAGTTACTCAGCCTCGATGAGTCTCCCTGGAATTTTACAGAATCCTGAGTTTCGAGATTATCTCGGTTCTACTTCATTTTCAGGTATCGCCTTTGCGATGCAGCAGCTGCTATTGGGCTGGATTCTGATCGGTATTTTAGAGTTGCCGGCCAGCCAAGTGGGAATGATCCAAGCAGCATGCGGAGTTCCTGGAATTTTTCTGATGTTGTTGGGTGGTGCGAGAGCCGATGGGCGAGACACTCGGGCGATGCTAATGCAGATCTATGCATTGGCACCAATTCTCCCTATCTTCTTAATCGTCATAATAAATTTGGAGCTGCTTAGTATTTGGTCGGTAGTGGTTTGGGGATTGGGAATGAGTGTTGTGGTTGCCTATTCCAGCCCTGCGCAACAAGCCATTCTCAACGGTATTGTTGGCAATAATGTGCAAAAGGCAGTATCAGCAACAACTGCTATAGGTTTTTTGGTGCAAATGCTGGGGCTAAGCGTTGCAGGAACCATGGATGAACTTGGGCTGATTCCAGTGCTTACATTTCAGGCCTTCTGTGTTGGCTTTGGTGCTCTAGCTGTGCGTCGACTTAAGCCGCAACCGGTTAATCAGATTACAAATTCTGCTCCTGCCTGGAAGACTATTGCTGCAGGACTCCAAGCAGTCTATGACAACAAAGTTATTTATCATGCCTTAATAATAAATTTCACTTCTAGCATTTTTAATGCCGGTGCATTCATGACGGTATTTCCGTTTATTATCAAACGGATTTATGCTGGTGATGCTTTTTTATTATCCATGATGATGATAATTTTTTATGGTAGTGCTGCGTTTTCCAATTTCATAATGATCCGGCTAATGCCTTTACTCCGACCGGGTAGAATATTTTTGCTGATGCAGTTATCTCGTATGGTGATTTTAGGAGTCATGTGGATTCAGCCGAGCTTCTGGTTGATGGTGCTAGCAACAATCGGCTGGGGATTAAATATGGGGATAACGATGACACTCTCGCGATCCATCGTGCAGGAATCAGCGACAGTAGAGTTTCGAGCTAGAATTCTGTCGGTTTATAGTTTGGGCTTGTTAGGTAGTGCGCCAATTGGTGCTCTGATGTTAGGTCTAATTATTGAAAGATTCGGTACCCTCAATGGGCTCATCCCAGCAATGATGATTTCAGTAGCACTGTTTGTTTATGGTGTTTTCTTTACCGGAGTTTATAACTACCGTTCACCCTCTGCGGTAAATTGAGTGACTTCTTTAGAATATTAATTTGTAAGCTTCACCATCGCTAATCACTTTTCCTGCAGTGGGACTTGCGAAATGAGTACCAATCACCAGCGTGCCCGTATCGGCGATATCCGCTAACAGAGTATTTCTGCATTGCTGCGCTGCATCACCGTCCTCATCAAAACTCACAGTCCAGTGGGGTCGTGCAATCTGGCAGGGGTGGTGCATACTATCTCCAGTGATAAGCGCTTTTTCTCCTCGAGATTCAATAACCACACTGACGTGACCGGGCGTGTGCCCAGTGGTTGGAATTAGGCGAATTTCGGGGCTGATGACATGATTAAAATCCACTAGGTCTGCGAGCCCTGCTTCAAAAATCGGAGTGACTGAATCTAGCATTACGGGTATTTGGTCATCGGCATCGCTTTGCAACCAGTAATCATATTCGATTCGTCCAATTAAGTAGCGAGCGTTCGGGAATGTAGGAACCCAATTGTCGCCAACTTTCATCGTATTCCAGCCGACATGATCGACATGCAAGTGGGTACAAACTACTGTGTCAATCTTCTCTCTGGAACATCCCGCGGCCTCTAGATCTTTTAAGAACTCCGTGTGTAATGCTTCGTTGCCGGTAATAGCTCGAACTTTATCGTTACCAACACAGGTATCTACCAGCAAATTTAATTCTGGTGTTTGCACTAAGAGTGCATGGATGGAAATAATTAATTCACCATCGTCAGTGACGAAATTTGGACTCAGCCATGGAATTTCAGCTAAGGCTTCTGGGTGAGCCTCCCGCATGAAGGGGTATTTTTTATAGTAAGCGACTTTTAATTCGATCTCTAAGATGCGAGTAATAGTGACTTCGCCAATGTTCCATTGCAATATCATTTTGATAACTCTGTCTAAGTAAATTCGAGCTAACGAGCATACAATTGCTCGATCTGCAATGCTATAGACCTTGATGTTGTTGCTGCAAATAATGATTGGCGAGCTATTTATTCTCAAATTGTTTTAATCTACCCGTAGCGCCGACATCTCTCCACCAAAAAGTGCGCTTGTTTGCTGAGTTTCTGCAAAAGTACTTTGCTGGAGAGGTTGGGGCGCTGCAATTTTTGTAAATCTGTCCTAGCCCAATGATTATGAGCTTTAAACACTAAATCGTTCTTGCCTATTTGACTGGCTGGTGTGATTATCAACTTAGAAGAAACACCATAAACTCCAGAGTAAAAAATAAAGCGGAGAGTTATCCATGAGAATTTCCAAACTTGCTATGTCTTTTATATCAGTAACCCTGCTTTCCATCTTTTTCAGTGGCACTTTAAATGCCCAAGCTTATTCGAATCCTTACGCATCGGTAACGCCATGGGCACAATTACCTAATGGCAGAACTTTTGGTGCCGTAGGCGATACGGATGTCGATCCAGATGGTGCCCATGTTTGGGCAGTCATCCGCTGTGACGCAATTGCTCCCAATCGGTTTGGTGATGAATGTGTTGACTCCGATCTGGACTCAGTCATCAAATTCAATATGGCAGGAGAAGTAGTTGAGAGTTTTGGTGGAGGCATGTTTATTTGGCCGCATGGTATCGATGTTGATCCCGATGGTAATGTCTGGGTAACTGATGCAGTAAATAGTGGAAGAATTCCTGATGGCGACGAGCGTGGTCATATCGTGGTCAAGTTTTCTCCAACTGGCGACGTATTGATGACATTAGGCACTCCCGGAGAGTCAGGTAATGGCGCTAATCATTTTACTTCACCGGCAGATGTGGTCGTTGGTGATAATGGCAATGTATTTATTGCAGATGGTCATTACGAAAATGGTAATAGTCGAGTAGCAAAATTCGATAGCAATGGAAACTTGGTCAAAGAATGGGGAAAAACTGGTTATGGTCCGGGCGAGTTTCGCGTACTGCACACCATCGCTATTGACCAACGTGGTCGAATTTTTGTCGGTGACCGTTCAAATAATCGCTTGCAGTTGTTCGATCAGGAAGGAAATTTCCTGGCCATGTGGTCCCAATTTGGTCGTCCAAGTGGAATCTTTTTTGATGGTCATGACAATATCTACGTAGCAGACTCTGAGTCTGATGATGTGCAAAACCCAGGTTGGGAAATGGGTATTCGAATTGGTGATGCCCATCTCGGTTGGGTTGATCATTTCATTCAATTACCGCAGGGCGATCCACGCAGTACAGTAGGTAACGGGGCTGAATTTGTCTCAGTGGACGCTGAAGGAAACGTGTACGGTGGCGAACCCAGTACGCAAAAGTTACAAAAGTACGTTCGAGTAAGACCTTAATTGATCTGGCGGGAATTTTCGCCGCAATAATTTTCACATTTGTGGTTGTAAGCAACGAAGAGAAGCAGTATAGATTTTGAATTCAAGTGATATAGCTTCAACACTGCTTAGTTGTGTTTTTTTCATGGGTCTTGTCGCTTGGGTTTCCTATCGTAAGACCCGCGGCGAAGTTAATACTAGAGACGGATACTTTCTTGCCGGCCGCGGTTTAAGTGCAATATTCATCGCCGGATCCATGCTGCTAACAAATTTGTCCGCTGAGCAGTTAATCGGGCTTAATGGTTCTGCCTACGGATTCAATCTCAGCAGTATGGCTTGGGAGGTCACCGCGGCTTTCGCTACAATTTGTATGGCGTTTATTTTTCTTCCCCGTTATCTCGCTGGTGCATTTACTACACTTCCTCAATTTCTTAGTGATCGTTTTGATGACAGCGTGCGACGGATGTCGGTCATTCTTTTCATGGTTGGCTACGGTCTGGTTACTATTCCTGGAGTGTTGTACTCAGGCTCTATTGCTGTGCTGCAATTGTTCGATGTACCTACGTTGTTATCTCTTAGCTATAGTCAGGGTTTGCTACTAACTATCCTATCCATTGGTTGCATTGGTGCGCTTTACGCTATTTTCGGCGGGCTAAAAGCTGTGGCAGTTTCCGACACCTTAAATGGTATTGGTCTGTTAATTGTTGGGATTGCAGTACCTTGGCTGGGCTTATCAGTTCTTGGCGATGGCAGTGTTGCTGATGGCATTGCTATTATTACTACCACAGATACACAAAAATTGAATGCTATCGGGGGACCAACTGATCCCACGCCTTTCGGCACTTTGTTCACCGGGATGATATTCGCCAACCTTTTTTATTGGTGTACGAATCAATACGTTATTCAAAGAACTCTTGGCGCAAAAAACCTGGCTGAAGGTCAAAAAGGAGTGCTTTTCTCCGGGTTCTTTAAAGTTATGGTGCCATTTATGATGATGATTCCTGGAGTCATAGCTTTTCATATGTATGGCGAAGGATTGGCCTCGATAGATTTGGCCTATCCACGGCTAGTAAAAGATGTGTTACCTGTTTACGCGACAGGATTTTTTCTTGCAGTATTAATGGGGGCGGTTTTTAGTTCTTTTAATTCTCTGCTTAATAGTTCGGCTACACTTTTTTGTCTCGATGTTTATGTACCTCTTAAAAAAGGAGAAGTAAGCGAAGCGAAAATGTTGAAGGTGGCGAAAATTGCTAGTGTTGTCATCGCACTATTTTCTTTCATCATTGCGCCTTTACTGCAATACGCGCCTGAAGGTCTCTGGCAAATAATTAGAATCTTCACTGGTTTTTATAATATTCCGGTGATTGCAATTGTATTGATTGGGCTTTTTACTCGTCACGTTCCAGCGCTAGGTGCAAAGGTAGTAGTGGTTTTCCACATTATTGCCTACGGTTTGTTTCAATTTGCCCTTGGAGATGTAATTAATATCCATTTTCTTCACCTCTATGCAATTTTGTTTTTTGTTGAAATTGCGATCATGTTATTGATCGGTCACTACCAACCGAGAACCGAAGATTGGATTTTCCATGCTCGCGATCTTGTTGACCTTACTCCGTGGCGGTTCGCTGTGCCCTGCGCAACGACATTGATGTCTTCGATAGTTGCTCTCTACCTTTTGTTTTCTCCAATTGGATTGGTAAATGGAATTAGTTCACTTTTTTGGCCACTTATAGTTACTCTGATTGTTATTAATATCGTGATTTGGTTCCTGGGCTTCAGAAGACACAGACAGTATTCCCTGCAGGGAGGAATCTGACATGCAGTCAGATATTCGTTGCTCAAGATTCTACGCTGAACCGTCTAAGCAACGTGCTGATGTTGCAATGGAGGCAAGAGCAGAGCGAAACCAAAACCAAAACCAAAACCAAAACCAAAACCCAGGTCACAGTATAGTCATTATCGGCGCCGGCATGATCGGTCGTGAACACATGCGAGTAGCTACATTGTTAGGCAGAGCTAAGGTATATGGATTGTTTGATATTCATAGTTCTAGCATGGATAAAGCAGAAGAAGCCTTTCGAAGTTATTCAGATTCGCCGCTTGTGCGCTATGACAGCTTGGAAGCAGCTTGTTCCGATTCGGCAACAGATGTAATTTTTATTTGTACTCCAAATTTCACTCATTTCGAAGTATTGCGAACCGCCATAACATCGGGAAAGGCAATATTCCTCGAAAAGCCAATGGCGACTAGCTTGGCTGACGCGGCTGAAATTATTGAAATGGTCAGTGCCTATAGGGCAGTCATACAGATCGGGATGCAGTATCGCTACAAGGCGCAGTACACCGATGCATTTCACGAAGTTTATGCCAAGGGAACCGTAGGGGAAGTAAAAACCATAAGTATGAGTGAATATCGTCCTCCGTTTTTGGACAAGGTAGAGCAATGGAATAAATTCAATAGCAATAGTGGTGGAACACTAGTTGAAAAGTGTTGTCATTATTTCGACTTAATCAATCTAATGGCAAATTCGAGACCCAAGTCAGTTGTAGCTAGTGGCGGGCAGGCGGTAAATTTTCTCAATTTTGAACAGAACGGTGTTCGCTCTGATGTTGATGATCACGGTTTTGTAATCGTTGAATATGAGAACGGAATTCGGACCAATTTCACATTGAATATGTTTTGTCCTGATTTAGTTGAAGAATTAGTAGTTTGTGGTGAAAAAGGGCGTTTAGTAGCCACAGAATCCTCCAGCTTCGTAGCTGGAATATCATCGAAGGCTGCAATAAAAATCGAAGTTCAGGCCGCCACCAAAACGCAGCCGAATATTAGTGCAGATATAACTTATCCCAGCATTGTTGAAGAAAGTGGTCATCAAGGAGCAACTTATTTTGAACACGAGGCTCTTATGGATCAATTGGATGGTCAGGAAACCGATAGTGCCACACCGTTACAGGGGCTGTGGGCAATGGTAGTAGCAAGTGCGGCGCAAGAATCGATTTCGTCTGGAACTGTTATCAATATCAAACAATTTATTGATGATAATCAACTGACAGAAAAATTGGATCTTTGATTGTAAAAAAGGAAAGTTGTTGAAACCGAAAAGTCCTAGTAGCAATTGAGGGTTAGCGCTAATAGAAGAAGTAACTAAACGTAAGGGATTAAGATAAATGGTAAAGGCAATAAATTTAGCGAGTTCGGAGATGCCGAGTGTCGGCCTCGGACTATGGAAGATTGAGAAAGCTGATGCAGCTCAAGTAGTCGTTGATGCCATTGAAGTTGGATATCGTCATCTGGATAGTGCTGCTGACTACGGCAATGAAATCGAGGTGGGTGAGGGTATTAGTCAGTCTTTGAGGGCAGGTTCCTGCACTCGAGATGATTTGTGGATCACTTCGAAGTTGTGGAATACCTTTCATCGCTCAGAACATGTTGAAGAAGCTTGTCGAAAATCCTTAAGTGATCTTGGTGTAGATTATTTGGATCTATATCTAATTCATTTCCCCATCTCGCTGAAGTATGTTCCGATTGAGTTTCGTTATCCGCCTGAGTGGTTATTCGATCCCGGTGGCCCATCGCCAAAAATGGAAATCGACCCGGTGCCGCTGCATGAAACCTGGGTAGCTATGGAGAGGTTGGTGGATAAAGGCCTAGTTAAGAATATCGGTATTTGTAATTATACTAGTGGTTTACTGCATGATCTTCTGGCCTACGCGCGTATCAAGCCCGCCATGTTGCAGATCGAATCTCATCCCTATCTCACTCAAGATAAATTAATTCAGTTAGCTCAGGATAATGATATCGCGGTAACAGCATTTTCGCCTTTGGGTGCTTTGTCCTATGTTGCCTTGGGTATGGCCGGTGAGGATGATTCGGTTCTGAATCAAAATTGTGTAAAAGAAGCGGCACAAAGACTTGAGCGTTCTCCGGCTCAGATATGTTTACGTTGGGGAATTCAGCGGGGCACTGCGATTATTCCGAAAACTAGTCGTCGTGAGCGTCTACTTGAAAATTTGGCATTATTCGATTTTGAATTATCTGTAGACGAAATGGCAGCAATCTCATCGTTGAACATAAACAAACGATTTAATGATCCAGGGGATTTTTGTCAGCTGGCCTTTAATACGTTTTATCCTATTTATGACTGAACTTTTTTAATTAAACCTTCTTATGACTAATTCCATGGTGCCCGAAGAATCTCTCGTTAAAAAATCTCGCTCGTCCTTGTCGACGGTGGATTTTGCGGTTACTGAACTAGCGCTTTTAAAGCAACAACTACATGCAGATATTTTTCCGCTGGTGATTGAAGCTGAAGATAGAAGCGTCGATCCTGGCTCGATGTACGATTGGCTTGAAGAAAAGTGTCAAATAATCTTAAAGCAATCCGCCAGAAGCGGAGTGGTTCTGTTTCGAGGTTTTCCGCTAGAATCAGATACAGACTTTGATAAGTTTATTGATGGATTCAAGTTGAAGAGCTTTACTTATTCTGATTCCCTCTCTAATGCTGTTCGCAGAAATAGAACCGCAAAAGTTTTTACTGCAAACGAAGCGCCTCCTTCAGTATCTATATACTTGCATCACGAGATGGCACAAACGCCAGTATTTCCTTCGCGTCTTTTTTTCTTTTGTGAGACCGCACCTGAAACAGGGGGGGCAACTCCGTTGTGTCGATCCGATATATTATTTCAACAGCTAAAACTAGTGGTTCCTGAATTTTTGAATTCCTGTCTCAGGCTTGGAGTTCGTTACTCAAATATTATGCCGTCTATTGAAGATCTAGAGTCAGGGCAAGGTCGCTCCTGGGGCAGTACTCTTGGGGCCGAATCAAAGACTGAGGCAGAAGCTAAGCTGTTGGTGCTTGGCTACCAGTGGCAATGGTTAGCCGGTGACAATTTACAAGTTACTACGCCAGTGCTACCTGCGGTCCGAGAATTAGGTGATGGAAGGATGGTGTTTTTCAATCAATTGGTGGCGGCCTTCCGAGGTTGGAGTGACAAAAGAAATCAAGGAGAAAAATCTATTTACTTCGGTGATGGCAGTGACATCAGTGAGGAAGATATGGCAGTCACTATTGAGTTGAGTGATAGATTGACTTTCGACTTAGAATGGCAGACGGGTGACGTAGCCTTGGTTGATAATTTCGTTGTCATGCATGGTCGTCGACCCTATGAAGGGCGGCGAAGTATTTTGGCTTCGTTGGTAGCTGCCGACTAAAAACACTATCTGGTTTATCAGTTTAGGCCGCTGGCTTTAAAAGCAGGAACTAAAAAGCGAGTAAGGAGGTAGAGTGGGTTTGAAGACATCGCTACAGTTAAGCAACGACTTTTCCCAAGACACTAATGGTGGCAGAATTAAATGATCCTCACAAACCCCTGTATGATTACCCCTAGTTCTCAGCTTCCGCTAGATTTAATCACTGGCTCCACAAGTTAATGCTAGATCAGTAATTGTAGCCGCCTATCAGATGAAGAAATTACTAACTATTTTGCTAAGCCTGTCACTGTTTTCATGCGCGAATCAGAGTTTGCAGAGATGGCCGGACACAATTCCTCAACAGGCTTATTTCGCCGCCGTCTATGCGGCAGATGAAGCTAATCGAGAGCGACAGACTCGAGATGAATATTTGCAGTGGATTATGAATTTTTATGAAGGCAGTTTAGTTTATTCGAGTGGCTGGTTAGACGCTGAATCAGCTGTTTTAGCAGCAAGCGATCCTCGGGGTCGAAGCGCATTGGATTCTCAGCTTGCCGATTTGGGTGCTGCCATCGCCGCGGAGTGGGCAAAGGATAATGATCTTCGTACTATAGACAATCGCATGCTCAGCCTCTGGGGCTCGATTCTTCAACTCGCGGATAGCAATGAGCAACGGCTGCTATCAGTCAAAATAATTCGTTTGGATGTGGAAAATCTGCTAGAAGGCGATCTTTTGCCCACTGAGGTAAGAGAGCCAAGATATGAAAGACTGCTCGAGATAGAGCTTTTCGACGACTTTTAGTACTCGTTTTGCCTTCGTTTTCTTCCCGTTCACCTTCTTTCTCTCCCGAATTCATTGACTATTTGGCCTTTGGGGTTATATTTGGCTCGATAAATTTGGTCAGATCAACTAATTGGGCCAGTCTTTTAGTAATACTATTCGTGCGGCTTTTGGCAAAGTCAATGAACATGAACTGATCTAAATGCAAGAGATCGTCGTATCCGTATCTAAACAACCCCACGAATTTGAATCAACAGAGTTCAATTGGATTCAATTGTCAGCCGCAATAACCGATATCGCAGATAGCCTGTTAGTGAAATTAATTGGGATTGACGTAATTGGGTAAAAATTACGGCATAAAGGTTAGTTAATGAAATTTTCCGATTGGACTAAGTCTGATCGACACAAGCTCAAAAGGAGTTGATGAATGAAGCGAGTGTTACTTCCAATAGCCATATTAGTAGGATGTGTATTGTTTGCCGGCTTTCTATACATGACCCCAGCTCAAGTATCGGAAACATCGCCTGAGGTTATCCCTGTTGCTGTGCGTGTAGCCCAGGTTGAATTAGATTCGGTAAGGTTAATTGTCGAATCTCAAGGTAAAGTTCAAGCAGCGCAACTTGCGAACCTTTCTGCTCTAGTGGCAGGGCCTATTGAGTGGATTTCTCCAGCGATGCAGGCTGGTGGCTATGTTGAAGCTGGCCAAGTCTTGCTGCGCTTGGAGACAAGCGATTACGAAACCGCGAGAGCGAGAAGTCGTGCAGCAATGCAGCAGGCTCAGGCCGAAGTTAATCATGCTAATACTGATCTGGAACGTATGAAAGAATTAACAAAGCAGCGGCTTGCCAGTGATTCTCAACTGCAGGACGCGATACGAACAGCGGACGTAAACGCTGCAAGACTTGCAGATGCGTTGGCGAGCTTTCGTCAAACAGAATTAGACCTAGAGCGTGCAGAAATCAAAGCACCTTTTAACGCGATTATTGAAACTCGGGAAGTTGAATTAGGCCAATATGTCAATCGTGCTCAATCCGTAGCCATTCTTTATGGGGCAGACGAAGTAGAAGTGCGACTTCCGCTAGCTATTCGCCAGCTTGGTTATCTGGATATTCCATTGGGTACTCGTGGTGAGTTAGTTGGAAATGCGGCACCAGACGTCTCACTCACAGGCTTCTATGGTGGTGAAGAACATCATTGGCGAGGGAAGTTGGTTCGAACGGAAGCGACAATCGACCCGAACAGCAATACTGTTCAGGCAATTATTCGGGTACAGCAACCTGTCGCGGGTGATACAAAATTGAGTAGATTATCAACAGAACAGATCCCTTTACCCATCGGTCTTTTTGTTCAGGCGAATATTGTCGGTAAGGAAGCTGAAGACATGATTGCTTTGCCCAGATCAGTCATTCGAAACAACAGCCAAGTCTTGGTTGTGGATGCAGAGAATAAGATGTACTTCCGCGATGTAGAAATATTTCGATTGGAGGAAGATCGAGTTCTGATAAGTGGCGGATTACTGGCTGGTGAATACATTTGTACGTCACCGATCCAAGCTGTTGTTAATGGTATGTCTGTTCAGCCAGTTATTGAAAATATATAGTTTTTGGTTTTTGGCATCACTAATAATTTTTTTGAATTTGAATTAATCTAAAATCGAGGTCAATTTTTTTGAGAACCCCTATCACCTGGTTCATTAAAAACCCAGTCGCTGCAAATTTGATGATGATAATTTTTTTGGTTGGGGGATTTATTTCTTATAATTCTCTTAATCAGGAAGAATTCCCTGATATGGATTTCGGTATGATTCAGGTAAGCGTGGCTTACTTGGGCGCGACTCCAGCAGAATCTGAATCCGCGGTCTGTCTGCGTATAGAAGAAGCGCTAGAGGGTACGGAAAACATTGACGAATTTACCACGACGGCGCGGGAAGGTGGCTGCGATTCGACTCTAACGGTTGCCAGTAGCGCTGATTTGAATCGAGTGCTCAATGACATAAAGGGAAAGGTAGATGCTATCTCTACTTTTCCTACGGAAACAGAAAAACCAATTGTTCGTGCCTTCAGTAGCTCTGGCAATGTAATGACAATGGCTCTGTCTTCGGATGCTGATGATCAGAGTTTGAAGGTTGTTGCTGAAACGATTCGTAATGACCTGCTTGATTTAAGTGAGATTTCGTCTGTAAACATTGAATACATTCGGCCGTTTGAAATTTCGATTGAGGTTTCTGAGTTTACTCTGCGGCAATATGGCCTTACTTTGGGTGAGATATCTAGAGCAATTGACCAGGCTTCCTTGGACTTACCCGGTGGCACTATCCGAACTGATTCAGGAGAGATTTTGCTTCGGACCAAAGGTCAGGTTTATTCGGGTGACGAGTATGAAAATATTGTAGTGAAATCTTATCCTGATGGGACTCAATTACGCTTAGGTGAAATAGCTGCAGTCCGAGACGGTTTTGAAGAAGGGTATCTGGATGCGCGCCACAATGGAGTTAACGCCGCGATTATTGATGTTTTGCGTATAGGCGATGAGGACATTGTCACATCGGCGCAGCAAGTGCGCGCTTTCATGGCATCGACTGAGTTCGATTTACCGAATGGTATGAAGCTAGATGTGATCACGGATTCTTCTATTAGCACTCAAACTAGAATCGCGACAGTGGCTGGAAATGCATATACTGGCTTGCTATTGGTATTGGTGATTTTGGCACTTTTCCTGCGCTTTAAAGTTGCGATCTGGGTAGCTGCTGGTATTCCTATAGCCATTTTTGGTGCATTAATAATATTTCCTTCTGCTGGGCTAACTATTAGTTCCTTGACTGTTATGGGGTTTATTTTAGTGCTGGGAATTGTCGTTGACGATGCAATTGTAGTCGGTGAAAGAATTCATGCCTTCGAGCGTAAGGGATACGATAAGGAATCTGCGGCGATCGAGGGGACGCTTGAGGTATCCGTTCCTGTTATTTTTGGCGTTCTTACTACTGTGGCGGCATTCCTCCCCTTGTTGCTTCAGTCAGGGCAATTTGGTGCATTTTCAAATGTGATCGGCGGGGTAGTCGTCTTCTGTCTCATTGCCAGTCTTATCGAATCTCAATTAATTCTTCCCGGACACATAGCCCATAGAAAAACTGAAGGCTATTTTCTCGAGGGGACGCTTATAGTTAACGCATGGCAGACCTTCCAGCAAAAAATAGCTGGTGGTATGGAATATTTTGCGGACCATGGGTACCGGCGTTCACTGCGCATTGTTTTAAAATATCGATATGCAGCTTGGGCCGCAGCGACAGGTGTGGTGATCATCGTAATAGCACTATTGTTAAGTGGTCGCGTTATCTTCCAGTTTATGCCTTCAGTTGAGGGTGACACTGTCTGGGGTACTGTAAAGATGCCAGTTGGAGTTCCCGGTTATATTACTGAAGAAGCTATTGACAGCATTGAGGCAGCGGCGATTGAGTTGGCCGCTGAGCTTGAACTCGAGCTTACTGTGCTAAAGGAGCGCGGAACAGCGCCGGCGGCGACAGAAAGAGCGGTTGATAGCATACTGACTATTGTAGGAGGGACAGCGCCTCGCGGTGGTCCTGGCGGAGGAGGGAGAAACTCAGGTAGTAGTGAAGTTGCAGAAGTAGTGCTATACCTAGCGCCTTTCTATGACCGAGGAGAAATGAGCTCCGCTGAAATTCGGGATAGGTGGCGCGAAAAAGTTGGTACCATTCCTGATGCTTTAGAGCTTTCATTTGTCTCTGATGCATTTTCTGCTGGCGAAGCGATTAATTACAGACTGGAAGGGCGGGATGACGATAATCTAAAAATAGCATCCACTCAACTGCGAGAGGAGCTGATGCGCTATCCTGGAGTGTTTGATATATCGGATTCATTTCGTGCCGGTAAACAGGAAGTACAAATTCAGATACTTGAGCGCGGTAAAACGCTCGGGCTTACCCTCAATGATATTGCAACTCAAGTTAGACAAGCTTTCTATGGTGCTGAATCCCAGAGAATTCAGCGCGGATCAGATGATATTCGCGTAATGGTTCGGTATCCGGAGCCAGAGCGACAATCCCTTGGTAATCTAGAAAATTTGTTAATACGAACCCCTTCCGGAGCTGAAGTTCCTTTCCTCAGCATCGCAACTTTTTCTCTAGGAAGCAGTTATTCCAGTATCAATAGGCGAGACGGTCGCCGAGTGATAACTGTTCGTGGTGACGTTGATCGTACTATAGTGAAGCCTGAGGAAATACAACGAGAGATTATAGGGAAGTATCGTACCCAATGGGCTAGAGACTTGGATGTCGAACTAGTACTTGGTGGGGAGGCGGAGAGGGGTATGGAATCTCTTGAAGAGTTGTATACGACTTTTCCAATAGCGATGATGGTTATTTTTGCGCTGCTGGCCATACCCTTGAAATCCTATGCTCAACCATTAATCATAATGAGCGTGATACCTTTCGGTGCGATTGGCGCGATCTTTGGGCATTTCATTATGGGTGCCGACTTAGTTTTCTTCTCTATACTTGGAATCATTGCATTAAGTGGTGTGGTGGTAAATGCCAGCTTAGTATTGGTAATTTCAATTAATCGTCTTAGAGATGAAGGTGTGGGGATGGTTGATGCAGTATCGGAAGCAGGTATGATGCGTTTCCGTCCGATTGTCCTAACATCGATAACCACATTTGTCGGTCTTGTTCCCCTGATGGCGACTGCAAACCCAGCAACATTCTTTATTATTCCTATGGCTATTTCTCTCTCCTTCGGAGTGTTGTTTGCTACTGTGATTACCTTATTTCTGGTGCCAAGTCTGTACGTGATTTTGCATGACTTTGCAGGTCACACTGACACCGCAGAGGAGCGGGCACTGGCTTATCAACAGTAGTTCACTTACTCTCTCCCCTTGAGCCTTTTCTAGGGCTAATTGTTTAGGGGAGCCTGCTCCAAAAAAGCAGGTTACATAAAATGAGTAGAATAGTTATCGCAAGTCTTGCCTTTCCGTTAGTTATCGCTTTCACCACCTTGTCCGCGCAAAACAATCCTATCGATGCTGTGGCTTCAGATTCGCCGGAGCTCGCAAGTTTTGGTGAATATGACATCGGTGTGAAAACAATCGAAGTGGTAGATCGCAATCGCATCGACATCATCAATACGCCGCGAGGTGAAGCTTCTGTTCACTATGATCGCAAGTTAACTGTCGAGATTTGGTATCCAGCTGAATTGAACGAAGGCCAGGAACCACGCGGGGAATATAAAGCGATAACACGCAATCCAGAAATTACTGCGACCTTATCAGGCAGGGCAGTTAGAGACGCGGAAGCTCAGCGAGCAGATGGCCCCTATCCACTTATTATAATCTCCCATGGTTATCCTGGTAACCGTTTCCTCATGAGCCACACCGGTGAAAATTTGGCCAGTAAGGGTTACGTAGTTGCCTCAATCGATCACAAAGATAGTACTTACGATGATCAGCTCGCCTTTGCGAGTACTCTTTATAACCGTCCCCTCGATCAACGTTTGGTTTTGAAGGCCTTGGCATCTCTTTCAACACAGTCAGATCGATTTTTTAGTTCAATGATTGATGCGGACAATACTGGGATTGTTGGCTATTCCATGGGTGGTTATGGATTGGTTAATAATATGGGTGGCGGCTATAGCGATGAAGTGACGGGTTCATTTATGGCGCCGCCAAATAATTTGTTGCAAGAACATGCCACTGGTAATTCAGCATACAGAGGAAACCTGGACACACGAATTAAGGCTGGCTTTGCGGTAGCACCATGGGGAATGAATGCTGGATTCTGGCGGCCAGAAGATTTAGCAGGCGTTACTGTTCCTACTTTCTATCTGGCAGGTGACAATGACACTGTGGCTGGATATGAAGAAGGTACTCGAGCGATTTATGAAGGCGCTATTAATAGCGATCGTTACCTATTGACCTTCGAAGGAGCTGGCCATAATGCTGGGGCGCCGATTCCTGTGCCACAGGAAATTATCGATACTGGTGACGAAACTGGAGTGGAACATTACCGTGATGCGGTTTGGGACAATCTGAAGATGAATAATATTATGGACCACTTCGTTACTGCATTTTTTAATTTTCATTTAAAGGGCGATGAAGACAGCTTAGCTTATCTCGATATTCCTACTCAGGAATCAAGTTCCCAGGGGTCTGCTCAATTGATAGGGTTTGAAGATGGAACGGATGCTGGACTAATACTTGAAATGAGAACGGCTGAGGAATAGCTATAAGCATCGAGAACAAAGAAGGTACATAAATTCAATGGCAACAATAAATTTTTTAATTCGAATCGTCTCCAGTCTCGAAGGGGTTTAGTTGAATAGTTTAATTGAAGATGGTGAAAGCAGTACTCGACTTACCATCTTTCTAAGTATTTTCATTGTTCTTGCTTTATTGGAGCTAATAATTCCGTGTAATAAAACAGCGGCAGACAAACCCAAACGCTGGCTTAACAATATTGTATTGAGCGTGATAAATACTGCCCTGGTTAAACTTACTATTCCTCTTGCTGGTATTGCTGCGGCCGTGTTAGCCGGAGAGCGGCAATGGGGACTGCTGAATAATATTGTTGATTCGTCAGGTAGCATCAACTATTTATTTGAATGGTTTGCAATTGTTATTTTCCTAATAATATTTGACTTTACAATTTATTTTCAACACAGATTGTTTCATGCAGTACCGCTGTTGTGGCGATTTCATCGTATGCATCATAGTGACGTAGATTATGATCTAACAACCGGCATTCGTTTTCACCCCATCTCTATAGTTCTTTCCTCTATTATCAAGATTGCACTAATTTTGATTATGGGTGCGCCAGTCTTCGCTGTGTTGTTAGCTGAAGTTTTGTTGAATGCAACATCTATGTTCAATCACAGTAATTTAAAATTACCTAAGCGATTCGAGTCTTTCTTACGTAAGCTTATCGTCACCCCAGATATGCATAGAATTCATCACTCGGTGGATAATATTGAGCATAATCATAATTTTGGGTTTAATTTTCCCTGGTGGGATAGGCTCTTCGGCACTTACTTAGATAATGTTGAAAAACCTTCTGAAGAAATCGATATTGGAATTGAAGGGCTGCAAGATGCCAGTTCTAGTAATCTTTTCTTAATGCTTTGGCAGCCGACAAAAGACTAAATTTTATAAGCGATCATTATAATAAATGGAGAGATTTATGTTGAAAAAATGGATCATTGCCTTTTTTCTTGTCCTGGGATTATCGAGTTTATCGATAGCCCAGGATCTATCTTCTAACGCTGAGGAAGCGACTGTTGATGTTGTGGCACGTATACATTTCAACACTCAAACTGCTGATTTTGATCGAGCTAGAGAGTTTTACCGAATGTTGGGATATACCCAAGGGGTAGGGGGTTTCCCAAAAACCAATACTGAAGTAATGGCTCGTTCGCTGGGAATGTATGATTTGTGTACCTATGAATTGGACAGTATTGAGGTCATCAATATTCCTGGATCAATAGGGACGACCTCTATAGACCTAATTAAGTTCGTCGTACCTTTCAATCCGGAGCCTCCTTATGCATCTCCAACTCATCTTGGAATGGCCTATGCTGCTTTGGGAACTACGGACTTCGACAATGACTACAATTATTTAAACCAACTAGGGATAAATTTTCTATCCGAACCTTTTGGTGATGAAGGCCAACGCTTTGTCTTTATGACTGATCCTGACGGTGTTTATCTTAAGTTGCTTGAACTTGCTGGAGAATCGATAAGTGGTGAATCAGAATCAACAGAACTCAATATTAATTCTATGCCCTATATCGGACTAAATGTTAGTGATATCGATGCGGCTTTGGATTTTTATGCAAGCTTAGGTTACACAGAAGTTAATGAATTACCTAACAATGGTTCTTTGGAAGAAGCGCAAGCTTATGGATTGGTAAATGCTTTCGAAATCAGGGGTGCGGATGTAAGTCTGGCTGGAGGCGATGGTAATAGCTTACGATTAATTCAGTGGTTGGACCCTATAAGTGATACCCCGCCTTACCCCGCCCCGATAAGTCATATCGGTATTCACCGGATAGCGTTAGCAGT
The DNA here is from genome assembly GCA_012960305.1 of Gammaproteobacteria bacterium. Taxonomy (GTDB): domain Bacteria; phylum Pseudomonadota; class Gammaproteobacteria; order Pseudomonadales; family Pseudohongiellaceae; genus UBA9145. Next base: position 362,826 of record DUBM01000011.1, on the reverse strand, counting down.
TAGTGACCTTGATTCTGCGGTAGACGTGTTGACAGCTAGAGGAGTTGAGTTTCTATCAGAGATAGCGCCCTGTTGTTCTGGTACGGGAAATGACACACAGGGAATTATCAATGCCATAGATCCTGACGGGATTTTTGTAGAGCTCGTGGGTGCTATTCGAAGAAGGCCTTTAGCACCAGAATCTGAGCTATGCACTGAGGGAGACGATTAAAATTTTGTATATCCAAATCGCAAGCGTAAATTAGTACTAGAATTCAGGCAACTAGGCCCTCGTGTTTAGACTTTCATAATTTTAAAAAGGACAGCTCATGCAATTTTTAACTGTTCGCCAGATATTTGTTTTTTGCAGTATTTTTGGCTCTTGCGTCAGCATTTCAACATTGTCGGCGCAATCTTTGCTTGATGAATATTCTCCGGTTTCTCTAGAAGAGTTGGCTTACCCGCCAGCAACCGACTGGTTGATGTGGCGTCGAACGGCAAATCATTGGGGCTATAGCCCATTGGATCAGATTAACAAATCTAATGTAGATGATTTACGTCTGGCTTGGGCATGGACCATGGAGCCTGGTCTTCAAGAAACCACGCCGCTAGTGCATGATGGCGTTATGTTTTTGGCTCAAGCCTGTGATTTCATCGAAGCAGTAGATGCCACTAATGGGAACCCATTATGGGAATACCGTCGGCCTACGGTTGATCATATTGCTTCACTATCCTGCGCTAACCGCAACGCCACTCTCTATCAAGATCAAATAATCATAGCTACAAGAGATGCTTTTTTGGTTTCTCTTAATGCCCGTACGGGTGAAGTCACCTGGGAGCATGAAGTGGGCGATTGGACTATCGGGCAACATTACTCCGGTGGTCCTCAGGTCTTTAATGGCAAGATAATTGCCGGCATGTCTGGCTGCTACTATATAAATACTGGTTGTTGGATAACTGCTCATGACCCAGAAACCGGTGAAGAACTATGGCGAACCAATACCGTACCTAGAATAGGTGAGCCGGGAGGCGAGACCTGGGGTGACCTACCAAATGAGCAACGCCGTGGTGGCTCGGCGTGGATGCCCTCGAGTTTTGATGCGGAACTCAACATGATCTTCGTTGGAGTCGCTGTACCAATTCCTTGGGGTACGATTCAGCGAGATACTCGAGGTGGTGATGTTCTCTACACTAATTCCACATTGGCTTTGAATGCTGATACTGGTGAGATCGAATGGTATTTTCAACATATACCCGGCGGTAATTGGGACCAGGATCATCCTTTTGAACGAATAATAGTTGAGACAGAGGTAAGGCCCGATGAAGATTCCGTTTCCTGGATGAATCCAGATATCGGCTCTAGTGAACGCCGCAAAGTAATTACTGGAATTCCGGGCAAGCCCGGCATAGTGTGGACGCTGGATGCCGCAACTGGAGAATTTCTCTGGGCGCGAGAAACTAATTTTCAAAATGTAATTGTTGGCGTGGACATCGAAGGCAGAAAAGGAATAACCAATCCCGACATTAACATTACTGAGATTCGTCAACGTAAGACAGTTTGTCCGACTACCACTGGTGGTATTAATTGGAACTCTGTCGGTTATTCTCCCCAGACTAATACTCTTTATGCGCCTACCAACAATACCTGCATGTCTTACTACTTGAACCCGGTTAACCCTACTCTTGGTGGTTATCATAGTTCAGCCACATCCATAATGATCGAAGTTCCTGATTCCGACGGTCAAGTAGGAATGTTTACCGCAGTGGATGCAGCAACCGGTGCAGCGAAATGGACCTATAGACAGCGAGCCGGGATTGGAGGCTCAGTCTTGACCACCGGCGGTGGTTTAGTCTTCGTTACAGATGACGCCCGGCGCTTTCGTGCATTCGATGCCGACAGTGGTGAAATACTCTGGGAGCAAATTCTTAATTCATCTGCTGGAGGGTTTCCGGTGACTTACAGTGTCGATGGTGTCCAGTACTTGGCTATTGCAGCTGGTGGTGGCATTAATTATCGAACGTTAACGCCGGAAATTAGTCAACGACGCGGCGGTAATACACTTTTCGTTTTTCGCCTGCCGTAATTCGGCAGGCTTTCCCATGACAGCTTCAGCGACTATCATAACGTTCTTCTCAACTTACTATAATTTATCGATTTATTGATTAACTATGGCTACCAACAAATTTCCTCGAGTACATAGCACTTGCCCTCATGATTGCCCTAGTGCTTGCGCATTGGAGGTTGAACGCATCGATACTAAAACTATCGGGAGAGTCTATGGTGCCAAAGAAAACTCTTACACGGCAGGCACACTCTGCGCGAAAGTTGGTAACTATGCTGAACGGGTACATCACCCTGATAGACTGAAAACCCCTCTTCGTAGAATAGGAGAGAAAGGAATAGGGTTTTCGGCATTTACTCCGATCTCCTGGGATGAGGCTTTGGATGAAGTAGCTATGCAATTTAAGCAGGCTGCGGAAAAGCTGGGTAGTGAAACTGTGTGGCCACATTTTTATGCCGGCACCATGGGCTTAGTGCAACGTGACGGTATTGATCGTCTGCGGCATGTCATGAATTATTCCCGCCAACATTCAACAATCTGTTCGGCAGCATCGGACACTGGTTGGAAAGCTGGCATAGGAGTAAAGCGGGGAGTTGATGCTCGAGAAATCGGCGAACATAGTGATGTGGTTGTGCTTTGGGGGACGAATGCGGTTCACACTCAAGTAAATCTTATGCACCACGTTAGCAAAGCTCGCCGCCGTGGCGCCAAGCTTGTGGTGGTTGACCCTTATCGCAATGCCACTGCCGAAAAAGCCGATTTGCATATTATGCTGCAACCTGGCAGCGATGGTGCTTTAGCGACGGCATTAATGCATGTTTTGCTGGAAGAGAAACTTGCAGACCTTGATTACCTATTTCAGTACACTGATTTTAATTCCGAGCTTCAAGCACACTTAAAAGATAAAACTCCAGAATGGGCGTCGACTATCACAGGCGTTTCTGTGGACGCGATTCTAGAGTTTGCTCGCCTAATCGGGTGTAATCCAAAAACCTATTACCGCTTAGGTTACGGCTTTACCCGCAGTCGCAATGGCGCCTTCAATATGCATGCAGCATCATGCCTCGCCGCGATGACTGGCGCTTGGAAGTATCGAGGGGGAGGCGCTCTTTATAGTAACGCGGAGCTTTTCAATATCGATAAGACACTAATCTGCGGTCTCGATGTTGTTGACCCAAATATCAGAATCTTTGATCAATCTCGAATCGGTGAAATTCTCTGCGGTAACCCTGAGGATTTGCAGGGCGGACCGGAGGTCACAGCCTTACTAATACAAAACACCAATCCAATGATGGTGTCTCCGTCTTCATTAAAGGTGCGCGAAGGGTTTATGCGTAGTGATTTGTTTGTTTGCGTACATGAACAATTCATGACCGAAACTGCAGCGATGGCTGATATTGTGCTGCCAGCAACAACATTCCTAGAGCACGAGGATATGTACTTAGCTGGTGGTCATAGCTTTTTACAAGTCACTAAAGCCGTTATAGAGCCTCTGGATGAAGCCAAACCGAATCATTTTGTGATTTGTGAGTTAGCGAAAAGATTAGGTGCTAAGCATTCCGGTTTTGAGATGACTGCTTGGGAAATAATAAATTCCACACTAAAACTATCCGGTCATACCAACGCGGAAACCATCCATGATGCGCATTGGCTCGACTGTGCAAAAGAATTTGAAACAGCTCACTTTCTTGACGGATTTGAAACTCTTGATCGGCGTTTTCATTTCTCGCCAGACTGGTCTCGACTGGGTAAAATTAACGCACAGTTTCCTAAGTACCCTGATCACTATGAGGTAACTGATAAGCGCTCAACAGCAAAACCTTTTCGCTTAGTCACTGCGCCGGCGCGCAATTTTCTAAATAGTAGTTTTACCGAAACGGCAACATCGAAAAAAAGAGAAGGTCAACCAACCGCAAAAATTCATTCCCAAGTCTGCGAAAAATTACAGCTTGTCAGTGGTGATAAAGTTCGAATTGGCAATGATCAAGCGACCGTTGTTGTCCACGTTGAGAAATATGACGACGTTTTAGCCGATGTCGTTATTGTCGAGAGCATTTGGCCCAGTGCTAGTTTTATTGAAGGCGTTGGCATTAATTCACTTATCAGTGCCGACCCAGGGCATGGAGTGGGTGGCGCTGTATTTCATGACACAGCAGTTTGGTTACAGAAGGCTGTCGATTAACGATAGCAACTTGATAGAAATAAGAGGAAGTAAGAATGTCAGAACGTCCAGAGATCCGTCATATTTACCAGAACCATCATCTTGATACGAGCCGGTGGGATAATTTTAATGTGCGTGCTGATGACATCGTGATTTCTACTTCCTACAAAGCTGGGACTACCCTCACTCAAACCATTGTGACCAATATGCTTTTTCCAGACGGGGATATGCCCGGCGCAGTGAGTGCGATTTCCCCCTGGTTGGATATGCGCTTGATCCCAATAGAAGAAGTTTTAGCGGGACTGGAAGCCCAGACTCATAGACGTTGCATAAAGACTCATTTGCCCCTCGATGGGCTCAAATTTTTCGACGAAGCAAAATATGTCATAGTAGGGCGCGACCCTCGTGACGTATTCATGTCTTTAGTAAATCATTATGGCGGGCATACGCCAGAATTTTTTGAGATGATGAATGGCTCGCCTGGGAGAATAGGAGGTCCGTTTCCTGAGTATGATGGAGACATTCATGAGCTCTGGCGTCGCTGGATAACTGAAGGGTGGTTTCCCTGGGAGAGTGATGGCTATCCCTACTGGTCTCATTTACACCATGCGAAAACATGGTGGGAATTTCGACATTTACCTAATATCCGCTTGATCCACTACAGTGATCTTCGCGCCGACCTCGCGGCTGAGATGCGAGCATTGTCGGAGTTCCTAGAGATCGAAGTGTCCGATGAGCAATGGCCAGCCGTGGTTCACGCCTGTGAATTTGAAACAGTTAAAGCAAATCCCGAGAAAGTTTTGGATGAGATGATTGATGTGATGTTCAAGGGTGGAGCGGATACTTTCATTCACAAAGGTACCAATGGACGCTGGAAAGATATCCTTTCTGAAGATGAGCTGACGCTTTATCGAGGAGCAATGGAGAAGACTTTGCCAACTGACTGCGCACGCTGGCTTGAGTCCGGCGGAGAGTATGAATAACTAGAATCGGCCCTACTCGAGAAGAGCTGTTACTCTTTGTTTCCATTGGCATATTGCAGTACTTGTGCACCTGATATAATGTCCTTAGGTTAAATAACAATAACAGAATTCAGGCTTAGCAACAGGCTTGAATAGCCCCGAAAGATGGGGCTTACAGATGGTGCCTCAATGATCGCGAGTTCCAAGAATAGGGTAAAGTTGGCTGTCCTGATGGGATTATGCTTATTAATGGCTCTTTTTGGCGCAATTAGTGGTTTTTCGCCAGCTAATGGAGACGCTTCATCTAACACTTCTTTTTCCGCCGCGGATATGCGCGGAGTTGTAAACCAATATTGTTTGGCCTGTCACAACGATACTCTTGCTACAGCCGATCTATCCTTGCAAAGCCTCGATTTTGCCAATCCCGCCCAACATGCGGAAACCTTGGAAAAGGTGGTCAAAAAGCTACGCGCACATATGATGCCACCATCAAATATGCCGCGGCCACCTTTTGAGACCTACGGGTTAATGACCAATTGGCTGGAAACAGAATTGGATCTCGCCTGGGCCACCAACCCGAACCCTGGTCGTGTCACTCCTCTGCACCGGATGAATCGCTACGAGTACAACAACACGGTAAATGATTTGTTGGGTCTTGATATTGATGTCATGGATCTATTGCCTGGAGACCCAACGGCCGATGGCAGTTTCGATAACATTGCTGCCTCACTGCCATTCTCAACAGCGCATATGGAACGTTATATGTCGGTGGGAAGGCAACTAACTAGGTTGGCAACTGGGCTTCCACCTAACCCGAGTGTCTCCACTTATGAAATCCCCCTGTACTTGAATCAAGATTGGCGTCAGAACGATGACATGCCTTTTGGTTCTCGCGGAGGAGTTGCTGTATCCCATCACTTTCCAGCAGATGGTGAATACCAAATTAACGTAAACCTGCAAACTAACTATCAAGATTATGTTAAAGGTCTGGGTTGGGAGCAGCAATTAGATGTTCGGCTTGATGGTCGTTTGCTGAGACGATTTACGATCGGTGGCGACGCTCCAGGGATTCCGGCGCCCTTAAGCTTCACTGGAACCGGTGAACCCGGCAGTATCGATTGGGAACAATATATGATTACTGAGGAAGCTTCGGGTCTGCAGATTCGAGTTCCTATCAAGGCAGGGCCGAGACAAGTAACGGTTTCCTATGTACGACAGCAGGTAGAACTGGAAGAGATTCCGCAACCTGCGCAAGGCGGTAGATTAAATGCAAACAGCGAAGTGTATTTGGATTATCAAAAAGTACACTCTTTAGAAATTGGTGGTCCCTATACTACGACACCATCAACTGTCGCTATAGATTCTCCCAGTCGTCGCTTAATCTTTAGTTGTACGCCAAATCAACAGTCAGAAGAATTAGCCTGTGCAACACAAATCCTCTCTCGTATGGCTAGGCAGGCTTATCGCCGTCCAGTCACTGAAGATGACACCACATTGCTGCTTGGCTTTTTTAATCGAGGTCGTGAACAGGGTGCGAGTTTTGAGGCGGGTATTCAATTCGCCTTGGAATTCATGCTTAGTGACCCAGACTTCTTGATTCGAAGCTATGACTCTAATGCGGTTAATACTCCTGAATTAACTATTGCTCTCAGCGATCTTGAGCTGGCTTCTAGATTATCTTACTTCCTTTGGAGCGCCTCTCCTGATCAGACTTTGTTGGAGATAGCTGAAAAAGGCCAGCTCTCAAATCCTGCGATATTTGAGCAACAAGTACGGAGGCTTTTGGCAGATTCGCGCGGAGTGAAAACCCTAGTTGAAGATTTTGCTGCTCAATGGCTGAACCTGCGTCGCTTAGATGAAGTACAAATTAATACCGTACTGTTCCCAGAATACGATATGAGTCTGATCGAAGGCTTTGGTCGCGAGACTGAGCTCTTTGTTGCGGAGACGCTGAAGACTGATGCCAGTGTTATGGAACTATTGGATGCTAATTACAGTTTCCTTAATGAAAGACTCGCCAGACATTACGGAGTGGAAGGAATCTACGGGAGTCGTTTTCGTAAAGCCAAATTTCCGGATACCTCTCAACGTGGGGGGATAATGGCTCACGGTGCATTACTTTCCGTGACATCCTATCCTGGACGAACATCACCTGTGCTGCGCGGGAAATGGTTGCTGGATAATTTACTAGGTACACCGCCACCACCACCACCACCAAACGTTCCAGTTCTCCCCGACGCCGAAGTTGGCGAGATACCGACCTCTATTAGGGAAAGATTGACCCGTCATCGTGAAGACCCAGTGTGCTCCACATGTCACACAGTGATCGATCCTTTGGGGTTTGCTCTTGAAAACTTTGATGTGATAGGAGCTTGGCGTGATTTTGATGAAGGTGGTAATCCGGTTGATCCGAATGGAAATTACCCTGGTGGCGTGGAATTCTCAGGTTTTGCGGATTTGCGAGATTGGATGACGGAACGACCGGATCAATTCGCCCACACCCTGGTTGAAAAACTTATGACCTACGCTCTAGGTCGCCGTGTTGAATTTTACGATCAGCCGACAATTCGCAGTATCGTACGAAAGGCAGCGGCTGAAGACTACAGTTGGTCTTCGTTGATTTTAGGTATTGCAGAAAGCTCGGCATTTACTAGTAGTAGTGCACCGGCGCAATTGGCCGAAAATACTATAATAGGAGTATCTACTGCCGGGAATTAACTGATTTTTGACCGATTCTCATGATACATTTACGCAACGACATACCTCTTACAGAGTTATTAGCGAGGTGGCAAGCAAATGACCAATAAGGCTAAGACAGTAAACATCAGCACTGGAAGAGCACTTTCCCGACGTGCAGTGCTCAGAGGGGCAGGTGCCGCGTTGGCTCTGCCATTACTTGACGCTATGACTCCTGCATTTGCCAATAGCTCGCCGGCACCCGTTCATCGTTTCCAAACAGTCTATGTGCCTAATGGTATGGCCATGGATTATTGGTTGCCGAAGAAGATTGGACTTGATTTTGAGATGACTCCAATTCTTCAGCCACTGGCCGAGCACCGCGAGAAAATGCTGATCCTCTCGGGTTTAAATGCCAATTGGAACATTGCTCATGCTGGCGCTGGAGGCTCTTTCCTTACCGGTGTTACCCGTGGCGGCAAAAATGAAGTAGAAATTCTTGCCGATATTTCAGTAGACCAGCTACTTGCCAGCCAATTAGGCAAAGAGACTCAATTGTCGTCCCTGGAACTATCAATGGATGCGCCAGCCCTGGCTGGAGCCTGCACGGCTAATCTGAGTTGTGTTTACACTCATACACTTTCCTGGCGCAGCCCTACCGAGCCACTGCCAACAGAACACAATCCTAGAGCTGTTTTTGAACGATTATTTGGTGATAGTGGTAGTACTGCTCGTGATGCTCGTGAAGTTCGCCTTAAACAACAAAGCAGTATTCTCGATGCTGTGCTTGATAAACTTAGGGGCTTGGAATCTAATTTGGGTGCCGAAGATCGTTATCTTGTCGGTAGCTACACCGAATCAGTTCGAAATATCGAGCGACGTATCCAAAAAGCTGAGGAACAAATTGATCAAGATTTACCTGAGATCGATCAACCTGCCGGTGTTCCTCCAGAGTACGAAGATCACATGGAAATCATGCAGGACTTGCAGGTTCTTGCATTGCAAACTGATTTGACTCGCGTTATTACATTCATGATGAGTAAAGAGCAAAGCGCTCGACCATATCCTCAGATTGATGTGCCTGATGCTCATCATCCTTTATCCCATCACAACAATAATCCGCAGTTGGTTGAGAAGATGTCGAGGATTAACACTTATCACACCACCTTGTTCGCCAGGTATCTGGATAAGTTAGCCGCCGTACAGGAGGGTGACCGCAATTTGCTGGATAATATGACAATCCTATATGGAGCAGGACTCTCAAACAGTACGGTTCATGCAGGGAATAATTTACCAGTATTGTTGATGGGTGGTGGAGCGGGTTGGTTGTATGGTGGTGATCATATTCAATATTCTCACCAACCGACGATGGCCGATTTGCACCTCACTCTAATGGAACGTTTCAAGTTTCCAGTTGATCGTATTGGTGGAAGCAAAGATCCACTGCCAATTTTCTAGGATATTCTGTTCGAACAGTATTTGAACAGTAATAGTTCTCAAAAACTACAGGATTACTGAAACATGCTATCTAACTTGCGTAGACAGCTTCTACTTTCTTTAAACATTATCATTCTCCAGTTTTCATTGGCAACCGCTGTGCTTGCTCAAGGAATGCCTGTGGTTGTGCAAGCGGCAAAAGACGCTGACTGGCAAACCTTACATACACTTTTGGATGACGGTCTCCAGGCAAATGCGGTTTATGGTGACGGAACTTCCGCTCTGCACTGGGTTAGTTACCATGAAAGTGAAGAAAGTGCTGCAAAGCTTTTGGCCGCTGGCGCAAATCCCAATGCAGTGACTGATCTGGGGGTTACGCCTCTATGGCTAGCTGCTGAAAATGGCAATGCGGCTATGACCAAGCTGCTACTCGACGCAGGCGCTGATCCTAATATTGTTCTTGAGTCAGGCGAGACTATTGTCATGACTGCTTCCCAAACTGGCAATGGTTCGGTCGTTAGGCAACTTCTTCAAGCCGGGGCAGATCCAAATCCGGCAGTGACCCGCGATCAAACCGCTCTCATGTGGGCGGCCAATAATGGACATGCCGATTCCGTCGCAGCACTCCTTGAATTCGGTGCTGATGTTGCTGCGCGCTCACTGGTCAGATCTCAGTATGTGAAATCTGAAAAAATTCAGGACAGTAATCCGGCATATAAATTTTGGATCGAACAAGGTGGCAATACACCTTTGATATTTGCGGCCAGGTCCGGTGATTTGCGCACAACACAGCTATTGGTGGAAGGTGGCGCAGGTATCAACGATGTGTCCGCCTTTGGAACAAGTCCAGCAATTATGGCTGTCCATGGTGGCAATGCTGAAACGTTAAACTTTTTGTTGGAACATGGTGCCGACCCTGATTCAGCGACAAGTGGTCATACTGCATTACATGTGGCGGTCCTTCGAGGTAATCTCGATGCGATCAAAGTGCTTTTAGCCCACAGAGCTAATACTGAGGCGCTATTAGAAAAGCCGACACCGGTGCGGCGCCAGTCTACAGATTATAATTTTCACGATTCCTTAATTGGTGCGACTCCATTGTGGTTGGCTGCTAGATTCTCTGAACCTAAAATAATGCAGGCTTTATTAGAGGCAGGCGCTAATAGCAATGTTATAAACGATGTGCATTTTCCAGCGGAACGCCAAGGAGATAATTTTACTCAGGTTGAAGGTGGCGTCTCATTGTTAATGGCAGCTGTCGGTATGGGGCATTCAAGGCTCCGAGTAAGCTGGGGCACCCCGGAGAGACGAGCAGGACAAACCGGACAGAGTAGGGAGTCATTAATTCTCGATACTGTAAAGGTGGCTGTTGCGACTGGTGTCGATCTAGATACAGAGAATGCTGACGGATTGAGTGCATTAGATTTTGCGAAATCTCGCCGCTATGAATCTGTTGTGTCGTATTTACTGGCGGCTGGAGCAGCCGAAAGCTAGTTACTTAGCAAAGGTCTCTGCTCGTAGATCAGAACCACTGCATTCCTAATAGGTTTTTCTGCACCGCGAATACTTTGTAGTTCTATTTTTTCTATAATATCTGGGAGAATTGGGTGCTTTGCAACTGAGCTGTCGATAAAGCTGTTTTATTGAAATCACTTTTGAACGAATAAAATAAGAAAACAAGGGAGAAACCTCATGGGAAAGTTAAAGTTAATCGCTATGATTTTTTTACTAGGCGTTACAGCAGCAACCGCTCAGTCTTCAAAGCCTCCAGCTTTTTATATGCAAGCATCTGACATCGCGTCGGCAATGCAGCAGGCAATTGCAGAACGGCCCTCGATGGCAGTATCCAGAGTAAAAGTTGCCGATGATCATCAAATAGCGTTGATTCGTCGCACTGAGGCCGCGGGACCTATTATCCACGAGCGCGGTACTGAAATGCATTTTATTACTGAAGGGGCCGGGACTCTCCTAACTGGGGGCGTTGTTATTAGACCAGAAAATGGCACTGCTTATATTCAGGATGGATTGGCTAGACGTGTTACCGCCGGAGATGTGGTTCTTATTGATGAAGGCACCCCTCATCAATATACCGCAATTGAGAGTGTCGTCGTATATTTAGAAGTACGTTTTAGTCTTCCTTATGCTGACTAAGGCTGGTTCACAATTTGGAAAAATATTATCTAGAGGAATCAATCGAAGTAGTGAGACTCCTGGCTCCATTTTTTTCCAAAAGCCAGATTGAGTCGCTTCTATTTAACAGCCAACCGAATCGGTTGAACTGAGATATCTTGCCAAACGTTCCCAGTAATATATGGGTCGTTATTCAGCCAGGTATCAAGTACTTCTCTTGATTCGAAGTCTACATATAATGTGGAGCCGATCATCTGATCATCATCATTAAGAATTGCGCCACCAGCAATTATCTGGCCGTTTTCCTTTAGCGAAGCAACCGCATCAATGTGAGCGGGGCGTGCGGCCATTCTGCGGTCTAGGGCGTCTGAATCGGTGCCATCATAGGCAGTAATGAGAAATTGCATAGTGAGCTCTCTGTTAGGTTTGATTTATTTTAGTGTATCGCTTGATTTCGGTGGTCGCCAAATTTAGGTCTAACAATATTCTTCAGCGGTATGTTCATGCCGTCAGTAGTTTCGAGCCAGTCATATATCTCAGTAGCGAAAGACGCTATTCGTTCTTGATGTTCCGGAGCAGCAATAAGGTTTTGCATTTCATTAGGGTCGTTTTCTAAGTCATAGAATTCATTGGTATCCCAAATGCCATGATAGCGAATATATTTGTAGCGATCGGTTCTCACTCCAAACATTGTAGGTGTCTGGGGGAAGTCTTGTTCCCAGTAGTACTCATAAAATATGCGATCTCTCCAAGTGGTTTCTTGTCGAGACAACAATGGCATAAGTGAACTTCCATGGAAATAGTCCGGAGGAGTCAAACCTGCTGCTGCAAGAAAAGTGGGAGCAAGGTCGATGTTTTGTACCAATTGATTGATGGGTCTTCCACCGTCGAGTTGAGATGGCCATCTAACCAATAAAGGTACTTTGGCTGATTCTTCATAGAAATGGCGTTTATCAATAAGTCCGTGTTCCCCGAATGAGAAGCCGTTATCTCCCATGTAGACCACCAAGGTGTCTTCAGCTAGACCATTTTCATCGAGGTAGCTTAGAACTTCACCGACACTATCATCAATTCCCATGAGAGTTTCGGTATACCGATAGAAAAAATCTTTGAAGGGGATGCGGCCATGATACATGTAGTCAACACCATGCCAGGATTCTCGCTGCTGCTTAACCCAATCAGGTATCCTCCTATCACCATAATAATCTTGTCCTCGCAGTGGCTCGCCTTGGGCGTTTTTGGAAGGCAGTTCCGGTTTGCCGTAATTGGGCGTGTTATAGGAAGGTGGATAGGTTATGGGTTCCTCTTGGTATTGACCCAAATGCCGTGCAGCAGGTTGAAACTCAGAATGAACTGCTTTGTGGGATAGATAGAGGAAGAAAGGCTGCTCTTCATCTCTTTGTTTTAACCATCCAATCGCGTGGTCAGTTAACAAGTCGGTTATGTAGGTCGATTCATCATAGGTAGTGTGTTGACCATTTATATTTAGGGTCGGTCCGTAATAAACACCCTGTCCCCGAAAACTTTCCCAGTGATCAAAACCTGGTTGCGGATCATCACTGTGATTACCCATATGCCATTTGCCAAAAAAACTCGTTTGGTACCCTGCATTCTGCATGTACTCAGGGAAGAAAATAAGATTGCCAGGATCTGGGGCAGCGTTGTCGACTACAGTGTGAGTATGAGAATAGAGTCCAGTTAAAATCGAGGCCCGAGATGGCGAGCAAAGAGCAGTAGTCACGTAGGCATTGGGGAAGTAGGCGCCTTCACTCGCTAAGCGATCTAGATTGGGGGTTTCCAACCAGGGAACTTTGCCAGTAAAGCCCATAAAATCAAAGCGATGATCGTCGCTTAGGATGAAAACGATATTTTTAGGAGCTGCGTTGGGGCGGCTGTCTAAACTAAGCCGATTTTCCAAAGCGGTTATTGAAGTAAACTCAGCGGGTTCCTGAGCGTTATTTATACTTGTGAAAGAATTAGTTGGTTGTCCTTCAGTGCATGTGAATAGGATTAGCGTGCTTAATAAGACAATAATAAATCTCATAATACTTCACCTCAGTGTGAATCCTGCTGATTGGGTTTCGGTACCTTCAGTACTGTATATGCTCTTACTAATCTGAGTAAGATTGGGATTAAAAATAAAACTGAATATACAGATCTCTAAAAACCGGTATTAATGATCCCATTAACAATAGTGCCATCGAGATGTTAAAGATTCTCACATTGAGTGAGTTCTGCAAAATGGTTTTTAAGGAGGCACCGAACCAAAGCCAAAGCATTATGCAGGGAGAGCCAAATAATAAGAATATCATCGCAATACTTAAGACTTGCAGGACATAGCTATCAGAGATAATGGTATAGGTCACAGTTGCCCCTATGGCTAGCACCCAGGCTTTAGGGTTCACCCACTGAAAGGCTGCAGCTTGAAGAAACGAAAACGGCTTGCCTTCAGTGATATTTAAATCGGTAATAGGTGCAGAAGCTATCTGATAGGCTAGATTGCTCAAATACACGGCGCCAAGAAGTTTTAAAATCACGTGCAGAAAAGGGAATTGTTCAAATAGTCCGGCAATACCCAAACCTACGGCTACAACCATGGCCGGAAACCCAAACACGATGCCTAGATAGTGAGGCATGCTTCTGCGAATACCATAATTCAGGGCCGAAGTCATGATTAAAGTATTATTAGGGCCAGGTGTCACACACGTAGTTATAGCGAACGCGACTATGGCTGTATATTCCATTAACTGCTAAAACTTTCCTTAGGGCTGTGAGCGAGAAGATGCTGGTAAGATTACCATGTTAGGCTGCTTGAATAAATGGCACTGTTGTTTCTCTAAAACTACAGGCGATGAGTCACTATTAAGTGAGAAATAGAAAGAAAGTCATTAATAGAATAGTATGCGCCAATGATTGTTGATGCTCTTTCCCCTATATTTCTTATTATGCTATTCGGTTTTATGTTAAGCCGACTTCCGCTTTCAAATCTTGCAATTTGGTCAGAGTTAGAACGCCTCACCTACTATATTTTCTTCCCAGCATTGCTCGTGATGCGTCTGTCTTCCTCAACTTTCGATTTGGAAGATTTTGTCGAATTGGCGAGAGTGATCGGTATTGCGCTATTTTTAATCTCTTTTATTCTCGCGTCACTACACAAGCTAATAGCGAAAGACCACGCATCATTAAGTTCTGTGTACCAAGGCAGTATTCGTTTCAATACCTATATCGGTTTAGCTTGTATTGATGCTCTCTATGGCGAGCGAGGACTGATAACTGCTGCGCTTTGCCTAGCTGTCTATATCGTCCCGGTTAACATTCTCAGTGTGATCTCCTTGAGCATGAATAAAGACAGTAAAGCCAAAGGTGGCTATGTTGTTATCGGCGCGGTTGTCACTAATCCTCTGGTTATAGCCTGCTTGCTTGGATTGGCCCTAAGTGCAAGCAATATTCAACTGCCAGATATGGTTGAGTCTGTGCTTTCTATATTAAGTCAGCCAGCACTGCCAATTGGTTTGCTCACCGTCGGAGCGGGAATGAAATTTATCACTCTAGGTGCTCAGGGCTGGCAGCTACTAGTCTCGGTAGTAGCAAAATTTCTAATTTTTCCTGGAATCGTTCTCGTCACCTGTTTAGTTTTTGCTGTAGATGAATCTCTCGCGTTAATAGTTTTGTTATTAACCGCACTGCCGGCGCCTCCATCAGCCTATATTTTGGCTAGACAGCTGGGTGGGAATGATAGCCTTATGGCAAATATTATAACTGTACAAACTCTTGCGGCATTTTTTCTAATACCGCTATGGATCGAATTAGGCGATAGATATTTATAAAAGAAATGGCACTGCTATGAATGTCAGTGGAGACATGAGTATTCCAGTTTGAGCGGATGAAGTCATTCAAGAGGAGGCTGCTAAATGATGTCGGATAGGCGGTTTAGCTCAGCATGGATTAAGAGTGTCGGCTGAACTGCTACGTAGTCCTTTTTGTAGCAGCTCAATTTCCGCTCACTCCGACTTGGCAACTAATGGTGATACTGCTCCTAAGCGCCGTACATCGTCGTGCCGCCGACGACTGTACGAACAATCTCTATATTCTTTATCTGGTCAGGATCAACCTCGTGGGGATCGTCAGCAAGAATAACGAAATCAGCTAGTTTGCCAGCAGTTATGCTGCCTTTGCTATTTTCTTCGAATGAGGCATAGGCTCCGTTCATAGTGCAGATGCGCAAGGCTTGATCTAAAGTAATGCGTTGGTTGGGTCCCCAAATGCGGCCGTCGAAATCTTTCCGAGTGACCATAGATTGCAAAGCCATTAGCGGTTCATATGGACCAGGTGTGTAGTCTGATGCTGGAGCGACGGGAATGTCATAATCTAGAAAGGACTTGTGGGCAAACATCCACTGCATTTTCTCTTCACCATAGTCAACCCACTTATTGCCGTGATAATGCACATAAGTATAAAAAGGGGCCGGTATAACACCAAGATCTTTAATTCTTTGTAATAGTGTTGGGTTTACCAGTGAGCAATGTTCGATCCGGTGGCGCGTGTCTGGCCGCGGCCATAGGGTCTGCGCTCTCTCATAAGCATTTAACACCATTTCAATTGTTACATCGCCATTGGCGTGGATGCCGATTTGAAAATCATTGCGGTGAGCATTTTCAACTGCTTCGTGGAGCTCTTCTTGAGACATGGTGAGAATACCGTAGTCATTGGTGCCTTCAAAAGGTGTGCTCATTCGCATAGTTCGTTCAGAAGCTGAGCCATCCGCCATAAATTTCACTGCACCGATACGAAATACATCATCTCCCATGCCGGTTCGGATGCCTGCGTTTACCAGGTCTTCGAAGAGACGACCTCGTGGGAAAAGATACATTCGGAAATGCATCCCGCCAGCTTCCCGTGCGTCTTGATAGGCAATCATATCGTTGCGTCCGCCGCCAGTTTGATGAACAGACGTTAATCCTGCCTTCGACATTAGCTGAGAAATTAGCTTTACTCCTTCTCGGCGTTGTTCGCGGCTAGAGTCGGAGGGAATTAGGTCGCGGAAAACATAGCGCGCTTCTTCAGCTGCCAGTCCAGTTAAGACGCCATCATCGTCTCGATAAAATCTACCGCCATCGGGGTCTGGTGTTTCTGCTGTGATGCCTGCTAACGCCAGGGCCATGCTGTTGTAGACTCCGGTGTGACCACCTCGATGCCCGACAACAACAGGGTTGTTTGGTGCGACGTCATCAATATCAAAGCGGTTAAGCGGTCGTCCTTCAGCTAATTTTGTATCGTCATATTTAAATGCTTGAATCCATTGTCCGGCTGGAGTTGTGCTAGCTCGTTCCTGTAACGCAGATTTAATCTCCGCGATGGAGCGCAGGTCAGCATTGACCTGAACCAGTTCGTTTACACCCGCTCCGGACGGATGGGAATGAGCATCAATAAACCCTGGAGTAATCGTCATACCTTCAGCATCGATGATTTCGGTGCCAACAGTAGCCAAATTTTGAACATCACTAGTAGAACCCACTGCAACGAAGCGGCCATTCTTAACTGCGAATGCTTCTGCGAAGGGTTGATCATTATCAATAGTGAAGACGCGAGCATTAATGACTACATAGTCAGGTGCGGCAGCACCTAGAGTCGCAGGCTCCGCTGCGGCCAATGCAGCTTGAGTTGGCAGACCGAGCCCAGCTGCAGCCAAAGCCGTGCTCGAACCTAGAAAGTTGCGCCGAGAAATTCGTCGACCAGATTTGGATGTCTTAGTGCTAGAACTTGAACTGAAATGAGTAGCCATGGGAAGTCTCCACTTATTAGATTTATCCTATGCTCCGTTCAACTCTAAGGAAGATTAAAATCTCCTCGAATGAAGCAAAATAAGGAGATCTGCTTTCAACTATAACTCCTGCAATGGAGTAGCGCAAAGATCTAGCTTGTTATGCTTGCTGTAATATTCAGATGGAAATCCAGCTTTAGAAATTGAGGATCATTGTCTACGACCGATTGCAATGTTAGATCCCAAGACACTCATTATTGTCATAGCCTTCACTGTGGGATGTATCTTACAAGGTTCAGAGGTATCATTTGAGTTAAGAGAATAATAGGGGAAGTAATTAACGTGACTTTGAGCAAAGAAGAACTCGCCGCCCACTGGATGCCGTTTACCGGAAATCGCCAGTTTAAAGAAAAGCCTAGGATGATAGCAGCTGCCAAAGGTGCCTATTACACTGACGCTGATGGTCGCCAGATATTCGATGGACTCTCGGGCCTGTGGACTTGTGGCCTGGGCCATGGTCGAGAAGAAATCACTGCAGCGGTAAGCAAGCAGATAGCCGATCTGGATTATTCTCCCGGTTTTCAATATGGCCACGAACTTTCATTTAAATTAGCAAATAGAGTCGTGGAATTAACTCCTTCTGGACTGGATAAAGTGTTCTTTACTGATTCAGGTTCGGAAACTATCGATACTGCACTAAAAATTGCTCGAGGATATTGGCGTAGCAAAGGTCAGCCGGGTAAATCGAAATTCATCGGTCGCATCAAGGGTTATCACGGAGTTAATTACGGCGGCGTTGGTGTAGGTGGTATTGGATTCAACCGCAAGCTGTTCGGTCAGTCTGTGGATGCAGATCATATTAGCCATACCGTTTTAGAAGAAAATAAATTCAGCAGAGGCATGCCGAAGATAGGTGCGCACTTGGCAGATGAATTAGAAGAGTTAGTTTTACTGCATGATGCTTCCAATATTGCAGCAGTCATTGTGGAACCATTGTCCGGGACAGCTGGTGTACTACCTCCGCCCAAAGGTTATTTAAATCGGTTACGTGAGATCTGCGATAAACACGAGATATTGCTAATTTTTGACGAGGTCATTACTGGCTTCGGGCGCATGGGTTCTCTAACAGGAGCAGAAGAATTTGGAGTAACTCCGGATATTATGGGGTTGGCAAAACAGATATCCAATGGTGTCGTTCCGCTAGGTGCAGTGGTTGTTGGAAATGAAATCTACGACACTTTTATGGATAACGGTGGGCCGGACTATATGGTGGAGTTCCCCCATGGTTATACCTATTCTGCGCATCCTGTAGCTTGTGCAGCTGGAATTGCTGCGCTGGATGTTCTCGTCGATGATGGGCTGGTTGCTAGAGTAAAAGAAATAGCGCCAATTTTTGAAGAAGCAGTACATAGCCTTAAAGGTAGCCCTTATGTAACTGATATTCGCAATTACGGATTAGCTGCGGGTATAAGTCTCGAACACTTCCCTAATGAACCGTTAAAGAGGCCTTTCGAGGTTGGCTTAAAGTGCTTGGAGAAAGGTTTCTATGTTCGTTGGGGGGCAGATACTTTGCAATTGGCACCTCCATTCATTGTCAACCAAGAACAAATTGATGATCTGATAAACGCGGTAGGAGAATCATTGCATGAGCTCGATTGAAAAAACAAAGAAGGCCAGCCAATCAGATCCAAATGTACTTGGGCACTTTATTAGTGGTAAAGAGGTTAATAGCAAAGAAGCTGGGAGTGCGGCTCGTACAGGTAAAATTTACGATCCAGCTACTGGCAAGGTCAGTAAATTTGTGGAATTGGCTGATGGGGATATCTTAGAGCAAGCTATTGCCGCCGCTGAATCGGCATTCTTGAGCTGGAGAGGGACGCCTCCACATAAGCGATCACAGGTAATGTTTCGTTTCAAGCAGTTGTTAGAAGAAAATGCCGATGATATTTGCCGAGCAATTACATCAGAACACGGTAAAGTTCTAGATGATGCTCGGGGTGAGCTTGGTAGGGGAATCGAAGTTGTAGAGTATGCCTGCGGCATTTCGGAGTTGTTAAAAGGCGAGTATTCAAAGAATGTAGGGCCAGGTATAGATAGTTGGTCAGAATTTCAGGCTCTGGGAATAGTAGCAGGTGTCACACCTTTTAATTTTCCGGCTATGGTTCCAATGTGGATGTATCCTATGGCGATAGCCTGTGGTAACTGTTTTATTCTGAAACCGTCAGAAAGAGATCCCAGCGCATCGATGTTAATGGCAAAGCTGCTAACTGAAGCAGGATTGCCAGATGGTGTATTTAATGTGGTAAACGGTGACAAGGAAACAGTAGATGGGCTAATTAATGATCCTCGAGTGCAAGCTATCTCTTTTGTGGGGTCCACTCCTATTGCCGAATCAATCTATCAGCGCGCCTGTGATAAAGGCAAACGGGTGCAGGCTCTGGGTGGGGCGAAAAACCATGCAGTGATTATGCCTGATGCGGATATCGATAACGCCGTGAATGCACTAATGGGAGCTGCTTATGGCTCCTGTGGGGAGCGTTGTATGGCTATCTCCGTGGTTGTCTGTGTCGGTGAAGAAACCGCTAACGCCGCAGTGGCTCAATTAGAGCAGCGAGTGAGAAAATTAAGAATAGGTCCGGGTACTGATACTAGTAATGATATGGGGCCAGTTATTACTGCTGAATCATTGGCGAGGGTAAATCGTTATATCGAAGAAGGACAGCAACAAGGTGCAGAGCTTACCGTGGATGGAAGGGGCTTAATTGTAGCCGGTCATGAAGAAGGGTTTTTTATTGGAGGCTGTCTCTTCGATGAAGTAACTCAGAACATGAGTATTTATAAAGATGAGATATTTGGACCGGTGTTGTGTGTGGTTCGAGTGGCAAATCTCGATGAAGCAATGGCACTGATCAATAGTCATGAATACGGCAACGGGACCTGTATTTTTACTCGAGATGGTGAAACCGCCCGTTACTTCAGTGACAACATTCAGGTCGGCATGGTGGGGGTGAATGTAGTCCTACCGGTTCCAGTAGCCAGCCATAGCTTTGGGGGTTGGAAACGTTCACTGTTTGGCGATCTCTATGTTTATGGTCCTGATGCGGTTCGCTTTTACACCAGACGCAAGACCATGACTCAGCGTTGGCCGGCTTCTTCTAATGAGGAAGGAGTACAGTTTTCGTTTCCTAGTAACTGACGAAGATGCGCATCAGATAACTGTGTTATAGCGCTCATTTTCATCGATTAGCTTCGGTATCCTTCTGCGTTTAAATCAAGAGTACCTTTTGCCGATTACTAACTATAATTAGAACGGTGGCTTTGTTAGTTTAAATTGTCTCCGAATTTGCAATTTTTTTATCACCATTGCTTGCCGCTACTCTTTCTTGGCTTTAGTTTATCGCCCTTTAAAAGCCCATTATTGCGATACCTTTTTGGTTTGCGATATGTGTGCTGAAGACCTGAATCGTGATGGTGTTGTGGAGTATGTTTATTTTCTTGATGATCACAAAGTCTTCACGTATCGGGAAGGGACAGAAGAAGTCCTTCCTAAATCAAGAGAAATGCATCGTTGTGCACTGTTGTGGATGAAGAGCTGGTCGGAGTCAACCCTCGGGTATTTGATGTGGGTGACACTGCATTCTTTCTGGAAGGGTATGATATTCGCGGGGCGATGTTGATCAACTATATAGTTTCCATACCGGATGTCTCTGCCTGTGAGATGCAAGTCAAAAAAGTCACTGAATATGCCACTCCGACAATGGCATATTAAGCTTCACACTTGCAATTTGTCACATGTCAGACTCTCAATCTCCTCTATAATTCGCCGATATATTCCACTGTATTTATATCGAAATAACTTCCTCCCGGAGCTCTATTTGTATGTTGACCTCTCTTATCTGTAGTTTTGAGAAAAGCACTTCTTACGCGTTTAAAATTTCCATTGTTCTTAGCCTTATTTTTACAGTTGCTGGCCTGACTAATAGCGCCAGTGCTCAAGAGAGTGTGGGCAATGACACCACGGTTGTTTATCCGGCTTCTTATTTTGCAGAGTACGCCCCGGTGTCGGCATTAGATATGTTGAATAGAATTCCAGGTATGGATATTCAGGACCCAAACCGGAGTAGTCGGTCGACAGCTCGAAACCCTGGTCGAGGTGGTCGTGGATTAGGTAGCGGTAGCAGTGGCACTCAGGTAATGATAAATGGCAAAAGAACTGCTGGTAAAAATAACAATTCACAAACTCAGTTAGTTCGAATCAACGCAGATCAAGTTGACTACATAGAAATCATTCGTGGAACTGGTGGTGATCTTGATGTGCGTGGAAGCACACAGATTGCCAACATTGTATTGTTTGAGCAACTCTCCAATACCAGTCTCTCTTACGAAATTAATACGGATTACTATAGCGATGATGAATCTGAACCGGGCGGCTCGCTATCTTATGGAGGTCAAACGGGAAATTTAAATTTTCTGGTGAGTGCTATAGCTCAGCCCCAGTATCAAAATCGAATATCCAATGAGAAGAGCTTTCTTCCGGATAATTCTCCCAATGACATCATTAAAGAAGATAGAACTCGAGAGCAAACCAGCTATACGCTTTCAACGAATCTTGATTATCAGCTCAGTGATAAAAGCAGCGTACGTTTTAATGCTCTCTATGCAGAGAATGATGACCCAACATTTGTTGATCGAGCAACTCTGGATTTAGTGGATGGTGTAAATATTCCCTTTTGGGAGAGAGAAGATATTCCCAGCACAAATAGCAATTGGGAAGTGGGCGGTGATTTTGAGTACCGATTCGACAATGGTAATCGGTTTAAGGCGTTGCTTATCAGCAATGAAACAGACATTGCTAGTATCAGGAAACGTTTCGATGTATTTGCTGATGGCACTGAAACTCAAGACCTTTATCTTGATTCGGCTAGCATTGCTCAAGAACGTATAGTGCGAGCCTCCTATACAATGGATGTGTTTAATGGACAGGACTTGGAATTTGGTGCTGAGCGAGCTCAAACAATTCTCGACTCAAATTTACGCTTGGCCCTGCCCGCAGCGACAGGCACACCTTCCGCTGCGTACGATGGCCTAGTTCCTCAAATGGTCCCAAATGCAAATACTCGGGTGGAAGAGATTCGCTATGAGCCGTTCGCGATTCATAACTGGCGAATCAATTCTAGAATGTCTTTGGAAACTTCAATGGTGTATGAGTTCTCTAAAATTGAACAGAGCGGTGACTTTAACAATAAGAGAGATTTCAGTTTTTTTAAGCCAAAAATAGATTATCGATTCGATATTACACCGCAATTACAGTTAAGATTTCTAATCGAAAAATTTGTGCGGCAAATTAGTTTTTCCAATTTTGTGGCCTCTACCGATGCTGAAGATGATGATTCAAACACTTTGGCAGGGAACACTGCCTTACGGCCTGATTTTTGGTGGAACTACAATCTTCTTGCTGAGTATCGTTTGCCGAATGATGCCGGTGTAGTTACAGCTAATCTCTACAAACATCGTCACTATGACTTTCTCCAGCGTATTGATGTTTCTACATCCTCAGATAACCCGGTTTCTGCAGCAGGAAATACTGGGAAAGGTGATATGGTGGTGTTCGAAGTAAAGGGCAGTGTGCGCATGAATATGATTAATATGCCCAATCTATTGGTGACTACTAAAGTCGCTGCTCGAGACTCTCAATTTAAAGATCCATTCCTCAACATCACCCGTCGATTTAATAACTACCATCGCGGAGAGTTTGATTTTGGTTTTCGTCACGACCTTCCAAAGTGGAAATTAAATTGGGGAGTTAACATGATCAATCGTATCGATGGAGCTACCAAGCGTTGGGATATTGATGATATCGAAGAAGATCATGCGGACCCTTACATAACTGCTTTTGTTGAGAAGATCGCGTTCAATGACATTACTTTCAGGCTGGATATGCGGAATGTATCTGACGTGAAAGTTTGTCGAGATAGGACCCGTTACGTTGGCCATATCGCCAATAATGTACTTGAGGAACTCGAATTTAATTGTTGGAGCATGGGTAGAACCATATCTCTAAAAATGAGTGGCACTTTCTAGGATCACCAATCTTGCTGACTTTTTCATTGTTTAGCCATTAATGATAAATCCTATCGACCTTAAAAACTTTTTAGCTCATTCGTAATATTGCTTCCTCTCCAAATTCCCTGCCCAGTGTTCGCAAATTCAACCATTGGAGCATAGACATCGCTATCAATTGCTCCTATTCTTCCTAGTCTAAGATTATTTTAGTTTACTTTTTTGTGCGGTTTCCTTTCTAGATATTAATAGTAGATGCCAGCCCAAAATTAGGAGTCATCATGCAACTCAAACTGATATGCCTCGCCTTCGCGAATTGCCTCTTTCTAAGCAGTGTTCAAGTTTCTGCGCAATCACCTGAAGGATGGACAACGCCTTATCCTGCTTTCCGTGTCATAGATAATCTCTATGGTGTCGGTTTGCTCGACCTTAGTGTTTTCTTAATCACTTCAGATGAGGGGCATATACTTATTAATACTGGTCTCGAAGACTCCACGGCTTTGATTCGCGAAAACATGGAATCATTAGGTTTTAGAATAGAAGATGTTGCTATCTTGTTGACGATGCAGGCTCACTGGGATCACACAGCAGCTCTTGCGGAAATTAAACAAATTTCTAATGCGGAAATGTGGGCTACAGTTGATGATGCGCGCGTGCTGGAGGATGGGGGCTTTAGTGATGCTCATTTCGGTGGTCGTGAGTCATTCGAACCAGTAATTGTAGATAAAATCATTTCCGAAGGAGAAGTGATTGAGCTGGGTAACATTAAACTCACTGTATACGACCATCCGGGGCATACTGAAGGCAGTTCTAGCTATTCAATGGTCGTGAATGAAAATGGTCGTGATTACAATGTTGTTATTGCGAATATGGGTACGATTAATCCTGGTAAGGTAATGGAAGTCGATCCGACCTACCCAGGTGTGAGCGAAGATTTTGCTTCTACCTATCGCCGTCAGAAACAAATGGATGTCGACGTATGGGTTGCTGCTCACGGCAGTCAGTATGGGCTTCATGATAAGTATAAACCAGGTCAAGCTTATAGCCCGGACACCTTTGTCGATCCGCAAGGCTTCGTTGCTGAAGTTGAGCGCTTAGAAGAAATCTATTTAGAGCAGCTGGCTGAAGAGCGAAGTAACTAACAAGACTAGGTTTTAAAAGAGCTGAACTAAAATCAAGTAGAAAATAATTACTTTAATATCTATTACAATTAGCTGAGAGTCCATCTTGAGAAGATGGCTGATTTTGGAGTTTCTAAATGGATTATTTAACTTCTGTCTTTCTGGTGAGCCTACGAAGATATGTTTTTTGTGTCAGGAATTTATTTACTAGTCAATTCGCTGGGCGTTTTCTGTTAGTTACCGTAACAATTTTTCACTTCACCGCGCAAAGTGTTGCTCAGGCACCAATAATTCAACCTGGTATTCCAGGACAACCAAGTCGACTAATTTCTGCAGAGGAAGCGTCGGATTTAGCCAGTATCCAATTTTCTCAAGGCGATGTGATGTTTATGCAGGGAATGATTTCTCATCATGCTCAAGCTATGGAAATGGCTGCTTTGGTTAATGAAAGAACGAACCGCGAGGCTGTGCGATTACTCGCTCAGCGGATTTCACTTTCCCAAGAAGATGAAATCTCGATGATGCAAGACTGGTTGGAGGATCGTGATCTAGAAGCTCCCGATATGAATATCCATCATTCTCCTGATTACATTCCCATGCCTGGCATGGCGAGCATGGATGATATGGCTGCGCTGGAAGACGCTGAAGGTTTCGCTTTCGATTCGCTGTTTTTAGAATTCATGATTAAGCATCACGACGGTGCTTTAACAATGGTTGATACTCTTTTAGATCAACGCGGTTCTGCACAGGATTCAGTGCTCTTTGCTTTTACTTCTGATGTGACATCAGACCAAACCAGTGAAATTGAACGTATGGACGCCATGTTGGCTGGGTTTTCCCCTGATCCTCGAGTGAATCTTCGGGCCGGATTTAATGACGCGGGCGAAGCGTCGTTAAATATGGAGTTGCTTGTAACGATTCCGAAACCTGAAGGTTTCTTTGATCCTAGCAATCCTTCAGGACTACCTATGGATCGTGAAGATGCAGACGCTGATCAAACGTTATCACCCGATGCGGATATAGATGTCGCCGATAATTTAAGCGGTCAAACTGGAATAAGTACCGCAGTTGAAACTCCCGTGGCTGACGATACAGAAGACGAAAATTCAGAGCCGCGTCCTAGCTTATTAAATTTTGCCAACACCGACCTAACGTTTGCGGGCAATGTTTTGGTTGCTGGCAACTACCATGGCTTTAATGCCTTCGATATTAGCAACCCTCGAACTCCAGAATTATTAAGTTCAGTTGTTTGTCCTGGCGGGCAGGGGGATGTATCAATTATTGGTGATTTGCTGATTCTCTCGGTTGAGCAAACCAGAGGTCGCCTGGATTGTGGTTTACAGGGAGTGGCAGAACCAACAAGCACTGACCGATTTAGAGGTATCAGAATCTTCGACATTAGTGATTTTAGATTGCCGCAACAGGTTGGAGCAGTGCAAACCTGCCGAGGTTCACACACCCATACTGTAGTCACAGATCCTGATGATGAAGGTAATATTTATGTGTATGGCTCTGGGACTAGTTCTGTTCGACCTGGAGACGAACTTGACGGTTGTTTTGAAGAGTCTCCATATGAAAACACTGAATCAGCATTGTTCAGAATTGATGTCATTCAGATTCCACTGAATGATCCTGCGGAATCTCGAGTAGTAAATCGGCCTTTTATTTTCTCTGACCCGAACTCGGGAGTAGCAGCAGGATTATGGGAAGGCGGAGATCACGGAGAGGGCACCCAAAGTACGCGTGAAACTAATCAGTGTCATGACATTACTGCCTATCCCGAAATCGGTATGGCCGCTGGGGCCTGTTCTGGTAATGGCATTCTCTTGGATATTTCAGATCCAGTGAACCCTATTCGCTTGGATGAAGTAATCGATGCTGGTTTTGCCTACTGGCATTCGGCGACATTCAATAATGATGGTGACAAAGTTTTATTTACCGACGAGTGGGGTGGGGGGGGACGACCTCGCTGCCGTGCCTCTGACCCTATTGATTGGGGTGCCGATGCCATCTATGACATTGTTGACGGTAAGATGCAGTTTCGCAGCCACTATAAAATGCCGGCGCCGCAAACCGACACGGAAAATTGTGTAGCACACAATGGCTCACTAATCCCGGTGCCGGGGCGAGATATATTCGTTCAGGCCTGGTATCAGGGTGGAATCTCGGTAATTGATTTCACTGACTCATCAAATCCTACTGAAATTGCCTTTTTCGATCGTGGGCCCCTGCATGAAGAAGAACTTATTCTGGGAGGATACTGGTCAGCCTACTGGTATGATGGATTGATCTATGGGACTGAAATCGCCAGAGGCCTCGACGTTCTATCTCTTGTCCCCAGTGACTATTTGACCGCAAATGAAATTGCAGCAGCGTCGCTGCTGGCTCCTGACTCAGTTGTTAATGCTCAACAACAGAAACGTCATAGCTGGCCAGCAGAACCAGTGGTAGCAAGGGCCTATGTTGATCAACTACGCCGAGGAAATTCTGTTGAAGGTTCTCAATTACAAGAAATTGGTCAGCTTATAACGCAAGCCGAGAATGCTCTTGCAAATAACAATGGAGGCTCACAAACAATAACTTCAGAACAACTTAGAACCATAGCTAGTGAATTAAGTGCTAGCGCTTCGAGCACGCGAAATTCCAGTAATGGAAGCCTTAGTGGATTGGTGGTCACTCTGGAACGACTGGCTGAACGAATAAAATGAATCGTGGGGCTAGGCAATTCGTAAGTTGATGCAATTAGCTTTCTTGTAGCAGCTATCAAAAGGCATGCAAAACTACTTGCATGACAGTCCTTTATTCATTTAGTTTAAGCACATTGCTGCCATTAAGGTGGATCTCAAGGAGAATGAAAATGCGCAATACAAGAACAAAAAGAACGATAATTTGGCTAAGCTGCCTTCTCGGTATGGCTTTTTTTAGTGTGCAATTTGTCTCAGCGCAAATCGTACAGCCTGATGAGCTTGGTTTTATTATTGGCCAGCCAGAGGATCTTACCCCTCCTGAGGGTGCGAGAAGCGTCACGATTCTTGGTAATCCTTCCGAACCAGGGCCTTATGTTATCCGAATAACTTTTCCACCTGGCGCGGGCAGTCGACCACATTTTCATAGCACCGCCCGCTATATCACTGTAATTAAAGGCACTTGGTATACGTCCTGGGGTCCTGAGTCAGATGTCTATGATCCAGATAATATGCTGGCGATAAAGGAGGGTACGTTTGTTTTTCAACCTCCCGGCGGTCATCACTACGATATGGCAAAAGACGAAGAAGTAATTGTTCAAATTATGGGAATGGGGCCAGTTGTCACAACTTCTATTCCTCAGTAAAACTGCTTGGTGAGGTTGTCCTGGTGGTGAATAAATAAAGTACCGCTCCCAGGGCCATCCAACCGACGATGATTGTCCATTCTTGCCAAATCAAAGCAGATGGACTCCCAGGCAGATATAGTAAGCTCAATCCAAGAGACAATATTAAAGCGGCAATACCCACTGCATTTCCAAACGGCACTTTATAAGGCCGCTCCAATTCTGGTTCTTTCTTTCTCAAAATAAGAAATGAAGCTGCAACCATTGAATAAGCAACAACGATTCCCAGCCCACCTGCATCAACTACCCACACCAATACTGGTCGACCGAAAAATGGTCCGATCACCGAGAGTGCGCCGATAAGTAAGACTGCGTTGTAGGGAGTGCGATACTCGGGATGTAATTTAGCCAAAAAACTTGGCAGCAAACTGGCATTTGCCAGAGCGTAGATGGCGCGGCTGCCGCCCAGTATGAAAGCATTCCAACTAGTAATTATTCCAGCTAAGCCTGCTACTAACAGACCAATACGGCCAGGCTCGCCATAAACAGCAGCATTGGCGTCGGCTGTTACAACTTCGCCATTCACTATGGCCGCCTCATCCAGAGATAAACCTACACCCAAAACGATAAGGCTATACCAGGCAATTGCCATCGCCACAGAGAGCATTAACACAGAGCCGATATCTTTATAAGGTAGGTTGATTTCTTCAGCAGCTTGCGGAATGGTGTCAAAGCCCACGAACATAAATGGCACCATAACTAAAACCAGCGCAATGCCTGACAAGCCATCTTGAAACAGCGGCTCCAAATTAGAAGTGCTGCCGATCACTGCAGCTCCACTAACAAACAGCACTCCTACAATCAAAATTGCCAGAACTACTACTGATTGAACTACCGCAGCCATGCGAACACCGCGGATGTTTAAATAGGTCATTAACATCGAGCCTGCAACACCCGTTAAAACCCAGCTCAAATAAACATCCCAGCCGGCAATCTGCCAGAGGAAGATTTTATCAAGGCCTGGAATAAGAGAATCAAGTACTGTCGGTAGGGCAACGGCTTCGAAGGTGACTACTGAGACATAACCAAGGATTATCGCCCAGGTACAAATAAACGAGGCGCCTGCTCCCAATGCCCGATGGCTATAGACATGTTCTCCACCTGCAAACGGCATTGCAGCAGCGAGCTCAGCATAGGTTAAGCCGATTACGAGAATGATAGCGCCCCCGAAGAGGAAAGCGATGATCGCGCCAGCTGTGCCCGCAGAGCTTATCCATGTCCCGGACAGCACCACCCAACTCCAGCCGATCATAGCACCGAAGGCTAACGTAAAAACTTCGCTGCGCCCTAATACGCGAAGAAATTTTACTTCTTGTGATGAATCAGACATGGTGTTTTCTTTCATAGGTTAGAGAGGTTGCGGCAGCGGGCTTTTGCGAATTGATGGAACTGAGGTTATAGATTCTCCCTGTGGGTGGCAAGTCGGACCGAGCTGGTTTAGATGTTTTATCTTCGCTTGGCTTTTGTGTCGCATCGCACTATGATCAAAGCTCTTACGTGATTATTAAGGTACCAATTGAGCATAAAATATTGTGTGAAATTATTGCTTTGTTCAATCTTTGTTTTCCTTCCTTTGGTTTTGGCGGCGCAGGAGTTGGTTGTTGATGAAAGTTTGCCTAAGCAATCGTCTTCCGAGCAGCCCTCGGTGGATGAACCTGTCGAGAGACTTAAGCCTTCAAGGCCTATAGAAGAGATCACAGTAGTTGGTCAACAATCATTGGCACGACTTGGTCGCCTGGTTGTGGATAAGGAGGATGAAATATTTGCATTTTTTAATGAAAATAATAGTGCGGATAAATTCGATATTATTTGTAAGAGAGAACGTAAGACAGGATCCTACATATCTCGGCGGGTTTGTGAACCGAAATTTTTACGTGACTTCCGAGGAGAGAAAGCTCGAGAGTTTAGATTGGGGTTTGGGGTGTATCTAAACCAAAGAGAACTAGTAGAACTGGCGGGTGAGGATTTTGAACAACTGCAGAATGAAATGACTGAAATGATGCGGACACATAAAGAGTATTCTGACGCTTTGGCAGATCTTACTGATCTGTCAGAGAATTATGAAAGCCATCGTGTTGAATATTTTTCAGATAACTAAAAGAAACAAAACTATCCAACGCAAATTCTTAAAAGGTCGTTATAAATTTACGGAATTTGAGTGTAATAATTGGATAGTTCGACTGAAAATTATTTAATTTGAAGAACTACTATGCTTTCTGAATCAATTTTACGTCGAGAGCCCCGGAAATGCTTCGTACTGATCTGCTAACCTATAGAAGCTCAGGTTTTCATCGGGGCTACTTGATGGCCAGTGCTAATCAGCGAGAAACTGAACTGCAAAATAGTGAAACCTTCTTGCTATCGGATATGTCTCTGCAGAAACTTCAGTTCAATGCCAGGATTTGGAAGGAGCTTGAATAAGAGGTAAGAAGGCTTTATAGCAAGCCTTCGGTTTCGGGAATCTATGTAATATGTGCACCAATTTCTGATTTTGATAAGGCGACGAAGGCTATCGGATCCATAAATAGCAATGGTGTTTCCCTGTCTATATTCTATGCCTATTTCAAATTAATACTGACGGAAAATATTAGTGGTACGTTACAACTGTAGTCTTTCATTATCCCTGATAAGCAAGTCGCAGACCCTTTCAAAGATTCTCGTGTTTCTACTGTATAAGTTGAGCGCTATGCGGGTATCAAATAGAGGGAGCTTTTAGAAGTGCTAAAAAGAAAAAAAGAAAGCGCGTGCGCTCTGGTAACGGCTCTCCCAGAAAATAATTCATCCAATCTTCAGGTTTTCTTAAACATGGAAAGTTTTCTGTTAAATATTCGCCGACAAATAATATGGAATATTGGCTTTGGCTTTCTCGCAGCTATTTTCTCAGCCAGTGCTGGTGCTGAAGAGGCGACTTGGAGCGTCGGTCTCAGCAGCAATAGAACACTAATAGAAGCCGAAGGGTTTAAGAATAGCGATAAGAGTGCGAGAACTATAATTATCATCGCGGGCATGCAGGGACCTTCTCCTTCCAGCGCTGTGCTCAGTGAGTTGTATAAATCTTATCTTGATTTGGAAGAAAGTGAGAGCCAGCTTAACTTAATCATAATTCCGCTCGCAAATCCTCAAAACGAAATACTTGTATTTCCACCGCAAGGTGAAGCCTATCGAGAGAACTCTGTAACTCATTCCTTGTGGCGTTGGTTAGGCATTCAGGCACCTGATCTCGTAGTGCTTTTGGATGATGATTCTAACTTGAATTCAGCATTGCAAAACAATCCCGTTGCGGGAATTGGTGAAATTCCTGCGATAACTTTCAGCGCTCAAAGTCTTTCTCTTGATTGGCTACGCCAACAAGGCAGTTTGCCTGTTTCTGCAGCGAAAAGAGAAATTACGCGTCGTCATGCGCGAACTCCCGCTGCTCTGGCTACTCAACTTGCACAGTACTATGGTCATGATTTTTCCAACCCTGCCTATGTTCCCGGAATAGCTCTCATTGGCAGAATGCGAATGGGAGAGGTAGCAGCTGTTGATCAGCTGGTGAATTCTTATATCGATGGTGAGCCAATTGATATCCGCTCTTCATCTTTGTTAGCAGGTCAATTGGTATTCGCAGAACTGGCGGAACGAACAAATAGTGAAGATTACTTGCAACTGGCGCTTAGTGCCGCTGAGCTAGGCTTTGATGATATTGGCAGCCTAAAAGAAGTAATGCCAACCCATGCGGAAATGAGCGATGCAGTGTTCATGGCAACTCCATTACTTGCAAAGGTTGGAAAATTAACTGGTGAGAAAAGATTTACTGAACTGGCATTAGTCCACGTCCAATTTATGCAAAACTTGCTGTTGAGAGGGGATGGGCTTTATCGGCATACTCCCCTGGCTAATGTTGCATGGGGTAGAGGTAATGGATTTCCCGCTCTTGGCTTGGCTCTAGCCCTAAGCGATATATCAGAATCAAACCAGGAATTTTCAGTGTTGTTGCAGTCATTCATTAATCACCTCGAGGCCCTACTGCCATATCAAGACAGTGAGGGAATGTGGCATGAAGTAATTGACTATCCTGGTTCCTTTGCGGAAATAACCTCAACAGCGATGATCGGTACTGCGATAAAAAGAGGGTTGGATAAAGGTTGGCTCGAGCCTGGTCGTTTTCAACCTGCTCTCGATAGGTCGTGGCAGGCGGTTTTAGGTAGAACAGATTTTACTGATGGTTTCATGAATGCCTGTCAATCTACCGGAAAGCTGAAATCTCTAGATGCCTATTTGGACAGGCTGGCTATTTTGGGTCATGACGATAGGGCTGGTGGTATGGTTTTGTTGTTTGCAAATGAAATGGCTGGGAACTACTAATTTGGAAACCTACTACAGTTCTAATTGAGTATTTTGTGGTGAGCAGAAAATTAAGAGAAATGATGAGATACTGGTGCGGACATCAGAAAAGTCGGGTACTGTGGCGTATTAAATGAATAGATGGGGCGTTGTTAAAAGCCCTACAAGAAGCTACACAACTTAAGAGATTAGGGTTGCTTTTACTTGATAATTTTGACCAATTGGTTGAGGATATCCCCACTAAATTTTGTGCAAACAACTCTGTACGAGCTCGACGGTTTTTACAGCTAAACCTAAGAACTTCGCTAGCGCAGCGGGATGGAGTGCATATCCATAACAATAGAATTTCGTAGCCAAAGAAAGGAAAAACACTATGAGAAAAGCAATAGCGATTTACGGCTCATTTCTAACCATTTGCCTTCTCTCGGCCCAGATTGCGGCCCAGGATGACTCTTCTTGGCAATTGGGTAAAACCATCGATGGTCATCCTGACCTGCAGGGAGTATGGGAGAATAACACTATTACTCCGGTTGAACGCCCAGAGGTTTTTGGTGATAAAACCTATTTGACAGAAGAAGATGTCACATTTCTTCGTCGTCGAATTGCCGAAATCAATGCTGCTGGTGATGACGCTCTTTTTGGTGAAGGGGTTTTACAAGCTGCCTTTAGCGGTACGATTACTTCCTATGATCCCAGCACTGGCAACTATGATTCTCAGTGGATGGCAGAACGAACTATTCACCGTCGCACTTCCCAGATTACTGACCCTCCCAATGGCCAATTTCCACCTAGAACGGAACAAGCAATTGCTGCCTCGAGAGAATTAGCTCAACATCGAGAAGATCATCCTGCAGATTCGTATACCGATCGTCCGTTAGGAGAACGTTGCGTTTCCTTTGGTGCTCCTCGTCTAGCTTCTGGCTACAACAGTTATTGGCAGATTGTGCAATCTAAAGAAACTGTCGCTATCATTCAAGAAATGGCTCATGACGTGCGTATCATTCCTCTGGTCGCCAAACCCCATATAGATGAAGACATTAAATTGTGGCTTGGAGATTCTCGTGGCTACTGGGATGGAGACACTTTAGTGATTGAAACCACTAATTATTCTGATAAGAGTGCTTCTAGTCCTGAAGCTTCAAAAAAGGTAAATGTAGAACGTATAAAACGAATAAGCGCCTCTGCGCTGCAATATGAGTTTACTTCTGACGACCCGGGTACATATACAGCGCCATATACTCGTGAAATTATTTTTGATTACACAGAAGATGAGATTTATGAATATGCCTGCCACGAAGGCAATTATGGCATGACTAATATTCTTTCAGGGCACCGAGCTGAAGAAAGAATGGCAGCGGAAATGACATCTAGATAATAAACCTAGAACTGAAAGAAAGGAAAAGAACGGTGAAGTGATTCACCGTTTTTTTATGAACGAAAATTAGTGACCAGCTTGTAATTCGACTTTAGAATTTAGCTTCCAGATCGTATTAGCTTTGGCTTTAACATCTTAAAAAGCTTTGATGCCCAAATCGACGAAATAACAAGTTAGAAATAGCTCTTAAACTGTCAAGGTTCTTACATTTTGCGGTCAATGGGTGTCGCCGATTTTAAAAATAAAAGGTTGTGCTGATTAGCTATAATTTTATTAGAAAAAAGAATTATAGACTTAACTAGAGATTAGGTTTTGGGAAGTTCTTTAATATATAAATCTTGTTTGGCGTAGGGAATCTCGATATCTTGTTCATTAAACGCCTTATAGATGGCACAGTTAAGACTGTTGAGTACAGAACCTCTCAAAACGGGTTTAGTTATCCAAACTAGCAAGTCGAAGTCCAAACTGGACGCGCCGAACATGCGAAAGCGAACCCTGGGGATAGGGTCTCGACAGACCAACTCTTCGGCTTGAGCGATCGCCACTAATATCTCTCTTACTTTATCTATATCGGTACCATAGGCGACACCTACTGAAGCAATACAACGATATTTCTCAGA
Source organism: Gammaproteobacteria bacterium (assembly GCA_012960305.1). Classification (GTDB taxonomy): domain Bacteria; phylum Pseudomonadota; class Gammaproteobacteria; order Pseudomonadales; family Pseudohongiellaceae; genus UBA9145. Next base: position 328,785 of record DUBM01000011.1, on the reverse strand, counting down.
CGGGCCGCCAGATTCATTGATTATTTTTGTGTTACCCATTACTGAATTGGGGATGGTGACCTCGACATCAGCACTGGTTAATATTCTGGTACTTCGGATGCCGATATGAGTCACTTCCCCTCGTTCTGCAGTATCTAATACGATAAAGTCGCCAATTTTATAGGGCGCATCCGCCATGATGAATACGCCAGAAAATAAATTGGCCAGAGTATCCTTCGCAGCAAAACCTACAGCGATACCGACAATGCCAGCAGAGGCTAGCCATGCGGTCATATCAATATTCCACGCAGAGAATAAGAAGTAGACGGCAAGGACAACAATGAAAATGTTGATTAGGTTTAAAAAAAGCGGCAGGGTTTGTCGATGAACTACTTTTATTCGTTTTTCATTTTTCGCAATGCGAGTCAGCAAAATTCGATTGCTGCGGAGTAAAAAAGTTACCCATATAATAAGAGCGAAGGATTGTATCAGCGAAAAACCGATGCCCAGGTATAGTTCAGGCGGCGATAGGATTAATAGAGTGCTAGCGACGCCAAGCAGCAAAATGCTGTTATAGATTGGTCCATGTAACAAGCCGATCACATGATCGTCTAGAGTGATACGTGTTCGCTGCGCTAGATTTTTTAGGCCGGTAATGATGATGCGATTAAATATCCAAGCCACCACGAAAGACAGTGCTATGGCAAGAGAGGCTTGGATAAAACGATTTTCACCAAATATGCTTAAAAGAGGTGATATCAATGATTGTAGGTCAGCAAACATAAGCGGTATCTCGAAATTGATGTTGGAAGCAGTATAAACACGTAAAGCTGTTACTAAGGAATCTTGCCTGAGGCGTAAACTAAACACCACTCCAACAGCTCTTTGTTTTCTCGATAGATAATCTTTAAACCTTTATCTATCTCCATTTTGTTCTGATTGAGCGAGCAAATATATGGGTCGGTGGGGGATGCTGGGTTATTCCTAGAGCTTGATTATCCTGATACCGAAAACCTCTGTCTAGAGCAGCCATTCCGAACTCCGGAAATTAAGGGCTTAGTAGATCAGGCGCATGCGGGATGGAAGGCTTCAATTGAGAATACTCTTATTAATAACGAAGTAACTCTAGCTAATTTTCCAATGCGCGAAATAGTTCATCCCGAAGGGATCCTAACTCAACTAAGGCAGCAAAATTACATGATAATTACAGGTTAGCGGTGGCTGCTTGCTAATGTGCCAGCACTTGCAGTAAATTCTATTGTGCTTTTTCAAGCTAGGGGTTTTCTTAGTTATTCTAAATAGGAGTTCTATGAACGATAAATCACCATTATTGTCTTTGTGGTCACTGCCACAGCCGATCATTGTTTTCGGATGTGCTTTGCTTGCAGCTAGTGCTGCAGCATCCGAATGGTTTGATCCACAGCTAATGGTGACAATTTTAATGTTTGTGCCCATACCTTTGTTGCTCGTCGCCGAGCGGCTTATGCCCAAGCGTGAAGATTGGTTGCTCAATTTGAAAGACCTGGCAGAAGATTCATTTTGGTTAGTAGGTGCTTATTTGATCTGGGCACCAATTTACGATCAAGCCTATAACACACCAATTTCTAATGCATTCGCGTTGCTTAGAGATGCGTCTGGATTTCCTTTTCGTTTGCAGGCAGAAACGACTCTTGGCTTATTGGTAGCGGCAGTGATCGGAGTTTTTGTCGCAGAATTCATAGCCTATTGGCTGCATCGGCTGCAGCATCGATTTATGTTCTTGTGGCGTATTCATGCTACTCACCACCACATAACTAAGATGAGCGTTGCTCGCGCGGAACGAACTCACCCTTTAGAATTCTTGGGGTTAAACTTAAGTTCTGCCGTTGCTCTGGCGTGGTTGGGAGCAAGCCCGGAAGTGATCGGAATAGTGGTTGTGTTTCGATTGACCAATGCACATTTTTGTCATGCAAACTTACCCCTTGTTTCCGGTGTGTTTGGTTGGTTGTTCAATACTGCAGAATGGCATCAGCTTCATCATTCCTGTAACTATAAAGAAAGCAATAGCAATTTTGGCTGTACAGTTATTATTTGGGATCGGGTGTTTGGAACATTCACTGGTAGGGACACTATCGAGCGTGTTGGTAACGGGTCTGGCAAACAATTATCGCTGCTTACTCAATTGAGCATACCCTTTCGCTCCAATACTTATCTACGAAATCTGTGAGTTATGGAAAATCTCGGTGTCTTATTTTTCATGTTGCTTAGTTTAAGTGCCTGCTCCGTGTACAAGGACTCAAAGACTCAATACCAAAATGAGTCTTTGTTGCCCACTGCAGAAGCGTTCATAGATACTTTCTATTCCTTTAACTCTATTGCTTTAGAAGGTGCTCTTTCCCAAGCATCAAGTTCAATTCCATCTGTTGTTTATTATCAGGGTTGGGCTGAGGGTGGAAACTACAAGATTGTTGCGCGTAAACCTTGTGTCATCCAAGAGCTGAATGTCGCAAGTTGTTCAGTTACAGTTGAAGACGATCCGATGCTTGCCTTGGGTATTGATTTCAATGTAACGGATACATTTACCATTTCTTTTATTGATGGTGTGATCGTTGCCGTTGAGACCAGCTCAAATGATATGCAAATATACTTCGATGCTCGAGACTGGGTGTTGACTGAATTACCCGAGCTGGTTGCAGAAGCTTGTGAGGGTTTTTTCAACGGGGGATCGACTCCGAATGAATGTGCTCGTTTGATGGCAGAAGGATATCGACGATACGCAGCTAGTGAAGAATTTCCTGAATTGTGAGACGTGGAAAATTCGGGTTTCGAAGCGAGCAGCGAATCTTTAGTAGAAATACCCAGGCAAAGAAAAAGGGCGTCGATCGGTTAAACTCGGTCGACGCCCTTTAATTCGTTATCAGCGTTTGCTACGAACAGTTAGTTTCTATATGAGCTAACTGGTGGTAGTTGAGAGCCAGACAGGTCGTCTGGAACGCTAGTTTCAATTCTGACTGTATGGGTCAGTGTGCCGATCCCCTCGATATTGGCACTGATAGTCTCACCGTCGATCAGATATCCAGAGCCTGATGCGCGCTCAACACGGCCAGCACCCGTCCCTCCTGAAGTACCACTCTGCATGACATCGCCAGGGAAGACAGTGATAAGAGAGGACGCGTATTCAATGAGCTCAGGGATATTGTGGATCATGTCGCCAGCTCGGGCTTCCTGAACTGTGACACCATCAATGACCAAAGTCTGATGTAGCCGCTCCATGGGATCACCATAGAATTCTTTAGGCACGATCCAAGGACCTTGAGGCGCAAAAGTATCATGACCTTTGCCGACAAACCAGTCTGAACCGGAGCCGAAGCCACCAGGTGGGCGTCCACCGCGGTCAGAAATATCCATCGCGACCATGTAACCGAATACGTGATCATAGGCGCGGTCGGCAGAAATATATTTGCCTGTACGGCCAAAAACGATAGCCATCTCAACTTCCCACTCGATGCGATCACGCCCATAAGGCATGATGATATCGTCACCATCGCCGATAACGGCGCCGCGAGTAGGCTTCAAAAACAGGTAGGGAACGCCTCGGTTCACTTGCCGTTCGCGAGTTCGAGCCGCTTGCTCATCATCGTTACATCCTTCGCAAGCGTGGGTATAGAAATTCACCGCAGCGTTCATGATTTTGCTCGGATATTGAATAGGAGCCATAATGTCTACGGAATTCACAGGGTGTACGAAGCTGCGTCGGTCACTGCCACTTAGCAGATCCTGGGCCACCAACCAGTTTACGACCTCATAAACTCGGAATTTTAGGCCATACTCATACTGTGAGATGAGCCCGAGCATATCTTCAGGGATATTCACCGCGCTGTACTGTGGCAACAACTCCATGGCGCGGTTAGCGCCTGCAAGGTCAACGATTAGCTCGTCGTTCTGCAAGACCAGACCAACTGTGGGTACGTCGTTAATCGCAAATGTTCCGACTTTGAACGGTATAATCGACTCCATGGCTTGGGCTAAGACATTAGTTGGCTTGACTAAAATAGCGAGGGTTGCAACCAGTATCAGGGTAAATAGGGACTTTCTTATCATATCTTACTCCCGTGCAAGGTATGCACTGTCTAGATGGATAGGACTTATTATTAGTATTAAATGTTTCTGTTAGGTGTTCAAGACAAACGAAAGGTATCTCTCCCATAGGGCCTTTGTCCAGTTATTTGATAGTAGATTAGGGCGCCTAAGAGCCTTCAAAGTGCTTTTGGTTTGGCCTGCCTTGGCATATAATTTTGGCACACAAAAACCGATTTTCAGGCTATCTCACCTAATAAGGCTTCATCTGATAAGGAGAAGACCATGGATTCCCAAAAAACAGATCGACGAGAATTTTTAAAACGCAGTGCCGCCGTAGCTGGTGGTTTGACCTTAGGAGCGGCTGAACCTGCACTAGGCCAGGCAGTTGCGCCGGTACCCGCAAACATTCTTGGTACTGACGAGCTAGTGGGCTACGGCGATCGTTCTCGCTTCGTTACTTCTGAGCGTATACCCCACGGTGGTCGCGCATCTCCTGATACCTTCGGTCTCGATTTTCATATCGCGACTCCGCTGCAGGACTCGGTTGGTGTGGTTACGCCTTCGTCGCTGCACTATATGGGCACGACTCGTGGCTCCTATGTTCCAGATATCAATCCAGCGGAGCATCGGTTGATGATTCATGGCATGGTGGAACGGCCTCTGGTCTTCACGATGGAAGAAATTAAGCGACTACCTTCTGTGACTCGTATGCATTTCATTGAATGCGCCGGCAACCGATCAAATCGCCGCCACACTACTGTTCAGGAAACCCACGGCATGACTAGTAACGCCGAGTGGACCGGGGTGCTTCTATCCACCTTGCTTGAAGAAGCAGGCGTGCAAGATGATGCAGATTGGATCGTTGCTGAAGGTGTTGAGGAAGTGAAAGGGGCATCCAGTATACCTATGACTAAAGCCATGGACGATGTGCTGATTTGCTATGGAATGAATGGCGAAGATGTGCGCCCACAGCAAGGTTTTCCATTACGAATGCTCGCCCCCGGTTTTGAGGGAATCTTCAACGTGAAATGGCTGCGACGAATTAAGGTTGTAGACCGTTACTACATGACTTACAACGACTATGGTCATCTTACTCAAGACCCTGTTAATGCAGCTCTAGGTTATCAAATAGGGCCAAAATCTGTGATCACCCATCCTTCTGGTGGTCAGCAATTGCCTGGTAAGGGCTTCTATGAAGTGAGTGGCTTGGCTTGGTCAGGAGGTGGTCGAGTCGATAGGGTCGAAGTCACTACCGATGGTGGGCTTACTTGGACAGATGCCAAGCTGCGTGGTACAGCGCAGCCTATGGCCCATACCAGATTCACCTTCGAATGGGATTGGGATGGTTCGGCCTGTGAATTACAGTCACGCTGCATAGATGAAATCGGCCAGGTACAGCCATCACGAGCACAAGTCGCTGAATTCTGGAATCAGCCGCCAGATCAACCACCTCGTGTAAGAGGTCAGGATAATTCGATTCAACCTTGGAGGGTCGATAGCGATGGCAGTATTCACAATGCGATTGCTTAAGTTTCTTCCGTTATTAATGTTTCTGGGCATCTCTGCGAATGCGCAGTCGCCCACTTTCGGCTTAGGTAGAACGCCGACTGCTGGTGAGATCGAAGCCTGGGATATTGCTATTAGTCCCACTGGTGATGAATTGCCTGTGGGTAGCGGCACAGCAAACCAAGGTTCGGAGCTCTATCTTTCGAAAGGCTGTGCAGGTTGCCACGGGACTACGGGAGCAGGCGGCCTTGCACCGAGATTAATAAAAAGAGACGTAGGAGAAGTTGACGACCCCTGGCAATACGGGCGAGTGCTGCCAATTCGTTCACCCTTTGCTACCACAGTGTGGGATTTCATCAATCGGGGCATGCCGCTTGGTCAAGAAGGCACTCTCACTCCTGATGAAGTCTATTCGATAACAGCCTATCTATTCTTCTTAAACGATGTTATCGAGGACGACTTAATGGTGCTTGATGAGGTGAGCCTACCGCAGATTCAAATGCCGAATCGTGATAACTGGGCGCAAGTCCCGGATTGGTTCCCTGGTCAGCCAAGGTTGCAAGGATACCCGTACTGATCGACCCTCGCTTAACGCTCTGAATAAATTTCAGGACACTAATAAGTTTATAATCTAACAGATAAAAAGCTTATTAGTGTCACTTCGTTCAAAAATCAACAATTCATTATTTGAATCCAAGGAAGACTTTATGTCCAAGATCGGCACACCATTCTCATCGACAGCCACTAAAGTGTTAATGCTGGGCTCTGGTGAGTTAGGCAAAGAAGTGGTTATCGAGTTACAGCGCCTAGGTGTAGAGGTCATCGCCTGTGATCGTTATGAGAATGCACCCGCTATGCAAGTAGCCGATCGGAGTTATGCCTTCTCGATGTTGGACGGCGATGCCTTGCGGAAAATAATTGAAGAAGAGAAGCCGGATTATATTGTTCCCGAAATTGAAGCTATTGCAACCGACACCTTGGTTGATTTGGAAAATGAAGGCCATACGGTTATTCCAACAGCGCGTGCGGCAAGTTTAACAATGAATCGAGAAGGGATACGCCGTTTGGCAGCAGAAGAGTTAGGTATTGCAACATCACTCTTTAAGTTTGCTGAGACTAAAGAAGAATACCTAGATGCAATTAAAGAAGTTGGCATTCCTTGCGTGATTAAGCCGATCATGAGTTCGTCCGGTAAAGGTCAAAGTACTGTTAAGAGCGAAGTTGATGTTGAAAGTTCCTGGGAGTATGCCCAGGCTGGAGGTCGCGCCGGAGCAGGCAAGGTTATAGTCGAAGGCTTTGTTGATTTTGATTATGAAATTACACTATTGACCGTTCGACATGTTGACGGTGTGAGCTTCTGTGAACCTATTGGACATCGACAAGAGGATGGTGACTATCGTGAATCATGGCAGCCTCAAGATATGAGCAGTGTCGCCTTGCAAAAATCTCGGGACATAGCCAAGCGGGTAACTGATGCCTTGGGCGGCCGAGGTATTTTCGGTGTTGAGTTATTTATTAAAGGTGATGATGTCTACTTTAGTGAAGTCTCTCCACGCCCTCACGATACCGGTATGGTTACCTTAATTTCCCAGGACTTATCAGAATTCGCTTTGCACGCAAGAGCAATATTGGGGTTGAGCATTCCCAATATTCATTTTCATGGTCCCTCTGCCTCCGCCGTTATCTTGGTTGAGGGCAACTCAACAGAATCTGAATTTGGTAATCTCCAAGCTGCACTGGCTCAGCCTGATACTTCTATTCGTTTATTTGGAAAACCGGAAGTCGTTGGCAAGCGCAGAATGGGAGTGGGGTTAGCAAGAGCAGAATCAATAGAACAGGCGACTGAAAATGCCTTGGCTGTCGCTGCAACTGTAAAAGTAAAAACTTAGGTCATTTGTTCTAGAAACAAATGCTAGTATGGAGAATGGACGACACACCTAAAGAGTAAGCGTTTTTTCTCGTCACTATTATTGCTAGAACTTTCAATGCTAGAGAATGCGGCGAACTCGGATCTTCCTGCCTTTTATCTTGCCATCGGTAAGAATCGCCAATGCTTTTTTGGCTATCTGTTGCTGGACGGCGACGTAGGCAATTTTGTCGAATAAAGTAATCTTGCCTATTTGGTCGCCGAGGATTTCTCCGCTCGCGGTCAATGCGCCAAGCAAATCTCCAGCTCTTAACTTTTCCTTGCGTCCTGCGTTCACAAACAGCGTGACCATCGGTGGATAGAGTTTGAAAGCGGCTGGTACATCTAAGCTGGTTTTCTCCACCGTAGTTACTGCCGTAGCACCTTGATATTCTTCGATAGCTTTTAATTGCCGCTTATCCATTGTTGTGAAAAGGCTCACTGCCAAGCCCTTGCTTCCTGCACGAGCTGTTCTACCTATGCGGTGAATATAGACCTCTGGATCTCGACTTAATTCAAAGTTAATGACAGCCGCTAATTCTTTTATATCGAGGCCGCGCGCTGCAACATCAGTGGCTATCAGAATGGAGCTGGCCTTGCCGGAAAACTGAGCCAAGACTTGATCCCGTTCAAATTGCTCTAAGTCGCCATGTAAGGCCAGCGCGTGTAAATCTTTGTCCTTAAGCTCTTTTTCCAGCTTCTGGCATTGTTGCTTCGTGTTACAAAAAACGATGCTTGATTCCGGGCTATAGTGAGCAATAACTTTAAATAGAGTTTCAGTCCGTTCGTGGTTTTCAACCAAAATGAAGACTTCATCGGTATCTGCACTGCTGAAACTGCCTTCCACTCGAATATCTACAGGGTTATTTTGGACGCTTTTGCTAATTTTTTTGATACTTTCTGAGTAAGTTGCTGAGAATAACAACGATTGTCTTGAGCTGGGCGTTTTGCTGATTATTTCCATAATATCGTCATGGAAGCCCATGTCCAACATGCGGTCAGCCTCGTCCAACACCAGAGTCTGCACAGAATCGAGATGCAATGTTTCTTTCTCAATATGTTTTAGAATTCTGCCGGGGGTTCCCACTACGATGTGTGGATCTCGGCGTAGAGAGGCGAGTTGTGGCCCCATAGGCTTGCCACCACATAGAGTAAGCAGCTTAACGTTTGGAATTGTACTTGCTAGACGGCGAATCTCTGCAGCGACTTGTTCAGCTAATTCTCTAGTTGGGCACAACACCAGCACTTGCGTACGATAGGACTGCGCCTCCAATTTATTTAGTAAACTAATTGCAAAAGCCGCTGTTTTGCCACTACCAGTTTTTGCTTGGGCGATTACATCTTTGCCGGTAAGTAAGTGAGGCAGCGACTGAGCCTGAACTGGCGTCATCGAATCATAAGCAAGGGTCGCAATGTTCGTTTGAAGCTCGGGCCGCAGAGGGAGAGATTTAAAGGATGTAGAGTGGGAAGAGCTCATTGCTTTAGTTTGGGCCTGAGTCAGTTGGGCGCGCATCATAGCAGATATTTGGTGGGGGCATTAGAAGCTATCGAATATTGCGATGAATACTGTATTCTTGACGAGATTTTCAATTAAGGCTTGTCACGAATTAATTTTGCAATGTTATGTATCTCATCAAAAGGAAATGGTTTTGGCGCTAAAGCCCACAATATATAAATGCCACATCTCACTGTCGAATTTAAACACAGATCAGTACGAAACTTACAATCTGACCCTAGCGCAACATCCTTCTGAGACTCCCGAGCGAATGATGGCACGAGTTCTGGCTTTTTGTCTTAATGCTGATGATGCTCTGTCATTTGCTAAAGGGCTCAGTTCAGTCGAAGAGCCAGATATTTGGGCTCATAGCTTAGATGGGACTCTATTGTCTTGGATTGACGTTGGTGAGCCGGCCAGTGATAGAATTAAGAAAGCCAGCCGTATCGCCAAAGCAGTAAAAGTTTATTGTTTCAACAGTAAATCTGATACCTGGTGGAATCAGAATCAAGAGAATTTTAAGTTATTCAGCGCTTCGGTGACTCGATTCAATTGGGAAGGAATGCAAGCTCTTGCCAAATTGTTAGAGCGAACTATGGATATGTCGATCAGCATTAGTGGCGATTCTATCTATTTTTCAGCAGCGCAGGGAGAATGTGAAGTCATTTGTGAAGAACTTCAATAAGCTGCACTTAACAACATTGATAAATTTTACAGCTTATTTGTTGATTACACCTGCGGCTGCCAACTGTTGAATTTCTTCACTATTGAGTCCAAGGTTAGTGAGAATCTCTTCTGTTGATTGCCCTATTAATTGAGCAGGTTTATCTGCGCTTTTTTCTACACCAGTTACTGAATAATGAGATCTCACTTGTCGCATAGATCCTTCACTTGGATGCTGGTATTCCTCGAACAGTTTCACCTTCTGTAAATGTTCATTTTCCAATAAATCATTCAACTGATTTACCCTGGTGTGAGGTATGTTGGTAGAGCGGAGCAGCTCACACCATTCATCAGTGGTTTTTTCTGGTGCAATCTCGTTGAGTTTTTCGTAAAGCGTATTTATGTTTTCATTACGCTTGATCGTATTGGTAACGATTTCCAATTTCGCTAATTCTGGCCTTCCGACCAAGGTAAAAAACTCAATCCAGTTTTTTGTGCTGTAAGGAAGAATTGCGATGTAGCCATCGGCTGTTGGGTAGGGTCGTCTGTAGGGGGCAGTCAGGCGATCATAACCCGTTCCGCCAGTAGTAGGAACGTAGCTTTGACCTGCCATCTGCTCTGCCATCAAGAAAGCAACAAGACCTTCGAACATTGGGGATTCAATGAAACAACCCTTTCCTGTTCTAAGTTTATTAACAATTCCGCATAGAACAGCAATTGCTAATTGAAACCCTGATACTTTGTCAGCAACAATAGTCGGCAGGTAACGCGGGCTTCCGCCTTCATCGGCATTTAAGTAGGCCAAGCCACTTGCCGCTTGAATGATGTCATCATAGGCAGGCACATCAGCACTTGGCCCCTGCTCTCCAAATCCTTGTGCGCTGCAATATACAATCTCTGGATTGAGCTCTTTAATGTCTTCGTAGCCAATTCCTAAATTCACTGCCGTCTTATTGCGCATATTGTGAACCACGACATCAGCTGTTTTGACTAGTCGATAAAGAACTTCTCTGCCTTGCTCAGTTTTTAGATCAATGGCGATAGAATCTTTGTTGCGATTGCAATTTATAAAGCCAGCACCCATCTCATCAGACTTTCCTGGACGAACTGTGCGCATCATATCGCCCTTCAGGTTTTCAACTTTAATGATTTCTGCGCCGAAATCACCGAGGATTTGTGTAGCAAATGGACCCAACACAACAGTTGTGATGTCGATGACGCGAATGCTGTTAAGGATGTTGAACATTTTTATTACTGCCTTGTGGTTTTCTTGGGAAAGATTTTTTTAGCAAAAGAATTCACAGCTCAATAGGTTTTCGAATAGCCACTAAGCTCGAAAAGCAGAACTGAGGGCAGTGGATTCTATAATTTTTGGTGAATATCATCTCCGCTAATCAGAGGGTGATAGCGTAAGAATCAGGGTGTTAGGCTAAGACCGGAAATATCCGAAGATGTTGCTTTTAAGGTATTTGCCTTGCGATCAAACTCATTACTAACCTCTTAGTTCTTCTCGGTAGTTTTTAAGCGTACTTAGTTATCTGTTGGGAGGTTCGAATATCTGTTTGCGTACTCGAGCATCTGTCCAACGAAATCATTTGGATAGTCAATGTTCACGTCACGTTCACTTACCCAAATTCGAGGATTGATAAACCCTGAATAAGGTGCTACGCCAAGAGTCGAATAACGCTCTAGGACTTCTGCATGAAGTTCTTCATCGACTTGAGTACCATAATTTTCCACTAAGGCTTGTGCCGCGTCAAAATCCCCTTCAGATTTAATACGCTGAATCTCTCTTAAGAGATTACCGAAAATTACTCTTAGTTTCTCATAGTCGTTTACAACGAAATAGGTCTTTCCACCGCGAACAACTTTTTCGATGACATTTTCGTCAATGCCTTGCTCATAGGACCACATCGCCACAAGTTGACGGTTCCGCATATGCGCTTCTTCAATTAACTCTCCCGGCTGAATCCGGTAAAGTTGAGTCATGGCACCGTTTCTTATATAGGAGTCATATTCAGAACGGCCCACATCGAGACTATCCATCACGCCAATCTCGATTAGCATGGGGTCAAGTACGTAATACAAGGCCACTAGGTCTGCCCGTGCTTCTTCCAGTGTGCTTGCATACTGTTTAATAGTCTCTCTAGTAGTGCCTACACCTGCGTTAATCTGCCCAGATGCATGGCCAATAACTTCATGCATATCTGTGTGCAGGTTCCCTGCTTGTTCCGCATGGGCTCGAGTGCGTACGATTTCCTCAGGTGTGTAGGCAAACTCTTCTAGCGTCCTGCTCGGGGACGCACTATAGGCATCTACAATATTAGAAAGGCTTACAGACTTAGACCCGTGCTCGGCTCGAATCCAACTAGAGTTTGGAAGATTGATTCCAATAGGAGTTGCCGGAGATGCGTCGCCGGACTCCATGACCACAGTAATCACCCTGCCATCGATACCGGTTACATCTGCTTTTTTGTGCGCGCTTATAATAGGGGAGTTATCTTCAAACCATTGTGCGCGCGCACTAATAGCGGCTATTCTTTCACTGGCTTCATCATCACGGAAAGAGATCACTGATTCGAACGATCCACGATATCCTAATGGGTCGTTGTAGACTTCGATGAAGCCATTGATCATATCAATTCTAGATTCAGTATCTTTAACCCAGGCAATATTGTAAGCATCAAAATCTCTGAGATTACCACTGCGATAATATTTAATCAGCAGTGCAAAAACTTCTTTTTGCTTTTCATTTTCCGCAACTGTTATTGCTTTTTCTAACCAATAAATTATTCGCTCCAAAGCAGGCCCATACATCCCGCCAACTTTCCAAACCTGCTCAGTTACTTCGCCATCGATGTTCATCAGTTTTGAGTTAAGGCCATAGGAAATTGGCGTGGTGTCTCCTGAGGTAGATTTACTGGCATAAAAATCTATGACTTCCTGTTCCGTGACACCTTCATAAAAATTAACTGCGGAAGTAACAATCTTGTCGACACCCGCTGCAGTATTCACTTTCTTCGGGGCAATTGTCGGGTCGAATATGATGGGTGTCAATTCATCAATCAGTTGTGAAAGAGTTTGATCATTACGTAATGGGTAACTTGCGAAGGTAGCGGTTGCAGTAATCAATTCAGCGAAATAGGCTTCATCATATAAAGGCGTAAATTTTGCACCGGAATAATGATGATGAATTCCATTAGCGAACCACATTTGTTTGGCGTAAGTCATAAAGTGACCAAACTCTTGTTTATCTCTGTCGCCACGATAATGCTTGATAACTTCTTCTATTGTGCGACGGATGCGTAAATTGTGCTTGTAGTTCTGGTCCCACATGATGTCTCGACCAGATAGAGCTGCTTCAGAAAGATAAAACAGCAATTCTTGTTGCTGCTCAGTTAAATCTTCAAAACCTGGCACCTGATATCGAAGAATGCGAATATCGGCGAAGCGATCGGCTTCATATTCAAATGAGTCGTCATTGTTAGTTTCGGTAACGAGTGCGGAGATTGGCGAGGTGGCTGCAGCTGTTGTTGCAACAAGGGGCACCACAGTTGTTTGGAGCGTTTTTTGTTCTAGCTCCATTTTAGAGTTAGCAGTATCCTCAGCTTCACCGCAGGTCGCGAGAATACCTAATATGCAGATAGAAATGCTGAATTGCTTCACTTGCTGTGTACTGAACCTGGACATTTTTGCTTTGCCTCTAATATCTAGCATGTTTGACTTTAAGTTTACCTAATTTTTCAATCAAAGGCGTTATTATCGCTCTTCAGACCTAGAGCTGACTTTCGTTTAGGGGTTCGCCCCTGATTTTAGACGACGAGTCGGTAACTGTGGCAGTTTGTTAGAGTATATTATTAATAACTGGGACCTAAAAATGAAGAAGCTCTTGCCCTTTTTTTCACTGCTCCTTATCTATGGCTGTTCTCCAGCGACAACTGAAGAGCAAAACGCTGGAACAACGAATTGGGATACTTATCTAGGTGATTCCGCCCGCACTCACTATTCTGAACTGACTGAAATTACTCGAGAAAATGTTTTTCAGTTAGAGTTGGCTTGGTCTTATGACTCCGGTGAACTTCGTGAGGGTGGATCAAGTATGTATACCAGTCCACTGATTGTAGATGGAATACTTTATGGTCTGTCTCCTAAACTAAACGCTTTCGCTCTTAATGCGGTAACCGGCGAAGAGATCTGGCGCTATGACAATGGAGGTAGCGGCGCGCCGCAAAGAGGATTGATGTGGTGGCATGATGGAGATGATCGCCGGCTACTTTATGTGGCAGGCAGAGAGCTCATTGTTCTCAATGCCAATACTGGCCAACCAATATCAAGTTTTGCCGACAATGGCAGATTAGACCTTACTCCCACAGAGAAAGTAGGGCCGTTATTCACTAGTGTTCCGGGTATTGTTTTCGAGGACATGCTGGTGCTCGGATTTTCAACCAGCGAGAGTGCTAGTTCTCATGCCGGTGTAATTCGCGCTTTCGATGTTCGTACCGGTGATGGAATTTGGCAATTCAATAGCCTGCCTCTGACGGGAGGTTTGGGTTCTGAGACATGGGAAGAGGGCTCTCTAACTTTGTCCGGTGGCGCTAATAACTGGACGGGAATGGCATTAGATGAGGAGCGAGGGATGCTCTTCGTGCCAACAGGGTCAGCAACACCAGATTTTTACGGAGCTTCACGCACTGGTGATAATTTATTTGCAAACTCACTTATCGCCTTAGATGTCCGTACCGGAGATTATCGTTGGCATTACCAAACCGTTAGACATGATCTATGGGATCGTGACATTCCCGCGCCTCCAACCCTGGTTCAACTTGAGCGTAATGGTGCATTGATTGACGCGGTAGCGGTAACGACTAAGTCAGGTCATCTATTCTTATTTAATAGAGATACTGGCGAGTCACTTTATGATATTTATGAAGTCGATGTGCCTGGAAGTATTCTCCCAAGAGAAAATGCTTCTCCGACTCAACCGGTATCTTCAGTTGCTTTTACTCGTCAAACTTTTGAGATGACAACCCGAAATCAAGAAGCTATCAATCATGTTACTGAAGTTGTGGCACCGCTAGATCAAACTCCTTGGGCTCCACCTACTACTGATGGAGTTTTATTTTATCCGTCTTACGATGGAGGTGCTGAATGGGGAGGTTCAGCCTATGATCCTAATGGTCACAAATTGATTTTAAACGGACAGGAGATTGGAGGCATTATTCGCCTTTATGAGATACCTGTAGGATTTAGTAATCGTGGCGTGTACGCAGAAAATTGTGGCTCATGTCACGGTCAGAATGGCGGTGGAACTGGTATTGCCCCTAGCCTTGAGGGTATAGCAGAGCGCATGTCTACTAGCGACCTAGCCAGAGTAATCCTTGAGGGCAGGGGACGAATGCCGTCTTTCGATAGTCTCAGTCAAATCGAGAGGTCTGCTGTTATTGATTTTGTACGATCACCAGATTTGGCAGCAAACGGCGATGTCGTTAGCACAGAAATAGACTACGCCTTTGCTGGTTATCTACGTGTTCGTGATCACGAAGGCCTGCCAGGAAACACACCACCTTGGGGAACATTAAATTCGATCGATCTGGCAACTGGCGAGATCGACTGGCAAGTCAATTTCGGCAATTACCTCAGTCATCCTGATTTGAACTACGGTGCAGAAAGTTATGGTGGCCCTGTGGTTACCGCGTCAGGTCTAATTTTTATCGGTGCTACACCTGACCGAAAATTTCGGGCATATGATACTGAAGATGGTTCTGTGTTATGGGAAACAGAACTACCAGCAGCAGGCTTTGCAACTCCCTCCATGTATAGCGTGGATGGTAAGCAATATGTCGTAATTGCAGCTGGTGGGGGAAGAATGGGGCCACCATCTGGTTCTGAGTACTTGGCCTTCAGATTGCCTTGAAAGCTCAAGTGAAGACTATTTTTCCCGATTGCGACTCAGGAAAACATAACGCCGCGTTAAGGGGCAATTAGTATATTTCTAGTAATTGACAGTCACCTTAACCATAATAATTCGTTGCCGTGCTCCGATTACTTAACGAAGGGTAGCTAAGGGAAAGATGTTTATTTTTGTTATAATTAATCCAGTTAAATTAGACGATATAGCGACCCGTTACAAAGTCGTGATGTGCGTCCGCGAGGGGATCAATGAAATGCCGCAGATCATCATTTCGAAGGCAATAGTCTCGCGGAATCCGGCCTGATGTTGCCTTTGGATGGTGTCCGTGTCCTCGCGGTCGAACATTACGCAGCGGGTCCCTACGGTACTTTGCAATTGGCTGATTTGGGCGCCGAAGTCATTAAGATCGAAAACCGAGCGCAGAACGGTGACCCGATCCGTCAGATGGGCCCCGGGGGTGATTTAGGCAACCTGGACAGCCTGTCTTTCCAAGCATTTAACCGCAACAAACGTTCGCTGACGCTTGACCTCAAGGTGGACAAGGGCAAAGAAATTTTCGGCAAGCTAGTGTCAACGGCAGACGCTTTGCTGTGCAACCTACGCGGCGATCAACCTGAAAAACTGGGCCTTACTTATGACCAGCTCAAGGGCCACAATCCGAAAATTGTCTGTGGTTTAATATCCGCTTACGGTCGCGACGGGCCGCGACGGGACTGGCCCGGCTTTGATTATTTAATGCAGGCCGAGACTGGGTACCTCTTCATGTCTGGTGAACCAGGTGGGCCACCGACGCGCATGGGTCTGTCGATCATTGATCATTTGGCCGGACTCACGACTTCCCTCGCCTTGGTATCGTCGATTATGAAATCACGCGAGACCGGTGAAGGTCGCGATATCGACGTCGCCTTGTTCGATGTGGCGGCGCATCAATTAAGTTATGTCGGTGCCTGGTACCTGAACGAAGGCATCGAGACCTCTCGCTCTCCGCGCTCGGCCCATCCGTCCGTAACTCCTTCCCAATTATTCAAAACAGGTGATGGCTGGCTATTTGTCATGGCGCAAACTGATCGGTTTTGGGAAATATTTTGTGAGAGAATTGGTGCGCAGGAATTGGTAGGACGGAAAGAGTTCCAGACTGGACAAGCGCGGCGGGAAAATCGGGACTTGTTAACGGAAATGCTCGATGCACATTTATCGACACAGTCAACAGCGCATTGGGTGGGTATACTTGGCGGTAATGTGCCGTGTGCGCCAGTCTATGGCATTGCCGATGCGCTGGAGAACCCCTTTTTACTCGACCGGGAAGCCGTAGTTACCACCACGCATCCGAACCGGCCTGACCTTAAAAATCTGCAAAGTCCGGTGCGAATGGCTGATCCTATTCCCAACCAACCGGGTCCTTGCCTGGGCGCCGACACAAACGACATCTTGTTGGAGCTGGGGTATGACGACACTGCTATTCAAAACCTTCGCCGGACAGGCGTCACCTGATTGGCTGAATTTCTGAACCCCGAATAATGGAGATCACGACAAATGAAGACCGCCTCAAATGCGATGACTGATTCCTTGAAATCTCAGTATTTCGATCTTGATGATGTTGGCGATGCTCAGGAGTTTTACCATAGTAGGGGTTGGACAGACGGATTTCCAATAGTCCCACCTACTCCCGAAGCCGTGCAGGCTTGCCTCGATTGGGTCAACATGCCCGCTAACGAGCTCATCGGTATCGAGCCGGTGCGTGAGCGGTCCATCGAAGCGGAGAAACTGGCTATCAATGCAGTTATGGCTGGCTGTCTACCTGCGCATTTCCCCGTCGTAGTCTCTGCATGGATGGCAATGCTAAAAGATGAGTTTCTGCTGCATGGGGCGACGGCCAGCACGGGTGGCTGCGCTATTCTAGTTATTCTGAATGGCTCCATCAGGCAGGAGATTGGCACTCGCAGCGACTTCAATGTATTAGGCAGCTCAGACCGTGCTACCTCAGTTATTGGCAGGGCAATCCGGCTCGCTCTCATCAATATATTACAGGTGAGTCCTGGCGCTATTGATCGGTCTACTCTGGGGCATCCTGGCAAGATAAGTTATTGTATCGCGGAAGATGAAGAGGGTAGCGGCTGGCCTTCTCTGGCCGAGTCGCGTGACATACCTAAGGAGGCATCGGCAGTCACAGTGTTTGCCGCAGGTGCTCCTCGTCAGATCATGAACGAGTGGACCCGTAAGCCCGAGGAAATACTGGATACCTATGCTGCAGAGATGCGCGCCAATCTGCGCAATTACTCTATCTGGTCGGGTAACTATGTGGTGATCATGCCTCCGCAGCATCGTGAGCATATGCGCGTGGCTGGCTGGAAAAGAAAAGAGATAGCCAATTACTTGTTTGAGAAAGCTCGCATTAAGCGCTCGGAATGGTCAACTGTGGGTAAAGGTTCGGTAGTACGCGATAAGGGCGATACCGAATATTGCGCGCTGTCCAGTCCGGAACATCTCTTGCTGGTTGCAGCCGGGGGACCCGCAGGTGGGTTCGGCGCGGTAATTCCTCCCTGGTTGGGCGCCAAGAGTCAGGCGGTCACGGTGGCTATTGGCGCCTGTATAGATTGTGAGCCGTCAATTCCAAATTAAATATAATAATGTGGCCCATGTGGTCGTTCCAAAAGGAAATAAAGATATGATGATTCGCGTATTGAATCCTACCAGTGAATCAGTGGTAGCTACTCTGAATCCAGCACCACGGCTTACAGGTCTGAAGGGAAAGACTGTAGGATTAATCTCTAACGGCAAAGAAGGAACTGATGGATTTTTCTCCCATATTGAGAGGCTTCTTCGGGAGCGCTACCAAGTAGCGGAGGTTGTCCTGCGAATTAAGTCTAATTACAGTGCACCCGCTGAGGGTGAGATTATCGAAGAGGCTAGGAGCTGGGACCTGGCCATAAGCGGCCTAGGTGACTGAGGAAGCTGCTCGTCGTGCAGTTTGCATGACGCGATTAGCAGCGAGCGGGTAGGTACTCCCGCGGTTGGCGTGATGACTAGTAACTTCGTTAGCGCCGCCGAACTTATGGCGAAGGCGTTAGGTATGCCTGGCTATGCCTTCTCGGTTATCGATCATCCTGTGAGCAGCGCTAGCGATCAGGAGCTTGAGGCTAGGGCGTTACAGACCATGGCTGCAATCGACGAGCAGATTCTCCTTTAGGTTGGGAAATCACGAAGATGAAGCTCGAGAGAGTACTTGCTTAATAAATTAAAGATGCTGATGCGACCATATATTCTTTGGATAATTATTCTTGCATAAAGAAGCAGAAGTCCCCAAATTTTGGGGACTTCTGCGGAATTTGCTAGAGTTTGCTGAAGTGATGTTTGGTAGCTATGGGTAGACTTGAACTACCGACCCCAGCATTATGAATGCTGTGCTCTAACCAGCTGAGCTACATAGCCAAAAATCTTATTTCAGTTCCTGCCTTACTTTATCAACAGGAGTTGAGAAAGGTCGCGAATTTTGGCGATTTCGGCGCTAAATGTCAAGATTAGACGTTGAACCGAAAATGGATGACATCGCCGTCGCAGACCGTGTACTCCTTGCCTTCCAGCCGCCATTTGCCGGCTTCTTTCGCGCCGTTTTCACCACCGTTATCGATGAAATCGCCATAAGCGACAATTTCTGCACGGATGAAGCCTTTTTCGAAATCAGTGTGGATGACAGCTGCAGCCTCAGGAGCGGTGGCACCTATTTTCACAGTCCAGGCTCGAACTTCTTTAACGCCGGCGGTGAAATAGGTTTGTAATCCTAGTAGTTGGTAGCCTGCTCGAATTACACGATCAAGGCCGGGTTCTTCCATACCAAGGTCTTGGAGAAACTCCATTTTTTCTGCGTCTTCGAGTTCAGCGATTTCAGCTTCCAATTTATTACAGATTGCTACGACTTCTGCATTCTCCGATTCCGCTATAGCTCTTACTGCATCGAGATGAGGATTGTTTTCAAATCCTTCTTCATCGACGTTCGCTATATACATTACCGGTTTCGTAGTGAGTAGATGCAAGCTATACAGGTCTACACGATCTTCTTTTGTAAGTTCCATTGAGCGAACAGGTTTTGCTTCATCAAGATGAGCCTTTACTTTCTCTAACAGTGCGGCTTGTCGTTGAGCATCCTTGTCTCCGCTCTTTGCGACTCGAGAAACCTTATCGAGAAACTTATCTACACTTTCAAGATCTGCCAGGGCTAATTCGGTGTTAATAGTTTCTATATCAGCTGTTGGGTTTATTTGATCTGAAACGTGGATGACATTGCTGTCTTCAAAGCAGCGAACCACATGGGCAAGAGAATCAGTTTCACGGATGTTGGCAAGAAATCGATTGCCTAAACCTTCACCTTTGGAAGCGCCGGCCACGAGGCCTGCGATATCGGTAAATTCTACTGTGGCTGGGATTATCTTTTCGGGGGCAACGATTGCTGCGAGTTTATCCAGACGTTCATCCGGAATAAATACAACCCCTGAATTAGGTTCAATTGTGCAAAAGGGAAAATTTTCCGCAGCGATACCGGCTTTGGTTAGCGCATTAAAAAGAGTGGACTTTCCCACATTTGGAAGCCCAACGATACCGCACTGTAAAGCCATAACTCTTGTTCTCTTTTCTTAATCTGGTTGTTGTTGAGGAGGTTTTAATCTATGCGGTGGTTAAAAACCTATTCTGCGCCTACTATTCTGTATGTAATAGACGCATGGCTTCTTCCCATTCACCCACTGCCGCGTGCGGCATTACACGAATCGCGTCTTCGACATCAGCCATAATAAGGTCTGCTTCAGATCGCGACGGATTGTTTAAGACATAATTCGCGACCATAGATTTGCGGCCGGGATGTCCGACACCAATTCTTAATCGATAAAAATCGCGCTTACCGCCAATAGCACTGATGATATCTCGTATGCCGTTATGTCCACCATGACCCCCATCTTCCTTGAAGCGGGTCACGCCCACTTCAAAATCGATCTCATCATAGGCGACCAGCATATTTTTTGGCTCGATCTTAAAGAAATTACAAATCGCAGCAACTGCTTTACCACTGTTGTTCATAAAAGTGGTGGGGAAAAGCATTTTTATATCTTGCCCGGCAATATTAATGCTACCGTACTCGCCGAAAAATTTGCTCTCACCACGTAAAGATCCACCATAGCTCTTGCAGAGATGGTGGAGGAAAATTACGCCCGCGTTGTGACGATTGGAATCATGTTGTGGGCCTGGATTACCCAGACCCACTATGAGTTTCAAGGAATTGCCTGGCATGATTTTTACCCGATGTGAGTAGTTACCTGGCTATCTGAGTAGGTTTAAGAATTGTTGTCGCTCTCTTCATCTGATTCATCAGTGGCATCTTCAGCGGAATCGTCAGCTGCGTCATCTTCTGCGTCGATTATTTCTTCCTCAATTTCAGCTTTCTTCGCTGCCACTGTTGCTACGGAGAGGTCGCTCTCATCGCCATAACTTAGTGCAACACTGGTTACACCCTCAGGAAGAAAAATGTCAGAAAGGTGAATAAATTCGCCAATATCAACTTCGATCATATCGACTTCAACGAATTCGGGGAGATCTGCTGGTAGACAAGATACTTCGATTTCATTCAAAGTCTTAAGAATGTTACCACCACCTATCTTCACGCCCACACACTTGTCTTCGTTAAGAAAGTGAATTGGAACTTTGACTACAATGGCCTGTTTCGCACTTACTCTCAGGAAATCTGCATGCATAATTAAGGACTTGGCAGGGTGACGCTGCAACGCCTTAATAACTGCCTGCTCTTTCTTGCTATCGACATTGAGAGTAATAATGTGTGAAAAGAATGCTTCGTTTTCAGTTGCCTTGATTATATCTTTATGTGCAATAGTTAATGAAACTGGGTCTTTACCAGCACCGTAAAGTACGGCGGGTATGTCGTTGTTCAAGCGTCGTAGGCGGCGGCTCGCACCTTTCCCTAGATCCGTTCGAACTGAGCAATTTAGCTCAAATTCAGCAGTAGACATAAGTCTTCTCCAATTAGACTGTAATTTGCCTGCGACCAGCTAATTACAGGATTTATAAAATGAGGTTACAGATTTGATTCTGTTCCTCTAGTTATCCGTGAGTTGTTTACTAAAAGCTTAAATTGAAAAATAATTTAAGTGTTATCAAACATCGCACTAATGGATTCTTCGTTGCTTACTCGGCGAATTGATTCAGCCAGTAGCTTAGCCATTGATAATTGTCGAATTCGTCCGCAATTTAATGCGGCTTCACTTAATGGAATCGTGTCTGTCACTACAAGTGAATCTAGACTGGACGATTCAATATTCTCTATTGCGGGTCCTGACAATACCGGATGAGTACAATAGGCCATTACTTTATCGGCACCGTGTTCTTTTAATGCGTCAGCTGCTTTACACAATGTGCCTGCAGTGTCGACCATGTCATCTACGATTAGACAGCTGCGATTTTCTACATCACCAATGATATGCATTACTTGAGCAACATTCGCTGAAGGTCTCCGCTTATCGATGATAGCTAATTCGCAATTAAGTTGTTTCGCCACAGCTCTTGCTCTTACCACTCCACCGATATCTGGTGATACCACAATGATGTTTTCATATTTCTGCCGCTCTATGTCGTCAGTCAGTACGGGGGATCCGTAGACGTTATCCACCGGTATACTAAAAAAACCTTGAATCTGCTCTGCATGTAGATCGACTGTTAAAACTCGATTAACACCAACGGCACTGATCATATCAGCCACTACTTTTGAGCTAATTGCTACTCGGGCAGACCTAACTCTTCGGTCTTGTCTGGCATAGCCGAAGTAGGGAATTACCGCAGTGATGCGATTTGCCGAGGCGCGATGTAAAGCATCTGCTATTAACAACAATTCCATAATGTTGTCATTTGTTGGTGAGCAGGTTGGTTGAATGATGAAGACGTCCTTGCCTCGGACATTTTCATTCAGTTCAACTGAAATTTCGCCGTCGCTAAATTTACTAATGCTGGCGTAACCAAGAGGTACACCAATATTTTTAGCAATGCTATCCGCTAATGCGGGATTCGCATTGCCGGTAAAGACCATTAAATTGTTAGCCACGCTTAGTACCTATTAGTTACTGCCAGTGCGGATCAGAATGTAATCAGCACTTCTGACAAATAGTTTAAATTTGAAATTTGGCTGGGGTGGCTGGATTCGAACCAACGCATGCAAGGATCAAAACCTTGTGCCTTACCACTTGGCGACACCCCAATTTTTTTCGAACTTCCTCTTTTTGCGATTAGCTTTGCTTATTCAGTCTTTTGTTCGAGGATCTGAAAAGCAGGCGTATTCTAAGCTTCGTTAAATCTGTGTTCCAGTGAATTTATTCCTTTGGCAACGAATCCGCTGAATTGTTCTGGCAGTTTCTTCAGGCTTTGCCGGGCTGATTCTTCATCAACATAGAGAGCAAAGATACTGGAACCGGTTCCAGTCATTTTTGCTTCGCCAAATTGGCTTAGCCACTTTAGGGCTTCGCGCACCTGTGGATAGAGCTCTCGAGTGACAGATTCACAGTCATTTCGGGACCTGCCTGCCAGAAAGTCGGCCATTTTGATGGCTGGGGAGTTCCGTGTCAAATGTTCGTGGCAAAAAATTTCGGCAGTGGATACCGAGCAATTCGGCGTTATCACCAGATACCAAGACTCCTCTATATCCACGGGTTGAAGCTGTTCTCCAATCCCTTCAGCCCAAGCCGATTTTCCTTGGATAAAAACAGGCAAATCGGCACCAAGCTCCAGACCGATTTCGCAAAGGCGTTTTTCACTCAGATCTAGTTTCCAGATTCTCTTTAGGGCAATCAGAGTTGCGGCGGCATCAGAACTACCTCCTCCTAAGCCAGCACCGCTGGGGAGCTTCTTTTTAACAGTAATTTTCACGCCCTCAGCATTGGGGCCGGATAGCCGCTGAAGTCGCCTGGCCGCCTGCATAATCAAATTGTTATCCATCGGCATACTGATTGAGGATACAGGGCCGGATGAAGAAACAGAGTTAGAATTCTCCGTATCAATCAAGGAGTAGTCACAGTGAAGTGATATCACCCCTGACTGAGTGGGTTCGAAAGTTATTCGGTCACCAAAGTCAAGCAATTGAAAGAGAGTTTGCAGTTGATGATAGCCGTCGTCACGTCGTCCAGTAATGTGTAGGAACAAATTCAATTTGGCCGGAGCTAATAAGGAAAACGCGGTTGTGAATGAAGAAGAGTTAGCAGACATTAGGATTAAGAGTCGTCCAGGGTCCAATTCAAACCAAAAAATCTAAGGCGGATGTCATTTTCTGGTCTGGTTAGTTCAATACGCCGTGGCAAGGTATAGCTGCCGTATTGCCGCGGGTCAGTGTAATTTATGGTCCAGCCAAATTGTTTAATTACTGTGAGCTGGTTCAGCTCATTAAAACTCAAATCGGCTTCAGATTGCAGTGCGGGAAGGCCTTTGATCCAGAATTCAAGATAGGAAACCGGCAATTCATAGCCAAGTTGTTGCAGTATTAACTCTTCTGGACTATTGGCAGTGAGAACATCACTGCCAGATTCCATTGTGACGAAACCTGGTCGTCCGACAATTTCAGTGTTGCCCGCATTGAAGGTTCCCCAGAGGCGGATATTGTATTTAACATTTTGCTGCATCCACTTTATGCGGGGAGTGTGTGATTCATTGTTATAGCGGACATCAACCCTACCACGAAATTGCCAAGAATCTAGGTTATGTAACTGATCTTGCTGTCGGGCCCAGTTGCTGTTCTTGGAGGCAGGGGGAGCAGTAGCACAGCCCGTGAACAATAGTAAAAAGAAGATAAATGAAGAAATTGCTCGGAGCCAGCTACTTTCAATTTGGTAGTGGCGCGGGAGTAAGCATCGGGTCATGACCTTCATCGTGCGGATTGAAGTCGCTCCATAGCTTCGAGAACGAGTTCACTATCCGGGCTCCCTTGTAAGGCTCTGTTCCACACTTGCATGGCTTCATCTTGACGGTCCAGGGCCCAGAGTACTTCACCGAGGTGCGAAGCCACCTCTGGATCGGGGAAGGCCGCGAAAGCGCGGCGCAGATTTTGTAGAGCATCCTCGTAATGACCTAGCTTGTACTGAGCCCAAGCCAAACTATCAATTATCGCAGGATCATTTGGAGAAACAGCGATGGCTCGCTCGAGCAATTCTAAAGCTTCTTCATAGCGGGTAGTTTGAGCTGCCAACATATAACCCAGATGATTGAGGGCGCGCGAGTCATCTGGCTTCATGGTAATGATTTGTTGAAGGTCCTTTTCTGACCCGGCTTGGTCGGTAATTGAGTCGTAGTAAAGCACGCGAGCAAACAGGAGGCCTGTTTCATTGGGAAACTTATTAAGCGAATTATCAAGCAATGTCAGGGCATCATCACCATATTCTGCTTGAATAAGCAGGCTAGATTCGACTGTGGTTAATAGAATTTCCAGCCGAGGTTGTCCCCTTGAAATTCTGCTAATCCAATCATGAGCATCTTCGAGCTCACCCATTTGAATCGAAATACGGGTTGCCTGCTGTTGTGACGCCAGGAAGTTATTAGTACCAGGTCGCACTTGACGATAGTGTTCTACAGACTTTGCTAGATTGCCTTGCTGTTCGTGCACATAGGCAAGGTAAAACTGACTCTCATCAGCCTGTTGGTCAACCGCTATCAATCGAGTAAAAATCTCGATAGCGTTGTCGAAGTTTTCTATCTCCAATTCTAAGAGAGCAATTGAATAAAGAGTTTCCCAATCCTGAGGGTCTTCTTCCATTAACTGACGAAATTGGTCAGCAGCGTTTTTGAATTCATCATTTTGAATGAGATAGCGAGCATAGTTCATTCGCAGCTCGTGAGCGTCCACAAATCTGTCCACGCCTTCACTTAGTGTATTTAAGGCTTCTTCGCCCCTATCCATAGCTTGAAGAATTTGTGCCTGTAAGAGAATCAAGGATGGATTGGTATCTGTGAGATCAATTAATGCGCGAACCTCTACCAAAGATTCTGCATACAAAGTACTTTGTGCAAGCATCTGGGCGAGAGCAATTCGAATACTTGGTTGATCGGGAAAATTTTCATTAAGTTCACGCAAACTTTGAATTAAGAAGCCACGATCCTGTGTGTTCATGCTTCCAGTTTGTGCAGCAATTACGGAGAAATCTATATCTCCTCCCAACTCTATAACTTCACCCATATGGGATATTGCTTGGTCTAAAGAACCTCGCTCTAAAAATTGAAATCCGACCATTAGATGCGGTTGTGAGTTGCTTGGTTCGATTTCGATCCAGAGCAGGCCTAACTGGAGCATTGCATTGACGTCATTATTTGCTGATGCAAATTGGACTGCCCGTTGAATAATTCCTAAATCACGGGTTTGCCGCGCCAAATCAAAATAGCTTTCACCCGCTTCGCTGAGCTCGCCACGCTGTGCGCCCAACTCGCTTATTATTGCTGTATATAGTTGCTCTTCAGTGAAGTTGCCGTATTCAATTTCCTTAGCTTCGATAACCGGTTCGACACTCGTGGATTGCGTATTCTCAGTGGATCCGCCGCCAGCAATAGCGGAATTTTCCGGCGACTGGGTGTAAGTAGCGCACGCACTCAGAATTGCTGATATTAATAGCAGGAAACAGAAGTTTATTAATCTCTTCTCATACATAGTGTTTATTGTAGCAGTTTGTTGATTAAGCGGCATATGGCCATGAACTTCTTATGAACTTACTGAAGTTGAGTTTATTAGGGCTAGAGCACCGGACTTAGCCTGCTTTTGCTGTACTGAATTGCTGATAAACTGCTGTGAAATTATCACAATAGGGATATTCATGAGTCAAAACTACAGTAAAATCAGTCCTTAATGGGAACATAGCCTGATATTTAGTAACATAGCCTGCTTTTTATGCACAGGGCAGCCTCGAGCTGGCGCCATCCCCAGCCAAATAACTATAACGGATCGTAGCACTGGATTCTCAATGGCATTGGTATTAATCGGAATCAATCACACCACAGCAGGTATAGCACTGAGGGAAAAGGTTGCCTTCCCTCCGGACGTGGTCGCCGATGCTTTACGTCAACTAGGAGGTATAGCAGATGTTCATGAAGTTGTTTTGGTGTCTACTTGTAATCGAACAGAGATTTATTTGGCGTTTCAGGCTGGTGATGATGCTGCCATCGATAATCGTGAGTTAGTAGATAGGCAACAAATTATTGTTAGCTGGCTGGCAGATTACCATAAATTGGATGTTGAAGAGTTGGCTCACAATAGTTATTTTTTCGGCAATGAAGATGTAGTGCGACATCTCATGAAAGTTTCTTGTGGGTTGGATTCCATGGTGTTGGGGGAGCCTCAGATTTTCGGTCAAATAAAATCTGCTTACGCGGTTTCGAAAGATTTGGAAGTTGTAGGTGGAAGTCTTGGTAAAGCTTTTCAGCATGCTTTTACTATTGCCAAAGAAGTTCGCACAGACACAGCAATTGGCGAAAACCCTGTATCAGTTGCCTACGCCGCAGTTGCTTTGGCTGAACGAATTTTTTCAAAACTTAATAGTCTGCAAGTCTTGTTGATTGGCGCTGGCAGAACTATCGAATTAGTTGCTAAGCATTTAGTAGAAAAAGGTGTGCAGGAAATCATCGTGGCGAATAGAACTCTTGATAACGCCTTGGATATTGCATCACGTATTAATGGTCATGGGGTGCTGCTATCTGATATCCCCGAAAAACTAATTGCGACGGATATAGTAGTAAGTTCAACCAACAGCCAATTACCTCTTTTAGGAAAAGGATCAGTTGAGAAGGCATTGAAGCAGCGGAAACACAAGCCCATGCTCCTAGTGGATTTGGCAGTGCCCAGAGATATTGAAGAAGAGGTTGGTGAGATTGCAGATGCCTACTTATATAGCATTGATGACATCAGTGATGTAATCGAAGACGGGGTTAAGAGCCGAGCTGAAGCGGCGGCCGAAGCGCATTCGATTATAGAGCGTGGAATTGAGGAATATCTTAAACAATTACGGTCGCTGAACGCTGTTGCAACCTTGCGGGCGTTTCGAGCAAAGGCTGAAACAATTAGAGATCTGGAACTGGAAAAAGCTATCAAAGCTCTAGAGAACGACGAGTCACCAGAAGAAATATTAAATAGCTTAGCGCGTGGGATTACCAACAAATTAACTCATACACCCAGTGTGCAAATGAAAAAAGCCAGTGCCGAGGGAAGGAATGATTTACTCGAACTAACTCAGGAATTATTTGATTTACAAGAAGAAAATTCAAAAAACGATAACCCAAAAAGCGACTCATAATGATCAGCTTCGTTTGATTCCAGAAAGCAGTAGAGAAATGACTAAAGGTTTATGAAAGATTCAATTCGAACAAAACTAGAAAGCCTACGAGATCGCTTTGGGGAATTAGAAGCTCTCTTGAGTGATGCTGAAATAATTTCCGATCAAAATAAATTTCGAGAACTATCGAAAGAATATGCTGAGATTGAGGAATTGGTGCAGAATTTTAATCGGTTCAAGACTGTGAGTAACGATCTCAATGAAGCAAAGGAAATGCAAAAGGATGCTGATCCTGAAATTCGCGCAATGGCAGAGGATGAAATTAGTACTACTAATGAAGAGTTAGATAGCCTAGAGCTAGGCCTACAAAAATTGCTCCTACCTAAAGATTCAAAAGATAGTTGTAACGTTTTTCTAGAAATTCGTGCAGGTACCGGTGGTGATGAGGCAGCGATTTTCTCGGGCGACCTTTATCGTATGTACTCTCGCTACGCCGAATTGCAAAAATGGGGCTTAGAGCTGATTACCGAGCGACAGGGCGAACATGGCGGCTATAAAGAAATTATCGTTCGAATTGAAGGTAAGAATGTCTATGAAAAGCTGAAATTCGAATCTGGGGCCCATCGCGTGCAACGAGTTCCCGACACTGAAACTCAGGGACGAATCCACACTTCGGCTTGTACTGTGGCGATCATGCCTGAATTGGAAGAAGTTGATGAAATAGAAATCAATAAAGGTGATCTGCGAGTTGATACTTTTCGAGCGAGCGGTGCTGGCGGTCAACATGTAAACAAAACAGATTCCGCTATACGCCTTACTCACCTTTCCTCAGGCATAGTGGTGGAGTGTCAGGATGAAAGATCTCAGCACAAGAACAAAGCTCGGGCTATGTCTCTGTTGCAGGCAAAATTATTAGATCAAGCTCAATCTGCCCAACAGCAGGAAGAATCGGATGCCCGCAGAAAATTAGTCGGTAGCGGAGATCGTTCCGAGAAAATTCGAACCTATAATTACCCTCAAGGTCGGGTAACGGATCATCGAATTAAACTGACTCTTTACAATCTGCCGGAGATAATGGCAGGTGAGCTGGGTTCTGTTGTACAGCCCCTAATCAATGAATATCAAGCTGATCTCTTGGCAGGATTGGCAGCGGAAGGCTGAATTTAGCAGCTATGTCTTTATCAATAAGTGAAGCATTAAGCGAGTCAAAACAATTAGCAGGGTATAGCGATAGCTCGCGCCTCGATGCTGAATTGTTTCTTGCTGCAGCTCTTAACTGCAGCCGTGAGTATATCTATACCTGGCCTAATGACGAAGTCAGTAGACGCCAATTAAATACTTATCATTCTTATTTAGAAAGACGTCGAGGCGGAGAACCAGTGGCTTATATTCTTGGGCGGCAGGCTTTTTGGGATTTTAATTTAACAGTGAATGAGAGCGTCCTAATTCCCCGCCCAGAAACAGAGCAACTGGTCGAGTGGGCCATCGATCTTCTTAGTTGTTGTAGCTCCGATTGTGTTCATATCGCCGATCTTGGCACTGGCTCCGGGGCTATTGCTTTAGCTTTGGCGAGCACCAATCATTTTTGGCAGCTTTCTGCGGTTGATGTTAGTGAAGGCGCGCTTAAGGTCGCTCGGATGAATGCGGAAGAACTAAACCTGACAAATATTGATTACATCCATGCATCATGGTGTGATGGCTTTACTCAAGACAAATTTGATTTGATTGTGGCCAATCCACCCTATGTGGCTAAAGGTGACCCACATTTGCGAGAAGGAGATCTGCCATTCGAGCCCGAGCTTGCTCTGATTTCTGATGAGAGCGGTAAGGCAGATATCAGACAAATTGCCCAAAGTAGCCGAGAGTTTCTAAAAGATGATTCCTGGCTCCTTCTAGAGCATGGTTATGATCAGAAGCAGGAAGTGGAAATAATTTTAAAAAGGTTGGGTTATAAAGATATCGAGTGTCGCCAGGACTATGCTGGAATAGATAGAATGACTATTGGAAAATGGTTTGTTTGATCTCCGATTTATTTAAATTTAAAACATAGCTAAGAATTTATTCTAAATGATTGATGAACAACTCCTAAGATACAGTCGTCAAATAATGCTGCCGGACATGGATATTGCTGGCCAGCAGAAGCTCGTCGACGCTAACGTGCTGATCGTTGGGATGGGAGGTCTTGGTTGTCCTGTGGGGATGTATTTGGCAGCAGCGGGGGTAGGGCATCTGATTCTCGCCGATGATGACACTGTAGAAATTACCAATCTGCAAAGGCAAATCGCCCACAGCCAGGCTGACATTGGCTCATCAAAAGTAGAATCTGTGGCCGAAACGTTGAAAGGTCTTAATCCGAAGGTACGTATTACAGCAATGAATCAACGACTCGAAGAGAAAGACCTTGATAATCAGATGTCTACGGTCGACGTAGTGGTGGATGCTAGCGATAATTTCACTACGCGCTTTGCCATCAATCGAGCTTGCTCAAAAACTAAAACGCCTTTGGTTTCCGGAGCCGCAATTCGAATGGAGGGACAGGTAACAGTGTTTGATCCTCGTGATGCCCAAAGTCCTTGTTATCGATGTCTCTATACAGAGGGAGATGATGCATCAGCGAGTTGCTCCGCAAACGGAGTTTTGGCACCAATCGTTGGAATTATAGGCTCAGTTCAGGCTCTGGAGACCATCAAAGTGATCACTGGAATTGGCAAACCTCTAACTGGCCGATTGCTGTTATTAGATGGAAAAACCATGCAGTGGCGTGAAATGAAATTACCGCGGGACGAGAATTGTCCCGTTTGTTCTTTCTCTAAGTAAAATACAACCCCTAAAGCCTTTCATTGCAGTGTTAGGGTCATACGGCTATTATGCCCACCCCGTACTGATTGCCGAGTTTCAGGTAGTAATCAGACAAGCTCACTTGTCAGAGAATTAAGAGATGGAACCAGAAGTAGGTTCACAACAGGTATCATTTGATCGCTTTGAGTTACATAAGCCATTACGCGATGCCATTGCCAAAATGGGTTTTGAATTTTGTACGCCGATTCAAGCGGAATCCCTAGTTCATACCCTAGCTGGCCATGATGTAACAGGCCGGGCTCAAACTGGTACTGGGAAAACTGCAGCCTTCTTGATTACCATTATCAATGATTTGTTATCAAACCCTATAGAAGAAGAAAGATTTCTCGCGGAGCCGCGCGCGCTGATCGTAGCGCCAACTCGAGAACTGGCTATTCAAATTGCTAGTGATGCCAGTCAGCTAACAGAGTTTTCTGGTTTGCATACGGTAACGCTTGTTGGTGGCGAAGATTATCAAAAGCAAAACAAAGCATTGGCTCAAGGGCCGGTAGATCTTGTTGTGGCTACGCCTGGCCGCCTTATAGATTTTGTCCAAAACGATAACCTTTATTTGGGTATGGTCGAGTTGTTAGTTTTGGATGAAGCTGATCGTATGTTAGATATGGGGTTTATTCCACAAGTTCGGCAAGTTGTTTCACGAACTCCGAAAAAAGATTGCCGTCAAACATTGCTATTTAGCGCCACCTTTACGCCTGTGATTCTAGAAATGGCTGAGCGCTGGGCCGTTGATCCCATCATGGTAGAAATCGAACCCAAGAAGGTTGCAGCCGATGCTGTGGATCAAATCGTTTATCTTGTAACCACGGCTGACAAATACAATTTGCTCTATAATTTAATTTCCGATGAGAAAGCGGAAAAAGTCATGGTTTTTAGCAATCGCCGGGACCAGGTCCGCAAGCTTGCGGATAATCTCTACCGCAATGGCGTTAATTGCGGAGTGCTATCTGGAGAGGTTCCGCAAAACAAACGAATCAAGACATTGGATGCATTTAAAACAGGCAATATAAAAGTCCTCGTTGCAACAGATGTAGCAGGTCGTGGACTGCATATCGATGATGTGAGTCATGTGGTGAACTACACTTTGCCAGAAGAAGCAGACGACTATGTTCATCGTATTGGCCGAACCGGCCGTGCTGGTGCGATAGGAACTTCGATTAGCTTTGCCTGTGAAGAAGATTCTTTCTTGCTCCCGGCTATTGAAGAAAAACTAGGTAACAAATTGAATTGCATTCATCCTGATGACTCGGCATTGGAGCGTGCGCCCGCCTTTTCCCGAGAGTCAAAATTTAAACCACGGCCTGATAGTCGTAATTCCAGCAAGCCGAGAAATAATCGGCGGCCCACTCATTCTAGTTTTAAATCTTGATTTTGGATCTTAATTTTACATCCCAACTCTAGATCATTATCAAACCATCTGATTTCTTTTTAGACTAATCGCATATAGCTCTTATGCTGTGCTCCAATGCTCAATATTTTTAGAGGTTGGCATACGTACGGCGCTTTTCATTTCGCTTTTCAGGGAACCTATGGTCAGGCACAGAGCTATATTAAACACGAATCTCTGGTATTGTTTAATTTACTGTTAAACCCTTCAGGGCGTTTTGATGTAGCGGCAGAAAAATCTGCTAATTGTGGGAGAAATATTTAGGTAGTCCGCCCACAAGAATCGGCTATAGAAATAGGAGAGTTATTGTTAAACATTCGACTTTAAACTCAAAAGACTGACCTTAGAAAACAGAAGGCAGTAAACAAGAAGCGGGAAGCAACAGATAGCAAAAATGCTCATGAAATCATTGCCCCTGAATATAGTGTAGTGGGGTTGAAAGTTACTTTTTAGTCCCGCCAACTGCAGCCAATATGTTCGCATACTCAGCAGATTTACGATGTTCTGACACTAGATCTAAGAAAGTTGATCCGTCTTGGAGAGAAGTATTGATGTTTCTTCCTGCTTCAACAAACAAAGGCACGAATCGTGAAAACAATTCCGCTGTCATTCCGCGATAGGCTTTGAGCAAAATATTATAATCAGCCGGCATTCCTTCCGGCGGGGCTAGTTCCAAGAATGTCGAGAGGCGTTCATCTGACCAGTCTTCATCCCGAGTAGCTTTTTGAGTGCGCTCAGCGCCTCTTTTTTTTTCTTCCGGCATCATTCTTTCCTGTCGTTACCTGATACTTCTTAATAGGGCAATAAATAGGACAGTGAGCCTATGAAATAGGGAATCACTATTTCATCTTATCCCGCAACAAGGTATTTACCTGTCCAGGATTGGCCTTGCCTTTAGATAACTGCATGGCTTGTCCCACAAGATATCCGATTACTTGTTCTTTGCCATCTTTGAATTGCTGCACCTGGTCAGGGTTGTTGGCGATAACCTCTTCCACAAGGTTTTTAATTTCACCAGAGTCCGTGACTTGTTTGAGGCCTTTTTCTTCAATAATCTCATCCACCGTGGCAGGATTATCAATCATAGTTTCAAATACTGTTTTGGCGATCTTACCAGAAATAGTGTTGTCTTTTATTCGAGCTATTAGCGAGGCCAAGCGACCTGCTTCGATTGGCGATTCGGAAATTTCTAGATTGCTCTTATTGAGGAGTGCCTGCAAATCCCCAGTTACCCAATTAGAAGCGATCTTCGCATCACCACCTTCTTGCGCTACAGTTTCGAAGTACTCCGCCATTTCGCGAGTACTAACTAATACGCTAGCATCGTAATCACTAAGTTTGTACTCAGTACAAAAGCGTGTTTTTTTTGCATCCGGTAATTCTGGGAGCTCAGAACGTACTGCTTCTATATAGTCATCGTCAATTTCTATCGGTAATAAATCAGGTTCCGGGAAATAACGATAGTCATTTGCAACTTCCTTGCTACGCATTGAGCTAGTTTCATCACGCTCAGAATCATAGCGTCTGGTTTCCTGAATAATACGTCCTCCGTCTTCGAGAATTTCTTGTTGTCTTAGCACCTCAGTATGAATCGCTTTTTCAACGAAGCGAAATGAATTGATATTCTTAATTTCAGTTCTGGTCCCTAGCTCTGTTTCACCTATTGGTCGAATTGAGATATTTACATCACAGCGCATTGAGCCAAGAGCCATGATTGCATCAGAGATATCGAGATAGCGAATAATTGTGTGGAGCTTTTTCAAATAGGCTACTGCTTCGTCGGCACTGGTTATTTCAGGTTCTGACACAATTTCTAAGAGGGGGACGCCTGCTCGATTAAGGTCGATGCCTGACATTCCACTAAATTCTTCATGTAAAGATTTACCAGCATTTTCTTCGATATGTGCCCGCGTCACACCGATTTTTTTTTCACGACCATCATCCAAGGTGACGTTAAGCGAACCTTTGCCGACAGTAGGGAAATCAAGTTGGGTAATTTGATAGCCTTTTGGCAGGTCAGGGTAAAAATAATTCTTTCGATCAAATACAGAACGTTTGCCGATTTCGGCGCCAATGGCTAAGCCAAACCGCACAGCCATTCGTAGCGCTTCTTCATTGAACACAGGCAAGGTGCCTGGCAGGGCGAGGTCGAATATATTTGCTTGGGTATTTGGCTCACTGCCAAATTTTGTGTCGCTACCAGAAAACAATTTTGATTTTGTTGACAGTGAGACGTGTACTTCCAAACCGATGACTGTTTCCCATTCCATTATCTAGCCCTCTCCATCGCAAATTGGGGGCTTTCGTTTGTGCCAGTCGGTATTTGATTGGAACTGATGGGCAATATTCAAAAGTTTTGATTCTGCAAAATCCGGTGCGACTAGATGCATGCCGACCGGTAGACCCTTGGCCAGGCCAGCTGGTATGGAAGCTCCTGGTAAACCAGCAAGGTTTACTGCAATGGTATAGATATCCTCGAGGTACATGGCGACAGGGTCAGTTTTCGCTCCCAGTTCGAATGCGGTATGCGGTGAAGTGGGTCCAACAATTACATCAACTTCTTTGAATGCGTCGTTAAAGTCGTTTTTAATCAGGCGACGGATTTTTTGCGCCTTTCGATAGTAGGCATCATAAAATCCAGCTGAAAGAGCGTAGGTGCCCACCATGATTCTACGTTTTACTTCGTCACCAAAACCTTCGCTTCGAGTACGCTTATACATGTCTTCAAGGTCAATCGGACTCTTGCAGCGATAGCCGTAGCGAACTCCATCGTACCGTGAAAGGTTTGCGGAAGCCTCGGCTGGTGCTACAACGTAATAGGCGGACACTGATAGATGATTGTTGGGTAAATCTATTTCTTTGATAGTTGCGCCTAGCTTTTCATATTCTGCGAGGGCATCACGAATCACTTGTTCTACATCAGCTGACAGTCCTTCGGTGAAATGTTGTCGGGGTATGCCGATTTTTAAGCCGTCCATTGAGTCGTTTAATGAAGAAGTGTAGTCATCAACTTTCCTATCGATACTGGTGGAGTCTTTTAAATCAAGACCAGCCATTGCGTTCAATAGTAGTGCAGAATCTTCCGCACTCTTGCTTAATGCGCCCGCCTGATCGAGACTGGATGCGAAGGCGATCATGCCCCATCGTGATACTCGGCCATAACTCGGTTTGAAGCCGGTTATTCCACAAAAGGAAGCGGGCTGACGAATTGAGCCGCCAGTATCGGTGCCCGTTGCAATTGCACATAAATCTGCAGCCACAGCAGAGGCAGAGCCTCCAGAAGAGCCACCTGGCACACGATCAGTATCCCAAGGGTTTCGCACGGGGCCGAAATGGCTGGTTTCATTCGAAGAGCCCATGGCAAATTCGTCCATGTTCGTTTTTCCTAACATGACTGTGCCGGCGGTCTTCAACTTCTCAACAACGGTTGCATTATAGGGAGCGATAAAATTGTGCAGCATTTTCGACCCACAGGTAGTTTTCACACCTTTGGTGCAGAAAATATCTTTATGTGCCATGGGAATTCCAAGCAATGGTCCACTGGCGCCATCGGCGCGTGCTTCATCTGCTTTTTGGGCTTGAGCTAAAGCGGGCTTTTCGCACACTGTAATGTATGCATTTAGCGTCGCGTTGTGTTTTGCAATGCGAGCAAGGTAAGCTTGAGTCAGCTCGACGCTGGATACGTCGCCCGCAGATAATGCTGCGGAAAGTTCAGCGACAGTTTTTTCTATCATTAATTCTTTTCTCAATGCCAGATAATGACATTGCTCCGGTAATTTCTATGATTGAATACTATTAGTTGTTATTTAGCTCATTTAATTAACTATCTAATTCATTATTCTATTACTACGGGTACTAGGAATAGCCCGTCTTGGGTGTCTGGCGCGAGGGCTTGTAATTTTTCCCGCTGATCGGTTTCGGTCACTTTATCTTTGCGCAATCTCTGGACTACATCTAAAGGGTGGGCGAGGGGTTCCACTGAATCAGTGTCCACAGATTGCATCTGATCTATTAAGGTCAGGATATCGGTAATGCGATTCGCCACTTCATCGGATTCAGCTTCGCTAACACGTAAGCGAGCGAGGTGAGCGATTTTTTCTACTTCAGACTTATCTAAAGCCATTTGATGTCTCCGGAAAAACAGTGTCAGGAAAATAATGGATGCAGTATTTGAGGTGGCGCACATTATTGTGATTAATTCTTCACAATTTATCGCTATTGCTCCGAATTGGGTCCAAGCCCCTTGCTCTAACCCCTTGCCGTTGTTAGAGTGCGTTCTATTCGCTGAGAAGGCGAGATTATACTGTAATTCTAACGATTTAAAACGTTAGGCCAGGCTCTGGGAGATTCCTTAAGAAAAATTCCTTGCTAAGAAACCGAGAGAGCTCTTCTTTAACCAAAAATCACGTCCGGCATAACAACAATACTGCATTGAACGCTAAATCATTAGTCTAAATTGCCGCCAAAATAACAGTGCATGCCGGTATTGGAATCTTTAAATTGAGGTAATCGAAAGTTCATGTTCAAAAGACTTCGGGGAATGTTCTCCAATGACCTATCCATCGATTTGGGTACGGCCAATACTCTGATTTACGTGCGTGAAGAAGGCATCGTATTAAATGAGCCATCTGTTGTTGCGATTCGCACTCATAATGGTCAGAAAACAGTCACTGCCGTCGGGTCTGATGCCAAGCGCATGCTGGGTAGGACCCCTGGCAATATCACCGCTATTCGACCATTGAAAGATGGCGTTATTGCGGACTTTCAGGTAACTGAGAAAATGTTGCAGCACTTTATTAATCAGGTGCATGAAAATAGTTTCTTCCCACCTAGCCCTCGTGTGTTGGTATGTGTGCCCTGTAAATCTACTCAAGTTGAAAGGCGTGCGATTCGTGAATCAGTTGCGAGCGCAGGAGCTAGGGACGTGCGCCTGATTGAAGAGCCAATGGCTGCTGCTATTGGTGCCGGCTTACCGGTTGAGCAGGCTAGTGGTTCCATGGTTGTCGACATTGGTGGCGGTACTACCGAAATAGCGATTATTTCACTAAATGGCGTGGTTTATTCCGAATCTGTTCGAGTTGGGGGTGACCGATTCGACGAAGCCATAACCGCTCATGTGAGGCGCAATTATGGCAGTCTCATCGGCGATGCGACTGCGGAGAGGATCAAGAAGGAAATCGGTTGCGCGTATATCGGAGCAGCCAGTGAAGGTCTTGAAATCGATGTTCGAGGTCGCAATCTCGCAGAAGGTGTGCCGCGGAGCTTCACACTCAACAGCGATGAGATACTGGATTCACTGCAAGAGCCTCTCTCGGCAATAGTCCAAGCGGTGAAGAGTGCATTGGAGCAATCTCCCCCTGAACTGGCATCAGATATTGCAGAAAGCGGCCTTGTTCTTACAGGGGGCGGAGCCCTATTGCGGGATATGGACAAACTACTCTCTGAAGAGACTGGTTTACCTGTGATTGTGGCAGAAGACCCCCTATCCTGCGTGGCTCGTGGCGGTGGTAAAGCCATGGAACTCATGGATTCTCACGACTTAGATCTGCTTACATTGGAGTAAAAAGAGGTGCTAGCTTCTTTATATTGACCTAAGACAGAGGTAATCAGAGATTTATTCTGGATTTAGCTGGTTTATAATCTTTGATTAGGCTTTTGCACGAATCTCTAGACTAAATGTCAGAATGAGGCACTCCAACTATCGATAAGAC
This sequence comes from Gammaproteobacteria bacterium, assembly GCA_012960305.1. Lineage (GTDB taxonomy): Bacteria > Pseudomonadota > Gammaproteobacteria > Pseudomonadales > Pseudohongiellaceae > UBA9145. The sequence goes on along the minus strand of DUBM01000011.1, from coordinate 291,025 downwards.
GCTCTTTATAAAAGGCGTGGCGCTAGAATACCGTGCGCTTGCTTTCCTTTTTCTGTCAGTTTGCATTATGTTCGCTGACAGTCGTTTCGGTTACCTTGAAAAAGTTCGCTTTGGTCTTGGCTATGCAACGACACCTATCTACTGGGTGGCAGCGATCCCTACCCGTGTTTCTTTTTGGATAGATGATGTCTTTGTTTCCCGCACGGACTTGCTCGAAGATAATGTGCATTTAAGGCAAGAGCTATTAGTAAGTCAGCGGGAGTTACAATTATTAGAAAGTTTGGCAAGTGAGAACAGTCGACTACGAGCTTTGAATGAAGCTAGTCAGATCGTCGATGGTGAAGTATTACCGGCCGAGATTATCAATGTTTCTCCTGACCCTTACTCGAAAAGAGTTCTTATTAACAAAGGTGCGGGAGATGGCGTCTTTATCGGTCAGGCATTGCTGGATGCTAATGGTCTGATGGGGCAGGTAGACGAAGTACTGCCTTTTACTAGTTGGATTCTGTTAATTACAGACCCGCATCATGTCACTCCCGTGGAAGTTAATCGTAATGGTGAACGAGGATTAGCTCGCGGCAGTCGTACTTCGGTGAATGGGTTGGAGTTAGAATTCGTAACTCAAACTCAGGATATGTTGGTCGGAGATAAATTGGTCAGTTCAGGAATGGGTCAGGTCTATCCAAAAAATTATCCGGTGGCAGAAATTATTAGTGTGTATGCTGATCCTGGGCAGGATTTTGCTACTGTTAAGGCAAGACCTCTAGCTCAGATCGCCAGTACTCGCCATGTGATGCTCGTTTTTCAGAATGAGAATGTGGAAGAGTCTGCTCTGGACTTAATTGATGAGGAGTTCTTGGACTCGACAATCCCACCTGAGCTGGAAGATGCTGATACCGTGGTGATTTCCGACGGCCAGATTACTCGAATCGACCACGACGTCGCGGACCAGTAGGCAGTTAAATGCAGAACAAGCCACACGCCACCTGGGTAATTTTCCTAACCTTTTCCATCGCTTACTCACTCGCTATTGTTCCGTTTCCGGATTGGGCAATGAGATATCGCCCTGAGTGGGTGCCCATGGTTTTGATCTACTGGGTTATGGCTTTGCCTTATCGTGTCGGTATTGGCTGGGCATGGGTGGTTGGGCTATTGCTGGATATTTTAGAAAGTTCGACTCTTGGTGTTAATGCTCTCTCCTTGGTGATACTCGCCTACGTCACTTTAAGTTTGCATCAGCGAATGCGAATGTTCACAACCCTCCAACAGAGTGGCTTGATGTTAGTGTTGATAGGTTTGAATGTAATGATTTGTAATTGGTTGCAAATTATTACTGATCAAACTGTATCTTCTAATTTGATATTCCTGATGGCGTCAGTGACGAGTGCGGTAATCTGGCCTTCATTGTTTCAGCTACTACGCCAGATTAGGCGCAGCTTCGATGTGCATTAGCCGAGCGGCAATACTTCAATGACGCGCAGCTCACTAATTCTCGCTTCTGCTTCGCCAAGACGTAAAAAATTACTCGAGCAGATAGGTCTTCAGTTTAGTGTTAGTCGCGAAGATATTAATGAGTCCCGCCTTGCTAATGAATCTCCTGGAAAATATGTGCGAAGAATGGCTGAAGAAAAAGCCAGCTCGGCACTATCCCGCCCGCAGAGTTTCGCTACGATAGTAATCGCAGCTGATACATTAGTAGTGAAAGACTCGCGGCTAATGGGCAAGCCCGTAGACCGCGAAGATTGCCTGAGGATGTTGAAATTGTTGAGTGATGGCGATCATCGCGTCTTATCTGCAGTATGCGTGGCAACTGCTGCCCTCAGAAAAATTGTTCTGCATGAATCAATTGTCAGCTTTGGGCCAATCAGTGAGCAACAAGCAGAGGATTATTGGTTTAGCGGTGAGCCGAAAGACAAGGCTGGCTCTTATGGTATACAGGGTTTAGGTGCGCTGTTCGTTAGAGGAATCGCAGGTAGCTACAGCTCAGTAATGGGCTTGCCATTATTTGAGACGGCAAATTTGTTGAAAGAATTTGGTATAGATTGTCTGGCTCAGGCGAATGTGGCCGAAAACTCTATCTCGTACACGAGTGCCGAGGAATTAAATTGAGCGAAGAAATACTGATCAATGTAACCCCTATGGAAACTCGAGTAGCTCTCATCGAGAACGGACCTCTGCACGAGATATTTATCGAGCCTCACAACGGCCGTGGTCACGTTGGTGATATCTATCATGACCAAGTGGTAAGAGTGATGCCAGGCATGGAAGCTGCGTTTGTAGATATCGGATTAGAGAAAGCCGCCTTCATTCATACATTCGATATTTCCTCTATTGTTGAGAACGGGTTCGAGGTACGTGAGGATACCCATCGAGCGATTCAAGCTTTGCTTCGTGAAGGGCAGTTCTAGTAGTACAAGTAGTCAAAGATACCATTAGTACTAAGGGTGCACGGCTGAGCACGCATCTAACTTTGTCTTCCAGAAACCTTGTTTTTCTGCCACGAAGCCGACATCTTGCGATTTCTCAACGCCTTGAAGGTAACGAGGAGCATTCTCGGTTAATGACTATTCTCTAGCAGTGTCTGGAAGATGAACGCAAAACATTGCCAGATCGAGGCGGCTATATTATTCGCACCGCAGCTGAAGGAGTTGAAGCGGATGAGATTCGAGAAGATATACGTTATCTCGGCCGTCTTTGGGCAAAAGTAGGAAAACGTATTACTAAGAGTGGCACGATTAAAGCTGTTTACAGTGAAGTGTCACACTATATGAGAACAATTAGAGACCTCATTACTCCTCGGGTCGAAAAAATTAGAATTGATAACAAACAATCCTACGATGAAATTACGCAATTTTTGGAAGACTACATTCCGGACTTAAAAACTGATGTTGAACTCTACTTAGGAGATCGACCAATTTTCGATATGTACGGAATCGAAGATGAAATAAAAAAAGCCTTGAGTAGAAAAGTGAAATTGAAATCCGGCGGCGATTTAATTATTGATCAAACTGAAGCTATGACTACTATCGATGTTAACACCGGAGGGTATCTGGGCAGTCGCAATCATTCAGAAACCATTCTAAAAACAAACCTTGAAGCTGCTAAGGCTATAGCAAGACAGCTAAGAGTTCGGAATCTCGGTGGCATTGTCATTGTCGATTTTATTGACATGATTGACCCCGAGCATCGGCATCAGGTCCAACGTACCTTTAACAAAGTGCTAGAAAAAGACCATGCCTGCTCCGCGACCACAGATTTGTCACCGCTAGGGTTGATCGAAATGACCAGAAAGCGGACGCGAGAGAGCTTGGGTCAGACTCTCAATGATCCATGCACGGTATGTGCTGGCCGTGGAGATCAGAAGTCGGCGGAGAGGGTTGCTACGAAATATTTCGAGAAATACTACATGTAGCAAAAGCCTACGAAAACGATATGCTGTTGGTTATGGCTTCCAAAATTGTAGTTGATCGCCTCTTGGATGAAGGATCTACTAGCCTAGCAGAGTTGGAAAATTAGTGGGTAAGACGGTCAAATTTGAAGTGGAACCAATGTATACTCAAGAGGAATTCGACGTAGTGCTTTCGTAGTAGTGTTTCAGGGGCCTAACGTCAATGAATTCAGTGCCTTGACATAGGTTTATTGCTTTACTGGACATTGTAACTAAGAACTCAAAAGTACGTTATTTTAAGTTCCCATTCAGCTTAACTACGTTATACCTATAATCTAGAGTCGTTCTCAGGTCTGAATTACAGCTATTTCCTAGACAAAGCTAGCTGCAGTGAGCGTTGGGAACTAACTAGAAATCGGTCATATTACTATTAGCATGCTGCTTAAATTTCTCAAAAGATTACGTCAGCAAGTTATCTTGTTGGTCATTGTCGCCCTGGTTTTAGTGGCGGCCTATGTAAGTGTAGGCAGGCAGTTTATGCCAGCTATAACACGATATTCTTCCTTTTTTGAATCCCAAATTACTACATTGACTGGTGTGCCAGTCAGCATTCAATCTCTCACTGGTAGTTTCCAGGGTTTCAATCCTATTATTAGAGTCAAAGGCTTGCGTATTTTGGTTGGTGGGGATAGTGATCAATTCACCGGTCCTGAAGTCAGTGCTTTAGTATTTGATAGTGCCACTTTAATTGTGGATATTCCCCAAAGTATTTGGCAGCGCCGTTGGGTGTTTGAAGGTTTTGTTATTGAAACTTTGGAAGTAAATATTAAGCAGTTGGAATCTGGGCAATGGCAATTTAGCGGGCTTGATATAGCAGGTGATGCTGCTCTCGATTTAGATGCCATTTATCAATCGTTTCTAGGCGTATCCAGTCTTAATCTGCGCAATGTAAAAATTAATGTTAGTACTAAAAATGGCAGCAGCTTCAGTTTCATAAATGGATCCGCCAGTATTCAAAAGTTTGATCAAACCCATTTTCTCCACATAAATACGAATTTGGAAGGCAGTAATCAGCAGCTTACATTGTCATTAGAAGTGAAAGGTAAGGAGTTAGCTGAGATTGATGGCAGATTGCATATAGATATTCCGGAAGCGGATTACATGGATTTAGTCGGTGCTCTGCCAATCTACGAGGTCACCTTTGAAGAATTGATTGGAGGTGGAGATTTCTGGATTCACTTTGCTGATGGAAAGTTTGCCGATTTTACTTCTCAGATAAAAGTAGACAGTGTCACTTTATATTTTGATGAAGAAATGCCTTTGACACTTTCAAATATTGAGGGCTTGACTAAACTGAGCAAAACCGAAGAGGGAGCTTGGGAACTTTCGCTCTATGATATGGCGCTCTCTTGGGAAGACTCCTACTGGAGGCCATTCAATATATTTACATCCCTTCATCCCAATCAAAATTTGATAGTACAAGCTGATAACCTCGACCTAGCCCTGCTTAGTGGCTTCGCCCTTAGTAGTGGGTTTTTGAGTGATAGCGTAAATGAACAATTAGCGCAGTATTTGCCTTCTGGCCAACTTGAAAATTTTTCTGCCTTCATTCCGCTAGCTGAAGAAAGTGATGAGCATTGGATTATCAAAACCAATCTCAGCGATGGAGAGCTTTCATCAAGAGGTGGTTCGCCTAATATGTGGGGTATCAATGGTTACGCAGAAGTTGATTACGATATTAAGGCTAGGTTGGTCACAGGTCTGGCAGAGATCGACTCCGATGAGTTCAGTATCAATATACCTAATATCTTCACTGAGGTTTGGGACTACAGCCATGTGAATGGCAATTTTAATTACAAAATAGACATGAACGACGGACAACGGGTGCAGATACTCAGTAGCGTCATTATCGCGGATTCAACGGCTGCGGATGGTCGGGTTCAATTTACTTCTATGATACATCGACATGCGAATGGTGAGCGTGAGGCAGACTTTGAACTTCTAGTAGGAGCGCAGCGTGTTGATGCAACACAGAAGGCAATGTTCTTGCCCGATGGCCCCAATATTGCGCCCGCTCTAAGAAACAACATGGCCTGGCTAGATGGCGCGATTCTCGGTGGTACTGTGTTCGACAGCGGTGTGATATATAGAGGATCGACTTTGCCTGGTGCGGCATCTGAGACTAAAACCTTTCAAAGTTTCTTTCAGGTATCTGATGGCGAATTTAACTATGCCGACGAATGGCCAAATTTATCTGATTTGGATGCCGTGGTATATACGGATGATAACAATATAGATGTTGAAGTCAGGAGTGGCAGCAGTATGGGTATCGAGATGGGTGCAGCCATCGGAAATATTCGTAGAAATGAATCAGGAGAAAGTTGGATTGCCATTAATGGACAGACAGCAGGATTAACTACTCAGGCCTTGGCTTTTTTACAGGCAGTGCCTGTTGGCGAACAATTAAAAAATACTTTTTCAGATTGGCAAGCCCAAGGTAATTTTGCCGCCGAGATCGATGTCAGAGTTCCTCTCTCACAGCCGGATGCCGAGACAGAGGTAAGATTGAATCTTGCAGTCACAGAAAATAAAATTGTAATTCCAGACTATGGTCTCGTTTTCGAGAAACTCACCGGCCCAGTTATTTTCGACACTCAAACCGGCTTAGAGAAGAGCCATTTGAATGGTGAGTTATTTGGTCAGGCTGTTGAGCTTTCTATGTCTTCGAAACATAATCAAGGTGATATTGAAAAAATTCTCGTGAACGCTGTGGGTTCAGCGACTCCTGAGGAATTAATCCGTTGGCCTCTGCAAAGCAATCTTGTTGGAGATTTGCTTGGTCAAATGGATGGTCTAGTAAACTTTGACGCAAGCCTGACCCTCGACCAGCAAGATGCTTCGGAGCGGTCGACCAGTAGACTCAAAATTGATTCTTCACTAACAGATGTTTCGATCGCTCTACCTCATCCTTATCGAAAAGAAACAGGCATTGAATATTCCTTTAGCTTTGACATCGAGCTTGCGGAATCAAATCAGCTTATTACGGGTCAACTGGGCCCTGAAACTGAATTCGAATTGGAACTGACTGGTGGTGAACTTACCGATGGTTTGGTCTTTCTTGGCGAAAACGGCGGAAATTTTTCCAGCTTAGTCGATAACGACATTGAAGGCTTGGTAATTCTAGGCACCTTGGATCGATTTGAATTCGAACAATGGACGAGACTCCTGGAAGAGCTGAGCACGGTTGATAATCCTTCTGCCCAATTTAGTGATTCGGTAGTTTTCGTTGATCTTGGCCTAGATGCTCTCGAGTTATATGGCCAAGTGCTTCCGAATGTGAATATGAGAATCGAAAGTGATCCTAGAGCAGATAGCTGGTTAGTGGAGCTCATGGGTGACGCGGCGCTTGGAAAGGTTAGTATTCCTTTCGATGAGGATGACTATATTGAACTCGACTTCGATTATCTAAGATTTTCCGGAGAAGAGGATGATGAAGTCGTTGATACTTTAAACACGAAGCAATCGGATGAGGAAGAGGTGGACCGAATTGATGTGCTGGCAAGCATGGACCCTAGAACCTTACCAAAAATGCGGTTCTCTACCGATGACTTTAGCATTGGTTCTCGCTCCTATGGTCGGTGGAATTTTACTTTAAACCCGTCCGACACCGGTGCCGAGTTTAGCGATCTGGTATTTGATTTTCGTGGATTGCGAGTTGGACTCGATGATCTTGATGAAAATGGGAAGCAGCAATTAGAAGATGGGTTACCAGTGCCTCATTTTTCTTGGCTTTACGATGGTGAAAATCATCACAGCTCCCTGGCAGGCATACTTTATGCTGATAATTTAGCAGATGTACTGCAAGCAAATGGCTATGCAGCAAGTCTAGAATCGGATGACGCTTACTTCATAACGGATGTTGATTGGCCTGGCACGCCAGCATTTTTCTCAGCGGCAGGCCTTAGTGGCAACATCGAGCTGGAAATCGATGATGGCCGTTTTTTACAAGGCGCTGCAGGCAATGGTGCTCTCAAATTAATAAGCATTATTAATTTCGATGCGATTATGCGGCGGCTACGTTTTAGCGATGACCTACTGCGAAGTGGATTGGCCTATGAAGAAATTTCCGCCGTTGTAAATCTGGAAAATGGGCTAGTGAATATTGAAGATAGGCTAGTAATCTCTGGACCTTCAAGTCTTTATCAAATAACTGGAGAAATCGATTTGGCTAATGAAACGATTTTGGGGGAAATGTTTGTGACCCTTCCAGTAAGTGACAATATTCCTTGGTTGGGCTTATTAACGGCGAATTTGCCGCTGGCGGTGGGGGCTTATCTCGTCGATCAGATTTTTGGAGATCAGATTAATAGTTTAACCAGCGCTGTTTACACCTTGGATGGCCCTTGGGAAGGCCTCGAACCTGAGTTTAAACAGGCATTTGGCTCACCGGACAGTCCAGAAGAAACCGTGGTGGCTCCACAATAAGCTAATTTATTTTTCTTTTAATCAATGTCTTTAATTTCTGTCGCTCAACCCATTTTTAGAATGAGCAACCATCGATGACAAATAAAGTATCAGCGATACAAATGGTCAGTACTGCCAATATTGATGAAAATCTCAATACGGCTGCGAGGCTTATTGCCAAAGCTGTCGAGGGTGGTGCAAGACTTGTGCTTTTGCCGGAAGTCTTTGCCGTGCTAGAGGGCGGGCCAATGCGCCAATTTGGGGAGATCGAAGGTGATCCTGAGGCACAGCTACAAAATTTTCTCTCCCAACAAGCAAGTAAACATCAAGTAATAATAGTAGGAGGAACTATACCGTTGATATCGCGACCCCCAAATGGAGAGGTCTCGGCTGCAGAAATAATAGAAAGTGAGAGAGTTAGGTCCGCATGTTTGGTTTTCGATGAGTCTGGGGCTCAAATCGCACGATATGATAAAATTCATCTATTCGATGTCATTGTTAATGATGAGCAATCAGAATACTCAGAATCGCGGAGCTACGAGCCAGGTGTCGATATAGTTAGTGTAGATACCTCAGTGGGTAATCTAGGGTTGAGTATTTGCTATGATATGCGCTTCCCTGAACTCTATAGAGCGCTTTTTCAGCGTGGTGCTGAACTGGTCACTGTGCCGGCGGCTTTCACCAAGGTTACCGGTGAGGCCCATTGGGAGAGTTTGTTGCGTGCACGAGCGATAGAGAATCAATGCTATGTTATAGCGGCTGGGCAAGGGGGAAGGCATTCGCAAACGCGTGAAACCTGGGGTCACTCGATGATTATCGATCCCTGGGGTACGGTATTGGCGATGGTCGAAGAAGGTGAAGGAGTGGCGACTGCGGAAATTAATTTAGAGTTTGTCAGAAACGTTAGGGCTAGAATGCCGATCAGGGAACAGCAAAAATTGGGCTAGTTTAATTGCACGGACGTTTAACAATTATTATTTAGAGATCTCTTAATGCGGAGAATGAACGAATAGAATAAGCCATTAGTATGAATGAATAGTGGAGTTTGAAAAATCAATAAGAGTCTAGTTAGTAATCTCATTGCCTCAGCTATAATCGCTCTCGGGGTCACCCTTGATGGTCCCTTTCAAATATATGTTCTCAATACTGGGTTGTTTGCACTTTCCGGCGGTGTAACCAACTGGCTGGCAGTTCATATGTTATTTGAGCGGGTCCCAGGTTTATACGGATCAGGTGTAATACCAATGAGATTTGAGGAATTTAAGGCGGGCATTAGAAAGTTAATCATGGACCAATTTTTCAATAATTCAGATCTGGAAGATTTTTTTCATGGTACTGGTAATACTGCAGAAAAGCTATCCGCCGAATTGAAGAAGGCAATGGGGGGGCTAGATTTAGATTCAGCTTTCGAGTCTCTCTTGGATGTAATCATGACTTCTTCGTTCGGTGGTATGTTAGGTGTGCTCGGCGGTCGTGATGCGTTGGACCCCCTGAAGACTCCCTTCGTTGGAAAGATGCGCGAATATTTTGATAGCCAATTCACTGATTCTAAATTTCATGAGCAATTACAGGCTGCATTGAAATCTGCTCTCGATGATGATGCGATTAGGGGAAAGCTCGAAGACTTGATCGATCAGCGTCTCGATATGATGACCCCAAAAATGGTCAAGGACATAATTCAGGAGATGATTCGCAAGCATCTAGGTTGGTTGGTGGTGTGGGGTTGTGCCTTTGGCGGCTTAATAGGCTTGGTAGTGACTCTTATAAGCAATCTTTGATAATTCGCAGCTCAATTCCCTAAATTGAATTTAGTACAGCCACTTTTACTCGACTGAATATTGTGTCGTTCCAGCCCTGTCTAAGCCTAAAAAAATTGTGCTCTGGGTCACACTCTACCCTCAGTAAAATGCAACGCATTTTATAAATCCTTTTAGCAATTTGTATTCCAAAATAAGTTAAATTTTATTTAATTGAGGCCATGTGGTGTAAAATTGATTGAGCTGTAATACAATAGCGCGCTCCCAAATTTGGGCCCACTATACTATTTAGCTTCTAAATAGTATTTCTTAACAACACAGCGCTTACAGTACCGAGTAAATAAATATGGCACGACCAGTCGAATTCGATGAAAACAAAGTATTAACCAACGCAATGGAGCAATTCTGGAAAGAAGGATACGAAGCAAGTTCGGTCCAAAAACTTTTGGACTGTACCGGAATTAATAGAGGAACTCTTTACAACTCATTTGGTGATAAAGATACATTTTTCAAATCTTGTGTCGGTCAGTACAATAAAATTGTATATACACAAATTGCTGTCTCCCTCAAAAATGACCAATTGAATGCATGGGATGCCATTGCCGCTTTCTTTGATGAAGCGGTTATCGGCGTGTCGAATAAGCATCGCAGAATGGGTTGCTTATTAGTTAATTCTTTGTGTGAAAGTATTAATTACGATAGAAATATGAAAAAAATTGTACGGTCTTCATTAGCTCTTATTCGCAAGGCGTTAGCAGCCAGGCTGGAGGAAGCCCATAAAAACGGTAAAGTCAAAAAAGGCGTCAGTGTTGAGTTTGCAGCTGAAGTACTAATGAATACGCTTCACGGCATTCGGGTAAATTCCCGCGACGGCAAGAATGCTAAGCAATTGAAAGAATTGGTGAATTTCTCAATGGCGTCATTGAAGAAATAACCATTACCAGTAAAAATGCTGGGGGGGAATAATATTTAATTCTTTATTATCAATGGTTTAAATCATTATTGATAGCAAGAAACGTAAAAAAAGGGAGGCTTAAAGCCTCCCTTTTTGCTTCTTTGCAAATCATTGATATACTCACTCCTCGAATTGTGATTTAACCGATTTTCAGGAACTAAACATGAAAAAGATCGCCGGTAGAAAGAAGGCTGATGATACTAAGATCGACCTGACTCCTATGTTGGATGTGGTCTTTATCTTGTTAATATTCTTTGTAGTTACTGCTACTTTTCTCTCAGAGACCGCCATTAGCGCCGCCAGTAGTGATAATAATAATAACGAGCCACCTCCAGAAAGCGATGATAAGAGAAACATCCTTTTCGAGATCGGCCCCAATAACGAAATTATCTTGAATGGTAATCCTCGTCCGGTTATTCAGACACAGATTCGCTCGAATATCGACCAGTTAAAGGCAGAAAATCCGGCGGCATCGGTAATTATCCAGCCTGATTATTCGAGTGACGTAGCTACTCTAGTGATGATTATGGATGCGGCACGACAGGCAGGAATGGCTAATATTTCGATTGTTGATCCCAATTAGAGCAGCAGTTTAGGACTTTATTGATAAATCAGTAATTTACTGAAAAATACAGAGCTCAGTGAATTATTAAGAACGCATCATCGTTAGATGGTGCGTTTTTCATTTGTAGATCCTTATTCGCTGACTTTAATTAATAGAATCTAAATACCTCCACCCACCATTCTAAAGTTGATTCTCTTCCAATGGAGATTGATGCACTTCTAGTTATGAAAAACAGATGGAATAAGCAAGACGCTGAACAAATTGCCGTGGGTGATGACTTGGCAATGCGTGTCTATACTTCACAAATTTTGGGGAAGGAGGCTGATTTAGTTTTGCATGGAGGTGGAAACACTTCAGTGAAGGGTCAGCTGACCACAATTTTTGGTGAAACTGAAGATGTACTGTTCGTGAAGGGTTCTGGTTGGGACTTGAAAACAATTGAAGCTGCTGGTTTCCCGGCAGTCAGCATGGATTATCTGCTAAAGTTGGGGAGGCTACAAAAACTTAGTGATAGTGAAATGATGCGGCAGCTGCGCCTTGCCTTAATGGATCCAAATGCGCCAACTCCTTCGGTAGAAGCCATTCTTCACGCCTTAATTCCCCATAAAATTGTAGATCATAGCCATGCCGATGCGGTGGTGACCATAAGTAATACAGCAAATGGAGAATCTTTGCTTCAAGAAATCTATGGTGACGAGGTATTGATCCTACCTTATATTATGCCTGGTTTTATCCTCGCACAGCAGGTTGCAGAAGCTGCTTGTAATGTCGATTGGGAAAAATTGCGTGGGATCGTATTGATGCATCATGGCATTTTTACATTTCACGAGGATGCTAAAGCCAGTTATGAGGCGATGATTGACCTGGTTAACAAAGCTGAACTTTATCTGGATCAGAGCACCAATAGCTCCACAATTGCCTTGGGGAGTTACAACGTAAATAAGCAAGACACTCTCGAACTGAGTCGGTTGCGCCGTGCAGCAGGTGCCGTTTTTGGCGGACCGGTTTTAGTGACGTTTGATACCAGCAATGCAGCAACTGGTTTTGCAGAGCTAGAGGTCTGTGATGAATTGGCAACCCGTGGACCGCTGACTCCAGATCATACAATTCATACCAAAGCCTTCGCCGCGATATTTGAGAATGATCCTGCAGCTGAATTGAAAGAGTTCATTACCAACTACAAACAATATTTTGACGAATATTCTGATACCGAACATAGCTGTCTCGATACCATGCCGCGCTACGGTGTATGGCGTAACAAGGGGATGGTTTATTTAGCAGAAAATTTAAAGCGATTGCAGATAGTTCAAGACATATCTGAGCACACCCTGAAAGCGATTCAATTCGGGGAAGCATTGGGTGGTTGGCAACCATTGCCGAGAAAAGATCTATTTGAAGTGGAATACTGGGAACTAGAACAGGCAAAGCTAAAGACCGGAGCAAATCGTGGAGAGTATGAGGGGAAAGTTATTTTGATCACAGGGGCGGCTTCCGGTATCGGCAAGGCTTGTGTGGAACATTTCCTTGGTCAAGGCGCCGTTGTTGTTGCACTTGATCTTAGTCAAGGATTCGAACATCAGTTTAAAACCAGTAATGTGCTGGCACTTAATTGTGATGTTACTGATCCCGCTGCAGTTGAGTCGTCATTGCTCTCTGCTATACAGCGCTTCGGGGGCATTGATGTCCTAGTGAGCAATGCGGGTAATTTTTCAAAGAGCCAAAACCTTAAAGAGATGCAAGATGAAGATTGGGATAAATCCTTGGAGCTAAATTTGAGCTCCCACATGAAGGTTTTGCGAGCATGTTTGCCTTATTTGCAGTGTGGTTTTGATCCTGCGGTGATCTTCGTAGCTTCCAAGAATGTGCCGGCCCCGGGACCGGGAGCCGGTGCCTATTCTGCAGCCAAAGCCGGATTAACTCAGTTGGCTCGAGTCGCCGCTCTTGAATGTGGTGCCGATGGCATACGGGTTAACACCGTTCATCCTAATGCTGTCTATGATACCGCCATATGGACTGATGAAGTATTAGCCCAGCGAGCAGCTCATTATGGTTTGACTGTTGAGGAATATAAGACTGCCAATGTGCTGAAGGCCGAAGTAAGTTCAGCTGATGTTGCGAGTGCGATTTCATTGTTCGCTGGCACTGCATTGTCGAAAACTACCGGTTCACAGTTGCCTGTTGATGGCGGCCATGAGCGGGTCATTTGAACACTGCATACCAAGGCGATGGGGTTATGAATTATGAACATTGATGGCAAACATCTTCAAAGCATCTGGTTCGATAAAGACCTGGCAGTAGTAAAGATAATTGACCAGACTAAACTTCCTCATGAGTTGGTTATTGCGAGCCTCACAACTTTAGCTGAAAGCTGCCATGCAATAGAGTCAATGCAAGTACGAGGTGCTCCCCTTATTGGAGTGGCAGCGGCTTATGGGGTCTACTTGGCTATGTTGGATGAGGCTCAGGGATTGCAATATGCCCTAGAGAAGCTGGCCGCTACTCGACCCACTGCTGTAAATTTGCAATGGGCATTATCCAGAATGGAAGAGGCGTTGCAGAATGTGCCAGAAGATCAACGAGCGGGAGTGGCATTTGATCTGGCCCAAACCCTTGAGCAAGAAGATATCGAAATTTGTGCAGCGATAGGTGTTAACGGTGCAGATCTTCTGCAAAAGCTCTGGGAAGAAAAGAGAGCGACTCAAACAAAATTGAATGTCCTGACTCATTGTAACGCAGGAGCTTTAGCTACAGTGGATTGGGGTACCGCGTTGGCGGTTATTTATAAAGCAATTGAGAGAAATATTCCGCTACATGTTTGGGTAGATGAAACACGTCCTCGCAATCAAGGTGCGGCACTTACTTGTTGGGAGTTAGCTCAAGAGGGAATAGCACATACTTTGATTGTTGATAATGCCGGTGGACATCTGATGCAGCATGGTCAGGTGGATGTTTGTATCGTTGGTAGTGATCGCACTACGTTAAATGGCGATGTCTGCAATAAGATTGGGACCTATTTAAAAGCTTTAGCTGCAAAGGATAATCAAATACCGTTTTATGTTGCCTTGCCCGTTTCAAGTATCGATTTCAGTATCAGCGATGGTCTTAGAGAAATTCCAATCGAGGAAAGATCTGCTCTTGAGGTTACCCATGTAACAGGTGTTAAGGATACTGGAGAACTGGCTACTATCAGGCTTTCGCCCGAAGGAGTCACTGCGAGTAATTATGGCTTCGATGTGACTCCGGCAAATTTGGTCAGCTTTTTAATAACTGAGCGTGGAGTGGTCAAGGCAAAAAAGAGTGAGATTGTTAGTTTAAAAAAATGAAGGGGAAAGTACAAATTATCCTGGTGGCCACCCCATTCCCCTGCCGCCCATTATGTGCAAATGCAAGTGATACACAGTCTGTCCGCCATCACGGCCGGTATTAATCACATATCGATAACCAGCTTCTTCAAGCCCCTGATCTCGAGCTATTTCATTGGCTTTCAGCAGCAATTTTCCGAGCAGTGCCTGATCAGAGTCATCAGCGCTTTTAACATCAGCCAGGTGCTTTTTGGGAATAATAAGGATATGAGAGGGGGCAGCGGGGTTAATATCGTGAAATGCATATACATCATCATCGGAATAAACCTTGTCCGAGGGTATTTCCCCTGCGATAATTTTGCAAAATAGACAATCATCCGACATAGTTCTCTCCGCTTTCGGGGTCAAATTGAATAAACTGTCGTTCATTCTATAACAACGAAGAGTTATATAGACAATTTAGCTATGCGCTTTCTATTATTTGCAATCCTATTGATTACAAGCAGCTACTGTTCCGCTCAGGAGCAGCTGGCGCAATATGGTTTCCAAGTAATTAATATTTTCCCCCATAATATCTCTTCATTTACTCAAGGCTTGGTGTATCACGAGGGTTTTATTTACGAAGGCACTGGTAAGAACGGTTTGTCTACTTTAAGTAAACTGAACCTGGAAGATGCAGAGGTGTTGATGTCGAAGAAACTCAGTCGGCGCTATTTCGGCGAAGGTATTGAAATATTTGATGGAAAGATCTTTCAGTTAACCTGGCGCTCCAATATGGTCTTCGTTTACGATAAAGACAGTTTTGAGCAAACAGGTACCCACTACAATTCAACTGAAGGCTGGGGCTTAACCAACGACGGCCAACATTTGATTCTTAGTGATGGCACTGCAACACTTCAATTTATTAATCCAGAAACTTTTGTTCCTGAACGGAAAGTCGAAGTAATTCTCAATGGTAATGCCGTACAGAATTTGAATGAACTTGAGTTCATTAATGGAGAAATCTGGGCAAATGTTTGGATGAGTGATTTCATTCTAAGAATTGATCCGGCAACGGGAAATGTGAACTCTATTGTCGATCTCACGGGCCTAGAAAATCAAACTCAGTTGGGGAGTAACGAATCGGTTCTAAATGGCATCGCTTGGGACCCAGAGCAGGAAAGGCTTTTCGTAACAGGTAAGCATTGGGCAAACCTTTTTGAAATTGAACTGATTCTGAAATAACTAATACCTCGTATCCGAATTCACGCAGAACTAGAATGGTCAAGCCTGTCTATGTGGTTGCAGAAAAAGATTCAATTGGAAGCACGAAATCGGGGCTTTCACCTAATCGCCGAAGAAGTCTTGGGCAATCTGCCAGAACTGAAATCGATTGAGCTGGGTCTCGCTCACTTTTTCCTACAACATACCTCAGCGTCTTTGAGCCTAAATGAAAATGCCGACAGTTCGGTTCGTAGCGACATGGAATCTCATTTTAATCAATTAGCCCCAGAGGATGTTCCTTACTATGAGCATACCTTTGAGGGTCCCGATGATATGCCAGCTCATATTAAATCTGGATTGCTGGGTACAGAATGCTCTGTACCCATTACTGATGGTTGTTTGCAGTTAGGTATCTGGCAAGGTCTTTACCTTGGTGAGCACCGTAATCACGCTAAGTCTAGAACTCTGTTAGTTACGTTACAGGGATCATAAATCGATGCTTGAAGACCAGCCGATTCGTTTTATAAAACATAGCTCCACCTTTAAGGGGCTGGTGCTAGTTCTAATTTTTGTTTCGTTAATATCTTGCGACACAATTGGTTATTATTCTCAAGCGGCACGAGGGCAATTGGCGATTGTTTTTGCGCGGGAAGATATTCAGCATCTACTTACTCAACAAAACCTAGCGCCTCTCTTGAGACAAAATTTCGATACTGTTTTATCGATAAGGAATTTTGCCGAACACGAGTTGGGCTTACCAGCTAATGAGAATTATCTGACCTACGTGGATGTTGAGAGGGCTCATGTTGTTTGGAATGTTTTCGCAGCTCCGGAGTTCTCTACAAATCCATTAGATTGGTGTTACCCAATTGCGGGCTGTGTAGCCTATCGCGGCTATTTCTCTGAGCAGGCAGCTGAGAATTTCGCGAACAAGTTACGCGGGCAAGGATTTGATGTTTACACCGGCGGGGTTGATGCTTACTCAACTCTGGGTTGGTTTGATGATTCTCTTCTGAGCACTGTTCTGAGCCGGGCGCCTTATCAACTAGCTGGATTAATTTTTCACGAACTCTCCCATCAAATCGTTTACCTACCAGGTGATACGACATTCAACGAAAGTTTTGCCACAGCAGTAGAAAGAGAGGGATTGCGGCGTTGGTTGCTGGTCAATAATGAGCCTGAAAAAATGGTCATCGCAGAGATTGACAGGGGGCGGCAGCAAGATTTTGTCGAACTTATCACCCGCTTCAGGGATGAGTTCGACTCACTCTATCAAGAGGATCTGTGCGCGGTAATGATGCGCTCTAAGAAGCAGCAATTGCAGGTGGAGTTGCTGTCCGAGTATAAAAAGTTGAAACAACAGTGGGATGGCTATGCTGGCTATGATGGCTGGTTTAGTAGGCCCCTAAATAATGCACAACTTTCGACAGTGAGTTCTTACAATGATCTGGTGCCATTTTTTCTTGAGCTATTACAGGCAAGCAATGGGGATCTGAATAAATTTTATGAAGAAGTCAGTAAACTGGCAGAATTGGAAAAGTCAGAATTGGATGAAGTAACAGCAGATTACCGCTAGCCGGTGCGGCTAGCGAATTATTCGATTTCGAGTTGTTTCAACCAAATTGGCATAAAAATCTGAATCAGGATCTTTTTCTGCTGCTGCTTTATAGGCTATGAGAGCGTCTCCTATACGGCCTTCCTGCTCCAAAATTCGGCCTAGGCTGCGATCAAAAAAAGCATTTTCAGGCATTGTTTCTATAGCTGTTCTGTATACCTGAATAGCTTTTTCAGCTTCCCCTGCATTGTTATAGGTATTAGCCATAACGTGGACTTGCGAATCGTTTTGAGGGCTAAGTTCAATAGCGCGTAGATCATATTGAATTGAACTTTGATAATTCTCATCTTCCCGCTCGAGTTGTCCCAGAGTAGAAACTGCTGCAATTAACCCAGCAGAAGTTTCTTTTTGTAGTTCGATGAATCGAGCGAGTAATGGCTTTGCTTCCTCATAACGTTCAAGAAAATAATAAGTATTGGCAAGATTGCGAACGGCATCGGCTAGATTAGGATCTGCACTAATGGCTCGCCGATACTCTTTAATAGCTTCCGCATAACGCTCTAAATTGCTGTAGGTATTTCCACGCCGATACATTTTTTGCGCTAACTTAGCGTCTATCGTTGGACTGGTTTGTTCTGCATTAAGTCCACTATAGCGCTCGAGGTCTGTGCTGACAGCACCGTCGTTCTGACTATAGTTGTTTGCACTTAGCGCTAAAAGAGGCGCTACGCTGAGATAGGCGAGGGTATTGCCTACACCAATGCGGCCCTTCTTAGCTGGCTTTCGATCAGATTTCTTCATGACAGTGCTGTTAAATTTAGTAATTCGACCAGTTCTAATTATAACTCAGGGCTCTGTTTTCCTCCAGTGATAAAGGATTGTTATCGCCGCGAAATATGTAAAATACCATTATATAACAGATAGTTATGGATATTAGGTAAGGAGGTGAACATGAATGATAGAGCACGGTAGTAGACATATACTACCTAAGAATTATCGCTGGCTTTTCGGTGTTGCGCTTTACCACATGACCGATCGCTTTCGCAGCATGGTAACCACCTTCATACAATTGGGTCAAACAGGATTCAGCAGCAGATTCTGGCACACTCGCCAGTAGTCCGCCTGATGTTTGTGGATCAAATATTAATTGGTAGCGCATTTCTGAGCCAAAAGCTTCTTGGTTGAAGACATGGCGACTTACTAAGGCATTGTCTTTGTGCAACGAACTGACAATACCGCTTTTTAATGATTCTAAAGCTCCAGCCAATGCAGGAACATCACTTAAATTTAACTCCACTTCGATATTGTTATCAGTCAGCATTTCCATAAGGTGGCCAGCTAGTCCGAAGCCCGTAATATCTGTGCAGGCATTTGCATGGTGAGCCAAAAAACATTTAGCTGCTAGATAATTGGATTGGGACATGGATTGCAATGCATTTGCTATCCATTCGTGTCTTGCTTTGAAGCGCATATCGGCAGCGAGTAGGCAGCCAGTTCCCAGCGCTTTAGTTAGAATTAGTATGTCCCCATCTTGCATGCCATCTTTACTAAGTAATTGCCCTTCTTCGGCGAAACCATTTACACAGAGACCAAAAAGTAAATCGCTGGATTCTGCGGAATGCCCGCCGATTAGCTCACAATTGTTTTCTTCCAAGACTTCATGACAGCCTCGCATTAATTCTTTGAGCTGAAGCTTGGTATATTTCTTACTTGCAAAAGGAACCCCAACTATCGCCAAGGCTGAGTGAGGAAACGAGCCCATTGCATAGATATCACTAAGGCAATGGTTGCTTGCGATTTTCGCAAAGAGCCAAGGATCATTAACAAAGGCTTTGAGTAGATCGACACTCTGTAATAGGACCTTGCCATTATCCAATGGAATGATGGAAGCGTCTTCAACTTGAGAATTTAGTCCAGCGATCTTGCTATCATTACTTCGAGGCAACAATTGCAGAACTTCTTCAAGAATATTACTGGCCACTTTGGCTCCACATCCAGCGCAGCGCATAGCATGCTCCTTCAAAGCCTCCTCAGTTTTTTTATCTACTAGCCCTGAGTTAATTGCTAAAGGCACATCCATTTCTGGTAGCTCGGTATATTTACGTATGAATTTTGAATCAATACTGTTCTTTAAAGACCAAATAGAGCGACCGTGGAGAAATAGCTTATTGCGTGAGGCAATTGCCTTCTTGTTACCTAAATTAATTAGTGCCAGGGCATGTTTTTGCGGTTGATAATTGCGAAGGGGGCGTTCAGTGGCATAACGTACGAGATTTTCTGCCAGATACTTACCCTGTCGAACTGCAAACACACCTGATTTTGGTCGTGGCTCTCCTTTGATAGTCGCAGCATCGCCCGTAGCAAAGACATACTCGTGACTTGTGGTCTGGAGGGATTTGTTAACTTCTATGAATCCGTCGGTGCTTTCATTCAGTCCGGCATCTATTGGCCATGATGGAATGCTGGCGCCAGTAGCGAAAATGATTGCATCAGCTAATATGCTGTCCCGGTCTTCACAAAAGATTTCGCTTTTTTTAAATTCGCAGACTCTATGGTCAGTGAGTATTTCAATTCCCCGCTTATAGAGTTCCTCCTGGATAAATTCTCGCACTTTAGAATTATGTGCCTTTAACAGTATTTGATCGGCGCAAACTATTTTTAGTTTTAGAGGCGAATCCTCAAGGAGTCGTAACTTTAGAGAATCACTTATGCGCTGCTGAGCGGCGAAGGCGAATTCGATGCTAGCGGGGCCTCCACCAACTATTGCCAGCCTGAAACTAGCACCTTTGGACTCGTATCCATCAATAACTGTTTGATAAATCTCTTCCCAGCGTTCTATAAATAAATCTATCGGTTTGATGCCTATAGCAAACTCTGCCGCTCCAGGGATTTTAACAGCATCGGGCTCCGAGCCAATATTTAAAGAGATGATATCAAATTCAATGTCTGGCCTAGATGACGAGAATTCGATGGTTTTCTTATCAAAATCTATACTAGTAAGTTCTTCCTGAATTATGCGAGCTCCAGCAAATTGAGCCAGAGGTCGCAAATCAATATGAATGGAGTCGAAGTCATTGAAACCAGTTATGTAAGCAGGCAATGACCCTGAGTAGGGAGTTTTAATATCTCTGCTAATCAGAGTGATTGCGAGGCCGGGGACGGGTTTCATACCTAATGATTTCAGTACAGCAAGATGGCTATGACCACCACCAACCAGCACTAGATGCTTCACTGTTGGGCTGTTTTGCGATGAGTGCATGCTAGGCTGCTTGACTGATGTGAATTCGAGAGAAGCTCGTAAAAAAAGCAAATGAGATCATTTTCGATACCAAGATATTTGAATTTCTTCACCCTGATCAGCGTAGTCACCGGCTGCTCTGCCGCTACGAAATTCCTGCCAGGGGACAGGATTGAAAACACTCTCACTGCTGTTAGCTAAAAGTGGTTTACAGATAGTAGCGTAGGAAGGATTGTAGAAATAGGGTGCACTATAACGAGGATCCACTGAGCTCTTTAATACGCGATGCAGTGGGGCGTTAAATCGATCATTCGACCAAACTTGAATCATATCGCCAATATTGACTATAAGACTATCCTCAATCGGGATGATGGTGTGCCAGGTCTCCCCTTTGTATACTTGCAAGCCCGGAACTATGTCGTGTGCTAATAGAGTCAAAGCACCTGCATCAGTATGGGGGTGAATTCCTAGGTTTTCGGAATTATTGAAATCATCGGAATCTAGCGCAGGATAGTAATTGAATCTGAGAAAGCTCGAGTGTTGTTTTATGAAAAATGGATTTAGAGCTTCTATTGACTCTCCAAGGCAGAGACATATAGCTCCAAGTAATTGTTGATTGATCACTTCACACACATGCAGCCAGTCTTTTGAAATTGATTCTAATTCTGGCATTGAATTAGGCCAGGGGACCGGAGTGTTTATAGTAGGGTCGGCGAGGTTATCTAAGTTGGCATCGATGTCGAAAATTTCTTTTTTGTCTAAACGATTTTTTGTTAGTTCTTTATCATAGTAGCCCCAGAAATTTTCCTGAGTACGCGATAAGCTGACCTTCTCGGATTTTTTCATCTCAAAGAACTTAGTAACGGAGGTAAAAAATTGTGAGCGCAGATCTGGATCAATGCCATGGCCGATTATTTGAAAGAAGCCCCATTGTTCACAGGCGAGACTAAGCTCCTCAATGAGGGCAGGGGAGTCGAATCCCTGACTAATATCTAAAGTAGGTATATTTAATGACATGCCTAGTCGAATTACCAAATTTACAGAGGTTTCTTCTTGATTTTCTTTACCTTATTAGCCAGAAATCACAGCGGATTTAACTGGAACCTCAATACTAACCTGTCAGCCAGTGCAGACAAACCCAAACTTTTGCAATGCCGCTGAGGAAATTATCAGGTAAGCTATGATGCTTTCTGCGATCTCTCCTATAATCGGAGGATACTGATTAGCCAGAGTTATTCGATCCTTACTGGATTCAGGGCCGAATTGAGCTCACAAGCAAGAATACGACAATACCAAGATATAATAATATAAAAGGAGATAACGATGGCCATTAAGCCACTGCTTAAAACTACTTCAGCTCTAATTAGTTCCGTGATACTTACTTCAGTGTGCATGATAAGTTCAGCGCAAGCTCATTGGTCCTTGATCAACGATTCATCGACATTAAGTTTTGTTACGGTTAAGGCGGATCATGTCGGTGAGGTTCACACTTTCGATATGTTGTCTGGCGAAATTGAAGACGATGGAATGCTGTCAATTACAATCGAGCTTACTAGTGTCAACACGCTTATTCCTATCCGCAATGAGCGAATGCAGGCAATGTTGTTTGAAACAAATATGTTTCCTCGAGCTACGGTTTCAGCAGCTATCGATATAGAAGCGCTAGGCGCTCTCGAAGCAGGCTCGACCCAGAGTTTACAAATTGATTTCGAATTGTCTGTTCATGGGAGCGAAACAGTACTTGCAGCTGACTTACAGGTAACTCGTACCACTGAGGGGTTGGTAGCTTCCACAGTGAAACCAATAATTGTCACAGCAGATTCTGTAGGTCTTGTTGCCGGAGTTGAGCAATTGCGTGAGGTTGCTGGCTTGCCAATAATTAGTCGTGCGGTGCCGGTATCATTCTCCGTTGTCTTTGAGCAAGGACACTAAATAAGAGTTGTATTGAAAGCTGCAGTACAAGGGTCGCCTACCCTGTAATTTTCGCAGGATAGGCCGGGACGATTGTTTTAAAGCGATTCGATTACTCTTAAAAATTATACTTAAGTAAGACTCTTACACTTCGAGGATTTGAGGGATGAAAGTGAATGTCTTCTGAGGGATCCACTTCGCCCGGTAGTCGTGACTCAAAGAAATAGGCGATGTCATCATCTTCTCGATCCATCAGATTGAGTATATCTATACCTAATTCCCAATTATCAAAACTGTAGGATGCTCCTGCGTGGATTAGTGTTGAGCCGTCTTTAGTTATTGATTCATCTGGAGTTAGACCTGTATCGCTAAAGTGGCGGATTCGCAGGCTGGCTGTGATGCCATTGGGGTTGACATAAGTGAGTCCTGTTCCTATTACTTCTTCATGGGCATCAGTAATCGAATCTTGTCCTGAAGGCAGCCCTTTAAAATTGCCTTTAGATTTCGCGGCGCTGAAATCAAAAATCAAATTGTCAAAAATCTCCCAGAATGAATTTAGCTCGATTCCTTGTCTCTCGGTAGGATCGCTTGGCTCAGTAGTGCCCGCGTCTCCGACAAAAACCAGTTCAGAATCAGTATCTAACTGAAACAACGCCATGGAAAAATTGAAGCCCCGCAAGTTGTCATAACGAAAACCAACTTCGCTGCCCTTGCCTTCAACTAATACCTCCTGAATCTCGGCAGGGCCGCCGCTTATGGGATCAATAGTATTAACTGCGGCTCGCACATCGTTGGAGTGAAAGCCATGGCCATAATTTCCATAAAATTCGAGATTATCATTATAGCGATAGGCTAAACCGAAGTTGGGTTGCCAGAGAGAGTCGGTATCGCTACCGGAATTTTGCGGACGCAGAGCATTAACATCGAAGTCATAGTAATCAGCGCGGACGCCAAAAGTTGTGCGTACTTTGTCGGATAGGGAAATTTCCCATTCACTGAAGAGGCCGATACTTAGCTCCTCGGCTTCATCTTCACGAATGCTGCTAGTGCGACGTCTGCTAATGGTATTGAACAGATTCAATTCATTCACATCATCATAGCGAATATCGGCTCCTATCCGGCGAGTGGCCGATAAGCCAAATAGTTTCATCTCTGCTTCATTGCGCAAGGCGCCACCGAACAGGCGACGCTCGTCTTCCTGCTCAAATTCGTCTCCATCAGTTTGGTTGTTCAATGCATAAGTAGGATTGTTAATCAGACTCATATAGTAGGAGCTGGCATAGAGATTTAGATCCCAATTATCTAACTCGAATGACCCTGCTAAAGAATAGCGATGGGAATCACCGCCTAGATCGGGATCAATAAAGCCAAAGCGAGAAATTAAGCCGCTAGTCACCGCTCTTTCTGGAATTTGGTTAGTCGAAGTCCAAATTGAGTCATAGGCAGATAACGTTACTCGACTGGGGACACCTGCTATGTCACCGGTATATTTTAGAAGCCCATTATACTTTCGGACATCTTGTTCTAGGTCGAAATGGCCATTGGTTTGTTGATGCTCAAAGGCATAGAGTAAATTCCCTTCAGCGAAAGGAACTGAATTTGCGGTAACAACGCGTAATTCATCTTCGGAACCTAAAGTAATTTCAGAGAAGCCTTCATCCAATACATCATAGGTTTTCATTGAGCTGGAGCCGGCGAGAGAGAAATCACCGGAATCAGCAAAATAGGGCCCTTTCTGAAAATCTACTCGTTCGATGATTTCAGGAATTATGAAATTAAGATCCATATAGCCCTGGGCATGGGCATGGGTGCGCCAGTTGATCGGCATACCATCGAAATATGTCGAAAAATCCGAGCCGTGATCTAGATTAAACCCACGAAGGAAGTACTGATTGGCCTTGCCTGGACCGCTGTGTTGGGTAGCAATCATGCCGGGGATTACTTCAACCAGTTCTGCGACACGCGCGAGGGGTCGTGTGGAAAAGTCATCATAGCCAACCACACCTTGAGAAGCAGAATTTGCAATTCCCAGCAGCAGCTGCGATCGTCCCCATATGACCAATTCTTCGATATTGGTATCAGCTGACTCGGCAGAGTTAGAGTCGTTTTGGGCAAGGCTAGGCTGCATGGCAATGCAGCTGGCTCCCAGCAGAATGCCTAAGGCTAGTTTGTGGGGCCTGTATGGGTTTTGCATAATTTTTGTGATTGATATCAATTGTAAAGGTGATTTCCTAGAGAATAGGTGCAAAGTTACGGAAAACGGCGCTATTGCTGCAGGGTTGTGCTGGTGTTTAATAATCTGGTTTCGAGGCTTGGCCTGGGGTCATTTGGTATCAATTGAGATAGGAGTAGTGAGCAGGCGGCAATACCGGCTCCGATCAGAAACACAGCGCTATGATTAATAACCCAAACAATCCCCAGTAAAGCAGGCAAGACTACCGCTGCTATATGATTAATGGTGAAACTGATGCTCGACGTTGCTGCGATATCAGCTGGATCAGCTATTTTTTGGAAATAGGTTTTAATAGCGATAGCCATGCCAAAAAACAGATGATCGAGTAAATACAGAGCAATAGCCACAGCAATGCTTTCCACAAAAGCATAACTAACAAAAACTATAATAAGACCCACATATTCCAGCGTAAGTGCTCGCCGTTCTCCGATGTAACTGATTAGGAGTCCTATCTTGGGAGCTAACCAAAAAGTGAGAGCTGCATTGACTAGAGTCAGCATTACTACATTTTCAATCGGAAAATTAAATTTTTCTACGAGCAGAAATCCGGCGAAGACTACAAAAATTTGTCGTCGGGCGCCGGCTAGAAAAGTTAGTAGGTAATAAAGCCAATATCGTTTTCGCATAAATAATTCTTTTTTCTGCACGACATCATCTTCAAAATGACTTACTGCAGCAAAACAGTAAATTGCAATTAATATCGATGCTAAGCCTGCCAGCATATATATTAGTAAATAATTTGCTGGGAAGAACATTAAATAAATATACAAGCCACCTAATACTGTGAGGCTACAAAATGCACGGACGCTCAGTAACTGACCTAATACCTTTGGAGCCTCACTTTTGCTCAGCCATTGGAGACTTAAGGAATTATGTAATGTTTCTAAATAATGGAAGCCAAAAGACATAATTACCGTGGCGAAGTAGAGCCACAGAGCGCTGGGATAGAAAGCAGTAATGGCTGTGCCGATACCAAGAGTTAGTAAGGATAGAATGGCGAAAGTTTGTTGGCGGATAAAAACCATTACCAAGATCGCAGTGAATGCTAAGAATCCAGGTACTTCCCGGATGCTGTGCAACATCCCAATTTCTTCTCCAGTGAACGTTGCTTGCTCTACTACAAAATTATTGAGCATGACTGACCATGTCGCGAATGCAAGGGTATTGCCGATCGCCAAAAGATAGAGCAGTGATTTACGATCGTTTTTCAGTGGAAGTTTCAATAGGGCCTTAGACGAGTTGCACTTTTCGATGTTTTTGTTAATGGGAAACAGAATCAAGGTAGTGGATTGATTGGGTCTGCAATTATATCATCTCTAGTCTATGTCAGCTCTCTCAATTTATGCCGGGCCTACTGCACTCGAAATTATTCGACGTGATGGTTTGAATGCAAATCAGATATCGACGCTGGTTGGAGCTAGTGGTGGTCCGAGGTGGTTCGTACTCTACGGACTGGATAGGTAGCTATTCGGTGAGTTTTTTGCTGGACGAGATAACCCCCTAGTCACTCTCGGTTCCTCAGCTGGTGCCTGGCGAGTTTGCTGTTTAGCGCTTGCCGACCCGGTTGCTGCCGTTGAGCGACTGGCCACGATCTACAGCTTGGAGCAATACTCTGCGAAACCCACCACCGCCGAGATAACGAAAAAAGCGAGGGCAATGTTAGCGGAAGTATTAGGGGCTGAAGGTATAAAGGAAATCATTAATAACGAAGTCTTTCGCACTCATATAGTTACTGATAGATGTAAGGGATTTGGTTCATCGACGAGTAGGGCGCTCCAGTTTATTGCTCTTGCGACTTCGGCCCTTGCCAATGCTATAAGCAGAAAGACATTGTCACTATTTTATCAACGTATAATTTTTACAAATATGGGATAACTGTCACCCTGGGCTGAGGTATCTGATCTAGATACTAAGTTGATATCACTTACTGAAGAAAACGTATTCGATGTAATGATAGCAAGTGGCTCTATCCCATTCATTTTAGATGGAGTTAGGGATATCGCTGGTGCACCAAGAGGTCAGTATTGGGATGGGGGCATAACGGACTACCACTTCGACTTTCTCTTTCATCGTGGTTCAGATCGGGTGCTCTACCCACATTTTTCGCCTAAAGTGATTCCAGGATGGTTTGATAAGCATCTTCCCTGGCGTAGCGTGAATGCGGCTAATTTTCACAATGTGGTTCTAGTTGTTCCATCGCAATCTTTTGTCGACTCCCTGCCTTACGGGAAGATTCCGGATCGCAAAGATTTTAATATGCTGGGCTACGAAGCCAGACTTGCTTATTGGCAAGTTGTGCTTAATAGAAGTACAGAACTGGCGGATGATTTTAAAAAGTTAATTGATAACGGTGTTGGCCTCGAGGCAATTCAACCTTTCTATCAAAGTATAAAGTAGAGATTTCTATTTGTGAGCAGTGATGCTGCTGCGGGGGGCGAATCGCATGACTTATGCTGACGGACTCTTTTTCTTATTAACGGAGAACGAGGAGTTTTTAGCTTATTTCTATACCGGTTTATGGAAGTCTCGCACTACACGCAGATGTACCAGAGAAGTTAGTATTTATCTGTATCCTGATTCATTGGGTTACTGCTGAGGTACAGCTTTATATAAAAGACTTATTGATGATTGCAGAAAGACGCCGATACATGCCTTAATCGCTGGAATTGCCTTGCCAAATGAAGCCAGTATTGTTCTGCATGAGAAACAGGGATTCGTCTACATTGGTCAATTTGATGAAGTTGGGCAGAATTTTGGAAAGTTTATTAATGTTGGTTATTAGGAGTTGAAACTATGAGTAGAAGCAACGATGTTAGAATTCGCCTAAGAATAATCCGCAGTTTTATGTTGATCTTGAGCTGTGTATTTTTGATTTCTTGTGTCGGTACTGTAGTGGGAGTTGCCGTGGATGCATCCGTCGAAATTGCAAAGATCCCGTTTAAAGTAATAGGGGCGGCTGTGGATATAGCAGTGCCAGGTGATAGTGATGATTGATTCCTCATCGAGGGATTTCGCAGTAAAGGTGATGGACAGTTAATGACAATTAAACCTGAAGATTATGATATTGGAGCCCACTATCAGCACTGGGTGGGTGACACAGCTGAAGATTTCCTTGGTCCGTTTTTCTTTGTCATGGAAGGAGAGCACCCAAGGTCGGCTTTTCGCGTGCAGCAACATCACTGTAATGCTCATAATACGCTCCATGGTGGCATAATGATGGCTCTTGCGGATTACACACTCTGTTTGGGAGCTAATGGAGGCTCCAATGCTCAAAGTGTTGTGACGGTGAGCTGCAGTAACGAATTCATTGCGCCTGCCCAGTTAGGGGATTTAGTTGAAGGTCACGCAAAGGTACTTAAGCAGGGTGGTTCAATCGTATTTGTACGTTGTGAGCTTAGAGTTAATGAAACAATCATACTAAATAGTAGTGGTGTAATAAAACGGATTCGTCTTTAGCCCTGAATTAAAAGTATGCCTAATAAGGTAAGAAAACCAATCCTTAAATTCGAATTTTCTAGCAACTCTCGCGCAGAGAATAAATTTTTTCAGCTGTACCGTAGAATAAGGAATATTTTTCTGATTCGCTCAAATCCGCGGTCATTTTTTTAAAAGCATTCCACAAGGTATGGTAGTTAATCGAAAGTCGATCCACGGGGAAATTGCTTTCAAACATACACCTCTCAGCGCCAAAACATTCAATGGTATGAAGATAATATTTCTCCTGAAGCTGTACTATGTTATTGGAGCTTGGCGGGCGTTGACCTAGGTGCCAATCAAAACCATTGTCTGGCATTGCCAGGCCTCCCAATTTCACATAGACATTTTCACATTTCGCCAACTTAGCCATATCTTCTTTCCACTGTTGGAAAATTTGATCTCGGTTGGATCTGTAGATACCTACTCCTAACGGAGTGCCAAAATGATTCAACACCATAGTGCAATCAGGTATTGCTCTAGCCAGATCGAGGAAATCAAGATTCTGGTGATGATAGTGCCATGTATCGTAAGTTAGATTCCTGTTCGCCAGAACTTTGATACCTTTTCGAAAGGATTCTCTTCGGTGAAGGTGAATTGGGGCGCCACTGACGATAAATAAATCTTCTGGGCGTTTGTCTCTGGCCGCTGAATGACGGATGCCTTTGAATAATCCGCCCGCAATTGCTTCGTGCTGGTCCAATACTTCATTCAATAACTCCTCTGAACTGCCTGCCAGAGTTAGATCAGCATGAGCAACTATCCCAGCGATAGTGGCATTGTCATTTCCCGACACAGAACTTTGTTTAGCTAAATCGGAAATGTATTGGGTTTCACCACAGGGCCGCATATGTTCTGGTCCCTCTCGGAAGTAAAAAGCACGGCACTCCATAAAGACAGTTTTGATAATGTTATGGCCGCTGCCGGTGTCAGACCATAGCTCAGGCAATAGATAGTTGCGATTAAAGCGGTTTTTCCATAAATGGTGATGCGGATCGATTATTGGGCGATCCGCATCGATTATTTCTTCGTTGACTTGGGCCAGCCATTCATCTGAGCCGGGATCTGTAACTGACATAGAGTGTTAACCTTGGGGAATTTAAAAATTGATATTACAGTCGCACTTAATGGAACAGTTAGTATGTGGGTGGAGCTCAGAAATTAACATCCCATTGAGTGAATGTGAACAAGCGAGATCAATCGCATTTCTGTTCGTGTTCCTGAATGTGGATACTCCATCCTGCGATAGTGTAGTATGCCGAAGCTATTACATATTTTATTGATGCAAATCAGAGCGCCAGCAATGACGAAAGGTCGAAAAAATCTCTTTATCTGGGGTCGTGGATGAGCATTACCGCAATTGTGATTCTGCTTTATCTGGGATTATTTGCAGCCGTTGGTTTTTATCTCAACCGGAGAAATGCCAGTGCTTCAGATTGGGCGATCGGCGGTGGCACCTTAGGAATAGGAATGTTAGCCGCAGGAGTAGCGGGAACTCGAATAGGTGGGGCAGGTACCTACGGTGTCGCCGGTGATGTTATAGCCGAAGGCCTAGGTCATTTATGGTATAGCGTTAATTCCTTTGCGGCGCTTGTTCTTGTGGGATTGTTCTTTGTCATTCCGTACCGCAAATTAAAGCTTGTTAGCGTTGGTCAAGTGTTCGATCAGCGCTTTGGTTCTTTTCGTTGTCAGTGGCTGACAAGTTTATGTGTGCAGGCTGAATATTTGGTGGTGAATATAATCGAACCTTATGTCATTGGTTCGATAATCAGTGGTGTAACCGGCTTACCATTTGTTGTTGGTGTTTTGCTCGGCGGATTTGTCATCATTTCGTTTACTGTCACTGGTGGTCTAAAAGGAACTGCGATTACAAATGTAGTGCACTGCTCAGTCATAATTTTTGGTTTGGCTCTCGTAGGTTATATAGCCATGCAAAATATGGGCGGCTGGAGCGAGGTGTCGGCCCAAGCGTCTGCAATGCTGGCAGAATCAAATCAAGATGAAGTGAAATGGTGGAGCTTTACAGGCATAGGTTGGGCGACAATTATTGCTCTGTTTATTTCAGCGACAATTCACACGCCGGCTGCGTCTATCTATGCCAACTACGCAAGCTCTGCAGCTAAAGAAGAATATTTGATTCCTGGCTTTTTTCTTGCTGGAGTCATCGCAGCTCTGATGCCGCTCGTCGCTGGATTTATTGGAATTCTCACGATGGCAACTTACGGTGCAGAAAGTGGACTTAGTAGTTATTTGAACATTGCTCAATTAGCTATCGATACTGGACCGATTCTCGGGGGTATAGCCTTGGCTGCGGTACTAGCTGCAGTTATCTCATCAGGCGCGCCGATACTGTTGGCCAGCGCGACTATGTTTGTCAACGACTGGGTGCCTGGTTCGAAAAATTTTGATGATGAGAAAAAATTACGAGCTTACAAAATAGTAACCGTTGTCTACGGTTCAGTAGCGGCCATAATTGCTTGGTTAGGAAATATTACATCGGTTCTTCAATTAGTTTTGCTTGGTTTCGCCATGGTGGTACCACCTGCAATCGCGGTGGCTTTCGTTTTCTATTGGAAACGGACCAGTGAGAAAGCGGCTTTCTATGGAATGGCAGCGGGATTTTCTGGTGGGCTTGCGAGCTGGCTCTTTAATGCTTTGTTTGATGGCCCTGAGAATGCAAACGCTGGTGGTTTTGCACAATGGTGGTACGAGTTAATAAACTATCTTGGTGAGTGGAGAGACCCTTCGTTCCTTACCTTATTCTTGCCGCTAATTTTAATTCCGACCATCTCGATTCTTTTTCCAAATAAAGAAGAAGATCAGGAGTATTCCGACTCTTTCTATAAGAAGCTTGGCCGTATTCAGCGAAATTTTAGCTGGTCTTAGTAATCCCTTTGTCTTCGAGATTAAAATCACACTCATCCTACTCGGGTGCACTGAATGTCAATGCACCCAAGCTTGATCATTGTCGATAGATATTGCAGGTTATTGTATAAAGAAATTAACGTTGTAGTTCGCCGTTTGCTTGAATCAAAAAGGGACCAGGTGTCGAAAAACTAGCTTCGAGCAAGCGAACTAATTCATCCGCGCTATCTGCTGTTGCACCTGGTACTCCAAATCCCTTCGCCATCGATACCCAATCAATATGTGGATTGCCGATATCGAACAAACTTGCGGCTATATCTCCAACATCTGTCACTCCTAGCCGGCCATACTCGACGTTCAATATGTTATAGGAGTTATTAGCGAATATAACTGTAGTCACGTTTAATCCTTCTCTAGCCTGAGTCCAGAAAGATTGATTTGTATATGCTGCTCCGCCATCTCCCAAAAGTGCGAGTACCGGTCGGTCTGGGCAAGCCAGCGCGGCGCCAGTTGCACAAGGTCCACCTTGCCCAATCGCGCCACCGGTTAGGGACAGCCAGCTATTCCGCGCAGTATTTTGGCAATATGGATAAGCAGCATTGCCGCCACCAGAATCAGTGCACACAATAACTTCTTCTGGCAGTGTCGCAGCGATAGATTGAATAATTGTTTTCGTATTTAACTCACCAGATGGATTGGCAATTTCAATTTTTTCAAACTGATTTATTGTTTCATTACTTACTCCCAGTCTGTCAGTAAGTCTCTCCAAGGCGTCTATTGCATCTTCTTCGATAGAGGTAAGTCGACTTACAGTGCAACCTTCAGGAATCAATTGTCCTGGTATACCCCTGTAAGCAAAGAAGCTCGCTGGGATTTCGCCACCAACAAGGATTAAATTTTCAGTTCCGTCGAGTGTGCTGAGAATCTGTTCTGGAAAATAGGGAAGACGTTCCACTGAAACCCTGCCTGGACCTCCATCGAC
This sequence comes from Gammaproteobacteria bacterium, assembly GCA_012960305.1. Taxonomy (GTDB): domain Bacteria; phylum Pseudomonadota; class Gammaproteobacteria; order Pseudomonadales; family Pseudohongiellaceae; genus UBA9145. The sequence continues at coordinate 259,133 of DUBM01000011.1, read as the reverse complement.
TCGTCCAGGAAAGGTTCCATTAAACAGTCTGCAGCCAGTCTTACTGGAAATTTTTGCAGCGAATTCCATGGCTGCCTGCTCGGTTGCTTGATGTTCTAGCAAGAGGATGGTCTTGCCGCCCGCTTCGATAGTCTTGGCCACTTTCTCAATTACATAATCATCAACAATTGCGCGATTAGGGATTGGATTCGGGGCAGCTTTGCCCGCGGAGTCTCCCCATGCGGCATCTGCTCCCATGATAAGTGTAGAGATTTGTCCGAGAGAGCCTGGAGTTTGCTTAAGGGAGGCAGTATAAGCATTGGCGCCATCTTGCGCCAAGGTCTCACTCGTGGAACAAGACTTTATCCAGCCGGAAAAATTCTTAGCTAAAGTATCAATATCAGAAGTAAGAGGAGCATCAAAACCCACATGATAATTCGGGTGGTTACCAATGATATTTATCATCGGCGAATTTGCACGCCTAGCATTATGTAAATTGGCTATTCCATTCGCCATGCCTGGTCCCAGGTGAAGAAGAGTAGCAGCAGGTTTGCCAGTCATCCGGGCAACTCCATCGGCCGCACCAGTGCATACACCTTCAAATAATGCTAATACGGATTTCATTTTAGGAACGGCATCGAGTGCCTGTACCAAATGCATTTCAGATGTACCAGGATTAGCGATACAGAATTCGACTCCGCTATCGGCTAGTGTTTCAATCAGTGCTGTTGCACCATTCATATTATCGTTCCTCTCGCGGTGATATAATTTTTAATCGCATGGATTTTAAAGCTAGCTATCATAGCATTTTAACGAGTAAAGACTAATGACAATCAGTGTTGGAGAGAAAGACTTCGCTGCTTATGTGATTGATCTTATGCAGGGCATTGGGCCGGTTACATCCAAAAAAATGTTTGGCGGGATTGGAATATTTCTCGATGGTTTGATGTTTGGTTTAATTGCAGGTAATGAACTGTATTTGAAAACAGGCGAAGAAAATAGCAATGAGTTTGATGCGCTCGGCTTGCTCCCTTTTGTGTATAGCAAACAAGGTAAAGAGTTAAAGATGTCATACATTCAAGCGCCGGCTGAAACGATGGAAATTCTGAATTGATGACACTATGGGCGAATATCGGTTTTGGCGCTGCCGTTAGAGCAGCTGGAAAAAAAGCTAAGAACAGTAAAGAAGTAGGGAGTTGAAGATCTTTTTGAAAGTCATGCAAATTGCTAGTCTGGACAAGCATGATGGATATATACTGGAACCCTGTTAATTAACGTCGTAATTAAACTAGGTGTGAAGCATGAAAAACTTATTCGTTTTAATGTTAGCTTTGGGTAGTTTTTCTTCCTGCACTATGGCGACTGACTACTCGGCCTGGAGTGATGGAGAAATTTTAGTTTACAATGAAACAGCAGGGCCCTGGGATAAGATACAGTGTAGTTCTGAAAAGAAAATAGGAAGTAATATTCGTAAACGAGACTGCGCAACAGTACGGCAGTTGAAAGCAAGAAGTGAAGTTTCCGCAAGCTCTATAAATAATATTAACTATGGAACTACTGATTTCTTCCGCTAAAGGTTAGTCAGGAGAGCAAGAATTTTCAATTATTAGTCGGTATCCAGTGAGATCATTTGTGATTCCGCGTAACGATCCCCGCGCACTTTATTTTCAAAAAGCTGCCCAAGTTTAGCCAAATCCCTTTCAGCTATTTTACAGTCCAGCGTCTGGGCATTTTCTATCGCATACTTCACGTGTTTGGTTCCAGGGATGGGAACAAAATCATCGTCTTGTGCCAATACCCAAGCTAAGGCGAGCTGGGATGGTGTACAGCTATTCTCTTGGGCAATAATTTCCAATTCGTCTACCAGCTTTAAATTTTGGGTGAAATTATCTCCGAGGAAGCGGGGCATAGTTTGCCTCATGTCCTCAGACTCTAAAGTAGACATATCTCGAATCACGCCAGATAAAATAGCTCTACCAAGAGGACTAAAAGGGACAAAGCCGATGCCCAACTTCTTACAACAGTCCAAGACATTATTTTCCGGGTCTCGGGTCCACAGTGAATATTCGGATTGGACGGCGCAAATAGGATGTTCGCCATGGGCTTTCTTGATAGTCGTGGCAGAAACTTCAGATAGGCCAATGTGGCGAATTTTGCCGTCTTTCACACAATCAGCCAGAGCTCCAACACTCTCTTCGATAGGGACATTGAAGTCCCGTCGGTGCAGGTAGTAAAGGTCAATCACATCAGTATTGAGTCGTTTCAAGCTCTCTTCGCAAGTTTTTTTTATGTTTTCCGGAGTGCAGTCGACGCCGCGCTTGCCGTCTCGATTAATGATTCCACATTTGCTTGCCAGAACAAATTCCTGTCGTCTCGAATTTAGCACTTCGCCGATCAGGGTTTCGTTGTGTCCTAGGCCATAGACGCTGGCAGTATCGAGGAAAGTATAGCCACTATCCAGTGCTTGATGAAGACAGCGCTCAGATTCTTGGCGATCGGCAACACCATAAACCTGAGACATGCTCATACAACCCAAGCCTAGAGCCGAGACAGTCAAATCGCCTAGTTTTCGAGAATCCATCGTCTATTACTTCTTCTCTATGTGATCTTTTCCTGCTAACGGTTGAGTATTACTAATGATACTGAATTTTACGTCAAATACTATCACGATAGCCTCTGGCTCCTATTCCATTCTACTTTGCTCAGATTCAGTTCAGGAATGATTAGTTATCTTCTTGTTATTGCGGATTTGTCATAAAATAGGTCGTTCCTCGCAGAACCTACACTTCAATTATCTTATAATAATACCTGCAAACCCTCACTCGATTCGTGGCGGAAAGAAGGGAAGAATTTTTATGCCCGCTTAATCTTCATCTCGCTCCTTGCTCAATTCTAAATCTTTGATAGGATTATAATTATGCACAGCCTCGTTAATTCCATCGAGGCTGAAGGAAGGCTTGAATAAGCCATTGTAAAGCCAATATGAAGTCTCTCCACCTCGGCGCTAAGCAAATATCTAAGAAATCTCTTCGATTACCGACATTCTCCTGTCTATGTATCTGTGTGTTTCTAGTAGCAAGCTCACTATCGACTCAGCTCATGGCTGCGGCTCTGCCTTCGACTGAAGGTTATCAAGTGCCCACAGATTTAAATGCGGTGCACTTCTATCTGCTTACGGTGGACGTTGGGGATCAGGTCTACGATAATTTCGGGCACACGGCGCTCAGAGTATTCGATGAGAATACCGGTACTGATAGAGTTTTTAACTGGGGTGTTTTCGACCTTAGTGGCGGGATGATTTCGTTTTCCTATAATTTTTTCAAAGGGGTTATGAATTACCAACTCGATACAAGATCACCGAGTCAAGAATTTGCCATGTATCGTGGCCAGCAACGGTCAGTCTGGCAGGACAAAATTAATCTAAGCCTTCCACAAAAAGAAATTCTTTATAAACGATTGCTGTGGAATATCGAGCCAGAAAATTTAGTGTATCCCTATCAATATTTCTTTGACAATTGCACTACTAAGGTTAGGGATTATTTGGATGAGGCGCTAGGTGGGCAAATTTCTCAAGCTTTAGTTGGCGAAACTGATAAGACTTTTCGAGATCATATGCAAGATCATTATCAATCAGTAGCTGTGATTGGATTTTCATTAGATGTTCTAACTAATAGCAATCTCGATCGGAGAATTTCGGAATATGAAGAAATGTTTTTGCCACTTAATCTTCGTGAGAGTTTATCCATGTTGGGATCTAATGTTGCTGAAAATGGTGAGCTGCAAATGCTGCTTACGGATTCACAAACTATAATGGAATTCCCCCCACCAACGATAGACAACGATCCTTATCTTTTTGCCTCAATTATTCTCATCGCTCCAGTTCTATTTTTATGCTTGATGTTGAAAAAAATCCCCATGCCCTTCTATGCTGCTCATGCGCGGATAGGATTGAAATTTGAAGGTATTAGTTTTCGTCTTTTGGGTGCATTAGGAATTGTTACTGCGTTGTTCAGCGGTGTTTATGGTATTCTGATGTTAGGGAGTTGGTTTGTATCGGAGCATTTAGATTTGCACCATAACGTAAATTTATTACTGTTCTGGCCTACTGATTTATTTGGTTTACTAGTTGGCCTTCGGTGGATGTTTTTTTGCAGGCCTTGGCCATTGACACACAATAGCATGCCATTTATTAATTATTATTTTATCGCCCATGTTGCAGGAATGGCTCTTTATGGGCTGCTGGCACTCTTGGAATTCACCAGTCAATCAATCGCTAACATCGCCATGTATGTGGTGCCGGGGTATGCGCTATTCACTGGACTTATTTGGTTAGTTGGATTTGAACCAGCTAAGCCGAAGAACACCTTTTTTTAAATTGATTACTGATTTTAATTGTTGCCTATTCGCAGTGTTAGCTCTGCCTCGCTAATGGAAAAACAAGCAGAATGACTGAAACTATTAGTGAGCAGGCCATGAGCGCCGAACAATTAGATCCTATGGCTCAGAAAGTGGCAAATGCCTCTGCGCGCCTTCCCCAGATGCAAGATGGAAGCCCTGAAGATGCCCGAGCTCTTAGAGCTGAGCGTGGTAATCCTTTTGCTCCGCCAGCTTGCGAGTTAGAAAGTATCGAAAACCTTGAGATCTCCAATCGAGAGGGGACGATGGCACTTAGAATTTATAAAGCCAAGAATCAGCAAGTAGGACAGCGCCCGGCACTGATTTATTATCATGGTGGTGGTTTTGTGCTTGGTGATATTGATCAATACGATACGGTGACCCAACAACTTGCTTTACTAAGTAACTGTATTGTTATTTCTGTATATTATCGGTTAGCTCCGACAGCAAAAATCAAGGAGATCCATGAAGAAGGATTCCTCGCCTATGAATGGGTAAGAAATCATGCCGGAGAGCTGGGCATTGACGAAAACCGCATCGCTGTTGGTGAGTGCAGGTGGTAACTTAACAGTTGGCGTTGTATTCGCATGTAAGCGTCATCAATTTCCCGTTCCTGCATTTCAATTGCTAATTTATCCCTCGATAGATCTCGCGATGCGGCATGGATCAGTTACAGAATTTGCCGACGGTTATTTTTTGACAAAGGCAGGGATGAGTTGGTTTCGCAGTCACTACCTAGAATCACCGGAACAAGCATTTGTGCCCGAATTGGATTTTCTTAACTGTGATTTAAACCACTTTCCTTCAACTTGGCTGATGACTGCAGGATTTGATCCTTTGCGAGATGAAGGGGAAGCCTTTGCAAGGCGTTTGCAGCAGTTTGGCATATCCACAGAGCATGTTTGTTACACCGATATGATCCATGGCTTTATTTCATTTGCTGGAGGTATCTCTGCAGGCATGCAAGCACTGAGGAGAATGGGGGAAGTTTTGAAGTTAGAGTTGAAGGCTTAGGTATCTGGCTGCAGATGGTGATTAAGCTGTCTGAATAACCTTTCACCATCTGCTCTAGTATTTCAGACGAGGGCACAAAAAAGCCGGATCAATGTCCGGCTTTACTTTCTCACACACTTCTGTTTTCGTTTACTCGCTATCTATTACCACACGTCGATTACGTTGGTGGCTAGCTTCACCCTGGCCGCGATCTTCTGGTTGCTCTTCCCCGTAGCTAACCGTTTCTATCTGCGATCTGGCAGCACCATTTACTATCAGATAATTCATTACACTAGATGCACGACGTTCTCCTAGAGCGATGTTGTACTCACGCGTACCACGTTCATCGGCATGGCCTTCCAAGCGTATACTCTTATTTCGATTAGTCGCTAGTTCGCGAGCGTGAAAAGTTAGTATGTCCCGATCTGCCGGTCGAAATTCAGCGACATCAAAATCGAAGTAGAAAACTGTAGTATTTAAGGCGGCTTGCATCATGCGTTCTTCAGCGGCGGCTGCTCTTGCGCGAGCCTCGGCTTCCAGCTCTTGTGATCGCCGAGTAGTGGCATCAATTCCGGATTCCCCTGCTGCCGCAACCGGAGCAGCAGAATCAACTTCATCACTGGTGGAGCTGCAGGCAACTACGCCAAAAAGAGTAAGAATTAATAAGGCTGATTTTGTAATCTTAAGTATCTGCATGACAGCTCCTACGAAACAGTCTGATTGCAATAATTAGAAGGAATTTCAGCATGTTAAATCGTAGTCGAAGAATACCTTATTTGGACAATCAAATCTATTCTGATGGTGTAATGGCAATGAAAGAGCCCTTAACAAACCCTGATTTGGTTGGCTCTTCCTACGACATGATATGAAAGAGGATAATTATCGAACAACCGTTCGATTAATGTTTATCTCGAGGCTTTATAAATGGTAATCTTCAGAAGCCTCAATAATGGTCCCAACCCGAGGAATTGAATGGTTTTAAGGGTCAGATAATTTGGTCAGTGGCTTTGAGTAAACTTTTTAGCTTCGGGGCAAATACTGTTCAAGAGAATGAGTATTTCAAGACTAATTAAGATTTTAACTCTGGGAGAATTAATGTGAATGCTGAATTCACAGTCGAAGAACAAGCTTTTCAGGCTGAAGTAAGGGTATTTTTTGAAAATGAATTTCCAGCAGAATATCGAGCTAAGGTGGATGGAAACATCCGCCTTAGTAAAGAGGAAATTGTTAATTGGCAGAAAATCCTGTTTAAAAAGGGGTGGGCAGCGCCTTCCTGGCCAGTAGAGCATGGGGGTACGGGTTGGACACAAACACAGCGGCATATTTTTTCTACTGAAATGGGATTAGTTGGCGCGCCAGAGCCAGTGCCTTTTGGGATGAAAATGGTAGCGCCTGTGATTATGGCCTACGGTTCAGAAGAGCAAAAACAAAGGTTTCTTCCCGATATCCTTGCTAGCAATGTCTGGTGGTGTCAGGGATATTCCGAACCAAATTCAGGTTCTGATTTAGCTTCGCTCAAAACTTCGGCGGTTCGAGATGGTGATGAGTATGTTATTAATGGCAGTAAGACTTGGAACACCTATGGTCAATATGCTGATTGGATTTTTTGCCTAGTAAGAACAGATACGACAGTTAAGAAACAAGAGGGCATTAGTTTTCTATTAATTGATATGCACTCTCCAGGTATAACAGTAAAACCCATTGTATTGCTAGATGGGCACGCAGAAGTAAATGAAGTCTTTTTCGATGATGTACGAGTGCCGGCCAATAACTTGATTGGCGAAGAAAACAAAGGCTGGACCTATGCAAAAGTTCTACTTACTCATGAGCGTACAAACATAGCTGGAGTTCCTAGAGGGAAACGACGAATCAAAGCCTTGAAGCGGATTGCGGCGGAGACTAGTGACGGTTTTGGTGACTCTATGATGGAAGATTCGGCATTTAGCAAAAAATTAGCTGAAATCGAAATTGAATTGAAAGCACTGGAATATTCCGAGCTACGGACCTTGGCAGCGTTAAGTGTTGGAAAAGCGCCTGGTCCAGAATCTTCAATTCTCAAGATAGTAGGAACGGAACTTGCGCAACGTATCGACGAAATCTTTGTTGAGCTTTCAGCATACAATAGTTTGCCGTTTGTTCCGGAGCAATTTGAGGATGGATTTGAAGGAGAGGCATTAGGGCCGGGGAGTTCTGCTGCTTCAGCGCTGACATATTTTAATAATCGTAAAGCCTCAATCTACGGTGGATCTAATGAAGTACAAAGGAATATTATTTGTAAGGCTGTACTGGGCCTTTAAGCGGTTTGTGCGGATAACAATTTTCCCCTTGGCGCTTTTGAATTGAATAAATGAGCTCAGAGAGAAACGGGTTAAACAGAATTAGGTAGAGGGTTAACGTGAATTTTTCATATACAGAAGAACAACTAATGCTTCAGGGCATGGTGCAAAAATTTGTTCAGAAAGACTATGACTTCGATACTCGTAATAAAATTGTTGCCAGCGACAAGGGCTATAGCGAAGATAACTGGCAGACTTTTGCCGAATTGGGATGGCTGTCTGTTCCCTTTACAGAAGAAGACGGGGGCTTTGGGGGTTCTGCTGTTGATTTAATTGTCATGATGGAGGAATTCGGTAAAGCCATTCTTGTAGAGCCTTTTGTGCCAACTGCGGTATTTTGTGGCGAGCTGGTGAGCAGCCTAGGCAATGATTCGCAAAAAGCTGATCTTATAGAAAAAATCATGGGAGGTAGTTTGCAACTAGCTTGTGCTCACGCTGAACAAAGTGGCAGATATAACCCAGCGAGCGTTTCGACTACTGCAGTTACCGAAGGGGATTCGATTGTTTTGAATGGCGAGAAAATTTCTGTTCTGAATGGGGCTAATGCGGATAAGTTGCTGGTTGTTGCTCGGGAATCTGGAGAGACCACGGCTAAAGATGGTATATCGGTATTTATCGTGGACGCGAGCACCGAAGGAGTAGAGATTCAGAGTTATACGAATGTTGATGGTAAAAATGCAGCGAAAATCACTCTGACTTCAGTCAAGATCTCAGTCGATTCTAGACTGGGTGCGGCAGGCAAAGCCTTGCCTGGATTAGAATCTGGAATCGACAGAGCGACTCTAGCTGTATGTGCAGAAGCTGTTGGTTCTTTGGAAGCATTGCTGAAGAAAACTGTTGAGTATAGTAAAATCCGGAAACAATTTGGTACTCCCATTGGAACATTTCAGGCTTTGCAACATCGAATGGCTGATATGTTTATAGAATGTCAGTTGGCCCGCTCAATAGTCATAATGGCAGCCATGTCTTTGGATAGTAATGATTCTGATGCCGAGAAATCTAAAGCAGTCTCTGCAGCAAAAAGTAGAATCGGTAAGGCTATTAGAAAAGTAGGGCAAGAGTCTATTCAAATACATGGTGGGATAGGTGTTACTAATGAATTGGATATCAGCCATCTGTTTAAGAGTGTGACCGCATTGGATGTAATGTTCGGAAATTCTGACTATCATACGAAGCGCTTCAGCTCCTTGTAATTAGAAATTAGCTAAGCGGTTTATCACATGAGTGAATTGGTTTTTGTTCGTCACGGACAGGCATCTTTTGGTGCAGACTCCTATGACAAATTGAGTGTTAAAGGCGTTGAGCAGGTTCGGATTCTCGCGCAGCATTGGTTGGAAATCGGAGAGCAATTTGATTATCTCTATCATGGTACATTGCTTCGACAAAAAGAAACCGCTAAAGAGCTACTCCCTTTAATTCACAGTCATTCTTCGCGGGTCATTGAACATTCATTTTTGAATGAGTATAACGGTGACCCTCTGCTCCGCGCCTACCTCGAAAACCATGCAAAAGCAGATGGATTCAATGTTTTCATTGACTGGCCCATTAAAGACGAAAAATTATTTCAGGAATTATTCGAGCGCGCCACTAGTCTGTGGGTTAAGGGTGAATTGCAGCCCAGGTTAAATGATAATGAATTTGAAGCTTGGGAAGATTTTCAGTTCCGAGTTTACGGTGTGATTGATGAAATAATAGCTAGCCATAGTAGTGGAAGTAGAGTTTTAGTATCGACTTCCGGGGGGGTAATAGCTATGGCACTGCAAAGAGTATTGCAATTCCCAGATGAAAAAGTAATAAGTACGAACTGGATGGTTCATAATAGTTCAGTTACGCGGTTCAAGTACGGGAACGGCAAAGTGTCTTTAACTCAATTTAATAGCCTGCCTCATTTAGAAAGAAATGAATTTAAACACATGATTACTTATCGCTAATTAATGAAGAGGGAGTATTAGTGTCTGTGCAAGACTTAGTTGATAGGGCTGGATCGATTCGAGAGGGAGAAGAACTCGATCTTGATGTGCTTAAGCAATATCTTGGGCCCATTCTTGGTGACAAGGTTGGTAATCTTAGTGTGCGACAATTTCTAGGCGGTCATTCTAACTTAACTTATCTGTTAAGTAGCGGTGGTGAAGACTGGGTACTGCGACGTCCGCCTTTTGGCAGTACCGTAAAGTCAGCGCATGATATGTCTCGTGAGTACAAGATTCTGTCTGCCTTACAAAATGTTTATTCCTACGGGCCTGTTCCTATTCATTTTTGTGAAGATCACAGTGTTCTTGGTTGTGACTTTTATTTAATGAATTATATTGAAGGCTTGGTGATTCGCCGCGAATATCCTGCAAAACTTGATTTGCGTCCGGCTGAGGTCAGGCAACAGTTTTTCAATTTTTTCGATGTTTTGAGTGAGCTACATTCAGTAGATTTAGTCGAAGCAGGCCTCGACACTTTTGGTCGCCCCGAGGGTTATGTTAAGAGGCAGGTTGATGGTTGGTGTAAACGTTGGGCTGACGCAGTTACTCCGGATACGGTGAATTGTGATATCACCATTAAATGGTTAAATGACAATATGCCGGATGAGAGTGGTAAAGCTAGTGTAATTCACAATGACTATAAAATGGACAATACAATTTTCTCAATTGATAACCCATTACAGGTTATCGGTGTATTAGATTGGGAGATGTCGACAGTCGGTGATCCATTGATGGATCTGGGCTGCACGCTTGGTTATTGGACGCAAACCTCAGATCCTGATTTTTTCCGTGAGTCGCGGACAATGCCTTCTGATGTAGAGGGCTCACCGACGAGAGCTGAAATTGTTTCGCGGTTTCAACAGCAAACAGGTTTGTCAGTCGATCACTTTCCATTTTATTTTTGTTTCGGACTATTTCGACTGGCTGTTATCGGTCAACAAATCTACTATCGTTACTACTATGGTATGACTAAAGATGAGAGATTTGCAGGCTATGTTAAAAAGGCCCATGTACTTCAGCAAATGTGTGAGCTAATTATTAGTGGAAAGATTGAAAGCTAGTTCTTTTTGCTCTTATTTTCCCGCCTTGTAAATCATTGCTGCATCGTCAATAACATATAATTTCAACAGTCTTACGAGTAGGAGTTGGTAATGTCATTTGATTTGAGTGAATTATTTTCTGTAAAAGGGAAGATAGCAATTGTAACGGGTGGCTCAAGAGGTATCGGTAAAATGATTGCAGCCGGGTTCGTGGCGAATGGTGTAAAGACCTATATTACTGCACGAAAAGCCGAAGCCTGCCAAGCTGCGGCAGAGGAGCTTTCAGCCACAGGCAGCTGTACAGCAATTCCGGCTGATTTGTCTACTAAAGAAGGGCGTGACTCTTTTGTTAGTGAAATAAAATCTCGCGAAGAAAAAATTGATGTGTTGGTAAATAATGCTGGCGCAGCTTGGGGGGCAACCTTCGAAGAATATCCAGACGAAGGCTATGACAAAGTAATGGATATTAATGTCAAAGCAGTTTTCACTCTGACTCGGGATCTGATGCCGCTATTGACTAAAGATGCCTCTTCAGAAGATCCCAGTCGAGTTATCAATATTGGTTCTATCGATGGTCTGCGAGTGTCCACGACTGATAATTTTGCTTACGGAGCAAGCAAAGCGGCGGTTCATTTTCTTACCAAAAACCTAGCAGTTCGGTTGGCACCAAAAGGCGTAACAGTCAACGCAATTGCGCCAGGTGCATTTGAAAGCCAGATGATGGAGTATATGTTGGCGAATTTTAAAGACAAAATCGAAGGTGAAAACCCTTTGGGCCGAATCGGCAGGCCGACAGATATGGCTGGCCTTGCACTCTATCTGGCTTCAGCGGCTTCGAAGTATATGACGGGCCAAGTTATAGCTATTGATGGCGGCCGACACTTAGGCGCTCGCAGTTAGAGGCCAATAGTGGTACCTCTTTGTCAGCCGGGCTTTAAGTTAACGCAAATATCTTTAACCGCCAAATCTTTTATTTGTGCCGATGTCGGTGGTACTTTAAGGGGCTTGCTGCGTTGATCGGAGGAATTACATCAGTAGTATTCTTCGCAGATAAAACGCAATCGAGTTTAAGACCGGGCAAGCGGAGCTGAATTAATCAAATGGGACGTATTAAGTGAAAAAGCAAAGCGGTAGCGTACTACCGAAACAAGTTGTCATCTGTGTCGCCTTTATAAGCGGGTTCTGCATCATGACAATAGAAATGCTTGGGGCCAGAATTTTGTCACCTTATTTCGGTGGAAGCCTATCGGTATGGGGCAGCATCATTACTATCTTCATGCTTGCTCTTGCCTGTGGTTATTTGATTGGCGGCAGACTTTCCATGAATAAACCAAATCCGGTTACCTATGCCATGTTTTTTATTGCTGCGGCAGCGTTTTCATTGCCTATCATTCTTTTTGCCGATGCCATTATGGAACCAATATTTTTGTGGATAGACGATCCCCGCTATGGGTCGTTGTTTGCCTCAATATTTATGTATTTTATTCCAACCAGTATTCTTGGAATGATTTCTCCTTATTCTGTTAGGCTCTTGGTAGAAACTCAAGAGCACAGTGGACAAATGGCTGGACAGTTGTTCTTTGTTTCCACTATTGGTAGTGCTGCAGGTACTCTTGGAACAAGTTTTTACTTTGTACTTTGGTTTGAAGTGAACCAAATTCTTTGGGGCTCAGTCATTGCTCTTATAGCATCTGGCTGTTGTGTTTTATTGGTCAACTATTTACTTAACGGTAGTAAATCTTCTAATCGGGTTTCGGCTTATGAAAAGCAATCGTAATTCGTTTACTGCCCTCATTACACTTTCTCTGATTATGTTAAGTCAATTGTCATCGAGCTTTGCTGAAACTTTGCACGAGGAAAGATCTCTCTATCGGGATATTACAGTTACTGAAATTGGTAACCGGCGCTGCCTTTTGTTTAATGTGCATCGAGGTGACCGAAACCAAACTTGTATTTATACTGACGATCTTGACCGATTGGTTTTTGATTACACGCGAATGAGTTTTGCTGGGTTGCTTCTTGCGCCTAATCCTCAGCGAATTCTCATTATTGGACTAGGCGGCGGCACCTTGCCTTTGGCATTTAATGATTTATTTCCTACAGCAGAAATTGACGTTCTTGAGATTGATCAGGCTGTAGTAAATGTTGCTGAAGAATATTTCTATTTTGAAGAAAACGATCAAATGAAGGTTACCGTTGAAGATGGTCGAGTATTTATCAAACGCGCTGGCATGCGCAATCAGAAATTTGATTATATTGTTCTCGATGCCTTCAGTGGTGACTACATACCCGAACATATGCTCACAGAAGAATTCCTAGAAGAAGTTAAATCAATCATGACCGATGATGGTGTGCTGGTAGCGAATACTTTTTCGACCAGTCGTCTTTATGATCACGAATCGGTTACTTATCAACGTGTGTTTGGTGAATTCTTTAACTTTAAATTACCAACTTCTGGAAATCGTATCATTATTGCCCAGCTCGATACTTTGCCGCCTAGAGGTGAGTTAGTCACTGAAGCACAGAGCATGGCTGTGAAATTGGAAAAATTTGGAGTGCCATTGTTGGAGTATCCGCGTCGATTGTCGACTCGAGTCGATTGGGATATGAGCAGGAGAATACTTACCGATCAATTTTCCCCAGGCAATTTGTTACAAGAAAATTAAGAAAAAGAATATTCAAAATAAGTAATTCAGGAGAAGAAAATGGAGAACGCAAAACGGTTTTTTGTGCTGTTTGTTGGATTGACTTTTAGTTTAGTCAGTTCTCTGGGGATGTCAAATGTCGAAATAAAGGCAGACGTTGTTTATGGGCATAAGGATGGCATGGCTCTTGTCTATGATGTATTGCAACCCACTAATGCGAATGGAGCGGCTATTATTTTCATGATGAGTGGTGGTTGGTATTCTTCTTGGGCTCCTCCAGAGGATCGAGCTCGTCAGTTTAGCGGTATGCTTGATGCTGGTTTTACGATGATTCCGGTTTATCACGGTAGTGCTCCTAGATACCATATACCGGATGCCTATTCCGATGTTAGTCGCGCCGTTCGGCATATTAAGATAAATGCTGAGAGTTATGATATTGACCCAGATCGGATCGGTGTGACAGGAGGAAGTGCCGGCGGGCACCTGTCTCTTATGATTGGCTTAGACTCTGATCAAGGTTTGAGTGACGATCCTGATGAGGTGATGCAAAGTGGGAATTCAGTGGCGGCCGTAGTAGCCTATTTTCCGCCCGTAGATTTAAGAGAAGAAGAATCTGCAACAGAGGGTATTGTCACTAGAGTCTCTCAAGAAGAACTTTTGGCGAGGTTTCCTGCGTTAGATTTTGACACAGATTTGATAGATTCAGTCTCTCCTATATTGTTTGCCGACGCCGGAGATCCGCCTACTCTTCTAATACATGGTGATGCGGACCCTTTTGTTGATGTTACTCATTCTTTTGTTATGCAGGCAGAAATCGAAAGTCAACAGATTGAGTCAGAATTAATAGTGATCCCTGATGGGAAGCATGGTTTTGGGGGAGAAAATGCAATTAGAGCAAACAATGCTCGCTTAGCATGGTTCCAAAAATATTTATTGGATTAGGTCTCGAGCTTCTACATCGCTAACTCTTCATGCTGGACAAAGCTATTTTGAGAGGCCTCTTTCTTAAAAAAAAGATTACTATATTGATATTGCTAGCCGTGTACCCTGATCAATGGCGCGTTTGGCGTCGAGCTCTGTGGCTACATCTGCCCCGCCTATCAAATGGAAAGACTTGTTTAATCCTACTGAAAGTTCTCGCAGTGATTCCTGGCCCGCGCAAATAATCACATTGTCGACTTCTAGGAGTTTTGGTTCTGTACCAACCATCACATGCAGTCCTTCATCATCAATTCGTTGGTAGTCGCACCCTGCTAACATTCTTATGCCGCGTTTAATGAGTCCTAATCGATGTATCCAGCCAGTGGTTTTACCTAGACTCTTACCTAATCCTTCGTGCTTGCGCTGACATAGATAAATTGTGCGGTGGGAGGGGGTTATTTTTTCTTCCGTGCCCTCAATACCACCACGAGAATTGAAATTCATATCAATCCCCCATTCAGCCATAAAAGCCGGGATGTTTTGACTAGTAGATTCGCCAGCGTGTGCAAGGTACTCCGCCACATCGAAGCCTATGCCGCCGGCTCCTATGATTGCCACTCGATCACCCACTTCAACCTTGCCGGTTATAACATCGATATAATTGTGAACACAGGAATGATCAATGCCAGAAATTTTTGGTGTCCGAGGCACGATGCCGGTCGCCAACACAACCTCGTCAAAATCTGAGTTGTTAAGTTGCTCCACGGTGACTCGCTGTGAAAGTTTTACATCGACTCCGAGTTTTTTCATTTGTGTCTGGTAATAGCGCAGAGTTTCATGAAATTCCTCTTTTCCTGGGATCTTCTTAGCGAGATTAAATTGGCCGCCAATCTTGTCGTTGGCATCAAACAGGGTGACTCGGTGTCCCCTTTCTGCTGCTGTTACTGCAGTAGCTAGTCCAGCAGGCCCCGCTCCAATAATGGCAATATACTTTGGTGATTCAGTGGCTGAGATAACCAATTCCAGCTCGGAGCAAGCCCGGGGATTAACCAGACAACTCGTGAGTTGGCCGCTAAAGATATGATCTAAACATGCTTGGTTACAGGCGATACAGGTGTTTATTTCATCTGCTTTGTTTGCCTCAGCTTTAACTACGAAATCAGAGTCGGCCAGCAGAGGTCGAGCCATGGATACCATGTCTGCATCGCCTCTGCTCAAAATTTCTTCAGCCACTTCAGGATTATTGATTCTATTGGAAGTAATTACCGGAACTGGGATTTCGTCTTTAAATTTTGCCGTGACCCAGGAAAAGGCAGCCCTGGGTACCTTGGTGGCGATTGTTGGAATAGTCGCTTCATGCCAGCCTATTCCAGTATTCATAATAGTAACCCCAACTTCGGCGAGAGCCTTTCCTAGCTGAACGACTTCTGCATAGCTACTGCCTCCTTCCACTAGGTCGAGCATAGAAAGACGATAGATGATGATAAATTCTTCGCCTACTCGTTCTCTAACTCGTCGAACTATTTCGAGAGGCAAGCGAATTCGGTTCTCGTAACTGCCACCCCACTGGTCTGTTCGTTGATTCGTGCGCTCAACTATAAATTCATTGATGAAATATCCTTCTGAACCCATGATTTCAACGCCGTCATAGCCTGCTTCTTGGCAGAATGCTGAGAAATCAACAAAGGCCTGAATTTCACCTTCAATTTGCTCATTGCTTGCTTCGTGTGGAATAAATCGATTTATGGGGGATTTTATAGGTGAGGGGGCGATTAAATTTTCCTGACGGGAATAACGGCCGGTATGTAAAATTTGCAGACAAATTTTACCCCCACCTTCATGCACAGCTTTAGTAATTAATCGATGTTTTGCGACTTGTCCTTTTTCTTTGAAGAGTGGAGTGGTTCCTTCTGGTAGGCAGTACTTGCTTGGCATAAAACCACCGGTAACTATAAGCGCGACGCCGCCATTGGCTCGTTCACCATAGAAAGCAGCCATTCGTGCATGGCTGTCGGGGACATCTTCTAAACCAGTATGCATCGATCCCATAAGGACTCGATTTCTTAAGCTAGTAAATCCAAGATTTAGTGGTTCGAAAAGAGTGGGATAAGAGTGTTCGGTAGAGTTGTGCATTTAAGCCCTATTCTAACTACATATTAGGAAAAGCCCATGATACATCGTAATCCATCGATATCTAACAATCCTACCTCCCGATTGTTCACTTTAATTATTTCTTTACGCTGTAGTATCTTCAGAAGTGTCTTAGGCTAGTCGTAATTCTTCATTTTCTAAAACTATTTTGATCCAATTGCATAACTGTAAATTAATTCTCGCCAACGTAGACTGTTAAGACATCGCAGGTAGCGCCATGCAATACTTTGGTTGCGGTACTGCCAAGCAATATTTCCCAGCCAGCATGACCGTGGCTACCGATGACGATAGCATCGGCGTCATTCTCCAAAGCAAGATTTCTTACTTCTGGGGCAGGCGCTCCTAAAAGTGTGTGGATTTTATTGTTACTCACTCCAATATCCTTAGCAATTTTTTCAAGTTTTTTTTCAGCTATATTAATGGCTTCTTGTTGCAATTCGGTTACGTTAACTGCATAAATATCCATGCTGTAAGCTGCGGCAACTGGCTCTACAACATGAACGAGGTGCAGTTTACTAGCTTCGCCATCGGCAATTTTTAGCGCTCTATTTATTACTCTTTGGGAGTCGTTGGAAAGATCAACAGCAACGAGTATGTTGTTATACATTGTAATGACCTTCGATTAGTCGCTATCCACGTACTAGATCTATATGGCTATTGAGCCTCTTATCCTCCAGCAGATTGTTGATCCATGTCAATAGGTCTCTTCGAGCCAAATTGAGGTATAGGCTGTGATCGATGGTCTGCTAATAGTTTTTGCTACTTAGCTGAGGCTTCTTCATCTCTAACAGATGTGAGTTCGAAATTTAAAACTTATCAATTATTCTTATGATTGAGCGATTGGATTCCCACAAATCTTACAAAATTGCGCATCCAAATCATGCCCAGTCGCCTTACAACTAACACATTTTCTTTCTTTCGACGTTTCAGCATTATTTCGTCTTTGTACTTCTTGCATTAATTCAGCACCAATAATGCCTGTTGATACGGCAATAAAAGTATAACCGCAGATCATCGCTATGGCTGCAATTGTTTGGCCTAAAGGTGTTTGAGGGGATATATCGCCATAGCCTACCGTCGTAATAGTTACTATGGCCCAGTAAATTGATTCAGGAATTGAGCGGAATCCATTTCCGGCCCTTCAATAATGAACATTAAGGCACCAAAAATAATTATTAGGGTCAGGACCGTGAAGAGGAAGACGAGAATTTTTCTGCGTGCCTGCACAAGCGCTGAGTAAAGCAGGTTGGCTTCACCCATATAACGAAAAAGTTTGAGGATTCTGAATATTCGCAGAACTCGCATGATGCGAATGACGATGAGATAAGCAGCAGAAGGAAAAAGAAAAGCTATATAGGTAGGCAAGGTTGAGACAAGGCCAATAATACCATAGAAGCTAAAGATATAACATGCGAGTGTTTGGAGTGCTATAGAGGCGGAGCGCATATTCGATTGTGAAGGCGATGGTGAAGAACCATTCCATGCCGGTCAGAATTTCACCATACTTTAAGTGATAGCTCTGAACTGAATCGAACAACACCGCAACTACACTGGCAACAATCATGCAGATTAAGACTAAATCAAAAAGCTTGCCTGCTTTGGATTCATAGCCAAAAATCACATCATAGATTTTTTCTCTAACACCGAGAATTTGGTCTTTTGTTGCCATATTCGAGCTTCCCTTCGGGCCTATGATTTTAGCGCACGCCTTTAATCATATTTTTGGCGATAATTAGTTGCTGAATTTGGCTGGTGCCTTCATAGAGTCTGAATAGTCTTACATCACGATAAAATCTCTCGACGGCGAAATCGGACATATATCCCGCCCCACCATGAATTTGTACTGCTCGATCCGCTACTCGTCCAACCATTTCTGTTGAAAACAATTTGCATGCAGAGGACTCAGTGCTGACATTTTCGCCATTGTCTCTTTTGCGAGCGGTCTCTATTGTCATACATCGAGCAGCATAGGTTTCAGTTTGGGAGTCTGCGAACATCGCTTGGATTAGTTGCTGGTCAGAAAGTGGAACGCCGAATTGTTTTCTCTGAGTTGCATATTCAAGGGCATCTTTAATCAATCGTTCGGCCACACCCACGCTTACGCCTGAAATGTGTAGACGACCTCGGTCGAGAACTTTCATCGCCGTTATAAAGCCTTCTCCTTCATTGCCGATTAAATTTTTTGCCGGTACGGGGCAGTCTTCAAAAATAACATCACAGGTTAATGACCCTGCTTGCCCCATTTTTTTATCGATGGCCCCGAGGGATATTCCGGGTGAGCCTTTTTCAACAATAAAAGATGAAATACCATGTGCGCCTTTTATGTCTGGATTAGTTCTTGCCATCACATTAAACGTATCTGCGACAGCAGCATTGGTGATATACCGTTTCGTGCCGTTCAATATGTAGTGGTCACCTTCAAGACGAGCTGTTGTCCTTAAAGAAGCCGCATCGGAGCCTGCTTCTGGTTCGGTGAGGCAAAAACAGCTTATCCACTCACCACTGGCATACTTTGGTAAATACTTTTGTTTTTGTTCTTCGCTGCCATTAAAAACTACAGCAGCAGAGCCGATACCATTGTTCGTTCCCATAATGGAGCGAAAAGCTGGTGATGTCCGGCCAAGTTCGATAGCCACCAAAATTTCTTCTTCCATGGTTAGGCCAAGACCACCGTATTCTTCTGGGATGGTCAATCCGAATAAACCCAGAGCTTTCATTTCTTCTAATAAGTCACCAGGAAGATAAGCTTCCTCGGCTAACTGTTGTTCTGCGGGTACGAGTTTTTCTCGGACGAATTTCTCGATTACGTCAATGAGTTGGTTCAGAGTTTCCTGATCACGTATCATGCTGAGCTGCCTAATAACTACTAAATTGAAAAGAGCGGCTAAGCTAGCACAGCAACCTATTTTATGCGACTGAGGCCACCGCATTCCCTGGGCTTCGGGTTAATTCCACCCCTGAAACGGCTATGCTAGAATGGCCGACCCGTCTATCCAAGCACTGTCATTTGAGTATGAGTCGCAGTGTACATTGTTTGTCGTTGCGACAGGAAAAGTGGGGCAGCCAGAGCCAATATTCAGGGGGAGCTATTGGGGCATGCATTAGTGGTAGTGTGTTTGCCAACAACTCCTCTCGGTTAAAAATTCAACAGAGAGTAATCGATGCCAGACAACTCACTCACCGACGCATATATTTATGATGGGGGACGTTCCGCATTTGGTCGCCATGCTGGTGCTTTATCCCCAATCAGGCCTGACGATTTACTGGCTCATGTAATCAAAAATGTCGTGGAGAGAAACTCCTTCGACGCTGAAGCATTTGAAGATGCCATTATGGGCAATACTAATGGCGCCGGCGAAGATTGTAGGAATGTAGCCAGGTTTGCGCTGCTGCGTGCAGGCATGCCAACAAACGTGGCCGGGCTGACGGTGAACCGATTATGTGGTTCTGGTTTGGCGGCTACTCTCGATGCGGCTCGTGGTGTCAAAGTTGGTGAGGGTGATCTATTCCTTGCTGGTGGTGTCGAATCTATGAGTCGTGCGCCATTAATAATATCTAAGTCTCATAGTGCTTTTGATCGTGGTCAACAAATTGCCGATTCCACTTTAGGTGCTCGTTTTACTAACCCGGCATTCGCTTCGGCCTTTGGTAATGATTCCATGCCCGAGACGGCAGATAATATTGCCAGTGACTTAGGTATCTCTCGAGAACAAGCGGATGCCTTTGCTGCGGCCTCTCAGGCGAAATATGAAGCAGCTCGAGCAGATGGTTTTTTTACTGATGAAATAATTCCTGTCGAAGTGCCAATGGGTCGAAAAAAGCCGCCAGTTACGGTCGACGCCGATGAGCATCCTCGCCCACAATCCACTGTGGGTGTATTAAGCGGGTTGAGAACGCTTTTTGATGACGGAGTAGTCACTGCAGGCAATGCTTCTGGGATTAACGACGGTGCGGCGGCACTGATTGTTGGAAACAAAGCTGTCGGCGAAAAATATGGAGTGAAACCGCGGGTCCGCATAATAGCCGGTGGAGTCGCTGGTGTAGAGCCCAGAGTAATGGGTTTCGGTCCCGTTTTCGCCATACGTAAAGCACTATCGAGATCTGGCTTGGAACTTTCAGATATGGACATTATCGAAATTAATGAGGCCTTCGCACCCCAGGTACTTGGTTGTTTGAGAATGTTGGAAGTTGATTTCAGCGATTCCCGCGTCAATCCGAATGGTGGTGCAATAGCCATCGGGCATCCTCTGGGAGCGTCTGGTGCGCGGATAGCGATTACGGCGATGCGTCAATTGGAGAGAACTGGTGGTCGTTATGCGGCAATCAGTTTATGTATCGGAATAGGTCAGGGTGTTGCGGCAATCCTTGAACGGGTTGATTAAATGCAATTCAATAAGAGCCACACATTAAGAATTTATCTTTAGAAGAAGGAATAAACATGTCAGAAGCAGTGAGTTATGAACTAGTTGGTAATATCGGGATAGTTAGCGTGAACAATCCACCGGTAAACGCATTGGCGCAGGTAGTTAGAGCAGGTATCTTGGAAGCTATCACCATTGCTCAAAATGATGCATCGGAAGCGATTGTGTTGTGTTGTGAAGGGCGTACTTTTATCGCTGGCGCAGACATCACTGAATTTGGCAAGCCACCCAAGGAACCGGGTTTGCCAGCAGCTTTGTCGGCTATCGAAAACTCAAGCAAGCCGGTAATTGCGGCGATCCACGGCACTGCATTAGGCGGTGGTTTTGAAGTAGCGCTCGCCTGCCACTATCGATGTGCTATTGCTTCTGCCAAAGTTGGCTTGCCAGAAGTTAAACTTGGCCTCTTGCCAGGTGCTGGCGGAACCCAAAGAGTGCCACGAATAGCTGGCGTAAAAGCAGCGCTCGATATGATCACCAGTGGTAATCCTGTTGCGGCAAAAAAGGCTTTGGATATGGGTTTGGTTGATGAAGTCTTGAGTGGTGATGACGTTCGTAGTGGTGCGATTCAATATGCCAAAGGTTTAGTTGAGTCTGGAGCGTCATTAAAACGTATTCGAGATATTACCATTGACTCAGCGGCAATTGAGCCTGGGTTTTTTGATAGCGCGCGTAAGCAATTAGTCAAGCGAGCCCGCGGACAAATAGCGCAAGATAAAATTGTTTCTTGTATTGAAGCCGCCGTGAATCTTCCAATGGATG
The DNA here is from genome assembly GCA_012960305.1 of Gammaproteobacteria bacterium. Lineage (GTDB taxonomy): Bacteria > Pseudomonadota > Gammaproteobacteria > Pseudomonadales > Pseudohongiellaceae > UBA9145. The sequence goes on along the minus strand of DUBM01000011.1, from coordinate 237,523 downwards.
AAGGTCTGGAGCGGGAGCGAGAGCTGTTTAAAGAGCTGGTGACTTCATCAGAATCCGCAGCCATGCGGCATATCTTTTTTGCTGAAAGATTAGCCGCAAAAATTAAAGGTCTCCCTAGAGACACACCTGTTCGTGATATCAAAAAAGTTGCCATTATCGGTGGCGGCACAATGGGTGGCGGTATTGCGATGTGTTTTGCCAACGTTGGAATACCTGTAGTGATGTTGGAGATTAATGATGAAGCGCTTGAGCGTGGAATGCATATCATTCGCAAGAACTATACGATCACTGTTCAAAAAGGAAAACTTCCTGCTGACCAAATGGAACAGCGTATTGGGTTAATTACAGGTACAACGAATTATGAAGATATTGGAGACGTTGATTTGGTGATCGAGGCCGTCTTCGAGAATTTGGAACTTAAGAAAGAAATTTTTGCCAAGCTCGATGGTGTCTGCAAGCAAGGTGCGATTCTCGCAACAAATACTTCCTATCAAGATGTCGATGCTATAGCCGCTGCAACTAGTCGCCCACAAGATGTTGTTGGTATGCACTTTTTCAGTCCAGCAAACGTCATGAAGTTGTTGGAAAACGTTCGTGGAGAAAAGACTGCTGATGATGTAGTAGCAACCGCTATGAGCATTGGTAAGAAAATTGGCAAAGTCTGTGCTCTTTCCGGGGTTTGCTACGGCTTCATAGGTAATCGTATGTTGGGTGGCTATGGCCGCGAAGCGCAGATGCTCTTAATGGACGGTTGTACTCCAGCTCAAGTCGATGGTTCTCTGGAAAGATTTGGCATGGCTATGGGCCCACTGGCGATGAGTGATCTTGCCGGTCTGGATGTTGGTTACAAAGCCAGGCAAGGTCGAACTGATCTACCGGACGATCCTAAGCTTTACCGAATGGGCACTTTGCTTGTGGAGATGGGGCGTCATGGCCAAAAGACTGGGTCAGGTTTTTATAAATACGATCCAGAAACTCGCCGTCGTTTATCCGACCCTGAAGTAGAGTCAATGATAAAAGAAGAAGCAGCTAAATTAGACCTTGAACAAAGAGATATTGGCGATGATGAAATTCTGGCTCGCTGCTTTTATCCATTGATTAACGAAGCTGCACTTATTCTTGAGGAAGGTATAGCACAGCGTCCGTCGGATATAGATGTGGTTTATGTATTCGGATATGCCTTTCCAGTGGCGAAGGGTGGACCAATGCATTATGCCGATCAAGTCGGGCTTAAAAATGTTTATGATAAAATTTGTGAATTTCGCGATCTTTATGGCGAGCAGTATTGGAAGCCAGCACCATTGTTAAAACAGTTGGCTGAAGAAGGTAGTACGTTTGCCGAGTGGGGAGCTAAAAACGGCTAAGCAGTTGTCGTTTTCTCTAATTTTTTAGCTGATAAATACATTAATAATTTTGAGGTCGAAGAATGATTTCATATCAAACTACAACTCCCGGTGCGGCATTGGTGGAGGTGGAAACTGAAACTCCACAGCCCCAAGGTACGGAAGTACTAATAAAAACTGTTGCCTGCGGTGTTTGCCATTCCGATATTCATATGCATGATGGAGTGTTTGAACTAGGTGGAGGTAAGCAACTAGAAGTTGGGCAAGAAGGCATGGTCTTGGGCCATGAAATATTTGGTAAAGTGGTCGCGCTTGGTCCAGATGCCGAAGGTGCTGCTATTGGTGATCTCCGAGTGGTGTTCCCTTGGATTGGCTGTGGCGAATGCGCGGCTTGTCAGCGTGGCGATGAACAGCTTTGTACGCCTGGCAGGGCATTGGGTATCGCGCAACATGGTGGTTTCGCAGATCATGTTTTGGTTCCCCATAGTCGTTACTTGTTTGACAAGGGTGACGTCAGTGATTCCCTAGCAGCGACTTATGCATGTTCTGGACTCACCGCCTATGGGGCGCTAAAAAAAGTGGGTGAACTACAAGCAGATGATGAAGTGGTAATCATCGGTGCTGGTGGTGTTGGGTCAATGGCGATTCAAATTGCAAAGGCTATGGGAATTGATCCTATTGTTGTGGATATCGATGAAGGAAAACTTCAAACCGCTCGAGACTTTGGTGCAACTCGCACTTTTAATTCCTCTGACCCTCAAACCGCTAAAGCCATTAAAAAAGCAACCGGTGGTGCCTACGCGGCATTGGATTTTGTCGGCGCTGAAGCCTCCGTGAATTATGGCCTCAATTGCCTCCGTAAAGGTGGCATGTTGGTAATTATTGGACTCTACGGTGGTGCCTTGAGCATGCCTATTCCTTTTATCCCAATGAATGCACGTATTATTCAAGGAAGTTATGTGGGAAGCCTTCAAGATATGAGTGACTTAATGACTATGGTGCGAGATGGAAAAATTGCGCCAATCGACATCGTCGAAAGGCCTCTCTCCGAAGTAAATGCAGCCCTGGTGGATTTAAAAGCAGGTCAGGTTCGAGGCAGACAAGTTCTTGTTAGTGTTTAACCGAGAGTTGATTTGATTAGTAGGAGTGGTTAAGTGTTTGCACTGAAAGATTTTCAAAACAGTACGCGTCAGTGGTTGGAGGAGAATTGCCCCCAGTCAATGCGAACGCCTATGGTGCAAGAGGAGATTGTCTGGGGAGGGAAGAGCCCAACCTTTGCAAACCCTGAGAGCAAATTGTGGTTGGATCGGATGGCTGATAAAGGTTGGACCTGCCCATCTTGGCCAACTGAATACGGCGGTGGTGGCTTGTTAAAAGAGGAAATAATTATCCTCAATCAGGAGCTTGCCCGAATCAATGCGCGACCCGCTATCACTAGTTTTGGAATCAGCATGCTAGGGCCGGTCTTGCTAGAATACGGCAGTCACGAACATAAAATGGAACATATTCCAAAAATTGTTCGTGGTGAAATTCGCTGGTGCCAGGGTTATTCAGAGCCAGGATCAGGTTCTGATTTAGCTAGTTTAGGCACCAAGGCAGATTTACAGGGCGATAACTACCTTATTAATGGTTCCAAAGTCTGGACTTCCTATGCGGACAAAGCCGATTGGATTTTCTGTTTAGTGCGAACTGATACCGATGTGCCAAAACATTCAGGAATAAGCTTTATCTTGTTTGATATGAGCAGCGAAGGTATTAGTACCAAGCCAATTCAATTAATCAGTGGGTCGTCACCATTTTGCGAAACATTCTTTGATGATGTGAAAGTTCCTGCTGGTAATTTAGTCGGCCGCTTGAACGAAGGTTGGACGATAGCGAAAAGGCTCTTGCAACATGAACGAACTATGATTTCGAGTTTTGGGCTAGCGAGTGGTCAGTCCGACCGTGGTGGAACCACGTCCACTGTAGCAAGTATTGAAGGCGCAGCTATGCATTATCGCGGCGACACGGATAAATTGTCTGATTCTGTGTTACGCGACAAAATTGCTCAATTTAAAATTGATAGTGACGCTTTCGCTTTTACCTCGAGACGCTCAGTGGAAGAATCGAAGCAGGGGCAGGGACCTAACGCGACGTCTTCCATGCTGAAGAACTATGGCTGTGAACTTAATAAACGGCGCTACGAACTCTTGTTGGAAGCAGTTGGTAGTCAGGCTCTAGGTTGGGAAGGTGATGGCTTTTCAACAGATGAATTACAAGTAACCCGGGACTGGTTGCGCTCGAAAGCAAATTCGATAGAGGGCGGAACTTCAGAGGTTCAATTGAATGTTATTGCTAAGCGTGTGCTCGGATTGCCTGATATTTTGAGTCTGGCTAAGAAATAGAAAGTTGGAGATCGCTGGAATGGCATTAGTACTAAACGAAGATCAACAATTATTAAAAGATTCAGCCAAAAGTTTCTGTCAACAAAATGCCCCAGTGAGTCAGTTACGGCGACTACGGGATAGTGATGACGCCAAAGGCTTTGATGCCGATACTTGGCAGCAAATGGCTGCATTAGGCTGGGCAGGGATGGCTATTCCCGAAGAATATGGTGGCTATGGTTTTGGCTACGGTGGCCTTGGTGTAGTTCTAGAAGAAACCGGTAGGTCGCTGATAAGTTCCCCACTAATACCAACGGTTTTACTGGGTGCAAGTACAATCAATGAACTGGGTTCTGAACGGCAAAAACTTGAATTACTGCCCAAGATAGTTGAGGGTGAGTTGCTTTTGGCGATGGCGATAGATGAAACAACATTTCATGCCCCGACTAAATTTAATACGACTGCTACTAAGAGCGGAGAAAACTTCAAGCTCAACGGTAGCAAGACATTTGTCTTGGATGGACACATTGCCAATAAACTAATTGTAGTTGCACGAACTTCTGGGGAAAGTGATAGCGCAAAAGGAATAAGTTTGTTTCTTGTTGACCCTGCAAGCCCAGGAGTAGAAATTTCTCGCACCCATATGGTTGATAGTCGAAATTCTTCCAAAATCACCTTCACTGATGTCGAAGTGTTCGCTGACAATTTACTAGGAGACGAGGGTAATGGTTTTGCTGGTCTCACTCGCGTGCTGGATAGAGCTTGCATAGGCTTAGCAGCAGAAATGTTAGGCGGCATTCAGGAAGTTTTTGATCGCACGCTTGAGTATCTTAAGCAGCGTGAACAGTTTGGGGTTTTAATTGGGTCCTTTCAGGGTCTACAGCATCGAGCAGCATCCATGTACAGTGAAATAGAATTGTGTAAGTCAGCGGTAATCGCAGCATTGTCAGCTTTGGATGATGAGCATTCTACCGAAAAAGAAATTTCCATTCTTGCAAGTGTAGCGAAAGCGAAATTATCCGAAGTGTATTGCCTGGTGAGTAATGAAGGTATCCAGATGCATGGTGGCATAGGGATGACGGATGAATTTGATATCGGATTCTTTATAAAGCGTGCTCGAGTTGCACAACAATTTCTTGGTGATGTAGGGTTTCACCGTCAACGTTATGCGAGCTTAAATGGATTCTAAAAGTGGTAGCTTAGTCCAGCAAATTTTTTTCGTAACTTAAAGTGATACGTGGTTTAGAGAAGGTATGAGTATCAAGCTACGAAAATTCTACTAAACGTGTAATTTGAGTACAAGTTAATCCATGTTCCTACTCATTATCGGTGCAGTATTAGCTATATTAGTTTATGTCCCGTCTTTTTGGGTCCGGCGCGTAATGAGCAGCAATAGCGGAGAGATCTCAACCCTGCCTGGTACTGGAGCAGAATTAGCTAAACACTTGATCGAAAGATTCGAGCTGGATGGGATCACTGTAGAAGAAACCAATCCATTTCAGGATCATTTTGATCCCAGAGATCAGACCGTGCGATTGGGGCCGGATAATTTTAATGGAAAATCTTTGACGGCTGTGGCGGTAGCAACTCATGAAGTAGGTCATGCGATTCAATTTCACCGTAGGGAGAAAATATTCGAGTTGCGTAAGCGCTACCTGCCCACCGCTCAGGCATTAAGTAAAGTCGGTGTTGCCATTATGTTCGCCTTTCCCATCGTGGGATTTATAGTAAGGTCACCAATAGTTATTGGATTGGTGATTGCCCTCAGCTTGCTTCTTCAGCTTGCTGGGGCATTGGCTTACCTGATTATATTGCCCGAAGAATGGGACGCTAGTTTTAACAAAGCGCTGCCAATATTAATCGAGGGTGATTATGTCGACGAATCTGCAATTCCAACGGTTAGAAAAATCTTGAAGGCGGCAGCACTCACCTATTTTTCCGCCGCATTAGCTAATGTGCTTAACATTGGTCGATGGTTCATGATATTAAGGCGTTAGATTGTAATAATAATTTTTGGAATTCCCCTTGCCATTAAAAACTACAAAACCCCCTAAGCGTTTCTCCCGACATGGATGACTCTCTCAATGTTTTTGACGAGCCGCTTTTACCCTGCGGAACAGATCCTATAACTGGCTTTTTTCGTGACGGCTGTTGCAATACTAGTGATGCAGATTTAGGTTCCCACACGGTTTGTATTAAGGTTAGTCAGGGATTTCTTGAATACTCACGATTTCAGGGCAACGATCTTTCCACACCTATGCCAGATTTTGGATTCCCGGGATTGAACCCAGGGGACTCATGGTGTCTCTGTGCCGCTCGTTGGCTGCAGGCCTATGAGCAGAATATGGCCCCCAAGGTCTATCTTACTCGCACACACAAGCGTGCTCTTGAGATAGTCCCACTGGAAAAGCTAAAAGAATTTGCAGTTGATATTAACTGACGACGCCTCATTGTTGTTTGCCTCACTAGACATTCCTGTTAACGAAGAAATTTGGTCTTCATTAAGGGGAGGATTTCGTTTAAGTTCATGAAAAACAGTGTGGTCAATATAATGCCCGGCCGCTGCTAAGGAACGCGGAAGGATGGTCATAGCTTCTTCCACAAAGGCTCGAATAAGCGTTGGGAAGGAGTGCTTAAAGGCGAGCGGGTAGCTATTTATGATTCGCTGCCAAAAAAGAATTGGGGGCGATCTCGCTAAGTGGTTAGAATTTGGTGGGAGTATCGATTAGACTGCCAGAGTGTTGGCCATTACAGCCATTAATACTAATGAGAAAGGTTAAAGTCATGAATAAACTTCGTAACACATTAATTAGCAAAGGGTTTTTAGCTGCAATACTGCTGGTCGTCGCATTACCGGCCGCTGCGCAGAATCTGGATCCCTCTCGTTGGAACGACACCATGGCCGGGTTCGCTGAGCAAGATCGCATGCATCCCCAGCCCGAAGGTGCAATTTTATTGACTGGAAGTTCCAGCATAGCAAGGTGGAATGATCAGGCAGCTAAAGCATTGGCTCCTCTCACAGTTATTCCTCGGGGCTTTGGTGGTAGCGTCATGGGAGATGTTCTGTATCACTTGGACGATGTGGCATTAAAGTATAAGCCACGGGCGATCCTAATCTATGAAGGTGATAACGATACTATTTATCATGTACCCGAAGAGAAAATTGTCCGTCAGTTCCAGGAAATAGTAGGGAAGGTTCATGCGTCTCTCCCAGAAACCCGAATTTACGTTCTCTCGGTGAAACCCAGTATCGCTCGGGTTAGTGTTTGGGATGCCGCGCAACGGGTCAGTGCGAATATCAAATCAATTGCTAATCATGACCCTCTTGTTCACTACGTAGATGTAGCTAACCCTTTCCTAAAAGCAAACGGCAAAGTCATGACAGATATCTTTGTCGAGGATAATCTGCATCTAAACGACATGGGCAATTTGATCTGGGGTGCGGCGATTAGGGCTGCTCTTATGCCTATCGAAATTCGCTACGAATAATAGGCGTCTACTGCTTAGTAGCAAACTGAAAACTGGAATTAATTGAAGCGCTCATCAAACTGGGTGGCCCTATGGTCGCCCTTAGTTGCTTTATCCTCTATTGGTGGCTCTACCAAGACAGAGAAATAGATCGCGCTGACGGACGTTGCGCCTCTATCTGTTCGAGTTAAATTACTGAAAACTATTCGAAAAGAAAGACAGCTCCAAAGCAAATTACGTTTATGTTAAATGGACGTGGTTTGGCACTAGCTTTTATGGGTCAGCGGGGCCCTGGACTTTCGCTATAGCTAAAATTTCTCAGTTCTTCTCTATTTTCTTTTCTCGAGTTTGAATCTTTTTTAGGTTATGGACTTATCAGTTTTTTTGTCAATTTGTTACTAAACCAATTTGGCAATGTAATCACTGTGTTTGTTTGGTTTACTTATAGGCCGAGTGATTCAACTATTTTATGAGTAACTTTTTCCTATGTCGGCTATTGGATAGGTGTTGAATTGGCACGCCGTAAAATTGAGATTCAGTTTAAAGCGTATCTCAGAATTGCAGTCCAAAACTTTCGTAGCAGATAGTTCACGCAGCAAAAAGTTTTCACTGAAAGCCACAGTCTATATTTCTTCCATTAGTTCTCGGTTCAATCTCACCCCTAAACCTGGCTCGTGTGGCATTGCCATGAACCCTTCGCTATCGACTTCCGGTGGATTCTCCATAATCGCGAACCCATTGGTGTAAGGAGAAATGGGCGGATCATTCATAATTTCGATCCAGGGACAATGAGGCCATGTACCAATCATATGCAGCTGGGCGATTGTGCCTAATTGACCGCCGCCATGATGAGGTATGACAAGTTTGTGGTGGGCCAGCGCCAGCGCAGCTACTGCTCGCAGTCCCTGAATGCCTTCGGTTACCAGAATTTCTGGTTGCAATATGTCATAAACAGATTTCTCTATGATTGTTAGAAATTCCTGCACTCCTTGGTTGTTCTCGCCGCCGGCGAGGGTGATGTCTGTAGCGCGGTTGAGCTCCGCCAATCCATCATAGTCATATCTTTTCAGAGGCTCTTCCAACCAGTAAACATTCATTTCTTTTAAGGCGCGAGCTGTGTCCAGCGCGCGACTATAATCCCATTGAATTCCAGGTTGCCAGATTCCGCTAGATTGTGCCTGGTTGGCATCAGTCATAATGGTGAAATCGTTGCCTACCGCATTGCGAACTAATTCAACAGTGCGAATATCCTCTTCCATCTCTGGGTGGTGGAGACGAATTTTCATGCCTTGCCAACCTTTCTCTTTAAGTCTCACCGCTGTATCAGCTCGTTCTTCTGGGGTTGAGAGTTGAATCATGCTGGCGTAGGCAGGGACTTTGTCTTTCTGCGCCCCCCATAATTTATAAAGGGGTTGACCTGCCACCTTTCCGACAATGTCCCATAGGGCAATCTCGATGCAACCGACGTCTCTCCAGTTGGAGGCCGCACCATTGGTGTAACGTATGCGATGGCCAAGAGCTTCGTTATCAAAGGGGTCTTGCCCAACCAAAATTTGCTTCATGAAGTTGATGCCGGCTGGGCTCATGCCAGGCGCGATACCAGTAATACCCTGATCGGTGGTTATTTCTGTGACCGTGCCTCCGCCAATTCTGCGCATATAGGGTCGTCCAGGCGCCCAGGCAGATTCCATTACTCCGGTTTCACCTAAGGTCTTCATGCGGTAGACGCGAATATCTGTAATTCGGGGTCGATCAGATTGAGCGAGGACGAATGAGGGAAACGTTAAAGATGCTAGTGAGGCTCCAAAAGTAGACAGAAATTGACGACGTTGCATAAGTTATTCTCTTCTGTTGCAAGAACTAAGGTGTTAGTTCTATCGAATTGTTAAACGGATGAATTTATTCTCATTCGACATATCCAATGTTCGGCAAACCCGCTGTGCAGCAAGAAAGCTATAGCGAAGAAAAAATAGACCCTACAACGCACTAATTGCGAGGAAAATTACAATAAGGGAAAGAGCGATGACAGGGCGGAAATTTCCATTGCGATTTATCTAAAGCAATTAGTATTCGTCATAACCCTCAGTTAGCTCGATGTAGACACCATTCGGATCTGTGATGAAGGCGATTTTCAATTCAATTGAATCAATCTCTCGATAGCTGACATTAAATTCAACGCCCTTGGCTTCCAGTTCTTTGCAGAAAGCTTCCAAGTCATCCAGTTCGAAGCCAATGTGATCAATGGCGGTTCCTTGAGTCGGCGCTCTTTCAGTATCGGAATTACCAAAACTTAAATTCATACCAGGGACATTTGTAGTTGTTGTGATTCTGCCTCTCGGTCTTACTTCTAAACCAAAGATATCTGTATACCAGGCCATCAATTCTTCTGGATTTGGTGTGATGAAATGAATGTGATAACCGCTGATCTCGGTAGAAAGCTGCTGATCTTCCTGCATTTCAACGACTGCGCCATCAGGCATAAATACATAGGCATTGGTTTGTCCTTCCGACCCAGTAAAAATACGACCGACTTCCAGCCCATCGGCGCGCCATTTGTCGAGAAATCGGTCAATGTGACGAACCTTAAAACCAAAGTGATCCATAACTGTGGCTCTTGAATCTCTCGTAGGTTCAGCTTCTGCAAGTGCTACCAGCATATTTGGTAATCGAACGGCTTGCAGAAAACCCTTTTGCACAGCGACACCGCCGAAGTGCTCCACTAAGATTCTTTCGTTTTCTTCGATATCTACAACATTCAGATGGACATGCCCGTAGGTGAGCCCGGATGCATTAGGAACCGCTAGTTGGGCCAGAGCGGGAGTAGAGAGCAGGCAAAGTAACAATAGTGTTGATAGCCGAGGCACGATGTTTCTCCTGATAATGATTCTCGTAATAATTGAGTTAAGCTAAGTTAGCATAATAACAATGCCCGGGAGTGTCCAACTCAATCCCAGACTTCGGCAATAAGTTCGTATGATCTGCGTCTCGCGGCAGCGTCATGGGTAATTGTAATTAACATCAATTCATCTAATTGAAATTGATTTGCTAATTTCAGCAGTTTTGTTTTTACCTGCTCGGGTGTTCCAACAACCCTTTTTCCTTTGCTGTCCTCGATTGCTGCAAGCTCACCATCTGAAAAAGGATAGTTAAGGGCGGCGTCCACCGTAGGAAAAGGGCCAGGGCTACCTTGTAGCAATCGCACATACCAGAGGTCTCGACTCAGAGAAAGTTGTTGAGCTTCTTCCTCAGTATCTGCACAAATTGCAAAGACAGTCAGTGCACTGTGTGGCTCTTGAAAATTGGGACCAGCTTTAAAATGACGCCGGTAATGGTCGAAGATATCGGGTCGAATATTTGGGTTAATGAAATAGGCGAAATTGTAAGGGAGCCCAGTAAGTGCCGCTAATTCCGAACTATCCTCGCTCGACCCGAGCATCCAGATTTGTGGTGGAGTTTCCACCTTTGGGAATGCCCTTGCATTTTCCATTCCTGGAGTTCGCGCGTCGGTATCATTTATCAGAGCTTGTAAATCTACCACCATGTTGGGGAAGTGCTCTGGGCCCACCCGCGAGCCATAACGAATTGCGGCAGCTGTAAACGGGTCGGTGCCCGGTGCCCTGCCAATTCCTAAATCGATCCGATCAGGGTAGAGCGTTTCTAACAGTTTAAAATTTTCAGCCACTTTATAGGGGCTATAATGAGGGAGCATCACACCACCCGAACCAATGCGCAGAGAGATGGTTTCTGCGCCGAGCCTACCTAATAAAACCTCAGGCGAACAACCCGCTAAAGCATCAGATGCATGATGCTCGGCGAGCCAGTAACGATGATATCCAAGCCCGTCACAGAGGCGGGCCAATTCGAGGGTTTCCTGCAAAGCTTCAGCAGCACTGGATCCTTGTTTTATTGGTGATTGGTCGAGTACCGAAAGTGGTATTTTTTTGTCCGTCGAGGGCACGTAATTAGTTCCTTAAATTGCTGAAAAATAATGGTAATAGGGATTCTATTAAGAAAGAGAGAGTAACAGGAAAATATGGGTATAAAAGTAACATAAAACTAAAAGTGGCGTTGTTCTGTTGGCTTTTAATCGATTATTGGCAACTTTTTAGGTACAGTACTAAGCTTGAAAGAAGCTAGGTCAACAATTATCCACTGTTTACGGTTTTCTTGCCTAAGCTAAGATAAAAATTACAAGAATATAAGGGGAGAAGTATGTACAAGAAATTTCCGAGTAAGCGCAAGGCAATTACCGTTGGGGTAATACTTGCAGGCCTATCATTACCAGTGGTCGCCCAAGACGACCCTGAAATCGAAGAGGTAGTGGTCACTGGTTCATTCATTCGCGGAGCCGCGTTGGATGCACCGTCTCCCGTCCAAGTTGTAGACAGAGAGAGTATCGAAGCACAGGGTGCAGCAATTATCTGGGACGTGATCAAGAATTTGGAAGTGAACTCCGGTTCATTTACTAACTCTGGTTCTGGAGAACGTTCACAGGTAGAAGGTACTGCGCAGGTTAACCTACGTAACCTTGGTGAAAACTCGACTTTAACCTTGATCAATGGCAAGCGAGTATCACCCTATGCAGCTATCACCAATGGTGGCGGTGAGTTCGTAGACATCAATGCGATCCCGGTCGTTATGACCGAGCGTCTTGAAATTCTAACAGACGGTGGTTCAGCACTATACGGTGCGGACGCTGTGGCTGGTGTTGTTAACATTATTATGCGCACCGATTTCGAAGGTTTCGAGCTTTATGCAGACGTCCAAAATGTTGAAGCGGCGGGTAATTCTTTCGATGAAACCCTTAGTGGTATTTGGGGTTGGTCGAGCGATGATGGTGATACTCATTTTGTGATCTCTGCCGAGCGTTTCGAAAGAGATGCCGTGAATGTTCTTGATGGTAACCACATTGATGAAAATAGTCAGTTCAACGGCCAGGTTTCTACCGTAAGTGGATCAGGCATAGCTTCCCCATCTTTTGGGGGCAATATAAACCCAGCCTATATTGCCGCGGATGTTATGGCATTTAACGTTTCTCAGGGTGGCACTGACGAACTTGTTCTCAGTGATCCTTTGTGTCACTCGCTTAACGACGCCCAGGGCAACCCATTCTATACGGGTAGTCTGAGAGAAACGCGCGGTGAGCGTGGCGGCACTTGTTATGAAGATGTATCACGATTTAATTTCCTCTCTAGAGATACGGAACGTACGAGTTTTGCTATAGCCTTCGACCATACCTTCAGTGAAGCGGCCGAATTTTATTCTTTCGGTAACTACATGAAGAATGAAATATTTCTCGAAGGTGGCGGCCTTAACAATACCGGTGGTTCCAGCAGGACTCGTGGACCTACAATTCAGTTAGCTACGCCCGGCAGCTATATCGGTAATCCAGCCTGGGGCGGTTATGCAATCGGAAAGCCTACGGAATTAGGCTACTACGCACCATCAATCGGCCTTTCTAGGCCTACTGCTGCTGATATCACAAATAATCCTAATTCCCTAGCGAATGGTGGCCCAAACATTACGACCATTATTAACCCACGGGACGGCATTCCCAGAACCGGTGACCGATCCAACTACAACAATTCTGAATCAACAATCGTGCAAGCTGGTCTACGTGGTGATTTTAACTACGACGATCGGCCCTGGAACTACGACGTAAGTATGGCCTGGAGTCAATCTAGCAACGAGCAGACCTATCAGACCTTTAATCGTACGCGAACAGAGTTAGCGGCGGTTGGTTTGGGTGGCCCAAATTGTACTCCTAATGGTGTGTCCGATTTCGACTGGCAGGGCCAAAAGGGTCCTTGGGGCGGTGCTTTACCGACTGCTTGGGATTACTACGGTAGTGGTTATACTCAGACCTTCTTCCCGGGATATGTATTGACAACCCGCGAGACTGTGTCTCTTGGACTTACCAGTAATAATCAGGGGCAAGGTGGGTGTGAGTTTTACAACCCCTACCTGTCTCAGTTTACAAATCCTGATGTGGCCAACTCGCCGGAGTTGATGGCCTGGATGAATGAAACTGTGCTCAGAGCAGACAAGCGCAATACACTGGCTGTGTTTGATGCCATAGTCGGCGGCGAGTTCATGGACATGAGAGGCGGGCCGGCGGCGATAGCTTTCGGTGCGCAATATCGTGAAAGAAACGCACATTCGAAAGCACCTGAAATGAACTATCCGGGCATTGCTAATGCGATTCTTGGTTATGACGCAAGTGGCGTACCCAATGAAACTCATTACGTGAATAACAACTTCGAGTGCTCGATGTGTATTTTTAACTTCGACCATACAAGATCAACTCGCGCAGCGTTTTTTGAATTGAGCTTGCCATTTATTGAAAACGTTGAAACTCAGATCGCTGTTAGATATGAGGATTATGGGGGCAACATAGGTAGCGAAGTTTCGCCTAAGTTTGCCATGAGCTGGAGGCCTACTGACGAGCTCTTAATTAGAGGTTCATTCTCTCAGTCATTCCGCGCGCCGAACATCGGCATCATCGAGGAAGGGCTGGAAGCGAGTAGCACCGTTTTCTATGATCCTATCTCGAATCAGAAGGTAAGAGCGGGCTTGCTCCCTCCGACTCCAGAAAACGGCGAGGCGGAATTCAGTTATACCCTGGGTGGCCCTGCACCGTATGTGGGTAACGAGGGTGCTGACACGTACTCTGCCGGTTTCATTTGGACGCCAGGCGGTGATCTGGAAGGTCTTAGTGTGCAAGCGGATGTGTGGAAATTCGATGTACAAGATCGAGTATTGCCCGAACCGGGTATTTCCGCAGTACAGCCAGAGATCGAAAGGTTCAAGAAGGTTGTGGGAGATCCTAATAACTACATCTTGAATGATTCCATCTCGGGAGATTCTCCGGTGATAGATGTACCTTGTAATCCTGACGCTCTGACGGCTCAATTTGGTGTTGATTCAGATGAGCGCCTAAATTGTGTGGTAAATCCATCTCTTTACACGGACACCACGCAAGGGGTTGGTATCAGCCGATTGTATAGGAGCGAGAACGCCGCCATGATCACTCTGACTCTGAGGGCAATAAATGCCGGTCAGATCGATGCAGAGGGTGTGGACGTAAAGCTTGGTTACACTTGGGATAATGATTGGGGCCGATTCCGTATCAGTACCGATTACACCCACGTACGTAACTACAAGCTGATCGACGTGCCTGGACTAGAGCGAGGCTTGCTGGATACCGGGGTAATGGATGCTGCCGGAACCAGTGGTAACGGTAACCATGTTCGTTCTCTGCCAGATAACAAGGGTAATCTGACCTTTAATTGGTCGCGTGATCGGCATGGTGTGACTGTGATCAATCGGCACATCGGTTCCTACCGAGATCTGTCTTATGATATTGCCTACGTCAATGCTAACGATCTGGTGAGATCGCTGCTAACGAAGAAGATCGATAGCTATAGCACTTGGGATGTCCAATACCGATATGCCCATGACTGGGACAATGGAGCTTTGGGCAGAACTGTATTCACATTTGGTGTTCTCGATTTATTCGACGAGGATTTACCCTACCGTGAAGTTGGTGGCCTAAACTATGATGCAACGGTGTTCGATCCACGTGGTCGACGTATTTATGGTAGAGCATTATGGCAGTTCTAATTACTGACTTGGTTCAGTGATACGAAAACGGCGATGAGAAATCATCGCCGTTTTTTTTTGAGCGAGAAGAAAAATTTAGAGTTACGTAAGAAGGTTGTTCAATTGAGGTATTGCTGTAAAAAAACTTTAAGCTTAGTCCGAGTCAATTTTAGAGGAGTTAAGTAAATTCCTCTTTTTGAAAATCTATGACAATAATTTTTTATTGTGCATCAGTTTACTTTTCTTATCTTATGGTTTTTGCATTGGTCGCATCTCAAAATTGAAGGACATGCTCATTCTCTCGTGATCGGATGTGTTTTGAGGTACTCCATGCTCTAGCCAAGAGGGAAATAGAAGCAGCTTTCCGGCTTCAGCCTTAATGCGGGCATGAAAAGTATTTTCCGCTCTAGTTCCATCAGCTGCTGGGGGCATCATCCATCGGCCTATTCTGGGATCCTTGAAGCTTAGAGGAGGACTGTCAAGTTCGCTTTTGACATAAAACACGCCCGATATATGTGAATACGGATGCATGTGGTCAGGATGATTACTGAACTTGGGGTTGATGTTAGCGAAAAGAGCATTTATAACCGGCTCGAAATTTTTAGTATCCCAGTGATGTTGAATCGCGAAATTCCCAGCACATTGATGAATAAAACTAACCAGATCAGCGAGTTGTGGATCGGTGAAGAGATTGCTTCTCGTAAAATAGGAGGTGTATCCGCTTGGGTATTCCTGAGCCGAGATTCGTTGCCCCTCTGTGTCGTTTTCTTTTAGCTTCTGTACATAAGAGATAAGTTTTTCTTTATCTGTTTCGTAGCTGGGGTACCAAGCCTCATAAATAAGAGTTGGAAACAAGACACGTACGCCATCTTTCTTTTGAGAATCTGAATTTGTATTCATAATAATACCTAATCTATTATGGATTGATAAATTCCACTTCGCAGTTTTGCATAGTCATCAAGGCCAGTGGCTGGAATTATTTGTGTTAAGTAGACAACAACTAATTGCTCTTGAGGGTCAACCCAGTATGTAGAGTGATAAGCGCCGCCCCAGCCATATTCTCCCTCTGACCCCATGGAGCCTCGGGTTCCTAGGTCTGTAACAACCGAGAATCCCAATCCAAATCCCTGACCGCTTCTAAAAGGAATATCAGCTAAATGGTTGGTAGTCATCAACTCGATGGTTTTGCGCGATAGAATCCGCTCGCCGTTTAGTTCTCCGCCGTTTAATGTCATCTGCAGGAAGCGCGCATAATTATCAGCAGTAGAGATCAGGCCTGCTCCACCTGAAAAACTAACTCTTGGGCCATCTGCATACATGCCCTGACTATTCATACCATCTTTCGCAGGTATTGCTTCTATCCCGCCACCTTCCTTCGGTTGATATACGACTGCAAGGCGATCCACCTTATTCTCTGGGAGATAGAAGTGTGTGTCGTTCATTTCCAGAGGTTGAAAAATTTCTTGGCTCAGAAAACTGTAAAGATCCATGCCGCTCGCGATTTCAATCACTGCTCCAAGAATGTCGGTGTTATAACCATAGATCCAAGCCTCTCCAGGATGTGCGTCAAGAGGTAAAGAACCCATACGTGCGATTGATTCACCGATAGGCTCGTCCTTATTGGCAAAGTACCACCCCTGAAATCCTGCTGCTTGCCATTCCTCTGCAGAGGGCCCATTACCGTAGCTCATGCCACCGGTATGGGTGAGTAGATTTCGGATTGTTATCGGGCGGGCGGCTGCTTCCAAGTCATAACCACCTCGGCTATTTTCGACCGCCACCTGCATATTTTGCCATTCTGGAATGTATCTACCCAGAGAATGACTAATGTCTAATTGACCCCGTTCGTGGAGAATCATGATGCCGGCGCTAACAATCGCTTTGGTTTGAGAGGCGATGCGGAACAAAGAAGCTTCCGACATGGGAATGCCAGCTTCCCGGTCTTGCATGCCGTTGGCAGCAGAATAGACCACGCGGCCATTGCGCAGGACCATCATTACCTGGCCTGCAATCTGATCATTTTCCACATAAGATTTTAAGACTGAATCAAGACGGGCAAGCCTTTCCGATGACATTCCCTCTCGCTCTGGGCGCGTACGGGAGAGGTCAGCCGCTATCAGCGAGCTGGAATAGGCGAATAAGAGGGTAAAAATTAGGGCAATACGGAGAGTGTTTTTGGTCATTTTGAATTCTCTTTTGCTTTTATCATTTCCCAATCCACTAATTAGGAAGGATTCAATAAGGTGGGCTCATGAAGATCACCGGTTTTCTTGGGAGAATAACTCATTAGTCGCTGCTAATAAAATTGCTTATTGCCCTGATAGCAAATGGCAATAATAATGGCCTGTCGCTGAGGGCAGAGTGATAGGCAGTTATTGACCAATAGCGGACATTAAAACTACTGGATTTTACTCTGGCCCCAATAATTCGAATTTGAATCTCGTGGGGGAGGGTGAGGAACTCGAAAGCAGGCGAATGTCACCTTCTGGCTAAGAGCGGGCATTGAAGCTGCAGGATGTTTACTTTGACCCCAATAATTCGAGAGTAATTTGTAATTATGGATAAAACCAATCAGATTCTAGATTTAAAAGACGGAAGAAAACTAGGATTCGCCGAGTATGGAACTCCAGACGGAAAACCGGTCTTTCATTTTAATGGGTCTGGGGGATCACGATTAGAGCGTCCAGCTGATCTAAATATTCTGACGGCACTTGGAATAAGATATATTTCAACGGACAGGCCCGGTCATGGGAATTCCTCTCTAAAGCAGGATCGGGAGCTACTCGATTGGCCTAATGATGTAGCTGCTATTGCAGACGATCTGGGTATAGATAAGTTTCATGTTTTGGGTTGGTCAGCTGGTGGGCCACACGCATTAGCATGCGCATATAAAATACCAGAAAGGGTTATTTCAGGAGCCATTGTAAGTGGCTTGGCTCCCGCCAACAGACCAAATCCCTACGCAGGGTATAAAGGTTTTCTGAGAGCGCTGATGATTCTCGGAAGAAGATTCCCAAGTCTTGTCTATATTTTCCGCAGAATCGCTGCTAAACAAATCAATAATCCATCCGGAGAAATCGAAGATAAATTTGTAAAGTCATTGCCCAAGATGGATCAGATTCCATTTGAGAATCAGCAAGTAAAAGCAATGTTAATTGCAGATATTAAAGAAGGTTATAAGCAAGGTGGAGATGGACCGGCCCGAGATGACATAATCATTAATACGCCCTGGAAGTTTGAAATTATGAATATTCAAACCCGGTTTGATATATGGCAGGGCGACATAGATGTAAACGTTCCTGTTAATCAAGGAAAATATCAAGCAGAACTACTCCCCAACAACAGTTTTTACCTTATGGAAAATAAGGGGCATATGTTTTTATTGGAGAAATGGAAAGACGTTTTGATTCAACTAATCCGTCCAACAAATTAGTGCAATAGAAACCGGATAGATACATATTCAATCGATAGATATGTATCTAGTTGCTACGTCCGCTTTGTGGACCGACCCCGGTCATTCAGTTATCGGTGAAATCCAGCTCTTCTAAGGGCAGCTTCCGGCCAGTAAGTACCACATAGCTTTTGCTACTGCCCCGATAAAGAATTTTATCGGCTTCAGAAAATAAACCGGGTCATCGTCTCGATCAAAATGTGGTAAAGGAGATTTCCTATTATAAAAGGCTAGGGGTTTCTGCAAGAGGCCAGGTAACGTTTAATTTAACTCGTTCTCAACCCAAATGGCTATTCGATAGCCAGCTAAGCCGATTCGTTGCCTCGAGCTTTGAACCATGGAGTTCACATAACCTGCTGAAAGCGGCACAGCCTCGAAACTTGCGTTCTCTTTTTCGGCTCGGCGTATTTCTATTTTCATTGCATCGGTGTAAACCCAATCGAGTAAGATCTCCCGACTCTCTTGTAACCAAGTTGTCCAGTTAGAGGACTGACCTTGAATAACTGGAAGATTTAGTGCGCTAATTTCTCCGAGAATCAGCTCTACATTCCTATTGATTGTTTCGCCAGCTAGGGCGCTGTCCCAGCGATAGTGTAATGATCTCGAATCAGTGGTAATACCATTACCGCCGCGATCACCAAAATCGAATAAGTTTCTGGAGTAAAGTGAACCAGCATGCAGAGGTTGATGAAGGTCGCTCATTAAATGTAATACCCAACAAAGTGCAACAGCTCGATCCGTTGGCAGGCTAGTGTCGTCCGCGAGAATTTTTGTGTTGTAGTCCAGTGCTGTGATGATATTGTCGATTTGATTCTGATTTCGGATAGTCGCAGCATCGCTGCCAGTAATATCAGTAAATCGTCTTACATCTAAATATATATTTCCCTGAACATTTGCCATTCCGCGTATCCATGCGCCATCGGTAAAATGCCATGCCGGTCTGTTATAGCGCCGGCGATCAGAACCTTCGAGACCTCGGGCAATGTCTGGCCAGTAGGCAGCTTGACCAAGCAGCCAGATAGCTTGAGCGGTATCGTCTCCTCGCTCTATAAATGCTGGCATTGAGTCGAGAAAATCTACTTGATAGCGCGGGTGTTGCTGAAGAATGGCGACAAGTTTCTCTCGTTTCTCCTGGCTCAGGAAGTTTAATGCAACGGTTGTTGTTGTTCGGTGTCCGACACTATCCCATCCATAACTGGTGGCAGGAGCAAGAAGGCAAAGAAAAATTAGTGGAATGAGTTTTTTCATGGGCTGACAAAAGGAAAAGAAGTGAAAATTCTACAGGGAATTGGATCGAAAAACTAAGCAAGCTGAGAATTAAACTTCAAGCCACTCAGCACGTACGTCGTCAGCCTGAAGTAACGAATCGGGCGTTCCTTCGTAGACGACCTTGCCATGCCCCATAACATATAGTCGGTGGGAAATTTTTAAAGCGATAGATAGTTTTTGTTCGACTAACAGAATGGCAACGCCGCGGGAGGCGATTTCCTGCAGTAGCAAGGCTACTTGTTCTACAATCTTCGGGGCTAAACCTTCGGTGGGTTCATCGATCATGATAATGTCCGGATCACCCATCAAAGTTCGGCACATGCACAGCATTTGTTGCTCGCCGCCGCTTAACACACCGCCATTTACTTCAGCTCGCTCACCCAAATTAGGGAACATTCTGAACATTTCTTCAATATCCCACCGGCCTTGTGATTTGTTTGACTTCATGCCGAGTACTAAATTTTGTTGAACTGTCAGAGTTGGGAAAATATCTCTGTTCTCCGGAACATAACCTAAGCCTAAGTGCGCTATCTCAAAACTATTTTTGCCGGCAATTTCTTCACCCTTGAATTTTATCGATCCAACAGGTGCTACTTCACCCATAATAGTTTTAACAGTAGTTGATCGGCCCACGCCATTGCGCCCAAGTAGGCTAACGATCTCACCCTCTTGAACATTGAAATTTACCCCTTGGAGGATATGGCTCTTGCCGTAGTAGGCATGTAAATCATTTACTTCAAGCACTGGTGGCCACCTCGCCAAGATAGGCTTCCTGAACGCTGGCATTACTACGAATATTTTCTGGTGAGTCCGTCGCGATAACCTCGCCGTAAACAAGAACAGAAATTCTGTCAGCAACATTGAAGACGATATTCATATCATGCTCGACCATTATCAGTGTCTTACCTTCAGTGATTTTATGGATTAATTGCACTGAGGTTTCCGCTTCGCTATGGCTCATTCCTGCTGCGGGTTCGTCTAACATTATCAACTCAGCCCCGCTCGCGATGGCTATCCCTAATTCCAATGCGCGTTGCTGCGCGTATGCTAACTCTCCAGAAGGGAACAAGGCTTTGTCTGTTAAGCCGATTTGTTCCAATACATGCATGGCCTGCTCGTTGAGTTCTTTTTGCCTTCCGAGCAAGTGCCAAAAAGAGTAGCGGTAACCTTTGGACCAGAATAAGGCGCAACGAATATTTTCGAATACATTCATTCGTTGAAAAATATTGGTTACTTGAAAACTACGAGCAAGGCCAAGTCTGCTAATCTCGTAGGGAGCTTTGTCCTGAATTTCAGATTCTTTAAAAGTGATACTGCCTGCGCTGACTTTGTATAAGCCACTTATCAAATGAAAGAGTGTTGATTTGCCGGCTCCATTAGGGCCGATAATAGCGTGCTTTTCACCTTCTTCAATATCCAGAGAAACCCCCCGGATAATAGCGGTCTCGCCGAAATTCTTTTGCACATTGTTTAAGGTGAGGATGGCCATGTTCTAACTACCACCCTCACTCGGAATAGTGTTTGCAGAATCCCAAGCATCGCGGAGTCTGGGTAAGGATTTCCGTACAGCAAATAGTGACCCAGTGCCAACGATTCCCACCATTAGCCAATCAGTCAGCAGTGCGGGTTCTAAGGTAAACCCTATGAATTGAAGGACATCTGCTTCGACGTGACTCATCTCTATGAGCGCTATTGCTGAGAGCATTACTAGAAGCGCAGGAACTCCTGTTAGAAGATAGGGCAGGGCAAGCTGTTTGATTGTGCCTCTCACCCAAGCTACTTGGTGCATCATTATAAATCCTGCAAAACCCCTAGGTAAGAACAACACGGTAAGTAGAAACATAACTCCTAAATATAACATCCACAAATCGGAATAATTGCTGAGCAAGGAATTCATCAAGGTGAGAATGACAGCGCCAACTATTGGGCCAATAAAATAACCAAGTCCCCCGATATATGCCATAAGGAGAACACGTCCGGAGGTGGTGGCATTTAGGGTTTCTTCGGTGATAAATTCGTAATTTAAGGCAAATAAACCTCCAGCAATTCCCGCAAATAAACCGGCAGCGCAAAATGAGATGAATCTCACTTTTCTCGCGCTGTATCCAATAAATTCAGCACGTTCAGGATTATCGCGAACTGCGTTGGCCATTCTTCCGGCGGGCGTTTGGGTAAACAGATACATGAATACGGTAGCTATAAAAACCCAGAATACGGCGACATAGTAAATTTCCACATCACGTAAAAATTCTACGCCGAAGAAAGGAGGACCATATGTTCGGTCACCACTGATCCCAGCTTCTCCACCAAAAAACCCGACGAATATAAGAGATGAAGCTGCTATTAACTCACCCATACCTAGAGAGATCATAGCGAATACCGTCCCTGCTTTATGAGTTGAAAAGCTGCCAATAAAGATTGCAGCCAGCAAGCCAAATACACCACCTATCAAGGGAATAAATAGAATTGAGAAGTAGACGGTTTCAAACTCAATCATAATTAGCGTGTGAACAGCAAGAAAGCCGCCGAAGCCAAAGTAGACCGCATGTCCAAAAGAAAGCATGCCTCCCTGCCCTAACAACATGTTATAGCTAAGGGCAAAAACGATTGCGATGGCCATTTGATTAAATATAGATACCGACAAGATGGAGTCGAAAAATTGTGGAAGGACGAGCATTACCACCAAATACCCAATCCAGATTGATAGTCTCTTTAATTGCACCATTATTCTTCTCTCTTACCGAGCAAGCCGGTAGGGCGAAAAATAAGCACGAGCACTAGCAATAAAAATGGGAGAATTGGCGCTATTCGGGGGAGATTCAGTGTCCATAGATCATTTAATGGATGACTGCGCTCAAATTCTAATCCGAGCAGGTTGAGGAGCTCGGGCATTCCAACATCTGACGCGATTGCATAGGATTGTAGTAAACCAATTAGTAGTGATGCGATAAATGCGCCAGCTAGAGAACCGAGGCCGCCAATTACAACAATGACGAACACTATGCTCCCTAGGGCGATGGACATTCCAGGGAAGGTCGTCAGCACTGGGCCGGCAATGACGCCAGCAAGACCTGCGAGAGCGGTGCCTACTCCAAATACACCCATAAATATTAGTGGCACGTTGTGGCCTAGGTTAGCAACGGTATTGGGATGTGTTATCGCTGCTTGGATAATAATCCCGATTCGACTTCTTGTGAGTATGTGGTAGAGAGTGATAAAAATACTCAGAGAAATGCCAATCATGAAGCCGCGGTAGGCGCTGAACTCTTGTCCGAAGAGGGTAAAGAGAGGGAAGTCTAGAATATCTGGTGCCTGGTAATTTTTGGTATCAGGCCCCCAAAAAAATTGTACAGCTTCTTCGATAAGAAATGCTAGTCCGAAGGTGAATACCAGCTCCGCAACGTGACCTGATTGGTGAACTCGGCGCAGTCCATAGCGTTCAACAACGGCTCCGAGTACGCCGACGATTAATGGTGCAAAAATGAGTCCCATCCAAAAGCCGAAGTACAAACTTACGGAGTAGGCGAAATAGGCGCCTAGCATGTAGAAACTCGCATGGGCGAAATTTAGAACTCCCATCATGCTGAAGATGAGAGTGAGACCGCTGGCCAGCATGAACAATAACAGTCCAGTTACCAGGCCGTTCAGTGTGGCAAATATGAATATTTCAAGCATGCTACGCCTAGGGCCCCTTTAACGACGTGGGCGTCTCATTTGGCAGCTGGTTTCTATGATGGTCTCTTCAGCTGGAACATGGAATTTGCTGAATAGGCCAAAACCGGAGTTGTCTGCATCGAATTCAATCCCTTCATCGGTCTGGACTGAAATGTGGAGCGACTGGAAGATTTGATGGTCATCACCGCGCATCCAGATTTCCTCGTCACTCAAGGTCGTGAATCTCATGTCCTCTAAAGCCAGAGCTATATCATAGGGGTCTGTGCTTTGTGTTTGCTCCATCGCTTGCACGATCATCTGCAAGGCATTGACGAGACGAGGTTGAGTAACATCTCTATTCGGGTTTGCCGCTTTATATGCTCGGATGTAATCTTTACGGCGTTCGGTCGGAATGGGGTTAGAGGTTTCGTTATGAATCAAATGAATCTTATTCTTACCGTCGGCGCCAAGGGTTGCGGTAATGCCATCATAAGCTGCATAGAATGTATAAATAGGAATATCCAAACCGCTATCGATTATCGATTTGGCTAGGGAAACCATATCCGCGCCAAAATTCCCAGTAATCACCGCATCGGCGCCGGAAGAAACGATTTTGGTGACGTAGGGAGTAAAATCTTTAACTTGGCCGATGGGGTGGAATTCATTACCAACGATTTCAATGTCTGGGCGTTTTTTTGCAAGGAGAGAGATGGAGATATCAGATACCGCTTGACCAAAAGAATAATCTTGGCCGATGATATACATACTCTTAATACTCTCTTCCATTGCTATGTAGTCGGTGAGTACATTTAGTTTCATTGCCGCATGGGCATCGAAGCGGAAATGCCAGAAGCTACAATTCTCTTCCGTAAGAATTGGGTCTACAGCTGAGTAGTTAATTTGTAATACTTCCTGGCCTGGGTTTCGACGATTGTGTCGATTAATAGTTTGGTTGAGGGTGTTGGCAACAGCTGAGCTATTTCCTTGAAAAATTATTCGTAGTTCTTCACTCACTGCTCTTCTGAATTGAATCTGAGTTTCTGTAGGACTCTGTTTGTTGTCTAAGGGGACAATTTCTATCATGCGACCATCGAGAATACCCCCTTTTGAATTATAAAAATAATCAGCAGCAAATTGCAGTTGTTTTAAGCCGCTGGTGCCAATAGCAGCAAAAGCACCAGATAAGGGGTCCATGAATGCAATTCTCACAGGTTCTTGTGCCGAGGTATTGATACCAAATGAAGCGATTAAGGTAATCAGTAGGCCATTGATAAATATGGGAATTTTCGTTTTCTTCATAGGTTGAATCTATCTTTATTTAATTTTTTAAGTTAGCAAAAACATGCTACTGGAGTAGCTCCGACAGTAACCTAGACTGATCTTTGAAGCAAGAAACAAGGGGTTTCTGGGCGGCAACCTGAGCTGATCTGACTAATTATCAGTATTATTAAATTTACTCGATTAAAAGTAAGATAGAAGAAGAGTCATGAGGCGAGAAAGTAAGCAACAAGCAAAAATAGGTTGTAAAGATCGGCGACAGGAAAAGGGGTTCTTAGAAATACTATGGCTCAAGTAAATATACCGGATGGAGAGATTGAATTTAGCGCGATTCGTGCAAGTGGCCCGGGCGGGCAGAATGTGAATAAAGTTTCCACGGCTATCCAATTAAGATTTGATGTCGGTCAATCCAGTCTATCCACTGAAATCAAAGAAAAGATTTTGTTACAGTCTGATAGCCGTATCACTAGCGAAGGAATCGTTGTAATAAAAGCTCAACGATTTAGAAGTCAAGAAAAGAACAAGCAAGATGCCATTGATCGGCTCCATGGTATTGTGGAAAAGGCATTAGTATTTAAACGCAAACGAATTGCTACTAAACCTGGAAGATCGGCTAAAGAGCGACGGCTTAAGAATAAGAAGCGACTAGGCGACCGTAAATCTACCAGAGCAAGTGTAAAGTCATTGGATTAAATGATTTGCTTGCCATCTTTGGCAATATGGGTTTTGTATAAGAGGAATATCTAAATGACTATTATCAAGGTTTCCCATCTTACGATTTATGTTGATGATCAGGATGCAGCGCTCACTTGGTATCAGGGAAAACTGGGCTTTGAGACTGTGATGGACAACCGTGACGTTGTTGCGAACCTACGTTGGTTAACCGTATCACCTAAAGGAAATTCGGCGACTCAGTTTGTGCTGATGCCGGCGAGAAGCGATGATGATAAAACTCGCGTCGGAAATAATTTAATGACGGTGCTGAGTAGTGATGACTGCACTACAGAAATGCGAATGATGGCCCATAAAGGTGTAGAAATTGTTGATCCTGCCGCAGAAGTACCTTGGGGTGTGTCTGGGATCATAAAAGACTTATATGGAAATCATTACAATATTGTTGGGCCAAAGTAATTCCTAGAACGAGTCTTCTCCAACAATATAAGCTACGCATCTGTCGAGCAGTGCCAAAAATATTTATAGGAGTGATGTGATGAATAGGGGGTGGCAGTTCTCAATGAGGATCTTAACAATAGCTATCGCTTTGCTGGTTCTGCCGTTCTCCCTGACCTCGGCTCAATCTACAAATTCTCAACCTGTGGGATTGAATAGTAAATCTACTATTGCTGGTGATGAGCTAAAAAGTGCAAGAGCAAGTTTCAGGTATATAAACAGTACGTTGCAGACCTTTAGTACCACCGGAAGATTAGTTAAAAATCCAGGGATTGATGGAGCGGATTTAGAAGCGTACTTAGAATATCTACAGTTTTTCTACGACGAGTTTAGCAGTGGGTTTAACCGAAACAGCGCTATGTGTCGATTTTACATGGATCCAGAAAACGGTCGAATGACACTCGAAGAGAAGGCCGAGCTTAGCTTCAGTTTTCTGAGAAGTTTGGAAGATAGAGTGGCGCGTTATTTAGCAATTGACCGAGAGTTTCAAACTACTATTGAAGATCAATTCGGCAGTATTCTATTGAGGAATATTAATGAAGCTAAGGTCGGGGCGCTAAGTAATCAACGGCTGCCATCAACGAATTTTGATGAGGCAGCCGTAATTAGCTTTATAGACTCTGTTTGTGCTTAAAAAGGAAAAATTTCTAAGAACAGATTTTTTGAATTAAGGTATAAAATTAGAAAACTTCAAATAGTCCCGCCGCTCCCATGCCGCCGCCAACACACATTGTACAAACGACATATTTGGCGCCGCGGCGTTTACCTTCGATGAGTGCATGGCCGACCATTCGTGCACCACTCATACCATAAGGATGTCCGATAGAGATTGCGCCGCCGTTTACATTCAGAAGCTCATTGGGAATTCCCAACTTATCTCGACTGTAGATAACCTGAACTGCGAAAGCTTCATTCAGTTCCCAAAGTCCAATATCATCCATCTTCAGATTAAATCGCTCTAGTAATTTAGGCACGGCATAGATTGGTCCAATACCCATTTCGTCAGGTTCTAGTCCAGCCGCCGCCATGCCGCGGTAGGCACCTAAAGGCTCTAGGCCTTTTTGTTCAGCTAATTTACTATCCATTATTACGGAAGCAGAAGCTCCATCAGAAAGTTGACTTGCATTACCTGCCGTAATTACGCCTCCTTCAAAGACAGGTTTCAATCCCTGGAGTCCTTCCAAGGTAGTGGTGGGGCGATTACCTTCATCCTTCTCCAATGCTACATCGTGAACACTTTGTTGCTTGGTTTCTTTATCCATGAACAACATCTTGGAAGGGAGCGATACGATTTCGTCGTCAAATTTTCCAGCTTGTTGAGCGGCAGCAGTTCGTTGCTGACTCTGGAATGCATACTCGTCCTGTGCATCACGAGAAACGTTGTAACGCTTGGCGACTATTTCCGCTGTATCTAACATCGACATATAAGCATGTTCAGACTTTGAGATTACTGCAGGGCTCGTAGCGCGGTAGGCATTGCGATGTTCATTTTGGACAAGACTAATGGATTCAAGTCCGCCACCAACTACGATGGACATATTGTCCACAATTATTTGTTTTGCAGCTGTGGCAATTGCCATCATACCAGATGCACATTGGCGATCCATACTCATGCCAGCGACAGAGCTAGGTAGTCCAGCAGCCACTCCCGCAGTGCGGCCAATATTGGCACCGGAAGAACCCTGTTGCATGGCGCATCCCATCACTACATCCTGGATCTCGCCGGGCTCGATGCCCGCTCTTTCTACAGCGGAGGCTATGGCGTGCCCACCAAGCACAGGGACATCGGTGTCATTAAATGCGCCACGATAAGCCTTGCCTATTGGTGTGCGGGCTGTCGATACGATTACTGCTTCTCTAGTCATTTTAAACTCCATCAAATCTAATAAATACTTTTTAAGCCACGATTTAAACTGCTTTATCCATAATCATAGCGGTTATTGAGTCAATAGCATTCCTGGCCAGAGCTACCATTTCATCATCCGTTCGGTCTTGAATTGGATGTGCGACAAAGACACTTGCGGGTTTTACACCTAAGGATTTTCCTTGTGCGGCTGCAGCTTCTACAAATTCAGCAGAAGCAACAAATCCAGAGGGTAATCCACGGCTTTCAAGATCCAAGATGTCATGCAAACTGCACGAGGTACAGGATCCTCAATCGGCGAGTCCTTCGATTACGGCATCGCATTCTACACTTATTTTTTGAGTAAGTTCAGTAGGAGCGACCCTGGTGAAAGTAGGTTTGGAGTAACGCTTTACCTGGGCACCCATTTCTAAGAGTTGTTTCTCAATTTCATCGAGGAACTCCTTGCCCCGCGGTTTTGATATATCCAAAAGCCCAACAGTAGAGCCATCTAAACTGGCCAGCCTTGGTAGAAGCTGACGCTCCACGGGCTTTAATTCTGCCGTAGGATCGAGCAGAGTTGTTTGAGTATTCATGATTTCCTCTCTCTATGATTAGCGAATTTTTTGTGAAACTAACTGGCTGCCTCGTTCACCTGATGCTACCCAGCCGCCAATAACGGCAGAAAACATTCCTGCTTTTCCTCCGGTTGTAACGATGTGCAATCCACCGTCCCGGAATTTGTCTAAAATCTTCTCTTCAAATTTAACCGGCATGCCCTCGGCATTTCCGTTTGCCCCTCTGATAATTTTACTGCCAGGTGTCTTTAATTCTTCATAAAGAGCATTTCTTAAGTCAGCTTTACTCCAACCACTATTCATGAGTACCCGTCTGTGTTCGGGGCAGACCACTAGAATGGCATCTGCTAGTCCGAATAATTTAGTGTTGACGACACTGCGCAGACTTTGAGCCATGCTTTTCGAGAGGGAAGCTGCATCTCGGGATTGCTGGTCAAGAATGGGTTGCAATCCTTCTCCAGCAAAAAGGCTAACTACTGAATCTTTACGATCATAACCGTTATCCATGGCAAGTGAGTTCCAAGAATCGTCTGATTCATCTTCTGCAAAGCAATAAGTGTATTTGCCGGGGTTTCCCATTGTGGCGCGGTCGATCCCTCCTGGTACGCCGCCTCCTATATTGCGAATAATAAGCTGCAAAGCGCGTCCAATCGTGGCATTCGCTCTGTTACCTTGGCCTAATGCATTGACGCCAGCGTTCATTCCAATTTGCTGGACTATAGGGCCATTAACGATCAAAACAGGAGATGAAAAATAGGTAGTGCAGAGTAAGCCATGCATGCAGAATTTATCTTGCAGAGCAGCTTCCACTGAGGTGATAACTGTAGGGAAGTATTCTGGTTTGCAGCCGGCCATTACAGCATTGATGGCAAGCTTCTCTATTGTGCAGGGGGCATAATCGGGTGGGATCTTGCCAATAAGTTCATCAGCTTCGCGATTAGTACCATTAAGCATACGCATAACTCGCAATGCAGTTGGAGGTACCACTGGTAAACCATCACTCCAGCCGCGTTCGAAACAAGCTTCCATTTCATCTTCAGCTTCGGCAAGTTCTACCTCGCGAGCCTGCAAAATTTTGTCGCCGAAGCGCAATGCGAGGATCTCATCCATTCCAGGATCTTGAGTTTTAGAGCCGCACCCAGGTTTGAAATCGATTAGCTCACTGCCAAGGTCTTCAATTCCAGTAAACTCTTGCCACTGTTTTTTGTCCCAACCATAGATTCTGGATTCTGAATTGGCTTCATCACCAAGTCTGATAAGTGTGGGTACCACTTCGATTTGGTTCCGGTAGGAAAATTCTAGTGAAGTATCATCGATTGGAGCATCAACTATTTGAGGAAAGGTTGGGTCGTCTTGAACATAGACTTCTAAATCTTTGGTAAAACGTTTCGCTAGCTTGCCAATGACAGGTTCGATTAACGCACAGGTGGGGCAATCTTTCTTTACGATGAGAGCATAATTAATGTTTGAGGGTTGTTCCAAGATGGCACTCCGAAATTAAGACAGCTATTTATTTTAGAGAAATACGACAGGTCGAGAATGGAGGAGGATTATCAGAACGTGGTTCATTAGTAGATAAACCCAAGAGTTGATATGCCCACTAAAATATTAATGATCATGAATACTGACGACGTTCGAGACATCACTTTCCAAAGTTGCGGCCCTTTATAGGCGGCTCGAACTCCAATAATTAGAATGACCGTATAGGCAATCATCAGCGCAACGAAAGTCATATAGCGAATCCATTGCTCGCTATTTACAGCCGCACTG
Source organism: Gammaproteobacteria bacterium (assembly GCA_012960305.1). Lineage (GTDB taxonomy): Bacteria > Pseudomonadota > Gammaproteobacteria > Pseudomonadales > Pseudohongiellaceae > UBA9145. Next base: position 207,734 of record DUBM01000011.1, on the reverse strand, counting down.
CCTAGAACAAAATACAAGCCGACACCTAAAAAATATAGACCCCAATAGGTAATTGCTAATCCGTATTCACCAGCTAAAAGTCTGCTTGCAAAAGATCCCTCGGCATTTACAGTTTCCGGCCCGGTAATTTTCGCTTCTTCAGGTTCTGTCGATTCCACTTATACGATATCCATCATTCTTAGCTGGTCTAATGTTTTTATTTTGTTGAGCCTTCCGTATGGGGTATTTTGGGTCCGTCTTCTATACCCAGCCTCATAGTTATATTGGCTCTAGTTTAACTTACCCCAGCCATATCCGGAAATGGCCGAGTAAAGCCCCATTCGGCGGCATCCTCTAGGATAGGACCTCGTAATATTTGCCTTAGAGCATGTATTACTCGACAATTTGTAACAATCCCGCGCTGTTGCATTCCCTACAATCGGCCGATTCAATAGATTGTAATAAAAGCAGTATTTTAGAACGGAAAATGAAAGATGTTAGGCCTTCTTTAATACTCTGCTGCCCCCACATGTGGAATTAAGAATAGTATGATTATGATTTATTCCAAAAAATCTCGTTTTTTTTCTGAGGCGATGTGTTTTGGACTAGTATTCACTGTCTTCAGCTCCGCTATTTTTGCGCAAGACAATGTCGGTGAGGATTCTACGGTAGTTTATCAAGCCGATTACTTTACCGAATTTAATCCAATTACAGCTCAGGATATGGTGGATCGTATTCCTGGAATTGGTACTACGACGGGGGGAGGAAGTTTTAATGGGGGCCCTCCAAGAGGATTTTCTGGTGGAGGTGGATCAAGGAGGTCTCCCTCAAGCGGCGGACGCGGGCTTGGTAGCGGTAGAAGTGGCGGTAATGAAATCCTCATCAATGGAAAGCGTACTGCAGGCAAGAATAATCAAACTAGTGGGCAGTTAGATCGAATCACTGCCAATCAAGTGAATTATATAGAGATAATTCGCGGGACTTCCGGTGAGTTGGATGTCCGCGGTAGCGGTCAAGTTGTAAACATTGTCTTGTTTGAGGAGTTATCAAATACAAGTATTTCCTATGATGTGAACATGGATCGTTACCTTGATCATACTGTTGAGCCTGGTGGATCACTTTCACTAAGCGGCCAATCGGGCGCCTTAGGTTATGTACTTAATGGTTCTCTTATTCCAGGTTATGATCATAATATAAGTAAAGAGAACAGCATTCTCGGCGATTTTTCTCCAAATGACTTGATCAGAGAAGAGAGAGTCAGAGAGCAAGATAATTATGAGTTGAGCGCAAATTTAAACTATGAATTTACGCCAAACAGCACAGCTCGTTTTAATGCATTGTTTGCTGAAAATGACAACACAACTGAGGTCGTGCGTCACACGACTGATTTAAAAGTTGTTCCAAATTTATTGTCCAGAGAACGAGAAGATATTCCTAGTGAGCAAGATAATTGGGAGATTGGCGGCGATTATGAATTTATTAGATCGAATGGGGGGCGGTTCAAAATTCTGTTTATCAACAATGAGAGCAACCGTGCCTCTATACGGGAGCGCTTCGATGTTGCTAGCGATAATAGTGGAAAGAAAAATTTATTTTTAGACACCGCGAGCACGACTCGAGAGCGCATTGTCCGATCTTCCTATACATTTGATATTTTCGAGAGCCAAGATATTGAATTAGGAGCAGAAAGGGCTCAAACAATTCTTGATTCTAATCTGGCTCTAGGAATTAGTGGCATAGATGGAGCTCCTTCAGCCGCATTGGGAGGGCTTATTCCTGTTGCTGTTTCTAATGCCAATTCGAGTGTTGAAGAAATTCGCTATGAACCATTCGCGATTCATAACTGGATTATTAATGCCAGGATGTCTTTAGAAACCACGTTGCTATATGAGTCTTCTGAAATTTCCCAGACAGGTGATATTTCAAATAAGCGAGATTTTAATTTTCTAAAGCCTAAAGTCGACTTTCGCTATGATGTGACACCACAATTACAATTGCGGGGTACCATTGAAAAAGTTGTAAATCAGCTAAGCTTTGCCGATTTCGTTGCAGCTAATGATGAAGACGATGATGATTCAAATACTTTGGCAGGAAATGCCAACCTACGACAAGAATGGCTCTGGAAATATGATCTAAATGCAGAATATCGTTTGCCGAATGATGTCGGTGTTGTAAGCGGTAATCTTTATTACCACGAGCATCATGACGTGATCGAACGGATCGACGTTTCTCCTCATAAAGACAGCGTGCAATCAGCTAATGGTAATATCGGTGATGGAGAGATGTATGGTATTAGATTGAATGCAAGCATTCGTATGAGGATGATTGACATGCCAAATCTCTTGTTGACCTCAAGTGTAACGGTTCAAAAATCTACTATCACCGACCCATTCTTGCAAATAGATCGCCGATTTCAGTTCGATGCTCGCGGGTTTAATTCTATGGGTTTTCGTCACGACATCCTTCGTTGGAATTTTAACTGGGGTGCTCAGTGGATGAACCGATATGACGGCAATAATAAGCGTTATGACGTTGATGATATTGAGTTAATTGCGGGGGATCCTTGGTTGATGCTGTTTGGCGAGTATAAAGATCAAAGGGGAATTACTTACCGATTGGATGTCAGTGGAGCTGCAAATGGGTTAGGTTGTCGAGAGCGGCAGCGATTTGTAGGGCGAATATCAGCAGGCATCTTGGAAGAGATAGAAGATCGCTGTTCCAATTCTGGTAGAGTACTGACATTTAAAGTGACTGGAACTTTCTAGGATGATCTAGGAGCTAGGTAAGAAACTTTTGATTGTTGCGATGTTTGGTGATTTGCTGGTCGTGATTAGTTTTATACTATTGACGGCAGGAACATTGGAAAAGATCTGTAATTAAAATGAGAGAGTGTTGATGAAGGAACTCTGCTCAAGCATATCAGTTAACTGTCTCACTCCGGCTCACAGGAGTCAGGTTTACAGCAGATAATCATTGGACCAATTTGGTTCATCAATTTATCTTTGAGGTCATAATGTCAGCAGATCTAATTTTCTCAATCTGTAATTTAGCGATTTTGCCCGGCTGGGCATTACTTATTGCATTTCCCCGGTGGAAGTGGACTCTTGGACTAATTGCTTCCGGAATTATTCCTTTCGTGTTGGGGTTGGTTTATGTCGGTCTTATCTTTTCACAGGCTGGTGATTCAGTAGACGGGGGAGGGTTTGGATCCCTAGAAGCCCTCTATTTGCTGTTCTCAAACCCCTATGGATTGACGGCAGCTTGGGTTCATTATCTAGCTTTTGATTTGTTCGTTGGAGCGTGGGAAGTCCATGATTCTCAGCAGAAGTCAATCTCGCATTGGTTGGTTCTGCCCTGTCTACCACTAACATTAATGCTAGGCCCGACGGGTCTAGTGTTATATTTAGTAATCCGCACCATAAAAACTCGTGAAGTCAGAATTTACTCAACGACTTAACCGGAATTCGCATCGATAGCGTTTTATGTCACTGAAGCAATAAGGAAAGTTGCCTTAAGTTTTCTGGCGTCATTGAAATAGATTCACTTCGGTGATGAGCAAGCGGTATTGGCTTTGCTTATCCCTATCTCCCCATCAAACCTTTAATCGCGGCCGGAATATCTGCTGGGAATACAACGAACTTCGAGTTGTCGGATTCTGACAGGTTTTGCAAAGAGCTAATGTATTTCTCACCTAGTAAGTAAACTACGGGCATTTCTTTCTCTCCAATAGCTTCAGTGACAAGTTTAATCGCTGTTTTGCTGGCTTCAGCAAGCACTACTTGTGCTTCTGCTTGCCGCCTTGAGGCTTCGAGTTCACCTTCTGCTTGCACAATTGCCGCCTGCTTATCACCATCGGCACGGGTTACAGTTGCTCGTCGAGCTCGCTCCGCAGCCGCCTGTTCTTCCATGGCCTGCTGCATGGTACCTGATGGAGTAATATCTTGGATTTCTACTGTCTTTAGAGTGATGCCCCAGTCGGAGATATCATCTGAGATGGCAGCTTTTAGTTTGGCTTTAATATGATCACGTGAAGAAAGTGCATCATCTAAACTCATTTCTCCGACGATCGAACGCAACGAAGTCTGCACTAGCGTTTGAATCGCGATGCGGTAATTTTCAACCCCATAGACAGCCTTTTCTGGCGAAACAATATTGATGTAGGCAACAGCATTGGTCATTAAAACAGCATTGTCTTTGGTGATGACTTCCTGAGACGGAATGTCGAGAACGATGTCCTTAGTGGTTACTCTATAGGCCACAGCATCAATATAGGGGATTATGAAGTTCAAACCTGGATTGAGAGAAACGTAGTATTTGCCTAGTCGCTGAACAACCCACTTGTTTCCCTGAGGGACTTGTCGGACGCCTTGTGCGACAGTAACGAATATAAAAACTAGCACCACTATGGCTATGATCAGACCTGGTTCCAACATTGCATTACTCCTTTTCTTAATTAGTAACTTATAGCTGCTATCGAATTATCACGAATAGTTAATTGCTTAAACTATAACCATCAACGTTAAATTTTGAGGGCAACTTATTGTATTTATGCTTTAGTAACTATCAACGCGTTCCCTGATAAGTCCTGAACTATAACCCTATCGCCGACAATTAAATTATCCTGAGAGATCATTAGCCATTCATCCGATCCGAGTAAGGGGGCTGGAAATCTAACTTTCCCTCGTTTATCACCACTAGGTACGGTTAATACCTGCCCAATCTCTCCTAATATTGCTTCTCTGGATAAGCCGGCTTTTGTTCGGTCCTCATTTAGCGGCTTAATAAATTTAAACCAAGCAAAAGCAAAACTACACGAAGATATAGCCCAGATAATAACCTGTGCTGCAACTGACACCTTGGGAGCGATGATTAATAAAATTCCAACAACTACCGCAGCGGCTCCAAACCAAAAAATGAAGAATGACCCGATAAATATTTCGATTAGCATGAGACCCAAACCAAAAACAATCCAGTGCCAATAATCAGGTACAAAATCCATGTCTTTTCCCCTTAATTTGGATAGATAAATCAATAGTGATCTCTTTTGTCTATTTAGTAAATATATATAGGTGCTAATTTACGGATTATCACCGTGTATATCGCGCGAATTGCGTAAGCGTTTACCGGAAGTGTATGTGAGTCTAAGGTATGCCAAAATAAGCAGTTTAATCCATTAGGAGTGGTCGTGTCCTTACCAGAAAATGTATTGATTCAGCTGAGTGAAAACGGATCTCTTCTGCATTTTTCTCCTGCCAATGGTTATCCTGCTTTGGCTTATCGATCTATGCTAGAGCCGTTCAAGAAATTTAATCAAGTCATCGCAAGCAATCACCGGCCACTTTGGCAGCCGGAGGTAGCGCCCGAGACAGTGACAAGCTGGGAAGTGTTTGCTGAAGATATCATAAATACCGCTGAAAGCTTCAGTTCACCGCTAACGAGTATCGGACATTCCATGGGTGCTTCCGCTCTATTAATTGCTGCCGCCCGGCGCCCGGAACTCTTCCAATCTCTTATCTTAATAGAGCCTGTGTTGGTGTCGAGAACTGCAGCCTTGATACTGAGGGTTTTTGGCCGTCTATTTCCTAATAAAATTCCTTTGGTTAAAAAAACTTTAGCTCGCGTAGATAGGTGGCCGAGTAAGCAAGCTGTTTTTGATCATTTTCGGCCGAAATATGTCTTTGAGAATATTGACGACAAAGAATTATGGGACTATGTGAATCATGGTATGGTGGAAAGTGCAGATGGTTCTTGTAAGCTCGTTTTTAGCAAAGCTTGGGAAGCGCGTTGTTATACTATAGTTTACGATTTATGGCCTATTATTGCGCAAGTGAAGGTACCGATTCTCGTTGTAAGAGGAGAGAACTCAAATACACTTTCATCTTCTATGTGGCAAAAATTAAAAAAATTGTCGCCGCAATTTGTGTGCAAAGAGATTGCCGGGGCAGGGCACTTACTGCCATTCGAACGGCCAGAAACGATGGTTTCCGAAATTCAGAATTGGTTGGATAATCACTAACTGACTTAGGTGCTAAAAACTTCCTACTACTCGATTAACTAAAAAGTATTCAGCGCCAGCATTTTAGCTTCTTGTTCATTCTCCGCCGAATAATTGACAATCATATCTGCAGTGACTGGGACTCGATTGAACAGATGCCCATCCAGGGCGTCGGAAATAGCACTGGTTAGCGCTGCAACGGCACAACCTTGGGATGGTTCTCCAACTCCTCGCCCGCCGGCGGGGTTGTACGGGTCTGCGATATCAACCCCGGCGTTTTGCATGGTTGCTGGGACATCTAAGAAAGTAGGAAGTTTTGCTTGATAGAAGCCGATGTTTGCCGGCAAACCATTTTGTGGATCGTAGACATGGCGCTCAGTTGCTGCCATTCCAATTCCCCATACTGCTCCGCCATTAATCTGTTGTGATAAGCCTTGTGGATGGATTACCGTGCCGCAATCAGATACTGCAACATAATCTAATACTTCGAATTTGCCAGTCTCGAGATCAATTTCAATTTCTGTCATGCCAACAGTTAAGCCTGGAGCGATTCCGCGCTTGGGTAGGTTGTCCTTAGCAACACCAATTAGCCCTGACCCTGCTAAACCTTGAACAGCTCGTTGGGTAATCGGATGAATATCATCCGGGTATTCTTCGCCGTTATATTTTCCGCCAAGTTCCACTGCTTTCGTTGCTGCTTGTCCGTAACTCATACCCTTGGTGCTGTCATCTGTACGAAAAACACGTTCATCAGCAATACTATAATCAGCTACCGAACCACCGAATTCCATCGCTGCAATTTCTTTTAGCTTATTAACAGCATCTTCAGCTGCGACCCAGCTAGTTCTGGTGTGAGTAAATATGGTATTGCTGCCTCCTTGTACCGAACTATGGGGCAGGTGTTGTTCAGTGTTACCTCTCAGTATTTCGCAGTTATCCCAATTACACTGCAACACTTCGGCTGCCGCCCGCGTTGTATCAGCATAGGAATAAGTACCTAAATTACCAACACCGCTGTGGAGGAATATTTTACCAGTTGGGTCTATACGTACTAAGCCATCATAGCCGCTGCCACCCGCTGAGTGATATCCGAGACCAATTCCTAGGCCACGAACTTTGTTGCCATTTCGTGAGCGAGTCTGGCTTTCACGCTCCGTCCAATTGAACATTGCGGATGCCATATCAATGGCCTCAGCAAGAAAAGCACTGGTAAGCGGTCCTTGGGTTTCGTAGACAGGAGACTCGCTATGGGGTGCGTTGATCTTGCGGAATTCTGCTCTGTCCATACCAAGTTGTCTTGCTGACTTGTCCATGATGGGTGCAATAGCAGCCGACATTTCATTCTGCCCAGGTCCTCGTTGAGCTCCTCGAGGAGCCGTGTTTGTGAACACTGGAATGTTCCGCAAGCGCATTGCGCTAGGTGTATAAACTACGGAAAGGTGCTGAGCTGATGAAGAGGCACTATTGCGACCAGTGGGTCCGCCGTCACTTATGATTATGACGTCGATCGCCGCCACGGTACCGTCAGTTCTCACACCGGTTTTTACCCAACCCTGCATTCCCGGGCGGCCCACTCCGATGTAGTACTCTTCTTCACGAGTGATTCGAAGTTGTAAAGGTCGATTGAGTAGACGGGCAAAATGTCCACAGACACCCATTATCGGATACGAGGATCCCTTAGAGCCGAATCCTCCACCGGTATATTCAGAGATAATACAAAGATTCTCGGGTTCTATGCCCAACATTGAAGCCAAACCTTCATCTACAGCACTCTGGCTCTGAGTGGACGCATAGAAATAACACTTACCATTTTCCCAGTTGGCCATTGCGCTGCGTGGCTCCATGCAATGGTGGGGTGTACCTGCTGTCACGAATGACTCTTCAACAATTATGTCGCTTTCTGCGAACGCTGCGTCTAGTTCGCCATAGGTCCAGCCATCAGCAAAATCTACATTTTGTGGTTCCTCACCGTTGCGCAGGCGCTCAATTTCGCTGGCTGGCCATTTAATCGTGCCAAAGCCCCCGCGAATGGTGGCATTCTCGTCTTCGAGAGTATTCGTTTGTTGGAGGACATTGCCGTCAGGGTAGGCATTGGGTCCGCCTTCGGTAAGGCTTTCTAATGGGTCAGTAACGAACGCCCGGTATTCGTATTCGACATGGACAGCGTCAAGTGCGTTCTCAGCAATAGCATCAGATATTGCTGCCACTGCCAAGATCGGTTGACCAACATAACTGATGTCACTCGACGCCAACATTGGGTTCGCCGGGGCAGTGGACGGAGGTAGATCATCGGCAGTAATAACTCCCAAAACACCATCCATTCTGAGTGCTGCTGAAACGTCAATCGAACGGATGCTACCACTTGGCAATGGGCTAGTTAGGAGTCGTGCATACACTAGTCCCTCGGGCTGAAAATCTTCAACGTATTTGGCATCGCCAGTTACTTTGCCTTCAACATCGGGTGGAGTGAAGTCTTTTCCAAGATGCATAAATGTCATGACAACAACTCCGAGGCGCGCATAACGCCGTTAAGATAATGATCATAAGCTCCGCAGCGACAAAGGTTTCCAGCAAGTGCTTGTCTGGCTTCTTCGCGAGTAGGACTAGGGTTGGCGCGTAATAGAGCAGTCGCAGACATCACCTGTCCCGGCGTACAGAATCCGCACTGTGGTGAAAGTTCTTCAATAAATCCTTGTTGCACTGCACTGAGAGTTCCATCAGCTGCGCGCAATCCTTCAACAGTGTTGATGTCGTATTGTTTTACTGTGTGGGTGAGAACAGAGCAGGAATAGTTGGCAACATCGTCCAAGAGCACCGTACAAGCGCCACACTCGCCACGGTTACAGGCAACTTTTAAACCGGTTAAGCCGAGCTTATTGCGCAGTGTGAATGCTAAAGTTTCGGTTGGCGCGACATCAACGAGTCGGCTGCGACCATTAATATTCAGCGATAACAATCTCTCTACCACCGTATTGGGTCTGGATTGTGCTGAGGCTAGATAGACGCCGGCGCCGGACGCTACGGCAGCACTTGAGAAGATCACGCCCTTAATAAATCTTCGACGAGTTAATTGAAGGCTCACGGTTCGGGTACTCCCAATGTAGGGTTTGATAATTAGATTTGAATTATAAAGTGCTCTAGCGCGATGAATGGCTGGATGCTCTAAGCGCCTTTATTTCGAAAGGGAATAAGCTACTCGTGAGGCTGTGAAAAAGCAATGACAATCGCCTTTGATCCCATCCGCCGAGAGCGGCTATCAAGCAGGGGGTAATCTCCGAAACCCTGTTATTCAGGTTTTTTATGCTCAATTACAATTGACTTTCAATTCTCAAACCCAAGTTTTTCGAATTAATTTATCAGGAATATTGTTAGCGATTTGCGCATGCAGTTGCGGCAGCTTGGACCAATGCAGGCCCTGTTTGTGATGATGGGCAGTGTGGTAACCGAGGTTGCCGGTGAACATATTGTACCAACGATTCAAATTGTTAAATGAAGCTTCGAAGTGGTTATCAGTATTTAGTCCGGCATGATGTTCGTAGGTAGCCCAGGCCGTCATAAACAATCCCATAATCATTGGTAAAATAAATAGCAAAAGCGCGGCAACGGGTTTGTAGAATGTAAGTGCTGTAATAATGGCGAAGGTGGTAAGGGAGTAGACTAGGAAATCTCTCTTCTCTTTAGGAAAGTATTTCCCTACTTTATAGCCTCGGTAGTAAGCGGTAAGCGTAATGATCACGCTGTATTCAAATTCTTCCATCTGTGAGCCGTCTTTGCGTGTCCAGCGACTCTCGTCTTTCGTCTGATCCAGGTAGTTGTGATGATGGCCATGTACATGGTGCAACACCCAAAGATTGGTGGTGACACCGGTATGTAAGGCATAAAAGAATTCGAGTATTCGATTGAGTGGGGTCTGTTTGAACGTTGGAGCATGCTGATGATGATGGTTCCAAGCACAAATCTGTGATTTTGGAATAATCATCAGATAGAAATAAATTCCCAGCAAATAAGGATTCTCTGCGAGGAAAAAGACGCTGAAGTCCAAGGCACTTAATAGAAAGATTAGTGAGACCGGAATTCGGTCTGCAGAATTCTTTAAAAACATGGTGAAGCTATTTACCCACAACTACTAAAATAATGCAGCGCAGATTATCATAAGAAAATGACGAGGTCAGGCGTTTATCAGAAATTGTTAGAACTACTCATAGCGTAAGGCATCAATTGGATCTAATTTTGCTGCTTTTGCTGCAGGCAAGATACCGAATAGAACACCAACAAAGCCGGAGAATCCAAGAGCTAAAGCGATGGACCATAGTGGGATACTTGGTGGAGGAAAGTCTGGGATGTTGTTAGCTATTAATATACCTAATCCATAGCCAGTCGCTAATCCAATCAGGCCGCCCAGGAGAGATAATAAAAGAGCTTCAATTAAAAATTGCATGAGAATATGATGGCTCTTTGCACCAATTGCTTTGCATATTCCAATTTCTCTCGTGCGTTCAGTAACTGAGACCAGCATTATATTCATAATACCGATTCCCCCCACGAGTAATGAGATACTTACAATTCCGCCAATGACCATAGTCAATGTGCCAAGAATTTGATCAAATTGCTCCATTAACTGTTCAGCAGTTTGGATTCGAAAATCGTCGTCCTCATTACTGCTTAAGTCATGTGCGTTGCGTAATAGAGTTGTTAATTGCGAAATTACAACGTCTAGATTGGCCGTTGGGGTGAGGCTGAGTTGTATACCAATATCAGTTTGTGCCTGGTTTCCTAGAATACTAACCATAGTGGAGTAAGGGACGAGTACAACGTTGTCGCGACTCTGTCCCATAACATCGCCCAAAGATTCGAGCAAACCAACAATCTTGAACCATTCTCCGCTAAGTTCCACATACTCATTAATTGGATTTTCGGGGAGATTTAAATTTTCTCTAACATCCTCTCCTATTACCGCTACGCGGCGCCGAGTCAGGTTATCAGATTGGGCAAGAAATCGGCCGACTTGCGTATAGGATTGGGAGACTTCTTGATAAGCGTAAGTGGTCCCCATAATTAAACTATAAGCGGTTTGCGGACCATATTTGATTTGGCTTGATCTGTTTGCCTCGAGAACCGGAGTGATTGATGCGATTCCCACTCCTCGTTTCTCTATTAATTCCAAGTCAGCTGGCGTAAGTCGAGACCGAATTCCCTTCATTAAATCTTCAAATGGGGTATAGGACTGAATCGTTAAACTATTAGCGCCTAGTGAGGCGAAAGAGTCTCCGATAAAAGCACTCATTCCGCCTGTTACAGAAACAACGGCAATAACACTGGCAACGCCTATGATAATCCCTAGTGTGGTTAAGAAACTTCGTAAACGATTTGCATAAATAGCTGCAAGAGCTGAACGAGAGCTTTCAAAGAATGCAAAAAACATTAGACAGCGACCCTCATAGAGTCCTTTTCAGTCCTGCTATCATTAAATATCTTGCCGTCTTTCATCTCCACAATTCGCTGGCAATGCTGTGCTATTTCGTTTTCATGCGTTACGACGATTAAAGTGTGACCTTCTTTATGCAATTCATCAAATAACTGCATAATCTCGACTGTCGTTCGGGAATCAAGGTTTCCAGTTGGTTCATCGGCTAACAGAATAGAAGGGTGTGTAACCAGAGCGCGGGCTATTGCAACGCGCTGTCGCTGACCTCCGGAAAGTTGATTTGGTAGGTGGTCTATTCTATCTGTAAGTCCGACTCGAGATAATGCTTCCATGGCCATTTGCTTACGTTGACGAAGCCCAATATTTCTATATATGAGCGGTTGCATCACGTTGCTAAGCGCATTCGCCCGTGGTAATAAATTGAAGCTCTGAAAGATGAATCCAATTTCTAAGTTTCGAATCTGTGAGAGTTCGTTCTGGTTAAGTGCTTCCACGTTTTTATCATTCAGTAAATATTGTCCTGACGTCGGTTTATCGAGACAGCCAAGGATATTAAGCATTGTTGACTTGCCAGAGCCGGAGGAGCCAATAAAGGCAAGATAGTCGTTTTTTTTGACTGTGATATCAATGCCGTCGAGTGCCCTCACAACTTGAGAGCCCATTTCATAATATTTGGTGATGCTAGTGAGATTAATGAGTGCCATATAAGCCTTCCATATAGAGTAGGTCTAGTTACCGAAAGCTCTTCCTACTCTTGACCCTGGAACTTGAAAGTCAGACTCACTCAGTCGTGATGATCTAGCATCTCTGCCGGCGCGGTCTGTATTGAGCAGATCCCCATCAATCAAATTTCGAAGTTCTTTGTTCGGTCCAACAATAATCTCAATATCATCATCTACTACACTAATCAGCTCTTGATATTCGTCATCGGATAGCCCGACTTCAATTTTGGTCTTTCGTGCTACGCCGCCGTCATTAACGAACATGTAATATTCGCTACGAAGTTCTGCCCTATCTTCTTCGAATATGACGGCTTCAATTGGAATCGCGGCTACATTTCTTTCTTGCTGAGTGAATATTTCGGCTCGACAAGACATGCCTGGTCGAAGGGTGACATTGCCTCGGTCTGCAATATCAATCTTTACGACGAAACTTAAACCAGTTCTTCCTTGCGCAATTTTTGCGGTATTCGCTATGAATCGCACGATGCCTTGCATGGGTTCGTCGGGATAAGCTATTGCTACTATCTCTGCCCTTTGTCCTACTTCGATATTAGCGATGTCTGCCTCGTCGACAAGCACTTCGGTATAAATGCTAGCTGGATTGGCGATGGTCATGAGCGATGATCCAGGAATATTCGTTGAGCTCGCTATTGCAGTTTCTCCAACTTTTATATCTAGGCTAGTGACTACGCCGTCAATAGGGGAAATGATTTGCGTTTTTGAAAGGTTGTCTAACACTTGATCAAGCTGAGCTTCAGCTTGCACCAAGCCTTCTTTTGAAGATAAAAAATCTATTTTGGCCAAATCCAGTTGATTTAGAAGTGATTCATATTCCTGTTCACCAATTAAAGATTGTTCATATAAACTTTTGCTTCGTTCAAACTGACGTTCTAGATTTTTTATTCTCACTTCCTGTCGTTCGATGTCTATTGTATTCATTCTCACCACGGCTTCTGATTGATCAAGTCCGGCCAGAAAATTCTTGTCATCAACTTGCAAGACTAAATCACCAATTTTCACAGTGTCGCCTTCTTCGACCATTAATCCAGCAACTTTACCGATCACTTCAGAACTGAGCATGACTTCTTCTTCGTGGGCTAAGAAGCCAGATGCCAGAATCGATGGGCTAATAATTCGTTGTGAAACAGTCGAGAGGTTAACCTCTGTGAGGTTGGGTCCAAAATAAGTGCGATATATAGGGATAGAATTTCTAAGAGGCACGGCAATGATCAAGCCTCCGAGAAAGCAGATGATTAATAATTTTTTGATGGTCCTAACTCCTACTTAAAATTAAATTGGCAGCGTTATAAACCTGCCTTTGCATATATTGCGAAAGAATTTCTATATAGTTTTAATTTTAAAAATTTAGTCTGGAAGACTATTCTATTAGCTTATGAGGTAATCATTTGATTTGATTCATAATATGCGGCCGAGCTTACCATAATGTTAGCCTGTTAAAGAAGAAATGCGATAAGACGCCTACTAGAACGAGGTAAGTTGAAAGAATTACTAAATAGCGCCTTCATTATAGATGATTTTGTCTACTGCCTTTAGGCCGCCGCTATTAAGATAATGCTCCATATATAGGATAGAGTGACGTAATTAAGGGTTGGTTTAAAAGACGGGTTACTTGTTTGCATCTCAAGATAGGAAAGACCCAATGGATTAAGATCATCCATGATCAATTGGATATTGGCATTCTACGCAGTAGTCTCGATTATTCTTAGTACGAATATATAAGATAAGCATCTCTAAGGTTTTCCAGTGTCGTATGTTGATAGGGCTTCCGCTACAGTATCTCCAGAAACGTAAAGCAGTTTGACTCAATGCAAATCCCCGAATCAATAAGTTATCGATACCTTTTGCAAAAGGCGTGGCCAATTATTTTGGCCAATGCCGCAGTTCCTTTGTTGGGTCTGGTAGATACTGCCGTGATTGGAAATGTCGGTAGCATTGAAGATCTAGGTGCAATTGCCTTCGGAGCTTTGATTTTTTCTTTTGTGTATTGGAGTTTTGGTTTTTTAAGGATGGGCACCACTGGCTTCGCTGCCCAAGCTTCTGGTAGTGGTGATGAACAAGAGGTGAGAGCTGTGCTTGGTCGGGCATTGCTGATGGCGTTTGGTCTTGGCCTTTTGTTGATCTTGATTCAATGGCCAATTAGGCTGATTGCTTTTTCATTACTTGATGGTAGCTCTCAAGTCGAGCTCATCGCTCAAAATTATTTTAAGATCCGCATATGGGGAGCGCCAGCTACACTCGCTACATTTGCCTTGATGGGACTCTTGATTGGCTTGGGAAAAAGTAGAACGCTTCTAATAGTGCAATTGTTTCTGAACGGACTAAATATAACATTAGATATATGGTTTGCTGGTGTTCTCGGATGGGGTGCAAGTGGAATAGCTTTGGGTACGGTGATTGCGGAATGGTCGACTGTGTTATTAGCAGGGTGGTTGATCTATCTAGAATTAAATCAGCGTAAGTTGTTAGGTGAGCACTTCTGGCCTAGGACCAAAATTATGGACCGGCTTGCTCTGTTGAAAACCGCATCTTCGAATTTAGATATTATGATTCGGACGTTGATTCTGGTTTTCTCTTTTGGTTTTTTTATTAATCAAAGTGCTAAGTATGGCGATACAATCCTCGCTGGTAACTATATCTTATTTCAATTAATATCATTTGCGGCTTTCTTCTTAGATGGATATGCCTTTGTAGTTGAAGCTTTGGTGGGTACTTCTATAGGGGCAAAGCGTAGGGATATTTTTGATCTGGCAGTCCGGCGGACAACCAGCTTAGCCATCATGACTGCAATCTTTTTGGCGTTGGCAATTGGACTGTTTGGTGATGTAGCAGTGATGCTACTAACTGACATTAGTGCGGTACGTCTTGCTGCAAACGAATTGCTTTTATTACCTGCAATCTATGTATTTTTCTCATTTGCTGCATTCCAATTAGATGGAATATTCATAGGGGCTTCTTTTACTCGACGAATGAGAGATGCCGCTGTAATTTCTATAGCAGTTTATCTTTTCGCCTGGTGGGTTCTCTCTGGTCGGTTCGGAATAGAAGGACTGTGGTGGGCAATGATTATTTATGTTGTTGCGCGGGCCATTGCTTTACTGCTGTTTTATCCGTCACTACGTCGTACGGTTAGCGAGTGAACAGGATTTAGTGGAGACTATCTTCTTGCGTGGGAATAACGTAAGGCTCAAGTTCCAGGTTCTTCAGTGTGTGACCGTGCAGCACAATAATTCCTTGGTAGCGAATCTCTCCGGTCGAAGAAAATTCGAAGTGGTATCGTCGTCTGAGTTTAAGAATTTCTAGTTCATCTCTGACCGGCCAAACACCTTTTAAAACCATGGTTTGGTCAAGTAGTTGTAGCTGCTGTTTTTTGCAGTGCTGATCAACAAAGGCCAGGGCCAATATTTTCACTTTGTCACTTTGCCACCAGAAACTAATTATGGCGACTATGACAGTGCCCCAGAAAAATATTGAGAGTGAAAGCATTTTGGCTCCAGGAGTGTGGCAAAGCATTGAACTCAATTCGTGTGAATTTTTCCTATTCTAATTGGCGACGCTAGGGTGTTTGTTAGAAACACAAAGGATAGGAATTTGCTATGGTTTATCTATTCTTCTTGTAAAGCGCACTAGGCAGTATAAGACCGAGATTTGCAGAAGGAAAGCAGGAAGAATCTAAGGCTGGTTTTGAGAGAATCTAAAGGGAAAATTGGTTTCTGTCTTTGTATTTGTCGATTTGTGGTTGAATAATCTCCAAAGCAGTTTTATCGGTAGGAGGTAGTTCTGCAGTAGAAACTTGTAAAGGTTTGACTCTGTCGCCCCAGCGAATGAGGCCGGCTCCCCATGTTAGGCCTGCACCAAAGGTAGCAATTAGTACGTAATCACCCGGTGCAACACGATCTTCTTCCAGGGCCTCGGTTAGTGCTACTGGAATAGTGCCTGCTGAGGTGTTTCCATATTTGTGTACGTTGATGAAGACTTTTTCCGGTGGGAGGCCAACGCGTTTAGCTAGTGCATCCAAAATACGTTTATTTGCTTGGTGGGGCACGACTAGTTTAATGTCGTCGACAGTAAGCCCTGTTTCCTCTAAAACATCCGCGCAAGCTTGGGCCATGCAACGAATTGCACGTTTGAATACTTCCTGTCCTTCGAAATTCCAATCAACATAGAGGAAGTCTTCGGTGAATCTACTGTAGGCTGAGCCAAGATTGGTAATTTGAATCGCGTATTTCGCATCTGCCTCACAACCAATTTTGGCTGCCAGCAATCCAACTTCTTGGTCAGTTTGTTCAATCACGACTGCTCCACAAGCATCCCCAAATAGCACGGCAACATCGCGGTTAGTCCAATTCATATAGTGGGAGATGAATTCACCACCTAATACCAACACTTTCTTGTGGGCGCCAGTCTTTATAAGGTTGGTGCCGATGTGGAGGCCATAGAGAAAACCAGTACAGGCTGAATTAATATCTAGGGACGCTGCATTTGTTGCACCAATCGCATCTTGTACCAGTGAAGCGGTATTGGGGCAAAGGGAATCGTTGGTGAGACTGCCTAGTAAGATGAGGTCCAGCTCTTTAGGATCAAGGTCGGCGGCTGCTAAGGCTTGTTTTGCTGCTACGATGGCCATGTCAGAAAAATTGCAGTGACAAATGCGTCTTTCTTTTATGCCAGTTCTACTAGTGATCCACTCATCGGTGGTATCCATAAATGTGGTTAAATCTTGATTGCTAAGCACCGCGGGTGGTACACATTTCCCCCACCCGGTTATTTCAGCGTGAAACATCAAAATTTCTCCATCATTACCATGTATATTTCAGTAGAATTCGATTGAAATGATTCGACCGATTTCCGGGCCATGGCTGTAATGTTATTAAGACCGGAAAAGCTCCATCTTGACTCAATTGATTAGAATGCTTCAGAAAGAGCTGAAATTTCGAGCTAATTATCTGAGAAGAATACATTGTTTTACTTGTACTGAATAGCCTGTGGGCTATGAACTAAATTAAATTTAAAAAGAGAAATTGTCAATGATGGGCTATTTAAGCATGGCGAAATCTAGCCTATTATTGACACTAATAATCCAGTTTTCGCTGATATTCGCGAATTCTGCGGTAGCACAGATTGATCATGGTGAGTGGACTCGCTTACTTGAACAGAATGTACGATTACTTGATGGCGGCAAAGCAACACAGCTTGATTATGGGTCAATGGCCAGAAGCCGCTCGCAACTTAAAAACTATCTCTCCAGTATATCGCAAGTTAGCCGTCAAGATTTTGAAACATGGAACCATAGTGATCAGTTGGCGTTTTTGATTAATGCTTATAACGCAGCCACTGTTGATCTCGTGCTAAGCGAATATCCTGAAATCGATTCTATCAAAGACATTGGTTTTCTCTTTAGCTCGCCCTGGCGTCAAAAAGTGGTCGACTTGTTTGGTGAACAAGTGTCCCTGGATGACATTGAGCATGGAATGATTCGTGGTTGGGGTCGTTATAATGAACCAAGAATTCATTTCGCTGTAAATTGCGCAGCTGTTGGTTGTCCAGGACTGCGTCCTGAAGCATTTGTGGGGGTAAAGCTTGAACGGCAATTAGAAGAAAGTACTGAACTCTTCTTGTCTGATTCAAGTCGAAATTATTATTCTGCTGGCCGCTTGTATATTTCAAGTATTTTTAATTGGTACGAGGAAGATTTCGAACAGGGTTGGCAAGGTGTAAATTCAGTGACAGAATTTTTGACTCGCTACACGGGTGTGATGGCCTTGGAAGCTGATACTCGAACAGCAATAGAAAAAGGCCAAATCAGAATTCGCTATCTGCGTTATGACTGGGGACTAAATAACATCGATTAGTGTATTGGTTTGTCGCCGAGATTACCCTATTGGGTTTGTAAAGTTCGATTGTGCTAAAATCGCTGGTGGAAGAGTATCATCCCCGGTGGGGTGCCCGGACTTCAAACCCGGTGAAGTCTGTTAAAGACAGGCTTGGTGGGTTCAACTCCTGCCTCTTCCGCCACATTTTAAATAAGACTAACAAATTTAGTTAGTTATCTCTGATCTGCATCGACTGATAGAGCCAAAAATCCACTTTTTGCTACATTCGGTGATCCATTTTGAACACCTCTCCCTATTTAATTTGCCGCGATGGCATATACTATTTTAGAAAGGTTTGTCCCAAAGACTTGCAGCCACTAGTTAGGCTGTAAAGAAATTACTAAGTCGTTGCGGGCAGCCTCCAAACACCTTGTAGCAATGTCTTGTCCTCGTGCGAGTTGTTCGGGGCGGCCTAGTTGTTAAAGGTGCTTGCATAGTCTGCAGCATCTGCTGGTTGTCCAGAAAGACAACAACCACCATTATAGCCCCCCCCATCCCCTTGGAAGCCAAAGTCTGCATTACGTTTGAGTGTTCTTAATTGGCTGAGAGATGCACAGACCTTCGGTTGTTGTCTATATCGAGCCCATTGAAATTGCTGACGACCGCCACGAATCCTTTTAGAATTCTTAATTTCTTCTCGGAAAGAAATTGCGCCAGAAAGTATTGCCCAACCATCAATGACCTCTCGGCAAATTATTTGCTCATCCAACGACGAAGAAGAGGCGTTGTATACGGCGAGTTCGGCTTCACTCATCTTTTCAAAGTACGGCCTGACTGTGGTTTCGCACGAAGATAAACCGGTCAGGATAAATAACAACATTAGATAACTCTTGATCATATGTTGACCCTTGCGCTCCATATCTAGGAACCTTATCTCATTCAATTGCCTGTCAACCAACCGGTCGTGTTATTGAGGTAGCGCGGCCGCAAGTCGCTTCGTTAGCTCAAAATCCGGAGCATCCAGTTGATATACTAAACAGTACACGGCGGTCAGTAACAGGCAATTCGAGCTTATATTTTGTGGCAACTAATTGCCATTTCTTTACATAATCACACTGGTATTCTTTCCTAGGTAAATATCCAGATGGGCCTTTGGCTCCTTTCAATTGATTTTCACCGTCATCTACAAGTAATAAATTGATCTCATCCATCGCAAAGCTCTGCTTTTTTGATCTTGGCCAAGCGGCTCCTCCATTTGCATGGGCATATGCGAGTGGTATGACGTGGTCAACATCCAAATCACTAGCTATAGTGATAACTTTGCCTAAATAGGGATCAAGCCAAAGCCCTCCAGTAACGGTACATTGGCTTGAGTTTGTAAAAGTTACTTCACGCAGGCTATGGCGTATTAGCATCTCGTGCCGAAGATTCTGACAATCGCCATCTTCATCAATCCAAGAACTTATATATTCGTCTCTCTGATAATTTGAAAAATCAGATACATTATCGCCTTGTTCAGAAAGTCGCTTGGTTTCTTCCAAACTCTGCCCACTCACACCTCCAGAGAATCCAATAGCCAGAAGGAAGAGGAGTGTTTTATACAGCCCATTAACTCTTTTTAAGTTAATGTTTTGAGCAATCATATCCGCTTGGTTCACACAGAATCACTTTCTGGACATCTGAAGCAACATATTGAGCATAAGCAACAGGGAATAGCTGCAAGTCTTTAATAGTAAGAAAAGTGAGGTTGGCCGCTATAACTGCCAACAAGAATTTTGTAGTTTTATCAGTAATCATTTGGTTCTCCTCTATGTATATATAAACAAAGATTCCGTCAGAGCGCATGACTTAACTTCTGAAACATACCGTTCATTCAACTAAGTAACAACTCCGGTAATGCTAGTTCCCGCTCTAACCCTCCTAACTAGCTGATATAACGTTATATATTTCAGTGCTCCCCCTTGTATTCAAATGGTTCAGGGAACATGCTAGGCTTTGCTTTAGTTGTGTTAATTTGAGTCTATCAGTTCTTCCAATAATAAAAATTTAAGGCGGATTGCTTGTGTAACTTCTGTACTGCTTCACAAAACCAACCCTCAGCATTAGCAGCAACGGAAAAGCGAAGTAAGGTGATTGTTGTTAGTGGTTTGTTCATTATGATTTTATTAGCCTAAGTTTTAGATCTTTATACGATTCTTCAATCAGAGTTTCCAATAAATATTCGTTAATTTTTGAATCGAAGGTCAGCTTGACGTGGCGCATTCTTTTACCAGTTCCAATTAGGATTTTTTCAGGATCAGGTAAAAACGCTCCATAGTAAAAACCTATATTGACATGTGATTTAAAAGAATCAACATAAGCAAAGGGGAATGTATCAATGCATGCGGCAGGGAACCCATCATGTATCGTCTCTCTTATGTCAGGTGCACATCTCTTTATCTTCTGAAACCATCTTTTTGCTACATCAGATAAAGGACGAGGCTTAATTTCCCACCATTCCGCGATTTCCGGATCAAAGTCATGAGAGTTATTTAGCTCGAATAGTGCGATTTGCATATAGATCACGCAAAGAGGATAAAAGTGTTATTTCTTTTTAATTTTTTCGTGCAAGGTTTTTATTCCGTATATAAACCATATCGCTACAAATCCCCACCATAAAGCAAAAAACCAATCATTTTTTGTTGTTCCATTCCATGCTAGGTATTCAAATACTATGCCTTCTATAAATAAGTCAAAAGAAAATAAAGCGAAGAATCCAAAAATCCAGATTAGGAAAAAATCAAAAGGTTTTAGATTTTGCATTTAGCTTCAGCATTGTTGCTAATCATAGCTTCATTTTTCCCAGTATTCAAAAACCAAGCCAAGTACTGAAAACTGCTTTAAGCCCTGTGCCAAGAATAAATGTTTGTGGCCCTATTTTATGTGCTTCTCTACACTAGGACAATAATCCCATTCATCGGATGGTAAATAACGCGTTAGTAGCTCATAAAGGCCTGGGTGGTTAGTAGTTTGTTCATATATAGCTAGGTGTTTTCTTTATCGATTACGGCGCCTTCTTTAACTAGTCTTCTGCTAAATGCATAACTACTGTAGTAACGAAAATTATACCAAATCATTCGTCCAGAATAGTATGTATAGGGGCGCAATGGAACCATCATGCCAAAAGTGGAGTGTACCCCGGGCGTGGGGTCTGCTCGGTAGCAGAACACTGGGTGCATTCAACACGCCCATCGAGAGTTGTGTAGTTAGACATTCAAAGTCTGTGCAACCGGGTTCATCACATCGGCCTAACGGTTCGCCATCTTTGAAATTCTCACTAGAGCTTCTGGTCAAATAGCCAGCTTATGAGATCAGAGTTTGCGTAAGTAGCGTCCCATGAATTGTGATTGACCCCTGACAGTTCGGTGTAGTGAATGTCCGTACCAACCGCTTCTAGTGCGGCAGCCATTTTACGAGATTGCTCCACAGGAACGACAACATCCGCATCGCCATGCACAATCCACACAGGGGTATCGGACAAATCGTCTGCTAGGGCAGCAAAACTGTTTTCAGCCTCTGGCAAGAATCCAGGAAATCGGTCCCCAAGATCCACGAATCCACAAACTGCAACCATAGCCGCAAATCGCTCTGTGTGATGGTAGCCCAGGTACCAGGTCCCATTACCACCAAGTGAGAGGCCGGTTAGGTACAGCCGTTCGGCATCTACCGAAAACTCTGCAATGGTGACATCCAGCGCTGCCATAGCAACATCTCCAGCCACTCCCTGCCAGGATTCACCTGCAGGTACTTGCGGGAAAACCGCGAGAGTCTGCCACCGTTCCGGGTTAAGCCGAATCGCCCTACCCAGCCCAACTTGAGTCTGTTTCAGACCATCTGAACCCCGCTCTCCCGCACCATGCAGAAAAAGTGTAACGGGCCACTCTTCAGCTGCAGTGTAATTATATGGAACATACACTTGATAGCGATATTCCACACCATCCAGAGAGATGCTTCTGTCGAGAAATCCAGTTTCCGTTGACTGTGCATTGAGGGTTCCAGTGCTTAATAGCAGTAGTATGAATGGCAAGAATCGTTTTTTTTTCATTATTAGCTTCCTAGCTACTTGAATGTTGTTAGTAGTTTTTTCATAAAGCTTTCATCGCGACGAAAGCTACAGATAGGGCTGAGGAATTTGGTTAGTTTGTTCATATTCATACCCAGAAGATATTATAAATATCGGCTATCAGGTATCGCTTAAGAGACACTAGGATAGGTAATTTTCGACAAGCCGCAAACAGACCTCAATGCGTTGCATCTGGAAGCGATACAGGCACTGGCTGAGGATTAATTACAGCCAATACAATTAAGCGACAATCTCGTAGTACTTATATATTTAGAGTGACACAGGTTTTTGTCAAAGAAGAAGGCGACTGGAAAATTCGTGCCGCGCACTGGTCGCCATTAATGGGAGGAGCAGGCACCTCACAAACCGTCATTAAATAGTGCTGCCGAACTCGATGCTAGGCTCAAACTGATGGAACTAAAGTTGTCACAAACAGATGAGCACTAGACAATTTAGAAAGGCAGGGCTAAATCGAGATCGTGCTCTGAGTCTCGATAGTCTAAATAGAGGAAGGTAGTCATAATAATTGTTGCAAGTATAGAGGTCACAATCAGTATGAGAATGAAGTCTTCCCACCCTCCTTCTTTATTCGCTACTGCTCCACCGATAAAATCGAACATCATCGCGCCAAAGTAGGCAAACGCATCGATTAAGCCTACAAGTAACCCACAGTGCTTGCCACCAAAGCCGATCGAAAAGATACTCATTGGAATGTAATACGCAGGAGAGATCGCGAAGCCAAATAAAAATACCAGAACGATAGTAATTGACAATTCTAGTCCAGATCCGAAATCGTAGACGCCGAGAAGCCTCAAACTCAGAAGGCACAGAACAGCGGCAATCAAAGTCGCGCTCATCGTATAAACAATATTCTTTTTGGAAAGTTTATCGTAGATGAAGCCGCCACCGAAAACCGCAACGAGGCATCCCAATGGAAATGCCGAAGACGCCATACCAGCCTGTGCCGGCGGCAAGGAAAATGTCTCATTAAGATAAATGGGTAAAAAGACCTGAAATTCGAAAAGTACTGCCAGTGAAGAAACACCTAGACTGATTAGCCAGAATCGAGGATTGCTTATAAAAACGCGTATAGCGGCGCGTGTCTCAGCTTTACTCAGCGGATGATCTTTTGACCAGGTAGAGATGGGCTCTGTTGAGCCTTCAGCACCTGCGTCCAGTCTTCTCGAGCCCTGCCAAGAGCTCTTCAAGTACCGGGGCAAAATGAAGGCACTCACAAACGCAAGCGCACCTGCGATATAAAACAGACCTCGCCAGGACATTATGAGAAGTAAGCTGCTGACTAGCACAGTGGTAGCAACCGAGCTTATTCGCGAACTTGTTGCGATAAAACCCCACACTCGACCATGCTTAGCCGGAACAAAGCCAACGCGAATTATATTCGCCATCGATGGCCAACCCGCAGACTTGGCAAATACCGTAAGAAAATACAGCGCAAAGAAAGCAATATTAGTTGATAGGGTGCCAAAAATGAATGTAGCGATGGCCGCGAGCCCAACGGCCCAGATAAATATTCTATTGCCACCAAGCTTGTCAGCGAGAATGCCAGTTGTGAGCTTGCCAGTTAAATTGCCAGCCGTACCCCAGCCTAGAATAGCACCAAAAGTTGCTGTATCAAGGGTGAGTCCAGGGTCAGCCAACATTGCGGGCCCGGCGACACCGACAACGGTTCGGCAAAGCATCAGCATACCGTAGCCTAAGCACATACTAATGACGATTCGCATTTCCCAACGGATATTCGATGTGCCTAGGCTTCTCATATTCTCCTTTTTTTATAGAGTTCGGAAACCTCATCATAGCAAATCGTTCGTCCAATATAATCTGTATAGGGGTGCGATGGAACCTACTTGGGAAAGTGAGGGTGCCCCGGGGGTGGGTGTGCTGATTTAGGCGTATTGCGCATTGCATATCAAAGTCATAAAGATAGAATTTTTTCACTTTTTCGGTTACCTCTTCAGTCATCAATAAGAGCTAGTATCTCTGGATCGGCTTGCAGTTCGTCAGAGGCATACTCAAGTGCACGGCCAATTCGGGGGCTAACGACGCTCGGAATGGAAATGAAGGCAAAGGGCTACATTTTAGAATCGCATTTCTTCGGTGGTTTTACGGTAACCACTCCCTCTGGATTGCGTTTGAAGTTTGTGTACATCGATGAGTTGGAAGTTTTTTGGGAAAAGCATAGATAATACCCCACTACTGATTGAGACTCCGGCGGTTTTGGAGGAAGTTGAGGGCAAGTCTTTTGTGTTTGAGTTTTATGATGAGCTTAAAAGCTATGTAGTTTTGCCTAGAGGTTCATGGAGATTGGCATGAAGCGAATGAATTTGGATAAACTAGCAAAAGTGATTCATTGGGCTGGATTTGTAATTAGTGTTCTCGTTATTTTGTTTTTTCTGGCGGACATAATTGAGAGTTTACAAGTACTGCTTCTCGTTGTGGTTGGCCTCTTGCCATTCTTTGTGGCTGCCTATTTAAGGGGCAAATTGACAGGTAAGAAATCCCTTTGGCCGTGGGCGAATAAATGAAATTTATTGAAAAAGTTAATACGACTAGACAATCCTTTTTTAACACAGCTAAGGTCAAAAAGGAGGAGTTAGTTGAGAAAGCCAATGCGAAAAATGATGCTTTAATCGAAAAATATAGAAGTCATATTAGGGAGAAGGCGATCGGGCGCGTGAAATCTCGACTAGCGATCGCTGGGAAAAGTATTCCTGATTTAGATAAAGAAAATTTAGAGCACCTTGTAAAAGAAGAGGAAGAAAAAATAGTTAGTCGATGGAAACAGTCTGGTGTTATAGCGTTTATGGCCTTTCTTGGAATCACTTAATGTTAAATTTCTTCTTTAAATCTGGGCTGATCCTTTTTATTAGCCTTTGGCTGAAGCCGCGTTTGAAAGGAATTGTTTACGCTATTTGCGTAATTGCGGGTATTTGGTTAATACAAGGTGAATATCTAGATTATCTATCGCTCATAAATGATTTTACTTATGCAGGGTGGACCTATTTAGCAAAATGGATGGCAATCGTTATTACAGTAGTGCTCTATTATTATTTCGTTGAGGTTCCAATTAAGAATGCAGCCGCTAGTAATGACAAAGGTTTTTCAGCTTCAGGATTAGACATTGGTGAAGAGAAAAGAACTATTGATCAAAGCATGGCTGAAAAAGATGATGGTTTTAATTTCTTAAGGAAAAAGAAACAACTAAAAAACCGCTCACAAAAAATTCTTGAAGAGTAAATTATGGGTGGTTTTTTCGGAGGTCTATTTTGGATAGTTGTAATCTTTGCGATCATTAGATCCTGTTCATCTTCTGACATCTTTGAATATTCAGATTACGATAGAGGTTATGAAGACGGATGAATAGAAGTCTGTGAAGATGTAAGGCAAATATCCGATAATTTTTATGAAGTACTGAGAGATCGGAGTACTTGTTGAAATCAATTTCCTCAGCGACCCCAACTACTTAACACCCCAAAACCTCTAAAGCTGTAAAGCCACTAGTATATATATAGGGGGAGGGGGTATGGGCGTCTGCGTACCCCAAGTTTTTGCTACATTTTATGCTACACTTTGGGTGTTTTAAGCGGTTCTGTCACCGCTGTAGATCAATGAATATGGCGTTAAAAAAGTGGGTTCAACTCCTGCCCCTTCCGCCAAACTCCCTTTCAGTAAGATTCAAAAACGTGCTTTCTTTATTTTCCCTATATACTTGGTATAATTTCGTTGTTGTATTGATTATCCTTATATATTGGAGGTTTCAAATGTTCCGCATCATGTCTGTCGTCAGCGCCGCAATAGTGGTAGCTAGCATTATTACTCCTCTTTCAGCATTTTCTCAGGCACACGATTCCCATGATCATGCTCACATGGGTCCGGTAGTGAGCTGTACGGATCTTGCGACGCCACCGTGGACCGGATTGCCCGACACGGATCGTGAGCAGGTGGCCTCTTTACGGCAGGAACTCGCTTCTCTTAGCACGCCGGAAGCCGCCAAAGCCGCTGGGTTCAATCCCGTTTTGGGGGATATCCCCGGCATGGGTGAGCACTATGTGAACATTACCCGTGCCATGCGGGGAAAAAATTTGGACGTCAATACACCAGACCAACTTTTGTTTGCTAGTATCGATGGACAGGACCGACTCGTAGGGGCGGCTTACTCGTTCATTGACGTGCCGGACACCGATGTACCCCTCCCGTTTGATAGCGATCTTGCCTCGTGGCATGACCATCCCCAGTTTGCCCAAAATGGTCAGACTCTGCACATGTTGCACGTCTGGTTCGTTCCATCTTCGAACGGCCCGTTCGCCGGCCTCAACTTCTGGCTGCCCTACCGCACCGCAGGTATCGAGATACCTAATGCTTGCTGGATGGCCGATGAGGCTGATGCTGACCGGATTCGGAATGTTTCATTCGCGCTTGTACCGCAGCGACAAGATGGTGTTGCCCGTGCCACGTCGACAGATGGCGTGGCTGGAGCTACAGGATATTCTGCAGGTCCCAGCGCTGAACGCATGGAAATGTTCGCTGCATTGGATGCCGCCGCTCGTGCCGACGACCGCGATGCTTGGGTTTTAGCCGCAGACCGGTTTATCGCCGACTTGAGTGCATCCGAGGTTACCAGAGTACAAGGCCTGCTTGGCGTTTTGGGGATTAACCAGATGTCGTCTGCTGAACGAGACGCTGCGGGGATCGAGCAGCCGACCTTATGAGTTAAGCTGCTAAGGCTTGAAGCTGCTTCTTCCACTCCAGGAGGGTTGTAATATAAGGGTTCCAATTTTCTGATAAGATGTCCACCAAATACTACTCCAGTAAACTCTGGAGAACTCCACAGAAGTCCTCAAAGCCCTATAGTTTAGGGCTTTTTTGTGTATACTAACTCTATTGAACTCCACGCACCTCTTTCTGAATCCAAGATATTTGACGGTATCCGGCCTATTTCAAAATGAGATGCCGTCAACCTAGAGGATTTTGGTATGCAAAAGCAAAAGCTAACCGCCACAGCTGTCAAGCAAGCTAAGCCTCAACCTAAAACATATAAACTGTGGGAAGGAAGTATGCGACGATTGATAAGAAGCGCGATGGTAGTGGCTTTAACTATACCCGCTTGCTCGGAGACCACCGACCCTCAACAAGAAGTCGTTCTTCCTGACTACGCGGCACAGGTCGCCGAACTGGTAAGTCCTCCAAATGATCGATCGCTGCCTGATGTCACTCCAGACGAGCCATTAGGAGCTTACGGATTCAGCCGCTACGTATATCAACGTCAGGGCGAAGACATTGTGGCAACCCTTATCGAGGGGCCTTTAGGCCGCCAGGTTCGATGTCAGCAGCTCGCCCAAGAGTGTTCCTATGTCGAGCTCAAAGCGATCTACGATGCGGGTGGTGAAATCCCCGACTACCTTGAAATGGACCGCGACACACTCGGAGAATTGCTTGGCCAGCTCGCTCGGGTCGAGGCTGCAGTCTTGCAGTACGAGACACTTGACGATGCCTGCGCGGCAGGTCTTAACGTATCCTCAGCCCAGACCGCGAACATGGGAATCCATGTGACAGACCCTGGGGCTGGCATGGGATTCAATCCCGATCGACCCCAAATGATCCTGTTTGCTAAAGAAGGTGGTGAACGGATTCCTAGGCCCGACATAGGATACTGCGATGAGGACAAATTTATGGGAGAAGACGGTTTCCGGCCTGTGGGCGCAGTGTTTAATCTTGCGCTCAGTGAGAAACATCCCGACGCCTTCGCGGGTGATCTTGACAATTGGCATGTGCACCACAATACCTGTGCCGGTGGGACCGTAGAAAACGCAAACGACGTCAGTGATGAGGTCGAGGTAACCGCAACAAGCGCAACTCCTGAGGAGTGTGCGGCGGGCGGTGGTGTCTTCGTGCCGGTGATGCCGAGTTGGATGATGCATACTTACGTGGTACCCGAATTCGATCCCCAGGGTGGGGTATTCTCCATGTTCAATCCCAGCGTATGGCCCCTCGCTTCCTCGCCAGGAGAGCTACTCGAGATCCGTACTATAAGCTATGGAGACGCAGTGGCTGCACCGATCATGAACTTCAGCTTTGGCAGTGTTGAGGCCAACGTGGGTGAAACCATCCGGTTCGGTAACGCTGACGGAGTACCCCATACAGTAACGGCTGGTTCGTCCATTAATCCTCGTCCCGGCGAGTTTGATAGCGGAGTGCTGGGTACTGGTGGCACCTACGAAATTTCTTTCAATGAGCCGGGCAACTATCAGATCTTCTGCGCGCTGCATCCTGAGATGCAAGCGACGGTGGTGATCAACTAACAACCCGGAGCTAGGTTGAATCGATAGAAGGGTTGGTTTATCACCGTCCACCGCAACTCATCAACCTATTTCTTGGTTGGCTAGACTCCTTACCGCAAATTTATTTCGGCTAGTTAGCAGCAACACAAAAGCAGAGTAGGGTTATTGTTGTTAGTAGTTTGTTCATCAGTGGAAGATAACACCGCCGGTGGTTTCCTCTTCCATGAGCCGGGTGATGTAATCGATTACGTAGTTCAAAACACGATTCCAATGAACACTGACATTGTGATTCCACCAGGCGATCCCAACTATATGGCGACTCACAAGCACACGATCCAGGAAGACATTCTCCTGCTTGCGCTTGGCCCCCCATTCTCACTATCGCGGAAAAGCCGTCAAGCTTGAATTGCAACTTCTAGGGGTAGACGAGCTGGAAACCCTCCTCTGGGTACTCGACTACGACTTCAACTGGCAATTCCACTATGAGTACAAAGTACCAAGATTCGTTCCGCCCGGCGCGAAGATGCATGTGACCTGGTGGTTTGACAACTCCGCCGACAACTTAGCGAACCCTGATCCTACGGTCGAAGCTCGTTACGGCCTTCGATCAGTGGATGAAATGATGAACGCCCGCTATTACTTCACCAAGGCAGAGCTACAGGGAATCGTAGTCGGAGATGCAATTCCCGAATCCGTACTCGCTCAGGCTCGAGGCCAGGAACAATTTTACTGAGAAGAGTATGCACGGTGGGATACGGAATATTTAAGTCAACTGTGCGGACCACAGTAGAGCAATATCATTTCCGCACCTGGGAAGATATGCTCTGTGCACTGAACGTCATCGCTTAATAGTTTTAAGCAGTCAGCCTAAGACTTCGCCCAATATTTGTCTCTGAGCAGTCTCTTGTATAGCTTGCCAGTGGGTAATCTGGGTAATTTGGTTTCAAAATCAATTGATCGTGGACACTTCTGGCGTGACAGTTGTGTCAGGCAAAAATTCATCAATTCCCGGGCCAGGTCATCCCCTGGTGCAACATCAGTAATCGGTTGAATCACCGCTTTAACTTCTTCACCGAGGTCGACATTCGGCACGCCAAATACTGCTGCGTCGGCGACCTTCGGGTGCGTAATAAGTAAATTTTCGGTTTCCTGAGGATAGATGTTTACCCCGCCAGAGATAATCATGAATGTTGCGCGATCTGTCAGATAAAGGAAACCGTCTTCATCCAGGTATCCAATATCGCCCACTGTACTCATGGAGCCATCCGCAGATGTTGCTGCAGCTGTTGCTTCAACATCATTGAAGTACGAAAATTCATTCGCTGTCTTAAACCATATTTCTCCGGGGATACCCTGAGGTAAATCTTTTCCTTCTTCATCGAGAATGTGAAGTTCACCTAACATTATTTTCCCAACCGTTCCTCTGTGGGAGAGCCATTCTTCGCTGTTGCATGCTGTAAAACCGAGTGCTTCCGTTGCCCCGTAATACTCATGAACAATGGGGCCCCACCAGTTGATCATTTCTTCTTTCACCTGCACCGGGCAGGGAGCAGCTGCGTGAATGGCTATCTCAAGAGATGATACATCGCTTTTGTCTCGTATCTCCTGCGGTAGTTTTAGCATCCGGCTAAACATGGTAGGAACGAGTTGGCTATGCGTGGCGCTGTATTTCTTCACTAGCTCTAAATAAAGCTCCGGATCGAATCGTTTCATAATGATTACTGTTCCCCCGCAGCGTATCGTTAGCGACACAGCCGACAGCGGAGCAGCGTGATAGAGTGGTGCCGGTGACAAATAAACCATACCAGGTCGGTAATGCCAAAGTTCATGCAGAAAATCTGAAACTGGCAGGGTTTCCGTCGGAGGTTCTTCAGGAAGAGGGCCAATCACACCTTTGGGACGGCCCGTGGTGCCAGATGAATACAGCATACTTCGGCCAAGATACTCATCCGTAATCGGGGTTTTGGGGAATTGTTCTATAGCGTATTGGTAGTTTACACCCCTACTATTTTCTTCGGTTCCATCAACTACGAGGCAGAGAGAAACATTGGGACAATCAATCAGGGCCTCTTGCACGACCGGCTCTTTTGCTGCTGACGTGATGATGATTTTCGCTTCGCTGTTATTGACAATGTAAGCCAGTTCATCGGCTTTGAGATAGGAATTAATGCAGGTGTAATAGAGACCGGAGCGTTCACCGGCACTGCAAGCTTCTATAAATCTGAGGTTATTCTCCATAAATATTGCATAGTGGTCCAGCCGCTTGAGCCCGTGCTTTCTTAGTAGATGCGCAAGTTGGTTGGAGCGCAACTCAAGTTCGGCATATGACACTGATTCACCAGTTTCTGCCATGATGAGTGCTGCTTGATCAGCATTTTCTAATGCATATTTGCCTGGGAACATAAACTATTTAATACCAAATATAATTCTAACGGTAGTCATAGGGAAAATATGGGGCGCCCTAAAGAGGCTACCTTTTATCTTTAATCGATTCTTCTTTATTCTTGTAGCTGGCTTCTCATTATAATATTCCATTTTTATCTCGCGAAGGATAAAGGCCTTTTTCCTTCCAAATCTGCTCATTTAATTGATCTACCATACTCACCTCACAAGTAAAAGAAAGATCAGAATTGGATTAAGCGTACGTTTCTGAGAAAAAGTTACCCATAAGGTATGTACTCTATCCCTAATGTTGACAGTCCAATTAGATCAATATTGGTGGTATTTAAGCTATGATCAGCAACAGCCAACTCAGCAGCAGTATATGTACCGTTATCAATGAGTGCCGAATACTGAGGTAATGCGGATGGGACGTTTATTCATTAGCGCCTCGATGAGGGCTCAATAGTAGCCGCCTTTACGTCTAAGTTGATGCAGGTATCTCATTCATCTCCTGTTGCCTGCTTGAATCCAGCATAACCAGGTTGATCAATAGCGACCCGATTCACCACCGTCTGTCGAAGATGTGCCTGCAACTCATGGTTGTCCAATTCAATACTCCCATCACGCAACCCCTGCACCAAGCGCCAACGCAGATTAAACAGGTTGTCTTCACTATCAAAGAATTGTTGCAGTCGGCTCTCTTCCTGCGCCAAATGCTCTGAGTCAATGGCCATTTCCCTTTGCACAATGTCTAGGGAATTCGCCGCCACCCGGGCGAGGAAATTGAGTCTGCCTGTGGTCGCCTCCATCACTTCCTGAAGCAGGTAGTCTCGCACGCTACTGAGTAGTTCGTCTGCGCGCGGCAGCTCTTCGGTCTCGCTTGAGATTGGCATCGAGATTAGAGCTACTTCACCGGGGATCAGCAGGTTGACGCAATCCACTTGGCATTCCGATGAGCGCCTGCCGATGGCGGGACGCTCTACGGTGCGATCAGGCCCACTGCGATACTGCTGCGCCATGCCCAAGCAACCCACTGACCACCAGAACGAACCGAATACTTCCCAGAATCTGACATGTGCAGGGTCCACAACGCGGCCGGATTCCTCTTCGTAGCCTCTGAACAAATCCCTGTATTCGCCAAATCCACCCACCGGTGCTGCACCACCAAAACGCCAGGAGCGGGTGCAGATCCAGCCAAGGTCGCGCATGGGGTCACCGATGTGGGCTAGTTCCCAATCCAGCACAGCAGTGATACCAGTTTTCGTTAAGAGAAAATTGCCGTTGCGGAAATCGCTGTGTACCAAGCAGCTGTCGACATTGTCTGGGAGATTATCCAGTAACCATCGAGCAGTGTAATCGATCATGGGTTGTGCTGTGTCGAACCCCCGGTATCGGCCCCAGGTCTGCTGGACAAAATTAGCTGGCGGTATCACCGTCAATTCCTGGGCCAGACCCGTGGCTCCCAGATCAATGTTATGAATCCGTGCCATGGCCTTACCGCATTCGTAGGCGAGGGTGGGTCGTATCGCGTCGAATTGTTTCGAGCGAACTATCCTGGCACCCAGGGCTTCCCCTTCCAACCACTCCATGATGAATCCTTCACCCAGGCCATCGGTTTCGGTCAACACATAATAGATTTCCGGCTCCGGTACACCGGCCGCTCTGGCATATTGCATCAGCATCGCCTCCGTGGCGATGCCGGGATAACCCAGCTCTGAGGTCGAAGTCTTCACGCCACCAGTGGCACGCCGTATAGCCAGTTTACGTTGGCCTGACGGGGAATCTGTGTCTTTGATCAGTAGCCGGTAGGTTTCCTGACTGGCGCCGCCTGACAGGCGTTCTGTGGAAATTAGTGACTCGCAGCCGGGCAGTTGGTGGATCAGTACTGCTTCCAGCCTGGCTTCGAATTTCCCATCGGTTTCGGGGTTGGCGTCATCGATGGACTGGTCGCTGCTTTCTGACACTGTCGACTATTCCTTCACGCCTTTTGGCACTCGCTGGTTCATAAAGCCAAACATGTAACCGCCGATTCGGCGCATTTGAATCTCCTCGGCGCCCTCGGTGATACGGTAACGACGGTGATGACGGTAGATGTGCTCGAATGGTTTGTGACGGGAGTAACCAAGACCGCCGTGCACCTGCATTGCGCGATCGGCCGCCTCGCAACATAGGCGATTTGCCCAGTAATTACACATGGACACTTTATCGGAAACGGCGAAGTTGCCGATGGTATCCATCTGCCAGGCCGTCTTGTGTATCAGTGCCCGCAGCATCTCGCATTGGGTCTGCAACTCCACCAGCGGAAACTGGATACCTTGATTCACCGCCAGCGGTTTACCGAACGGTGCCCGCTTCTGAGCATAGTCCACTGATTCGTTGATGCAATATTGCGCCGCACCCAGACTCGACGCCGCCTGGCGAATACGATTTTCGTTAAAGAAATGTTGCACGACTTGCAAGCCAAGCCCCTCGCCTCCGAACACCGCCGACTCATCCACCAAAACATCAGTTAATGAAACACGGGCGTGATCGGTGGGCATATTAAAGGTCCACAGGTACTCTTCCACCTTGAAGCCATTCGCATCGGTGGGAACCAGGAATGCAGTAATGCCGTGGCCATCACCTGCTACACCGCTGGTACGCGCCATCACCATGTCATAGGGTGCAGTATGGATACCGGTATTCCAGGTCTTCTCACCGTTAATGCGCCAGTCGTCGCCCTCGCGCACCGCGGTTGTTTCCATATGGGTGGCATCTGAACCGTGATTCGGCTCGGTAATGCCGAAGGCAAATTTGCGTTTGGCCTCCAACATCAAGGGCAGCCATTCTTCCTGTTGCGCTTCGGTACCATAGGCAAGCATTAACAGTAGGCCGACATTGTTACCGACGATGGAATGCTCATTCTGTAGATCGTTATGCAGGCCTAAACCCTTGGAGGCAAAGTGTTCCCGGATAATCGCCATGCCCAGATTACTGCCATTCTTGCCACCGTACTTCGCTGGCAGAGGATAGCGATAATGCCCGGCGGCATCGGCCCGCTTTCTGGCTTCGGCCAACAGTGCTTCCCATTGCTCATTAGGCAGGCCGTCCTTGTCCCAATCGGTCCGCGCATCCTCACGACGGTGGTCGAAAAAACGGATATTGTCATTTTCCTGCTCCAGGGGTTTGATTTCCTGCTCGATGAATTCATCCAGCTCTTGCAGATAATCTTGCAGGTCCTGTGGTATATCGAAGTTCATGACGATTCCTGTCGGTAGAGGCTATTGAGATGAGCGGATGCAGAGTTAACATACCGCAGTTTTATTATTACTGTCTCTTGGCGATAAAATTGAGGTTAGGGTAAATACGTGCAGAGATATCATGACTACAATCAACTCAGTGCAACCCATTGCTGGGCCACCATACATAAAAGTAAGGAGTAGTGCTTTTTTTATTCTCCAAATCTACCACATCGTTCGAGCAGATTAGTAATACATAGATAGTAGGAGTCCCATCTGGTGAAAAAAAAAGGGGGGGATGCCCCGGGGGTGGGTGTGCTGACTGGGCGGTGTGTGGAAAAAGGGGGGTAGGGTAGTTTGGTTTTTGTATAGAGTGAAGAGGGGAGTTACGCTGTTATTTCTCCATTTCGAATTGGGTACCAAGTTGGATACTGTGGGAAGGAAGAAGAAAAGGGTAGTTATAAGTCATTGTATTATATGGTTATATTGATGAAGTTCGACGCATGCCTCTTCCGCCAAATTAGCTTTTACCAGCCTTCACCATAAAACTCTACTATATACTTAATAGAATCCAATCAATTTGATGGCTCTTCGACAAAACTCAGGTCAAATACCACCAAATCAATCGTTATCCCTTATATTTATTGAACTCTGCTTAGCGTACCTCTTCTCGAAAGAGCACCACTTCCTTGAGAAACTGTCGAAAGAACAATGACTGAGTCAGGATTTGATTGCTCATATTGATATGTTATGGAGGTTACAAAATCATCCTGCCCTTCTGTGTAACCCGAATTTGAAATGAGAGTTAGATTTAGCTCAGACCCAGAAACAGATGAGGGCTCGAAAATTGGTTCCGTCCCGAGTGCACAATAGTGCTTTACGACTAGCTCACCATCTTTATCTGAATAAGTTGTTGCCATCTCCACTCCGTCTTCTACTATGGCTTCTATGATGGTTGCTCCATCGGAAATTAGTTTAAATTCTGACGTGGTTTCGATAACCGTTCCATCACTAACAGAGATTGTGCCTTCCCAAGTTCCGAGCATCTTCTTCATCTGATTAAAAGCTTCACTTTCCTGGGAGTTTGCGACAGGAACTAACGCAAGGAGTATAAAAAATAGGCCAACTTTACTTTTTTTCATTGCTTTATACCTTAGTTTGTTTAGTTTATTCATTGCTAACAAGCTTTACTGGACAAAGCTCTTAATAATTTAGCATCTCTAATTTCATTAGG
The DNA here is from genome assembly GCA_012960305.1 of Gammaproteobacteria bacterium. GTDB lineage: Bacteria > Pseudomonadota > Gammaproteobacteria > Pseudomonadales > Pseudohongiellaceae > UBA9145. Next base: position 172,550 of record DUBM01000011.1, on the reverse strand, counting down.
CGTTCTACAAAATATTCGAAAACACCTAACAACAATTGCAATATAGTATGTATGGGAGCGCAATGGAACCATCATGCCAAAAGTGGGAGTTGCAACAGTAACTGTGGCTGTTTGTTGTCGAGCTGTCCCCATCATTATCAGTAGCTTTGAAAGTGATAACGGTTGATCTGTTCGGTAGTGAAATAGTTGCACTCAAGCCCAGAGCTGCTTCAGCACCCTCACTAACCATTGAGTGGTTACAATCGTTCCATCACTGTCAGTTGCTGTACCTGCAAAGCTGACTGATTCCCCTGCAATATAATCGGTATCTGCGATCGTGCGGCTGCCTCTTTATATTCGATTGGAGGAAATAGGGAGATTTACTATTAGAGCACTCAAGTTAATTATAAGTGATCTTTTTCTTCTGTTTCACTTTCCTTTTTATTGTAAGCTCAGTAAAAACTAAAAGGGCGTCTGGCATGAGTGAATCCGAGAACGAAGCAAAGAGTGAAATAGAAAACGATAGTTCAAGAAGAGGCTTCATTACATCTTTAGGTGCGGCAACTGGGCTTGCTGCCTTGGGAACTTTGTTCGGCGGCAGCAAAATAGTAAACGCCCAGGAGCTAGGCCTGAACGCCATGGGTCCAACTCCAGAGCAGGCTCAGGCACTTATGCAACTTCCAGACAGGCCGGTAGTTATGGTAAATCTTCTTAAGTTCAGCAATAGTGGTGCAGGGGCCGATGACTACGCTCAATATGGCAGAGATGTTGGAAGGATTCTTGCCAGCATCGGTGCTGAGATTATCTTCTCTGGCGTGTGTCAGACTACGTTTATTGGTGGCGCTGAGTGGGATAGCATTGCCGCGGTGCGCTATCCAAACGCGCGGGCATTGTTGCAGATGGCACAATCCGCCGAGTATCAAGCCATCAGCAGCAATCGCAGCTCAGGCCTTGAAGGCCAGGTGAATCTCGCGGTGTTTGAAACGGATAGCTTGTAAACATTGTTGCCAATCAATAACTACGACCGGAGGTGAAGTAAAAACATCAGTGACATTCAAGCTTGATATAACCATACGGGATAACCACTCCGATAAAGGACATGTCAGGAAATTTGTACTAAGATCAAGGCTAGTAAGAGTGGTGAAATTACCCAGCTCGTGGCAGAAAAAGAAGCGGAAGTTCGTACTGAATTGTTTTGTTCTTGCTCCACTGCTACTAGACAAAGATAAGAAAAGGTATCCGAACTGGAACCTCAAGGAACAGCGATGAAAGTAGCCAATATTCTGAAGCAGCTAGGCCGATTCTGTTTGCGTATTAATTTACTCCTAATTGTTCTATCAAGTGCTCTGACAATTAGTGCGTCAGCACAGACTGAAGACATAACTAAACAATTCAATGATGCATATCGTACTTTTCAATCTTTAAATCAAGAAGGAAAACCAAAGGAATCATTAGAATTTGCCAAAAAAGCCCTTGATTTGTCTCAGTCTTTATTTGATGAGAATTCTGAGCCAACAGCGGCACTCAGCTACAACTATGCGCTTAACCTAATGGATGTCGATCAACACAAAGAATCCGCCAGAGAATTTTCGAAGACCGTTAAGATATATATACAAGTATTTGGAAGAAATTCCGAATCCTTAGCCTCTGTATATTTTGATGAAGGACGCGCAAATTTGCCCATAAATAGAGGAAAGTCAAGGCGTGCTTTTGAAAGAGGAATAAATATAATCGGAGATATCTATGGTACATCCTCATTAAATTTTGCTGATGTAAATGTTCAGGCTGGTATTATTCTAAGCGAAGGATCTAACTTACCTATAACAGAGCGTTCCTTCGAGAATGCACTCAATATTTATGAAAACGAATTTGGAAGAGATAATTTGTATACTGCGCTGGTCAATTTCCATCTTGGAAAGTATCACTTTATGAATGCTAACGTTTCGAAATCAGAGAATTTTCTTTCAAATGCAATAGTTGGTTTAGAGTCTTTAGAGTCTAAGGATGATGTTGACCAAGCATTGTTGGCCGCCGCACGTGGCTTATTTGGCCGACTTGACGAAGTAAGGTATGTGCGTGAAGATTATGAAAGACAAGTGGAAGAGTACATTCAAGAGCGTGCTAGGATAAATAGGGGAATGAGGTCGTCACAGTCGCAATCGAACTCTGGGGGAACTTCCACTTCTGCGCCAGCACAGACAGGGGGGGCACCGCAATGATTAATAAAATTAGAGCCACCTAGGATAATTTATTCTGAGCGGCTCTAATACTTAATTTATTAGTAGATGCTAATTAGCATTAGTCCAATTCATTAGCCTAGTCAGTACATCTCTAGTAATGACTGTTCTAGTTCCCGATACAGAACTTACAAAGTCTCCCCATCCGTTCAAATCACTATTCGGAGTTCCTAACAGGGTAGGCAAGTCATTAGCTGTTTGAGTTACGACATGAGTAATATCACTCTTACCATGCGCCAAAATTTCGGAAAGCCCGCTAGTAAAATCAACATCCGCATTCTGCGCTATCAATGCCTGCCATGCTGAAGCATAAGCTGACGGATTAGATACGCTGATGTATGTCCAGTAATTGGCTGTATTGGCCGAAGTCACTTTAGAAGGATCACCGCCATTGAGACCTGTAGATCTATACATAACTGAGCTAACTTGTTCAGCTGCCGAGCTTAGTTCTACCAAAAAAGTAGCCCAATCCTGTGACAAGGCATTTCTTGCAAAAGTTGATTGCATGTCCTCAAAATCTGAAAAGCTCACAAGAAACGCATGGGTCGCTGGATTATCACCATTTGCCACATACTGGTACAAGGTGACCGAGCCTGATCCAGCCTGTCCTGTAGATGAAGCATAGAATTTATCCATCGCGGCCGCAACACCTAAAGGGTTGCTAGCATTAATATCGTATTTTATTCCTACTTGGGAAAATACTAAGGAAGAAAATGTAACTGAAACTAAAAAAACTAACGAACTTATATATTTCATAACGCAAAACTCCTAAAATCTATTAAGTATTAAAATCGTAGGAAAGTAATTACTATTCTCTGCGATTTATTTCATGGTTTTACCCTAAAAGCGCTGAATTATCCAACACTAGTCTAATTTAAATATTCTAATCAATTGGACAGACCATACAAAATGTAAAAGTTACTAGCATATCTATTTCTATTGCGCTCATACTAGTAATAGGTAGTAGCTAAAAAAGATAGGACGGAGCTCATGTTCAATTTTTCTAAATTTATTAAAGACATCGTCCTTCCAGATAAAGTGGACAAAGAGAGAAGAAAGAAAATTCTTAGTGAGGGCATCATAGAAACATGGCAAAGCGAGGAACAAGACCGCAAAGCGAAAGAAGCTAAGGAAGCCAAAGAGATAGCGAAAGAGGCTTACAAGAAAGCCCGTTCAAGTGAGGCTGATGAGGAGGAATGATGCTCGGTTCACTTATTGATTTGTGTAGCCTCACCCATTTTTTTAAGCTTGGATGTGGTAATAGTGCCATATCGCCAGATTAGATAGCCGCTCTGTAATTTATATTTATAACTCGGCAGATTTTTCGTGAGAGGTTTCAGCTAAGTGTTATCTCCCCCGCGAGCTGTCAGGTTTGAATTGCCACGCATATTCTTTGGTATCAGGTACAATTTTAATTCCTGAGCTAAACTTAAAAGGTACGTCTATCCCGCTGGGAAAATGCATTTCAACATAATAGGCAGTATAGCCTTCTTCAGGTGGATCTAGTTTGACCTGAAAAACACCCGGTTCAATTTCGGGTAAAGAAGAACTTTCATAAGCTCGCCCAATAACTGCTTGTGTGAAATTCCTATTATTTGGATTGTATGCCTGCCAGAGCAAGACCGCTTCAGGTTCATCTAGGGTAAACACCGTAATCGTTCCATCTTCAGCTAAGTCCCAAGAGTATCGTGGCATTTTTATGTTATGAACAACTGCATGATACCAAGCGTCAACGCTATCAAAAATATCAGTATCATCCATACTATGATTGGAATTAGGTACGTAACGCAAATGCTTCTCTCCGATTAAATCATCCCAATAAAATTGAGAAGAATCTGGTAGGAAGAACTCATCCCCTGTTGAATTTAACAAATATTTAGGCAGTTCAAGACGATTTCTGTATTCATAGGGCTCTACAATATCCATTAACGCGTCCCACTCTGGAGTATCTATCCAGTTAACGTTGCCGCTAGTTACATAATCTATGACTGCTAAAGAGTATGCACCATATACTGAAAAATGATGTTTGAAGGATTCGCTTAGATTCAGCACATCGATGACTATAGGCATAATGGCTACTACGCGATCGTCAACGATCGCAGTAGTCCAGGTTGTCCATCCTCTCTTTGACCCTCCAGCAACTACGAATTGCTCAACCTTTATACCGCCACCTTGGCTGCTAGCCAATAAATTAGTAACCGTATCCATAGCTCTTACAGCGGCTTTAGTCATGGGCAATCTTAAAGGCCATTTGTTATTACCAGTTTTAAGGTGTTTATCCCAAGTGTAAGCGATGATTGCATCTTCGGTTCGTTGAAGCCCACCATCATCTGAAAAAATTAAAGGTTGGTTAGGCACCATATATAATGTGCTGACTACAGTGCTCGTTTCCAATGCTCGCTTAACGTCAGTTTGAAGCGGGGCAGTGGGGGCATTATTTGCTTTACTTCCGCCAGTAATAGTCAGGAATCCTATGTCGCTTTTGACGACGTCTGGAACAATCACAATCATAAAGTGTTCCCAAATGGGGAAATTCACTTCTGCTTCCGTGAGCCATTGTTGAGAAGTCATTTCTAGAACGAAAGTTTTGTACCCCTCTTCATTTATAGTATTAATAATTTCATACTCATAATTTGAATCAGGCTTTCTAATGTAATGATCTAACGCTGTGAGACTTAAGCCAAGCTCAGAGTCAGCCGCAGGTGCGGTGAACGAGATAATACAAAGCATACAAAAAAAAGTTACCACTGCCAGTTGTTTCACGAGTTTTCCTTAAAATTTTTTTATTAACTTCACACTCAATTATTATTAATACACAGCGCTAACTTTTTTCATATTTAAAACCATATATCAACATCAGTAGTAGCGGAAAAGCAGAGCAGGAGGGCTATTGTTGTTAGTAGTTTCTTCATAATTAATCCCTAGCCTAAACCTTCTGCCTTTTGCATGGCAGGCACGTCTTCGGCTAAATCAACCCAGTTCTGTTTGCTGCTACACCAGATATGAAATTGAGGAGTGAAAGTCGTCGTATCATCCATTGTTCCTGTTTTCAGAAAAAAAACGTCAGGAGAGTCGGGGACCGCAGAATAAATCGGGGATCCACAATTACCGCAAAAGTAACGCTCGACGGTGTTACCTGTATCTGTGTCGGAATCACTATACAATTTCATTTCGCCCGATTTCACCACAAAGTCGGATTTGGCTACGCCCGCTAGCGTCGAAAAAGCCGATCCCCCTTGCCTCTGACAGTTTTTGCAATGGCAAACCCCACTCATTGCCGGCGGATTTTGTAGCTCGTATTTGATTGCTCCGCAGAGGCATTGTCCAGTTGTGTTCATGTGGTTCCCTTTTAATAAGATTGAATCTTTGATGTACACCTATCTAATTGTCTATGCTTAGTCTTCGTCAGAGGGCAGGCTGTAAGCTACTAGTTGCCCAGCTGTCTGTAAGACTATGCGTTGTTTGCCATCATGTTGGTAAGTCATCATGCCATACATCCCGAGGCCGGGAGACTCAATCATGCTCATGCGTTCACCCGTTTGTTTATTGATCGCGAATATAAAAGGGGTCTGACCATCATCTCCGATGGCAGTGTGTAAGAGCATTTCAGGAGTAACCATCATAGCCGAGTGATTAATATTGCCAGTAGGGGGAATATCTATCCCTGCTAGTGCTGGGTGTTCTTGCACAAATCTTGGCGTACCACCATTAGGTATCCACCACAGATGCTCGCCAGTGTTTAGGTCAATGGCGGTAATACGGCTATAAGGTGGTTTCTCGAGTGGCAATCCCTGAGGGCCACGAACACCATTCGGTGTACCCATGCCCACAGCATAATCTGCAATTGTGACACCGGTTGGTCTCTCTAGGATAATGTCGCGTTCCTCGCCAGGTACGATAGTGCGCCAACCGCAATTGGTGCGCGAAACCGTATAGATTATGCCTGTTGATGGATCAGCAACTGGTGGTCCAGTAATGTTGGTACCGCCCAATTCTCCGGGGCACCAGACGGAACCGATCAATCCCTCACTGTTATCTTTTTCCATTGGAGGATTAAATATTCCACCTAGTTTATATTCTGAAATAATTTCTAATGCTTCTTGCCGAAGCTCTGGAGTGAAATCAATTAGTCCCTCAACGCTTAGTTCTTGGATGTCGTAGGGAGCAGGTTTGGTTGGGAATGGTTGGGTCGGCGATAGCGTTTCACCGGGAACTAATGAGGCTGGAACAGGCCGCTCAATAATAGGCCAGATAGGTTCGCCGGTCTCTCTATTAAAGGAGTAAAGGAACGCTTGTTTTGTTGCTTGAAAGACACCCGGTATCATCCTGCCATCAACTTCCACATCTAACAACAGCGGCGCTGTAGGTGTGTCATTATTCCAAACGTCATGGTGGACCATCTGGAAATGCCAGGCTCGTTCTCCTGTCTCAACATCAATGGCGATTAAACTCGCGCTAAATAAATTATCTCCAGGCTGGAAGCCGCCGAAAAAATCGATGGTTGCTGCGTTAGTTGGTATATAAACTAGGCCAAGTTCTGGGTCAGCAGAAAGGGGCGCCCAAGAAGACACATCGCCGGTATAGGACCAAGCATCGTTCTCCCAGGTTTCATGACCAACCTCGCCCGGGCGCGGAATAACATTAAACTTCCACTTAAACTCACCAGTACGCACATCGTAACCTAGAATATCCCCAGGGACGTTTTCTGTGCGAGTTTGGTTGTATCCTTGCTCTGCCGAGTTTCCGACTACAATGGTGTCGTTTACTACTATAGGTGGTGAGGAACTAGTAATGTAACCTAGTTCTAGTGGAATTCCGATATCTGGGTCATAGGTTTCGCCCGAATTAAGCCAAGGCCCCCAATCGGCTATAAGGTCAGGAATTAAATCGACAACCCCCGTTTGTTCAAATCCCTCAAGCTGAACAGGCGTGCCCCAATTTTCTAAAGGATCTCCTGTCTCAGCATCTAGCGCGTAGAGAAAAAAGGCAGGAGTAACAATTAGTACAACACCACGGCCATCTATTTCAGTATAAGAGATTCCCTTTCCCCAAGGTGCCCGCATGGAGTATTCCCATCGAAATGTATTGGGTTCCCGAAAACTCCATAAAGTTTCTCCCGTGATGGGATCGAGTGCCACTACATGGCGGCGAGCGCCCGCGACAGTGAACAATTTACCGTTTGCATACACAGGTGTAGAGCGAGGTGGAGTAGAACCAAAACTAGCATCACTCCAAGTCCACTCAATTTCCAGGTCCGCAAAATTTGCAGGAGTAACCTGGTTAAGCTGGGTTGATCGGGTGTGACCAGCGTCCCCTCCTATGTAGCGCCAATCGCCTGGATTTGGACGAAAATTAATGCTTTGTGCGATCAAGGAAACGCTAGCGAGACTTAAAACCACAAAGCATACGTAGCGCGACAAGAGCGTAACGGGATATCTGGCCGAAACGCCAACTGCAGGTTTTTCTAGCATGTTGCTCTCCTAAGTATTCACAGAATTAATCAACCGTCCGTCCAGAATAGTATGTATAGGGGTGCAATGGAACCATCATACCAAAAGTGTGTTGTACTCTGGGTGTGGACTGACATACCGAATTGAAGGAAGTAATCTAACAGACTATATAAAGGAGCAACTATCGTCGTCGTTGCTACAGTTATGTGATCGTCATTAATCTGATCGAGCAAGAGGCCATGTGCTCACTGTATGCACCTGTGTCCATGGAGACAAAGGAAATATTCTTCGCATCGGGCACTTGATGATGAAACGCTAGAGCCCCTAATCCGGTGCTGCAGCTAAATCACTTCTAAGGGCCCGAGAGGCTAGCAGAAAATGGCAGGCAGACCATGCCATTACAGGCGGAAGTAAGAAAACTATTGCATAGCGGAGAGACTCTATACCTAAAGTAGGCGCCAGATAATCGCTTAGTATACCTATCGATGCTGGGCCTAAGCCCAGTCCTATTACATTGAGGGTAAAAAATAGGATAGCCGATGCTGTAGCTCGCATTCGTGTCCCTACAAGGGCATGTGTGGTCGCAATTGTATTCCCAAGATATACGTTGAATAGCAATCCTGGAACAAATCCAAGGGTCAAAGCGAGGTATTGGTTGGATGCCAAAAACGAGAAAATAAAGAACGGCAAACTAATAAACCCAACTAAAGCGGGAAGCCACATGTACCAGCGTTTGTCTCGAGGAGCTAGTTTATCGGCAAGAACCCCACCTCCGAATACCCCAATTGCTCCGAGCAACCCGGAAGACACGGCCAACCATGTCCCTAATTCCCCAGTAGTCATACCGTGACTGCGGATGAAGAAAGAAGCTTGCCAATTAACGGTCGCATAAGCTGCAAAAGAATTCAATCCGGTGGCGAATGCCATATGTCTGAATGATCGCCTGCTCCAAAGGAGAGCAACTACATCACGGAAAGGAACTAATTCTTCGGAAACTGTTTTGTTTTCATTAAGACCACGAATTGGTTCCTTAAGGGTAAACCGAATAATTCCCGCCATTAAAATACCGGGAATACCAACAACTGCAAATGCTATTCTCCAACCGAAAAATTCGTTTAACCATCCCCCAAGTAGAAAACCGAATAAAATGCCAATATTGACCCCAGTGCTATAGAACGCAAGAGCGCTCGCTCTTCGCTCTGGAGGGAAGATATCAGAAATAATTGAATGGGAAGGAGGACTTCCGCCTGCCTCGCCGATACCAACTCCTATGCGAGCCAAAAACAATTGGAGGTAGTTTTGGGCCAGACCGCTAATAGCCGTCATAAAGCTCCAGGTACCAATGGCGAGAGCTACAATATTTCTTCTATTACCTCGATCCGCCCAACGTGCGATCGGTATTCCTGCTGTAACGTAGAACATAGCAAAAGCGAAACCAGTCAGGAGCCCTAGCTGGCTGTCGGATAGACCCAAGTCTAATTTTATCGATTCTTGTAAGATTGACAGCAACTGCCGATCAATAAAATTAAAGCAATACGCACCAGTCAATATAACTAAGGCGTAGTTTCGGGCTCGATGAGTTGCGTAATGATTACTATCAATTGGTTGAGGGCCGCCCATATTACTTAATTCTGTGTTGCTCATATCTCCTCCTTTCCGCAATTTTAGGGGGCTTCAGATTTATATTTTTGCCGGAATCTCGGATGGAAAGCTCATCCAGATAGTTCTCATATATTTGGAGCGTTTTGTCATTACACCACTTGAATGTGCATGCGTCCATCCATTCAACAGGGTATAATTAGAGTGTCTCCTTTTAAGCCTCTGAGTGACCAATTTTGTATGTTTAGTTAAAAATTTAAAACAATTAAGCTTTTTCCTAAGGTGCCGGATTAAGCGCTCTAATGGAAAAGTTGCTACGTAGTATAATCCCTGCTAAAAGCACTGTGTTTCTTTACTCGCAGATCAATTAATAAATTTTCGGAAATAAAAAATAAGAAGTTTCTACACTTATTTGCTGTATATCTCTTACTTATATTCCTCGCGAATTTTTTCTCAGCTGCTTCAGCTGAAGAAGAATGGCCCTCTTTATACAATGGAGTAACACCGGACTCCTCATTAGAATTAGCGTTTAATAATATCGGAATATATAATTCTTCCGATGCAATGATTTACACATGTCTGCGTGTTTTTACGGATGGGCTTCCAGGTGCGGTGGGTGGAATCGCCGAATTTGATATTGGGTTTACGATTTATTCGTTAGAAGACCTAATCATTCAGGTTTCTAAGAGCAGAGCATTTAATGCCGGCGGGGCCCTTAACGAAAATGCCCAGACCCCAGATTGCAGCGGAAAATTTGAAACAACCACTGCAATCTTTACGGATATTCTTCAGGTTGGCGACCAAACACTTGAGACCACTTGGAGTCTGACTGACGCGACTAACCTTCTATTAACGCTACAAAGTGCTCAGGTCTTAGAATCCCCTACAACATCCCCAGAACTATCGGTGCTTACTTTTAATCCCGCTAAAAATTCCAAAACAATGCCGGTGGGGAACAATATAGGCATAACATATGGGTCCACGATTAAAAAAGGCGAGGGTGTAATAACTCTCAAAGATTCTGCAGGTAATACAGTGGAATCTTATCAGGCCGGTTCTAGTTCAAATATTTCGATTGCTGGTTCAATTCTTTCAATAAACCCTACAGCAATATTGGCGTCTGATAAAACTTACTCTATAAATATTCCTGTGGGTGCAGTACAGGACACTAGTGGGAATAATTTTGAAGAAGTAATCGAATATGAATTTAAAACTCAAATCGATGTCGCCTTCATGTTGCATGGATATAACGGGGCCACCCTTTACGAAACAACCGACTCCTTTACAGCCCAAGCTGAATTAACTATGACCCAGATGGGCTTGCTCAGCTTTAACCGGCTGAATTCTTATAGAACCCATATGCTGCCTACTAGCACTCGTGATGGTGAATATGCCCAATCAAAGGCAGAAATAGAAGCCATCGATTCAGCTCTCGATAATTGGGGCTCAGACGATGTGCTCTCAAATTTTTATTATGAAAATAAGCTCAATCCAAATGCTTTGCAGAACCCTACACCCGAGCAAATCAGTGTTCTTACAGCCTTAAGGCTGTGGCTGGTGGAAAATGAAAAGGGAGCGGTCAACTGGAAAGATACTGAGCTTGGGGAAGAACATTACCAATGGATTCTTGAAAAGGTCTTTCGAGCATGTTCTCCTGCGGTTCGCTTCATGCTGGACGGGCTGCGTATGCCAGCAGGTTTTGACGTAAAGGAATACAGGACGATCTCAATTATATTGTCTAGTGATGATTCCTATAACGCGGGAGCGGCAGCATCTAGTTTAAATTTTTGGGGAGGAAATCACTGGAATATTTCTACTTCTGATGGCATCGAATACACGCACTACCAAACTTTCTTTTTCGATGATCATAGCGATACATCCGGCGGGGCCGGAGGCAGGAGCCCTGAAAAAATTAGGATAGCTAATGCAAAGGTTGATGTGCACGAGCTCATACATACCCAAGGCGGAGGCCACGACCAAGACCCTAGTTGTATTTCACCTTATTCAGTGATGGGCGCGTGCGATACAGGAGACTTTTTTACCTATCCAATTTATAACAGGATTTATATTATGGGGTGGCTACCAGAGACGGCTGTAACGGCTAATCCTTCGTTGGTACAAGACAGTTACAATGCAACTGATCCCACCAAGAAATACCTCTTGAAGCTAGGTGACTTCCGATACCAAGAATTATTCAATGGCTCTTGGTACCAGTACAGAGTGCCATCCTTCGCAAAAACATTGGAATCATGTAAGTTGAGTGCAGGAACTTTTGGGGACGATGGAAATTCTATAGACCCGTTAGGGACTTGCGGACAGTTAGTGGCCGATAAGTCGTGCATCGTATCAACTTCTTTCTATGATAATGAACTTAAAATGAACGTGACTATGCGAGATTTTCAGGCATGCGAATTCATCGATGTTGAAAATGGCCTATCTAGCGAATTATTTGCGAAATTTCTAAGTAGACTAGACGGAAGTGCGGAAGACTATAGTGGCGCGGTAGACAGACAGGCGCTTTCAATGGAGCAAACCGATGATGCAGCTAGGCAGGCTCTAAGTAATTAAATTTCTATATGAGAATTTGAATACAGCTATTCAGTTTTATTCAAATTTTGAAAAATCCTTGCAACGGTCGCTTCAGCACTCTCAAAATATTCCCGCCGGCGCAGTACGAAAGGGCTACTTTTCCACCCTGGAATCGTTTTGTTTATAGTGGAGGTAGTAAATCTCTGGTAGCCCCAGAAGGCTGAATAACAACATAAATACGAACCAATTAAAGTCACCAGATTTAGCTGCTTTCCAACATGCCTTTACAGTCCAATACGCCTCCCAAATAATCAAGATCAAAATAATTAAAATCAACATATGCCCCCCCCATAGACCTTTAGCTTATCGACCTATTATCTGCATCGCAAAGAAATTAAAAAAAACAAGATACCTTTTTCATTCCTATTACACTTTTCTGTAAAAATAAATAATTAAAAGATACCCGTCATCTTAAGAGAGACAATAGGCCCTGAGCGGTAACATTGGTCTTCAATCTCTTCAATGATACCGCTAGAAATACGACCAACGAAGCGGTGCCGTTCGCGGCACATCTTTGCTTTTTCAATGATCTGTTGAGCCTCCAACCGAAAGGTCATGTTCTGAGGACTTATCCACTCCAGAAATGCACCCCAAAACGGGTCTCCGCTTCCATATTCAATATCGTCAATATCGTACCTGAGTCGCCCACCATCGAAACTATCTTGTACGTTCATACCGTAATTAAGATTCAAATTTGGCAAATCATGCCTAAATGCCAAATTAGTCCGGCCGCGCCAGCTATTCATCATTCTTCTTTCAACGCCTAAAATCGGATCGATTATTTTGGAGTCTTCCACAGTTGAGCGCGCTGTAATAAGCAAATTTGGCAATCCAATCATACGCATACGAATGCTTGTTCTGACTTCAAGTCCATACTTCTCGCCATCACCAATATTCCCATTAGTGCTCTGTAATTGGTTCTCATTAACAGTGATGTCCATGCGCTCTATTCGATCGTGCCAATCTTCGTAATAGAGTCTTCCACTGACTACTCCAATGTCATTAGGTAGGCGGTATTCAGAATTAATCTCATAGTTCCAATACCATTCTTGCCGCAAATTAGCGTTGCCAGCTTGAACATTTGAATCTTCATCCTGCTCATCCGTGGCGGCAACAAAGTCATTGAAGGTTAATTGCTCTACAACCTTGTCAATTGTGCCTCTTAACTGAAGTTGGGGTGTTAAATCATATCTAAAATCTACTTTAGGTTTAACAAAGTCGAAATCACGCTCTTTCGAAATATCTCCTCTTTGTATTATCTTCGATTCCTCATACAAGACCGAGGTCTCTAGGGACATGCGTGGACTAATGATCCAATTATGAATAAGAAAGGGTTCATAGCGCATTTCTTCGACAGTCGAGTTAGCGTTATTCACAGGCATGGGGATAAGGCCTCCCAACTCGGGAGAGGGGATCCCACTAGCTCCGGATATTCCTAAAGCCAACTTAGAATCTAAAATAGTCTGCGCTCTTTCAGCGCCGATCTCTATATCCTGGCTTTCAAAAATATCAAATGTATAGGAACCTCGAACAATACGTTCTTTGCTATTACTCCACGAATCAAGAAAAAGATTCTTTTCTTTCGAAGTTTCGCTCAAAATATCATAACGCTCTCTAGTATCGGCTCTCTCAAGAGCGTTCGAAATGAATAAAACCTTCCACCGACTCCCGGCATCTGTGTTGAACTCATAGTCACCGCCAATTTCCCAATTTTTGTATATTCCGGGCGCTGTTTCCAATTGGAAGCTCTCGACATTTGGACTGACTTTTAAGTCTGTAGTTTTTCTTAATGTATCGCTCGTGTGAGTGCCATCGGTCCAAGTTGCATTAAACCTGGCGCTACTATTTGAATTAATTTGATAGTCAAGGTTTGTACTGACTCCTCCGCCTTGAGGGTCTCTCTTTCGAACTTCAAGCACTTTGTCGTTCGGCGAAAAATCACCCAACATTGAATACTCCCTACTTAAGGTATAAAAATAAGGGTCGTACCCCCTGACGCTCGCTTGAAAATTCAATCCGCCTGTCTGCCCGCTATAAGACAACTCGGCGCTTGGTCTTACAGTATTGTCAGGCGCATGCTCAGCACCGAAGTTGTATTGCAATGAGGACTCACTTAATTCTTCATTCAGCACCACATTTATAACTTGTCCACTACCCCTTACATCGAGCTCCCCAGAAGTGCCACGGATAATTTCAATAAGACTTACTTGCTCTGACGTAATCCGGCTTAACTGACTACCAGTACTATTGTTTTTGCCAGCAGTCCTCTTACCATTGATTAGGATTTCAATAGTGCGGCTCCCGCCGCCAAATCCCCGCCCGCTGCCACCTGAACCCGGCGGACGCCCGCGTGAACTGCTTCTACCTCCGAAACCACCCATACTTCCGAGATCAAGCCCAGGAATTCGATCAAGCATATCTTGAGCAGTAACCGGTGCCCATTCAGAAAAATAACTCGCTGGATATCTGATAGTCGATTCTTCCCCCACATTTTCTTGCGCAAAGGTAAGTTGTGCAATGCTGACTAAAATTAGCAAGGAAATCATGTTGAAAAAAAGAAAGAGTCGATACATTAAAACCTCTAATAATCTTCAAATTTTAAATCTTATTTTTTAAAATTCACTATTACGTATCGGTGATGCAGCAATAATAGTTAATGGATGCCGGGAGGCTTCCTTAGGGTGGGGTCTGCTAGGTGTGTTACCACCGAGGTCGCGTACTCACATAATTTGAATCGTCAGTAAGCTGTGTGATTGTGCCGCTAAGAATGTGTAGTTTAAAAATTTCCCAATTACCGGTTCGATCCGATTCAAAAAGAAGCAATTTCCCGTTCCGGGAAAAAAATGGGTGGCCATCATTTGCGGGGGACTGGGTGATTCTCCGTGGCACAGCACTGGGGGTTGTTAAATCTAGAAGCAAAATGTCGTCTTTGCCTCCACCAGTGGTCGAGTTGGTTTGCCAAGCCACAGCACCACCATCCTGAGAGATTGCTGCGCGTCTATTTCGAAATTCCCAACTTGAAATATTACGATCTATTCTGTCTCCCTGATTATCGAATTCAGTGAGTATGATGGCGATTGTTCGGTTGCTTTGTTGATTATTCGGTTTTTCATTTTGATAAACAATACTATTCCCTGCACTTAAACCATTACTCACCCGAGTGCCAGCTGGAACAGGTTCAATGACTCTCCCCATGTTGCCTATTTCAGTCACCAGTAAATGTTCAGTGCTACAGTCTTGTGAATACGTAAGTACTTTGTCATCTAGTGAGAGTGCGGCATGGTGTAGTGAGCAACCAGGCTTCTCTCGCAATACCGTACGCTCGCCGGATTGCAGATCTTCTTGATATAAACGGCCAATTCCTCGTGTGCCGATTTCTGCGCTATCAAATTCTGCATAGATCACGAACTGGCCGTCACTGGTTACTGAGGGGTGATCAAGGTGTTTTGCCGAGGGTCCTCGCCCCGGATGTCTTAGCATTGAAAGTCTACTTCCGTCAGACTCCATTACCCAAATGCTTGCGCCACCGTAGAAACCCGGGACGTCTGGTGTTGCTATATTTGTCCCTGTATTTTCAAATCGTTGAAACACAACCGGATTTGTATAACGATACTCGGCGGCCATTGAGACATTGGCAAGCATAGAAAGAAAACCAATAACAACAGTAATAGTTCGGCAGAATCGCGGCACAAGTTTCTCATTGGATATCGCCGTGATGCCTGCGTTTATTTTTCTGAGGAAATCCATCGCTCAAACCTATTTTCATTGCTCATTTATAGATTCTACCCTTCTCCACGCACAATTCATCCTGTTCTAACCCTTAATCTGAACGCATTCGCTTCTCCTCTTATTAACTTACGCACCGCTAAGATAGCCCATTTTGCCAATATCCAGATCGATAAGTAGAAGAAAGTCATTATAAATCGGTTGAGCCTGACGTGGATCGTTTGATTGAAGTCAATGGGCTGGTTATTGCAAAACATTCCGCGGTCTACAATCAGTTTTGCAGAGCGATACTTATTGGTTTGTATCAGGTGTATGAGGTAGCTTAAAAGATTGTTAAAGGTGATTTTGAGACTCCAGAATCTAATTTTGAGTCCGCTGATGTTTGTGCTGTTCCAAATGAAAACCAAGGGGTCACGCTAATGAGCTAATATTCCCCTAATCTTAAAGTAATCTAGATTAAGTATTTGCAATGTTGCTAAGTACTGGGCAATCTTAGTAATCTGATAGATCAACTAAGAGAATTTAGGGCAAAAATGGTTGCTCAATATCGCGATTGGATGTCTTCAAAAGGTTTTCAGAGGGTATGGGAACTTCGGAAACATACATATAATCTTGATTTTCAAAAATTTGTCGAAGATTTAGCGCTTGGAAATTACAAGCTCAACTAGAGTCTTGATGCAAGTCCATTACCTGCCTCGTTAAAACGATTCCAGATTCGGAAAGTAGCCTTTTCGAGCTCTTCAAAAGAGAGAGGATAATCATGTTTCGACAGTTAAAAAATTGCCATAACGTTGAAGACCTTCGGCTACTTGCTAAACAACGTCTACCTGGCCCTATCTTTCATTATATTGACGGCGCTGCAGATGACGAAGTTACCTATCGTCGGAATACTTCGGCCTTTGATGACTGCGATTTAGTACCTAACGTTTTAGCTGGTGTCGAACATATTGACATGTCTGTAACGGTTATGGGGCAAAAACTAGCGATGCCTGTTTTTTGCTCGCCGACCGCTTTGCAGAGGTTATTTCATCATGATGGGGAGCGTGCTGTTGCGAAAGCTGCTGAAAAATTCGGCACTATGTTTGGAGTTTCAGCTCTTGGTACGGTTACTCTTAAAGAAATTGGGGAAATAATCTCCACGCCTAAACTCTTTCAGTTCTATTTTCACAAAGATCGTGGGCTCAATGACGCGATGGTAGAAAGAGCGCAAGAGGCTGGGTTCAATGCTCTCGCCTTGACAGTAGATACTATTACAGGTGGTAACCGGGAGCGCGATCTGCATACAGGTTTTACCTCGCCTCCACGTTTAACATTAAAAAGTTTATTGAGTTTCGCTACACATCCAGCATGGGCAGCTAATTATTTTTTCCGCGACAAGTTTGAACTTGCAGAGTTAAAAGATTTTGTTCAGAAAGGTTCGAATGTAGCGGTATCAGTTGGTGACTACTTCGCGGAAATGTTAGATCAGTCCATGAGCTGGGCAGACGCGGAAGCATTACGCGCAAAATGGGGTGGTCCGTTTTGCTTAAAAGGAGTTATGAGTGTCAGTGATGCGCTAAAAGCGGTTGATATTGGTGCCGATGCGATAATGGTTTCCAACCATGGGGGTAGACAATTGGATGGTTCTCGTTCTCCATTTGATCAAATCAGTGAAATTAGTGATGCCGTAGGTGGTAAACTAGATATCATCCTTGACGGTGGTGTGCGTCGTGGCTCTCATGTCCTTAAAGCGATAGCTGCCGGCGCTACGGCTTGTTCGGGAGGAAGAATGTACTTGTATTCATTGGCAGCGGCTGGTCAACCTGGTGTTGAAAAAGCCTTAGGAAACCTTAAATCAGAAATTGAGCGAGACATGAAGTTATTGGGAGTGAAAAGTATCTCGGAGATTGATCGCTCCATGGTGCGTTATCGCTAAATTAATGTGATTACCTTACAGGGTTTTCTTTTTTTAAGAGGGTTGGCTTTATTATAGCTAACCTCTGGGCACGGGCCATCTGCAGCGGATTGTTTTTAACGAAAGAACCGAGGAGATACGACGCGAGTTGATGTTGACAGAACTCAAGCGGCGGGTCTGGGAAGTGCGCGAAGGTCCTGACGGATTCCTTTATATACTGACTGATGAAGAAGATGATGGGGCATTACTGCGGATTGAACCTGTAAATTGAGTATGGTTCTTTCGTTTTATAATAGATACTTAAATTGAAGCCCCAGCGATTGTTGAAGAAGTAAAAAAATAAACCTTTTGTGTTTGAGTTTTATGGGGCTTTGATGAGCGCTGATGCTTTGGCTAGAGGTTAATAATAGGGGTAAGAAAATGATTGAAAGATTGGCTTTAGTAATTCACTGGTTAGGGTCTCTTTGCTTGTTGATTGCTATTTTCTATGGAGTGATTCTTCAATCACTAACCGACATAGGGTTTTATTCCTTGTTGTTGATAGCGGGAGCTGCTTGGCCTATCAAGTTCATTCTCACTGGCAACTCCGAAATATTGCCGTGGCAAAAGAAATACGCTTGGACGTTACAAAAAGGGATATACGCTTCAGAGAATGAAGATTAGGTTATGAAGTAATACCTAGTGTTAATTAGTTGCCAATTGGATAACTTTTCTCTAATGCGAGGTATTCTAGCAGCTTTTACGATAGTCATAACATTATTGCAGTCTTCGTACTTGTATTCTCATGGGCGCGGATTGAGCTCATATGGTTGCCAAATTCAAAACACTTGGCAGTATTTTAAAATTTTCAGAACAAAGCGTTTTAAAAAATATCAGGAGGCTTGAGATGATACGTTATTCTACAAAACCAATTTCTGCGATACTGTTTTTAAGCTTATTTGCGTTACCGTTTCTATTGAATTCTACTTTAGCCGATGATAGCTGGGAGCCTGGTCGAACCATCAATGATCAACCCGATCTGCAAGGGGTTTGGGCAAATAACGCGATCACTCCAGTTGAACGACCGGCAATGTTCGACGAGAGGGAATATCTTACCGGCGAAGAGATGCAGTTCCTCGAGCGCCGAATGTCTGAGATAACAGCTAGTGGTGGCGACGCGTTATTTGGAGAGAGTGTGTTGGATGCCGTGTTCTCAGGTGATGTGTCTTCACGAGATACGCAAACAGGAAATTATGACCAGCAATGGATGGTGGAGCGGACACTGGACAATCGCACCTCTCAGATTATTGATCCATCCGATGGCCGCTTCCCAGCCAGAACCGTGGCAGCTGCAGCTCATGACAGAGAGCTTGCCGGCTACAGGGCAGAGCATCCTGCCGACTCCTGGCTAGATCGATCATTATCCGAACGTTGCGTACATCGTGGTGTTCCGAATCTTCGCCCTGGTTATAACAGTTACTGGCAAATCGTTCAGTCCGATAATTATGTCACTATTATTCAGGAAATGTTTCACGACGTGCGCGTTATACCGCTGACAACGATGCCAAATCTGCATGAGGATATCCGGCTGTGGAATGGAAGTTCTCGCGGTTATTGGGAAGGAAACACCCTGGTTATCGATACGCAAAATATTAATGAGAAGAGCGATCCTGGACTGGATACACAGGCGAGGGTGTACCAGGAAAGGTTGACTAGAGTCAGTGAAACTGAACTACAATACGATTTTATCGTGCACGATCCGGGGACTTTTACTGACGATTACACTCGTAGACTCATCTTCGGATATTCCGAAGACAAGATTTATGAATATGCCTGTCATGAAGGTAACTATGGCATGATGAATATCCTTTCTGGTCATCGTATTGAGGAAGCTAGGTTAGCCGATAATGATTGAGCAGAATTGATCTGAAGCTAAGGCACCCTGACTCCCATTTGATTCTTAGCGTAAACCTAAGTTGTCTTTTTGTGACCCAGAGCGAATGAGTGTAAAAACTTTCAAGAATCCTTTCCTTCGTTTTCTTTTAAATACAGATGTAGCTGACGATCGTGCCTGCTTGCTGCGCTTAACGGCCCGGGCCGCACCCACGGCTTCCACTTCGGATCTGCGCCGCGGGGTTTATCACCCATTACAGTCACACGTTGGATTACTCGCTCGCCTTCGAAGTCGTTCAACACAAAATGTTGCGTGATACAGTTGTCCCACATACACACTGTGCCAGCTGTCCAGCGGTAACGCACAGTAAAGCGAGGGTTTTGTACCCACCGAGTAAGATAGGGCAACAAGGTTTCACTCTCATTGGCATTGAGCTCTACCAGTCTGCGAGTAAAATGCTCGTTTACATAGAGTGCTTTTTTCCCAGATACGGGGTGCATCCTCACTACGGGATGAATGTACATTTGCTCGGGATGATTGTGAGGGTGAGCGTCATGTAAGGCAGTCATG
Organism: Gammaproteobacteria bacterium; assembly: GCA_012960305.1. Taxonomy (GTDB): domain Bacteria; phylum Pseudomonadota; class Gammaproteobacteria; order Pseudomonadales; family Pseudohongiellaceae; genus UBA9145. The sequence continues at coordinate 152,633 of DUBM01000011.1, read as the reverse complement.
CCATCGCATAGAGACTTTATGGGCTCTGATAATTCTCTGTAGGCATGGTTTAGATTTGTCCACATTGTATCGCCGCCGGTGGGAGGGCATTTCACCATGTGCAAAATAGACATGCGTGCCGGCTCTTCGCGAAAGGTGAGATCTGTATGCCACTCATCGGCAATGCCCCCATGGGAGGCGGCCAGTTCAAATATTTTTTCATGAGGAGTATAAGCATTCTTCAAATTCGGGTGGCCTTCCAGCTCTCCGAATTGCTCGCCCAACCTCACGTGCTCATCAACCGTCGGGTGTTGGTCAGGTAGGAAGATCACCATATGCTCCAGAAGCAAAGCTTTCAATGCAGCTATGTCCTCTTTTGTAGGATGGGAGAGATCTGGGCCACTGATCTCTGCACCCAGGGAGCCCGCTAGTCGGTTAATTTGCCAATGTTTGCGTATGTTCATGGTAGTAAAGTTTATAACTATAGGAGTTTATTGTCTTGTTGGCTGGTTCTACGGAGCAAATCAATCTTGATTGAAACTAAATTAAACTAAATTAAACTAAATTAAACTAAATTAAACTAAACTAAATTAAATTAAATTAAATTAAATTAAATTAATTTAAATTAAATAGGGTGGAACGGTTAAACATAGACAGACTTATTCTTTCCTAGTGTGAGATATTGAACTGCAGTTTGTACAGCAAGGTTATTCATAATTTAAATAAGTTACTTAGTAGGTTAAGAATTTACTCTTTACTCTTTACTCTTTACTCTTTCCTCTGCCAATTGCCGTAATCTGGCTCGCTGTATTTTCTTTCCATTTGGACTATTTGTAGTAGGGAAAGATTCTAATAAATGAAAAACAACTGGCACTTTGAATGCGGCTAATTTTTTTTTGCAATGCTCTTTTAGTTCTTCTTGATTAATTTCTGCTTCGGCGTTTGCTATAATAAAAGCATAGGGTTTCAATTTATTCTTAATAAGGATAGCTACAACTTGAGCAGCGCTAACCGTTTTATGGTCTATTAAATGGTTTTCAATTTCAGCAGGGCTAACTAAATAACCACCCAATCTTAATGTGTCTCCCATTCTTGTTTCGAATACGAAGTCAGTTTCAGAGGTCATATAACCAAGGTCACCTGACTTTAAAAACCCATCAGAAGTAAAGATATCAGCAGTGGCTTCTAAATTTTCGAAGTACTCACTCATCATACTTGGGCCACTAAATTCTAATTCTCCACTTTCACCATGATCAAGTAATTGGCCTGTATCGGGGTTACGCACACGAACTCGTGCGTCCTTCGAGATTAATTTTCCACCAGGCAAATAGCGTTGATCTTGTAATAGTTGGTGGTCGCGTCTAGCGTATAGAGCTTGCACTTCACTCATGCCATAAAGGCCTACTGTATCTACTCCGCGCAATGCAGCGCGGTTGGTTATTTCATCTGGCGGTAAATTAAAAGCGCCATAACCACAACAATTTAGCGATGGCATGGCAGGATTACGATCGTCTGCTTCTAATAAAGCTAATAACATGTCATCCGTCACGCTTATATAATGAACACTATGTCGGTCCAATAAGAGAAGGACTTCCTCTGCGTTAAATCCGCTTTGTAATACGCTCGCTTTCCCGCCAGCTAGCGCAGCCGTAAGGTGATTAAATCCAAAGACTCCGCAGAAAGGTAGTGTTTGGAAAAAAGCACCATCTTTTATTACTGAAGAAAGGTTTTTATAAACATCTAGCGCATGACGCACAATGCTAGCATGGGTATGTAAGACGAACTTAGGAGCTTTAGTTGTGCCAGAGGTTGTAAAAATATTGCAGCCAAGATTGGCGCCGCTGCAATCACCAGCAAACGCTTCGCTCTTAACTAATTGTGTGTAATCGATTATTTGCTTTGACTGTAACAAAGGGGGTAAATCTTGTATCGCATCTTTCTCACTGTACAGAATTAGAGATTCAAGGTGGGAGAATACGCTTTCATCAATTTCAGCAAGAATCTTGAGGAAATCTAAGTTTCGAAATCCGGGCCATAGAATGAGAGTCTTAGCACGGGATCTAGAAAGTATGTCTGCGATTTCAGAGCTGCGAAATCGTGTGTTCACGGCTACTGCTATCGCGCCGAGCTGAGCGCACGCAAGATAAAGAACTACATAGGCCGGACAGTTAGGCAGCCAGAACGCTACTCTGTCATTTTTTATTATACCAATCTCTGAAAGACCTTTCGCGGTTCGTAATGAAAGATCTTGTAATTCTCTAAAACTAATTTCTTCTTGTTGGTAAATTAAGGCTGAAGAATTGGGGTGTTGCGCTGCACTACTTTTTATCAGTTGAGGGATGGTCTCTATATTCATGTCTTAAAATCTTAACTGTCTTGGTGATCAAACCCTTAAGTTAAGTCCTTCATTTACAAATAACCTTGGAAATATGAGGTTTTTAATGACCAGTACCTTATAAAAAGATGTGAACTTGCATTCATAACTCTACTTTCAGTACTTAGATATTTAACTTCAAAATCAAATTAGCGGAAGACTCTAACTAGTAATGAGTATACTGAAATTACATTTGTAATTCGGCTATTGCTATTCCAGATTCGCCGCCAACGGTGTAGAGAAGATAAGTTTTCCCTTCGTCTTTAAAGATCGAGGGATCTCTTAGCTGATTGACAAGTCCATAAGCGCTGCTTCTGACCGAAGGCTCAATAGGCGCATTTGCGCCTTCCCAGCTATATTCAGGTCGCAATATTTCTATTGAGCTAGACTCCTTCCAAGTCATCCAATCTCCAGATAGATCGATAGTGCTTAGCTTTATCAATTCAGGAGCATCGCCGACTTGAGTCCAGAATACGGAGAGTAAATTTCCCTCTTTTAACAATGCCGCATGTCTCATATCGCGATTAAAGAGTGCCGGGCCTGCCTCAAAATTAGTAAATCCATCAGCCGACCGATAAAACTGACCCGGCATAGCCATGGAATAAGTCATCCCAGCATGCTTGAAAACGCGCATATACGTCCTACCCAAATTTTGTTGTTGTGCAGTAAAGTTAATTCCATCGGGAGACGTAGCTACACGGGTTAATTGCGCGCCGGGACCATCCAATCCATGGTAATACATAATGAATCGCTTGTTGTCTTCATCAATATGCACATCGGGTGACGCAATATGTGGAGTAGTCAGTTCTGTGCGCCAATCATGCGAAAGTGCAACCCAATCAGTCTGACGTTCTTCAACCATTTGATTAAGTTGATCTTCGGTAATCTCTGCTGGCTCACTTAGAAAGTAAGACTGTTCAATTTGCAGACTTCCTGGAACATACACTTGCCAGGGTCCGAGTAATTCATCTGCGTATGCTAACCGTATATAGCTTCCTTTGTGATCAGCAAAATAAAGGTAATAATTGCCCAATCTGCCAGGCACCCATTCAGGTACTCTTACTAGAGAAGGCCCTTGAATATTAATACCAATACTTGGGTCAATCTCCGGACCGATAAGGGGTCGATCCAGAAGCCTAGTAGCAGTTATTTCCTGATTCTCCAGCGGAGAGCAACTGTTAAGAAAAGTAATTGCGATGAAGATGAAAGCACAGGATTTGATTAATAAATGCACCTTATTTCTTTTTTTCATATTTAATATACCTTAAAACGTAACAAATATTATCTGTTATTATTATTGATCACCACAAGAAATATAATTAACGGAAGTCGCAAGATCTCAAAGCTCTTACTTTATGGATTATATTTTTTTCTTTGCTTTTATTGACGATTGTTTCTATTTGATATACCTGGATTGAGTGTTCTAACATGCTCAGCTATTGATTGAATCTCAGAACCTATAAAAACTCCTTCAAATGAAGGCATGTTATTCTGACCTACACTGATTATATTCTCTACATGGTTAGTACTAAAAGCTGCCAGTCCTTCAAGAGGCATTCCATTATGACCCCCTTCACCTCGGAGGCCGTGGCAGAAGACGCAGTTTTGACGATACAAAGCAAGACCCTCATCATTAGATAGAGGAGGCGTAATCTGCTCGAGCTCAATTGTGGAATTTAGACCATCGTGATCAAGTCCAAAAACCCAAACACTATCTCCGTGTTTAGAACTTGCAAGCAGATTGCCTGCTGATAAGACAGCCACATACTGTTTTCCGTTATGTTCAAAAGTTGCAGGAGGGGCGTTGACCCCTGCATCCGTCATAAATTCCCATAGCTTCGTTCCATCCTTAGCATCCATAGCAGTCAAGCGCCCATCATTTCGACCAGCGAAAAGCAAGCCACCAGCGGATGCCATCAATCCGCTGTAACAACGGCTCGGCCAGCGTTGGGACCAAAGTAATTTATTGGTTCTGAGGTCAATTGCTGCTACCACTCCTGTGGTCGCTATTGGAGCAAATCGCATGCTGCCACCCGTATATCGCTCGCCAGAATCAACTTGTTCTAAACCAGAACGAGATGAATAAGCAGCCTGCCGCTCACCCGCACAAACGTACATAACGCCTGCTTCAGGATCAACCGTGCTCGGCGGCCAATTGGCTTCACTACGACGAAGCAACACTGGATCTTCCCAAAATGGTGTAAAGATTGCGCCACCATTTTCTAATTTAAAACCCTCTGGGGGAATATCCAAAGTTTGAGTTACAAACGCATCCCCTAAAGGATAAGGCTGAGTTGCGGCAGTCAGCTGTCGTTCTTCTTGGGGCACCGGCCTTTCCTCGATACCAACCAGAGGAGCACCTGTAGTTCTATCTAAAATATAGACCCAGCCTGTTTTACCGGCTTGAGCTAGTCCCTTTCTTAATTCTCCATCATATTCAAGATCAAACAATATCACCGGATTTGGTGCATCAAAATCCCAAAGATCATGATGCACTTGCTGGAAATGCCATTGATATTCGCCAGTGTAAGCATCAAGTGCCACGATAGATGCCGTGAATAAATTATCTCCACCACGAACCGCACCGTTATAATCTGGCCCCGGATTGCCAGTTGAGAAATAAATCATACCAAGTTCGGAATCTACGGCTGGAGTGTGCCATACCGTGCCGCCACCGGTTTTCCACGCATCAGAATTTTGAGGCCATGTTTCATATCCGAACTCCCCGGGACCGGGAACAGTGTAAAATGTCCACAGTAGGCTTCCGTCAGCAGCGTTGAATGCTTTCACGCGGCCTCTTGCGGCAAATTCAGCACCAGCAAATCCCGTAATAACCATGCCTTTAAAATAAAGCGGCGCACTGGTTATTGTGTATCCTTCCTCCCATCTCTCGGCTTGCACAGACCAAACTAATTCACCTGTATCTTTGTCCACAGCCTTAAGAACTCCATCAAGCTGTCCTACAAATATTTTATCTTCTCCGAGACCAACCCCGCGGCTGGTCCAACCACAGCAGATTGTCGAAATTTCATCGCTAAGTGATGCTTCAGAGCTCCACAATATTTCACCTGTTTCAACACTTAACGCAAAGACATCATCAGCACCAGTAATAATATACATGACGCCTTCATAAATTAGCGGCTGAGCTTCCCCTGAATATTTCGTATCTAAACCGGAGCCATTTAAATGCGTTCGCCACACTGGACGAAGCTCGCTTACAGTTTCTATATTAATCTCAGTTAATGGCGAGTAATTGCGGTTATAAAGGTCACCACCATTCGTAAGCCAATTATTCATCGGAAGCTGCATTAATTCTTCAGGGCTAGGCCTTGCTTGAGAGAATTCAGCTGCGCGAATAGACATACTCGTTAACGAAACGACGACGAATAAGAGTAAATATCTGTTTATCATTGATTTAGTCTCTAAAGAATGTGCGAATGAGTAGTTAGTACTCGAGGCTGAAATCTGCACAAAGAGTTAATCACTCTCACCCAATTTCCTGCGAGAGCCTAAGTGCGGTTTATTTACGTGCGCGACTTTCCTGTCAATTTTTTGCTGATTGCTGTAAGCCTCAAGGTCTAGCCTATAGCTTCATGCATCTCCTTCAAATCAGCAAATGTCATCGTTCCCTCAATTTCATGATTTTCATCTAAATGTTATCGTGCTTTGTAATAAAAATAAGATGGCAGATATAGAAACACAAATAGAATACAGGGTTGTGCCAGGACTGAGAAGGGTCTGACAAGTTGATTCTTAATCTGTCAGAATGGTTTTCTTGCGATTAATATATTTTTTTTGTGGATGCCCAATTAAATCCTCTAACAAATGGGGTCAGAATAAAAGCAGTAGTTTTTGCATGCTTTGGAAGAGCTATGGAGGGGTGAGTTGATCGCCATTATCTTCTCTGTTACGGTCCTTGACAATAGTTTGAGTTTGTAATTAATTCAGTCTCAATAGTGCCACCGCTCACAACAGAAGCAATAACAAGCCCCAATCTCTCTCCTTTCATTGGTACAGCGCAAAATTACCGGGCAAAGCCTCTCTCGTAATTTATTAGGAATTAGGTGATTTACTCTGTGCTAGATATGTAGTAATTATGTAAGACGAAGAGGAACTCTGTTATGACATTCAATCCCTCCCTTACTCGAAGGCAGGCCCTGGCTGGGCTTACTGTAACCGCAACTTTGCCCTATACCAGCTTGTTGTCCGCTCAAGAGAATAAAATGCGCGGTGCGCTCATGATTTTAAGCACTCCCTATAATGAATCTGGGGAAGTGGATTATGACGATTTAGCTAAAGAAGTCGCCTTCTGCGATCAATGTGGAGTCCAGGGTCTGGTATGGCCACAAAACTCTAGTGAACAGCGCTACCTTACTAAAGAGGAACGCATAAAGGGTTTTCAGGTTTTGGCAGAAGCCAACCGTAATCGAACGATGAGTTTGGTGCTTGGTGTCCAGGCAGACGATACAGCAGGCATGTTAGAGTATGCGAAAGTTGCTGAGGCTTTATCTCCAGATGGCATGATCGCCATCCCTCCTACAACTGCTATCTCGTTAAACGAGATACATGCTTATTATGCGGCTCTTTGCGAAATTACTGAGCGACCAATTTTTGTCCAAACCAGCGGTGGTCCTGACATAGAGTTGACCATAGAGTTTCTAGTGCAACTGGCCACCGATTTCCCTCAATGTGGTTATATTAAAGAAGAATATGGCAGAGTGCATGAACGTATGCTTGCCTTGCAGGAATTCCATCCAGACCCGATCCGCTCTGTATTTGGAGCTACATTGGGTAGAGGTTGGCTCTATGAGATGCGTATTGGTACAGATGGTGTAATGACCGGAGGTGCAATGTATGGAGATGTGTACGCAAAACTATGGGAGCTGAATCAACTAGGGAGGCATGAAGAGTTGCGCGATTGCTATAGCAAATTATTGTTAATCCAAAATTTGGATAATCTTATACCGGGTGTAAGGCTATACATATTGCAGAAGAGAGGTGTCTTCAAAACTATTAGATCGCGGCGAGGTGAATATAGTTTTTCTTCACTAGAAATTGCCGAAATTGAATATCGTTTTGACGCCTTAAAACCTTATTTAAAGAGTTAGTAAGGTCCTTAAAAAAGGAGGATGTAATACTCTCTTCTACTATTTTCTCAGGAAATTTGCTTATCTCATCCTCAACCGCAATTCTATTTTTTCTGGAATCTTCCGCGTCATCTAAAAATTGAAATATTAAGCCTTAATCTAAAAGAGTTTTCGCCCCTAAGACCTTTGTGGCTTTTTGCTTATTAATTCTAATTCTTAGTAATCATAAGCTTCCAGCTTGGGCTCTCGCCAAAATTTACTCCTAGCTAATCCGTTAAAAATTTTCAGTTGCTGCAGTAATGGCTGCTTTAAGCAGAAATGAGAAAGTTTTCTCTCATGAAGCTTGATTCTGCTTTGGATTAGTGGGAAAACACTATCGTGGCTGGCAGACTTGCGGGCTCTTAATTCAGGATCTTGGTTGGAACATATAATGGAGAACAACATCGGCTTGCTTCTCAGCAAGCGCGCAATAATAAATCCAGATCGTGAAGCCTATGTGGATGGCAAAACAGGTTTTCGCATCAGCTTTGCAGAACTCAATGTTCGCAGCAATCGCTTGTCCAATGCCCTAAAAGAATTGGCGGTTCAACCCGGTGATCGTGTCGCGTTGGCATTAATGAACAGCGTCGAGTTTATCGAGGCATTTTTCGCCATTGCCAAAATCGGTGGCGTTATCGTGCCGTTGAATTGGCGTCTGGTACCGAATGAACTGGAATTTATTCTAAAAGATAGTGGAGCGAAGACGATCGTTTTTGGTGAGCAATTCGTCGATATGATGAAAGATTTGCACGACCGAGGTGAGAAGACACATGTAGAAAACTGGATTCAAGTAGCAGCTAATGGCAGAGAGGCTGGTTTCTCCCAAGACTATGATCAATTCCGTGATGCTGCTGATGACATACAGCCAGAAATTTTGGCAAAGGATGATGATTTACTTTTCATAATGTACACATCTGGCACAACTGGATTGCCGAAAGGTGTTGTTCATTCTCATCATACTTGTATGTGGGCACTGATAACTTTTGGTGCGTCCTGTGATTTGAGAGGTGGTGATCGTTACGTAGTAGCGCTGCCTCTTTTTCATGTTGGGTCACTGATTCCCTTAGTACTTAATATTTATCAGGGCGTTACCAGTGTTGTTATGAAAGAATTCGACCCAAAAAGAGCATGGGAATTAATAGAAGAAGAAAAAATCACCAACACGCTTCTCGTCCCAGCGATGTTGAATTTTATGACACAAGTACCCGATGTCACGCAATACGACTATTCAAATTTACGTTGGGTGCAGAGTGGAGCAGCACCACTTCCAGTTAACTTGATTCAGCAATACGCAGATCTGAATATTGACGTTCATCAAATTTATGGGCTTACTGAATGCTGTGGTCCGGCCTGTGTTATTAGCGCTGAGGACGCGTTGTCAAAAATCGGGTCAACAGGGAAAGCCTTCTTCCATACTAATGTTAAAGTAGTTGATGACAATGGAAATGTTTGCTCTCCGGGCGAGCAGGGTGAAGTCTGGATGAGTGGTGAGCACATAATGATTGAATACTGGAATAAGCCAGATGCGACACGAGAAAGTATTACCGATGATGGGTGGCTCAAAACAGGTGATGTGGCGTCGGTGGATGAGGAAGGCTTCATTTACATTCAGGATCGGATTAAAGACATGATTATTTCAGGTGGGGAGAACGTCTATCCAGCCGAGATCGAAAATGTAATTCTGTCTCATCCTGAAGTGAGTGAGGTTGCAGTGATTGGTCAAGCCAGTGAAAAATGGGGTGAATCTCCCTTTGCGGTTGTAGTGAGAAAAATTGAACAATTACAGGAAGCAGATGTGTTGAAATTCTGCGATGGTAAATTGGCGAGATTCAAATTGCCAAAAGCGGTAGTATTTATTGATGAGATCCCACGTAACGCAAATGGGAAAGTGCTGAAGCGGGAATTACGAGTGCAATTCCCTGGCCCTGCTGAAGATTAATGGCTTCTAATTTAAATTTAGGCCTTAGGTTCTAATCTTAAAACCAAAGCTTGAGGCCTAATCCTGTGAATAATTGCTAGCCGAAGATCCCTTTGAATAAGAAAAATAGTAGGATAGACAGTACAGCACCAACCGGAAGTGTCACCACCCAGGAAAGAAATATACGGCCGACCACACCTAAATTAAGCGCACCGATTCCTCGGGCCATACCTACCCCAAGCACGCCACCTACCAAGCAGTGAGTTGTAGAGACTGGAATGCCCGTACCAGTGGCCAATACCACAGTCGTAGCGGCTGCTAATTCTGCGGCAAAACCGCGTGACGGAGTTAGCTCGGTTATATTGCGGCCGATAGTCGCAATTACTCTATAGCCCCAAGTCGCTAAGCCAGCAACTATTCCGCCACCACCGAGGATAAGTATCCACACTGGCAGTCGAGACTGTTCCAAAAATTCACCACCACTTTGTACCATGCCATTCACTGCTGCCAAGGGTCCGATAGCATTGGCCACATCATTCGAGCCATGGGCAAAAGCCATTGAACACGCGGTGAAAAGCATAAGAACACCAAAAACTCGTTCAACGCTGGCGAAGTGAGATGCTTTGTCACGAGAGGGTAGTTCTTTTATCGATCGCAGCATGAATACACCGAGGACGCTCATCAGCAAACCTATGCCAATAGCAATTAAGATGCTTTGGTTATAGGAAAGATCTAAACCTACATAACGAAGGCCTTTGACCAGAGTTACCATGGCTATAACGAAACCGACTAAGAAAATGTAAAAGGGCACGTATTTCTTAGCATTTGCAAATGGATCATCGGTGTCGAGAACCAATTTTTGCACACTCCTAAAAATACAAAAAGCGACAAAACCAGATACCATAGGTGAAACTACCCAGCTGGCAATAATCCTCCAAATTTGGGACCAAACTACTGCATCAGCTGAAATCCCGACAACCGCAAAGCCGACGATGGCACCAATAATGGAATGAGTAGTTGAGACAGGCCAACCCCTACTAGACGCAACTAGTAGCCAAATGCCGGCAGCGAGCAAAGAAGAAAGCATTCCGTAGACTAATAGTTCTGGCGAATCTGTAAATCCTGCTTTCTCAATATCGATAATTCCGGAGCGTATTGTTGAGGTAACTTCACCTCCGGCAAGGTAGGCGCCAGCGAATTCAAAAATCATCGCGATCAGAATGGCCTGCTTTATCGTAATGGCTCCGGCACCTACAGATGTTCCCATGGCATTGGCAACATCATTTGCACCGACGCCCCAGGCCATGAAGAAACCAAATACACATGCCATTCCCAAAAAAATCATACCGTATTCAGAAATAATTTCAGACATCCGCAGAACTACCTATATTTTGTTGCTATTAGTGATTTATAGTAGTTAATCAATTCAGCAGTTATTAATGCGCTATGAGAATTAACAATCTACTACCAACTTTTTGTGAATCGTCAGCAATCTCACCGATCAGGTCGATGATTTTATATAAAAACATTACATTCACTGACGGTAAGATGGATTCTAATTCGTAAAGAGAAGCTCGCAAAAGAATTTGATGATCATCACTCTTATTTTCCAGTTCATCCAATTCTTCAATGAGTTCTTCAACTAATTCGACTTCTCGGCCCCGAAACCCGGCTTCTAATAATTCATCTAGCTCATTAATTGCTCTTAAAGCCTGCCCTGAAGCCTTGAGGCTTAGCTTGTAATACTTCAAAAGTGAGTCAGAGAGTTCGCTGGGAATTTGCATTTTTCGACCTAACATCAAACCGGCGATATCCTTTGCACGATTCGCAAGGCGATCTTGAATGCTGAGTAATTCGAGTAAATCCGATCTGGCTACAGGAAGTAGTAAGCTCTTAGGAAGGTTAGTTCTGACATTGTTTTTGAGGTCGTCGGCTTCATGCTCTGCAGAACAAATCTCCTGTTGCAGCTCGTAAGCTTTCTGCCAATCGTCTGCAATACAAGCATTGAGAAAGTCACCTAGGATAATGACGCAGCGCTGAGCATTCGCCATGTGTTCTTGTATTGGCCGTATCGGAGATCGTCCGAAAAGTGCGGGAATTGAATTTGACATGAATTTAACTCCGAATCTAATTCGCGCGTATTAAACCAAATCAATTGCGTGCTTGCTAGTAGCTTCGTGAGATATTTATTACTATTTTGTAATACTTATGAAAGGCTCAAGTTTGTCGCTAGATTTTGCTCTGCATTGAAGTGTTTTTAATCGATTTAAGTTGATGGTTTATCGATTCGAGGCTGTATCCCTCTCGATCTTTGTGGGTATTTAGCTGTTATTACGAAGTGATTAGTTTTTTGGGTAATTGGTTACTCAGAGCTTTAGCTCTAAGTAACATCTTGCTATTGTTGCGCCTTCAAAAAATTACTGAGATTTGGAACTTAGAATATGGCTAGTATTTTATTCATTGAGCATAATGGTTCAGAGCATAGAGTCGACGTACCCCCAAGTGGCTCGGTTATGCAAGCAGCGGTTCGCAGCGGCGTGCCGGGTATTGATGCGGATTGCGGTGGCTCCTGTTCATGTGCAACCTGTCATGTCTATGTCGATGAAGCCTGGCTAGCAAAAGTGGGACTATTGAGTCCTACAGAAGAAGCAATGCTGAGCTTAAGCACCGATAGGAAAGATAACTCCCGCTTAGCCTGTCAAATTGAGGTAACTGAAGAATTAGATGGTTTAGTAGTAACGACACCTGAATTTCAGTTCTAGCAGAACAGTATTGACTCGTCTGAACTTGCTTTCTTGCTCATGGGAAATGAATCTTGACTGAAATTATTGATCCGAAAATAAAATCAAAGAGCCAGTGGAGCCTCGTAGGAAAAGACCCCTACGCTCTGCAGCTGGATGAAATTGATCTATCCCATCCAGGGATTTGGCAAGCTAATGAATACCTGCCCTTCTTAAAACGTCTCCGTGATGAAGACCCTGTGCACTATTGCCGCGAGTCTGCCGTCGGTCCTTACTGGTCTGTAATGAAATACAAGGACATCATGCATGTCGACACTTCTCCTCAATTATTCTCCTCAGAACCTACAATAGGTATTGTTGATACGCTCGAGGAGTTCACCTTCCCAGCATTTATTTCCATGGATCCACCCAAACATGATGAACAGAGAAGAGTTGTTCAAGGAGTGGTGGCTCCAGCAAATCTTAAGAATCTTGAGAGTGTAATTAGGCAGAGGGCCGGGGGTATTCTTGATTCTTTGCCGATTGGGGAGGAATTCGATTGGGTAAACAGTGTTTCTATTGAGTTAACTACACAGATGCTGGCAACTTTATTCGATTTCCCTTTTGAGGATCGTCATAAGTTGACTCATTGGTCGGACGTAGCGACAGCAATACCCGGAAACGGAGTTATTGAAAGTCAGGAGCAGCGTTGGGAAGCTATGGAGGAGTGTCTGGCCTATTTCACGGGCCTATGGAATGAACGAATAAATAAAGAACCAGGCAATGATTTAATCTCAATGTTAGCTCACGGTAAAGCAACTAAAAATATGCCGCCCATGGAGTATTTGGGAAATATCATTCTATTAATTGTTGGTGGTAATGACACAACTCGAAACTCTATATCAGGGGGTGTCTTGGCATTGAGTCAAAATCCTGATCAATACCAAAAGCTGCGAGAAGATGCCAGTTTGATACCCAATATGGTGTCAGAAATTATTCGCTGGCAAACACCTCTGGCTTATATGCGCAGAACTGCAATTCAAGACACAGATTTGGGCGGGAAGGCAATCAAAGTTGGAGATAAAGTTATTATGTGGTATGCCTCCGGAAATCTAGACGAGGAGGTTATTGATCGCCCAGGCGAGTTTCTTATCGATCGGGCTAATGCTCGTCATCACCTTTCCTTCGGGTTTGGCCTTCATCGCTGTATGGGGAATCGCCTAGCGGAAATGCAGCTGCGAATAGTCTGGGAAGAGATAATGAAAAGGTTTCACCAAGTAGAAGTGGTAGGTGAGCCAGAACGTATCTACTCTAGTTTTGTGAAAGGCTATTCGAAATTACCAGTAGTATTACATCCCCTCTCTTAGGTATTCGTCTCGTAGGTTCAGCGTTGAATTTGTAAACGCAGCTTTTGTCGACTGCAGACTAACTGTGACAAATGCGATCGCGATTGCTAAGACATCTTAAATTACAGCGGGCGCAATGGAAATTGTGATTCGATAGGAAAATAACTGCAGCCATTGATTTAACATATTTCCAGATGCATCGAGGCACCATTTTTATATAGTTTTCCACATGACAAGACGCCCCTCAATGAACGAAGCGGTTCAAGAAAAATTCTTGATAAGTGAACTGCATGCAACTCTATTTTCCAAAGATGTTTTCTTTTTCAGTACGCACAAATCGGCTATTTCCGTCTCTGCGAGTGAATCCAACACGATCAAAATATTCCAGTATTTCGATACAAAGATTGCGACCTATGCCAGTTTTGTCTCTGAATTGAATTACTGAAAAACCCTCATCAGAATTGTATTGTTGAATGAGTTTTTCAGTAATCTCTGCTAGATCCATAATCGTATCGGGGAGGTAATATCGATTTGGTGCTACCTGTATTAGATTTCCAGCCAGAGTTGTCTGTTTAAGAATACGCTCCAGAGGTTTCAAAGGAATGTTAGTCATTTCTTCCAATTCGCGAGTTCTTGGTGGGACATTTCCAGTTTTTTGAAGAATAGGGCGAATTTTATTGAGAAAGTTGTTTTCTTCATCAGACATCTGAGCGACATGAGCAACAAGATGCAGCAAGGTTCCTGTGCGTTTGATTTCAGCGCTATCGATCAAATGTTGTAATAAGTTATGGAAGAGAAGGTGTGATCCCTTAAAGTTAGTTGCCCGGCTAAGAGCAGGTTCACTAATTCCTTGTTGACTGGATTGCATGCTATGAAACTCTTTGACAGTCTTCAAAATAAGCTGGCTGTATTGCTCAAAGTACTTCTGGTGCAGCAGGAGGGGGTGTTTTCGTTTGTTGACAGAAATAACAGCCGGTCCTGCGTCTCCTGTCTTCAAGTTGTCGCGAAGTTTCTGGATCGCTTCTTCTGTTAGATTGCGATTGACGGCGAATTGATCAAGGTTTACACCTTCGGCTCGAAGCGAGAGTAACTTATCTAACGCCTGTTCGGCTTCCTGGTCCATGGCAAGCAATAGTGCAAGTCGTGGTTCACTATCTCGCTTTTTTCTTGGGACAAAGATATCGATTACTCTTCCTCCACCAATAGTATTCTGAGAAGCTGGGTCGCGCAGAATAAAGCGATCTCCGTAATGACCTATTATTGATTGATGACATCGAATTTGATAAAAATTTTGAATGCCATCACCCAGCGCACGAATAGAAACGATTCGATGTGAACCGCCGATGTAAAGGTGGTATTGCGCACTGCTATTAATTTTTTGCTGTTCGTTAATGAATTTAATTCGAGCATCAAAGCGATTTACTGGGAAGCATTGATCTGCCCCTGTCAGCCAATCTCCTCGGCTTATATCTCCATGACTTAATGTAATGTTTGCTGCAATGCGTTGCCCCTTATGGCAGCTATCCAATTCAAAAGTATCCTGCATTAGACTGCGCAAGCGTGTTGATTGGTCACTGTTGGTGTGGAGTACTTGCTGTGCAGTTGTTGCGTAACCTGCTCTTACGCTGCCAGTAACAACGGTTCCGATTCCTTTCACTGAGAAACTTCGGTCTATCAAATAGCGAAAGCAGTTAAGCGTATTTTTAGAATCACTCAAATTGGATGAGGTAAGTAATTCCTCTAGGTGTTGAATGAGTGGGGGAATGCCTGCCTTAGATTGGTTGGAAATAGGGAAAATACAGGAATCGGCAAGACTAGTGGGTCTGATAAGGTCTTTTATCTCTTGGATCACAGCGGCGATACGTTCATCGTCGCAGCGATCAACTTTAGTTAAGGCGATGACTCCTCTTGGGATTTCTAACAAGTCGAGAATAGCCAGATGCTCTTTGGTTTGAGGCATGATGCCATCGTCAGCAGCCACCACCAGCAGTGCCGCATCGACCGAACTTACCCCGGCTAACATATTGTTTATGAAATCGGTATGCCCAGGGACATCTACGAAGCCCACTATGTTGTTATTACCTTCACTATCTGAAAAATGGTGGTAGGCGTATCCCAAGTTGATTGTTAGGCCACGGGCTTTTTCTTCCGCCAGCGAATCAGTATCTTTATTAGTGATATTTGAAACTAGTGAAGTTTTACCGTGATCAACGTGTCCGGCGGTGGCTAAGGTTAAGGAACGAATGTCTGAGTTACTCATAACAGATATGGAGGAAATTATTAATTTTTGCAGTAAAATTCAACGTGGAGTGTGAGCTACAGTTGCACAACTTTGGCATCACAACAAGGGCGGCGTTCAAGCTGCAGGAGCCTGAACGCTAGGTGGAATTTAGCCTGAAGCGCTGCGATTAAACCGGTATATGAAATAAATCATCGTCGCTACAATTAGGCCAGCAATGATGAACCCTAGATTAAAAATGCCAGAGCTCATATTAACTATGCCGTAGCCGATGGACCCGGATATGAGTGCATAGTAAAAGAAAGGTAGAAGTGTTTTTCGGATAACAGCACCTTCCTTGCCTATGATTCCCGCTACCGCTGAGGCAGCAACGACATTATGTACGCAGATAATATTTCCTGAAGCGCCACCTACGGCTTGAAGCGCAACAATCCAAGTGGGGTCTGCCATGATTTGTTGACCGACACTAAATTGAAACTGTGAGAACATCATATTGCTGACGGTATTACTCCCTGCTACAAAAGCCCCCAAACCTCCTATAAATGTGGAAAAGAAAGGCCATGCTTGGCCCGCCAGATCGGCCACTCCATTAGCTAAAGCAATAGGCATTGTTTCGTAGCCAGTTCCCCCACCAGTGGTGTTGAGGAAAACCTGAACCATAGGCACGGTAAAAACCAAAGCTGTAGATGCAGGAATAAGTGTCTTGAGAGATTTGTTAACAGCAATTTTGTATTCGGAAACTTTTAGGCCGTGAAGCATGATTGTGATAAACGAGACAATGATAAAAATTGTGCCCGGCGACCATAGGGGTTGAAAAGAAGCCGTGATGTCGCTGCCAAAAATTTGTGGCCACTGCCAGGTAATGAATGGGTTTGAGTTTCGTAAAATACCTTCCAAATTCATTTCAGGTAGTCGAGTCAAAATTAACAAACCTGCTACGAATACGTAGGGTGACCAGGCCCTGACTATACTCATTGGTCTTTCACTGGGAGTGCTATTGTCTGGGTCATGTAGTATAGCTCCAGACCATTCAGCATCCCATTTCGATTTTTCATCGAAATCCCATATTTCATCTTCTTTGGGCATTAAAAAGCCCATGCGAGCCGTAGTAACAACTATCCCTAAACCAATCAAGCCTCCAAGCATGGATGGAAATTCCGGTCCGAACTGATAGGCCACAATGACATAGGGTATAGTCATTGAAAAAGCTGCAAACAAAGCAAATTTCCAAACTTTAAATCCATCAGCAAATGATCGGTTCTTACCGAAGAAGCGCGTCATGATGGATGCAACTAATAATGGGATGAAGGTGCCGGCGATGGCGTGAAGAATAGCTACTTTCGTCGCTATGAATGCCAAGAACTGGTCCCACTCTGCAAAGCCTCTCTCCAGAGCATAAGCCGCCATAGCAGGATCCGCCGAAAGGCCTTCGTTAACGCCCACCAGTATTGGAGTGCCCATGGCGCCAAAAGAAACAGGTGTACTTTGTATTATCATCCCGGCAACTACCGCTGCCATGGCTGGAAACCCTAACCCTACCATCAGCGGAACCGCTACTGCTGCTGGCGTACCAAATCCTGCTGAGCCTTCAATAAACGAACCAAATAACCAGGCAATAATAATTACCTGAACTCTTCTGTCTGGGGTGATGTCTGAAAATCCCTGGCGGATCGTGCTTATTGCTCCGCTTTGTACCAGAGTGTTCAATAATAAAATTGCACCAAAAATAATGTAGATGAGTGTGCCCGCCACCCACAGTCCCTTGAAGCTAGCTGCTAGAATTTTGGTTCCCGGTATTTGCCATATGAAGAATGCCAGTGCCGCTGCGACTATATAAGCAATGGGCATGGCTCGGCTGGCTGGCCAGCGTAATAGCACGAGGAAAACTGCGACTGAGATGATCGGAAGTAAAGAAAGTATTGCTAGGATGCCGGTGCTCATAATTTTTATTCTTTATTATTGAGATTTTAGGAGTGGTATTGGTAGGTATAGCCTTTTTTGATTTCAAATGGAAACCTAATCCAACTCAGCTTAGCAGATTATTTTGCAGCTGAGAAACGGATTTCGACACGGCAATTGAACCAGCTTTCAGTGCCTCAAGGGAGGCTTAATAACTTAAAACGGTCTCTTTTAAAGGCATCACAGTGCCGGAAACGCTGACTATTACAAAGCGGCTTTCTAGCAATAGGCGACTCAAATTTAAGACAATACAAGCTTTTGGTGGGATAATGGGATTAAGTGGTCTTTCTGCTTATTCAGGAGTTGAGCAATCTGCTTGGCATTAGCACTTAGACATATATTTGAATAAAGATTGAAAAGGAGAAAGTACCGTGGAAATTTCTACAATTATAGTTCTGGTTGTAATTGCCGGGCTTTTCTTTTATGGCGTTGGTATCTATAACCAATTGGTCAGCTTGAAGAATAGATATGAAAACGCGTTTGCGCAAATCGAAGTACAGCTGAAACGCCGCTACGATTTGATTCCTAATTTGGTAGAAACAGCAAAAGGTTATATTACCCACGAACGAGAAACTCTTGAGGCAGTTATATCCGCTAGGAATGCTGCGGCGAATGGGCTGGCTGCTGCTGCTGCGGATCCTGGTAATGCTGCAGCTATGAAAGATTTGATTGGGCAGGAGGGAGCCTTGGCCGGAGCGATGAGTCGCTTTAATGTGGTGATGGAAGCCTATCCTGATTTAAAGGCCAATCAAAATATGATGCAGCTAAGCGAAGAGTTAACAGCTACTGAAAATAAAGTCGCATTCTCAAGACAGGCTTTTAATGATCAAATCATGGCATATAACACTTACAGACAATCTTTTCCTCCCGTTGCACTGGCTGGTTCCTTTGGTCATGCTGCGGATGCCAGTTTGCTTGAGTTTGAAGATAGCGATGCAATCCAAGAGGCGCCCAACGTCTCATTTTGACTTAAATATAGTCAAGCTGTCTCAGTCATCCAACTGTGTGCGATAGCTTACCGTTATGAATTTTTTTGAATCACAAGAAACCGCAAAGCGCAACACAGGGAAATTAATTTTTCTTTTCGTTCTCGCTGTGCTTTCTTTAATCCTCATCACTAATGTATTGGTCATATTCCTTTTTGGTTTTGCCGGTTCCGAAATGACCAGTATGGCGGCGACAAATTCAATCGAATTCAAATGGGGAACATTTTTAACCGTTGGCGTAGCAGTCTCGGCAATTGTTCTTATTGGCAGCCTCTATAAAATTAGTTCTCTGTCCGGTGGAGGTGCTCGAGTAGCCGAGATGATGAATGGCAGATTGATAGTATCTGGTGGGCAAGATATTCATGAGCAGCGAGCCTTAAATGTGGTGGAGGAGATGGCGATAGCATCTGGGACGCCAGTTCCGCCGGTTTATTTGATGGAGGAAGCTGGCATCAACGCGTTTGCTGCCGGTTATTCCCCCAGCGACGCCGTTATCGGTTTGACCCGTGGAGCCATCGAGACTCTCAATCGGAATCAGCTGCAAGGAGTTGTAGCCCATGAGTTTAGTCACATTCTTCACGGCGATATGCGCATTAATATCCGCTTAATTGGGATTTTGCATGGCATTATGATTCTTGGGATTATTGGCTACCACTTGCTGCGCGGCAGTGCTTATCGGCGCCGATCAAAAGACTCAGGAGGTATCGTCGCCCTCGGCTTGGGGTTAGTGGTGATTGGCTATGTCGGAACTTTTTTCGGTAATCTGATAAAAGCGGCTGTCAGTCGACAACGGGAATTCCTGGCGGATGCATCTGCCGTACAATTTACGCGAAACCCGGAAGGAATTGCCGGAGCATTGATGCAGATTGGTAATCATACGGAGAAATCATTTCTCAACAATCCAGCAAGCTCTGAAATTAGTCATGCCTTGTTTGAAGAGCCGCTATCCAGCTCTTTTGGAGGCCTTTACGCAACACATCCCCCTTTGGAAACCCGGATAGCTGCCATAATGCCAAGGTGGGATGGAAGCTACGAGTTACTCAAGACTCAGCAGAAACAATATTCAACTACAGCAAGCACAGATGAAGCTACTGCAAAGAATGCTAGTGGTGATTCTGACGAACGGCAGGCTCTGCTCCACACCATTGTGACAGGTGCCGCCGGTGTGCTGGTAACCGATTCAATAATAAATCAAGTGGGAAATCCGGATGAAAGACACGTGGCTTATGCAGACGCATTGCTTGCGTCGATACCTAAATCTCTTTTAGATGCAGCGAGAGAACCTTCGGCGGCCAGGGCAGTTGTTTATTTACTGATATTGAATTCAGCTACAGATGATCGTGCCCGACAGTTGGATCATTTGAAAAACAGTGCCGATGTCGGTGTCTATGAAGAATTGACTATATTAATAGGGGGCGTGACAAACGTCGAAGCCGAGCACCGCCTCGTACTTGTGGAAATAGCCATTTCTAGCCTCAGGCAGCTTTCACAGAATCAATACCATCTGTTTAAAGAAAATTTCCTTGCCTTGATCACGATGGATAAGAAGATGAATCTATTGGAATGGGCTCTGCAGAATATTGTTTTTCATCATTTGGATGCGGTCTTCGATAAGAATCGAAGCAGTAGGTCTGAGAAAAAGGATATCAGTCAGTTGCAGGAAGCTTGTGAGGTTTTGCTATCTATTTTGGCCCATTCAAATGAGCAGAAGGGATTAAGTGTGGCTGAAGTTTTTGAGCTAGGGGCGAGTAAACTATCTACTTTGTTAAAATTGGTTCCAATTAATGAAATCGATTTTGAGAAACTAAATGCAGCGATGATCGACTTCCAAATGTTAAAGCCGTTACAGAAGCCTGCACTATTAAAAGCCTGCGCGAGTTGTATTACTGCAGATCAGAAAATTGCTCCGATAGAAGCAGAATTGTTTAGAGCGATTGCGGCAAACATTGATTGTCCAATGCCGCCGCTTATTATCTGAGAAATTTCGTAACTTTGGATTTCCAGCCGACGATTCTGAAACCAGTAAATTTTTAATTAACCATGCCTCAGTCGGGCCTGTGCTGCGGCCAAACGAGCAACGGGCACTCTTGGTGGGGAGCAGCTCACGTAGTCCAGTCCGGCGCGGTAGCAGAAATCAATAGAGGAAGGATCGCCAGCATGTTCTCCGCAGATCCCAAGCTTTAGATCTGGTTTTGTGCTGCGACCTCGTTCTACGGCCAATTCAATAAGTTTGCCAACACCTCTCTGGTCAAGGCTCGCGAAAGGGTTCTTGTTATAGATTTCTTTTCTTTGATATTCATCGTAGAACAGCCCCATATCATCACGGCTCAAACCGAGGGTCGTTTGAGTTAGATCATTGGTGCCAAAGCTGAAGAAATCAGCTTCCTTAGCAATCTCATCTGCAGTAATTGCCGCTCTGGGAACCTCGACCATAGTGCCTACTAGATACTTGATTCGAATCTTGCGCTTCTTCATAACTTCTTTGGCAATGCGGTGAACCGTTCGTAATTGGTCTGCCAGTTCTTCACGAAAGCCTACTAGCGGAATCATGATCTCAGGTTTTACTTTAATGCGTTTGCTTCCTTTCATCACCTGAGCGGCGGCTTCGAAAATCGCCCGCGTTTGCATTTCTGTGATTTCAGGATAGAGGATCCCCAAGCGACAACCACGACAACCTAACATGGGGTTTTCTTCGTGGAGTGCTTTAATTCTATCAATTACGAAATCTAGCGGTACATCCAGCTTTTCCGCTAACTGACGCCTTACCACATCATCGTGGGGCAGAAACTCATGCAGTGGCGGATCCAACAGGCGGATGGTAACTGGTCTTCCTTTCATAGCACGAAAGAGCCCCACAAAGTCTTTTTTCTGAAAGGGTAGCAGTTTCTTCAATGCCGATCTTCTTTGTACTTCGTCTACGGCTAGAATCATCTGCCGCATGAAATCTATGCGGTCACCATCGAAGAACATGTGCTCTGTTCGACAAAGACCAACTCCTTCTGCACCAAATGCAACTGCCTGCCGTGCCATAGCTGGAGTGTCGGCATTGGTGCGAATCTTCATGCTTCGATGCTTATCAGCCCATTTCATGACAGTTTGGAAGAGTTGATAGGTATAGCTTTTTGATGGCTTCAATCCGCCATCGAGAACCCGCTTAACTTCGGAGTCTGCACTTTCGATGAGACCCTTGTAGATTATGCCGGTACTGCCATCGATAGATATATAATCCCCTTCCTGAAGGACAGTTTTACCCGCAGTGAGGGTTCGTCTTTCATAATTGATTTTGATATCACCGGCACCACATACGCAAACTTTGCCTAGCTGTCGAGCTACCAAGGCTGCATGCGAGGATACGCCGCCTCGAGAGGTTAGTATCCCCTGAGAATGCAACATACCTTTAAGGTCGTCAGGTGAAGTCTCAGTGCGGCAAAGAACTACCTTGTTGCCCTTGCGAGTCTCGAGTTCTGCTGTTGCTGCAGTGAAAGCGATACGACCCGTGGCTGCCCCAGGTCCTGCAGGTAAGCCCTGACCGATAGCGGGAGCTGTTTTCAGAGCTTTGGGGTCAAATACTGGGACTAACAAAGAATCAATCGATTCGGCGGGTATTTTCAACAACGCTGTCTCTTGATTCATGAGTCTTTCTTTCTGCATTTCCACTGCAATTCGAACAGCGGCTAATCCTGTGCGCTTGCCATTTCTGGTTTGCAGGATAAAAAGCCGGCCATCCTCGATGGTGAATTCGAAGTCCTGCATGTCTTTGAAGTGTTTTTCGAGCTTGTTACGAACTTTTTCCAGATCACGAAAGCTTTTGGGCATTTCAGAGGCTAAAACGCTGATAGCTTTAGGAGTGCGGACGCCAGCTACTACATCTTCGCCTTGTGCATTGATGAGGTATTCGCCGTAGAAAGTTTTTTCACCATTCGCTGGATCTCTAGTGAAGGCAACACCTGTGCCGCTATTATCCCCGGAGTTGCCGAAGACCATCGTTTGCACATTGACGGCCGTGCCCCATTCAGCGGGTATTCCATATTCCTGTCTATAGAGAATCGCTCTATCGTTCTTCCAAGATCCGAAAACGGCATTGATAGCTCCCCATAGTTGTACCATGACATCTTGAGGAAAATCCTGACGAATCCGCTTTCGGATTAGAATCTTATATTGATTTACTAGCTCTTTAAGGTCCGGAGTACTCAGTTCATTATCAGCTTTTACCTTTAATTTGCGTTTCAATTTATCCAGTATTTCATGGAAGGGGTCTTCTTCTTCTTCGGTTCGTGCGTGCACACCCATTACGACGTCGCCGTACATCTGAATAAAGCGCCTATAACAATCCCAGGCAAAGCGAGAATTAGCTGATACTTCGCTAAGGCCTTCCACAGTTTCATCATTGAGACCGAGATTGAGTATAGTATCCATCATGCCGGGCATTGAGTCTCTGGCCCCGCTCCGCACTGAGACTAATAGTGGATTGCTACGCGATCCAAACTTTTTGCGCAACTGATTTTCAATTTGCTTTATTGCTGTAAGCACGCTCTTCTGAAGTGCAACAGGGTATTTCTTCTCATGGTCGTAGTAGTAGCCACAAACACCTGTGCTGATGGTGAAACCGGGAGGTACAGGCAATCCAATTGATGCCATTTCTGCCAAATTAGCACCTTTTCCACCAAGCAGCTCACGCATAGAGGCATCGCCATCGGTTTTTCGGCCGAAAGCAAATACATATTTTTTCGAGGCGGCAGTTTTCTTGGGTTTAGAAGCTTTCTTTGCGAGGGAAGTGCTCATATGTGAAAAATCGATCCTTAAACTAGTACTAGCTTGCGCCACAGTGAATGACTTGCTGCATGATTAGGTAGAGAGTCCATTTTAGTCGGAATTAAGAGACGCTCACAGGGAATCTACTCTAATAATGCATGCTCCGATAAGCACCCTACTATACCCAAGATTTGATCCAATTGCGGGACGGGAGAATAAATCACCTACTTCCCAAAATCCAGTGGTTAATAGGGGGCTTTTCACTTAACTTCTGAGCGTCCATGCTTATTTGTAGTCAAATGTAGTTCGATTGATAGTCAAACTTAATTCTAAGCTATTCAATCTTGGATTAATTTCAACAAAGGTCGAAATTAATTAAGTCCAGTTCTGAGCTTGAGCAGCTATCAGAATTCTTGCTTAGTTTCTCTGTTTCTTGTATTGCTGTGCTCTTTTTTTATGACGTAACTCTAACCAATATTTGTGTGCATTTAGAACTATTTGCCATCGAGTTGTATGGTTTAATTGAATCTCGCTATGAGTATTTAAGTAATAATTTTTTTAGATGATGTATGACAATGAAGCCAAATACATCTACCTTCAACTATCAAAATAACCCATCTTCGTTATTCGTTTTCAGCAGTAACGGTTATTGAAGGGATTCCTTCCGAGTCAGTTAGGGCAACTACCTGAATCGGTCGGCAACATACCTGGCAGTCCTCAATATAATCCTGCTTTGGGATAGAGCAGTCGATCAAAAGCTGAATTGGCTCTCCACAATAAGGACAGAGTGTTTCAACAAATTCTTGGATAAACACTTCAGCCTACCTCTGTAAGCAACGGCTTATTGGCAAAAAAAGCGGCGAGGTTATCTAGAACTAGATTGCCCATTGCGCGCCTGGTTTCCACTGTTGAGCTACCAATGTGTGGAAATAGAACGACATTGTTCATTGATATCAATGCCTCGGGAATGTTTGGTTCATTCTCGTATACATCAAGCCCTGCCGCTGCAATAGTGTTATTCCTTAACGCCTCTACTAACGCGGTTTCATCTACACTAGAGCCCCTGCCAATATTGATAAAGACCCCAGTCGAACCTAGAGCTTGAAGAATATCTTTATTAATAGTCTTCTTAGTCTTCTCGCCGCCTGGCAGTGCGCAGATCAGCACATCTGACTCTTTGGCCAGCGCTGTCAATGTAGGATAGTAAGTGTAAGGAAGGTTTTTCTCTCGCCTATTGTGATAAGCGATCTTCATGTTAAACGGAACTGCCCTGCGAGCAATCTCTTCCCCGATGCGACCGAGGCCAACAATTCCGAGAGTCATGCCGCCAATGCTTCTGCAAAAAGGGAAAGATGAATTTGACCAATTGCCACTGCGGGCAAATCTATCTGCATTGACGATATTGCGGGTCGTTGCTAACACTAAGGACATGGCAACATCGGCTACGGAGTCATTTAATACGTCAGGAGTATTCGTTACTCGGATATTTTTTGTTTTAGTTCTCTTAAAATCGATTATGTCTATACCAACACCGAAGCTAGACATAAGTTCTATAGACTCCAACTCATAGATTTGTTCATCCACAAACCATGCAGCAACAGCGGCTGCGCGACATTTTCCTTGGAGCTCGGTAAGTAACGAGTTTTTTTCGCTGGGTGAGAGCCGCCATAAATGATGGGTGTGATAGAGTGCATCCAGCTTCCGCACAGTTTCAGAGTGGAAATCACAAGCAACTATTAGGTGTTCTTTGTTTGGCATCTCGTTTTTTGGCCCTGTGAGCTAAGTATCAGATTAGTGTAGTATTTCCATTCAATACTTAGCAAGAGTTGCAGGGCTGATCGTGCAGGCAAATGCTTGCGCAAAAGTCCGTTATTACGTAGATTGCCTTCAATTGCAATTCTCATGGAATCATAAATTAGAGTAGGCGAGCCACTTTTTGACCACTATGAACTCGAATACAAACCTTTACCAAGCGATCCCTTCTGTTGATAAGATTCTACAAAGCGAGTTATTGCAAGAAATAATTCAGCGAGTAGGTCGCCAGGGTGTAAAAAAAGAAATAGGAATCCAACTAGAATCACTTCGTAAGTTAGTAGTTGAAGATCCTGATAGATTGGAGGATTTAATTAGTGGAGAAAACCTCCTCGGTTTTCTCTGCAAAGAAGTCGAATATGTAGTCTCCAGTAAATTTAGTAGTACTTTAGTTCCTGTGTTTAATCTCACAGGTACAGTGATTCATACTAATCTAGGACGTGCAAAACTTCCTCAGGAAGCAATCGATGCTATGCAGCTTGTGTCTGCTCATGCAACAAATCTAGAATTCGACCTTGAGACCGGCATGCGTGGAGACCGCGATACCCACTTAGAAGAGAGTCTTTGCGAGATAACCGGTGCTGAGGCGGCTACAGTCGTCAATAATAATGCAGCAGCAGTATTGCTGGTTCTCAATACTCTGGCTACGGGCAAAGAAGTAATCATTTCTAGAGGTGAGTTGGTTGAGATAGGTGGAGCCTTTCGTATCCCTGATGTAATGGAGAGCGCCAACTGTACTTTAAAAGAAATTGGCACCACGAATCGTACACATTTGAAAGATTATGAATCAGCAATAAATACTGCTACCGCTTTATTAATGAAGGTCCATACCAGTAACTACGAGATTCGTGGGTTCACTAATTCAGTCACTGAGGCAGAGCTGAGTGATTTAGCAAAGAGTAGAGACCTGCCTTTTATTTCGGATTTGGGTAGCGGTACCTTAGTCGACTTGAAGCAATTTAATCTTCCCAATGAGCCCACAGTGAAGCAGGTGCTGGAGGCGGGTGCTGATTTAGTAACCTTCAGTGGGGACAAATTGCTGGGCGGACCTCAGGCTGGAATCATTGTTGGTTCTAAAGAGTTAATTCAAGCAGTAAAAAGTAACCCCTTAAAGCGAGCGCTGCGAGTAGACAAAGTCACTCTTGCTGCGTTAGTGGCGGTTATCAACATTTATAAGGACCCGCAGCGAATATCATCAAGGCTGCCACTTTTGGCTGACCTTACTAGGCCAGAGAGCGAAATTAAGGCTTTGGCAGATAAGTTATTGCCATCTTTAACAGAGCTGTTAAAGAATAAAGCAGAGATTCGATTGAATGAGTGTAAGAGTCAGATTGGTAGTGGGGCTCTGCCTCTAGACCTTATTGGAAGTACGGCAATCGTTCTCACTCCAATTGCTGAAAAAGGAGATTCCGATGCGTCGTTAGTGCGTCTTGCGGCAGCGTTTAGGAGGCTTCCAAAACCGGTTATCGGTAGAATTCACGATGGCAGCTTGTTGTTTGATGTGCGCTGTCTGCGAGTGCCTACAGAATTTATAAATCAGTTATCTCAGTTAGATTTTTGAGCAAAAATTTCTCTAGTTCTAATTACCTAACTGAGAATAAATAGTAAGACTTGCTACTTTTTACTCACGCCTAAGCGGAAGCATATTAGCGATAGTACTGATGCTACGAGCATTAAGCTTAGCAAAGGATAAACTGTTCCGTTGTAGATGATCGCGACCAATTGAGCTGCCGCTGCTGAAAATGCCATCTGAAGAAACCCCGTTAATCCAGATGCGCTTCCGGCTATTTTTGGGAATTCATTGATTGCTGCTGCTTGGGCATTAGGAAGGGCAATTCCGTTGCCAACTACTGCCAATGCTATAGGAGCAAAAAGCGCCAATGGTTGGCGGAATTCTAAAAGTTGCAAGATGATGGCTAGTGATATTCCGAGTATGCCGATGCAGGCTCCAATGCTTATCATCTTATTCATCGGAATAGATTTGCTAAAATATCGAGCAATATTTGTCCCCATCATGAAACCAAGTGTCACCATCACAAAGTAATAACCATATTCAGTGGGTGAGCGATGTAAAACCGAAACCATAATTTCTGGCACAGCGGCAATAAAAGCAAAAAATGTAACCGATATAAAAGTGACACAAAAGGCATAGCCGCAAAATTCTTTGGAACGGAATAATTCCAAAAATGTACCTATCATCGAGCCTATTCCTTCGAAGGCAACGGGTTCTTCTAGTGTTTCTGGAAGTTTGTTGGCTAGAACGACTGATATTATCAAGGATAGTACCGCTACCACGATAAACACAGATTGCCAGCCGAATCTTGCCATTAGCTCGCCACCCAGCGCCGGCGATAACATGGGAACTACAACCATTACCATAACAAGAGTTGCTATGACTCTAGCCGCTTCTTGTGCGCCATAAACATCTCGAACAATGGCTCTTGCAAGTACTAAGCCGACAGCGCCCCCAAATGCCTGAATAAAACGGCTGATGATTAGAAAAACAATGGAGTCTGCCAAATAACAAAGAATTGAGCCGACAATTGTAATAAACAACCCTAACATCATTACTGGCTTACGACCGTATTTGTCAGAAAGTGGGCCATAGAACAAAGTCCCTACCGCGATCGCTAACATAGATAGACTCAATGTTAGCTGAGCAACATCGTTGCTGACTGAAAATGAATCTTTAATAATAGGTAGTGCAGGTAACAATATTTGCATGCTCGCAGGGCCCAGAGCAGACACAGCGGCAAGCAATACGATCATGGATTTAGTTAAGGATGAAATTTTAGGCAAAACTGTTCTACGTGCTCTTAAAGCCCTTGTATAAGCTTTTCAATAGTTTTGATGGGACTCTTGCCGACTGCTTTTGAGACTATACTGAATCAATACTAAGTCAAAAGGCAGAATTTGCAGTCCGTAATAGTGCTGATGTATTGGAAATTAATTCGAATTAACCGCTCAGCGTGCTTTAAAAGTATTTCGATCAGCTTGCATACTGCCATCGGTTTGTGATCGCAAGATAACGCTTGAGCCGAGGAGCACCGACCGCTGAGCTTTGCTGATATCAAAGCCGAGACCAAAAGTATTGGAGTGAAACAGTCGAGTTAATTGCCGAGCTTTCGATTTACTGTCTTGGTTATTAACAGCGGCGGCATTGTAGCATGAAATAATATTTCCGTTTCTTGATTTCAGGCAGATTGAAAAGTCTGGGGTAGAAGAAATCTCCAGTACTAGGCCATTTTCATCTGCAGTAAATCTCGGAGAGCGAGAAATATAGTTTTTTAAGAGATTGGAGAAATCACTGCCATCAGAAATAATTAAAACAGGAAGATCTTCGGCTAGCCGCCGTATAATGCTAGGGTCTTGTTTGAGAGTAGTTTCGTAATAGATTAGCGCTTCTTCGTAGTTGCCCTGTGCTCTCGCTGCTGAAGCCATGCGAGCTGCTATTCGAGCCCTAAGTAAACCCTCTTCCTGAGGTAGCAGCCGGAGAGCACTTTCTCCGTGGCTTAGCACCTCTAAGTTTTTTCCTTCTAATGCAGCTATTTCCGCCTTATAAGAATTGTAGTAACCAGTGTTTAATTGGAATGCGCCATTCTCATATGCTTGTTCTAGGATATTGGACATCACACCAGTTCCAATC
The DNA here is from genome assembly GCA_012960305.1 of Gammaproteobacteria bacterium. Taxonomy (GTDB): domain Bacteria; phylum Pseudomonadota; class Gammaproteobacteria; order Pseudomonadales; family Pseudohongiellaceae; genus UBA9145. The sequence goes on along the minus strand of DUBM01000011.1, from coordinate 123,776 downwards.
AGAGAGATTATTTCTGGTTCTATCCACTCTGGAATATGGGCATCTAACGGAGAATATGGTCTTAGACGGTTTTGTAGCACCTCGAAATCGGCGAATAATGCTGCAGCCCTCCGTGCTGCGCGCCAGCTATCTAGTTGCAGGGAAGTGAGGTTTAACCTGGTGAAGATGCTATCAAGAAAGTTGTTTGAAGCGTTATTTTCCAATTGAATCTGAAATTCAGTTTGGTTAGCCATCATATTAAGAAGCGCAGCAAAAGAATCTTTCTGTGCAGCATCTGCGCTATAAGACCCATTGCGGTCAGGTTGATTTAATGCCGTTGTGGTTAATTTAATTGAATCTTCAGCATATCCGGCAATTAGTAAAAAGCTCGCACTCACCAGAAAATGCTCGGCTCTATTCATTACACTTACTATGGGGTCTTGAGACTCCCGCCAAATAAGCATTCTGTCCAAAGAATCTCGAGCCTCATCAAAGCGGGACTGGTTTAGGGTGAGATACAGTTTATAAATCCAGGGGTTAGCTACACTTTGAGGATTTAGGAATTGAGTGGCTCGATCAAGGTATTTTTCAGCTTGGTCAATTTGCAGAAGGCTCAATGATACTTCAGAGGCATTACTGAGATAGACCGTATCATAATCATTCGCGGGATTTTCTATGTCTTCATCTTCAGAAATTGATCGATTGCAGGCGGTCATCGATTCAAGTGGTTGCAGGCTGGCCAATTCTACTGCGCATAGGGTATTCCATGCCCGAGAACGCTCCCTTTGGTTATCACTGGATTGGAGCACCGAGTTGGCACTTGCTCTAGCGGCGTCATATTGCTTCAATTTGATCAGTGGCCAACCACGGAAGGATTCAACTTCTTGTCCGTAAATGGTATTGAGCTTATCTAAATATTCCAAAGAGCTGATCTGATTTCCCATTAGCTGATGTACATAAGAGAGTTGGCTCAATGTTAAGTAATGCCATTCCATCTGGCCGGATTGGAGGGCGTCTCCTACAAATTGATAGTTAGTCAGCTCCTCTGCACGATTCAGATGAAATAGAGCTCTTGGCATATTGCCTTCAACAGAGAATAAAACTTCGGCTAATGAAAACTGAGCAGCTGGAGAATTAGGTTCAGCGCGAAGCCATTGTTCACTTAATTCTCTCGCCTTGACGGTTTGATTAAGATTAAGAGCTTCACAAACCGCTAGCGCACGTAGCTCACTTATGTCACTTAGTCCAAAACAAAGGGGTAATCGAACCTGTGGAATTTCAATATTTTCGAGAGAAAGAGGTTCATCTTGTGAATATGTAACGGTGGTCGTGAGGGATAGATAAACCATAAGCAGCATAAAAATTAGCGGCTGATTTTGTTTCAAAATTTTGAGGCCTGATCTGATTATCGGTATCAATATCTTGTCTCTCGAAATCTTCATGCTGCGGAGGATGCCGAATCTATATAAGTGCACAAAGCAGTCTAAGAGAGAGTTCCTAGTGCCAACACTTCCATGGGTTCACGCATATTGTCTTTCAAAACCTTAGTAAGCTCCGAGACCCCGGGGGCAAGCTCTATTCTATGACCAAGCACTCTCGGCAATAACAATTCAATATCTTCAGCACTCACATAATTTCGGCCTCGCAGGGCAGCGGACACCTGCAGAGCAGGAAGTAATAGGACCATGCTGCGGGTGGAGTTTCCTTGGAGTACCCGGTCATCCTCTCTTAGGTTACGAGATATATCCACTAGGGCTGTTTTTATTGTTGATCTAATTACTACGGAATTATCTATTATTTTTCTCGCTTCAAGTACTTCACTTCTGGATACAGTTGGGCGATGAGTTACTTGGTCTTTGCGTACTTTATAAGTGTCCAGCACATCTAACTCAGATTCTCGATCTATATGATCCATGGTGATCTTAAATAGGAACCTATCCAACTGAGGAGTCGGCAATGGATATGTGCCAACAAGATCTAAAGGATTTTGTGTCGCTATAACGAAAAACAAGTGATCCAAACTATAGGTGACATTATCTACGGTTACTTGTTTTTCGCCCATTGCTTCTAGCATGGCAGATTGGACTTTTGGAGAAGTTCTATTTATTTCGTCGGCGAGAACTACATGCGCAAAAAGTGGTCCGTGGCGGAAGTGAAATTCATTGCTATTGCTATCAAAAACTGGAACTCCAGTTACATCGGAAGGGAGTAGGTCGGGAGTAAACTGAATTCGTCGGAATGGTACGATGCCATCCGGCCTTTCTTTTTCGCGCTCGATATCGTCGACTATTGCTTCTCCCAGCGCTTTAGCGAGGGTAGTCTTTCCAGATCCGGGAAAATCTTCTAACAAAACATGGCCATCTGAGACCAGAGCTATAACAGCCAGTTCGATAACCTCGTCTCGACCCAATACTTGTTGCTGCACTGCTCCCATTAAGGTTCTTAAAATTCCAACAGCTTTAGGCAGGTTACTTTCTGATTGTTTTCTGTTCTGGATATCAGCATTTATCTCAGCAGAATTAGCGCATTCGGTTTCTGACAATTGCACATTGCTATCAGGCGTCATTAAATAGGTGCTCCGAAAAGATACGGGTTAGAAGTTAGTTGTTACTTAGTTAGCAGCCAGGAAAAAGGGTTTATCAATGCCAATACTTTTCTTCCAGAGGAGACATTTTGTTTTATTTCTTTATCTATTGCTGCTCTTAGGGTAGACCATTGTTGATCACTTAATCTGACATTGTTCTCGAGCCCTATATCTTTTTTTCCTAGAGCTGAGGCTAAGTGATTGTCTGTGGCTTTTATAATCGTTGGAATATCGCCAGCGATTCTTTGAGCGAATTCTTCCCGACTTTCTCCGTAGTGCCGATGAAGACCTATGGCGCTAAGTCGATCCAAAATCGCACGGTAGCTAAGTCGGTATTGTGCCGCTTCATTTCCGTGTCTCGGTATCCACAGCCGATAAAGCTTAATCGAGTATGCGGCCAGAAGTAATAATACAGTTAGTGCATAAATTGTGTTTAGTATGATTGTTATGTTGATAGAAGAGCTTCGCTGAGAATCGAGAAAATCTTCAAACGATGTATCATTTCTCAGCATGTCTCCAAGCAGTTGTTGTAGATCATTTTGCGGGTCGGTAGTCATATCAACTAAAGTTTGTTGTGGTGCAGGGTCGACGATTACCCAGCCAACGTCTCGAAAATAAATTTCTGGCCATGCATGACCATGTATCGCTTGAACTAAAAGCGAAGAGCCTCCAGCTCGATTGCTCGCAGGGACCGAATAGCCGATTCCTACTCGTGCAGGAATGCCCAGGCTGCGGAACAAGTAAGTAGCGGAAAAGGCAAAGTGCATACAGTAACCAGTGAGATCGCCGAATAGAAATGAGGCAGCGGGATCTGATTCGTAGGCATGGGCATTTTTCAGGCTGTAAATACCATTTTCATCTAAATAGCTTTTAATTGACCAAGCTTTGGCAAAGGCATCATTTTCATATTGAGGGAGTAAACTTTCGGTGAGGCTTGCAGCTAATTGCTGATAGCGGGGGTCATCTGGAATTGTTAGATATTCTTGCAGGACTTCCTCAGACCAATTAGCTCTGCCAACTTCTCGACCTAACAAATAATTAAAATCAAATTCAGGTGCTAATGAATACGCATCATAGGTGCGTTTGAAGCGCAGATTGTTAGGATTAGGCGTATCTTCGTAGGCAATTGGGCTATCTAGTCCAAACGGAGTACGGTGTGACACTAACATGCCGATCGTTGTTCTGACTGCAGTTCTTTTGTCTTCAGACCCTGGGAGCTGTTCAGTATTGGTTCGACCTTGAGTATATTGCTCAATCAAATCCTGATCCATATCGTCACGAGAAGTGAAACCCAATATATTGCCATTAAACTGGGAATAAGCAGATTCGCGAAAATAGTAGGAGCCGGTGCTTGATTCATAGTCATCACGGAACACCACTACTGCTACCGGAGCTTCTTTGTCATTCGCTTCATTTTCTCCATCTCGAAAAGGGTTTTCTCTTTGAGAATTACTTCCAGATTGCTCTTGGCCAGTTAGACCTAGATCATTGGTTAGTTGAGGTGTGGGGAGTCCGAATAGTCGTACGTATATTAGTAGAGAGAAACATAGAGTGCCTAATATAGAAAAATGATACAGCAGGCGTTTATGACTACTTTCAATTATTAACAAAGCTGCTAGAGAAAGAACTCCAACAGATCCAAATGTCATCAATATTGTGGAAGGGTCGATGCCGCGAGTCAGGGCGTAATCGCCAATGAAGAATGGTCGGTGAATCATGCCATTTCGGTGAGCTGAAAGAGTTATCACAAATGCAGTGGCAACAAATAAGATTTCTACCACAGCCCCATAACTTGTTCGTTTTGCGAGAGTGCGCAATAAAATTGTTATTGCAGTACTAATACAGAACCATTGAACGAACTCACTAACGTTATAAGCAAATAGTGGTGATGCCAAATTTGACAGCAGGGCGCTTTTTACTAGAGATGATGAAATTATATATCCGGCTACGCCGATCAATAAGCAGCCTCCCGCAATAGAACTTGTTCTAAGCGATATCAGTGGCGGGCGCTTGATTCTGCTATCAATTAAATAGCAGGCAGCGATACAACCTAGAACTGCCGCCACTGACCCCGATAGAACGGTTAACGATAAACTCAACAACCAATAGCTGCTGGCCACAATAATGCCCCGTAAGCTCATTGGTAAAAATCGCATAAAATGGTTCTTGGTTTCCATGTCTATGATCTACACCTTTCTTAACTGATGATCGAAGCTAAGCCCGGTTTTCCTGTCTACTATTACTGTTGATTCTACTAGCTGTTTTAGCTCGGTCAATAACTTCAGCATTTCTGAGCGTGAGTTTAGAGAGGATGACTCAGCTGCGATGTCGTCGGTGTTCCGTAATAATAGCTTCTGCCAAATGCTGGTAATCTTGGGGTCTGCAAAGCCATCGGTAGCTATAACTACGGAGAATTGCCCATTATAGTGCGCTAATGTCTTTTTCAGCGCAGGCAGCCAAGCAGCTCGCTCTGCAGCCACGAAAATTATGCAATGAGTGCCTGCCTGCCCTGCAGCTTGCTCAAGAAACTGGTCCAATCCGTAGCCATGGGTTTTGTCTATCCGCCGCGAAGCAGCAACTGCTTGTAGCGCCCTAACTATGTTATCCGTGGGTTCAGGTGAACCGTCGGCAGCAAATAGCCAGTTTTCCCCAAGTGCGCCAGATTCTAGCGCGACACGCGCTACAGCTGCGGCAGCCTCGTCATTTTTGCTACTCAAGAGATAGGCCACAATGCGTTTGCTATGGTATACGCTTTTTTCCGCCAGACGGACATTTAGTTGGCGATTACGAGCATAGACTTTCCACATAATATTACGGACAGAATCTCCTGGCACATAGGGTCGGATTTCCATCCTGTCACCCTCAGGATCGCCAGAGAGGTTGGGTATTCCATCTTCAGCTGTTAAAGAACGTAGTAATGGCAATTGTTTAACAGTATTTTTTTGAGGAAGAGCCAAGCATCCTACTTTTTGTTTTTGTCTCCAGGAGTAGCGAGAAAACCCCAGCACATCGGCCACGGTGAACTGGCGGATCACTAAATTTGTTTTGCAGCGTTTTTGTGGGATTATTTCTTCAACTAATTCGTTATTATCTGAAACTCGGATTCCAGTTTCTATGAAGTCCGGGAAAGAAATTTCCCAAGAAAGCTTCACCAATGGAAAGTAATTTATTGCTGGAAGCGAGAATCCTGTTTCATTTGGAAATCCTGCTTCTACTTCTATGTTTGCTAATGATGAAACCTGGCCCTCTAACAGTTTCTGAACTTTCCGTTGAACGATTATGCCGCTAATAATTGAACAAAATAAACTAAAGATGAATATGGCCAGAGCGCATATAGCGATAGCGAATACCACTAAATCCATCGAACCATAGCCATATACACTTAAAGTTAGAGTCGCGAGAGTGAGGGTGATTAACCCCTGCAAGGTAACCGGAAACAAACCAACTAACAGTCGGAAGAGTGCGAGAAAATTTATTCGATTCTTGAATATGTTAAATAATAGGGAGTTCAGTTTAGTCACAGTTCTTTGTACATATAATTATGAGCTTAATTTGCAATAGGTTTTTATAGCTATTCGGTTTTTTAGGTAGTTGAATTAGCATTATTTGGCGGAGCTTTAGACTTATTGCTACCTAATTCTCATCAATAGACTAGGCAATCAAATTTACCTTTGCATGCTAAGAATTATTTCCCTTAAGCCTAACATAGTTGTGTAGTGCGTAGATTAATTCGTCGTTAGGTACGCGCACATAGGGGTTGGTAGGCCTTTAAAAATTTAAATCCAGATTTAGGTGAAATTTACCCTACTTCCAGAATATCTTTAAGGAAATTTGCGACAAATCACTCTTTATGGGAGGAATGATGGATAGCGGCGATATCTTCTTTGTTTGGAATATTTGAGCTGGAGGGCTCAATTTGAGATTGAAGACTGACATTGGGGATCGCAACATTTATTGCTGAGATTCTTCCCACCTTGTTAATAGCGGTGTTTGCCTAATTTTCGACTTGATATACTCTTTCTGCTGCAATTGGCAGAACGAAAAGCATGTGGCAGGAAGAAATCGCTGGAACGAAGGCTTCTTTAGGGCCGATATTTTCCTCAACAGATCGCAGTAGAGGCACTGTATGGCCTGAGGCAGAGTCTAATACTTTGGCCTCTCCAGTTAATGCTCTAGTGTGCGCTATGAAATACTCGGTGACGGAAAAATTATCTCTGTTTTCTTCTCTAATTAGAATGGGGGAAATTACATATGGCGCTTTCTATATTTAACAGAGTATGCCTTCGCTATTTGTTAGTTCGGTTTTCAATTAATTGATCGACGACTGCTGGGTCAGCGAGAGTAGTTGTATCGCCGAGATTGTCTAATTCATTGGCGGCAATTTTTCGAAGAATTCGCCGCATGATCTTTCCTGACCTAGTTTTTGGTAATCCAGGTGCAAATTGAATAATCTCTGGCTTGGCAAAAGCGCCAATTTCAGTTGCTACGAACTTTACTAATTCAGCACGTAATTCTTCCGACGTTTCGAATCCAGTCATGAGAGTTACATAGGCATAAATTCCCTGACCTTTAATGCTATGGGGGTAGCCGACTACGGCTGCTTCCGCGACGCTATTGTGTAATACCAGTGAGCTTTCTATTTCAGCAGTACCTAATCTATGCCCAGAAACGTTAATAACATCATCTACTCGTCCCGTTACCCAGTAGTATCCATCTGTGTCTCTGCGCGCGCTATCTCCAGTAAAATAATAGCCTGGATAGGTAGAGAAATAAGTATCAATGCAGCGTTGATGGTCACCATAGACGCTGCGTATCTGACTAGGCCAACTTTGACAGAGAACTAGGTTCCCAGTGGCAGCTCCTTCTATTTCGTTCCCTTCAGCGTCCAGTAGTGCAGGTTTTACGCCAAAGAAAGGAGTACTGGCAGAGCCTGGTTTGAGATCGGTAACACCAGGTAGTGGCGTAATCATGATTGCGCCGGTTTCTGTTTGCCACCAGGTATCGACGATAGGAGAGCGACCTTCCCCTACCACATGGTAGTACCACTCCCATGCTTCAGGATTGATCGGTTCACCTACAGAACCCAGAAGTCGAAGCGATGACCGAGAGGTCGATGTAACCGGTTCATTACCCGCGGCCATCAATGCTCTGATTGCAGTTGGTGCAGTATAAAATATGTTGACCTGATGTTTATCGATAACCTGCCAAAAACGCGAAGAATCGGGGTAGGTTGGCACACCCTCGAACATCAAGGTAATCGCTCCGTTCGCCAAAGGGCCATAAACTATATAAGAATGTCCAGTCACCCAACCAACATCAGCAGTACACCAGTAAATATCACCATCGTGGTAATCGAACACATATTTATGTGTGATTGCTGCCCCTAATAGATAGCCGGCCGTGGTATGTAAAACTCCTTTTGGTTTCCCTGTGGAGCCAGAAGTGTAAAGAATGAATAAAGGATCTTCGGCGTCCATCAATTCTGGTTCACACTCGGCAGAAGCCATGTCGGTTATTTTGCTATAACAAACATCTCGATCGTTAAACCAGGGGACGTCAGCGTTAGTGCGTCTAACAACAAAAACTGAATGAACATTAGGGCAGTGTTCCAGCGCAGCATCTACGTTTGCCTTCAAAGGAATTGTCCTACCACCCCGCACTCCTTCATCCGCAGTGATAACTGTCTGGCAGTCTGAATCCAGTATTCGATCTTTTAGCGACTCTGGCGAGAAGCCCCCAAAAACAACAGAATGCACGGCTCCGATTCTGGTACATGCGAGCATGGCATATGCGGCCTCGGGGACCATTGGCATATAGATGCAGACTCGATCTCCTTTGGAAACTCCTCTAGTCTTCAATGCATTGGATAGTTTGCAAACCTGGTCATGCAGTTCACGATAAGTAATCTTTTTATCATCACTGGGTTCATCACCTTCCCAGATAATTGCAGTCTGTTCGGCATGACGATCTAAGTGTCGGTCGATGCAATTAAATGAAACATTTAATTTGCCGCCGCTAAACCATTCAGCTTCGGCATTACCAAAATCACTTTTATGAATATTCTGCCAGGGTTTGTGCCAATGTAAAAATTTTCCGGCTTGCTCTGCCCAAAACTCTTCGGGGGACTCGATAGATTGCTTATATAATTCTTGATAAGTGGCTGGATCGAGGAGACTTCGTGCCGCGGATTTTGCTTCAACGGGATATATTTTTTCTTCGGACATCTATTACACCTTAAAAAATGGTTCAGTCTGCAACGGTGATCAATTCGAAGGCTTCACTAAAGCTCATTGTACTTAATTGTGCGGCGCTAAAACCTCGAAATATCTAGTATGCGCGGTTGATGATAGTGCTATTGGAATCCCAGTAGAACTGGGCCTATTAGTATGCCCTAAAGTAATTTTTGGCACAATATCATTGCCGAGATCTTAGATAGTTAGCAGGAGATTATCTATCAGTCTGCTTGGGCCGATCTTGGCGGCGGCTAGAATTACTAAATTTCTATTTCTTAGAGTAGGTGTTTGCAGAAATTCATCATTTCGAATGGCGAAGTAGTCCACCTCAGCACCTGAATTTTGTAAGGTTTGGAAGCCGATTTTTTCTAACACTACATAATTTCTCTCGCCAGCAATTATTTTTTCTGCAATTAGCTTCAACGTTGAAAAAATTACTTTAGCCTTTTGTTTTTCATCTACTGACAAATAGTTATTTCTAGAGCTCATGGCTAAGCCGCTAGTTTCGCGTTCGGTTTTAACTCCAATAATTTGTGTCGGCAAAGCTAAGTCTTTAACTAATTTTCTGATAATTAAATATTGCTGGTAGTCTTTTAGCCCGAAGAAAGCTTGGTCTGCTCGACTAATGTTCAACAGTTTTGTAACTACCGTTGCAACACCATCGAAGTGTCCAGGGCGTTTATTACCACATAAATCTAGGGAAAGGCCAGGAACTGATATAACGGTCCCTGCGGATAACCCTTCGCCATAAATTTCTTCCACAGTGGGAACGAAAAGAATGTCACAATTGGCTGCTTCCAGTTTCGCTTTGTCTTTGCCCAGAGTTCGAGGATAGTTGGCGAAGTCTTCTCCTTCTCCAAATTGCATGGGATTGACGAATATCGTGCTAACAACTATCTCTGATATTTTTTTTGCTTCTTCTACTAGTCTAATGTGCCCACCGTGTAAATTTCCCATAGTTGGCACTAAGCCAACTGAAAGTTTATTGGCACGGATTTTTACCAATTGTTTCTGTAAATCAGCAGTGTTGAAGATTGTCTGCATGAGTTATTACTTGAAAGAGTGAAGGTCAGATGGGAAGGTTTGGTTTTCTACGGCTTCCACATAGGCTTTTATAGCTCCAGGTATGCCGGCAGTTGAGTCGGTTAAGAAGTTTTTCACAAATTTAGGAGTGATAGGAGATACTCCTAGAACGTCATGGAGCACCATTATCTGACCTGAAGTATCAGGTCCGGCACCAATTCCAATTACTGGAATATCCAACATATCAGTAATGGCTTTAGCGAGTTTCGTTGGAACACATTCAAGTAAGAGAATGCTTGCGCCAGCGCTTTGCAATAATTGAGCTTCGTCAATAATTGATTGCGCCTGTTCGGTGTCCCGCCCTTGAACATGGAAGCCACCGATTCGGTTTACTGATTGAGGAGTTAAACCCATATGAGCACAAACAGGTATGCCGCGCTCAGCCAATAATTTAGTGGTATTTTCGATCCATGCTCCACCTTCAAGTTTTACGATGTTAGCCCCGGCCCGCATTAATGCAGCAGCATTTTCCAGTGTCTGAGATTCTGAGGCATAACTCATAAAAGGCAGATCAGCCATCAGCAATGCCCCGCGATTACCACGTTTCACACACTCCATGTGATAAACCATGTCTTTCATTGTTACTGGGAGAGTGCTGTCATGGCCTTGAAGTACCATGCCTAAAGAATCCCCAACTAGAAGCACATCAATTCCTGTTTCGCTAAGAATAGTAGCGAAGCATGCATCGTAGGCCGTCAAGCAGGCGATTTTTTCACCGGCTTTCTTTTTGTTCAAAAGAGTTACTAGAGTGGTGGTTTTTTTGTCCGAATGTACGCTCATAATTTGTTTCTTGAGTAGGTGTTTAAGTTTTGATCGGAAACGTGATTAATTTATTAAACTATTATGTAGTGTCTGACTAACTTTTCTAAATCAGTGATGCTTTAGGGTTGAAGTAGTGGGTTCCGTTGGGCAGAGTCTGAATATATTCTACCAACTGATTATAATCGTTATCATTCGATACTAAATCAATCTCCGCGCTATTAACGATAAGTAAAGATGTTCTGTTGTAGTAGTGAAAGAACTCAGTATAAGCATCATTTAAATTTTCTAAATAGCCAAGCTCAATTAGCTGCTCTGCATTAATTGCTCTTTTTTGTATTCTCTCCAGCAATACGTTTGTTGGCGCTTGTAGATAAATTACTAGGTCTGGAACAGGTGCTTCTAGTGTCAAATGTTCGTAGACGTTTAAGTAAAGTTCATATTCATCAGGGTCAAGATTTTGTTGTGCGAACAGTTGATCTTTATCAATCAAAAAATCAGCTATTCGGGCTGGCTCAAACATATCTTCTTGACGTAATTTCTGGATTTGTGCAGTGCGCTGAAAGAGGAAAAATAATTGAGTGGAAAGAGCATGTTGTTTAGGATTCTTGTAAAAGCGATCGAGAAATGGATTGTCATCACTTTTTTCCAAAAGAATTTCATAGTTAAAAGTATCTGCGAGTCTTTTGGTTAGGCTAGTTTTTCCTACACCAATTGGTCCTTCAACAGCGATGAAGCTGGGCAATTTCCTAGTGAATTTCGTTTGCTGCGTCAATCAGTTGCACCCGATGGCTTATTTTTTCCGTCGCTTTCGGCGGTTTATAGGACTTGCTACTCTGGCAATGAGTTCTGTTCTCTGCTTTGTATCACCGATTTGAAAGTCCGTCCACCATTGACCCACGCCCTTTAAATCTTCGCCGGACTCTTCTCTAAGCAATAAAAAATCATAGCCAGCTCGAAAGCGAGGATTATTTAGAGCATTTCCCAAAAAGTGCTTTGCTCTGCGTTCGAGGCGCAGCTGAAGTTCCCATATTTCCCGTGCCGCGATAGTAAATCGCTTGGGTACTGCGGTGTAGTCTAATTGTTCTATCAGCACAGCATTTGCACAGCGTTGGTAAATTTGGAAATCAAACTTTTTCTCATATGACTCCGACCGAAGTCTTTGGGTCAAAACCGGCCAGAGTAGCGCGGCGAATAAAAATGCTGGGGTTACTGATTTTCCTTCAGAAATCCGAATGTCAGTATTTCTCAATGCTAAGTCGACTAAATTGCATGCCGGGCTTTCGTCGCTGTCCAAAGCTTCCATAGTGGGAGCAAATAAATAATCACCTATATCATGTTCGCGTATTAACGCGAAGGTTGCTTGAGCATGACCGCCTGTTAACAATTTTAGAGTTTCATCAAATAACCGAGCAGAAGAAATGGAACCTAATAAGTGGGCCAATTCTTTTATTGGCTGCTTCGTAGACTCCTCGATATCAAAATCAAGTTTTGCTGAGAACCGAACAGCCCTCAGCATCCTTACCGGATCTTCTTTATACCTTTCTCGAGGGTCGCCAATCATACGAATTTGGCGAGTTTCCATGTCTTTTAGACCAGTAGAAAAATCTAATATGCGAAAATTCTCAGTAGTGTAGTAAAGAGCGTTTATAGTGAAATCGCGACGCAGTGCATCCTCATCTATGCTTCCATAGACATTGTCTCTTAAGATCATGCCAGAGGTTGAATGGGCAGAATCAAGACCCTTAATTTGCCGTCGTGATACGTCATCAGCGATTTCATTGTCGGCTTCATGGGGTGCTCGGAAAGTAGTAACTTCAATAATTTCTCGGCCAAAGCGGATGTGGACGATTTTGAATCGCCTGCCGATGATTCTGGCATTGCGGAAAATTTGTTTGAGTTCTTCCGGTGTGGCATTGGTTGCTACATCGAAATCTTTCGGCGTTTTACCTAGTAGCAAATCTCGAACGCTACCGCCTACCAAATAGGCGCAATAGCCAGCACTACCCAATTTGTACAAGACCTTGAGAGCATTTTCAGAAATCTGTTTACGAGATATTGGATGCTGATCGCGTTCTGTCACGATTGCTTTTTCCATGCCAGGAGGTGAGGCGCGATGAATCATCGTAAAGTTTTTCTAGTTATTGCTAGTGTGTGAATTTCCAAAAGGTGTGAATCCTAGTGTGAGTGCGAATTCCAAGTACTATTAGAAAGAATTAAGCGAAGCAACCACTTGAACAGAGAGATGGAACGGCATAATACACCGTTGTATCGAAAATTAAAGTCCGAAAAGAAAGCCGAGTGAGTAGAGAGTAGTGTAGCAGGAGAAATACTTTGGAGGGTGAAGACCACCCTCCATTTGGAAGTTAATAGTTTTTGTTATTATTACTATTAAATTGTTTTTATTATTGTTTTTATTCGGTGCCAAAAGTGGCGCCGCATAAGCAATAGGTGGTATATCCGAGACAAAATAGCAAATTGCTATTTTGTGCCCACAATCCCGACCTTATTATTATTTAACGCACTAACCTTAGTTGTATAACTCAGTAATGCTATTTTTGTTTTTATTAAGGTTTATTATTATTATTTATTGTTATTAGTCCTTACTATGGGGCATTTACTGTGCCAAATCAATTAGTTAATTTTTAAGATAGTAGTTCTCAATTATTTATCGGGGGTTTTTGTTACATTCTGCTCCAATATTTGGGTAGAAAAGTAGCGGTAACAAATCAGACCCAAAAATTAACCCGAATAGGGCTGAGAAAAGAAGGTGGTGATTTTACAGTGGAAAATCCATTTTCGGGCCTTCCAGGTAGCGGGTTGGGTGCGGAATTAGAGTTAATTAGCCTGCTTTTTTCTTCCGGGGTCGTGGTATGCCGAATCTTTGACGACGTTCCCAGAGGCATTTTCGACTAATACCCAATTTCTTTGCCAATTGTGTTTCATTCATCGAATCTTGGTGCTCAATCACAAAGCGTTGGAAGTAGTCTTCTAGAGAAAGTTCTTCAATTGGTTCTGCTTGAATAGAGTTGGCTGCCGCACTTACTAACGCAGTATCGTCCGTTCGAAATTCATCATCAATGGCTAATAGTTCTTCACCGATAGTGCTTGTTTCAGTGAGCACTACGGCGCGCTCTATAGCATTTTCCAGCTCACGAACATTTCCAGGCCAGGCGTAATTTAATATCGCTCGTCGGGCAGTATTACTGAAACTCAAAACTGGAGATTTCAATCGACTGCAGGTTCTGAGTAAGATTGTTTCGGCCAAATCGAGGATGTCATTGCCTCTATCTCGCAGAGGGGGAATGAGCAAGGTCATTACATTGATTCGGTAATATAAATCTTCTCTAAAGTTCCCATCAATCACTAGTTGCTTCAAATCACGGTGAGTAGCTACCACCAAACGGACATCCACTTTTTGAGATTGGACTGAACCAACTTTACGAATTTCACTTTCTTGGAGTACTCGTAAGAGGCGAGCTTGCGCCTCTAACGGTAATTCGCCGATTTCATCTAAAAACAAAGTGCTTTCGTTTGCCGCTTCTACAAGTCCAGTGCGTGTAGCGGTAGCTCCGATAAAAGCTCCTTTTTCGTGCCCAAATAGTTCAGGCTCAATCAAATTTTCGGGGATTGCAGCACAATTTACGGAAATCATTTCACGGCCCTGATCGCAGCTCAAGTTGTGTATCGCTCGAGCAACTAACTCTTTACCTGTTCCAGATTCGCCGGTTATTAATACAGTGGAATTTGTAAGCGCTACTTTGCGGATACGGCGAAACAGCTCTAGCATCCGCGGACAGTTGCCTATCATGCCATGAATCGGAGGTTCTGAATTTTCCTCTTTTAATGAATCTTTCTTTAATCGGCTGGCAGGATGGTCGCGTATGATCTTAGCAACTGATTCTATCAGCTCGCTATGTTCGAAAGGTTTTGCGATGTAGTCAACGGCTCCCATTTTCATTGAATCGATAGCGGAGCGGATACTGGAATAGCTGGTCATGATTAAGACAGGCGTGCTTGTTGCTTTAATTAAGTCGGTTCCTGGAGCCCCGGGTAAGCGCAAATCGCTAATGATCACGTCAAAATCATCCATATCAAAATTTTCGATGGATTCTTTAACGGTACTAGCTTCACTCACTTCATACTCGTGCCGTTCGAGTAAGCGCTTCAATGCTGAACGAATTACTACTTCGTCTTCTACTACTAAGACTTGATTTAATGCAGTCATATTTGATTTTTAGATTATTTACTTAATAAGTTAGTTAATATCCATTGGCTCGTTATTCAACTCACTGCCAGCTTGAGCTGTTTGTATGAGGCCATCATAACAAGGAAACCTAAGTAATACCTTCGTCCCCGTGCCTCTATCTTTATTTACAGGGCTAATTATATCAATATCACCGCCTAAATCCTCAATTATGCTGAAGACTAGCGACAACCCAAGCCCCGTGCCTTCTCCAGCTTCTTTAGTAGTGAAAAAAGGGTCGAAAATTCTATCTCGAATAGCTGGTGCTATGCCTATTCCCTCATCGATTATTACAATCTTCACTTGCTCTCTTTCTATTGTGGCAAGTAGGGAAATATTGCTATTTGGTTGTGAGGCGTCTCTGGCATTGTTGATGAGGTTAACCATAACCTGAAGTAGCCGTTGCGAGTCTCCCAAGATTTTTGCCTTTGGCTCACATTCCAAAGTGAAATTCAAATTTTTGCTTTTCGCATCCAATGAGATGAGAGTTTTTACTTCTTCCATGCAATCAAATATGGAGACTATTTCATTCTCATAGTGAGTTTTATTTGTTCCAGCGTGAGCAAAATTAACTAAGGATTGTAAAATTCTTGATGTTCTATCAGTTTGTTCAATAATCTGTTCGGCGAGACCGCTTAATTCATCCGCTTCAAATTCATCTCTTATGGTCTGAGCTAAACAAGCGATTCCAGTTATTGGGTTGCCTATTTCATGAGCTACGCCAGCAGCAAGCCTGCCGATTGAAGCTAAGCGCTCACTATGGGTTAACCCCGCTTCTAATAACTCAGTTTCAGTTATGTCTTCGATGAGGATAATTGTGCCTTCGTGCATGGAGCCTTGTTCGCCAGATTTTTCAATCAATGCTTTATGCAAATTAACGAACTTCTTGCTACTTCCTAATTGGAAGGTATGTTTGTAAGAATGATTCGCATCTTCTTCAATGAAGTTTGTCAGCAAAGTACGCCAAGGTTGAGGCAAGTCGCTTAATTGAGAACTTGCAATGTCGGCACTCTGAATCCCGGTAAACTCTTCCAGTGCATGATTCCAAATAATCACTTCGTTTTCATAATTTAACGAGCAAACCCCCAAGGGTAGGTCAAGTAAGATTTGGCGATGATAGCGCCGTAAATTGTCCAGATCCGCAGCCATGCCGGAGAGATTGCTGCGATAAGATTCCATTCGGTTGTCGATAACACTAAGATCAGAGCTGCCATTCTGGGAAATTATGCTGTAGGGAAGATATCTGTCAATAATCTCCCTCGCTATGCTTGGGCCTAGCAATCCAGAAAGGTTGGCTTCCAAGCGTCCTCGTAATAAGCGAAGAGAGTTAGGGCGACAGTCTTCAATTGTAATATCTAGATCATTGATGGCCTGCATTACTTCTCGAGTGGCTGTTTTCATTCCGAGAGGCTTGCTAAGACTTTTAATAAATTCATCTGGTGATTTGGCAACTAAGCCACTGCGTTTTCTTCTTTTAATAGTGTCGAGTGCGCAGATGTCAGCGGAGCTGCGTTCTTCATCAGTGCTTTCACTTAGTACTGAAACCGCGGCGAAGACAATGCTATTCATAATAAGTGAGATTGCTGCAATTTCTCGCCAGTTTGTCGATACCAAAGAGAGCGGCCCAGAATCCAAGAATGGAGGCAGCATAAGGAACAGAAACCAAATGAATATGCCTGTGGCCAACCCAACCATGAATCCTTTTCTATTCCCCTGTGGCCAATAAAGAATCGCCAGCATGCCAGGCAAGAACTGCAGGCATGCTGTAAATGCCAACGTTCCAATGATTTGAATGCTAACGCGATCTTCTGGTAAGTAGTGGAATAGAAATCCGGCCCAAATGAGAGCTGTTATAAGAACTCTCCGCTTCCATAACAACCAACGATAGATGTCGCTATTTGCTGGGGGTTGAGTGACAGGTAGAATAAGATGATTTAAACACATGTTCGATAGAGCGAGTGTAATTACAATAATTAGACCACTGGCGGCCGAGAGCCCACCTAGATAAGCGAGAATTGTAAAGAAGGGAGCGTCGTAGGATACCCCTATTACCACAGGCAAATATTCAACTTGCACAGCACTACCAGATTTCAAGCCGGCCCAGAGAATTGGAAGAATTGGTAAGCTGATGAGTAAAAAATACAGGGGTAATCCCCAGCTCGCGAATGAAAGTGCTTTGAGTCCGCTATTCCCATTAAAAGTTGCATAGAACATATGGGGCATCGCCACAGATGCGGTAAAAAATAGCAGTGTCATAATATGAAAAGTGCTGAAATAGTCAGTTCCTTTAAGACTGTTTACCAACTCTGGCCGTTCATTAAGCCATTCAGTCATACCCTCCATGCCACCAAAACCACCAACTATCGCGAAGATACCTACGGCAAGGAAGGCAATTAATTTTACCAGAGACTCAAAAGCTATAGCCATAACCAATCCATCGTGGCGGGTACGACCTGCGCGACGAGAAGTGCCGAATAGAATGGAGAACAGGGTGATGATTACGCAAAAGCCGAATGCAATTGAACCCTGCGGTGCAGCAGGAGACAAAATATCTGCAGTATCCGCAACAGCTCGTATTTGTAACGAAATTAAGGGTGTAACACCGACCAATATCACGATCGTGGAAAGCGTTCCTGCCCAAGGTGAGCGATACCGAAAAGCCATGAGATCGGCGAGAGAGCTTAGTTGATATGTTCTTGTTAGCTCTAGAAGAGGTCGAAGTAAAAGGGGAGAGAAGATAAATGCGAGTGAGATTCCAATTGACTGAGCTAGGTAGCCATAACCATCTCTGAGTGCGTTCCCAACTGAAGTGTAGTATGCCCAAACACTGGCGAAGACACCTAAAGAAAGAACATAGACTATGGGGTGGCGAACGATCTTCTCAGGAATCCACCCTCGTTCAGTAATATAGGCGATTCCAAATAACAACAGCAGATAGCAACTGCCTAAGCCAATTATGGTTGTTAGTTCATAATTCATCAGAACAAAGAATCCAATTTATTTAGCCTGCTGTGAAACTTGATCATTGGTTCGAGTCCTAGAAGGCAACTATTCGAGTTCATCATTTTCTTGTTTCTGATGAGCCCAACTGGCAACTGCAATCACTAGTAAGCCAACAATAAATGGACGATACCAGGCGCCATCGGTTTGATTGATCCAATCAATGCTAACCAGGAATAGCAGGTAAATTATGACGAGAAGAATGAGAATGGGTCGAGGTATATACAAAGGGCTGCCCTTATTCCAGCGATTCTTGTGAGATAGTAGCTAACTTGGGTATCGCCTGTATATCCCAGTTGACCTCAGCCCATTGCAGGAGTGCTTCAGTATCTGAGAAGTCGTTCAATTGAGGGGTTTTTTGACCTAGATACTTCAATGCAGTAATTATTAGAGCGAGGGCTTTTTCAACATCTATAGATTCAGCAAAATGTTGTTTGCTGAGTTTTTGTCCTTGGTCACTAGTGATTATTGGAACATGCGCATATTCAGGTGTTTGGTAACTTAGAAGCTGTTGCAGATATATCTGTCTTGGAGTGGAATCAAGTAGATCAAATCCGCGAATAACATGACTGATATTTTGAAAGTCATCATCCGCGACCACCGCAAGCTGATAAGCAATTAAGCCATCTTTTCTACGCAGTACGAAATCTCCGGTGTCTCGTTCTAAATTCTGTGCATAGTGACCTTGAACTAAATCTTCGATTTCGATCAACTTGTTAGTAGTTTTAATTCGACGTGCGAATTTGTCAGCTGGCAGTCTTGTGCGGCTTCGGCAGGAACCGTCGTAAATAGAGCCCATGGCTTTGATTTGTGGTCGTGTGCAATCGCAGTCATAACAAAGATCAACTTTGTTAAACTGATCCAAGATTGATTGATAATCATCGAGGCGCGAACTCTGGTAAAGAATTTCTCCATCCCAAAATAGGCCCAGGGTTTCCAGTTGCCGAAGGATTTCAGCCGCTGCTTCCGGCGATTCTCTGGGCGGATCTAAGTCTTCTATTCTTACCAACCACGTCCCATTATTTGCTTTAGCATCTAGATAGCTCGCCAACGCTGTTATGAGAGAGCCAAAATGAAGGGGCCCTGATGGTGAGGGTGCGAAACGGCCAATATAAACTGAAGTCCGATGTGAACCGGTAGCGGAGTTTGGGCTAGTTGAGTGTTTAATCATGTGCATCAAAATTGCACGGCAGTACATCTATCATGCCAGAAAACAAATTTTCACTGATGAGTAGCTACTATTGATCTAGTTTAGAAAGATATCAAGTATGGCAGCGTCAAACAGCCCAAAGACTTGATCGACTTAAGTTGGTCGAGCTACCTAACTACCTAACTGTTTCTCTTTAATTTCATCCAGAGTTTTGCAATCGATGCATTTGTTGGCTGTTGGTCGCGCTTCAAGTCGACGAATGCCGATATCGATTCCACAAGACTCACAAAAACCGTAGCCGTCTTGGGCTATAAGCTCAATAGTACTATCGATCTTCTTGATCAATTTTCTTTCTCGATCACGGGTGCGTAATTCAAGACTAAATTCTTCTTCCTGCGTAGCTCGGTCAGCTGGATCAGGATAATTCGCAGCATCATCTTGCATATGATTAACAGTACGATCAACTTCTTGCATAAGTTGATTGCGCCAATCCAACAAGATCTTTTTGAAATGTTCTCGCTGTTCCTCGTTCATGTACTCTTCGCCTTTTTTCGGCTTGTACGGAACGAAGTTCTTAAGAACTGGTTGAGATTCTGAGTTTTGAGTATTAGGCATAATTTCTAAAGCCTCTATCTAATCGTGGCATACTTTGTCTGCGGCCTTTAAAGCAAGCTCGCTGGGCCATTCATAGTTTTCATAGGTTAAATAAAGTGCGGAAAACTCGGATTACTTTGTGGTGAAATATCTGTGTAAGCGCCATGTACCAACTAGCTTTACGGCTCGATTTTCAGAAAGGCGGGTAACCTACCAGATTCTTCGCATGGATGCTATAAAAAATATGCTAAATATTTGTAGCCTTCGCTGGGGTCCTGGTACATATATTTGCCTGCTATGAAAAATGATCCTCTATAATGCAACCCATTCAAACAAAGCGGATTTTGCTTTGTTTGTCTGATCCAGGAAAGGAAGGTTAATAGAAAGTCTATAAAAGGATCATGGCATGTTCGACCTAACACCAAATATTCGGGGAAGCGTGAAAAAGGTGAACCCTTTTCGCGTTATGACTGTTATGCACCGTGCCTCAGAACTAGAGGCTGAAGGTAGAAAAATCGTTCATATGGAAGTCGGTGAGCCAGATTTTTCCACAGCGGCGCCAATTATAAATGCTGCAAAGGAAGCGCTGGACCAAGGTTTAACTCAGTATACGGTGGCACCAGGAATCCCCCAATTAAGAGAGTGCCTAGTTGGCCACTACCGGGAGAAATATGGAGTTGAGATTTCGTTAGATCGTATCCTAATAACTCCAGGGGCGAGCGGTGGGTTAGGTTTATTAGCAAATATGTTGGTTACAGCAGGTGACGGAGTTTTGTTAAGTGATCCTGCCTATCCCTGCGTGCGAAATTTTATGCACTTGATGGCTGCTGAGCCGCAGTTGATATCTGTGGGTCTTGACCAGAATTTCCAGCCAACCGTCGACCAGCTGGAGGGTCACTATCAAGAAAATACCAGCGGTCTCTGGTTAGCATCGCCGGGTAATCCGACAGGCACTATTATGGAACGGGGTCGCCTTACTGACGTTTGTGCTTGGGCGAAGAAAAAGAGGCTGCATTTGCTAGTAGATGAGATTTACCAAGGGCTAAATTATGTTGATGATATGCCCAGCGTGTTGGAACTCGATCAATCGGCATTCGTCGTTAACAGCTTTTCAAAATATTTTGGGATGACCGGCTGGCGACTAGGTTGGATAGTGGTGCCAGACGAATACGTTGAAACAGCAAATATACTGGCGCAGAATCTTTATATATCAGCATCTTCAATAGCGCAATATGGTGCACTGGCTGCTTTCTCTAGCGAATGTATTGAAATCCTGGATGCTAGAAGGGAGGCATTTCGGGAGCGCAGAAATTTTTTGAGTGCAGCGCTTCGCGACCTCGGTTTTGAATTATCTGAAAATATTCAAGGTGCTTTTTATGTCTATGCAGGAATTAAAAACTTTTCCAACGATTGTGAGAAATTTTGCTCTGATTTATTAGAGAATCATGGAGTGGCTATAACGCCAGGTACAGATTTCGGGGATTTTAAGAGCCTCGAACATGTGCGGATTGCTTTTACCACTAATATGGAAAACCTTACACTAGGAATTGCAAGGCTAGAAGCTGCTCTAAAAAATTGAAGCAGGCATTGAATTCTTAATTTTTCTCAGCACCATACTAATCCTAAGTCCTAATGAATGTATTGTTTTCAACACCAAGGAATCAAACCCTAATGGAATTCGAGCCGCCCTTAAAACAAGCAATACTAATTAAGCGCTACAAACGATTTTTGGCAGATGTTGAAACTAGTAAAGGCAAAGTGCTTACGATTCATTGCCCTAATACTGGATCGATGAAAAATTGTGCTGAACCTGGAAGTCGTGTTTGGTATTCCACTTCAGCCAATCCTAAACGTAAGTATCCCCATACATGGCAGTTTATTGAAATTAATAAAGCTGAGAGAGTCGGCATCAATACTGGAATTGCGAACACGCTAGTTAATGAAGCCATGGAACAGAATATTATCAGTGAGTTGTTGGGCTATGAATTAATCCAAGCGGAAGTCGCTTACGGCGAGCAAAAGAGCAGAGTTGATTTTCTTTTGCAAATTTCTGAAAATCAACTTCAGGCTGATTGTTACGTTGAAGTTAAAAATGTCAGCCTAGGAGTAGGTAATGGTCTCGGCCTCTTTCCAGACGCAGTTACAATGCGAGGGCAAAAACATTTGCAAGAACTGATTCACATGTGTGAGAAGGGCTATCGTAGTGTGCTATTTTTTTGCGTACAACACAGCAATATCCATACGGTTTCTCCAGCTGATGAAATTGATCCCCGCTATGGGGAATTGTTACGAGAGGCGGCCACAAAGGGTGTTGAAATACTTGCTTACGGCACAGAATTTAATCCTCAAAAATCTAGGGTAAAACTAATCAGGAAATTGGCGGTTAAGCTATAAGAAATAAATTTGTGTGACTTGAAGTTAGCGGATTTAAAATTAGGATTTTCGGCGGAAGGCATCGACGAACAATCTCAGAACTAAGTGAGGGATTTTGGGGCATGTAGTTTTGATTCGTCAATGAATACGCATCCATTCTTAATTGTAAAATCCACTTTCTGGAGATGCTTTCCCTTGCAGGGACCCGCCAGACACAAGCCGTCATCAATTTGAAATAAAGCTCCGTGAGTTGAGCACTGAATTAAAGCAGCATCAGCATCAAGAAAGCGATTTTCTTCCCACTCTAAAGGCGTGCCGATATGAGGGCAGCGATTCCAGTAGAGATAAATATCATCATTTTTCTTAACCGCAAACATATACAGATCGTTTATATCTAGGCCAAGTGAAGTGCCTTCTTCAAGATCATTGATATTCAGAAGATTAATCATTTTAGTTTACGGATTTAAGGCCTGATGAAAATCATCCAGCAAGTCTGAGATATCTTCAATACCGACAGAGAAACGTAACAAGGAGTCAGTGATACCCATTGAGGCCCGCCGTTCTGCGCCCATCTCAAAATAGATGGTATGTGCAACAGGTATACCTAGTGTTCTGGTATCACCTAGATTACTAGAAGAAACCACCGTTTCCATTTTATTCAGTACGTCGAAACAATCTATGCCATCAATCAGGTCGATGCTGAAAATTGCACCAAAGCTATTGAAGAGCTGGCGGGCTCGGCTATGTTGCGGATGGTGGCTCAGGCCAGGGTAGTAGGTATTGTTTACGCTGGCGTGAGTATTACAGAGTTCCGCTAACTGTTGGGCATTTGAACTGGCTCGATCCATTCTCATCGGTAGTGTTTCTGACCCAACTGCTAAATGATGTGCAGCCTCGGGGCCTAGTGTAGAACCCATGTCTCGCAGACCTTTCTTCTTGATCTGAGTAATTCCCCACAAGTTAGGCTGCTCTTTCTTATAATGTTCAAAAATGTTGTCAAAGCTTTGCCAATCGAAAAGCCCCGTATCCGTAATGGATCCGCCAAGTGCATTGCCGTGACCGCCAATATATTTGGTTAGAGAATTCACCACGAGACTAGCAGAGACTTTTTTAGGCAAGAATAAATGTGGCGACGTCATCGTATTATCAACCACGTATATGAGTTTCTCACTCTTACAAAAATCTCCAATTGCTGCAAGGTCTGCCACCTGAGTTACTGGATTCGCTATGGTTTCGACAAAAACAATTTTTGTATTTCCCCGGGTGACATTTTTGACTGCAGCAACATCGGTTGCATCAACATAACTAATTTCGATGCCAAGATTTTCCAAAGTGCCAAACAAGCTATTGGTATTTCCGAAAAGAAATGCGCTTGAGACAATGTGATCGCCACTCCTTAAAAGTGACATAAACGAGGTTGCTATAGCTGCCATGCCCGTAGAGAAAGCAACAGTGGCGACACCTTCTTCCATGGCAGTGATGCGGTTTTGAAGAGCAGTTACGGTCGGGTTTAATTGGCGGCCATAGTTGTAACCAGCTTTCTTGCCCTGGAAAACTTCAGCCAACTCTCTAGCATCATCATAGCCATATGCAACGGACGGATGGATGGCCTTGTGAAGAACGCCATGTTCCGGATTGTCCTTGCGGTCGGAATGCAAGTTTGTTGTGGAGAAACCTTTTTTAGTCATTTTTTTCGATTTAAGCGAGTGAGTAGTTCTCGAGAAGCGGGTTATACACCAGTGGCAGAGATTTTGAAAGTTACTCAGTTGCTTATCATTCTGTTATGTAAGGAAAAATACATCTTATTGTCGTGGTTATTAATATTAATTTATTGCTGGCGATCCACCTTATCTTGACACAGTAGGCAGAGATTCGCCTCAGGTTGAGCTGCCAAGCGCGCTGATGCAATCGGCTCATCACAGCGACGACAATAGCCATAATCGCCATTTTTTATTGCTATTAGTGCTTCAGCTACTTTCTTTAGCTTGGTTACTGCTTTCGCTTTTGTAGAGACTGCCATAGACTGCTGTTGCATAGCATCGATTCGAGAAACTCGCCCAACCGCTGTTTGATCCAGAATCACCACCCCAGTAGCTTCAGCACTTAAGTTAATTTGATCTGCCAAGGCATCCTTCGATTTCAGTAATTCCTGCTGTAATCCCTGAATCTGATGCTCGCTGAGTTGGTGGACATTCATTTTAAAAGTTCTCTGCAATAAATTAACTCGGACCGTAAATTGCTCTAGCTAATACAGACACTGTCTAAAATCCCGCAAACAAAGGTCTTTCGTTGATCAGCTTCTGGATCTCACTGAGCCTTTCTTGATATTGAGTGCTGTTCCGGTCTTGATACAAGGCATTAAAATCAGATTCAGATAAGCCATCGCGGTTATTGCCAACTTCTGGCATGTAATCTGCCTCATTCTGAATCGAAATAATCCTCTCTTGCATTCTAATTGCCGAGGCGGGATCCTGAGTAGCACGGCGTGAGAGAGTGACACCAACAGAATTAGCAGTAAGGTCAGAGAAGCTAAATCCAGACCGATAGCGGGCATCATAGGCCTCTTTAGTTGTCGATAGCAATTCTGCAAAATCAGCTCCCGCAGAAGCAGTTATGGCCGCAGTAGAAACTAGATGTTGGGCTAAATCTTGTCTTCGTTGGAGACGAATTTCTATGAATCTAGCTTCTCCAATAGTATTAGCGACTGCATCGCCGAGCAGCTGCTCGATTCCCTCTTCGTTCACGTATGTTGCCAGAGTTTGGAATATAGCTCGGTTTTCAGCAATCGGATTACCACGAATCCTTGATCTCTCCTGGGCTGAAGTAAACAGAGGAATCAGGAAAGTATTAAGCGATACTGCCCTGATATCCACAGGGATGGCATCAGCCACTTCTGCGATGATCTGGTAATAATGAATTATCCGTTGCCGATCTTGATTGGAAATAAAAAATCGCTGTGCTCCATTACCAAGACGACTGAGCAGGATTGGGTCCCAGAGTAAGTCAACATCTAGCCACTCCGGGGTAATGGATACATTTCCAACGCTGGTCATCAGCTCACTTAAATCTGGGAAAGGAGGTATTGAGCTCTGCAGTCTAGACCTCACTCGCATCAGCGTAAAATTGAGAAGTTGCTGGGGAATTTGCAGCTTACCAAAACTTAAAGAGGTTAATTTAAGTACATTGCTTTCGGTACGGAGCTCTGCAGTTATATTAAAGTAAAGTGGCTGAATGCTATCAGATATTTTTACGCTGACCTGAGATCTCAACGACTGTTCGTAGAGCTGCATGTGTGCAGCCCAATTTGGAGATAAATTCATTACGTCCCCACTGTATCGAAGCAGAAGATTTAGTTCATGCGGGTTGAGCCGTAATTGCTGACGGCTCGCAATTGATGGTGATATTGGAGCGTTTTCTAAAATTAAACCTTCAATCTGAGATAGCTCAGAGGGACGTAGAGGACTTGAGTAACTAATCGTCGGACCGGTTTGGATGGCCAGCAGCAGAATTATGAATGGCGTACTCACAATTAGCACCAATAGAGTTCGCAGAATAAGACTAATAATCTTGGGTGTTATTTTGGCCATTTCGCGGGTGTTGGCTACGCCATTTGTGATTTGCGGGAGAATTTGGCATTTGAAATGATAGGGATAGGCTATTCCGCAATCTGCAAAAGAACTGCAATGCGATCGCTGTCAACTACTGAAAGAGCCGCTCAGATTATCAAATTCACTCAATTGAGACCCTTGTTAGCGACGATTGGGTCTGCAAATAACTCACAAAGAGCCATAAATATAGGTCGATTATGTGTCAAACAAGGCATCTAGGTAAGGATATTACTGATAAATGGTCTGGTAATCGCTATAAACTATGACTAAATTCATAAAATCCGATAAATCTGTAAAAAATAATTTATTAATCAAGAGCTTGGAGTTAATATCTGTTTACTTTAAGCTGAAAACTGTGCCAGTTGATTGTTGTTGGCCAGTTGCAAGCCTTCATCGAGGAACAGCTCATGAGTTTCTGCCAAAAACAATATGTTGGGATTGCATCTACTATTCGCAGACCTTTGAAAATTCTGATTGGAATTGCTTTGATAATATTTGTGACTGCCTGTACTTCGCAGGGCGCTCGAGATGCAGAATTAGCGTCTCAACAGGCAGAAGTTGCAGCAGCAGAACAGGAAGCAGCGCGTATCGTGCAGGAACAAGCTCGTCAGCAAGAAGCAGCAAAACGCCAACAAAGAGAGGTGGTCGCCGCTGAGCGAGCTAGAGAGCAGTCTGAGCTAGAGCGGCGCGAGGCAGAAGATTTAGCTAGAGCTGAAGTCGAAAGGCGGCAGCGAGAAGAGGTTGAGCGCAGAGAGCAGCAACGGCTAGCTGCAATAGCTGCTGCAGAAGCTGAGCGGCGTGAAAAACTAGAACGAATTAGTTTTTTAGAGCGCCAAATAGCTTCTATTCAGTCCGGAACTGACCGTAATGAGTCAGCTACTGCGGTGTTGCAAGAAGCTATTTTAGTTGCTGAAGAATTGCTTGCTGTGCTCGCGGTTGAGCAAGCTAAGTATGAAGAGACTGATCCTGTCAGCGGGTACACTGTTGAACCTTTGGCCAAGGAACGGATAGCTGAGTTGGAGGCTCGCAAAGACGATTTGATTCGGCGAGCTCAGTCTCAGTAATACGTTCTAAATATGTGACCTAGAGCAATTTCCAACTAATTCCTGTGAGCGGACCCTAATTCTCAATGGC
The DNA here is from genome assembly GCA_012960305.1 of Gammaproteobacteria bacterium. Lineage (GTDB taxonomy): Bacteria > Pseudomonadota > Gammaproteobacteria > Pseudomonadales > Pseudohongiellaceae > UBA9145. The sequence goes on along the minus strand of DUBM01000011.1, from coordinate 97,033 downwards.
TAAAAATGTCTTAGATTTCGAGACCAAGAAAGAAGCACAGCTGCATAAGCGCAAGGAAGCTAAAGTTGACGCTTTGCGAAAGGCATTTCGCAAAGCTAGAGGTGATGAGCCCTCTAAACCACCCCGGTCCAGAGCTGAGAAGGGCAGAAAACCGAAGAAAAAATAGCCTCACTTCCCAGTTTTATCTAAGGCAAATTACCAATCCCTAAAATTCCTTTGAAAAGCGCTAATTTACTAGTGTTCAAGCCCTGTTATGCGCTTTGTTTGTACTAGCTCTTATGGTAAAGTGCGCGCCTTTAAAATAAACATTCAATATTCGTTTTGGGGAGAGAGATTTAGACATGGGAATTACCATTACAGTATCTACAGTTTTGTCACTGTTTGGATTAGCAGTAGCGTTTTTCTATATGAAGAAAGTTACCAGCATACCGCTTGATATGGGGCTGGATGAGAAAGATGGGGCTCGCTTGAGATTTATTCATGGTGCGATTGCCTCTGGAGCCATGGCATTTCTGAAGCAGGAATATAAATTTCTCACCATCTTTATGGTGTTATTCGCAATTGTCATTGCTCTCCTAATTGATGATTCTCATACTCCGGATATAAGCGAAGGGATATACACAGCAATAGCCTTTTTGTTTGGTGGTGCTATTTCAATCGCTTCTGGCTATATCGGAATGAAAGTTGCGACTCAGGGCAATGCGAGAACAACTGTATCCGCTAAGAAAGACATCTCCAATGCCTATGATGTTGCGATCAATTCAGGAGCGGTGATGGGTTTCGCTCTAGTAAGTTTAGCAGTACTGGGATTGGTGGTGATTTATTTAGTGATGAGTAGTTTGCTGTCAGGTCTTGGTGAAGCAAATAATCATATTCTCATGGAAGTCATCGCAGGATTTGGTCTTGGCGGGTCGACTATTGCACTATTTGCTCGTGTTGGCGGCGGAATATTCACTAAGGCTGCAGATGTTGGCGCTGACTTGGTGGGCAAAGTAGAGCAGGGCATACCTGAAGATGATCCCAGAAATCCAGCCGTAATTGCTGACAACGTTGGTGATAATGTTGGTGATGTTGCCGGAATGGGCGCGGACTTATTTGGCTCATGCGCGGAAAGTACTTGTGCCGCGATGGTAATCAGCGCTGTTGTTTTCGCAGCGGATCCTAATGCTTTGTTATATCCTATATTGATTAGTGCTATCGGTATCCCTATCAGTTTGATCACTAAGTTATTGGTGGGCGTAAAGACTGAAGATGATGTTGCCCCAGCACTGATGAAGTTGCTTATCATCTCCAGCGTTTTGATGGGTATCGTCATGTACTTCTTCACTGGCGCACTGATACCTGAAACATTCGAATTAAATGGCGAACAGTACTCCAACATGGGTGTTTACGGGTGCTTCTTAGCCGGTCTCATTTCAGGCTTGGCCGTTGGTCTGCTAACCGGGTACTACACGTCAGAAAAATATGGTCCGGTGCAAGAGTTGGCTAAGTCTTGCGAGACTGGTGTGGCTACTAACATCATTTACGGCTTGGCGCTGGGTTACAAGAGCACTCTGCTTCCGTACCTTTGTATCGCCGCCAGCATTTTCATCTCTTGGGATTTAGCAGGAATGTACGGTGTGGCTATAGCGTCACTGGGCATGCTCGGCACGCTGGTTATCGCGTTGATGATCGACGCCTACGGGCCGGTAGCAGATAACGCCGGTGGAATTGCAGAAATGGTTGGCTTGGACAAAGAAGTTAGACGTCGTACCGATATTCTAGACTCTGCGGGAAATACAACTGCAGCGATTGGTAAAGGCTTCGCTATTGGCGCTGCCATACTTACTTCTTTGGCGCTATTCGCAGCATTTATTACTGCTTCTTCCACGCTTATGGGTGAGCCGATTACGATGAGCTTGCTGGACCCAGTTGTTTATACCAGTGTATTTGTTGGTGCAGTATTGCCATTTTTATTCACTGCAATGACCATGAAGTCTGTTGGTAAGGCCGCTTTTGCCATGATTGAAGAGGTCCGCCGCCAGTTCAAAACTATTCCTGGAATTATGGAAGGTACTGGTGAACCTGATTATGCGCAATGTGTTGCGATTTCAACTCAAGCTGCTTTAAGAGAAATGATCGCTCCCGGTGTACTCATAATGGGTACTCCATTAGTGACAGGATACTTGTTCGGTGTCGAAGCGGTGGCCGGAATTCTTGTTGGCTCCTTAGTTACTGGCGGCGTACTTGCAATTGCCTCCTCTAATAGTGGTGGTGCCTGGGACAACGCTAAGAAATATATCGAAGCCGGACACCATGGTGGTAAAGGTTCAGATGAACATGTTGCTGCAGTAGTTGGCGATACTGTTGGTGATCCACTGAAGGATACTTCAGGACCATCACTTAATATTCTAATTAAGCTGTCTGCAATATTGAGTTTGGTGTTCGCACCTTTCTTTGTCGAATATGGTGGAATTTTATTGGGATAAAGCCTTGTTAGAGAGTGATTTTCGTTTTTAAAGATAAAGGCAGTCAAAAGACAGATAAATACGGCGAAGACAATATCTCGCATCCGCAGAATAAAATAAGAGGTCTTATGACCCTTTAATTTATTCTGATGGATTTACATTAATAGTTTTGGCTACGGTTAGTTATTTTCCTTTGAAATTAGTACTCTCTACGGTTCTCAAAGTGAAACAAAACCCATTCTTCATATTCCCGGGCTCTGTAGTAAGCACTCGACCAAGTCGTTAAGACATTTTCAACACACTGATAAATTCTGAATGAATCAGTATCTTCTATTATTAGATTTCGCACAGAAGGATTGAGCGTGTAATTAGATACTTCCACCAACTTCCAGTTTTCCGCCATGGTTCTATCGATGCATTCATTTCCAAGTAGCAGATCGATGTAAGGTAAATCCACGTCGGCATAACCGAGTGCGGGTACTGTTAAATTGAAGTTGATGTTGACTGGTTCAGATTCTTCGCCAGTTTTTAGAAATGAAATTGAAGTAAGCTGAATTTGATTTCTAGTCTGGTTATAGGCAACCAGCCTTAAGCCATCGTCAGTATTTTCGCCCCATGCGGATGAGTAGAAGGCAAATTTTAATTCAGTTTCTTCTGCTAGTTCGGCAGCTGTAAGGCAGCTACTTGCCAGAATTAGGAATGTTAGTAGTTTTTGCATGCTTCAATTGGGCTCATATCTTCTGAGGCAATTTTAGCGGGCTAGAGCAATGCACGCCATGCCTATTTTCTTTTGAAATTGAATAAATCATAATCCTCATCTTCATTAATAGGCTGGATGGAACTATAGCCTAAATTACCAAGGTAGTTGATCATTTGAAAAAATTGGAAAATGTAAAACACATTCTTTGTGTCGCGTCAGGTAAAGGAGGGGTTGGAAAGTCAACTACTGCTGTTAATTTGGCATTGGCTCTCTCTAAGCAAGGTGCCACGGTTGGTTTGTTGGATGCAGATATTTACGGACCCAGCCTGCCGCTAATGCTTGGCGTTGAACCAGGCACTCGGCCTGAGATCAAAGAGCAGAAATTCATGGTTCCTATTCAGGCACATGGCATTCAATGTAACTCGATGGGGTTTCTCATTGATGAAAACACGGCCATGGTATGGCGTGCGCCGATGATTATATCGGCCTTCAATCAAATTTTAACTGACACCGTCTGGTCGGAATTAGATTATTTGATCGTTGACATGCCGCCGGGTACCGGCGATATACAGTTAAGTTTGGCTCAGTCAGTTAGTGTTACCGGAGCGGTAATAGTCACAACGCCGCAAGATGTTGCTTTGTTGGATGCTCGCAAAGGTATTGAAATGTTTAATAAGGTGGGAGTGCCAATACTCGGCGTTGTCGAAAATATGAGCACCCATATTTGTACACAGTGTGGTCATGAGGAAGCAATCTTTGGAACTGGTGGCGGAAACAGATTAGCTAGTGAGTACGGCGTAACTGTTATTGGTAGATTACCATTGGAATTGGCTATACGAGAAAGCTCAGATGGTGGTGATCCTGTGGTAGCATCTGAGCCAAATCACCCTGCCACAGCAAGCTATTTGGAGCTTGCCAACAATGTTCGAAAAAGATTGGCTGAAGTAGAATTGTCAGCAGAAGCAGGGCCTAAAATAACAATAAGCGACGATTAGTAAGATTGAAGTAGGCAGAAGAAAGATTTTGGATCAATCAGCTGATTTGAGTATAGCCAACCACGTGGGGAATTACTTTGGACGCAGTTAATGACTTTTTAATTTTTCTAGATGGTTTCCTCGGCAGTGCTATTTGGTTTCCCACATTTCTTTTATCAGTTGGAATCTTCTTTACTTTCTACTTGGGTTTCCCCCAAATTCGCTATTTCAAACACGCCATTGGTGTGGTGTTGGGAAAGTTTGATAAGGCTGGTGCGAAAGGTGACACCTCTCACTTTCAGGCCTTATCAACGGCGCTATCCGGAACAGTGGGTACTGGCAACATAGGTGGTGTAGCCCTCGCACTGCACCTTGGCGGTCCAGCAGCATTGTTTTGGATGTGGATGACGGCATTCTTCGGTATGACCAGCAAATTTGTTGAAGTCACTCTTTCTCACAAATATCGCACTGAAACTGAAGATGGGTCTATTGCCGGTGGCCCCATGTACTATATGGAAAAGGGCATGAACGCGAAGTGGCTAGCTATAATTTTCGCCATTGCCACCGTGCTCTCTTCTTTTGGCACTGGCAACCTGCCTCAGATAAATAGTATTGCAGCGGGTCTTGAAAGTACCTTCTCGCTAGATCCTTTGATTACTGGAAGTGTGCTTTCAGTGCTATTAGCATTGGTAATTATTGGTGGAATCACCCGTATCGCGAAAGTAGCTGCAGCGATTGTTCCTACGATGTCATTTATTTATATATTTGGAGCATTTGCAGTCATAATTCCAAATCTGGGGAACATTATTCCTTCTTTCGCATCTATATTTAGTGACGCTTTCACCGGCTCTGCGGCTACCGGTGGATTTCTTGGTGCGACCTTTGCATACGCTTTTGACAGAGGTGTAAATCGAGGTCTTTATTCAAACGAAGCAGGACAGGGCTCAGCTCCCATCGCTCACGCAGCCGCGAGAACAGATGAGCCAGCAGATGAAGGTATGGTCTCGATACTAGAGCCGTTCATCGACACAATCGTCATTTGTACTATTACCGGTCTAGTCATACTGTCTTCCGGTGTATGGATGGAAAAATTCGACAATGAATTCCAAAGAGCTGATATGAACTTCGTCAGCGGACACTTATTGGAATCCAATACCGATCATAAACAAGAATTGTTTTCCTACTTAAATGGCGATGAATCTGCTGTCACCAGCTATTCAGGTGATGTTATTCTGCAAAATGGACAGATTCAAAACCTCAATGATTTTACCTTGATCGCGGCGAGATCATTTGCGGAAAATATAGTTTTTTCTCGTGATGGGAATGCAATCTCTGGATCGCTTAGCGTATCTGGTGGGCAGTTGGTGGATACAGCTGTGGCCGTAAATGGTCGATCGCTATTGCATTCTGTGCCGCTTACGACTGTCGCGTTCACCCGCGGATTGCTCGGTGACTATGGTAAGTATATTGTTTCTATTGGGTTGATGTTGTTCGCTTTTTCAACCGCGATTGCATGGTCATACTACGGCGATCGAGCAATGACATATTTGTTGGGTGCTAAATCGGTATTGCCTTATCGGGTGGCTTACGTGTTGGCTTTCTTCTATGCGGCATTAGCAGATACAACGATTATTTGGAATGTTTCACTAATCACTATCGTCTTAATGACAGCGCCAAATTTATTTGGACTCTTATTTATGCATCGAGATATGAAGCAAACCGTGACTGATTATTGGAAAAAGATAGATCACGGCAAGCGTAAAACCTGATAGGCAGCTTGTTTAGATTTTCTTTATTACAAATGATGCGTCGTTTATCGAACGATAGTTTCTCCAGGTAATCTGATTTCTTCTACGATCTTTTGAACTTCTTGCGGAGGATCAGGATTAAATTTCGCGACAGTTAAGGCAACAGCGAAATTTAGCAAAGTCCCAACAGTTCCAATTCCTTCTGGAGAGATTCCGAATAACCAATTTTCTGCGTCATCTGCTGTTGGATTTACAAAACGAAAATATATTATATAAAGAGCCGTGAAGCTAAATCCGGTGATCATCCCGGCAATGGCACCTTCCTTATTCATGCGCTTCCTAAATATTCCCAGTACAATCGCTGGAAAGAACGAAGCTGCAGCGAGTCCAAAAGCAAAAGCTACAACCTGTGCAACATAAGCAGGCGGATTTATGCCAAAGTACCCTGCGATCAGCACCGCACAAAAAATCGATATTCGCGCATAGAGTAGCTCTTGTTTCTCGCTTATCTTGGGCATGAAACTCCTCTTAAGGAGGTCGTGGGCAACTGATGTCGATATAACTAAGAGTAAACCGGCAGCCGTAGAGAGCGCTGCCGCTAAGGCTCCAGCTGCCACTAGTGCTACCACCCAATTAGGTAAGCCAGCAATTTCTGGATTGGCGAGAACAATGATGTCGCGGTTTACATTTAACTCGTTGGCATCAGAGTTTCCGACGAATTGAATTCGTCCATCGTTGTTTTTGTCATCGAACGTTATAAGGCTTGTGGTTTCCCACTGGGTAAACCATTCGGGCACCGCGGAATACTCGATGTTGTTAACAGTGTTAATAAGATTCGTTCGAGCAAATGCAGCCACTGCTGGTGCGGTTGTGTATAGAATTGCTATGAAAATTAAGGCGTAACCAGCTGATCGTCTGGCATCTCGCACATTAGGCACAGTGAAAAAGCGAATGATCACATGAGGTAATCCTGCCGTACCAAACATTAACGCGGCGGTGATGAAGAAAACATCTTGCGTGCTGCGCTGTCCTTCAGTATAGGTATCGAAGCCAAGTTCCTGACTCAGAGCATCTAGCCTGTCTAGTAAATATCCGCCTCCATAGGCTTCGGTTAGTTCAGAACCAAAGCCCACTTGAGGAATGACTTGACCTGTCATTAAGATGGAGATAAAAATTGCCGGCACCATAAAAGCGAAAATAAGAACGCAGTATTGGGCTACTTGTGTATAGGTTATGCCCTTCATCCCGCCCATGACGGCATAGAAAAATACGATCGCCATACCGATGATTACGCCTGTCGTGATATCAACTTCTAAGAACCTGGAAAATACAATTCCAGCACCTTGCATTTGGCCACACACATATACAAATGAAACCGTGATTGCGCAAAATACTGCGATGAGTCGGGCAGATTTTGAGTAGTAACGATCACCAATAAAATCAGGCACGGTGAATTTTCCAAACTTACGAAGATAAGGGGCTAATAGCAAAGCGAGTAGTACATAGCCTCCGGTCCAGCCCATCAAATAGAAAGTGCCGTCTCTTCCCAGGACTGAAATCAAGCCTGCCATCGAAATGAATGAGGCGGCGGACATCCAGTCAGCGGCAGTTGCCATCCCGTTGGCTAAAGGAGGAACGCCACCACCGGCTATGTAAAATTCTTTCGTTGATCCAGCTCGCGACCAAATGGCAATTCCAATGTAGAGGCTAAATGAAAGGAAGACAAAAATAATAGTCCAAATTTGTACGCTCATTAATTGACTTCCTCTGCAGCCTCATCCGATAATTCTAGTGAATCTTTTTTGTAGCGATCATCGAGTTTGTCCATGTAATAAATATATATGTAAATGAGTGCGACAAAGACTAAAATTGCGCCTTGCTGGGCGATCCAAAAACCCAATTTAAAGCCACCAAACCTGATTGTGTCTAGAGCGTCTACGAATAGAATTCCGCAACCGAACGAAATGAAAAACCAGACACACATTAGTTTTATAACGAGCTTGATATTGGATTTCCAGTACGATTGGGCGTTGCTATCAGACATGGGTTGCCTCTTATTGTTCTTATCCGTTCTACTCTCTTGGGTAGAACTAAGAATGCGATCTGAAGAATTTTCTTTGTTTTTAGACTCATTTTTCTGCGCTAAGATTGTATCACTTAATCTCCAGACCGTATAGATAGTGAGCTTGAGGGTGGTATTCAGAGTCTCCAATGAATTTCGGAGGAAATTGCTTATTGAATCCAATATATTTACTAAACTTAGTTAAGACATTGCTATATCTGTACATTTAGTGCTTAAGCACTATCAGAGTGTTTGATTAATGAATGCTAACTTACCCTCCCAATCTCGGCATAATCAAAAAGAAAGCTATGCACGAATCACCGATTTGGCACAACGGTGTATTGTCGTAATTTAAGACCAGCCGTAGCTCATCCTTTAATAGAATTTTGATGGCTGTCGGACTTTTTTTTGTAAATCTAACTCAGTAAATAACGAATAAGTTTTATTTTGAGGGTGGTGCGACGAGATTCTTCAGCTCGGACGAATTCGCGCTGAAATTGTCTTAGTTGTTGTCTCTCGGTATTTGGGAATTTAATTAGAGATTCATTAATCTCTTCATTTGAGCCTTGCAAGATCTTGTCGCACCAAATCGATATTTCATTATTTTTGCTACTAGTTTTTTTGGATTTTGGCGGTAGTTTAGGAATTGCATTTCTGATCTCTTCAGCATCATTGGCGCGCATTAACTTCCCAATAAACTGTAGTTGACGTTTTTTTGCACCGTGGCTATTCGGTAATCGATTAAATTCTAATAATTCAGTAATTAATTTATCTGACAGGGGCAGTGATTGCAGTTGTTGCACAGTAAATTTAGTCAATTCTTGGCCTAGCTGCTTCAGGTCTTGAGCTTCCTTTTTTCGTTGAGTCTTACTGATTTCTTCTGATTTTATTGTGGTTTTTCTTTCTGGACTCATTAGTAGTTACGTTACATCTAGTAATTAGGGTTGATTAGTGGCTATAGGTAAAATATTTGTGCTAAGCCTAGAAAGGCAAAAAAACCAATGGAATCGGTAACTGTGGTCAATGCAACGGTTCCCGCGAGCGCAGGATCGATATTCATACGTTTAAGTAGAAGTGGTAAATAGGCGCCTGCAAATGCCGCAATCACTAAATTGATTAACATGGCTGCTGCTATTATCGCGCTAAGCTGAATATCTCGATACCAAACATAGGTAATTATTGAGATTACCACAGCCCAAACTGTGCCATTTAAGGCTGCCACTCCTAGCTCTCTAATTAATAGCCAGTGACTGTTCGATGGACTGATATGGCCTAGAGCGAGACTTCTTATTACTAGAGTTAGAGTCTGGGTCCCGGCTACCCCCCCCATATTGGCAACAATAGGCATGAGTACTGCCAAATAGACCACCCGGTCGAGAGTGTCTTGAAACATATATATAACTAACGAGGCAAGAATTGCAGTCATTAGGTTGATGCCTAACCATAGAGCTCGTCGTCTTGCGGTTTTAAATACAGGTGCGAAAGTGTCGTCTTCTTCATCAAGGCCGGCCATACTCATTAAAGAGTGTTCAGTACTGTCTCTAATCACATCAACAACATCATCAATAGTAATACGCCCAAGAAGTTTACCTTCGCTATCGATAACAGGTGCAGACACCCAATCATGTTGCTCAAATAGTTGAGCTACTTGAGTGGCTTCCATATCTACTGGAATTGCCTCTATATCTTCACCCATAACATCCCTGACAGGGGTGTTGGGACCGGAAACCAGAAGTGCCCGTAGGGGTAATATGCCGAGAAATTCATCGTCTCGATTGACTACATGAAGATTATCGGTCATTTCCGGAATGCTGTCGTGGCGACGCAAGTACCTGAGCACTAGCTCTACCGTATGCCTGGGCCTCACGGTAATAGTGTCAGTGTTCATTAATCCGCCAGCAGTATCCTCGTCATAGGAGAGAATGCTTTCGACACGGTCTCTATCCTGCAGGTCCATGGCTTGCAGGACTTGTAAAGTAACTTGTTGAGGGAGTTGTTGAAGTATATCTGCGAGATCGTCAGTTTCCAGCCCTTCGGTTAGTTTTACGACTTGCTGGGGGTTCAGTTCGCTGAGGATATCGTGTTGCAGATCTTCATTCAGATACTGAATAATTTCGCCTTCAGCATCTTTGTCAATTAATTGCCAAAGGACGGTTCGAGTTTTTGGAGGTGAAGACTCAAGTAAATGTGCAATACCAGCAGTGGGCAGAGTTTTTATCATCTGCCTCACTTGGTAGAGAGAACCACTATCTATTGCTTGACTGAGTTCAAGCACGTGGTCCTTCTTGATTTGCGGCTCTTTTACTTGAGACATATTGCAGTTCGACACTTGTGCTTTATTGTTGTAAACAGAACGTATTTGGAATTATAGACGCCGAGAACTGTTGAAAGGCACTTATAAACCGATGGTTTACGTGGGTTAGCGCAATTCTATCGCCATTTTAACGTTAAGAGAAATATTGCGGATATTGAAAAAGCAGGTTGTTTGAGCTGCTTTACTCGGATTCGCCAAAGCCATCATCGATCAGTGCGATAAGAGCGATCATTGCCTGATCTTCATCGGGGCCATCGAGTACGACATTTAGTGACGTACCTTTTGTAGCAGCTAGCATCATAAGAGAAAGGATACTTTTACCGTTCACCATTTTATCTGTGCCGATTTTAACATCACTGGCGAATGTACTAGTGAGTTCAACTAACTTCGATGCCGCTCTCGCATGGAGTCCGGCGTTATTAATTATTGAAATTTGTTGCTTAAGCATTTGTCTCATTAGCCCTAATAAGTTGTGCAATAAAGCTGGAAAGATAAAAAATTATCTAACAATTTACTGAAAAACCTGAATCGATCAATTAAGTTCACGGTGGCGAGCTTGCACATTGGAATAGTTTGCAGAAAATTCTTGACTCAATTTCTCACATAAATATACCGATCTATGTTGACCACCCGTACAGCCCAATGCCACGGTTATATAGCTTCTGTTATTGAATTCAAAACTGGGTAGCCATTTCTGTAAGTAAGCGGCAATGTCTTTGGACATCTCTTGAACCTCTTCCCGTGAATCTAAGTATGAAACTACTGGGCTATCTAGACCGGTGAGAGCGCGCAGTGTTGTATCCCAATATGGATTCGGCAAACATCGAAGATCATAAACTATATCTGCGTCTGCGGGTACTCCGTTCTTGTAGCCAAAAGACTGAAACTGAAGTGCTAAACCATTTTCAGTGCTATCGCAAAGACGATTTTTGATGGTATCTCTAAGTTGATGTTGAGACATGTTGCTTGTATCGATAGACAAACTTGCCATTATAGAAATTGACTCTAATAGTTCGGATTCCTGGTCAATGGCCTCTGTAAGACTGAGAGTTTCTGTCGTCAATGGATGCTTTCGCCGGCTTTCACTAAAGCGTTGTAACAGAGTTTGGCTGTTGGCATCGAGAAATATAATTTCTATAAGAAGTTTTCGTGTTTTGAGTTCTTTGATCATCATCGGAGCTTGTTGTAAATCTGTCGAACTATTTCGCGCATCGATACTTACAGCTACATTTGGAATTTCAGCTGCCCCTGCAGTAATTCTGTTGGCTAGTGAAATCAATAAGCTAGCCGGAAGATTGTCTATACAATAATAGCCATGATCTTCAAGGACATGGAGAGCTGTACTTTTTCCAGAGCCGGAGCGACCGCTAATAATTGTAAGTTTCATTTGCTTAAATTCAAAATAATAGTAATAGTAAGAGTGGTGGTTTATTACTTGTAAGTTACCGCGATATTAAATAAATCTTCAGTGTCGTGGGTATGTCTCAATGTAAAACAAAAATCTTTATCATTGAATAGCTCCGCTATAGCCGCGAGAGTTTGTATATGGTCGTCTGTCTTTTGTTCAGGAACGATTAATGCAAAGAGAAGGTCGACAGGACCCCCATCAACTGCATCAAAGTCGATGGCCTCTTCGAGCGTGATCAAAGTTCCGATTATTTCCTGGCAGAGCGGCACGCGGCAGTGGGGGATAGCGATACCATTACCTAGGCCGGTAGTTCCGAGCTGTTCCCTGGCCATGAGGGCATTAAAAATATCGTCAGCTTCGAGGGCTGCAATATCTTTCGCTATTAGTTCGCTCACCTTTGTAAGTAGCCGTTTCTTGCTGACACCAGTGAGCTTGCAGTGACAGCGGTCAGCTGTAAGAATTTCTTCTAATTGCATGAATATTAAATCTCTGAATTGTGTTGATATTGAAAATTAGATATTTGGGTTAATCAATCTCTTGTTAACTAACCAGTCTTTTGCGCTCGTTCGATGGTGGTATGGATAAAGATTCTCTGTATTTGGCAATAGTTCTTCTTGCTACATTAATGCCTTTTTCATCAAGTAGGTCGGTTATTTTACTATCACTTAAGGGCTTCTTAACATTTTCAGCAGTGATTAATTTCTTAATAATTGCCCGTATAGCTGTTGAAGAGCACTCACCACCACCTTTAGTAGAAACATGGCTGGAGAAAAAGTACTTGAGTTCAAAAATACCCTTAGGTGTATGCATGTATTTCTGTGTAGTCACTCTAGAAATTGTAGATTCGTGCATGCTTACTGCTTCGGCAATATTATGAAGTACTAAAGGTTTCATCGCTTCCTCACCATATTCTAAGAAGTCTTTTTGGTGTTCAACTATTCGTGTGGAAACTTTCATCAATGTTTCGTTGCGACTCTGTAAGGACTTAATAAACCATTTTGCTTCTTGCAAGTTGTCCTTGAGATAGTTGTTATCATCGCTCGCATCGGCTCGTTTTACCAAAGATGCGTAGTTGTTATTAATGCGAATCTTGGGTGCTGTATCCGGGTTGAGTTCAACCTTCCATTTGCCGGATTCATTATTTTTAGAAACGAAAACGTCGGGAACTATATAGGTAGTGGATGGAGGGGAGATATTAGCTCCAGGGCGAGGATCCAAACTTTCAATTATAGCTATGGTCTCCCCAAGCTCAGCTTCTTTTAGCTTAGTGCGTCGCATCAGCAGAGCATAATCTCGATTGCCTAGCAAAGGCAGATGACTCCTGATGACAACTTTGGCATTTTCGATATTCTTTTTTTGCTCTGGATTGTCATATTGATTCAGTTGAATTAGCAGGCATTCGGCTAGATCTCTATAACCAACTCCAATCGGATCAAACTGTTGAATTCGATGTAAGACAGCAATAACTTCGTCTAATTCTATTTCCAGCTCGTCTTCAAAACTTGCATGAAGTGATTCGATCTCAACAGTGAGCATTCCATTAGGGTCAATCGCATCGATAACTGAGAAGGCAATAGTTGCGTCTTTCTCTGACATTGGAGTCAGATTTAATTGCCAAAGAAGATGATCTTGAAGGGTGTCGACCGTGGTATTTCTGGATTCGAAGTCTGCCGTTTCTGAATCATAGTTTGATTCAGATGAATTTGAAGTGAGGTAGCTATCATTCCAATTGTTATCTACAGCTAATTCAGTAGGTATTTGATCTTCCCAGCTCGGTTCTTCTGTCTCTTGCATCGGGCGTTCGAGGTTTACTTCATTCGAAGTCATGGCGGGTGAATCACTGCTTTCAGCTACAGAATTCTGTGATGGTGCAGTTTCTTCTTCATCATTTTCAATTAATTCCAGCATCGGATTTCTTTCCAATGCTTGATGAATTTCTTGCTGAAGATCTAGAGTCGATAATTGTAGCAATCGAATTGCTTGCTGTAGCTGTGGAGTCATGGTCAATTGCTGACCGAGCTTTAGCTGGAGCGAAAGTTTCATGAGTAATACTTCTTAATGCAGAATGTATGAATATCGATGTAATGAATAACCTTAAAGTTTATTGAGAATAGTATAAGCGCGATTGCGGCAAGTTTCATGCCTTTATTGCATAGCCTCTTAACCATCGGACTTAGAGCGGTATTGATGACTGCAGATGAGCGTGTTTTGGATGCGTTCTTTGGTTTGTAGACTTTAAGAACGGAGTATGCAAAATCAGCGATTTGAGAAAAGGTTTTCAGCTATAAGCTGCTATTTTCTGGATTCAGTGCGCTTGATGATGTATATCTAAATTTGAAATTGATCGCCCAGATAAACTTCTCTGACTTTATCATTGGACAGGATAGTCTCGGAATTGCCTTCAGCGATTATTCTACCTTCATTGACGATATACGCTTTTTCACAGATATCTAATGTTTCTCTGACATTGTGGTCAGTCACTAAAATCCCAATATTGCGATTTTTCAGCTGCTGTATTATTTGTTTAATATCGCTAACGGAAATAGGGTCAATACCTGCGAATGGTTCATCAAGTAGAATAAATTTTGGATCAGTGGCTAGGGTCCGTGCTATTTCTGTTCGGCGACGTTCACCTCCTGATAAGCTCATGCCCTTATTGCTTCGGATATGGTCAATATTAAAATCGCTGAGCAGGATATCTAATTTAGTGTTTTTTTCAGTGCTGCTAAGATCCTTTCGTGTTTCCAGAATTGCTAAAATATTGTCCTCGACCGAAAGCGTTCTAAAGATTGATGAATCCTGAGGCAAGTAAGATAAGCCGTAAGAGGCTCTTTGATGAATCGGTAATGAGGTGAGAGATTGATCGCTTAGCTGGACGTTACCGCTATCGGCTTTTACTAAGCCAACGATCATGTAGAAACAGGTGGTTTTTCCAGCACCATTCGGTCCAAGTAGACCTACGATTTCTCCTTGATCAACGCTAAGAGAAACATCGCGAACGACCTTTCGACCTTTGTAGCTTTTTGCAAGATTGGTAGCTGTAAGCATTGAATTAGTTTGAGGTTGGACTCAGAACGCCTTCGCAGGGGCCGACAGCTTCGCGAATTAAGTCTTGATCTGCGAGATATGTGATCGCAGCACAGCTCATCGTGGAATCAGGAGATTCTATGTGGGCTTTCCCGATCAGTTCCAGAATAGTTTGGTTCTCGACTTCATCTGTGTAAAACATAAGAGTATCACTAGTTCCAATTACCATGCTTTCTTCCATATCAAGTTGCTGTTTGTAGTGAACAGGGCTGCCCGTAACGGTGATTTTTTTGAGTTCATTATCCACTGCTCCATATTCAAATACTGCATGGTTGCCAGTTATCTCTAGGCTTCCCTGTGTGACTTTAACATTGCCGATAAGATCCAAGATGCGTAGTTCCCCTACTGGATTCATTTTCGCTTGATCTGCATTCCATGACACATTTTGTTCTCTGTCATTTTCCAATGCTGCAATACCATAGAAATGATTTCCGACTAATACTACTAGTGCGATTAGAGCGATTTCAATTCTTGGTTTGCTCATAACTTCCTCTGATTTCATTGTGAAATTCGATCTTATCTAATTTCAAGTTTACAAACATCCCTATAGACGTTTGTAAAAGATAATCTGTTATAATTGTCACGGGTCGATCAGTTTGTAAGGTTTCCATTTCTGGATCGAATGAAAGGAAATCTGTAGACATTATTATGCGGTTACCGTATTTATCCAAATTGTAGACTTCAACATTTCCGGATAATTCAATTGTCTGATTAGAAGTGTCGGCAGTAGTAGCAACAGCTGAAATTCTGCCGGAATTTGCTGCTATATTCCAACGTGAGTAGCCATCCTGAAATAAACGAATGAAGGGCTTTTCGAGTTCCGTGACGTCGTTATTAAAGTGGATCTGTCTGACAGCATTGAGTGTGTAATTAATACCGCCCTGAGCATCATAAAGAATCGTATTTATTCCTTCTGAGTAAGCGTCATAATTGAGAGAGGGAGTGTTGTGATTGTCTTCGGTTTGATTGCCGACAGACTCAATTGAGCTAATTCCCAAATATAATCCTATGGCGATTAAGCCAGGGACAAGTAAGATAAATAACCGTTGCATCGTTATTTGCATGGCATGGGGTGCGTCCGGCGGAGTGTAGCTAGAGCTTACCATGAATGTTTAGAAAGCAATGAATGCCAAAAGAATGAAAGAAGTAGAGTCTGAGTGGGAAATTTAGTCCTATTTAATTTGTGGGTACTTGTTCTGAGCTTTGAGTATGAAGTCAGTAATCTCTCGAACAGCGCCCATTCCTCCATTAGATTCTGTTACGGCATGCACCGCTTCGCGAATATCTATATGCCCGTTCGGTACAGAAAAGCTCAATCCCACGGTTTTCAAAACAGGAAGATCTGGAAAGTCATCTCCAGCATAAGCAATTTCAGCGTCGGAGTAGTTTACCTGCGACTGCATTTCTCTGAGTGCATTTAATTTGTCTTCCCGTCCCTGTAAGAGAATAGTGATGCCCAGATCGGCGCTTCTCTTCTTTATTATTTCCGATGTTCGACCAGTAATGATGCCAACGTCCACTCCGGCTGAAATCAACATTTTAATACCATGTCCATCGAGGCTATTAAAGGCCTTAATTTCTTCGCCTGAATTGTAAAAATAGAGACGGCCATCAGTCAGTATGCCATCTACATCCAATAACAATAATCTAGTCTGGCAGGCAGTTTTAGTCAGGGCTTTAATGTCGTGATTAAATTTCATGATTCAGCACTGCTTCTTTTTAAACTACATTGGCTTGCAGGAGATCGTGCATTTTCAAAATACCTTCGATTTCTCCATTGTCGTCTCGAACAATAAGTACATAGACATTTGATTCTTGCATTATTCGAGCTGCTTCTGCAGCTAAGGAGTTTGCGTTAATAAATTTGAAATCAGCAGACATAGCTTCAGTGATATTAATTTGTTGGATATCTTTCCCAGATTCTATTACCCGGCGCAAATCTCCATCAGTAAATACTCCGACTAAATTCTTGTCACCATCAGTTACTGTGGTCAAACCAAAGCCTTTTTCTGACATTTCCAAGAGTGCTGATGCAAGTTTAGTATCAGCTGATACCTGCGGAATGGCTTCTCCCGAGTGCATAAGGTCTCTGACTTTTACTAGTAGGCGGCGACCTAAGTTTCCTCCGGGGTGAGAAATCGCGAAGTCGTCTCTGGTAAACCCGCGGGCTTCCAGTAGTGCCATCGCCAAGGCATCACCTAATACCAATGCGGCAGTGGTGCTTGATGTAGGCGCCAGGCCGAGAGGGCAAGCTTCTTCATTTACTTGCGCATTCAAATTAAAATTAGCTGATTGAGCCAATTCAGAATTCGAATTGCCAGTTAGACTTACTAAAGGGATGCCCTTGCGCTTGAAAATAGGCAAAAGAGACAGAACCTCTTCTGTTGTACCTGAGTTAGATAACGCCAGAACACAGTCATGATCGGTAATCATGCCAATGTCACCATGACTCGCCTCTGCTGGGTGTACATATATTGCAGGGGTGCCAGTGCTGGCTAAAGTAGCTGCAATTTTTTTACCAATGTGGCCAGATTTTCCCATGCCGATGACGACGACACGTCCATGACAGTTGAGAATAAGCTGACAGGCCTTTTCAAATTCATCATCTATGCGGGCAAGCAAGCCTTCTACCGCAGACAATTCAATTTCTATGGTACGCAGCGCACTTGCTTTAAGAGGGTTGTCAGAACTCATGTTGTCCAGCGTTGATGATATGAAATTGGTTAAGCCTGCACTCGAACAAGCATTACGGTAAACCAGCCGCAGTAAATTAACAAGAATGCAATGCCGTGCAGCCTGCCAATCATTTTTTGTTTTTTTATGCAGTCAAAACAAAAATAGGCCAGCAAGCACGTCAGCAGAAGAACTCCGGTGTAGTCACGGAAGAGGAGTGGGCTTTGAATAAGTCCAGGGCTAAGCAATCCCGGAAGAGGTAATACTGCCAACAGATTTAATATATTCGATCCAATAATGTTGCCGATGGCTAAATCATGATGCCCCTTTAAAACACAGGTTACGGATGCTGCAAGTTCTGGAAGACTAGTACCTAATGCGACAACAGTAAGACCAATGATAGCTTCGGATACATCAAAGAATTCGGCGATTGATACTGCCGCGGCCACAAGCACTTCAGCACTAAGCACCAGCAATACCAGACCTGCGATTAAATATGTTACCGCTTTTGCGCTATTTACAGGTGCTAAATCAGAGTCTCCTACCTCCGGTAAGGCGCCCACACGACTTTGTTTGCGAAACAGTTTATAGCCAAAGAAACCAGTTATAAAAATTAATACTACTGCATCAAATCTGCCTAGAAACAGGTCAAACAACAAGGCTCCGGTGACAAATGTAACGAAAAGTAGGGCAGGAATTTCTTTGCTGATAAGAGATTCTGGTGGTTTCAATGGACTAATTAAGGCGGCAACACCAAGCGCGACGCCTACATTGAAGAGGTTTGACCCAAGGGCATTGCCTATGGCGAGTTCTGGCTTGTTATTGAGTGCAGCGATTGCGGAGGAGAAAATTTCTGGAGCAGAAGTGCCGAATGCAACGATCGTTAAGCCAATCATCAAGGGGGAAACGCCAAAATTTCGCGCCAATGCTGATGCGCCGAACACAAACTTGTCTGCGCCCCAGATTAAACCAATAAAGCCAAGGACAATGATGATCGTGTCGAGGAACATAAACGATTAAAACTTACTGCTGGCAATGAAGGCGATAATTAGAAGGGGGTTTGGTCCGCTTTGCAAGTAATAATTTATTGGGAGCCGCAATTGATGTAAACTACAGGCCTTCTATAAGGGTTCAGCCCCTATTAAGGTCTAGTGATTCAAATTGAATTACAGGTTAATCAAGATCTAACTGAAAGCCAATTAGCCATTAAGCTTGATCTAATTTTCTGAATATGTCGATTGGATATTGTTGTTTGGGTTGGGAGGTAAGTGAATGAAATCAGTGGGAAAAAAATTTGTTACGATAGTTGCAACACTGTTGATGCCTGTGGCATTGCTGGCACAATCTCTTAGTGCAGTAGAAACTGCAGAAATGGGGGTTGAAACTCTTCTGGATACCGTTGCTGAGTCCAGGGATTTATTCCTCTCGGACAGAGATAGATATTTCGCAAATGTGGAAGCAGTGCTAGAAACATTCGTGGATTTTAATGCGGTCGCTGTGGTGGTTATGAATCGTTTTGCCAGCTCTGCCTCCCAAACGCAGACTGAACGATTCGCCAACATATTGAGAGCTACTTTAACCAGATTCTATGGAGCTTCTCTGGTCTCTTACGAGGGGCAGGAGTTGGTGTTTTTACCTGCTAGCACTGAGAATGCTAATCCCCGCGCTGATACGGTCGTCGGAATGGAGCTTCGAGGGGGAGACAGCAGTCTTCGCCTTCAATATCAAATGTTTGTTAATGAGAATGATGAATGGAAGCTAAAGAATTTGAGCCTGGCGGGAATCAATTTGGGACGTCAGTATTTCACTCAGTTCTCTGCTTTAATGTCTCAACACAGCAATGACATCGATCTAGTGCTGGATAATTGGCGATAAGGGAGGCTGAAATTGGAATCTGAATCTATAACGCAACTGCTAACAGCAGAACTCCCCAGCTGTGAGATAGTTGTTGAAGGTGGTGACGGGAAGTTTCTAGTCACTGCGGTTGGTAATGTCTTCGAGGGACTAAATGCTGTAAAGCGCCAACAAACTATCTATAAAATCCTCAATGAATATATAGCAAGTGGTGCTATCCACGCTGTGACTATGCGTTTGATGACTGAACAAGAACAGCATTCAAATTAAATGTCATCTTGATTCAGCCGTAAAACTCTTATTAACGATCCCATTTTAAATCCCAGCAGGAAATTTACAGTTTGGACAAATTACTGATCAATGGCGGCGTTAGCCTCAATGGCGAAATACGCATCGCGGGAGCCAAGAATTCTGCTCTACCGATTTTGGCTGCTACCTTATTAACTCCAGAAACTGTTCAGGTATGTAATTTGCCTCACCTGTTTGACATCACCACGATGATCGAACTGCTCGGGTGTATGGGCGTTCAGCCGGTTATTGATGAAAAACTAAATGTTGAAGTTAACAGTAGTACCATCAAACATTTTTCTGCGCCCTATGAATTGGTGAAGACAATGCGCGCATCAATACTGGTGTTAGGTCCTTTGTTGACGAGGTTTGGGGAGGCAGAAGTTGCATTGCCTGGAGGTTGTGCTATCGGATCTCGTCCGGTGAATTTGCACATAAGTGCTTTGCAGGCTATGGGTGCTGATGTCGTTGTTGTGGACGGCTACATTAGAGCTTCTGTTAATGGAAAGCTGAAAGGTGCGCATATCTTCATGGACTTAGTAACGGTTACAGGTACTGAAAATGTGATGATGGCGGCGACTCTAGCTGAGGGGCAGACCATTATTGACAATGCGGCCCGAGAACCCGAAGTTGTAGATTTAGCCAATTGCCTTATAAGGATGGGTGCCGACATAAATGGGCAGGGTACTGATACCATAATTATTAATGGAGTCTCGGAATTAAAAGGATGTAGCTATTCAGTGATGCCTGACCGAATTGAAACCGGTACCTATTTAATTGCCGCGGCTGCTACCAGAGGTCATATCAAAGTTAAGGATACTCGCCCGGATATTCTTGAATCTGTATTAAGTAAGCTTGAACAGGCCGGGGCAGACATTAAAGTAGGTGACGATTGGATTGACCTGGATATGCATGGACAAAGACCGAAAGCAGTCTCTCTCAGAACGGCGCCTTATCCTGCATTCCCTACAGATATGCAGGCTCAATTTACAGCTCTAAATTCAGTTGCAATTGGTGCCGGGGCAATTACCGAAACCGTATTTGAAAATCGATTCATGCACGTACATGAAATGAATAGAATGGGCGCATCGATCAAAGTTGAAGGAAACACGGTATTTGTAGAAGGAGTGGAAAGTCTAAAGGGTGCCCCGGTAATGGCAACAGATTTGCGTGCTTCTGCAAGCCTTATTATTGCCGGCCTGGTTTCGGAAAACGAAACCACCGTAGATCGGATCTATCATATTGATCGAGGCTACGAATGTATTGAAGAAAAGTTGCAATTACTTGGCGCAAAAATTCGCCGAATCCCATCCTAGCAAGTAAGGCAAAAGAGTTAATAATCTCTTGCAAACTCGAATATTGAGATCAGTTATTAATGTTAATAGACTCCCTATGAATACAAATCAACTTGTCATTGCACTAACCAAAGGCCGAATATTAGAAGAGGTGCTTCCACTATTCGAACAGGCCAACATTGTGCCGAGCGAAGATATTTCTAAAAGTCGAAAATTAATCTTCGATACTAATTTAAGCAATGTAAAAATTATGGTGATTCGAGGTTCTGATGTTCCCACTTATGTGGAGTTTGGCAGCGCTGATATTGGAGTGGTTGGAAAGGATCTAATAATGGAGCATGGTAGCGAGGGGTTTTATGAACCTCTGGATTTAAAAATAGCTGAATGCCGCATTATGACGGCAGAACCTGTTAAAGCACCAGTTAGGTCGGGAAGATTAAAAGTGGCGACCAAGTTTACTAACATTGCCAAGCAGTATTTTGCTGAACAGGGCCAGCAGATTGAACTGATCAAATTAAACGGTGCGCTGGAGCTGGCCCCTGCCATGGGTTTGGCTGATTCCATCGTTGATATCGTGGATACAGGTAAGACGCTAAAAGCGAACGGTCTGGAGGCGAAAGAAGTCATTGCGCATATTAGTTCCCGAGTAATTGTAAACAAGGCATCGATGAAAATTAAAAATTCCATAATTCGAGATATGCTTAGAAAATTGAACAAAGCCGTAGACGATAAAATCCAGGACTAAGGTCGCGAAGTTTTCATATTCAAAATTCTACCAAGATTGATCAATAGCTATGAGTGAGATTATTGCAATAAAGCGCTTATTTACAGCAGATTCAGAATTTGAAACTGATCTGGCGAATTGTCTTGATCGGGAAATGCTAGTTGCCGATGGAATCACCGAGACTGTTAGTTCGATATTGAGAGATGTGCGAAAATCTGGAGACGCGGCTGTAGTTAAATACACTAATAAGTTTGACCGTTTCCAAGCTGTTAGCATGGATGATTTATTGGTAAGCAAGGATCAACTCCAAGCATCGCTGGATAGTATTTCGGACACACAACGAAAAGCTCTCAATCACGCAGCGGAACGAATTCAAAAGTACCATGAGAAACAGAAACAATCTTCCTGGCATTATGAAGAGGCTGACGGTTCAGTCTATGGCCAGAAAGTTAGCCCTTTGCAACGGGTAGGAATTTACGCTCCCGGGGGTAAGGCAAATTACCCTTCCTCGATATTGATGCTAGCGATTCCGGCACAGGTTGCGGGAGTGAAAGAAATAATCGCAACGGTACCTACTCCTTATGGAAAAGACGGAAATCTAGTCTTCGCAGCAGCGGCTTTAGCTGGTGTGAGTCGCTTGTTTACTATTGGTGGTGCTCAGGCAATTGCAGCGCTAGCTTATGGTACAGAAACTATCCCCAGAGTGGACAAGATTACAGGGCCGGGGAATGTATATGTCACTGTTGCTAAGAAACAGGTGTTTGGTGAGGTTGGTATAGATATGGTAGCCGGGCCTTCGGAGTTAACTATTATTTGTGATGGTAGTACGGACCCAGATTGGGTAGCGATGGATTTATTTTCACAAGCCGAACACGATGAGCAAGCTCAGTCGATTTTAATTACTACTGATATTAAATTTCTAAACAGCGTTGCTGAGAGTATTGATCGTTTACTTCCTACTATGGAAAGAAAGAATATTATTTCTAAATCTCTGAATAATCGCGGAATTTTTATTCTGGCAGAAAATATGAAAAAGGCGGCAGTGGCGAGCAATCTAATCGCTCCCGAACATCTCGAATTATCAGTCGCAAACCCTGATGAGTTACTTAGCACTATTGATAATGCTGGCGCCATCTTTCTGGGAAGATACAGCGCTGAAGCTTTAGGTGATTACTGCGCAGGACCAAGCCACGTACTCCCTACCTCTGGAACTGCAAGATTCTTCTCCGCTTTAGGAGTTTATGATTTTCAGAAGCGCAGCTCAATCATCAATTGTTCAGCAGAAGGAGCAAATAATTTAGCAGAAACCGCCGCAGAACTAGCGAGGAATGAACGTCTTCAAGCCCATGCCCTGTCAGCTGAATATCGCTTAAACCAAAAATCCGAGCCAAAGGTCTGAGCGCTATTGTCCGATGATGCTAGCTGGGCCGAAACCCAAAGTTGTAGGTAAACTAATTGTTTTCCCGTTTCGATAGACTTGGATGGTTAGCGTATCACCGGGCTTTTTGTTGCGGATTTCCATAACGATATTTTGCCCATCAATTACCGGTGTATCTTCGACTCTGGTAATCACGTCTCCGGGTTTGATTCCCGCGCGTTGAGCGCCGCCACCTTCATCTACGCTTTCAACAATCATTCCCCTTATATGATCAACGCCGAAAAACAACTGACTCGATTGTTCATTCAATGCCTCGCCAGTAAGCACTCCAAGATAACCAGAATTGGCCTCGATAGCTTCTGAAACCATTTCTTCAAGTGCCGATACAGCAAGCCTAGCTGGTGTCGCGAATCCAATGCCTTCAAAATTCCCGGACTCCGAAAATATAGAAGAATTAATTCCTACCAAATATCCATTAGCATCTATTAAAGCACCTCCGGAATTGCCTGGGTTAATCGCGGCATCAGTTCTAATGATAGATAATGAGGTATCTGGATTGTAGTTAAGTGCGCTTACAATACCTTGCGAAACCGATTGTCCTATATTCCTAGGGTAGCCAATAGCAAAAACCAAATCTCCTACAGCTAGGTTTTGTCCATCACCAATGGGAATAGGGGACAGGTCATCCATATTTATATGTAGTATGGCGAGATCATTTGCTTTGTCATAAGAAATTACAGTTGCCGGTGTTCTTCGACCATCACTCAGGGTTACCTCGGTATCGAAGGCATCAAATAGTGTATCCACAACATGAAAATTGGTGAGAATAAAACCTTTGTTGCCCACGATAACGCCCGATCCCAGACTCAGACGTTCTCCGAGATAAAAGTTTACTCTGTCTTCTGAGGCTCGTTCGATTGATTCAACATTTACACTAGTCGCATTAATGCTAACCACAGAAGGGGCGGCTCTTTGAATCGCTTCAGCATAGGATTTAGTAGTGATTGTCGGCGGGATAACGCTTTCAATCTCAGTAACTCGTCGATTCAATCGCTGCAGTTGTTGATATTGAAGAATTACCAAAGCCACCAATATGCCGCAGGCAATGGGCCAGCTAAGAAATTGTAATACCTTGGCGATTCGGTCCATTAGCTTGGCCTGATTTTGTAACTATCGCACTATGTTACTATTGGCAGATCATCCAATATACAGCGTTGTCGAGGTGGTTTCCAATGACTGTTAGCTTGAAAGAGCTTGAATCAAAGCTTTTGCAATTATTAAAACCAGAGCAATTTAGTGACTATTGCCCGAATGGGCTGCAGGTGCAAGGAAGATCTCAAATACAGAAAATAGTTACAGGTGTGACTGCTTGTCAGGCCTTAATTGATGCTGCCGCTCTGCAAAATGCAGATGCAATTTTGGTGCACCACGGTTATTTTTGGCGTGGTGAAGATCAATCCATAACTGGATTGAAGAAAGTTAGAATCGGAAAATTATTAGAGCATGATATTAACCTGTTAGCTTATCATTTGCCTCTAGATGTACACAGTGAACTTGGGAACAACGTTCAATTAGCGAAATTATTAGAAATAGATATTGAAGGAGATATCTATAAACAAAATAATCATGGTCTAGTTTTGGAGGGAAGGCTCAATCAAACGAGAAGCTTTGAAGAATTTAGCGATTTTGTTTCCGGACGTCTAAATCGCCCATGCTTTGCGGTCCAGGG
This sequence comes from Gammaproteobacteria bacterium, assembly GCA_012960305.1. GTDB lineage: Bacteria > Pseudomonadota > Gammaproteobacteria > Pseudomonadales > Pseudohongiellaceae > UBA9145. The sequence continues at coordinate 72,352 of DUBM01000011.1, read as the reverse complement.
AGGTTCAGAAGAGATAAACTCTATTGCGTGGTGTACAGGTGCTGCGCAGAATTATATTGAGATGGCAGTAGACGCGGGCGTAGACGCCTATTTGACTGGCGAGGTTTCAGAGCAAACTGTGCATATTGCGCGAGAAGCGGGGATCCATTTTTTTGCAGCTGGGCATCATGCGACGGAGCGATATGGGGTTCAAGCTGTGGGAAATTATTTGGCCGATGAGTATAAGATTGAACATCAATTTATTGATATTGATAATCCAATCTAGATGATTCCTTCATCGCTCATCAGCTTGAGTACTCGATCCAGGCATTGTTCAATTGAAAGGACATCGGTGTCTAATTCCAAGTGGATCACTTCAGGAGGGTCATAGGGGAATGAAACTCCAGGAATATTGCTGGACGTAGACTCTTCGGCAGCCGCATATAGACCACTTGGGTCACGCTGAATGCAAATTTCTATAGCTGTGTTGAGAAATACCATATAACAATTATCTTTGCCAATGACGCTAAGCGCATGCTCTCTGGAATCACGGTTAGGTGCTACAAAGGAGGCGCAGCAAATAACTCCGGAATCATTTAAGAACTTGGCGACGTGAGCGCTGCGTCTCAAGTTTTCAGCTCGCCCCTCAGAATCGTGCGGGAGATCCTTGCTAATACCAAGTCGCATAGTTTTTCCATCAAGTACAGTGCTTACCCGACCACGATCAAATAATTCTCGTTCTAGTCCGTGAGCTAATGTGGATTTTCCTGAGCCGGAGACTCCAACAAACATGATAGTTACGGGCTTCTGTCCATAACGAGACGCTCGCTCTTCTTTACTGACATGAATGTTGCTGGTTGTGGTTTTCGATGACGGCTTAATTTGTTCATCGCTAATAATCATGCCAGCACCAACTGTCACGTTGCTGAGGCGATCAACCACAATAAAGCTGCCGGTGTAACGATTGCTCTTATAATCATCAAAGCAAATAACCTGGTCTACGGCGATATCGGCTATACCGATTTCATTAAGTTCTAGCGAGGGAGCTGGATTTTCTTCGAGACTGTTTACATCGATTCTATTTCTAATGGATTTTACTTTACCGCTCACAGTCTTCGTTCCCAATTTGAAATCATAAAGCGTCCCTGGAAGCAAGGGACTATCTGCCATCCATACCACTGTCGCCTTAAAAAGGTCATTGGTCGTTGGGAGGTTATCAGTATGAGCAATGATGTCGCCGCGGCTGACGTCAATTTCATCTTCGAGAGTTAAGGTGATAGCCATCTCAGCATGAGCTAGTTCTAGTTCTTCATCATAAGTAACAATTGATTTGATGCGGCTGATTTTTTTCGACGGCAGCACGATAATTTCGTCGCCCTTGCGCACCACTCCCGAAGCGATTGTTCCACAGAAACCACGGAAGTTTAGGTTGGGTCGATTTACATACTGCACTGGAAAGCGGAAATCATCGTAGTTGCGATCGGCGGCTATTTCTATATTTTCCAGAGTGAACATGAGGGGATTGCCGGAATACCACGGCATATTCTCTGAAGGGTTTACTACATTATCCCCATTGAGTGCAGAAAGGGGTAAGAATTGAAAATCAGCAGAAGCCAGATTTCCTGAGAAAGACAGGTAATCTTGTTTAATAGCTTGGAAAATATTTTCTTGATAATCTACTAAATCCATTTTATTTATGGCTACGATAATGTGCTTTATTCCCAGTAATGAAGCGATGAAACTATGCCGCCGAGTTTGAGTTTGTACTCCATGCCTAGCATCGATCAGAATAATCGCGAGATCACAGGTAGAGGCGCCAGTTGCCATATTACGAGTGTATTGTTCGTGGCCAGGAGTGTCGGCAATGATAAATTTACGCTTTGCAGTCGAAAAATATCGATAGGCAACATCGATAGTAATTCCTTGCTCTCTTTCGGCTTGTAAACCGTCTACCAGTAATGCTAAATCTATTTTTCCGCCAGTAGTTCCGGACTTCACACTGTCTTTTTCAATAGCTGTTAATTGGTCTTCATAAATCATTTTTGAATCGTGAAGCAACCTGCCTGTTAAGGTGCTTTTACCGTCATCTACTGAGCCGCAAGTTAGCAGACGCAGCAGCTCTTTGCGTTCATGTTGTGCAAGATAGGCATTAATATCGGTGCTGATTAATTTTGATTGATGAGACATTTTAGAAGTATCCCTTGCGCTTCTTTTCTTCCATTGAGCCGGCAGAATCGGAATCAATTAATCGACCTTGTCGTTCGGAACTAGTTGTAAGCAGCATTTCCTGAATTATTTCTGGCAGGGTGGTTGCGGTAGAATCTACTGCGCCGGTTAAAGGGTAACAACCTAAGGTTCGAAAGCGGACAGTTTTGGTTTCAATTTGCTGACCCTCTTTCAGAGGCATGCGAACATCGTCCACTAATATATCCACGCCATTTATGTGAACTACTGGTCGAGGTTTAGCAAAGTATAGTGGTACGATATCTATATTGTTAAGGTAGATATACTGCCAAATATCTAGTTCAGTCCAATTGGAGAGAGGGAACACGCGAATACTTTCGCCTTTGTTAACTTTGCCGTTGTATGTGTTCCAAAGTTCAGGTCGTTGGTTTTTGGGGTCCCAAACATGGTTCTTGTCACGAAAAGAGAACACCCTTTCTTTGGCTCTAGATTTTTCTTCGTCCCGGCGAGCACCTCCGAAAGCAGCGTCAAATTTGTATTTGTCTAACGCTTGTTTTAAGGCTTGAGTTTTCATTATATCAGTGTGTTTTTCACTGCCGTGAGTGAATGGGCCGATTCCCGCATCAACTCCTGCTTGATTAATGTAAACGATGATATCTAACCCGAGCTTTTCGATCTGTTGATCTCGGAATTCAATCATTTCTCGGAATTTCCAAGTAGTGTCTACATGCATTAGTGGAAAAGGAAGCTTGCCCGGATAGAATGCCTTAAGCGCTAGATGGAGCATTACCGCTGAATCTTTTCCAATCGAGTAGAGCATCACAGGCTTATCAAATTCAGCCACGACCTCACGCATTATATGGATGCTCTCGGCTTCCAACTGTTTTAAATGGGTTAAGCTGTACTCAGACATGGTTTTTTAAGTCACTATCACTAGGGGTTTTTCTGTATGGGTAAGCCCATAATTTTTTGCAGGCCGATAGGGCTATTGTTTAGCGGTTTGTACTGAAGAGTCTTTTTCACCATTAGTTTTGGTTTTGCCGATGCCAAAGTCTTCCGCTAGGGCACCTTTCTGATCGGGTGATTGTTTTGCTGCATAATCTTTGGGTGGAATGAGACCAGTAGTTTCTTCGCTTGCGCCACTGTTATCGAAAACTGCATCAGAACCGGCTGGCAATAACTGACTTGCCACTTCCTGGGAGCAAAGGTCTTGTGCTCCTGTAGCGAGGTGCTGATAGACATCTTTATAACTTTCGGTCATGTGCTGAACTAATTCTGCAGTCATGCTGAAATGATCACTAACATTGTCACGGTAGTCGAGGTGGCTTTCTTTCATATCTCGAATCTGATTTTCTAATTCTTGGACTCGAGAAGGTCCAGTGTTCAGACGATTCACGAACACGGCTCCAAGAACGATTCCAACTGCCAGACAGCCTATTGCTGTTAACCAGATCATACCGACACATGCCTCTTAATTTTGTCAGTTTAAGTTAATTCATCTACTGCAAATATCGCTGTATGGCGTTAAGTATACCCCAGTTCAAGTGCCTGACCGAAACAATCTTTACTTATGACGGCGCTGGAGATCCTTATTGAGAGGGATAAATCTGGAGTCTGATATTAAACATCAATAGAATGCCTGAGCATCTTTCGCCACAGATAAAATAAGTTACGACTATGAGTCCAATTGAAAAATACCACCGCGATATTGAGATGGGTAAAGTAACTGCTGATAATGAACAAGCCCTTGTGGTAGAACATTTGCAAACGCTATGGAAGGCATTGTCTCGGCCGGATCAAAAAGACAGGCGCTTTTTTCAGCAACTCACTAGCATATTACCTTCTGCATCTGTTCAGGCGAAAAGACCCAAGGGGGTTTATCTATGGGGAGGCGTCGGCAGAGGAAAAACGTATCTAATGGATTTGCTTTTTGATTGTGTCGATCGACACGACAAACTAAGAACACATTTCCATCGCTTTATGCAGTGGACTCACTCAGAGCTAGCTCTTCTCCAAGGTGAGAAGAATCCATTAGAGAAAGTGGCAGAGAAAATAACTGTTCAGGCCAAACTGCTTTGTTTTGATGAGTTCTTTGTTCAAGACATAGGCGATGCGATGATTTTATCCGGATTGTTCCGGGCTCTTTTTGAGCGGAAAATCATTTTAGTTACCACATCCAATATTCACCCAGATAGCTTGTATGAAAACAGGCTTCAACGGCAGCAGTTTCTGCCGACAATCGAGTTAATTAAAACCAATACCAATATTGTCCAAATTAAACCCGGTACCGACTATCGACTTAGAAGCCTTAGTCAAGCAAGACTCTATTATTCACCTATTACCGCAGAAACTAATGACCTGCTGTTAAAAATATTTTATGAACTGGCCCCTGATGAAGATGAAATTCATTGTCAGCAAGTAGTAGAAATTCTTGGTCGAGAGTTACCTTCACTTTACTGCGGCGATGATGTGGTATGGTTCGATTTTTCAGATTTATGTGATGGTCCAAGAAGCGTTCATGACTACATTGAATTGGCGAAATTATTTCATGCAATTATTGTTAGCAATATCCCGCAATTAGATTCCACAAATGAAGATCTTTGTCGTCGCTTCATAACTCTGGTGGATGAGCTTTATGATCGAAGGGTGAAACTTATTATTTCAGCCCATATTCCTATAAACACACTCTATACCGGAGAAAAATTGGTTTTCGAATTTGAACGAACTGCATCCAGGCTTTTGGAGATGCAGTCCAACGACTATCTGTCCTGGGGACACCGTGCTTGAGCCAACATTAGGCTCCAAAATGTCGGCTAAGCAGTTACGCAGACCCTGCTTGTTAACTAAATGCCTTAAAAGCCCCAAAACCACCGAAAAATAAGGATTTGGGGCCTTTTCCCACTTGAATAATAAGCGCTGCTTCGGTAGTATTCGCGCTCCTTAAAGTAAAGCCTATTGGCCATACAATGAAGACTTATAGTGCAAAACCACATGAAGTCGACCAGAGCTGGCTTCTGGTGGACGCGGAAGGTCAAACCTTAGGCCGCATGGCTACTGTCATTGCGACTCGATTGCGTGGCAAACACAAGCCTGAATACACCCCCCATATTGATACTGGGGATTTTATTGTAGTGATTAACGCCGAGAAGGTGCATGTCACAGGCAAGAAAGCTACAGACAAGATATACCATGGTCACTCTGGCTATCCTGGTGGATTGAAATCGATTTCTTTTGAGAAATTAATTGAAAAATCGCCAGAAAAAGTTATTCAAAGAGCAGTCAAAGGTATGCTTCCTCGAACTGCTCTCGGTCGGGCAATGTTCAAGAAGCTAAAAGTTTATGCTGGTTCCGAGCATCCTCATTCAGCTCAGCAACCACAGACAGTTCGATTATAAAAGAGGTTGTATTAGTTAATGGCTGCCACACAATATTATGGAACTGGAAGACGCAAGACTTCCACCGCTCGAGTTTATTTAACTAACGGCAATGGATCTATTACGGTAAATAAGCGTTCTTTGGATGGTTATTTCGGTCGTGAAGTCGCTCGCATGATAGTTAAGCAGCCACTTGAATTAGTAGACATGACTGAAAAATTTGATATCAATGTATCTGTTCGGGGCGGTGGTAGCTTCGGTCAAGCTGGCGCTATTCGCCATGGGATCACCAGAGCATTGATGGAATATGATACGGATCTCAGGCCAACTCTGCGGAAAGCAGGGTTTGTGACTCGAGATGCCAGAGAAGTAGAACGTAAGAAGGTTGGGCTGCGAAAGGCTCGCAAGAAGCCGCAGTTTTCAAAACGCTAATACTGATATATTGAAAAGAACGCCGATTCAGTGCCTGAGTTCGGCGTTTTTTTTGACCAATGAAAATTATTATTTTCTTTTACTTTCAATAGATTGCATGGGTTTTGCGAGGGTACCCCACTTGAAAAAAAGTACTAAATTGACTAGAATTGCTTAGGTTCTTTGGCTTAAAAAGAATTCGCCATCCAATTCTGTAGCAAGTGTTCGTTTTACTCCTGTCGGGGTGGAATACTCAATTGAAGTTAGTATGTCCTCAAGGAGATACATACGGTGACTGACGACAGTACTAATGTTGGCCGTAGACGGTTTTTAGTGGGCTCAACCTCGGTGGTAGGTGCTGCAGGGGTTGTTGGGGCAGCAGTCCCATCTGTGATGATCATGGAGCCGATGATCCGACTCAGTGCGAACTTAGTCATGTTGATGGCACGGGTTCAATGAGTGTCGAAGAATTCGATTCCACTGTAGCTGACTTGATGAATTTTATGTACTACTGAGTAGAGCCAGTTCGAAGTCGACGGCAAGAGATAGGAGTTTGGGTTCTAGCATTTCTTGGAGTTCTTTATGTATTGACCGCTGCATTGGGTAGAGAGTTTGCTAAAGATTATCACTAGTATTTACAAAATAAGAATCAAATATAAATTAACACTTAGGGTTTTGAGGAATTAATATGGGCGTGGTCGCTAAAAGATCTTCCATGACTTTCTATTCGGATGGCACTAGCCATTATAGCCATCGTGTAAGAATTGTACTGGCTGAGAAAGGCGTAACTGTAGAAACTATTGATGTAGATCCAGACGAAAAGCCTGAAGATCTGGCTAGTTTGAATCCATATAATACTCTTCCGACTTTGGTAGATCGAGACTTGGTTCTATATGAAGCAGACATTATGATGGAATACCTCGACGAGAGATTTCCTCATCCACCTCTGTTTCCTGTTTATCCTGTTGCTAGAGCACAGAGCCGTTTGTGGATCTATCGAATTAAGAAAGATTGGTGCAACTTAGTTGACCCGATAATGGCTGGCGTTGGTACCCCTTCGCAGTTAGATAAAGCCAGAAAAGAGCTGCGTGAGAGTTTGATTTCTATCGCGCCAATATTCGGTGAAAAGCCCTATTTTATGAGTGATGAGTTTACTATTGTAGATTGTTGCGTCGCCCCAATACTTTGGCGTCTTCCGGCAATGGGTATTGAGTTGCCAAACAATAAGACCACTAAACTTTTGATCGAATATCGAGACCGATTGTTTGAAAGAAACTCCATAATAGAGAGCTTCTCTGAGCAAGAAAAGGAAATGGTCTGACAGTAAAAGCTGACCAAAACTGGTGCCTGCTATGACCATGAGTTCGAGTCGACCGCATATTGTACGAGCACTCTATGAATGGATCCTGGAAAACGAATGTACACCTTATTTATTGGTTAATGCATTCGATGACAACGTGGAAGTGCCTCAAGAGCATGTCAAAGACGGGCAGATAATACTTAATATCGCCCCTAGCGCAGTGCAAAACCTAGTTATTCGTAATGAAGCTGTGGATTTTGATGGCAGGTTTGCTGGAATCCCTAAACGTGTTTATGTCCCCATTACTGCTGTGATGGGAATTTATGCAAAGGAAAACGGGCAGGGAATGATTTTCGAAACCGAGGGTCACTTACCCGAACCACCAACTCCCGCAGCTGGTACCGAAGGTCCGGGTACTAAGCCTGAACTTGCCAAAGGGCAGACGAAGAAAAAAACACCTTTGAGGCTAGTTAAATAGCTGATTGATAAGTTAATTGAGATACTCAAATTCCTTCACTACACGAATAACGCCAGAAACATTTCTAGCAAGATTGGCAGCATGGTCTCCCTGGGACTGATCAACCATGCCCATTAAGTATACCGTACCGTTCTCTGTGATTACCCGAACCTGATCTGATGGCACATCGCTATTCGTTAACATCAAAGTTCGCACTTTTGTTGCTATCCAGGTGTCGTTGCTCCTCGCCAGAAAACTAGACGATCCAGAAACTTCTAACTCATTGCGAATGCGTTTGATCTTGGTGCTTGCCTCGCTAGCGATTTGAGTCGCGCGGGATTTGAGTTCTTCCGAAGGTACTTGCCCGACCAGCAAAACCACACCGTTGTGGCTGATAATATCTACATTGGTTTGTCTGAATGCTGGTTCTATCGATTTCAGATTAACGATTATTTTAGTTTCAATGGACTGGTCTTCTATGACTGCTCCAGCGGTGCGTTTGGTTGGATCCTCTTGAAACCCGTCGGAACCTGTTGTGCCGACTAATATGGTCGTACAAGAAGTAAACAAAAGTAAAAATGATAAACTCAAGAATTTGCATAATTTCATACGTCATCTCCTCTAAATATCTGTGTATCGATAAAGTCACAAAGGCTGTGGATGACCACAAGATGGACTTCTTGTATTCGAGCCGTTCTGTCAGAAGGGACTCGAATTTCAACATCCTGTTCGTTTAGAAGAGGTGCCATATCACCTCCGTCTTTTCCGGTTAGAGCAACAATTCGCATATTTCTTTCGTGACCAGCTTTTATTGCTTCCATAACATTTCCGGAATTTCCACTGGTTGAAATAGCCAGCAGTACATCCCCAGGTTGACCCAGTGCGGTGACTTGTTTGGAAAATATCTCTTGATAGCTATAGTCATTCGCTATTGCTGTAATTGTTGAGCTATCTGTTGTTAAAGCCAATGCTGGTAAACCAGGCCTTTCTTTTTCAAATCGATTGAGAAGTTCTGCAGAGAAGTGTTGAGAATCACCTGCGGAGCCGCCGTTTCCGCAACACAAAATCTTTCCATCACTTAGAAGGCAGTGCACCATTAGTTCACCAGCGTCATGAATTGGATCTACTAGTTGAACTCTAGCGGATTCTTTTGTAGCTATGCTGTCTTGAAAATGGGCCGAAATCTGTGAGTGTAAATCCATTAATTCCATCCCTTAAAAGTAGTCATCTATATCGGCCGGGAACTGAGCAACATTTATATTATTTGCTAATTTTAATTGGCTTGCCGATATTGCAATAGACTCCTGTTAAAGGAGAAAAGTTTCAAAAGGAAGCATTTTTAACCAAATGAAATTCTAATTGATTCGTTTTGGATGGTAGGTCTTCAGTTAGGTGAGCATTAATTGAAGGATTCTCAATTGCAGGTCCCTTTTTGACGGAACATCAGTTGAAGGCGAAAGCCCGATTACATCAAATCGACAGGTATAGGATTGATATCTCGGTCGACATTGAGAAGATATCTGTGCGCTTCGTCGAATTCGCTGTTGTTTCCGGAATGATAATGAGCTGAGAGGATTACCATCACGATTGCTTATTTGATATCTTACATCCTCGGATATCAGTTTCGTTTCGTGGTCGAGCATGATCAGGTTTATTTTCACTAGTTTGCAGCGAAAATTTTTCTCACGAGTTTCTAGTCTAAAGTCTACAAGTAGGAAAGAGCAACTAGCTCTTGTTGTACACCAAAGTGTCGACTGGTTGGGCTGGAATAAACTTTTCACTACCCTTGGAGAGAACTCTAGATACTAATAGCGATGACAGCGACTGACTTATTCACGTATTTTCGCTAAGCCATCCACAAATTCAGCCACTTCAAGTACTCGATGAATCCTCTGATTATCTGCCATTCTGAGGATACCCGTTGTCCCCATTAGTGAATCGATTTGTTTAGTTATCATTTGCTTGAGTCGTGGATAGAGCCTAAAGCTATCGATTCCCATAGCACGCAATCGTTGCAGGGGGCTTGGGGCCTGACGGAGGTTTTCTGCTATTTCTGTTTTGAGTGGATTAGGAGATCTAAGTAACCAGGGTGCATCGGTAAATACTATGCCGTCAAGATCACGATTCTCACCTTGATTCTCAGCACCGTCATAGATTGAGGGCAAAGAATAGACTGGAACATTCTCAGCAAAATAGAATGCGAGCGTAGGTTTGATCTGTCTACCCTGTCTTGGATTGGCGATAAGGAAAATGAAATCGATATCAGTGCGGCGGCGTGGTGTAAATTCCATGTTGCTTCTGGGCAATATACCGAGCAGACGTTCTGCTCTAGCCTCGCTGGAATCAATCGCCATTAGCCGTTTGATAACCTCAGCGTAATCACTATCGCCACTAAATGTAGCACTAGACACCAATTCACCGCCACGAGCGGTCCATAGATCAGAAAATATTGACTGCAAGCGAAGGTAGTCATTAGATTGTGGCGTGACAATTGCTGCATTTCTGTATCCCGCTTTCCAGGCCATTTCAGCCGCCTGTGTCATCTCATCCTCTGGGGCTAGGCCAAACTGGAAGAGCTGAGCAGAAATTGATTCAATATCATCGCTGTAATTCAATGCCAGAGTGGGTACTGGCAAATCAGGTAGATTTTGTAGTTGATTAACAAGGGTTTTGTTTAGTGGGCCGATTATTAATTCGGCTCCATCATCTAAAGCGCGATTGTAAAGTGGCTCTATATCGAGTTGGCCAGTGCTGTCATAAACAGAGATTCGTGGTACGTCCCGAGATATCGATAATGCTTGATAGTAGGCGCTAAAAAAGCCTTCCTGTATGGCATTGCCCGCTGCTTCTTGTAACGGCAGAATCAAAGCGATACGGATTGGTCGTTCGTCCCAAACTTTCTGCAAATCAACAAGAGTTGCCGGGAGGTTTTCTGATGCTGAATGTCTGGCCCAAATTCTTTGCCACTGCAATATGGAATCAAGTTGACTGCGAATGCTGAATTGATCTGGGCGAGTAACCCTGGCGAGCTCAATCCAGCCTCTGAGTTCATAGCTGTTAGCATCATTGGCAAAGGCGGCGAGGTCTTCATTATTTAACTTTGTTAGGGCATTCCAAATTTTATTGGTAAGTTCGGAGGTAGATGTATCTCGAGATACGCTGGTGCTCTCTATATAGACTCGAGCGGCACTATCGAATTGTGAAAGCATTTCGTAGACTTGTCCTAAACTCTCATAATAGGATTGGAGTAGTTCGCTATTTACGTTGTTACCTATGTCACTTTGAGCTACCAGTGACCCAGTGAGCCATTGATGGGCGTTGTCTGCCTCACCATTTGCCAGGGCAATAAGTGCGCCGTTGAGTGCCAAACGTAATTTAAGTTGTGTAGGTAAAAGATTGTTTAAAGCTAAAGTCGTGCTAATTGAATCAACAACCGATGTGATTTCGGCTTCAGCTCGGATCAAATCACCGTGCTCTAGTAGTAGATCAATAGCTTGTAGCGATAACTCCACAGAGATCACGCCTGAGTTTAGTTTTGCTAGGCCTAATAGCTCGTCGGCAAGCTCTGCTGTAGACTCTATTGCAATCGGCGGAATAGTAATTGTTGGTGGTGATGAGCTACAAGCTGACAATAATAAGCCAAATAGGATAGGAAATAATTTGAAGCGAAATATGGACATTTAATAGGTTTGTCGAAAGCGAGTTATTGGATGAATTTCATAGCAAAGAGCTATTAGCAATGAACTATCAGCGAAGACCTAACAGGGCTGTCATTCACGTTATTGATGTAGAGAACAACTGAGAGATTAATACAGTTATACGGTTACAGCAATTTATTGCGTTATCCCTTTTGCAACAATATTTATAATCCATGAATTAAGCTGTTGCACATAGCTTACTAGGCAAAATTAGAATAAGTAATTTCAGAACAGAAAATCAAGATTGGCTGCAGAAAAAGTTACGATGGAACAGTTTGGAACACTCTATATAGTAGCGACACCGATTGGGAATTTGGAAGATATCTCGAGCCGAGCTATCAATGTGTTGGCTTCGGTAGATATCATAGCTGCTGAAGACACTCGTCATAGCAAAAAGCTTTTGCAATCGATTCAAGTTCAAACTCAGCTGGTTTCCTATCACGATTTCAGCTCCCCAGATGCGACCGCTAAGATTGTGTCGAAACTTGAAAAAGGTGACTCAATCGCTCTAATTTCTGATGCCGGTACTCCCCTTATATCTGACCCCGGGTATAAATTGGTGAAATCAGCGAGGGAGAAAAACATTTCCGTAGTACCCATTCCGGGTGCTAGTGCCGTTACTGCTGCGCTCAGTGTTGCGGGGATTCCAACGGATAGATTCATCTTCGAAGGGTTTCTTCCGAACAAAACTGTTGCTAGAACCAAATATCTACAAGAATTGGTTTTAGAAACCCGTACCTTAGTTTTTTATGAGTCACCCCATCGAATCGTTGAGTGCTTAGCCGACATTGCAAAAGCTTTTGGTACTGAACGGGAGATATTTGTTGCAAGAGAGATTAGCAAAAAATTTGAGTCCCACTTTCTAGGAAGTTTAGCTCAGGTTCTCGAATGGATAGAGGCTGACCCCGTCCAGCAAAAAGGTGAGTTTGTGTTGGTGTTAGCCGGATGCGGGGCAGATGAGCTTAGGAATAAAATTGAGCGGCAGGCATTGGATATAGTCGAATTGCTTAGGGGAAAAATTCCTATGAAGCAAGCTGTAACAGTTGCTTGTGAAATTACTGGCGCAAGAAAGAACACTATCTATGATCTCACTCTAAAGCCCACTGCACAGGAAGATTAAAACTAGGCTTCTGATGAGGTTGCGGAAAGCCTCCATCTCAATTAGGCTGCACGCGAGTCAGCCGGGCAATTGCTGTTTTCAGTTCTTCATTCTCCGTTATTCTGGATTACGAGGAAGTTAACAGAGGAAAGTCCGGGCTCCGCAGAGCAGGGTGCCAGGTAATTCCTGGGGGGTGTGAACCCACGGCAAGTGCAGCAGAAAATAAACCGCCTGAATACTTTTGAGTATAAGGGTAAGGGTGAAATGGTGCGGTAAGAGCGCACCGCGCGACTGGTAACAGTTTGCGGCAAGGTAAACCCCACTCGGAGCAAGGCCAAATAGGAATCCGTTAGTGTTGCTCGCATTGGATTCGGGTAGGCCGCTAGAAGCCTGTGGCGACACAGGTTGCAGATGAATAATTGTCCTCGACAGAACCCGGCTTACAGGCTGGCTCGCCTTTTTACTCTCCCTTTGTAGGGAATCTTCTTCTCGCCTCTTTATAAATTACTTTAATTAGCAGTAGCATTAAACTGTTATTGTTAAATTTAGCAAATCCGTATCTGGTTAATTCTCGACAAGTTTCCAGCTTTTAGCGACATGATCGCGGAATTTCTTAAAGAATTTCAAGCAAATAATACTTGCACAACAGTGTCTGTGTACCTATAGTGTTTCTCAGTGGAGAAAAGTGGAAAAATTTGTATATTTGTGGGTGTTAGTGGATCTCAAAATGAAATTAAAGCTCCTACAGCATTTTTTCTGACAAAAGCGGGGACAACAGGTGTTTCGCGGCATAAATACCATCAATATAGATGCGAAAGGGCGTATGGCAATGCCTGCCCGTTATCGAGAACAATTGATTAGTCATTGTTCTGGACATCTTGTGGTTACTATCGACACCAATCATCGTTGTCTGTTGCTCTATCCTGCAACGGAATGGGAGCAGATTGAACGTCAGATTGAATCTCTCTCTAGTTTCGAATCTATGTCTCAACGAGTTAAGCACCTTCTGATAGGTCATGCTACTGACCTTGAGTTAGACAGCAGTGGACGTATTTTGTTACCGCAAGAATTACGGTTCTATGCGGAACTTGAAAAACATGTCTGTCTAATTGGTCAGGGCAAAAAGTTGGAAATCTGGAATCAAGATAATTGGAATTCTCAAAGAGATAAGTGGCTCACTGAATCATCCAGTGAAGGGGACTTGCCGGATAAACTTAGATCTTTAGCTCTTTAATTATGTGCCGGAGATAACAGCTATATCAAAGCATGAAACAGTACTAATGCGTGAAGCGGTCGAGGCCCTTGCCATAAAAGAGGAAGGAATTTACATCGATGCTACTTTTGGGAGAGGAGGCCATAGCCGTTCCATTCTCAAACATTTGAAGGACAAGGGTAGGTTATTAGTTATTGATCAGGATCCGGACGCTATCGCAACCGCGGTTGAATTAGAAGAACGGGACGTGCGCATTGAATCACGGCATGCGCAGTTTAGCAGTCTTCGAGAATTGGTTGAAGAAAAAGGAATCTTTGGGAAAATAGATGGTGTGTTATTTGACCTCGGAGTGTCTTCTCCACAGCTGGATCAAGCTGAGCGTGGATTTAGTTTTATGCGTGACGGTCCGCTAGATATGCGAATGAATCCCACAGAGGGGATAAGTGCGGCTCAATGGGTGAACAAAGTAGCGGAAAAAGAAATAGCGGATGTGCTTTTTCAATATGGTGAAGAAAAACATTCACGGCGTATTGCTCGACGCATCGTAGAAGAAAGAAAGGAGCAGCCGATCGAAACCACTACTCGGTTGGCAGCAATAGTGAAGGAAGCAAACCCCTCATGGGAAAGAGATAAGCATCCTGCAACTAGAGCATTTCAAGGAATTCGAATTTATATTAATAGAGAATTAGATGAGCTGAAGTCAGGCTTGGATCAAGCTCTGGAAGTATTAAATATTGGTGGTCGCCTGGTGGTAATTAGCTTTCATTCCTTGGAAGACCGCATAGCTAAGAGGTTTATAGCGCTGCAGGCTAAGGGTGATAGCTATCCAAGAGACTTGCCAGTACCGCAGTCTTTGATGAATCCAAAACTAAAATCGATAGGCAAGGCCGTGAGAGCTAGCAGTCGCGAGATTGATGCCAACCCGCGAGCTAGAAGCGCGATTATGCGAGTGGCAGAGAAAACTGCATAACAAATGTTATACTTGGTTTGGTGGCTTATATTATGAGTAGGCGTATAACTAATAAGAAAAGAGCAGGAAGTTCGCAATCTGTGCCGTCAGCCTATCAATGGGCAGGCATGCTCTCCACCTCAACTCTTGTCTTGGGAATTCTATTGGCGATCGTATTGTCATCAGGTCTTTCCGTTGTTCTTACTACTCATGAAAGTCGATTTACTTTTAATGAATTGCAAGTGCTCAAAGACCAGGCCAATAAATTAGAGGTCGAGTGGGGTCAGCTATTGATAGAACAATCGACATTTGGGGTTGAAGGAAAAATCGAGCAAAAGGCAGTAGATGATTTGCAAATGCATATCCCTGAGCTCTCGAATATTGTAATGGTGCGGAAATGACAAAGGCTAGAATCGCAAGCTTTTTTCAGTACTGGCGATTTCATCTTGTTATGTTTGCTATGTTACTTTGCATTATCGTGATTGGCTGGAAAGTCAGTATCCTCCATGTAATGGAGCGAGATTTTTTGCAAGATCAAGGGGATGCGCGAACAATTCGAACCCTACCTTTGGTAGCAAACCGTGGGCTCATTACAGATCGAAATGGAGAGCCTTTAGCGGTGAGTACTCCGGTAAAAGCTATATGGGTGAATCCGAGCGAAATTTCAGGTGAAGTAGCGGCAATAGCTTTGCTTGCTAAATCCCTGGATTTGAATTTTGAAGCTCTCACTAGCAAAATTGAGAAAAATGCGAGCAGTGTCTGTTGCTCTCAGTTTCTTTATATAAAAAGAAGGCCAGCACCAGCCGATGCAGACCGAATCGATGATCTTGGTATTGATGGCGTTTATCTACAGCAAGAATATCAAAGGTTCTATCCCCAAGGGGAGGTGGCCGCTCACCTTGTTGGCTTTAGTAATGTTGATGATGTTGGTCAAGAGGGTTTGGAATTAACTTACGACGATTGGCTGCGCGGTGTTCCTGGTAGTCGTCAAGTAATGCAAGATCGTCGCGGCCATATCATTGAAGAACTAAACACTATCAAGCCAGCTCAGCCAGGTAAGAGTATTGAGTTGAGTATTGATTTTCGCCTTCAAAGCTTAGCATACCGAGAACTAAAGTCTGCAGTCATTACCCGTCATGCGAAATCTGCAGCAGTTGTGGTATTGGATGTTGATAGTGGTGAAGTGCTAGCGATGGCAAACCAACCTTCTTACAACCCTCACAATAAAGCCAACATGACTGATTTCTCTGTGATGAGGAATCGAGCGATTACTGATGTTTTCGAGCCGGGCTCAACCATTAAAGCATTTACCGTGGCGGCGGCTTTAGAGTCGGGTCTCTACACTCCAGACACAATAATAGAAACTAGCCCAGGCTGGAGGATGATCGGTCCTTATGAAGTCAAAGATCTCTTTGACTACGGAACTTTGACGCTCACAAAAGTTATCACTAAATCTAGCAACATTGGTACGACGCAGATAGCTTTAAATATTGGACCAGAGCCCATTCGAGACGTGCTCGAGAGAGTGGGCTTTGGACAAGTGTTAGGAACTGGGTTTCCGGGAGAGCGTGGAGGTGTGTTACCTAACCATCGTCGCTGGAGTCGCATTGAGACAGCAACGCTTTCCTATGGATATGGTCTCTCTGGATCTGCGTTGCAATTGGCTCAGGCATATTCAGCAATTGCTGATAACGGTATAAAGAAGCCAGTGTCTTTAGTAAAGCTCGATCAAGACACCATTGATTCACTTCCTCGAGAGCAAGTCATTAGTAGTAAAATTAGCAATCAAGTGCTCGCAATGCTAGAGACAGTTGTGGACCCAAGTCGAGGTGGTAGCGCGGACGAAGCGCAAATCCCTTTTTACAGTGTGGCTGGAAAAACGGGAACTACACATGTTGTGGGTGAGTTTGGTTATGAAGAAAATTTACATAATTCTCTGTTTGTTGGCTTAGCGCCAGCATCGGATCCAAAGATAGTCGTAGTCGTGGTCATCAATGAACCGAAGGGCGAAGAGCACTATGGTGGTCAAGTGGCAGCGCCAGTATTTTCTAAAATTGCGGCGGGGGCTATGAGAATTTTGAACGTAGCTCCGGACAATATTCCCAAAGATCAATCAGCGGGGCTTTCATCAATTTAATATGAATACGGCAGAGCAATTGAATCTTAAGGCATCTTTAGTTGAATTAATAACCGGGTTAGTGGATCTGCCAGAGCCACTACCTGTTGAACTACTCGCTACAGTAACAGGCGTAAAAATGGATAGCCGGCTACTGCAAGAGGGTGATTTATTTATTGCTTGTTTTGGTAGGAATCATGATGCTAGAGAATTTATCCGTGGAGCAATTGATATTGGTGCTTCGGCGGTACTGGCAGAATCTGGAGGTGACTGGCAAGGCATTAGAGTAATAAATGAAGTAGCAGTAATAGCTATAGATAATCTGTCCGCAAGAATTTCTGAGATAGCCTCCAGGTTTTATTCTCATCCAAGCGCAAGGCTTCATGTGATCGGCATTACCGGTACTAACGGTAAAACAAGTTGTAGCCAGTTTATTGCTCAGACACTAACCGACCTCGAATACCAGTGCGGAGTTATCGGTACGCTTGGTTATGGTGTTGCGGGCGGGCTTAAAGAAACTCAGCTCACTACTCCTGATGCAGTGTTCACCCAGATGGCTTTGGCAGAAATGGTGGAGAATGGTATTGACCCGGTGGTTATGGAGGTCTCGTCAGTTGGTTTGCACCAAAAAAGAGTTAAGGCGGTTAACTTTAATACGGCTATTTTCACCAATTTAAGCAGAGATCATCTTGATTATCACGAGAGTATGGAAGCCTATGCAGAGAATAAAAAGAAATTGTTTACCGCAGAAGGCCTCAAACATGGAATAGTTAATCTTGATGATCCTTATGCATTATCAATTATCAATAGCATTGCTAAAGATGTAGAAGTGTCTACTTACAGCATCAATAATTCTATCGCGACAGTATACGCCAAAGATTTGAAGCTCACGCGACAAGGGTTTGAAGCCTCAATTGTGACACCTATCGGCTCGGGTGAAGTTAGTGGCAAGCTAATTGGTTGCTTCAACTTTAGTAATCTACTGGCAGTAGTAACTGTATTAATTAGTTATTTGTCTCGCGAAAATCCCATATCTATCGAATTGCTTTGCGAGAAAATCTCAGAATTAAAACCCGTGAATGGACGAATGGAAATTGTTGGTGATAGTGACGATATCACAGTAATTGTTGATTATGCTCACACTCCGGACGGGCTTCGAAGTGCACTCACGGCTCTTCGTGATCATTTTGATGGAAACATATGCTGTGTTTTTGGCTGCGGTGGTAACAGAGATAAAGGCAAGCGCCCAATGATGGGTGAGATTGCCGAAAGTTTCGCGAACAAATTAGTAATTGCTGATGACAATCCTCGCAATGAAGAAGGTGATGAAATTGTACATCACATTCTAAGTGGAATTAACAAGCCAGAGGATGTTCAGGTCATTAGAGATCGGGCTGACGCGATTTCCTATGCAATTGATACGGCTTCTACTGGAGATGTTGTCTTGATAGCAGGAAAAGGGCACGAAACTCATCAAGATATAGGCGGTAATAAATTGATATTCAGTGATTGCAACCAGGTCCGACTTGCCTTGCAGAAACGTACTGAAAATAGAAGCAAGAACAACTAAAGGGTTTCAAAGGTTTTGATTGAGATAATGTCTTTGTTACAAATAGCTGAACAATTAGATGGTGAGCTAATCGGGGAAGATGTTGCTTTTGCAAATATTTCCACCGACACCCGTGCTTTGACTACAGATGATTTGTATTTGGCTTTGATTGGTAAAAACTTTGATGGCAACAACTTTATTGCTGAGGCTAAGACGAAGGGGGCAGCGGCAGCAATAGTGAGCCGGGTGTCTGAAGTAGACCTTCCTCAGCTGAAAGTACCAGATTCTCATATTGCTCTCGGAAGGTTGGCAAACCTAAATCGGAATAGAAGTTCAGCGAAGGTAATTGCGCTCACTGGTAGTCAGGGTAAGACAACCGTTAAAGAAATGATTGGTTCGATTTTGGATAACCGGGCAGACACATTGATCACCAAGGCTAATCTGAACAATACCATTGGTGTGCCATTGACCCTGTTGCAAATTGAAAAAAACCATCAATTCGCTGTTATTGAAATGGGTGCCGATAAGGCTGGGGAAATTGCGTTCAGTGTTTCTGCAGCAGAGCCTGATATTGTTCTAATAACTAATGCCGCGGCAGCGCACATCGAAGGGTTCGGAAGCTTGGCTGGAATTGTTTCTGCTAAGGGAGAAATTATCGAAGGCCTCAATGAGGCGGGATTGGTCTTGCTAAATGCAGATGAAGCACATCTCGATGATTGGCTCGAATTAGCTCATGAGCGCAGAACAGTCTTATTCAGTCTAAAAAATGAAACTGAAAATTCTAATTATTTCGCTTCGAAAGTTTCTTCAAATAGTTCTGGAGAAATGTCTTTTACTCTTAATAGCCCTGCTGGAACTTGTGAGATCTCAATGCAATTTCTAGGAACTCATAATGTCTTGAATGCAGTTGCTGCTTCCGCTGCTGCCCTTGAGGCGGGTGCAAGTCTGCAAAATGTAGCGGTAGGCCTTGCTGATCTGAAATCGGTGAGCGGGAGACTTTCGCCGGAAAATGCGCAAAACAATTGCCTACTAATAAATGACACCTACAACGCTAGTCCGAATTCATTTCGAGCTGCTATCGACGTATTATCTTCATTGCCCGGCCATAAGATTCTTGTGGCTGGTGATATGAAGGAGTTAGGCGAAGAAGCTGAAACGTTCCATAAATGGGTTGGAGAATATGCCAAACGCGCCGGTGTTAATGAACTTCTTGCCGTAGGTGAGAAAAGTTTGTTGACGGCCAATGCATTCGGTTCCAACGGTAGGCATTTTTCTTCTCTACAAGACTTAGTGACTGTTTGTAAAAGTTTAACTAATGCTGAAACTGTTTTCCTTATTAAGGGATCTAGGGGGGCCAGAATGGAATTTGTAGTTAATGAGCTAATTTCTGATGAGGAAAGCTAATGTTTGTTTGGTTATCCGATTACCTGATTCAAATCAGCAGTAATTTTGCAGTTATTCAGTACATTACTGTGCGCGGCATATTCAGTATTCTGACGGCAATGGCTGTGTCGCTCATCATCGGCCCTACCATGATAAGAAAATTAAATTACCACCAAATTGGTCAAGTCGTTCGTGATGATGGGCCGGAAACTCATTTTAGTAAAGCTGGAACCCCCACCATGGGGGGAGCGCTGATACTAGTGAGTATCGCCATAAGTACTTTGCTTTGGTCCGATCTTAGTAATCATTATGTATGGATAATATTAGGCGTTACAGTTTTGTTCGGTGCTATTGGGTGGGTCGATGATTATAAGAAAGTATTCCAGCAGGATCCTGCTGGAATTTCCGCCCGAACCAAATTATTTTGGCAAACTATTATAGGCGTTGGCGCTGCAATTATTTTGTACTACACAGCTTTTAGTTCTGTCGAAACACAATACATTATGCCTTTCTTTAAGGATGTCGCGATCGATTTGGGAATTTTCTATATCGCATTTAGTGGTTTCATCATTGTCGGATTTAGTAACGCTGTAAACCTCACCGATGGCTTAGATGGGCTTGCCATTTTACCAACGGTTATGGTGGGTGGGGCTCTTGGAGTGATCGCTTATCTTGCTGGTCATAGTGAGTTTTCTGCTTATCTCAACATTCCGTATGTAGTAGGTTCCGGAGAAGTGGTTATTTTTGCTGGCGCTTTACTGGGTGCTGGTCTCGGATTTCTTTGGTTCAATACCTATCCCGCTCAAATTTTTATGGGCGACGTGGGTGCGTTAGCACTCGGTGCTGCGTTAGGCACAATGGCGATCGTCTCTCGTCATGAATTAGTTCTTTTTATTATGGGTGGTGTTTTTGTTATGGAAACTGCCTCAGTGATCATCCAGGTTGCATCCTATAAATTAACAGGTAAAAGAGTTTTTAGAATGGCGCCATTGCATCACCATTTCGAATTAAAAGGATGGCCAGAACCAAGAGTAATTGTCCGTTTTTGGATTATCACTGTGATGTTGGTTCTATTTGGATTGGCGACGTTGAAGCTTCGCTAGTTTTTTATTGGGACAATATCACGTGACAATTAATTCTGGTAAAAAAACTAGCGTCATCGTTGGCTTGGGAGGCACAGGATTATCCTGTGCAAAATATTACGCAGGTAAAAAGCAGAAATTTAAAGTTGTTGATTCTAGAAATGTGCCGCCTGGCCTGACTGAGCTAAAAAAAATATTGCCTGAAATCGAATGCGAATTGGGTAAATTTAATATGCAAACATTTTTGGAAGCAAAAGAGTTAATAGTTTCTCCTGGAGTCAGTCTGAAAACTCCAGAGATAGCATGCGCCAGAGAAGCTGGTGTGCAAATCACTGGCGATATAGACATTTTCTCAGAACTAGTGTGTTCCCCTATTGTTGGTGTAACAGGATCAAATGGAAAAAGCACGGTAGTGGCTATGTTGGCGGATATCCTAAAAAAAGCGAATAAAAGTTATGGCTTGGGGGGCAATCTTGATGGTGCTAATTTTAAACCTGCTTTGGATCTACTTGCTGAAGGTAAAAAAGATGTCTACGTTCTCGAGCTTTCGAGTTTCCAATTAGAAACCACTAAAAACCTCTCTGCCGAAGTCGGTGTCATATTGAATTTAAGTGAAGATCACATGGATCGCTATGAAAGCTTAGATGATTATCATCGAGCAAAATTGAATATCTTTAACAGCTGTAAGCAATTAGTAATTAATCGAGATGATTCGCGCAGCTTTCCAGTGGCTGAGATAGATGCGCCAGTTTGGGATTTCGGCTTTAGTCGGCCTGGCGTGAACGGTCTTGGTCTATTAGAAGAAGACGGTGATCAATATTTAGCGTTTCAATTCGAAAAAATAGTCTCAGTAAATGAGCTGAAAATATTTGGACAACACAATATTTCCAATGTCTTGGCAGCCTCTACCCTGGCAATGGCTTTGGGTATAGATCTAAAATATATTCGCAAGGCAATCAGAGAATTTTCTGGTTTACCTCATCGCTGTCAGTGGGTTGCTAATATTAACGGCGTTGAGTTTTACAATGATTCTAAAGGAACTAATGTTGGAGCTACTGTGGCTGCAGTTGAAGGTTTGGGTCAGCGTATCGATGGTCACATTTTATTAATTGCCGGAGGTGTGGGTAAAGGAGCGGACTTTAAACCCCTTGTTCCCATAATTAATCGCTGGGGGAAAGAAGTAATTCTTCTTGGTCAAGATGCTGTGGAAATAGCTACCAATTTTGATGCCGACATAAAAACTTATTTTGCTACCGATATGCGGGATGCGGTTAAAGCCGCTTATGATAATGCGGCTCCGGGCGATGCAGTTTTGTTGTCTCCCGCCTGTGCAAGTTTTGACATGTATGAAAATTTCCAGCATCGCGGAGAGTCATTCATTTCGTCTGTGGAGAATTTACAGTAATGGTGATCTCAGCGATGGGTGCTGGTATGCGAACAAATATGAGAACTGTTGTTGGCAGTACTAACTACGGACGGCTGTTGGTTACCCCGAAGAAACAATCTTTGAATATCATTCTACTAGTTAGTTTTCTTTTGTTAATTTGCGGCCTGCTGATGATGACCTCTGCCTCCATCGAAATCGCTAGCAATGACTATGGTGACCCTTTTTATCATTTAAAACGGCAATCCATTTTTTTAGTGATGGGTCTTTTTTCGTTGATTATTACTCTTACGATCCCTCTCAGCTTTTGGAGAAATATAAGTTGGTTTTTGCTGATGGGTTCTTTTGCCCTGTTGCTATTAGTCCTAGTTCCCGGCATTGGCATTTCTGTTAATGGCAGTCAGCGTTGGATCAACCTCGGTCTTTTTAATCTACAACCCTCCGAGTTAGCGAAAGTTTTCATAATCATCTATTTAGCGGCATTTTTGGAACGCAATCTTGAGGAAGTGCAAAACAACTGGTCAGGGTTTGTAAAGCCATTGTCGGTAATTGGTGCTGCAGTCGCATTACTTCATTTCGAGCCAGATCATGGAGCTATGGTCATTCTAATGTTGACGGCATTTTGTATGATTTTTTTGGCTGGCGCAAAACTCTATCGCTTTATTCTCATGCTATCAATCTGTGGTGGCGGCGTTGTGGCTTTAGCAATAATGAAGCCTTATGTAATCGTAAGGTTTTCTGCTTATTTGAATCCGTGGGCGCCGGAAAACGTTTTTACCAGTGGCTATCAGGTTACGCAAGCGCTCATCGCTTTTGGTCGAGGTGAATGGTTTGGGGTTGGTTTGGGGAATAGCATTCAAAAACTTTATTTCTTGCCTGAAGCTCATAATGATTTTGTATTGGCCATCATAGGTGAAGAGTTAGGGCTTGTGGGCGTAGTGGCAGTCGTAGCATTATTTTGCGTATTAGTCGTCCAGGCTCTTTCAATAGGAAAGTTGGCGCAGTCAAAAAATAGACTATTTGCCGCATTCTTAGCCTACGGGCTAGGCTTATTGTTTGCTGGCCAAGCGCTTATAAATATTGGTGTAAATATAAATTTATTACCTACCAAAGGATTGACTCTACCGTTCTTAAGTTATGGGGGAGCGAGCTTGATTGTTAGCTGTTTCATGATTGCGTTGCTCGTGCGAATTCAATACGAAATAGAATGTTTAGAAGAAGGTTTACAAGGAGAAAGCTAGTATGGCGGCAAACAATACCGCCATTCTAATCATGGCTGCAGGAACCGGTGGTCATGTGTTTCCGGCCTTAGCGATAGCGAGAAAGCTATCGGAGCGGGGTATTGAGATTCATTGGTTGGCAACTGAAAGCGGAATGGAAAATCGGCTGCTTGCAGGCACGGGTTATGAGTTGCATAAAATTTCAGTTAAGGGTTTACGAGGCAAAGGCTTAGTTAAGATGTTGCTAGCTCCATTCATGATAATCGCAGCGACCTTGCAATCACTAAGCGTGATTCACCGGGTCAAGCCAAGCTGCGTATTAGGTATGGGTGGCTACATAACTGGGCCTGGCGGTTTAGCTGCAAAGTTGAAAGGTGTGCCGTTAGTGATACACGAACAGAATGCTGTGGCTGGGTTGACTAATCGTTTGCTGGCAAAGTTTGCGAATCAGGTATTCGAAGCATTTCCAGCCACTTTTGATAAGAGCCAAAAAGTAGTTTTTGCTGGAAATCCCGTGCGAGCAGAAATCGCCGCTCTCTTTGTCCGGAGTGAAGAAAAATCACCAGAACAACCACTTCATTTGCTGGTCTTAGGAGGAAGTCAGGGCGCGGCAGCGATAAATTCTGTAGTGCCATTATTGTTAATTAATTGGGGCGAAAGCCAACGACCTTATATTTGGCATCAGACTGGCAAAGCCGGCCTAGAGGATACCAACGGCAAATATGCAACAGCAGGAATAGAGTTGGGTGAGAATTGTCGAGTTGATGCCTTTATCGATGATATGGCGGCCGCATACAAATGGGCTGATGTTGTTATCTGTCGTTCGGGAGCCAGTACAGTGAGTGAATTAGCAGTGGTTGGATTGCCGGCAGTGTTCGTTCCCTATCCTCATCATAAAGATAGGCAACAAACCTTAAATGCTGAGTGGTTAAGTCATGCTGGTGCTGCTTACATTATGCAACAAGCCGAGTTGAGTGTAGACGGGATAACTAAAATATTACAGCGGCTTAATGACAACAGAACAGAGTTGTCGTCAATGAGCGCCAAAGGAAAAGCTATTGCAGTAAAGGATGCAAGTGATCGCATAGCAGATTATTGCTTGGAGGTAGCAGCAAATGCCTAAAGCAGTTGAGATGCATGTGATACCAGAAATGCGCCGTATCAAGACAATACATTTTGTCGGCATAGGTGGAGCTGGCATGTGTGGTGTGGCCGAAGTATTGCTGAATCAGGGTTACGAAATCACTGGTTCGGACATCAAAGTGTCTAATAATACCAAAAGACTGGTTTCTATGGGAGCGAAAGTATTCATTGGTCACGCGGGCAAGAATGTAAAAAGCGCTGATGCAGTGGTTTATTCAAGTGCAATAGATATGAAGAATCCCGAGATACGTGCGGCCGTTGCTAAATCTAAGCCATTGATTCCTAGAGCTGAAATGCTAGCAGAATTAATGCGTTATCGTCATTCGATCGCTATAGCTGGAACCCATGGTAAGACGACGACGACAAGCATTGTTGCTTCAGTGCTGGCGGAAGGTGGATTTGATCCAACGTTTGTAATTGGGGGCTTATTGAATAGTGCCGGTACCAATGCGCGACTAGGGGATAGTCGTTACTTGGTGGCCGAAGCTGATGAGAGTGACGCATCGTTTATGCACCTCCAGCCAATGGTGGCAGTTGTCACTAATATTGAAGCTGACCATATGAGTACTTATGGTGGGGATTTCGAAACTCTAAAAAAATACTTTATTGATTTTCTTCACAATTTGCCTTTTTACGGGCTGGCTGTGCTGTGCATTGATGATCCGGCAGTAAGAGAGATCCTACCTTCAATATCTCGCCCCAAAATTACTTATGGATTTTCCAAAGATGCTGATTTTCGAATAACTAAGCTTACACAAAAAGAAGATATTACCGATTTTCAAGTGAGTAGGCCGGATAAAAAATCAGCGCTGAAGATAACCTTGAATATGCCTGGTAAACATAATGCATTGAACGCGACGGCGGCTATCGTAATAGCCAGTGATGAAGGCATCGAGGATAAGGCCATCAAGAGTGGTATTAAAAAGTTCTCTGGAGTTGGGCGACGTTTTGATATCCAGGGAGAATTCAAACATGCCGGTGGAAAAATTTTACTTGTAGACGATTACGGTCACCACCCAACTGAAGTTGCGGCAACGGTTCGGGCTCTTCGAGATGGCTGGTCAAAGAGCAGATTAGTAATGATTTACCAGCCGCATCGCTATAGTCGCACCAATGATCTCTATGAAGACTTTGTTGATGTGCTGTCCGAGGTTGACGTGCTTCTACTGCTTGAGGTTTATTCGGCGGGAGAGAAAAAGATCGCAGGAGCAGACTCTAGAAGTCTCTGTCGAAGTATCCGGTTGAGAGGGAAGGTTGACCCGGTATATGTTCGGAAAGAAGCGGATGTACATGGTATTTTGAAAGATCTGGTGAAGCCTGGAGATATCGTTTTAACCCAAGGTGCAGGTAGTGTTGGCACCCTCGCAAAACAGCTCACAGAGCTTGGTTTCGATTAGTAAGTAATTTATTGATTCAATTCAAAGAATTTTGCAATTCTTAGTTAAGAAAAGTGGCAATGAGAACGATAAATAAAGAGGAAATAATCGGTAATTTAGGGCACGTAATTGTGCTCATGGGAGGCGATTCAACAGAAAGAGAGATTTCCCTGTTAAGCGGTCAAGCTGTCTACGATAGTTTGCAACGATTGGGGATAAATTCATCACTAATTGATGTTTGTGACACGATAGTAGCGGATTTGAATCAGGCTAAACCAGACCTAGTTTTTAACATGTTACATGGAAAAGGGGGAGAGGACGGAACGATTCAAGGGATGCTTGAAATAATGAAGGTTCCGTACACAGGAAGTGGTGTTTTGTCATCGGCTTTGGCGATGGACAAGGTTGTCAGTAAATTGCTCTGGCAAAAAATTGGATTAGGCACAGCTGATTTCGTAACGCTAAATGCAAAAACCGATTGGCAGTCGGTTATTGAAAAACTAGGACAGGCAGTTGTGAAACCTGTAAGTGGAGGGTCTAGTTTAGGAATAGCAATAGCGAAAAATGCTTCTAGTCTCGAGCAAAATTATAAGGAAGCAGTAAAATTTGATTCTGCGGTAATGGCAGAGAAATGTATTGAAGGGAAAGAGTATTCGGTTGGGATTTTAGGTGATCAATTGCTGCCTTTGATTCAGCTAAGAACAAAGCGAGAATTTTTTGATTACGATGCAAAGTATGTTGATGAAGATACAGAAATTATTTGTCCTCCAAAGCTTAGTGCTCAGAAAAAAGAAGAACTGCAGGATTTAGTTAGAGCGGCTTACGAATCGTTGAGTTGTAAAGGATTGGCTAGAGTAGATGTAATGCAGGATGAAGCCGGAAAATTTTATTTGCTTGAAGTTAATACTGTTCCTGGAATGACTAGCCATAGTTTTGTTCCAATGTCAGCACAACGTATTGGAATTGATTTTGATGAATTGTTACTTCGCATATTAGAGGTAGAGATGGCAGACAACAAAAAATGAAGGCTGAGAAAAGAATATTTGATACCGGCAAAGGAATCCATGAATCACGTAAGCGATCCGTCGGAAGTAATAATCAGCCGCTGAAGCCATCAAGATTTGCTTATAAACTGCCGTTTATTTTTGTGATTCTGGGTATGGGAGTAGTTGTTCAACAGAACTATCAAGATATTGCTTATTTTATGAATCGACCAATCACTAAGGTGATTATAGAAAACCAGTGGCAGCATATCCAGGAGGCCGAAGTTAGAGAGATTCTCACCGCATACATGGGGATTGGTTTTTTTGATTTTAATGTACAAGGTGTGAAAGACGAGCTCGAAGCGCACTCTTGGGTAGCGAAGGCATCTGTGAAAAAAGTATGGCCTGATAATTTATCGCTTAATGTAAATGAAGAAATTGCTATTGCCCGGTGGGGTGAGAAATCACTGTTGAATCAACAGGGAAATACATTTTCTCCCGATAATGCCGGAGAGCTAAGATCTTTACCAAAGCTGGTAGGTCCAGAAGACAGTCAATTTGGTGTTATGGAG
Organism: Gammaproteobacteria bacterium; assembly: GCA_012960305.1. Classification (GTDB taxonomy): domain Bacteria; phylum Pseudomonadota; class Gammaproteobacteria; order Pseudomonadales; family Pseudohongiellaceae; genus UBA9145. Next base: position 44,880 of record DUBM01000011.1, on the reverse strand, counting down.
CAATACCAAAATTTGAGCCAGATTCTTTTCCCTGCCGGTTTACGATTAACGCAACTTTCCTTAACTACGAGAGGAAGTTGGGACTTGATTTTAAATGAATCGATTCAAGTTTCTGCAGGGCGATTAAATGTTAATAACAAGGTAGAACGATTTGTGGATTTTTACAGCGCGCAGGCCACTTCAGTTTCTGAGCAATTTGAACGCGTAGATCTGAGATACAGCAATGGAATAGCAGTGAGAAGCACAGAGCAAGATTTATCAGGAGTAGCGGCTAGGTGAAAAAAATTATCTCGAACTTAGAGATTGAATTAGACAGGCTGTCATTGAATGGAGAGTTCTGGCTATGAGTGAATCAGTGAGTGAGAGCATGATTGTTGGCTTAGATATTGGCACTTCGAAAGTTGTAGCAATTGTTGGAAATATCAAAGAAGACGGCAGGCTCGATATTGTGGGTATCGGAAGTCATCGGTCTCGCGGTTTGAAAAAGGGCACTGTCGTAAACATCGAGTCTACTGTTGAATCTATTCAGCGAGCGATCGAAGAAGCGGAACTGATGACGGGTTGTCAAATTCACTCCGTTTATGCAGGAATTGCGGGCAGCCATATTCGTAGTATGAATTCCCACGGAATTGTTGCAATTAGAGATGGCGAAGTGATGAGGCCGGATATCGTTCGGGTTATCGATGCTGCTAAAGCAGTTGCTATCCCAGCGGACCAAAAGGTTCTGCATGTACTCCCTCAGGAATTCATTATTGATTCTCATGATGGTGTAAAGGAGCCGCTTGGGATGTCCGGAGTTAGATTAGAAGCAAAAGTGCATCTGGTTACCTGTGCAAGAAACGCGATTCAAAACATTGAGAAATGTATTAAACGATGTGGCTTGGAAACTGAAGAAATAATTTTAGAGCAGTTAGCTTCAAGTTATTCAGTGTTAACTGAAGACGAAAAAGAGCTTGGGGTGTGCCTGGTTGATTTGGGCGGTGGTACTACTGATATCGCCATTTTTACTGACGGAGCGATACGCCACACAGGTGTTATTCCTATAGCGGGAGATCAAGTCACTAACGATATAGCAATGGCATTAAGGACTCCAACTGAAAATGCCGAAGAGATCAAAATAAAGTATGCCTGTGCACTTACGCAGCTTGCCAGTGCGGAGGATTTCATAAAAGTTCCAAGTGTGGGAGATCGGGCACCTCGTGAACTTTCGCGGCAATCTCTAGCAGAAGTGGTTGAGCCACGTTACGACGAATTATTTACTTTAGTGCAAGCAGAGCTTCAGCGTAGTGGCTTTGAAAACCTTTTAGCAGCTGGGGTCGTATTAACTGGTGGTACCAGCAAAATGGAAGGCGTAGTTGATTTGGCAGAAGAAATCTTCCACGCACCTGTGCGCATCGGTGTTCCTCATAATGTAAATGGATTAGCCGATATTGTAAGAAACCCGATTTATTCAACTGGCGTTGGGTTATTACTGTACGGTTTGAAACAGAATCAGGAAAGAGTTTGGATCGATCCTACTCGTGAGCCTCAAATTCATATTGTCGATCGAGTTAAAAATTTTTTTCAGGGAAATTTTAGTTAACAGTCTACAACCAACGCAGGTTAAAAGAATTAATAAATAAGGGGGCTATTATGTTTGAATTAGTCGAGAACGTTTCGCAGAGTGCTGTGATCAAAGTCATCGGTGTTGGTGGAGGCGGGGGAAATGCAGTCCAGCACATGATCAACAATCAAGTTGATGGGGTGGATTTTATTTGTGCAAATACTGATGCGCAGGCTCTTAATAACTTAAAAGCAAAAACCATTTTGCAAATGGGTAGTAACATTACCAAGGGTCTGGGTGCTGGAGCGGATCCAGATATAGGAAGAGCAGCTGCCCTAGAAGATCGAGATGAGATTGCAGAAATTCTATCCGGTGCTGACATGGTTTTCATAACAGCCGGCATGGGTGGAGGAACTGGAACTGGTGCTGCGCCAATAGTTGCTGAGGTTGCTCGTGAAATGGGTATTCTCACTGTGGCTGTTGTAACACGCCCTTTTCCATTCGAAGGTAAGAAGCGCTCTGCTGTCGCAGCAGAGGGAATCCGAGAGCTCTCCGATAGTGTTGATTCATTGATCACGATTCCAAACGAAAAGCTGCTTGATGTGCTCGGTGCAGAAGCTTCTTTACTCGAAGCATTTAAAGCGGCAAATGATGTTTTGTTGGGCGCCGTAAAGGGTATTGCAGATCTAATTATGCATCCTGGAATGATAAATGTGGATTTCGCTGATGTTAAAACTGTTATGTCTGAAATGGGTATGGCAATGATGGGAACCGGCACTGCCAGTGGCACTGAACGAGCCCGAGAAGCTGCTCAAGCTGCTATTCGATCGCCATTGCTTGAAGATGTTAATCTGCAAGGCGCACGGGGGATATTGGTCAATATCACTGCAGGTGAAAATCTCTCTTTGGGCGAATTCTCAGAAGTTGGCGATACCATTGAGGAATTCGCTTCAAATGATGCCACTGTCGTAGTGGGAACCGTTATCGATTCCTCGCTAAACGACGAAATGTGCGTAACCGTTGTAGCTACAGGTTTAGGAACCGAGCATTCCATGCCAACCAAGGTTGTGGATAATAGTGAAGTATCTCCATCAACAGATTATAAGCAGCTTGATCGACCGGCAATTATGCGAAATCGGGAAGCCTCTGATCGTGCACCTATACTAGCGAAAGCAGTAGGGGCAGAGGCCGATATGGATTACCTTGACATCCCTGCGTTTTTACGCAGACAAGCTGACTAGGGTTTTGTTTCACAGGTTTAAGCCCCATATATTGGGTTATAGCTTATTTTTTGCTACTATGCCTGGGTTAGGTAGACTCGACTTGAAATCACGTTTGATTCTTGATGATTGGTCCACTATTAGCTCTTTTAATTGCGCCAAAAGGAACAATTACGAGCGGTATAATCGGCGAGCGAAGCGCTTCAAGAATCATAAGAACATAAACTAATGCTGAATCAACGCACCCTAAAAAATGCAATTCGAGCCACCGGCGTCGGATTGCATACTGGAGAGAAAGTCTATCTTACTCTCCGGCCTGCTCCGGTTAATACAGGCATCGTTTTCACAAGAATCGATTTAGATCCGGTTGTTAAAATCGAAGCTATTGCGGCAAATGTAGGTGACACCACTCTATCCACAACCATCAGTAAGGGTGGTGTGCGTATTTCGACCATCGAACATTTGATGTCTGCTATGTCGGGCCTAGGAATTGATAATGCCTATGTCGACGTAAGTGCGTCTGAAGTGCCAATTATGGATGGCAGCGCTGGTCCATTCGTTTTTCTGATCCAGTCAGCAGGAATCGAAGAACAGTCTGAGTTGAAGAAATTCATAAGAATCAAAAAATCACTTGCCCTAGAGCAAGGTGATAAATCCGTTAGCCTAGAACCATTTGATGGTTTCAAAGTTAGCTATACGCTACTCTATGATCACCCGGTGTATAAGAAGTACACGAAAAGTGCCACCATTGATTTTTCCAGTACGTCTTTCGTTAAAGAAGTAAGCCGTGCCAGAACTTTTGGGTTTATGCATGAGTTTGAGGAATTAAGAAACCGAAATTTAGCCCTCGGCGCCAGCATGGATAACGCTATTGCAGTTGGTGATTATAAGGTTCTCAATGAAGATGGTCTTCGCTATGAAGACGAATTTGTAAAGCACAAAATACTGGACTCGATAGGAGATTTGTATCTGCTGGGGAACAGCCTTATAGGTGAGTTCAAAGGATATAAATCTGGACATGCCCTCAATAATGCTTTATTAAGAATGCTCGAAGTAAATAAAGACGCTTGGGAAATTGTTAGTTTCGAAAATGAAACAAATGTACCTATTTCCTACATGAAACCAGTGTTGGCCGGCTAACTGCTATCGCTCATCTAACTCGTTGATTTTTAATAAAAATATCGACTAGGCGTTGAAGTTTCCTGCATTAGCCCCAAGTGTATTAACAGGGTTACAGAGAATTACGCTTAACAATGAAAGTTATTCTTGTCGATCAACGTCATGGTCACACCAAAACTATTGTCCTTAAAGGTTGGCTGAAAGGTCTATTATCCTTGTGCCTGCTTGGAGCACCAGTTGCTCTAGGTTATTTTGGCTATCAGCTTGCCGTTTCACAGAATTCAACCATCCTCACTGCCGAAAGTGTCCAAAATTGGGATGTTCAGCTTAAGTTGCAATCCGAGCAACTTTCAGACATTAAAATTGAGTCAGAACAGCAATTGGATGCTCTAACTTTGCGCCTCGCCATGCTACAAGCACGTTTAGTTCGCCTTGATGCAGTAGGAGAGCGAATTACTTCGATGGCTAATTTAGCTACAGGCGAATTTAATTTCAGCCAGCCGGTTGGAATCGGGGGTCCTATTGTTGGTGAATCGGTTTCCTATTCGCAGTTGAGATTTATTGATGCAGTTTCTAAATTAGAACATCAGTTAGAGGATAGGCAGCAACAGCTGGAGATTCTTGAAGGTTTAATGGTAGATCGAAAAATTCGTTCTGATGTTTTCATCGCCGGGAGGCCAGTAGATAAAGGTTGGATCGCATCTCGCTTCGGCCAACGCCCGGATCCGTTTACAGGTCGTCTAACGTTTCATGCTGGTATCGACTTCACTACTGGTAAAGCTGGTGCAGATATTCACACTGTTGCAGCAGGTGTTATAACTTGGGCTGGGCCTCGATCCGGCTATGGTCTCATGGTTGAGGTAAATCATGGCAATGGCTATACCACTCGCTACGCGCACTCAGAAAAACTCTTGGTTAACGTTGGAGATATTGTCAACAAAGGTCAGGATATAGCTTTAGTTGGTTCCACGGGGCGTTCAACCGGACCTCACGTGCATTTTGAAGTGTATAAAAACGGTAGAGTTGTTGATCCCGCCTCTTATATCCATCGTACCGCTAGATAATTCCTCAATCATAGATTTACATTTTACCGCGTCGGTCGATACGTGCAATAACGTTAGCATTCGCCGGGCGACAATGATTTCTCCTATAAATAACTTTTGATTTAAATAGTATGAATATTTTAAATAAAATCTTCGGTAGCAGTAATTCCAGAAAGCTAAAAAAGATGGAAAAGGCTGTAGTAGTGATTAATAAGCATGAGGATTCTCTCGCCGCCCTCAGTGACGGTAACCTTAAATTAAAAACAGACGAATTTAAGGAACGCGTAGCCAATGGTGAGACTCTCGATTCATTGTTAGCTGAAGCCTTTGCTGTTGTCCGAGAAGCCAGCAAACGAAGTATGCAGATGCGCCATTTCGATGTGCAAATGATTGGTGGTATCGTGCTTCATCAAGGGAGCATCTCGGAAATGCGCACAGGTGAAGGCAAAACTCTTGTGGCGACTTTACCAGCCTATTTAAACGGACTTACGGGGCGCGGTGTACACATCGTTACAGTCAACGAGTATTTGGCCGAGCGTGATGCGAACTGGATGCGTCCCTTGTATGAGTTTTTGGGACTGAGTGTAGGAATAATTAAGTCAGGTCAGACACCAGAAGAGAAAAAAGCAGCCTATGAATCGTCTATTACCTATGGCACGAACAATGAATTCGGCTTTGATTATCTTCGTGACAATATGGCGTTCCGCCTTGATGACAAAATACAACATGAACTCAATTTTGCAATTGTCGATGAAGTTGATTCTATTCTTATCGATGAGGCTAGAACTCCCTTAATTATCTCCGGTGCTGCTGAAAATAGCTCTGAACTCTATCTTGCTATTGATAAGTTAATACCAAAGCTCGACAAAGGAGTAAAAATAGAAAAATCCAAGATGGAAATGATGGACAAAAACTTTGTACCTGAAGAAACAGGCCATTTTACCGTCGATGAAAAGAGCCGGCAGGTTGAATTAACAGAGTCGGGCCACGAATTTGTTGAAGACATGCTGATACAGCAAAAATTGCTAGAAGAAGGGCAGTCACTTTATTCGGCAACCAATTTATCTCTGCTCCACCACGTTCACGCTGGACTAAAAGCTCACAACTTATTTAATAGTGATGTTGAATATATTGTGCAGAACAAGCGCATTGTATTGATCGATGAGCACACAGGTCGCACCATGGAAGGAAGGCGTTTGTCAGAGGGGCTGCATCAGGCTCTGGAGGCGAAAGAGCGACTTGAAATTCAAAGTGAAAGTCAAACGCTTGCTTCTACAACATTCCAGAACTACTTTCGTTTGTACAATAAGCTAGCGGGCATGACTGGCACCGCAGACACTGAGGCTTTTGAGTTTAGTTCAATTTATGGCCTAGATGTTCTAGTGATACCAACAAATGTTCCCATGGTTAGGAACGACGCGAATGATTTGATCTATCTATCGATGGAAGAAAAATTTGAAGCGATAGTTAATGACATTACAGAAATTAGTAACAATGGTGGCCCAGTTTTAGTTGGTACAGCGTCCATCGATACTTCCGAACTTCTCTCTGATTTCCTTACTAAGAAAAATATTAAACATGAAGTTTTGAATGCAAAATTTCATGAAAAGGAAGCGCAAATTATTACTCAGGCAGGGCGTCCGGGGATAGTCACTATTGCTACAAATATGGCAGGTCGGGGTACGGATATAGTATTAGGAGGGCGCTGGGAGTCAGAGCTAGCTGCACTGAACAACCCGACCGAGGCAGAAATTAAAAAAATTAAAGATGAATGGCAAGTTCGTCATGATCAAGTTATTGCTGCTGGTGGCTTGCATATAATTGGTACAGAACGTCATGAATCTCGCCGTATCGATAACCAACTTCGTGGTCGATCAGGTCGACAGGGTGATCCAGGCTATTCCCGTTTTTATCTATCTATGGAAGATAACCTTTTAAGGATTTTCGCGACGGACGGCGTAAAGAACTTTATGCAACGCTTAGGAATGGAAAAAGGAGAAGCAATTGAGCATGGGATGGTTACACGTTCAATTGAAAAGGCTCAACGAAAAGTAGAGGGCCGGAACTTTGATATCAGAAAGCAGCTGCTTGAATACGATAATGTAGCTAATGATCAGCGTACTATTATCTATAGGCAGCGTAATGAATTAATGGCAAGTGAAGACGTTTCTGAGTTACTAAATGATATGCGCGAAGAAGTGGTGAGTCAGCTTGTTGACGATTTTATTCCCCCTCAAAGCGTGCCTGAACAATGGGACATAGAAGGTTTAGAGAAATCTATCGAGACTGATTTTTCTAATTCATTGACGATACAGAAATGGCTCGATGACGATGATCAATTGTACGAGGAACAACTAAAGGCAAAAATCACGGAGATACTTGCACAGGAATATAAGAAGAAAAGTGCTGCAATTGGTGAGAAAATGCGCTTGTTCGAAAAACAGATTACTCTGCAAATCCTCGATGGCCTGTGGAAAGAACATCTGGCAACGATGGATCATCTTCGCCAAGGTATATTTCTTAGAAGTTATGGTGGTAAAAACCCACGGCAGGAGTACAAACGCGAAGCTTTTGCCCTATTTAATGATTTGATGATTAATTTGCAAGGAGAAGTCGTAAAGGTCCTCAGCCATGTAAAAATCAGACAAGAAGATGAGGCTGATGCCATTGAGCGTCAACGAGAACAAGAGCTTGCCAAGTCGAGAGTAAACTATCAACATCAGGCAGTATCTGCCCTGGCCGGAGCTGCCGCCGAAGAGGAATCTGCTACAGCAAAAGCTCCAGGACAAAGGCAAGCTGAAGATAGGTCAGCCCCATTCGTCAGAGAAGTGGCCAAAGTCGGCAGGAACGAGCCTTGCCCCTGTGGTTCTGGCAAAAAATACAAAGTTTGCCATGGAAAAATTGGTTAATAAGCCATGACAGTTCTGATAAATAGCTCCTCTAAAATTTATCCCGTAAAGGGAATTAAATTAGCAGCTGTCGAAAGTAATATTCGCTATCGAGATCGGCTGGACCTGGTCTTAGTCGAAATCATACAAGGTTCTAATGTTGTGGGGGTGTTTACTCAAAATGCTTTTTCAGCAGCTCCAGTGCAAATCGCCAAGTCCCATCTCGCAATAGCAAATAGTCGGTTTTTTTTAATCAATACGGGTAACGCTAACGCCGGTACTAGTGAAGATGGAAAAGTTGCTGCTCTGCGTTCTTGTAAAACTGTTGCCGACATTGGTAATTCAAAATGTGAAGAAATTTTACCTTTCTCAACCGGTGTAATTGGTGAGCCTCTGCCTCTCGATAAAATCCTCGCGGGGATTCCTACTGCTTACTCCAAGCTTAAGGAAAATGATTGGATGAATGCCGCCATCGGCATTATGACAACGGATACAGTCCCTAAGCTTGTATCAAAAAAGTTAGAGTTTGCTGATAACAAAGTTACTATTACTGGAATCGCTAAAGGTTCTGGGATGATAAAACCTAATATGGCAACCATGCTTGCCTTCGTTTTTACTGATGCGAAAATCGAACGAACTCTGCTAGAACAATTATTATCCAATGCAGTAAAAAGTAGCTTTAATCGAATTACTGTAGACGGAGACACTTCCACGAATGATGCTTGCATGTTGGTAGCAACAGGAGAATCTGGAGTCCCAGTGGATAAAGAGCATGATGCTCGTGGCCTTGAACGATTTAGTTCAGCTCTAAACGAACTTTTCGTAGATCTCGCTACAGCTCTCATAAGGGACGCAGAAGGTGCTAGTAAATTTGTGACTATCAATGTCACTGAAGGGGCGTCAGAAACTGAATGCCTGGCCGTGGCCTACACTATTGCCGAATCGCCATTGGTAAAGACAGCTTTATACGCCTCTGATCCAAACTGGGGAAGAATTTTAGCTGCTGTAGGTAGAGCTGGGATAGACGGATTCGATTTGAAGAAAGTTTGCATATTCCTGGGCGATACTTGCCTTGTTACTGAAGGTGGTTTGAGTCCCGAATACAGTGAAGCGGCGGGCCAAGCTGAAATGAATAAAGAAGATATTTTTGTCACTATCAATCTCGGACGTGGCCGTTGTAATGAAACAGTTTGGACCTCTGATCTTTCCCATGACTATGTACGTATTAATGCGGAATATCGTACTTAGTTCACTACCGGTAAAAACTTAAGCTTTGTCTAGATCTTCTCCAGCTAACGTCGCCGTCGCGGTCATCGTAAATTCTTCCAATGAAGTATTGATTTCATATCGCATGGCAGATGCCCATCAGGGTAACAAATGGGAATTCCCAGGTGGCAAAGTAGAGGAAAGTGAAGGAATTGCAGCGGCACTCAGAAGAGAAATTCAAGAGGAGCTGGGCCTCGAAGTTCTTAAATCCGAACCTTTCATAGGGATCAGCCATTATTATCATGATAAATGGGTATTTCTTGATGTTTGGAAGGTAACTGATTACCGAGGTAATGCCGAAGGCAGAGAAGGGCAAGAGATTGAATGGCGACCGATCTCCAAATTGAAAGCTAGAGACTTTCCAGCAGCCAATATTGAGATAATCGAGAAACTACAATCCATGTAAAAGCCTTTACCGCAGGATATTGCAATTACTCCTAATGTCGCTACTAAAAACGATTTTCTAGCTATCGCTATACAATTTCCCGATCAGCAATTGCCGATTCTATAAATACGTCAAACGGGCTTGAATGCGAAAGAATGCTTATTGTGGTTTGAAGATTTTCAGGCGTTGTGTCGATTAAAGGAAGTGGTCTTAATGTTGAATCGATACAATTTTTTTTAATGTTGCAGCAAATGGTTATCACGCCAGAAGTAGACGACTTCTGCAACTATCCAACCGATCTGTGAAATCATCACAGATTTTAGTGAGACTTTTCACAATCTTGACTGGGTCAAACATGGTAAAATTCTAGATATAGATTTTGTCAGTATGTCGCCAGTTTCTGCAGCTGACAAGTATACTAATCAGCCCCTCTTAGGTTGGAGTGAATTCGAGAAACTTACAGGTGAAATTCAGGTTTCTGTATATACTCTAAATGATATGGATCAAAAGATTGTGGCCTAGCGATTATCCATTATCCATTCCATTGGAACAATATACGCTATTAGGGCATTTTGTAATGAGACCTAAAATAGTAGGGAAACAGGAAGATATATAACTCATGGTTAGGTATTATAATTTATTAGCGATTGCTTTTTTGGTCAATTATGTTGACGCAGATAATAGCTGATTTTCAAATAAGCCAGCTCTTCCAATTACTGGCACTTCGATGTCATAGTTTTGATTAAGCGAAGCAGTTTAGGCTAGCTACTGTAACAATTCTCCATTCTCATCTTCATCTGTGTAGGTGGGCTCGCCAGCAATACTTTTCTTTTCAGTAGCCCATTCTCCAAAGTCAATAAGCTGGCATCGCTTACTGCAAAAGGGCCGATGCTTGTTGGCATCACTCCATTCGATTTGAGTTTGACAATTTGGACAATTGATATACTTAGTTTTACTTTGAATCATTGGTAGTCCTAGCTGTTGCAAGATATTGAAGGTGTAAACCTTGAGTTTCTCGCTCAAGAATACCAATATTTAATTCATTGTTGAGAACATCATCGGCTCTTTCGAGTCGCTCCTTACGCGATATTTGTGACGCAATAATAGATCTTATTGTGCTCTCATCATTATTATCTCTGGATAATGTTCTTTGTAGTTGGGTTTCTACTGAGACGTCGACGACCAGCACTCTGTCGACTAATTTGTATTGATCGGTTTCTAACAAAAGGGGCGAAACTAATATGCAATATTCGGTGGCTGATGAGTTTATTTTCGTGTTAATGGATTGATTGATTAATGGGTGGAGAAGTTTTTCTAACCAATCTTTCTCGTCTGAATTCTGAAATATCAACTTTCGCAATTTCTCTCTTTCGAGCATTCCCTGCTCATTAATTAATTCATCGCCGAAATGTTTTTTTATCTTAATCAGAGCAGGCGATTCAGGTGCGACAATTTCTCGTGAAATTATATCGGCATCTATGATTTCGATTCCGTTGTTCTCAAAGAATTGAGCGGCTGTTGATTTTCCGCTCCCGATGCCTCCTGTTAGTCCAACTATTAGCACGATTAAGTCCTTGGAATTTGTTTAACTGACAAAAGTATTGACGTAGTAAGTCGTAAGCTGCGTGCCCCAAATTAGCATAATGAATCCAGCGCCGGCCAAGTAAGGGCCAAATGGTATCGGCAAGGACTGATCTCTTTTCTTGATTATAATCATAAGTATGCCAAATACAGCTCCAGCTGAAGAGGATAGAATAATTATGGGTAAGAGGTTCTGCCAACCCATCCAGGCTCCGAGGGCAGCTAGTAATTTAAAATCTCCATAGCCCATGCCATCTTTGCCGGTGACAAATTTAAATACCCAATAAAAAACCCATAACACTAGGTAGCCTGCGATGGCGCCAATTACAGCGTCACGCAGGCTCACTCCAAATTCAAAGTCCAGAGTATTTACCAATAGCCCTAACCATATTAAGGGAATAGTAATGTCGTCTGGAAGTAGTTGATGGTCGATATCGATTAGTGTAAGAGTGATAAGAGACCATGTAAGTAACAATAAAGCCAAAGTAAGCCAAGTAGCCCCATAGGTAACCCCAACCAATCCCGACAGCATGCCAGTAATAAATTCAACTGAAGGATATCGTAGGGAAATTTTGGTTTTACAGCTAGAGCATTTCCCCCCTAAGGCTAAATAGCTCAGGACAGGAATGTTTTCCCAAGCTTTAATTTTGTGATTGCACAAAGGACAATGAGAGTCTGGTTTTTGTAAATTAAAAACTCTAAATTTTGCTGACGACTCGTTACTGTCAGGCATGAGATTTTCTATTTCGAGATATTCACAGCACTGCGATTTCCAGTCCCGCTGCATCATTATGGGGAGACGATAAACAACGACATTAAGGAAGCTGCCAATCAGCATCCCTAGAATGATACAGCAAGCTGTTAGTGTCGGTGGGCTGGAAGAAAGAAGTTCGTATACTGTCATTCAGTCAATATTTGCATTACGCTGCGGAGTTCATTTTAAGTGTAGTTCTTTGCTGGTTGATTGAAAAGTCTAAGTTTCTTAAATGGACATTATTCCAATTCATAAAAATCAACCTTCTGTTAAGTGAGCATCGTGTCCATTAGGAGCTGCAAGAGTATGTGCAGGTAGGCCTGTAGCTGCGCTATTAAGCTCTGAAATTACGTGTCTGAATAACCATTTTTTTGCAGTCCTTGGTGGTGCAGCTGTATGGTAGCAGCTAACCGATAATTAACGCCAAAGACAGATTTTCCGAACGACAATCTAGGGCTTTATCTGTCCAGAATTAGATAAGACCTCCAATCAAGTCTATCCTGTGATCATTTGAGAGTCAGATACCACTTTAGTATTGTTACTAGCTATTACTAAACTTCTGTTCATTCAATTTTAGCTTTCCCCATTGTCATTCGATAACTGATTGATTTTTGGTTTAAAAATAACCAATAAGCGAAGAGTGAGGATTTGGATTGCTTGAAAAGATAGTCGATGTAGTTTATGTTTATGCTCCGTCTGATGAGGCCTCAGGGACTCTAACAGCCGTCGAGCCGAGCCCGGAAAACTGGTTTCAGTAACGAATATATTTCCAATGGAGTAATACATTAATGAAAGATTCGTTAAAAATAAGTGGAAGTTGCGTATTCTTGCTAATAGGATTGTTAACAGGAAACTCTGCATCAGCTCAGGACAAAACTGTTAAGGATGGGGTTTTTACTGCGGCTCAAGCCTCAGCTGGACAAGCGGTTTACGATGGCTCATGTAAAGCTTGCCACAATATGCGCTTTTACAGAGACACTCTTAAATCGTGGAATAACCAGCCCTTGGTTTACCTTTGGGAGTCAATAATGGGAACCATGCCAGCTGACAACCCAGGCTCTTTGCTTTTAGAGGAATATACGGATGTTATCGCCTATATTCTGTCTGAGAATGGATTTCCCGCGGGTGAAATAGCCTTGGATCCTGACAACGGTATGGACAAGATCAGCATACTTCCGCCGTAGGATTGACTGTTTAATTTGACAAAAGAAAATGCCGAGATTAACTCGGCATTTTCTTTACTTCTATTTGTTAAGAATATTTTTCCTTTACTACCTCAGGGGTATAGCTAAAGAGCAGGGCAGTCACGGAGTATGCGACTAATAGCGCTGCGATCGCGTGTTCCTAGTTGGATATCGTACTTATCCGCGAGCGCTTCCCATAGGCGCACATACTCGCACTGGAATGCGTCCCTGGGCAGATAACTGTCAGGTCCGCGGTCTCTCTTGCGGCGGATTTCTCTTTTTTCTACTAACATCATATTCAGTGGGTCATTCGAAAAGGTTAGTTTCTTTTCCGGTAGCCAGCGATCCCCACCATGTGTATGGGCATACATGCGCGGTATCACATGGTCGATGTCAACTTTTACAGCAACAATAAAAATCTCGCCAGTATATTCGTCGAGCCACTCTCCAGTTCGAGCAATGCAATTTCGAGGGTTGGTGTATTTAACTTCAGCTCGACTGGTTAGAATTAGCATTTCCTGCCGGGTGGACTGACAGTCCTGATCGAAATCTTCTTCGAAAGACCAGTCATCTTCATTGAAGAACTTTTCGCGGCTTCTATAATCAGTGAGAAGGCTGTCGCGAGACCTGCGCCCGATGCCAAAAGAATCAGGCATTTCACATCCGCGCATGTGGCAATGATAGGAATTACCATAATAGTGACCGCCATTGATATCGGTATTGCCAGCATGGCCGCTAGCTAGTGTGGGTAATACCGATAGCCATATGATTGGGCCTGTAATTAGTAGGAGTTTTGAAAGGATATTTGTTTTCATTAAGCCTCCCTTATAGGTTCGGATTTAATGTTTAAATTTTTATATGATTAAATAACTAATAGTGAAAGATCAAATGCTTGGCAATCTTTAGTCAATGCACCTATAGAAATGTAGTCTACGCCAGTTTCAGCAATTTTGACTAGTGAGTCTTTATCTATTCCGCCAGAAGCTTCTAGCTTAGACCGGCCGGCATTTAGTTCTATTGCAGAAACGATATTGGATAGTTTGAAATTGTCCAGCATGATTATGTCGGCACCAGCCTGTATTGCTTCCTCTAGTTCATTAAGTGCTTGAATCTCTATTTCGATAGACTTTCCTGGATTGTTTAGTTGACCTTGAGCGATTGCAGTTGAAATGCTGCCACAAGCGGTGATGTGATTCTCTTTTATTAAATATCCGTCGTACAAACCCATACGGTGGTTGAAGCAACCGCCAACACGAACAGCGTATTTCTGGGCCGATCTTAGACCGGGTAAAGTCTTCCTCGTATCAAGCAATTGAACCTTGGTGTGTGCGACCAACCTCGAATAATGGTTACTGGTAGTTGCTGTAGCAGATAGGGTCTGAAGAAAATTAAGCAAAGTTCGTTCAGCAGTAAGGATATTTCTTGCCGATCCGCGGAGACTTGCCAATTGTTCTTGGGGTTTAATTCTACTCCCTTCTTTGATTAGCCAAGTCAATTCGATTGCACCGTCTAGTTGCTGAATTACTTCTTCTGCCCAGGGGCCACCACAAAAGACACCCAAGTCTTTGCTGATTATTTTTGCCTTTATAATTTTTGCTTGAGGTATTAGCTGTCCCGTAATATCACCGGTTTTGATATCTTCCTCCAAGCTGATCCTAACAATTTCTGATATGTCCCCGGGGATATTAAAATTATAGTCTGTTGTTTGCATTTATAATTCCATTTTCAGGATCCGAAAATTACTATATTTGTTGGCTTGTAAAGATATTTTGCTCGTCTATAACAGATACAGGTTCTATAGTAACGATGCGCAAAAGTATCTAATCATTAGGGTTTAAAGCATATAAAATAAGTATTATATAATCCTGCGGTTTTATAGTTTGGTGCAGTGTGCCTTGAGAGGATAAATGAAAAGTGCCGTGCAACTATTACATTATTCTTCCCGATTATCTATCCTGTAATTAGCAGACTAATCACTCTCAGCCATTTCCCTGATAGCCGATACTTATAGTATCTTCTGATTATGAATATAAAGAAATTACTAATAACAATTACCTTCCTCTGCTTTTCCGTTGCTGTAATTGGGTGCGCAGTAGATAAACAAATCCAGACTCTGAGAACAGGAGTGTTGACTGTCGCGGTGACATTGGGGGCTCCCACGAATCAGTACGATTCGCAGCTCTGGATCAGACAGTATGTCGAGCAGTTTGCTACAGCATATGAGCTGACAATCTTCTGGGTCGTCGTTCCCTTCAATGAATCATGGCTGCTTGCCAGCAGGGGTAAAGTTGACCTGGTCGCGACTAATGTTGCGAACTTTCCCGACCGTGCACATTCAGGCGCGACGTTTTCCGCGCCGTTCCTTTACGAGCGGCGGGCATTGCGGATTAACCCTGAAGATCGGGAGTTCTACGAACACATCAGCGACTTCATTGGCAAGACCGTCGGTGTTGTCTCCGGTATGGCGGCTGAACGCGATATTAATCGTCGTGCGCCGAGCGGCGTCATCATCAAAACAACAGACACGTTTGCTCAGCTTTACGCAGAGTTCGACATCGGGCAGCTCGATGCCATCGCTGAAGCCGAATATTATGCACTCGATGGTCAGGTTATTCCGTCGCACGGCGATGAAGTAATTTTGATCGACCACCATGACCTCACGCCGGGGCAACGCGAAGAGTCAGTTTTCGTCGTTCGCGACAAGAGCCAAAATTTGCTTTCCGCAGTGAATGCATTCATCGCCCGAGCTAGGTTCCCACTCTAACTAGAAAATTTAATCACTCTCACTCAATTTCCTGATAGTCGATACTTAAAAGTGAATTTGAGAGAAATCCAGAAAAATCGCATAGCAGTGTTTGCAGGGCAATACTTCAACCCTCCGTTTTTAAGTTGCCGCTAATGTGGGTTGTTGATTTTGCATTGCAGAGCTTTACCGCATAACAATTCCAGTCACAGCTACAAGCATATCTAATGATGCAGTATTTCTAATAGCTACGGGAAAAGGTTTCTTTTTGGGATAAAAGTGATACTCACATTGGTTCTGGCGAACCACAAGTAGCTTTGTTTGAGGAAATGCGAATATATCTCAGGATTCGGGAACCTGGCGCAGGGTTAGAGTCGAGCCACGTTGCGTGAATTGTACTTCTTTCAAAGCGCTCATACCCAATAATATTGTATCGCCAAACATGCTTGGCGTTATGCTTGCCTGGATTCCATGAAGACTAATATTACCGATTTTTAGGATGTCAATTTCGGTAGCATAGACGGTGATAATTCCATTTGCAGTATTGGCTTGATTAGAGCGCCCAGGCTTCAGATTGATAGCGCGGGCGATTTCTTGAGGAATAGCTACATCCGTAGCTCCAGTGTCCAGTAAAAAATTTACTGCGACCCCGTTGATTGAACCTCCGCTTACATAATGTCCCTGTCGGTTTCTTTCTAGTACTACTTCGCGATTGCCCAGAGCATCCTCATAAAAATCAGGTCGTTGATTAGGGTTCGATTGATTCCCGAGCCAGTCATCAAAGAATGCTGTTAGTGTGAGTAACCCGAGGGCAAAGCAGAGAATAAGCATTCCCTGGCCGATGTTTTTCCCGGGGCTCTTAGGATTTGGGTTGGACATCGCTGGAATTATGTCTTATCCGGGTATTAATAGAAAGTTGCGATGGCGATTATGAGAAAGTCCAAGCAAGCAAGTTTTGGGATCTAAGATCAATTATTTAGCGTTTCTGTAACTAAAAAATGAATTGGTTTGGCAACTTATTTGAGAGATGGAGAGGTGTGCTTGTCGAAATTAGTAGATCAGAACTAATTGTAACAAAGAGAGCGATTCTATAGCTATCGGAGTAGGTGAATACCAGTAAGAAACTAAGCTGAAAAGGCTAACGAACGCTTGTGCTATTATTAATGAAATTACTTAAATTCGACGAAATATAGATAACGGAACAAACCATTCATCAATGCTATTTTCTATTCAGAACTTTCGACTCAGCGAAGCTCAATTTCTTGAATCTTCTAATCAGAGCCCAAGATCCCTGGGTATTAATCCGGACTTACTAATTATTCACAACATCAGTCTACCTCCTGGAGAATATGGAGGTGGCTACATTGCAAAATTGTTCAGTAATACCCTGAACCCTCTTGATCATCCTTATTTTGAAGAGGCTCATCTTCTTAAGGTTTCTTCTCATCTCTTGATTGAAAGAGATGGCTCGGTAACTCAATTCGTCCCTTTTAATCAGAAAGCGTGGCATGCCGGTGAATCTGCCTACTGCGGGAGAGACAACTGCAATGATTTTTCAATTGGTATTGAATTGGAGGGAACAGATTTTGAGCCGTTTACCGATATCCAATATGTTGCCTTAGTTGAAGCTACAAAGTTGCTACTGGCAAATTATCCGAGTTTGAATCACGATAGAATAGTAGGGCACAGTGATGTGGCTCCTGGTAGAAAAACAGATCCTGGGCCATTCTTTGATTGGGCACGATACAAATCTGCGGTTACTGAAAAGTAGGCTGCATATTATCTTGAGAGCTTACGGCGGAAAGGCATGAATTTTTTAGTCATACTGATTTGTTTATCCATTAACAGCTTATGGCTAAAAGATTTTGACCGTTTCGATGATAGTTGGTTTTTTAAATTCCGACAAAGAATTGAGCAATACGCATCAAATTTATTTAGCGATTCTACGCTCGCTCGGTCAATTGGAATCATAATAATTTATACGATTCCCACATTGGTGCTTGCTCTGTTACTCCTCTTCGCGACAAATTCGGGGTACGGTATACCAACTATAATCATTCACATATTCGTTCTGCTAGTGGCGTTTGATCGCACTCAACCTGGACGTTTGGCTAGTGATTTTCTCGCCAAATGGAATGATGGCGATATGGAAGCTTGGGCGAATTATCTGCGAGGCAAATTAGCATCAACGGAATCCTCGGAAAGCATTACTACAGAATCCCTCAGTAATCAGTTTAAAAAGCTCTTAACTTATCGCTGTTTTGAAAAAATATTTGTTATGTTTTTTTGGTATATGTTGGCTGGTCCAATCGCAATTTTACTCTGTTATATCAGCTATCAGCTCCGAGATAGTTATAGTGTCGATCAAGACGAGACTCATGTTGATCTGGTGCCAGTTATCATTGAACTCTTGGAATGGGTTCCGATGCGGTTAGTAGCCATTACTTTTTCACTAGCAGGAAATTTTGAAAGCTGTTTTAAGTCAGTAAAAGAAACATTTTGGATATTTAGTAGTGAGTTGGATAATGCGGACCTGGTATTCAATTATGCTAATTGCGCACTCTCGAGGAGCACAAGTTTTGATGAGGATTCTGATCTTGATTCCAAAGACGACAAAGCTCGAACCAAGAAGGCGCGCGAAATAAGCGCCCTGCAAGGCTTGCTAGAACGGAGTCAGGCTATTTGGTTATCTGTAATAGCATTAATTACAATCTTTGGCTTACGGTTTTAAGGTCTGTCAAAAGAGCAGAATGGGCCGATAATTACCATTGGATAAGTTGTATTGAGGTTAGGCGAAGTAAATTTTGTAGTTTTAAGCTCAGAAGCATGATTTATTGATGGGTTTTGCAGCAACGGTCATCGGACAAATAATTATAACTAACTGAAATATAAAATTAAATTCTCGATAGTTCGGCTTTATAATTACTGTTAACAAATGTATCAAAACTACATAATTCATTAATTTCGCTTGGAAAAAACCACTTTACTCGATAAAATATCACATGATTTGTAATTAAATTACATCAAAATAAGGAAGTTTGTAGTGATCCTGAATAAGAATTGGAAGTTAAGATGACTGCGTTCGACGATGTTAACCCACAAGAAACCAAAGAGTGGCGTGACGCCCTGAAGTCGGTAATCGAAGTTGAGGGGATCGATCGCGCTGATTACCTAATTAGCCAGTTAACTAACGATGCTGTGCGAACGGGTGCCTACTCGCCGAATAGCACAGTAAACACCCCTTATTGCAATACTATTTCACCCCTCAATGAAGAGCGTATGCCTGGCGACATGTTTATGGAGCGTCAGATCCGAGGAATTATTCGGTGGAATGCTTTAGCAATGGTCATGCGTGCCAATACTCGCAACCCAAGTATTGGCGGCCACATTTCAACGTTTGCATCCGCTGCAACTCTATATGATATTGGCTTCAGTTACTTCTTTCGTGGCCCTAATGAACATCATGAAGGCGATCTGATTTACTTTCAGGGGCATTCATCCCCTGGCGTCTATGCGCGTTCTTATTTAGAAGGGCGTATTGATGAGGAACAATTGGATAATTTTCGTGCCGAAGTCGATGGCAATGGTCTGTCGTCGTACCCTCACCCATGGCTGATGCCTGATTATTGGCAGTTTCCAACAGTCTCCATGGGCTTAGGTCCTATCCAGGCGATCTATCAGGCGCATATTCTAAAATACTTAACTAGTAGGAGTTTGCTTGATAATTCGGATCGAAAAATTTGGGCCTTTCTCGGTGATGGAGAGATGGACGAACCTGAATCCTTAGGTGCTATTGGTAAAGCAGGTCGTGAGAAACTAGACAACCTGATTTTTGTTGTTAACTGTAATCTACAAAGATTAGATGGGCCAGTTCGCGGTAATGGAAAAATTATTCAAGAACTTGAAGGAGTATTCCGCGGAGCCGGATGGAATGTAATAAAAGTTTGTTGGGGTCGACATTGGGATCCATTATTCCAGGCTGATACCGAGGGATTGCTTCAGTCGAGAATGGATGAAGTCGTTGATGGCGAATTCCAGAACTACGCTAGCCGCGGTGGTGCCTATACCAGAGAGCATTTCTTCGGTAAAAGTCCTGAGCTATTGCAGATGGTTGAGCACCTCTCAGACGATGATATTATGGCTTTGAATCGAGGAGGCCATGACCCTTACAAAGTCTATGCGGCATATGCAAAAGCGGTAAAACCTAACGGTAAGCCTACGGTAATTTTAGCTAAAACTGTAAAGGGCTACGCTTTTGGTGCGGCAGCAGAAGCTCAAAATGCAACCCATTCCGTGAAGAAACTAGATATAGAGGCGCTGAGAAAGTTTCGTGATCGATTCGGCATACCGATAAAAGATTCTAAGCTCGAAGATGTTCCATACTATCGCCCGCCGGAAAATAGTTTGGAGTTAAAGTATTTGCGCAAAATGCGTGAACCGCTGGGGCAGCCTGTTCCTCAACGCAGGTCTGTAACCTACCCTCTGAAAATACCAAACTTGCAGACTTTTGAGAGTCAAACGGCAAGCAGTGGTGGTCGTGAAATCTCTACTACCATGGCATTCGTAAGAATGCTGTCGACACTTTGTAAAGATAAGGAAATCGGTCAGCGCGTTGTTCCTATTGTTCCTGACGAAGCAAGAACTTTTGGCATGGAAGGCATGTTTAGGCAAATGGGAATATATTCTTCCGTAGGGCAGTTGTATGACCCCGCAGATTCCAATCAAGTAATGTTTTATCGAGAAGACAAAGAAGGTCAGATGCTTGAGGAAGGAATAACTGAAGCGGGCGCGTTCTCTGCTTGGTTGGGAGCTGCAACTTCTTATAGTGTTAGCAATTACCCTCTAATACCTTTCTATATCTATTATTCGATGTTTGGTTTTCAAAGAGTTGGAGATCTTTGTTGGGCGGCAGGAGATTCGCAGGCGCGGGGTTTTCTTATTGGAGCGACATCTGGTCGCACCACCCTGAATGGTGAAGGTTTGCAACATCAGGATGGGCATAGCCACTTGCTGGCATCAACGGTGCCAAACTGTGTAAGCTACGATCCGACTTATGGCTATGAGTTGGCGGTAATCGTGCAAGATGGCCTGCGACGAATGTATGAAGAAATGGAGTCAGTTTTTTATTACATCACCACGATGAATGAAAACTACCAACAGCCTGAACTTCCTAAAGGGAGTGAAGAGGGAATTATTAAAGGTATGTACTTGCTAGAAGATGGTGGTGATAAAAAATATAAAGTAAGTAAGCCATTGGGTAAAGCTCAGAGAATTCGACTGTTAGGAAGCGGTACTATTTTAAGGGAAGTGCGTAAGGCGGCTGAGGTGTTACGCAAAGACTATTCTGTAGCGGTGGATGTTTGGAGTGTTACCAGTTTCAATGAATTAAGAAAGGATGCGCTTGGTATCGGAAGGGAAAATATGTTGAATCCGGACAAGAAGGCCAAGCAGCCGTTCGTTACTCAGCAATTAGGAAAAGTAGAAGGCCCAGTTATAGCAACTACTGACTATATGAAGTCCTATTCGGATCAAATTAGAGAATATGTGCCTGAGAGTTATCGAGTATTGGGTACAGATGGATTTGGTCGCAGTGATAGCAGAGAGAAATTAAGGCATTTCTTTGAAGTTGACTGTAAATTCATTGTACTCGCTGCTCTAACAGAATTGAAAAACCGTGAATTGGTATCAGTTAAGCAAATCAATGATTTTATGAAGGCCGCGGGTATTGATCAGAAAAAAATTAATCCGTTATCGCAATAAGGCATGGAGTAGGATTACGAAAATTGCGTGCAAGAACGCTGCACTGATTTGTCGGTAGAAACATAATTTTAGGAGAAAGAGTTAGTGTCGATCGAAAGTATTACAGTTCCAGATCTCGGCGATGCCACTGAAGTCGAAGTCATTGAATTGTTGGTATCGGTAGGTCAGAACGTTGAAGAAAACGATTCTCTGCTGGTCTTGGAGAGCGAAAAGGCCGCAATGGAGATCCCTGCTCCCGTAGCTGGAACGGTTAAGAGTATTGCAGTTAATTTAGGTGATCAGGTTAAGACCGGCAGTGCCATGATGACTCTTGAGGTAGCTGTAGGAGCAGAAATTACAGAAGAAGTATCCGGAAAAGAAGTTGATGAGAATACTGAAATTTCAGCTTCTAGCGCGACAAGTACTCAAGCACAAGCTGAGCCAACTAATTCAGATATCCAAACAAGTGAAGCTGTGTTATCTCCTGCGGAATCAGCAGAGGTATCAATCACAGTTAGTGTTCCTGATTTAGGTACTGAAGATGAAGTAGAAGTTATTGAACTCCATGTGAAACAAGGGGATGAGATTGCGGTCGATGAATCTATTGTTACTCTAGAATCAGACAAGGCTGCAATGGAAGTGCCATCTCCAAATAAGGGAGTTATAGAATCAGTATTGATCTCTATTGGAGATAAAGTAAAATCCGGCTCCCCTATATTGCAGATGTTGGGGAGTGTTAACTCAGCGTCGGAGCCAAGTGTTGCAGTAGCAGAAAAAGCAGATTCCAAAACTACTAATACTCAGAACGAATCCACGCCAATAGAAAAATCACAAGTCAAAGAAGTTTCTGCGCCCGCTATACTGCCTGGCATTAACATTTATGCTGGGCCTGCTGTTAGAAAGCTCGCTCGAGAGCTTGGTGCGGATCTGCATCAGGTGTTGGGTACTGGAGAAAAATCGAGAATAACGAAAGAAGACCTCCATGAATTCGTGAAAAAAAGAATTAATTCTACTGGAGCTGACCAAGGCGCAACTATGGCTTCTGTGTCAGATATTGATTTCAGTCAGTTTGGTGAAATCGAGCAGGTTTCACGAAGCAAGTTACACAAACTGACAGCCGCAAATATGCATCGTAATTGGAATGTTATTCCTCATGTTGCACAATTTAATGAAGCAGATATAACTAATCTGGAAGATTTTAGAGGTGGTTTAAAGACAGAAGCAGAGCGTAGGGGAATTAAATTAACTTTTATGCCTTTCTTGCTGAAAGCCTGTGCGAGTGCCTTGCAAGAATTTCCTCAGTTTAATGTATCGCTGCATTCTTCCGGTGAATATGTGATCCAAAAGAAATATATTCACATTGGGGTGGCAGTGGCGACAGAAGCTGGGCTGGTAGTTCCAGTAGTGAGAAATGTAGATCAGAAGAATATTTGGCAATTGGCTGAGGAGGTTATCCAGTTCAGTGATAAAGCAAAACAACGTAAGCTTAGTATCGAAGATATGCAAGGAGCTTGTTTCTCAATATCAAGCCTCGGCGCAATAGGGGGGACTGGTTTTATTCCGATCGTGAATGCGCCAGAAGTTGCAATATTGGGAGTGGCAAAAACTGATATTAAGCCGGTATATATTGATGGGGAATTTGTTCCAAGGAAAATGTTACCATTAACTCTTAGCTATGATCATAAAGCGGTCAATGGGGTAGATGGAGGGCTGTTCGCAACTCATCTGGCCAAGCTGCTATCGGATATTCGATATTTATCATTTTAAGTGTCATCGATTTATTAATATGAATTTCGACTAGATGTGATAATTAGAGTAACTAGGTTGGATAGAACCACCGATTTTTTCCACTCTCTATCATTTCAATTGAACAGTCATAGCTTTTAGATAAATTTTCACTGGAAAGAATTTCTATATTCGTTCCAGAAATCCACTCTCCGTTACCCATCAACAAAATGATATTGTCACAAAATCTAGATGCTAGGTTAATGTCGTGTGTTGCCATTAATAAACTGGCTTTCCCAACGCCGCTACCTTGAGAAGAACGGTTCTCAGTAGATTGATTCAAACGGTCATTCAATGTTTCGAGTAATTTTACTTGATAGGCTATGTCTAAGTGATTATTTGGTTCATCCAGTAAAAAGAATGCTGGCATCTGGGCAAATAACATGGCTAATCCGAGTCGTTGCCGTTCTCCGCCAGAAAGGGAATCAACTTGTCTATGAGCTAAATCTACTAGTTCCAATTCTTTCAGGGCATCTAGAGCGATAGCTACGTCTTGGGGATCATCCCGCAGCAGGGTTTGAACGTGAGGGTGGCGACCGAGTAGGACTGTTTCTAATACTGTTGCGGGTAAAGTGGAGATGCCTTCCTGAAATAGTATGCCAAGGTTTTTGGCTAGTTCTTGCCGGGAGATATCTAATATATTTTTCCCTCGAAATTTTATTTCACCTGAATTTGCCGTGATTATTCCTAATATGCTGTGGAGTAAGGTGGTTTTACCAACGCCATTTTTCCCCAGCAAGCCCCAACGTTGCCCCTCATTTATATTCACAGTAAGGTTCTTGACAAGTAATTTGTCTTGAAGTGTTAGGGTGAGTGAATCAATTGCTAGGATAGGCATCACTTACTAATGGTGCTCCGTAGAATAATCAAAAATGTAGGAACCCCTATAACAGCTGTTACGACGCCCACAGGTAACTGCTGAGGAGCAATTAATGTTCTGGCTAAACTATCGGCGACTACTAAAAAACTGCCTCCTAGTAATATTGAGTAGGGCAACAAGAGACGATGGTCCCGCGCTCCCATCAAGCGCAACATATGGGGAATTACCAACCCAACAAATCCTACGCTGCCGGCTATGGTAACTGCAGTGGCAGTTAGAAGAGACGCGGAAAAATAGAGAGCAATGCGCAATCCGTTAACGTTCACACCCAATGATGCCGCCACTAATTCCCCTCGCATTAGAACATTCAGCGATCGGCTAACAATTAGACCTCCTATGAGTCCAGCCGCCAATAATAAGTAATGTATGCGTCCCACATCACTCTGGCTGAGATCTCCCATGAGCCAAAACAACATACTTTGAACATTGTTACTAGAACTTGTGGTTAGCAGTATGTTTATTACAGCGCCCCATCCTGCCGAAACTACTACGCCGGTGAGTAACAATCGAGTGACGGACCAACTGCCAAATCTGTTAGCAATACCAAAAACTATTGCTACCGACATTAGAGCGCCAGCAAATGCAGCATTAGAGAGCCACCAACCAGAAGCACCAATTAGAATTGCGGATAATGCACCAACAGCGGCGCCTCCGGAAATGCCTAAAATATAAGGATCAGCGAGTGGATTTCGCAAAAGCACCTGCATGATTACACCCGCCAGAGCTAAAAGACCACCAGTGATGAAGGCTGCGATAGTGCGAGGAATTCTAATTTCGTGAAGAACTTGAGACTGTATTTCGTTCCGAGGTTGCAAAAGCTCACTGAGCAACTGTCCGAGAGTGAGCTCTACGCTGCCGCTTAACAGGGAGAATATAATGCTGGCGATAGTTAGTAGTACCAACAGGCCTAGCAGAAGAAGTTGCCTTGTAGCGATCAAGAAGAGAAGCCCTATATTAGCTTATTGGGAAAACTCTGAATTAGAAGCATAATGTAATTATGAACTGAGTGCCCACATCGACTGTACTACGGATTTCATTCTCGCCACTCAGCATTGACTTGATTATACGATAGACTGTAGATAGACCTAAACCGTGGCGCCAGATTTTTATTTGGCACTGAAATAAGGGTCAAAAGTCTTTCTGACCACTTTGATACTCTTATCACCTGCTCGGCATTGCGTAGTAGATTGTCAAATATTTGCTGCAATTTCATTGGTAAGACAGGAACCGGGGGCAAATTATTTTCCAATATCTCCTCTATTCCTAGTTCGGAGAAACTGCTATCAGAGTAAAATTCATAGTCTCTTAAAACTAAATTCACTGGCTGGCTCAACAGAGAATTGAAATTACCTTCTTCTTCTATTCCTGGGTAAGAGTTACTAAACTTCAACATATAGCTTTCAATGTTTTCGGTCCGGTAGACGCCTCCTTCAATGAACTCGAGAAAAATTTTATTTCTCTAACTTCGATTCGGCGATGTTGCTTGAAAATTCTTATATGTTCATACCTAGTAGGGATAAAAATCAAACTTCTGCTTTCCCCTACTAGGGAATAGTGGTGCCTGCAGATCCAATAAACCCTAAAAAGTCAGCTATCATGAAGAAGAATGGCAACCTCAATCCTTTTTACTGTAAAAATGCACCATAGCATTTTTATTAAATGCCGATAAATCAATAGTGAATCATTAATCTTAGTGAGCTGATGATCTAATTCACTATTAGATTAATTATGTGTCAATGTTAGACTGATTGGATATGAGTGTCATGATTTAATGAAACGAATAATATTTAGCAGAGATGAATAATGCCGTCGTTTGATATTGTGTCTGAAGTAGATATGCATGAAATAAGCAACGCTCTGGATCAAGCGAATCGAGAAGTTGGTACGCGCTTCGATTTTAAAGGCGTTAGTGCAAAGTTTGAACTTACTGAAGAGTCTGCAATATCAGTTAGTGCTGAAGTGGATTTTCAAGTCAGACAGATGTTGGAAATCCTTCGAGCTAAGCTAGTAAAGCGCAATGTGGATTGGAAGAGTTTGGAGGAAGGCGAAGTCGTTACCACAGGTCAAAAAGCAGAAATGCTGGTGAAGATTCAACAGGGCATCGAATCGGATATAGCTCGTAAGATTGTAAAAATGGTTAAGGAATCAAAAATTAAAGTTCAGTCTGCTATTCAGGGCGAGAAATTACGTATTTCAGGAAAGAAAAGAGATGACTTACAGCAGGTAATTGCATTGTTGAAAGAATCAAATTTAGGCATCCCATTACAGTACGACAATTTTCGAGACTAGATCAGCACGAATTGGTTCTCGCTCGAAATCGAGTCATAAATTCGAGAATACGACCCGTGAGACGCTACTAATGCGACACTACTATGCGAGATCATGAAGGTAACGAGCTTAGTCTCCGGAAGAGTATATTTACTCCAAAGATGTTGGCTTGTATTTTTACCGGGCTCTCATCTGGATTTCCGCTTTACGTTCTATTTCAATTGGTGCCTGCATGGCTGCGTACCGAGGGTGTAACTTTAGGAACCATAGGTTTATTTTCCCTAATCCTTCTTCCCTATAATTGGAAATTTCTCTGGGCACCCTTCATGGATCGCTTCCTGCCCCCGCTGCTGGGTAGGCGCACAGGATGGATGCTAGTTACTCAAGTGTGTCTTTTAGTATCTATCGCAGTTCTTGGTTTCATAAGCCCTCAAAACTCAATTGGTTTGGCAGCCGCAGTTTGCTTAATTGTAGCTTTCTTCAGCGCAAGTCAAGATATTGTTCTTGATGCGTATCGGCGAGAATTACTATTGGAAAATGAGTTAGGACTCGGTAATCAGATTCATGTTCAAGCATATCGAATTGCGGGGCTAATACCGGGAGCACTGGGTCTGATCTTGGCAGATAGCTTTGACTGGGATGTTGTGTTTCTCGTTATTGCGGCATTTATGTTAATCGGAATTGGGGCCACGTTCAGATATAAGGAATCGGATCACATTGTTGCGCCCAAAACGCTTAAAGAAGCAGTTGTTAATCCGTTTGTAGATTTTGTTGGTCGCAATGGCTGGAGTGGTGCAGCATTCATTCTGATTTTTATGTTCTTTTATAAATTAGGAGACAATATGGCGGTTGCTCTTCAGACGCCTTTTCTGATTGATCTAGGTTTTAGTTTAACGACCATTGGTTTGGTCGCCAAAAATGCTGGCCTTTGGGGCGCTGTAATAGGTGGGTTGCTTGGTGGTGTCTGGATGATCAAGCTGGGGATTAATCGTGCCCTCTGGATATTTGGAGCGGTCCAAATATCAACAATTTTTGGTTTTTCAGTTTTGTCTGAAGCAGGCGCCAATGCCTGGGTTCTCGCTATCGTACTATGGTCGGAGTACGTTGGAGTCGGATTGGGGACAGCGGCATTTGTGGCTTTCATTGCTCGCTCGACATCACCGACCTATGCAGCGACGCAATTGTCATTGCTAACTGCTATTAGCGTACTGCCCCGCACTGTAGCAAACTCGAGCTCAGGATTTATTGTTGAAGCGATCGGATACACTCCATTCTTCTATCTCTGCATGGCTTTGGCTATTCCAGGCATGTTGTTGCTGTTTAAGATAGCTCCATGGCATGGGGATACTGCTTCTAAGAATGAAAGTGATCAGTCTGATAACAAGTCAGTGTCCCCAGCTGTGGAATCAACTAGCTAGCATGCCATTGGAATTTCGGCATTGAAAATTTCTCATTAACGAAAATTATCCCTTCTTTTTCCAGCTCTAATTTTTGAGTTTGATATTGAACACTGCCTCGGGGAAGTGAGATTTTCCCTTGGGAGTTCACCACGCGGTGCCAAGGTAGCTTCGTATCGGAGGGTAAGGACTTCATCGTATATCCTACATATCTAGCGTAACCCGGCAGGTCAGCGAGTGTTGCTATCTGCCCGTAGCTGGCTACTTTACCTTTTGGTATTTGGTAGACGATTTGCCAGATTTTTTCCTGATTATTCATTGTTTCTTTTAGCCTGAATGCAGTGGTTCTAAGTCGAGATTAACTAGGTCTAGTTGCTTCGACGCGTCGGTCCAGATCGTCGCCGGGGCCTAAGCTCTATCCGCGAGATCATGATAGAGTGTAGCTATCAAAATATCACCCGGGGACAAGAGTGCGGTTCATTCTATTTTTCTTCATAATCGTGCCGATCAGCGAGATGATGTTGTTGTTTGCGGTTAGTGACCAGATAGGCGGCTTGATCACGCTCAGTTTGGTTGTGGCGACGGCAGTAATTGGCGTGCAAATACTTAAACGCCAAGGTTTGTCGACGCTTTTACGGGCAAATCAAAGGTTGGCTGCAGGAGAATTGCCAGCACAAGAGATTGTAGAGGGTATGATGCTGGCGGGAGCAGGAGCACTTTTGCTTACACCTGGCTTTATTACTGATACTATCGGGTTCGCTTTTTTGACTGGACCTATACGCAGACCTTTGGCACGTAAGATAATCAGATCCGGTGTGGTAAATACACTGGGTGCCAGCAGCAATAGTGGGGGATTCAGCTTTAGGTCAGCAACCGATTCTGCTAGCTCTTTTAGTAAAGCCAGTGGCAGTGTCTATGAGGGAGAGTTCGCCGATGATGAAGTAAATTCGTCAAGGGCTTTAAATGACGACAAGAACTCTTCAGAAAAGTCAGAATAGGGATCAGTAGAATTTATAATAGTCAGTTAAATCAATAAGATATAATTTTATCGATTTAAAACTCAAAATATTCTCTTGTAGAATGACATTAGGCTATTGAAATTTTTATGAAAACCCCCATCTAAGATCACAGTAATTAACTTGCCGCAAAACGCCGTTTTTCGGTGTAAGCGGCTACAGATTGGTAATTAGAGAACGGTCGCCTAAGCCACCGGTGCTAAAGTGACTCCTTTTGTTTCAGTTCTGTTAATCAAATCGTTTGATTTAGGAGTGAGAAGTAATGAATATCCGGCCTTTACAAGATCGTGTCGTAGTGCGACGCACGGAAGAAGAAACAACCACTGCAGGCGGTATCGTGCTGCCAGGTTCGGCCGCTGAAAAGCCGGCACAAGGCGAAGTAGTGGCTGTAGGACCAGGCAAGCGCCAGGAAAATGGAGAAACTCAGCCCATTGACGTGAAAGTTGGAGATACCGTTGTATTTGGTAAGTATTCCAGCAATACCGTCAAAATCGGTGATGAAGAATTGCTGATACTAGGCGAAAGCGAAATTTATGGTGTGATCGAATCCTAAGTCAGCGTTTTTCAAGACACTTTGATTCGACTTAATAAATCATTTAGACAAGACAGGAATTAGGAAAAATGGCTAAAGACATTAAATTCGGCGATTCAGCACGCCAAAAACTATTAGCAGGTGTGAACATTCTTGCTGACGCGGTTAAAGTTACGTTGGGTCCTAAGGGACGAAATGTGATTTTAGATAAATCCTTCGGCTCACCCACTGTTACTAAAGATGGTGTTTCAGTGGCTAAAGAAATTGAGCTGGAAGATAAATTCGAAAATATGGGTGCCCAGATGGTAAAGGAAGTAGCCTCACAAACATCTGATGTTGCCGGTGACGGTACTACTACAGCAACAGTTCTTGCTCAGGCAATTCTTAATGAGGGCCTGAAGTCAGTTGCGGCGGGTATGAACCCAATGGATCTCAAGCGTGGCGTAGATAAAGCCGTAATCGCTCTCGTGGCAGAAGTTGGCAAACTTGCGACTCCTTGTACTGACTCCAAAGCTATCGGTCAGGTGGGAACTATTTCAGCTAATAGTGATGAACAAGTTGGTGAAATCATTGCTGAAGCAATGGATAAAGTCGGTAAAGAAGGTGTTATTACCGTTGAAGATGGTTCTGGTTTAGAGAACGAACTGGATGTTGTTGAAGGTATGCAATTTGACCGTGGCTATCTCTCAGCTTATTTCATTAACAATCAAGACAGTATGAGCGCTGACCTTGAAAACCCGCTTATTTTGTTGGTTGATAAGAAGATCTCCAACATTCGCGATATGCTTCCCTTACTTGAAGGCGTTGCTAAGGCCGGTCGACCCTTGCTAGTTATTGCAGAGGACGTTGAAGGTGAAGCCTTGGCCACTTTGGTGGTTAACAATATGCGCGGAATTGTCAAAGTAAGTGCGGTAAAAGCTCCAGGATTTGGCGATCGTCGAAAAGCGATGTTGGAAGATATTGCTATCTTGACTGGCGGAACAGTAATTTCTGAAGAAGTTGGCTTAAATCTAGAAGGCGCAACTATTGAAGATCTGGGTTCAGCAAAGCGAGTTCAGATCAGCAAGGAAAATACTACGATTATTGACGGAGCGGGTGATGGTAAAACTATTGAAGGCCGCGTTAATCAAATTCGTGCACAGATCGAAGAAACATCTTCCGATTACGATCGCGAGAAGCTTCAGGAACGTGTTGCTAAACTAGCCGGCGGTGTTGCGGTGATTAAGGTTGGTGCTGGAACTGAAATCGAAATGAAAGAAAAGAAAGCACGGGTTGAGGATGCTTTATATTCAACACGAGCTGCTGTTGAAGAAGGTGTTGTACCGGGCGGTGGTGTAGCTTTAGTTCGCGCCTTGCAGTCTGTAGAAGGATTGGTTGGTGACAATGAAGACCAAAACGTTGGGATCGCTCTGCTACTAAGAGCGGTTACCACGCCGTTACGACAGATCGTTGCCAATGCTGGCGAAGAAGCTTCGGTTGTTCTAAATAAAATAAGGGCAGGTGAAGGTAACTTCGGCTTCAACGCAGCAACAGGTGAATACGGTGACATGATTGAGATGGGTATTCTTGATCCAGCTAAGGTAACTCGAACAGCAATACAAGCAGCGGGTTCTGTGGCAGGTTTAATGATTACCACTGAAGCCATGGTTACAGAGCTAGCTGACGAAGGTGGTGCGCCTGGAGGCGGTATGCCTGATATGGGTGGCATGGGCGGAATGCCTGGCATGATGTAAGAATCAGCCCTCGGACTCCGAGAAAAGGGATAAGGAAGAGAATTCTTCTCCCCAAGAAAAAAGGCCGATCTGCAAAGACCGGCCTTTTTTTGTACTAATTTGGACCTTCCACTTTACCGATTAGAGCAACTCGACAATCAGTAAGAGTGCAACACCAAGGCCGATGCCGCAGTGGATGACACCTTTGACACTGGTCATAGGGCCAGTTTTGCCCTTGATAGCATTTACTTCCAGTATCAGGACGATTAGTAAAGTTAAGATCTGCGCCAGCATGGTAGTGCCCTCATCGCTACTCATTGGGACTCTGCCGTTGCCGATTAAATGGGCTGAGGCACCCATGAAGAAAAGCATGGGTAGTGAGAACAAGGTATTAGTTCTCGATGCTAAGCCTGCTGCGGCCAGTGCTCCAGCTGCGGCGGGGTCAGCTTCGCCACCTTCTAATACTTTATTAGCTGAGGCGATGACAATTTGTTGTTTTGGCCAGATGATGAGCCACACATTAAGGAACATCAGCGTGCCCATGACCATACCTATCATTATGTAATAGTTGATCGCGCCGCCGAGAGCGCCCGCTAAGACTAAACCTGATAGGAAGGTGAATAGTGCCCCATAGCGGAACCACCATAGTGCTCGAGGTACCAGTTTTGTAATTGCGACAGATTTTGTAGACGCTTCAGCTTCTTTGAAGAACTCCGTCTGGATAAAGTTAAAGTAGTAAAGAATGCCTATCCAGGTAACGCCAGCAAAAATGTGAATCCAGCGGAAAAGATAAGACAGTAGATTTTCTAATTCCATAACGGAGGCTCCCGAGCAAAGAATGTGATTGTTGTTATACCCGTCAGTGTTATGAGGGTTATTTGAATTTTTTAGATAGTTAACGGGTAAATTAGGGCCAGTCTATCACTGGCCTTTAGCGTAAGCGAATTCGCGTTATAAGCTTATATACAGATATCGGGATAGCATGAACGGAGTATTTTTAGGATAATGTCAGTTATGAGTGAAAATGATGATTTAGGCAAGATCCCGCCCATGGTGCCGGATCGTGATGATGTGGATTCACATCTCACCAACAGGCGGTCTCAAGGGCAAGATATCGTGCGTCCCAGCTATTATGCCGAAAAGGTCAAAGTAAGTACCTGGTCGGTGCGAATAATGCTTGCTCTACTTACACTTTTTGTGGGAGCGGGGGGCTATGGTGCCTATTATATGTACGGTATCTATCAAGCTGACTTGCGTCAGGCTGATTTGCGAATCGGAGACCTGGAGCTAAGATTAGCCATCGCTGGTGAATCAGCAGAAAAATCAGATAGCAATCTGATGGTGAACATTGAGAAGACCATTGAGCAATACGACTTGTTATGGGCTAATTGGCGTGCAAACAACCGAACTTTTGATGATTTTAAGGGTGAAATTGCTAAGTTAAACCTCACCAATGAAGGGCAAAACGAGGCAACTGCTAACAATAGTCAGCAAATTTCTATTACCAATCAATCTTTAATGAATAGTGATACGAAATTGAATACTTTGACTAATGAGCTTGTTCAGGTTTCCCAAAGTGTTGCTAGCGTGAATGCTAGCGTTGAAACCTTATCGGCAATGCGTAGCGATCTTGAAACTCTTCGTCAGTCGTTAAACAGTGGTGATAGCACAGTTCTTGGTTTGGTGGGCCGTCTAGAATATATCGAACAATCATTGGAATCAGTAAATGCTCACCGGCTGCAGATCAACGAATCTCTTTTTCGATTGCAAGAAACTATCGAGGCACTGCAGCGAGCGGCAAACGGATCTAGTAGCAGTCTTTAACTTCAGTTAAGCTAATTTCGCCTCGACTTCTAATTTCATCAAACTTTTTTTTTATTCTCCAGTAAATTTTGGCGTGCGTTTTTCTATAAATGCAGTAACACCCTCTCGAAAATCAGCCCTAGAGGCGCAGTCGGAAAAATACTCTGCTTCCGCTTGTAGTTGGGATTCAAATTCACTTTCCAGTGAGCGGTAAAATAGCGCTTTGGTATTGCCATAGACATGAGTAGGGCCCTCCGCTAAGCGGCCAGCCAATTTATCTGTCTCAGCTTGTAGCTCACTATCGGGAACGACAAAATTTATCATGCCAATGTTTTTAGCAGTCTGTGCATCGAAGCGATCCCCCAGCAAAGCAATCTCCATAGCTTTTTTAATACCGACCGCACGAGGTAAATGAAAAGAAGAGGAGCCATCCGGGCTAGTGCCAATTTTACAGTAGGCAAGAGTGAAAAATGCATCTTCTGAGGCGATTACCAAATCACAGGCAATAGCCAAACTTACCCCTGCACCCGCTGCTGCGCCGCTGCAACTTGCTATAATCGGTTTTGGCATGCGCCGCATCGCGAACATGATCGGATGCAGATCGTGAATTCGTAGCATGAACTCTTTACGAATTTGTTCGGGTGATTTTTTAATTGATTCGCCCATGCCCTTAATATCGCCGCCAGCCATAAAATGATCGCCGGCACCTTTTAATACAACACAGCGAATAGATGAGTCATGTTCTATATCATGTAGAGCTTCCGTGAGCTGGGTACGCATTTCCATACTCAAAGCATTTCGAGCTTCCGGCCGGTTCATTGTTAGAGTGGTGATTCCATTCGATTGCGAGACTTCAAGGTGTGACATAACAAAATCCTAGCTTTATGGGCTTAAAGAGATATTAAGAGTCATTAAGTATACCGCTTGCATCGCCTTCTGTAATAGCTCAGAAGATGATCTTGGCAAACGATTTCTTTTAGGTATAATACGCGCGCCCTCAAGAAGGATTTCAAGCTCTCGAACTACCTGTGCGGACGTGGCGGAATTGGTAGACGCGCTAGATTTAGGTTCTAGTATCGAAAGGTGTGGGAGTTCAAGTCTCCCCGTCCGCACCAAATCAATATTTCAGTTAAGGGTTGCTTTAATCTGCTATTTTTTGGTCGCCGACTTCTTAAAATTTCTCAATGTATCCTTCATATTCTTTCTTTGTATTAAAATATGGATTTCCTTTGTAGCGATGAAAATACTCTAGGATGGCAACAGCTTCGGCTGTCTCAACATCACATGAAAAATCAGGCCTTTCAACAGATTCAATTCTCTTTTTGTCGCTCTTACCTCTGACCACCAGGTCAAGGAACCTCAAAGAAACATGTTTTTCAAAAAAATCCTTAACTTCCTCGTGAGTATCTAACTTATGATGTTCAGTGAGCAAATCAAATACACCATCAAATTTTTCAGTGCCTTTATATGCAATTTGCCCTTTTTTCTTCACGTTTTTTTTGTATGTAAAAAAATCTCTGAACCCTTTGTAATCTTCGAATCCGTTGCCATTCCCATAAGGATTGTTTAGTCGTTCTACTGCTTCACTTCCCTCTAAACCATATACATTTGTTATTGCGATCCTAACTGAGTCTCTAATAGGCAATCTTGCTATCTTTAGATAATGCTCCTGTATTCTCCTAAATATTCCATATGTTGAAGATTTGGAGCGAACCATGTGTAGTTTTTTTCTAGCAGTTATTTTACCTTCTATCCAAGATAAGACCGCCTTATCGGGACTCTTTTCTTACACTATTCGCATACTTTCTAAGACTTTCGATTTCAGGCATTTTGTTGTCTGTAAGCGCAGATTTGACTATAGCTGATCCAAGAATAAGCACTAGTACCGACCTGGGTTTCGATGCGCTTTGAATCGGTTGCACTAATTAGCCCAGTTATACCGATGTAGTAAGCAGTAACAATACACTTGCTGCCACCAGCGCCATGCCGGCGTATTCTCTGCCCGTGATTCGTTCGCCAAAATACAAATAGGTAATCAGCAGGGTAAGCACAAACTCTGTCTGGCCCAGGGTTTTCACGATCGCTGCGTTTTGCAAGCTCATGGCTGTAAACCAACCCACCGACCCGGCCACCGAAGTAAAGCCAATAAAAACGGCGGGCAAAATATTTTGGGCTATCAATGTAAACTGGTGTTTTTCTTTGATGGCTATCCAGAGCAAGCAGATGACAGTCTGCAGTGCAACCATGTAAACCAATACGGTCGCCGCACTTAGAAGGCGCGGCAACTCCAGCCCCAGTGAAGCATCTCTTATCCATAATGAAGCCAGAGCGAAGCCGAGTCCGGCGCCGATGCCATATTTAATACTCTTGTTGTCTACAAGACCTCGCAAGGTGATCTTCCAGTTACTCGCGACCAGTACTCCGAGCACACCAACGGCCACCGCCAGGTAAGCAACGAAACTCAGTGTGGCTGAGAAGAACCAGGCACCGATAATAGCTGTCAGGATTGCTTCGGTTTTTGCTAATGCGGTGCCGACGGCAAAGTTTTTTACCATCAACGCTTTAACCAGGAACACCGTAGCGAATATTTGTGAAACCGCCGCCAGGCTTGCGGAACGGAAAAACGCCCAGTCGGGATCGATTACTTCAAGCTGATAAGTGCTTTTCAAAAACAGAAAGTAGGCCACCGCAAACGGAAGATCGAATATAAACCTGTTCCAATCACCCCACCCCCGGGGCGCCCCCCCACTTGTCCAAGTAGGTTCCATCGCACCCCTATACATACTATTGTGGACGAACGGTAGTTAATTTTGAGGTGTTCCCATACACTAAACCGAGTATCTTTTGGGTATGAATATGAAGAATCTAACTGCATTCTTTATTGCTTTACAAACGTAAACTGAAATTTAGGACAACTATTATGAACGAATTATCGCCTACTGCTGAAGCTATCCGTCATTACAAGTTAAATGCCGACGGAGGTTATAAAGAATGGTCTAAGGTATCATGTGCAGAAAATTACAAAATGCATGTCCCTTCAATGGGATTTAATACCTCAGGACCTATCGAAATTCAAGAAGTGATTTTTGGATGGCTCGCTGACATTGAGGCTAAACAAGAGTTAGTAGATATCGTTGAAATTTTCAAAATTGATGATGCTGGGAGGGTTGAGGAAATTTGGGCGTTATGAACAAACTAGAACAGATGCTAAGCTCTTAACCTAACTACCCATTTAGCGAGCTTAATTATGAATATAACAAAACCAACTGCGTGGCTTATAGGAGTAATTGTAGTACTAATAGTTATCATAATTTCAGGCGCGGAGATTCGCATAGAAATAGGCGGTGATGATTCCGACGAAACTGCATTAGTGACGCAAACTTATGCTGGCGAGACCTCTGGTAGCGGCCTATGTTGATTGCTTTGATATTGGTATTGGCTATATGGGAATTATATTGGACATCCAAGGCGTGTTGGAAAGCAGCCAAGAGCGATGAGTGGAACTGGTTCATATTCATGATGGCGATTAGCCTTTTGGGGTTACCTGAAATGTATTATCTCTATTTTAGAAAAGTCGATGTCTCGTTATGAACAAACTACTAACAACAATAACCCTGCTCTGCTTTTCTGTTGCTGGTAATGCGGATGAATTATGAAGAAAATTTATAATAATATTCCGAAATTGGCATTAAATCATGAGTGAATTTTGGATTTGGGGTTTCTCAACCTGACAATTCCAACATAACATGAATGATGCGCCGTTGGGTTCTTTGCAGTTTGAGCACTCCCATTCCTGCCCATCATCTGCAGATAGCGTATTCTCAACCACCTTCATAGCTTCGCCATAATCGTTGTCGTGAACAACCCAAACTTCTACCCAAACATCGAGGGGTGATGCTCCACCACCTGCGGCACTGGACAATATCTCATTTTTGAGACAAACATCGAAGCCGGCAGATTCAACAACATTTCTAATATGACCGACTAAAAGCTGGTCATCATTTGTATAGAGTAGTTTCACTACTAAGCCTCATAATCTCTGAGTTGTATTGAGTCATTGGTCAACGCTTCGAAACACATAACGCCCTTAATAAAGAGTTCGCGTAGCGAATCTCCTTGATTTGATTGTTATGTGTCTTCGAAACCACTGGGTTCGCAGTTTGCAACGCGATTGCCAATGAAGACATGGATAAGGGGGTAGTTTATAGCCCAAAATATTGCAAACGCCCCTAAAAAATATAGCCCGTTCTTCTGCGTGAACATCAAGACTATTCCGATTGCGAATATTAGCCCGCCGCCCATCTGGCCGGCCATTCGTAAATTCTTAAACTGAGATTGATTCATAGAAACCTCTTATCTCCGACGTGTCTGTACACATAACGCTTTTAATAAAGAGTGCGCGTAGCGCATCTCCTTGATTTGTTTGTTATGTGTTGGTCTGATTCCAAAAAATACTCTTAGTCTAGGTCTGCTCTCGCTAATGCTTCTCAAGTATCAGAAGCGCCTCTTCCAGCCCGTGAATATCTGCGCAAACGCTCAGTAGTGAATCAATTTGAATATTCATATTCTGGTCTGGAAAGATGCTCAAAAATGATTCTCGTCTTGCTCGAAACAAGTCAGCGGTTTGAGATTCCATAAGCAAGAACTGATAGGCATTCATCTCAGCGACAGCATCAATTGAAATTGCCACGTTCTGCCCACTGCCAATCGGCATCACAACCAAATCCGCATCTACTGAATTCGAATTTTCGTCAGCTGCCAAGGCTGTTTCAAGACGCGATAGATAGCGTTGATAAGTTTTACCGCCAGTGCCTTGATTGGCTCTCTCAGTACTTAACGTCCTGACGTGTTCGTTTACGCGAGGCGCAAAAATGGTGCCGTCCTCAAGCTCAAATACCTGAAGGAACCTAATACCTCCCGGATCGATTTCTTCAACTAGAAATATGCTACAGCCCGCTGCCAAAATTTGCTGCAGTGGTGCTTCAAACTCGCCAGCAATAAATTCGCGTTTGGGCTGCTCCTGAGCATAACTATTGAGAGACAAGCAGCATAAAATAGTTCCTGTCAAAGTAACAATTGAGTTGAATATATCCTTAATGTCAATACATTGCCTGGGCATGTGAGTATCACCTTAGGTAAACCGCGGAGGATATTACTGTATTTTGGTATTTTTCGAATATTCGTACATAGACTACGTCCAACGCTGCGAAACACATAACAATTGCATAACAGACTCTTTGTCCGTTAATACACTATATATTCCAAAGGGGACTTTACCTGATATCCCCGTTATTTCAATAGGATACCCCGAATTCCACATATAACTTGTTATTAACAGAGGGCACCAATTAGCATTTTCCATTAAAAACTTTATCACCAGTTTGACGGTTTGCCCTGTTAATCATTAACAGGGCTTTAGCACTGTCGAAATTATTCCATAAAATCAATGGATTACATTCCTCGATGAATTTTAAGTTTAGTTAACTGTACTTTTTCATGGCTTTTTCTATACTGTATATATATATAGTATTCTGGAGTCGAAAATGAAACTACTAGATAGAGTCAGTGCTGCGATCAGGGTCCGCCATTATTCATTGGCGACTGAGCGAATCTATATCCACTGGATCAAGAAATACATCTATTTTCACAACAGGCAGCACCCAGAAAAACTAGGCCCCGAAGAAGTAAGCGCCTTTCCTAGTGAGCATGAACGCAAGACCAAAGGTTACCCAAAATACTGTAAAGACGATTTAGATTCGGCGATATATAGAAGTAAGACTGAGCAGGAATTTCTTGATAGGTATAGTGACATGGTTAGCTTCTTCGAGAGGAAATATGAAAGAAACCCAGAATGGAGTATTAATGAAAAGTTGAGAGAAAAAGTTAAAAGAGATAAAGCTGATCAGTTAAAAAAAGAAAAACTTGTAAGTGAACGATTAAAATGAACAAACTACTAACAACAATAACCCTACTCTGCTTTTCTGTTGCTGCTAATGCGGATATTTATTTTTGTGAGGTACAGACATCCGCATTAGCCCATTACAATGGGCTTCATCAATCGCTTTATGGAGACGGGGACACTAGTATTATTGTTGATACTGAAAAGGGAATACTTAGCTGATGAGGATGGCTATAGTGATTGGCGCGTCTGGCGCAACCGCAATCGAATAACGGCTCCGTCAAATTCATCCAGATGGTCAAGCAATTGCCAAGCAAGCCCCTCAGTGACCACGACATAGGGGTCATCGGGCTTTTCCTTTTTCATGACAGCAGCATTGGTAACGCTCACGGCCAACCGCGTCAAAACCAATGGCCAACCGCATCGATTTCCGCTTGGCTTAGCGGTTGAAGGCTGTTGCATAGGTCAACTTAATACCAGTAATTTTTGAGGAAATAAAAATGAAGAGATTACATGTTCACGTCACTGTTGATGATATTGAAAAGGGAATTAGTTTCTATAGCACTTTGTTTGCGCAAGAAGCTAGTGTAGTAAAAAACGATTACGCTAAATGGATGTTGGAAGATCCTGCGGTTAACTTTGCTATCTCAGAAAAACACGGAAAAGTTGGATTGAATCATCTTGGATTTCAAGTTGATAGCGACGCCGAATTAAAAGAAATTGAAGACCGCTTACGCGAAGCTGAATTGACTGGGCATAAAGAAGATAACAAAAACTGTTGCTATGCCAAAGCCAACAAATATTGGACTATGGATCCGGCAAAAATTCCATGGGAGAATTTTCGCACTCTCGATTCTATTCCAACCTTTGGAGATAGAGGCGAAGTGCCGCTTTAAATGATTGATGATAATTGAAAAAAACCCTTCTTTAGGTATTTCCTAGATACGTTCCTGTAAAGGAAGCTCAGTATTGTAGACTACTTGCTTGACGGCGAAACTGGACTGGATATTCGCTACACCTGGTATGCGCGTGAGCTTATCTGCAAGGAAGCGTTCAAAGGATTGTAGATCAGGAACGACTATGCGCACTAGGTAGTCGCTATTACCGGTCATCAGGTAGCATTCCATCACCTCGGGATTGGTACGAATGTTGTCTTCGAAATCCTCCAGGTGGCTGCGCTCCTGGCGCTCCAGGGAAATGTTAATAAATATCGAAATGGGCAAGCCAACTGCCCCGGCATCAACGATTCCCGCATAACATTTGATCACCCCACCCTCTTCCAACGCCTTAACCCTTCTCAGACAGGGAGCCGGTGATAGCCCGATAGCTTCTGCCAGGTCGACATTGGTCATGCGCGCATTGTTCTGGATATGGTGAAGAATCCTGTAGTCAGTACGATCTAGCATCATTGCGCAATATTATTCCAATTTGTATAACTATTAATAAGTAAGATTGCTCATTAGACCAGTGATAGCGCACTATTTGCAACAAATAATTTTGGTGGCTCCGTATACTAATGTATTGATTTCTGCTTGTGAAAACCCATGTCAGCACACAACTTTCCCAGTTTCATTGATGAGTTAGCGGATGATCGCCAAGAGTGGATCGAGGCGCTGAATAACATTTACCGGGAGTATGGTGAAGCGGGAGTGCGCGATATTCTCAGGGCCCAGCAAAACCATGTACTAACCCGTGGCATCCCGCTCAGCGAAGCTACCCTGAACACACCCTATGTAAATACCATACCGCGCTCCGAGCAGCCCGCTTACCCAGGGGATATTGCACTGGAGAAACGAATTGAGAACATCATTCGCTGGAATGCCATGGCAATGGTGTTACAAGCAGCAGATACAGGATCCGGGGTCGGTGGACACATAGCGACTTACGCGTCTGCAGCAACCATGATGGAAGTGGGGTTTCAGCATTTCTTCCGCAGTCGTTCAGATGACTATGGTGGCGACATGGTCTTGCCCCAACCCCATGCAGCACCGGGAATTTATGCCCGGGCGTTTATAGAAGGCCGGCTAAGTGAAACCCAACTTAAGAATTTTCGCCGCGAACTTAAGCTCGGAGGCGGCCTATGCTCTTATCCACATCCGCGCTCAATGCCTGAATTCTGGCAGATGCCCAATGCCTCCATGGGCCTCTCCACCCCTGCCGCAATCTACCAGGCTCGCTTTGCCAAATACCTCGAGAACCGAGGCCTGAAGCAAAAAAATGGCGGCAGAATCTGGTGCTACATTGGCGACGGTGAGTCTGATGAGCCGGAAGTTCTTGGCACCATTAGCATCGCTGCCAGGGAAAAACTGGACAACCTGGTATTGGTGATTAACTGCAATTTGCAGCGCCTGGATGGCCCGGTACGGGGAAACGGGAAGATCATCCAAGAGCTGGAGCGCAACTTCCGCGGTGCCGACTGGAACGTAATCAAAGTCATCTGGGGCAGCGGGTGGGACGGGCTGTTAGCCCAGGATGAGAACGGAATTCTGCGTCAACGCATGGAGGAGTGTGTCGATGGCGATTATCAACGCTACTCGATTTTACCGGGTGACGCTCAGCGTGAGCATTGGGTAAAAGGCAACCCACAGCTTGAACAAATGATGAATTCACTCACCAATGAAGAGCTACGTGAAATCAAGCGGGGGGGACAGGACCCGAGGAAGATATTTGCCGCCTATGAGCGGGCGCTGGCGACGTCGGACAAACCCACAGTCATTCTAATAAAAACGGTAAAAGGCGACGCCATGGGCGCGTCAGCCCAGGGTCGCAATAATGCTCATCAGAAGAAAAAACTGAATGCTGACGAGCGTTTGCAACTTGCCAGGGACTACGGAATTCCATTGGATGATGAGGCCATAAAACGCGCGGAATTTTACCGCCCAGCGGAAACCAGCGATGAAATGCAATACCTGCAATCACGGCGGCAGCAGCTGGGCGGCTTCCTTCCCGAGCGCAAGGTATCCTGCGCAACTGTAAAAACACCTGAGCTGTCGGCCTTCAAGACTTTCCTCGGGGGCGGCGGCAAAAGAGAATCATCGACTACTATGGCAGTGGTACGCATGCTTGGCCAGTTGATGAAAGATGCGAATATAGGCAAATTCGTAGTACCAATTGTGCCGGATGAAGCCCGTACTTTTGGTATGGATAGCTTGTTCGAGGTCGCAGGAATTTATTCCTCCGAAGGTCAGAAATACACGCCTGTGGACGCCGATAGTCTGATGTCATATCGAGAAGCAACCGATGGCCAGATCCTGCAGGAAGGTATTTGTGAATCCGGCGCCATGGCCTCTTTTCAGGCAGCGGGTACCGCCTACGCCGTGCACGGCGTGCCCACCATCCCGTTTTATATTTTCTATTCCATGTTCGGCTTTCAGCGAGTGGGCGACATGATCTGGTCTTGCGCTGATATGATGTGTCGTGGGTTTTTGTTGGGTGGCACTGCTGGCCGGACTACGCTCAATGGAGAAGGGCTGCAACATGAAGATGGTCACTCCCATGTGCTAGCGATGACTGTACCTAATCTAAAGAGTTACGACCCAGCCTTCTCCTATGAACTGGCGGTGATAATTCGCGATGGTATTTACCGTATGTATGAGCAGCAGGAGAATATTTTTTACTACCTGACTGTCTACAACGAGAATTATATAATGCCCGCCTTGCCAGATGATGCATCTTGCGTTGGGGGTATAATAAAGGGTGTCTATTGTTGGCGGCGCAGTGACGGTAACGGTGAGGCGGTTCACCTCATGGCCAGTGGTTCCATAATGCAACAGGCTATTGCAGCTTCCAGCAAACTTGAAGAACTTGGCTACGCTGCTCATATCTGGAGCGTGACCAGTTATACCGAATTGTATAGGGAAGCCGAAGCCTGTGAACGGCACAATCGCCTACAGCCATTGGACACTGTACAAGAACCCTACCTCCTCGCCCTGTTTGCCAATGAAAACGGCCCCGTAGTTGCAGTGTCTGACTACATGAAAGCCTTACCCAATAGCATCGCCCGCTGGATGCCCAAAAATTTCACCAGCCTCGGTACCGACGGTTTTGGTCTGTCTGAATCGCGGCCGGACCTGCGTGATCATTTTGAAATTTCCAGCAGCCATATCACCCACGCCGCTTTGGTTGGTCTTTATCGTGATGGAAAAATTAGCAGGGCCATACTGGAACAGCAGATGAAGGAGCAGGACATCGTCGGCGACAAGCTGGATCCCATGTCTCGCTGAGCTGTGAAGTGGTAATGGTGACCGGAGCCGGACTTTAAGAGCCTTAATAATCAACAACGTACGGCACTAATTAACTTTTACATACCATAAATCTTACTGAGATTACTACGTCACCCCACCCCCCATCTTTATATTCGGGCTACCAAGTAGGCCCCATCCCCAGGGTACCCCCCCACTTGTCCAAGTAGGTTCCATCTCACCCCTATACATACTAATACGCTCGAACGAGAAGCCAAAAAATCTTTGCAAAAAATTTTGAAAGCGAATCTGGTGTGAACCGAGGTAGGATTTGTTGGCGGAGTGAGAGGTCAGCAATCGGCCAATAGCGGACCTTGAAACTACTGTATTTTTACTCTGACCTAAATTATTGAACTGACTGTCCCAACTGATTTCTCTTAATTTGTAGCTTCTTCTGCGAGCGCTTCCTGTACCCGTGCCCCACGCAGAATATTCTCCATGCCGTAGTTGCCTTCATGACAGGCATATTCATAGAGGAGCCCAGCCACCTTTGTCATGGACACAATAGCGGTCAATTTATCGGAATAGGTCGCGGGATCGTCGATGCTGAATTCGTAATCGACAGTGTACGGACCGACCCGGGTTAAACGTTCCGTGAGCACTTTGTGCAGAGAAGTACCAGCGCCGCTAAAGCTCCTAGTTAGTCCGTTAAAATTATTAGTTACGACAACCAGTGTATCGCCATCCCAATGACCGCGAGAGTCTCCCGACCATAGCCGTAGTTTTTCGTCGAGCATGGGTCGGGCATCGTTCGAGTCGAATACAGGCACGATGCGTGCATCGTGGATCATTTCGGTCATTAGCACCACATGATCTTCATTCTGAATTATCTGTACATTGTTGTTATACAAGCTCGGAACAAAAGGAGGGCCGGCATTGAAACCCACTAGGCACCGCTCTGACAGACCTCGATCTTCCGGACCATTGATGGTTGCTGATCCTGGGCGTCTGA
Organism: Gammaproteobacteria bacterium; assembly: GCA_012960305.1. Classification (GTDB taxonomy): domain Bacteria; phylum Pseudomonadota; class Gammaproteobacteria; order Pseudomonadales; family Pseudohongiellaceae; genus UBA9145. The sequence goes on along the minus strand of DUBM01000011.1, from coordinate 930 downwards.
GCCGTGTTACTGCGCCTTCTACCAGATCCGGTAGTCGACCATCAGTTGGATAAATAATATGGGAAGTGCGTAGGGTGTCGCCTATACCTGCATTTTCTATCCAGAAATCATTATAGGACGCATCGACACCCTCAATTGGCAGAGCCGAGTCCGAATTAGCATCGGCTTCAGCCCGCCGAGCCAAAACGTCTTCTATCTCCTGATCGGTGAGAAACTGCCGTTCACCATATCGCGTGGGGCGCTGCATCGGCACATTAGAAGAGAAGTTCCAGACACCCTGCAGATCCGGTTTGCCCCATTCGGTACGGGGCGCCTGGTAAGCATCGGCAGTAGCGACCAGCGCGGTGAGCAGACAGGAAAAAACAAAGAGAATCAAAGAACTAATTGTTTTCATGGGAGAGTGCTCCAAATGAATCGGGTTGAATGAGGGTCCCTAGCAGAGAATAGGTTACTCGCTTGTGTAGGATAATAGAAGTTCCGCAAACGGCCAGCGGGGTACCCCCCCTTTGTCCAAGTAGGTTTCATCGCACCCCTATACATACTATTCTGGACGAACGGTTAGTTATTTTTGAAAGTTACTATGAAGCTCCTTACCTCAGCGACTGGCTCCCTTCTGCGGGGGATGGACTACGATTGGACAAAACGCAATATTGAGGAGACAGGTTTTCCCCTGGCATAGTAGAGCCAAAATAATTGTATTCCTCGGCATTTGATCACTAACGGATTCAGCCAGAAAGTGATAGATTTACCTATCAAAAAATATAGAGAGTTCTCAACATGAAAAAGAGTCTCATCGGAACATTACTAATTCTTTCGCTACTCACGTTTTCCTGGGCTGCACAAGCCGCAGATTTGGAAAACATCGGCACTTTCGACTTTCCTACCTCAGGCTCTCCTGAGGCACAGGAACATTTCCTGCTCGGTGTGGGC
>DUBM01000010.1 GCA_012960305.1 Gammaproteobacteria bacterium | reverse complement strand
TGTATGCTATCTCTGCTGCTTCAGTAGCACTTATCTCACCCTGGGCAATGAGCTCCGCCAAGCCGAGTCCGTCATAGCTGCTGTATTCACTAAATTTCACGGGCTTCTCCTAAGGTGAGAATAGGAATTATAAAGCGTGTTTTTCCAGGAATACAAAAGTATCTTCATAAGGCATGCTGATAAATGGAAACCACAAAAAAGACGATAGATTGGGGTGTCGCTAGGCGTAGTCAGGCAGGCTGAGTCGTTCCATTGATTCGCGTATGTCTGCTGGAATTGAGATCGCCTTGCGAGCGTCTAGATCCATGCACACGGCTGCGTGGTCGCTGATGCCCAGTAGCAAGCCCGTTTGCTTGGCGAAAATCCAGCGTCTGGTGTGACGCCATTTTTCCGCCAAAGGTAATGTCAGCACTCATGGAGAGAACGGTGTCGCAGAGTATAGGAAGAATAAACCACCTTTCTGCCTTATATGCCAAGTATATGATCCCCTGGAAAATAGGCTTTAGCGTCAGTTCTCAACGGGAATCGGCGTTAGGTATGGGATTCACACTTGCAGCCGCATTGGATGTATTGCCTAAGAGCGCAAAGGTCGAGGTCGCAGAACTTGTCCCAGGTGTGCTGAAATGGAATCGTGAAATTCTTGGCGTCTGCGCGGGTGAACCACTGACCGACATTCGAGTGGAGGTTACTGTTTCCGATGTGGGCGACGTGATCAATCGTGCTTCAGGTGAGTACGACGCAATAATATTAGATGTCGATAATGGGTCAGAGGGATTAACTCATCCCGAGAACGATGATCTGCACTCACTTGTGGGATTAGAGGCGGCTTACCACGCGCTCCGAAAGTCAGGTGTGCTAGCCGTTTGGTCTGCGGCACCAGCGGCGCGATTTACAACTCTGTTAATGAAGGCTGGCTTCAATGTGAAAGAGCGAAGGGTTCGTGCGCATAACGGTAAAGGCGCGCGGCACGTAATTTGGTTGGCCACGCGAGACTAGTTCACCGTTTACTGCTAAGCATCCCAGGTATTAAACCGTAAAATTTCACCTACGGGCTTGCGTGTCACTGTGCCGAACTTGCCGAGCGGATAACCAACTGGAATTAAGCAAAGTGCAGCCATGGTGTCTGGCATATTCAATACCGATCTCACGGCATCCTGATTTTGCAAACCGAGCGTCGTAGGTGCTGCGCCTAGGCCGTGGGCACGTGCAGCAAGGAGCAGGTTTTGTACTCCTGGCCAGATTGATCCACCACCGCGCTGTGCATCGGCATCCGAGACTTTCTGCCCGTATTCGAGACAAGCGATAACTAAAGCTGGAATTTCGTGCATGTGTTCCATCTGCCACAGTACAGAATCCAGCATACGTTGCCGCTTACCCGCCGACTGATGTGGCAAGCCTTCGGCGACTGATGTGTCCGGTTGAATATAGGCCTCAACGCCTTGCCGATTCAGGTCTGCCAGTTTTTGGCGTACTGCAGGATCTGTCGCGATAATCCAGCGCCCGTTTTGCATGTTTGATCCAGAGGGTGCTTGATTAGCGGCATCGACTAGCTTGGTTAGCGTTTCCTGAGGGACCTCTTTTGAGTCTAACCGGCGCATGGCCCGGCAGTTATACATGACATCAAACACATTCATTTCATTAGACGTTTCACTAGACATAAAATTCTCCTGATATCGCTAGGCGATCTATAGTCAACCTATAGACCACGGGGGCAGTATAGCGAATTGTTGATGAAGAACTCTTGCAGAGGGAGCCCCCTGCTTGTAATTTTTTAACGGGCTGTGTTTCCAGCTTTTATGCAACAGCCTGTTCTGGAAATACGTCTCGATGAGATTGAGCGATGACGACTTTTTTAATTCTGGTTGAAGAGGTCCGAGGATTGTAAAGAATCTGCACGATCTCTTTCCCTCTGGCTTTCAGGTAGGTTTCTACCGCAAGGTTGTGCGGCTTTGCACCCCAATCTTCGCCAACCACAAATATGTCTGCATTGAGTTCTTTGCATCCAGAGACATATTCCAACTCATAGTAAGGCCGCACGATATCAACGCAGCCTAAGGCTTTAAGCATTTCTAGTCTCTGATCGAGCGGGATTACCGGGACGTTTGGTTTGTAAGAATTGACTACGTTATCTGAAGCCACACCCACGGCTACTACTGAACCCAGTGTTCTGCAGTATTCTAACAATGCTAGATGGCCTACATGTAACAGATCGAACGTGCCGACTGTATATACAATCATTTTACTAAGTCCTTGATCAAACTGATCATTGTTTTCCGTTTTACCAATCTCGGCTAATTTCTAAAGAAAATTTGATCCATAGAAAGCCGTCATGCTGAATGTATATACAGCAAGTATGTAAACGTTGACTGGATTTCCGGAAAGTTTAGGGGTTTTGATCTGAGACACATTTAAAGCCGCCAGGCCCATACAGCTGGCATAAAGAACAACGGAAAAGAGTTCCTCGTGGAAAATGCTTTCAGATAGAAATATGAATACAAGAATAATGTTGTTGTTGTCGAGCGCTAGCCCTGTGTAGCTGGTGCCGCCGTCAAGACCATAGGTGCTGAAGTAGCTCAATCGCATTGCGCTGGCGGCGAGCATGAGAAAGGCTCCGATAAAAAATACGGGTTCAAACTTCCCGTAGCTCAATAGTAGAACTGCCGGGGCGACGCCATAACTCACGATGTCGATTAAAACATCAAGCTGTCCACCAAAAGCGCGATCTTTACCTGTCCGTCCCTTCAATTGTCGCGCGATTAAGCCATCTGCCCAATCGAAGGCAACAGCCCAAATCATCCCAATCATTGCTGCTGAGTAAACGCCTAAAATACTGAAGTAAATGGCTGAAGTTGTGCAGAGCAATCCTGCCAAAGAGCATAGATTGGGTAGGTCTTTCAGGTACGAAAGTATGGTGGGTGAAATCGGTTTGGGTTCTAATGGCTCTGTGGATCGTCCCTTATCTGATAAAGGGTCTAATAAAGGATCTAATAAAGGGTCCAATGAAGAGTTTTGTGCAGTCGCGTCGGCCGAACCTTGTTCGTCTGAACTTTCAGGGCGCGCTGGACGGATTTCAGAATTCATTTCAATGGACCATTAATACATTGGCGGAAAAGCCGGTATTATGAAATGAGCACTAAAAAACTAGATCTAAATCACAAGATCGACAGACAAAATGTCTGCCTACCCGAAAGGGCAGGGGTGGAAAGCTAATAGCGGATTGTACCACATTATGCACCTCAAGGCTGGTGTATTAGGCAATTATTGAGTTTAGTTGAAGGTATGTAGGGCTTGTTTGACCTTGATTGTAGTAAAGCCATACAGCCTATGTTACTGATTGAATAAGGATTGAAGTGAGAGATGCCATCCTTCCTAAATCCTGGCCGTGAAAATTTTTAATCGTATTAACGGCATTCTTTAATTGCAGAGTATAGGAAGAATAAACCACCTTTCTGCCTTATATGCCAAGTATATGATCCTCTGGCGAATAGGCTTTAGCGTCAGTTCTCAAGCAACACGCCCCGAGAATAGGAATTATAAAGCGTGTTTTTCCAGGAATACAAAAGTATCTTCATAAGGCATGCTTAGAATAAATGTTGGGGAAGGCAGCTTTCCGCCAGAGAATGGTCAATGTCAGACTGGCCACTCATCTACTAGCCTACAGAAGGCAGGGTTGATCACTGATTAGTTTTTCTGATCGGGCAGGAGGCTTTAACCGGCTAGTTGAAGGGTGCTGGATTAGGATTGACCTGTTGTAGCAGTATTAATCGGTGGTGGTTGTGCTGCAATATGATCCAGAATCTTCTGATTTATGTCTGGGTCAGTGATGTAATAAAAATGTAAATTATACTCCGAGCCCAATTATTATTACTCCGAGCCCAATTATTACTTGGCGACGGGTTCCGCAGATCAGTCGCCACAATTATTACGAGGGAAAAGATGCCAAGTTATACGCTAGAAATTAACAAAAAGCAGACCACGATTCAGGCGGAGGCCGATATGCC
>DUBM01000009.1:4412-303738 GCA_012960305.1 Gammaproteobacteria bacterium | reverse complement strand
TACGGCAATAACGTAGGCTTCGCCAATATTTCTCTGTCGCGGGTAAACTGATTGCCATCACTCCATCTCATAGGAGTGAATGATGCATACTGTAAAACAGATATTAGGACAGAAGGAATCTAATGAAATCTGGTCAATTGAACCGGATGCCACGGTATTGGAGGCCATACAGGCGATGGCGGACAAACGCGCAGGCGCCCTGCTGGTGATGGAGGGTTCCGCGCTCAAAGGCATTATCTCTGAGCGGGACTACGCTCGTGAAGTGATCCTCAAGGGACGCTCTTCCAAAGACACCCTCGTCGAGGAAATTATGAGTACTAAACTCATCACTGCGCCCTCCACCCAGAGCGTCGATGCCTCGCTGGCTATCATGTCAACAAATGACATTCGTCACCTGCCAATTGTTGACGACGACACCGTGGTCGGCGTTCTCTCCCTGGGCGACCTGGTCAAGGATGTGATCAGCGATCAACAGTCCACCATAGAACAGCTGGAAAATTATATTCGCGGCTAGCCTGCGCGTAACAAGCTCACCCGGAACAGGGGGGTCGGCGTGATGCTTCAGGCAACTAGGGAACCGCTGATTGCTCCACCGTATAATCACCGACATGGTTTGAACTTTTCTGATTTTTTCTTGACTTAGATTTTTTTACCGAAGTGTTAGCAAGTCTAGTCTCTTTCTTTCTAACTGGAGCTATTTCTTCTTTTGAATGAATAGCGGCTTTTTTACCAGGACTGGTTGATGGTTTTTTTTCGGCTAGATAAAAAATAGATGAAGCTGAAAGGAGCGAAGACATACATTAACCACAAACTTCCCATCTGGGCTATCGGATCAAATGGGAAGCCCAAGTTTGAAGATGTTAGCCATCCGGCTATAAAATGCGCCGGAGCAACATACATAGGCATTAAGTATAACGGCCTCATATTCATACCCAGAAGATACTCGGTTTAGAGTCGGTAAACACTAGAAATAGTTGTTTGTTCGTCCAGAATAGTATGTATAGGGGTGCGATGGAACCTACTTGGACAAGTGGGGGGTACCCCGGGGGTGGGTATATAAACCGAGCGGTCTATAAAAACAAGTGGTGAGATCTAACGCCATAAGACACTGAGCTACAAATAAGGACAATCAGCTACAATTTTGTTTCCTAGTTTAGACGATTAAACGTGATAAGGTTCCTAAATCTTGTGCGTGCAAGGGCCAAAATATGATTAAGCGTTATCTAATATTGTTATTTGTTCTGCTCGGTTTATCTTCGTGCGAGAGCGCAGCCGGGCCATCCTTTGAAAAGATGAGTGAAACCGAACTCGCCACTTACAATGCCTCTTTGCCCACCGATGAACAATTTGTTTGCCGAGAAGATATTAGAGGTTTTATAGGAGGTAGATATCAAGTTCTACCAAAACTCTGCTTAACTGTTCGGGAGTTGAGATCGTCCGAGCTTCACAAGGAGGAGGCGATAGACTGGCGGCCCCTCTGTAGGTTCTCTGCGGGCTGCGGCAACTTCTGAGAAAAACGGCCTAAAAGTGGGAGGGGTAAAAGTAAATCTGAAATCATTTTATGGTAGGTAAGATGGCAGGTAAATCATATAAATAAGCGTAAGCTATTGATTACTAACAGTCTTCGAATCCTGTCCGGGGCACCATACACAAGGGCTTATAGCTAGTTTAGTATTTCTGTCAATATCTATGAAGCAAATTATTGAGACTTTAACTCGGAAAAGAATATTTCACGTAGAGCAGTATGCAGTGTTATTGCCTGGTTACTTATGCAAGTATTCGATATCGTTTTATCAACGGTGATTGAGATCATACATCCAAATATATAATAAGATTTATTAATTAAAATACGCGTATAGACATGTTTTTAAGCTACAGCTGCGTTACCTAGCTGTAATAATGGAGACTAGATCATAGTGAAAATAAAGAAATTCATTTTAATTACAATCATTTTCGGCATTTCCTTGCCAATTTTACCTACGCTGGGTTTTACTCAAAATGAGGAGAAACCCCAGCTAAGTGGTATTTGGTCTAATGCTTCTCGCACTAGCCTAACCCGGCCAAGAGGGACAGAAACTCTAGTGGTTTCAGCCGAGGTAGCACAGAAAATGGTCAGAAATATGAGTATCGCAGGTATTTCACGTGAAAATATTGAGGCAGGACCCGCTATAGATCCAGAAACAGGAGCGCCGCCCGCCGGAGGGCAGGATTTCGGCCTGAGGGGTTATAATCTGTTTTGGACCGACCCCGGGTCAAATCTTGCGTCGGTAAAAGGCGAATTTCGCACATCTTTAATAGTCAATCCTGAGAATGGTCAGATTCCGCGCTTAGCGACTCCTCAAGTCGAAATGGAGCGCGCTAATTTTGGTGCTCGTTACTTAACCGGTGTAGGTGATGCCGCAGGCCCTGAAGCCATTCCAATAGCAGAACGTTGTTTAATTGGCTTTGGTAATACAGCTGGTCCAGGAATGATGGGCACACTTTATAATAGTACTTATCAATTCGTACAAACTGATGACTACTTCATGATCAGTGTCGAGATGGCCCACGACGCCCGTATCATTCCAATTTTCGATTCTGCCAAGGAGGCTCGAGCAAATCTTCGTCCTGAAGTTCATCAACCTTGGTTTGGTGATTCTCGCGGTTGGTATGAAGGCAATACTTTAATCGTCGAGACAGTGAATATAAATTCACTGCAGATGTCACAAAGCTCAATTCCGATCTCTCCAACTGGAAGAATCGTAGAACGCTTTAGTCGTTATTCTGATTCTGAGATTGTCTATCAATTCACAGTAGATGACTCCAACCTGTATAGCCAGCCTTGGACTGCTGAACTAAGTTATCACGTAACCAACGGTCCAGTTTATGAATATGCATGTCATGAAGGAAATTACTCAATGCCCGGCATCCTTGCAGGCGCGAGACGCTTAGAGCGAGAAGAAGCTGGTAGATAGCAGTGTTGTTTAACAACCTATAAGATCGGACAGTACTTAATCTCTATAAGGGGGAATCATTTATGAAATTTTGGATTTTAAGTTTATTTTTTATGTCTTATGGCTCATTGTCATCGGCGGACAATCATGAAGGATCAATTGATTTAAGTGGTGCTATGACTACCATCAACCTTATAGCAAAAAACCCCTCCAACTATATTGCTCAATTAAAAAGCAATACAGATGTGATATCTGCTTCAGGGACTTTACTTGCGGGAGCTTGTATCGCTGTTTCAGGAAATGAAATGCCTGGCGAGATGCAGGTTTTTAACTTCTATCCATCGATGGAGGCAGCTTTTGCTGGCTACGAAGTTCAGCTAAGTAATGCCGCGATGCAAGACTTTACCTCCAACCTCGATGATATTAGGGTGCTTAAAGGCTGGGAAACCAGTCGAGTTATTATGGCGTATGAAGGAGAGCTCCTCGATACCTTTGCGACTCGCACTCTTTCTATTGACACTGATAATCCCCAAACATATCTAGAGGCCGTAACTAATTTAAAAGAGGCCTACCATGCCAATGGCTATGAGGACATTTCATTAGATATATATCAACCGATTGGTGCCGGAAGTAATCTCAGTGACTATCAAGTCATTGCAGTAGCTCCTGATTTAGCAAGGCTAGGCGCCATGTTTGACGCTCTTTATTCTACGGACTGGGCCCAAGAAGCTTTTTCTGGAGTGGCAGCTTCAAGGTCAGCGTATGTCACAGACAAGATCTATAAATGCGAAACTGTATACCAGTCTATGTAGTATTTTAACCCAAAAGCCTGGGAGGGATACTTTCAATGAAAAGCCATGAATCAGAAAATGATCGTTGCTGGCATTATTCCTACGAGCACTATGATTGCCACCAATGTCCGCGACCCTTCTATTAAAGACTCCTACGATACGCCTTTTTCTAGCCCTTCTTACAAAGCAGGCCCTCTGATAATACCGCAACGAGTCCCTGTTTCGATTGACTACCCGGGAGTTGTTGCTAATGGTGCGGCATGGGAAGTTTTTCGACGCTGGCAAAAACCTTTTTTAACTGTCTTTAGTAATGAAGATCCGGTCACAGCAGGCGGTCACGTTATTTTTCAAAGAGATATTCCCGGAGCACAAAACCAAAATCATGTAACAATTGAAGGAGAAGAACTAGCAAGTGTTATTGTTGAGTTCATGAATGACAACCCACTTAAATAAGCAATTTTTCTTACAACCGTGGAGGTAAAAACACACTATGAAAACTATATATCTGATATCAACGGTCATTTTGTTGACGTACTGCACTAGTGAAACTAATGAGAAAACAGCACAAGAAATAATAGAGATAGCAACAGGGTCAGCGCCAGCAAATATTAGCTCGGCAGCTACAGTTTTGGCCGCCGATGGGAGCGTGCTTAGAGAAGGCTCTAACGATTGGACTTGTATGCCGGGTACACCTCCCAATGAAAATGTTAACCCAATGTGTGTAGATCAGGCATGGCAAGAATGGTTGCAAGCCTATATAAATCAGGAACCTTATGATTCAGAAGCTAAAGGATTTGGAGTCTCATATATGCTCCAGGGCGATCAAGCAGTAGACAACAATGATCCTTTTAATACAGATCAATCCGTTGGCACATGGGTTCAGGAAGGCCCGCATCTCATGTTATTGATGCCAGCGAGCCTTATGAGCGATCTCCCAAGGGATCCTTATGCAGGTGGACCATATGTGATGTGGGAAAATAATGAGTTCGTACATATGATGGTGCCACTGGAAGTAACGGAGAGACCAAACTAGACGATTGATAACTACGAAACTCAATTTAGTATGTACTAGATATTAGGAGTCCCATTCTGTGAAAGGGGGGGGTGGGTAGGAAAATTTAGATTCTGGTCAGGTTTGATGCCTGCAATTTAGGCTGCAGAGATCTTGTTGGGCATTCGCTAGTCGGTACGCGGACCTGAAAGCTGAACCTTGATTCCGTCCGGGTCCAAGAAGAACACAATGCCGAAGCCGGGGCCGCCGCCGATTGGACCGAGCTGCTCAAAACCGAGTTCGTTCATCGTCTCTATGGTTGCGGTCAGATCTTCCACATAGAAATTAATCCGGTCGATGCCTAGATGATTAACCGGTGGCGGGTAGGGCGGCGCGTTATCGTAGGGACTCTTCCACTGCCGCAGCTGGATTGTCGCCCCATCGGTACCTTCACCGAGACTGATGTCCTCGCCCTCGAATTCGATCGGGCCATCAAACCCATGTGCGGCGGCGAAATCGCCAGAGCCTGCCTGCGAGCCGGGTGCCGATTCGGTAAACCCTAGCAGCCGGTAGAACTCACGAGACCGCTGCAGGTCAGTCACGTTCATGTTCGTGTTTGCCAACCGCACTAGGTCAGGGCCAGGGGTCGGACCCCCACCTTCGGCAGTCTCAATCAATTTTATAAAGGTGCCGTCCTGGTCCTTCATGAACACAAAGCGTTCACCATTGGGCGCTGTAGTAGGCGCGGACAAAAATTCTACGCCCTCCGACTGAAAATAGGCATAGTCGCCTTCGAGCTCGGTGGTGGAGTAAGTTCCATAAGTCATCCCTATGTGGTTTAGCTTGGCATAGGGCGGCTCTTTGCGATAGGAATTGCCCCTGAATTGCACTGTGTCGACGAATGGCTGTGTAGCCGGATCTTCCAGGCTATGCAGTGAGACGTAGATCAGGTAGTCATCCGGAAACCCGAGCGACTGGGCGAAAGTGGTGCTCGTCTCCGGTCCGGCCGGGTAGATTTCTCCGATGAAACCCATGGTGTCGTATAAGGCTCGTTGGCGTTCTATGTCGGTCGTGTTTAGTCCGAAATAGCCCTGGCGTAAGAGCCCAAGATCGGCCTCGGTAACCTGGGTCACGCGCACGCCGAGTTCCCCGTCTGGTATGCCGGGCACGGTCACCTCAATCGTGTTCTCCCTGGTAAGATTCAAATCAACGATGACCTCGCCGTTGCCGCTAAAGTCCTGCGGTTCCACAACATCGCGGCCATTGATTTTGATCCAGGCGTTGTCGATGCCCTCGTCTTGAAGGACCAGTTTCGCTGGACCGTCAATAGCCCTGAATGTGGCCGAGTAGGTGGTCGGTTTTCCTTGCACGAGCTCGTAAGTCTCAGGTCCGAAGCGAGTCAGGTTAGCCTCGTGGCTAGAGGCTGCTGGCGCAACGGCCAATAGGCCCAGAAACAGCGCAAATCCTGCCGATCTGAGACCTAAGGCTGGGCTCGAGTAGATACTCTTACTTCTTTTCATAGTTGTTCTCCAGTTAGTGATCACCAGAGATAAGGCGCTTCAAAGTAACTCTTAAAAACACCTAACCGTTCGTCCAATATAGTATGTATAGGGGTGAGATGGAACCAACTTGGACAAGGGCGTGGGTGTGTTGAGTGGCCGGTGTCTGGGAAAAGGGGGTGGGGTAAATATCTAGTAAGAGAGTAAGGTAACAAAATTATTTGTCGGCATACTCTCGAATGACATCAAATATACGCTCCATAATTTCCCTCCGAAAAATACTTTTGGTTTTGACCTGATGGCCGTTCTTTTATCTTCTAAGATTAAAGAATCTATGTGGGAAAAACATAAGTTATTATTCTCACTACACCCCCCCCCTTTAAATATATTCACAAGGGATACTCCAACAATAATTAAAAATAGTCCGATTACTGTCTGCCAACTTAATGCTTCCTTATAAAACAGATAATTTAAAACAGCAACAGAGCAAACTCCCAATCCAGCCCAAGATGCATATAGTATTGGTAGAGGAATTCTTTGAACAATTAAGGCCAGTAGATAAAATGATAAAATGTAAGACAACGTCAATGATGTTGTCGGAATAATCTTGGTAAAATTTTGTGAAGCAGGTAATAGCATAGCGCCCATCACCTCACATGCTATCGCTGCAAAAAGAATTATGTATGCATTCATTTTTGTTTTTAACTCCGTATTTTTTGGAAAATTAGCTTTAAGGCCAGAAATAAGATCTTAGAGTTGGTTCTTTCTTATATAATTAACTTTTTCAACTTTTTAGCTCACACTTACCCGAAAGTGCGTCGAGTGCCGCTCATGGCGAGCCTGGCGCCTATGCCAACGTAATGAAATCAAGACTAGAATTTCAGGACAATTGCGTTGTTTGCCGTGGTGAAAACCTCGAAGGCTTATTTAATTAGTATAGGGTAAAGGCAGGATTTTTAGCGAAGAATCGTGGCGGTCGGACAGAGAGAGTGAGAGGGATTCAGAGAGCTCAGTGCTCTCTGTGGTGGCTTCAACATTAAGAATTGCCAGGCAGAGGTTTTCATTGGAATCGGTAGCATTATCGTTGCTGAATCTCAGAATGGTCGCTGAAATTGTTTTGCCGCTGAAACTTTGTTGGATCGCACTATCAGAACCTATAGGCTGATTCGATGCACTCAAGAATAGCCGCTTCTTTGCTTGACTTCGGAAATGCATACGAGCGACGATTTCCTGACCGGTGTAGCAACCTTTGTTGAAATCAACCACGCCTGAAATATCATAGTTTAATAATTGAGGCGTATATTCTTCAGTACTGGCGGTGTCTACGTGATAGATGCCATCGAGGATCTCCAGGCGATTCCAGTTTTCGATTTCAGCATTTGCCAGCTGTTCTATATCCTTAATAAGCTTTAACGTCGCCGCCACGTCGAAGATCCAGAGCTCATAACGAGGGCTTGCACTGACCCGGATGAGTTTGGCTCCTGCCAGAGCGGTAACTTCATTACTTGATTGAGGGAGTTTATTGAAGTGTTTGCTAAGAAATTCTTCCGCTCCATCTCCCCATAGCCCAAATACTTGCTGAGGTGAATCATCAACTGATAACTCGGCTTTCGAGAAGACGGCATATTTCGCTAGGGTAGATTTCATGATATCAGCCATTGCCTCTGCCGCTTGGAGCAGGCAATCATCATCCTGCTGCAATAGTCTAAAATCACTGATAACTCGGCCTTTTAAGTTACAAAGCGCGCCACGCATACTAAGGGTTTTGTTTAACAGATCCAAATTGCAACTAACTTGACCCTGGAGGAATTTCTTCGCATCAGGGCCACTTACTCGCAAGAATTGATGGGCCTTAAGATTTACTTTCAGCATAGAGCGTTGGTGTTTCCCGAATACTTGATTTTGGCATCAGCAGTTTAGGGCTTAATGGAAATTTTTACTGCAACTATTTTAACTGCAAGATAGCGCTGTTCTTGAATAGACCAATTGGCTTTCAATCGAGCAATTATTATTTTGGGTTGAGTAAATAGGCCAGATAGTCGCAGGTATAGACAAATTTCAGCATAATGCATTCTAGCCCTTAGTGGGAAATACTCAGCTGGATTAAGGTCTCTATAGCTCGATGACTACATATGTAGCTATTCAAAATAGATAATTAAATGCAGGAATTGAACCAACAAAAAATTTTTTGGCACAGTCGGCGAGGAATGCTGGAACTGGACTTATTGCTAGTGCCTTTTTCTACCGATGTATTTCCTCAGCTGAGTCACTTGGACCAAATACTATATCGCGACTTTCTATCTGAAGAAGATCAAGATATTTTCGCATGGCTGATGCGCCGGCAAGAACCATCAGAAGAGCGCTTTAATCGGATTATTGATAAAATTCTAGCTCATAGTGTCAATGACAACTAAGCTAATACTCGACCCGCTCTCGATTACTGCTATTATTCAAATGGCAGATTATAATTTCTTTTTTCGAATCTCATCTTGTACTTATTAGCCTTCTACGTTGTCATTGCCGGGCTGTTTTTCACGAGGCTGCCTTAGTTCGTACTTTTGCCAGCATGTTTAATGGTAATAGTTAATCTGGTCTTGATTACCTAGACAGCTGATTTCAATTTTTCGAAAACTAAGGTCTGTAACGGAATTAGCGACGAAGCCAGTTACTTGTATTTTGGCGTGAAAAATTTGGAGTGTAGTATTCCTGGGGCAGTATCTTTTTAGTGGGTATTCATTAGTGCTGAGATTGTAACTACGACTATCACGAGATTTTTCCCAATGCCATCAGCGGAATCTGTTGCTGTTTAATGGTTCGATGCCTGTAAAGGAGGCGATTGCGAAACCATCTTCGTTTTGGACTCATCGGGCTTACAAGCACGAGGGAGCAAGGTTTTTATTAATCAGGGTTGAGAATGGTATCAGAGGCAACTTCAAACTGTTCTGGGTAGTCCTGATTAAAGTGGAGCCCACGGCTTTCTTTGCGTAGCGTGGCACAGCGAATAATTAATTCAGCAACCAATACTAGGTTTCGTAACTCCAACATATCTTTGGTAACACGATGGCTGCTGTAGTATTCCAACACTTCTTCACGGAGGAGCATGATGCGCCGCTGTGCTCTTTGAAGTCGCTCGTCACTTCGTACAATTCCAACAAAATCCCACATACAACGACGTAATTCATCCCAGTTGTGAGAAACCAAAACTTCATCGTCAGAATCGGTGACGCGACTTTCATCCCAGGGAGGTATGTCTCCCGCAAACGGAGTTGCTGCTATCTTCTGCTGAATGTCGTTGGCTGCACCGAAGGCGACTACGAAGCATTCAAGTAATGAGTTGCTGGCCATGCGGTTGGCGCCATGCAGTCCAGTAAAACTGGTCTCGCCAATAGCATAGAGGTTGGCGATGTCACTTTCACCCTTTCGGGTTACGACGATACCGCCGCAGGTATAGTGAGCCGCTGGTACTACTGGAATTCGTTGCTGGGTTATGTCGATGCCAAACTCCAAGCATCGGCTGTGGATAGTTGGAAAACGTTGCTTGATAAAATCTGTAGGTTTGTGGCTTATATTTAAGTACACACAATCGCAACCCAAGCGCTTCATTTCGTGATCGATTGCTCTGGCAACGATATCTCGGGGTGCTAATTCTTTGCGTTCGTCGAATTTCTCCATGAAGCGGGTGCCATCAGGAAGCTCCAGCGTGGCACCTTCACCCCGCAAGGCTTCAGTAATTAGAAATGACTTCGCGTGGGGGTGGTAAAGACAAGTGGGGTGAAATTGATTGAATTCTAGATTAGCCAGACTGCAGCCTGCTCTCCAGGCCATTGCTATGCCGTCACCACTGGCTCCATCGGGATTCGTTGTATACAAATAAGCTTTACTTGCACCGCCTGTGGCTAAAATTACGAATTTTGCCCTAATCGTTTCGACACGGTCCGAACTTGCATTGAATACATAGGCGCCAACGCAGGCCTCTTGGATCTCGTCGGAGGATTCAGGACCGCTTGAGGGCTTTTGTGTTACTAAATCTATAGCGGTGCAGTCTGCTAGGAGATTGATTCGCAGGTGGGCTTGAGCGAGCTGTTGTAAGGTTTCAAATACAGCTTTTCCCGTAGCGTCGGTAGCGTGGATAATACGGCGATGACTATGGCCGCCTTCTTGGGTGAGATGCAATGATTCTAGCTTTCGATCCGGGCTAGTGGTGTCGCTATTTTTAAGTGCCTCGTTTTTCTCAGCAGCCGACTTGGTAGTGAAGGGAACGCCTTGTGCTACCAACCAACTTACTGCTTCTGTGCTGTTTTCGACCACATGCTCGACGATGTCTTGGTGGCAGAGGCCAACTCCAGCACTTAGTGTGTCTGCAACATGGGAATCGATGCTGTCTTCCTCATCGAGTACCGCGGCGATACCACCTTGGGCATAAAATGTTGCTCCTTGATTCAAATCTCCTTTACTGAGCACCGCCACGTCGGCAAAATCGGCGGTACGCAAGGCTAGAGTCAGTCCAGCAGCACCGCTACCTATTATTAAGATATCGTATTCTGCGGCTAGGGCAGTATGTTGAGCAGGCTTTGACATGGGTTTGTGCGCCAACTATTGTATTAATTGGATTCTATTCAGTTTGATTTGGATTGATGACTCGAGCTGAGTTTTAGGGAAGCAGATTAGGTGTTTTCAACTACTTCCCACCAAGATGCTAATTCATGCTTGATTTTACTATTAAAACGTTGAGCTAACTTATTAATGATACTGCAGCTTGCCGATTTCTGAAATCATCGCGATCAATGATTTAACTGACATGCTGAATTAATTTCTAATTTAAGCAGACAGATAAAGCCTTAAAAGTGCAATAATTCTATAGATTCTGAGAACTTTTGCACGCGCTCGCTGTCTAGGACAGAGGATTAGTGCTTATGTTCCAAAACGGAGTTGAGTCCCGGCTATCAAATTTAGTTAAGCTATTTCAGCTGTCTAACATGTATAGATAGCAAGAGGCCCAGGCACTTACGGAGTTGGAACAGATGAAAGAAGATACCGATCAACAGCTTGTTGACAGGGTCTTAAGCGGCAACAAAAACGCTTTTAACCTCTTGGTCTTGCGATATCAGCATCGAGTCGCCGCCTTAATCGGAAGGTTTGTGCACGATCAACATGAAGTTGAAGATGTCTGCCAAGAAGCATTCATTAAAGCTTACAGAGGGCTGGCTTTGTTTAGAGGAGAAAGCGCTTTTTATACCTGGCTCTACCGAATAGCGGTCAACACCGCTAAAAATTATTTGGTGTCGCGTAATCGGCGGCCTCCAGCCAGTGATGTCGAGGTTGATGAAGCAGAATTAAGTGATGGGGGAGCAGTCCTGCGAGAGATTGAGAATCCAGAAGGGAGCCTGGCTGCCGCCAAACTCAATCAAGCCATTTCCACCGCTATTGAAGAGCTACCGGAGGACCTACGGACTGCATTTACTTTGAGAGAGTTTTCTGGGCTGAGCTACGAAGATATAACAGAGGTAATGGATTGCCCGGTAGGTACCGTGAGATCGAGAATCTTTCGCGCAAGAGAAGCGATAGATAAGAAAATTCGTGACTTGATTTAATGGGAATTTAATTCATCCTTTTTTGCGAAAAGAAGGGAACTGAATTGAGTTCATGGCGTCTAAACGGAAACTGATAGAACAAGCTGGTCTGGTTATAAGTAAGTCTAATTAGTCGATAGCCCACGCGGTCTCGCAATGACTAGAGCTAGAAGCTTTGATTAATAATGCACCAATGAAGAACGCGATATAGCGAAAAACAGCGCAGGGGCAAGATATGAGTGAGTTAGAAAAGGAATCATTATCGGCGTTGCTGGATAATGAAGCCGACGATTTGGAATTGAGAAGAATTCTGAAGTCTTGTGAGGTAAACCCTGAACTGCTGGAAACTTGGCAGCGTTATAATCTTGCCCAATCACTCCTCCACGAAGCAGCTGTGCCGGTTAGTCCTGAACTCAGTCAACGCATCTTTGCCCAAATTGAAACCGAAGAAAGCCCTCAAGCCCCTCGTTCTTGGAAAGTTTGGCAGCAAAATCTAGCGAAAGGCGCAATTGCAGCGTCGGTAGCATTAGTGTTTATGGTGACGGTACAAACTAATCTGCAACAATCACCTCGCCCCACACTAGTTCAACAAAATGAACAAACGCCAGAATCTTTTGTGCCCAATTCAGCAATCGTGATTGAAGAGGTCGCTTTCGATGTAGATCCTATCGCTCAACAGCGACTCTATGACTATGTAGAAAGCATGACGATTGATGAAGAGCAGCCGCTACACATGGAGCATATTCAAGATTCTCCATTGTTTCGCCTAGTTAACGAATTCGAAGCTAAGCCCTAGAAGTGAGCAAAAGTATCGGGCAAAAATGCGTAGTCGTAGTAAGAGTACGCATCAAAAGTTAGTCATCAACATCATACAACCTCGTTTTAGTGCTAATTTCAGAAAGATGAAGAGATAGGCAGCAATATAAATGATGCTGTCATACGCTTCTGTGCAATAAACCTCAATTGCTAATTAAATAACGCTATCACGGCCAAAGAATACCGCGGAAGTTGGCTGTTGGATTGCTTTACCATTGTGCTAAAGTAAGCACATATAGAGTATTCATCATGGTTTGGAATATTGATGAATTCATGGAATTTTCCGCAAGTAGGTAGAATGCAATTATGAAATTTAGCAGCCAAAGGCAAGCATTAACGATGCTTCTCACATTTCTCACGTTCGTCACTGTTAGCCTCGCGGGCAAAACGGCAGAACTTCCCAATTTTGCAGACCTTGTTGAAAAAAATGCACCCACTATTGTCGAGATAACAACTTCTCGGCGTGTGCAAGCTAGCAATCCTATCGAGGATGAAGAACTCGAAGAACTCTTACGTCGACTTAATCCGGGCCAAACGCCAGATTTAAATATTGAAGGCATTCCTGAACAGCGAGAGCGGGGAGCGGTGGGCTCAGGTTTTCTCATATCCAATGACGGCTACATAATCACCAATAACCACGTGGTAGCTGGCGCAGACGAGATAATGGTTCATCTGAATGACCGCCGGCGCTTCGATGCCACTGTTATTGGGCTGGATGAACCTTCAGATTTAGCGCTGTTAAAAGTCGCTGCAGTAGATTTACCTTTTGTAGAATTTGGTAATTCCGATCAAATTAGAGTTGGTGACTGGGTATTAGCTATTGGTTCGCCATTTGGCTTGGAATTTTCAGCAGCAGCTGGCATTGTCAGTGCCAAGGGTCGTTCAGTACCTGGGCGTTCGAACTACAATTATATGTCCTTCATCCAGACCGATGTTGCCATCAATCAGGGAAATTCCGGTGGCCCTTTATTTAATCTGGCCGGAGAAGTGATCGGAATTAATTCACAGATATTGAGCAGTACAGGTGGTTCCAACGGAATTTCTTTTTCTATACCAAGTAATGTCGCTATGAATGTAGTTGAGCAGTTAATGAGCTCAGGTTCAGTTGAGCGCGGCCTGTTGGGTGTTCGAATGCGTGAAGTTGATTATGCTCTTGCAGAAATTTTCGGCCTCGATCGCCCACAAGGTGCGTTCGTAGATGAAGTGCAACCGGGTAGTCCCGCAGAAGATGCCGGTATTCGAAATGAAGATATTATCTTGCAGTTTAATCAACATGAAGTGGATTACTACACTGATTTACCTTTTTTCGTTGGTCAGTATCGACCTGGTACAGCAGCCGATGTTCGTCTCTTTCGCAGTGGTGAGATGGAAAACTTAACTGTTGTTCTTGGTAGTTCGCCAACAAATTTCGTTGCTGAAATTGAGCCAGGAGCGGTTCGGGACCGCAGCAACCCGCTGGGTTTCCGAGTTGGTGAATTGAGTGAAGAGACTCGACAAGTTGCAGGGATTGAAGGTGTGCGAATTGCCGAGATCAATGATGGCCCAGGAAAGGACGCTGGATTGAGAGTTGGTGATGTGATCGTCGCATTGGACCATCAAGAGCTAACTTCACCGGAAGATTTTGCCGAGATCGCCAGTGATTTACCAGGTTCAGGTTTTGTCCCTATACGAATTATGCGGGGAGGACAGGGCACTACTATGGCCCTTGAGTTATCCCCGTAATTTTCGACAGACGGAGGAATTTCGTCTATAAGCGTAGCTACTCCTCATCCCTTAATTACCCTGACACCTCTGGGCAATTGCTGTAAACTTGCTCGCTTGTTTGAGTTCCGTAATTTCCCCAACTGCCGTTAATGACAAATCACCTAGCGATAACCCACGTCCGTGACTGACTTAAGCCACATTCGAAATTTCTCCATTATCGCTCACATCGATCATGGTAAATCCACTTTGGCAGATCGCTTCATACAAATGTGTGGCGGTTTGGCCGATCGTGAGATGGAGGAACAAATTCTCGATAGTCTTGATATTGAGCGTGAACGAGGTATTACTATCAAAGCTCAAAGTGTCACGCTGCACTATGACTCTGACGATGGGAAACGTTATCAACTCAATTTCATAGATACTCCCGGTCATGTCGATTTCACCTACGAAGTATCCCGCTCTCTCGCCGCCTGTGAAGGTGCGCTGTTGGTTGTTGACGCCGGCCAAGGTGTCGAAGCGCAATCAGTAGCCACTTGCTACACCGCAATCGAGCAAGGTTTGGAAGTAATACCTGTTCTCAATAAAATGGATCTTCCCCAGGCAGAACCCGACAAAGTTCGAATGGAGATAGAAGAAATTATCGGTATTGAGGCCGATGAAGCGGTTTGCGCTAGTGCGAAGACTGGTTTAGGTGTGACAGACATTCTCGAGCAGATCATTAAGAAAATACCGCCGCCGGTGGGCAATCGTGACGATGATCTGCAAGCACTAATTATTGATTCTTGGTTCGATAATTACTTAGGTGTGGTGTCACTCGTTAGAGTGATGGCGGGAACCCTGAATAAAGGCGACAAGATTATTGCCAAGACATTAGGAAAGGCGCATATAGTAGACAGCGTTGGGGTTTTTAATCCAAAGCGATATGAAACTGGAACTCTCGCAGCCGGCGAAGTCGGGTTTGTAGTAGCAGGAATCAAGGAAATCTTAGGGGCGCCAGTTGGTGACACAATCACTTTGGCCAAAACTCCTGAGGTACAAGCATTGGAGGGATTTAGACAAATTCAGCCACAGGTTTACGCAGGACTGTTCCCGGTAGCCTCAGATGATTTCGAAAACTTTCGTGATGCTCTCTCCAAGCTGACTCTAAACGATGCTTCTTTGTACTATGAAGCTGAAAATTCAGACGCTCTTGGTTTTGGTTTTCGCTGTGGCTTTCTGGGCATGCTGCATATGGAAATTATTCAAGAGCGCTTAGAGAGAGAATATGGGCTATCGCTCATTACCACTGCACCGACTGTAATTTATGAAGTAGTCCTTATTAACGGTGAATTGGTGCAAGTTGATAGCCCCTCAAGACTTCCGGCGGTGACTTCAATTGAAGCGATGAGAGAACCAATTGTGTTGGCAAATATTTTGGTACCGCAGGAGTATTTAGGGAATGTGATTACCTTGTGCGTTGAAAAACGAGGCATTCAAAAAGAGATGCAATTTATTGGTAAACAAGTTTCCCTCAGTTATGAGCTACCCATGAATGAAGTCGTTCTGGATTTTTTTGATAGGCTAAAGTCAGTAAGTCGAGGCTATGCATCACTTGATTATCACTTTATTCGTTTCGAAAAATCGAACCTCGTTCGTTTGGATATTCTAATTAACGGCGATAGAGTAGATGCATTAGCTTTAATTGTTTATCGCGACCACGCACAAAATAAAGGACGATTGTTGGTCGAGAAAATGAAAGAGCTTATTCCTCGCCAAATGTATGATGTGGCAATACAAGCAGCAATTGGCGGTCAGATCATTTCACGGCAAACAGTTAAAGCGTTGCGGAAGAATGTTACAGCGAAATGTTATGGTGGCGACATTACGCGAAAGAAAAAACTATTAGAAAAACAAAAAGCCGGCAAGAAGCGTATGAAAAAAGTGGGTAATGTTGAAGTGCCCCAGGAAGCTTTTCTTGCAGTATTAAAAGTTGACGGCTAAGGTTAATTTACTTGAAAGTTTAAATTGAGGGTTAAGGCCCTGAATTTGTTTAGAGAGCACCTTTGCATTGAGATTCACTGAGTAAAAAATGGATATAGACTTTTCTATAGTGCTGGTTTCATTGGTGTCCTTCTGCGGCCTGCTTTGGTTTCTCGACAGCTTGTTGAATAAGAAGTCGCGAATGGCAGCGGCAGAAGAGTATCGGGCGACTAAAGCGAAGGGTAAGAGCGATAAAGAGGTGGCTGATACCATCGCTATTTTGTCTCAAGATCCTTTAATCATCGAGTACGCAAAGTCATTTTTTCCGGTGCTTTTGATTGTCTTGGTATTGCGTTCATTCTTAATCGAACCTTTTCAAATCCCCACAGGGTCTATGATTCCCACATTGGAAGTCGGAGATTTTATATTGGTTAACAAATATGCCTATGGCGTACGGCTCCCAATAATTGGTACAAAGTTAATGGATATCGCTGACCCCAAGCGTGGTGAGGTTATGGTGTTTATTCCGCCCCATGAGAATAAATACTATATCAAGCGCGTTATTGGGCTTCCTGGTGACACCGTCCGCTACCAAGAGTCGAATCTGTATATCAATGGTGAATTGGTAGAGCGAGAATTTCTTGAGAGTAGGCTAATTGAAACAGAGCGAGGCGGAATTTCAGCAGAGCTATATAACGAGACTATTGGTGAGGTTGAGCATATAACCCAATTGATACCAGCATTTAATCGCGAAAGAAATCGCACCTCTTGGGTTATTCCTAATGGATTTTATTTCATGATGGGCGACAACAGAGACAACAGCAGTGATAGTCGGGTATGGGGCACAGTCCCGGAGAAGGATATTGTAGGAAAGGCCATAGCGGTTTGGATGCACAAGGAACCTGGTCTCCACTTGCCGAGTTTCTCGAGGAATCAGCGCATTCAATAGGTAGTTTGTGACCTTTTTGGCGGGATAATCACTAGATTTTGCTTATATTTAATTTATTGCGTGTAGGTAAATTGCTGCCAAAGTCTGCATATTTAACATGCAACCGATTATTATATGACTGTGTAAAGAAAATCACAGTCATATAATAATTATTGCTTATGAGCGCAGAGTTGAACTAATTACCCATCTGGATGTTGTTGCAAAATTTGATACAGTAATCGAGCAGAAATTATCGACATAGAAAAACTTCAGGTCAACTTAAACTATCAATTCTCTGATCCGGAACTGGTGCGTCGAGCTCTTACCCACCGTAGCGCAAACAAATTAAATAATGAGCGTCTTGAATTTCTAGGCGATTCTCTTCTCGGTTTTATCATCGCTGAATCACTTTGTTTAATTCACCTCGACGCAAGTGAAGGCGAACTCAGTCGTTTGCGCTCGAGTTTGGTTAACAAAGATAATCTTGCTCAAATTGCGAGAACTTTGCAGCTGGGGGATTTTATCGGTTTAGGTGCAGGGGAGGCAAAAACTGGCGGTAGGGAGCGAGATTCGATTTTGGCGGATGCCGTTGAAGCAGTCATCGCAGCAATTTATCTAGACGGTGGTATGGAAAATTGTAAGAAAGTAGTTGAGCATTGGAATGCTGACAAACTTACTGCTAATGATCCAAAGCAGGGACAAAAAGATCATAAGACTCGGTTGCAGGAATTAATGCAGTCCAAAGGTGCGGAGCTGCCATCTTATTCTGTAATCGTTACCAGCGGTGAAGCCCACGAGCAAACCTTTCTTGTTGAATGCCGAGCAGAAGGCTTAGATCAGCCGCAGAAGGGCAGCGGTCGCAGTAAGCGAATCGCAGAACAGATCGCCGCAGAAAAAATACTGATAGCCCTTGGAGAGGGTTAATGGTTGATGCCAGCACTACGACAGAGAATGCTCGCTGTGGTTACGTTGCTATTGTAGGCCGACCCAATGTTGGTAAATCAACTTTACTTAACCACCTTCTTAAACAAAAAATCAGTATCACTTCTCGTAAACCTCAAACTACTCGACACCGAATATTGGGAATTATCAGCGATAAGGAGCACCAGTGTATCTATGTGGATACTCCCGGCTTGCATGGACAATTTAACAAAACCTTAAATAGGGTGATGAATGACACTGTTATCAGTGTGATAAAAGATGTTGATGCCATTATTTTTGTAACTGAGCGACTGATATGGAATGACGCCGACCAACTTGTTTTGGATGTGCTACATAAATCAGAAGTACCGGTTTTATTGGTGATTAACAAAGTTGATTTGATGCCAGATAAGAACAAATTATTGCCCCATATTGAGTCTTTGGCGGCTAAGCGTGAATTCGTTGAGATCGTGCCGGTATCAGCACTTGGAGACCACAACGTAGAGCTAATTGAAAAGCTGGTAAAAAAACATCTACCCATCCAGAGTTTCCTATTTCCAGAAGACCAAATCACCGATCGTAGTTCGCGATTTATTGCGGCTGAAATTATACGTGAAAAAGTCACGCGCCAACTTGGCGATGAAATCCCCTATGAAGTCACAGTGGAAATTGAGAAATTTAGTCAGAAAGGCAAAACTCTTCATATTCATGGCCTTATTTTGGTAGATAAGAAAGGGCAGAAGAGAATCATCGTGGGTAAAGCAGGCGATCGGCTCAAACAGATTGGCACTGCTGCCCGAGAGGACATTGAGAGAGCCTTTGACTCGAAAGTAATGCTTAATCTTTGGGTAAAAGTAAAATCTGGCTGGGCGGACGATGAGCGTGCCTTGCAAAGCCTCGGGTATATCGATTAGCACTAAGCCCGAGTAGAATGATTCCCCATGGATACAAGAGTTTCTCTTCAGCCGGCCTATGTTCTGCACACGCGTCCCTTTCAGAATACCAGTCTGTTAATTGATTTCTTTACCACTGACTACGGTCGCTTACGTGCGATTGCAAAGGGTGCCCGCAGTGCAAAATCTAAATATCGCTCACTGCTGCAACTGTTCCAACCATTACTTATTTCATATAGTGGCAGAGGTGAAGTCAAAACGGTCGCGTCTATTGAGAGTAGTCATGGTGCAATCCATTTGCAGGCAGATCGTCTATTCAGCGGTCTCTATATCAATGAGCTCTTAACTCGATTGCTTCATTTCCATGTCGAACACCATGAACTGTTTAACAATTATCAAGAAGTATTGGTGGGATTGCAGGGAAAGTTGTCGATTGAATTAGTGCTGAGAAAGTTTGAGCTCAATTTATTAGCGGGGCTGGGTTACGCTATAAATTTGGAGTCAGATTGCTGTCAGCACGAACCGCTAGATGCTAAGTGCATGTATAAGTTCATTCCGGATGTAGGCTTTGACCCTATTACGTCTCCGCCAGGACAATCGGAGGCGCTTAATTTATTTTCTGGAACTGACTTAATAGCATTGCGGGAATTCAACTTGGAGAACGAGGACACGGCAAAATCAGCAAAACGGCTTTTGAGGTTGGCGCTTAACGCCCATCTCGGTGAAAAACCACTGAATAGCCGCAAATTATTCGTCACCACGAGCTAGGTCCTCAGCTTTAACCGATCGGGTAATCAGTGTAGAATTTTGCGCTTTCCTATCCCCCCCTCAACCTGACACAACTTAACCTTATGTCCTACGAATCAATAGCAAGCCAAATCGGCAATACCCCGCTGGTAAAACTACAACGCTTACCAGGTGAGACTTCCAATACTATTCTTGCGAAACTAGAGGGTGATAACCCGGCTGGCTCAGTAAAAGATCGGCCGGCACTCAGTATGATTCAACAGGCTGAATTGAGAGGAGATATTCAACCAGGTGATAGTCTTATTGAAGCGACCAGCGGCAACACCGGTATTGCATTGGCGATGGTGGCGGCGGTCAAAGATTATCGATTAACGCTGATTATGCCGAATAACATGAGTGCAGAACGGAAAGTATCTATGACCGCTTATGGCGCAGAACTAATTTTAGTGAGCGAAAAAGAAGGAATGGAAGGAGCACGGGATCTAGCACAAAAACTTCAGCAAGAAGGCAAAGGCAAGGTATTGGATCAGTTTGCCAATCAGGACAACCCCAATGCTCATTATTTGCACACAGGTCCCGAGATTTGGCGTGATACGAAAGGCCGCATTACCCACTTTGTCAGTTCTATGGGAACTACCGGAACGATCATGGGTGTCTCTCGTTATCTTAAAGAGCAGAATCCCAAAGTTCAGATTATTGGGTTGCAACCAAAAGATGGATCACGCATTCCAGGAATAAGGCGTTGGCCAGAAGCATACCTTCCCAATATATTTGATAAGAGTCGAGTCGACAAAGTTATAGATGTTGATCAGGTGGATGCAGAAAGAACGATGAAAAAGTTGGCAAATGAAGAAGGAATCTTCTGTGGAGTATCTTCTGGTGGTTCTATCTTCGCGGCTCTGGAGCTGTCTAAGCAGCTCGAGAATGCCACAATCGTAGTAATAGTTTGTGACCGTGGTGATCGCTACTTATCTACTGGTGTGTTCAATTAACAGATAACCCCTAGCTATTTACCCTATTAGAAGAAAACTGGCGGATCGCTAAGAGTTGTCAGTTGTTTCCATTACCAATCCATTACTTACGGAACAGGGCCAACGGAAAATGACCAACCGACTATGAGCAGCAGAAGGCATAGAAAATCCAGGCTTCCCTCTGAACCGGTAGAAATACGAATCGAATCCCTTAGTCATGAGGCGCGGGGGGTAGCCCGAATTGATGGCAAAGTTGTATTTGTGAGTGGAGCGCTTAGCGGTGAGCGGGTTATTGCCACATACGTACGCCGTCGTAGCAAGCTCGATGAATTAAAAACTGATATCGTGCTCGAGCGTTCCCCACAGCGAGTAAAACCGCAATGTAAAGTAGTTGATCAATGTGGGGGCTGTTCACTGCAGCATATGAATTCACTTGCCCAAATTGAATTCAAGGAATCGGTGCTGTTTGAACAGATGCAGCACGCGGCGAAAATAGACCCACAACAAATCGAAATATTACCGTGTTTGCAGGCCAAGGCTTATCACTACCGCAGGAAGGCTCGCCTTGCTGTGCGAATAGTGGCGAAGAAAGGAGGAGCACTAGTCGGCTTCAGGGAAAAATATAGTAGTTTTATTACTAATATGAACTCCTGCGAAGTATTAGTTCCTGAAGTAGCAGCTCTGTTACAACCCCTCAAAGAGCTAATCACCGGGATGAAAGTCAGTCATTCAATTCCTCAAATTGAAGTTGCCGTCGGTGAACTGGCAGGCAATCAGGTGGCACCCTATACAGAAAGCGAAGGGGTTGAAAGCGGACGGCAAGTCGCTTTAGTTTTTCGACATTTACAACCAATGGGTTTGGAAGATCTAGCCTCTTTGAAAAGCTTTGCTGAAACTCATGCACTTCAGCTTTATTTGCAACCCGGAGGTGTCGATTCTGTAGCGAAGATTTATCCCGAAGACGGAATCGAACGATTACAATATTTTCTCCAGGATTTCGGTTTGGAAATGCGCTTTCATCCAATGGACTTTACTCAAATTAATGCAGAAATTAATCGATTGATTGTAAGTAAAGCTCTGGATCTGTTGGGGTTGACTAAGGATGACATAGTGCTGGATTTGTTTTGCGGTCTAGGCAATTTTACTTTAGCTTTGGCTACTCAATGCCATTCAGTTGTTGGTATAGAGGGTAGCGCAGAGATGGTGTCTCGAGGCGAAGAAAATGCTGCACTCAATGGGCTCACTAATATCTCATTTTTTGCTGCAAACTTGAGTAACTCTATTAAAGCGACTAGCTGGGCTAATCAGCGGTACGATAAAATATTACTAGATCCGCCACGCTCCGGAGCGATAGAAATTATTCAAGAAGTGGCAGATTTAGGTGCGCAGCGTATTGTCTATATTTCATGTAATCCTTCAACTCTGGCGAGAGATACTGCCTGCCTAGTTGATGCAGGTTATCAATTGAAGTCTGCAGGTGTAATGGATATGTTTCCTCACACCAATCATGTTGAATCGATGGCAGTATTCGACAGACCGAAATCAGCCAAGAAACTTTAATAGCACCAGTTAGAGCATAATCCATAAATTTCCGATTATATTTTTATCTTCGTAGGGGAAAGTGAGAATTTTATGAGTCAAGCGAAAACTGGTAAAGAATCGTCGATTGAAATCTTACTGTCAGTTATGTCCATGCTGAGGGATAAAAATTATGGCTGCCCCTGGGACCTCGAGCAATCAATCTCGTCATTAGCTTCCTATACTCTAGAAGAAGTTTATGAAGTCATGGACGCTATTGAAAATGGCGATATGGTTGAGCTGGAAGATGAGCTTGGAGATTTATTGTTTCAGATCGTTTTTTATGCTCAGATTGCCAATGAAGACTCTCAATTTTCTTTCGCGAGCATTGCTGAAACCATTACCAAAAAGTTAATTCGACGTCACCCTCATGTCTTCCCAGGCGGGGAATTGAGAAATTTTGGCAATCCTTCTTCATTGTCGACTGATGAAGTAGTCGTAAATTGGGAAGGGATAAAGGAGACAGAGCGGGAAGAAAAGCGGCAGGAAAAACTCAGTGAAAATTCTAGCAGTCTTGGGCTGTGCGCTACGGTGGACATTTCAGTTGGCGAATCGATTCCCAGCGCTCTGGATAATGTTCCTCGGGCTATGCCTGCAGTGAGTCGTGCGCAACAACTGCAAGAGAAAGCGGCAGGTCAAGGATTCGATTGGCAGGACATAGATCCAGTTATTGTAAAGATTAAGGAAGAGATCGCAGAATTGGAAGAGGCTCTCCACCAGGGTGACGCGAAATCAATTTACCATGAATTGGGGGATATGTTGTTTACTTTGGTCAATTTATCCAGGCATTTGGATATCGAAGCTGAAATGTCTCTAAGGTCAGCGAACAGGCGATTCGAACAGCGCTTCAAATGGATAGAACGAGAGCTTGTCGGTCGAGGATTGAAAGTTACAGAAGTTAACTTAGAAGAATTAGATACGTTGTGGGAGCTAGCTAAGAAATCTGGGTTATGATCGATTATCTGATTGATGGTTTTGTTTGTTTCGGTTTCTAGTATCAACATCTGTGGCTTGCTCAGTACAATGGAACCGGCTGGGGTCGCGTACATGAATGATGTTAGAGAATATTCAAGTGTGAGCTAAAATTGGCTCATAAGGATGATTTTCGTCGCTATTGATAGTTAGCCCGTAAAAATGAAGTGTTAGCGAGTTTCTGAATTTGAATAGTAGGAGTAGTGAATGAGAATTATCTTGATGGGGGCCCCAGGGGCCGGCAAGGGAACGCAAGCACAGTACATTTGTGAGACATTTAGCATCCCGCAAATTTCTACAGGGGATATGCTGCGTGCTGCTGTTAAAGCTAAATCAGAATTGGGATTGCAGGTAGAGCAAGTAATGGCATCTGGTGGATTAGTCACAGATGAAATTATCATCGGTCTCGTGAAGGAGAGAATTAAGCAAGATGATTGCAGCGCCGGTTTCCTGTTCGATGGTTTTCCTCGCACTATTCCACAGGCAGAGGCTTTGCAAGAAGCGGGAATTACTATTGATCTGGTTTTAGAAATCGTGGTGCCTGATGAAGAAATTGTAAATCGACTAGCTGGTCGGAGAGTGCATCCTAATTCGGGTCGTGTATATCACGTCGAATTCAATCCGCCTGCAGTGGAAAATAAAGATGATGAAACCGGGGAAGATTTAGTTCAGCGCGAGGATGATCAAGAAGAAACAATCCGAAAACGCTTATCCGTATATCATGCACAAACGAAGCCGCTAATGGACTTTTATAGAGAGCGACAAGAAAATGGAATTGATGTTGGTGTAAAAAGAGTTAATGGCGTTGCTGCGGTTGACGCCATTCGTGCTGATATCCAGACATTACTGACGCAGTCGACTAACTTTAAGTGAAATAAAGCAAACTAAATTCGCTGCCTGCTAAAGCAACACCTCTGATAAGCCCGAGTAATTTGCTAGCTTATTACATTGCGATCTCTGCAAGTTCTCGACAACAGTTTTTCATTTGATTGGCTCTGTATCAACTCTACATTTTTGTAAAACCTTGTAATTAAAAGTGTTGCTGCGATATTGGCAAATCAAAGGCAAGATTGGTTTATTAACTTATTTTGTTCGTTATCATTTGCTAACCAACTAGCGAGGTATGTGGTCTAACCCCCCGTTAAACTTTAACTTATTCAACCAATAAACAATAAAATTAGAATTTTAAAGAACAGAAGAAAACTTTGAATGTGTTTAGTTAATTTTGTCTTAAAATTTTTGCTTATTTTTTAATCAATCAATTCGTAATATTTCTTAAAGTTTTCTTTTCAGATAGCGAAAACCTTACAAGACCATGTAGAAGTGGGAATTTTGTATGACTGTTTTAAATGTAAGTCTCATTTGATCAGTTTTAGCCCCGAGTTTGCTGTAAGCCAGATAATTTATGTGATATGTTTCCGGCGAGTAGTGGGGATAATTGTTAAACGTCAGCGGGCACGATTCATTACCTAGGAGAGATACGAGTATGGCTAAGGTTAAGCACAAAAAGAAAGCACCTGCGAAGAAAAAGTTGGCAGCTAAAAAAGTTAGCACCCCAGCTTTATCTAAAGTAAAAGCAGCACTCGCAAAATTGCAAAAAGATGCAAAGGCTGCAACTAGAAATGTGAAGGCTGCGCGAAAGAAAGCAGCATCCGCAAAAAAAGCCGCAGCAAGAGCTAAATCAGCAGTTAGTAAAAGATCCGCAGGAGCAGCAGCCAATGCGGCTCGCAAAGCTGCCGCAAGAGCAGCAGCAGTTAACGCAAAAATTAAGATCGCTAAAGCAAGAGCTCGCGCAGTAGAAATTGCAGCAAAAGCCAAGGCCGCAAAGGCAGCTGACGCCGCAAAAGCTGAAGCAGATATAGCTAAAGCAGTGAAAGCTTTAACAGCGAAAATGAAGAAGAAGCAAGCTAAGGCCAATGAAGCAAAAACTGCTAAGCAAGCTCGTAAAGATGCTTTAAAAGCTAAAATTGCTGCAAAGAAGGCGGCGCGTCAAGAAAAATCTGCTGTTAAGAAAGCTGCAGCAAAGGCGAAGGCTGCAGCTCGCAAAGCTGGAGCTAAAAAAGGCAAGAAGAAGCCAACTAAGAAAAAAGCTGCTAAGAAAAAGGTAGCAAAGAAGAAAAAAGCTGTTAAAAGACGTTCGGCAGCCAAAAAAGCCTCTCCTAGAAAGGTTGCCAAGAAGAAAGTAGCCAAGAAGAAGGCGCCTGCAAAGAAAA
This sequence comes from Gammaproteobacteria bacterium, assembly GCA_012960305.1. Lineage (GTDB taxonomy): Bacteria > Pseudomonadota > Gammaproteobacteria > Pseudomonadales > Pseudohongiellaceae > UBA9145. Next base: position 278,252 of record DUBM01000009.1, on the reverse strand, counting down.
AAGCTGCTAAGAAGAAAGCGAAGAAAAAGGCCGCTAAAAAGAAGGTAGTTAAGAAAAAAGCTAAGAAAAAGGCACCTGCAAAGAAAAAAGCTACTAAGAAGAAAGCGAAGAAAAAGGCCGCTAAAAAGAAGGTAGTTAAGAAAAAAGCTAAGAAAAAAGCAGTTAAACGCCGATCTGCGGCGAAAAAAGCTGTAAAGCGTAAAGTGGCTAAACGTAAAGTGCCTACCAGGAAAAAGGCTGCTAAGAGGAAAGTTGCCAAGAAAAAGGCTAAGAAGAAAGTAGCTAAGAAGAAAGTAGCTAAGAAGAAAGTAGCTAAGAAGAAAGTAGCTAAGAAGGCTGCGAAGAAGAAAGCAAAACGTAAGGTAGCTAAGAAGAAGGCTCCAGCCCGTAAGAAGGCTGCGAAGAAGAAAGCACCTGCAAAGAGAAAAGTTGCTAAGAAAAAAGCAGCCAAAAAGAAAGTGTCTGCGCGTAAAAAGGCAGCAAAAAGAAAAGCTCCAGCTAGAAAGAAAACAGCTCGTAAGAAGAAGTAGAGTTTAAGCTGGATCGAGTATCTTTAGCCAAAACACTCACAGCCTGCAAATTGCTGTTCGCAAGCGGTGAGTGTTTTTTCGAAATTTATCCGAAATCCCTCTTGTGTCCGCTCAAGGGGGATTTTTCATTTTACTACCGATAACAATCCTACCAAGTGGTTATGATGAATAACCTTCTAGTCATAGATACGTCTGCAACTCTAAGCCAAGTATGGCTGACAGCTCAATGCGGAAAGTTTAGTCGTGAGACTGCTGGCGAACGGCAGGCCGCGCAGCAAGTTCTACCTCTGATCGCTGAGATTTTAGCAGAAGCAAAGCTAATGGTTTCCGACCTAAATGGTATAGCTGTTGTAGCTGGACCTGGTTCATTCACTGGGATTCGGATCGGAATTGGTATCGCCCAGGGATTAAGTTTGTCTCAATCGATACCTTCCATAGCTTTGTCTTCAATGGCAGCTTCTGCGATGACCGTGATGGCGCAAATTGAAGATGATCACGTCCTAATTTGCCGATCTGCTCGGAACAATGAAGTTTACTTCGGAGCCTATCAAACTTCTTCCGCTGAAGGCGTGGTATTGATTGGAAAAGAACAGGTCTGCGCAGTGGATGAAATTAATTTTCCCGCACTTTCGAGTCGAACAGCTAAAGAATGGACATTAGTCGGTGAGAATCATGGACACGCTCAGACAGTCGTAAAAACGATTGATATTCCAATTAAGCGAATTATTATTCAACCGAAGATCTCTCTGGAACAAGTTGCCAAGCTAGCTTTGTTACGTTTCGAATCGGCAAAAGGAACTGAAGCTGCTCAACTGAAGCCAAACTACATAAAAGACCAATTAGATTATGGGTAATGGGCGAAGGTAGAATAATGACTCTAGATTTTGTGCAAATTAGCTTGCTTGCAATCTTACAGGGTATTACTGAATTCCTGCCTATTTCGTCTTCTGGACATCTGATTCTTCCTTCAATTCTTCTAGACTGGGACGATCAAGGATTAATTTTCGATGTTGCGGTTCATATTGGTACCTTGATTGCCTTACTTCTCTATTTTCGTTCTGACATAAGAGAATTATTTGGAGCTTGGATATCGAGTTTAGGCCCCAAAGGACAAACCGAAAATTCGACTTTGGCGTGGTACTTGATAGTAGCAACCATCCCAGCAGGGGTCGTCGGCTTGTTGCTGAATGACTGGGTAGAACAATATGCGCGTTCTTTACCTACTATTGCTGCCACATCCATTATTTTCGCAGCATTACTCTATTGGTCGGATCACGGTAGCAAGAAAAATCTGAGCTTGCGTGATTTGACTTGGCGAACGGCAATGCTCATTGGCTTTGCTCAGGCCTTGGCTCTGATTCCTGGAACATCTCGCTCTGGGATTACCATGACCGCAGCCTTGTTGTGTGATTTAAATCGAGAATCAGCAACAAGATTTTCATTTTTGCTGGCAGTCCCAATTATTGTTGCGACCGGTCTACTGAAGTCCATTGAGTTAGTCAATTCGCCGCAAGGCAGCATTCAGTTGCTTAGCCTGGCGTATGCGATAACACTTTCTGCCGTCGTTGCATGGACTTGCATTCATTTTTTCCTACAATTAATAACCCGTATTGGTTTTCTCCCTTTTGTCATTTATAGGGTCATCCTTGGATCGTTGCTGCTGCTGGTTTATTTTTCTTAGTATGAAAAGTCTTCAAATAGTCCTAGTTCAGTGTCAGGAATTAGCAAGTGCGGAAGAGATTACTCTTTCGAAATCCCTCAATATCTCGATAATAGTTTTTGCGCAACTCACTAGCAGTACTAAGTTCTATTTGCGGTTCTCCAATGAAGGACTTAGTCTATTTCTAAATGAAGCAAAGGCGCCTGGAGCTGTCAGCGTAAACTTTTCTCAGGCATCTATGCAGCGACGGATGAAAAATTCAATTTCAAAACAGGGAATTGTTAAAGCGGTGGGTATCAAGCGCAGTAATTTGCCCAGCATTGTTGATGGGACGGCCGGTCTAGGTAAAGACAGTTTTCTACTGGCAAGCTTAGGTTGTTCGGTGACTATGTATGAGCGGTCACCAATTGTTCACGCTTTACTGGCAGATGGTTTACAACGCGGGGCGACTGCAGATGCGGCTGTAGCAGCTGTGATTCCAAATCTTCAGCTTCGGAATTTCAATTTTGACGCAACAATAAAGTTAGATCAATCTGTGGATGTTGTTTACCTGGACCCGATGTTTCCAGAGAGTAAGCGCAGCGCAAGAGTTAAGAAAGACATGTACTTGCTACAGCGGTTACTTGGTGGCGAGCAGCGGGCTCGGTCAAAGCAAGAAAATCAGCGTGATGAATTCAATTTATTGGACGCGGCAAAGAATATGGCTGAGAAAAGAGTTGTGGTTAAGCGAGGAAAGGCTTCACCTTATATGGGAGCCTGTAAACCAGATGTTGAGTTTAAGGGTAGCTCTAATCGCTATGATGTTTATTTGAGCGTTTAAGAAATATTTTCCAAGATATTTTTGTAGATCGATGTGAGCTTATCCAAATCGCTAATACGAACACATTCGTCTACTTTGTGTATTGATGTGTTACAGGGACCTAGCTCGACGACTTCGGCACCAGCAGGAGCAATAAAACGTCCATCCGAAGTGCCCCCACTGGTAGACTGGTCAGTAGTGAGGCCGGTTACTGCAAATATTGAATTGGCAACTACTTCTCTTAGATTGGTGTTTTCCGTAAGAAAAGGATTGCCTGACAGCTGCCAGTCGATCTCATAATTAATTGCTGCACTAGTTAACAACGCTTCGATTTTTGATTTAATCTCATTGGCAGTCAGCTCTGTGGAAAAGCGAATATTAAAGTCTACGACCATATTGCCAGGAATTACGTTATTGGCGCCGGTTCCAGCATTAATATTGGAAATTTGAAAACTGCTTGGAGGAAAAGACTCATTGCCCTCATCCCAGCTTATATCTGCAATTTTATTTAGAGCAGGCAGTGCCTTGATAATGGGGTTTGAAGCCAAATGTGGATAAGCTACATGCCCTAGTGAGCCAATTACTTTTAGACGGGCACTGAGAGAACCTCTGCGGCCTATTTTTACCGTATCACCTACGGAGTTAACGCTACTTGGCTCTCCAATAATACAGTAATCAATTTTAGTACCGCGCCCTTGCAATGTTTCTATGACTTTCTTAGTGCCCTCGATACCTGCCCCTTCTTCATCACTGGTAATAAGAAATCCAATTCTGTAGTTAGATTTCTCGGTGGATGTTGATTGTTCAGATAGGAACTGTTCTGTAGCCACAACCATCGCTGCTAGGCTGCTCTTCATATCTGCAGCGCCACGACCGTAGAGGAATCCATCCACCACAGTAGGAATGAAAGGGTCATTTGCCCAATCTTGTAAATCGCCGGGCGGAACTACATCAGTGTGTCCGGCAAAAACGAATAGGGGACCTTCGTTACCTTTGCTTGCCCATAAATTCGTAACTTCGCCAAATTGCAGAAATTCCAATTCAAATCCAAGACTACCTAAATGATTGCCGATGAGTTCCTGGCAGCCAGCATCATCTGGAGTTATAGAAGGGCGTTCAATTAAGAGTTTCGCAAGATCTAATACATTCAACATAATTGAACCTAGTTGTGACTATGCAGATCATCATTAAGGCTGATAGTTGCATGCAGGGGGACGCACTCAACTGTCCCTGATAGTGAATTCCGTCGATAGAGCCTATCAGTTAATTGGCATATTTCTTTTGCCTTTGCCGTTTTGATTAATGTTCCAACACCATCGAGGAGATTAACTTTCGTTCCTGCAGTCACATACAATCCTGCTTCAACGATACAGCCATCGGCAAGAGGAAAGCCAATACCTGCGTTGGCACCAACGAGGCAGTTCTTGCCTACAGAAATAATTTCTTTGCCTCCTCCTGAGAGAGTCCCCATTGTGCTGCTACCTCCGCCTAGGTCACTATTATCACCGACTACGACGCCGGCAGAAATTCGACCTTCGATCATAGCCGTGCCTTCAGTGCCTGCATTAAAATTTACAAATCCTTCGTGCATTATTGTAGTGCCTTCGCCCAGGTAGGCGCCGAGTCGAACTCGAGCTGTGTGAGCGATACGAACACCTCTTGGAACAATGTAGTTGGTCATTTTCGGAAATTTATCGACAGAGCTAACTTCGAGCACATTACCAGCTAGACGAGCGCTAAGCTGCCTTGCAGGTAAATCATTGAGATCGATAGCTCCCTCATTGGTCCAGGCGAGGTTGCGTAGTACGCCAAACAGCCCATCAAGATTTAAGCTGTGTGGCTTGCACAGTCGGTGCGATAGCAGATGTAATTTTAAATAAGCTTCAGAAATGCTCTGTGGGGGGTAGTCAGTGGCGATAAGGCAAAGAATTATGGCCGGTGAGCTCTCGGCGAGTTTGTTTAAAAATTCGACTGTGCTGCTTTCAGACGTCCGCAGTAGTGCTTCCGCTAATTCCTCGTGCAAAACATCGTTAATTTCCACGGTGTTGTTTTCTGGGCCGCATACCGATGTCAATGCAGCAGACAGAGATGACTCTGGATTCATAACTGGTTGAGGGTAATAAACTTCGATAATTTCTCCAGCTGAATTCCTGGTTACAATTCCAAAGCCAAAACTATGTAATACTGATTCACTCATTGTTCGATCCTGATTATTTCTTGTTCGTCCTATTGCTTAAAGCGATTTGTATTCAATACAAGTTGTTTAAAGTTTTCTTCATTATATCCGAGAAACCAAGTCCCTCTGCTGTTAAGTAGAGGCCTCTTAATAATCGAGGGTTGTTCTGCCATCAGATTTATAGCAGATGTAATATCTAATGAAGTTTTTTCGCTATCGGACAATTTACGCCATGTAGTTCCGCGACTATTAATTAATTCTTTATAGTCGAAGTGTTTGAGGAATGTCTCGGCTAGGTGTTTGGAGCATCCGGCTTTCTTGTAATCATGAAATTCGTAGTCGATTTCATTCTCTTGGAGCCATTTTCTAGTCTTCTTAATCGTATCACAGTTGTTAATTCCATATAGAGTGATCATTATTCTGATACCTGTCGATGTTTTAAGCAGGTAGCCGCTGCTTCAATTGAGTTTTAATGTCCAGCTGTAGTTTTTTAATTAACTTGGTTTCAACAATAGGCCAACCTGACTTATTAGTTATGAAAAACAAATCTTCAACTCGCTCGCCTAAAGTGGTGATTCGCGCATCTTTCAGATTGATGGAGTTGTCAGCAAATACTTTCCCTACGCATGCGAGTATTCCAGGTTGGTCAGGGCAGTTTACTTCTAAAGTGGAATAGCTCTTATTGGTCGTATTAAGCAACGTGACTTCGATGTGTTTACTGAAATACTTTTCTTTCCGGCTTTTTCTAAAATGCACAGCTGGTGGTAATTTATTATCTGCTTGTAAAATCTCAGATAAAGTTTCTTGAATCTGTATGATTCTCTTTGAGTTATTTCCCACTGGTCTTCCGCTGTTTTCTAACACTGTGTAAGTGTCCATACAGAAGCCGTTTGCTGAAGTAAAAATTCTGGCTCCATAAATATTTAATTTTAGCCTTTCAAAGGCGGCGGTGCTGTTTGCAAAGAGGAAATCGCTATTAGTTGTATAAATAAAAACTTGAGTCGCTCCTTCAGCACTACTACCAGTGATTTCTTTAATTGAAACCAAGGGTCCAGTATTGTCATGGCGTGTGATTGCTTCCGTATGCCAGATAATATTAGCGCTAGACTCTCTTACGAAATATTCGTCATCAGCGTTCCGCCATACGGACTCTATGTCACTACTACTAAGCCCTCGCTCTTTTAACTTTAGGAGCGCCGTGTCTTTTTTGTCTGCGATTCGATCTGCACGGTTTTTTGTGTTTTCCAGTCCTAATCGTAGAGCCCGTTTAGTGTTTAGGTAAAGTTGGCGCAGTAGAGTTGCACGCCAGCTATTCCATAGCTCCGGATTTGTAGCTCGAATATCGGCTACAGTCATTACATACAAGTAATCTAAATGTAATTTGTCGCCAACAATGCTGGCAAAATCTTTAATTACTTCCGGGTCGTCAATATCCCTACGTTGAGCAGTCATTGACATGAACAGGTGTTTTGAAACCAGCCACGATACTAGTTTTGCATCCCAACTACTCATTCTATGGCGAGCACAAAACTCTTCAGCATCAACCATCCCTAGAGTAGAATGATCACCACCGCGTCCTTTGGCAATGTCATGGTAAAGGCCTGCGATATAGAGCAGCTCAATCTTGGGAAGGTTTTTGACGATATGTGCAGCCACAGGAAATTCTTTTTTAGCAGAGGGGCGTAAAAAACGCCGCATATTCTCTACCACCTGGAGAGTGTGCGCATCAACGGTATAAATATGGAATAGATCATGTTGCATTTGCCCCATAATCTGGCCGAATTCAGGTAGGTATCGCCCTAAGATTCCATAACGAGCCATCCGGCGAAGTTGTAGTGTGAGCCTGTGACCAGAGCGCAGAAGCTCAGTAAACAATGCAACGTTGCGAATATCATTACGGTATTCATCATCGATGAGCCGACGATTTTCTCGTATAGAGCGAATCGTAGATGCTCGCATGCCCAATATGGTGGGTGTCTGCGCCATTAGCACAAAGATCTCTAGTAACGCTGATGGAGAACGCTCGAAGACGGTAGGGGAGACAACTTCGATATAGCCATTGTTTATTTGAAAGCGGCTATTGAGAGGTTCGATTTTTTCTTTTTCGTCAGCTCTAAGTATAGCCTCATCTAAATGTTGCAAGAGAACATCGTTGAGCTCTCTTAAATTGGCAACCGCTCGGTAGTACTTTTGCATTAATTTTTCGACACCCAAGCTTTTTTCGTCATTTTCATAGCCGAACAATTTTGCTAACTCTCTTTGCTTATCGAAGAGCAGACGATCCTCGCGACGGCCTTCCAATATGTGCAGGCCATAACGAAGCTTCCAGAGGAATTGCTGACCCTTGTGAATCATGGCTTCTTCAGATTCTTTTAGAAACCCGAGCTCAACTAAGTCACTTAGCGAGTCTGCGCCATAATGTCTTTTGGCCACCCAGGCGATAGTTTGGATATCACGCAGTCCGCCAGGTGAGGTTTTTATGTTGGGTTCCAGGGCGTAATCGATATCGTGATATTTTTTGTGACGGGCTATTTGTTCGTCCCACTTTGCCTGCAGAAATTTTTTGCTGGGCCATACGCGTTTACCGTGAGTAAGTTTAAGCATTTCTCTGTGTAATGCAGGGGGGCCGAATAGTGTTCGAGATTCCATTAGGGAGGTGGCTACCGTAATGTCCTTAATGGACTCTTGCTTACTTTGTTTTATGGAGCGAACGCTTTGGCCTACTTCAAGCCCCAAGTCCCACAATAAAGCGAGAAAAGAGCTAATCGGAGTTTTATATTTCTTGTTGCGGTCTTTGCGAGTCAGAATAAGAATATCGATATCTGAATGTGGTAAAAGTTCACTACGACCATACCCTCCGACGGCAATTAGACTAATGTCATCGGGATTTGGCCAATCTTGTGATTGCCAAGCCAGGCAGAGAATTTTATCTATAACCCATGAGCGATCGGCAACAATGTCATTGATATTCAGATTCTGTTTATATCTGTCATCAAGTTTCTCGCTGGCATGAGCTATTGCTTCGCGAAAAAGCTGAATAGGATTGTTGCCAGTAGCTAGTGCATTTTCTAATGCTGCTATATCGAGAAGGGTAGTGTCAGTTGTATAGGTCGATCTGGTTTGGTTTCCTAAATTAGTGCTGGGTTCTTCAATATCGTTTTTCTGAAGATTTTTTGCGGCGAGGTTATTCTGGTTAGTCACTGGGTTTATCCAGGGATCCGGGTTCATAAAACTTCATCGGAGCGAAGGGTAAATACTTTACAGCCATCGCTGGTAACGGCCATGGTGTGCTCCCATTGAGCCGACAATCGCCGGTCTTTAGTAGTGACTGCCCAGCCATCTTTCTTCGAAAGTTTAGTGTAGCGAGTGCCTGCGTTAAGCATGGGCTCAATAGTGAAGGTCATTCCTTCTATTAATCGAGTTCCGGTGTTAGGTTTTCCATAGTGCAAAATTTGCGGTTCTTCATGGAATATTCGGCCAATACCATGACCGCAGTATTCTCTAACAATTGAATAATTGTTGGCCTCTCCATGTTGTTGAATGGTGTGGCCAATATCACCAAGGCTAATTCCTGGCTTTACAATTTCAATAGCCTTATACAAGCATTCTTGGGTTACTTTAATTAACCTTTTTGCATGACTGGGAGTATCGCCAACACAAAACATTTTGCTGGTGTCACCATGAAAACCATCTTTTATAACAGTGATATCGATATTGATTATGTCGCCTGATTTTAGAGTCTTGCTGTCACTAGGAATGCCGTGACAGATTACATGATTTACAGAGGTGCAAATGGATTTGGGGAAACCATTGTAGTTAAGAGGAGCTGGAATCGCGTTTTGCTCTTCGACTATATATTTATGGCAGATATTATCTAGTTCGCCTGTACTAACACCAGGCTGGACAAAGGGACCGATCATCTCGAGCACGTCGGCGGCTAATTTTCCCACCACCTGCATTTTAGATAGATCTTCTGCGGTTTTAATATGTATAGTCATGTTTTGGTACTGTCGATTTTTGGGGCCTAGGGAGACTAATATAGCTGGTCCTGCGAAATAACATAGGCCAATCAGCGAAAGCTGGCTATTGTAAATCAAGAACCCCTTTATATACAGTGGATTGCGCTCATCGTTAAAGTCTTTAGTAGGTAGTAACCAAGGCTGCTAGGATAGGGATTGCTAGGCCCCTAAATCTGGGCTTTTCTTTAAATTTCAGGCGGATCGTGGTATAAAGCTGCGCGCTTTTCGAGTGATCTTGTCTTGGAAAGTGGATTTGTAAATAAACTAATGTCGCACATACACCGACACATGTGTTCTGGGTGCCTTTGAGACTTAACCGTCATAGAGGTTGAACTATGGGGTGTATGGAGGCCTAACCCAAACCGAAGGTATTAAAATGACTGTAAGCATGAAAGAAATGCTCCGTGCAGGAGTCCATTTCGGGCACCAGTGTCGCTATTGGAACCCCAAGATGGAGCCATACATATTTGGCGCCCGTAACAAAATCCACATTATCAACCTTGAGCACACTGTTCCAGCCCTTAATAAGGCGGTGGAAGAAGTGGCGGACATGGCGGACAAGAAAAAGAAAATCTTGTTTGTTGGCACTAAGCGAGCAGCGTCCAAGATTATGCGTCAGGAAGCTGAGCGAGCTGGTATGCCTTATGTGAATCATCGCTGGCTTGGCGGAATGCTCACCAACTATAAGACCATTCGCGGATCAATTAAAAGATTGAAGGAGTTGGAAACCCAGCAAGCTGATGGAACTTTTAGCCGATTAACCAAAAAAGAAGCCTTAATGCTAACTCGAACTAAAGAAAAGCTCGAACGTAGTATCGGTGGAATCAAAGATATGGGTGGTTTGCCCGACGCTCTCTTCGTAATAGATGTGGACCATGAGCGCATTGCAGTTACCGAAGCAAATAATTTAAAAATTCCAGTAATCGGTGTAGTTGATACTAATAGCAATCCTGATGGCATCAACCATGTTATTCCTGGTAACGATGATGCAATTCGTGCAATTCAATTATATGTTCAAGCTGTGGCCGATGCTTGTATTGAAGGTCGTGGGCGTAGCGGTCCGGCGGGCGGAGATAGCGAGCTCATCGAAATTGAAGAGAATCAAAATATAGTTGCTGAAGTTGTTGCGGATGCAGATGGATCTGCGGCAGAACAAGTCCCTGCAGAAGAGGGTCCTGCAGAAGAAGCTTCTGCAGAGGAAGCGCCCGCTGAAGAAATAACCGCAGTGGAAGAAGAAGTAGCTGAGAGTGAATCAGTCAAAGCAGCTTCTGAAACTTCGATTGAGGCAGCCGCTGATGCTGAGCCTGCAGCGCAGAAAGCTCCAGCTAAAAAAGCTCCAGCTAAAAAGGCAGCAGTAAAGAAAGCGCCTGCCAAAAAGAAGGCTCCAGCTAAAAAGAAGGCTCCAGCTAAAAAGAAGGCTCCAGCTAAAAAGAAGGCTCCAGCTAAAAAGAAAGCACCTGCGAAAACTGAAGATTAGGAATCTGCTTGGGGAATCAGTGCTAATACTAATTCCCCAAGTCCCTCAATCACCTAAGGCTATTCAAGACAGAGTGAAAATGGGGCGAGCAGCCTTTTTTTGCAATTGTATAAAACATAATTGGTTATCAATTCACATAGTGAATAAGACAAAGATTTAGCAAGAGGCTAGGAAAATGGCAAATATTACAGCAGGCATGGTTAAAGAATTGCGCGAGCGCACTGGTTTGGGAATGATGGATTGTAAGAAAGCTCTTTCCGCTGCTGACGGAGATATGGATAAAGCGATCGACGATTTGCGTAAGGCAAGCGGGCTAAAAGCTGCAAAGAAAGCTAGCCGTGTAGCAGCAGAAGGAATTGTACTTACTAAAATTGCAGAGGATGGCAATTACGGTGTGATAATTGAAGTGAATAGCGAGACAGATTTTGCAGCGCGAGATGAGAATTTTCTAGATTTCTCTCAGCAAGCTATAGAGCTCGCCTATTCAAATAATGATGCAGATGTGCAAGGTATTTTGAATGCGGGATTAGAGGATTTGCGCCAGGCATTGGTGCAAAAGGTTGGTGAAAATATTAATCTGCGTCGAATCGATAGATTGAAGTTTGAAGACGCTAATCGGGGTATAGTTGCAAGTTATGTGCACAGCAACAATCGAATTGCTGTTTTGATATCGCTGCAGGGTGGAGACGAATCACTAGCCCGCGATATCGCGATGCATGTGGCCGCTGTTAACCCTATGGTGGTCAGAGCTGAAGATGTGCCAGAAGATGTATTGGCCAAGGAATCTGAAATATATTCGGCTCAAGCAAGAGGAAGTGGGAAACCGGAAGAAATCATCGAGAAAATAATAATAGGTCGCTTGCGTAAGTTTGTTGCTGAGATTAGCTTGCTTGAGCAGCCTTTCGTAAAGGATTCAGATACCAAAATTGTAGATTTACTTAAAGAAGCTGGTGCAGATGTGGTCAATTTTGTACGCTATGAAGTTGGCGAAGGTATCGAAAAAGAAGAAGTGGATTTTGCCGAAGAAGTGGCCGCTCAAGTACAAGGGAACGGCTAGTTTTTCTCAGGAATAATGGCCGACGAACTTAACCCCAGCTAGGTAATTAAAGACTGATGCCAAAACAGGAACGTAAATATAACCGAATACTGCTCAAGCTTAGCGGAGAAGCGCTAACTGGAGATGCAGACTTTGGAATTGATCCTAAGGTTCTTGATCGGATGGCTGTAGAAGTAGGGCAGCTTATCGGTTTGGGAGTGCAGGTTGGAATGGTAATCGGCGGCGGTAATTTGTTTCGTGGCGCTGCCTTGAGTGCCGCTGGAATGGAGCGAGTAACCGGTGATCATATGGGGATGCTGGCCACGGTTATGAACGCGTTAGCAATGAGAGATGCGTTGGAGCGAGCAGGCATTTCTACTCGTGTGATGTCGGCAATTCAGATGAGCGGCGTAGTTGAGCATTATGATCGGCGCGCAGCTATCCGGCATCTTAAAGCATCCGATGTGGTTATTTTTTCTGCTGGCACTGGCAATCCCTTTTTTACGACAGATTCTGCAGCGTGTTTGCGCGGTATCGAAATCGATGCGGACCTGATATTAAAAGCGACGAAAGTAGATGGTGTATATTCTTCAGATCCGCATACAAATCCTGAAGCTGTGAAATTCAAAAGTTTGACCTACGATGAAGTTATCGAGAAAAAACTTGGAGTAATGGATCTAACGGCGATCTGCCTGAGTAGAGATCATCAGGTCCCGATAAAAGTATTCGACATGAATCGCCCTGGAGCATTGTTAGATAACGTTATGGGCAAAGCTGACGGAACATTAATAGAATAAAGAGTAAGTCCGGCTGCGCCGTTGTGCGCTTCAACAGCGTTATAGAAGAAGGGGAGCATTATGATTAATGAGATAATTGCAGATGCGGAAGAAAGAATGCAAAAGAGCGTGATCTCTTTGGAAGATGCATTTAAGAAAATTCGGACTGGTAGAGCTCACCCAAGCATTCTTGATACCGTCATGGTTTCCTATTACGGCTCAGATACACCTCTTAATCAACTAGCTAACATAAATGTTGAAGACGGCCGATCTCTATTAATCTCGCCGTGGGAAAAACCCTTAATTGGAGAAATAGAGAAAGCGATTCTTAAATCTGATTTGGGGCTTAATCCATCTAATAATGGAGATACGATTCGCGTTCCCATGCCTGCGCTTACAGAAGAAACTCGGAAAGAATTCACCAAGCAGGCGAAGAATGAGGCAGAGAATGGCCGAGTTGCAATACGCAATATTCGCCGCGATGCTAACTCAGACTTCAAAGACCTCGAGAAGGAAAAAGAGATTAGTGAGGACGAACAACGTCGTGCTGTGGAGAGTGTGCAAAAGCTTACGGACAAATATATCGGCGCAATTGAAGCTGCATATCAAGTTAAAGAGGCTGATCTACTCTCGTTCTAATTTGTTGTAGATTGTTTTACTCGCAAGCTTCGTTCGCACACATCAGGAAGTTTTATTTATTGTTCATTATTGATCGCTAAGAAATAGTTAAAAATGACTCCTGAATCTAACTCTTTACTTCCAAATCATATCGCCATCATTATGGATGGCAACAACCGTTGGGCAAAAGCTCGGGGCTTACAAGCTAAGTCGGGGCATCGTCATGGTGCTGAAGCAGTAAAAGAAGTGGTTAATTGCTGTGTCGATAGAGGTATAAAATGTTTAACTCTGTTTGCCTTTAGTAGCGAGAACTGGCGACGTCCCGCGAAAGAAGTTCAGTCTCTAATGGCTCTCTTTTTAATAGTGTTAAAGCGCAAAGAGATCAATCAGTTACATAAGAGAAATGTAAGGCTTCGGTTTATTGGTAACCGTTCAGGCTTTTCGCAAAAACTACAAGCCAACATGGCAGGGGTCGAAGAGCTTACGCAAAATAACATCGGCACTACGGTGATTGTTGCGGTCGACTATGGAGGCCGGTGGGATTTGAGTCAGGCAACAAGAGTGATAGCTGAGAAAGTAAAATTAGGTCATATGAGTCTCGACGAAATCGATATTGAGAGTGTTCACCTTCATACTAGTTTGCAGGAATATCCCGACCCTGATCTTTGTATCCGAACTGGTGGCGAACAGCGAGTTAGCAATTTTCTACTTTGGCAATTTGCCTATACAGAATTGTATTTTACCGAATGCTTCTGGCCTGATTTTAATTCAATGCATTTTGAGTTGGCATTAGAAGAGTTTGCGAAACGGCAGCGCCGATACGGCAGTCATGATGGAGATGTAGGCTCGGACGAGTAGATGTTAAAGCAACGAATTATCACCGCAATTAGTTTGTTAATTGGTTTGATTGGTACCACCACTCAACTATCTCTGTTTAATTTTACTCTATTCATTTCTCTAGTAGTGGTACTCGCCAGTTGGGAATGGGGTGGATTTATTGGCTTAAAGGAATCGTCAGCAAAATTGACTTACTCATTAACTATTGCGGCCATGATTATTGGCCTGTATTTCATTCTTGATATCTCGACAAGAGATTCTTCAGTAGATTTTGTTCGAGCATCCATTCTGCTCGGCCTAGGATTGCTATTTTGGATATTGATGGTTTTTGTATTAGCTGGCTATCCAGAAAACAAATCAACTTGGAACAATGAGTCTAAAATTGCCTGTATGGGTATGTTGGCCTTAGTTCCGAGCTGGGTTGGATTAGTGGTTCTAAAAAGTTTGGAAGAAGCTGGGCTGCTCGCATTGGCTTTGGTTATTCTGGTTGCTGCAGTTGATATTGGTGCTTATTTCGCGGGCGTGAATTTTGGTTCGAGAAAGCTAGCTCCAAATTTAAGTCCCAAAAAAACTTGGGAAGGAGTATGGGGGGGATTCGCACTCTGCGCGGTGATTTCAGTGGCTATGATCTGGGCGGCAAATAGTTATTTTCTGGACCTTACTTCTGTTCAAATGGTCGTACTATTTTTTCTTGCACCTCTAACTACGTTTTTCTCCGTCATAGGCGATTTGCTTGAAAGTATGCTGAAGCGCAATCAGAATATTAAAGATAGCGGAAGACTGTTGCCTGGTCATGGAGGCATCTTGGATAGAATAGATAGCTTGGTCGCGACAGCACCACCTTTCGCGTTGTTACTTGTTTTCATGATGAGTGAGGCTAGCTAATTCGAATGTCAGCGCAGCATCACATAACAATACTGGGTTCCACTGGCTCCGTAGGTCAAAGTACTTTGGCTGTAATTGAACAGCAACCCAGTTATAAACTTTATGGGCTAAGCGCTCACACCAATGTCGAATTGCTGTTACAGCAATGTCTGAAATTTAAGCCCACAGTTGCGGTAGTTAGCGATGAACAAGCTGCTGAGAAATTTGCTCGTTTATTAACCGTTGCGGATTGTCAAACAAAGTTATTGGTTGGTGCCGCGGGACTGGCTAGTATTGCAGTTGCAGATGAAGTCACTCACGTTATGGCGGCGATTGTTGGATCAGCTGGCCTTGAGTCGGTTTTGGCAGCTGCTGAAGCAAGAAAGCGCATACTTTTGGCGAATAAAGAATCTTTGGTAATGGCAGGTAGCTTGCTTATTGACGCGGTGCGAAAATCCGGTGCTTCAATTATCCCAATTGATAGTGAGCACAATGCGATTTTTCAATGTCTGCCGAACGGCGACAGCAAAAAATGGCTGGGGCATATCGATAAAGTGGTACTTACGGCTTCTGGAGGCCCTTTTTTAAATACTTCATTAGACGATCTTGATTCCGTAACTCCTGCGCAAGCTTGTCGCCACCCGAAGTGGAACATGGGGCGAAAAATTTCTGTTGATTCAGCCTCAATGATGAATAAAGGCTTGGAATTTATTGAGGTCTGCCTGCTATTTGATTTGGAGCCGAAGCAAGTAGAAATACTGATTCACCCTCAGAGCATCGTTCATTCAATGGTGTATTACCGGGATGGTTCGGTTTTGGCGCAGATGGCTAATCCGGATATGAGAATTCCTATAGCTCACGGTTTAGCCTTTCCGCAGCGGATATCCTCAGGTGCAGAACTACTATCTCTTAGTGAATGTGAACCCCTTGAATTTTTAATTGCTGATCTAGGACGTTTTCCTTGCTTAGCTTTAGGGATTGAAGCTGCCAAAATGGGTGGAAATGCACCGATTGTGCTTAACGCAGCCAATGAGGAGGCAGTAGCCGCCTTTTTATCAGGTGATATTTCCTTTTCAGCTATACCTCTAATTATTGCCGCAGTTATGTCGAAAATACCTTGTGAAGCGGCGCCAAGTCTCGCTATCATTCGGGGCTTCGATCAGGAAGCAAGAAATTTGGCTAAAAAGCTGATATTAAAGGAATTTTAAGAGGCTTTTTAAGCTTGTTTCAAGATAGCGAAAGAGCTGAATTTAGTTAAAAATATTACAAATATGATACTGGACATATTAACAAGCATAGCTGCCTTAATCTTCACTCTAGGCATTTTGGTCACCATTCATGAATTCGGTCATTTTTGGGTGGCTCGGCGCTGTGGAGTTAAGGTGTTGAGGTTCTCCATCGGGTTTGGTAAAGCAGTTAAAACATGGGTAGGTAAGGATGGTTGCGAGTATGTCATAGCGCCAATTCCATTAGGTGGGTATGTAAAAATGCTCGGCCAGGAAGACACTACGGTAGCTGATGCCGCCGATGTTTCGGTTAGCCAGCAGCATTTATCTTTCGCCTATAAACCTCTCTGGCAGCGGACGGCAATTGTTGCAGCAGGCCCTATCGCCAATTTCTTATTGGCAATTTTTGTCTTCTGGTTAATTAATATTAGCTACGGGTTAACTGGAATTGCGCCGGTTGTAAATAATGTCATTGAAGGTTCGCCTGCCTATGAGGCAGGGCTGCGGCCTGGCGATGAAATACTAGCCGTCGATGGCAGTGCAACAATAATTTGGCAGCAGGTCACACTGGAAATGTTAGCCAGACTCGGTGAAACTGGTGTTTTGCAGCTGACTGTAGATTCCGCAAACTCTGCTGCATCAAACAATATCGATATTCCTATTGTTTCCTGGATGGGCACTGAAACTGCACCTAACCCAATTAGTAATCTGGGAATTATACAAATTGAAATTCCTGCAAGAATCGCTGGTGTGGTCTCGGAGGGGAGGGCTGAAGCCGCTGGTTTGTTGGCTGGTGATGAAATTCTTTCGGTGAATGATGTAAGCATCAGAGGTTGGACTCATTGGGTTGAAGTGATTCGAGCAAACCCGGAACTCACGTTAGATGTCATGGTCCAACGAGATGAGAATAAAGTTGGGCTCCAGATTACTCCTGCTTCAAGCAGGGAGGTTGATGGCAGCGAGATTGGCAGCATCGGTGCCTATGTCCAGAACACAACTTTAGCTGAGTTGTTGCCGCCGGAGATGCAGCGAGAAGTAAATTACAACGTATTTACTGCTGTGCAGCCGGCTTTGCAAGAGACTTGGGATAAATCGGTCTTTGTTCTTGATTCAGTAAAGAAGATGGTTGTTGGTTTAATATCGGTAAAGAATATTAATGGCCCGATAACTATAGCCCAGATAGCAGGAGAAACAGCGACCTACGGTTTGGATGTGTATTTGGGGTTCCTGGCATTGCTGAGTATCTCTTTGGGTGTGCTGAATTTATTACCAATCCCAATACTAGATGGAGGTCATTTACTGTACTACATGATTGAAGCTGTAATCAGACGACCAGTGCCAGAACGTATTCAAGCCTGGGGCTTGCAGCTTGGGCTGCTGTTGATATCCGGGATTATGATATTGGCAATATATAATGATTTCACACGATTGCTGTGAAGTTGTTAAAGAAAAGGTAGTTGCTGAAGAAGGTATTTTAAATATTAAAAAAATGAATAAGAAGTTGGATGAAAAATCAAAAACAATCAGATTGGCTCGAAGAAATTGGACGTCCGTCGCCAAGTCATAAATTCTAAATTTGAGAATGCGTTACAAATGAAGAGAGTAGTTTTTTGTTTCCTGCTTGCGGTTGGCTTCCCCAATTCTCTCCAAGCACAAACTTTCACTATCGCTGACATCATAGTTGATGGCTATCAGCGAATTTCACCTGGAATAATCTACAATCTCCTACCAGTTGGTATCGGCGACGAAGTCGATGGAACAACATCCGCGCAAATTATTCGGGAGCTTTCTCAGTCAGAGTATTTTGATGAGATTGAAGTAGCGCGCGAAGGAAATATTTTGGTTGTCACAGTCCTCGAGAGACCTTCGGTGGCAGAAATTGTTATTGAGGGCAACAGCGTTTTAGAAACAGAAGATATTTTGGACAATATGGCCCAGGCTGATATTGCTGAGGGCCAAATTTTTACGCGGGCAGCGTTAGAATTAATCCGTCAGGGAATTCAGGAAGTCTACTCTGGTCGAGGACGATATGGTGCGGCGGTTGAGATCGAAGTCGAAGACCTACCTCGAAATCGAGTTGCGATCAGTCTTGAAATCGATGAAGGTGAAGAGTCGCGTATTCGCCATATTAATATTGTTGGCAATTCAGCTTTTGAGGAAGAAGATCTTCTTGGATTGTTTGAATTAGGCACCAAGCCCTGGTTTATGTTCTTTAGTCGAAAAGATCGATACTCCCGCGAACAATTTACTGGAGACCTAGAGCGACTTGAATCCTATTATCTCGATAATGGTTATGTTGAATTTACAATTGAATCAACACCGATCTCGATTACTCCTGATCGTGCCGAAGTGTATATCACTATTAATGTCGATGAGGGTAATTTATACACGGTTGATGAGGTGGACCTGGCTGGTGACTTGGTGGACGCAGAGGCATTATTGCGTGCTGCTATCTTCGTGCGCCCAGGTCAGATTTATTCTCAGGCTCTGGTAACCGGAACCGAAGAAATAATGGTACAGTTTCTTGGAAACCTTGGCTATGCATTTGCAGAAGCTACCGGCGTGCCAGAAGTGGACGATGAAGATGAAACTGTCGGCGTCACCTTTTTTATTGAGCCAGGCAATCGTACCTATGTGAATCGAATTAATTTTGCAGGGAACTTATCGACAGCAGATGATGTATTGCGAAGAGAAATGCGCCAACTAGAAAGCGCGCCCGCGTCCAATCTGCAAATTGAACAATCGAAGGTTCGCCTTGAGAGATTAGGATACTTTGAATCAGTAGAAGTAGAGACTGAAGAGGTTGCTGGAACACAAGATCAAATTGACGTCAACTATGATGTGCTGGAACAAAATTTCGGTGCGATCAGTTTTCAAATTGGTACAGGTAGTCGTGGCAATTTTTTCCTCAGTTCAAGTTTGCAAGCTGCTAATTTTCTGGGAACGGGCCGGACAGTTGGGGTAGGAGTAAATAGGAGCCGTTTTCAAAAAGGGTTAAATTTCAGTTACACCGATCCTTATTATACTGCCGACGGAGTTAGTCGCGGATTCAATCTCTTTGCTCAGGAAATTGATTCTCCTTGGAATGTTTCTAGCTTTAACACGACTTCTTATGGTGGCTCGTTCAGCTTTAGTTACCCCTTGAGTGAGATTATGGTATTGGGTTTTGATTTGGGCTTTACTCACACTGAGTTAAGTGCAGGTTTTGGTTCGGTGCAAGAAATCGAAGCCAGTCCAATTTTATTCGATGGTATTGATAGCTATATGATCTCACCACCAAATCTTAACGTGTTTGATGGCCCCGTAATGGACTCAGTTCTAGGGAATGTTGCCGACCTCAGGGATGATCAGCTGCAGCGGAGTGGAGACTTGGGTTTTGTCGATAAATTTGGTGACTCTTTTGATAATGTCACTATCTCGGGCAGCTGGTTTAGAAACACGCTTAACCGTGGTCAGCTCGCTAATGATGGAAGCCTCCACAGCCTGGGAATTGAGATAACTCTTCCCGGAAGTGATCTAGAATACGCTCGAATCAATTATAGCAATCAGATGTACTGGCCAATTTATGGAAGTAGAGAATGGGTAGTGGCTCTGCGCACCAATCTTGGTTTCGGCTTCGGTTATGGGGATAATGGGCAAATGCCCTTTTTTAGTAATTTCTTCGCTGGTGGTTTGATCCAAGGGGGAGGGCAGTTGCGAGGCTATGAGGAGAATAGCCTGGGACCGAGAAGTACGGCAGGTGCGCGATATCTAACGCAGAATGGTCTTACTCTACAGAGAGGTGAAGATGGTCAAATTTTGCGTGATGAGTCAGGTAATGCGGTTGGTTTAAATAATGACGCTGGCTACGAAACCACGGTATTGACGGATGCGGCTGGTGTCCCGCAACTGGATGCTAATGGAAATCCGGAGATTGCTTTGGCTGTACAAAACTTCTATCTAGATGATGATTATGACAATTTTGGTGGTAATATACTGGCAGTAGCATCACTTGAGCTGCTATTTCCGGTACCTTTTCTCGATGATACGAGCCGTATTAGATCAGCTTTTTTTATTGACGCTGGAAATGTTTTCTCGTCACATTGTACCGATAGACAGCGGCTACAGCAGGGTTGTTCGAATTTTGATGTTGGAGAATTGCGCTATGCAGTCGGTGTGAGCGTAACTTATTTGTCGCCATTTGGTCCGCTAACATTTTACATAGCAGCGCCGTTTGGTGGGGAAAATGACGATACCAAGACCTTTGATTTTACTGTTGGTCAAGGATTTTAAGTTAGTGATTGGGAATTGTTTTGATTAATCAATCCGCTCGGTAACGAGGATTTGTTGAAAATTTGTTAAAGATTGAGTTGAAACTACTGAATAATAGAGTCTGGCGGTTGAAGTATAAATTGGAGGATACACGTGAAAAATATTAAGAGTCTTATAGTTTGTCTTTGCCTCGCAGTTGTCTCTCAGGGCGCGTTTGCACAAGGTACTAAAATTGGTGTACTGAATGCGCTACAAGCATTATTCAATTCAGAATCAGCCAAAGTTGCTCAAGAAGAGATACGTCAAGAGTTCATTATCGATGAAGAAAGAGCGTTAGAACTCACCACATCGCTTACTGAACTGCAAGAGGAGTATCAGCAAAATGAAGCGGTAATGACGGAAGCTGAAATTAGCCGTATGAACTCTAATGCTCAGGATTTACAAGTTCAGTTGCAATTGATTCAGGAAAGAGTTCAAACTGCTCTGCAAGAAAAGAATCAAGCATTTCTAGCCAGTATGCAAGAAGAGCTCGCCGCGGCTGTGACTGATGTGGTTGCTGAAGGAGGGTACGACTTAATATTAAATGTCGATAGTGCTCCTTACTTCGCGCCGGTATTAGATATAACAGCTAAGGTCACTGCTAAGCTTAACGAAAGTTCTCAGAGCGAGTAATTAGCGATACGTTTATGCGTATAAGCGCCAGGTAACACATGAAAAGCTATACACTTGGCGAAATTGCTAAACTGTTAGATGTGCAACTGATTGGCGATGATCAAGTAGTGATAAATGGGCTTGGGACACTCCGTGATGCCGCCCCACAGCAGCTCAGTTTCTTGAGCAATCCAGCCTATATTGATCAGCTTTCATCCTGCAAAGCATCAGCCGTGATAATTGCTGAAAACTTTTCGGATATATGCCCAACAAATAAACTTATTTCTTCAGCTCCCTACGTCAGTTTTGCTAAAGCTAGCGCGTTATTTGATCGCGCACCCTCTCCTGTTTCTGGCATTCACCCCACTGCTATAGTTGACAATTCGGCGAAACTTGCGAAAGGCGTTTCAGTTGCTGCCAATTCGGTAATCGGTGCCGATGTCTGCATAGGTGAGAATTCGGAAATCGGATCTGGAGTAACCATTGGAGCGGGCTCTGCTCTAGGGAAAAATTGTAAACTGCATAGCAGTGTCACCCTTTATCATAAGGTCTCGTTGGGCTCCAATGTTATAATCCACAGTGGATCCATTGTTGGAGCAGATGGTTTTGGTTTTTCTTTCGATGGTGAAAAATCAATAAAAATTCACCAGCTCGGGTCTGTCAGAATCGCCGACAATGTAGAGATCGGTGCCGGTACGACTATCGATCGTGGAGCGATTGGAGATACTGTGATCGGCCTAGGTGTGAAAATTGATAATCAAGTACAAATCGGTCACAACTGCATTATAGGCGACCATACTATTATTTGCGGTTGTACCGCAATTGCTGGTAGCGTGAAGATAGGAAGGTACTGCATTATGGGAGGGGCTTCAGGGGCTGTAGGGCATATAAGCATTGCTGATAAGGTGCAAGTTAGTGCTATGTCTTTAGTTAGCAGTTCTATTACAGAGGCGGGTATGTACTCATCTGGAACAGGCCATATGAAGACTTCGATCTGGAAGAGGTTGATTGTTCGATTTCAGCAACTAGACAGTATCGCAAAGAGACTAAAAGAATTAGAGAAGCCTACCGATAAAGAATAGCATTGGGTTTAGGCTTGCTAAAAGGCACATTAGAGATACCGTATGTTGATGAATGTTGAAGATATAAAAGAGTACTTACCTCAGCGCTATCCATTTTTGCTGGTAGATCGTGTAGTAGAAATGGAGCTTGGCAAATCTATTGTTGCTTATAAGAATGTGACTGTTAATGAGCCGTTTTTTGTTGGTCACTTTCCTGGCCAACCGATAATGCCTGGCGTGTTAATTATAGAAGCCTTAGCTCAAGCAGCAGGGGTGCTCGGGTTTAAGAGTCAAGAGAAGAAACCAAAAGATGGCTACTTGTATTATTTCGTTGGCGCTGACAATGTCAGGTTGAGACGACCTGTTGTCCCAGGTGACCAGCTAATGCTTGAGGTTTCGATCATTTCTCATCGCCGCGGTATCTATAAATTTGCTGCTAAGGCGACTGTCGGTGATGAGCTTGTGGGAGGCGCGACCATTATGTGTGCCGAGAGGCAGGTGGAATTAGAGCAATCCAATGATTGACGAAACTTCGAAAATTGACCCCAAGGCAGATATTTCCAGTGATGCAGTGATTGGGCCCTGGTGTGTAATCGGCCCCAATGTGTTTATCGGCCCTGGAACTGTAATTGAATCCAGCGTGATAATTCGGTCGAATACTAAAATCGGCAGTAATAACCGCATCTTTCAGTTCAGCTCGGTTGGAGAGGACCCGGCAGATAAGAAATTCACTGGCGAAGAAACTTGGTTAGAGATTGGCGACAATAATATTTTTCGTGAAGGTGTTACGCTGCACCGAGGTACTGGCTCAGGTGGCTGCCTCACTAAGATAGGTAGTGATAATTTAATGATGCCTTATGTGCATGTCGCCCACGACTGCATAGTGGGTGACAATACAGTATTTGCTAACAACGCTGCTATCTCTGGCCATGTAGTGGTTGGCGATTGGGTTATTCTCGGTGGCTATGCTGGCGTAAATCAGTTTCTGAAAATTGGGGATCACGCTATGATCGGTGCCATGTCTCATATCACTAATGATATTCCTGCTTATGTGATTGTTAGTGGCAGGCCAGCTTCAGTTCGGAGCATAAATGCCATTGGATTGGAACGGCGAGGTTTCGATAAGGAAACGGTTGCAGATATACGTGAAGCATTTAAGATTATCTATAAACGAAACTACAGTCTGCAAGAATCAATTGATCAGCTCAAAGCGATGAGTGAGAATTGCAAGGCTCTGGAAATTTTGATCTCATCATTGGAATCTTCAGAGAAGGGCATTCACCGATAGCTTGGTTATTTCTTTTTGCTATGAACCGGTCTAGCAAGATCCGCCATTCCTCTGTTCTTTTAACTTTCACGATTCTTCTAAATGTGCTGATTTAGAATTATAGGATTCCAAATTCTTTACCAATTAGAACATATCACTCTATGATAGAGCCTATTCGGTTTGGCATTGTTGCTGGTGAAAAATCTGGAGATATTCTTGGTGCGGGCTTAATTGTGGCCCTTAAAGAGTTATACCCCCAGGCAGAATTTATAGGTATTGGTGGGCCCGCTATGCTGGCGGCTGGTTGTCGTTCACTGGTAGCGATGGACAGGCTATCAGTGATGGGCTTTGTTGAACCATTGGGACGCCTACCTGAACTGCTTTCAATCAAGAATAATCTGGTTTCAGAATTTACTGAAAACCCACCAGATATCTTCATCGGGATTGATTCCCCAGGTTTCAATACTCGCTTAGAGTTTGCGTTACGATCACTTGGTATAAAAATTGTTCACTATGTCAGCCCAAGTGTTTGGGCATATCATGAAAGTCGAATCCACAAGATCAAAAAAGCTGTGGATTTAATGTTGACGCTATTTCCATTTGAGACTGCAATCTATAAACAACACGAGATTCCAGTCGCCTGTGTAGGGCACCCCCTGGCCGACACTATCGGTTTTGAAGATAATCAGCTGACAGCAAGAGCGGTGCTCAATTTTTCTGCAGAAGATCAATTGGTAGCCTTGATGCCGGGGAGTCGGTCGGGGGAAATCAAACGGCTGGCGCCAACTTTCATTTCAGCGGCGCTAGAATCATTGCAGGATATGCCTGAATTGAAGTTTGTGATTCCGTGCAGCGGCCCCGAGGCAAGAACGCAGATTCAAGAAATAATGGAGCGACTCAGAATAAGCCTGCCGGAACAGTTTTCTCTGGTTGATGATTCCCATTTGGCGATAAGCGCATCAAATTTAGTGATGCTTGCTTCAGGAACAGCAACTTTAGAGGCTATGCTGCTGCGGCGTCCGATGATTGTAAGTTATAAAGTTGCAAGTTTAACCTACATGATTGCATCAAGAATTCTTAAGATTTCCAAATTCGCATTACCGAATCTTCTCGCTAATAAGACGCTGGTTCCTGAATTTATACAAGGTGATGTAAAGGTAGCTTTACTCCGTGAGCAGATTGTCAAATTCATGGCGGGAGATTTTGATAAATTCAGTCTGTTAGATGAATTTGATCGACTCCACAAAGAATTGCGTAAAGATGCCTCTAGGCGTGCTGCAAGTGAAATTCAAAAGTTAATTTAAACCAAACAATCGTAATTGGGGTTGAGATGAAAAACAACTTCGGCAATTATAACTTCGATGATACGGCAAAGGTTATCGCCGGAACTGACGAAGTGGGTAGGGGGCCTTTAGCTGGTGATGTGGTGGCGGCGGCGGTAATACTTAACCCACTGATGGTAATAGATGGATTGGCTGATTCCAAGAAACTTTCTCCCAATCAGCGGCTCAAATGCTTTGAGCTAATTATCGTAAACGCTCAAGCTTTTTCTGTGGCCAGAGCAACTGTTGATGAGATTGATGAGATTAATATCTTGCAGGCTAGTTTGCTGGCTATGCATCGAGCAGTTAAGCAATTACACATCCAGCCAGATTTTGTCTATGTTGATGGTAATCACTGCCCTGCATGGAGCTATGATTGCCAGGCTATGGTGCAAGGGGATTCCCTGGTGCCGGCAATAGCGGCGGCTTCAATACTTGCCAAGGTTACCCGGGACCAGGAAATGGAAAGACTTGCTGAGTTATATCCTCTTTACGGTTTCGCTCAGCACAAAGGTTATCCGACCCCAGCTCATCTCAGTGCTTTGGACATTCATGGCCCCTGTGAGATTCATCGGCGCTCATTCGCACCGGTAGCTCGTCTTCTGGACTCTGCTATCGTCCGATCAAGCACTGATTAGGAAAAATTTGATCGAAGCGAATGCTTAGATTAAAAATTAAAATTCTATGCATTAGTGCCATGCTTTCGTGTCGAAACGATTCTTGAAAGAGAGTATATTGTTACTCTATTATTCATCCAGTTTAAACGACTTGTATGCTTGAAAATTCTGCTTCAATAGTCCCTTCACAAGCTTTCTCTAAAGCCGGTTCTCAAACATCGCCACAAGCGTTTTCGCAGCCAAACCTCGTTCAGCCGTTCATTCATTTGCGGCTACATTCTGAGTTTTCTATAAGCGATGGGCTGATTGCTATCAAACCACTCATCACTCGAATGGTGGAGTTAGAGATGCCGGCGGTCGCAGTAACGGACATGGCCAATCTGTTCGCCCTAATTAAATATTACAGCAATGCATTGAAGACTGGAATAAAACCAATCTGTGGTTGCGATGTGCTAATTGCTGATGAGAATCAAAATACTCAGACTCGATTAGTTTTGCTGGTTAAAAATCACACAGGGTATTTAAACTTAACCCAGCTAATCTCTGACCTTTACACCGAGAATACTTCTAGCGGCGTGCCGGTTATTCGCAAGGCTAAGCTAGCACAGCATGCCGAAGGCTTAATCGCGCTGTCGGGTGCTCAGGAAAGTGACATTGGCGAAGCACTACTGCAGGGAGATATGGAGTTAGCTCATGAATTGTTGAGTCAGTGGCGAAAAATGTTTCCTGAGAGCTTTTATCTCGAACTACAACGTGTCGGTAAAAACGGCGAAGAAGAATACATCGAGCTGGCGTTGGCAATGTCTTTGAGGACGGGATGCCCGGTTGTGGCTACCAACGATGTCCGCTTTATCTCTAGAGATGACTTCGAAGCCCATGAAGTCAGAGTATGTATTAATGACCGTCGCACTTTGGGGGATTCTAGACGACCACGTAACTACACAGAAGAACAATATCTAAAAACTGGCGATGAAATGACGCAGCTTTTTGCCGATGTCCCCGAGGCTTTGCAGAATGCCTTTGAAATCGTCAAGCGTTGTAATCTGACTTTAAATCTCGGCACTCCTTGTTTGCCGAACTACCCTATCCCGGATGGCTATAACATCGATCAATACTTAACCAAGCTTAGTGCAGAAGGCTTGGAGAAAAGACTGCTAACTATTTTTGGAAAAGAGTGTAAGTCGCGAGAACAAAATGAAACCACTTATCAGGAGCTGATAAAGCCTTATCACGAACGACTATATCTGGAATTACAGGTGATAAATCAAATGGGTTTCGCTGGCTATTTCCTGATTGTAATGGAATTTATTCAATGGGCGAAAGACTCAGATATTCCTGTGGGGCCTGGCCGAGGTTCAGGAGCCGGCTCGATTGTCGCCTATTCATTAGGGATTACCGATTTAGATCCCCTCAAATATGATCTGCTTTTCGAGCGCTTTCTCAATCCGGAACGGGTATCCATGCCAGACTTCGACGTGGATTTCTGCATGGTAGGGCGCGATGCAGTTATTCAGCATGTGGCGGAACTCTATGGCAAAGATGCCGTGTCCCAAATTATTACATTCGGCACCATGGCGGCAAAGGCTGTTGTTCGTGATGTTGCGCGGGTGCAGGGAAAACCCTATTCGTTAGCGGATAAGCTTTCAAAACTTATTCCCTTTGAGCCAGGAATAACCTTAAAGAAAGCATTTGAAGTTGAGCCTCAGCTCGGTCAATTTGTCGATGCAGATGAAGATGCTCAAGAGATCATAGAGATGGCCTACAAGCTGGAAGGCATCACCAGAAATGTAGGTAAGCATGCTGGGGGTGTAGTTATTGCGCCGACGAAGCTGACAGATTTTACGCCCCTGTACTGTGTTGAGGCTAGTCAAGGTTTGGTCACCCAATTCGACAAAAATGATGTTGAGACTGCCGGCCTGGTAAAGTTTGACTTTCTTGGCCTTAGAACACTGACCATTATTGATTGGGCAGTGAAAATGATCAATTCCCAGGCACGTAACTGTGACGGTTCGAGTCACGAAGGAGGGACTCTAGGCCAAAAGGTCAGCATTGATAAATTGCCATTAGACGATGAGCTGGTTTACCGGCTGTTACAAAAAGGTGAAACCACAGCGGTTTTCCAGCTGGAATCCCGCGGTATGAAAGAGCTAATTAAGCGTCAGGTGCCCAATTCTTTTGAAGATATTATTGCGCTGGTGGCCTTATTCAGGCCTGGCCCGTTACAGTCGGGGATGGTTGATGACTTCATTGATCGAAAACATGGTCGTACCAGTGTGGTTTATCCGCATCCTGAGCTAGAGTCAGTGTTATCCAATACTTACGGTGTCATTCTCTACCAGGAACAGGTAATGCAGATCGCCCAGGTTCTCGCTAATTACACCCTAGGCGGCGCAGACATTCTGCGAAAAGCTATGGGCAAGAAAGATCCCAATGAAATGGCAAAACAGCGAGTGACATTTACTGATGGCGCGAAAGCTAGGGGAATCGATGAGGAATTGGCCGAATCCATCTTCGACCTAATGGAAAAATTTGCTGGCTATGGCTTTAACAAATCTCACTCCGCTGCCTATGCTATGGTTTCTTATCAAACAGCATGGCTAAAAACACACTACCCTGCATATTTTATGGCTGCAGTGCTCTCTGCGGATATGCAGAGCACAGACAAAATCGTGACACTCATCGATGAGTGCAGATCCATGGATCTAACTATCGTGCCTCCTGATGTAAACATCGGGCAGTTCAATTTCACAGTGAACGATGCCAGCGAAATCGTTTACGGATTGGGCGCAATAAAGGGCTTGGGCGAAGGGCCAGTTGACGGCTTGCTCGCTGCCAGAAAAGATGGGCCATTTACGTCGTTGTTGGAATTGTGTGAGCGAATTGATCCACAAAACGTCAATAAACGAACTTTGCAGGCACTGATAAAATCTGGTGCACTCGACCATTTTGTAGAAGGAGATATTGATAATTCGAGAGCCTTATTGTCAGTCATGTTACCATCCGTGATGCAGGCTGCAGAGCAAAGCAGCCGGAATACTGCTAGTGGAGTTGAAGATCTGTTCGGTGACATAGCGCCAGCGGAGCCGACTCATTTTTCTGATGCCAGTTCGAGTTTTAAATACCGGCCATGGCCTGAACAACAAAGATTGTTGGCAGAAAAAGAAACTCTTGGTTTATATTTGTCCGGCCACCCGATTGACGAATTTCTTCCCGAATTAGCACACATTACCAAGGATAGAATCGCGAGATTGCGACCAGAACGTCGGACACAATTGGTAGCCGGTTTGCTCCATGGAATACGTGCTATGAAGAATAAAGCTGGAGATACAATTGCCTTTCTGACGTTGGATGATCGTAGTGGTCTATTTGAGGTGTCAGTATTTGCGAAAGAATATGAGAAATTTAGAGATGTACTACAAATAGATGTAATTCTCATAGTTGAATGTACTGTGAGTGTGGATGATAACAGCGGAGGGGTGCGAGGTCGGGCTAAGTACGTTTTGACATTGGCGCAAGCGCGCAAGAAGTATGCAAGTCGTCTCGCTTTGAATCTTAAGTCCGATTCATTGCCCGGTGATTTTTGTGAACATTTGGCGACCATTCTCGCTCCTTACAGAAAGATAAATGAGACGCCAGCAATTCCTCTTAGTGCACTCTCCGGGTCATTCTCCAGTTCAGCTCCTGGATCCATACCTGACTCCACAGACATTAGTTCGGTGCACAAATGGCATAATGCTGCTCAAGAGTCTGCCGACAAACTTGTGGATGGCTGCCAAGTGGTCGTGAACCTTCAGCGCCAGACTTCAAAGGGGTGTATAATGTTAGGTCGAGATTGGCTGATTTCGCCTACTGATGATCTTATCCAAAAATTAAGGTCGGAGTACGGCAAAGATAAAGTTGTATTGGCCTACAAGAAACCCAGTTCCTTGAACTAGTCAGAGAATGATTTTACGCAAAACATTAAGAACTTTAAGAATAGTATGGATCCAAATTATCTTGAATTTGAACAACCAATCGCTGAACTTGAAGCAAAGATTAGTGAGTTAAGACTCGTTGGGACTGACAACGAGATTAATATCAGCGAAGAGATTAAAAATTTAAAAGACAAGAGCGTAAAGCTCACAGAGAAAATTTACACTAACCTATCCTCCTGGCAAATTTCCCAGGTGGCAAGGCACCCTTTACGCCCCTACACTCTTGACTACATTCAGCACATTTTTACTGATTTTGACGAGCTCCATGGTGATCGTTTATTTGCCGATGATCTCGCGATTATAGGTGGCATTGCAAAAATAGACGATCGTCCGGTAGTGATCATTGGGCATCAAAAAGGTAGAGGCACAAAAGAGAAAGTTCGGCATAATTTTGGCATGCCGAGACCTGAAGGCTATAGAAAAGCCCGCCGATTGGTAAATCTAGCAGAGCAGTATCGCTTGCCGGTATTAACCTTTATTGATACACCTGGCGCTTATCCTGGAATGGATGCCGAAGAGCGTGGTATTAATGAAGCTATTGCTGAAAATATGGCAATGATGTCGCGTATTCGAACACCGATAATAGCAACTGTGACCGGCGAGGCAAACTCCGGTGGTGCAATTGCAATTGGAGTGTCTGATCAATTAAATATGCTGCAGTACTCCACTTACACCGTCATAACACCGGAAGGCTGCGCAACGATTTTGTGGAAATCCTCAGAGTACGCTTCCGCTGCTGCCGAAGCGATGGGAGTAACTTCGGTTCGGTTAGAAGAATTGGGTATTGTTGATAAAACCATTCCTGAGCCTCTCGGAGGTGCGCATCGAGATGTCGCAGTTGCTGCGACTAATATTAAACTTGCCCTTCTGGAACAGCTTGATCGTTTACAAGCAATGGACCTCGATGATTTGGTAGCGCGCCGTTACGATCGATTGATGAGTTACGGAATAAGTTCTTAGTAAGGTGTAACGGGTCCAAAACTTGATTTCAGATCTGCTGCCACGGTGATGTTGCTCTTTTATTTCTTCTGCTTTCATTCCTAGCACTGACCACCTATGCTTTCAGCTATGAATTTTGATCTGGATAATCTTGCAAGCATTCTTGAGGAGATGCCTTCATCGCGCTCTGCCATGGTGGGGCTCAGTGGAGGTATGGATTCAATAGTCCTGCTTCATGCACTGCATCAATTGCAGACTGAGGGGAGGCTAGGATTCTCCTTACGTGCTTTGCATGTAAATCATGGCTTGCAGTCACATGCCAATAATTGGGCCGATCATTGCGTGAAGATTTGCTCCCAATTAGAAATTTCGCTACAGATCGAAAACGCAAACATTCAGACAACTGGCAGCGCTACGTCCGGTGAAGCTAGTCATAACAGGGGCTTAAATAAGATCCCTAACCTCGAGAATGCAGCGAGAGAGGCTCGGTATGCGGCCTTTGAAGTCAACCTTACTGAAGGTGAAGTCTTGTTGTTGGCTCACCATCGCGACGATCAGGTAGAGACGCTTTTATTTCGACTTATGCGAGGAGCTGGCACCAAAGGGCTGAGCGCAATGCCCAGAGCAAGGAAACTTGGGAAAGGGCTTTTATTTAGACCACTACTCGATTTTGATTGGAGTAAATTACAGAATTGGGCCAAGTTGAACAAGCTGCAGTGGGTCGTCGATAAATCGAACGAAGATACTAGCTTTCACCGAAACTTCATTCGTCACAAGCTTCTCCCTATTGTTGAACAGCGTTGGCCAAATTATCGAGACAGTTGGAGTAAGACGATTGAGCTGTCCGCTGAATCGGAGTCACTGCTACAAGAATTGGCTGAGCAGGATTTTCAGATCGTTGAAAGTGCTCAACGAACAGTGATCTTGTTGGAGCCTTTGCGGAGTTTATCTAAGCCTAGGCAGCGAAACTTGCTACGCTACTGGTTGAAGCAACTTCAGCTGCCAGACCTGGGTTGGAATAAATTACAACAGCTTTGCAATGAAGTGGTAGCGGGCGCAGCGAATAGTAGTGCAATTGTAGTGGGAGAGGGCTATGAACTTCTGTGTTATAAATCCTGCCTCTATGTATTAAGAGGCGTCTCTACGTTTTCTTATCATAGGACTTACACCTGGAATATGAATAACACGGCGGTATTGGATCTTGAGGAAAATGGCAGCTTGCAAATTGCTAATGTGGTGGGTAAGGGATTAAAACTTTCAGTAAAACCGGGCCTTAGCGTTCGTTATCGAAGTGGAGGCGAGTCTTGCAAGCTGTTAGGCAGACCAACCAAGGCGGTGAAAAAATTAATGCAGGAACATAATGTAGAACCCTGGTTTAGAGATCGCTTTCCACTACTCTATTTCGGGGAGGAGCTTGTATGTATTCCAGCAATCGGCGTCGCAGAATCGTATGCAGCCCTATCTGGTGAGCAGGGGGTTTTGGTGGAATGGTTGCGACCCGACTTGAATCCTGTCGCAAAATCTTAATTGGCTATCATTTTATTGGCATTTTGCTGCCTTTAAGTGCCCTCTGAAAGACAAATCAGATTGTGGTTGTTGAGTCTTTCCAGTAAGCTGTAGCTCCATCTGCAAGTGTCAGTGCTCGACTGATTCGACTTATTGAGATGGGACTCAAATGACTCGATTTATCTTCATTACCGGTGGTGTGGTTTCATCATTAGGTAAAGGCATAACCTCTGCGTCCTTAGCTGCAATTCTTGAAGCTCGTGGCCTCAATATCACTATGCTAAAGCTCGACCCTTACATTAATGTTGACCCCGGAACTATGAGTCCGTTTCAACATGGCGAAGTTTATGTAACTGAAGATGGCGCGGAGACTGACCTCGATCTCGGCCATTATGAGAGATTTAGCCGAACCAGAATGTTACAAAAGAACAACTTCACCACTGGCAAGGTGTATGAGGAAGTTTTAAAGCGTGAACGCCGTGGTGATTACCTTGGCGCTACAATACAAGTCATTCCCCATATCACAGATGAAATCAAGCGCCGTATAGTTGACGGTGCGGGTAACACAGATGTAGCTCTGGTTGAGATTGGCGGAACTGTCGGCGATATTGAATCCCAACCCTTTCTCGAAGCCGTACGACAGCTCCGAGTAGAAGTCGGCTCCGAACGAGCTTTGTATGTACACCTGACCTTGGTTCCCTATATCAACACAGCTGGGGAAACCAAAACCAAACCTACTCAGCACTCGGTGAAAGAACTCCGGTCGATCGGAATCCAGCCAGACATTCTAGTTTGCCGGTCAGAGCAGGAGATTGATGAATCCGCACGGAAGAAAATTGCTCTGTTCACCAACGTAGAGCTGCCAGCTGTTGTTTCTTTGCCAGATGCTGATTCTATATATCGAGTCCCCTCGATTTTGGGAGCAGCTGGGCTTGATGAAATTATTGTGAAGAAATTTCATCTTGATTGTCCTCCGGCGGACTTTAAGGAATGGGACCATGTGGTTGAGTCCCAACTTAATCCCAAGGGAGAAGTGAATCTGGCCATGGTAGGTAAGTATATGGACTTACTGGACGCTTATAAATCACTTAATGAGGCTATTGTTCACGCCGGCATTCAAACACACACAAAGGTTAATATTACCTATCTCGATTCTACTGATGTGATGGAGCAGGGTGTAGGTTTGTTAGCAGGTCAAGATGCTATTTTGGTTCCCGGAGGTTTTGGCGAGCGAGGCTTTGAAGGCAAAATTTTAGCGACTCAATACGCTCGCGAGAATAAAATCCCATTTCTCGGGATTTGCCTTGGTTTACAGGCAGCGGTCATTGAATTTGCACGTAATGTGGCAGGCCTTGAAGGCGCCAATAGCTCTGAGTTCGATCAAACGTGTGCACATCCGGTAATCGCATTGATTAGTGAGTGGACGACGGCAGGTGGTTCTGTCGAAACTCGGAATGAGGATTCGGACCTGGGCGGAACTATGCGCTTGGGTGGGCAGAAATGTGTGTTGGAGAAAGGCTCTACGACCCATGGTTGCTACAGCCGTGATGAAATTGTGGAGCGCCATCGTCATCGCTATGAATTTAACAATAACTATTCGCTACAGCTATCTGAGGCGGGACTGAATTTAGTTGGTAAATCTGCCGATAATACTTTGGTGGAGGTAATTGAAGTGCCCGACCACCCCTGGTTTGTCGGTTGCCAATTTCATCCTGAATTTACTTCAACTCCACGCAGCGGGCATCCATTATTTTCTGGCTTTATCGCAGCGGCAGTGGCGAGACGAGAGAATGTTAGTGTTGTTGTGGATGGCTAAGATGAGGCTACAGTAATGGATTTGAAAGCGGCGAAAGTTGTTCAAGCTTAACTGCTAAAAATAAAGAAATAGCAAAAAGCCGTTAAACAAACGACCAAACCAGCTGCTACCTAAGTAGAAATACAGCACTACACTACACAGGAATAATTACTTAACATGACTTGCAAGCAGATCAAAGTTGCCGATATTACCATCGCTAACGATCAGCCATTTGTGCTGTTTGGCGGTCTTAATGTTTTGGAGTCCAGAGACATTGCTCTGCAAGTCGCCGAGGAATTCAAAAGCGCCGCAGAACAGTTGCAAATTCCTTATGTCTTTAAGGCTTCCTTCGATAAAGCTAATCGCTCTGCACTTGATTCCTATAGAGGGCCTGGTCTGGAGAAAGGCTTAGAAATATTGGCTGAAATTAAGCAGCAATTTTCCGTTCCTATAATTACCGATATACATCAGACCAATCAGGCTCAGGCCGTAAGTGAAGTGGCAGACATTCTGCAATTGCCGGCTTTTTTATCTAGGCAAACTGATCTGGTAGCAGCGATGGCAGCAACTGGGGCTGCTATCAATATCAAGAAAGCCCAGTTTCTTGCTCCAGCTGAGATGGGGCATATCCTCAAGAAATTCAAAAACGCTGGCAATGAGCGGCTTATTCTTTGCGAAAGAGGCAGCAGCTTCGGATATAACAATCTAGTCGTGGACATGCTGGGTTTTTCCACCCTCAAGCAGTTTAGCTATCCCGTTATGTTTGATGTTACTCACTCATTACAAAGGCCCGGCGGTTTGTCATCCAGCGCCGACGGCAGGCGTGCAGATGTAACATCGCTTGCGAGAGCGGGCTTATCTCAGGGCTTGGCTGGATTGTTTTTGGAAGCTCATCCTGATCCTGATAAAGCTCTTTGTGACGGTCCCTGCGCACTCCGCTTGTCGGCACTGAAGCCATTCCTTGAGCAAATGAAAGCAATAGACAGCTTAGTAAAAGGTTTCTCCCGTGTGGATACCTCCTAGGGTCAAAGAATTCCTCCAGTGTAGTATCATAATATAGATTAAATAATAATCACAAGGTACTGAAATGTCAGTAATTAATAATATAAGAGCGCGTGAGATTTTGGATTCGCGTGGCAATCCAACTGTAGAAGCGGATGTCGTCCTGTCCAGTGGCGTAGTTGGCAGTGCTTGCAGTCCATCTGGTGCGTCAACCGGTTCTCGTGAAGCTTTGGAATTGAGAGATAAAGATGAGTCACGATACATGGGTAAGGGCGTGTTGACTGCTGTTCACAATATCAATACGAAAATTAACGCTGCTCTCAGAGGTCATAGTCCCATAGATCAGGAGAGCCTAGATCTGACTATGCTAGAGTTGGATGGAACTGAAAATAAGTCGAAACTTGGCGCCAACGCCATCCTAGCTGTGTCTTTGGCTGCAGCAAAAGCGGCCGCATTGGAAACCGGAGTTCCACTTTATGCTCACATCGCACGGTTAAACGGCAGTGATGACATTTATTCATTACCAGTGCCCATGATGAATATTATAAATGGAGGTGAGCACGCTGATAATAACGTAGATATCCAAGAGTTTATGGTGCAGCCAACCGGAGCGGGGAGCTTTTCTGAGGCACTACGTCATGGGGTTGAGATTTTTCACGCCCTGAAGTCAGTGTTGAGAAAGCAAGGCCTAAGTACTGCGGTGGGTGATGAGGGTGGGTTTGCACCCAATCTGCCGTCAAATGCCGCAGCACTAGACGCTATAAGTCAAGCCATTGAAATTACGGGATTAAAACTGGGTGTTGATGTACACCTTGCGCTAGATTGCGCGGCTTCTGAGTTCTTTCGTGACGGTAAATACCAGCTCAGAGGAGAGAACAAGAGCTATGATTCCGCAGAGTTTGCCGTCTACTTGCAAAATTTAGCAGAAAACTATCCAATTCTTTCTATAGAAGACGGTATGGATGAGAATGATTGGGTCGGCTGGGCTAAATTATCAGCCCAAATAGGCGATAAAGTTCAGTTAGTAGGTGATGATTTATTCGTAACGAATACTTCTATCTTGAAAAGAGGTATTGATGAGAATATAGCTAACTCGATATTGGTTAAGTTTAATCAGATTGGCACTCTTACAGAAACGTTAGCAGCGATAAACATGGCTAAGGATGCCGCTTTCACTGCAGTGATTTCTCATCGTTCCGGCGAAACAGAAGATACAACAATTGCAGACTTGGCTGTGGCCACAGCTGCAGGACAAATCAAGACAGGTTCCTTGTGCCGTTCGGACCGAGTTGCAAAATACAATCGACTCTTGCGCATTGAGGAAGAGTTAGGTTCAGGATCAATTTACAATGGGTTAAAGGAATTTGCACGATTTACAGGCTAAGCAGTGTCAGTCACGAAATTTTGAAATTTTAGATCGAGAACTTAGATAGAGAATTAAGATAGTTATGATGAAGTTGTTTTTTGCTTTCTTGGGTTTTATTTTTCTCACTCTGCAATATCAATTGTGGCTAGGTGGTGGCAGTGTGCGTGCTTTAAATATGCTTGAGGTTGAACTTGAGGCACAACGAGTAACCAATCAGGAGTTAGAAAAACGCAACGACATCCTTCAGGTCGAAGTCGTTGATCTTAAGAATGGTGTTGAGGCTATCGAAGAACGGGCTCGTTCTGAGCTGGGGATGATTGGAAAGGGTGAAACTTATTATTTGATCGTTGATTAAATTTCTTACTCTATTCGTTCGATCTACTAGAAGTTTGGGGAATCGGTAAACCGAGATCCATCAAAGCAGAAGAATTAATTATGACAATTTGGGCTATTTTGCCAGCCGCTGGCATCGGTCGCCGTATGGGGTCGATTACACCCAAACAGTACCTTTCGCTAAATGACGCTACGGTCATCGAATCGACCTTGAGACGTCTTCTAAACATCGTATCAATTAAAGAAATTGTAGTTGTATTAAATGAGACTGACAGTTATTGGTCTTCACTCAAAACTTCCTACCCGAAGTCTGTACGCACAGTGATTGGTGGCGATCAGCGTTATCAATCAGTATTAAACGGTTTGAATTCCCTTGAAGAAAAAGCAGAAGTGAGTGATTGGGTCTTGGTCCACGATGCTGTGAGACCCTGCGTTCGAGAAGCTGATATCGAAAAGTTAATCGCAACGCTTAAGTTCCATGCAATAGGAGGGGTTTTAGGCTCTCCGGTTGCGGATACACTTAAAGAAGTGAATGAGCAAGCAGAAATTCAAAGAACAATAGATCGCAGCAATTGTTGGAGTGCTTTAACACCGCAGATGTTTCGTTATGGAATTTTGCGAGAAGCGCTAGAAGTCGTGGCTTCTCAAGGTCTTGTTGTAACTGACGAAGCCGCAGCGATAGAACTGTTGGGACATGTTGCGTTAATGGTTAAGGGCAAGACCGATAACATAAAAATAACGACTGATGCAGATCTCGAGCTAGCAGGGAAAATTTTGGAGCTACAACAGAGTGAGGCTAGTTAGATTAGATTGTTCATTAACCAAAACATAATAATTTACTGTGAGATGAAATTGACAACTGTTGCAAGAGAAAAGGGCAACGATGACTGAAACAAGAATCGGCCATGGCTATGATGTTCATCGTTTTACAGATGAATTTTCAACCACTAAACCTCTTGTATTGGCGGGAGTTACATTACCTGATGAGCTTTCGCTATTGGCGCATTCCGATGGTGATTTGATTTTACATGCGCTCTGCGATGCCTTGCTCGGAGCTGCTGGCGCTGGAGATATAGGTCAACACTTTCCAGACACAGATCCAAATCTAGCAGGGGTGTCCAGCGCCAAATTACTGGCACAAGTTATGAGGTTATTGGCTAGGGAAAATTTCTTCATTGGTAATATAGATATTACTGTTATAGCTCAAGTCCCGAAATTGGCTCCACATAGACAGAGCTTTCTAGATAGTTTATCGAATTTACTCAACATCGACATTTCACGTATCAATATCAAAGCAACTACAACTGAAGGTTTAGGTGCTATTGGAAATAAGGAAGGCATCGCCTGTCACGCTGTTGTGCTGTTGGTTGGCAAAGTTTAATACACCCCTCTCAATAAACACTATTACAAGGATTAATATTAAAATCAACGCGTCGACTAACAAAGTTAATTTATATACTCGGTTAAGTGAGCTGAGCTATCTTCAAGGCAAGCCTCAATTGCGCGCTGAACTGAAACAAGAAATTTCTGATTTCTGTGTCGATGAAGAATTAGGTTTTGATTTATCCGGTAAAGGTGAGCACCTTTGTGTGCAGGTAAGGAAGAAAGATCTTTCCACTAATGAGGTGGCGAAAAAGCTCAGCGACTTAACAGGTGCGGAAATTCACAAAATCAGTTATTCCGGGATGAAGGATAAATGTGGGGAATGTACCCAGTGGTTTAGTATTCAGCTGCCAATCACCACTTCTCGGTCAAAGCAACTTCAGTTAGATGCGGCAATTCTGCAGCCATTGTTAAAGTCCGAAAATGGCAATTCATCGGAGAATAAGCCCGCTGTGAAAGAATTGGTCATTCTAAAATTTCAACGAAATTCTCGGAAAATAAAGCTTGGTTCACACAAGCTTAATCACTTCAAAATATTGCTACGCAATTGCGTGGGAAGCAAAGATGATTTTGATGCCCGTCTTAGCAGCATGTTAACTAAGGGAATTCCAAATTACTTTGGTCCTCAGCGTTTTGGCAACAATCTCAGTAACCTTGTGCAAGTGTCTGAGTTGATGGATGCTGCTCTTAATAATGCTGGGGAAGTCAGCGTTGACGATGAGTCAAATGCGGAGCGTGGCGTAGATCTAGGCCGCAGAAAGCGCTCGATGCTCTTTTCTGCTGCCCGTTCCTATCTATTTAACCAGCTTTTGTCGGAGCGGCTGGAGAGTCAAACCTGGAGTCAATACATAAAAGGCGATGTGCTAAATCTACATGGCACCAATCGGTTTTTTGCGCTAAAAGCAGATCAATCTTGGGATAAAGAATTGCAGGAGCGCCTCAATACCTTCGATATCCATATCACCGGGCCATTGCCAGGGCTCAGAGACCCTAAAGATAGATATCTATGCAGAGCCGAAGCTGCCGATATTGAAGATGCAACGTTAAAACTGCATGATGGTTTGCTGCTGGGGCTGAAATATTTTGCCCTACGGGAGTCGCGTAGGCCGTTGCGCTTTTTGCCATCAAATCTACATTGGGATTGGGTGACGGAGAAGGATTTAGAGTTGACATTTGCCTTATCTAGAGGGGCCTATGCCACTAGCTTATTGCGTGAGCTTTGTGTGACAGACTGAGGCGGAAGCGATGCCTCTCGTCGAAGCCGACCGCAAAGTAGTTCGGGCCGACTAATTAATAATAGGAAGATAGGATTAATTGAATACTAAATTGAATTTAAGCGGTATCGGAATGACTTCTCAGCGCACTAGGGAGAGATTGTTGGGGCGATTGATGAGTCAAGGTATAACAAGTATGGAAGTGCTTGATGTCATCCGCTCAACGCCTCGTCATATTTTTCTCGATGAAGCTCTTGCCCATCGAGCTTATGAAGATGTGGCCTTGCCGATAGGCTTCAATCAAACGATTTCACAGCCCTATGTGGTTGCGAAAATGACAGAAGCTATACTTAGGGGTGGTTCTCTTGATAGTGTGCTTGAAATAGGCACCGGCTGTGGTTACCAGACAGCTTTGATAGGTCAGCTGGCAAAAAAAGTTGCCACTGTTGAGCGCATTAAGCCATTGCTTGATCGTGCTAAAAAGAATCTCAAATTATTGGGACTTCGAAATATAGATTTCAAACATGATGACGGTAGCTCCGGTTGGCAAGAGAAAGGTCTGTTTGATGCGATTATCACTACAGCTGCTCCACAGCAAATACCACAGGACCTTCTTGATCAGCTATCAGAAGGCGGACGCCTGGTAATACCTGTGGGGGGAGATAGTCAGCAAGAATTGCGGCTTATTACTCGTAGCAAGAATGAGTTTACTACTGAAATCCTCGATGCTGTGCGCTTCGTTCCTTTATTGGTGGGTCAGGTACAACATTAATTGAATATGACTAGCTTATGAAAGGCAATTGGCGCAATGTCTAAGCAATCTATTGCTGATGATGCAGCTTCTACTACGGTTGTATTATCCCGTCGAAATGGCTTTATTCTCTATCTGAAAGGAATTGCAATAGGCTTGGGAGACTCCGTGCCGGGGATTTCTGGAGGAACTATTGCCGTAGTAACCAACATCTACGAGACATTTATTCACTCTCTTTGCTCCATCGATTCCTCTGCTTTCAAAATGTTATTTCGTGGTGATCTCTTACAGGCATGGCAGCACATTAATGGAAAATTTCTATTGATATTGGGCATGGGGGCGATAAGCGGATTATTGATCTCGGCAAATACGGTTTTATTTTTTTTGGAAAACTATTTCGAGCCGCTTATGGCTTTCTTTATCGGCTTAGTATTGGCTAGTACTGTATTGTTAAAATCAGAATTTTCCTTTGGCACTTGGCAGAACTTTGTCGCGCTGTTCTTAGGGATTACCGTGACTATATCTATTAGCTTTATTGGGCGGACCGATGCAAATCTTACGTTCTTCTATATTTTTTCCAGCGGTGCAATTGCTATTTGTGCAATGGTCTTACCAGG
Source organism: Gammaproteobacteria bacterium (assembly GCA_012960305.1). Classification (GTDB taxonomy): domain Bacteria; phylum Pseudomonadota; class Gammaproteobacteria; order Pseudomonadales; family Pseudohongiellaceae; genus UBA9145. The sequence continues at coordinate 238,185 of DUBM01000009.1, read as the reverse complement.
CTTGTCTGGTGCCTTTGTTTTGATTTTGCTAGGAGTTTATGAATTTATTCTCAGAGCGTTAACAGATTTTGATATCGCTTATATAGCAGTCTTTGTCACAGGTTGTGGAGTTGGCTTACTAAGCTTTTCGAGAGTCCTTTCGTGGATGTTGAACCGTTATCGACAATTGAGTTACGCCTTCATTGTAGGAATGTTATTAGGGTCTGTATACCTATTATGGCCCTGGCAAAAGGTCTCTCAATATTACACTGGCAGTGACGGAGAACAGCATGTATTGCAATCAAGCAAACTACTGCCGTTAAACTATACAGAGCAAACCGGAAATGATGCGCTGTTGATAGTGTCTTTGCTAAGTGTCATTGCGGGATTTTATCTAGTCATTGGATTACGAAGGTTGTCGAGCAGGAAGTGAGTTGAAATTGGCCACCAACAAGTCTCGGCGGCCTTTTCTCTTAAAGCTCTTTTAAATTTTATGAAAACCGAGAACAATTATAGTGATGAAACCAGTTAATATTCACTCAGTGCTAAAAAGGCCCTGCATTTCTTGCTGCTGTCTGGTGCTGGTGACTTGTGCTGGAGGCTACCAAGCTCCGGTTATTGATCAAGGCGAGAGACAAGTCGTTCAGGCGCCAATCATCGTCGATAGCCTAACTCCATTACGAACATCCAGTAGGCCGGTTTCAGCGCAACCCTCAGTACCTTCAAATTCCGTTTCAGTTGTTGGCAATGCTCAAATGCACCGCGTGCGAAGAGGGGATACGCTTTATTCCATAGCGTTCGAATATGATTTGGATTTTAGATCTTTGGCGATCGCGAATAGCATGAATCCTCCCTATAGGATCTTCGTCGATCAGGGAATTAATCTGGATGTAAGTCGAATTACCAATTTAGCTATCAGTTCATCGAGTAAAGGTGCTGCAGCTCTTGGTACTCCGGTGAATAATAATTCTGTAGCAAGAGCACAGGCAAGCAACATCAATGGCGGTGTCCTGCGTCAACCAATTGCCGACACGGTAGTCCGGGAGCCGCAATGGCAATGGCCACATTCAGGTCGAGTTTTAAGAGGATTTCAGGCGAATGCAAACAAGGGAATTGATATTTCAGGGAGCTTAGGCGATCCCGTACTTGCGGCCGGCAATGGTGAGGTGGTTTATTCAGGTAATGGGGTGCAAGGTAACGGCGATCTGATTATTATTCGCCATAATGATCGCTACTTGAGTGCCTACTCTCATAATAGTGTGATGCTGGTGATTGAGGGAAGTCGAGTTAAGGTAGGTGAGAAAATTGGCGAGGTAGGCAGTAACTCCGCTGGTGTTACGATGCTGCATTTTGAAATTCGAGTTAATGGTAAACCTGCTGATCCGGGAAGGTTTTTGCCCCACCGCTAGCGGTCAGGATCGATTCTTCTATATATCTCTATTGTAATTTCAATTCTTTAGTTACTTCTATTCTTCTTTTTATTAAAAACTGAGTCTCTTAACAACTGGAATGACTACTGTACTGCTGCATCAGTTAATTCTGAAAAAGTTTAAATCTTAATCATACTCGACTTTACCTAAGTGAGATGGTTTCACTTGAGAGAGGGTTCGGCGGATTCAAGTGGATTGCTTGGCGTGGCTTAAAGAAATTATGGAGTTGGAAGATTTCGACAGAAAATATTCCGGGTTAAAGCAAAACAGAACGACATGACAGAAAAACAAAGTAGAGCAGATAAAAATGGCTGCTGGGTATTAACCGAGCAGCCGTCTTTTGTGTTTGGATCACCGTTCCAGATGAGGTAGTTTATTTGGTTTGTCTGTCCATTGTTCAGAATCTGTAAGTGGGTCTTTCTTCTCCGTAATGTTGGTCCAGATCTCTGCCAGTTCAGCATTTAAGCCAAGAAATTCCTGTTGATCTTCCGGTAGTTCATCTTCAGCATAGATAGCATCAACTGGGCACTCAGGTTCACAAAGTGCGCAATCAATACACTCGTCGGGGTGAATTACCAAGAAATTGGGGCCTTCGTAGAAACAGTCCACTGGGCAAACCTCGACACAATCTGTGTGCTTACAACGTATACAATTATCACCAACAACAAACGTCATTTTCTTTATTCCTTTCTGCCTTTCTCGCTAACTCTACTAGTCGATTTTGAGTTGAATTACCAATTTAGGTTTTCTCGCAATGCGAAGTAAATAGGCTATCACCACTGATGGGCGGGCATTCTATCAGTTATTTTCGGCATTTTCTCACTCAGCTCGAGGATTTCTGCTTAAGTTCATAGAGAATCTTTAATGCCTCTTTGGCGGTAATCTCATCGGGGTTGAGTTTTTCTAAGTAATCCACAACCGGGTGATTAATGGTGGCGAAAAGCTCATTTTGCTGTGGCTGTTCAGCTGCACCTGATGCGCAAGGAATGGAAGCTGTGAGCGGCTTAGATTTAGCAAACTTATTGCCATCATTACTTTCTTTAACTATAGCTTCAGTCTCTAGTTGCTTGAGCTTTTCCTGGGCGCGCTCTATTACCAATTTCGGAATTCCTGCGAGCTGGGCCACTTGCAGACCATAACTTTGATTCGCAGGACCGGTTTTCACATTGTGGAGAAAGACAATGCCGTTATCGTGCTCAACCGCGTCTAGGTGAACATTCAGGATATTTGGATAATTCTCAGGTAACACAGTGAGTTCGAAATAATGAGTAGCAAATAGCGTATAGGCCTGCTGCCGTTCCGCGATATAGATAGCGGCTGCCCAGGCTAGAGAAAGGCCGTCAAAGGTGCTGGTGCCACGACCAATTTCATCCATTAGAACTAGGCTATTGGCCGTAGCATTGTGGAGAATATTAGCAGTTTCGGTCATTTCCACCATAAAGGTTGATCGGCCTCCAGCTAAGTCATCTGAGGAACCAATGCGAGTAAAAATTCGATCGATAGGTCCAACCTTCACCGCTTTTGCGGGAACATAGCTTCCACAAAAAGCTAATAGAACGATGAGAGCGGTTTGCCGCATATAGGTAGATTTACCACCCATGTTTGGACCTGTGATAATTAACATTTTCTGCTTTTCATTCAGGCAGAGGTCATTAGCAACAAAATTTTCGCTAGTCACTTTTTCTACCACTGGGTGACGTCCTCCCTCGATATCAATGCCGGGGTCACAGCTAAGCTCTGGCTGGCAATAATCGAGATCTACGGCGCGCTTGGCAAAATTGTTCAGCACATCTAATTCCGCGAGAGCCTCAGCGCTGGCAATCAGTTCTGAGAGTTGAAAAGAGAGAGTTTCCAGAAGTCCTTCGTAGAGTGCTTTCTCGCGACCTAGTGCTTTACTTTTTGAGCTCAGTACTTTGTCTTCAAATTCTTTGAGTTCTGGAGTTATATAGCGTTCTGCGTTTTTCAGTGTTTGGCGTCGAATATATGCTGCTGGTAATTCCGCGGTCGCCTGACCTTTGCTAATTTCTATGAAGTATCCGTGAACACGGTTGTAGCCAACTTTGAGCGTACTCAGGCCGGTACGTTCCCGTTCCCGTAATTCTAGATCAATCAGATACTGCCCGGCATTGCTGCTCAGATTTCGCAGCTCATCCAATTCCGCATCATAGGACTTTGCGATTACTCCACCTTCTCTAATGACGACAGGCGGATTTTCTTCCAAGGCTTGGTGCAGCAGGGCGGATTGTCTTGGGAATTCAGAGATTCTTACCGCGAGAGATTGAAGTTCTTGGCAACTAATTTTACTTAATATTTGTTGTAGTTCCGGCAGTAAAGCTATGCCGTCTCGTAATTTGGCTAGGTCTCTTGGTCGGGCAGAACGCAGTCCCAGCCGGGCAAGAATTCTTTCCAAATCGCCGATGCTTTTGAGTAGTTCACCAAGTGCTTCGTACTGGTGATTTTGAATCAAGGCGCCGACGATTTTCTGCCGTAGCATTAATTGCTCGGTGTCTCTAAGAGGACGGTTGATCCAGCGAGAGAGCAGGCGACCACCCATGGTTGTGGAAGTTCTGTCGATGATTGAGAGCAATGTGTTGTCTCTACCGCCGGCAAGGTTGATATCTAATTCCAAATTACGGCGGCTAGCTGCATCCAAAATAACGCTATCCTCAAGCTTTTCTACTTGGATACCTTGAATGTGCGGTAGATCCGATTGCTGGGTTTCCCTGGCATATTGCAGGAGACAACCCGCGGCCGGCAGGGCTAGCTCCATCGTGTCGCAATCGAACGCGGAAAGATCACGAGTTTTGAAATGTTGAGCTAGCAGTCGGTTGGCATTTTCGAGATCGAATTCCCAGGTTGGCCGTTTGCGTTTTGCTGGATGGCTGAGGGCGTTGTCTACCTCGAGTAATTGATCATGGAGCAGAATCTCAGCGGGTTTGATTCTCTCTATTTCGGCCAATAATCCTTCGAGGTTATCCATCTCACTCAATACAAATCGCCCACTACTTAGATTGGTGTAGGCAATGCCATAGCTTGATTGCCCGTTGATGGAATTCGGAACAAAACCAAAGATAGACATTAAACAATTGTCTCGGCGGTCATCTAGCAGGGCTTCGTCGCTAACAGTCCCCGGCGTGATAATTCTGACTACTTGTCTTTCAACTGGACCTTTTGAGGGGGAGGGATCGCCGATTTGCTCGCACACAGCGACGGATATGCCAGCCGCAACCAGTTTGGCAAGATAACGGTCTGCTGCATGATAAGGGATGCCACACATAGGAATTGGCTGGCTGCCAGACTTGCCGCGGGCGGTTAGAGTTATGTCCAAAATATGGGCAGCAGATTTTGCGTCGTCGTAGAACAGTTCGTAAAAATCACCCATGCGATAGAAAAGCAAGCTCTCCTGATGTTGAGCTTTGATACGCAAAAACTGCTGCATCATGGGAGTGTGTAGTTGAGCTTCGGCCAAGGTCTTCTTACTTCTTTAGTCTGCTAGATTTTTATTACCACTAATTATATGTCGCCAAGAAAGCCTTTTTACCGCTTACTTGTTTTACACGGTTTCGAGTCGTGAACTTTGGCCAGCGCTGATTAGTGTGATTGAGCAACTGACTTTGAATTGAAAGAATTCTACACGTTTTGCTTAAAGACTTGGACAATATTAACCCTGTTGATGATTTGTAGTTTTATTCCGCGGGACAAATCGATAACATAGATTTATGTCTAATTTTTCCCCTGATTATCTCTCTGAGCCTGTCGCGAAACTAGTTATTAATTTAGCTGAGGCTCTCCTCTCTAAAAGGCTCATTATGGCAACAGCTGAATCCTGCACTGGCGGTTGGATTGCTCAGTCATTAACAGCATTAGCGGGTAGTTCACGGTGGTTTGACACTGGCTTTGTGACTTACTCCAATGATGCTAAGCACAACCTACTCGAGGTGCCCGACTCTTATTTCGATTTCGATGGCCCGGGAGCGGTAAGCGAAGAAACTGTCCTGGCGATGGCTCAGGGAGCGGTGAGCAAAAGTCGAGCGAACGTTGCCGTAGCGGTTAGTGGTGTAGCGGGACCTGATGGCGGCACAGATGAAAAACCTGTCGGTACTGTTTGGATAGCCTGGCAATGGGAAGACAAATCGTTTGCACGATGTTTTCAATTTTCTGGTGACCGAGAGGCTGTACGCTATGCCACGTTAGTTGCAGCTTTGGAAGGTAGCCTCGCCCTAGTGGTCTAGAGTTTACTGGTTAATTTTCAAGTATACATACAATCTAAGTTCTCGGTTCGCCGTTTAGAAAAAAGCTAAAGGAAATTAAAATTTGGCCAATATACTGGTTGTATATACAGTAAAATTCTGATTTAATTTCCACTGGTTGTATATACAGTGATCAAAAAGTAGCAAAGTCTTATGCGAAAGGCGGTAGACAAATAGTTTAAACAATAATTAGTCAAAATTTAGGAAGTAGCTGGGGACAAGCTGCTCTTTAAAGCTCAGGCAACTGGGCATAGGTGCTCTCTCTTTAGTGTTGACTTGAATGTATAAACAAACAGATGAGACAGAAACGAAAGAGACAGCAGTAACAACTCGGATACTCATGGAACCAGGCTTCAGTTGTATTTATAGAAAACAACAAGGACACCACTATGATTGAAGATAGCAGTAAAGATAAAGCACTAGCAGCGGCTCTGTTGCAAATCGAACGACAATTCGGCAAAGGTTCCATGATGCGTCTCGGTGATACCGAACGCGAACCGATTCCAGCAATCTCCACTGGCTCTCTTGGCTTAGATGTCGCGCTCGGTATAGGTGGACTCCCACGGGGTCGTGTAGTTGAAATCTACGGTCCAGAATCTTCCGGTAAAACTACCTTAACACTTCAAGTTATCGCCGAAGCGCAAAAAGCCGGTGGTAGCTGTGCCTTCATCGATGCTGAGCACGCTTTAGATCCAATTTATGCAGAGAATTTGGGTGTTGATGTAGATAATCTTTTAGTCAGTCAACCAGATACTGGTGAACAGGCATTGGAAATCTGCGACATGGTAGTTCGCTCTGGCGCTCTCGATGTCGTTGTTATTGATTCAGTAGCTGCTCTTACTCCAAAAGCAGAGATAGAAGGCGACATGGGCGACACCCATATGGGCCTACAAGCTCGCCTCATGTCTCAAGCTTTACGTAAAATGACCGGTAATATAAAAAATTCCAACACCTTGGTAATTTTTATCAACCAAATTCGAATGAAAATAGGTGTGATGTTTGGGTCACCAGAAACCACCACTGGTGGTAACGCCTTGAAATTTTACTCCTCAGTACGTTTAGATATCCGCCGTATTGGCTCTATTAAAGAAGGTGATGAGGTCGTTGGTAACGAAACTCGCGTAAAAGTGGTTAAGAACAAAGTGGCACCTCCCTTTAGGCAAGCAGAATTTCAAATTATGTATGGCAAAGGCATATATCATTTGGGCGAAGTCATTGACCTTGGGGTTAAGCAGGATCTAATCGAAAAGTCAGGGGCCTGGTATGCCTATAAAGGCGAGAAGATAGGTCAGGGTAAGAAAAATGCCGCGATCTTCTTAGAAGAAAACAAAGCAATCGCCATGGAAATTGAAACGGCTATTCGCGCCCAATTGCTTGGTGGTGATGAAGCGCTAAACGACACTAACGCAGTGCCCGAACCAGCCAATGATGATGTGGTGGTATTAGCTGATGCTAATGCTAAGCAAAGTTAGTTTTTATAGATCTAACTACAACGACTATTGGTGACTGGCTCGTTAGCTCAGCTATGAAGGTTTTCCTCAATATGGACCAGGTAAGCAATCTGGCAAAAGGCGAGGTAAGTGACGAGGTGGGTTACGATTCAGCCATCAAACCAAACGCAAGAACCAATAGCAAAGGACGCTACCGCGCCAAACCATCCGCTAGCGCAGCAGGATCTCTGTCCAGTCAGCAAGAAAGAGCCGCTAGAGTAGTTGATGTCCCCGTTCTCCGGCGGGCTGCCATGGATCTGTTGGCTCGTCGGGAACACTCATACTACGAACTCCAACAAAAACTCAAAAAGAAATTCCCGGGCAATGAGCTGGGCTCGTTTATACCTGTATTGAATAAACTGGCCGGTGAGAAACTGCAGTCAGACGCACGATTTGCTGAATCTTATGCGAGATATCGTAAGAGTAGAGGATTCGGGTACCTTCACATAAATAGTGAGCTAAAGAAGCGGCACGTAGCCACAGAGTTGATAGAGCGTTATGTGTTTACCGGCGATGAAGAATGGCAATTAATATTGAAGACTTTGATTTCAAAAAGGGTAAAGCACATTAGGTTTGTAGAGCAGGGATCAAAAGATCACCGAAAGATTGTAAAGTTCCTCGAATCTCGAGGTTTTCAAGCAATTGAAATCCACAATGCTCTGCAGCTATACCTCTGAACTAATTCTTTTTTATTCTGGCTTATCTCTCTATAGGCAACTAAACTGAAATTAAGTTAAGCCTCTATTTTATGAACTTCAACTAACGTGCGACAATAGATCTTTAATAAAACTTTTGATTCATATTCTTAAATTTACCTCGGATGAGAAAGTCTTGATTGGCGTGAAATGAATAACTAATGAAGAATTAGGAATCGGCGTAGTAATAGAAAGACGATAAAGTAAAAAAATGTAAATAAATTTCAAAAATTAATATAGCGAGAATCGATACTCAATTTTTCTGAATAGAGTCATGACTGGAATCCAAAATGAAATTGATTAAACCTTTCCGAGGATTGAGACCAGCCCGCGAATTGGCAGCAAAAGTGGCATCTCACCCCTACGATGTATTGAGCAGAGAAGAAGCTTTCGTAATTGCTAAGGATAATGCGCTAAGTTTTTTACATATTAATAAGCCTGAGGTAGACGTTGCGATCGACGTAGACGTACACGATCAGTTGGTTTACGAGACCGGTCGAGAAAATTTAGAACGATTTATTGCCGCAGGCACTTTAAAACAGGATAGTACTGAAAAGCTGTATGTGTATAAACAAATAATGGGTGCCCATGAGCAGGTAGGTTTAGTGGCTGTAGCATCTGTAGATGCCTATGAAACCAATCTCATCAAAAAGCATGAATACACTCGGCCTGATAAGGAAGACGATCGGGTGTTTCATATGGATGCGTTAGGTGCACAGGTTGGCCCTGTTTTTTTGACCTATAAGTCTCAATTAGAGATAGATGGGCTAATAGATAAAGTTGTAGCTACCAACCCCGAGTATGATTTCGTGGCTGATGATGGCACCCAGCACGTATTTTGGGTAGTCGAAGACACTTCTGTAGCTGAAAGTATTGAGTCGGCCTTTGATAATGTGGATTGTTTATATGTTGCAGACGGTCATCATCGTTCCGCTGCCGCTTCGCGAATAAAGCATCTTCATCAAAAACGGAACAAGGGCCATACAGGTGATGAGCCTTATAATAATTTCTTAGTAGTGGTGTTTCCACATGATCAGGTGCAAATCTTGGATTACAACCGTGTAGTGAAAGATTTAAATGGTTTTACTGCTGCTGAATTTATTGAAAAATTAAGTGGTGATTTCGTAGTGAAAAAAGTTTCTCTTGATGACGCTAGGCCTAAAAAAGCTCAAGAATTTGGTGTTTACTTGAAAAATCAATGGTACAAAGCTTCAGCCAGTGAACAGTTGCTGGACAACATCGATATTGATGATCCGGTTCAGATCTTAGATGTGAGCATCATGCAAAATGCCATATTAACTCCACTTTTAGGTATAAAAGATCAACGCACCGATACTCGAGTTGATTTCGTCGGTGGTATTCGTGGCTTGAGTGAATTGGAAAAACGTGTTGATTCAGGGAAATGGGAAGCAGCAATCGCACTTTATGCAACATCAGTCGAAAGTTTAATGGCTATAGCCGATGTGAATGAGGTTATGCCGCCAAAATCTACCTGGTTTGAGCCTAAATTAAAAAGCGGATTAGTAGTGCATTTGCTTGATTAAGCAGGGTTGGGGAGAGTGGAATTAACTCTTACACTTCAAATATCAGCGCGTAATTAATTATGAGGTTTTATAGTTATTTTTTAACCAAGTAATCCATACCTTGTATTCATGACAGATTCTGAATTCTTACGTTATTGTAATTCAATATATTCCTAGCAACATTGCGTTTAAAGATATGGTTAAAGATACAATTATTGCAGCTATCAAAATTGCGATCGCAAGCATGCCTTAGGTTGCCGTCAAAATGCAAAACTTCAAAAACCGCAGTAAAAGCGGTATCTTCCCGAGCTTATCCTCTCTGGTATTTATTTTTTTAAAGTAAAATCTTTTTTCATAAATTTTACTTTCTGTCGCGTGCTTACTTCAAACTAGATTTTAAATGAGTGCCGCTTCTCCGTGAAGGCATTGGTTGTGTTTCACTTAGGGTGCAGCAGCTTTTGCATATTCTTAATTCCTTTCGGCGATCTTTGCGCCGTGAATTATTTAATTAACTTAAAATCTTTATTGTTTGGTTTAGATTAACCATGCAAGAATTATCCTTAGTTTTAAAAGTTTAGCTGACTTCTTTAATCCTCTTCCGCGAAACATCGTCCGTATGCAAACATAATACATGAAGACGCGGAAATATGGTGTGCGGTGTCACTAATTATGGCCATTAACTTCAGTTGTTGGTATAAATTTTAATCATGAAAGTGCTGGGCTACTTAGTCACCGCAAAGATGTAGTTTGCACGGATTATCGATAAGGGCGCTTACGTGGTTCAAACATGTTACGAGGCCTTTTGGGTCAATTGGGCAGTCTAATGGGTTTTGATTGCGACAATGCCTCCCAACATCATTAGGACTCCGCCCACTCTCCAGGCATTGATACTTATTTGTGGATTGCCGAATGCCCCCACATGATCGAGAATCAAAGCCATAACTAGCTGGCCGAACAGAATCAGTGCTGTAGTAAGCCCCACGCCCAGCTTTGGTGAGACCATGATAATAGCTACGATGTATACAGAAGCGATAACTCCACCTAAATATACATTAGGCGGTGCCGCTGCCAGAGCGGCCATACTTGGCATTGGCGGGCGCATAACCACTACGATTATGCTCATTGTCAGCAAGCCGGCGATAAGTACTATAAGTCCTGCAGAGTAAGGGCTTCGGGTAATGGCTCCCAATTGGGCGTTGAATACTAGTTGAAGGGGAATCAACGAACCAGTAATGAAAGCAATAGAGATGAAAACGGCATTATTCATTGTTGGGTCCTTATCTTATTTATTAGATAAAACGGTTTTAAAAACATAAAGATACCGTCCATGCGCAGAGTTTTATCTAGACAAAAGCAAAGCAGCCTACCTGTTGCAATAGCCTTACTTGAGTACAATACGTCTTAATATCAAGCTGGGTGGCTGCCTCAAGATCCTGCTGTCAGGCCAGGTAATCGATATATCAAGAAATTGAGAGACTGACCAATCTTAGATTACAAAGAGGTCCATAAACTCATTTACTGGAGTTTGTTCTAATCGCCTTTGGTCTTTGCACAGCGCAAAGATCTTCCCGCAGCGCTTTGCCGGGAATCTCGTTGCAAGATTTGCTTGAAATTTCTTCTCTAGAAGGGGGATACCTTCCTTGCGGCGTCGCTTATGGCCTACAGGGTAGTTAATTTCTACCTTTTCCGTGCAGTTTCCATCTTTGAAATAAACCTGCAGGGCATTAGCAATAGAGCGTTTTTCCGGCTCCAGATACTCTTTCGTATAAGTTGGACTCTCGTGAATTTCCATCTTTTCCCGTAGTTTATCGATTATAGGGTTAGAGCTATGAAAGCCATCTTCGTAGTGCTCTGCTATTAAATTGCCGAATATTAGAGGCACCGCTGTCATGTACTGGAGACAGTGATCGCGGTCCGCCGGATTGTTAAGAGGTCCAACTTTACTGATTATTCGTATTGCCGACTCATGGGTGTGAATTACGATCTTCTCAATGTCTTTTAAGCGGTCTTTGACTTGCGGATGCAGCCGAACAGCAGCTTCGGCGGCAGTCTGTGAGTGAAACTCGGCAGGGAAAGATATCTTAAAAAGAATGTTTTCCATTACATAAGATTCATAAACTCTTGTAAATGAAAAAGAATTACCTTTAAAAGATACATCATAGAAGCCCCAAGTCGGAGCCGTAAGCACGCTTGGGTAGCCGATCTCGCCACGTAGGGTAAGATCTGCAAGTCTCACCGCTCGCGAAGTTGCGTCGCCTGCAGCCCAGGACTTGCGAGGGCCCGCATTAGGTGCATGACGGTAAGTTCGTAAGCTAGAACCATCTACCCAAGCTTGAGATAAGGCATCGATAACCTGGTCCTTAGTGCCGCCAAGCATTTTGGTCACCACGGCTGTGCTTGCGACTCTTACTAACAGTACATGGCAAAGCCCAACTCGGTTAAAGCTATTCTCTAGTGCCAGAACCCCCTGTATCTCATGGGCTTTGATCATTGCGGTGAGAACTTCATGCATGCTTAGAGGTTCTTTACCCGCCGCGATATTCTGCTGTGATATGAAATCAGCAACTGCGAGTATGGCTCCAAGATTATCAGAAGGGTGGCCCCACTCAGCGGCCAGCCAGGTATCGTTGTAATCCAGCCAGCGAACTATGCAGCCTATGTCCCAGGCAGCTTTGATTGGGTCTAGTCGCAATTGTGTGCCTGGAACCCGAGCTCCATTTGGCACCATAGTGCCTTCAACGATTGGCCCAAGCAGTTTTGTACACTCGGGAAAGCGTAAGGCTAGGAGGCCGCAGCCGAGCGTATCCATAAGGCAGTTTCGCGCTGTATTAAAAGCCTCATCGGAATCAATTTCGTAATCGCAAACGTAATCGGCGATGTCCTTTAATACTTGATCTGGCTCTGATCGGGTGTTCAAATCAACATTTTTAGACATTTATTAATCCTTTAAATCAAATACTTATATGTATTAGTTAAACTGAATAGACATTCTTTCGATAGCTCCTACGGCCGCTATTGAAGCCTGATGATACTTTCACGGTTGGTAATCAACGTGGCCACTATAGTTAAGCCTGGCTCGGGACTTGCTGGTGCCAGGAAAGTGATGGAGAGCAGTATCGGTTAAGCGAATAGTACTTATCTGTCAGCTATATCCACCCAAGTCGAAGTTTCAGGCCCGGTGTAGTTCGCACTGGGTCTTATTATGCGGTTATTCGCACGCTGTTCTTTAACGTGAGCAGCCCAACCAGTGAGCCGAGACATCACGAATATCGGGGTGAAGAGCTTGGTCGGTATATTCATGAAATGATAAGCAGAAGCATGAAAGAAATCGGCGTTACAAAATAGCTTCTTCTCGCGCCACATAACCTCTTCACAGCGGACTGACACCGGATAGAGCACCGAATCACCCACATGGTCAGCTAACTTTGCGGCAAATTGCTTAATAATCGTGTTGCGGGGGTCGGATTCACTGTAAATAGCGTGGCCAAAGCCCATAATTTTGTCTTTCCGCTCCAACATGCCCATGATTTCGCTTTCTGCCTCGTCGACAGACTGCCAGTTTTCAATCATGTCCATGGCTGCTTCATTTGCACCACCGTGCAGTGGGCCTCGCAAACTACCGATAGCGGCTGTTATGCAAGAGTGCATATCAGAGAGGGTGGACGCGCAAACTCTGGCAGTGAAGGTTGAGGCGTTGAATTCATGTTCCGCGTAGAGAATAAGTGAGACATCCATAACCTGGCGAAATAGCTTATTAGGAGCCTTTCCACCAAGCATGTGAAGGAAATGGGCACCTATTGAATTATCATCCAGAGCAGTATCGATTCGCTTTCTCTCATGAGAGAACATATACCAGTAACAAATAATCGATGGAAATACTGCCAGTAGGCGATCCACCACTTCGTCTTGTTCTGAAAAGTCCTTTTCAATCTCTAAATTGCCCAGCATTGAGCAGCCGGTGCGCATTACATCCATCGGATGCGCGGAAGCAGGGATTCGCTCAAGAACGCCTTTTAGCTCCTGAGGTAAACTCCTTAATGATTCGATTTTACCGCAATAACCATCAAGTTCAGTCTGTGTAGGGAGGTGACCTTTAAGCAGTAGGAAGGCTACTTCTGCGAATTTAGCTTTTTCTGCAAGTACACTGATGTCGTAGCCTCGATAAGTAAGCCCGGTACCAGTCTTGCCTACAGTGCACAGTGCTGTTTCTCCGGCGACTTGGCCTCGTAAGCCGGCACCAACTAATTTTTTCTCTGCCATTTCCTCTTCTCCAATGATTTTTTAGGCTAATCTTAGGTCACTAAGGCTCGCATTCGCAGTGTTGATCAATATTTAATATAAATTTAGTAAAGTGCTATAACTATCTGAAATAATTAATTATCTGACTCAAACAATAAGTCCAGTTTTTGCTCATAAGCATGGTATCCCAGCACTTCATAGAGCTCTGCTCTAGGTTGCATTCTATCTAATACAGCAGTTTGGTCACCATTGATCGAAATCGTCTGATACACGTCCAGAGCTGCTCTGCTCATGGCGCGAAAAGCGCTTAATGGGTACAGGACCATGGCAACCCCATTTTTGTCCAATTCATTACAGTTAAAGAGCGGCGTCTGACCAAATTCAGTGATATTCGCTAGAATCGGCACATCCACAGCTTCTGCGAATTGCTTATACTGTTCCAATTTAATCATGGCCTCAGGGAATATGGCATCGGCGCCTGCCTCGACGCAGGCCACTGCACGTTCAATGGCCGCGCCCATACCCTCTACAGCGAGGGCATCGGTTCGTGCCATAACTAAAAAATCGCCATCTATCTTTGCATCGCTCGCAGCTTTTATGCGATCAACCATCTCCGCTTGGCTAACAATGGCCTTATTGGGTCGATGGCCGCAGCGTTTCTGCGACACTTGATCCTCGATATGCACTGCTGCAGCTCCAGCTTTCTCCATGGCCTTTATGGATCGGGCAATATTGAATGCTCCACCCCAGCCAGTATCGATATCCACCAGTAGGGGGACATCAGTGGCATTAGAAATCCTTTCAACATCAGTAACTACATCATTGAGGCTAGTAATTCCAAGGTCGGGAAGGCCGTAGGAGGCATTTGCTACACCACCACCGGATAGATAGATTGCATCGTGCCCAGCATCTTCAGCCAGCATGGCGCAGTATGCGTTAATTGTTCCGACAATCTGAAGTGGCTTGTTGTCTTCCAGGGCTTTTCTAAACTTGGCTCCCGGGGATAGTGAAGTCATAAAGTTCTCCTCAATTAGATTATTTAACTTTCTGATCTATATAAATTATCTACTCTTCAAATTGACTGATTAATGTCTCTTTAGCATTGGCAATATGTCGCCTCATGAGCATTTCTGCCAGTTCGCCGTCTCGATTCTCTAGTGCATCAACTATGTTGTGATGCTCTTTAAAAGCTTGTCCAGGACGAGACGGTTTACTGCTCGTTTGACAGCGGTACAAACGTAATAGGTGATATAGCTCTTCGCAAAGCAAGTGAAATAGCCGAGCATTGCCACTAAGCTGAACAATCAGATAGTGAAAATCTAAATCACCTTCTTTTTGATAATAAAGCCTGCCGTTTTCTGATTGGATCTGTTGCGCATGATTGGAAAGCAAATCGCGCAACTTGTTGCAGTCTTTTTGATCTACACGGGTTGCTGATAAGCGACAAGCTAAACCTTCTAAAGATTCTCTAATCTCATATATTTCAATAGCTTGTGATTTATTAAGAGAGATTACTTTAGCACCAACATTTGGTGTAATCTCGACAAGTTTACAGCCCTCCAGCCGTCGAATAGCCTCGCGGAGCGGGCCTCTGCTGATGCCGTATAGCTTACTTAATTGGGGTTCATTGATTTTCGATCCGGATTCCAGCTCACCCTTTACAATCGCCGTTCGGAGATTGGAGAAGACGTCATCGGCCAGCGTTGATGGCCGCGTTTCTATTAGAGAGGAAAATTCTTTGTTCATCACTGTTTTTGTTAACAATATTTAAGATAAGTTTAAATAATCTACCAAATCAGTAGATAATTCAATCATATTGTTGACAATATGTTGAAATTTCAATCTTTCGCTGTGATCGATAACATAATAAGAGAGGCTTTTTTCTTTCATGACTTGTGTGCGATAAACATTGCTTCCATTAAAGATTAAGGGTTTTTAAAGAATCGTTTTAAGCTGAAGAACGTATGTCTAATGAGAAAGATGTGGTGTCCTTTTTCCCAGATGGCAGCTTAAAAGTTAGCGATATGGCCTGTGGGATTCATCGGGTTTGCATTTGATTAACGACTCGCTTTTCAGCAAAGTAATTCCTTCAAAAAATCTCGAGAGTATGATGATAGTTTTATTAATATTGATGAGTGTCTCGGAAGGGGGCGGAACATCCATTATTAAAGATAATAAAATTGGTATTACGAATTTTGAAAGTTCTTTCTATATTTTTTAATTAAATACTTAAGTTGTTGCTTAGAAATTTTTAATTCAAGCAGCTCGTGATACTCAGCGAACAGCTTACAACTATTGATTGAAGTGGATCGTGTGGGCTAGATAAACATTGGCTGAATTAAGAGCTGTGTTGTAAGGTTAGTATATGGCATTTAGTAGATTTCAAGATTTCCTCAGCGGATTAGTTAACCGCCAGCGCGGACTATTCTTCACCAATAACGAAGCGGCATCAATCGATGAATTGCTAGAAAAGTTAATGGGAACAGTAGGTGAAGTTTCCGGCATCGTTACTGCACGACAGGTGCTCGATCATTACATTGATCTTAATGAAGCCCAAAAATTAGAATTCTTTAAAAACCTAGAAGAAAATTTTAACGCAGACCCAGCAATGGTGAGACGAGTATACGAAACCTATGAAAAAGATCCTTCGAGTTCAAATCTAAATAAACTTTCCGATGCCACTCGCCCAAAACGTAATGATTTGTTCAAACGGCTTAATCAAACGCCGGGCGCTACTCATGACTTGGTGGCGATGCGCACTGATTTGCTCAAGCATCTTAAAGACCATCCGCAACTTAAATCGGTTGATGGAGACTTTGTGCGTTTATTCTCTTCCTGGTTTGGCCGGGGTTTTCTTGTACTGCAGACAATTAACTGGGCTTCTTCAGCAGCAATACTTGAGCGAATCATCCGCTACGAGGCTGTACACGAGATAAAAGACTGGAATGACCTTCGTAGTCGTATCGATCCACCAAACCGCCGCTGTTTTGCATACTTTCATCCAGCCTTAGTGGATGAGCCGCTAATCTTCGTCGAGGTTGCTTTAACGAACGAGGTTCCACATTCAATAGACTCTATTCTAGAAGACAAGGGCAGGGACGTTGTAGATCCTTCCGGTTACAAAACTGCAACATTTTATAGTATTAGTAATTGCCAGCCTGGTTTAAAAAACATTTCATTTGGCAATTTATTGATCAAACAGGTAGTACAAGAACTCCAAGCAGAATTTCCTTCTATTAAGACCTTTGTGACCCTTTCTCCAATTCCAGGCTTAGAACGATGGTTAGGTGCAGATAGCATAGATGAGGCGGAGGAACTTACCAATCTTAAAAAAGAACTTAAATCGTTATCGCCAGTTCTCGAATCCATCGGTGAAAACGACGAGCTTATAAAAAGAACCGTTCTCAACTATTTATTATCGGCTAAACAAGGAAAGTACCCAGTTGATCCCGTTGCCCGTTTCCATCTTGGCAACGGTGCTAAAATTCATCAAGTGCATACCTCAGCTGATCTCAGTGAGAAAGGCATTAGCCAATCTCGAGGTACTATGGTGAATTATCTCTATGATCTGCGTTATATCGAGCGTAACCATGAGCAATATGTCATGGAGGGTGAAATCGACTATAACGACAAGCTCAAATCACTTCTAATCAAACTCTGATTCCTTAGACCTCCGTACTCCCAACACATCTTTTTTATGCGCACTTGTTTAATACGTTTAGGTGCGTGATCCTTGTTCATGTAATTTAACTATACGCGGGTATAAATGATAAATGCCCCGTTTATAAATAACCCAAAAAATTACATATCTGCAGGTAATTGACTGCTTGAAAAAGGAATAAAGGAATAAAGGAATGAGCATATTTCGACTTAATCGCAGCGTGCCTCCGTCTAACTAGTTTTCCTGTGAAATGGCCGGTAGTTGACGTTCTCCATTCCTCAAAACTGCTATAATCAGGTTTTTAGTAACCAAGCTTCAATAAATAATGAAAGATATTGCAAAAGGCAGTCCGAATCCAAAATCCATTGGGGAAGTATTCAGTGAGGCGGAATTGCGTGGGCTCTGCCAGCGCATCATCAATAGCGGCGAGTTGGGAAGGTCGAAATATTACTCGGCGATGCTTCAGTATCTGGTTCAATGCTCTCTTGAAAACCGCCTACCTAGAGAGTTGGAACTCGCGATCGATGTTTTGGGCCGCGGTGAAGATTTTGATGTTACGGCGGATTCTACGGTTCGGGTCTATGTACATCAGCTGCGCAAAAAACTGGATGCCTATTATGAAAATAATGAGCAGGGTGCAGTACATCGCATCGTTATACCGAAAGGGCAGTACACTATTGCGGTGAATTCGAAAAATTCAAGTTTAGCGTCTTCGAAAATCAATAGACTTGGGCCATATCTTAATTTTACTAATGGACTAATGTTCACGCTAGCATTGTTGTTGTTCGCTAATTTAGTAGTTCTAATGACAGATGGTTCTGCAACTTCAAACCAACCTACAGTCGAAGCAGCTGAGCATGCTGTTTGGGCTAGTGTCCTAATCGATAACCAGCCGATTCTAGTGGTAATGGGCGACTACTATATATTTGGCGAACTAAACGCTAACGGAAACATTGCTAGGATGGTGCGTGAATTTAACATCAACTCCCGATCGGATTTGGAAGATCTACAATTTAGTGATATCGAACAAGCAGAATATTATCTCGATCTAGATTTAAGTTATATGCCAGAAGGTAGTGCCTTTGCGCTTGCAAAAATAATTCCTATATTGCAAGACAGTGGTAAGCGGGTGAACATTACGATGATGTCTGACTTAACTACTTCAGATATTAGAAGTAATCATATTGTCTACATAGGTTACCTCAGTGCACTAGAAAAATTAACCGACATGGCTTTTGCGGGATCTGGATTAAAAATTGGACGGAGCTACGATGAGTTATTGAATAAAGAAACTGCGGAGTATTACACCAGTGATGCTGGATTGCCTGAAGAAGGCGAGCCGTTCAGAGACTATGGTATGTTCTCTACTTTTCCGGCCAGTATCGATACCCAAGTGATACTGATTTCTGGTATGCGCGATGCCGGTTTAATGCACACTGCTCAAGCGCTGGCTGATGCGAATGCGTTAATGGATTTAGTCACTGCAATCGATAACGATGGTGCGCTTGGTAGTTTTGAGGCGTTGTTTGAAGTTTACGGCGTCGATCGATTAAATTTCGATGCTAATCTAGTCTACGCCAACGTACTAGATTATAATCAAATATGGGCAACACCGATGTCACCTAGCGCCAACTGAAGAGTTCCGCAGCTGTTCGACCAATTCTTTCTTATTTTCCAATTAATATTTTGCTATTGAATCTGATTCGCTTTCACAGCATCTCGGCGCGCTTTCACTGCCATTTTCATGGCTTTGGCTTCCCCATATTTGTTAATGGAAAAATAGGAATTTTTCTGCTTACGTCTAACTCCTTTTCCTTCTTGCCAAGTGGCAACCCAGGAATGGTCTTTCTCAGAATAACTAACTCCGATTTCACCAGAGCTGTTTAGAGGAGAAATTTTGCGGGGGCTGAATTTAGCATAAGGCCAATTCTTGCCATAAATTTTCTTACCTTCAGCATCCCGTTTTTTCTTTGCGGCGGCAATTGCCTTGTTCTTCCCGCCAAATTTCTTAAACGGGAAAGATTGCTGAAAGCTCTTGTTGTTGTATTTGATCCTCACCCAGGCACAATTTGTGCCACGGGATTCGATGATACTAATGTGATGCAGTGCGCTGAGTTTTTTCAAAAGAACCTCTCTATCCTTCTGTGCTTTCCTTGGATTTAGCTCAGGAAAGAACTTTGGGCTACTGGGTAGTAAGCAGAGCTTAACCAAAGCTCCCCTAATAATAGTGTTATCTATAAGAAGAAAGCATTGAGCCACTAACTAATGCTTACAACGGAAGTGGGAATGCAGACAAATAATCAACATAGATAGTGACTATCTAGAATAAATTTAGTTTACACCTATAAACATAGAGAAGGAATGTGAAAACTAGGGGCCATTGGGGGCAAGGTTGTTAGGCTGTCAGCTGCTACGGTGAGTCTTCGTCGGGAATCATGTCAGAGATAGCGGCTTTGGTGCTGAATCGAACACTGAAGGCCGGTTGGATGGCGGGCTTAAAGTATAGTGGAACGAGAATCAGCCATGTGCTGAATAATGCCAGGCTGCTGGCTTTCTACTCTAGAGATGCTGTAGGCATAGTCTTTAGCGCTTGGATCGATATCCATGGCTTCATCAATCGCTGCAGCAAGATCCGCCTGCGCTGCCACCTTGGTCAGGTAAGGACCCGAAATCTTTACCTGAAGACTGGGTTCATTAAGCGTTGTAGCTACTATGTAAAAGTTTTTTGTGTTCACGTTAATTCATTCTTATAGTGAAAGTGTTTGCGTGATATTAGTGTCCATTCCACTGGAGTTGAATGAGTAGCACTTCTTGTAACTTCACGGCTATTATCGGCCGCGTATTAAAAACCAACAGTGGTTCTAATACAAGATCGGTTAACCGTAATTTTCCTGTGTTAATAATTCTGCTGAGTACGCTGCACTCTCTCCGAGCTTACATTTAGTAATCTAATAGGAACGAAGGGTTAAATTTTGATCATGGGGAGAACCTTGGGCGGCTCAGGGGTGTTGCGAGTGTTGGGTAGCAGAGAAATCTTGCTTCTTAAATTAAAAGAAAGCTAAATGGGGTCGCAGAACTGTCTTTGATCATCTCTTCGGTTGGTTCTGCATAAATAACGCATTTGAGATTTTCTATTGGATTTAACTGATTTTCCCAAGATCTAAATATCAAGATCCAGCATTTCTCGTGAGGGCGGTCATCAATTAAATGAAGATAAGCTTTATTATTCCAGTGCTCAATGAGGCATCGCTGATAGATAGCCAGTTAGCGCGCCTACAGGATCTTCGTACTCAAGGTCATGAAATTATCGTAGTTGATGGCGGTAGCGGAGATGGCGGTTTGGAAATAATTGCTCAGCAGGCGGATGTTGCCCTTTTAAGCGCCGTCGGCAGGGCTTTTCAAATGAATAAGGGAGCGCTGAAGGCAACTGGAGAAGTCTTATTGTTTCTCCACCTCGATACAATCCTGCCAGATGATATCGTTATGTTAGTGGAATCTGTCACTGCTGGAGAACCCCTTTGTTGGGGATGGTTCGATGTACGTTTTAGCAATCCCGCATTTATCTTTCGAGTGGTCGCGATTGCGATGAATAATCGAGCGGCATTAACCAAGGTCTGTACCGGGGATCAAGCTCTGTTCGTAAGCCGCGAATTGTTTGATAAAGTCGGTGGTTTTACTGAAATTCCCTTAATGGAAGACGTGGCTATAAGCAAGAAGCTAAGAGCTGTCGCTAGACCCAAAAGAATTCGATGCTCAGTAGAAACCTCTAGCCGTCGTTGGGAGGAAAAAGGTGTGCTAAGAACAATATTACTTATGTGGAAGTTACGGCTGTTGTATTTTTTGGGGAGAAGCCCAAATTCTCTGGCCGAGCAGTATTATCCGAAAATAGGGGATTAAGGTTCCGAAGGCAGCTAGAAAGAATTTAAAGGCAGTATGATCAGTTCAGTGGCAATGAGAGATTGACCACTGATTAACTTGTAAACAAGAAGGGTAAGATGGCAAAGCAGTATACAGATTCAAGGATGGTGGTTTTCGCCCGAGAGCCTCTTCTAGGTAGTGTTAATACTCGCCTTATTACCGCCTTGGGGGAGGAGAGGGCATTAGCTCTCTATGAGGCCATGCTGAGTCGCACGGTGAATCAGGCGCAGCTGTCCGATCTGGCTGAAGTGGACTTGTGGGTATCTTCGAATATTTCTCATCAGTTTTTTTTAAATATTTGTAATAAAAAGAATATATTTCTTCAATATGGCGAGGATCTAGGCTTTAAAATGGCTAATGCAATCGAGAAAACACTTCAGTTACCTAGTATTAAATCTGTAGTTCTAATCGGCACCGACTGTCCTGCAATGACTGCGGAATACATAGAATCTGCATTTGCGGCTCTGAAAGCTGGCTCTGATGTGGTATTGGGCCCTGCGACTGATGGTGGATATGTGTTGATCGGGGTACGTGAAGTCGTACCGGGGTTGTTCGAAGGTATTCAGTGGGGTGGAGATCGAGTATTGGCTACCACTATAGACAAAATTAGGTCACAAAACCTTAAGCACCGATTATTGGATATGCTTTGGGATGTTGATCGCCCCGAAGATTTGCTTCGTCTAGATGAGCTCGAACCGCCCTTAGCTTCGATGAATCGTAGCTAGGGCCAGCCTAGAGTTTAAGTATTCAATCTTATGCATAGCTGATTAGAGAGGCTAGAGAAACAAAACATCCGCAGAGTATCGGCTGCGAGGTTTACGGTTGTTGTACAGAGTGATTAAAATGAGATTGCTGGTATTAGCTTTAGAGGCTAGATTCCAAGTCCTTCAGTTTGCCAGCTAGTCGATCTGCGTCGATCTCATACTCACCAGCTATGATGCGGTTATGAATATCTACAACTTTTGCGGTATCGATTTCCGGCAGGAGATTAATCTTGCTCTCCAGTGCGCTCAAATCGATAGCTTGAGTGCTAGGCGCAGCAGTATCTGAGGATTTCGCCACCGATTCTCGGCTACTGGGTTTTCTTTCCCTAGTGATATTCGTCACAACATTGTGTTTGGCGTTTCTATCTGTCGATGCGGAATGCGGTGTGTTGGGTCCGATTTTATTCACGAGTGTGGCGCTTTAGCTAACATTGTTGTCACTACTTTTTTCCTAATTTCGCGCTACGTTAGTTGCTTTAAAAAGCAGTTTTACGAGTGATCTTAGAGCCGTTTTGCTGCTTTAAATATTCTCGATCTGCAGCGGGTTTAAACTATAACGACTGGTGTAAAAAATTCTTTAAGTCGATTTCTCAACCATTAAAGAGTGTTCTAGGACACCACTATGACAAGATTTAAGCCTATGCCGGGTCACTATAAAGTATTGATATAATAGAAATTTTTAGCTTCTGGCTGGTGCCACGATAGCCTGAACTGCTAGTTTAGAATTACTATTTTTAACGTTAGCCAGTTTTCCAGTCTCACGATCTAGAAGGGTTCGCCGTGCAGTCTCATGTGCAGTGTTATTTCCTCGGCCAACAAGTAAGAAAAATCGCTTCGCCGGATTATTTGCAGATTTTGCACGCTCTCCAACGACAATGGCGGCCCAAGTTGCCAGCCTATCAATCAATTGCTTAACAGTGACTCGTGGCTCAAATCTTGTTGCAGAGTTTATTAGTGGTACTGGACTAAATCTTAAAACAATTACCGCTGGGTCGATTAACATCAGCGTTGATAAAGATCCAGATGCCGGAGTCAACGGCCAAGATTCTCTACTAATTAGTGTTTCAACAATGCGCAGTATTACCTTAGCGGTTAATTTCTTCTTATGTTTAGCGGTAACTAGATTGAGTGGCAGTATTTGCTCGCTGCCTGAAATTGGTAAAACTACCGAACAGGGTAATGATTTCAAACTGTAATTCGATAGTTCGACTTTTGCTGCATATATGAAACTAATCCAGAAGATACTCGGTGCTTGCCAATGCGGGTTCTACCTCTGATGTATAAATTGCATACGCGGTCGCATACAGTTCGACACAATCTTGAACCCATGGAAGTGAAATTGATTCTTTGGCAACTGTTGAGAGTTTTGTCGGCTAGCGCAAAAACAATAATAAAAAATGACACAAAACGGTTTACAATGGTTGTATTGTCGAACGGGCTTTTATTTTTATATGACTAACAAGACTACAATTCTCCTAATTGATGACAGCGAGCAGTCTCGTCATGATATTCAGATGCTGCTATCCTTTCTGGGTGAGTCAACGATTTTAGCCAGTACTACCAACTGGTATGAAAACGTCCAGCCGGTGATCGAAAAGCCATCGGATGTTTATGTCGCGTTGGTAGGTAACTGTGATTCTCTGTCTCTGGCTGAACTATTAGCAGAGTTACACCAATGGGAAGCGGGAATACCATTCGTTTTGTTAGCGGATCAAGAAGCGCCCGATTTTTTAGACTCAGAGTTGCTAACCCGTATTATCGCAAAACTACCATTGTCGTTGAGCTATCAACCACTTTTGGATGCGTTACATAAAGCCAAAGTGTTTCATGACAACTTTAACCGGCTGCGGGATTTTAATGGTGTTAGCTGCTTCAATATGTTTCGTAGTTTGGTAGGAAACAGTGAGCCAATTCAACGGGTTCGTCACATGATGGGGCAAGTGGCAAATACCGAGGTTAGTGTTCTAATTACTGGAGAATCTGGCACCGGTAAAGAAGTTGTAGCCCGGAATTTGCATCTTAACTCCTCCCGTTCGGACAAATCTTTTGTGCCCATTAACTGTGGTGCTATTCCAAGAGAATTGCTAGAGAGTGAATTGTTCGGTCACGAGAAGGGAGCTTTCACCGGAGCTATCGCTTCCCATGCGGGTCGTTTTGAGATAGCCAATGGCGGTACGCTATTTCTCGACGAGATCGGTGATATGCCCTTAGCTATGCAGGTAAAACTGTTGCGGGTGCTACAAGAACGAAGCTTCGAAAGAGTGGGTGGGGTAAAAACCATCAAAACAGATGTTCGTATCCTTGCAGCCACTCATAAGAATCTAGAGCAAATGATTGAAAGTGGAGACTTCCGCCAAGATCTTTACTATCGAATAAATGTTTTCCCCATTGAGATGCCGTCGCTACGCGAGAGAGCTGAAGATGTGCCACTATTGCTCAATGAATTGATCACGATCTTGGAGGCCGAGAAGCGTGGGTCAGTTAGATTTAATTCCGGTGCTATGATCTCACTTTGTCGGCACCCCTGGCCGGGTAATGTTAGAGAATTAGCCAATCTGGTTGAGAGAATGGCGATACTTTATCCCCACGGTATTGTTGGGATTAATGACTTGCCGAAGAAGTTTCGCCACCTTAGTGACCAAGAGATATCCAAAGGAGATCGGGAAGTTGCAAGCAGCAACGGTGTTATTCAGCTTGATCAAAGCAAATCCTCCGCTCTCACTGGAGCAACAGCTCCGGATTCATTGTTACCGTTGAATGGACTTGATCTAAAAGAATATTTAGCGAACCTAGAAAAAGATTTGATTGAGCAAGCCTTAACTGACAGTGGCGGTGTTGTGGCCAGAGCAGCCGATCGGCTGCATATTCGCCGAACTACTCTGGTGGAGAAAATGCGCAAATACAGTCTGTCGAAGAAGCAAAGTAAAGACACTGAAGAGCTGGAAAGCGAGCCTGCAGATGAAAATGTCGAGTCAGCGACTGATATTGAATCAGGTAAAGCAGCTTCAGCCTAAGCTTGCCGTTTTCCACCTTCTATCGTCATCTTTTCTGCTGCAAATTACTGCAGAGCTTCAACTTGCTTTCCGCCCAATACGGCGTTCTCTAAATCGAATTCGATCCTCAATCCGGAGTCGTTTATCTGTTCAATTCGGGCGAGCAAATAACCCCAATCTTTTGCTAGCCATATGCTTGTCTTTCGAGATTCTGAATCTTCTTGAATTCGTTCAAGTCTTACCGTACTTAAGCTACCAAGAGTGGTGATCAAGATTTCTTCACCAATTACGGTGTAGCGATGGGTCTCAACTTCATCGCCATCGATAAGCAAAAATTCGTGTTCTCCAGAATTTGTCTCAGCTTTTTTGTTCACGAAAATTTGTCGTAGTGCAAATTGATGGCTTAACTGGTCCCAGACAGCTCCATTTAGATCAATGGTCCAGCTTTCTTCATCCCTCCTACTAAGGGCTAGCTTTGCTTCCCAATTATAATTGATGGCATGTGCCACAGTACTAATGCCACTCAACATGTAGCTATAGGATAGTGGTTGAAAAGAATTGTTGATAAAAGCTATTTCGCTTGTTTGTTCTAATTTAGCTAGTTGCTGCCCAGCAATTTCTGCAAGTAGCCGAATTTGTAAGCGATAGCTGTTGTCATTGATTCTAATGAATTCTCGCTGTGCGACCGCCGATACGCCATTAGCGCTCGCTTTATATCGCGCACTGTACTCAGCAACATCTTGGGCATGAAGTGACGTTATCGCTGTCGTTGTTAAAATCGTAATTACAAAAGGTTTAAGAGCAGCTATTAGAATAAGTGGCGAAAATTTCTTAATTGGAAATAAGAAAGTGGAAAGCTGGCTGTGCTTCTTGAGGAGTTGAATTTTTGTTGGTCCTTTCAGCAAGTTATATAATACACCGAGAATTATTCAGATTTGATTTCAGCTCCGCCGGCCGGCAAGAGTTCCTGATCTAAGTAAGCTTTATTAGCAGCCATAGCAAGCCTATCGGCGGCGAACCAAGAAACTACTTTAGGGTAGATGATATGTTCCTTTTCAGCGACTCTGGTAGCCAAGGTTTCAGGCGTATCGTCATTAAATACCGGGACTTTTTCCTGGACAATTACCGGTCCTCCGTCTAACTCTTCGGTGACATAGTGAACGGAGACTCCATGTTCACTTTCATTAGCTTCAATGACGCGTTGGTGAGTGTTAATGCCAGTATATTTTGGCAACAGTGAGGGGTGGATATTCAGTATCTTCCCAACATAGTGGTTGACAAAATTTGGACTGAGGATGCGCATAAATCCCGCGAGGGCAATTAAGTCTGGATTTATTTCCTTCAGCTTAATCATCAACGCCTGCTCAAAGGCTTGCTTTGAGTCATATTCTTTGTGGTTTATTACCAGCGTGGCGATATTATTTTTCTCTGCTCGTTGCAAACCAAAGGAGTTGGGGTTGTTAGAAATCACTGCGCTGATTTTAAAGTTTGAGTTAAAGCTGGCATCCATTAGCGCTTGCAAATTTGTCCCATTGCCGGAAATCAGCACAGCTAGTTTGCAGTGATTAGTTTTCATTTATTCATCTAATTATTTAAAAACGACAGCTTCTTTACTGTCTCCTTTTTTAGCAATGCTACCTAATAGAATTGCTTCTTCACCTAGCTCCTTTAGCAGACTCAATGCTTCTTCGCTTTGCGACGCTGATATACAAAGAACCAGGCCAATACCGCAATTAAAAGTTCGGTACATTTCTGTGCTCACCACATTGCCCTTGTCCTGAAGCCAATTAAAAATCGCCGGACGAGTCCAGGAATTGATATCGATCACTGCTTTAGCATTACTGGGTAACACTCGAGGGATATTTTCGGTTAGACCTCCGCCGGTGATATGGGCGATCGCGTTGATGTCCACTTTATTTGATAGCGCGGCGACTGTTTTGACATAGATAGTTGTTGGAGCCAATAAGGTTTCGCCTAAGGTAGAATCGCCAAATGCATCACTTAAGTCAGCCCCACAGACATCGATAATTTTCCGGATGAGAGAGTACCCATTTGAATGCGGACCGGAGGAAGCGAGCCCGATCAGATGATCGCCGATGGCAACTTTCTTTTGATCAATGATCTTAGATTTTTCTACAATACCAACGGAGAAGCCGGCTAAATCGTAGTCATCACCTGTATACATTCCTGGCATTTCAGCTGTCTCGCCACCGATAAGAGCACAACCGGCGATTTCACACCCGCGCCCTATACCGGAAACAACATTAGTTGCGGTTTCGACATTAAGACCGCCAGTGGCATAGTAATCCAGAAAAAATAGCGGTTCTGCGCCACAAACGATTAAATCGTTGACGCACATAGCTACCAAATCGATACCGATGGTGTCATGCCTGTTCATTGCCATGGCAAGTTTCAATTTTGTTCCAACACCATCGGTGGCGGATACCAGCACCGGTCGCTTGTAGCCTGAGGGAATTTCACACATGGCACCGAATCCTCCTAGCTCAGAAAGAACTTCGGGGCGGTTAGTGCGGCGAGTAACGGCTTTAATTTTTTCGACCAGGGTATTGGCCGCATCAATATCCACTCCTGCATCACGATAACTAAGAGATTCTGCTGCTTTAGTTTGAGTTCCATTCGAATCTTCACCCACGGTCATCGCATTGCATCCTTAAATCAGTTAAATGGCAGGAATTGAGCGGCTTATTTTAACAAGAACAAGGGGTAGAGTCAGTGACTAGTTTCGCAATTCACAGGTCTCATGATGTCAGTTAGCCTCTACTAAAAGGGGACGGGAGTAATTGCTGCCGATAAAGTGAGAATGGTGTTCAAATGGCAGGGTAAACAGTCAATCTATGCTCAAGGGGTCTATATGCAGTATTATCGGAGCGATGAATTTCAGCAAAACTTTCCAAGCACGCATTTCAATACCATGGCTAGTAATAGCCTGCCTGGTAACTCCTGTCTCTTACGGATTACAGGTTACTGATCTCTACGTGCACCAGGTTGCTGTCAGTAATGAGAGTGATTCCGAGCGCAGCAGGGCCTTCGGGGAAGCACTTTCTGCGGTGATTATCAAAGTCACTGGCGAGAGGCGCTGGTTGCTGCACCCGACGATCGAAAGGGCATTAGATAATGCGCAGGATTATGTCAAAGCTATTAGTTACATCAGTGAAGCTATTGAGTTAGTTCAAGAGGCCTCAGCTGCACCACAACAAAATAGAGATTCCCGCAACACTCAAGACAATGCCGGTGGAGCTCTTGTGAATACGCCTAATTTGCTGCAGGAAGTAAGTGAACAACGTTATATCACTGTAAACTTCGCCGCCGAATTAATAGACCAATTATTGACTGATGCTGACATTCCGGTGTGGGATAGTAATCGACCGAGTGTGCTAGTGTGGATGGCTTTGCAGACTGAATCTGGCGAACGTCGCTTACTGACAGCCGACAATCAGCCTGAAATAATTCGATATATGCAGGATTTTGCTTTGGAGCGGGGGTTGCCAATTATATTCCCGGTATTGGATTTCGAGGATCGTCAGAGCCTTAACGAAGACCAGCTTTGGAATCTCGAAGAAAGTGCTATTGAATTAGCAAGTATTCGGTATGGTGCTGATAGCATACTTTCCGGCCGATTGCATTTTACTGCTGGAGGGGAGTTGGTGGGTTTATGGAAATTTATATTTCAAGACGAAGCTGATGTGTTCGACGGCTTCGATCAAGACTTGCAAGGCTATCTTTATGAACCCCTAGATCGCGTTACCAATAAATTATCCAGTTATTTTGCGATTGTTCCTGAAGAGTCTACAGAGCAATTTGTCCGCTTGAGAATCGAAGGTATCAATAATTTGACCGCCTATTCAGCATTACTCAGTTATGTGAGCAATTTGGGTTTGGTTCAAAGTGTAGCTGCTGCAGAACTCGATGGCGAACGATTGGAATTAGAGCTCGGTCTGGTGGGCGATGTAGTACAGTTATATGAACTAATTGCCCTCGATCGAGACTTGCTGCCAATTGAAAGCTCTCTTTCCAGGGGCGACTCGCTATTACACTATCGCTGGACTCGCTAATTCGTGTTGCCGTCTTCGATAATCAATTCTGACTCCAGCCAACTACTCTTAGGTGTTAGTCTCGATGACGAAGACACTTTTGAAAACTATTTGGCTTCAGCAGACAACCAGCTCGCTTTCGATGCTTTATCGAAGAAGGAAGATGTCGAACAGTTTATTTATATTTGGAGTTCTGAATCTCAGGGACTTACTCATCTATTAAAAGGAGCCTGTCACCAGGCCGCGATCAAAGGTGCTGCCTGTCTCTATATTCCACTGAAAGAAAAAAGCGGCTTAAGCCCTGACCTTCTTTTGGGGGCGCAATCACTGCGGCTGGTTTGTATAGATGATATCGACTTTCTGGATGCAGAGTGGGAACAGGCACTGTTTACAGCATTCAACGCATGCAAAGAAACCCCAACTCAACTTATCGTGTCGGCTCGCAAACCTCCTAGTTTCTTGGATATCAAGCTTGGTGATTTGCAATCAAGATTACAATCAGGGTTGATGTTGCAGATCAAAGATCTAAATGACAGTGAAAAGCTTTCTCTTTTACAATTACGAGCAGAAAATAGAGGCATGAAGCTTCCGGATACTGTGGCGGAATTTATACTACTACGGGCAGACCGATCGATTGCCGGATTAATGAAAATTTTAGATAAACTGGACACAAGATCATTGCAGGAGAAGCGCAGTTTAACTGTGCCTCTAGTAAAAGAATGCATGGGTTGGTAATAAAATTAGCAGACGCGCAAAACTATCCGATCGCCGCTTAAATATTTACTTGATAAAAATCTTTGTACTGCTTGATAAAGAGAATCAAAAAGCAAAACATACTGCTGCATAGGGCCACTTCCACTAGTCCTAAAACCTGCCTGGCCGGGTCGAAGGCGACCAAGACACCGTGAGTCAAATACATCAAGCAAACAAACAAACAAACAAACAAAGCAAAGCCAGCCATAGGTTCTAATTTTGATTTTGTGCAGTCCAACTATAAATATCAAAAGCGGGACTATTTGTATTAGCTAAACAACGAGTGTAATTAACCTCAATTTGTCGCAATACATATAGCTATTCACTAAGAAGTAGGCAAAAAGCCCATAATAACTGACCAAAATAAACTTCCTGTTGCGTTCTATTGCGCAAGGTGGAAGTGTAGTTAATGGGCTTTTTTTGATCCATATTTTCGCCTGTTCAGTTACTCGAGCTATCCGATAATCAAGCGCCGAGTTTAACCGCTAATTGGGCCATTCGTTTTCCTAGTGCTCCACAAAGTTCTGCCTCATCATCACTAATAGGGTTTTTACTGTCTGCGCCGGCGACATGGCTGGCTCCGTATGGTGTCCCGCCAGTATTCGTGCGATTTAGCGCGGCTTCGGAATAGGGAATACCTGCGTAAATCATGCCATGGTGGAGCATAGGAATAATCATAGTAAGGTGAGTGGTTTCTTGACCGCCGTGAAGCGAGGACGTAGAAGTAAACGTAGCTGCAGGCTTATCAATTAATGCCCCAGACACCCAGACTCCACCAGTGCCATCGAGGAAGAATTTTAATGCTGCTGCCATATTTCCGAAACGAGTGGGGCTACCAAGTATCAGCCCTGAGCAGTTGCGCAGATCTTCTTCGCTGCAGTACACCGGTCCTTCGTGAGGAATGGCAGGCTCAGTAGCTTCAGAGTTGACTGATATGTTGG
The DNA here is from genome assembly GCA_012960305.1 of Gammaproteobacteria bacterium. Lineage (GTDB taxonomy): Bacteria > Pseudomonadota > Gammaproteobacteria > Pseudomonadales > Pseudohongiellaceae > UBA9145. The sequence continues at coordinate 207,497 of DUBM01000009.1, read as the reverse complement.
GTACCGTGCGAATCATCGCTTCAAGTTGGCCACTATATTCGACTCCCCTAGCAATTAGTTTAGCCATTTCTGCGGTGGCACCATTCCGACTATAGTAAAGAACGAGCACATAAGGAGTTGTCATGGTTTAGTCTGCCGTTAATCAGTGATGAGCATTAAAGCATTTTCAGGAGGACGATCAAAATTGCAGTGCCAACTTTGTTTATGATTGTATGTTAGCTCACCCTTTCGCAGAGATGGTATTTTGGATTAAAAAATCGATTACCGCGTCTTTATCAAGCAGTTGCTTTTCTGTGGCAGCTCTTTTCTTGTACTCTACTGCTCCATCGGCAAGCGTTCGAGGCGATACGACAATTCGGTGAGGTATGCCTATGAGCTCAGAATCAGCAAATCTGACTCCAGGGCTGGTCTTTTTGTCTCGATCATCGAGCAACACCTCGATACCTAAGGCTTGGGTTTTCAAATAAAGTGATTCGGAAAAATCTACTACTTGCTCTGACTTATGGGCGTCGATTTGGATAATAATCAACTGATAAGGCGCGATGTTTTCAGGCCAAATTATGCCATGTTCATCGTGATTTTGTTCAATACAAGCGGCGACAACACGAGTAACTCCTATGCCATAGCACCCCATTAACATAGTTACTGCTTTACCGTCTTTGTTAAGAACGGTTGCTTTTAGTGCTTCACTGTATTTTTTCCCGAGTTGGAAAATATGACCTACTTCTATGCCTCTTTTAATTGCCAGCGTTCCCTGACCATCGGGACTTATATCTCCTTCTTGCACTTTTCTAATATCCTCAACACGATCATATTTACAGATATCATTCCAGTTCGCATTGATAATGTGCTGGCCTTTTTTGTTTGCACCGCAAATAAAATTCTTTAGATTAGCAACGCTAAGATCTGCAATCACTTTAATTGGCAGGCTGACAGGACCGAGGCTACCAGGTGGACAGTCAAGCGCAGCCTCGATGGCATCATTTTCAGCAAATTCGATGGGCGACGCTACCTCTGGAAGTTTTTGTGCCTTAGTTTCATTTAAGGTTTGATCTCCACGTAATACCAGAGCAATCAGCTCATCGGACCTTTGGCCATCAGCATCAGCTGCGTGTACTAGAATCGTTTTCAAGATAGATGTAGGCTTTGCATCGAGTAGATTTGCAACTTCTTCAATACTATGGGCGCTGCCTGTATCGACAGTTTGCTGTGGGGCATCAGCTATTACAGCAGCAGCCTTAATCGGTTGACCAACAGCCAATTCTATATTTGCCGCATAATCACCAGTACTACTAAAGACGATTTCATCCTCACCAGAATCCGCGAGCGCATGAAATTCGTGCGAAGTTGAACCGCCAATGTTGCCAGAATCTGCAATGACGGGCCGAAAATTCAACCCTAGGCGATCAAAGATGTTGCAGTAAGTCTGATGCATGACTTGGTAGGTAGCTTCCAAAGAAGCTTCATCTACATGAAAAGAATAAGCATCTTTCATGATGAATTCTCGAGCCCGCATTACGCCAAATCGGGGTCGCCGCTCATCTCTGAACTTTGTTTGAATTTGGTAGAAATTAGCAGGTAATTGTTTATAACTACTATATTCATTTCGAATAAGGTCAGTAATTACTTCTTCGTGGGTTGGACCCAGGCAAAATTCGCGATCATGGCGGTCCTTAAATCGGAGTAACTCTGGACCCATATTTTGCCATCGTCCGGATTCTTCCCATAATTCAGCGTGCTGCACCACTGGCATAGAGACTTCCATGGCGCCAGCTCGGTCCATCTCTTCGCGTACGATTTGACTCACTTTGTGAAGGACTCTTAGACCTAAAGGTAGCCAGGTATATAAACCGCTGGCGAGCTTTCGTATTAAGCCCGCTCGCAACATAAGCTGATGGCTAGGAATTTCAGCATCTGTTGGGGTCTCTTTGACAGTTGCTATTAGGTATTCACTAGCGCGCATGAGTTATTCCAAAATTTTGATGTCAAACTACCAGTGTAAAATGAATGCAAAAGAGAGGCAGCCATTGGCTGCCTCTCTTGCTACGCCCGGAAGCGTGAACTATCAAGCTCTATAATTACTAGCCCGCAGGTTCTAAAACAATAGGCCTTGTCAGAGCAGCTTCATAGAGCAAATTCTTTCAGTTTCTTCAGAGGCAGCACTTTGACGCGTGTAGTCGCGGGCTTTCTCGGGATATCCATAAGCTCGCCAGGACGGAATGGATTGGGAACATTCTTCCGCGCGGGCCGGGCAGGTCGGGCAACTGACTTAATTTTGAGCAATCCAGGTAGTGTGAATTCCCCAATAGCGCGCTTTTTAATGTGGCGCTCAATCAGTACGCTTAACTCTTCAAGGACCGCGGCCACTTCTTTTTTACTTACAGAAGTATTTCCTGCGATTTCATTAAGGATTTCAGTTTTAGTGTATTTCTTTTGAATTGCAGGAGCTTTGCGCGCAGGTGTGGCGCTTGCCCTTCTTTTTGTTACAACCTTCTTCGATGATTTCTTAACAGCCATGCCCAATCTCTTTAGTAACAGTTCGATGAATCTTTTTGGTTTAAGGGAATTACTTGGTTTGTGTCCGGTTGCCCTTCAGTCATTTAAAACGCTTTCGTGAGTAGTTTGTCGGACAATTTGAGTTCGTTCTTTTAAGATACAAATCTTTTACAGCGTCTCAGGGTGTGTATTTATAAATCATTCACATAAGCCCCGCAAGTACTTATTGGATTCTTTGTGCAAGCGAATTGTTTATACGGAAGCAGTAAATTTTATCTCAGAAAAGCAAGCCTTTTTTTGCATTTTAGTACTATAAATAAAGATTAAAGTTTAACTATCGAATTCCCAAGTTACAAAAATCAATTTTCAAAAATAAGTAACCTAATTAGAATTAACGCTGACATAAAAATTTTGCTAGAAAATAGATTATCCCTAAAATTTCCAAGTAGTAAAAACTGAGCTTAGAACTTTCTGTTAATTTATGATTTTCATTAAGGGGGAAAATTGTCACCCAACGCTTTCTTCTTTCCCTTGTTGATTGGAGGGAATTAGTAAAGAGCATAAATCAAGGTGCGAGGGAAATTCCATATGAGGTATAATCGGCGGTTTTTAGCCGAGGAACGGCAGTAATTGGGCTGTTAATCTGCGTAAAACTAGAAACATTGGCTGCCTCTCTATGGTCAGCTATAGCCGACTCCATCTAATAAACGGATTTCAGAAATGCCGATCTACGAGTATCAATGCACTGAGTGTGAACACAAATTGGAGTCTCTGCAGAAAATTTCAGCAGCTCCATTAACTGACTGCCCCGCCTGTAACGAACCCGCGTTGAAGAAGTTGGTCTCGGCAGCAAGCTTTCGTCTCAAAGGTGCTGGCTGGTACGAAACTGATTTTAAAACTGGGGAGAAGAAGCAGTTGGCGGATTCTGATTCGGGAGGAGATGTGGCAGATTCGGGATCAGAGGATAAGGGATCAGAGGATAAGGGATCAGAGGATAAGGGATCAGAGGATAAGGGATCAGTTTTAGATTCAGCAGTTGATAACTCGAGTAAACCCACCAGTTCGAGTAAGTCGAAAAATACCGAGACAAAGAACGATACCAAGACAACAAGCAAAGCTTCAGCAGGAATAAGCAGTAAATCATCTGCTGATTGAAGTAGAATTCATCGTTAATGGGGCGGTTCCCGTCACTAAGCAGAAAATCAGCGTCAATTTCGACGTCACTAGTTGAGTAACAGGAAATCAGTATGCGCAGTAGCTATTGCGGGCAATTAAACAAAACCTTCGTTGACCAGGATGTTGTGCTATGTGGTTGGGTTCACCGACGCCGCGATCATGGTGGTGTTATTTTTCTGGATGTTCGGGATCGAGATGGGATTGCCCAAGTCGTGTACGACCCAGATACGGTTGAGAGCTTTGCCATCGCTGAGGGAGTGCGCAATGAATTCGTGATTCGGGTGAAGGGTCGAGTGCGATTGCGTCCGGACGGCACAATTAATGATGATATGCCCACTGGTAAAATCGAAGTGCTAGGGAAAGAGCTAGAAGTTCTTAATGCGGCAAATACTCCACCAATGCAATTAGATGATCATGCTGAAGTTGGTGAGGACGTACGGCTACGGTTTCGTTATATCGATTTGCGCCGACCTGAAATGGCAGAACGACTTCGCTTCCGATCCAAAGTAACTAATACTGTGCGTAATTTTATGGATGAGAACGGTTTTCTCGATATTGAAACTCCGCTATTGACTAAGGCGACTCCAGAAGGTGCTAGAGATTTCTTGGTGCCGAGTCGAACGCACCCAAACCGTTTTTTTGCATTGCCACAATCCCCTCAACTTTTTAAACAAATACTGATGGCAGCCGGAATGGATCGCTATTACCAAATCGCTAAATGTTTCCGAGATGAAGACTTAAGAGCTGACCGACAGCCTGAATTTACCCAGATCGATGTTGAAACTTCATTCATGGATGAAGAACAAATTATGACGATTATGGAAGAAATGATCAGTCATGTGTTTAGATCACACTTGGATACAGAACTGGGAGAGTTTCCGCGAATGACCCATGCGGAAGCGATGACACGGTATGGCTCTGATAAACCTGACTTACGTATTGATTTGGAATTGGTAGATATCGCGGACCTTATGAAAGAAGTCGATTTCAAGGTATTTAGCGTTCCAGCTAATGACTCCGAGAGCCGGGTAGTGGCTTTGAGAGTACCCAAAGGTAACGAAATAAGTCGCAAGGCTATCGATAGCTATACAGAGTTTGTTTCTATATACGGTGCGAAAGGACTGGCTTGGGTTAAAGTTAATGATTTGGGCGCAGGTTCTGAGGGATTGCAGTCTCCAATTCTAAAATTCATGCCGGAAGAAGTCATTAATCAGCTGATGCAGAATGTGCAAGCCGAAACAGGCGATATAATTTTCTTTGGGGCAGGTAAGGTAAAAATTGTCAATGAGGCAATCGGCGCGCTAAGAGTTAAAGTAGCCGAAGACTTGGGCCAAGTAAAAGTTGGATGGGCGCCGTTGTGGGTTATCGATTTTCCTATGTTTGAAAAAGCCTCTGATGGGAGCCTGACCTCTTTGCACCATCCTTTTACCGCCCCGGCTTGTGATGCTGAGGAGCTGGCAAAAGATCCTCTGAATTCGCTCTCACGAGCTTACGACATGGTTTTGAATGGAACAGAATTAGGTGGTGGTTCAATTCGTATTAATAAGCCTGAGATGCAGCAACAAGTTTTTAAGGTGCTGGGGATAGGCAAGCAAGAAGCCGAAGAAAAATTCGGATTTCTTCTTGGAGCCCTCAGCTATGGTTGCCCCCCCCATGGAGGAATCGCTTTTGGCTTGGATAGATTGATTATGCTGATGACAAACGCCACTTCAATCCGAGACGTGATTGCTTTTCCAAAAACACAATCAGCTGCCTGTCCGTTAACTGATGCTCCTGGCGCAGTTTCAACGAAGCAGTTAAGAGAGTTGAATATTAGATTGCGTGAACCAGCAAAAGGTCCAGCAGCAGAATAGGGAGTTAAGGCTATGGCGGGTCATAGTAAATGGGCAAATATCAAGCATCGTAAAGCAGGGCAAGATGCTAAGCGAGGAAAAATATTTACTAAAATTATTAGAGAGCTCACGGTTGCTGCGAAATTAGGCGGCGGTAATGTGGTGGATAATCCAAGGCTTCGAGCTGTAGTAGATAAGGCTCTTGCTGCAAATATGACTCGAGACACAATGGACCGAGCCATTTCTCGGGGGGCAGGAACCGCAGAAAGCGATACCCTTGAAGAATTAGTCTATGAAGGCTATGGCCCCAATGGTGTGGCGATTCTAGTGGAAACGCTGACCGATAATAAGAATAGAACTGTGGCCGAAGTACGTCACGGTTTCAGCAAATTTGGGGGTAGCCTAGGCACCAACGGATCAGTAGTCTACTTATTCGAAAAAACCGGCGTCATCAGCTTCTCACCTGGCTGTAATGAAGAGCAAATCATGGAGATTGGTTTGGAATCCGGCGCTCATGATGTTGTCAGCAATGGTGATGGCTCTATCGATGTAATGACTACATTGGAAACTTTTGGCGCTGTTCAAGACGGTTTAAAGGCCGACGGCTTGGAGCCGGAAAATGCAGAGGTAACTATGTTACCTTCCACCGAAATTGATCTTGATCTTGATGGCGCCCAATCTCTGTTAGTACTTATTGAGCATATGGAAGATCTGGATGATGTTCAGAATGTTTACTCGAATGCTAATTTTTCAGATGAGATAGCTAGCCAATTGTAACTTGTGAATTCTCCGTTGCGGTCGCTAAGTTATAAACACCAAGTAACGAGTGCGCTGGCGGTAGATATAATCGACAAGACCCCACCGTAAAAAGGAAAGTGAATGGCCATAATCCTGGGCATTGATCCTGGATCCCGAATTACAGGATATGGTCTGATTAATTCAGTAGGCAATAAACTGGAATATGTCGACTGCGGTTGTTTGCGGACTGAAACTGATTCTCAGCCTGATAGGTTAAAAATAATTTTCAACGAGTTGTGCCTGGTAATTGAAAAATATTCACCGCAAGAAGCAGCAATCGAAGAAGTTTTCATGGGGCGTAATGCGTCTTCAGCATTAAAGCTGGGGCAGGCCCGGGGCAGTGCAATGGTGGCCTGCCTCTCACGGGATCTTCCAGTAGCAGAATATTCCGCTAGGAAGGTAAAGCAGGCAGTAGTTGGTACAGGCGGTGCGGACAAATTACAAGTACAGCATATGGTTAGAGCACTGTTGTCGATAAGTGATAAGATCGCCGAAGATGCAGCTGATGGTTTGGCAATCGCGATTTGCCATGCTAATACTCAAGCTAGCCTGATTAAAATGGCCGGAGCAAAATCATTCAGCAGAAAAAGATTGCATCGGTGAATTAGTGCGCGTTTATTTACATCGAAATTCATTCCCAATAGTTATTAATCATTGATAGTGGTTTAAAGGCAAAATATTGATTGGTCAAATTCGCGGAATCATTGTTGCAAAAAACCCACCAGAGATTCTGGTTGAAGTCGCGGGTATCACCTATGAAATTCAGGTGCCAATGAGTACGCTTTATAAGCTACCAGAGTTAGGTCAGCAATTACTTTTACATACTCACTTCGTGGTGAGGGAAGATGCACAGTTGTTGTATGGTTTCTATGAATCGAAAGATAAGACCATGTTTCGTTCTTTGATTAAAGTTAATGGTGTCGGACCAAAAATGGCATTAGCCATATTGTCTGGAATGGAGCCAGATGAATTTGTTCGGATAGTACGAAGTAATGATGTGACTGCAATGATCAATATGCCGGGCATCGGTAAAAAAACTGCCGAACGGCTAATAATAGAAATGCGCGACCGCTTGAAGGATTGGAGTGCGGTTGAGTCATTAGAATCTGGGTCGAATCCTAAAGAAACGCCGAATTCCATAACGCGTGATGCTGAAACAGCAATGATTAGCTTGGGTTATAAACCCCAGCAAGCTGCCCGGGCTATCGCCATGGTAATGAAAGAAAACAACGATATTACAGACAGTGAAGAATTAATTCGGCACGCATTGAAGAGTATGGCATAGCAATGGAAGAAGAACGTCTTATAGCTGCTACCTCAGACCCTGTGGAAGATTCTCAAGACAGAGCGATTCGACCGAATCAGTTGCAAGAATATATCGGTCAGGAAGAAGTCAAAAAACAGATGGACATCTTCATCAGCGCCGCAAGAAATCGAAATGAGCCACTTGATCATACCTTGGTATTTGGGCCGCCCGGTCTTGGTAAAACTACATTAGCTTACATTATCGCACATGAGTTAAACGTTGCTATTAAGACTACTTCAGGGCCTGTCCTTGAAAAGGCGGGTGACTTGGCGGCAATGTTAACGAATCTCGAAGAGGGAGATGTGCTATTTATTGACGAGATTCATCGATTGAATCCCGCTATTGAGGAGATTCTCTATCCGGCCATGGAAGATTACCAATTAGATATTATGATTGGAGAAGGTCCCGCAGCTCGCTCTATTAAGCTTGATTTGCCTCCGTTTACTTTGGTGGGAGCAACCACCCGAGCTGGCTTGCTTACCTCGCCTCTGCGGGATCGCTTTGGTATTATTCAGCGATTAGAGTTTTATTCCATTGCAGAGCTATCCGAGATAATAATGCGCTCTGCACAAATTCTCGGAACCAGTACCGACGAAGAGGGTGCTACTGAAATTGCTAAAAGGTCTCGGGGGACCCCGAGAGTCGCTAACCGGTTGCTGCGGCGGGTCCGAGATTATTCAGAAGTAAAATCTGACGGCAAAGTAAATATCGATACTGCTGGAAGTGCGCTGGGTATGCTCAGCATCGATAAGAACGGTTTCGATCATATGGATAGGCGGATGCTCATGACCATGATCGAAAAGTTTGATGGAGGGCCTGTTGGTATCGATAGTATTGCTGCTGCTATTAGTGAAGAGCGCGACACTATTGAAGATGTGTTGGAACCCTATTTGATTCAACAAGGGTTCATTATGCGAACGCCAAGGGGACGCGTAGTAACTCAATTTGCTTATCGTCATTTTGGAATTAAGCCTGCCCGGCACATAAATGATCTGTTAAGCGAAACAGATACAGAATAAAGCTTAGAATTTTCTCTTCTCGACACAATTGCGCCATATTTCACCTCTATAAAGACGCTTTTGATCGTCTGAACGTTATTTTTGGCTCGTTAAATCAGCTTTCATAAAACTATTTTCCGGGTCGGCCGAATAAATCCTTGGAAATTACGGATTTCCTCAACAGATTCGCTGTCATAGAGTTAAGCCCTTAGTCATTGTTATAAGGTTTTTTGGAGACTAGAAATTGAACGAAATAAGTGTGCTACAACTGATTCTCGATGCGAGTCCAGCAGTAAAGTTCGTCTTGCTAATACTGTTTTTTGCGTCGATTGTGTCCTGGGTCATGATAGTGCAGCGTTGGTTAGTGCTGTCTTCTGCAACAGAAGGCGTCCGAAGTTTTGAGCAAAGATTCTGGTCGGGGATGGATTTGACCCAGTTGTACAAAGAGGGAAGTCAAATGCAGAAGGAAGAGATTCAGGTTGTTGGTCTAGAGAATCTCTTTAGAGCCGGTTTCAAAGAATTTATGCGCTTGCGGCAACAAGGATCAGTGGATAAAGAAGCGATAATGGAAGGAGCGCAGCGGGCGATGCGAGTAGCCTATTCCCGGGAAGAGGAGAAGCTCGAGAAGCATCTAGCTTTTCTGGCAACAGTCGGATCGGTCACACCCTATATAGGTTTATTTGGTACCGTAATAGGCATCATGAATTCATTTCTTGGGCTGGCTACACAGGGACAGGCCACACTCCAGGTTGTTGCCCCCGGGATTGCTGAAGCTTTGTTTGCTACGGCAATGGGTCTGTTTGCCGCGATACCGGCTGTTGTCGCGTATAACCGATACTCGTCGACGGTTAATTCTATAACTAGCAGCTATATTACTTTTAGTGATGAATTTTCAAGTATTTTGCACCGCCAGATTCACACTACTTAACACAGTCAACAAGCCACTGATTAGTCCAATGGTATTAATTAAGCAAAGAAGGTGATTCGACTATGGAGATGATGGTTCGCAAAAAGCGTAAGCCAATGGCTGAGATTAATGTTGTCCCTTACATTGATGTCATGTTGGTTTTGCTCATAGTTTTCATGGTTACCGCCCCCTTACTCAATCAAGGAATCGAAGTTGATTTGCCTTCAGCTAATAACGAACCCTTGGATATTGATGAAAATCTTGAAACTTTGGTAGTGTCGATTACATCAAATGGAGAGTATTTCTTAAGTGTTGGCGCAACCGGCGATGAAAGAGAAGCTGTTAGTCTGGAAACCGTCGGTGAGCAAGTGAGTCGTATCCTCAACGCGAATCCTGATATTCAGGTATTGATCGAGGGTGATGAGGATGCCGGTTGGGGGGCTATGGTTACGCTAATAACTGCTCTTCAGCAGGCGGGAGTGACTAACCCAAATTTTATTACCCAGCCTTTAGACAGTCTCTGAGTTATATTCCTGCAGCTATGAACAATACGTTTAACAATTTGGTGATCTATAACGGTTATCCCTTATCGGTAGTTGTAGCCATTTTATTTCATATTTTTGTTTTGTCGGTTTTACTTTACTTGCAATCGAATGGCAGAACAGATGTTCTGAATCTTGTGCAGCCTTCTGTGATTACTGCGTTATTTATTGATGAGAATCCGCAAGTTCGAAATGAACAAAATAGAGAGCTTCAGCGCCTAGAAAGAACTGAGCAGGAACGCTTAAACCGAGAGCAGCAACAGCAACAGCAAATTGATGCAGTTCGTGAAAAGGAAGAAGCTGATGCCGCCGCACAGCAACGTGCAGAAGAGGCTGAACGGGAGCGTCAACAAGCTTTATTAGTTGAGCGTGAAGAATTGCAACGGCTTCAAGAAGCTCAGGCTCGGCTAGAAAGAGAACAGGAAAGTTTGGAAAATCAACGCAGAGAGCGCGAAGTAGTTGATGCAGAGCGCGCAAGGCAAGAAGAAGCGAACAATCGAGCGCGCCAGGCGGAAGAGGCTCAGGCAGCTGCTTTACAGGCAGCAAGAACAGAATCGCAATTAGTTCAGAGTGCCACGGGCTTGATTCAGCAGATAGTGCAGGAGAATTGGTCGCGGCCCCCTAGTGCCAGAAATGGCATGCGGGCTATATTGCAGATTAGAATGTTACCAACGGGAGAGCTAGTCGAAGCGACTATTACTCAATCCAGTGGCGATCCGGCGTTCGACAGGTCGGCGGAAAACGCCGTGTATAGGGCGGCGCCGTTCACAGAATTGCAACAATTGCCGATTAGTATCTTTAATACGAATTTCAGATCACTATCACTGATTTTTGAACCTGAGGATTTATTGAATTGAACATAAGACTTAACTCGATGGCGCGTCTATTTACTCAGCTGGCGCTACTATCCTCTTTTATTGCTTTGTCATTTGCGGCCAGAGCAGAGTTGAGCATCCAGATCACCCAAGGAGTCGATAATCCGATTCCTATTTCGGTTGTTCCTTTTACTAACGAAGGTGGGGGCTTTCTTAGTGAAGATATTGCTCAAATTGTAACCAATGATTTGGAGCAAGTGGGTGAATTTAAGGCGTTGTCTCCCGCTAATATGCTGAGCTTGCCGAGCCAGGAGAGAGAAGTTTTCTATCGTGATTGGGGAATTCTGGCTCAGGACTATCTATTGGTTGGAAAAATTGATCGAGAGCTAGGCAGTCAGCTGATTCACGTCCAATATGAGTTTTTTGATATTAATAGAGAAATGAAGCTGGCTGGAGAAGTTTTGACGGGCAGTGTGACCCAGTTAAGAGACATCGGACACGAGATTAGTAATGTGGTATTTGAGGCTGTTACCGGCACACAGGGTGCGTTCACTACTCAAATCCTCTACATCGTCGCGGATTATATCAATCCAGAGCTGACGAATTTTCGGCTAGAGAAGGCAGACTATGATGGGCAGAGAGCCCAAATACTCCTAGAATCACAGGAACCGATTATGTCTCCCAGTTGGTCGCCAACAGGTCAGGATGTAGCTTATGTATCTTTTGAGACTGACCTGCCGCGGATTTACATACAGAATATTGCTACGGGGCAACGTCGTCAGGTTACGAATTACCCGAACATAAATAGTTCTCCAGTCTGGTCTCCGGATGGGAGTAAGTTGGCTATGGTATTGTCAAAAGATGGGAGCCCTGACCTTTATGTGCAAGATTTGAACACCAATCAGCTCCAGCGAGTTACAGATCATCCATCGATCGATACTGAACCTAGCTGGACCCCTGATGGTCGTTCGTTAGTGTTTATGTCCGATCGCACTGGGCAGCCGCAAATCTATCAAATAGAGCTGGGGGCTAGCTCCTTCAATGTCGAACGGCTTACCTACGACTGCTATAACTGTGCGAAAGCCAAGTTCTTGCCTGATGGGGTCAATTTAGTACATGTGCGTCGGGAAACCAGGCAAAGCCCTCAATATCAGATAGCGATACTGAATATCGAAACTCAGCGAGTAATTACCTTAACAGATACTTCTTTGGATGAGTCACCAAGTTTGGCTCCTAATGGCAGCATGATTATGTATGCCACTAAATTCAACGGAAAAGGCGTCTTAGACGCCGTATCCATTGACGGCCGAGTGAAGTTCCGTTTACCATCAACGCAGGGTGATGTACGGGAACCCTCGTGGTCTCCGTTCTTGAATTAAAAGCTACTCGTTTGGCAGCTATTCAGCAAAAAGCTACTGAATTTATATAACGGAAAAAGTCTTTGGAGGACTCACAGCGTGGTAAAACAAAGTAAAAAATATTTTAAAATTGGCTTATTAGTGTGTTCACTATTTGTGCTGGGTGCATGCAGTTCAACTAGTGATAGTGATTCTGACATGGAAGGCGCAACCGATGAAAATGCCAGTAGTAGCGATAATTCTGGCTCTAATGCTAGGAGTAATGCCGGCAGCAATAGCGGTCAGCTCTCACAAGAAGAGATCAGAGCGCAAAATGCGCTTCGTCAGACAGTCTTCTATTTTGATTTCGATATAGCAGAGTTCAAAGCAGATGATCGCGACACATTGACTTTTCATGCTCGTGATTTGGCGTCTAACCCGAATAAGCGCATTCGTCTGGAGGGGCATGCTGATGAGCGCGGCACAAGAGAATATAACTTGGCACTTGGCGAGCGCAGAGCTAATGGCGTTCTTAATTACTTAATTGTTAATGGCGCCTCTCGCTCTCAGATTGAAGTTGTAAGCTATGGTGAAGAGAGCCCGTCACAAAGTGGCCAATCTGAGCAAGCCTACAGTCGTAATCGTCGAGTAGAAGTAGTCGGCAGATAGAACTATATGCAAAAATCCCTGATGGCTGCAGCCAGTAAAGTTTGCCTACTTCTGTATGCATCTTTCCTTAGTTCGGTGGTTGCAGCTCAGGGGGCTAGCTCCGTTGTGGAGTCTCGGGGTTTCACCCCAGGACAATCTTCGAACCAAATTTCAAACCAATCCTCTCAGCAAACACCGTTTAGTAACAACGATGGTCTTTCTTTACTGTTGGATCAAAATCAACAATTACAGGCTGAGGTTCAAGCGTTACGAGGATTGGTAGAGGAGCAGGACTTCGAAATTCGAAAAATACAGCGTGATTCCCTTAGTCGCTATACTAATACGGATGATAGGCTGAGCTCTCTCGAGAGTGGCGCTGTAGCCAATATCACAATTCCTCTTGCAGATAATCTTTCCACCTCAACGAATGATTTGCCGCCAGCAACAATAACCAGGGATCGACCGTTGACCAGAGGCGCGCTTGATGGAATTAATGTTACCAATGACGCTCCTAATCAGGCTAATACCAATAGTGCTGCTCTGGGAGTGCCGGTAGTGCCGGTACTACCTCGTAATTCTAGTAGGGGCACTCTGCAGCCCGCTGTGCTAAGTGAACAGCAACTTTACCAAATGGCTTATGATTCCGTTATTAACAGTAATTTTGAGCGTTCTCTTGCAGAATTCGATCAGTACTTAAGCATCTATGACGGAGGGCGGTTTGTTACTAATGCTCATTACTGGAAAGGGCAAGCTTATCTCTATCTTAACCGTTACTCGGAAGCCAAAGATTCCTATGAAATAATTTTGAATCAGCACGCTGATTCGGCGAAGCTTCCTGATGCAATGTATGGGCTCGGCCTAGCCTATCAGGGCTTAGGCAATATTCTTCAAGCTAAACAACTGTTGAATGACATTAAGAGAAGATTTCCAAATACTGGTGTGGCCAACTTAGCTGATACTCGCCTCTTATCTTTGGACTAAAACACGACTGAAGTAAGCAGTTAAGATTGCAATTCTCAGCTGCTTTCGCCGTGCGATGTAATTTCAATCAAATCAAATATTAAATGCTTGACAATCCAACACTCCGAATTACTGAAATATTTCACTCACTTCAAGGTGAGGCAAAAACTGTGGGATGCCCAACAGTTTTTGTTCGTTTGACTGGCTGCCCGCTTAGGTGCCAATACTGCGATACAACCTATGCTTTTGAGGGGGGAGAAATCCACGACCTTGCAGCGATTAAGAGCAAAGTAATGGAGCTGGGTGCTAAAAAAGTAACTATTACTGGTGGTGAGCCATTAGCGCAGCCGAATGTGTTCCTGCTGATGACTTTGTTATGTGATATTGGGCTTGAGCTTTCCTTGGAAACAAGTGGTGCCATGTCCTTAGACGAAGTGGATGAAAGAGTTTCGATTGTACTGGATTTAAAGACACCTGGCTCTTTGGAGTGTGATCGAAATAAGATGGAGAATATTTCACTCCTCAAACTCAAAGACCAAATCAAATTTGTTATCTGTGATCGCTCTGATTATGAGTGGGCAAAAGCGAAAATAGACCAATTGCAACTCGGAGTAAAAGTTGGTGAGCTATTATTCTCTCCTTCCTATGAGCAATTGAAACCAATGCAATTGGCGCAATGGGTTTTAGAGGATAGCTTAGATGTCCGTGTCCAACTACAATTACACAAAATTATTTGGGGAAATGAACCCGGTCGTTAGCTTTTAAGTATATTCGCCTACTGAAAAGATGCTCTCTATTGATTCAATCAACCAACGAACCAAGAAATAGAAAAAATAAATCATGAGTTCAGAAATTAAAAAAAATAAAGCCGTGATTTTGGTCTCCGGTGGTCTGGATTCTGCAACATGCTTGGCTATAGCTAAAAACTCGGGCTATAGCTGCTATGCATTGAGCTTTGATTATGGGCAACGCGCCAGCAGCGAGCTTGAGGCGGCCAGTCGGTTGGCTGGTTATGCAGACGTTGTTGAACATAAGACTGTTAAATTGGATATGGGGCAAATCGGAGGCTCGGCGCTAACAGATGCGGCTATTTCAATTCCCGAAGAGGAATCAACTGGGATCCCGATTACCTATGTTCCTGCACGCAATACAGTTTTCTTATCTTATGCATTGGCTTGGGCTGAAGTAGTAGCTGCAGACGCAATTTATATCGGTGTTAATTCTCTTGATTATTCTGGCTACCCCGATTGCCGACCTGCATACATTGAGGCCTTTCAGAAAGTCATAAATTTGGCTACTAAGATGGGTGTAGAAGGTAAAAGCATTAATTTAGCGACGCCACTTATAGATTTAACTAAAGCCGAGATTATCAAGGCTGGTGTTAGGCTTGGAGTTGATTATGGTCTTACGGTTTCTTGTTATCAGGCAACTGAAGATGGTCTAGCCTGTGGGCGCTGCGACAGTTGCAGGTTCCGCAAACAGGGCTTTCAGGATGCTGGGCTCCATGATCCTACTCGATATAATGAGAAATTCACTTAGATTTTTCCCTCTGTGGATTTTCCCGACATGATTACTGTTAGAAAAATTTGCTGATGACTTGTCTTTTTTTATTTTGATAGTACTATGTCGCCCTTTCATGGGGCGTTAGCTCAGTCGGTAGAGCAGTTGGCTTTTAACCAATTGGTCGTGCGTTCGAGTCGCACACGCCCCACCATATTCCTCTCAGTTTCAATACATCAGCTTCGATATAGTTGCTGGACCTGTCAATTCTATTCACCCAGTAAGATTGTTTACAAAGGCATTTAAGCTCATGAACCGAGTAAGCTGTGTCTGCGATCATGTGAGAGTCCTAATCTAAGCCTCAATGATGATCCTATGATAAAATCTTAGAAACGACGTTCTGTATATAGAGATAGTTACGCATAGGTGTAGACAGCAACCCTTTTATGGAAACTCCCACAATTGATAATTCATTAGCAACTGACACTGCTATTGTTCGCCGATTTCTCGATGGCGCGACGCCCAGTGCGCATTTGAATGACGCTGATGAGCTTGAGTATCTCGAAAAAATTGCTCAACTCATGACTGAGAAGAAAGCCAAGCTTGTGGCTCACTATTACACGGACCCGGTATTGCAAGACTTGGCTGAAGCAACGGGTGGTTTTGTTGGCGATAGCTTGGAGATGGCAAAATTTGGGAAAGAAGTAGAGGCAGAGATTCTTATCGTTGCTGGCGTTCGATTTATGGGGGAATCTGCAAAAATTCTCAGTCCAGAAAAAACCGTTGTTATGCCAACGTTGGAAGCAACCTGTTCTCTAGATATTGGCTGTTCGATCGGTAAGTTTTCAGCATTCTGTGATGCCAATCCAGATCGAACGATTGTGGTCTATGCAAACACATCTGCTGCTGTTAAAGCTCGTGCAGATTGGGTAGTTACGTCAAGTATCGCGCTCGATGTTGTAGAACATCTGATGGATGCGGGTAAAAAAATTCTTTGGGCGCCGGATAAGCATTTGGGTTCTTATCTCAAGAAAACCACCGGCGCAGATATGTTGTTGTGGAATGCCGCATGTATTGTGCATGAGGAATTTAAGGCTCGAGGTTTAGAGAATATGCGTCAGCTGTATCCTCAAGCTGCAATCCTTGCTCACCCGGAGTCACCTGATTCTGTGTTAGAGCTAGCAGACGTTATAGGGTCGACCACGCAGATCATAAAGGCGGCTCAGGTATTGCCGAATGCAGAAATCATTGTGGCTACAGACCAAGGAATTTTTCACAAGCTCCAAAAGTTAGCGCCAGAGAAAACCTTTATAATTGCACCTACTGCGGGCAATGATGCTACTTGTCGCAGCTGTGCTCACTGCCCCTGGATGGCAATGAACTCTCTGCCTAGGCTTTATGATTCTCTATCTAATGAAGCGAATGAAATTCTCGTTGATGCTGATTTGGCAGCACAAGCGATGGTGCCATTACAACGAATGTTAGATTTTGCCGCAGAAAATCAGCTTAAGGTGAGAGGTAAAGCTTAGCTTTAGTTTTTTTAACCGTTCAGATCTCGCTGCATTTGTTCAACATCACGAATTTTTTGTTTGAGCCTAGCGAGTTCAGCAGGAGCGCTGCCTTTTTCAGTTTCTATACGTACGGCAAACTTAAGCTGTTCTCTTGAAGATCTATAATCTCCAATTAGGCGAAAGAACTCAGCTCTGGATTGGTGCACAGCGCTAATGTTGCCTGCCTGCCCTTGAGTATCGGCTAACTTGAACCAAAGATTGTGGTCATCAGGCCGCAATAGGGCGTGTTGTAGCATGGTTTCAGCGGCTTGTGAAAATGCCCGCATTTCTATCAACGCATCAATATAAGCCATTACTAGAGCGTGGTTGTCGGGATTGATTTCCATATGACGCTGCAAAAATTGAATAGCCTGTGCAGGTTCATTTTGTTCTGTGTAAAACTCTGCTTGAGTTGCGACGTAGCTTATCTGGTTAGGATCTTTCTCCAACAGGGGCGCCAGTGTGGCATTGGCAAGATTGTATTCTTTATTTTCATAGTAGGCGATTGCAAGATTATATCGCGCTGCGTCACGGTCGAATTCTAATAAACTTTGTTGCAGTTTGTCTTTTGATTGAGAGACGTACGCCTCTTTGTCGTTAGCGTAGTGACCAAGAACTCGAGACCGTACAACCTGATATTCTAAATTGTCCGCGTAGTTTCGAAGAGGGTAGCGGACTGCCCTACCTCGAGCATCAGCGACGCGAGATTCTGTTACTGGGTGAGTTAATAAGAACTCAGGAGGGCGGCGCCCAAATCTATTGATAGCAACGAGGCGCTCAAATAATGCGGACATACCATTAGGGTTGAAGCCAGCGGCAAACATAGTGTCTTGTCCGACTCGATCGGCTTCCGCTTCATTGTTTCGACTGAAGCGTAATTGGTTCTCGACGGCGCGCCCTTGGGCGGCGGCAATGGCCGCCTGACCGTGCCCAGCATCTGAAGTCGCCATAATTAAAATGCTGGCCATCATGGTCGCGATTTGGGGAATGCTTCCCGCTTGGGCTTCATCCACGGTCCGAGCAAAGTGTCGTTGACTCACGTGGGCGATCTCGTGGGCCATGACAGAAACAAATTCTGCCTCGGTCTGGGCATTAAGGAATAAGCCGGTATTTACACCGATTATTCCCCCGGGGGCTGCAAAAGCATTTAAATCTTCGCTATCGATGACAACGAACGACAATCGATGATCTTTAAGCTGGCTACGTGACGCTACCTTGTAGGTGACATTTTCTAAATAGTCATTGAGAAGGGCATCAGGAATCGTTGGAGCGCTACGCCTTAGTTGGCTGAGGAATTGCCGCCCCATCTGGTACTCATCGTCCAGAGAGACGGTTCCTGAGAATCGATCGCCGAGGGAAGGCAGTTGCGATTGAGCTACGGCCGAAAGACTGAGAAATCCAGCCAACAGTGCTATAGAGACTGAAGATAAGGATGGTTTCAGCAAGTGTGAAAGCATAGTTTTAACCACATTACTGTGTAAAATTCAGAATACCACAAATAATTGTACTTGATTAGCAGCAACATCTCCCCGTCAGCAAGGATTTGAGAAGTGAAATTACTGTCAAACCAAGGAATAATGGGGCTTTCTCGCCGATAGCTTGATAAAATAGCAGGATGAGTGTTAATGCCGATATAGAGATTGATCTGTCAGGGCTGGAGTGTCCAATGCCGCTGTTGAAAGCGAAATTGGCATTAAATCGTATGCAACCGCAAGAAGTGTTAAAAGTCGTTGCGACCGATCCTGGGTCAGAGAAGGATTTTTATCTTTTTGTAAAACAGAGCGATCACCAGATTCTCGATTTTCAAAAAGACGATAGTGCTTATTTCTATTGGATTAGAAAAGGCTAGAGTTCGGGGGCTCCGTTCAATGAAAAAATTACTTAACGATTTTATTGATCGTTATTTTCACGATGAAGAATCAATTATTTTAGTGATTCTGCTTTCCGCCGGCTTGGTGGTTTTACTCCTGCTTGGAAGTATTCTGGCGCCACTTATTGCGGCGATAATAGTTGCCTATCTTATGCAGGGTTTAGTTAACCTTTTACTAAAATACAATTTATCGAATCGCTTGGCATTTTCACTTGTATACACATTATTCATTGGTGTGTTTTTGGTAGTTCTTTTATTTCTTCTGCCTCAGGCTGGCAGTCAGCTGCGTCGCTTGGTCACTGAATTGCCAAACCTTATTACACAATGGCAAAGCAGTCTCCAATTGTTGGCCGAGAACTATCCGGGTTTGTTTTCGGAACAGCAGGTCGATGGCTTTATTGAAGGGCTTGTTGGCGAATTAGGCGGCTTTGGACAGACTATTCTGGAATATTCACTGGCTAGTCTTCCGGATATTTTTGCTTGGTTCGTTTTTATAATTCTGGTTCCGGTTCTGGTTTTCTTTGTGATGAAGGATAAGCAAATGTTGGTAAATTGGGTAGGTAATTTTCTGCCCCGCAATAGACCCCTGATGATTGGTATTTGGCAGGAAATGGACGAGCAAATATCGAACTATATTCGAGGCAAAGCTGTAGAGATCTTGATTGTTGGAAGCGTCAGTTACCTAACCTTCGTGGTACTAGGCATCAACTACGCGATACTACTGTCTGTGCTGGTGGGTCTGTCTGTAATTGTGCCGTATATAGGAGCCACAGCAGTAACGATTCCTATAGCAGCAGTGGCCTATGTACAGTGGGGAATTGGCAGTGAATTTTATACTGCATTAATTGTCTATTTTATTTTGCAAATCATAGATGGCAACGTGTTGGTGCCCGTAATTTTTTCTGAAGCTGTGAATTTACATCCTGTTGCCATAATCGCAGCAGTGCTCGTGTTTGGCGGGGTTTGGGGCTTAGCGGGCGTATTTTTTGCGATACCCCTAGCGACACTAATTAAGGCGATCATCAATGCTTGGCCGGGCAAGATGCAGACTAAGTCAGTTAAATCATCATCTGCGTGAGGTTTTGGTTGAATTTTCGACAATGTGGTAAAATCCCCCGTCAGGCAATTCAGTAAACTCAGTAAACCAATATAGTAGAGCCAAGTAGCGAAAATATGTACGCAAAACTTCAAGGTAGTATTGTAGCTATAGTTACGCCCATGCATACCGACGGCTCGGTAGACTTGCCTACGTTCGATCGTCTTATTGAATGGCATATCGATGCGGGTACCGATGCGATTGTGGTTGTAGGTACAACAGGCGAGTCAGCGACACTAACCACTCAAGAGCATTGTGATTTGGTTGCTCATTGCGTGGAGGTGGTTGCTCAGCGTGTTCCCGTTATAGCGGGTACGGGCTCAAACTCGACTGATGAAGCTTTGTCTTTTACCCAATCAGCAAAAGAGCATAATGCTGACGCCTGTCTGCTTGTTACTCCTTACTATAACCGGCCTTCACAAGAGGGGCTATATCAGCACTTTAAAGTAGTTGCAGAAGGCGTAGATATTCCGCAGATTTTATATAATGTACCAGGGCGCACTGCCTGCGACCTCGCTTTAGAAACGGTTGAGCGTCTCGCTGATTTAGAAAATATCGTTGGGATAAAAGATGCGACAGGTGATATTGTGCGCGGGCAGCAGTTAATTGAGCGCTGTGGCGATCGCCTTGCAATATACAGTGGTGAAGATGCGATCAGCTTGCCGTTGATTTTGAGTGGTGCTGATGGCGCTATCTCAGTCACGGCAAATGTTGCGCCGCAGCAAATGGCCCAGATGTGCGCCTTGGCTCTAGCGGGAAATACCGAGGCAGCTCAGGCCGTAGATGACCAGCTGGTATCACTTCATCAAGATTTATTCCTTGAAGCAAACCCTATTCCGGTGAAGTGGGCATTGCAAAAAATGGGCATGATTGGCCCAGGAATTAGACTTCCATTAGTGGAACTTGAAGAGAAATATCAACTCCAAGTAAGTGAGGCATTACGCCAGGCGGGAATACAGTTGTCTGTTGCTGCATAACAACTTGTGCAACATTTGACTCTGCAAGGGTTTGCTTTAGAACTAATGCTTCAGGAAATAATTATTTAAAATAGAATTATGGAAAAGATTTAATGTTTAAACGAATACTACTTGTACTGCTGTCACTCAATCTGAATGCTTGCGGCTTTTTGTTCGGAGATGCGGGTATTTTTCGAGATCGAGGCGGTAACTATAATGAGGCGCTAATCTTGCCTCCAATGGAAATTTCTGATGAGCTAGATAGCTATACATTGGACCAGCTTTACGTAATACCAGAACAATTTGCACTGAATTTAGAAGAATTTGATGGCGTTCCTATGCCTAATCCCATCGAAACAAAAAGGAGAGAAGGTGTCATCATCCAGAATCTCGCAGATCGTCGCTGGGTAGTGCTAGATGCTACCCCCGGCCAGGTATGGCCTCTAGTGAGAGATTATTGGACAGAGTTACAAGTCATCTTGGATTATGAAAATCCTAGCAGCGGCATTATGGAGACAGCTTGGTTAGAAGTTGAAAATGACCTTTTGACTCGCCATAAGTACCGCATAACCATCGAGCCGGGATTGCACTCAGGCTATTCTGAGATATATGTAAGGCACTTTGAGAATCTGCGCTCTGACAGAATCCCTCTAATTATTAATTGGCCAGAGGAATCCTCATCGCCGGATTTAGAGCGACAAATTATTGATTCGATATCCCAGTATTTAGCTGATAGGAACGATGTCTACCAGGCTTCATCCGCAAGCTTGCTCGCCGGTAGTATCGAAGCAGAGCGAAAGGCAAATATTGTCGAGAACGATGATGGAGAACAAATACTGCAGTTACGAATTGACTATGCTCGAGCTTGGGTGCAAATTCGACAAGCTCTGGAAAGTGCTGAAATCGCAATTGTTGAAAGTGATAGAGATGAAAAATTTTTCAACGTGAAATTTGCGGGCATTATTGCGGAAGAAGACGGGCCAGGCTTAATAGGGAGGTTTTTTGGTGGCAATGGTGTGGAAATCGCTGTAGAGAAAGATTTTGTTGTGCGTCTGGTTGAATTGGATTCGACAGTGAATATCGAAACTCAGGAGCTAGAAGGGGCGGAAGAGCCCTCCGAGCTAACCTTAGAGCTATTGCAAGTTATCAACGACAACTTGAGCTAGCCACAATTCTTCTATGCTTGCTGCGATTCAGCAAGTCAAAGAGCCCTAACCATTCATGATAACTCTTAGCCTCTCTGTTGCTGGACTACTTCTTGTTGCCGCAGCGATATGTATTTTCTATTTATCCAAACGCATTCAATTCTTATCTGTAGCAGAGGCATCCATTAGAGAAAGGTTGTTGGCAAAGGAATTGGAAGTGGGGAAAATCCAAAACACCTTGAATAAATCTGAGGAAGCTGCAGTTTCGCTGCAATCACAGTTGCAAGTTTTTAGAGAGGATAACGCTCGGCTAACAATATCTCTGGAATTCGAGACGAAACAATTTGAAGAGAAAATGTCCTTGTTGAACGAATCGCGGGATCAACTCGGCGTTGCTTTTAAGAATATTGCCAATGAAATATTCGATGACAAGAGTAAGAAATTCACAGAGACTAATAAAGAATCGCTGTCTGCGGTGTTAAACCCATTGCAAGAAAAAATAGTACAATTTGAAAAGCGAGTCGAAGATACTTATGACAAGGAAGCGAAAGAGCGGTTTTCTTTAGCTAAAGAAATTGAAAACCTACAGAAATTAAATAGCAAAATTAGCGAAGATGCGGTTAACCTAACCAACGCGCTAAAAGGTGATAATAAAACCCAGGGGTCTTGGGGAGAGTTTGTTCTTGAATCGATTCTGGAGAAATCAGGCTTGGTTAAGGGGCGAGAATACGATGTACAGGTAAGTTTGAAGGCAGAGGATGGCAGTAAATCACAACCGGATGTGATTGTTCACTTGCCGGAGTCCAGAGATATTATTATCGACTCTAAGGTTTCGCTTAAAGCTTGGGATGGTTTTTGTGCGAGTGAGGATGAGGGCGAGAAATCAGAACTATTGAGCCAACATATTCAATCCGTGAGAATGCATGTCAAATCCCTATCAGGGAAGGATTATCAGAATTTGGCGGGGATAAACTCTTTAGATTATGTCTTTTTGTTTATGCCTATAGAGGCGGCCTACTCGATAGCAATTCAAAATGATCCTGAGCTATCTCAACACGCTTTTGAGCGGAATATAATTTTTGTTGGGCCTACCACTCTGTTAACTACATTAAAGACTGTACAAAATTTGTGGCGCTTGGCGCAACAGAATCGAAATGCCAATGAGATAGCAGAAAAGGCGGGCGCATTGTATGATAAATTTGTCGCTTTTGTAGATGACTTAGATGAGGTTGGCGTGAAAATTGATGCAAGTAAGAAAAGCTTCGAAAAGGCTCAAAATAAACTTCTTACTGGTAGAGGTAACCTTATTAAACGCGCTGAAGCGCTTAAAGAGCTTGGCGCAAAAACTTCTAAGAAACAAAAACCTGATGTCGTGGGTTCTGCGCTCGAGGACGATAAGCGAAGAGTTGTTTCCAAAGCTGAAATTGAACCATCAGAAAATGGGGATAAAAAAACCCGCCATTAATTGTTCTTCCTGGGCTAAATTAAAAATCACTACTCGGCTGTAAATCATTACTTCCCTCATCCCTCATGCTTAAAGATATACACAACTTTCTGGCTTGTGAGACGCCTGCTGAATGGATTGAAAGGGCGTTAGACCAGCAGTGTTTGCTATTAATTGATCATGCGAATTGCGAAAAAAAGGCAGCTTCTACAGCGATGAACCTTATGTATTTGCATACGGAGAAGCCTGATCTTTTGACTAAAATGTCTCAGCTTGCACGTGAAGAATTACTCCATTTCCAACAAGTCGTGGAACTGATGCGGCAACGGGATGTAAGATATGTCCGTCTCAGTCCGTCGAGATATGCAGCTGGATTACGATCATTATTCAATAAACAGGATAACAACCAACATCTTATAGATACTTTGATTGCGGGTGCTTTTATAGAGGCTCGCTCTTGTGAGCGCTTCGAAAAATTAGAACCTCTGCTTGATAAAGCGCTGGGGAAATTCTACGGTAGTTTGTTGAAATCTGAGTTGAGGCATTTTCAAGATTATCTTGAATTGGCGCGCAGTTACAGTGATGGCGATATAAGTGCAAGAGTAAAACTTTTCGCCACCACAGAAGCAGAGCTTATTTCTAGCAAAGATACGCAATTTCGATTCCATAGTGGCTTACCAGCGTAGGTTTTTTCTAGATATCTTCTAGATATCAATCCCCCTATGTTAATAATTCGAGCTAATTGTTGCAGGAGATTGGTTCAATTAAGTTATCACCTAACTTTTCCCGCAGTAATTGTAATTGAGAGCAGGGTATACCTTCATTACCGATCAGGCTAACAGAGGTGAGGGAGTTAATGGTTAGCAGAGGGGCGATATCGAGTATTGCATTGTTCATTAGATTCAAACCTCCCAGTTCCTGAAGGTTCTCCAAAGGAGTGATATTTGAAACCTGATTGTTCGCTAGGTCCAGAAACCTCAATTGGGTTAATTGTCCGATATTATTCAGATCATTAACTTCTGAATCTGCGCACGATAATACAGTTAGCTCTAGAGCACTGCGGATATTTTGTTGCTCAATAGCGAGATTAATACAACCTTGCAGATCTGGGTCGGTAACTTCATTGGAAATCAACCTGCCTGTAGGGTCAAAAAGAGCCTGATTATTAACTGAAACTGTAAATTGTTGTGAGCAGGACATAGTGAGTAAAACTAAACTCATTCCGACAGAATTACGTGTGAATTTAACTACTGAATGCATAACCTAATATGTTGATTACCTTGAGTTAATCTGAAACTATTTGTCAGTTATTGAATGCCTGAAATACTTTATTTAAGAGATAATTTCTGAGAAAGCACGGTCTTGCCTTGCTGGTATTTCGAGCTTATCCCAGTTAGTATGCCCATCGAATTATTATTGTCGAGATTGAAACCCTTTCGACAGAATTTGTCCATCGAATATGTCCTCTTTAGCTCAAGCATCTTTGAGTATAAGAAAAGAAGTTAGACTAAAGGTAGTTATTAGGGAATTTCTTATGAATAGATTGTTTAAACAAGTCACTCAATTCACTGTGTCTTTTGCGCTAATGGGTCTGAGTTATCAGACAATTGCTCAGACAGAGATAGATTTAGGAAATGAAGATGATCGAATAGCCTATGCGCTCGGTGTAAATATTGGTCAAAACCTAGCGTCACAGGGCTTGTTAGACGATGTGGATTTAAAGACATTCTTTGCTGGCATGCTGGATGCTGTAACCGGTGAGCCAAAGTTGAGTGATGAAGAAATGTTTGCTGCGATACAAACTTTCCAGCAGCGGGTGGAGGAGGAAGCTCAAGCTGCTGTTTCTGGGAATTTAGCTGAGAGCGCGGAATTCCTAAGCATTAATTCTACCAAAGAGGGTGTAGTTACATTGGAGTCTGGCCTCCAGTATTTAGTTCTGGAATCAGGTGAAGATGATGCGGCCTCACCAACAGCTGAGGATGCTGTCCTCGCTCACTATCATGGGACATTATCTGATGGCACTGTTTTTGATAGCTCTGTTGATCGGGAAGAGCCTGCCCAGTTCGGCCTAAATCAAGTGATTTCAGGTTGGACTGAAGCATTGCAATTAATGAAAATTGGTGACAAATGGCGTCTTTTTCTGCCTCCAAATCTAGCCTACGGTGAAGCGTCTCCGACGCCAGCTATTCCACCGAACTCTGCGCTAATATTTGACGTTGAGTTGCTAGAAATTCGTTAAAAGCCACGTCCACTTGAAAGCTGTCGACAGTTTTCAATAATCTAAAGATTCAACTACATGAGCGATGAAAAATTCAATCAGGAATTGTTGAGTTTTATCCAACATTCCCCTACTCCGTTCCATGCTGTCCATAGCATGGCTGAAATGCTTAGAAGAGGAGGTTTTGAAGAATTAGACGAAGCTAAATCCTGGAGTCTTCAGAGAGGTAGTAGCTATTTCGTTATTAGGAATGGATCAGCATTAGTTGCTTTTCGTTATGGAAATAAAAGTCTGCTAGATAATGGGCTAAGAATCTCTGGTGCTCATACCGATAGCCCCTGTTTAAAAATTAAACCCAATCCAGAAATTAACAAACATAATTTTCTTCAACTAGGAGTAGAAATCTATGGTGGAGCATTGCTTTATCCATGGTTCGATCGTGATCTTTCAATGGCAGGGCGGGTAGATTTCGAAACCGATAATGGAGAGCTTTCCTCCTGCTTAGTTGATTTTCGCGACCCAATTGCGTTTATTCCTAGTTTGGCCATTCATTTGGATCGAAATGCAAACGATGGTCGCAAGATTGATAAGCATAAGGAGTTACCACCAATTCTTGCGCAGCTGGAGATAGATGAGCAATTTAGTTTTGATGATTTTTTACTGCGTCATATCGAAGGGTTTTGTGAGGTAGAGAATGCAGCAAAAGTGCTTTCATATGATTTATCGCTGTACGATTCGCAAAGTCCATCGTTTGTAGGTATTAAAAAGCAATTTATGGCATCTGCAAGATTGGATAATCTTTTGAGTTGTTTTATTGCCTGCAAGTCATTATTGGTTTGCGAAAATCTGCACTGCAGTATGCTGGTTTGCAATGATCATGAAGAGGTAGGTAGCGCTTCTAGTTCGGGAGCTCAAGGCCCATTTTTAAAATCAGTGTTAGAGCGACTAATATCTTCTGAAGACGAGTCAAGAGACGCTTTTGAGCGGGTTATGCGACAATCGCTGTTGTTTTCTATAGATAATGCTCATGGTGTGCATCCAAATTTTTCCGAAAAGCACGACGACAAACACATGCCTCTTCTGAATGGCGGTCCTGTTATAAAGGTTAATGCAAACCAACGTTATGCAAGCAATAGTGAATCGATAGCCTTGGTTAAATCTCTTTGTAAAAAATTAAGGCTCCCTTATCAGTCATTTGCTATGCGAACGGGAATGGCGTGTGGTAGCACTATTGGGCCAATTACCGCTGCCGAGTTAGGGATCACTACCTTGGATATTGGAGTGGCAAGCTTTGGTATGCATTCAATTCGAGAAATAGTTGGTTCAGCGGACTCGATTACTATTAATTCGATCGTCACGGCTTACTTCAATCGATAGATAGTTGAAAGTTGGAACTAATCCATTCTTTGTTTTTTCAACTCTCTCATCAGAAAGCGGGCAGGGTTGAGACTTTGTGCTTGTGCCGAGCTAAGCGGTGAGTTTTCCTTACTCATTAGGCTTGCTAAAAACTCTCCACTGAGCGGACAACTCGTTAACCCGTTTGAGCCATGGGCCACATTTACAAAAAGCCCAGGATAATATGCCCCGGCCTTGTTAATTATCGCCTTAGCATTTCTGCTTAATTCGGAAAAATCTATTCGCATCTGACTCCAGTCCGGGATCAATCCAACTATGGGAACTCTATCAGCAGAGTGACATCTAACGGCAACTTGCTCGGTGGCGGCTATGTCGCCCAGGTAATTCTCGTCAGCAAATAATTCCTGAGCAAATGCTATATTCGAATTACTAAATTCATGAAATTGTGAATTTTCTGTATAAAGGTTTTCATAGCTAGCGGAAATACAATGCTCATTATTATATGATGGAAATATGCTGCGGGTACCGCTGACGACTGTTGCTAAATTATTGCTGACGTCTGTTGCTGATAATAATGTGCTATGGCCTCTGATGGGTTCCAAATTAATTTGGGATAAGCAGTCGAACTGATTGGCGCTGGCTGCAGTACAGATAATCACATTGTTTCCATTAAATTCTCGCGAACCCACGGAGTTGAGGGCGCTCCATCCTTCTCCCGCTGATTCTATTTTTGTAATTTCCGTATTAAAAACATGGTGAATGTTTGGATGTTCTAAATATGCTTCACAGAGTGAATGTGGATCAACCCAGCCGCCACCAGGAAAGAAGACCCCATCGTCTCTCAAGGTAGCGTTCGCGATGGCTCCAAGTGCATCAGAGCTCATAGGTTTTGCTACCGCCTCATCGTAGAGAGAGCACAGTAGTTCGGGGGTAACCGAATGGCTCTTGTTCATAGCTCCGTTCAGTTGGATTACACCGCATTCCTGCCAAGCGAACTTGCCCTGTTGTGAAAGATAACCAAACTGGCGTCGGGCATATATGAAACATTGTAGGTAAAACTCGCTGATAGCAGATTGAGTCTTGAATAGACGACAGCGCAATGAAAGTTGGGCTATCCCGGAGGCGCAGGAAGCTGGCTTTGAGCCTTTTTCTACGACAGTGACTTCCCAGCCTCTTAATGCCAAGGAATACGCAGTGCAGCAGCCAGCGAGGCCAGCACCTATAACCAGTGCAGTGCGAGTTACGGCTTTGGGTAACGGATACTCATGCCATTGGGGGACGATTGCTTCCCGATCAGAGGATTGTTTATGAGTTTGTTTTTTTTTGATTTTCGGGAGATAAGATGCGCAGAGCATATGCCGTTTTCTGGCAAATCCATTCTTTTTTTCTGTTAAAAACCCAACTTCTGTTAACCCATTTCTTACTTTGGCAGCAACACTATAAGTCGCCAAGCTGGCGCCATGTGCGCTGTTTTTTGCAATTTTTTGAAAAATAGAATCTGACCATAAATCCTCATTTAATTGAGGACTAAAACCATCAAGATACCAGCAGTCGACTACGGAACGATGGTAATTATTAAGCTTGCTTAATTGTTCTTTTGCATCACCAAAGTATAGATCTAAAATAATATCTCCGGTCAAGATGATGCGATGACACCCACTGCTATGGTCATCATAAGAGGTCAAAAGTCCTTCGCTGAGGGTTTCAAATTGGGGCCATACTGCCAATATCTTTTGTAGATCTGGTTTTGAGATGGGGTATTTCTCGAAGGCTAAATAATGCAATGAGCGAGGGTGTTGCGAGGTGAGCTGCCATTGATGGCAGGTTTGTAAAAAATTCAGTCCAGTTCCAAAGCCAATTTCAGCAATTGTGAATACTGAACATTCATTTTTTTGTTCCTGCCAACGATTGATTAGATTATTGCCATTTATGAAAACATGCAGACTTTCTCCGAGTGCGTCATCCTCTGAATGGTATATGTCATCGAATTTGTTTGAATAGGGAAGACCGGAATCTAACCAACGAATGTTAGCTCGACTAACTTTCATACATTCACTTTGATTTTCATTGGTTCTTTTAAATTATAGTAAGCTGCATTGCTGCATATCATGGCTATAGGGCCGTTACAATCGCAGCCTACTATAGCACTCTGTTTGTCACAAAGGTTGGATGCAATAGATAGAGAGCGCGAGATTGAAAATTTAGAAAAGGGTAGAAAAAGGTTGAAGCTATCATTGCGTCTTATTAAATTCTGGTACTAGCTTACTCACAGTGACTCGTTTCACGATATAGGCGTTAACTCCATCCTGCAGCCCTTCTTCGAGGTTCTTCTTATTGCCCTTAGTGCTATTATTTTAAATGGTATTTCAATGAATTTCTTTTCTAGCAGAATTAGCTTAAGTATATCTAAGCATGAAATGATTGGCATGTTGAGATCACCAAGTAATAGCTTGTAGGGCTTAGATTGATAAAAAATTTGGTTTATATGTGCTTGAGAATGTTCAATACAGATCGTTGTGGCGAGCAGTCGCCGATGAAGAGAAGATAGGGTAAAATGCCGCACTTTTGTTGTGGCTCCCAAGGCTATTTCTGCTGCATTCTAAATGCTCGAGAGATTTGGAGGTAATTGGCAGCACATTTCATGGTCAGAGAACGCTCAGTAATTGAGCTCTCTGTAATTTATCTTGGCTTTTACCGTGTGCTTATGCCGAATAATGGCGCCAGGTGCTGATGAGAATCTATAAGATGCTGGAAATTAATAGTCAGCTGTCATTGCTAAAAGAGCTAAAGACTAGAATCAATAGCCTCCGGGGGTATCTTTGACTATGAAACAAAACAAGATCGCCTTGACGAAGTTGCTCTAGAACTCGGAGAGTCATCAGTTTGGGATCGTCCAGAATATGCCCAATCTCTAGGCAAAGAAAAATCAGAGCTCGAAAATGTAGTCCACACGATTGACAAGATTTACTTAGGAATCAGTGAGCTGAAAGAGCTTTTCTCTCTTGCTCAGGAAGAGTCTGATCAAGAATTGTACGATGTAGCCAGTACTGAATTAAATTCCCTCGAATCGCAGCTTGATAAACTAGAATTCAGACGTATGTTTTCTGGGCAAATGGATTCCGCGGCCGCTTATTTAGATATTCAGGCGGGTTCTGGTGGCACAGAGGCCCAGGATTGGGCTGAAATGCTATTGCGCATGTATTTGCGTTGGGCAGAAAACAAAGGCTTTACCACCGAATTGGTTGAAGTGTCCGGTGGGGATGTTGCCGGCATTAAAAGTGCCACTCTGTATATTAAGGGTGACTTTGCTTTTGGTTGGCTAAGAACTGAAATAGGAGTGCATCGATTAGTTCGAAAATCTCCCTTCGATTCTGGAAGTCGCCGCCATACTTCATTTGCTTCAGTATTTGTTGCGCCGGAGATTGACGACGATATTGAGATTAATTTAGACATGTCGGTTGTGCGTATTGATACGTATCGCTCTAGCGGGGCAGGGGGTCAGCATGTCAATAAAACTGATTCAGCAGTAAGATTAACTCATGAGCCTAGTGGTATTGTGGTCCAGTGTCAGAATCAGCGCTCTCAACACAAAAATAAAGATATGGCGATCAAACAACTTAAAGCGAAGTTGTATGAGTTGGAAGAATTAAAACGCAAAGAAGAGATGCAGAGCATCGAAGAATCCAAAGCAGATATCGGTTGGGGAAGTCAGATTCGTTCCTATGTGTTAGATGCGTCGAGGATTAAGGACTTAAGAACCAATGTCGAAGTAACTAATACAGGGGCTGTCCTCGATGGCGATCTGGATAAATTCATCGAAGCTAGTTTAAAAATGGGGCTGTAAGAAAGAATCATGTCTGATAACGATACTCCAAGTCACAGTGATGAAAATAAGCTTATCGCTCAGCGCAGAGAAAAGCTCGCAGTAATTCGGCAGCGCGGAGAAGCATTCCCGAATGACTTCCAAAGACAAAATACAGCCATTGAGCTAATGGCTCTGTTTTCGGAGGCGTCGAAAGAAGAATTAGAGGGTGTAGCTTTTCGCACTTCTGTTGCTGGCCGAATAGTTCGTATGCGCGGGCCCTTTGTTGTGGTGCAAGATGGGACCGAGCAAATTCAACTTTACATGAACAATAAGTCCTTCAATGACGACAAGGCGGAATCCCTAAAAAATCTCGACTTGGGTGACATTATTGGTATTGAGGGGGAGGTTTTCAGAACTGGCAAAGGAGAGCTTTCGGTGAGAGTGAGTGACTTTCGCTTATTAACTAAATCTTTGCGGCCGTTGCCAGACAAGTATCGTGGTTTATTAGATACTGAGATGCGATATCGACAACGTTATGTGGATCTAATTGTTAATGAATCTTCAAGGGAAGTATTTAAAAAGCGTTCGCAAATAGTTCGGATTATTCGCCGCTATTTTGAAGATCATGGGTTTATGGAAGTTGAGACACCAATGATGCAGGTTATTCCTGGTGGTGCTGCCGCTCGACCATTTATTACTCATCACAATGCGCTTGATCAGGACATGTATCTGCGGATTGCGCCTGAGTTGTTTCTTAAAAGATTAACAGTCGGAGGTTTCGAAAAAGTATTTGAGCTTAATAGGAATTTTAGAAATGAGGGTATATCTACCAGACATAATCCCGAATTTACTATGCTTGAATTTTATGAAGCCTATGCATGTTACACGGACTTAATGGATTTAACTGAGGATCTATTTCGTAGCATTTCCGAGCAATTGTCAGGGGGCATGGAGATTGAATATCAAGGTTCCTGTTATGATTTCTCTAATCCTTTCGAACGGTTAACCGTAGTAGAGGCTATTAAGAAGTATTGCAAAATAAGTGATGACTCGTCTTTCTTGACAAAAGAGAATCTAGTCAAATTAGCAGAAAAGCTTGAAGTACATTTTGATTCTGCTTGGACAAAAGGCAAAATCTTAATGGAGGTATTTGAACAAAAAGTCGAAGCACTATTAGATCAACCTACGTTTATCACCCAATACCCGATCGAGGTTTCGCCGTTGGCAAGACGCAATGAAGAAAATCCAGAGGTAACGGATAGGTTTGAGCTTATTATCGGCGGTCGAGAAATTGCTAATGGATTCTCTGAGCTAAATGATCCAGAAGATCAAGCTGCTAGATTTAAGGCTCAGGTTGCAGAGAAAGAGTCCGGGGATATGGAAGCGATGCATTTCGATGATGACTATGTCACGGCTCTGGAATATGGTTTGCCTCCTACAGCTGGTGAAGGCATTGGAATTGACCGTTTAGTGATGTTGTTCACCAATTCGGCATCGATCAAAGATGTTCTATTGTTTCCCCACATGCGCCCTCAGAATGAGAATAAAGAGTAAAAAACATTACCACTCGAGAGATAAAACTAGACCCCACTTGGAAGCTGGTATTGCAAGACCAATTCAGTTCAGCTTATATGAGAGAGTTGTCGCGTTTTTTGCAGCAAGAAAAGAACAGTGGCAAGGTCATCTATCCGTCTGGAGATGAAATTTTTGCGGCGCTGAATGCAACGCCTTTAGGTCAGGTAAAGGTAGTAATCCTGGGGCAGGATCCGTATCACGGGCCAGGCCAAGCCCATGGGCTATGTTTTTCCGTAAAACCCGGCGTGATGGTTCCTCCTTCTCTGAAGAATATCTACAAGGAGCTTGCTGCGGATATCGGTTTCAAGGCCCCTAGCCATGGATGCTTGAACCACTGGGCAGAACAAGGAGTCTTATTGCTTAACTCCGTACTTACTGTCGTTTCTGGTAATGCTGGATCTCATCAGGGGAAAGGCTGGGAAAAATTTACTGATGAAGTGGTGCGGGTGTTGAATAACTCTTGCAGTGATTTGGTTTTCTTGTTGTGGGGCAGATATGCACAAACAAAAGGCGCAATGATCGACAGTACTAAGCATTGTGTATTGCAGTCTCCTCATCCTTCTCCGTTATCAGCAAGCCGAGGCTTCTTTAACAAGCATCATTTTTCTCAAGCTAATGAGTATCTTCGTTTACATAAGCAAACAGCTATTGATTGGCAATTACCATTTGAGGTGGAAGCGACATCGGGTATTAATTTATGAAAGATCAAGATTGTGTGATTGTGGGTGCGAGTCACGCTGGTACAAGTCTCGCTATGCAATTGCGTCGAGAGGGGTGGGAAGGAAAGATAAAGTTGATTAGCGGGGAAAATGAGCTTCCTTATCATCGCCCTCCAGTATCTAAAGACTTACTTGCAGGCACAAAGGATATCGATCAGATACGCTTACGGCCAGAGAAGGTATTCCAAGACAACGAGATAGAGCTTCTATTAGGGCGTGCCGTCACCGAAATTAATACTAAACAAGAATTGGTACGAGTTAATGATGAAGACATAAGCTTCGAGAAATTAGCGATCTGTACTGGAGCGAGGCCCTGTAAATTAGAGCTAGGTGGGGAAGAGGATAGAATATTTTACTTGCGCGATCATAACGATGCTTTGAGAGTAAGGGCGCGAATTGCGGCGAATCAAAGAGTGATAGTAATTGGTGGAGGTTATATAGGATTAGAGTCGGCAGCAGTGCTTCAAGCACAAGGTGTCGATGTCATTGTGCTTGAGCGTGAAGGAAGGATTCTACAGCGAGTTACCAGCGAGTCTATGTCGAAGTTCATGAGCAAGCTACATCAGGATCAAGGTGTTTCAATAAAAACTGATGTACAAATTGAAAGCATTACGACGCTTGGAGATGAGCAACTTGTTCACTGTAATGGTGGTCAAACATTCAGCGCAAATTTTTTGATTATTGGAGTTGGCATTCTTCCTAATACTGAATTTATTTCAGATTCAGAGATTGAATTAGAGGCTGGATCTATCGTGGTAGATAAATTTGGTCAAACAAGTAGCTCAAATATTTATGCCGCAGGGGATTGTACAATTCATCCAAGTCGTGTTTATGAAAGGATGTTGAAGTTAGAGTCAGTACAGAATGCAAATGACCAGGCGAGAGTTGTGGCAGCAAATATCTGTGGCAAGGAAATCATTTACGATACAGTTCCTTGGTTTTGGTCCGATCAGTATTCGATTAAGTTACAAATGGCAGGATTGGGTCAAGGTTTTGATGAAATTGTAGTTCGAGGTAATATGGACGCTGGTCTTGAATCTAGC
Source organism: Gammaproteobacteria bacterium (assembly GCA_012960305.1). Taxonomy (GTDB): domain Bacteria; phylum Pseudomonadota; class Gammaproteobacteria; order Pseudomonadales; family Pseudohongiellaceae; genus UBA9145. Next base: position 173,405 of record DUBM01000009.1, on the reverse strand, counting down.
TTTTCGTTGTTCTATTTGAGAGAGAAAGTTCTATTAGCAACTGACTGTGTGTCTAGGCCGAAAGAATTTTTGGTGAGCAAGCAATTAATAAAGAATAGATCGGTTCTTGATTCGTCAGTCCTTTCGGACGAATCAGTTGAGCCGCTCAATTTTTTGAGCTAGTTCTTCTCTCCTCTCCTCGTTTACTTGCCCTGATAGCTGCAACCGCTTGTGCATGTTTCTCTGATTTCAACTTCTGACAATTGGGGTAGGCCGGGTTGGAGCCTCTCCCAGATCCACCGAGCGACATTTTCACTGGTTGGGTTTTCCAAGCCTTCAATCTCGTTGAGGTAATAATGGTCGAGCTGTTTGAGAATAGGCTCGAATGCGTTGCTTATGTCAGAGAAGTCTATCACCCAACCACTTTCAGCTCCCACCTCTCCTTCAACACTGATTCGCAATGCGAATGAATGACCGTGGAGTCGAAAGCATTTGTGGCCTGAGGGTACGTTGGGCAGTCGATGTGCCGCTTCGAAGGTAAATTCCTTGAAAATTTTCAACACAGAGATCCGTTGCTGGCATTTGCAGCCGCACAGTTTATCGAGAGATTCGTTTTGTGTATAGACCTTTAAATTTGTACGGGGCAGAGAGTAGGCTTAATATTTTAGCCGAAATAGAGTCCGAGGCTTTGTTCTATAAAGTCTATTTAGAGAGTGCCGAATCTTTTCGCGATGTAGAGCTTTTAGAAGATTGGGACAGGTCGGATCCCATGCTGTAAATAGGCTGGTAAGTGGTTGCTAAATTGGCTGAAAGCAGCGCATTTGTTGACAAGACGACCCATATGGGTAAAATGCGCGTCTGCCTGTAATGCGGGTGGTTAGCTCAGTTGGGAGAGCGTCGCCCTTACAAGGCGAATGTCGGGGGTTCAAATCCCTCACCACCCACCATACATTGTTTGGCAAATTGCGGACCGGTAGTTCAGCTGGTTAGAATGCCGGCCTGTCACGCCGGAGGTCGCGGGTTCGAGTCCCGTCCGGTCCGCCATTTTATTTAATTTAACTTATTGATTTAATTGGGAATTTATTTTTTAATTGTATAAATATACAGTTTTTAGTATCCACTAGAGGATAACGTTCTTTGGTTCTAACAAAGAATAGTCTTCATTCCTATCTTTATAGCCATCCAAAATCTCTGCATAGATGCTTTCAAACATTGCCCTAGTGTGACCCAATTCCCTTGGGCCTTTTTCACCTTGTCCCTGGCTGATTAATTCACCAGCGCGGGTGTGTCTCAAAGTGTAAGGAATTCGATAAGGGATCTTGCACTCTAAATATTGTCCAATGTCCTCATCATCTCACTCTGATCTCGACTCATCATAAAGTTTGTCTGCTTCCTTGACCGGCTTTTCCACGCTCAACTTTGCCACGAGAAATATAACCATCTTAAAGACGGCGTTCTAAGATCAATCTGGTATAACCTTTATGGCTGTTAGGTGAATTAAATTGTTGGTTTGAAAAAGAAGATATTAAAAAAAACAGTCTACTGAGTAACAGTTATAAACTACTCTACTGTTACTATATCGACTCGGTGCAATTGATGAACCGACATATTTAACACCTACTGTTTAAAATTTGATCTAATCTTCCAAACCATTCTGTTCACGATGTTCTCTTTCTCGTACCCGAGCGCCCGCGAGCGTTCCAGCCATAGCATGATTACCTTCATGACAGGCGTACTCATAGTTAGCTTGGTCTGAGCTCGGCCAAACCATTTCACCGCTATAGGAATCGGTATAATCAGCGTCTGCTACTTCAAAGCTGTACACCAATCCACCGCCATTGTTTGGCCTGAAACGCTCAATTACTTTGCGGTCAGCCGGTTGATGGGGCTGATCCATGAAATTAATTGTTTCTACCACAAGAGTGTCACCTTCCCACCAGCCGATTGAATCACCATCATAGGTGGCGAGGGTAGCTGGCATGTGCTCTTTGTCATCGATGCGAATTATGCGTGACCAATGCATCCACTCAATATTGAGCATCAGGTAGTCTTCAGTCTGCACGATTGTTTTTAAATTGTTATAAACCCGCGGCGTAATCGGAATGGTCGCAGGCTGGTGGTAGATACAGCGCACCGCCAAGGTTTGATTCTCAGGACCGTCGTAGGGTTGATCGCCAGTCTCTAACCACCAGGCTCCCTCCCTTTCAGGCCAAGCAAATTTCGGTGCCGCATCGGCCTTAACTTGACCTTCGGCGGTACGAGCAGGCATGCGACCATCTTCCGGATAGGTCAGGATCGAAGTTGGATACTGTCCATCGATAGTGAAACCATCACTGCCACGGTCAAACCAGAAATCGTTATAGGAACCAATATCTCCACCTTGAGTCGGAGCGCCACGGTCAGGATTGCTGAGCTCAGAGCCACTAGATCGGGCATTCATTTCACGATCTCGTAGTGCCTGTACTTCTTCTTGGTTCAGATACAGGCGATCGCCATATTCACTCGGGCGCTGGAATGGTGTAAGCGTGGAGATGTCGTAGTTACCATTGAAGTCCGGCTTACCAGATGGCGTGCGTGAGAAATCATCTTGGCTAACTGCCAGTGTTGGAACTAAGACAACAGCTAGCATAGTCATAAGAGCTACCAATTCTTTTTTCATGGTTTCCTCCGAAAAAGGATGTTGCTAGAAATTATTCTCCTCGACGTTCCTTCATCCGCTCGCCGCGAAGAATATTTAACATACCATAGTTACCTTCATGACAACCGTATTCATAAAGCTGACCGGCCACCTTAGTCATTGGCATGGTAGCGGAGATTTTGTCAGTGAACGTAGAAGGGTCTTCCAAAGTCCAAGCGTACTCTACAGTGAATCGATTTGCTCGACTAAACCTTTCAGTTAACGTCTTGTCTTTCGCATTACCAAAACGGCTAAAGCTAGGAGTCAGGTCGCTAAAATTTTTCGTTTCAACGACTAAAGTATCACCGTCGAAATAACCTCGTGAGTCACCTGACCAGAGACGGATATCATCATCGATAGATCCGTTCCGATCCAATGGAACGATTCTAGCGTCATGGACCATCTCAGTCAGAATTACTACATGGTCCTGATTCTGAATGATCTGCACGTTAGCGTTGTAACCACCGCCAGTGAAAGGTGGTCCGGCATTAAAACCAATTAAGCAACGTTCCGAAAGACCGCGATCTTCTGGCCCGTCTTTACCTATGCCACCAAACACTGCAAGAACCGGACGATCACCTTCGACATCTGGCCCAAGGTTGGCAGTATGTACTGCAGCACCTTCGACTCTCGCTGGGAGACGACCGTTTTCTGGGTAGACAATCAGAGACGTGCGAACGTTTTCTCCAATGCTCGCTGTTTCATACCAGAAGTTATTGTAACCACCGGTACTCTCACCCACTGGCGGGGCTTGAGGATTAAGATTAAGTTTAGCCTCAGCTACATCGGCCGCCACACGGGCTGCTGCCTGACGAGTGCGGTCTTGTTCCACTTCTTCAGGCGTTAGAAACTCCTGTGTACCGAAGCGTTCGGGTCGCTGCATTGGCGTACTAGAATTAAAATTCCAAATCCCTTGCAGGTCAGGCTGTCCCCATTCTGTGCGAGGCACTGTATAGTCTTCAGCAGACTGGGCTGTAGACAGGCCAATCGGGGCCACTAATAATGCAAGAAGTAGTAAAAGTTGTGTTCTCATAGCGGTTCACCCTTTCTTGTTTAAACTCGAGTCTAAGTTAATGTAATTCATAGTAAATAGCCAATTAGAAGTCATTGAGCATGCCGATTGGGTTCAGCGAGGTTATTAGACGTTATCTACCACTATATACAATCACATGAATTCCAAAGCCGATATGAACAGCTATCTCTAGCCATCATGATTGAATCCTAACAAACCCAAAGCTTATTCGCTTAAGAGAATATATTTCTGCATTTTAAAAACTGCTTCGTTATTGTTTCAGTGTTGTTATTACTTTTTTCTATAAGTATGACTCTCAGTAATGCGGTGATTTCTGCCTTTTCCTCGAGCACTGAGAGATAGAGGTTTCGAATTCCAGTGGTTCAGCATGGGTTAAATGCATGAATCTATAAGCACTGGCACCTAATGACACTAATACTTAACAGTGATATTAAATATTAGTATTATTTCCTAACATTCAAAATATGATATATTTGCGAAACTCCACGGGATCGTTCTACAGTTTTTTCGCTCTTTAGCTTTCTGACTCAGTCACAAACGAGGATACTTACAAAATTCGAATGCTCTTTACCTATAAATCGAAGCCTGCAGCATCTCTTCAAAATCCAAAGCCTAAGCATTATTTCTTTTGAATAGGCTATAATCAATGCGTTTTTAACAATCGATTATTCTTATGCCAGATAGTACTCTCAGCATCGCTGGCCCGACCTCACACAACTATTTCTCCCAGCGCCTACGCCTCAACTACGTAGATTGGGGTAACCCTGAAGCACCGCCGATGATTCTTATCCACGGTGGCCGCGATCACTGCCGTAATTGGGATTGGGTAGCGGAACATTTCCGCGATGAATATCACATCTTTGCGCCAGATTTACGCGGTCATGGTGATAGCGAGTGGATGGTTGGCGGTTCCTATAATCAATTAGATTATGTTTACGACATCGCGCAATTGTTGCACCAAAAAGGCATGGCCCCAGTTACTGTAATTGGCCATTCTCTGGGCGGCTCTATAGCGCTGATGTACACAGCTCTCTATCCTAACAATGTGCAAAAATTGGTTGCCATTGAAGGTTTGGGACCATCTCCCACTATGATTAAGAAACAAGCGAAAAACCCCAAGGGCGAACGGATACGCAGCTGGATGGACGACCTCCGTAAATCATCTGGACGCTTGGCGCGACGTTACACGACTCTGGAAGATGCATTCCAGCGCATGCAGAATGAAAACCCTCATTTATCTGAAGCACAAGCTCGCCATCTAACTATTCATGGCAGCAATCAAAATGAAGACGGCACCTTCAGCTGGAAATTCGACAACTATGTGCGTTTTTTCGAATTCAGTGGTCGACCTGCCGAAGAAGTAAGGGGGTTGTGGGGTGATATCACTTGTCCTACTTTATTAGTGCGTGGCGTTGAGTCCTGGGCATCAGACCCAGTAGCCGACGGTCGCAGCAAGTACTTCAATTGCCCTTTGGAGGTTGAAGCATTTGAAAAAGCCGGCCATTGGGTTCATCACGACCAGCTTGAAGGTTTTATAAAACGGGTTAGGATTTTTCTGGCCGAGTAGCTGAGCTAGAGTTGCTATTCAACACTGTATATTTGCCCTGACCCCATTTATGATACAGCTAGTCAAATTGGCAAACTAATCCTCTCGGAGGCACCACATGACATTCCTACTAAAACAGTCTGCTCGAATTGGATCTTTATTGACTTTGACCACGCTGGCCTGTTCTTCAGCCTGGGCGCAAGCAGACCGGCCTGATCTCGAAGGGATTTGGACCAATGCATCTTTAACAAATCTTACTCGCCCTACGGGAGTGGAAAGCCTGATCGTTTCACCCGAGGAAGCTCTCGCTATTTCTGCTGTGACACCTATCGCCGGTCTTGAAGGAGGCCTGGACGAAGGCGACGGCATAAACGATACGCCAGAAGCCGCAGGTGATGACTTTGGCACTCGGGCCTACAATAATTTTTGGGTAAGCCCTGGTTCGAACCTGGCCCTGGTTAAAGGCGAATATCGTAGTTCATATATCGTTAATCCAGAGAATGGCAGAGTGCCGCGACTAGAAAACCCAGTATTCGATTTTGAACGAGCTAGTTTTGGTACCCGCTATGCCACTGGCGTCGGAGACTTTCGCGGACCTGAGGCTTTTCCTAATTCTGAAAGGTGCCTGTTAGGTTTTGGCAACAAGGCTGGACCTGGAATGATGGGCGCACTCTATAACAACACTTATCAATTCGTACAAACCGATGACTACGTCATGATCGTGGTGGAGATGGTCCACGATGCACGCATTATTCCAATGTTTGACTCTGCCATTGAGGCGCGAGCAACGCGACGTCCTGTCGAGCTTGAACAATGGTTTGGTGATTCTGTCGGTTGGTATGAAGACGACGTACTAGTGGTTGAAACTGTGAATATTAATCCACAGCAAATGAGCCAGAGCTCAGTCCCTATTACCAAGGAAGGACGCATTACCGAAAGATTTAGTCGTTATGCAGACAATGAAATCTTTTACCAATTTACTGTTGAAGACAGCAATATTTACTTGCAGCCTTGGACAGCGGAACTTAGTTTCTATGCCACTGAAGGAGGCATGTATGAGTATGCTTGTCATGAAGGCAACTATTCAATGCCGGGTTCTTTGGCTGGTGCGCGCCGGTTGGAAATGGACGCGGAACAATAAAACGAATTAAGGGGACCAATTGATCTGGGCTGGGTTGACTTGTCTGATTGCTTGGCTAATCTTTTCCAGCGAATGTCTGACTGCGCTCAATACATTCCTGTGATTCGAAGAAACTAGTCAGTTGGAACGTTTGGATTCGAAACATTGCGGAAATAGCCCAAGCTTTGCTTTACTCGAGGCTCTGAAAAGTAAATTCTAAGCTTTACTCTCAAATCTCAAACCCCAGTTATTGAATTCCCTGCGCATCCATCTCTTGCCGCCTTTCTCCGCGAAGCAAATTAATCATTCCATAATTTCCTTCATGGCAAGCATATTCATATAGCAGACCATCAACTTGCGTCATTGGCACCATCGCGGTGATTTTGTCTGTGAACGTCCCGGGATCATCGACCGTAAATTCATACTCAACGGTTGCATCGTTGACTCGAGTAAACCTTTCGGTGAGAAATTTATCGTAGGAATCTCCGTTGGGTGAACCGATAAGGCTTTGTGTCATGCTAGTAAAGTTTTTGGACTCCACCACTAGAGTATCTCCATCCCAATACCCTCGCGAATCACCAGACCAAAGCCGGATACCATCATCGAGCCCAGGGCCTTGACTCAATGGAACAATGCGCGCGTCGTGCATCATTTCTGTAATTATGACCACGTGATCACGATGTTGCACTAATTGGACATTATTATTGTAGCTACTGGGCATAAAGGGTGGCCCCGCATTAAAGCCAACAATGCAGCGTTCAGATAGACCGCGATCTTCGGGCCCATCTTTTGAGATTCCACCAACAACGTATCGTACTGGACGCTCACCAGGAATATCACTGCCCACACCGCCTCTTTGCATGGTAACGCCTTCTACCAATTCTGGAATACGTCCATTTGTGGGATAGGTGATTAATGACGTGCGAAGATCATAGCCAATAGCCGCTCGCTCATACCAAAAAGAGTTGTAGCCGCCAACACCGTCAAAATGAGATTCAGCTCTAGCCTCGAAAGAGTCAATTGATTGTTTTCGGTTTTCCTCGTTTTCTTCTGGCGTTACATACTCTCGGTCACCATATTTTTCTGCCCGCTGCAGGGGCGTATGTGACGCAAAATTCCAGACACCTTGCAAGTCTGGTTGACCATATTCAGTTTTTGAGGGCACATAGTCCGTTTGCGCAAAGGCTGTTGCAGTAAGAGAAAAAGCTACACAGGCGGCAACGCTGATTACGACGCCTTTTGATTTCAACTGAAAATTTATTTTCGCTTTTATTTTGAACTTAGGCGCGGGAATCACAATAATGCTCCTGATTTTTTCCTAGTTTGAAGAATGCAGTTATAGTGGCGTGTTTCGAAATCCCTCGAAAATCTGGCACGTCCCATTTGGTCATAAGACCTTCATAGCTCTGCGCACCAGAACGAAGAAGGGTAATAAACAGTAGAGGTTAAGCGCTCTAGAAGAGGAAGTTATTGCCCGATAATGTATCACAAGACTTAGGTTCGATGGGCGTCTTATTAGTGAGCGTTAGAACCCGCGTTCAGGAAGTAAAATTATCACCTTGACAGTATCTGGTGCGGGGATTACTTTGCTAGGTTGATATTGTCCATATTTAACCGTGAAAGCACCATATCTTGTGGGCATAAGAAGAATTAGAACAGTCATTCTCCACCTTGAATCTTAAATTCCACTCTGGCTCCTTGAGTTCCAGAGGGTTAAAGCAAGCAGCATCTGACTGGTGGAAAATAGATGGATCGTCTAGAGCCGAGATGAACCACCTGGAGCCAAAATGAAAAATCCCGAACTTATAGCGAAAGTCAGCCTTTTTGCCACGATCGCACTAGTGATAATTATGGTAATCGCTGGTGTCATCATCCCTAATCTTGCCGAGCCAACTGATGGACTAGCCACCGTTGACTCCATTCCCATTACTAATCAGAACACAAGCCCTTCAGCCTTGGTCGATCAATACTGTGTTGTCTGCCATAACGAAACTTTGAACACAGGTGGTTTAGCACTAGACAGTTTCGATGTGAACAGCGTTCAGGATCACCCCGATGTCTGGGAAAGAGTTCTTCGGAAACTCCGAGCCAACGCCATGCCTCCAACGGGAATGCCCAGACCCGATGAAGCAAGCTTCAGCCAATTTACATCCTACTTATCTGATTCACTAGACACACTGGCGTTAAACAATCCAAACCCTGGCCGCACAGCAACGTTTAGCCGCCTGAGCCGATTGCAGTATGAAAATGCAATTCGTGATCTCTTGGCGCTTGAAGTAGATGTGTCCGAATTGCTGCCTAAAGACGATGCGAGCTTCGGTTTTGACAATGTGAATCTAACCAACCTTTCGCCTGCGCTAATGGAGCGATACTTGGCGGCAGCACAAAAAATTAGTCGCTTAGCTGTGGGCAGCCCGCTTAATAGCCCTGCGACCCATGTTGAACAGATTACTGCCAATCTAACTCAAGAGGATCGCCTCGAAGGGCTACCTTTTGGCACCCGCGGTGGGACAACATTCACTTATCAATTCCCCCGCGATGGCGATTACCGACTCGACGTATTGCTAGCCCGCGACCGCAATGAAAATATTGAAGGATTAACAGAAACGCATGAGATGGAAGTCGCAATCGATGGTGAACGAATCGAGATTTTCGAGATCACTCCAAATCGTTCTGAGCGCTTCGCTACCTTTTATTATTCTGATCGGGGCGCAGGTACGGGACTGATGACAAATGTTTCTGTTCCTGCTGGTCCACACGAAGTGACGGTAACTTTTTTAAGGAAAAACTCTGCTCTACTGGAAAGCACACGGCAACCTTACATCGCTCACTTTAATCGCGATCGAACCCCACGGCAGCAACCAGCAGTACATTCAGTTGCTATAGCTGGCCCTTTTGAGTCCAGTGGAATTTCGCAAACCCCTAGCCGAGAACGAATCTTTAGCTGCGTACCTGATGAATCAATCGACACTATGGAATGTGCCACTTCTATTGTTTCTTCCATTGCGCAAAAGGCCTTTCGCAGACCCGTTGTCGAAAACGACATCGCCGCACCATTAGCGTTTTTCGAACGAGCAAATAGTGAGTCAGGATTCGAAGCGGGAATTGAAATGGCTATTCGAGCCATTTTAGTTAGCCCTGAATTTCTCTTTCGCATCGAACAAGACCCAGCAGATTTCGCTTCTGGCACGGTTTATGCCTTGAATGATGTCGAGCTTGCCTCGCGCTTGTCTTTCTTTTTATGGAGCACAATTCCTGACAAAGAATTGATGAACCTAGCGATTAACGATCAGCTCAGTGAGCCCAAAGTTTTGGAAGCGCAAGTTGAACGGATGCTAACAGACCCAAAGGCAGTTTCTTTGGCTGCAGACTTTGCCAATCAATGGTTATATTTGCGCAATCTCGATGGCGTCGAACCAAACACACGATTGTTTCCGAATTTTGACGACAATCTTAGGCAATCCTTGCGGCAAGAAACTGAACTGCTGTTTGGAAATATCATTTCTGAAGATCGCAATGTAATGGAGTTGTTAAGCGCCGATTATACTTTCCTGAACGAACGACTAGCGCGGCACTATGACATTCCCAATGTCTATGGCGATCATTTTCGCAAAGTCACCCTTCCTGAAGATAGCCCGCGAGTCGGCCTGCTAGGACACGGCAGCATTCTCACAGTAACCTCCTACGCAACCCGAACCTCACCAGTTATGCGCGGTAAATGGGTATTGGATAACGTACTAGGCATACCGCCGCCGCCTCCACCAGATGATGTGCCGGCACTGCCGGAGAACCAGTCTGAAGTAATCGTGCTAACCATGCGCGAACGAATGGCTCAACATCGAGCAAACCCCGCTTGTGCTCAATGCCATGAGGTTATGGATCCGATTGGATTAGTGTTCGAGAATTTTGACGCAATTGGACGTGTGCGAGTGATAAACAGCGATCAACCAGCCATCGATACAAAAGGCAATTTGCCAGGTGGCAAACCTATAGTTGGGGTTAATGGTTTACGCACCGACCTGCTTAGCAATCCCGATGCCTTCGTTGGCACTATGAGTGAGAAATTAATGACCTATGCACTTGGTCGCGGTCTAGAATATTATGACGCGCCGGCTATCCGCAAAGTCTTGGAACACGCAGCTAAAGAAGATTATCGGTTCAGTTCTTTGGTGGTCGCTATAGTTAACAGCACTCCCTTCCAGATGAGGAGAACATTATGATTATTACAAAGAAAGCCTTACCTAGGCGTAGTTTTTTACGCGGGCTCGGTGCCGCGGTCGCTCTGCCAATGTTAGACGCCATGGTACCAGCACTTGCGCAATCTGGAACCGCGTCAGAATCAACTCGTCGACTCGGCTACTTCTATATACCTATGGGCATGAATCCGGCCCCATGGGTACCAGAAACAGTGGGAGCCCTAACTGAGCTAACGCCATCATTGTCTTCACTGACGCCATTCCTGAAAAACCTTAACGTGATTTCTAATATAGAAATTCGTGATGCCTATACAACTGGCAATCATGCTTCCTCTAACTGTGCGTTCTTAAGTTGTGTGAAGGCATTGCGGACTGAGGGTAGTGATTATTTTCTGGGCACGACGGTGGACCAAATTGCCGCACAAGTTATTGGCCGCGAGACGCCGATTCCTTCACTGGAACTTGGCGCCGATTTAATTTCTTTAGTAGGCAACTGCGATAATGGTTATGCCTGTGTTTATCAAAACAGTTTGTCCTGGTCGTCACCCACCTCACCGCTACCCATAGAAGGCGATCCACGCATATTGTTTGAACGGCTGTTTGGCGATGGCGGCACACCGGAACAACGCAAAAAAGAACTGGATAAGAATGCCAGCTTGCTAGACTGGGTGATGGATGACATAGCCAATTACCAAAAGAACTTGGGCGCCAGCGATATTGTTAAGGTGGATGAATATCTCACTGCAGTGCGCGAGGTCGAGCGCCGAGTGCACTTAGCTCAACAACAAACTGACACTTCTCCTCTACCAGATCTTTCGCGCCCAACCAGCGTACCGGAAGAATGGGAAGATCATGTAAAACTAATGATCGATCTACAAACTTTGGCACTACAAGCTGATTTAACTCGAGTTGTGTCTTTTCAACTGGCAAGAGAAGCGAGCACTCGCAGCTATCCACAAATTGGAGTTAGCGAGCCACATCACCCAGTTTCCCATCACGCCAACGATCCTGTGCAATTAGAGAAACTCTCTAAGATTAATAAGTATCATGTATCACTCTTTGCATATTTATTAGAAAAACTCGATTCAGTGGAAGAAGGTAACGGTACGTTGCTTGATAATACAACCTACTTAATGGGTAGCGGCATGGGCAATCCTGACGTCCACGATCATTCGAATCTTCCTATTGTGGTTGCTAGTGGTGACAATACCGGCATTCATGGCGGCAGGCACATAAGTTTTCAAGAGCAGCAACCCCTAGCTAATTTACATCTTAGTTTGTTGGATAGCATGGGGGTTCATCTTGAGGGCTTTGCCGATAGTTCTGGCAGATTGGATGAGCTGTTTCATCCTACTGCTTAAGAGTTGGACTTAAGAATATGAAATTCAATTTTAGGAAACCAATACTATTAGTTACCTTGTTACTACTTGTGTCTTTTGCAGAGGCAGAGAGTGCGGCACAGGATACGCGATTAATCGATGCAGTCAACGCGCAAGATTTGTCGACGTTCCGTGTACTACTGGACCAGGGTTTTGATGTAAACGAAAGAGAGGCCAATGGCACACGCGCGCTGCACTGGGCCGTACATCGCGATAATATCGGCATGGCTAGGCAATTGATCGCGGCGGGCGCCGATGTGAATGCAAAAAACCGTTATGAAGTTGCGGCGCTCTCATTAGCGGCCAACAATGGTAATGCAGAAATGGTCAGCCTGCTGCTTGACGCAAGTGCCAATGTTAATACCACCATGAGCGAAAACGAAACCGCCTTACTCACTGCAGCTCGCGTGGGTGTCACTGGGGTTGTACAACTTCTGCTTGATGGCGGTGCAGATGCTAATACCGCTGAAAGTTGGCGTGGACAGACCCCTCTCATGTGGGCAGCCGGTGAAAACAATCTGGCCGTAGTTGAATTGTTACTTACCAGCGGTGCTGCCTTAGATGCTCGCTCCGATAAAGGCTTTACTGCATTACTATTCGCTGCACGAGAAGGTCATTCAGAAATCGTTGAGAGCTTATTGAATCATGGTGCTGATATAACTGAATCATTGCCCGCCCGCGCGGGAATAATTACTGAAAATGGGACGGGGACTGCCACACAAACAGGAATGAATGGATTACTTTTAGCAGCTGGCAGTGCTCATTTTGAAACAGCAGCTCTGTTACTAGAAGCAGGTGCCGATCCAAATCATAACCCTCTAGGCTGGACTCCTCTTCACCAGGTTTCATGGGTACGCAAAGCGGGACAGTCAGGTAGTAATAATCCAACACCTGAAGGATCAGGTGAATTGGGAAGTTTGGATTTTGTTCGGGAGCTTGTTGGTCATGGGGCCGATTTAAACGCGCTCGCCAGTGGCCGACCGCCGGTGGGAGTGAGCAGCTTGAACATGGAAAGCAGCACTCCATTCTTATTAGCTTCGAGAAGCGCCGACGTAGACCTATTACGCTTGTTAGTGGAGCTTGGCGCCGATCCTGAAATTCCTAATATCGATGAAAGCACGCCTTTAATGGTAGCGGCCGGGCTCGGAACGGAATCCCCTGGGGAAGACCCCGGCACTGAAAGCGAAATATTGGAATCAGTAAAGTACATATTAAGTTTAGGAAGTGACATTAATGCTGTAGATGACCGCGGCAATACTGCCATGCATGGCGCTGCGTATAAGCATGCACCCTCAGTCGTTGAATATCTCGATCAACAGGGTGCTGAAATATCGATATGGAGTCAGGAGAATGATTTTGGTCATACCCCATTGATCATTGCAGCGGGAATCCATCGAGGAATGAATATAGTGAGTTCCAGAGTTACTGAGACTGTAATTCAAGAACTAATGGATCAATACGCGCTGCCAAAATAGCCAGCTTATTTTCCATCAATACCAACCGGAGCTAGTAATACCATGAACGAATCCGCTGCACCTAATAACAGCAAACTTAAATTGTGGATTGGTGGCTGTCTTGCCGTACTGTCGGTAAGCATAGTTGTAGGGTTTATCATTTACTCCAACATATGCCCGTGTGAAACGTCGCCTGGGGGGTTTTTATTTGGGGAACAAGTTGATGAGCCTGTTGCCGATTGGAATCTAACCACTGCCAATGAAGAAAATCTTTGTCAGCTACAAATCTGGGCAGGTATACGGCCCCATTCCATAAACCTCAATTGCATGGCCACACCAGAAGGTGAACTATTTTTAAGTTGCTCTGTTTGTACTCGTAAATACTGGGCAGCGCGAGTTGGTGAAGATGAATCTGCAATACTTAGACTGGGCAATCTTGTCTATCCTGTTGTAGTGAATCGAGAAACAGACCCGGAAACTATGGACCGATCCTTTCGAGCTAGAGTAGAAAAACTCCAGCACACCGATCTGGAAACCATGGTTACGCCAAGGCCACCACTCGATCAAGTTCGTTTCGATCACTGGTGGACATTTCGAGTAACTTCTCGCAGTTAAACTAATGGCTCCAACTCCATTCTGTTGTCCTTCTAGCTGACTAAGGATAGGATTGCTAAACTTATATGTATGGCATGGCATTCCATATTGCTGGAAGCCTCTGATAAATTCCGAGTAAGACCAACACTTTATGTCCGCCCCAATCACCGAGTGGTTTCAATTTCATCAGGAATTTCTATGGTTTTTTACCATCGTTGCCGATCTGAGTTTTGCAATAATTCTATTCCGTCTATTCGGTCGACAGGGACTCTACGCAAGTATTGTTATCAGCCTACTGTTGGCTAACTTGCAAGGGCCAAAGCTAACTGAAATTTTTGGCATGCAAACCAGCATGGGCGTTATTCTCTATTCCAGTATTTACTTTGCAACAGATTTACTTAGTGAGCGTTATGGTAAGCGCGAAGCCACTCGGGCAGTTATGATTGGCTTTGTGGTGAGTGTGATTATTATCGTAATGATCAGTATTAGTCTGATGTATCTTCCGGCAACAAACCCTGAAACAGCTGGCTTAGCTCAAAGCATGCATCAAGCGACGGCTACTCTGTTCACTTTCACTCCCAGATTTGTCTTAGGTTCCCTCCTTGCGTATTTAATCAGCCAGCGATTCGATGTGTGGATTTTTCATAAGATAAAAACAAAAACACAGGGCCGACATCTCTGGTTGCGGAATAATGCCTCAACAATGGTTTCTCAAGCGATCGATACTCTAATCTACGGCATTGTTGTATGGTGGGGAGTAGTAGATTTTGCCACAGCAATGCAATTAGCTCTGGCTAAGTATTTGTTCAAAGTCATCATTGCGCTGGTGGATACCCCCTTCATTTATCTCGCCCGAGATTGGAATGTAGATGCAAAGGATTGGGTGGTAGAGAAACAATCCTAAATATTCCCTGAGAATTTAGGAAATTAAGAGCGCTGAGAGAAAAATCTCCACAGGATTAGCTTTGTACTGTATATTCCTTCTGCGCTATTAAAATGAAGTCCAGTTTTGCAAAAAAAATCTCCATTTATAAAAGCGCTTCTTTTTGTGAGAACTCCTAATTTATAAGAACGCTCAATTTGTAAACCAAGTCGAAACTATCACTCATAGTCTAAAACAGCCTTAAATACAACCAACTATCGGAACTGCTATGCCTTTACCAGAATGCATGAAAGGACGCCTCTCTATTCCCGCCGTGGGTGCTCCTCTATTTATAATCTCGAATCCCGACTTGGTGATTGCACAATGCAAAGCAGGTGTCGTAGGATCTTTCCCGGCTTTGAACGCACGGCCCGCAGAAATGCTCGATAAATGGCTTACCCGCATCAATGAAGAACTAGATGCCCATAATCAAACCAACCCAGATCAACCAGCGGCACCTTATGCGGTAAATCAAATCGTGCATAAGTCTAACGACCGACTAATGCATGACGTAGAAATGTGCGTTAAGCACAAAGCTCCAATTATTATTACTTCTCTCGGAGCCAGAACAGAAGTTTTTGAAGCTATTCACTCCTATGGTGGCATCTGCTTACACGATGTAATTAATAACCGCTTCGCTAAAAAAGCGATTGAAAAAGGAGCCGACGGTCTAATTTGTGTCGCCTCCGGAGCGGGCGGCCATGCTGGAACTTTGTCGCCGATGGCTTTTATCCAAGAAGTAAGAGAGTGGTTCGATGGCACTATTCTTTTGTCTGGCGCAATTGCGACCGGCGATGGTGTGCTGGCAGCACGTGCAATGGGCGCAGACCTTGGTTATATCGGTTCTGCTTTCATCGCGACTGATGAAGCCAATGCCGACCTTGCTTATAAACAAGCTTTGGTGGATTACGCGGCAAGCGATATCGTCTACACCAATTTGTTTACAGGAGTGTTGGGAAATTACCTAAGGCCATCGATTGAAGCTGCAGGCATGGACCCTGATAACTTACCAGAAAGTGACGCTTCGATGATGAGCTTCGGTTCCGGCGGAAGCAATAAATCCAAAGCCTGGAAAGATATCTGGGGATGTGGCCAAGGAATTAACGCAGTAAAGGCTGTGGTACCAGTTGCAGATTTTGTTGGTAGATTACGGAAAGAGTATCAGGCGGCGAAAGAGCGAATACTGTAACTGCTTTTAAGGGTGGGGCTATCTTTAAGGATGAAGCTTTCTTTAAGGGGAAAACTAGACCGCTGTCGTCTCTATGTGGTCTACATGCTCTGGTTTTTGCCATGCTGTTACCAGACAGCCAGCAACGATAAGGGTCGTTCCCAATATTGTAGTTAGGGTCACTGTTTCACCGAACACAAACCAGCCAAATAGTGCTGCCCAACCAAAGGCTGTGTATTCCACCGGAATTAACATGTTAGCCGGAGCTCGGGCATAAGCCCATGACATCATCAATGATGAAACAAGGCCGAGTACAGCTGCAGCGGCTAACATCGGCACGTAATCTATAGTTGGCACTACCGAAAAAAAGGGCGATAGACTGGCGAATAGAACAATGATGGTGCTGTTTTGGAAAAAAGCTATCTCTACAGGGCCAGCAACGAGAGCTTGTTGACGTTGAAGAATTATATTGTAGGCATACATAACTGCCGACAATAGTATCGCGGCAATACCCTTTCCCATTTCCTCATCGTATTGGCCACTCAAGCGACCAGAAACGATAATAACCGCTCCAAGTAATCCAATCAGTGAAGCAATGATTGCGTGCTTTCCAATATCTTCTTTAAGAATAACTACGGCCAAATAGAGAGCTATTAGAGGAGCAATAAAAGATAAGCCAATTGCTTCTGCTACGGGCAGGTATTTCAAACCCCAAAAAAACAAGAAAGCCATAATGGAAATGATAAACCCGCGCCACAGATGTAATCGAATGACATCGACTGTCGGCCAGGCAGGACGCCACCACAGATAGAGTAATGCCGCGAGAGATACAGAGATAATACTCCGCCAAAACATAGCGTTATATGCCCCAAGGCTCAAGGACAAACCCTTCATCACCACATCCATGCCGGCAAAGGTAGAAATTCCTGCTCCAGCAACGACGAAGGCGATCGTATTGAATTTATTGGATGGCTGCATGTTAAGCGAATCTATGAAAAAAAGAGCTCGCAGCATACCCTATATAAGTACAAAATTACGCGTAACTAATCAAAATAAATTCTTCTTGCCTGCCATCAATGTACCGCACAGCCGCGCCAGAAAAGTACCCATCTTCCTGTAAAGAATTGTTACTTTTCAGTTGCAGTTCCCGCTTTAAATCATCGGGCTTCTTATGGTCAAATAACCAAATGTTAAGTACGACGCCAATTGAGTCATGGTCTAAGCCTGTCTTAGGCTTTGGATTATTAATCTCCGCCATCATGTTTGATGGTGGCAACTCCTTTATGGGTTTTTTTGATAGTACTGGAATTCATTCTGCTATTTACGCGGCCAATAAAGATCACACATCCAATCGGCTGCTAAAAGAAGTAGTTCCAGGCGCTGACAGCTTTTCCGAGAAGGAAGGTAAACCACCAGTCTACAAGGCCTATCGCACCGATGAAGCGAGCGAAGAGAAGACCCTAATTGGTTATGCTTTTGTCTCAGCGGATGTACCACCAGAGCCCAGTGGCTTTAGCGGAGAAATAGACAGCTTGGTGGGTATGGATTTAGAAGGAAATATCATCGGGCTAAGAGTCATCTACTATAAAGAGTCACTACGTCACACTTGGGGAGATTTTCTAGAATTCCCTGGAGTTCAAGAACAATACATAGGTAAGCGCGCCGCAGACCGATTCAGTGTTGGTAGAGATATAGATGGTATATCGAAAGCCACTATTTCTGCCAAGGCCATGGCCAAAGGAATTCGTCAATCAGTTCGTGCTGTTACCGAAGCCTATATCAAATAATTTGCAAAATTTATTCCATCTCAACTTCTGAGATCTAATCATTCCTCTTCATGTGCTCTGAAGAACGCACTCTTTCACTCACTAGTCCAAACGACGCGACATCAGATATCAATCTTACCCCCCTTCGATCTTTCTTTTAGTTCGGTTTGATCAGCATGTTGAGCAGAAATAGCTTCCATAGGGATTAAGTTTGCTATTGGCATTATTTTCACCTTCCCTTGTTTGTAAACTACCATCTGTATTAGTTTGTACTATTCTTATTTGATTTTATTAATTGGGGCGTAAATATATGGAAATGTTGAGTATCTGGGGTGAGTTTTTGGGTGGGATAGGCGTGGTAATTTCACTAATATTTCTTGGCATGCAAACACGTACTTCTAACCGCTTGGCTCTTGCTTCTTCGCAAAGGGAGCAAAGGCATATATGGCAGGAAATGATGTTCTTTATGGCAGAGCATAGTTCTGAATATCGAGAATTTCTTCACAACTATGATGATATGGATCCTGATCGACAAACTAAGGCCAGTATGGCACTTTTTGCTATGGGGAATCAGCTTGATATGTTGCTCAAATTAAATCAAGAAGGCCTCGAAACAGATGATAACTTGCGATATGTAATGGATGCATTTGTAGGGCATATGAGCACTTCTGGAGGTAATAAATTCTGGAAGGCGATGTCTAATATCGACCTCTATGGTGATAATGTTTTAAATGCAGTCAATGAACGGCTGGACAAAATGGAAGTGCCAAATGACGACTTCATAAACGCAGTGCATTGGCTCAAACCTAATAAGAATTGGTGATCGCAAGCAAAAAGGACTAAGAAGCATGATAGATCAAGAAATCGATATTCAAACCAAAAACGGTGTTATGAATACATTCATAACGCATCCAGAAGAAGATGGACCTCATCCTATAATATTGTTTTTGATGGATGCGCCAGGCAAACGTGAGGAATTACATGACATGGCTCGCAGACTAGGTTCGTCAGGTTATTATGTCATGTTACCAAACCTCTATTACCGAAGGGTCCGCGAATTCGAAATTCAGAATGTTTCTCGTGAGAAAATGCGCGGCCATATGGATTCTTTAAGTAATGCCATGGTGAACGAGGACGTAAACGAACTACTGGGAACCGCAGACAATGACGTCGCAGCAAAAAACGGCAAAGTGGGTTGTGTTGGCTACTGCATGAGCGGGCCCTTTGCATTTGCTGCAGCAGCTGCTTATCCCAATAGAATCGCTGCAGCTGCTTCATTTCACGGCGTGCGACTTTATTCAGACGCAGCTGATTCCCCTCATCTCGACGCTGATAAGATTAAAGGCGAAATGTATTTCGGCTTTGCGGAAACTGATGAGTACGCTCCTCAAGAAATGGTAGCTGCTTTAGAAAAGCACTTGGCTAAAACTAAAGTAAATTCTCGAGTCGAATGGTATCCGGGAACGGAGCATGGATTTGTATTCCCCTTACGAGCCGGCAAATACCACAAAGCCTCTGCCGAAAGGCACTGGGAGCGGTTAATAGGGATGTTTCGTCGTTGCCTCTAAATGAGAATTTGCCAACGAATTTTTCCTGTCGCGATGTTTTATTGTCTCGTGTACTCACCGTAAGCGCGCAGTAACCAATCAGTAGTACCATCATTGAGTGGTGCATAGCCATCAGCAGGCTCGGTTGCCAACATTTCTTCTGGGGTTAACCCCTGCACTTTCGCTCTCACCAGCTTTCCTCGAATAACAGTAAGCATGGATCGAAATTCTAGCAAGTCATCTATCGTAGAGAGCTGACCATGGCCGGGAATTATTATGGTGTCATCGTTGATGATGCTGGCAATGTTCCAAAGTGCACCGATCATGCCATCGAGGTTGCCGCCGTTGGACTGATCTATAAAAGGCAAACCGTAGCGCACGAACATATCGCCAGTATGGATGACGTTAGCTTCTCGAAAATAAATCTGCGCATCACCATCGGTATGACCATCACCGGTCTTAACAATATCTACAGCATTGCCATTGAAGTAAAACCGCATCTCATCAAAGAAAGTGATCTTCGGTAGCCCGGCCTCATCATAGGGCTCCTGAACCCGGCCACTGCCGGCGAGGACTTGAGTTGACTCCATGCGTCGACGACTATTGTCGTGGGCAACAATATAAGCACCCGCTCGGCCGAAGTTTTCATTACCATCGGTGTGGTCATAGTGAAAGTGGGAATTAACGACGAATTTCACTGACTGGTCGGTTAGCTCGGCTATGGCAGAGGTTATCTTATCTGTAAGTGGAGCAAACTGATCATCAACTATCATCACGCCATCATCACCGATGGATACGCCGATATTGCCACCACTACCCTGCAGCACATAAATATTATCTCGAACTGGGATGGTAGTGATTTGAATATTATCGAAGTCCTGAGTGAAAGCCGAAATTGGAAGCAACAGCAATGACAGTAGCGCCAAAGATACAGAGCGAGTTAAGTTGGTTTTTCGTATTCTTTCTCTTATTAAATGCAGCATTAGGATGTGCTCCTTTTTGCAAGTGATAGTGAATTGTTGCTATTAGTGGTAAATCAAATTACCGGATAATTAGACTCAACGACAGCAGTATTTTAGTTGTTCTCTAATAATTGAGTATCTGGTTAGTAAGTGCGGAAAAGCTGGGTTATTCTCAGGTTTTAGAATTAATTGAGAACAAGGACATTACAATGGCAAGTTATTTAGTAGCAAATTATACAGTTACCAACGCAGATGGCTACGGCGCTTATGTCACGGCCGTGGGGCCCATTATTGGGTCCCATGGTGGAAAAATTTTGGTCGCTGGGCCGGGCAGCACCCCAGTTGAAGGTAACCCGGGTTCCACAACCGTAATACTCGAATTTCCTACGCGTGAAGCATTACAGGGCTGGTACGATTCTCCAGAGTATCGGGAAATAATTGGCCTGCGTACGGACAATTCAGAAGGTGTGATGGTGTTTGCCGACGAATTCGTGATGCCAACATAAAACTCTCTGGCAAGAGCTCTTAACACTAATTAAATTTTATAACTTCGACATTGTCTTCAATGATCATGGTTGTATCCAGCTCTTCCAATAGCAGCTGCATTCTTGCAAGTATTCATTGTGCAATTTCAGGTTGAGAAAGACGTGGAATGTCGATTATGGAGGCTAGGCCATCGAAGCATATAAATGGCATTCTTTCTAACAAAGAAATTACAAGAATGTGTGGGCAGCAGGCGCTACCCACTTAACACTGCTCTAGTTAGCCTTCAGCTAGCGCTTTCATGCTAGCCAATGCTCCCTCAAATGTTGCACGCCTTCCTGCTGCGTCCGCATCTTTGGCTGCTTGATCTTCAAGATTAGAAACATCCAAGATCAAGGTATAAAGAAGCTTTGAGCTATTCGCACTAACAGGTCGTGCTTCCATGAATCCGTGATAGAGATTGTAGAATTCACCCTCATTCCAAGGCTGTGTATAACCATAGGAAAGTGGAGTTTGTGCTACCATAATTTCTATGATGCGTCCGCCAAGAAGTGCACGCACCGTTCCCATATCGCCATCACCAGAAGTATACTCACAATCTAATCCCATCCAATCGGTGATTCCGCAATATCCACCGACCGCAGCCCATACTTCATCGGCAGGTTTTGCGACATCAATTTCCATCTCAATGGTGACATATTCCGGTTGCGCAATAAGCGAAGCCGAAGCAAGTAAAGTTGGTAGAGCCAGCAACATGAGTAAAAAGTGTTTCATATGATAATCCTATATATTACTAATAAACGTTTATTCGAGAATTTATTTAAGCAGATTAGCAGGAATCTGTCCCGACTTTTTGTACCTCTGGGTCTTGTTTAAGCAGCCTCTGAATATCTTATCAATCAATTTCTATCTTCCCGAGAACTCTCAGGGGCACTATCTTACTAACATTAAAATCATGGCCGACTGCGGAAGCTCCAGTTTCGCGCTTTTGGTGATAAAGACATTCAGCACTCATGCATTAATGAGGCCGTTCAGAAAGTCATAATCAAGGGCAGTATTAGCTTCGGTAATTCTCCCCAACTGAACAGGCTGCAATTCGACTAAGGTGGCTAATAGGCAGTCTTGTTTCTTCATGCCAAGCATTGAACTGATCTTGAATCTTTTTAAGATCCCTCTTACTCGAAGGTTTTTCAGCAATATCCAGACCCACACCTTTTAGCGTTGTAACCACATCTCGAGAAAGCACAAAACAATCCTTGCCAACTCTTCGCATAAACCAAAGTGCTGTTTGACCTCCAAGTCGAGAACCATTCTTCTTGAGATATTCCATTAAACCTATCTGATCACTCACTGGCCACTCCGCTAGAAATTTGCCGAAACTCCCATGATTACGAGACTCTTCGCTAACAAAGAATACATTTTCTTGCAGTGCCTTAATCTTTTGCCAATTCCGAACAACTCGACGGTCGCTAGTATATTTCTCCCACTGCTCAGGAGTTAGTAACCCTAATTTATGCAAATCAAATCCAAAGAATGCCTCTTCAAATTCTGGCCACTTGTTCTCAATAACTTTCCAACTAAATCCTGCCTGATTAATGGTTTTAGTCATGGCGGATAAATAACGATCATTACCCAAAGCGATAAGTTTCTTCTCAGACGCCACTTTCGGGAGAAATAAATTTAACCCAGCAGCTCCATTTTTTCGAGCTTCCGCCCTTTCCAATATCTTCGAAAACTTCATGTAGCTGTAATTTTACCTTGTTTGTCTTTCTTAAATATGGAGATGAAATAATCACGTTAGAGAGCCGGTAACAACCCAGTAATCCACTTAATTATTAATCGAGGCTTAGTTAGTCTTGAAGAAAAGTTGCTTGCGTTTGATCCCATGCTGATTGAGAAAAATTAATAGGCGAGGGAAAACTGAACAGAATCTACACCAGGAACGGCTCGAACAACTGCGCCCAGAGTTTCCTGAATTGTTCCTACATTACCAGGAGTACGGAGGCCTCCACAATCTTCGCAGCTCAGTGAACCGGAAACGGAAACCACTCCAGCATTCACATCAATAGAAATTCCCTGCGGTAAATCCGAAGCGCTTGTAATAGCTCGCTCTACCCGCATTTTTACTGCCACATCGTTATTCATCGCAATCGTTTCACCAGCAGAATTATCGGTAGTTTCTGTAGATGAGTCACAGGCAGTCAAACAAAAGAGTAGACCCAGAGACAGTAGAAGAAAACGGTTAACTTTAAGTGAAATCATATTGCCCTACGGACCTCTTCAGTGCTGTTATTTTGATAAAGTACTTCACCACCGGTGGCTTTAAACGATGCCAGTAAAGTTTCTACGCGTATTCTAAACTCGCCTTGTGCTAGCCATTCCATATCCAGAACACGCAGTTTGTCCGCTTTGATTACATCGGTCTGGATACTGCGGAAAAATACCTCAGGATCAATGTGATTAACTGAAAGGGGCGGTTCGCCTGCCCACCATTCGGCATCATCTAGGGTTCCTGATTCTGCAGCAGCTTGCTGAAAACCGGAACTTAAGTCTTGGTAATGCATAAAAAGCTTTTCACAGGAGAGTTCCGCTACAGTTTTACTTTCTTCGGTTCGCAGCTGTAAGAAATCACGTCTATTCATGATCTGTAAAACTACTTTACCCTGCAGCCAGATCGAGAATGGCAGCTTGGATTGCAGCACTCGTCATAGGCAGTTTATGCGCATTCTTGGCAAGCGGCTGAGCATCGGCAATCCCTAGCTCTCCTGCCGCCTGAGCTACTTCTTCGTTGATTTGTTTGCCAACCAAAAAATCTTCTACCGCCTGCACTCGCCATGGAATTGGCGCGACACCAGCCAACACGACTCTAGCGCTCTGTACTTCATTGCCGTTGCGTTGAATCACTGTAGCAACACCTACTTCGGCATGGGTCCATGCTTCTCGATCCATAATTTTGTGATAAGTGCTCACTGTGTTTGCAGCGGCAGCAGGAATTCTGACGCCGGTTAGTAATTCTCCTTCTAGCAGGTTGTTTTCCCTTGCTGGATTATTTCGCGGCAAGACAAAAAATTCTTCTGAAGAAAGTTCTCTTTCTCCGTCAGGGCCAGCAATGGTAAATACTGCAGCAAAGGCAACTAGTGCCGGTGCAACATCCGATGGATGAACAATGAAGCTCGGCCCACCACCAAAAATAGCGTGCTGGCCGTTCTCGCCGTCCACCGAATAACATTGATCACCGCCGGCTTTAAAACAGTTAAAACCATTGCGGTAGTACCAGCACCATGGCCGCTGGGTAACATTACCACTAAGCGTCCCAACATTTCGAATCTGCGGCGTGCCAACGCTATTAGCAGCTTGCGCGATAGCGCTGAGTCGATTCGCAACAATGTCATTACTGGCGAGTTGCTCCAAAGTAATCAAGCCGCCAATAGATATTGCTGCATTGGAGGCGGATATCTGACCCGAACCTTCTATATTACGGAGGTTGATAATAACGTCAGCAGCATCTGTGCCGTCTTTGATTTGTTGTAGTAAATCCGTACCACCACCGGAATAAGCATAGCTTCGCCCTTCGGCACGAGCCTCTTGAGCGGCAAGTACAGCTTCTGAGACGCTAGTCGCATTAATGTTAGATAATGTTTTCATGACATTGCTCCCAGAATTTTATCCCTAGTAATAGGCAAAGAAGTCATACGATTACCAGTGGCGTTGGCAACTGCATTAGCGACTGCAGCCGGCGCAAGGATGATTCCAGACTCTCCGGCAGTTTTTGCGCCGAATGGTCCATATCCGTCATCGACTTCAATAAAAGTTACATCAATATCTGGGACGTCCTGATGGGTTAAGTGACGAGCGCGATAATAACCCGGTGTTAATGGCTGACCACTGTCGCTGTCATAGAGTAGATCTTCATGCAGAGCCTGACCAATACCTTGAATGGTCGCTCCTCGTACCTGATCTCTGGCAGTAGTTGGATTTATGATTCGGCCAGATTCATGGACGGCCGTGTACTTTAAAATACGCGTAGTACCGATTCTTGTATCTACTTCTACTTCCACGAAATGGGCGCCAAAACATTGTCGCGTTTTGCCATCTGTAGTAGGAATCGGTGTGGCTGTACCGATTAGTACATCATCACCATTAGGCATACCTTGGTTGACAATTTGAGACTTAAGTTCTTCAACAGCTTGAACCACGGCCAAGCCTGTTTGAATAGTTGTACGACTACCGGATTCTCCTACTGAATAAGGACAGCGATCTGTGTCGCCCCAAACCACTTCAACCTGAGACAAAGGTACAGCCAAGACTTCTGCTGCAATCATTCCCATAGTGGTTTTAGCTCCAGGTCCAATATCAGTTACACCAACGAAGAGTGTGTACTTTTCATTCGAATCAACTCGCACTATTGCGCTACTAGTGCCAACTCCTGCTCGGAACATCATAAAAGAGAAACCCGCCCCCCTCTTGATAGGACCTTCATCAGAGCCTGGTGTAAGTTTGCGGCGGCTCTGCCAATTAAATTGCTGAACACCGGTTTCGATTACTTCTTCCAAGGAATAGTTAGTGAATGGCTGATCATCCGTTGGTCGTCGCATATTGCGCAAGGTGAATTCAACTGGGTCCATACCTATCTTATAAGCAATATCATCCATCATCGATTCGATGCCGTAAAAACCATGCGGTTCTGACGGTGCTCTAAAATTGCCCGAGGTAGTGCGGTTAGTATAAACCGGATAAATCTCGCGGAGTCGGTTTGGACAACCATAGGCATCCATACCACTAATTCCACCGGAGTTTTTACGATAAGGGCCCATGCCACTATAAGCACGCATTTGCATAGCAGTTACCTGACCATCATCTTTTACGCCGATTTTGTAATACTGAACTGTTGGCCAACGCCCATGAACTCCCAGCCAATCTTCACGACGTGAATATTCCACCATCACTGGCGCACCAGAACGTCGTGATAAGGTTGCGGCTACTAGGTCAGAATCCTGATTTTGATTCTTATTACCGAAGCCGCCACCCATATACTGAGCAATAACTCTCACCTGATGATCTTCCAATCCCAAATCCTTGGCAGTATCGTGGCGACAATTTGAAATACCTTGAGAAGGGGTATATAGGGTTAGCTTTTCTCCTTCCCAACTTGCTAATGAACAACGTGGTTCCATTTGCGCATTGTGAATGAATCCAGTTTCATATTTCTCTTCAAATACCTGATCAGCATCAGAAAACCCCTCTTCGACATCACCGATATCAGAAGTCATAGGTTCGAAGTTATTTCTAAAGTCAGGGCAGAGATTTCCTTCTGGCCATATTTTGGGGGCATCGTCTTCGAGAGCTGCTTCCGGTTCCAACACAAATGGAAGCCGTTCGTATTCCACTTTAATTAGAGCTATTGCTTGCTCAGCAATGTGACGATCAGTTGCCGCTACAGCTGCTACAGAATCGCCGACACAGCGAACGGGATTGTTAAATATATAGCGTCGATGCAGAGTCGCATCCTTGGTCGGATCATTGTATTGCCGGCCACCGGAAACTGATCCTGCCCCCCAAACTACTTGAGCGTCTTCGTGAGTAATAATAGAACGTACACCGGGCAAGCGAGCAGCCTCTGATGTATCTACACTTACTATACGGGCATGGGGGTGTGGGCTACGCAATACCCTAGCATAAAGCATGCCGGGTAATTTAACATCGCGAGTGAATTTGGCGGCACCGGTAACCCGCTCAATGGCATCAACACGAGGCGTGTCGTTACCAATGATTTGCATGGGCTCAAGGCCGATTCGAGTAGGTTGTGTCATGCTACACCTCCTTGATCACCGGCTGCGACAACAGCCTCAACGATGGCGTTGTAGTTCGAACAACGGCAGAGATTTCCAACTAGAGCTTCTTTAACAGCTTCTGCATCGGGGCTGGAATTTGTTTCCAACAGGGCTGTCGCCGTCATTAATTGACCAGGTGTACAAAAACCACATTGAGGTCCGTTGTTATCGACGAAGGCTTGTTGCACTGGTGACAACTGGCCATTCTGAGCAAGCCCTTCGACCGTTCGCACATCTGCACCATCTGCCCAAACCGCTAGTTGGCTGCAAGAATAAACTGGTTTGCCATTCATGATAACGGTGCAGGCTCCACACTCGCTGCGATTGCAACCAATCTTGGTACCAGTGAGATCCAGCATATCTCGAAGCACCTCAACCAAAGTCCACCGATCTTCTACCTCAACAATACGTCGCTGACCATTAACTGTTAGTTGGATAGCCGTTCTCGGAGCATTAGCCTCACTAGGCGCTTCTGCGGCCCGTGCAGCTGACATTCCCAATGTGGGAACTGCGGCGGAGGCCACCACTGTAGCTCCTGCCCCTTCAAGAAAATCTCGGCGAGATTGGGCCCGCGGGGTTAAGGGATCCGGGGTTAATGATTGAGAGTCTCTAGATTCAGGGGGACTAGCGGATTCTGGTAAGTCAGAGCTACCAGAATTTGTCCTATCATCCCCGTTATTGGGATCGCGCATGGGTTGCCTCGTCATTCGCTATTGATTGCTATTACTTTCCTGCTTGAGAAGGACTATATCCGCCTGTGGACCCCCAGTGCAACAAGTTTTACGGTAGTTGCACCACGTTGAGTAGCGCGAAAATTAGGTAGTATTTAAGACTCGGAACATCGTATGCTTAACTCAATCGTACTAGCGCCCTCTGGGCATAAATATCTGCAAATTCCCAGTGGCCCAGTCAAATAGCCTAATACAGTGTAAAACTATGAAATCATTCAAAAAGCTCTCAATCCTGAATTCTCTCAAAATTCAGCCCATGTTCTTTGCTAATCTCTATACTTCTTTTCGACCTCATTTCTCTAGTCGAGCAGCCCTCACAACATTTTTGTTGCTCTGTTGCAATCAACTAACACTTGCAGCCGACAGTTACCCCGCTGCAGGTGGCCCAATTACTATCACGCCACTGGTTCACTCAAGTGTACAGCTCGAGTATCAAGATTTGGTTATCCAGGTTGACCCATGGAGCATTAGCGGACTCCCATCCGCTAAGAAAGCAGATTTGATTTTGGTTACAGACAGCCCTGGGCATCATTTGGACCCTGATGCGATTGCTCAATTACGCACACCTATGACTAGCATCATTATTGCCGCTAATGGCGAAAAACAAATTCCCGATGGCATTGTTATGGCAAATGGCGAAACGCTTAAAGTAGCAGGTGTCACTATTAAAGCAGTAGCAGCTTACGATATTATCCTCGGAGCACCGGAACATCCGAAAGGGGATGCCAACGGCTACGTTATTACCTTGGGTGAAAAAAAGTTGTTTTTTGGCGGAGTAACCGAATGCGTGGACGAAGTGAAGGCATTAAGTGGAATCGATGTCGCCTTTGTCCCGCTGAATATACCGCGGGGACGAATGACTCCAGCCGCGGCAGCAGAATGCACAAAATTGCTCGATCCAGAGTTGGTCTATACCTATCACTATGATCAAGAATGGGCTCGAAGCATAGCAAATCCTGACTTTGAGAGATCTCTCCTACCTGGCGGTCTGACAGTCGAGCAGAGTCTCGATGCCTTCGAAGCAGAGCTGAGTGGTAGCGGAATAGAATACAAACGTCCAAGGTGGTATCCATCCGCTAACTAATGGATTCTGTGGATCGTCCATTATTTTGTTATACGCTTTAGGTCGAGCGTATATATGTAATTGGCTTTATTTTAGTCTTATCTTACTTTTTGGCATTCTCTAGCCTCTTTAGTTATGTCATTTCTGAAGGCGTATCAATCTATTTGCTCGGCGGTATCGCCGCATTGAGTTTATTAGTTATCTACTTCGAATTCGGTCTGAAAATTATCAAGCGAAGCTTAAAATTCAAAGATTGGGCCGCACCCTGACTGTAAATATAGTTGATAAGTATCGACTCGACACGCAATTACTAACGATCCTGATGTTCTTTGCGCCACTGTATAGACAACATCAGAACAAATTTGAGGAAATACAAAAAAGTAGAAAGCTTAAAGGTAAGATAGGGATCTTCAACATAAAAGGAGAGTTTGCTTCAACCAAATTCGACAATTCACTTCAATTCGACTGGCTGACCGTGAGGGGTATCAAGATAGGCCTGCCGCCATTGCTCGGCACGAGCAAAAAGCTCGATGTCAGTCGACAAACCTTTTTCCTTGCTAAGTTGTTCCAGCGCTTTTAACCAGTGCTGATAGTAAGTATTCCCCAAATCAGGATCGCCATTCTTTTGGGCAAGTTCTATTTGCTGACTGAGTGATGCAGCCCATTCTTGCCAGTTGAAAACACCCTGTTCATATAAAGCTAGCACCAGACTAAAAGCTTGTGCCTCCCATGGTTGGCTGAACACCGGACCGTCTTCGTCTCTTGGTTGAAAGGGGAATTCCTCCATTAGCCTGATTCTTTCGCTACGATACTTAAATAAGGTTGCCAGAGGTCTATGCAAACTTCTGCGTTTTCTTCTGTCTTTCCCCAAAGAGATTGATTGGCGAATAATACTGTATAGAGGTGTTCCCCAATAGCTCTTCCTTGAGATACCTCATCTGGGTATAAATGGCAGCCGTTGCGCCTAATCACTGTTCCAACCGCACCTTGCGCATAAGAAGGTGCTCGTGAGTGTCCTGAAGAATACTGTTTTCTCACCTTAACCCGATCTCCAATGTTGAAAAGTGGTGCGGCTTCGGATTCTATTGTAGAAGACCCGCCACTTCGCAAAATTTTGAGCACCGCTTCCGCATCTGGGATTCGTAACTCCGGTGCAGCGCCAGCGACAGAAACTTTTTTATATAAGAGTTCATCCGCCGCCAGTAAGTCTTTTTCAACGAGGAGTTTTTCCAAGCCCTCTAACCAGTTTTCATAGTAGCTATTTTGCAAGTAGGCCGCGGGATGCTGCCGCTCTCGAGCACTCCTTGATTCATCTATATTCCACTTCCCTAACATGCCAGTTGCCAAGGTTAGAGCAAAAACTCGACGCTCCCATTCTGAGTGAAATACCGGTTCTCGATCTTCAGCTTCTGGCGCTATAGGGCCAAGACCTTGCCTACCACCTAGATCATGACCACCATTCATTAATTTACGTCCTCAGGATTTCTTGCCAGCTCCACCCCGATCATTGAATTTCGACTTACTAGCGCCGACAGCTTATCCTCACTCCAATTCTCAGTGCCCATAGGCTGCATAGGCAGAACCAAATAACGCAGTTCTGAAGTGGAATCCCATACTCTGATTTTTATATTTGAATCTAGCTCGGTACCAAACTCCTCCATCACTGAGCGGGGCTCGCTAACAGCCCTAGAACGATAAGGAGCAGATTTGTACCAGGCCGGAGGTAGTCCCAACACGGTCCAGGGATAGCACGAACAGAGAGTGCAAACGACAAGGTTGTGAGTTTCAGGAGTGTTTTCCACTGCTTGCAACTGTTCTCCCTGTCTTCCGGCATAACCCAAAGCTGCAACAGCAGCCCCAGCATCTTCTATTAGTGCCTTTTTAAAATCGCCATCAATCCAGGCTTTGGCAACAACATGGGCTCCATTGCGAGGGCCAATTTTAGTTTCATAAGTATCAATAATTGTATTTAATGCATCCGCTTTCACCAGACCTTTTTCTAACAATAAGCTTTCCAGAGCTTTAACTCGAAGCTCGAGATCAGATGGCGGTTCTGTGTGATTGTGGTCATGGTCATTATGAGGCATAAAATTTTCTCTTCAGCTTCTCAGCTATGCGTAGGTTGTCAGTATTCACATTTTAAGCACTGAATCATATGCTAAGACTTTTTTTAAATGACTGTTTAGCGGCTTTGCTAGTCATTTTTGCGAAACGTTTCCTCTTATCCAAACCCAAGCTCTACATTTTCTTTAATGAAGCGGGTATTCAATAACCATGTGTGAATATGCTTCGCCATTATAGCGAGCCAAAGACCTCTTGGAAGCAAAACTATGCCGAACACAGGCAATTTTCAATGCACAGCTAATTACATTGAGCGTCAAATTATCCTCTTAATTCCTTTTTTAACTATGCCATTATTGGTTAGAATCAATGCTCTACTGATTTTACAGTTCATGGAGTCGTTTCAATGTCCAGCCAAACAAAACTTACAAAGCCGAGAATATTCACCAGAAGCCTCATCGCTCTGCTCACGCTCAGCTTATCGACTATCCTGTTGGCACAGCGCGGCGCACAGGATGGGGGCTGGCAAGCATTTGGGGCTGATACCGGGAGCACAAAATACACACCCCTAGATCAGATCGATGCCGATAATGTGAATGACCTAGAGATCGTCTGGCGACGACCTGCTCTAGATCAGTCTTTTGTGGACATAAACCCGAATCAGCGCTATTCCACCAGTTGGAATGCAGCTCCTTTGGTAGTTGATGGCGTCGCGTATATCACCAATGGCGTTGGCTTAGTAGAAGCCTTCGATCCCGGTACTGGAGAAACGATCTGGGTACAAGAACCTCCAGGCGGTGCCGAGGGTTTGCCCGGAGCTAATACACGTGGTGCCGCTTACTGGACTGATGGTGACGATAAGCGAATTATTGCCCAGCGGGGTACCTATCTCTATGCGTTGAATGCGGAAACCGGAGAAACCTATCCTGATTTCGGTGCTAATGGCAGAGCAAACCTGCAGCTAACTCCGCCTGAAACATCGGAACGTTATAGGTGGGGTGGCGTCCCTATGGTAGTCGGTGATGTAATCATTACTGGGCAATCCATGAATGATACTTTTGAGAATAAAGAAGCTTCCCGCGGTGATGTACATGCCTTTGATGTGCGTACTGGTGAGCTGAAGTGGACTTACAACACGATTCCTCAGCAAGGTCAATTTGGTACCTCGAGCTGGCAGGATCGTTCCTGGTCTTATACGGGTCATGCTCCGGTTTGGGCACTGTTCAGTGCAGACCCAGAATTAGGCATGGTCTACATGCCAATCTCTTCCTCAACTAATGACATGTATGGCGGTCATCGCATTGGCGACAACCTTTTCAGCCAGACTCTAGTAGCAGTTGATGCAGAAACAGGAGAGAGAATTTGGCATTTTCAGACTGTTCATCACGGCCTATGGGATTATGATCCGCCGGCCGCACCAATTCTCATGGACATAACTGTCGAAGGGGTAGAAATAAAAGCCATTACACAACTTACGAAGCAGGCGTTCGCGTTCGTTTTCGATCGTGAAACTGGCGAGCCAGTATGGGAAATCGAAGAACGAGCTGTGCCCCTATCGGGTGTGCCGGGGGAAGTTACTTCAGCAACCCAGCCCTTTCCAACTAGGCCGGAAGCATTCGATAGACAAGGTGCGACTGTCGATAATCTCATCGACTTTACCCCGGAATTGCGTGCAGAAGCCTTGGAGATCTTTAGCAATTATGTGACTGGACCCATGTTTACACCACCTTCAGTTAGCACTGAAAACGGAACTCAGGGCACGATTCAGTTGCCAGGTTCACAAGGTGGTGCAGATGTGCAGGGAGCGGCTTTTGATCCGGAAACCGGCTATCTCTATATTCCCTCGATCACGTCACCGTTTGTAGCGGACTTGCTACCTGGGGATCAAGATGTCACTAACCTTACTTACACAAAGGGAGCTCGTCGCTGGATCGGCGGTCCTCAAGGTTTGCCTTTATTTAAACCGCCCTACGGCAGAATCACCGCAATTGATATGAATACTGGCGAACATGTATGGATGGTTCCTAATGGTGATGGTCCCAAAGACAATCCTGCCATCGCCCATTTGAATCTTGGCAAATTAGGCTACCCAGGCAGACCCACACCATTGCTTACCAAAACACTACTGTTCTTAGGTGAAGGACTTACGAATCAGCGACCAGGTGGTCGCATTCCTTTCGATATGCCAGTTGAGATCGCCACCAACAGTGGCGGCCCTCATTTCCGAGCCTATGATAAAAAGTCAGGTGATATTCTTTGGGAAATTGAGCTAGAAGCCGGCACCACCAATGCCCCAATTAGCTATATGCATGAAGGCGAGCAGTATTTACTGGTAGCAATTGGGGACCGCCAGCATAGTCCTGAAATTCTTGCATTCAAACTTCCGTAGGAAAAACTTCCTAAGCTCACTAAAGCGGAAAAAATAGCAATAAAAAAGGCTGATTAGTTACTAATCAGCCTTTTTTACTTTACTTAAATTGTCTAAGCGATCCCTCTCCTAAATTAAGACAGCCAGGCTAGCTCGGCTGTTTAACCTTACGCAGATAAGGCTTGATGGTTTGAAAACCGTCAGGATAAGTTTCTTTCGCTTCTTCATCTGATACCGATGGAATGATGATTACATCCTCGCCATTCTGCCAATTTACTGGAGTCGCAACTTTATGAGCCATAGTTAACTGCATGGAATCGAGCACTCGCAGTATTTCATCGAAATTTCGACCGGTAGTCATCGGATAAGTAAGCATGAGCTTGATGGTTTTGTCGGGACCGACGATAAATACCGAACGCACCGTAGCATTTGTTGCTGCAGTTCGTCCTTCTGAAGAGCCAGGCTCATCTGCAGGCAACATATTATAAAGCTTGGCTACTTGCAGATCGCTATCACCAATCATTGGATAGTTAACAGCATGTCCCTGGGTTTCTTCGATGTCCTTGGCCCACTCGGCATGGTTATCAACTGCATCCACGCTCAAGCCAATAATTTTACAATTACGTTTAGTGAACTCACTTTCCAGACCTGCCATATAACCAAGTTCTGTTGTACAAACCGGAGTAAAGTCTTTCGGGTGGGAGAAAAGTACTCCCCATTGATCACCTAGCCACTCATGAAAATTAATTTCACCGTGAGTTGTCTGAGCGTTAAAATTAGGTGCTTCATCGTTTATTCGCAGTGACATGCTTTCCCTCTGTAGCTTTTTATTTAGTATTTGGCAGTGTACGCCCACCGATTCGCTCCAGCAAGGTTTGCAAATGAGCTTAAGATCTAATCAATATTAAAAATTACGTGATGCAGGATTACTATTTGGTGCATTCGTAAACAAAAGCTGGAGGCATGTTGCGGAGGGTAAATCTGAGTTTCACGTCTTTAAAGCGTGGCTTTAGTTCACTGTAATTATTAAGGCTATATTGGTACTGAAGGAACCGCCCACCTTCACGCAAAGCGGATCCTACATTGACTAGAATTCTTTCGACTACATCATCATCTATTAGAGCTAACGGTAAGCTTGAAACTACATGATCTAGATCTTCAACATTAAGCTCTGCCATTACATCACCAATAGACGAGGCACAAACATTGTAAACATGTAAGCGGGGGTCGTTGAGAGTTCTAAGATGTGTTGCAAACTCACTATTCACTTCGACACAAACTAATATGGCATCTGCATGCATACGACTAAGTAGTGCACGAGTTACACAACCGTTCCCTGGACCAAGTTCAACGATGCAACGAGCTGACCCAAAATCGATTGGAGCCAAGAGCCTTTTTATTAATACTTGGGAGCTGGGAGCAACTGTCCCAGTAGTCTTGATATTTCTTATCAGTTTTATTGAATCACTGAATTTGAATGGTGCATTCATACTTTAAGCCACTTTCTAAACATCGACGCTGAAACAACCACCCTCTGTAAGATGACGGGAACCTCCTTCAAAAGAGGAGAGACTTTATACTAGCCAGCCCCCAACCACAACAATTGAATAGAGTGCGTTGAGAGCAGATTTCTAGAGACTATAACTAAGACTGCGACCGGCTAGCTTTATTTCTATGCGCTAAATCATGAGCATTTTTCTCCCAATTCTCACCATCAAATT
This sequence comes from Gammaproteobacteria bacterium, assembly GCA_012960305.1. Lineage (GTDB taxonomy): Bacteria > Pseudomonadota > Gammaproteobacteria > Pseudomonadales > Pseudohongiellaceae > UBA9145. The sequence continues at coordinate 138,804 of DUBM01000009.1, read as the reverse complement.
TTATGATACTGAAATTAGGCGGCTTCTGATCGAGGCAATTCAGGTTTACGTCGACACCTTCTAGGTTTGACCGGGGATATAATATGATTTTATGCCAAACCTTTTGCAGAATATGCGCTTGGCAACACCACTTGTTTGTAGATATTCTATGAATATAAGTGGCACGCCACTTCTCTATCCGAATCTTTTAGCGGAATAAGTAAGGGTGTGATATCTCTGCAAACACTCATTACTTTTGGACATCTGTTAGCAAACCTGCAACCCACAGGCACATTAACTGGGGAGGGAATCTCTCCCTGTATTGCCGTTGAAGGCCTGTTTCTTTCCATATTGGGATCGGGTTCTGGATTTGAACCTATCAATACTTCTGTATAAGGATGCTTGGGATCAAAATACACTCCATCAGCTTTGCCCACTTCTACTAACGAGCCCAAATACATCACCGCCATACGATCACTTACGTATCTCACCATAGACAGATCATGGGCAATAAATAGCAACGTTAAACCCATAGACTCTTTCAGTTCTCCCAATAGATTTATAACCTGTGCTTGAACGGAGACATCCAGTGCGGAAATCGGCTCATCACAGACAACAAATTCAGGCTCGAGAATTAATGCGCGAGCAATTCCTATTCTTTGCCTCTGCCCGCCGGAAAACTCATGGGGGAAACGAGACATATGATCTGCCTGCAAACCAACTCTGTTTAACCATAAAGCTACTTTTTCTTTTATATCTGCAGAGCTCAGCTGAGGATGCAAGCGAATGCCCTCTGCGACAAGTTCACCAACGGTCATGCGAGGATTCAAAGAAGAATATGGATCCTGAAAAATCATTTGCATCTTCGTTGCTAATCTTTGGAAATCGGCAGAACGATATTTCTGGGGCAACTTCTCACCGCGATATTTAACCATACCGGAAGTTTTGTCATGCAGACCTAGAACTGTTTTTCCGAAAGTAGATTTCCCTGAGCCGCTTTCCCCTACTAGGCCAACGATTTCTTTTTCAGCAATATCCAAAGAGACATTCTCGACTGCATGCACTCGTTCATTACGCCCCATATCAAAATATCGAGTTAGCTCTTTTGCTTCAAAAAGATTAACCATTAGGTAGATGTCCCAAATGTTAATTCTGCCGGCTTCGTCGGGGAATCATCGTGGTGCAACCAACAACGACTAAAATGATTATCACTTAGATAGAATTCCTCAGGCTGGGACTTTCCGCATATTTGCATGGCGAACGGACAGCGAGGGCAATAGCCACAACCTCCTGGTGGTGAGAACAAATCTGGGGGATTACCCTCTATGGGTTGTAACTCATGTTGCCGTTCCGGATCGTTAGTCGGCATGGCTGCTTTCAAACCTAAGGTATAGGGATGAGACGATCGGTAAAATAAATCATCCACGGAGCCATGCTCCATCACTTTGCCGGCATACATAACGGCGACTTCGTCAGCCATTCTCGCTACTACTCCAAGATCATGAGTAATTAGAATAATTGCCATACCGGTTTGCGATTGCAGGTCTTGAAGCAAGTCAAGAATCTGCGCCTGAATAGTGACATCAAGCGCTGTGGTTGGTTCATCGGCAATCAAGATTGCCGGCTTGCAAGCAATAGCCATGGCTATCATCGCCCTTTGCAACATGCCCCCGGAAAACTCGAATGGATATTGTCGAGCTCGCTTCGCCGCTTCTGGAATCTTGGTCATCTCTAATAGATTAATCGCTTCGGCGAAAGCTCTTCGATAACTGTAGCCTTTGTGAACCTGCAAGGGCTCAGCGATTTGATCACCAATCCGCATCGTTGGGTTAAGCGAAGTCATGGGATCTTGAAAGATCATGCCAATCTCCGCACCTCTGATCTCTTGTCCATTTATGTTGCTTCGCCCAAGCACTTCATGACCACGCAATCGAGCTGAACCTGAAGTAATTCGCCCAGGCGGCATGGGAATTAGACCCATCATGCTTTGCACAGTTACCGATTTTCCACAGCCGGACTCGCCTACTATAGCTAAAGTCTTGCCTTCTTCTACTTTGAAATTTACTCCCCGTACTGCCTGAACCTTGCCACCATACGTATCAAACTCAACTGCGAGATTCTCGACTTCAAGTAAGGCAGCTTGTTTCTGCAAAACTAGGGCTACCTCAGTCATTCCTGGTTCCTCATGCGAGCATCCAGCGCATCCCGCAAACCATCACCTAAAAGATTAAAAGCTAGAACTGTGATGCTAATGATTACCGCTGGAAAAATTAACTCATGTGGTGTAGTTAGCATGGTTTTAATGCCTTCGTTTGACATTGACCCCCAAGAAGGAGTCGGAGGCACTACTCCCATACCAATAAAGGACAGAAAAGCTTCAGTAAAAATCGCACTAGGAATCGCAAATGTTAATGTGACAAGCACAACTCCAAGAGTATTGGGAATCATGTGGCGCAAGATCAAATAGGGAGTCTTGGCGCCTAGTAATTGAGAAGCGCTGATATAACCTTGCTCTCTTATTAATAATATTTGACCACGAACTAAACGCGCAGTCGCCGGCCACATGAGAATCACCAGAGCGACTAGCATAGGTAGAACACCACTTTCACCGGGCCCGACACCAAATGCGATTTTGAATAAAATCATAAAGAGTAGAAAAGGCAAAGCGACCACAAAATCTGCAAACCGCATCATCACCTGATCGATTTTACCGCCCAAAAATCCAGCTATGCTGCCATACATGACACCAAACAATACAAATAAGAATGGCGCGCCAATACCTATAAATAGAGAGACCCTCGCGCCAGCCATCAAGCGCGCAAGCATATCGCGACCTAGATAATCAGTGCCTAGTGGATGCCAGGCCATATCTATAGCATCACCAATTTGAAAGTTACTTGTGTGAGAAACCAATTCTTGCTCGAGCGCCTCAGCAATTGTTGTGACTCGTTTTACATCCACCTCAATAAGCTCATAGGAATCCAGTAATTCTCCAAATTGACCCAGAGCAACCACAGAGTAGTAGTAATTCTGGGGTTTTAAATCTAATCGATCTTCAAAAAATAGTGTGTTGTTATCAAAGAATTCACCAATTGGAATCCCATAAGCCCTTTCAGGACCCAAAGGAAATAAATTACGATAGATGCGATGACCGGCAGCACCGGGAAGCGCGTTCCACTGAAGACGAACAACTTGCGTGGTTGGATCACCAAAAGTTCGCAATCCAGTTTCTAGAGGGTTCCCTTCCCCGAACCAGGGAGTATAGTCATCAACAATTAAAGCGACACGAGGGCTGCCTGGAGGCTGACTAACTTGATCTAAATCCTGAGCCGCTGGACTCACTCGCCAAATCCAAGGACCCACGATGGTGAACAACAGCAAGAAAATTACAATGTACAAAGACATCAAGGCGCGTTTATTGGCCTTCAATCGAATCCAGGCGTCCTGCCAATAAGATAAAGATGGGCGAGAAATTCCATGAACTTCCTGACTGTTAGGTATAGGAGCAAAATCTGCACTACTTAAGCTTTGCATTAATACACACGTCTCACTTCATACTCATCCGCGGATCGATAAATCCATACAGTACATCAACCACGATCACCATAAAAACTAAAAAAGCACCATAAAATACAGTTGTACCCATGATTACGGTGTAGTCGAGTTGTTGCACAGCTTCAACGAAGAACCTTCCCAAGCCTGGCACTGCGAAGACAATTTCAACCACGAACCCGCCTGTAGTAATTGCAGCAATAGCAGGACCGAGCACAGTAACAACTGGTAATATCGCATTTCTTAGTTGATGTTTTGTAAAAATCCTCGCAGGCGGAACACCCTTAGACTTAGCAGTACGAATAAAATCAGAACTAATTATCTCTAACATTGAGGAACGCATTAATCGCGTCAGATACGCCATTGTCCCTAATCCCAAGACCATTGCTGGAACTAACATGTGAAAGATAGTTCCCCATCCCGCAACTGGCAATACCGTGGTTCCGAAAAGGCTATTTAAGTTCACCAGCGAAACCTGACTAAGGGCAGCAACAACAAAGCTCGGAACAGAAATCCCAAGTATTACAAAAAACATAATAATGTAATCCGGAAGTCGATTTCGATAAATTGCTGTCAAAGCACCCCAGAGCACCCCCCCAGCGGCGGCGAAAACTACAGCAAGCACACCCAAAATTGCTGATACAGGAAAATGCTCACGAATGATGTCATTTACTTGTCTATTTTCTTGAGTGAAAGAAATCCCAAAATCACCCTGCGCAAGATTTCTTAAATAGATAAAGTATTGCGTTGCAAGAGGTTGATCGAGACCATACTTAGCTTCCACATTTGCCCGGATTTCAGGTGTCATTGCTCTATCATTTAGAAGAGGATCACCAGGTACATTATGCATAGCAATAAAAGTTGCTGTGGCAATAAACCATACTGTCACAACACCTTGAAGCAATCGTTTAAAAGTATATAACCACATAAGTAAATACTACTAATTACAATAAGCCAGTAAACAAAAATCTAATCCTCGGATACATCAATGTATGCGTAATTATAATCAACATCTGCCCCTACAATTCTTCGAATCAAACCCTTGAGCCTCGGATCTACTACAAATGATACGCCTCTTTCATACATGGGGATTAAAACTACATCTTCCTCAATTATACTTTGGATGGCTCCCATAGCATCCATTCTTATTAGGGGATCTAACTCGGATTGTGCAATTCTTATCATTTTATCCATCTCTTCATTGCTATAACGCCCGCGATTATTAAGGTTCCAAGATGCAAAAAGGTCGCCGAATGTTAAAGCGTCGAAGTAATCTGGGGCCCAGCCAGCCATTACGACATCAAATTCTCCAGATGTCATTTTTGCTAACCTCTGTTTAAATATTTGCGCATCAATTCGAATCTCTAAGCCTAGGTTTTCTAAATAAAGTTGCTGATAATATTCAGACGCCAATAGTGATATTGGCGTATCTCCTGTGAGAAATACGATTGGTGGAAATTCGTCTAAACCTAATTCTTGTCTAGCCAGTTCGAGATATTCTCTCGCCTTGAGCACATCAATTTTATGTTCTCTGGGTGGATATTCTTTGCGAAATTGCTCGCTTACACCCTGAACCCAAACCGGGAACAAACTCTGGGCCGGCAAATATGCTGCCTCTTTTAGTACTTTGTATACTAATTCATTCGGGTCCTGGGCAAGAGACATCGCCTTTCTAAAATTAAGATTGCTAGTAATGCGCTCCTCACGATGATTAAACTCTAGAAAGAAAACTGTACCGTCCATCACTCTATCTATTTGCCAACGCTGCTCCATTGCTTGAGGAAGCATCGGAGCAACTAAACTAGTATCAGCTATTTGACCATCTTTAAATAAATTTATCTTCGTGTTTACATCAGTTGTGATATAGGAAACAATAATTTTATCTAGAAATCCTTTCTCTTCGCTCCAATAGTAAGGATTTTTTTCCCACAACATACTAGAACCATGCACCCATTCCGTAACCATATAGGGCCCATTATATAAAAGCATGTCTGCATCTGCCCCATAACGACCATTAGTGCTTCCAAAAAAATCTTCCCTTATTGGATAATATGTAAAAAACGCAACTAACTTATCGAAGTATGGCGTGGGTTGCTCAAACTCAACTTCAAGAATCTGATCGCTAAGAGCATGAACTCCTAATGTTTCTTTAGGCAACTCGCCTTGATTTATTTTTTCAGCATTTTTTATCGGGTACAAAATGAAAGCATATTCTGAAGCTGTGATCGGATCTACTACTCGTTCCCATGCAAACACAAAGTCATGAGCAGTAACGGGTCTACTATCATTCCAGAAAGCATCATCACGAATCCAAAAGGTAGCCCCATCTTCACGTATTTCCCAGCGCTCAGCGACCCCGGGAACTAGTTGGTTATTCTGATCATAGGTAATAAGGCCTTCCATCGCATGAGCAAGAACTGAAGAACTAGCCGCATCAGTTGCTCGGCCGCTATCTAACTGTGGTGGTTCCTGTCCTAAAGTAATGGTTATGCTATTATCATCAACATTAATACCGGATATTCCAGAACCCCCCCCAGTATTGCCTGCGGCCAGAGATAGCAAATACATAAGAACTGCTAAACCCATAATAGTACAGACAGCATAAAGTCCCAGCTGCTTAACAGCAGACTGCGCAAACCCTTTGTCATTAGCTATCAGTATTGGCTTTGTCATTTCATTCTCCTAACTCTGAATGAGAATACCTTAGCAAAGCCCCTAACCGGTGAGAAAGGCGATTGCCAGACTTCCTATACCTATGAGCTGCGGCTGGTAAGCCATAGCTATGCTCGATATTCTGTACTAACTAGTCTTTGCGATCTCATCTTTGCACTCACAAAGATCCTATAGCTTTAAGCAAGCATATTCCGAGCTGTAAAAAACAGTGAGCCCAATAGCATATAGAGAACCGGAAGCGTAGTAAGACCGAAGCCAATGCCTCTAGATTTCGGATCTGCAATATAGCTACGCAAATAAACAAACCGTCCAACAATAAAAACGATGCCAAGTCCTGCCGCTACATTAGGGCTACCAGTGTGGCTATAAAGAAACATAGCAGATAGAAATGCTGGTATCTGTTCTAACGTGTTCATATGCACACGATTGTATCTTTCAAAAATTTCGTTACCCGTAGTTGCTGGAGCTGGACAATCATACTTGCCTCTCGCCCAACCAACCAAAAACCCAAATGCGATGTATTGAATGATTGCTAATACAACTACAATGATTACTAAGTCCATGCTCTACTCCTGATTTAAATAGTTATGCTTTTGTTTGTCCAAAAAATATTTTTTGCTAATATTGAAGTTCTTAGTCGTTGAATATATCAATAAGCGTATCCCGAATTAGCTCCGACTCCTCCCAAAGCACAAAATGTCCCATGCCTTCTAATTGAAGATAAGTCACATCTGAATTTACTAACATCCGCTCCATGAAATCGGCATTACGGGGGTTTACTAATAGGTCTTCATCTCCCTGCACGATCAGCACAGGTATTGTAATACCCTTCCAACGGGGCTCCATTGCGATTAGTTGAGCTCTTAGCGGCATAATTTCCGCATTGGCACCTTTCAAGCTTGAACCAAGAATGAAACGGGGAAGCACCACAGCAAAGCGATTATACCAGCGAGGCCCGCTCAGTTTCGGGTCTCCAGTGCTGGCAACAAAAATAAGTCCGGCAACAAGTTTTGGATAGTCCATAGCGGTGCGTGCAATGACCGGCCCTCCAAAAGAATGGCCCATTAGCAAAGCACCCTTGCCGGATCGGTCCATACGCAAAATCGGTTCTAGAGCTTGGGCTTGCTCACCCAAAGAAGGAACTTTTGCATCACCGTCAGCAACCCAACCAGGTCGAGTCACTGAAATCATATGGAAATTTTCCTGCATGATAGGGTCATTCACATAGCTTAGAAATGCAGTCAATGACCCTGGTGTCCCATGTACAAACACAATTAACTGTTTCGCCCGATTGCTAGCTAAGCCAGTATTTACTTCGACATATTCAATATTAGACAGAGACTTAACAACACTTGCATCCTCTAGCCCTACAGTATCAGCTTGAGCAATTGAATTAACAGAAAATAGTGCCAGCCAAGTGAGTACTGTGATTAGTCTAATCATTGAAAGGGCAGATGTTGGGCACATGAGGCTCACAATGCAACTTAGATTTATTGAGCAGAGTTAACAATATTGAGACAACATGATTTCCAACCTGTGCGTAATTGGCTCATTAAAGCAGCAACTGTATTAATTTATTCCAACTATTACAAGCCCGTAGGGCGCTGATCACAGACAGAATTTATTAAAAGAGGAAGACATAGAAGCTCAAGAAAGTTCGAAAAGAGCTTCAGCGAATTAGGCGTGAATTAACAATCACATAGCGTATAATCACAGACTCAGCGGAAATTGGAAACAGAATCAACAATATCCCTCGAGTTTTAGGCTAGGCGCAAAGAGGCTGCAGAATAGCGATCATTGTAGCTCTACTATGCAAAAAAACCTGCAACAAATGAGAGTAGCTGAAGATAAATTTCATGGATGATTTCTTACAAGTAAAATAAATAGGCAGATAGCCCGATGGCGAAGAAAGAAGCAGCAGGATTTGATTTCGAAAATGCCTTAGATCAATTGGAGGAGTTAGTTTCTTCTATGGAAGAGGGAGAATTAAGCCTAGAGGAATCACTACAGGCTTTCGAAAAAGGAATCAAACTCACACGCGAGTGCCAAACTGCACTGAAGAAAGCGGAACAGAAAGTAAAGGTGTTGATTAACGAAAATGGCGATACAGAAGACTTTCTCGCGGAAAAGAATTAGTCAGAATTATGTGTGCTCAAACCCCTCAAGAATTAGAAGGCTTTCTTCAGCAATGTCAACTGCGAGTCAATGCTGTTCTTGAGAAAAAATTTGATATCGAATACCCCAGCAGCAACCTTAAACAGGCGATGACTTATGCTGCACTTGGGGGAGGTAAAAGAATAAGGCCAGCCCTAGTTTATGGCAGTGTACTCGCTGTAGGTGGCGAGTTAGCAGCTGGCGATGCCGCGGCTTGTGCTGTTGAACTGATTCATAGCTACTCGCTAGTGCATGATGACCTCCCATCAATGGACGATGATGACTTGCGGCGTGGACGACCAACCGTTCACACAGCTTTCAACGAGGCGACAGCAATATTAGTGGGCGATGCACTGCAATCAATGGCGTTCGAAATACTCAGCACTGCAGAGACTGTCGCACCAGATAAAGCGCTCGAGATGATCCAGCAACTTAGTCTGGCCGCTGGGGCAAGCGGTATGGTGGGTGGACAATATTTGGATTTTGAAGCAGTAGGTACACAGCCAACTCTAGCGGAACTAGAAATCCTCTACAGTTTAAAAACTGGTGCATTAATACGCACTAGTGCCTTGTTGGGAGGGCTAAGTTACCCACAAACATCACCAAAGCAACTGGAAGCTCTAAAAGCTTATGCTACGCAATTGGGATTGGCCTTCCAAATACAAGATGACATTCTCGATGAAACTAGCGATACCGAAACCTTAGGCAAACCACAGGGGTCAGATCGAGAACTTAATAAGCCAACCTATGTTTCATTGCTAGGTGTGGATGGAGCGCAGGAAAAAGCCACTGAATTAGTTAAAAACGCAATCAAAGCGCTGGATGAATTTAGCGAAGCTGCTGATACTTTAAGGAATCTGGCAGCTTTTATCGTAAGCCGCGCGCACTGATCGTCAAATGAGAGAACATAGCCCGGCCTTTGATTGACCATTAATAAACGTTGATTTAAGTTATCCGAGAACCCTATCACTGTTGCATAAATCTAGATTGCCGGAGTTGAAGTAAAGACATGCTAGACGAAATACCGAAAATTCGGCCCGATACACCATTGTTGGACCAGATCGACAGTCCCCAGGATCTCAAAGTCCTGGAGCAGAATCAGCTGTCGTTGTTGGCTAATGAACTGCGGCTATTTTTACTCTATGCCGTGGGTCAAACTGGCGGGCACCTTGGCGCTGGCTTGGGAGTGGTTGAATTAACAATCGCCTTACACTACGTATTCAATACACCAAACGATCGATTGCTTTGGGATGTTGGCCATCAAGCTTATCCCCATAAAATTTTAACCGGACGTAGGGATGAAATGCTCACCATGCGCCAAGCCGGTGGTCTGACTGCATTCCCTAATCGCGCAGAAAGTGAATTTGATGCCTTTGGAGCCGGACATTCCAGCACTTCGATTAGTGCAGCATTGGGCATGATGTTAGCCTCCAAGATGCAAGATAAAGAGCAGCACACCATAGCAGTAATTGGCGATGGCGCTATGACAGCTGGTATCGCTTTCGAAGCACTCAATCATGCCGGCCATCTTGACGACAATATTTTGGTAATCCTCAATGATAACAATATGTCTATCTCCGACAACGTTGGTGGACTATCTAGTTACTTCGCTCGTATGTGGGCGAGCAAGCCTTATAATTTTATCCGCACCGGCTCAAAACGCGTGCTTTCCAAGATTCCTCCTGCGCTGAAAGCGGTACATCGCGCTGAAGAATATATGAAAGGAATGGTGTCACCGGGCACTCTTTTTGAAGAAATTGGATTTAACTATATTGGCTTGATTGACGGACATAACACGGTTGGGCTAGTAGAAATACTTAAAAACATTAAAACGCTCCGTGGCCCGCAGCTTCTTCACATTGTTACGCAAAAAGGCAAAGGCTATTCGGAGTCGGAAAACGATCCATTTGGCATGCATGCTATAAGTAAATTAGACGCTAGTGTTAGTGCTCCCGCAGCCAAATCAGCGCCAGTCACACAAACCTATTCACAAGTCTTTGGCGATTGGATTTGTAATATCGCTGCTGCCGATCCTCTTGCGGTGGGTATTACTCCTGCAATGGGTGCTGGTTCCGGGATGAACCAATTTGCCGAACGTTTTCCTGACCGATTCCATGACGTGGCGATAGCTGAACAACATGCACTGACTTTTGCCGCAGGAATGGCCTGCGATGGCTTAAAACCCATCGTCGCGATTTATTCAACGTTTTTACAACGCGCCTATGATCAGTTAATTCACGACATAGCCATCCAAAATTTGAACGTATTGTTCGCGATCGATCGCGCCGGTCTCGTTGGAGAAGACGGCCCGACCCATGCCGGTAGTTTTGATCTTAGTTATCTGCGGTGCATTCCGAACATGCTAGTTATAGCGCCCAGCGATGAAAATGAAACCTATACATTGCTGAATACGGCTTATCAATACAAAGGCCCTGCTGCTGTTCGATATCCAAGAGGTAAAGGGCCTGGTGCCGCAGTACAAAAAAATACCGCAACAGTTACAATCGGCAAAGCGATCACCAAACGACAAGGGCGCTCTGTGGCCATACTTGCTTTCGGCAGTATGCTAGCCCCGGCACTTGAAGCTGCCGAACCAATCAATGCAACCGTCGCTGACATGCGCTTTGTTAAGCCTCTGGATGAACAGCTGATTGGAGATTTGGCCACCAGCCATCAACTAATCGTCACAATAGAAGAGAATACGTTAGCCGGTGGCGCTGGGTCTGCTGTTAATGAATTCTTGCTCCAATCGAATTATCTGATTCCCGTGTTAAACTTGGGCTTGCCTGATAAATTTCTCGAACATGGAAAAGTTCCTGATATGTTGGTGGCAGTTGGCCTTGATGGCTCTAGCGTGGCCGCTTTAATCCGCCAAAAACTTGCGGATTGCAAGATCCAATCTGAAGCCGTGTAACGCTTTGAAGTAATTGTGTTCAGCTTTCGCGGCGAACATTTCATTGAATTCCTTCTTTCCACCCAATACATAAATTGACTGCCACTTCTCAGCTCTATAGACTGCGCGCATTCCCTATAGCTTGGGAATACTTAGTAAGTGGATTCAGGTGCTGCTGAATTGCCTTGTAGTTCGATCTACAAGTTCTAATTAGCGGCTCAATGGGAAGTTGGTGAAATTCCAACACTGCCCCCGCAACGGTAATGAACCCTCCGTGGTTATAAGTCCGATACCAGCCTGATCTACTTTTACCTTGATGCAGCGGAGGGCTACATCAGTGGCAGAGTCTTATTGGACTCTTCTACTTGTCCCCTCCCTGATGAATAACCTTTCTTGCAGTCAACAGTTGTTTCAACAACTGTGTCTAGTGACGGAACGTTCATTGGGAGATCCAAATGCTAAAATTTCAATCGATAAAACCTCGACCCCCGAAACAATTCCGTTTGTTCCGCTCACTTAATGCTCAAGTAAATTCGAAAAGGCAGCCTTCCTCTCCCGGAAAAAATACTTTTGTATTTAAAGAGCCTTTTGGAATACAGAAGAATCAGCTTTTTAGATTCCTTTCTATGGGCATGATTAGCTGTTCCACTTTTATGCTCTGCAGCTCATTGAGCTTTGCCCAAAACCAGACCTCGTCTTTGGAAGAAATTGTTATTGTCGCAAATCGAGTTCCAATCCCAATAAAAAAAGTAGGCAGTTCTGTTTCGATTCTAAATCTAGAAGAGATCCAAGCAAGAGGCAACATTTCCCTCACTGATCTATTACGACAGACTCCGGCAATTGGAGTTACTAGCAATGGTGGAGTCGGTGCTACTTCTGCCTTGCACATACGCGGAGAGGAAGGGTTTCGTACTCTGACTCTTTTTGATGGTCTAAAGTTATCTGATCCAAGCGGACCACAGGTCACAACACCAATAGAGCATATTCTTACCAGTGGTCTTGGCAGAGTAGAGATACTACGGGGTCCTCAAGGACTAAGTTACGGCGCTGATGCCGGAGGCATCATCAATATTTCTTCGCGACAATCTGATACTGACATGAATATCACTTTAGATGGGCAATCTGGTTCCCGCGGCACTCAACAAGTATCAGCCATCGTTACGGAAGGTTCTGAGAGAGTAAATTTTACCTTGATTGCTAATAATTTTAAGAGCGATGGTTACAATGTCCGCGAATCCGATACACAGGTTGCGGATGATGACGGTTATGAAAACATCTCTTATCATGCCCGCGTTGGATTCAAGGTCAGTAATAATTGGCTGTTAGAAATTGTGCAGAGAAATGTTGAGGGAGTAACTCAATATGACGGCTGCTTTGCCGGCAGCACCGTCTATGATTGTCTTGCAGTTTATGATCTTAATGCCAGCCGAGCATCTCTAGCTTACACTTCGCCATCCTTTACTCACTCTCTTGGATTCTCAAATACAAAAACTAATCGTGAAGATTTAGCCTTAGGAAACCTTGCCTTCAGCTCGAAAGGTGAATTAAGTCGTTGGGAATATGTAGCTAGTGCAAGCAATTTACCTGGCGTAGATTTGGTATTTGGCATCGATCTGGAACAAGAAGAAAATGGCATAATGGAGCGCGATAACAAAGGCGTTTATGTGGAGTTATTGAGCGACTTCTCGGATAGCCTGTTTCTCTCTGCAGGCGTACGACAAGATGACAATAATGATTTTGGACAACACGACAGCTACCGCCTTTCCTCTGCTTATCTATTAGCTCTTGGGAGTTCAACCTTAAAATTGAAGGCTAGTTATGGCTCAGGATTTCGCTCTCCTAGTCTGTTTGAAATTGCCTACAATTCTGGCCCCTTTTCTGCTCCACCAGCATCTTTAGTTAGCTTGAAGGAAGAAACAAGCAAAGGATTCGAAATTGGTCTCGAGTTTTTCGCCAGTGAACAATTAAACCTTGAGACAGTAATTTTTGTGCAGGAAATTGAAGATGCGATCTATTTCGATTTATCTGGTTTTAGCGGCTACCTACAAGACATTGGCAAGAGCACTTCTGAGGGAGTAGAGTTGTCAGGAAATTATTCTTTGGATGACCAATGGGAGCTCTCAGCTAATTATACTTATAACGAAACAGAGCGACCGAATGGAAGTCAACGGCTGCGCCGCCCCGAGAGGCTCGCGAATCTCGGCATAAGCTATCGTAATAACAAAGATAGATTGCGTGTGCATTTTTTTTATAGAGTTTCTAGAAACTCCATAGATGAGGTTTTTGGATCAGCTATTCCTCTAGATGATTTCGAAGTTCTAGACCTCACCGCCAGTTATCAAGTTAGCGAACGTTTGGAGCTTTATGGTCGAATCGAAAATGGCTTGAACGAAAGCTATTCAGAAGTAACAGATTTTCTAGCTCCTGAGCGGGCTTCTTATTTAGGCTTAAGAGTAAATTTTTAATTCAGGAGATAATCGTGTCCGAAAGTAAAGAGAGAAACGAGCGCCACAAGAAAGCGATGCAACGTAAAAAGGAATATATCGATGGTCGTATAGCTGAAGCAACGATCGATAAGGGACTGATGGTGGTATTAACCGGCAATGGCAAAGGAAAGAGTTCCTCTGCGTTTGGCATGCTCGCTAGAAGTGTTGGGCACGGTTTACACTGTGGCGTAGTTCAGTTTATTAAAGGTCAGTGGGAATGCGGCGAACAGATGTTGTTTCAGGAAAATCCTCTTGTTGAATTCCATGTGATGAACACTGGCTTCACCTGGGAGACTCAAGACCGAGAGAAAGACATTGAAGCAGCTGTATCTACATGGGGAAAGGCTGAAACATTATTAAAAAATGAAGATGTAGAAGTAGTAGTCCTAGATGAACTTACATATATGCTTACCTATGGTTATTTAGATAAAGAAAGAGTTCTTAACGCATTAGAGAACCGTCCTTCCCAACAACATGTAATTGTAACTGGTCGCAGTGCCTCAAAAGAGCTTATAGAAATTGCAGATACAGTAACCGAGCTCGGCGAATCCAAGCACGCCTTTTATGATGGGGTAAAAGTTCAAAAAGGCATTGATTACTAAAATGACACCGCAATTGTTCCGCTTGTTAATGAATATGAATAAAGGAATTTCAACTAAATTGCTTAAAATGTTCTGTGTCTTGCTAACTGCAATTTCTTGTTCGTTCACTGTTCATCTATCCAACGCAGCAGACGTTATAGATGATGAAGGCACAGTTGTACACCTTGTAAAACCCGCAGCTCGAATTATCAGCCTCGCCCCATCACTTACTGAAATTATTTATGCTGCAGGCGCAGGTGAAAGATTGGTGGGAGCGGTTGAATACAGCGATTACCCTGAAGAAGCAAAGGCTCTGCCGATAATTGGCCGCTTTGATTTATTAGACTTGGAAAGAATTTTGGAGCTACAACCAGACCTGATTGTTGCCTGGAAAACTGGAAATCCAAAGGCTTCTATTAATCGACTACGTGAATTGGGGTTGACGGTTTACATAGCGGAGCCGAAGAGCCTTGCCTCTATCCCTTCGCACATCGAGAGACTTTCCATCTTGGCAGCAACTGAGAGTTTAGCTCAGAAATCAACAGTTGCTTTCAAACTTAAACTCGATTCTTTGCAAAAAGAATTCAGCTCTAAAACTCCGGTAGATACCTTCTATCAAGTTTGGAATACGCCATTGATTACTGCAGGAGGCATTGAACTCATCAATGACATTATCAACTTGTGTGGTGGCAATAATATATTTTCAGATATACAACTGGTAGCTCCTAAAGTCAGTGAAGAAGCTGTGCTAGTTCGAAACCCAATGGCAATCATTGCCAGCGGAATGGATATTGAAAGACCGGAATGGTTAGACGACTGGAAGCGCTGGCCCAGCATCGACGCAGTGAAGAAGAACAATCTGTTTTTTGTACCGCCAGAATTATTACAGAGACATACACCGCGGGCGCTGGACGGTGCTGAACAAATGTGTCGCCATATCGACACAGCGAGAAGCCTATTGAAGAATTAGCACATTCCTAACTTTGCACTAAATTGTTAGAGCCCTCGATTCATACTCGGCTGCATTGTGAAATTGCAAACTCGCACTAAGGGTCGTTTCTTTTACTTCCAGACTTACGCGACTAAAACAAGCAAAGGGAATTATTAGCGGAGAGCTGCGATTAAGTGGCATGCCTAAAATAGTCGGCAGAATGACTCGCATCACGCCACCATGGGTAACCAGAAGCACATGGCTACCGTCTTCCAGTTCAGAAATTTCTTGCCAGGCAGTGAGAATCCTATCTTTGAAGGAAAGGTAGTCCTCTCCATTGGGCGGCACCAATTTCGAAAGGTCCTTTCTAAATTCCTTAAATTGATCCGCGGCTTCTTTCCGCCATTCGCTCAATAACATTCCATCCCAATCCCCATAATCAATTTCTTGCCACTGATCGTTCACCTGTAGATCTGTTTTAGTGTGTTGGGAGATTTCTTCTGCAAATTGCCGGCAGCGTTGCAGCGGTGAGGATATTATATGGGTCCAGTTTGGCGTGAGTGTCGATTTGCTGTCCACATCAACCAGTGCAGTCGCTCGACGCATTTGCTGCCAACCCAGCCGAGTCAATACGGAATCAATTCTTCCCCGGAGTATATCTCCACCTTCCGGTTCACCATGACGCAGGATATCGATTAATATTCTTTTTGCAGTAGAACTCACAAGCAGCCCGCTGGAGTAGATTTTGGATTTTGGAAGAGATCCTAAATTCTTATTTTATGTGGCCAAGCTTATTAACTTTTACAGCCAGATAACTTTCATTATGGGGATTAGCTGTAGTATGAATTGGCACGATCTGTACTATGAACCCCGCCTTTCTTAAAGCATCAACTTTCTGGGGATTATTTGTCATTAGGCGTAAATTCTGCACATCAAAATAATCCAGCATAGGCTTACAGATTTGATATTCCCGACTATCGGGTTCGAATCCAAGTTGCACGTTAGCCTCTACCGTATCGGCGCCAGAATCTTGTAAAGCATAGGCTTTAATTTTATTTAGCAGTCCAATGCCTCGGCCTTCTTGGCGAAGGTAAAGTATTAAACCTTGGCCAGCTTCAGCTACTGCTTGCATTGCAGTTTGCAGCTGCGCCCCGCAGTCACAGCGCAGACTAAAAAGACAATCACCTGTTAAACATTCAGAGTGAACACGACACAGTATCGGCTTTTCGGTATCTAATTCGCCAAAGGAAAGCGCCACGTGTTCTTTTCCTGACTCATTGTCTTCAAAGCCATGAATGGTGAACTGACCCCATTTAGTTGGCAATGATGCAGATGCTACAAAATTGACTGTCAACTGCCTTTCCTCTCCTCATGCGGGCTTAGCTAGTAGCTCTCCCTTATTAAACAAAGATTTTATATCTAGAGTCTAAGGTAATAATCTCGACCCGAGTAACCCATGATTGGCAAGCCGGGGCGGCGAATAATGCACTTATGGGAGCAAAATCACAATGGCTTGCATACACAGGGCGGCCATTATACCTGCTAATACATCATCTAGCATGATCCCCATACCACCACCGATTTGCTTGTCTGCCCATTTAATAGGCCAGGGTTTGACGATGTCTAGTAACCGGAACAAAACAAATCCAATAATTACCCATATCCAGCCTGATGGCGCCATAAACATAGTGATCCAATAGCCGACGAATTCATCCCAAACAATGCCACTAGGGTCTTTAATTCCGATATCTTGCGCGGTTTTACCGCAGATCCATACTCCGAAAACGAAGCTAATGAGAAGAAGGCTGACATAGATTAAGGGGCTAATCTGAGGCAAGAGAAGGTACATAATCACCGCCACTAGGGTCCCTGCTGTTCCCGGAGCTTTGGGAACAGCTCCGCTGCCAAAACCATAGGCAAAAAAGTGAATGGGATTACGCCAAACTGAACTTGGGGCTGCCATCGATTTAATTAGCTCCTCTGAAGTGCATATAGGCGCCAGAACTCAAATCGATTTCCTCCTCTTGAGAATCCAGGCAACGAATTGCTGACCCAGTCACGATTTCACCAATACAAGTTATTTGGGTCGAAACGCTTTCTGCTGCCGCTTCGAATTCTCTGCGGTTAAGCGCGGGAACTGAGACACAAAGTTCATAATCATCACCGCCAAATAATGCCGCTAATTGACGATTTGATTCAGAAACACAACACGCCGCAGGGTTTGAATAAGGAAATGCTTTGGTATTCAACACAGCTCCAACACCACTCGCTTTTATTACATGGCCGAGATCACCAACAAGCCCATCGGAGACATCGATACCGCTACTCATAAAGTCAGCACAGTTATTGGAGAATTCTATTCTTGGTTTTGGTCTATAATATGCACTATGAAAGTGTTGTTTGCAGGCGTCAGTTTGTTTCTCTCCATCCACAACGAAGGAAGACCCTAAATGGCTATCCAATCCTAAACTCGCTAAAGCGATAGCTCCATCTCCTAATGTTCCGGTGACATAAATTAAGTCTCCCACCTTTGCGCCATCTCGACGCAGCACTCGCTCCTGTTTACAAAGACCATGAACTTGAATAGCAATACTAAGTGGTCCCCGAGTGATATCTCCACCAACTAAAGGGCACTTGAACTCTTCAGCAAGCTCAAGCAAGCCTTCACTGAATCCTGCTAACCAAGATTCGTTAGCATATGGCAAGACTAAACCTAGAGTAAAACAAAAGGGATCAGCTGCCATTGCAGCCAGATCGCTCAAGTTAACAGCCAAGGCTCGATGGGCTACTTGAGCAGGGTCGGCAAAAAGAGGAAAGTGGACCCCCTCAACGAGGATATCCATAGACATGGTTAACAAAGAATCCGTTGGTACTTGCAAAACCGCACCATCATCACCGATTCCGAGCTCTACACCTGACCGGGGAAAATACAATCCCGACTCGGCAAAATATCGGCGGATAATTTCAAATTCAGACTGACTCATGGGAAAACTAGTGTCGCTATAATTTCCTGAAGAAATTTTATCTGTTCTTAGAATGTTCTAAGGCCCTAAGTGTCAGAGCCAATTTATCGAGAACGCCATTGATATATTTGTGACTATCAGTAGCACCAAATTCTTTGGCGATATCTATACATTCGTTGATAACAACTTTATAGGGAACATCTATACGACTAGCTAGTTCAAATGTGCCTAGATAGAGCAGTGCTTGTTCAATTGGATCCAAAGCGCTCGCATCACGATCTAAGAGTGGTTGTAAATGAGCATCTAGAATATCGACTTGTTTAGGTATTTCGATAAAGACTTCCTGAAAATATTCCCAATCGATTTTGCCACCATTCTCTTCGCGGAATTCCTTAAGTATATCTAAGGGGTCAGCCTTGGCAATCAGCCATTGGTATAGAGCCTGGAGGATTAGGCGCCTAGCTTTACGACGTTTAGCCAAGGACAACTTAGGCTTGGTCTTGACTGCATTCGATTGTTTTTTATCCAACGATTGTTGATTGGTCGCCTTGTCACTGACTGACACTTAGCTCTCCAGCTGTCGTAACAAGCTAAGCATTTCCACAGCTGTTATCGCTGCTTCAGAACCTTTGTTACCAGCTTTCGTTCCAGCCCTTTCGATCGCCTGCTCGATTGTGTCTACAGTTAAAACACCAAAGGCGACTGGAATCGTGCTATCCAAACTAACCTGACTTAGTCCTTTAACACATTCGCCAGCCACATACTCAAAGTGTGGCGTGCCCCCTCTAATGACAGCTCCAAGAGCAATTACTGCATCGAAAGTTTCTGTCATTGCCATTTTCTTCACAGCCAGAGGTAATTCATAGGCACCCGGTACTTTCACAATTGTAATATCTCGCTCTTGCACCCCAATTTTTTTCAAGGTATCAAGCGCACCATCGAGCAGTCGATCAACGATAAAACTATTGAACCTAGCGACTACGATTCCATAGCTCGCTGAACCGTTATTATAATTTCCTTCGATAATTTTTATGTTACTCATAATTGGCTTTCCGATTTTTGACTCTTTGATATTTGAATATTATTCACGGGCCATCGACAAGCTATTTTTCGAACTGAACAAACTCAACTACTTCCAAATCGAACCCAGATATTGCAGGATATTTAGCCGGATAGCTTAGTAATCTCATTTTCCCAACTCCAAGATCTCGCAAAATTTGCGAACCGGTTCCAATAGTTAAATCACTCCCAGGCAGACTTGTAGCTGAAACTTCGTTCCCTACCGCAAGTACAGAGGCCAAATTACCTGCGGTATCCTGTGAATAATCATCTCCCGATAATAGCACAGCCACTCCTTTACCTTCTTTGCTGATTTTTTCCATTGCAGTGTTGAATGACCAACTTGTGCGCTCTCCGTTAAAGACTTCGCACACATCACGCATGGTATTTGGTATATGCACTCGCACCAAAGTTGGGTCATCAGCAGCTATATCTCCTTTCGAAAAAGCCAAGTGCAAACCACCGTTAATCAAATCTTTATAACTATGTACTATGAATTCGCCGTATTTGGTTTCCACAGGATGTGAATCAGTTTTGGTCACCGTGTGTTCATTAGCGATGCGATAGTGAATGAGATCCACAATAGTGCCAATTTTAATCTGATGTTTCTCTGCAAAAGTTTCCAGATCCCGCCGCCGTGCCATTGATCCATCTTCATTCATAATTTCAACTATCGCTGCAGCCGGAAGATATCCCGCCATTCGCGCCAGATCGCAACCTGCCTCAGTATGGCCAGCACGACGCAACACCCCACCGGGCTGCGCCATAATAGGAAAAATGTGCCCCGGTTGGATTATGTCCTCGAACTGACTCTCACGGCCAACAGCTACTTGTATCGTGCGTGCGCGATCTGCTGCGGATATACCAGTTGTTACTCCGGTTGCCGCCTCAATGGATACAGTAAAATTGGTGTTGTAGGGAGTATTATTTTCATTGACCATCAAAGGCAATTTGAGTAATTCGCACCGCTCACGAGTCAGAGTCAAACAAATCAAACCACGGGCATTAGTCGCCATGAAATTAATATCTTCAGTGAGCACACGTTCCGCGGCAATTATTAAATCACCTTCGTTCTCTCTATCTTCGTCATCCATCAATATCACCATTTTCCCCTGGCGGATATCATCGATGATTTCTTCTACGGTATTAAGTTTCATAACACTGATTACTTCTTACTTGGCTATCTTAAAGCCGTGCTCCTCAAGAAAACTACTACTAATTGTTTTTGTAGGGTTATGTTGCTCGTGATTCCCCGTCATCAATCTTTCTAAATACCTTGCAACAAGATCTACTTCTAAATTCACTACTTGGCCTACTACATAATTTCCAATAATCGTTTCTTGCTGCGTGTGGGGAATAACATTAATAGAAAATTTATTTTTGTTCACCGTATTAACTGTAAGACTAGTTCCATCAATACAGATTGATCCCTTGTCTGCTATGTATTTACTAATCTCAGCTGGCACATCGAATTCCAATTTGACGGATTGCCCATCAGCTGCAGAATTTATTAATATGCCCACGCAGTCTACATGACCGCTAACAATGTGCCCGCCGAAACGACTATTAGCAAGCATAGCTTTTTCTAAATTAACTCGAGCTCCAGTTTTTAAATTCCCTAAACTCGTGCAGCTGATTGTTTCGTTGGAAACATCAGCACTAAAATGTTTGGTAGATAAAGAAGTGACAGTAAGACAGCAACCGTTAACTGCTATGCTATCGCCAATGCTTGTATCTTCCAGGCTCAAGTTACCTGCATCAATGTGTAAACGCCATTCCAGATCGACTTTCTCTAGCTTATTTATTGCACCTGTTGCTTCGATTATACCGGTAAACATTTTCTACTATTCTCAGTTATTTTCTTCAGAGGCTTTCTTTTTCAGGTGCTCTTTTTCCTCAGAGCTATTTTTGAGGGATGAGACAAACCCGAATATCGTCACCAACTTTATCCAAATCTTTCACCGCAAAATTTCTGCTTTCTGACATCGATTGAAGGCCTGCGATTTCGAACAGCGGCTTGGCATCACTTCCTAAAAGCTTAGGAGCTATATAAACAATAAGTTCATCTATAAGTCCCGCTTCAAGGAATGCAGCGCTTAATGCAGGTCCCGCTTCCACAAAAACTTCATTGCACTCGCAATTCAAGGCCAAGGATTCTAACACAAAATGCAAATTTACTCTCTGCGACTCCTCTTCGGCGAAGACTAATTCCACATTATCTGGAAGCTCTTTGCTTTCCACTAATTCCTGATCAATAGTTTTCTTCGCCACATAAATTCTAATACCCCCATCAACGTGAAGTATCTTAGCGGTGCCAGGTGTTCGCAAATTACTATCTAAGATCACTCTTAGAGGTTGTATCGAATTCAACGATAAATTTTGCTGTTTTGCTTCTGCTGTTAAATTAAGTTCATCGAAACGGACATTCATCGAAGGGTTATCACTTAACACTGTCTCAACTCCAGTGATAATGGCGCTGCTCTGAGCACGATATAATTGCACATCTGCCCGCGCTTCTGCACTGGTAATCCATTTGCTTACGCCATTTGACAAGGCTGTACGCCCATCGATGCTTGCTGCTAACTTACAGCGCACATAGGGCAAGCCCGTCTCTCTTCTTTTGAAGTAGCCCACATTGATCTTACGGGCTGCCGCCTCCGAATCCTCTAGATAAAAAACTTCAATACCCGCACTTTCAATTTTCTTGATTCCTAGTCCTGAAATTTCTGGATTAGGATCTATTCCAGCGATTACTAAGCGACTAATTCCCGCAGCAATGAGCGCATCACAACAAGGTCCGGTTCTTCCTATATGAGAACAAGGTTCAAGAGAAACAAAAACCGTCGATGATTTCGCATCCTCACCAGCAGACTTTAAAGCCATAATTTCTGCATGGTCTTTCCCAGGGCTAACATGCCAGCCCTTCCCAACAATGCCTCCAGCTTTCACGATAACACAGCCAACGCGAGGGTTCGGACTGGTATTTATTACGGTCACAGCTAAGTCCAGCGCGCACCGCATATAGACTGGCCAGTCAATAAACTCCGACCCTAATTGACTACTACTTAATCTTTGCATAAGGGACTAAAAATACTCAATTAACGATAATAATTTCTAATAGCCAATTCGCTATCAGACCTAGAGGTTTCGATTATACAGCGAAGGAATAGAACTAGAGAGTCTAAATTTGGAGAAATGAGAAATAGCGCTTTTACTTACTAGTGCCTTTTGAAAGGCGATCGATTTCTTCGCGGAATTCATTTAGATCTTTAAAACTACGATAGACTGATGCGAAACGAACGAATGCAACTTCATCTAAATCACGAAGCTCCTTCATTACCTGCTCACCAACATCACGTGACTGAATTTCCCGCTCACCGGTGGAACGCAAATTCGCTTTAATCCGAACGATGGCTTCTTCAATTTTTTCAATACCAACTGGTCTTTTTTCCAGCGCCTTAGTAAGGCCTGCTAGCAATTTATCTTCATTAAAAGGTTCACGAATTCCGTCTTGTTTGATAATCCGCGGCATAACCAATTCGGCAGATTCATAAGTCGTGAATCTTTCTTCACAAGTTATACATTCGCGACGGCGGCGAACGTGATTCCCTGCTGACACCAATCTGGAGTCAATAACCTTGGTATCAACGGCACCACAAAATGGACAATGCATGTAAAACCTATTCGTTTAGATTTTTAATCTAAATTAAATTTACTGATAAACTGGAAAGCGTGAACAAAGTTCAATAACTCTTTGCTGCACTTCAGCGATTATCGGTTCGTTCTCAATATCATCGAGAATATCACACATCCAATTTGTTAACTCGGCAACTTCGCTCTCTTTGAAACCTCGAGTAGTAATAGCTGGAGTTCCTAACCTTAAACCACTAGTGACAAATGGAGGTTTTGGATCATTGGGCACAGCATTTTTATTTACTGTTATATTTGCTCGACCTAATGCTGCATCAGCATCTTTGCCGGTAATATCTTGCTTAATAAGGCTTAACAAAAACAGATGATCGTCAGTACCATTCGAAATTACATCGAAGCCTCGATCCATAAATACTGATGCCATGAATTTAGCATTGTTTAAGACCTGCTGCTGATACGTTTTAAACTCATCGCTCATAGCTTCTTTGAAACAGACAGCCTTGGCCGCGATTACATGCATCAGAGGACCACCCTGGCTCTCTGGAAACACCGCAAAATTCAATTTCCTCTCCAGTTCTGGATTAGCTCTGGCCAGGATTATACCCCCTCTCGGACCACGCAGCGTCTTATGAGTGGTGGATGTGGTTACATCGGCAATATTCACCGGAGAAGGATAAACACCAGCTGCGATCAAACCTGAAACATGAGCCATGTCGACGACAAAATACGCACCGATGCTGTCAGCGATACGACGAAACTTTTGCCAATCAATAACCCGGGAATAAGCTGAAAAACCAGCCATGATTAACTTGGGCTTATGTTCTTGAGCAAGAGCATTTACTTGATCGTAATCAATCTCACCAGTTCCGTTTTTCAATCCGTACTGAACTGAATTATAAATTCGCCCTGAAAAACTTACACTCGCCCCGTGGGTCAGGTGCCCACCATCTGCCAGACTCATTCCCAATACGGTGTCGCCCGGCTTAACTAAGGCCATGTAGACGGCTGCGTTAGCTTGGGACCCTGAGTGGGGTTGCACATTGGCGTAGTCTGCATTGTAGAGCTTCTTAACTCGGGATATAGCGAGCTCTTCGACAACATCAACATGTTCACAGCCACCGTAGTAGCGTTTACCGGGATACCCCTCAGCATATTTATTCGTAAGAACGGAGCCCTGCGCTTCCATCACGAGGGGGCTGGTGTGGTTTTCCGACGCGATTAATTCGATGTGGTGCTCTTGTCGTTGACCTTCAGCTTCGATAGCGGCGCTAATTTCTGGATCAAAATCAGACAGGCTAGTATCGCTCTTAAACATCTAGTACTCCGAGTCATATCTGGGGATTTTTTGAAGGCGTTATTCTACATGATGGCTCCAGAATGAGCATCAATATTTGGGGTTTTGAGAACTCCAATTCCCAACATTAAGAGACTTTGGTATGTAATAATGTCGACCGGTTTTTTCTCAATTCCTCAAGACTAATAATTGGGGCTTTGATAGTTAAATATAACACTCAGGATAGTGAAATGGCTCAATTTGTTTACACCATGCAGCAGGTTGGCAAGGTGGTCCCACCAAGGCGCGAAATTCTTAAAGATATCTCACTCTCATTCTTTCCAGGAGCCAAAATCGGTGTCTTGGGATTGAATGGTGCAGGAAAATCCACGCTGCTAAGAATTATGGCTGGAGTAGACACAGAATTTAATGGCGAAGCGCGGCCACAAGCTGATATCAAGATCGGCTATCTCCCGCAAGAACCGGATTTAGACGATAAGAAAGATGTGCGGGGCAATGTGCAAGAAGGCATTAAAAACATCATCAACCTAGTTGAAGAATTTAATGACATCAGTGACAAATTTGCCGAACCTATGGGTGACGATGAAATGACTGCTTTGCTGGAGAAACAAGGCGAACTGCAGAATCAAATTGATGAAGTAAATGGCTGGGAAGTCGAACGAATTTTGGAACGTGCTGCTGACGCTCTGCGCCTGCCTCCATGGGACGCCGAGGTGACCAAATTGTCTGGGGGAGAGAGAAGACGAGTTGCCCTTTGCCGACTGTTGCTTTCCAAGCCTGATATGTTGCTGTTGGATGAACCGACTAACCATCTGGATGCAGAATCCGTAGCCTGGATGGAGCGATTTCTGCAGGACTACCCTGGTACAGTAGTGGCAATTACTCACGATCGCTATTTCCTCGACAATGCAGCTGGCTGGATACTGGAATTGGATAGAGGCCATGGTATTCCCTACGAAGGCAACTATAGCGCCTGGTTAGAAACCAAAGAAAAACGCCTCGAAATTGAAGCCAAACAAGAAGCTGCCCATGACCGCAGCATCAAATCAGAATTAGAGTGGATACGCTCTAATCCAAAGGGCCGGCAATCCAAAAGCAAGGCTCGAATTGCACGATTCGAGGAATTAAATTCTCAGGATTTTCAGAAACGTAACGAGACCATGGAACTTTATATTCCTCCAGGCGCTCGACTTGGCGATAAAGTTATCGAGGTGAAGAACCTCTCGAAGGCTTTTGATGATAAAACCCTGATTGATAATTTAAGTTTTTCAGTACCCAAGGGTAGCATCGTAGGAATAATTGGCGGCAATGGCGCGGGTAAAACAACCTTCTTGCGAATGCTCGTGGGCGAAGAACAAGCAGACAACGGTACCATTGAATTGGGCGATACAGTTGATCTAGCTTATGTGGATCAAAGTCGCGATGATTTAAATGGCGACAATACAGTTTGGCAGGAAATATCTGATGATCAAGAGACGATAGAAATTGGTAAATTTAAGATCTCTTCTCGTGCTTACGCCAGTCGATTCAATTTCCGTGGTGGTGATCAACAGAAATTTGTTAAAGACTTATCCGGCGGAGAGCGAAATCGCTTACACATGGCGAAACTTTTAAAGCGTGGCGGCAATGTGTTGTTACTGGATGAGCCAACCAACGACCTAGACGTGGAAACTCTGCGAGCTCTAGAGGAAGGATTGCTGACTTTCCCCGGCTGTGTAATCGTGGTTTCTCATGATCGTTGGTTCCTCGATAGAACCTGCACACATATTCTGGCATTCGAAGGTGATAGTGAAGTGTTATGGCATGAAGGGAATTATTCCGACTATGAAATTGACCGCAGGAAACGATTAGGAGATGGGGCAGAGCCGACAAGAATTAAGTATCGAAAATTGGACGCCTAAATACGGAAATCAAATTTCCCGTTATAAGCCTAGCTCGGAACGCATTTTTGCTATTCGAGCTTGGGTTTCTTTTTTGCTTAGCTTACGACTAGTTTTTTCTGGCAACGCTGCTGGGGCTATAATCCCCAGCTCTCCCCCGCCGAGCACTTGTTTGCATAGAATTCCATAGTGGTATTCATATACCGGCAATGCGCTGGCCTCAGCTTCGTTGGCAAGCAAATACCAACCTGCACCTACACCCGCTAGATAAACGGCTGGATGACTCCAGTTCTGCAGACGTTTTGGCGCTGCAGCGCGGCAAGCTTCAAGATAGGCTTGTCTGGGAGAGGGCAAGCCAAATAGATCAAGACCTTCTTCACAGGCTCTAACCAGAGCAGCAATAGACGGGAGATAGTCTTGAGTTTTTATTACCTTCTTAGCGGCCAAGACGATTTGCCTAGGCGCATAATTGTCGAGCGAACTCAACCAGTACTTCTTTGCAATTACCAAGCTTTCGGCATCAGAAAATGCTTTGTGAAATTGATTGTGGTAGGCGAATTCGAACTCAGCGAAAGCCTGGTTGATAGCATCAACATGGTCCATTTGAGCAGTTGCATCTTCACTATCGTCAGGGCTCGCTGAATAAGCGACACTAGGCTCCGCAATGTCGCGGGGGGAAGTAGCAGCATAATCAGTAGTATCTCTACTCTGCCCAACTTCGGTCAGCGATGCGTTGGAATCGCTCTTTAATTCTCTGCTGGTTTGATCCAACAAGGGATTGATTTTCTGCATGAGAAAGATCCACTGTCTCTAATTGTTTTAGTTGTCGTGCCCAGTCCTGTTTAATGAACTGTAAAAACACAGTATTCCAAGATGCCTTCACTTGCTGGCTATCTTTCCAGTACATGACGAATTCGGGAATCTTGCTTCTGGCATAATTCTCATCAATTTCTGCAAGCTGCAAAATTTCGAAACAATCTGCACTGGGTTGCCAATCATCTTGTATCGCTTTGGGTGTATCATCGTAACCAAAGGCGGCGGAGAATTTTGCCCACTGGCGACGTATATGTTCTATAAATTTGGTATTCCAGGCACCGTTCACCATCCCTCTTTCACGCCAGTACAAGACAAACTCAGGAATCGCATCTTCAATGAACCTAGGGTTTATTCCAGCGTTCTCCAGAATACCCACCGCATCATCACTGGGGTGCCAATCAGCGGACATGGTGCTCGCTTTTTCGAAAGCGCCTTGACGAGTTTGCTCGTTACGCCACTCTTTTAAGACATGTTTGTAAAAGGCATTACCCCAGGAGAATCGTGCCTGCGCACGTTCTCGCCAATAACCGACAAATTCTGCCACCAAACCTAATATAAAAGCTTCTGGAATATTGTGTTGTCGACATTGCTTGATCCAATCTACACCCGGTTTCCAATTGGATGGAATCAATGAGGCAGTGCCGGCAGGCCTGCTTACTTGAGCTACAGCTTTCTTCTCCACTGGAGGAATAACAGGACGAGCGGTCAAGTTGTTCGTGTCAAACTGAGAGGGGTAGCTCTCTTTAGCATGAAATTCTGTAACCTCATCGATTGCACAGAGAAAATTTTCTGCCGCGGAGTCTGCTTGGTCTAGCACTATTAAGCCAAGATTCTGTAAACTAGTCTGCACTCGCTTAATATCAATGGTCGCCCAAAAAGGAAAGGCATCCAAAAGCTCTTGTTCGGTTAACTCAATCCAATTTAAATCGGCTCTGCGGGGATTCTTTATTGTGGGACGAAAACAAATTAATTCGGACAGACTCTGCAACATAACTGCTTCTTCCAAACCTATTGTCGCCGCCAGAGTCGGTGAAATAAGCAAAGGTCTTTCTGTTAGCAGTGATGAATACATGGATGAAGACATTTTTAGAAAAATTAGCTAGATGTTCAATCAGAAGAATCGTAACACAAGCAAAATTCTGAACCCAGCTCCGGTCTGACACATTAGCGAAAACATTGAAAATAGTTTTAACATACGGAAAAAACGATCTTACTAACAATGTACCAACAACTTATAAACGATTTTGTTAGCACTGAATTACTTCCTGATACTTATGCAGAAGATGCGTTAAAGTTTTTTCTTCCTCTATTAAAAAATATCGAGAAATTACTCAAACAGAAAAAATTGGAATCTCGCAATTTTGTATTCGATTTTCCCATACTCGGTATTCAAGGGGGACAGGGGACAGGAAAATCCACCGTGGCGGCCTTGTTAACATTACTGCTACGGTCAAAGGGAATTCGTGTGGCGCAGTTATCGTTAGATGATTTTTATCTATCTAAAACTGATCGCCTTGACCTGGCAAAAAATGTGCACCCCTTACTGTCTAGCCGCGGTGTTCCTGGGACCCATAATACTCAGCTCATGGGAGAAACATTGAACCGGCTTCAACAACTAGGAATGGGTGAAAATTTAGTACTCCCGAGCTTTGATAAATCTCAGGATGATTTAACAGAGCAGGCTTTTTTGCCGGAAGTTGAGGGCCCGATCGATCTGATCATTCTGGAAGGTTGGTTTGTAGGACTCTACCCCGAATCAGAATCGGCATTGCAGGAACCGATAAATGACTTAGAAGCAAATGAGGATTCTGACTGTAGCTGGCGAATTTACGTGAACCAAAAACTGGCAACTGAGTACCAGGAACTGTTTCAACATATATCGCTTCTAGTCACACTGCAAGCGCCGGATTTCAAGCAAATTATCCATTGGCGAACATTGCAGGAGGATAAACTAAAAGCCCGCAGTGCTGAGAATACAGATGGCATAATGGACTTACTGGAACTAAAAAGATTTGTCCAACATTTCGAGAGGTTAACCCGACATGGTCTAGCTACTATGCCATCAACTGCCGATATTACCTATCAGCTGGATAGTAATCACAGAATAATCGCGGGCTCAATTGATCCGAGCTGATTTCCAAACAAACTCTTACGCTGTCAGTTCTGGTTTCTCTGTAGACTCGTCGGTCGCAACCTTGGGCCCTAGCAATGGTTGGATCCAAACTCTTGCCACAAGAGCCGCTAGAAGAACCGCTGCTAATTGACGCCACAGGGGATGACTCTCTCCATGCTCCATCATAGATAGTTGTAGGGACCAGCCGAAGGTTGCATAGAATTCGTTTAGTATCAGGCCACAAATTACAGCGGTGGCGATAACCCCGATTAAATAAGCAATTAGCGATCTACTACCCAATTGTTCTTTAATCACTCCCATGGTGGCGATATTAGTCGCAGGACCCGTCAACATAAATACTAATGCAGCCCCTGGTGATACACCTGCAAATAACAAACCTGCTGCAACTGGCGTTGACGCCGTGGCGCAGATATACATGGGCAGTCCGATTAGTACCATGATAATCATTGCAAGCAATCCATCTCCCCAGCGCAAGAAAAATGACTGGGGTACAACAGCTGTTATTATCGTGGCTGCAACTAAACCAATAACAAGCCATTTAGCAGTATCAGAAATCATGCGACCATAGCCATATTTAGCAGCATCGATTAATTTCTGGCTCAGGGGAATATTCTCAACCCCTACTGCTAGTTTGCTATGACAGCAACTACTAGCCTCTGCCACAGTTTCTTCTTCGAATGATTCCTTATCCAGGCTATTCACCAATACACCAGCGATAACTGCACTAAGCAAAGCGCTAATAGGCCGAGCAATAGCAAAAATTGGACCTAGCACAGCGTAGGAGAATGAAATTGAATCTACACCAGTTTCAGGTGTAGCAACTAAAAAAGAAGCAGTGGCACCTTTCGATGCGCCAGCCTTTCGAACTGCAAGCGCAGTGGGTATAACACCGCAGGAACATAGCGGCATTGGCGCTCCAATCAACGCGCCTTTCAATACGGAAACAAAGCCCGGCTTTGCCAATTGTTTTTCGACCCAGGAATTTGGGATGACTTGCTTAATTATTCCTGCAAGTAGATATCCGATCAGCAACCAAGGTGCACTTTCAATTACTAAATTCCAAAAAATACTGACCAGATTCATTTTACTCTCCCCGATGCCTGTAATGCAGATTCATTGTCTTGGTTTCTAAATAGGTCTTTATCAAGCGCTTCCATTATTGAACAGTGAATCGCTCTCTCGGGTCCACCACAGCAGCTATCCAACAATATTTGTAAGGTTTGTTGCATAGATTGCAGTTCATTTATTTTGCCATTCACTTCATCAAGTTTGTTTCGTGTTATTTCTGTCACTTCCTGGCAACTATGACTGAGCTTATCAACACGAATAGACAGAAGCTGGTTTATATCTTCCAATGAAAACCCAATGCTCCGGGCTGTTTTCACGAATTCTACCCGCCGGATATCCGCAGCATTGTAATATCGATAGCCGGATTCACTCCGGGTGCTGGCCTGAATAAGGCCATGCTTCTCATAAAATCGCAAGGTATGGGCGGTTAGCCCAGTCTTGGCGGATAGTTCACTAATTTTCAGCACTTGCTTACCCTCACCGGGCTTCCATCGAATGAGAGCAGTGTAACCTTAGAGCTAGGTCTAAGGTCAACAATTTGACCAATTATTTATTCCCGCTTAATTTATGTTACAGGATCGAGCAGTTTCCGTATCCAAGAGGCGATATCCACGATTTCCTGAGGACAAACGGCATGCTCCATGGGATAGGACTTATATTCAGGCTTAAAACCCATTTCTTGCAAGGTGGCGAGGCTTTGCAGTCCCATGGCCTCGGCTACCACCGGGTCTAAGCTGCCATGGCAAATGAGAATAGGAAGCTCACTGTTAATGATATCAATCTGGATGGTTACCGCTGTAGGAAAGTAAGTCGATAGTGCCATGACACCTGCCAGAGGTTTACTGTAACTAAGAGCCGCCTCGAAAGACACCGCTCCCCCCTGAGAGAAGCCAGCAATAATGATACGACTGCTATCAACTCCCCGTTCGATTTCTCTCTCGATAAGAGCATGAACCCAAGTCGCAGACTGCCTTAACTGCTCTTCGTCTGCGGATCGCTCAATATTTAATTGCCTGATGTCATACCACGCCGGCATCACATGACCATTGTTAATAGTGACTGGAATTGCTGGCGCATGAGGAAAGATAAAACGAATACCATAGGCTGCACTTAAGTCCAATTGGGGAACAATGGAGGCAAAATCATTACCATCAGCGCCAAGGCCATGGAGCCAGATAATAGAGGCGTTCACGCCCACTTCGTGCGGGAACTCCACTTCTACAGCTGGCAAGTAATCCATCAATTGATTCCCATCCTCGAGTTCTAATTCTAATTCAGTTGTGGACATAGTCATATTGCAGAAGCTATCGCCGGTGTCTCACACTATCAACAACTACGGGTAAGCCATATCCCATGTGGACGCTTTTATAGCAAGACAGCCCAAAGGCCGCAACTGTGGATGCGGGATTTGCATTAAGCCAAATCTATGATTTACTATTTTATTCCTCCAATTTGATTAATGTGCGAATGAGATAGATGTTTTATTTAACACTAAGAGAGCAAATCATGAATAATTTTATCGTCGATACCAGCAGACAGTCAGCTCGCCAGATCCTATTCATCACATTACCTCTTTTTGTGACTACATTATTTCTTGCCGGTGATTTAGGCGCACAAGCTCAGGATGACGAACGCTGGGTTACAACCTGGACTGCAAGCCCAAGCACCATGGCACCGATGGAACAAGATTCAGAGGCACTCCAGGACCAAACGATCAGGTTAATAACTCACACCAGTGTCGGCGGCAGCAGCCTGCGTATTCGCTTGGCTAATTATCATGGTGAACAAGCTATTGATATTGGCCGCACTGCCATAGCCTTACAATCTGAAGGGAGTTCTATTCAAATTGGGACTTCAACAGCTATAACGTTTGGCGGCGAGGATTCAGTGCGTGTCCCAAGAGGTGGGGTAATTATTAGTGATCCTATCCGTTATCTGGTACCTCCATTAAGCAATTTAAGTGTAAGCCTATATCTGCCCAACGATACGGGTTTCGTCACTGCTCACTCGCTGTCTAATCAAACTAACTATACATCTTTAATCGGTGACTATACGACCAGCACTGAACTGAGCAATGCCAAGGAAACACCTGCCTGGAGTTTACTTACAGCAATTGATGTAATCGATGACACTGGTATTTCCGCCATCGCCACCGTTGGTGACTCTATAACTGATGGCTGGGGCTCCAGCCTTTCAGGCAATCAAAGGTGGCCAAATCATTTCGCCAGGCGCCTCTTCGCAGATGAATCAATAGATAACTATGCAGTGATCAATGCCGGTATCAGTGGTAACCGAGTCACCTCAGAAGGCAATGTAATATTCGGCCAGAATTTACAGGCAAGATTTGAACGTGATGTGCTAGCACTTAGTGATGTTACCCACATGGTGTTAATGGAAGGCATTAATGATATCGGAATGCCCACGATGGAAGGCAGTGCTCCTACTCCTGCCGCAGATATCATCGCCGGTTACAGACAAATTATTAATCGAGCTCACATGAATGAAATAAAGATTATTGGGGCCACTCTAACTCCTTTTCAAGGAGCTGTGTATTTCACTCCAGAAGGCGAAATAATCCGGCAGGCTGTTAATCAATTTATTCGAAGTAGTGGAGAGTTTGACGGCGTTATCGATTTTGACAAGGTTGTACAAGACCCAAACAATCCGATCCATTTACTGCCTGCATTCACAGAGGACAACTTACACCCCAACGATGCAGGTTATGCTGTGATGGCAGACGCTATCGATTTGAATTTGTTTCGATAGATTGCTGTTGCAACATCCTGACTTCTCGCTGCGAATAGAGAATCATGATGCCTTTCTCGCTGAGAGCTTCGAGGAGGGCGGAATTACATTGATAGCGGGTCTCATGAAATTCTTCCGTCTTAGCCCATGCTCCAACCCCAATTTTCTTTTGTATTTCCTCTTCAAAAGACTACCTACCTGCTAGAATCTAAATTACTGATGACTGGGTTATTAATCGACCTCTAAGACTGCTTGCACTCCCTCGATCAGCTGAACTAATATCTATCTCATGCTCAAAACTCTAGCAACCGTATTTATATTGGCGCTAATAATCACCAACTCTGTGGCTCAGCAAAAGATGCAACCCACTTTTGTTGGTGCATGGGAGGGCCCGTTAGTAATTGGACGTGACGACATGACAATGTCTTTCACTTTTACTGAGACCGACGGCGCTTACTCAGCGACCTTGATTAATGGAGCAAAAGGAATCTACGGTATGCCAGCAGATACGGTGAGAATAAACGGTTTGAATATCCTGATCCGAATTCCCCGCATCGATCTGGAATTTACGGGCACATTGAGGTTGGACGAGAATGAAGAAAATTATATTCGCATAGATGGTGACTGGTTCCAACAAAGCGAAATGATACCAGTGATCTTGTACCCTGTGGACACTGCTAGTTTCTGACACTCTGTTAGAAACCTGATTTAATTTATAAAAATACGCGCTCATAGAAATTCTTTCTTCTAAACATAGCGGCTCCGAAATTATTAGCACCTATATTACGTTATTACGTTTTCGCTTTTCGATGTATTCAAAGGCGATTGCAGCGTCAACTCTATTGAGCTCAAATTCATGGGCAGCGCATACATTAGGAAAAATGTTCATGTTAGAAGCCTCACAATTCGAAAGGATGGCGAGGAAGGAACATATTTTGTTTAATCGACGAGCTGTGATCTAACCAGTCCTTTGTTGAATTTATCATAGGGGCTGTTTCTAGTTGTGGAAGGTGATGACAGTGATGTAGAAACGAATTCGAGAATTGAACAAACTTTGGCTCAGGGAAAGTACTGGTTGGCAATCTCCAGCTTCACCGCTAACGAAATCAGTGACCACAATATCGCTGCGTCAGTCATTATTCCTTAACTGATTCTAAACTCACTCCAAACTATTTCGGAACTAGTCCAGCCGCCGAATTGCGCCCACCGGAGGCAGGGAATCTGCGAATATTTTTAAGTAAGCTCGGTTTTCGTGAATAGCCATACGTAATTGCGGGCTCATGAAGACTTCGCCCGCCGCTAAATCCATATTGGGACCGAGGAAATTCGCAATAATAGGGTCCGTTAGCCCCAAGGCATCAGGGTCATCTATTATGAGTGTGATAGCGTATATTTCAGCTGAACCAGCAGGATCGATTTGAATTTGGTAAGCAAGGGTATTGAATAGCATGTTTATTTCGAAACTGGCAGAAAATTGAGCCCCTGCGTCATTGAACGCTATTTCTATTTTTCGCGCGGACGGTGCCTCTCCATTCTCTAATGGTGGTGTAACAGAAGGTGGCTGTCGACTCTGCTTAGACTGCTCCAAAGCATGGGCGATCGAAACCAAGCGCACATCACTAAGATAAGCTCCTAGCAATTCCATCCCCACTGGTAAACCCGAGTCCGAGAAGCCAGCTGGAAGCGATATTGCGGGGAGACCAGAATTCGCACTGAGGCTGCAGTTATTTCCCGGCTGAGATTCTCCAATTATTACTGGAAGCTCAGCTATTGTTGGATAGACCAATGCATCTAACTGGTTTTCCATCAGCACTGATTCCACTAACTCGCGGAGCTCAATACGAACCGCAACAGCCTGATTGTACTCTGTTTCATTGAAAACCGAAGCATGACTGCGAGAAAGCGCCCCTTCTACTGCTTCATGAAACAACCCCAGATCAACGATGTCGTCCAGGCTCATTATTTTATCGCTGATAAACAACGATAGATATTGATTGAGATCGTTCTTAAATTCGTGACCAATGAGAGCCGACTGACCAATTAAACTTTCAGCTTCGGAAATTTCAATTTCCACAACTTCAGCGCCTTGTTGCTCTAGATGCTCGAGAGTAGACTCTATCATCCGCCTGGTGACTGTATCGGCTCGATCAAAATAACTTTGCAGCTTGCCGATGCGCAGCCCTTCCAAATTAACACTATTCAGGTTCCGGACAAATTCCGGCGATTCCTGAAATAACATGATACTCGTTGCCTCATCTTTCTCGTCATAGCCCACAACGACGTCCAATAAAATCGCCAAGTCTGTTGAGTTTCTTGCCAGTGGACCGGCCACATCCTGAGTATGGGACAGAGGCATAACTCCATAAATACTGGATAAGCCTTTGGTTGGTCGAAGCCCAACTAAGTTGTTAAAGGCCGAAGGGATACGAATTGAACCGCAAGTGTCTGAACCCAAGCCGATCGCCCCAAAACTGGCTGCCACCGCAGCCCCCGTTCCCCCGCTGGAGCCACCTGGGACTCTCCTTATGTCGTAGGGGTTGCGAGTTTGACCGACCAGTGAACCAACACTAGTGATGCCATAGGCATACTCATGCAAATTGGTTTTAGCCAAAATGATCGCTCCAGCTTCGATCAATCTATTAATCTGAGTAGAATTTTCACTGGGAATGAAATCTGCCAAGGCAACGGAACCACCGGTGGTGGGCATAGTTGTAGTGTTGTAATTATCTTTTACCAGTATAGGGATACCGTGAAGAGGGCTTCTAATCGCAGAGGTTTCTCGTTCCGCATCAAGTTGCGCAGCAATACTCCGCGCCTCAGGATTGATTCGAATTATGCTATTCAATGCCGGACCTTGCTTGTCGTAGGCAGATATTCGCTCGAGATAACTATCCACCAACTCTACTGAACTGACTCTTCCTTCTGACAAAGCATTCTGCAACTCTGAAATGTTAACCTCCATCACTTCGAATGAAGACTGAGCTGAAACAACACGCGAAAATATAACCAGACATTGCAAAATTGAAACAAGAAAAATTGCTCTCATAATTTAGTTCCTCAATCGTCGCCAGAGAAATAGTTTTGATTAATGCTGAATTGGTAAAACTTAGTAACGAAAAACATATTGTTGATTGAGAGAAGCAACAGGGTCCCCATTTTCAAATCTAGGAGCAAAGCGAAATTGTTGTATCGCTGAGAGGAAAACTTGGGAAAGAACATCACTATCGATAGTGCTCATTAATATTGGGTTTACCACATAACCATTCGCATCAATAGTGTAGCCAACTCGTACGCCATATTGTTCGGTTGGGGTACCTATTATCTGTTCACTGTCTGGGATGACAGTATACAGAGGTCGCAAACTGCCTTCGTTACCAATCCTTCTTATCGCACCGATGGCCAAACAATGAGCTGTAGCCTCTTCGCTTCTGCCTAGTTTTTCATAAACTTCTATCAACGCAATTCTATTTCGCTGAGTGACATCGGCATGAGGGTAGGTAGAAAGCGTTTCCAAAGCAAGCAATAAAATTGACAAGGCTTCTTCATAGTTTTCTGTTCGGAGATAATAGTCTCCAAGTAAGAGACCTGTCCGCGCACGATTAGATACTGAACCTGCATCATCATATTGGCTGAAGGTTTCAAAGGCACTGCGTAGCAATGGGAATGCACTTTCTACATTATTCTGAGTTAGCGCTATTGAACCAAGTTCCAATTGTATGGCACCACTTTTACTAGCATCTACACCAAAGTGATCCTTACTTAGGCCTAATGCTCTTCGATAGTAGACATTAGCCAAAGAATATTTGTTGGTATCTGTTAGCGATCGGGCAAGACGCATGAGCGGATCAATCATCGCTTCGCTTCCAAATCCAAAAACCGCTTGGTAGATCGTTACTGCCTCGTCAAAAAGATCCTGTGACTGAGCCTCATCTTGCAAGAGATTAGCATAATTGATGGCTAGCATAGCAGTGCGTTCGTTTTCATCGCCAAATATTTGTTTTCCTAGACCGAAGGCTCTTCTAGCCGATTCTCTCGCCAAACCAGGATTGGAATGCAAATTGTTACCGTACTGTAAATAGGCAGCATTGAATTCCTGAAGTTCGAGAGTAGATTGAGCTTGCACTGTGACAGACAGCAGCAGGAGAAAAAAGATTAGTAGGCGCCAGAGTCTCATGATTTATCCTGGAGAAAGTCATTCAGTGCCAACAAGCGAACCAAGCTATGACTGTTAATCTCAAAACTGCTCATGCCCAAAAACTTATCTCGTTTAGGGCGTTTTACCACTTCTATATGGAGGTTCTTTTTAACAACATTGGTAAGATCTCCAGTCATAGCAGGACCGCCAGTAAAGTCGCTAACGACAATTATTTTTTCTATGAAAGCCAGATGCTCATCAGACAATAGATTCTTTATTCGTATAAACATTTCTGATCACCTCTGTCTTAAAAGTCACTTACTAGATATCAAAAAAGGTCGGTCACGATTTAATTAGATTATCGTGACCGACCTTTCCAGAGCAACTACTATAGATTTATTCTTTGCTGTCTTTAATTAACAGTCTTTTGCTTACTGTGCATGATTTAGTCTGGAACACGTGCAGCGCGAATTTCTATCTCGATCAACCAGCCATCGACAACCAAACCTGCAATTTGTACAAATGATCTCACTGGCTTCATTGGATTTTCATCTGTTCCGAAAAATTGCTGATAGCCAGCATTAAATCCAGAAAAATCTAATTCACCGCCTGGCCCAGAAACTGCAAAAGCTCTTACTTGTATAATATCCTCTAAAGACCAGCCCTGGGATTCCAGAGTTTCTTGAAACTTACTAAACGTATTAATAGTTTGCTGCTCCATATCGCCCCAGCTGCCATCTGCCTGTTGGCTGGCACCCGAACCACTTAGATAGAGCGTTTCCGCACCTGCTGGAATAAAAATATTATTATAAAAATTGCGCCCTTCGCCGGTGCGAACAATTTCAGCGGCACTAACAGCTGCGGTAATACCGAAGACTGACAATAAACCCATAATAACAGCTGTCTTTGAAATCTTGATCATAATTCTCTATCCTTTATTAGCCTATAACAATCGTTGTAATTAGTTTTCTTGTAAATTTCGATTAACCAAGTCAGGAGTTGGTGCCTCAACTTGGTCGCCCAGAAATCTTGTCGTAATCATACCAGTGGTGATGGCGCCATTAACATTTAAAGCTGTTCGCGCCATATCTATTAATGGCTCAATAGAAATCAGAAGTGCCACCACCGTTACTGGAAATCCCATCACCGGCAGCACAGCAAGGGCAGAATTGGTAGCACCGCCGCCTACTCCGGCGATTCCAAATGAGCTAATCGCGATGATTAATATAAGGCTTAATATAAATCCCAAGTCGATATCGACACCCATCGTTGGCGCTACCATAACTGCAAGCATGGCGGGATAGATTCCCGCGCAGCCATTTTGCCCTATCGTGGCACCAAAAGAGGCGGCAATATTGGCAATCGGGGCTGGAACATTTAACTCCTCGATTTGCGCACGTATTGTTAATGGGATAGTAGCTGCGGAGCTGCGGGTCACGAAGGCAAAGGTGAGTACTGGCCAAACCTTTTGGAAATAGGTTTTGACATTTGCGCCGATCAATCCTATGAGCAAAGCATGGACAGCGAACATGATCGCAATTGCAATATAAGAGGCTATAACAAAGCTAATCAGTGTGACGATGGCACTTCCATCAGATGTAGCAATCACTCTGGTCATCAGTGCCAAAACTCCGTAAGGAGTGAGGCTCATAACAACCTTCACCAGTTTCATGATGATTGCCTGAGCCGTGTCGATAAAGCTAGAAATTCTTTGACTATGAGCTGAATTTTCTTCACTTACGAGCAAGGAAGCGATACCGAACAGTAAACCAAAAACGACTACAGCGATTATTGAAGTGGCCCTGGCGTCGGTTAAATCAGCAAAAATATTCCGTGGAATAAAGCTTTGCAGCAATTGGGGAATACTCTGACTCGCTGCTCCACTTTGCCGAGCTTCAAGGACTTCAGCTCTCGCCAGCTCTTCCGCACCTCTGGCGAGTTCGCCAGCATTCAAACCGAAAATGCTCGCCATAAAAATACCAACTAAAGCGGCGATCATAGTCGTTACAATTAGTATACCTATAACCGATCCACCAATTTTCCCGAGGGACCTGATTTCTCCCACCCGCAATACAGCTGCAATCATAGTTACCAAAATTAGGGGCATGATTAACATGCGCAAAAGGTTCACATAGGAATTAGCAATAACATTAGTCCATTCCAATGTTTGCGCGGCAACAGGAGATGCTAAGCCATATACTGCCTGCAGATAAAAACCAAAAAGACTACCGGCCACTAAGCCTAATAATACTCTCTTTGATAGTCCAATTTCTTTGCCTGCCAGCTGATAGAGCAAGCTAATCAGTGCTGTAAATAGAACTAGATTGACGATGGCAAAAGTTGTCATTATTGTTTCCTCAGGGGCAACTAAAAGCAGCTGCTATTGGACTCTTTATTAGATTATTTGTTGAGCTCTTATTTTAAACTCTATTTCAAATTCCTATTTAGGTCTCTGAACGAGACTCTGAGCGGGCGGTGGCTACATCTCCCAGAGTTTGTGACCATGACAGTAGACGTAGATCGTGTAAAGACCTGCTATCTCAGTAGACTACCATGAGTTGTTTTAAAAGTGATCATTTGATCGGTCTAATTTGGGGCTTATTCATTGTGTTTCTTGCCCAATCTTTGGCTCGCTGCATTCTCCGAAGTAGCCAAATCCGGCAACATCCCCCTACCTTAATAGCCTAGCTAAATCTTAAAGCAAATAGGAACGCAACGCCTATCTGTTTCTGCTAATCTAGGTTTTTCGGGTAAGAGCCGAACCCTAAACTATGGAGATACTTGCAATGACTCCTGCTAATACCTTAATTCACAAAACCTGTCTTTTACTTCTCTCGCTCATCTTACTTTTCTCCAGTCTTGCTGCAAGAGCAGACGAACTTACTGAGTTAGGCAATCGTCTGGCCATTGCTGAAATGCTAACTCAATACTCATATCGCTGGGATGGAAAGGCATCCAAGTCCTTCTCAGAATTGTTCACTGAAGATGGAAGCATGGAACGTTGGACCGATAACGTTGTAGTGCCAGGCTCAGAAGTTGTAGGAAGAGCTGCTATTTATGCCTACGCACTGCAGGCACATGGAGGGCGCCTAGCAGATCGTCAGAGCCGACATCATTTTTCCGCGCTAGTTTTTCTTGAACTTACTGAAAATTTAGCGATCACAGAAAATATGGCCTTGATTACTCATCAGACGGTGGATGATCTTGCACCGGTTATTCGTAGTTCTGGGATTTACCGAAATACCTGGGTTAAAACCAAAGTAGGTTGGCGTATAAAAAAGAGAATTTTGATCATTGATCAAGGCCCCAGTAACTGACTCGCTGAACTTCGGCTGTAGGAAAACATTCCACGCCAAGTGGAGAAATGGCAAGTAGTCACTAGACTAGGGTTATAGGTTACAATTTCTTAGTACTAAGGGTTCACGAGCTAAGTCTAGCTTCTAGATAGCTGCGAGTGGTAATTTAGCCAATATTTTAAGGCAAGAGCTAATTCCTGCAGGAACTATTGATGCCTAATCTAATGTCCATTTTTTGCTGTGTTTTCAGAAACTTCCTCGCTTACAAATTCTGGTGTTTACCTTTTTCCTCAGTTTGAGTTTTGCTACTGAAGACTCTGCCAAAAACATAGAGCCATCATTAAGTGTCGATGAGCTAGCTTTAACCAGTTGGTTAGATTCTCAGGAAGAGAATATGCTCACCTTACTCCAGCGGATTACCAATATTAATTCCGGCACTCTCAATAAGAAAGGTGTACGCGAAGTCAGTAATATTTTTAGTCAGGAGCTCCGCTCATTGGGTTTTATGATGTCTCGACTTCCCGGGAACTTTATCGAAATGCCCAGCTGCCCTGGTAGTAATTACAATATAGATGTTACTGACCATTTATTAGCTCAGAAAGAAGGTGCGGGAAACGATTACTTTTAATGGGACACCTGGATACCGTATTTCCTCTTAATAATTCCTTTCAAGAATTTTACCGTGAAGGAGATATGATGTACGGCCCTGGCGTCGCCGACATGCAAGGTGGCCTCGTCGTGCTACTTTATACGCTAAAGGCTTTAGCGCAAGCGGGAGAATTGGATAATAAAACCCTCACAATTTTGCTGAATAGCGATGAAGAAATCGGCTCACTCTCATCGCGCAAATACTTAGAAGAACAAGCTCTAATTCACGACTACGGGCTTGTCTACGAATCTAGCGGTACCAACAATCTAGTGCGCCAGCGCAAAGGTCTTGGGCAAGCAAGAATAGTGGTTAATGGCCTTGCCTCCCATGCTGGTGGTGCTCATCAGCAGGGTAGATCTGGAATAAAAGAACTGGCTTACAAAATTGTCGAAGTCGAAAAAATGACTGATTACGAATCTGGAGTAACTGTTAACGTGGGTGTTATCAGCGGCGGTGAAGCGCGCAACACGATCGCACCCTGTGCGGAAGCGATGGTTGATTTGCGGTACCCCCAGCCACAACAGGGCGAAGATGCTGTTGCTCAATTCGAAAAAATATTTGGTTCTGTCATGAGTTACCCTATCGACTCTAGCGAAATCAGTGCTGAAAGCTGGATCAATCTTCATCGACCACCAAAAGTACCTACAGCAGAATCGGAACACTTACTCGAGAAGACTCTGGCGATTGGGCGCCTCTTAGGACAAGAGCTTGGCGTAGTAAACTCAGGCGGAGGAACTGATGGCTCTCTCACTCAAGCTATGGGACTTCCAACTCTTGATTCTTTGGGCGTTGCCGGAACAGGAGCGCACTCTAATCAAGAAAAAGCGGGAGTTAGCTCACTCGTCGAAAGAGCAAAATTGAGCGCAGTACTTATA
Source organism: Gammaproteobacteria bacterium (assembly GCA_012960305.1). Lineage (GTDB taxonomy): Bacteria > Pseudomonadota > Gammaproteobacteria > Pseudomonadales > Pseudohongiellaceae > UBA9145. The sequence continues at coordinate 96,990 of DUBM01000009.1, read as the reverse complement.
CGTAGACTGGCTGCCGAATAAATGTTCTCATGCGGCATAAAGTAGATTTCAAAACTATAAAAACAACGCGAATATTAAGACCAACTGGAGTTAACTGATGACCGATAGCACAGAAGTTTCTGGTGCAGTTGAATCTACTGAAGCCTCGAAAGAAGACTCCGAACGCGCTTCAATCATCCAAGCCTATAAGAACCCTTACTATCGTTATCTAGTCTTAGGCATTTTAACAACGGTTTACGTCTCAAATTTTGTCGACCGCCAGGTCATCAATGTTCTCGCGCAGTACATCATCGATGATCTGCAAATATCTGACGGTCAGTTTGGCATGTTGTCGGGCGCTGCCTTTGCGATTATTTATACAACGCTCGGAATCCCGATTGCCCGCTTGGCTGATATAAGCAATCGCCGCAACATCATTGCCGTCTCAGCGGTTATATGGAGCGTGATGACAGCACTCTGTGGTTATGCCCAAAATTTTACTCAGCTCTTTATTGCTCGTTTCGGTGTCGGTGTAGGCGAAGCGGGCGGCTCTCCACCTTCCCATTCCATTGTCTCTGATATCTTTCCTGCGGAACAGCGGGCCACGGCGTTGTCTACATACTCGCTGGGAGTGTATGGCGGAGTCCTAGTTGGAACCGTCGGTGGGGCCTACCTAGTACAATACTTCGACTGGCGTATTGCCTTCATAGTAGTGGGTTTACCTGGCATTCTACTTGCACTAATCGTTCGCCTAGTCATCAAGGAACCCCCGCGAGGAATGGCAGAGGCAAAAAGCGACGTGGCGCCACCTGGATTCTGGCGGGTGGTGACGTTCCTCTGGGAACGCAAATCTTTTCGACACCTCTCTTTCGCCTGTGCATTGCATGCTTTCGTGACCTATGGCATGGGTAATTTTATGCCTTTGTTCTTAGGACGTACACACGACATGTCAATTCTTGACGTGGGTTGGTACTACGGCCTGATTGCGGGCATAGGAGGGCTGGCAGGTACCTATTTCGGCGGCTGGGCTTCCGATCGAATGAACCGCAAAACTGGAGATAAAACATGGTATGTATGGATTCCTTTTATATCCACCATTGCGGCCGTACCTCTGGCCCTGAATACTTTTCTGATCATGCCCAACGGATACCTCGCCGTTTATTCCTATTTTTTACCAGTGTTTTTTGGAGGCTGGTATCTCGGGCCCTGCATTGCCTCCACTCATTTTCTCGTGGGACTGCGCATGCGCGCCATGGCTTCGGCCATCCTGTTATTCGTACTTAATTTGATTGGTTTGGGCTTGGGCCCAATGGTAACTGGATTTATGAGTGACTATTTAGAGCCTAGATACGGAGATGACAGCTTGCGCGTTGCCATGTCCATAACTGTCTTGGTAAATCTTTGGTGTGCAACTCATTATTATCTCGCGACGAAAACCATAAGAACAGATTTTGAGCGAGCACCAGATTAAAGAGCATCTAAAGCTTGATCTATTTTGGTCACACCAACCACCTCGAGGCCGTTGATCTTTCTTTTAGGCGCGTTAGCCTTCGGAATAATGGCGCGGGTAAATCCATGTTTTGCAGCTTCTTGTAAGCGCTCTTGGCCGCCAGGCACTGGTCTAATTTCTCCAGCCAATCCTACTTCACCAAACACCACCAAATCTTTTGGTAACGATCGGTCTTTAAAACTGGAAACAATTGCCAACAAAAGAGCAAGATCAGCACTGGTTTCAGTTACCTTTACTCCACCGACTACGTTAACGAAGACATCTTGATCCGCCATATAGAGTCCACCATGCCGATGCAGTATAGCCAACAACATAGCCAGACGATTTTGCTCCAAGCCTACGGCTACCCGTCGAGGATTACCCAACTGACTGCTGTCCACCAAGGCTTGAATCTCAACCAATAAAGGTCGAGTTCCTTCCCATAAAACCATAACAATTGAGCCGGGCGTATCTTCTTCAGTTCTTGCAAGGAAGATTGCTGAAGGATTCTTCACTTCTTTCAAGCCTTGCTCTGTCATTGCGAATACACCAAGTTCATTCACCGCACCAAACCGATTTTTCTGACCACGCAAAATTCGATACTTAGTATCATTACCCCCTTCCAACATAATAAAACAATCTATCATGTGTTCAAGAACCTTCGGACCCGCGAGGTTTCCTTCTTTCGTTACATGTCCAACTAAAAATAGAACCGTGTTGGTTTGCTTGGCGTATTGAATAAGATATGCGGCACACTCTCTTACTTGAGAAACGCTGCCGGGCGCAGAAGCCACATCGGCACTATGCATAACCTGAATCGAATCTACTACTAGCAATTCTGGTTTATGTTGCTGAGCTGCATTGCAAATTTGTTCAACGTTGGTTTCTGCCAACATTTTTAAATTTTCTACAGGAAGTTCGAGCCGCTGTGCACGCATACCGACTTGCTGCAGTGATTCTTCACCAGTGACATACAACGAGGGCCTGCCACCGCTAGCTAACAAACACATTATCTGAAGAAGCAAAGTGCTCTTGCCTGCTCCAGGATTGCCACCAATAAGGACAACCGAACCCGGCACCAAGCCACCACCGAGCACACGATCTAATTCTCCAATGGAACTAGAAAAGCGCGGCAGTGCTTCTAGATCAAGATCGGATAATTTTTGCACGTTGGATTGATCGCCAGCGTAGCCCTGCTTGCGAAAATCAGCCCTGGTTGCCGGTGAATTGCTGGTGCCTAAGTTTATCTGAGAGAGAGTATTCCAAGCTTTGCAGGAAGCGCACTGCCCTTGCCACTGACCGTGTTCTGCTCCGCAGTCGGTGCAGACAAATGCTAGTTTTGTTTTAGCCATTGGCTTGTTAGTTACTCCAACACTCAGTGATCAAATGTATTCATAGATTACACGCTTGGTAACCTGACAAAAAAGTTCGTAAGAAATCGTGCCCGCATGATGGGCCACTTCATCAGCACAAAGATCTTCGCCCCAGAGCACAATATCATCGCCTATCTGCGCATCAGCGATTCCATTCAGGTCGATAGTAATCATATCCATAGAAACTCTACCAATAAGCCTCGCTCTCAAAGCACCGGAAGCTGTCTTTATCAAGACCGGCGTTCCATTGGCTGCAGACCGAGGATAGCCATCACCGTAGCCGATCGAGACAACGCCGACCCGAGTGTCTTTATCGCAGATATAAGTTGCACCATAACCAATACAAGAACCTGCGCTTACTTCATTAATTGCAATAAGCCGAGAGTGCAATGTCATGACCGGCAGCAAACCCAACTCTTCTCCGGTTTTTTTTGCCAGAGGAGACGCGCCATACAACATCACGCCGGGCCGCACAATTTCGTAATGAGATTGGGGCAGGGTTAATATTCCGGCTGATGCCGCTATGCTACTTTCAATTTTCTTATTACTGAGCAGTTGCACTGCTTCACGAATCTTTGCAAATTCAGCAAGCTGATTTTGCGTGAAATCATAAGACGGACCGTATTCCATGTCATCTGCATAGCCTAGATGAGACATAAGAATCAGCTCAATATTCGAAAATTTTGAACTATCTGAAAATTCTTTGAATACGTCGATACAGGCATCTGAACTCAAACCCAAGCGATTCATTCCAGTATTCAATTTTATCCATAGCTTGGTAGCAGGAAGGTCAAGGTTTTTTTCTGCAGCGTCTCGCAACAGTTGTACTTGATACTCAGAATGAATGACCGAACTGATACCGGCATCAAGACAGGCTGATAACTCGCCTGCGGAAGCAAAGCCAGGCAGCAGCAAGAGATCGAGGCCTATCTCTCTGGGTTTTAGTTCACGATTCAGCTCCAAGGCTTCTTCTAGGGCAGCAATCCCAAACCCCTGAATTTTTCCGCGACTTTCTAACAATGCCCGTGCCGCTGAAACCATGCCATGGCCATAGCCGCTGGACTTAATAATTGGGAAGATTGTTGAATTGGGGCAGTGAGCGCTTACCTGAGACAGATTCTTGCGCAAGGCTTGCAGATCGATGGTTACCCAAGTTCGCTTGTTAACTTCTGCCATGCCTTGGTTCCAGATCAGATGCTACGAGGATATTGCTATACGAATTAAAACCTACTGACCGCGGGTGTAGCTATCGTCGTAGCGAGGTTGTGCATAATTTTCGAAGCGAGTGAATTGCCCCTGAAAGCTTAGGCGAACGGTACCAATTGGTCCGTTACGCTGCTTGCCGATTATGACTTCCGCCATACCTTTGTCCGGAGAATCTTCATTGTAGACCTCATCTCGGTAGATGAATACGATGACATCGGCATCTTGCTCTATAGCTCCAGATTCTCGCAAGTCTGACATTACCGGACGCTTATTTGGGCGCTGTTCCAATCCACGATTCAGCTGTGAAAGAGCAATAACTGGGCATTTAAAATCTCGCGCTAACAATTTAAGCGAGCGGGAAATTTCTGAAATCTCTCCCACTCTATTTTCACTTGTTCCCTTTAATTGCATAAGTTGTAAATAGTCGACTACAACCATACCTATATTCGTTTTTCTGTCGTCCTTGGGTTTTATCTTTTGAACCATACTCTCAGATGCATTCCCATCATCGCCGTCGCCACCAGAGGCAGCTGATTGATTCTTTTCTCTTTCTAATTGGCGGTCAACCCGTCGCAATCTGGCACGCATTTCCATCGGAGTTACAGCGGCACTGTCATCTATATAAAGCGGTCGATCTTTCAATTTCGCGACAGCACTATTGAAACCAGGAAAGTCTTCGTCGGTTAGTTGCCCAGTACGTAATTTGGTTTGATCAATCCGACCAATTGAGGAAAGCATTCTGAAAATCAAACTTTCAGCGGGCATCTCTAGGCTAAACACGACGACGGCGTCTTCGCTCGTCATTATGGCGTTCTCTACCAGATTCATGGCAAAGGCGGTCTTACCCATTGAAGGCCTGCCAGCCACAATGACTAGGTCAGATTTCTGCCATCCAGAGGTCATGGCATCGAGGTCTCTAAAACCACTGCTAAGTCCGGTGAGGGCCCCGTCAAGACCAGCTAACTCATCAATGCGATCAACTGCCTGAGTAACTAGGGGATTGATATGCAATGGACCCTGGTCCCCTGCCCTTTCGTCGTTAATATTAAAGACCAGCGATTCGGCATTATCCAAGACTTGTTTGGCTTTCTTACCACCGGTGTTATAGCTGCTGTCGGCAATAGTATTGGCTGCGCCAATCAGGCAACGCAAGATCGCGCGCTCACTAATGATGTCGGCATAAGCCATGATATTGGCAGTGCCGCGAGCGTTGCCCGCTAACTCGCTTAAATAATCTATGCCACCGGCGTTGTCTAGCTCATTTAAGGAATTAAGAGATTCAACCAGTGTTACCACATCGATCGGACTGTTGCCCTCATTCTGCTGAGTCATTACCTGAAAAATAAGTTGATGTTCGGAACGGTAAAAGTCTTCAGCAAGAAGAACTTCAACGATATTTTCCCATTCTCTGTTATCCAGCATTAAACCGCCGAGCACAGCCTGTTCTGCCTCTACTGAATGAGGCGGAACTTTAAGGGTAGCCAGTTTATTTGCCTGATCATCGAAAGGCAGCGGGCTGTCGGGTTCAAATGGTTTGGCCATGGAATTTCAAAACTAGGTCACAAAAAAGCACCATTTGAGTGTACAGAATGGCGCTTAATGTTGCTAGCTGGGGCTAGTACTTTTAGCTTCAGCTAAGTTTTCAGAATGCGCTTAAGCGTCTTCAGACTTCGCTTCTGTTTCTTCAGCAGTAGGCGCAGCAACTTCCTCGGAATTTGCTCCAGCCTGTTCTTCTACAACAGCAGCTGCGGCGGCTTCAGCCTCATCAATTTCTTCAATCATTGATCCATCGGCACTGACACCTGCAACAGCATCCAGTCCTTGCACAGACACTTTGATAGATGCACCCACTTCGTAGCCAAGATCCAGAGCGATATTGAAATCTCCCAATTCTCTAATAACGCCGTGAGGAAGGAGAACCTCCGCTTTGGTGACATCACTACCTACTTCCGCGTTAATGGCATCGGCAATATCCTTGGTGCCCACAGAACCAAATAGTTTGCCTTCATCACTGGCATTTACTTGGATGCTTAAACTTAGCCCTGTAACTTTGTCAGCACGCTTTTGCGTAGCGGCAATGTTCTTATCATGCGAGGCCATAAGGTCAGCACGACGACTCTCAAATTCAGTTAAGTTTTGCCTGGTCGCAGGTATAGCTTTTCCTTGGGGAAACAAAAAATTGCGAGCATAACCAGATTTAACACTGGCAGTATCGCCAATTCCACCTAGCTTGCCTATTTTTTCCAGCAAGATAACGTTCATGATTTCTTCCTCATTTTCAATTCTTTTGCACCTCCAGTTTCTTAACCCGAACTGGATAGGCGGCTTCTGAAATTATACCAACTATCGACTATCGCTAGCAGCACCAATAGCTCTAGTGATATTGGTAACACCAGTAAAGCGTAGAAAGCGGTCAACCACATTGTGGAAAGCTTCTTTCTCGCCACCGCTGCATGAACTAGAGCAACTCCAGAAAACACTAGCGGTAAACTAAAATACATTACCCATGACTCCAGTAATAAGAAGCCAAAATTTGCTAAGAACATTAGCCCCAATAAACCAAGGGCAACTTTTTGTCGAATTCGCAATTGATGAAATTCAACCTGAAATCCGCCAGGGTTAAACAATACTGCTTGCATCCATCGGGATGCCATTAAAAGAACAATTGCCAGAAACATATAGACCGCCCCAATAAAGCTGATCATGAATTCCCGCAGATCTTCGAAAACGAATCCTTGGATATTATTCGCTTCTATATAGACTCTTACTTGTTGTAAAACTAAATCTAAATTTTCGGTTTCGAATCTAAAGTAAAACTCTATTCCTAAACCTACTGCTATCGCAGCCAGCAGAGTAAGTTCCCAAGACTCTGACGATCGTAACACTACTGCCAGCCCGCTAACGCCGATAAGCATAAACAGTGGAATAGGATCGCCTATAACAAACAAAGCACCGATTGGCAATATGGCCCAAGCAAATACAACACTCGCTTCGTGCAAGCCTTTTCTCAGAAATACCAATCCAACAATTATAGGACTGAGAAAGTTAAGCAGCGGAATAAGCCCTAGGCCTAGCACTGCAATAATGGCCTGCTTGCGCCCTCTCATTACGAATTCAGCAAGGCCGCGCATAATTTACCTTTCTATACTTAGTGGCTATCCGTGTAGGGAATCAATGCCAGATATCGAGCACGCTTAATGGCTGTTGTAAGCTGTCGCTGATAGCGGGCCTTGGTGCCAGTAATTCGGCTAGGAACAATTTTACCTGTTTCAGAAACATAGGCTTTCAATGTTTCTAAATCTTTGTAATCGATTTGTTTCGTTCCTTCTGCAGTAAACTTGCAGAATTTACGTCTTCGAAAATAACGAGCCATGATTAATATCCTGTATTAAATTGTTGGGGAAAAGTAAGCGACTATTTTCCTTCTTCGCTTTCGGTTGTTATTTCCTCAGCACTTGATTCTTCTTCAGCAGGAGCTTCTTCAGCAGGAGCTTCTTCAGCAGGTGCTTCTTCACCCGCTACTTCTTCGGCTGGCGCTTCCTCCGCTGGCGCTTCCTCGGCTGCTGCTTCTTTAGCGTCAACCGCTTCCGCAACTTCAGGCTTTGGTGCAGCTGCTGCCGCGTCTTCTTCCAACTTGCGTTTTTGTTCCGACCTTTGTTTACGCTCTTTGTTTTCACGCTCACCCTTAAGGATCAGCGATTCTTCAGTAACCGGCTCTTTGGATTTGATAACCAAATTACGTAAAACAGCGTCATTAAAACGAAACAGAGTGGTCAACTCGTCCAACGCTTCGCTACCACATTCGATGTTCAATAGAACATAGTGGGCTTTATGAATTTTGTTTATCGGATAGGCTAATTGACGTCGGCCCCAATCTTCCAAACGGTGAATCTTGCCGCCGCTTTCATTCATTAACTGGGTATAACGTTCGATCATCCCGGGGACCTGCTCAGACTGGTCGGGATGCACCAGAAATACTACTTCATAGTGTCTCATAGAGACTCCTCTTGGATTATGCCTTCCATCCAACACAAGGTGTGCGTGGTAAGACAAGGAGTTATGTCGGACGGAAACGTGCTCCGCCAATAAAAGAGCCGGAATTCTAGAGAAACTGGGGCCTTGATGCAACTTAATTCACAAGAAATAAGAGCTTATTTCAGCGGTTTTGCCGTTGACCTTTGCCGAGAGGCCTCGAATAGCGCCACTCCTGTGGCTACTGACACATTGAGACTGTTAACTGAGCCCTCCATCGGTATGGCAACGACAAAATCACAACATTCTCTAGTCAAACGCCTCAACCCAGAGCCTTCTGACCCCATAACCAAAGCAATGGGGCCCGTCAGGTCTTGCTCAAACAGATTTTTCCCCGTCCCATCAGCTGTTCCCACCAACCAAATCCCCCTTTCCTGCAGCGATTGTAGACAACGGACTAAATTGGTTACGGTAATGAGATTTATTGACTCGGCTGCCCCGCTAGCCACTTTTCTAACAGTCGCATTCAATGGCGCAGATTTGTCTTTTGGGACGATGACAGCATCAACACCGGCAGCATCGGCAGTGCGTAAACAGGCTCCCAAATTATGCGGGTCGGTAATACCATCTAATATTAGCAGCAGTGGAGGACGATCCAATCCATTAAGAATTACGACAAGATCTTTTTCGGATTTGGTCGAAGAGCTAAAACTACAGATTGCCACAACCCCTTGATGCACTCCGCCAAACCTTTGATCCATCTCTTTTCGTGAGAGTTCGTCGGTTGGTATTTGCAATTCACTGGCCTTCTCTAAAACTTTACCGAGCCGCTTATCTGTGCGGGCAGCTAATATAATCAATTGCTGAATAGAATCAGGCTGTTGACGGATCAACTCGGTGACGGGATGTATACCAATTACATTATTTTCTGATGAGGGCATTGAAGTTTTCTATTGAAGGCCTTCGGCGCGCCTGTTTATGGTCTAATTACGGCTCTTGTTCTTCTTGGGTCTGGATTTATTGGGATTCGAGTTCTTTTTACTTTCTGTTTTTTTACTTTTTTTATTCTTATTGGCCGCTGTCTTAGTGGTTTTTTTATTAGAATTTCCAGGAGCTTTCTTTTCATTTTTGTTCGAATTATTCGATTTTGATTTTAATTTTGGTTTTGTAACTTTCTTATCATTTGCTTTTCGCTTCTTAGAATCGAAAGATTTTCTGCGGCCACTATTTTCTTCTCGAGTCACGCCTACCATTTGCAGATCAATCTTCTTGTCATCCAAATCTACTCTAACTAGTTTTACTTCGACACTATCACCAAGACGATAAGTTTTTCGAGTTCGCTCACCTTCTAAAACGTGGTGCACCGGATCGAAATGATAGTAGTCGTTACTCAGTTCAGTAATGTGCACCAAACCCTCTATGTAAATATCATTTAGCTCAACGAATAAGCCAAAGCTGGTTACAGAAGATACAGTGCCGGTAAACTCGTCCCCTACTCGCTCTTGCATGTATTCACATTTCAACCAGTCCAGCACTGAATAACTAGCAGCATCAGCTCGCCGTTCTGCAGTGGAGCAACTTTGTCCGAGATTCTCCATATCATTAAATGAATAGGGGTAGATAGAATTCTTATTCAATTTCATTGCGGTTTTTTCTTTTCTTAAATTGGCATAGGCTTTGTTACGCACCAAATAACGAATACCACGATGAACCAGCAAATCAGGATAGCGACGAATTGGAGACGTGAAATGTGCGTAAGAAGGAAATCCAAGACCGAAGTGCCCGAGATTTTCTGGTTGATATACCGCTTGCATCATCGAGCGAATCAACATCATTTGCAGAAGATGTCGATCTGGACGCTGAACGATTTGCTGCAAAACTTTCGAATAATCAGCTGGCAGGGGCTTCTCGCCGCCGGGCAGATACAAGCCCAACTCAGTGAGAAATTCCCTTAGATTGCCCAACTTATCTGGATTCGGTCCTTCGTGGACACGATAAAGCGCAGGCAATTCGGATGCTTCCAGTAACTGTGCTGCCGCTACGTTCGTACAGAGCATGCACTCTTCGATCATCCGATGGGCATCATTTCTTTCAACAGGAACAATTTCACGAATCTTTCTATCTTCGCTGAAAACTATGCGCGTTTCAGTACTGTCAAAATCTATTGCACCTTTTGCTTCTCGTGCTCGACGAAAAGCTCGGTAGAGTCCATGCAGATTTTCTAAATGTTCAACAACTGCTCCATGACGCTCTCTGAGCTTTTCGCGGAGATTTTCTTGAGTAGGATTTTCTGGATCTTGCACAATATTAGCTACTTCTGTGTAGGTCATCCTGCCATGGGAATGAATAACCGCCTCATAGAAGCAGTAATCAGTCATCTCTCCATCAGGCGAGATATCCATCTCGGCAACCATGGTCAATCGATCAACATTCGGCTTTAAGGAACATAAGCCATTGGATAATTTCTCTGGCAGCATGGGAATAACGTGGCCGGGGAAATAAACTGATGTGCCGCGGTTTGCGGCTTCCTGATCAAGAGCGCTGTCAACAGAAACATAGTGGGATACGTCCGCTATCGCTACGTAGAGAGTCCAGTTTCCTCTTTGATGGCGATGGGCGAACACCGCATCATCAAAATCTTTGGCATCTTCACCATCAATAGTAACAAAAGGGATATGTCGAAGGTCAAATCGACCAACCAAATCCTCGTCCTGAATATGATCAGCGAAACGCTTGGTTTCTTTGACTACCTCGCCGGGCCAGAAATGAGGAATGTCATGACTACGAACTGCAACTTCAATTTCCAATCCTGGCGTTCTGCTGTCACCTAACACTTCAACAATTGCACCGATGGCTTTACGACGTCGACTCGGATATTCGGTTAATTGCGCAACGACGAATTGGCCATCCTTTGCACTCCCAATATTTTTTTCTGGAATAAGTATTTCTTGAGTAATGCGTTTGCTATCTGCAACTACTAAACCAAAACCTTGTTCCTGATAAAAGCGACCCACTAATTGCGAATAACGTCGTTCCAATATTTCGACGATAATACCTTCTTTGCGCCCTCGACTATCAAATCCAGCCAAGCGCGCTAGAACACGATCACCATCGAACAGCTTTTCCATCTCTCTAGCATTTAAGAACAGATCATCAGAGCCGTCATCAGGAATAAAAAAACCAAAACCATCTTTATTACCCTGAATACGACCCTTGCTGAGGTCCATATGTGCAGCCAGACCATACACACCCCTTCGATTAGAAATTACTTGCCCATCTCGACTCATGGCTATCAAGCGGCGGCGCAAAGCTTCCACTAGCTCCTCCTCGACTAGATTAAGTTGTTCACACAAACCTGCATGACTAACAGGCTCGCCAAGGCGTTCAAGATGCTCAAGAATGTGCTCTCGACTGGGAATCGGATTGGAATAGTTTTCCGCTTCGCGCTGAGCGAAGGGATCATTGGGCTTCCGAGATTTAGGCATTAAAGGAGGACGTAACTAACATTCGACGGTAAGTATACACTTATAATGATGACTTGTATGCGACGACAGTCGCCTGTTGACAGTTTAACTGGCACTGGATAGAGTTTCGCTCCGGTGATTTGTGCGGACATTCTAGCTAGAAATTGCCTCGATATGCCCAGGTGGTGAAATTGGTAGACACGCTAGCTTCAGGTGCTAGTGATCGAAAGGTCGTGGAGGTTCAAGTCCTCTTCTGGGCACCAACTATTCTTTAAGCTCCCAAAAAATATGCGATATAGTGTGCTACAGGTGATGAATGAGGACGTGATCGCGGACTTAGAGAGTGAGGTTCGCCGCTTGCTGAAGTTCTGCGGTCTACCGTTTGAGCTAACCTGTCTGAATTTTCACAAGACCGAACGCAGCGTAAGAACACCTAGGTCTGAACAAGTACGCAGACCAGTGAACAACTCAGGCGTAGGACAGTGGCAAAAATACAGCTCCTTTCTAGAACCACTTAAACAATCACTGGGCTCCGAACTGGTTGCACTATCGCAGAGCGATGAAGCGTTTAGACAAGCGCCGCGACTCGAACACTAATAGGAAGCAGCACACATGGACCAACACATTCCAGAAGGAAAAGCCGACTCTAAACTGTTCACCAGTATTTGTCGTCCGGTGTTCTTTATCTCGGCCGGCCTCATCGTGTTGGTGTGTGTCTACGGGGCCGGATTCAGCGATCACGCAATGGTGACGTTTAGCTCTATTCAGAGCTGGCTGGTGACTAACTTTGGCTGGTTCTACATGGCGTCAATTGCCTTCTTTTTTGGCTTCGTGGTCTACCTCGCTTTTAGTCGCTTCGCCAATATCAAACTCGGAGCCGACGATTCCGTTCCGGAATACAGTTACGTCAGTTGGTTTTCCATGTTATTCAGTGCTGGCATGGGCATCGGTCTTTTGTTTTTTGGCGTCTCTGAACCGCTCACCCATTTCGCCCAGCCACCATCTGGCATCGGCGGCACTGCCGACGCGGCAGGTCGTGCGATGGAAATTACCTTCTTTCACTGGGGACTACAGGCTTGGTCGGTATACATCGTGGTAGGCCTTTCACTGGCGTATTTCTCCTTCCGTCACGGCCTACCTTTGTCGATTAGATCCGCGCTTTACCCGCTCATCGGCGATCGCATCTACGGACCCATCGGTCACGCCGTCGATATATTTGCAGTGCTAGGCACCATGTTCGGCGTGGCCACGTCATTAGGGCTTGGTGTAATGCAGGTGAACGCGGGGTTGAGCTTGTTGTTTGACGTAGAAGTGTCTACCTTTGTGCAAATACTTCTCATCGTCTTCATTACTGCCATAGCGACAATCTCTGTAGTTACTGGCCTCGATGCTGGCATCCGCCGCATCAGCGAGCTCAATCTTTTGCTTGCCATCGTGATGCTAGTGTTCATCTTACTCGCAGGCCCAACTGCCACTCTGTTGGGAGCCCTGATACAAAATATCGGCGGCTACCTTTCGAGCATGGTAGATATGACTTTCAACCTTTATGCTTACGAACCTATCGAATGGATGGGGGACTGGACGCTGTTTTACTGGGCCTGGTGGATCTCCTGGTCACCGTTTGTAGGCATGTTCATCGCACGCATTTCCCGCGGCCGCACTATTCGCGAATTCATCGTTGGCGTGCTCTTGGTGCCCGCTGGCTTCACCTTTTTATGGCTTAGCTTTTTCGGCAACATGGCACTAACCATGGAGCTGGCCGACAATGGCATCAGCCTAGTAAATACCGCATTGGCAGACTCACCAACCGCACTATTTATGATGCTAGAGCAGCTGCCTTGGTCCACTCTAATGTCACTGGTCGCCACCTTATTGATTATGACTTTCTTTGTCACCTCATCGGACTCGGGCTCACTGGTAATAGACATTATTACCTCCGGCGGCAATGAAGACCCGCCTGTGTGGCAGCGAATTTTCTGGGCCGTGACCGAAGGCGTCGTCGCCGCAGCACTGCTACTTGCGGGAGGACTGCCAGCGCTGCAATCGGGCTCAATCATCAGCGCACTACCCTTCGCCTGCGTTATGTTTCTCATGTGTTTTGGACTCAACAAGGGGCTACATATGGAAGCCATCAAACGGCCCCATCGATCAGATACTGCGACCAGAGTTCCCTAAGCCCCATCACCGAAACACTGACAATGGCACCTGCTCCGCCTACGATATTTGCCATTCTTAGCCTCTTCCACAAATCATTGATCTGTGCCATTGATAGTTTGCATGATTTTACAGTAAATCATCTGTGTAATATTCGCTATCTAGGCCCCAGGAGGGCGAGGAGCTCCTTTTATCAGATAGATTCCATCTAATGAATATAAAGAGTATTAATGAGGCAATGAGGACTCTAAGTGGTAACATACGAGCTATACAGTTCTGCCCTTTCCGCGCGCAATTCATCGTGCTCTAATTCTTAATCTAATCGCGCTCACTGCATCTCTTATTAATCTACGCACCGCCAAGATAATCCATTTTGCCAATATCCACACCATTGTGACGCAGAATGTTATAGGCCGTGCTCACGTGAAAAAGTAGGTTTGGCAAGGCGAACGTAGTTAAAAATATTCGCCCAGTGAACTTAAATTCTTTAGGTCCAGCTTGCAGGAGGATCTCTTTGTCTTCTGTACCATTGATGTCTGCTTCGTCAATAGATTCAAGAAAGCTCTTGGTCTTCGCGATGCGATCCTGCAGTTCTTCAAAAGTCGTTTCTTTATCTTCATGTTTTGGAGACTCGACGCCTGATAATCTGGCGGCAGCACCCTTGGTCACATCACATGCTATTTGCACCTGTCGGGATAAGGACAACATATTTGGATAAAGCCGGGCATTAACCAGTATCGAATACTCTATTTCCTTCTCGCTGGCATAGCTTGTGCCCTTTTCAAGAAGTGCGGATAGATTGTTTAAATATCGAAGAAAAACCGGGATGGAACATTCGTGCATAGTTAAAGACATGGAATACCTCATAAGGCTTTTATTAGTTTGTCTCATCTATTGGGGTAAATGATAAAATTAAAAGGCTTGCTCGTCATAACCGGATACTGAATATACAGTTGGTGTTGGGATTAAGTTTTTATTGAGTTAAAAATGCAGCACGTCATGAGTATTGATTAGTTAAACGTATTTTGGAGAAGTGGAAAAACTGCGAAATGCGCCTGATTACAATATAAACACATTGATACCCGAAACAAGTGAACTAAAATGTAGAATAGAATCATTCTAAAATTCTTGGAAAGTTAACCAATGGAAAAATTATCGAAACTCAGTCGTTCTGTAAAAGATAAAGTGGTGTTCATTACTGGCGCTGGCAGTGGCATGGGCCGAGCGACAGCAAAGCTATTTGCTGAACAGGGTGCCAAGGTCGCGGCTACTGATAAAAAGCTTGCTGCGGTGAATGAAACCGTAGAGCAAATTCAAGCAGCTGGTTGTAATGCGACAGCGTGGGAACTAGATGTATCTAATGGTGGAATGATTAAACAAGTGATCGAGGCAGCGGCAGAATATTATCAAGGATTGGATATTCTCATAAACAATGCTGGTGTCTCACTGCGCACTGCAATTGATAGTGAAGACTATGATGAGCGTTGGGCGACTAGTTTGAGTATTTTATTAACGGCTCAATCATCTTCGATTCGGGCTGCTCTTCCCCATCTTAGAAAGTCAGAATCACCTCGAATTATCAACATCGCGTCCACTGAAGGCTTGGGGGCCATTCCTGGGAACAGCCCTTACACGGCTGCGAAGCATGGCGTTATTGGATTAACTCGATCACTGGCAACAGAGCTTGGCAAGGAGGGTATAACGGTAAATGCAATCTGCCCGGGTCCAATACTTACTGGTATGACCGATTGGATTCCGGAGGAGGAAAGAGATATTTATTCACGCCGACGAATCGCCTTACGACGCTATGGTGATCCTGAAGAAGTAGCCCATGCAAGTCTGAGTCTTGCTTTGCCGGCTTCGTCTTATATTACCGGCGTGGCTCTTGCAGTAGATGGTGGATTAACTATCAGGCGTGGCTAGCGACGAATAAACATTGGCCTTACTTTTCGATCTTTTAGCCCTCACTTGCAATCAACTGTTCTTACGGAACACTAAAGTTAAAAGATCCTGAATGAACCATGGGATCGTCGCCTACTATAGTGGTCCATTCAACCGTGTACTGGCCAGGAGTTAGTGGATCCATTATTTCCATCATCAAATCATCAGATGCCATCGTATGCAGACCACGCAAGGTATGCTCCCCTGTAGGACCTATTAGCGTAACTGCGCTGCGCTCAACATCTGGGAGTGCATCATAGTAAAGTCGCAAAGTACGGGGTACTCGAGTCACCGCAGAACCAATCTCTGGCTCTGCCTTCAAGAGGGGAGTATAAGCTGAGTTAGATGCGCAGCTGTTGAAGAGCATAAGCAACAGAATGAACCCGCCAACTAATCGAATAGTTCTAATCAACATATTTCCTCCCGACACCTAAGATTAGATATGAAGAACCTGAGTTCTCCAACGCCGACAATGGTAACTCTCCTCCTAGTAAATTTCACCTGCTGTCTCAGTATCACGAGCACAACAATAAACTACAACAAGTAGCGCTAGACGACTTTACTTTGGATTGATTGAGAAAGAGACGGATAAGTCGCCAAATAATCGATTGATTAACGCGGGAAGGGTACAACGGAACGTTTTCTGTTTAGTGATCGCTTCGCTTTTTTTCGATCTGGGATAGCTCTTTGGCAAATTGCGCAAGCTTCATCCTGATCTCATTTTCTTTCTGTCTTTTTACGTAGAGTTCATCACCGTCGACTAATGACTCTTGAGCTGTCTCATTAAAAGGTTCTTCGACTGCAACATTAGCGAGTTTATTCATTCTTTATAACCCCAGCTTTTGTAAAAAATTTTCGCCTTTCCGGAAACGTGACTTTTTATTGTTACTCTGTGCATTTTCTTACTCTGATATGCACCGATTTCTTAAATTTCTCCATACTTACTGTCATTTCCAGAAAATTCTGCGGCTTTTAAGGTAAAAATGATTACTTTTATTTTTCTCGCTTTTTTTATTCTTACCTAAAGAAACAATAAGTTAGCAACCTTAATGAAGCGCAACATATAGTGTAAATAAACCAAAGTCAAACAATATATAGTAATTTGAAAGGTCCCTCACTATAGTAATTTTTGACATGTTAAAGTGGTAGACCAGCCCCTTTTTACTCAATTAGATTGCAACGAGAAAAATAAGTTCTCAAATATCTGATACTTAGCAAATACAGTTCACAGAGTTCACGAACCTAACAAAGGACATCCAGTTATTAAACAAAGGACATCCAATTTATTAAATCAAGGATAATAGTAGCGCTAAAACAGAAATGTTCTTTCGAATATTCAATATGATTTAGAGTTAAGTATTAATTTGCAGAGCAAATAGACCAGTTTCTGCTAAAGGTTGTTAAAATTAGCTATTAGCAGATCTTAAGAAGTGCTTGGTATTAACAAGAAAGGAGATGGGCTAACTTAAGGTATGGGATTATTGCTGAATGAGTTGGTCAAGTACCGTACAACGTTTTCGCAGAATGCATCCCACGAATCCATTTGTTTGGAAACTTTAGATCTACCCCATTTTTAATTCTACTTTTGTGAAATCGAATAAGGGAAGATTCTGAACCTGCGGCCAGAGAATAGTATCTATGAAAAGAGCTTACCCCTTTTAACCATGCCTCGGAACCGATTCCTAATATTGGCAGCGCGTGTTGCTTTTCTTCTAGAACCCGCGTTGCTTTGCCGTGATCAATGGAATCCAAGCGCAGAGCCTTACAGGTGAGGTCCAATAAATCAAAATAACTTTGTTGGGTAATAGACAACGTAGAATTACCGAATGACTCTAAGGCGGAAAGTGACTTCAGCTTTCCTTGTTTCAGGGGAGACTGGCGTCCTACTAGATGCTTAGAGCTACGACGAGTTAATAGTCGGTGTTGTTTGTAAGACCGACTCTTAGATTTTTTGGCTTGCTCAATTAACCGTTCTTGGATAGAAGTGAAATCGCTATTTGCCAAAGATTCTGCAAGTCCGGCTCTTACTGGATTTAGATCCACATAAGCCATACAAGTCACTAAAGCTCTTTCATCTAATAATGCCTGACTTTTGAAGCGCCCTTCCCAAAAACGTCCCCTGCATTTGTCTTCCCTGTTTGCTCGCCGAGCGGTAGATTCATTCAAGCAGCGCATAAACCAACTAATGTCAGTTAAGCGATCTCGCCACACGCTAACGTGTTGAGCAAGTTGTTTTCGTGCGGCTCTAGTGGCTGTATTCTTGCGAAGGGTTGCGATCAAAGCTGCGTTACGCGGGAAAAGTTCAGTCCAACGCTTGATAACTTCTTCCTCAGGCCATTCTTTGGCAGCAGTCTCATCAACATGAAGAACAAGGTGATAATGATTCTTCATAATGGCGTAGGCACAGACATCTACTGAGAATTGAGCAGCCAACTGTTTGATTTTAATCACTAGCCATTGTTTGCGATGATCAAAATTTTGACCGCTAACTGGATCATCACCACATAAGTATGCACGCCTTACACAACGTGAAATACAGTGGTAGTAAGGCGTATCCTGAAGAGATACTTGCTGATATCTAGCACGAGTCATTGTATTTTTTATCTTTATTAGCGTATTTCGTCTGGCCACACAATCCAGGCGGACCGAAGATTTTAGAGTGTTTGTAGTACTATGCAACTTAAATGTAAGATTCACTCATAGTGACACTGACACATAGCACTAATTTTAGAATAGATCAGCTTGAGGATAACAATGAGGATTGGGGTAGATCTGGGCGGAACAAAAATAGAAGGAATCATTCTTAATAATCAAGGCGGAGTTACCGAGAAAATTCGAGTCGATACTCCCACGGATAATTACAAGGACACTGTATTCAGTCTTTGTGCTCTTATAGGTAATTTACAGGGGACAGCCGGAACTCGATTATCAGTAGGAATAGGTACACCTGGCGCTTTGTCATTTTCGGGAGAATTGATGAAGAACAGCAATTCTGTGAGCCTCAACGGCCAACCGTTGAAAAAAGATATCGAAGCGAAGCTTGGTTATGAAGTGCACATAGAGAACGATGCGAATTGCTTCGTGTTATCAGAAGCTAACTACGGTGTTGGTGTAAACTCTAAGACTGTATTTGGTGTAATCATCGGCACAGGAACAGGTGGCGGTATTGCAATTAACAAGGAGCTGCACACGGGCCCAAACAGCATCGCTGGCGAATGGGGGCACAATTGTATTCCCTCATCTGTGCGAGATTCCATTGGCAGTAACCGTCACTGTCACTGCGGTAGAACTAATTGCATTGAAACAGTACTTTCGGGACGGGGTCTTAAACAGACCTATCATGATTCCCAAGGCCTGGAATATGAAGCCGTGCAAATCGCCAACAATGCCAAAGGAGGTGATGCCAACGCACAGCGATGTCTCGACATTTATTGTCTGCAGCTGGCGCAATGTCTATCTACTGTAGTGAATCTACTTGACCCCGACATGATTGTTCTAGGCGGGGGGCTGTCTAATATAGATTATCTCTATGAGAAAGTTCCAGAACTACTGAGTGGCATCGTTTTTACCAACATCATGCAAACCAAACTAGCCAAACCAACTTTTGGTGATGCTAGCGGAGCTATAGGTGCGGCCTGTTTATGGCCTGTCGTTTGAAACCACTTCTGCCTATCAATCAAACGGGTGACGAATAATTATGGTTTCTTCCCGATCTGGTCCTGTAGAAATAATATCCAACGGCACTTCCACCGTGTCTTCAATGTACTTTATGTAAGCTCGAGCATTTTCAGGCAGCTCGTCCAGGCTTTTTACACCTACTGTTGATTCCTTCCAACCCGGTAATTCATCATAGATTGGCTGCAGATCTTTGTAGGTTTCTATATCCATCAAACTCGCTGATGGATTTCCCCCCACTCCTTGATATCCAGTACACACTTTAATCATTTTGAGGCCATCCAGAACATCCAGTTTGGTTAAGCAAATTCCTGACACGCTATTTATCCGCATCGCCAAGCGTACAGCAGCCGCATCAAACCAACCGCAGCGCCTTGCTCTACCTGTGGTCGCTCCTCTTTCATGACCAACAGTTGCCAGGTGTTCACCAACATCGTCAAATAACTCTGTCGGGAAAGGACCGGAACCAACTCGAGTGGTATAAGCTTTGGTGATACCAAGGACATAATCCAGATACAAAGGCCCAAAACCAGAACCAGTCGCAGTACCACCTGCCGTAGTATTTGAGGACGTTACGAATGGATATGTACCGTGATCTATATCCAATAAGGAGCCCTGGGCTCCTTCGAACAAGATATTGTCGCCAGCTTTACGATGTGAGTGAAGAATGTCGATAGTATCAGCAATCATTGGTTTGACTTGTTGGGCGAGCACCATAGACGAATCGAAAGTTTCTTGGAAATCGATAGGGTCCGTTTCGAAATATTTCTCTAACAAAAAATTGTGAAAGGCCAACAACTCAGTGAGTTTTTCCCCAAAGAGTTTTTCGTTTCGTGTTTCTGCTAGGCGTATGCCACGTCGTGCAACTTTGTCTTCATAGGCCGGACCAATACCACGCCCGGTAGTGCCTAATTTGTTACTGCCTTTCCTGCTTTCTCGGGCCTGATCCAAAGCTATATGAGACGGTAAGATCAAGGGACAGGCGCCGCTTATACTTAACCGGTCTCTAACTGGAACCCCTCTAGCTTCCAGCTCACCCATTTCTTCTAAAAGGGCCTCGAGACAAAGCACTACGCCATTTCCGATTACACAACTTACATTCTTTCGTAAAATTCCTGATGGCAGCAAATGTAGTACGGTTTTTTTACCGTCGATAACCAAGGTGTGGCCAGCATTATGGCCACCTTGAAAACGGGCGACTACCGAGGCCTGGTCGGTCAATAAATCAACTATCTTCCCTTTACCTTCATCACCCCACTGGGTGCCTAATACTACAACCGACTTGGCCATTACTTTTTTCTCAATCCACTTGTTTTTCAATTAATGGGAACTTCTTTAAATTTTCTCGCACTGATGAATTAAAATTTTTCTACTACCCACATTCCGCCACGTTGAACAATTCTTCGATCACAATCTAGTTCTCGTTGATCTTGCTCGCTTAGCTCTTGATTAAAACTAGAAATTACCACTTCCCCTTCATCCCGCAATTTTTCTAACAGTGCCAACAACTCATCACTATCATCATAAGGTGCGGCAATAGCTGATTTCAAATTGAATTCACGAGTGGTCAGTTTGGCCAGTGTTTTAAGATCACTATCGAATCCCGATGCCGGTCGAGCTCGCCCAAATACTTCACCAATGTCATCATAACGCCCACCTTTGGCTACTGCTCTCCCGTAATCGGGAGTGTATGCGGCAAACACAATACCAGTGTGATATTCATAGCCGCGAAGCTCACAAAGATCGAAACAAAGTGTGATATCAGGGATTCGTTTCTTAACTCCAGCAACGATTGCGACGAGTTCTGCCAATTCAGACTGGACCGTCACGGGAGCAGCAGCAAAAACTCCAATTGCGTCAGACAGAGTAGCTTCGCCGCCACTCAATCTTGCCAACTGTTTTATCATATTGTTAATAGCTTGTTCTTGCACAGCGGCGTCCAAAACTTCGTCAATTTCACCATAGGCTTTTCGCTGCACTGCTTCGAATAAAAGTGTTTCAGTATCAGTAGAAAGATTCGCTTCTTTCACTAATGTTCGAAATATACCTACGTGCCCAAGAACGATATGGATATCGCCAATAGCTGCTGCACCCAAAGTTTGGTGCATCAAGCAAATCAATTCGATATCGCATTCAACACCAGAGTGCCCATAAAGTTCTGCGCCAACACGAATCGGAACACGAGACGTCATTAAGCCTCTTGGTTTAGTATGTAGAACGCTGTCTGCATAACAGAGC
Source organism: Gammaproteobacteria bacterium (assembly GCA_012960305.1). Lineage (GTDB taxonomy): Bacteria > Pseudomonadota > Gammaproteobacteria > Pseudomonadales > Pseudohongiellaceae > UBA9145. The sequence goes on along the minus strand of DUBM01000009.1, from coordinate 75,499 downwards.
CTAACCGGACCTTCCTTATTCAAGCAGTGGGCATCTATGCGGGCAGCTTGCGGAGTAATGTCTGCTCGTATCCCCATCATACGGCCGCTCAATTGGTCAGTAATCTTGAAGGTATGCAAATCCAAGTCATGGGAAGAGCCCACTAGCAGCGAATCGAGGTATTCAATAAGTGGGGTAATTACCAATTGATAGCCCCAAGACTCATAGAGATCAAGAAGCTTCCGGCGAAGCGATTCCAACTTGTGTGCTTCCCGTGGCAGAATCTCTTCGACACCATCGGGCAGCAACCAGCGTTTTGCAGAAGTCATGATAGTTTGATCAAGTTTAGGTTAATTAAAATTAGTTAGTGGGCTCTAATAAATAAGTTCAGTTAATTAGATAGAGCAGCGCAGTGCCTGTAAGCATACTTCCGAGACCAATATAACGCATCGTATTGTCATCGACTTCACCTAACAATAACACCATATTACGCCATCGATGGGGAGCTAAGAACGGCATTATGCCTTCAATTACTAGCATCAGACAAAATGCCATTGCCAGTTCATGCCACATAAATGGTTTTCCCCATTTCGATTACAGCAATGATGAATTTCAAAAAATACAAAGCAGAATCACTGAGCTTGCTAGTGATTCTGCTTTGTATTACATATTTCGATAAATATTTAGCTAATTAATTCTCTTATGCAGCCAACAAAAATTCAAATACTATAGTGGGGTCAGACCGCCTTTCAAATATTTAAAATAGTCACTGTTAGGATCTAGCAGCAACACATCACTTTTTGAATTAAAAGTTTCACGATACGAATTCAGACTTCTGGTGAATGCATAAAATTCAGGGTCTTTAGTATAGGCGTCTGCGTAAATAGCTGTGGCCGTTGCATCACCTTCACCTCGAATGCGCTCAGCATCACGATAAGCTTCTGCCTCGAAAATAACGGCCTGACGATCAGCATCAGCGCGAATTCCTATTGCCAGTTCTTCACCGAATGAACGTAACGCCTGAGCCTCTCGATTACGTTCAGTAATCATTCGATCATATACCGAGGATCTTACATCATCAGGAAGATCGATACGCTTAACTCGCACATCAATAACTTCGATTCCAATATCTGCGGCAGTGGATTCATTGAGTTCAGCAGTCAAATCGAGCATGAGCTGGTCACGTTCGCCGGCTACGACCTCTACTAGGTTTCTAGAACCAATCTGGTCACGGAGGCCATCGTTGATACGTGTCGCCAACAAGTTACCTGCGGTTCTGACATCTCCACGTGTTGAGACATAAAACTTCTCAACATCAATGATTCGCCATTTTGCGTAGGAATCAACTTCTAAAGCTTTCTGCTCCAAAGTTAAGAATCGCTCTGGTAAAGAATCTTCAGTTTGAATGCGCGCATCAAACTTTCGGACTGTATTCACCCAAGGGAGCTTCCAATGCAGACCAGGTGCAATATCGGCATCAATCAATTGGCCAAACTGCAACTTCACAGCACGTTCAGTTTCTTTAACTACGAAGAGTGTGTTTCCAGCGAGGAAAACAACGAGAAATAGCACCCCAACACTTAGAATATTTTTCATTAACGATTACCTCTTCCGGTGCTAATCCGCGATCGATCGGCAGTATTAACTGAATTTGGTCCGGGTAGATAGGGAGCCAATTGATTAGCAAGGTCGCGCAATTCTTGAGTGGATCCACCCCTGCCGTTACCAGCTCCACTTTGTTCCATAATTTTATCCAGCGGCACATACAACATGTTGTTACCACCTTCGACATCAATCATGATTTTACTGCTCGAGACCATTACATCTTGAATAGACTCAATGTAAATTCGTTGTCTAGTAACTTCTGGCGCTTTGAGATATTCAGAAAGCAAAGAATTAAATCGAGAGGCATCACCAGTCGCCCTAGCTATAACTTCTTCTTTGTAGGCATTCGCTTCTTCCATTTGTCGCTGAGCCTCACCGCGAGCCTCAGGAATTACCTGATTCGCGTATTGGTTAGCCTGATTCTGCGCTCTTTCTTCATCTTCCCGTGCACGAATCACGTCATCAAAAGCGGGCCTGACATCTGCTGGAGGTTGCGCATCGATAACGTTAACCTGACTAATAAAAATACCGGTATCGTAAACGTCCATATAATTTTGCAAACGCTCTTCAACGTCATCGGCCAATGCGCTTCGACCGGTGGTCAGAATAAGGTCCATTGACACACCGCCAACTACGTGACGAATTGCAGATTGCGATGCATTATCTAAGCTTAATTCTGGATCTTGCACCGCAATAACATACTTGACCGGGTCAGAGATTCGATACTGAACAGTAACATCGATATCGATGATATTTTCATCGGTGGTGAGCATCGCTTCGCTGGGATAAGTCTTAGCATTCAATTGCGATACGTTCACCAAGGTAACATCATCAATAATAGGTGGATTCCAACGTAAACCTGGTGTCAGAGTGTCGTCTTGAGCTTTACCAAACCTCAGCACCACTCCGCGTTCTGCTTCGTCAACTATTCTGAAGCCCATAAACCCCCAAACTACTGCGAGTACTGACATAAGAGCAACAATGAGCCCTCTGTTGAAACCTCCACCGGCTGCTTTCGAGCCACCAGAGTTAGAACTGGATCCACCAAAACCACCAAACAAACTATTGAATTTTTTAGTCACATTCTTAATGACCTCATCAATATCAGGTGGCCCCTGGCCTCCACCACCTTTCCGGCCGCCACCACCCCAAGGGTCATTACCATTATCATTGTCGTTACCGTTATTTCCAGGTTCATTCCAAGCCATTGGCTTCTCCGTAGCTAAATCGGTCATTGAACAACGATTTTAGCGAATAATTAACAATCTACACAGCACTTTGAGTAATCAAGTAACACTAAATCGACTCTAACTGCTGCCATTTAACCATGCGGGCTTTAGCCTCCACAGACTTATCCGTTGCCCAGTCATTACGTGCTTCTTGATATTGATTCAGATCTTTGATTTTTCCTTTTTGCAATCCCTTGGTTCAGAGCAACTGCATTACCGTCTTCAATAATTCGGGTGAAATCCAGCAGAGGCAATTTAACGCCCAATTGATAATATCCACGCTCATCAACCACCTCAGTCTGGACAAATCCGTTTTCATAAAGCTTGCTTCGTAAGCGGGCATTTTGTGGCGACAGTTCTAGTGTTTCAGAAACCATCGTGCCTGCCAGCAGTTCGCTTATTGATTCTTGGAGTAAATCTAAACCTGCTCCTGTTTTCGCTGAAACCCAAACTCTCCATGGTTTACCTTTTTCATCTCTTTGCAGATGAGGCTCACAACCGGGTATCAAATCAATCTTGTTGAAAACTTCTAATTGCGGAACATCTTTCGCGCCAATCTCCTTCAGTACCAAATTTACCTGTTGCATAAATTCAATGTTCAAGTCATTTGCGGCATCAACTACATGTAAAAGTAAGTTGGCCGAGGCAGTCTCTTCCAATGTCGCACGAAACGCTTCCACCAATTGGTGAGGAAGATGACTAATAAAACCTACCGTGTCTGCAATTATCGCCTGACCAAAATTGGGCAAATTAACTTTGCGTAGCGTCGAATCCAGTGTGGCGAACAATTGATCTGCAGCATAGGTATTGGCTGATGTAACTTTATTGAAAAGAGAAGACTTGCCGGCGTTAGTATAACCCACCAAAGAAACCGTAGATACTTCAGCTCGCTGTCTTGATCGTCGCCCCTGTTCACGCTGACTGCGGACTTTTGTCAGACTTTTATTGATGGACTTAATTCGTTGTCCGATCATCCGCTGATCTAACTCTAGCTGAGTTTCACCAGCACCACGTAAGCCGATGCCACCTTTCTGTCTGTCGAGATGAGCCCAGCCTCGCTTAAGCCTGGTGCTCATGTGTTTCAACTGAGCTAATTCAACTTGTAATTTCCCCTCATGGCTCCGAGCCCTCTGCGCGAAAATATCTAGAATGAGTCCAGTCCGGTCTAAAACGCGACATTCTAAATGAGCTTCAAGATTTCTTTCCTGACTAGGCGAAAGTGCGTGGTTAAACAACACCAGTTCAGCTTTGTGTGCATGAACAGCAGCAGCGATTTCTTCAAGCTTACCAGTACCAACAAAATAATTGGATGAAGGCTGCTTGCGCGAGCCGGTAATGTAATCTACTGGCATTGCACCTGCGGAAAGAGCTAGTTCTTCGAATTCAGTTGGATCCTCCCGCTCAATTTCCGAATCAATCAAGATATGAACAAGGATGGAAACTTCGCCAGATTCTGGCCGGTCAAAAAACAATCAAGTACCTCAGTCTAGACGTTGTCAGGATCACTTCCTTTTTCTTCTTGCGCATCGCCTGTATTGTGCATAGGAATCTTCACCATACGTGTGGGAACTACTGTGGAGATGGCATGTTTGTATACCATCTGACTTACTGCACTCTTAAGCAAGATAACGAACTGATCAAAGGACTCAATTTGACCTTGCAATTTTATCCCGCTCATCAAATAAATGGAAACAGGGATCCGCTCCTTCCGCAGTACGTTTAGGAATGGGTCTTGCAGTGTGTGCCCTTTGGACATTGTACTTCTCCTTGTAATCTACAAATCGAGATACCTGGTGCATAGAATAATCACCTTAAGATTCTATTTGACTTCACAAAGCTCTCTAAAGTTCTATATTGAGGTGGATTCCATGTAATTCAAGACCAGTTCAAGGGGTTCTGCTCTGGAATTTGACAATGGATTACCCAAATTGTGAAGGTTTTCCCAGCTGCGCAGCCAGGTAAGCTGCCTTTTCGCGAGTTGCCGAGTAGCAATGATACTCTTTTCTACCATACCATCAAAGCTTAAATCTCCCTTCAAATATTGCCAAACTTGCCTGTATCCTACTGATTTTATTGAAGGAAGGTTTAAATTCAGATCACCTCTGCTGAGCAATGACCTCACTTCAGCCACCAGACCATCTTCAATCATCTGAAGAAACCTTTTTTCTATGTGTTGGTGGAGCTGTTGCCGATCCTCAGATTGCAGAGCAAAAAAATGTAAATTGAAAGGAATATTTAGACCCGCAGCCTGCTGACTTCTTTCCTCCACATGTAACTGAGTCATAGTTTTTCCCGATACACGGTAAACTTCTAGGGCCCTCTGCAATCTTTGCGGGTCGTTAGGATGAATCCGATTAGCGGATTCAGGATCAACCTCTACTAGCAGGTCATGGACTCGCTGCCAGCCCTCCGCCCTGGCTATAGCTTCAATTTCATCGCGAATTATTTTATCGGCGTGAGGCATATCCGCCAGACCATCGCGGAGTACCTTGAAGTACAGCATTGTGCCGCCCACCAACAAAGGCGTACTCCCAGCTTGAACAATATCTTCGATTTCTGACAGTGCATCACTGCGAAAATCAGCAGCAGAGTACGATTCTGCTGGATCGCGAATATCCAGTAAGCGGTGAGGTGCTAGGGACAAAGTCTCGGCATCAGGTTTACCCGTGCCGATATCCATACCTTTGTAGATTTGCACCGAGTCCACATTGATAATCTGAAAAGGGAAATACTGACAGAGTTGAACGGCCAAAGCTGTTTTACCTACAGCGGTTGGGCCCATCAAGCAAATGACATCGGCTTTATTATTGGAATTATTCACAATGACTGAGTTGAACCAAAGAACAGCTACTGCCCACGAAGAAACAACTTGTCCAATTCTTGCAGGCTTTGATAAACCCAAGTTGGACGCCCATGATTGCATTGACCGCTACGTTCTGTCGCTTCCATATCCCTCAACAATGCATTCATTTCTGGAACCGTAAGATGACGATTTGCTCGAACTGATCCGTGACAGGCCATGGTGGATAATAGTTCATCTTGGTGTGCTTGAATGCGATCGCTGCTGCCATACTCCAAAATATCCGAAAGCACATCACACACTAATTGTTCGATATTTGCATCGCGAAGAATAGATGGAATCTGTCTAACAATTATTGATTCCTCTGCCACTTTTTCGAGTTCGATGCCCAGACTCAATAAGGCCTCTTGTTGAGATTCCGCCAATTCTGCTTCCGATTGGCTGACAGCAATCGAGAGCGGAACTAGCAGAGGCTGCATCTTCAGCTCTTCATTCTGACAAGCTAGTTTCATACGTTCATAAGTTATCCGCTCGTGAGCGGCGTGCATGTCGACGATAATCATACCGCCTTTGTTCTGAGATAAAATGTAGATGCCGTGAATTTGAGCGACAGCAAAACCTAACGGTGGAAATTCTTCACCGTCACCATCAACATTCAGTTTTACGTAGGCAGCGAGTTGTTCTTGAATCAAATCAGCAGTTGGTGCATTGACCGAGTGATAGTTAGAACTCTTATAAGAACTAGAACCACTGGGATAATAATTACTATCACTTTCGGCCAGCACCGGCCCCTGCCTAAGAGTCAAAAAAGGTTGATTGGTTAGAGAATCCGATGACGTGATTCCTACCCCTCCAGGATGGAGGTTTCCTCCGAAGCCAAACTCATTGCCGCTCAGTGGTGATAGCCCTGCTGGGGAATCTCCCACTTGAGCATCCCCCATTTGTTGGTCTGGTGTTACAGCAGCCAACGCCTTGTGTAGGGAACTAAAAAGAAAATCATGTACCAAACGGCCATCACGAAACCTGACTTCGTGCTTGGTTGGATGGACATTTACATCGACTGTTGCTGGCGACAATTCTAAATAGAGAACATAGGCAGGGTGACGTCCATGGAACAGCACATCACGATAAGCTTGCTTAACCGCATGGGTTACGAGCTTGTCGCGAATAATTCTGCCGTTAACGTAAAAATACTGCAAGTCAGCTTGGCTGCGAGAGAAAGTAGGTAGGCTAACCCAACCCCATAGTTTTAACCCCGGACCTTCCATTTCGACGAATACGGAATTCTCAGCGAATGCCGGACCGCACACTAAAGCAACACGTCGTTGTTGCTCTTGTTCTGAATTGGCCGGCAATAATTTGTGAATTGCCCGATGATTATGATCCAGAGAAAACTGTACATCGAAGCGACTTAAGGCAATTCGTTTCACCACTTCGTCAATCCGGGAAAATTCAGTCTTTTCTGTTTTTAGAAACTTCTTGCGGGCAGGGGTGTTAAAGAATAAATCTCTTACTTCAACAGTTGTGCCTTGAGGGTGGGCCGCAGGTTCGAGGCTAGTCTCCATTTCCTGACCGGCAACTTCGACTTTCCAGGCATTTTCCTCGGCCTTGTTAGCAGCGGTTTGGTTTGAGCTTTGTTCATGGACTGGAGTTTTCGAGGTCATGCTTAAGCGCGAAACTGAACTAATACTGGCAAGTGCCTCACCGCGAAAACCAAGGCTGGCGATATTCTCCAGATCATTCAATTCTGCGATCTTACTAGTCGCATGGCGACTCAGTGCCAGCGCCAAATCGTCTTTGTGGATGCCCTGACCATTATCGCGAATGCGCATGCGCTTGACACCGCCTTGCTCAATCTCGACCTCGATTCGGGAAGCACCTGCATCGAGGCTATTTTCCAGAAGTTCTTTAATAACAGATGCTGGTCGTTCCACGACTTCTCCAGCCGCAATCTGATTCGCGAGTCGTTGACTGAGGAGGTTAATACGGGTCATACCGGGACACACCACCACGAGGAAAAACTGAATTTGGGACGCAACAAGGAGGTCATTGTAGCACTAACAATTGAGTTGACGCTTTGAGTGATCCGATGAATTTGCAAATTCCGGAGTTATGGGATGAAGAAAACTAGGACGCTGGGATATACAGTATTTGACCGACCATTATTCGATCACCATTTATTTCATTGGCTCCCCGCAAACTGGAAAGACTAATCTGGTAACGGACAGCGATTTCAGAGAGAGTTTCACCACGCTTAATTGTGTGCTCGGAAATTCTAAGATTTACTCCGCCAGGAATGGTGAGAACTTGACCTATATGAATGGTATTAGAGCGCAGATTGTTCTCAGCTTTGAGTGCATTCATTAGCACGCCAAATCGTTCCGCAATAACTGAGAGAGCATCACCACGCTTAACTGTATAAGAGCCGGGGACAACACCATTCTCCTTTTGCCAAGCCACTAGAGTTCCCTTCGGGGGAGCATCATAGAAATAGTTCATTACACCCTGGGCAAGAGCCGCTGAAATCTGCCGTTGAAATTTTGAAGAATTTAATTTTTTGGCTTCATTTGGGTTTGTTAGATAACCAGTCTCTACCAAAATCGAGGGAATATCCGGCGAGTTCAATACTTGCAGTGAAGCTTGTTGAACTTTATCTCTCCGCAGCCGGGTAACTCCATCTAAAGAGGCGAGCAAACTGGTACCAGCAATTAGGCTCTGCTCCATGCTCCAGGCCATTTGCAATGACACCAATGTTAGAGCGACATCGTCATCCCAAACATCTAAATTCAAATCACCACCAACTCCGCCCAATAAATCAGAACCATTTTCCTTCTCGGAAATCCTACGCGCATTTTCCCTGTCAGCTCGGTCACCGGAAAGAGCATAAATAGTGAGACCGTTAGCATTGGCATTTCGATACCAATCGGCGTGAATCGCAACAAAAAGGTCAGCTCTTTTGTTACGGGCAATTTCTGGACGACGCTTAAGTTCTACGTAATAGTCGCCGTCTCTGATCATGATCGGCTGGTATCCTGGAATAATATTCAGCCGATCAAAAAGAGCACGGGAAATATCCAGAGTTACATTCTTCTCTTTAAGCCTTCCGTCATAGCCAATACCGCCAGGGTCTTCTCCACCATGACCTGCTGAGATTGCCACGACAATGTCTCTCTTCTCATCAGACTGTGGCTCAACTGTGTTAACTATCCTCGGAGGCATTGAAGTTACCGATGATTCTCCATAGAGATCAACGACCAGACGATGGCCCAATTCCGAATTAGGCTCCAGAGTAAAGCTGGTTGGCTTCATTGCTTGATTGAGGTCCAGTACGACGCGAAGCGTGTTGCCGTTTCTCACTGCACTACGGATACCATCGACAGAACTGTCTGAAAAATCTAGGTTAGTGAAATTCCCACTTAGTTCAGAATCATCGATATCGATAACAATGCGATCGGGACCAGCTAAGGAGAAGAGGTTGTACTTAAAAGTTTCGCTTAAATCAAAAACAAGTCGAATATGGTCTGGCGCATGCCAAACTCGCACGTCTTCAACATCCGCTGCTTGTATATTCATCGACAATGAATAGAACAAGGTGAATATTAGGAAAAGCTTGAGTCTTCTAACTAATTTCATGGCCTACTTCTCGTTGTCTATTACAACGGCCTCAATTCCATAATCTTTTGGCGATTAGTTCACCCTTTTCAGACAAACTTTGACAGCTCAGCCGCCTTCCTGTTCCTTCTAATTCAATATTTATGCGCAGATCAGCTGGAGGGATTATGTTTGAGCCTCTTTCAGCCCACTCAAAAATGCAGAGATTAGAAGCAGCAAAATAGTCGTCGGTACCCAGATACTCTACTTCTTCAGGATCCGAGAGACGATAAAGGTCAAAATGATAGATATTGCAGTATTTGAATTCATAAGGCTCCACTAACGTGTAAGTTGGACTCTTTACGGCCCCTTCATAGCCGTAGCCACGCATTAATCCCCGAGTTAAAGAAGTTTTGCCCGCCCCTAAATCACCATGTAAATGGATCACTCCTCCGACTGATGGAATTCCTGATTCAGCTGCTGCTGACGCCACTGAGGATGCAGGGTTTTGAAATGTTGCCTTAGCCAGCACTTTTCCAAATTCCAAAGTCGCCGCCTCGTCGTCGAGGTATAAAGAATTGGTCAATATCAAGACGGGTTCACCAGTTGCCTTATATAAGGTAACAGGTCACTTGCGGCAAGGCCTCTTTGTCCCTCAAAATCAACAGCCAAATCCGCGGCTTCACCATGAACACAAACAGCGCAGCAAATTGCACTCTCAAGATCCAGACCCTGAGCAAGCAAGCTAGTTGTTAAACCGGTTAATACATCCCCCATGCCACCGCTAGCCATTCCAGCATTTCCCTCAGTACACAAGAAAATACTTTGTGGCCCGGCTTTTTTATCTGCGCCTTTTTTTGTGCAAGCAATTAAACTGCCGCTGCCTTTAAGTAAACAACAACCGCCCCAGCGCTGCGCCAATTCACTAACTGATGCAACACGATCGGATTGAATTTCCGCTGTGGTCTTATTCAGCAGCACCCCAGCCTCTCCCGGATGAGGGGTTAATATCCAGTTTTCCCGTCGCGTAGAAGATAGTAATTGGCTGCGTTCGGCAAGTAACTGTAATGCATCTGCATCAATTACTAACGGAGTTTTATCTCCTAGCTGCACACCCATAACTTGCTGCAGTAAGCCTCTCGACCAGTCGCTACGGCCAAGCCCAGGACCAATCGCGATAGCAGATGCTTTTCGCAATACCTCTTCAATGGCTTCAGCATTTTCTTCACATGTGAGCACCATAATCTCTGGAGCACGAGCGAGCAGCGACTGGCGATGCTCAGGTCGTGTGATAAGACTAACCAGCCCGGCACCACTTCTCTGAGCTGCCTCGGCTGCGAGGATGCCTGCCCCACCGAATCCATAATCACCACCAACTATAACAACATGACCATGATTACCCTTGTGCGATGAATGTTGTCTTGGATAAAGCTGCTGGGCGGCATAGTTAATATCAATACGCTGAGCTACAGCTTGAGGAGCATTGGCGTGAGTAGTTACTTCCTCGGGAATATCTAATTTGTGACAAACAAGCTCACCAACAAAATCCCTACCCTCACCAGTTAACAATCCCAATTTCATGGCAATAAAAGTGACCGTGAGATCGGCGTTTACTGTTGACCCCAGGGACATGCCTGTATCCGCACTTAACCCCGAGGGCATATCGATTGCTACAACCGGCGCTGACAATGAGTTTAGGTAGTCGATTGCAGATTTGTACTCCCCTTCAACGTTCCTATCGAGCCCTGTCCCTAATAAGGCATCAATTATTGCAGTTTGGGCGTGCTCATTTTCCCGCTCCAAGTCAATTTCAGAATATTTTCGCATTGAGACCTTGAGCCCACAGGCCCAATCATAGGCATCCTTTGCCTCACCGTTTAACTTATCCACATCTCCCACGCACACGACATCAACGGATAGTTCCTGCTGTCTCGCCAGACCGGCTACAATAAAACCATCACCCGCGTTATTTCCACTACCAGTAAATATTTGCAGGTGTCGGGTCTGCGGCCAATTCTCCATAACACAGTCGAACGCTACGGACCCTGCTTTGCGCATAAGCTCAATACCAGCAATATTAAATTCTTCAATCGCCAGACGATCTAGCTGCCGCACTTGTTCAGCGCGGTAGAGATTTCTAGGCAATTTGGATAGAGATTCACTCATAAGAGGTAAGAAGTCGTTCGGTTTGACCAGGACAATTCTGATCTATTTATCTAGTTATTCGTCTATTTAACTATTTGTCAAATTTCTTAATTAGACGGTGAACCAGGCGCAAAGTTGTTTCTAATTCTTCACTGGGAATATCCTCGGTGTTTTCAATCGCCCAAGGATCTTGCACTTCCCGCAATATATTGTATATACGCATGCCTTCATCAGTCAGCGTGACCAGCACTGATCGCTTATGTTTGGGGTTAGGCATATAAGCCAAAACCCCATCTTGCACCATGGCATCAGTAATTCGCTGAACTGCTTGGCGAGATTGCCCTAATACACGAGCGATACCTGGTACCGTTAAGCCCGCGGTTGACAAGGCAATGGCACCGATTACTTTCCATCGCGCACTGGTCAACCCCAGTTGCTCTGTCATGGCATCGCCTTCTGCTATAAGAAGGCCATTGAGCCGGAAAAGTGACAGCACTAGGTCTAAAAAAAGAACTCGTTTTGAAGAATGCACTAAGATCTATCCAATTCGTTTGGCTAATGTCAGCATGCTGTCATTGCCTCGGCTATCAGTCAATTAATCTAACCAACAATTTGCACCTCGGTTTTGGCGATGTCCTCAAATAGGTTGTGACAACTCAAAAAAAATCTATTTACTTCAGTGTTAGTTGCATGGTGGCTAGACTCTTCCCAAACAGTTTTGCTCACTGCCAAAACAAGATCAGGAATAGTAAAAATTAAATTAATATGGCCACATCAATCAAAGGAGATGACAAATGGGAGCGGTCATGCCGATGACCACAATGAGTCGAGAAATATCGGCTGAATTCTGATCTTTTGGCGTTGCAACTTTGGCCATGAAACACTCTGCTGCCGCTATCGCGTCAACATTTGATGAAGTAGAATATCGAACGTCATTCACTGTCCAGTTTGAAATTGTCCGTGACGAATAATTATCCAAAAACCACGATAACTTCATTGCCCATGCCTAATAAAAAAACAGCGATTTCAGCACGCTGCTTATTAACCCTAGCATTATCATTCACTTTCATTGGTGTCATGCTTAGTCTGAGCAATTCCGCTAGTGCAGACGCGCAGCGTGAAGCCGGACGTTTACTTCAAGTAACAAACCTGGGTAACAAATTTCAGTCAATTGCTCAGGAGCAAACCAGAATAATTATTCGCACCTATACCAGCATTGTCAGTACTTCAGTCGAAATTAACCTCCCCAGACATCTAACCCAAACTATCGCCGCTTGCTACTCGAGATCTTATGCCTGGAATAACTTTGAAGCAGGCATTATAAATATTCTTGCTGATCAACTAACAGAAAAGGAAATGAGGCTACTAATCGATTTTTATCAGGATCGCGGATTGCCGCCTATGGAAATTCAAGCGTTCAAAGACATCATCAATAAGGCGGATAATATCGAACAACTTAGTGCCGAGTATATTTATACCAATAGCGACAGTTGTGTGGAGAAGGATGTTGAATTAATAATCGCCTATCTCGCTGGTCGCCGAACAATTTCAGAAGCATTCACCTCGGCGCCTTGATGATCGAGAGAACCGACAAATTTAGCAATTTTGAAATCGACATACCATGAGAGGTACTTTGAATTCACATCAGATATCTTAGTAATAAAATCGCTAACTTTTTACCCTCCTTTATTACTTAGGTGGTTCCACCAATTCGATTCGCACACCATCCGGACCTTGGACAAAGGATATCCTGATGTCCCGATAAGGCCGTGGCTCGATCGTGAATTCTACGCCATTTCCTTCTAACATTTCCTTTGCCGCGGTGAGATCGTTAAATTTCCAGCCTAAATGGTCAAAGGCTCTTCCTTCAGTAGGTGCAACTTCACCTTGGGCCTGAGCCACCATCAACCATATATTGCCGTAGTTGATCGCAGGTAACACACCTTTCCACTGTTCGCTGGCAACACCAAAATTTTCCGCATACCAGGCAAGTGTCGAAGCAGGATTTGGAGATGATAAATGTAGGTGGTGAGTTCCTCTTAGATCAGGATCATCGATAAGTTCGATTTTTGTACCCCAAGGGTCCTCTACAAAACCGATGGTCATACCACTAAACTGGACCAGGTCACCCAGCTGAATGCCACCATCTGAGACAATATTGGCGATAGCTTCTTCAACATTCTCCATCGAGAAGCCGATGTGATCGACTCCAGTTCCAACCGAGCCACCGGTTGGTTCTCTTTCAATGAAAATAACACCGAGGTCACCGTAATAAACGCGGTCAATCGCATAGCCCGAACCTTCATCAGCATGGCCAAAACGCCCAGCTTCGCCGCCAAAATGTTTTACGTACCAGTTAACAGCTTCAATAGCACTAGTGGCGGTTAAGTGAATATGGTCGTAGGGTGTCGCATTAGCGCGACCAATTGCTGCCGTTGCTAATACAATAATAAGAAAATTACGCGTAAATTTTTTCATTTGAATTACCTTGTGCGGTTTTTCATTTAGATTTTTGACTAAGGTTAAATCTTTGAGCGCTAGGATTGGGATTCACTCTAGTGTGTCATTGAGTACATCAAATAATTTATGCCCATGCGATAAGCGGAATTAGCGTAACGTGTTGGATATGCTGGATGATAAGTATGCTCCCAACCATCCCCCATATCTGAATTCCAGTTTACCAACACCATCACTCTTCCAGAGTCATCGAGAATTGCATGGTTAGTAGCAAAGTCTATTCCTTGCTCTCCATATTCGTCAGTACGGTAGAGAGCCGGAATCATTTGAGGGCCATCGATGTCATAGTAGACATGGAATATTTCGTGGTCTGGTTTCAATTCGATAATTTCGCGATCCGGAAAAACTTGGGAGAAAGCTGAGTAAAAATTATCCCATTGCTGCTGACCCCAAAAATCATCGATCAAAAGAAATCCTCCGCGGAGCAAATACTCTCGTAGATTTTCGACTTCACCAGGACTGAGAATAATCCCACCGCCCTGGCCCACTTCCAACATGTAAAGGAAGGGATAGTCGAATATCTTCTCGTCGTCAAAACGCAAGACGATTGGATCACTCATTACACGAATATTTGTCAGCCGTGATACGCCCCGGAGAAAGTTCATATCAGCATCAGGGAAATCTATGGACCAAGGTCCGTAGCCATATCCTCTGCCATAATATGTATCAAACTGAACGCGGACAAAATTAAACTCACCGCCCTCATCATAGCCCAGATCGTTGATCTCATCTTCGACGAAGCTTCTTACTTGAGCAAAGCTCTGGGCCGCCGAAAACACTACGAAGAAAATCAAAACTAGCAGTGATCTAACGGTGAATTTGTTTGGTCTCTGCATCATGACAGACAAGTGTCTCCGGAAATTCGTATTTATTCAAGCACCATATAAATGGAGCACCAAGAAGCCCACAGGAAAGAGAGTCAGCAACTGACAAACAAAGAATTTTTCTCGGGTACAACTCTTGGTTCGGTATAAGGATTATTAGACTTTCTTTTCTGCGGTTCTATCCTACACTGAAATTGAAGAATCGAGATTCTGCTATCTATCAAGACAAGCGTTCCCGTCAGCAGTTGCGACATAAGGATGTGACACATGACCAGCAAATAGTCCTGTTTACTATAATAAGGAAGCACAATAGTCTTCATTACTTACCGCTGGCGTGAACCAAATAAAATCAAATGCAGCTACATCGTTAAACTGCTGAAGGTATTCCGCAGGATCATTAATATCTTCACTGACTTCCATGAATGAAATAGCAACGATTTGTTGGCGCTCCAATTGAGAATTTTGGCCCATTAGATAGTTAGGCACGCCTAGATCTTGGCGAATATGATAGTTCCCAGCGATAAGTACCGACAATTTCTCAGCCGCAGGCAAGTGAAGACTACTTGCTAGAGAAACATCTCTCGCTCTCTGCACCCGAACCATTGAAGGAAACTGTGACTCTGGCAACAAACCGCAATGGCTTTCATCAATATCCTGATTGAGTTTATCGACTATATGGTTATCGAACTGCAAAGCACCATCTAAGGTATTTGAATCGCCATAGACTTGCTGCATCGTTTCGGTAGTTATGTTGCCAGCACTGAGGGGTGCCCCGCCCTGAAGCGCAGCCTGGATTAAGGGCCCATAAAACCCCCAGTCCCAACCTTCGTCGTCCCAGTCCAGCTCTTCGTTGAGGCTAGCTAAGCTTATGCTTATGGAATTCTGATTAGAATTCTCCTGTAAAGCATTGAGACGTACTTGGTCATCACTTTCAAGCATTTCTAGTGAAACATTTGAAACTTTTTCTCTCTCTAAAAAATAATTCAATATATAAAGCTGCAAGGTATGGTGATCTGGATTGTCATGCTTTTCACCTAACAAAAGATAGCTGGCATTTTCTGAGTAACTCAGAAATTCTTCAATCTCAATAAAAGACTGCGACCGACTACTCCATATTTTACCTACCAATTTATGATCTGTGAGCAAAGTAGATTCAAAGGATGAATCAATGCCCGGCTGCCCGAAACTCGTTAAACTTATTAAACAAGAAATCGAACATATAAAACTTAGTGAGAGTATTCTATTAATTAGTACCACCCATTTGGTTCCATTGTTGAAAAATTTCGTCACTCCAAAAACTTT
Organism: Gammaproteobacteria bacterium; assembly: GCA_012960305.1. GTDB lineage: Bacteria > Pseudomonadota > Gammaproteobacteria > Pseudomonadales > Pseudohongiellaceae > UBA9145. Next base: position 59,507 of record DUBM01000009.1, on the reverse strand, counting down.
GGAAATATGCTATAGCAGCTAGCTTGTCTGAATGGCTAAGTACATTGGCAAAGGCTGGCATTTTTCCACCAAGAGCTTCACCTCCGTTGTCGATTACCTGTAACAAGACGGATTGTGAATGATGCCAGGCGTGGGCACTACCGTCCAATGGAGGAGGGGGGAAAAATCCATCAGTATCTTTAGTGCGCCAATTTTCTACTAGTCCTTGTGCTCTATCCCCATGACACTCTGCACAATTTTCTCTGAAGGTTTCCACGCCAGCATTGATTTGAGCTTCAGTATACCAACGGCCACTAGCTCCTGAATCCTCAGAATCACTGCAAGCAAGGAGCGTCATTGAAAGCACAATAGTTACAAGTGATAACCTTGCACCTGGTTTTGTCTTAATCACAACTTATATCCATAACTCTCAAAGACCTTTCTTCGGAAAATCAAATTCCACTATTTTTGCATCACCGAGTTTAATGTCAGACCAATCATCGATCGGCAGCTCCAGCTCAACCAGACCGCAGGTTGGAATATTCTCAATATCACTACCGCCCATTTCATTAACAAAATCCGTGATAGCAGGATTATGCCCTACCAACATAGCGCTCTCGCAATCTTCATCCATTAAACTAGCAGCTTTGAGAAACATGTTGGTGCCGGCAAAATAGAGTTCAGGGTTGCTGATTATGTCATCGGGGGGAAACTCAAAATTCTTCGCCCAAAGTTGAGCCGTCGATTTTGCTCGAATTGCCGGACTGCAGACAATACTTTCCAGCCCGCTCTGACGTGATTGGAAACGACTAACCATATTCGGAATATCGTTTATTCCGCGCTCATTCAGAGGTCTTTCAAAATCCTTTAAATCAGGATCATCCCAACTAGATTTGGCATGGCGCAGCAAATATAGGGTTTTCATCGATGATTGAGGGGTGGCAGTCCATGAGGTGTTTGCGATTTATACCCCAATTAATTCAGTAACTCCAGAATAACTGAAGCATTACCCCCCCTGTGAGCACGAATTTTTTGCTTCCTCACCTCTTCTGCCCTAAATCTTAAGTTCAGGCATTGGGAGATGTGCCGAATTACTGTAGAACCTTTGTTTTTTATCACTATTTATCAACTATTGGATCAGGAAATGAAACCACTGCATAGCTTTTCGCTATTTGCCTTTATTGCCGTACTGAGCACATCAGCAATAGCTCAAGAAGAAAACAGCGTCACCAGAGAAATTCAGTTAGGCGGTTTGTTCGCCTCTGGCAACACTGCAGAAAGTTCTCTTTTCTTCGCGGGCGCCATCAATATCATTCGCAATGACTGGGAATACGAATATAGCCTCGATGGGCTGTACGCTTCCACTGATAGCGAAGTTAATGGTCAAAGAATCTACGGGGTTGCCAGTGCTAATTACGAATTCTCGGAAGACAGCTTCTTTCTAACTCGTATGGCCCACGAGGACGATCGATTTAGTGGTTACGATAGCCAGACAGACATTACCTTTAACTATGGTCGTGCGCTGCTGCAGAACCTGTCCAACATGGAACTCACTCTAAATATCGGGGCGGGTGTGCGCTGGTCCCGGCTAGACAACTCAGACTTTGATGAGCCTATATTAAGAATTGCCGGCGACTATGATTGGAGTATTTCTAATACAGCTATGTTTAATCAAGAGTTAAGTACTGAAACCGGTAGTGAATCAAATATCTACCGCTCCGTAAGCAGTATCGAAACACAAATACTAGACAATCTGTCTTTGCGCTTTTCGTTTAAGCTTAAACATCAGACTGAAGTTCCAATCGGTAGAAAAAAGACAGACACAGAAACCGCTATTACTCTTGTAATGAATTTCTGACACTCCGGTCCCCTGTCTTACTGAAATGCGGTGCTAAACTATGACACTTGTTGTTCGACTCTACTGGGCTATAGCCCTAATTTTCATGCCGCTGAGCATGCTTTGGCTAATGTCGAACACACGTGGGGATTTTTCACTTAGTGCTTTGACCAGTGCTCCTCTGCAATTCACTGTATTTCTGTTACTACTTGCATGGACTCTTGAGGGTGCCTACGAACTTTTCTTTTGTACCAGCAATCTCCGCAGGAACTATCCAGTACTAGCTAACATTCGTTATGCGTTGGAATATATCCGACCCGAAATTCAACAATATTTCATCGCCAATAATGTTGAAGAGAAGCCCTTCAGTCGTGAACGACGAAATCTGATTTACCGTCGCGCTAAAGGAGCGGACGACACTCTTCCATTTGGTACTGAGCAGGATATTCTCGCGGGCGGATATCGCAGTCTTGCCCATTCACTCAACTCAACAACAGTTGAAGAAGAAAATATCCGAGTAATGTTTGGCGGCCCAGATTGCAAACAACCCTATAGCGCCTCAAGACTAAATATTTCTGCATTGAGCTTTGGAGCACTCAGTTCCTCAGCCATCGCCGCCCTGAACAAAGGCGCATTTCTCGGTGGTTTCGCTCACAACACGGGCGAAGGCAGTATGAGTGAGCACCATTTGGCTCATGGCGGCGACATTATCTGGCAAATTGGCACCGGCTATTTTGGTTGTCGGAATCCCGATGGCACATTTAATGACGGTGCTTTCGCCGAGCGCTCCCGCTACGAAGTCGTAAAAATGATTGAGATAAAGCTTTCTCAAGGAGCTAAACCTTCACATGGGGGTGTACTGCCAGCAGCAAAAGTAACTGAAGAGATTGCCAAGATTCGATTGGTTGAGGCAGGAAAAACTGTTCTATCACCTTCCAATCATCCAGAATTTGACTCGCCGAAAGGCCTTCTTGATTTCGTAAAACGCCTGCGTGCACTTAGCGAAGGGAAACCTATCGGATTCAAATTTTGCCTTGGCCGTAAAACTGAATTTTTAGCTGTCGTGAAAGCAATGCTGGAAACCAATATCCTGCCTGACTTCATCACTATTGATGGTGCTGAAGGAGGAACTGGAGCGGCACCTGTAGAGTTCTCTAATAGGCTTGGTACGCCTTGTCTTGAGGCTACGTATTATGTTCATCAAGTACTTGTAGGTGCGGACATTCGTGACAAAATAAGATTGATTAGCGCCGGCCAGACTGCCACGGGTTTTGATATGTTAGAAAAAATAATCGTCGGTGCAGATACGGTTAACGCTGCGAGAGCGATGATGATGGCATTGGGCTGCGTCCAGGCAAAAGCTTGTAATACCAATCATTGCCCTACTGGCATTGCCACCCAGAGCCCAGCTCGCTCCAGAGCAATTAATGTTGATGAGAAATCCGTGCGAGTAAAAAACTTTCATCATGCGACTGTAGAAGCTTTTCTTGAGCTGTGCGGGGCGATGGGGTTCGACAACCCCTACAATTTAAGTCCTTCCGACCTTTTTAGTCGCGGAAAAACAGGCATGAAGAATTTTGATCAGATCTATCAACCTTTGATAGCGGGTCAATTATTCAGTGAGTCCATTCCCAACTCCTACAGTGCCGATTGGCATCTTGCTTCGGCAGAGACCTTCTAGCCCCTCTAGGAATTACCCATCTAGCCACTAACTAACCTGAAGAGCTATACTGGGCCATCTTTTTGGTGACCCCTCATGCGACTGTTAAAAATTATTATTCTGACAATACTATTGATTCCGGCCGCGTCCAATGGCGATCATACCGATTCTCGCTTGGACGATCTGTTCTTAGTACTATTACAAACTGAAGACTTGCCTCTACTTCGAAGTACCGAGGGTGAGATATGGGCTATATGGTTTGAACACCCTAATGCTGATGTCGAAAGGCTGATGCAGCTTGGCGTGCAACGAATGAACTATCAGTCCTATACTGAGGCTCTGGCAATTTTCAATAATATCGTTGAGAGTTTTCCGGATTTCGCCGAGGCATGGAATCGTAGAGCAACATTGCATTACATTGTAGGAAACTATGAAGCGTCAATTGCCGATATCGAAAAAGTATTGGCATTAGAGCCTCGACATTTTGGCGCACTTTCAGGTTTGGGAATGGTGTATCTGCAACAAGAAGAATTATCTAAAGCTAAGCAGGCGTTTGAAGATCTAATCGATGTCCATCCAAACAGCCCCAATGCAAAACAAAATCTAGAAATAGTTAATGAAAGTTTACGGTTTAATATTATCTAAAGCCACTCCCTTGGTTCTGGAGTTTAGTTTCGAGAAAAATTCCATCAAGGCTTTACCGAAATAAAAAAAGGGTTATTAATTAACAACCCTTTTTTGCTAACTAGATTAGTAAAGTTTTATTACTGTCTAGTTCCAGTTACGTCGAAAGCTCCAAAGTCACTTTCAAATGCACCAACTAATGCATCTCCTTCAACACTACCCTCGAATTCAAGAACCAATGTTTGTCCCTGTGCATCAATCTCGCCAGTGAAAGCCATAGTGTTACCATCAAAAGTAACGCCGGAGAATGGAGTATCACCGAGAGCTTCTGCGTCCATGCTGCCAGAACCATCTTCATTGATAGTAAGTACAGCAGGCAAAGCGCCAAGAGGTGTGTTCATTTCAATATCCCAAACACCCACTCCAGGTGGCGGACCACCGGCGGCACAACCAACAAGAACAGATAGAGACAAGACCAACAATCCGCTTATAATTTTTTTCATAATATTTTCCACCTTATAAAGAATCAATACTCAAACAAGTTAACCACGGAAGCTTGTCGATCGCCGTTTCTCGCCACTATTCGCAGTGCTGCCTCCTATAATTCTATGGCCTAGCTCTTTCTACGAAGAGTTAACCAATAATTCGGAACGGTGAGCCTATTGTCCGGTTAATATCGCTCTAGTCAACTCAAATAATCGTGCTTTCATCACTTTTTTAGACCTTTAAACGCATATCTAATGGCCTTCATTGAATCCTCCACGCGGTCAGCCAACGCTGACTAGAATACTCAAAGCCTAATGAATACATCAGTTCTCGTTCTAACCCGGGCATGTGGGCTGCACCGTAAAATATACTGATGTCTGAGATTGACGAATTTGACGCTTCACTTTCGCGAAGAACTTGTTGTAAGACACCCAATGCAGCATTATTTCGATCCCCCAAGATGGTCAACTGCTGTTCTAATTGCTGCCCAACTAAAATTCCACCACTGCGGGCCAGCTCTTCTGCCAGCAGAAATTTAAATGCCATTACCTGATCATCTGCCGCTAAAGCTCGAATAATAGAAAATAAATTGAATGAAGATACCGGCTCTCCCTCAGCTAAAGCGGCTTGCTCACTGGCTATTTGCACAATTGCGAGGCTGATAAACATTGAGAAAAAATTCTCGCTTTTTGCCTGCATAGTTTCTGCTAGCTGAGCAGGATTTAGATCGGCGTGACGAAAATTTTGCGGCGTGTAGTCAATTTTCTCTAACTGAAAACTAAGCTGGAGAAATTCCGCCATCGCTAATTGGAGAAATCCCAAGCCCGTTCTACTGCGAACATTATCACTTGGCGATGGTCGTTCATTATCATTAGCAACCAATTCATACAGTACTGCATCTTTGGTTATAAAATAATCATTGAGTTCCCGATAGTAAAACTCATCACCGATATGTATTGCTGCTACTAACTCAACAGTTACTCCATTACTATTCTTATAACTGGTAATTGATGTTTGCAGCTGTCCCTCCCATTCAGCATCACCATTGACGAATCTAACAAATTTAGTGGATGACTCAGATTCTTGTGCTACGGAAGAGATAGAAAAAAAATAGAATAAAAATAACAGAAGAAACTGTCGCAACCGAAAAATCAGTACAAAACTTTTGATTGTATGTGCTTGTGTTTTAAGTATTCTGTTTTCAATAAAGAGAGACATGTCTAACTTATTTCCGCTATGCCGCCAAATGGCGCGACAGCAACCGTGAGTATTTTTGGCCGTTTAGAAGATTGCAAATAGGCGACAGGCCATCAGTGTCATGATCATTAAGCCCAGGCCAACTGCAATATTTCTTCTACTTGCTGGGCATTTTTTAGGCTTCGGGGATTCTTTCTCACCACTGGATGTTTAATCGCTTGAGCAGCGATTGCTGCGAGCTGGTCTTTCTCAACGCCAACTGCCTGTAGTGTTGTTGGAAGACTAAGGCTCGCAATTAAGGATTTGACTGCTACTCCTGCAGATTGATCTGGCATACCGAGCGCTTCTGAAATTCCCAATTGCTGTAGCGATTGATTTGCACTATTCCATTCCAAAACCGCAGGCAACATCACGCAAGAGGTGTAACCATGAGGAACTCCACACAGACTTCCAAGAGTATAGCCAATACCATGACTTGCTCCGTGGGGCAAATTCCCCAGTGCGCAGCAAGACAACCATACTGCCTGCTGATTTAAACTCCTGGCCTGCAGATTAGTAGAATCTGCTTTTACTGCAGGTAGAGACTCCGCAAATAACCGCATAGCATGGAGAAAATGCCCCTTAACATAAGGGTTCGCTTCCAGCGAACAATAGCCTTCCACTGCATGGTCGAGAGAACGGATGGCAGTTGAAAACCAAAGCCATTCTGGCGTGTGTTGACTCAATGCAGGGTCGTAGATTATGGACCGAGGACAGAGATCAATTCCTCGATATCCTTCCTTCGCCGAAATTTCAGTATTTAGGACTCCACCATTATTGCTGAATTCCGCTCCGGATAAAGTTGTGGGAATTGCGATCTGCCGAATCTTCGAACCGCCTTTGAACAAACTTAGATCGCCGGCTTTAGATCCAAGACTGCCATCGGCTGATTGCGCATATTGAACTAACTCTTCAGCGGTGCTGACGTCTTGGTCTAATGCCAGTTGAATAACTTTACTCGCATCGATTATAGAACCACCCCCAAGTGACACCAGAACGTCGGCATTAGATGCTCGGGCCAATTGCAGACCTACTAAGATGTCCTCCTGGGGAGTATGAGATCGAACCTCCTTGAAGAGCCCGACAATACGATCACCCAGAACGGCGCGGATCTCACTAAAATTGTCCGTTGCTTTGCTCAAGCTGGCTGAGGCAACTAAGAAAACCCGTTCGCATTCTAAGAGATTTATCTGCCTTTCCAGCTCCCCAGCGGCGGCGGCTCCGCAAATCACTGTTTCCAGTGCCGAGTATTTAAATTCTATTCTTTGTAAAATCTCTTCTACTGCCAATGGCTGCCTCACAGATACTGCCGCGGTTATCATCTGTTGTACTTTTTATACGGGCGTTATTCTCACACAAGGATCTCGTCAGTAGAACCGGTTTGATGATGTTGACCTCACATATATGGGAAAGCTGGATTGCAAAAACGCACTGTTGTTTAAAGAGCACTGTTCTATACTGAAGTAGCGTATATTCGTTGCTATGGATGTTATACTCCTAAATTAGACGAATAAAGTAGACTAATAGTTTAGCCAGTCGAAAAGGATTTTGCCGTACTGAATATTCCGCTAAGTTTGTCACTTTTATTTTACAAGTAACAAATTCTATTTTAGTAAAGAATCACTTAGAAAGAAGTATGGTTACAGTCAACTGTGATTAAAAAGAACTGTGACTAAAATAGACACTAGCGGGCAAGAGGGGATAGGAAATGGCACGTTTTAAAGTTAATGGAGTTGAGCACGACCTGGACATAGAGCCGGAAATGCCTCTCCTCTGGGCTCTGCGAGATGAGCTCGGTATGACAGGAACTAAATTTGGTTGTGGAATTGCGTCCTGCGGGGCCTGCACAGTCCATGTTAACAGCTCGGCAGTGCGCAGCTGCGTTACCGCTGTCAGCACAGTTGAAGGTCAGGAAATTACCACTATCGAAGGCCTAGCAAATGTCGCTGTAGGAGTTAACCCTTCAGCGCCCGATCTAGCAGCGGTGCAACAGGCGTGGATTGATCACCAAGTCCCGCAATGCGGGTATTGCCAATCCGGCATGATCATGGCGGTCTCCTCGTTGCTAGCTCGCAACCCCAATCCCACGAATGCAGAAATAGACAGCAATATTACTAATGTGTGTCGTTGTGGCTCCTACCCCAGAGTACGAAGCGCAATTCGCTCGCTGGCTAACGTCTAAGGAGAACAACGATGAAAATTAGCAGAAGAAAGTTCTTACTAAGTACTGCGGTAGTCGGCGGTGGTGTCTTGATAGCTTACTCAGCCACCAGACCCAGTCGACATAAATTAGCTAATGCAGATTTGGCTGAAGGTGAAGAACGCTACATCACCTCCTACTTAAAAGTTATGCCCAACAATGAAGTCACCGTATATGTCCCTCATACAGAGATGGGACAGGGTGTGCATACGTCGCTAGCCATGATGGCTGCCGATGAAATGGATGCAGCATGGGAACTGGTCATAATTGAACAGGCCCCAGCGATCGACCTTTTTGCCAATGGCGACATCGTAACTGGTTTTGCTGGTGAGTTTGGCGTTCCTTCCTTTCTAATGGGGTTAATTGGCGCGAGCTCCAAAGCTATTGCTGAAATTGGCAATCTACAAACTACCGGCGGCAGCGCTTCGGTTCGCTTTACTGGCGAAACTGGCATGCGTGTCGCTGGTGCAGCTGCACGAGAAATGCTGATTGAATGTGCCGCTAATCGATGGCGCGTCGCCGCCGACGAATGCACCACTGCATTGAGCTACGTACAACACAATGCCAGCGGGCGCTCACTGAGTTATGGCGAATTGGCTGCCGATGCTGCCCTGCTGGAACCACCTGAAGCACCAATACTTAAAGACAGATCCCAATTCAACATCATGGGTAAGTCAATGTCCCGCGTGGATATCCCCGCTAAGGTAGATGGCACTGCCATCTACGGTATCGACGCGCATAGTGATGAAATGCTTTATGCAGCTCTTCGACTCACTCCGGTATTTGGCGCAAAACTGGTTTCTGTTGATGCTAGCGAAGCATTGAACCGCCGAGGCGTAAAGAGAGTTATTGAACTGGAAGATTCTGTGGCTGTTGTTGCCGATAGTTATTGGCGAGCAAAAGAAGCACTGAATCTGGTTAAGAGCGAATTCGAAACAACAAAAAATGATTCTGTCTCAAGCGCTGAAATATTCGCTCGCTTTGATGAGGTTCTCGCAAACGAAAACGGCAGTAAAGATTTTGAACAAGGAGATACTGATGCTGCGCTGGAATCTGCTGCTGATGTCATCGAAGGGAATTATCGAGTTCCTTATCTTGCCCACGCTGCGATGGAGCCTATGAATTGTACTGTACATTTCCATGACGGCATCGCAGATGTATGGACTAGCACTCAAGATCCTCTAAGCATTCGTGGCCGAGTCGCGTCCATTGGCGGCCTGACAGAAGAGAAAGTGAACTACCACATTTCTTATCTCGGTGGAGGTTTTGGTCGCCGCTTACCATTCAATTGGAATGTTATCGATCACGCGACCCTAATCGCAAAAGAGTTCGATGTCCCGGTAAAAACTGTATTAAGCCGCGAAGATGATATGCAACAGGATTATTATCGCCCTGCTGTTAGTAGTAATTTTAAAGCTGCATTCGATGCCGATGGTAATCTACTGGCGTGGCACAATCGTTTTACCGGTCCTATCCAAACGCCTGGTGCTGCCCACATCCCGTACGCAATTGAGAACCAATCTATTCGAGTAGTCGACGGCGACACTCACGTGCCTATAGCAGCGTGGCGCAGCGTTGACCACTCACAGCAAACATTCTTTACTGAATCATTTGTTGATGAGGCAGCTCACCGAGCGGGCAAAAACCCTTACCAGTTCCGTTTAGACTTGTTGCAGCGCCATCCCCGTCATCGCAAGGTGTTAGAAGTTGCCGCCGAAGCCGCTGGCTATGGTCGCAACTTACCAGCCGGGAGAGCTTTAGGAATTGCAGTTCAGGAAAGTTTTGGCAGTTTTGCTGCAGAAGTTGCAGAAGTTTCACTGGACGCAAACGACCAACCGGTTATTCACAAAGTTACCTGTGCTATCGATTGTGGTTGGGTGGTGAATCCAGGTGCAGCAAAAGCGCAAGTTGAGAGTGGTATCATTTATGGACTTACCGCAGCACTCTACGGCGAGATCACTATCGAAGATGGCCGAGTTGCTCAGAATAATTTCCCTGATTATGAAATGGTGCGCATGGCCACCGCCCCAGAGATCGATGTGCATATTGTTGAGTCTGGGGAAGCATTAGGAGGTCTTGGCGAACCCTCTACACCACCGATCGCGGCTGCAGTTGCTAATGGCCTATTTATTCTTACGGGACAGCGAGTTCGAGAACTCCCTCTTAAGAATCACGACTTTTCACAGTCAACTCCGGTCGCTAGCGTATAATGATGACTGGTTCCACACATAGCTAGCATCATTAAAATAGTTGAGAGTGGAAAAGCCGGTAAAAGAGAATAAGAGTGAACGATAGTTAGGACTAAAAGGGATCGACTTCGATCTCTTTTTTTATCTGCGTAATGCTAATAGGCTTGTGATCATAAATGGTTTACTAAAGGCTTTTCCATTCTTCACAAAGTACATTCGAAGACTTAACAGCATAATGCTGCCTTTTTAAGATAAGAATCAGTAACAATGATGTTATCTTTGTTGGCTCGCAGGCCGTGATACACTGAGCTTCCAGCAACGTCGACAGCGGTTAACAACTTGATCATCCTCTGCTTGGGTTTAATTCTATTCTTTGTTCCGCATTTATCTCGGGAGCTAGGAATTCGCCAGAAAACTATCAATGTCTTGCCTTCCCAGGGTGCTTATATGGGGCTCTACAGCTTTGTGAGTGTTGGTGGGGTCGGGCTCATTGTCTGGGGGAAGTCCATCGCTGAATTCACCATGGTTTGGCAGCCTATCTTTGAGCTGCGTATGGTGAGTCACGTTCTTATGATTCCTGCAGCCGTGCTGGTTGTTGCTGGAAACCTGCCCATGTCGAATTTACGCAAGTATCTGCGTAATCCAATGCTGTTAGGTGTAACTTTTTGGGGTTTGGCGCATCTATGGTCTAACGGCGACCTTGCTTCGATAATTTTGTTTCTCAGTTTTACCTTATGGGCGGGATTTAAATTCCTACGCTTGGGGGTGCAAGCTAAGGCAGGAGACCAAGGCATGACCCAGCAAGTAAAGAACATCTGGGAATTACTTAAGTGGGACACTATTTCGCTAATCAGTGGTCTCAGTTTTTATGTAGTTATTAGCCTTTTTCATGGTCAACTGTTCGGAGTGGGATTAGATTTTGTACAAACATATTGATTTAAAATCAGCAGCATTATTCAGAAAATATTATTGCCTGCTGCTATTGTTAATGGTTTTTAGTTTCCCTACATCAAGTTTGGCTCAAACTATTCAATCAACAGACTGGAATGGCGATTGGGTTGGTGAAGGTACGCTATTTAAGATAGGAGTATCGGTTGAAAATAATGTGATGAAAGTAGTTCAAATTGAGTCACTAGGTTTTGTCTGGACTAGTCAGGATGGCGAAGTTGATGGCAATATTGTTCGAGTCAATGTGGAGTATGCCGGCGTAAAAGGAATAATCCAAGCGGAACTCATTAATCCAATCACTGCTGTAGCATTTGCTGCGACATGTATGCCGGATTTTATGGTGGTATGCGCGCTAGCGAAGAATCGCCAGGCAGTTTTTAAGAAAGTAGAATGAAGCCTAAGCGCACCGCTCAACTTTAGTGGAAGCACTAAACTTCGGTTGACGTGCTAAATTTCTGCAATCGATTTAACTATTTTATTAACTATGCCATATTCAATCGCTTCATCTGCTGTCATCCAGTAATCCCGGTCGGTATCTTTTGCAACTCTCTCTAGTGGCTGACCAGTTTCGTCGGCCACTAATTGATTAATTCGGCCACGCATCTTTACTATTTCTTCTGCTTGAATTGCTATATCTGTAGCATCTCCCCGAGCGCCGCCTAGAGGTTGATGAACTAGAAAACGAGTGTTTGGAAGAGAAAAACGATTTTCTTTATCTGCAGCAAGGTAGATTGTAGTCGCGGCACTGGCAACCCAGCCAGTACCGATAACCTTAACTTCTGGCTCAATAAATTTGATCATATCGTAGATTACGTCACCTGATTCTACATGGCCCCCTGGAGAACTTATGTAGATAGTAATCGGATCATCATTATCCGCTGCAAGAGCTAACAATTTTGCCGTTACTGCTTGGGCGAGTTTATCATTAATTTCGCCAAATATAGTTATGGCGCGAGACTTAAAAAGTTTCTCATCAATAAAATCTGTACTCTCAGTATTCTTTTCACCTTCTTTTCCCGACTCGAGGGTATTGTTTCCCATTACCATGCTTTTTAATTCCCATTCTATTAATCTAATTTCAATTTATTAAAAGTAGCCGCCCGCTTTAATATAAATGATTACTGTGAACTACGTGCAGTGTGGTTGGTTCGTACGTAAATAAGCTATTATCTTCCAAAGGTCATCATCACCTTCTGGAAAGTTTCTACCAAAACCTACCATTCTGGTATTTGGTACACCGGTGGTAACTATGTCAAATATATTTTGGTCTTCCCCGCCATGTTTCCATTCACAATCGAACAAGAAAAGTGCATCAGTTGCCTCTGGCGTCGCCTTGTGGCAATAACTCGAACAAGATCCAACAAAAAGAGCTTCGCCTCTCGCCACCGCAACGGGGTCTGCCATAAAACCTTCCACTATTGTTAGTTCACTATAAATCCCATTATCGCCACAGGAAACTAAAAGAGTAAGCAAAGCACAACTTAGTACAAACAATCGCAACGAATCACTTCCTTCTAATAATTGCTAGAACCTGTCGGCTTAGGCCTTGGGCAGGGTAGCTAGCTACGCGAGCTAATTCAAGCGCGCAAGGTCATTCGTCTCATAAACGATTACTGCAGCTCCGCAGATTCTACTCCTAAGGGCTTAAAGGTAATAAGCAATTGAGGCAATAGCGTGAGCGAGCCAATCAAAGCAACCAACATAGCAAGGCTGGTTAACAAACCAAAAACTATGGTTGGAATAAAATTCGACAAAGCCAATATTGAGAAGCCGGCGATAATGGTCATGGACGTAAAATACATAGCGCGACCAATGCTGTTATGGCAGAAAAACATGGTATCTCGATAATTACCAAAGCGTGGAAATTCTCGTTTGAATCTGTGCATGTAATGAATAGTGTTATCGACGCCGATGCCCACGGAAATCGCTGCAATCGTAATCGTCATAATGTCTAAAGGAATTCCAAGCCAACCCATTATGCCCAGTACGAATGCAGCGGCTATGGCGTTTGGAATTATGCAAATGAAAGCGATCTTCAAAGATCGAAATAGCACAAGAAACATCAGCATTATGGCGAACATAACGACACCAAGGGTGAGAATTTGCGATTGGAACAAACTCTGCAAAACATTATTGTACATAACCAATATACCAGTCAGTTCGACCTGTTCATCTTCAAAGCCAAACTCTTGTTCGATTCCAGTTTCGATTCGCTGGAGCAACTCATTGCGATTCAGATCATCAGCAGATTCGATGACTCGAACATTGAACCGCAGCTGGTTCTCATCAATTGAAATAAATGGATTCACCACCGTTTCTTTTAGAGTTTCCGGAATACGGTTATACAATACGGCCCAAAGCAATCCATCGATCGCTTGATTACCATTGAGAATTTCTGCAAGTTCAATTACAGCGCCGAATGAAAGCACTTTTCCTGTTTGCGGGTCATTGTCCAGATATTGATGTATGGCTTTAACCTGATCCATTTTCGGGGCGGTAAACCAGTAGGCGTCATCATTATCGTCGAAACCATCGTCAAATCCGCCTCCGAAATCATCGCCGAAGCCGTCGTCGAACGCTTCTTCATCAGCCGCTAAATCAACTACAACGTCAAAAGAGAGAGTGCCACCGAGCTTGTCATCGAACAAACTCATGCCCTGGAATATTTCAGTACTCTCGCGAAAATAGTCGATAAAACTATTTTCAACACGCAGCTGACCTAAGCCAATTAGACTAAACAACAAGACTAAGAAATAAAGTACCAGAATTTTGCCACGCATTTTCTCCGTAAAATTGGCAAGCGCAGAAGTAAGGTTGAATTTCAGATTTGGAGAATACTCGGTCTCGTCTTTATTGATCGAACTCATTACCGCGGGAAATAAAGTAAAGGTTACTATCAGGGCCGTCGCCACGCCCATCATCATCATCCAGCCAAAGGTTATGATGGGCAAAATACCACTCACAATTAAAGAGCCGAAAGCTACCGCTGTGGTTAGTGCTGTATAGAGGCAAGGACGAAACATACTGAGCACAGAGTGTTGTAGCAATTTGTCGTGATTACTGAAGTGCCGGGTTGCTCTAAGTTCTCGATAACGAACAGTGAGATGAACAGTTAAGGAGATAGTAATAATTAGCAGCAGAGAAATAAAATTGGAGGATACAACGGTTACTCGCCAATCCATCAAACCCAATACACCCACCATTATGGTTCCTGCTACCACACAACATGCAAGTGGTAGAGCAACCCAACGTATCTTCCGAAAAATTAAACCAAGAGCAAAGATTATGAGTAGCACAACGGCGGAACTAAAATTACTCAAATCACTTTGCACAAAGGTGACTAAGTCATCTGCAATCATCGGCGCGCCACCAAGATAAATTTGCGCACCATCTCGATAGCGCTCAAGAGTCTCTCTGACTGCAGTTATGTTCTCGTGTTGTCGATCTGCTGCCAAAACACTATGAACAGCGTAATCAGCCTCAATATTTTGCAGCTCACTCAGTTGATCTCCGCCGATTTCTCCAGTTCTCTGAAGGCTCCGTAACTCAGTGCGCCTAGCTAAGAGTGTTCGGGCGGTGTCATCAATCGCAAAACTTACCAGCACTCCCGCCGTTTTTCCGTCAGGGCTGATTACAGCATTGCGAAAAACTGGACTGGAGGTAATTTCTTCGCGTGCGGAAACAAGGTCGATATCTTCATTCGTTAAGGTGAGATAGTTTTCTGAAATTCCAGTGAGTGGTGTGTCTTCGAAAACCGGCACATTCAAGATACTGTCTACAGATTCAACCCGATCAATTAGCAACAGCTCTTCAAGTAACTCACCGAGCCGGTTTAGTTCACTTCTATCAAACAAATCTCCTTCAGGTGTATAGGCAATGGTGACGGATTCACGGATTCCATAGCGGGTATTTATACTGCGGGAATATTCAAGATCCGGATCATCTTCCAATAAGAGTGAATCCGCCGAGGCGTCCAGACGAAAGTTTTGCACCTGATAAGCAAAGAAGCTCATCAACAAAAAGAGAATCACCATGACCAGTTTGGGTTTGCCAAACACTGTATCACTATAAAGTTTGGCTAGACGTGAAGACATAATTCAGAATTTCTAATCAGCTACTTCGGAGGAGTTTAAGAACTCACTATACGCTTTCCACCTCCATTTTGCGACGTGCAAGAGCCCTACAGCTCTCTTGCAAAAGAGACATCTTGGAGCCATAGACGGGTCATCGAAGCAAAGTTAGCACCGGCATATATTGGATAAGAGAGCCTCGTCACCATTATTGAAACACTGCCCTTGGCATCTGACTGAATACAGCCGAACCGCTTGAAATAACTGCTAAATCGGGAGCAATCATCAATTAACTCAAAGCGATTGCTACATTAGCGTTTCCATTCCTCGGCACATAGCTGAAACAGTTATCAGTAACTACCTTCTAAAAGTAATCTGTGGTTCTTATCTCATTGTTTTTAATAGAATAAATAGATATTTTCCGATATATTTTCCTAAAACTAGTTGAAGTGCAACTTTCTGTTACTGGAAGTGATTTTGCTATTTGAAGGCCGCTTGATTATTGTTACTATAATTCTCTGTTTTTGGGGTAATTTGGCCGTGACCGGGTCTCCTAGAGAGACCCATCGATAGACCAATGAATTAGGAGCAATTAAATGAAGTTGTTCAGCAAGATACTCATTTCCTGTGCCGTTGCATCGTTGTCAATGGCCGCCGTTGCAGATGAGTGGCTACGTTCGATTCCAGATTTCGAATTAATCGACCACATGGGTACCACGCACACTTTAGACACCTACGCGAGCAGTGAATTAGTGGTGATGTACGTGCAAGGTGTGGGCTGCCCAATCGCACGTATTGCACTACCGAACTATCGCGAAGTTCGTAATGAGTTTGCATCGAAGAATATTGAATTCGTAATGTTCAATTCCAATATTCAAGACAATCTTCCACGCATCGCCAAAGAAGCAACTGAGTTCGGCATTGATTTCCCAATCATGAAAGATGAAGGTCAGCAGTTGGCAAAAGCACTGGGGGTTGAAAGAACTGCCGAAGTATTTATTGTAAACCCAAGAAGCAAAGAGGTTTTATACCGCGGCCCGATTAATGATCAATTGGGTTATGAGACCCAACGTAATAACGCCAACGAGCATTTTTTGAAAGATGCGCTCAACGTTGTTCTTGCCGGCGGCCAAGTAGACATGGATGACATTCCCGATTCAAAAGGTTGTTTAGTTGCAATTTTCTAGCCACTAAAAAATTGTGAAGAATTAGAACCCGGTTAGCGTAAGCAACTGGGTTTTTTATGTTCATCGGTTTCTCACAATTATTGTCATGTCATCGACACAAACCTGACATCAAATAAGGACCCATCAATTCAGAAATATCCTTATTTTTGGTAACTCTGGCTCTGGAAAATCAACTCTTGCCGGAGAGCTATGTGCTGCAGAGAATTTAACTATGCTAATTAACTGGATTAGTTAATATGACACCCGTGATGATATTTTTCCTCGTCAGGCGCATAAATTTTCTTCGATAATTTCAATGGTAAAGAATTTAATTATGTTGCTAATGAACAAATTCTGTAAAAACAAGACCTAATTCAGATTCCTGGAATTTTCATGATCGGCTTTGCGTTCAGAGTACAATCGTTGGTATTCTATCTTGATAATTTCAAAGAAAGATTAAGATTGTTAAAACAAATGAGAAAACATAAGATCAACGGAGTGGTTGTATCTATGTTAATAAGCTAGCTGACATAGATAAAAACATCCTCGAAGAAGTTATTGGTAAAGCATACCGCCACGAATGAAAAACTTTATAATCAGAGAGTAAGTCGGATGAACGGAGTGCAACAGAACACTGCCAGCTATGCGATCTTAATGTTAGTCGCCGGTATTGGCATTCCTATCATGGCTACACTAAATGCTAGCCTGGCGACGAAACTACAAAGCTCCGCTTTAGCTGCAGCTATATTGTTTTTCGTTGGCTTCGTTGGCGCTGTGGTTTATCTACTGGTTTCTGAGGGTATTCCAAACAGCATCACTAGACCCTCTACCCCGTTCTATTTTTATCTAGGCGGGTTATTTGTCTTATTTTACATCCTTAGCATTACTTGGGTAGCTCCGCGATTCGGCATCGGCAATGCGATTGCCTTTGTGCTGCTCGGTCAACTTATGTCCATGGCAACGATTGATCAATTTGGGCTTATGGGCGCCCAACAAAGTACTTTGACACTACAGCGAGTATTTGGTTTGATTTTTATGGCAATAGGTGTCTTCTTAGTCGTGAGAAAATAATGGGAATTATGAATGTTTAGTGCGCTCGAAAACACTTCTGTCGCACTTTGGGTCGGCCAATCTCTTTGGGCTTACCCAATCTTACTCAGCGCCCATATTGTTGGGCTGGCCATTATTGTTGGTATTTTTGCCATGCGTGATCTGCGTTTACTTGGATTCTTCAGCGGTCTGCATCCGTCAGCATTTCTACCTCTCAGCAAAATGGCCTGGATGGGTTTCATCATCAATGCTGTTTCTGGAATTTTGTTGTTCACTTCCCAAGCAGTAACTTTTATTAGTAGTACACCATTCCTTCTAAAACTCGCCTGCATCATTGCCGGCATGGTAATAGCGGGGGTGATTCAATCTAAGTTACGCGGAGAATTAGCTGATAGCGGTGAAGAGGCAGTGATGAGAGGATCGATAAAAATTTTAGCTGCTGCTTCATTGCTTCTTTGGGTCACAGCTATTATTGCGGGGCGCTTAATTGCTTATCTTTAGATTGCTAAGGCTCTAATCGTTAAAGTTAAAATTCATTGAAGTTAAACTCGTTGGCATCAAGCCTTTTTAGACAGGATCACAAATGTTGGAATCAATAGCACTAAACATTGTTGATGGCCCTCTTAACCTCTGGATACAATCCACCTATTGGTTGTGGCCTATTCTTGAGATTACGCATTTTATAGGTTTGTCACTATTATTGGGTGGCTTGATAGTTATTGATTTGCGCATGGCGGGTCATTTCAGAGCCTTCAATGTTATTGCCACACACAAGCTTCTCCCAGTCGTGTTTCTGGGCTTCGCCTTGAATTTATTTACTGGAGTACTATTCTTCTGCGGTGATCCCTTGCGCTATTCGGTAAATATTGGATTTCAGATAAAGATGGTTTTAGTAGCCTTTGCTGGCCTTAATGCACTGCTTTATTACTGGAAGATCAATCCAATTATTCACACCTGGAATCTGGCGGCAGGATCTCCACCAATCGCGAAAGCGGTTGCCTATGCTTCACTAATTACCTGGACCGGCGTGCTCCTCTGTGGGAGATTGATTCCCTACGTAGGCACGGGTTAAATCACACATTTGAGCACATTGCTGTGCCGCTCTCTCTTTTATTCTGCGTTGCTCACGATCAGTCCCATTTCTTCAGCACTGACTCCGGCAACTCTTCCCTGTTCGATTATTGCTGTAATCGAACTAGCAATACCTGCAACGCTGCAAGTCCCAAGAAGATGTCATAATCTAAAGTGGCATTTTTTAACTTGAAATGGCTAACCGACCCACAGTCTTAGTTTTCTTAGATCCAGAGTTCACCAATTCCTAAAAACAGAATGCTAATCGTTGGGCTTGGTATCATTAACGACATCTTTTCGTGGTGTAAATATCCTGGCAATGGTTTCATCATCATTAAACATTAGATGCTTGAGAGCCCCCAGAACATGCAACATCACTAAAGCGGTCAGCAACAGTGCAGCATTGGAGTGAAATATCAGCGCTACCTCAGCGATGCTACTGCTCCTCGATAGAGCCCAGGCCATTACTGGTCCCGAAACAATCATCACTGTCAGCGCCCCCAGAATTAGGTAGTGAGAAAATTTGGCAAACTTATGAATGCTTTCTGATTGACCTTTGACTCGAGGGTGAGCGCCATAGATTCTCCAGGCAATTCGGCCGGCAAGCGGCAGCCAAGCAATAAGACCTATGGTGATGTGAAGTGAGCGGCGTGCATCTATTTCTGCCAGTGGCTGGTAGGAAATACTTTGCCCGAAGTACCAGAGTACCAGAACTGCCAAAGCGGTCGACCAATGTAAGATAATCGATATCCAACCGAAGGAATTCGCCTGATCGTAGAGTAAGTCTTTCTGCTTCATGGCGAGATATTACAGAGTGATATGAGAAACCCAAGTGTAGCTAGCTTTGAAATCATTGGGCTACTCAGAAAAAGGCAATCAGTCGGCGGCTATCTAACTTCCTATTTATTTATCTATTTAGATAAATAAATAAACAACCGCCAAATTGACTTAAAAAACTAGCGTCTGCTTATTTATATTTAGACGGGTAGAAGCGTACAGATGCTCGAGAAGATTCCGGATCGCAATCATAGGCTGCAAGTTTGTATCCTTCTCTACCGGCAACCCAGCGAGTAGTATATGCCGTGGGCTCACGCAGAAACATTGGATCTTCCACAGTCAAAGTCACCCTCAAGTCTTCACCGTCACGCCAATACTCTTCAGTGACAACTTTTTGAGACGAAGTAGGAATACCGTTGTAATCATCAAATCCGGCTATGTCAAAAACGAAATGAGTGGTAGTAACGTGAAGCACGTCATCTTCATAGTAACCAACAGAGAATCCCTGGACGCTGAAATCAGTCGCACTAGGCTCTCGCCCATCCAACCACACGGTTCGCAGTTGATCGTCTTTCTCATAACGAAACATCACACGATCAGGCCATTGTGTAACCAGCATGTGATAGGGGTCATACTGGATCGCCGGAGAAGAAGCTGGCTGGCAATCATACTTAGGTGCCATGATCTCTTCCCAAACCTGTTGGTAAGCTATGGCTCTCTCATTCAGCACTGGAAAATTATCTTTACCCCAGGGAACATTTTCACCATTTATTGGACGAGCACGCGGACTACCATCCCAAATGCCTGCGAGATCAGGAATATGATCATCTACTCCCTGGGCACTCGATTGTGGAATCGAATAAGACATTAGTAACACCGCGGCAGAAATACCTGCACTGATTTTCGCTAATAAACTCTTGGTGTTGGCTATCATTCCTGATTTTTTCAATTCTTTATTATTTCCTTCAGGCTTCATAATTCCTCCCGACGTCGATACTTTTGTTATTGGTCTTCAATGTTAATTCTTTGATGAGAAAATCTTAACACTGTCTATTCGTGTAGCTGCCTTTTTATCTACGTATTTACTGATTATCACTTTATCTCCAGATTACGAGAATCGGCTCAACGCTATCGTATTAACGAGTAGGCGTTCTCTCTTCAACTCGGCCACCCTCAAGTACTGAGCTACCATCAGCTTTAGTCATACGGACACAACAAAGACCTTGGGAACCATCAGCTCGGGATGGCTGGCCGGACGCTTTGATAATCATTCCCGTTGGGAGTGAATCAGGAGTCCATCCTATTCGGCGAAGACCCACTGGGGCTCCTAGCTCGATTTGCCACTCTGAAGTATCACCATTGTCACCGGTAACATCGAGATATAGAAAGGCATGAGGGTTACGAAATACGAAGCGTGTAACGGCACCCTCAATTTCTACCCGCTTTGATGAGTCGTAAAAGGGCGCGCTTGCATGGTGTGCGATTACCGGCGCCACCATCATTACTAAGCCTAGGGTGACTGCAGCTGCTGCGGCTTTTTTCCACTGGCGAATGCCCATTTCTACCTCCAAATACTTGATTATCATAGCTTATTGATCAATTGTTGGGAGAGTAATAACTATAATCGCCTTAGTCAATCACAAATGCCTGATAAACAATGGTTTAGTTCTTGCAAATTTTTATTGTGTGACGTGACCGCTATTACCAATTTGGTGCTCTGTCGATAACGATTCTTAACATGAAGCACTAACAGATTTTCAATCGCATTGTCTCTTGCCAAGCTAGAAAATTTGATATGGTGCAAATTGATTAAATTACTTGATTTCGTAACTCAGATAATTTTATCCGAAATTTGGTTTGGGACAATAATTCCTATGACAGAATTTCAACAATTGACCTCTCTAACTGGCACAGGGAGAAGTGGTCGGCACCGGACGCTTGGCTGAACTGCAAGTAGCATACAAAGAGATAGGGATTTGCTAAATTCGGACTACCATTCTGAATCAACAGTAAACACACGGATTCAACTATGAAATTAAATACTCTGCAGAACACCAGAACCAGCGATAACACACCTCATATCAGCTTAATTTGCGCTCTTGTTTTTTCATTAAGTAGTCTCGGATTGTGCGCTTTTGCCAATGGCCAAGTGCTGGATGGGCCAGACCCCGCGCAAATGGAAGATGCGCCCCACCTCGGCTATAAGGCAGTGGAAAATGGTTTGAAGATTCCTTCTGATATTGAGATGGGCGCCCCCTCAAGTGTGGTTTGGACAGCCAGAGGGAATTTGCTCGTTTTTAATCGTGGTCCTAACCCTTTCATGGAGTTCGACGGTGACGGAAATTTCCTCCGCACTTGGGGCCAGAAACAGTACGTCCAACCACATGGTATGCGCCTAGATCCCGAGGGTAATATTTGGACTACAGACGTAAATAATCACGTTGTAAGAAAAATGAATTTGGATGGAGATGTTTTATTAACTATCGGGACACCAGGTCAGGCAGGCGAACCAGAACAAGGATTGTTGAACGAACCTACTGACCTCACAATTAACGATGCGGGTGAAATATTCCTATTGGTGGGGCATGGTCGCGGCATTCCGCAGGTCTTGAAATTTGATGCCAACGGTAAACTGATGACCAAGTGGGGTGGACAGGGCACTGCACCCGGGAAATTCGACACCCCACATTCCATCGTAGTAAATCCGGAAGGATTGATTTACGTAGCTGATCGGCAAAACCGAAGAATTCAGATCTTCGACAACACTGGCACTTATATCAAAGAATGGGCTTATAAAGGTCTGCCCTGTGGCCTGCATTTCGATACTGACAACACCTTATATATGGTCAGTGGATTCTCTGGAGAAATATTACGTCTCGATGAAAATGGCAAAGCCGTTGGTGCTGTTGGCCAACCCGGGAAAGGCCTTGGCGAATTCGGGGAGGCACACTATATGACTCTCACACCAAATGGGAACATCTTCATCGCTGATACGGTTAAACCCGCACTGCACAAGTATGTGAAGCTGTAGGTGTTTATTTGCCTTGTCATAAGCAAGTTTCGGGATTATTAAACAGTATTTCAACAAGTTTGTTGTCAGTGTTATGGGCCATTTAGTTCTTGAAATATTTGGGCAGGAGCGTAATTTAGTTAGTTGAATTAAGGGGCTTAGAATTAAGTGCTAAAATAGGTCCTTTGGATAAGTCCTTAAAAGCGGCAACTATTATTTAGAACTAACTGAAATTAAATTGTTCTGAATTGGGCAGTTCAAACACGGATAAAGAGAAGAAAAAGGAGAAGACAACATGAGCAAAAGAGTCTTACATAAAGTGGTCATTGCTTTGACGGGCTGTTTGCTTGCGCCTTGCTTGCTTGCTCAATCGGCCGAAACCCCACTAACTGAGTATGGTGTTCCCGATATTCAGGGCATCTTCACTTATAGAACCTTAACCCCACTTAATAGACCTGCAGAACTGGCTGAGCGTGCGACCTTAACCGCAGAAGAAGCCGAAGAATGGCAGGCATATGAGAACCGTCGTCAAAATCGTGATTTGATTATCGATACCGTCGGGGGTGCCGGTTATCCGCCTGGAGTGATCTCCTACAATGAATTTTGGTACGAGCGAGGTATTCAGACTATCTCGGACCGGAGAACGTCATTAATCTATGATCCACCCGATGGCAGAATGCCCGCCTTGAATGGCACCGGGCAGGCTCGAGCAAAAGTTCGTGCAGATAATCGTCGTTTTAGTATCGGTCCCGAAGGTCGTAGCTTAGCGGACCGCTGTCTGATGAGTGGAGGCGCAGGACCTCCCTTAGTTCCAGGCGCCTATAACAACAATATTCAGATTGTACAAACTAAAGATCACATCATGATCCTAAGCGAAATGATCCATCGCGCACGGATAATTCGTATGGATGACGAGCATCAAACTCGCCAGATCAAGTGGGACGGGGATTCAGTTGCCCATTTCGAAGGCAATACTCTAGTGATCAAAACCCAACACTTTTTTTATCATGACAATGGCCGTGGTGCTTCGGAAGCAATGGTATTAGAAGAGCGGATCACGAGAATTGATGGAGATACTTTGGAATACGATTTTACGATCGAAGATCCAAAGTCCTGGGACCAAAGCTGGTCTGCGAAATTCCCCTTGCGACGTACCGATGGACCGCTGTATGAATACGCTTGTCACGAAGGTAACCATGGCATGATCGGCATCCTTGCTGGCTGGCGCCGCTACGAATCGATGGGTATGAATGGAGACGGCACACCAATCATAGGGTCAGAAGACTAGCAGCTCAATTAGTACAAGCGATTTTTCACCATCAGCACGGTGCTTGTGGTGAAAAATCGCCTTCCATCAAATCTATCCTTAATCAATTCTAATAATCCGTTTAAATATTGCATCGGTTAGCGGTAATGAATAACTAAGCAATAATTCTATATATTGATTATTGTGGGGTAACGTTTCGACGAGAAGAAAAACAGTTAATTGATCACCCAACAAATGCGCGTTCGATAACGTAGTCCCCTTTAATACCCTGCAGGGATTCTACAAACCCACGCTCGCTAAGAATCGCCCTAGCATCTTTCAACATACTTGGGCTACCGCAAATCATGAATCGATCTTGTTCCGGGCTAGCCTCTGCCAATCCAACATCTCGGAACAATTGGCCCGATGTCATCAAGTCAGTTAGCCGGCCGTTAGTATGAAATTTCTCGCGAGTAACAGTTGGGTAGTAGACTAATTTTTCGCGGACTCCTTCACCGAAAAACTCGTTATTGGGTAATTCCTTGTTAAGGAAATCTTGATAAGCCAGTTCTGAAACTGTTCTCACGCCATGGGTCAAAATTACTTTGTCGAAGCGCTCATAGATTTCCGGATCCTGGATAATGCTAATAAACGGCGCCAGCCCTGTTCCGGTACTTATTAAGTAAAGATTGCGGCCCGGTAGCAGATGAGTGGCGACTAGGGTTCCAGTGGGTTTGCTGCTGACGAACAGCTCATCACCTACTTTGATATTTTGTAGCCGTGAAGTTAGCGGCCCGTCGGGAACCTTAATGCTGAGAAATTCTAATTTGTCGTCATAGTTAGGGCTTGCAATGCTATAGGCACGCATCAACGGTTTGCCATCTACCTCCATTCCTAACATGACGAAATGCCCATTCTCAAATCGCAGAGCTTGATCACGGGTCGTCTTAAAGCTAAAGAGGGAATCATTCCAATGATGGACATTGGTAACACTCTGGGTAGATAGGCTGGCCACTGAAAACTCCAATAATTTAAGTTGCCAGGAGTCTATGATGTGATTACTATATCTGTATATTTAATATTTTATATATATTTGATCTATTTATTAGATATACCACGGATTTACTAGCTCCTATGCACTATACATTAAAGCAGTTACAAGTTTTTCTGGCAGTCGCCAACCACGAAAATGCCAGTAAAGCCGCTGATGAGCTAGCCATGTCCCAGTCAGCCGTCAGCACTGCTTTAAAAGAACTAGAACGGCGCTTTGATCTGGAGCTATTCGATCGAGCGGGGAAACGCCTACAATTAAACGAACAGGGAGCATTAATGCGCCCGAAGGCAGCCAGCCTGTTGGCGCAGGCTGAGGAATTAGAGCTCTCCTTAAGAGAGCACAGTGATATAGGTGAATTAAAAGTAGGCGCTACTCTTACTATCGGGAACTACCTGGCAGTAGAGATCATGGCTGAATTTATGAAAGAGCATGATCAGGCAAAAGTAGAGCTGGTGGTGGAGAACACTGTATCTATTGCCTCCAAAGTACAAAACTTCGAATTAGACATCGGCCTTATTGAAGGAGAATTACAACAACCTAACCTCGATGTTCGTCCCTGGCGAGACGATGAACTTGCCTTGTTCTGCTCTCCTGAACATTACCTGGCGAAAAAACAAGACCTAGATGATCTGGATCTAATGGCTGCTAATTGGATCGTCAGAGAAACTGGATCCGGAACCAGACAGGCGTTTGATCGGGCAATGAGCGGAATTTTGTCTGGTCTTAAACTACGTTTAGAACTTCAACACACTGAGGGAATTAAACGAGCTGTGGAAGCAGGGCTTGGCATTGGTTGCCTTTCAAAGATAACATTGGAAGACGCTTTCAAGCGCGGGACACTGGTTCCCCTCATGGCGAAACACAGGGATTGGACTCGCAAGTTTTACTTTATTTTACATCGACAGAAGTATCTAAGCAGCGGTGTGCGCAGCTGGATGGAACATTGCCAGAATGCATAGTAGTCACAGTCTGAGAGATTGATAAACCCTTTTGCACAAAACCATTTCACAACAAGTCGCTCAGTTCACTGTTCATCGCCGCCTGCAATTAATAGCAGTATCGACTTTGATGATGGTGCTTCTTGGATTGGGAATTCTTCGAACAAGTTTCGATACCTCTCTGAACGCCCTACTCACCGAAAGCGATCCTTATTTAGATGAACTTATTGCACTTGAAGAAATTTTTCCCAGTCCTACTGTAGTAAATTTTATTTTTATTGCAGAGGACGGCGAAACAGTATTCAGCCGCAGAGTTCTCGACGCTATTGTAGATTTACAAGAATCCTATGACACAGTGCCCACCGCCACGCGACTCACTTCAGTGCTCGGCTTCTTCAATCCGGAAACTCAACAAGAATTATTTTCCCAGCCACTGGAAACTTATTCTACTGAAGAACTCACTCGAATTGGTGAGGCAGCAGTAAACGAACGATTACTTACCGCCAATCTTCTAGCAGGCGATGGCTCATTAACCTTTGCGACAATCACGACTAATTCTGACGATTCGAAAGCAGCAGAAAGACTAGAAATAGCCGTGGCCGCAGAAGCACTACTCCACCATTTGCGACAAGAAAATCCTGATGTCGATATTTATGTAAATAGTGAGGTCTTAATAGAACAATCTAGCCAACAGGCGATGATTGATGATTTAACGACACTGCTGCCTTTTGTAATTCTCGCCTGCGTCATTGCGATCTGTTACTGCTTTAAGTCTGCCACCTTGGGCGTGTGCATACTGACCCACACCCTCTACACCATTGTTGGTACTGTGGGCACTCTTGGCTTTATTGGCTATGCCTTCAATAGCATTTCGATCATTGCGCCATTGGTGGTGGTCATAGTTTCGGTTGCCAATAGTGTACATATTATTTCGATTTATAAGCAGGAACTGCAACGAGGCTCCAATAAACAGGATGCTATGGAATATAGCCTAGCACACAATTTCCAGCCCATAAGCCTGGCAGCCATAACTACTGCCATTGGTTTCTCATCGTTAAATATGTGTTCCTCCCCTGCTATTCAGGACTTTGGTCAGATCGTCGCAATCGGCATTCTATTTGCCTATATCCTCACTCTGACACTGTTACCTAGCTTTCTAATTCGATTTTCAGGATCTTTGACTAATGCGCAAGCTGACGACACACCTTTCATGCACGACAGTCTGCAAAGACTGACCGATTTTACTCTGCGAAATGACAAGGTGATTTTTTGGTCCTGCAGCACCTTGGCAGTAATTACTTTTCTTCTGCTGCCTCTTAATGAAACAGACTTTAATCGCATCGATTTTATTGCATCTGATTCCGACACTCGTCAGTACTATGATGAGGTCAGCGAGAAAATGAATCGAGGCCCGACCCTAGACTATGGCATTCGTACTAGCAGCTATGAAGCAGCGATCGAACCGACGTTTCTAAATCGAGTAGATGAATTTCAACAATGGATCAATGAGCAGACTGATGTTGAATCTGCTGCAAGTCTTGTTGATGTGGTTAAGACTATAAATCGGGTTTCAAATAACAATGACTCTGATCAGTATCTCATTCCTGATGACAAACTGACAATCACCAATCATTTGTTGTCCTATGGCTTTGCCCAAACCGAAGACTTCCCACTGTTCGGATTCGTCGATCAGCAATTTTCCGTATTGAATGTTTTCGTTAACGCAACACCCATGACGAATCAGGAAATGATTGATCTTGATCAACGCATAACTGACAAATTCGCGGAACAGTTTCCCGATGCAGAATTGATTCACGGCAGCGGCATATTATTATTCGCCCGAATGGATGAGCTGGTGACAATTGAATTGCTGCAGGGCTATTCAATCAGCTTGCTGCTAATAACGCTGAGCTTGGCAGTGGGATTGAAGAGCATCTACTTTGGTATTCTGAGCGTGCTGCCAAATTTACTACCTGCTACAATGATATTCGGCATGTGGGGCTTGTTTGTTGGTCAACTGGACCCATTTGTGATGATGTTATTCAGTATTAGTATCGGGCTAGTGGTAGATGACACTGTGCACCTACTCAGCCACTATTTGGACGGTCGCAGACAAGGATCTGACAAACACCGTGCAATGACCCACGCCATAAAGACTGCAGGCCCTGCTCTCACTATTACAACTATAGTTCTAGCATTAGGAACGACAGTTCTAATTTGGGCTAATACCCTCTACTTCCAGCAAGCTGCAAAGCTATTAGTGCCGATTGTTGTGCTAGCCCTCGTATTAGATCTTATCTACTTGCCAACTATTCTTAAGCGCTTTGATAATAAATTCTCGCAAAAAAATCCTGTGACTTCGTAATTTACCCGTCTTATGATGCGAGTATTAAATTTTTAAGATTGCCTTACGATTCTGGGCTATAAATATTGCAAAGGTGGAGATGACTAATGAAAAGAAAGATTAATCTTGTTAAACCCCGAGCATCCTATACTGAATTACAACAGAGAGAGTTAACCCGGCGAGAATTTACCAAGCTTGGCGTAACAGCGATAGCAACCGCATCATTAGGAGTAACAACAATGGCAGCAGCACAATCACCAGCAAGTGAGCTGGAGTCTGACTTTTTATTAGAATTAGTATTGGATGTTGCAGACCAGATGGATGCTGGTAATACTAGCATCGCACCAGTGACTGGAGGAACTTTTGGGGGGCCTAGAATACAAGGCACGGTTCATGATGGCGGCGCTGACTGGATCACCCAACAATCAGGTCATAGCAGTCTGGATGTGCGCATCACCTTGGAAACCGATGACGGCGCTATTATTTACATGTCCTACACCGGAGTTGTTGCGAGAAACGACAACGGCATGTATTGGCGGGTGCGCCCTATCTTCCAGACCGCTTCGGAGAAATATGATTGGCTTAATCATATTGTGTGCATAGGCAAGAGCAAACAGGTCCCTGGTAAGGTTGCTTACGATATTTTTGCGATATTATAAAGTCGGATCAAAGATATTTTTCAGATATCTTGAAAGGGTAGACTCTAAACCTTACTTTTTTTGCCTGAGAAAAATCAAACTGGCGCAAAATCCTATTTTCAGCCTCTACAAAACTTGCAAAATTTCGAAAAAGACTCGTAAGTGATTGTATCTACTGAGAAAAAAGTGGCGTCCCCTAGGGGTTTCGAACCCCTGTTGCCGGGATAAAAACCCGGTAACTCTAGGAGAGTAACCGGGTAAGCTCTTTGACATTCAAATCTCTTTACTAACCGTAGATCTAGTGTCCGCCTCCAGATTGATCAATCACTTTCCACCTCACTGCTCCGAAAAACATTTCGTCCCAGCTCTCATTACCCCAGTCAACATTGCGTGCTGGGTTTGGATTTGCTGGGTTTTGTGCTGAGTTATCCCAAGCTGCTACTGCAGTAATCTTCGTTCCCGCAGGAACAAACTTTGGCTCTTTGTAGGTGTAGCTGAGCTGCCAGTTGTAGTTGTACTTAGCGACATTGATCAGCTCTTCCTGAGTACCATCCGGGTAGTCAGCATAGAAGCGCATCCGCTTGCCGCGGAAGTGCATATGCGGCAGATAACTGTGGATATTGGAATCCTCTGTGATAGTGATCGTGGCTGTCTGTTCGAATGCTGGATCATGTGCAGGGATCGTAGTCCAACT
The DNA here is from genome assembly GCA_012960305.1 of Gammaproteobacteria bacterium. GTDB lineage: Bacteria > Pseudomonadota > Gammaproteobacteria > Pseudomonadales > Pseudohongiellaceae > UBA9145. Next base: position 30,290 of record DUBM01000009.1, on the reverse strand, counting down.
ATTTGGGAATACGCAGGCGCATCTGCCTGACATTCTCTCCTCTGGAATTTCACCTTCAGGATAGAACCAAACCCCTAGCTGGCTATTATCAACAGTTTCACGACCATTCGGTGTGTAATGCATATTTAATTTCAGAAGTGAACCAGCCTTAACAAGACCTCCAGTATTTGGTGGCGCAAGGTCGGGGGTGTCTCCTGGGATATAAGCGGTGATATCACCTTTATCTGGGTTTCCACCGCCCCCAAGAAAACTGCGCCGCTGACCTATTTCCTCAGGGAATTGTAACTGGTTAACTGTGTGGTGAAGAACAGAACGATCACCAGGTATGATTTGACTTCCACGAACCCAGCGGTCGCTTTCCATGTCGAAGGCAACTTCAACATCAACGAAGACGCCGTTCCCAGTCGCAGGAACGGTGGTAGCTGGAATATCTAGAACCATATCAGGCTCGCCAAATGCCCATTTAGACTCAGGCCATACCAAAGCTGTTAGGGGATCAGCGTCGCCATCTTTAGGTGCACCGGCTTCAACCCAGGCGATAATATTACGCACATCTTGGTCGTCGACAAGACGGTCATTAATAAATTCACCGATATGTCCATCAATCTGTCCTGGAGGCATACGACGGGTCATCAACACTTCACGAATCATTGGTGACCAACCTTGAACCATTGTGTGGCTGTCCATCGCGAATGGCGCCACTCCACCTTCACGGTGGCAAGTCGCACACTGTTCAGCAAGAACAGGAGCTATATCAGTTGTGTAAGAAGGAACAGTTGCCGCTTTATAAGATACTGCCGTCCCCATAGCGGGCACCTCTGCAGTACTTACATCGTTGCCGGCAAGGACATCTTTTATCGCTGCTTCAGCGCCAGAAATAGTACCGCGGTATTCAACAGTGAAAGACTGCGGATCGAAAAGGAGTACTTCTCCAATATATGCAATGCCAAGGGCTTCTGAGATGAATCTAGCATTGTCCATAAGGACCGGAGTTTCAACTCCATACTCTGCGACCTGCGCTTGGACTTCCTGGCGATTTTCTTTACCTAAAGGATTAATCATCATGAATTCGATGCCTTGGCTATCGTATTCAGCTTTTAAAGCTTCAAATGCAGGCAATGCTGCTGCAGCGCCCGCGTCGCCATTAGCCTGAACCAATAAGGCAATCGCCTGATGATCGTCATACCAGCTCATGCCGTGATGAAAACCGTCTTGGTCTAAAAGCGAAAAGTCGCCCACTCGGTCAGCTGCACCACTGATTGCTGGTATCAGCAATAGTAACAAAACAGATGTTTTTAAGATGCCCAAAGTTCTCACTGTTATCTCCTTACACTAAATTATTGCGTTTATGTGGCCTGAAAGTCCCTTACGCCAAGGCTTTCCGCGCGTTAACATCATGCCCGCTGTAACCGTGCTAATTTCGGTCACTTAGCACCTAAACCATACGAAGTATGCACGTTTCCGTCAATCAATAAAGGAACCACTCACCCTATTAACTGAGCACACTACCTCACCTCAGAATCGCTTCTTTCGGCTTGACCTTTTGTTGTGCTTCAGAGATTTTCGGCTTGTTGCAACAGTTTTTTAAGCTTAGGAAACAAATTGGGGTTGGAAATAAGAATATCTTGATCGTAGAACTGTGGGTCGATATCTGGGGGAACTTCACTGAAATGCCCGTATTCGGCTCCAGCTTCTTTAGCAATTAGCTGAGCAGCGGCAAAATCCCAAAGGCTGAGACTTTCGTAATAGCCATCCATGCGGCCAGCTGCCAACCAACAAATATCCAAGGCTGCAGAGCCTAGGCGGCGGATGTCCGCACAGTTCGTTAAGATTACGTGCACTCTTTTTATCAACGGCTCAATAGCTGATTTGTCATAAGGGAAACCAGTGGCAATTATAGCGCGACTTAAGTCTTCTTCTTCAGCCACTGCAATCGAGCTTCCGTTAAGGGTTGCTCCTTGTCCTTTTAGCGCACTAAACATTTCATCGGTAAAGGGATTGAACACAACTCCCATTGTGATTTGTTTATTTAGTACCAATGCGATGGAAATTCCAGATTGAATATGGCCATGGGCATAATTGACTGTGCCATCGATGGGATCGACTATCCAAAGCGGAGCGCTTAAGTTTTTTATTGCACATAAGTCCGGAGAAGATTCTTCAGATAAGATCAGATGCTCTGGATACTGTTGGCTAATTCGGTTGCGGATTAAATCATCTGCTTGCAAATCAGCGTTTGTCACCAGTTCATTGTCGTCCTTAAATTGATGGCTAATATTTACATCTTTACGTAATTTCACAATTAGTTCACCTGCATCACGGGCGAGAGTGGTCGTGAATTTTAAGTAGTCGTTCATAAATGCTGTTTTGCCTGTAGTTAATATTGATAATCAATATGAATAATTAAAGTTAAAAATTTAAGATCGAATGCCGGAAGCGATTTCAGTCAACGGAACTGACGACGGCAAGATTATAGAGCGGAGCGCTTTCGATTGCATAACACTCTTTTTGAGTTCGGTGATAAATGATGCATTTTTACTGTAAAGATTAGCCATAGAGTGTGCAAAGATGGTGTAAAGTATGAGCTCTTAGCGGGGCCACAATAGTGAGCCAGGGTCAAAAAATGAAAATCTATGGGTGGGGAAAATTTCCTACAGTGGCCGCAGAATTGTTTGCGCCAATCGATGAGACAGCCCTGCAAGAATTCATTGCCGAAGAACAGAATCGGTCGATCATTTGTCGTGGCGCCGGGCGCAGCTATGGTGACAGCTCACTAGCTGAGACTATCGTCAGTAGCCGATTCCTAGATTCTTTTGCTGAGTTCAATTCTGCAGACGCGATAGTAGACTGCGGAGCCGGCGTAATCCTCGGTGATATTCTTAAGCTGGCCATCCCTAAGGGGCTTTTTCTGCCAGTACTGCCTGGCACTAAAACTGTCAGTGTCGGTGGCGCTATTGCCGCTGATATTCATGGCAAAAACCATCACATCGACGGCTGTTTTAGCAATTTTGTAATTAGTTTTAATCTCCTGCTGGCGTCAGGTGAAGTGATTCAATGTAGCCAGGTTAAAAATACTGAGCTATTTCGAGCGACTTGTGGAGGAATGGGTTTAACTGGTGTGATTCTTAGTGCGCGCATTCAATTGGAAAAAGTATCAAGTGTCACAATTAATCAACGATCCTTGGTAGCTAGCGACCTAGATAGTTGTTTAGACATTCTGGATGCGCATAACGAAAGTAAATATTCTGTTGCCTGGGTTGATTGCCTGGCGAGTAAACGGTCTTTAGGTCGTTCTATAGTTTACTTAGGTGAGCATGGCGATGACGATAATCTGCAAGTGAGAATTAGACGCAGTCTCTCAGTACCAATTTCTACCCCTTCGTTTCTGCTCAACAAATACACTATGAAAGCATTCAATAGCAGCTATTTTGCTATAAAAGGGAAAAACGTCGATTCTCGACCGGTGGCATACGATTCCTATTTTTCTCCTTTAGATATTATTCGAAATTGGAACCGCTTATATGGAGCAAAAGGCTTCCTGCAGTATCAATTTGTGGTTCCAACCGAAGCAGGGAAAGCTGGACTAAGAGAAGTGCTAACCGAAGTTAATTCCGCAGGCAAGGGGTCTTTTCTCGCTGTCCTGAAACGCTTCGGCTGTGCTAATGAAAATTTGCTCTCCTTCCCTATTGAGGGCTACACCCTGGCACTTGATTTCAAATACGAACAGAATTTGATGCCGTTATTAAGTAAACTGGATAAAATCGTGCTGGCTAATAACGGACGAATCTATTTAGCCAAAGATGCACGCATGGACTCCGCTACTTTTAAGGCTAGCTATCCTAAGTGGGAAGCTTTTTGCGAACTTAAGAGAAAGATTGATCCAGAAAGTAGATTTCGCTCACTACAATCGAATCGGCTAGGAATTACTGCGGAAACCACGCAATGAAGATTTTAATTATCGGTGCCACATCGGCTATTGCGAAAGCTACTGCAAGACTTTATGCCGAACAAGGTCAAGAATTTTTTCTTGTTGCCCGTAACGAGGAACGACTGCTGGCATTAGCTAATGATTTAAAAGTGCACGGTGCTGGCAGCGTTGAGCATCGAACGCTAGATTTAACAGATACTCGCCGGCACCAGCAAACCCTTGATCAAGCCTTTGATGTTCTGGAACATATTGACCTTGTCTTTATTTGCCATGGCTCCCTGCCAGATCAAGAGGCATGCGAAAGCAATTTTGAGTTAGCGCAACAAGAAATCCACCTTAATGGTCTCAGTGTAATCTCCTTATTAACAATTCTTGCGTCGAAACTGAAAACACAGGGCAGCGGCACCATCGCCACAATTACTTCAGTTGCCGGAGACCGCGGGCGTCAATCAAATTTCGTCTATGGTTCGGCTAAATCAATGGTCTCGACTTATTTACAGGGCCTAAGAGGCAAATTACTCCCGTTTAATGTTCACGTTACAGACATACGACCGGGGCTTGTTGATTCGCCGATGACCGCTCAGTTTAGAAAGGGAGCGCTCTGGTCTGCTCCAGAACTAGTGGCGCAGAAAATCGTCAAAGCAATTGCGAAAAAGCAGCATACCGTATACACACCAGGCTATTGGCGAATTATTATGACCATGGTGTGTTCAATTCCAGAAATCTTGTTTAAGCGACTAAAAATATAAAGTGCTAAATTCAGATTCAATGTTGCCACTGTATGTAGATCTCGACGGTACGCTGATTAAATCGGACCTGCTGCTCGAATCGCTTTTTTTATTGATCAAGAAAAATTTTTTCTTGCTCGCCTTGGTGCCTTTTTGGTTGATTCGAGGTCGCGCCTATTTAAAAAGCCAGCTGTCCACGCGAGTCAACATTCCAATTAAGATACTACCTATTAATGATGAGTTTCTGGAATTTCTTCATGGTGAAAAATTAGCAGGACGCCCTCTCTTTCTAATCTCTGGCTCAAACGAAAAAGAAGTCAAAAAGGTAGCTCTCGAGATTGGTATTTTCGATGCGTGTTATGGCAGTTCAACTACAGTAAATTTGCGTTCGCGGGCAAAACTAAAACGAATTATGGAGCTCACTGGATCAAGTGATTTTGCCTACGCAGGAAACTCAAGCGACGATTTGGCGGTCTGGGATAAAGCAAAAGAAGTAATGATGGTGAACTGTCCTCGCAGTTTATCGAAACGGCTGCAGAGAGAAGAATCAGAGGTTCAGTATTTCGATGTTCAAGAATCTGTGCTGAAGAATTTTTGGTCTGCGATGCGCCCACACCAATGGTTCAAAAATGGCCTAATTCTTCTGCCGCTTATACTTTCACACCAATTAGCAGCAACTAACCTTTTATTAGCTGCCATAATTGCTTTCATTAGCTTCTCGCTATGTGCTTCTAGTGTGTATCTGCTGAATGATCTACTAGATTTGAATAATGATCGCCAACATCGAACAAAAAAAAAGCGGCCCTTTGCTGCAGGAGAACTTCCTTTAAGTTTTGGCCTAGCTGGGGTTCCCGGTCTTTTTATTTCTTCGATATTAATTGCTTTATTTTTACCACTACAGTTTTTGGAAGTGCTAGCTGTGTATTGGCTAACTACCACTCTATACAGCATCTGGCTTAAGAAATTGTTTTTATTCGATGTCATTACTCTGGCAAGCCTCTACTCTATACGAATTATTTCCGGTTCCGCAGCTATTGGTGTTGCTACAACGAGTTGGTTGTTGGGGTTTTCATTTTCATTGTTTCTTTCACTGGCGATGGTAAAAAGATTTACCGAAGTCAAAAATTTGAAAACTTCTGGAAAAAAGAGTGTAGAAGGCAGAGCTTACAATCAATCTCATTTGCGCATGTTATCAATCTTAGGCGGCATAGCTGGTTTGGTGTCGGTGCTGGTTTTTACCATTTACATTAGTATGGCGGACACGACACAACTTTATAATAGCCCCGCCGTGCTCTGGTTCATCTGCCCACTCTTAGTGTTTCTCCTTGCAAGGATTTGGTTGTTTGCCCATGCAGGAAAACTCGATGAGGATCCTGTACTTTTTGCCATTTCAGACCGCAGCAGTCAATTTGTAGGAACATTGATTGGGATATTACTGTGGGTTAGTGCCTCTTTTTAGCAAGTATTCTCGCAATTATATTGCTTATTTTATTATCTATCGACCGGCTATCTATCTGAAATTTAATTATCTGTTAATTAGTTATCATAAAACTGTCTTCTATCGGATTCCATTTACTAGGTTTATCAACCTTAGTTACCTTCATAGGTTTACGAATCTTAGGTTCTAACAATTCCTCAAAGAAATCTACATCTTGGAAACTTGGGTCTAACCACTTTTTCACCAAGTCTTTATCTTTAAAATCCAACATCATCGGCATTGATTTGAGGTGAATATCATTCCATTGTGGGATCAATGGTGGCAAGGTGATAATCGAAGCAGAATACACCACCTCCCCTGTTTCTGGATTGAGATATTCTTTATACAAGCCACCGAATGCGATGGCGGCATCTTCCAGTTCAATCTTGTGATAAGTTTTTCTATCACCCAAACCTTCAACGAAGCCACTCGCGGGAATCAAACAGCGGGACTCGCGATAAGGGGTGTAGGCAAAGGCTCGCTTACTGTGTAGCTTGTCCGAGCGAGAATTGAAGCTGACATATTTGTAGTTTGGTTTCAATGTTGAGTGCTCGAGAAACAACCACCAGATCGCGTCTGACACCTTGCGTGTACCGCCGACATTATGAATGATGGCGATTTTTCCACCCGGAGCAATATCCGCACTGCTTTGATGAGAATACAAACTAATGCCAAGCTCTTCACAAAGCCATTGAATTTCTGGGCTATTGATTAAATTGAAACGTCCACACACTGTTTTACTTTACCCTCCTTCTTTTCTAGGCACTCTTTTTAAATTTTCTTTTTTCGATCCTGTTGTCGACTCAGCGTCAAGGCTGATTTATCGGACTTCACTTTCGCAGCTTTCGACTGAAGTTCCCTACTTAATCCAGTTACGATTTAGTGGTACAGTCGGTGCTACCAAAAAAAGAACAAAGGTGGCCTCATGGCTTTGCATCCTTCTTCCTCTTTTGTAAAGTCTGCTCTGCAGATTTTACTAATAACGCTCTTCAGTTGTATCCCGCTCGCTGCCTATGCGCAACAGAATAATCCGGCTCAGACCCAAGCCTGCGAAGCGCTAGAAGAAATAAGGAATCTTACCATTACCTCCGCCTCAATAAGAGCCAACAGCCGGTCATCAGATTCCTATTGCTATGTGCGAGGAATTATTAGTCCAGCAATACATTTCCACGCACAGCTTCCACTACCGAGGAACTGGAATGGCCGTTTTCTGCAATGGGGCGATGGTGGTAAGGACGGCGACTTGGATTTTGCTGACCATAGAGTCGCTGAAGGATATGCAGTCACTAACAGCAATATGGGCCATGACAACGGCGTTGAGCCGGGAGCATCGTTCGGCTTCAACAATCGTCAGGCTGAAATAGATTTTGGATATCGTGCAGTTCATCTCACAGTTATGGCTGGCAAGGTTCTAGTAAATAAGTTCTATAATAAGGCCCCGGAATATTCCTACTTCGAAGGCTGCTCTCAGGGTGGCCGCCAGGGATTGATGGAAGCACAACGCTTTCCAAACGACTTCGACGGCATCGTTGCGGGCGCGCCAGCATTCGCTTATCAAGCTCTCAATGCTAGTGGCACCTGGAATTTACAACGCATGTTTCGAGATGACCTTGCCGGTAATCTCGCTGTAGATACCGACGGCAATGGATCTTTCGACAGCCTCAAGCTAATCGATATTCTCCACGAACAGGTATTACAGAAATGTGATGCCAACGATGGGATACGGGACGGAGTACTCGGATCTCCGTTGAGCTGTGATTTCAAGCCTGCTTCCGATCTTGCGGATTTGATGTGCCCAGCTGGCAATTCTTCCGATCAATGTTTCACTAGCGCGCAATTACAAACAGTTCAGGATTTCTACCAGGGGCCAAGAGATGACAATGGTGTCCAGATTTACCCAGGCAAGATGCTAGGATCTGAAATGCGTTGGGCCGGATTCTATGTTCCTTCCGAGGCCAATAACAACGGTCCATCTAAACTGATTGGGGTTGCCGGCGATCACATGAACTACCTGTTCTATGAAGAGGACCCCGGCGTCACCATTCCTAATGTCCGGGACTACAATTATCAAGCGAAGACAGAAGGCCCCTTTCCGGAATTTCATTGGATTGATTACGACATTAATGATTTTACCAACGGTAGTGGCGATTTGATGATGTCGATTACCGATGCGACAGATCCAGATTTGAGCCAGTTTTTGAAAGATCGCGGCGGCAAGCTCATTGTGTACCACGGGCTAATCGATACCTTGATCGTGGCTGAATCCACTCAGAATTATTACAACGATATGGTGGATGCCACTTTCAGTGGCTCCATGGCGGCAGCCAAAGAGAATGCCCGTCTATTTCTCGCGCCGGGCATGGCTCACTGTGCCGGCGGCAATGGTCCTAATACTTGGGACAAACTGACTCCACTGGTAAACTGGGTGGAGAATGGAACTGCACCAGATACAGTCATAGCCACCCATAGTTCTAATGGTGTGGTTGATAACGAGCGACCGCTATGTGCGGTGCCCCAGCAGGCTCGTTACATAGGGCCCAGCGATAGTGCAGATAATCCTGCAAACTGGATCGCTGAAAATTTTCGCTGTGAATAAACGTACAAAACAAAGAGAGAATTCACTATGAGCAAGCCAGTCATCGCAGACAATAAACCGGTAAAAGTAGTACTCGAGAAAGACGTTCAGTACTACTTTTGCGCCTGTGGCTTATCGGCCAATCAACCCTATTGTGACGGCAAGCATAAGGCGACTGACATAGTTCCGAAAAAATTTACAGCAACTGAGAGTGGTGATGCTTTTCTGTGTCAGTGCAAATACTCCGCTAATACACCATATTGTGATGGCTCGCATAAGCAATTTCCTGCTGATGAAAATTTGCAGTAAAAAACTGCTCCCTGCATTCCCCTCCCACAACTTTGATAAGACTTTGTATAACACCTTCTATACATTCCTATTTCTGTCAGTTAGTGGTAATTTTCAATCTACTTTCTAGAATGAGAGCTCAGGGATAATTATGAAACTCGGCCACAAAGCATTTTCTTTATTTTTTACCACCATTCTATTGTTCACCAGCATCGCTCAGGCTCAAACTGAAACCTATCGCGCCAGACTATCGCCGATGCCGACTACACCACAAACGGTATCCACCATTCTCGGTGAAGGAGAGGTCATTCTCACTCTCAATGGCAATACATTGACGGTACAGGGTCAATTTGAAGGCATGAGCTCAGTTGCCACCATGGCACATATTCACAATGGCCCGCCGGCGCAGCCTGGTCCTGTGGTTTACCAACTTGAAATTGCTGATGCAACCTCGGGAGAAGTTAGCGCTTCTTTGGAGCTTAGCGATATCCATGTAGAAGCGCTTCGAGCAAATGAGCTCTACGTACAAATTCACAGCGAAACCAATGCTCCTGGTGAGTTACGTGGCTGGATTTTCGAGAGGCAGTAGAATGAAATTTTTAAACACAATTACAGTTCTTACATTGAGTAGGAACTTAGCCTTCGCTGTATTTTTAGGGTTAGCGCTAGCTGCTTGCGATTCAGAGGTCTCCAACACAGAAGAGGACGTTGTAGCCCTCACTTTTAGCTCTCAGGCCGATGCAGGTGCTAGTGCATTTGCAACTAATTGCGCAGCTTGCCATGGAGCTAACTTAGAAGGCACTACTCTTGGCCCTATACTTTCCGGCTTCAATTTCTTGCAACGTTGGGGATCGCAAACACCAACCCTGCTTCTGGGAAATATTAAGGCGAATATGCCTCCCGGTGGTGCCGGCACGCTAACAGATGATGACTATCTTGATATCGTTGCCCACTTACTCGAAGCTAATGGTGTTGATGCGGTAGTCAATGCTCTCACCGCCAGCACCGATTTCGTTATTTCAGAAAATATTTCCAGCGTGGTTCAACGTCAACAACGCGCAGAGCCCCCCGCACCGCAGGGTGTAACTGTAGCAGGCAATGTTGATGATTTTGTTCCTTTCGTGCCGATTACCGACGCCATGCTGGAAAACCCCGATCCAGCCGACTGGCCCATGCATCGCAGAAATTACTATGCCCATAGCTATAGTCCCTTAGATGAGATCAACACAGACAACGTTGGCAGTTTAAGTCTTGAATGGGTTTGGAATATGCACGAAGGAGATTCTGAACCTGCTCCTTTGGTCTACAACGGCATTATCTATCTGATTAATCCAGGCAATGTTGTTCAGGCTCTTGATGGAAAGTCAGGCGAATTAATTTGGGAAAACTGGGCAGGCCCGGCCAACCGTCAAGATATGCGAAATATTGCCATCTATGATGACAAAATTATTCAAGCAACTACCGATGCTCGACTGATCGCTTTAGACGCCAGAACCGGGGAGCAAGTTTGGGAGACAATTGTTGCCGATAGTAGCAAAGGGTTTTCAAATTCCTCCGGCCCGATCGTAGCTGATGGCAAGGTCATTCTTGGACTGGCTGGTTGTGCTCGTTATATCCCTGAAGACTGTTACATCTCCGCTTACGATGCGAATAACGGCGAACTGAAGTGGCAATTTGAAACCATCGCCGAAATGGGTCAGCCCGGCGGCGATACCTGGGGTGGTTTAGATGATGTTTTTCGAGCTGGTGGTGAAACTTGGATAACAGGAAGCTACGACCCTGATTTAAAGCTCACCTATTGGGGAACTGCTCAACAGAAACCTTGGGTTCCTGTTAGTCGGCATATGACAATTTTCGATGTTGGTTTGTACACCAATTCCACAGTGGCAGTGAATACCGATAGCGGTGAATTGGATTGGTATTTCCAGCATGTTCCTGCCGAAGCTCTGGATCTGGACGAAGTTTTTGAACGAGTTCTAGTTAACCGGGGTGATGATAAGCTTGTCTTCTCTCTTGGTAAATACGGAATACTTTGGAAGAACGACCGAGTAAGCGGGCAGTTTAAAGGCTATACAGAAACTGTCTTCCAAAATGCTTTCACCAATATCAATGCAGAGACCGGTGAAGTAACTTACCGACAGGATATTCAAAACGCACAATTAAACGAATGGACTTCTGCCTGCCCAAGCAGTGCTGGCGGTAAAGATTGGCACTCCATGACTTACCACGAGCCATCAGGAACTATGATTGCACCACTTAGCCAAACTTGTTTGGAAAACGCAGCACGCGAAGTCGCACTTGTCCAAGGCGGAGGTGGATTAGCCGCAAGCCGTAAGTTCTTTGAGATGCCTGGTACTGATGGAAACTTAGGGAAAGTGGGAGCTTATAATGTTGACACGATGGAAGAAGTTTGGAGTCATCAACAACGAGCTTCACTTCATACTGGCACGATTTCCACCGCAGGTGACTTGGTATTTGTCGGAGATTTAGATCGCCGATTTAAAGCGCTGGATGTGCATACTGGCGAAGTACTTTGGCAAACTCGACTCGGCACAGCAGTCCAGGGTCATCCTGTATCGTTCGCCATCGATGGAAAACAATACATTGCAGTAACAAGCGCAAACGGTGGTACAAGTCCACGAACTGTGCCCTCAGTAATCGCTACAGAAATCAAATACCCGAGTCGGGGAAATGCAATCTACGTATTTAGCCTGCCAGAATAATTTTTTTGCTTAAACAAAAATCGGACACGAGCAGAAGGAAGCCTTTATGAGAACAATAAAAACACTTTCAGGACTTTCTACATTAACACTGTTAGTGCTCTTGGCCGCTTGCAGCGGAGAAGATTTAGCACCAGTCGTTGAAGAAGCATCTTTTTCTATGCAAGCGGATACTGGAGATGCTGCTTACAGCACAAACTGCGCCGTCTGCCACGGAGCTGGTCTGCAAGGTAGTGCTCTAGGGCCAATGCTTAGCGGCGGTGGCTTTCTCGGCCAGTGGGCGCGACAGTCTCCAGCAGATTTCTACAATTACCTCCGCGCCAATATGCCTCCTGGCGATAATCAGAATATCACCGATGATGATTACTTCAGCATCGTCGCTCACATCATGCGTACCAATGGTGTCGCTGATACCAATGCTGTCTTAAGTGAGGGGTCAGATTATCCAATCGGGACTAATATCGTCGGCGCCGGCTCTGCCTTAGCACAACAAAATCAGCAACAGGAAAGACCAACCGGCGTAGTAGCCGCTGGCACGGTTGCCAACTACACACCGATTACCGATGACATGTTGGCTAATCCAGATCCTGCTGACTGGCCGATGATTCGCCGCTCTTACAATGCCCACAGTTATAGCCCGCTCAACCAAATCAATGTCGACAATGTTGATGGTTTGCAATTGGAATGGGTGTGGAGCATGCACGATGGTGATTCTGAACCATCGCCTCTGGTCTACGGTGGTATCATTTTTCTTATCAACACTAGCAATATCATTCAGGCCTTAGACGGTAAAACCGGTGAGTTAATTTGGGAACACCATGCCGGCCCTTTCGATAGCGAAGACATGCGCAACATCGCTATCTATAATGATAAAATTATTCATGCCACTACTGATGCACGACTGATTGCTCTCGACGCCCGTACCGGCGAACAAGTTTGGGAGACTGCAGTTGCAGATAACAGCAAAGGCTTTGAAAACTCCAGTGGTCCAATCGTTGCCGATGGCAAAGTTATCCAGGGTCTTGCTGGATGTTCACGCTACATAGAAGACGCTTGTTACATTTCTGCCTACGACGCTAATACCGGCGAAGTGGCGTGGCGTTTCAATACGATCGCAGAATCATCTGACCCCGGTGGAGATACCTGGGGCGACATAGATGATCTATTTCGTGCAGGAGGCGAAACTTGGATAACCGGGAGTTACGATCCTGAATTAAAGCTAACCTACTGGGGAACTGCGCAACAAAAACCCTGGATGCCTGCCAGTCGATCCCTATCTATTTATGATGCCGGTCTCTTTACCAACTCCACTGTTGCAGTAAACGTTGATAGCGGGGAATTGGATTGGTTTTTCCAGCATGTGCCAGCTGAAGCATTAGACTTGGATGAAGTTTTCGAACGAGTATTGATTGACCGTGGCGACGACAAACTGGTTTTCTCTATCGGCAAGCATGGCATCTTGTGGAAACACGATAGAGTCAGCGGTCAGTTTATTAGTCATTTAGAGACGATTTTCCAGAACGCTTTCACGAATATCGACGCCACCACTGGCGCAGTCACTTACCGTGATGACATCATGAATGCGGCGATAGATCAGTGGATTAGTGTTTGTCCTTCGACTGCTGGAGGCAAAGATTGGCACTCCATGACTTATCATGAGCCTTCTGCCTCACTTATTATCCCCTTGAGCCAATCTTGTTTAGAGATTGCAGCGCGTGAAGTTCCTCTTGTTCATGGGGCTGGTGGTACCGCAGCTAACCGTCGTTGGTTTGAAATGCCCGGCTCTGAAGGCAACATGGGTAAACTAGCTGCTTTCAATGTCGATACCATGACTGAAACTTGGAGCTATGAGCAACGAGCCGCTTTCTTAACTGGCACAATGTCTACAGGAGGCGACTTAGTGTTTGTTGGTGATCTGGATAGAAAATTTCGCGCTTTTAATGCTCGCACAGGGGAAATTCTGTGGGAAACTCGACTAGGAACATCCGTTCAAGGCCACCCGGTAACTTTCGCTATTGACGACAAGCAGTATGTTGCAGTCACTGCCGCAATGGGTGCTCGAGGAGTAAGTCCCCGAACCGTGCCGCGGGTTATCGCGCCGGATGTTCGTCACCCCGGTAACGGCAACGCGTTATATGTTTTTAGCTTGCCTGATTAAATCAAATGATTTCTGCGCCTTAAATAAACAGTGAAATTAGTCGATCAATATAATCATCTATAATCTCCGACCTGATTTTGAGAATCTATTGTGACTGGAAAAATCGAAGCTATTTTTGTTGCAGAAAGCAAACGGTCTAAAGTTAATTCTGTAAACTCCGCTCAATTAGAGGCTGGCAGGGGTATCATTGGAGATCGCTATCACATCCTTTCTAATGAACATGTCAAGGCAAATGTAAACGTCTTGCAAAACCATATAACATTTGTAGAAAAAGAAAATTTAGACGCTTTTTTGTCCGATCACAAAAGCCAATTAGACTACGGGGAATTTCGCCGCAATATACTAACAAGCGGTATCGATCTTAATGCTTTAGTTGGCAAAGAGTTCACCATTGGCACTGCAAAATTCCGAGGATTTGAACTCTGCGAACCCTGCCGCACCCTATCTCACATAGCCCATAGCGCGGTACTGCCAGATTTGGTAAATAAAGGCGGTCTAAGGGCCATTATAGTAGACGGTGGCACATTAGCTATTGGCTCTGATATTAAGGAATGAATCCTTTAAAAAGTGAGCGCTTAATCTCATTCCTATCAACAAGTACAATGCGTAAATAAGCAAAAAATAAACCGAACTATGGGGAAATATCAAACCAGGTGACTAAAATGTCAGCTCTCAATCTAGTAAAATCGAATCTGCAAATCCGATCTTGGTGGCTAAATGCCATACTAATTTTTTGTACCTTCATGACTTTTATTTACATGCCTTGGGATATATTTATTAAGCCCCTAGCTGAGGATCAAGAAGTTTGGTTCGGCTATATGTTCACGGACTGGGGTGCCAAGATTACAGCTTTTCCCCATTGGATGATCTATGGAGCCGGTATGTATGGTTTATGGGCAATGAAATCTTGGCTACACCCTTGGGCGGCGCTGTACATCTTCCAAATAGCCTTCAGTATGTTTCTGTGGAGCTTTCTTAGCGGTGATAACACAGGACTAATGGCAGGAGCTGCGATCTCGGTGATGTTTTTGTTTCTAGCTTACAAATTTTGGACTTCGAAATCTGTATTTAAAAATTAAATTACGTCTACGCGCAACTAACTATGCAAGTAAAAAGAACCATCCGCATTATTTTTTTAATGTTCTTTTTAAGTCCAATTTTCTCATGGTCTGCTGAAAATGATCCCTATATTTATATTCTAGGAGTTGTCCAAGATGCAGGCTTTCCACAAACTGGTTGTTATGAAGTTCATTGTCTTCCTGCGTGGGAGAATACTGACTTACGTCGGGGGGCAACCTCTATTGCTTTAGTGGACCCCCGCAGTAATCGTAAGTTCATATTTGAAGCTACCCCTCATTTCCCACAACAGTTTTATTCTCTCCATATTGAAGCTCCTGATTCTCGATACAACTTAGAAGGAATATTTCTCACTCACGCACATATCGGTCATTATACAGGGCTGATGTTTTTGGGTCATGAAGCAATGGGAGCCGCATCTGTACCAGTCTATGCTATGCCTCGAATGCATGAATATCTCAGAAATAATGGTCCTTGGAGCCAACTTGTTAAATTCAATAATATTGATTTAAATCTTCTGCAAAATGAGCAAATACAGAAATTTGACGAAACCAGTATCTCTCCATTCTTGGTTCCTCACCGGGACGAGTACTCCGAAACAGTGGGTTATCGAATTCAAGGGCCTGCCAAATCCGCTTTATTTATTCCGGATATTGATAAGTGGTCAGACTGGGAAATAAATATTATCGAGCTTTTGCATACTGTAGATTATGCGTTGATTGATGCCACATTTTTCGCCGATGGCGAGCTTGGTATGCGTGATATGTCACAAATACCTCATCCATTTGTAACTGAAAGCATGGAGTTATTTGATAACTTGCCTGTAGTGGACAAAAACAAGGTGTGGTTCATTCATATGAATCACACTAACCCTCTGTTAGACCCAAACAGCGAAGAAAGTAAACAGGTATTGAGAGCTGGTTTTAATATTGCCACTGAAGGCACTAGACTGCCCCTGTAAATACTTAAAGTTCTCAAAACGCGCCGATAAAGCCTCATGAAATCATGTAATAAATTAAAAACGAGAGGTTAGGCATTGGAAAAGCTACAATTCGCTCTCTTAATCGAAGCTACTCCATTTCTCCTTTCCCTAGTCATCATAGGTAGAGGCAAAGGAAGGTTGCTGTGCTCAGTCTTTTTGTCGCTTCGAATTAGCTGCACGAGTTCGCCATTAAACAGACGGCAGGTAGTTATATTTTCCGAAGCAGAAACGGTTCAACAGGGTGAACATCTGTACCGGCGGATACAACAGGAAGAAGAAATCTCCACAGATTCCAGAAATACCCTATACGTGCGATGTGTTGCCGACCATATAATTGCAGCGCTGGATGAGAGTCAAAGAACGAATTACCTCTGGGAAATCACTGTTTTTAACAGTGAACAGGAGAATGCATTTGCCTTACCCGGCGGCAAAATTAGTGTCTATAGTGGATTGTTGGGTGTGGCGCAAAATCAACATCAATTAGCGGCGGTTATGGCTCATGAAGTGGGTCATGTTTTAGCCAACCACAGCAACGAACGTGCTAGTCAATCGACAATTCGCAACATATGAGTCGCTGCTGCACAAACACTGGGTATATCTAATTCAGCGTTGGAGGCTCTGGATCTCGGAGCTCAACTTGGCTTGTTTCTTCCTTTTAATCGAATTCAAGAAAGCGAAGCAGATTCTCTCGGAGTAATTCTCATGGCCAATACGGGGTTTGATCCCATGGAAAGCATCACTCTCTGGCAAAATATGAATGCCGCTAGCGGATCAAGAAGCCCTGAACTGCTATCAACCCATCCTTCTCCTCGTTCCCGAATGGCTGAACTTCGCAGTCTAATGAGCGCCGCATTGCAATTGCGACAAACTGCAATATCCAAAGGCTTGAACCCAAACTGTCTGACTTAAATATAGCCCTTATGAAATTTTTCTTATTCAAAACCAACATATTTCTTCTCATCTATTACATTGAATCCTGATTTGTAATAACTTCAGGAATACAAACATATATCAGGAATCCATTCGTGCACTATCGATTAAGCGCTTTTTTATTACTGAGTTTAATTCTTTTCTGCGCCCATCTGGCCGCTCAGAATCAGCCTAATTTTATTGTCGTGATGGCAGATGATTTGGGTTACGGAGACTTGGGCGTTTATGGCTCGAGCTTAATCAATACACCCCATCTGGATCAGATGGCTGCCGAAGGAATCCGCCTGAATTCTTTCTATTCCAGCGCGAATGTTTGCACTGCTGCTCGAGGCGGTTTACTCACCGGGCGTTATCCGGTGCGACTTGACCTAGTAGCGGATGTAGCGCGCCCAACCAATGAGATCCATCTTTCTCACGATGAAACCACCATTGCAGAAGCTTTGAAGAATGAAGGCTATAACACCGCAATCTTCGGCAAATGGCATCTTGGTAGTCGCCAAGAATGGGGCCCTATGGATCACGGCTTTGACGAATTCTATGGTGTTCTTCACAGCAACGACATGGCTCCATTCGAACTTTATCGTGATAACCAAGTCATTGAATCACCAGTGGACCAGTCCACTTTAACCCAACGTTATACTGCTGAAGCTTTGCGGTTTATCGAAGACAATGAAGATAATCCTTTTTTCCTTTATTTACCCCATAGTTTTCCCCATGTGCCACTATTTGTTTCTGAAGAATTTGAAGGCCAATCTGACGCAGGCCTTTATGGTGATGTGGTGGAGACTATTGATTGGAGTATGGGGGAAATTATTGCCAAGGTTAAAGAGCTTGGGCTAGATGAAAACACTTTGATCATATTTACCTCTGACAATGGACCTTGGTTCGAAGGGAGTTCAGGCCAACTAAGAGATCGCAAAGGCAGTTCTTGGGAAGGTGGACTGCGGGTTCCATTTATTGCTCGCTGGCCATCAACTATTCCTGCTGGTTCTGTTTCTGACGAGCCTGCTATGAACATTGATGTTTTCCCGACTTTATTGGAATTGGCCAGTGATGCCTCTACATTTGGATCAGCGATCGATGGTAAAAATATTTACCCTCTACTAACAACCGGAGCCGCAACACCACATGAAGCTTTGTATCTTTTTAACAACGATAGAATTGCAGGTGTACGGATGGGGAAATGGAAACTAGTAGTAGAATCTTTCTATCGTGGCGCCCTTCCTAGTTTCGATAATCTACAATCCTACTACGGTCCTTCTGGTTTGCTGTTTGATCTAGAAAAAGACCCTACTGAAACTTACAGCTATACCAGAGAGAATCCAGTAGTAATTAAAAAATTGCGAGAACTTTTAGAAGACGCACAGGAAGACTTCGATGCTTACGTATTGCCACAAATGTGGAATCGACTATAAGTTATAAAAGTTACCGCTTATGAATTAATTCAAGTTATGTAAGCAAATCATTCATTAACAAAAGGCAGAGTTACAAACCACAATGAAAACTATTAAAGGCCCGGCAATATTTCTGGCACAATTTGCAGATGATGAATCTCCTTTTAATTCACTGAATGAAATTGGTGCTTGGGCTGCCAAACTTGGCTTTACAGCAGTGCAGATTCCAAGTTGGGATGAACGTCTATTTGATTTAAAGGTAGCAGCTGAAAGTCAAACATATTGTGACGAAGTTAAAGGAACCTTAGCTCAACATGACATTGAGATCACCGAACTATCTACTCACCTGCAAGGTCAGTTGGTTGCGGTACATCCTGCCTATGATGAAATGTTCGACGGCTTTGCCGCACCTGAAGTTCAAGGCAACCCTGCCGCACGCCAACAATGGGCTGTGCAACAAGTAATGTATGCCGCGAAGGCCTCGCAAAACTTGGGCCTCACAGCCCATGCTAGTTTTCCTGGTGCACTGGCCTGGCCCTATCTCTACCCCTGGCCACAACGCACCGCAGGCCTGGTGGAAACTGCCTTTGACGAATTGGCAAAACGCTGGCTGCCGATTCTGGATACCTTCGAAGACGCAGGAGTCGATATCGGATTTGAAATTCATCCCGGCGAAGATCTGCATGACGGCATTACCTTCGAAATGTTTTTAGAGCGAGTGAATAATCATCCTCGCTGCAATATTTTGTTCGACCCCAGTCACTTGATTTTACAGCAACTAGACTATCTTGCCTTTCTAGATGAATACAAAGAGCGGATTAAATTGGTTCATATAAAAGATGGTGAGTTCAATCCTACTGCCAAACAAGGTGTATATGGTGGCTATCAATCATGGGTAAATCGAGCAGGTAGATTTCGTTCTTTGGGTGATGGACAGATTGATTTTAAAGGCATCTTTTCAAAACTCGCCGCCAATGATTTTGATGGATGGGCAGTACTGGAATGGGAATGCTGTTTAAAACACCAGGAAGATGGCGCGAGAGAGGGAGCAGAATTCATTCGCGACCACATTATTCGAGTAACAGACAAAGCCTTTGATGACTTTGCCAGTTCAGGAACTGACGAAGCGGCGAATCGACGCATCCTAGGCATTTGATAGAAGAGATCCAGATTAATAGTAGAATTTTAGATTGCACGCGTAGCGTTCGATTTAAGGTTTAGCATTCAATATAACCACCAACTTTCGAGTAAACGAGACATTACTTCATGACAGCGGCAAGAATCAGATTAGGTATGGTAGGTGGAGGACAAGGTGCTTTTATTGGCGAAGTGCATCGGATAGCTGCACGTTTAGACAATCATTATGAATTAGTAGCAGGCGCACTAAGCAGCGATGCTAGTCGAGCAGCAGCATCAGCGGAAGAATTAGGAATAGCAGTAAATCGGTCTTACGCGAATTATGCTGAAATGGCGAAAAAAGAAGCAGCAAAAAAAGATGGTATCGAAGTTGTATCTATCGTCACTCCAAATCATCTGCACTTTCCAATCGCGAAAGCTTTTCTGGAAGCAGGTATCCACGTAATTTGTGATAAACCCCTCACCTCTTCTATTGAAGACGCTGAAGCTCTAGTCAGTTTAGTAGAAGAATCACAGTTGTTGTTTGCAGTTACCTATAACTACAGCGGCTACCCCATGGTTCGTCAGGCAAGAGAGATGATAAAGAATGGCGACCTCGGCGCGATACGTATCGTGCAGTTAGAATATGCTCAGGACTGGTTGGCCACTAATATAGAGGCTGGCGGTCAGAAACAAGCGGCCTGGCGAGTCGATCCGAATCAGGCAGGTTCCGGCGGATCTATTGGCGATATAGGAACTCATGCATATCATCTTGCTGAGTTTGTCACCGGGCTTGAAGCAAAATCGATATTGGCTGACCTAGATTCCTTCGGTGAAGGGCGAAGCCTTGATGACAATGCCCACATCTTGCTGCATTACAGTAATGGCGCCAAAGGCATGCTTTGGGCAAGTCAAATTGCCAGTGGCAAAGAGAACGGACTGCGGGTCAGAATCTTTGGTGAAAAAGGTAGTCTAGAATGGGCACAGGAAAACCCCAACTATTTGCATTATTCACCGCTGGGTGCTGCTGCACAAATACTAAGTCGTGGTGGTGCGGCTGCTGGCGACGGCGCCAATGCTCTCACGCGCATACCAGCTGGTCACCCCGAAGGTTATCTTGAAGGATTTGCAAATCTCTATAAAGAAATCGCTGCAGAGATTATTGCCAGGCGCCGCAATGAAACCATCACCAGCACTTCGCTTATTCCCTCAGTTCATGACGGGCTCCGGGGCATGCGCTTTGTCGATAAAGCGGTTTCATCCAATCGTGCTGGCTCTGTGTGGCAGAGCTTAGATTAAGCGCTTATTTGAATTTGGAGCAAGAATCATTGGAGAGCTATTAGGCTATTAGATATAGTAGTCCTTATCTTTGAAGGGGAATTAATGTGAGCAAAAACTTATCTAGGCGCAGATTCTTACAATCCAGCGCAATTGTCAGCGCTATGGCGAATAGTCCTTGGAATTTAGTTTCAGCTCAGTCCCGTCGCGTTGAACGTGTTGGGCTGCAGCTTTATACGTTGCGAACGGCAATGGCCGAGGATTTTGAAGGCACCCTGGCAAAGGTTGCTGAGCTTGGCTACAAAGAGATGGAATTTGCCGGCTACCATGGAAGAAGCCCTGCAGAAGTGCGGCGCACCCTAGATGGCTTAGGAATGACATCCCCCGCTGCTCATATTCAATTAGCAGCAATTAGAAATAATCTCGAAGGCGAGATAGAGGCTGCAGTAACGCTAGGACAAAAATATGTTGTGGTGCCAGCAGTGCCCGGTGATGAACGTGGCTACGATGACTTTCTAAGGCACGCAGAAACTTTAAACCGTGCTGGAGTCGCCGTTAAGGCGGCCGGACTAAAAATGGGATATCACAATCACAGCTTTGAATTTGAAGTTCAAAGCGGTGGTGAAACTGGCTATGGTGCACTCCTTAGGCTTTGCGAGGAAGATTTGGTTTCATTTGAATTGGATTTGTTCTGGGCGGTTAATGCCGGTCAAAGCCCCACGGATATTTTTGCAGCCCATCCGGGGCGCTTTCAAATGGTTCATGTTAAAGATCGTGCCATTGATGGCACAATGGTCGATGTCGGTAGCGGTTTAATCGACTTCGCGGAAATTTTTAGCCACTCCGATGCTGCCGGGATCGAACATTACTTTGTCGAACACGATACACCTGGTGATGGCATACGTTCAGTGTCGAATAGTATTAGCGCTATCAACGCAATCCGGTTCTAGCGGATAGACTCTGCTCCTTATTGGAAATCCCTACTTCTTCCAATCACGTAAAATGTCTGAGCTAGCACTACCTAGAATAGAATTATCTACATTAGAAACAAAAAGAGTGCAAAGATGGCCGAAGAGCAGTACGACGTAATCATTGTGGGCTCTGGCGCCGGTGGCAGCATGGCGACCTATCAATTGGCCAATGCCGGTTTAAAAGTTGCTTTAATCGAAGCGGGTGATTATTACGATCCTGCTGCAGATGATCAGCGCACTCAGCTGCGTTATCCCTGGGAATCTCCCCGTCGCGGAGCAAGTACTCGTCGCCGACCCTTCGGCGATTATAATTCCTGTATCGGCGGCTGGGATTTAGATGGCGAACCTTATACTCAGAAAGGCGACACAGACTTTATGTGGTGGCGCGGCCGCATGCTCGGTGGACGCACTAACCATTGGGGCCGAATAGCTCTGCGTTTTGGCCCATTGGATTTTAAGCGCAAAGACATCGATGGTCTTGGTGACAATTGGCCCATCAGCTATGAAGACATCAAACCTTACTATGACAAAGTTGATAAATTAGTTGGCGTCTTTGGCAGCAACGAGGGTTTACCAAACGATCCTGATGGATTCTTCCTCCCTGCACCAAAACCTCGTTTGCATGAACTGTACTTCATAGAAGGTGCAAGAAAATCCGGTGTGCCGGTTATCCCTGCTAGAAAATCTATGCTAACAAAACGTCTAAACAATGAACGTGGCGTTTGTTTTTACTGTGGTCAATGCAGTCGCGCTTGTGGTATTCACGCAGATTTTTCATCAAGCACTGCATTGGTCTATCCAGCTTTGAATGGTGGCCAAGTGGATCTGTTTACCAATTCCATGGTCCGCGAAGTCACCACGAACAACGAGGGACTTGCCACGGGTGTTTCTTATATCAATAAAAAAGACTTAAAAGAATATGAGATGAAAGGACGCACTGTTGTCTTAGCTGCGTCTGCTTGCAGCAGCGCGCGCATCTTATTAAATTCAAAAAGTTCACAACATGAAAATGGCCTGGGCAACAGTAGCGATCATGTTGGACGTTATCTCCATGACTCAACCGGTGCTAGTCGTGCTGCGTTTATTCCGGATTTAATGGATCGCGATATTTACAACGAAGATGGCGTAGGTGGTATGCATGTCTATACGCCTTGGTGGCTTGATAATGCAGCGCTCGATTTTCCTCGAGGCTATCATTTAGAAATTGGTGGTGGCATGGGTATGCCCTCATACGGATTCGGCTTTGCAGCCAATCAATATAATGAGTTTCTTGGCGAACGAGTTGGTGGCTATGGTAACCAATTACGTGATGATGTTCGAAAATTCTATGGTGCTCGTTTAAGCATTGCGTGCCGTGGTGAAAGCGTCCCGCAGTATGCCAATCGCTGCGAGATTGATCCGACAGTGGTGGATGAATGGGGCATCCCTGTTTTGCGCTTCGACTATAAGTGGACAGACTACGAAATATTACAAGCGCGGCATATGCAAGACAGTATGGAAGATCTCTTACAGGCCTCTGGTGGAATAGTTTTGGGTGACAAGCCAGGAGCAGACCAAGAATACGGACTTACCAAGCCGGGCGAAATCATTCATGAAGTGGGCACAACAAGAATGGGCGATAAATCCGCCACATCGGTAACCAACCAATTCGGCCAACTTAACGATGCAAATAATGTATTTGTAGCTGACGCAGGAACCTTTGTTTCTCAAGCAGACAAGAATCCAACCTGGACAATTATGGCCTTGTCCTGGCGTACTTCCGATTACATTATCGAGCAAATGAAACAACAGAATTTGTAGTTTATAGCAGCGATAAAAAGAGGTGAATAAGCGGTATGAAAAGAAGAGACACTCTCAAATCACTTTTATTGGGCCCGCTTGCCAGCAGTGTGATTGCTTCCACTGCCTGTTCGGTTACCAATGACACTAACAGCCGCAACAAAAACACCCAGATGAATTGGACATCGCTTCCTACCAGTTATTCCTATGGTCGTACAGAAGCTGAAAAACAAGCAGATGCCGCGCTTTTTTCCGAGACTTATTTTAGAGAACATGAACTAATTACTATTGCTATTCTCTGTGACATTATTCTTCCTAATGAACATCCTAACGGTGGCGCGATGGATGCTGGTCTACCTGACTTCGTTGAATTTATGGTTAAAGATCGTGAGCGCTACAAGCTTCGAGTTCGCGGCGGCATAGCCTGGCTAGATAGCCGTGCAATCGAGAAATACAATGCTGACTTTATCAATATCGCTGAAGATCAACGTTTGTCTCTTTGTGACGAGATTGCCTACCCAGATATAAATACCCTTGAGTTGCAACCAGGCATTAGTTTTTTCAGTCTCATGCGCGACTTAACACTGACAGGTTACTACACCACTGCATTAGGGTTAGCCGACCTGGGTTATAGAGGTAATACACCCAATATCTGGGATGGCGTCCCAGAAGAAGTTTTAAGAAAACACCGCAAGAGCTATGAAGCTGAATGGCTAGAAAAGTGTGTCGACAATTCGCGCAGAGAAATTATTGCAGAATGGGACAATGATATGAATTTAATTACATAGCTCGAATTATTTTTCTAACGAGAGATCACCATGAAAAATTCTACTCCAAACCTGAATCAATTGAGTCTGCTGTTAGCGGTTGCATTTATCGCCCCCATTATGGCACCCGTCGCATTGGCACAATTGCCAAACTACGAACAGGTTTTTGAACCTGTACCAGAATTGGTAAGAAGTGTTAGCAATTCCGCAGCACCTTCTGATGCCATTATCTTATTTGATGGGTCAAACATGGATGCTTGGGAGAACTCGATCGATGGCAGTCCTGTTGAGTGGGATATAGAAGGCAATGCCGTTACAGTAAACGGCACTGGCACTATAAAATCTAAGCACACTTTTGGCGATATTCAGCTGCACCTTGAATGGCGGGTAACTGATGTGATTCAGGGTCAAAGCCAATCCAGGGGTAATAGTGGAATCTTTTTACATTCGCTGTTCGAAATTCAAATTTTGGACAGCTGGGAAAATCCAACATATGTTAACGGTCAGGCTGCCTCAGTTTATCTGCAATATCCACCGCTCGTAAATGTCGCCAAAAAACCTGGGGAGTGGCAGAGTTACGATATCTTTTTTACTGCGCCGATTTATTTAGACAGCGGCACACTCGATACTCCTGCCTACGTGACCATTATCCACAATGGTATCTTAGTACAAAATCACGTGAAAATTCTCGGCTCCACTTTCACTCCAGGCCCCGAATACAACCCCATTTGCACACCGTATTCATTTAAGGAGAAACAGGCCTGTGATGGGAATATGCCTTTATTACTTCAAGATCATGGACAAGTTGTTTCTTATCGAAATATTTGGCTACGAAAAATCTAGTTCTTATCGTAGGTCCTTATCGAAAGCTGGCCAATTCACATCTGCTTGTTAGATATAGTAAAGTATATTCTTTACTATATTTGAAAACCAGGCACATCGTTTTGAAGAAAAGTAGAAACCACGCTAAAAAATCATCATCAAAAGGCGTATATTCTTTAAATTGGCCTCTTAAAATAGACTATATATAGTGGTTTTTTCTCACCCGCAAGACAACCTGCTGTGTATCTTGTCGTTTTCCAAGCTTTCAGCACAGTTTACGTTTGTCTAAGAGTTCCTTTAGTTCCTTCCCCTCTACCTGGAGTGCACCAAATCTGCAGAGTGAAAAGATTCTTTTCAAGGTCCGGTTTTTCTGTCCAGTTTCATTGGTATAGCTGCAACAATTGGCACTTAATGCTGCCTCAATAAGTTTTTCGGACAATATCCTCGCAAAGTGGCAATAACACAAATTGCTGTTCGAACCGCGGTCAACCAATAGTGGTGCAGCTTTGTCGTAAAAAAAATGGGAAAGCCAATAATGACTTTCCCATTCTGTTAATTAATTCTTATCGCCACTGGTCAAATAAATATTCAGTCGAAGAATTTATACTAAGACCGCTTCTCCAACTGAACAGCGCGGGCGACAATCGAGTACTCTTTGACTACACCGTGCAGATCTAGCGTTGATTTTGCTCCAGCATCTTGAGCAAAATGTTTAGCTTGATCGCCACTTAGTGTGTGCTCACTCAGCACACCATAAACAATAGAACGCTGCATGCTGGTTTCAATTGGAACAAAGAAGCCATAATCTTCGAAAGTAATTCGGGCGTAGATATCGCCATCCACTAAAATCATCCAGCAACCTTTGGCCTGACATACCTCGGTGACTTG
>DUBM01000009.1:0-4361 GCA_012960305.1 Gammaproteobacteria bacterium | reverse complement strand
AAGCGATAGCTTGTTTCAAAGAAACCGCTTCGCCTTCATGTGGCATTGTTGCACCAAAAGATTGATCAGAGCTAAAAGGTTCATCGGCGCCAGCTACGCAAACGAAAGCTGCAATTAGACTGAGAAGTAAGCTATTAAGTAATTTCATAATCTTTAGTCCTGCTATTTAATTCTATTTTTTTGAACCATGTTTTAGTTCTATACTTCAATTCTTTTTTGGAACTGTCCTTTAGCTCTAAAGCGAATTCAAAAATGCTAATAACTGCTGTTGTTCTAGGGCGTTTAAACTAGCGTAAACATCGGGCATAAGGGATTCTGTAGAATCTATAATCAATTTTACTCGATCTTTAAAAAAAGTCACCCATCTTCTGCCATCGCTACTTTGCAATTGCACGGCGAGCTCAGAGTCATTGCGAAAACGACCCACTATCTGAGTACCATCTTCTTGCTCAACAATCTTTGCCCCAAAGCCACTAACAATACTAGCTGAAGGGTTTAACAATGCTTCACTCAGTGCGGCTGCTGGCAGCCTGCCGCTAAGGCCATCTAAAACTGGGCCCACACTGCCACCCTGATCGCGATAGGTATGGCAGTTCACGCAACCAGCCCTACCATTGAAGACGTCTTCACCTGCGAGTACTGCAGGGTCATCGGAGATTCCAGCATTGTCATCTGCGAGATTCAAGCCGGCCTTACCTTGAAGTGCACGAACATAAGTCGCCATGTCGAATATTTCTTCATCGCTGAAGGAATCACCCCAGCCGGCCATGCCTGTACCTGAACGACCCTCGGTAATGACCGCTAGAAGATCTTCATCACTCAACCGATTCGCCATGCCATCGGTCAGTGGTTTACCCATGGTTTGGCCCTCGCCAAGTGGACCATGACAGATCGTGCAAAAAGAGTTGTATAACTCTTGTCCTTCTCCAACTCCCGCAAAGCTTGAAAATGCCAAACTGCTAAGCGAAAAGGCAAACAAAGCCCGTATTGTTAATAGTCTAATCTCCATAGAGCTAGGCAGACCTCGTTATAAACTAAAGAGAATATAGTTGCCTGGGGAAATCCCAGTTGCCACACCTTCTCTGGTCGATGGATCGCGGGTTCCTGAAGCAATGCCAATATACTGTTTTCCGTTTATGGTAAAACTAGTTGGTGGCGCATAGAGACCACTGCCGGTTTGGAATTTCCATAGCACTTCGCCGGTCTCATCATTAAGCGCATAGATATAACCGTCAGGCGCACCGGAGAATACTAAGCCACCGCCTGTGGCAAGAGTACCTGCCCAATTAAAATTGCCGGGCATTTCTTTTTGCCAGTCAATCTCACCAGTCAACATATTAAATGCGACTACCCAGCCGGTGCCTGACGCATCAAATTGTGGAATACCACCGAGGTCCATGGTACCAGGTCGCCCTTCTCCTTCTCGGCGAATGAAGCGTGTGCCCCATTCGGTAGTTGGAATATAAAGCATGTGGGTGTCTGGGCTATAAGAGGCCGGCGGCCAGTTCTTACCGCCGTAAATACCAGGGAAAACCATAGTGTCTTTTGGCTCGTACAATTCTTCTTTCAACACCGGTTTGCCCCGCTCATCGCGCTCGGCCCAGTTCACTCGTGTGTATTCACCGGCGTAGAGAAAGTCACCAGTCATTCTATCGAGCCCATAGACGTGTCCGTTACGTGAGACTTGGACAATCATCTTGCGCATCTCGCCTTCGAACATCTCTTCGATAATCATCGGCTCGGACGTTGAGTCGTGATCGAACTCATCGCGTGGTGAAGCCTGAAAATACCAGCGCAATGCACCTGTATCAGAATCTAGCGCCACAACAGAGTTTGAATAAAGGTTGTCACCTTTACGGGCATTGTTGTTGATGTCGGGCCATGGATTACCAGTGCCCCAGAAAACCATGTCAGTCTCAGAATCGTAAGTTCCGGTCACCCAGGTAGGTGCTCCACCTGTTCTCCAGGAATCACCTTCCCAGGTTTCGTTACCGGGTTCGCCTTCGCTTGGTGTTGTATAAAAACGCCAGCGCAGTTCACCTGTGTTTACGTCGTAAGCATCGATATAACCTCGAATACCAAATTCACCGCCACCAACACCAATTAAGACCATGTCTTTAACAACCAAAGGCGCGCCAGTTACTGAAAATGACTCGCGGTAGTCACCAACTTCAGCATCCCACAATTGGATACCTGTCGCGGCATCAAAAGCGATTAAATGAGCATCGAGTGTGCCGTAGAAAACTTTGTCTTCGTAAAGGCCCACACCACGATTGTGAGGACCACAGCAAAGATCAACATTGTCGAAATCATGATCGTAGCGCCATAGCTCTTCACCCGTCAGAGGGTCGACGACAATTAGATGGCTATTTGCCGTAGTTAGATACATGCGGCCATCGTTAACCAAAGCAGTAACTTCGAAAGCACCACCAGTTACTCCGGTTTGCTTGATCCAAACTGGACGCAGATTAGTAACTGTTTCGCGGTTAATTTGATCATCTGGCATATAGCGCCAAGCACCATAGTTTTTGCCATAAGTAACCCAGCGGTCTGAATAGTCTTGCGCATTAACTAAAATATCTGTCGAGACATTCTGCGCGAAGCCGGTTGAACCTATTAAGAACGCGAGTAAGCCAGGTATTAGAAATGCTGCAACGAACTCTAGAATTTTCGTCATATCGAAACCTATCTTTGATTGAGTGCAGTGTTGGTTGATCGTTCCTACTTTTTTATCGATTCTATGGCATCACAGAGCCATATTTGCAAGGGCTTAGCCTGCAATTCCTATGCTTAGAAGCGAACGGACGACAATTAAGCTATAACCAGGCTGTGCTGTCAATTTTATAGCTCCAGATTACCCTCGGCAGCTCATGAATAGTAAGCACTAGTCCTTTTCTGCTTCAATTGCACAATACCCAGCCCCGTCATATCATCGTGAAAAAGACATGCCTTAATATAGAAGGATAAAAACAATGATTGTTTACGGTGTAGCACTGCTCTCGGTCTGCCTCATTGCGGGAATGTTAATCGGCGAAACCCTTGGCGTTGTCCTTGGCGTATCGGCCAATGTTGGCGGAGTTGGTATTGCCATGCTGTTCTTGGTGTTTGCCAGCAATTCTGAGAAATTTAAATCACTGGCCACAGGAGTCGCTGGTGATGGCATTAAATTCTGGAGCGCCATGTACATCCCAATAGTTGTGGCGATGGCTGCACGACAGAATGTTGCTGCTGCCGCTGAAGGGGGCATGCTGGCACTGGTAGCCGGCGTTGCAGCTGTTATCGTCAGTTTCGCACTGGTTCCTATTCTCAGCAGAATTGGTAAAGACTCAGCCGCTGCCAGCGAGAGCGAAGAGGGAGCCGCCTAATGGACATTTTTGAAACAGTCTTTGTTCGCAATAATCTCATCGTCGCTTTTGCCGTTATCGGCGCCATTATGTGGGTGTCGTATTTCTTCGCTGATAAGTTAACCGCGGGAAGAATACACGGCTCAGCAATTGCCATCGCCCTGGGCTTACTCGCAGCGTATTGGGGTGGTGTTACTACTGGCGGCAGCACCGGTGTTGCCGATGTCGCCCTACTTGGCGGCATTGGCCTGATGGGCGGCGGAATGATGCGCGACTTCGCTATCGTGGCTACCGCATTTGGCGTTCACCTTAGCGAATTGAAAAAAGCTGGCATTGCTGGAGTAATTTCAATCTTTGCCGGCGTTATTGTTTCTTTTATCGTAGGCGCCGCCATAGCAGTTATGTTTGGCTACACAGACCCTACCGCCATAACCACCATTGGTGCAGGCGCAGTTACCTATATTGTAGGACCGGTTACCGGCGAGGCTATTGGTGCAACAGATGCAGTGATCACTCTAAGCGTTGCTGCAGGATTAGTTAAATCGATTCTAGTAATGATTGGCACACCACTGGTGGCAAAATCGATTGGCCTGGATAACCCACAATCAGCCATGGTCTTCGGCGGCCTAATGGGAACAACTAGTGGAGTTGCAGCAGGACTAGCAGCAACAGACCCTAAATTAGTTCCTTACGGCGCGATGACTGCAACTTTCTACACTGGCGTAGGATGTTTGTTAGGGCCATCAATATTATACTTTATCGTGAGCGCAATTTTCTAACAATCTAATGACACTCTCTTTATATAGGTCTAGATACACTAGTTAGAAGAACAATTTGTAGAGCTCTAAATAGTCAACCAAATAAAAAATTAGAGACCCTTTTTCAATGACACAGACAGCATTTCCGAAACTAAACAACGAAAACAACGAAGTCGCCTTAGTAGAAGGCGACAAGTCTTATACCTATAGCGAAGTAAACAAACGCATCGATCGTTTTGCCACCGGACTACTGGATGGC
>DUBM01000008.1 GCA_012960305.1 Gammaproteobacteria bacterium | reverse complement strand
AAAAATAAGGATTAGGTTATGAACAAACTACTAACAACAATAATCCTACTCTGCTTTTCTGTTGCTGCTAATGCGGATATTTAAAGCCTAAACCCAACTACTTAACACTCCAAAATCTCTAAAACAGTAAAGCAACTAGTATATGTATAGGGGGGAGTGGCTGGTCTTCTGCGCACCCCCTGACTAAGCAGGGAACCTAATAACATTGTTTTCAGTGGGTTCTGATTGGAGCAAATGTTTATTTATTCGCTTCATTGTTCTTTGTAGTTTTAAGGCCATTTCAGGAGTTTCCAATCCCTTCTTTCCATAATTCATCATTATATCATTCACTTGCAAAGAATAACCTGACCAACCTCCAAGATACGCAATGTCTTGGTTATCAATGTCATTGGTTTGTGCATTGTTTTTGAAGGCATGACGAAACGAATACGCAGTAGCTTTCGGATTAACCTTCTCGAGAATATTTTTAAGTTGCTTAGAGATATTACTTTCAGTTTTATCAGCCACTGCACCTAAAATGTATTTTGACTCTGGGGCTATTGTATTAATTAGCTCCCTGATTCTGTCTACTTTATAGACTAAGGGGATAGTTCTTGGCCTGTTTTTAGTTTTAACTTTTCCCATAACTTTAATGACTGGAATGTCAGCATCAAGAAAGGTTGAATTTTTTTCCATTCTTTGTAGTTCGCTGGTAATACAACTGGTTTGAGCCATTATCAAGATCGCTAATTCTTTCCAACTCTTGTAGTAAGCTGAGTGGGTATTTTGAGCTAACTCTACGATGGCCATTATTTCTTGAGGGCTTAATGTCTCTCTCTCTTTTGGTTCCGTGTCTTGAATATCTGGCTTAATAATTTTTATTGAAAGCCTATGTAATCTTGCCGCTTGGTTAATAATGGCACATGCCATGTTAATTTCTTTATGAATGGTTGAAGAAGAAGGAGTGGCTTTTTTACCTGCTTTTACTGCGTCTTTCCTGCACTGTTCTCTGTAAGTTACATAATGATCTAACCTTCCGTGAATCTCTTCATTAGTAAGAACGCAGTCACCTACAAGGTCGAAGAAGAAATTCCACCTATGAAAAGTTTTCCTAAGTTGTCTATCTTGAATATCTAGTTCTTTCTTCTCTGCATAAATGTCCCAACAGTCAGACAATAGAATAGTTTGGTTTTTAAATTCGCCCTTTGGTGTGTTTAGTAAATTCCAAGCTTTGTCTGCTACTTGGATATGTGAAGGAACATCTTCATTTACGTCTATTTCGCCTGAATCTCTTTTGTTATAGAACTCTCTTGTTTCATCTAACAGGCCAGTTTGATCAAGCTTATAATCTGTTAGGTTTTCAATGTTTCTATTGTCTTCGTCAGTGAAGAATGGGTTTGGAGAGCGATCGCCTTCATTAAAGCCGTGTGCTTTTAAAAGGTTCCTAGCTTCTATTGCGAGTTCTCGTGCTTTGATTAAAGGTAGATTAACTTTTCTTAAATTTGAGATTAGAGATTCAAAGGCTCTGTGGTGTTCTAGCCAAGCTTTGTGTATTTCTTCTTCGGTTTGGAGTTTAGCGCCTAGCTTCTTTTTAAAGAGCTTTCTGCCTTTAAAGGTGGGGTGATCTCTAAGATCGGTAGGGACTGATCGTTGGTAGGATAAGTAGCCGTTTGCTTCAACAAGACCTTTTAACTTCACGTTGAACCTCCCCGCAATTTCTTACAAGAAAGGCTATTCTATCTAATAAACTATCTAAAATCAACCATATAAGAGGGCTTATATTTGTATAAGTGATTGTTATATAAGAATAATATTAATCCAAGTTGGTGGAGGCGGGGGGAGTTGAACCCCCGTCCGTCAGCTCTCTTCCTTCAGCTCTACATGCATAGCGTCGTCTATTGAGTTAACCCGTATCCGCCCGACGGGCAGGGTGATTTGGGCGAGCTTGATACTTTTTAGCCGCTTTGCGTCAAGCGCGCTTAGCTGGCGATTCCGTTCTAGATGACAATTGCGAACACCAGTTTACGGACATCCCAGTGGCAATCGCTAGCAAGCTCTTAGGCTGCTAGGGCGTAGCTATCGTCGTTGGCAACTATAAAGTTGCAGCGATTGTTTTACGAGAGTCACTACCCTCTCGACATGCACTTTAGGTTTTAATACCGGCGTCGAATCCAAATCGCCCCCTAAACTGTTACGTGAATGATAGCACAGATAGGGTTTTGTCGCCGGTACAGACCGTTAGTGATAGCTATTGCTAATTCCAGCTACGGTTTCCTATTCCATATCTGGAAGGAATCTCTTTATTGTTTGAAGTGAACCTTTTAAGGTGTCCTGGAAGATAATGTTGTGCGCGATGTGACCTTTAGCGATGTCCTGCGGGCTTTTCCGATATATTTCCTGCTGTTGTTTTTGATTTCGCTCTTGTTAGGCTGCACTTTGATTATGCCAAGGACCGCGATTTCCGAATGAAAGTAACAAATCATCAGGACCCCTTAATTGAGAGTCCCCTAATAAAGATTCCCTTGATTGAATGATTGCGAAAAAGCAGTGACCAAATTACTCTGACTCAATTAATAATAGCTATCTAATGATGGTCTAAAAAAAGGAACTATAGAATGAAGCAAACAACACTAAAAACGTTAGCTGGTTTCTTTTTGATTGCGCAATTTCACGCTGTAGCGTTGGCCCAGCAAAATGATGATGCCTTGGAAGAAGAAAATTCTGGCGGAGTAATACAGCGCTATGGCCGCAATGCCGCTAGTTTAATAGAATCTATAACAGTTGATTCTAGCTCTATTCCCTTGCTAAGTGATTACTCTGCGGTTACCGATAAAGTTCTAAAAAATCCACCAGACTCAGATTGGCTAAGCTGGAGGCGAACCCAAGACAATCTTGGCTTTTCTAATCTCGATCAGATAAATCGGCTAACGGTTCCAAACTTAGCATTGGCGTGGCATCAAGAAGTGACACCTGGTAACAACATGCCTACGCCGTTGGTCCGCGATGGGATAATGTTTCTTTATAGCGCTGGCGACGTAGTGTTGGCATTGGATGCAACTAATGGCGAATTACTTTGGCGTTATAGTCATGACGGCGATGCAGTCACTAGTCATAAGTTTGGTATCGCACTCTATGAGAACAAAGTCTTAGTGCCTACCTCAGATTTGCATATGGTGGCACTGGATGCGCGTACCGGCGATGTCATTTGGGATCACGCTATTGATGTTGATGACTCTATTGGCCATGCACTTAGGAGTGCGCCAACAATTGCGGGCGGCCAGGTTATTCAGGGAATGGCAGCGTCATTTGTACCTGGCGGCGGATTTATCATTGCCATCGATTTAGAATTTGGAAGTGAGACTTGGCGCTTTAATACTTTGGCTAAGCCGGATGAGCCAGGCGGAAACACTTGGAATAGTATTCCCTTAGAAGAACGTCAAGGAGGTTCGGTTTGGAATACTGGCAGTTATGATGCAGAACTAAATCTACTCTTCTATGGTGTTTCTCCTACCTACAATACTGGCCCTTTGCTATATCCACTCGGTATCGACGGTGTCAACAATGATGCACTCTATACTAACGCCACCTTAGCACTGCGACCCACAACTGGTGAGCTCGTTTGGTATTACCAGCACGTTGCCAATGATCAGCATGACTTGGACTGGGGTTTTGAGCGATCGATTGTCGAGTTAGAAATTGAAGGTGAAATAAAAAAAGTAATTATTACTGCGGGCAAGCCAGGTCTGTTTGATGCTCTGGATGCGGCAACCGGTGCATATCTTTTTTCTGTCGATCCCGGATTGCAGAATCTATTCAGTGCTATCAATCCGGTTACTGGTGAGAAGATTGCCAATCCAAACGTATTTCCTGATGCGGAAGAAGTCCGCACAGTTTGCCCATACTATCAAGGCGGGCGCAATTGGCATGCTTCTTCAATAAATAATGAGTCTGGTTTGCTGTTCGTGCCCATGTTTGAAGTCTGTATGGACACTCTGCTCGACGATTCAGGTACTTTGCTTTCCAGTGGACTGCGGGCAGACACAGTATCGATACCGGGCAGTGATGGTAATTACGGCCGATTGCAAGCAATTAATCTCAAAACTAGGGAGCTGGCGTGGCAACACAGGCAAGAAGTAGTGCCGGCTTCTGCAAGTTTAGCGACAGCCGGAGGTCTCGTTTTTCTTGGTTACCTTGATAACGCTTTCAAGGCTTTCGATCAACAAACAGGCGAGGTCTTATGGGAGACACAGCTCGGTGCTATTCCGGCTGCGTTCCCAATCACTTACAGTGTAGACGAGAAACAATACGTTGCAGTCGTTGCAGGCCAACTTAATATACATACCGGCGTCTGGTTAGGACTGATGAACAAATTTACCGGATTCACGCCACTTAATCAGGATGCGGCGGCGCTGTGGGTGTTTGCATTAGACTGAGTCGGAATAATAATCTAGTAGGCATGTAAGGTTTAAGTATTCGACGCGCATTCAATAGAGACCTTCAAAAACTATAGTTATGCTTAAGATATGGAGCGCTAACGTTTAACGATTGGCGTGGCGAACGATACGCTGTTTATCAACGGCCCATTCTCGATCCTTTATGGTGGCGCGTTTGTCGTGGTCTTGTTTACCTTTTGCCAGGGCGACCTGGCATTTAATCAGATGTCCTTTCCAATACATTTTGGTTGCTATGCAGGTGTGACCTTTTTGCTGCACGGCAGCAAAAAGCCTAGCGAGTTCTTTGGAATGCATCAGCAGTTTTTTCGTGCGGCTTGGATCGGCAATGACATGCGTGCTTGCTGTATCTAAAGGCGTCACATTGCAACCCAAAAGAAATGCTTCGCCATCTTTTAATAGTACATAGCTATCTATCAATTCCACTTTTTTCATGCGCAGGCTTTTTATTTCCCAACCAAGCAGAGCGACACCTGCTTCGAAAGTGTGTTCGAGAAAATAGTCATGACGCGCCTTTTTGTTCACTGCGATAGTGGTATCGGGCGCCTTCGATTTTGGTCTGCTGAGCTTCGATTTAGCCATGGTGCACGATTATAACGCTATCGCTTCTCTTAAACCCATGAATTCCCTAAAAGTAGTTACTTACCAACCTGCTGAAGACTGCCTGGAGTTGGTCGTTGTGATGTGTCAGGAGCGCTGATAGAATTCGTTGACGCTGGTCCATAATAATAAGCTAATACACTGAGTTAAAAGAGGTTTTTGGATGGCACAGGATCGAGGGGAGTTCAGTTCGAAGTTGGGATTTATACTGGCGGCTGCGGGTTCTGCGGTAGGCTTGGGCAATTTGGTGGCGTTTCCGGTTATGGCCTCGAAAAATGGTGGCGCGGCCTTTCTCTTTTTGTATTTATTTTTTATTGCCTTTATTTGCTATCCTGTAATGATGGCTGAGATTTCTATGGGTCGGCGTACTCAGCGAAATCCGGTGGGCGCCTTCTCTTCTTTGTCGGATGGCAATAAGGGATGGAGAATCGCCGGCATGCTCGGCATTCTTACTCCTTTTATGATCGCGGTTTTTTATACAGTGATTACGGTTTGGTTGGTGGTGTACTTAAAAGAGATTGCCTTGGGCGGATTGGATAGGCTGTCTACGGAGGCAGCTTTTGGTGAAGTCGTTGCGCGACCTTCTTTGTTTGGATACTTGGTGTTTCTGTTGGCTATCGTGTTTTTAATTTTGCTCGGCGGAGTAAAAGGTGGAATCGAGAGACTAGCAAGAGTACTGATGCCAACACTGGCAGTAATGTTGGTACTGTTGACATTTTTTGTACTAACTTTGGATAATGCCAGTGCCGGCTTGCGCTACTACCTGGTACCAGATTTCAGTAAGATGAATTTATCGGTGGTTAACGGAGCCTTGAGTCAAGCATTTTTCTCTTTGTCTTTGGGTATGGGTATTTTAATTACCTACGGTTCTTACTTTAATCGTGAAGACAGTATTCCAAAGTCCACTCGCATGGTAGCAATCGCTGATACCAGCATCGCATTCTTCGCAGGATTATTAATACTGCCCGCAATTTTTGCCTTTGATCCCAACACCAATACCGATGATCTTTCTACTAGTAGTGTCGGATTGATTTTTAGTTTTGTGCCACAAATATTTTTATCGATGCAGGCAGCAGTGGGTTACACCGGGGCTAGCGTTGTGGCGTTTATATTTTTTACTTTAGTATTTTTTGCTGCGCTGACTTCTCTAGTTTCAATTGTTGAAATTCCAATTTCATGCTGGATAGATGAATTAAAAATGTCGCGCAAGAAGGCGGTTATGCTGCAAGCTGGATTACTCACGTTATTTGCTATGCCGGCTACTATGTCGCTGGGCCTTTCAGATTTCTTTACTAATTTTGCCAGTTATGGTGGGCAGACTAAATCATTCTTTGACCTAGTGTCGGATGTTTTTTACGAAACTATTTTACCGTTTGTTGGATTTACGGTTTGTATCTTTACTGCTTACCGCTGGAAACTCAGTGGTCTCAGCGCTGAATTATCGATTGGTGATGATGACTATGAAGGGTCGCGGCTGCAGAAATATATAAATTTCTCAATAGGGACTGTTATTCCGGTAGTCTTGTTAGCTGTGTTTATCAGTACCGTTTCACAGATATATTTCGTTTAGTAAACTATGCCGTCTATTAATCGTACTGCGCTGGTCGAATATTCTGCAGAGCAGATGTTCGCTTTGGTGAATGACATCGGAAAATATCCTGAGTTTATGCAAGGTTGTTCGGCGGCTAAAGTTATTAGTAGTAACGAGCTTGAGTTAGTCGGACAATTAACGCTTTCCAAGGCTGGTCTTTCTCAAACATTTACAACTCGCAATCAATTAGAATTTCCTTCCCACATTGAAATGAGATTAGAGGAGGGTAATTTCTCTCGATTTTCATCGGCATGGGACTTTGAATCACTTTCCGAATCAGCATGCAAAATATCCTTATCGATGGAATTTGAATTTGGCTTGGGATTGATGGATTTTGCCGTGGGGAGTCTATTTAGCAGTTCGGCAAGCAATCTAGTTGATGCAGTAGTGAAGAGAGCCGAGCTTTTGTATGGGTGACACTAATTTACAAACAGGTTCCCGAAAGACTTCCCAGGCAGGCAATGATGAAGAACTCATTTCAGTTGAGGTGGCTTATGCCGCTCCCGAAAAACAGCTGATCCTGCAGATCGATGTAGCAGTTGGCACTACCGCCTTTGAAGCAGCTGAGCTGTCTGGAATTGTTAATGAGTTTGAGACCATCGATTTAAATAAAGATGCCATGGGAATTTTTTCCAAGGTATTGGATGGCAAAAATATGCCGCGGCCTAAGGAATATATTCTAAAAGCGCGAGATAGAGTCGAGATATACCGGCCCCTAACTATAGACCCAAAGCAAGCTAGGTTAGCGCGCGCTGAGAAAACTAAGGCGGCGAAGAAGCTCTCCTAAAAGAGAAAGATAGATATAGCAAAATTAGAGTGAGGTTACTAAACTGTTTATTAAACAATTTGTTAGACTATCTATTAAGCTAATTTATGAACTAATTGAGAGATGGTAGATATGTCTTACTCTGATAAAAAAACCGGAAAGAAAACTCGGCGTAATAAGAAAGAGTCCAGCTTTCTACAAAAACTGGAAAAAGGTCTCCATGAATATTATGTAGCTCCATATCGGCGTTCCTTCATGCGCGCTCAGCGTGATGAAGAGGATCTTTTTATGTTGCTAGTATTTGCAGAGAATCTGGGTATTCCAAACCCCGCTGCTTTTTATACAATGGAACTGTTACCTGTTGTCTACGACCGTTTTCATGAATGGCATAAACGTATGGGTATGGAGCGGTCGCCGCTGGATCATATAAGTTGCTGTTAGATATCGCTCGCTCACATAGAATTCTTTTCTTTGGCGGAAAAGGGGGAGTTGGTAAGACCACAGTCTCTGCGGCTACCGCACTCGCCTGTGCTAATGCCGGAGCAAAAGTGTTATTGGTTTCCACTGACCCAGCTCACAATCTAGGTCATCTGTTTGATAAAAACATCGGTTCCCGCCCCCTGCGCTTAACGGCCGGGCTTGACGGCCTCGAGTTAGACCCTGAAGAGACGGTAAAATTGCATTTGGCAGAGATTAGTAATTCGTTGCATAAACTCATGCCAATTGGTCTGCGGGGCGAGGTGGACAAACACATGGAGTTATCGAGAGAAGCGCCAGGTATGCAGGAAGCGGCAATACTGGAACGAATCGCCGAGGTGGTAGAAATTGGTTTGAAAGATTATGACTTGATCGTATTCGATACGGCGCCTTCTGGTCACACGGCTCGATTGATGGCCTTACCCGAGATGATGTCAGCCTGGACAGAGGGACTAATTAAGCGACAAGAGAAAGCGGATCGCTTTGCTGATATTGTGAAGGGCATGGGCAGTGATTCCAGCATGGAAGACAAAGTGCTTAATGACGACTCCAAAGATACTGAAAGAATGCGTGAGTCGGGTATTCGAAAAATATTGAATCGACGGCGAAAACGTTTCACAAATTTACGTGATCGTTTATCAGATAGTGATCAAACAACATTTATTATTGTTTTGGCTGCGGAACGAATGCCCGTATTAGAATCCATTGAACTACATAGTCAGTTGCAAAAGACAAATGTGGATATCGGTGGATTGGTAGTGAACAAGCGGGCGCCGCCAGGCATGGGTGAATTTCTTGATGAGCGGCACGCTCAAGAAGAAATCCATCTTGCTACTCTTAACAAAGCACTGCCGAAATTACAGAGACAAGATTTGTTTCTATCTGCACAAGACATAATCGGGTTTGAAGCGTTGGAAGAGCTATCTGAAAAACTCTAGGCAGGGTTTGCTGTTGCAGCGATTATGTCGAATACCAATCGCTAGTTACTGGCGCTGGCAGTATCAGGATTGTCAGAAGTTTCGGTAGTTTCATCACCCGGTGTCGGCGTGAAGTCGCCAGTAAAACTAACTAGCGCATCGTCCACAAAATTTACCGACACTCTTTCTTGGCCTCGCTCACCACCACCAGGTTGAAAGCTATAAATATAATCCCATCGGTCCTGATTGAATGGATCTCTAACTAACGGCGTGCCCATAACGAAGACTACTTGCCGCTTGGTCATGCCGGGGCGCAATTGATCGATCATCACTTGGGTAATGATATTGCCCTGAGGAATACCGATCTTATAAACACCAGGAAAGTCCATGGATCCAACATTGGCGCAGGCACTGAGCAGAGCGCAGCAAAGGTTAAGACCAATTAATATAGAGTAATTCTTCATATTGCTTTTTATAATTCCATGTATGGCCCAGGCAATCAGCTCTAATAATGTTAGAACAGCTACTGATGAACTTTCATCAACGCCTGAGAGCATGCATAATACCCTACTAAATGCGGTAGTAAAACCGCTGGCTCAGGCAGCTCTCCCTGTTTGTGCCTGGAATAACTTGAGAAACTATTATGGCTACCGAAAATCAGGAGTTACGTAAAGCTGGGCTAAAAGTTACTTTACCTAGGGTAAAGATTCTTCAAATTCTCGAAAGTTCCGCTAATAAACACCAAAGTGCTGAAGATGTGTATAAGGCGCTTATTGAAGCCGACGAAGATGTTGGCCTTGCTACGGTGTATCGCGTACTAACGCAATTCGAAGCCGCTGGCCTAGTCATGCGTCATCACTTTGAAGGCGGTCATTCAGTTTTTGAGCTGACTTCTGTGGATCACCACGATCACATTGTCTGTAATAGCTGTGGGCGGGTTGAAGAATTTTATGATCGTGTGATCGAAGAACAACAGGAAAAAATTGCGAAAAAGTATGGTTTTAAAATTACTGACCACAGTATGTACCTTTACGGTGTATGCAAACAGTGTCAGAGTGAAGCTGCTTCGGGCTAGCTAGTTGCTACCATCTGCTCAGCATGGGCCAGTGACTCATCACTCAAATTTTCCCCACCTAACATTCTCGCAACTTCTTTTACTTTCTCATCGTCGGCTAATTCTCTAATTTGCGAAAGCGCACAGCCGCTGTGGCTTAGCTTGCTGACTAAAAAATGATTATGGCCCTGGCCGGCAACTTGCGCCTGGTGAGTTACGCAAAGTATTTGCGTGGTTTTGCCTAGATCGCGCATTAGCTGGCCGACAGTTTTAGCTACACCACCACCGATACCAACATCAACTTCATCGAATACGAGGCTAGGTATTTGGGATGTCTGCGCAGTAATAACCTGAATCGCTAAACTGATGCGAGATAGTTCACCGCCTGAGGCTACCTTGATCATTGGTTTGGCATCTTGGCCAGGATTGGTGCTCACTAGAAATTCCGCTGACTCCATACCGATAAGCGATGGCGATTCTGAATCCAGCGATTGCAGGCGTACTTCCAGTTCGGCATTAGGCATGCCCAGGTTTTGCAGTTGGGCATTAACTTGTTTGGCTAATTTTTTGGAGGCGGTCTTGCGTTGCTTGCTGACATTGCTGGCTAACTGCTGATACTGAGTTCGCAGTAATAAATCGTTAGCGGTAAGTATTTCCAACTCTTCGTCGCTGTTTTGAAACCTGCCTAATTGTTCGCGAATTGACGCAATCAGTGCGCTCAGTTCGACAGGGCTTACTTTATGTTTGCGTGCGACATTATGCAGAATGCTCAATCGCGAATTTACTTCATCAAGTCGCTGGGGGTTAGCGTGAAAATCATCTGTGTAGCTGCGCAGATCGGACACTGCTTCGTCTAATTGAATGTTAGCTGTTTCTAATAATTTGATGATGTTATCTATGCGTTTTGTTTTCTCGGGTAGCTCCTGCAAAATTGCCAGGGCTTGCTGCAACATGCCGTTGATATTTTTTTCCTCATCATCACCACAAATCGCCAAGGCAGATTGCACGGAGGCTATGGTTTCATCGGCACTGTTGAGCAGCTTGTGTTCTGTTTCTAATTCACTGAATTCATTCTCGGCAATTGCGAGCTCATCGAGTTCGGACAATTGGTAAGATAATAGCTGCGACTGAGCCGAGTACTCGTCAGATTGATTGCTGAGGTTTTGAATTTGCTGATGGTTTTTTTGCCACTGTTTCCAAGTCGTTTGCAGATTGCTTAGGGTTTTTGCTTTTACACCAAACTCATCCAATAGGCGTTGATGAGTGCTGCGCTGTAATAGCGATTGATGCTCGTGCTGGCTGTGAATGTCGAGGAGCATTTCACCGAGGGCCTTGAGACTGGCCATGGTAACTGGAGAGCCATTGATATAGCCCTTGGATCTACCTTCGTTGTTTACTACTCGCCGCAGAATGCACTGAGACGAGTCGCCATCCGCATCAAGATCATTCTCTTCGAGCCAAGCCTGGGCTGCGTTTATCTTAGAGGTATCAAATTCTGCACAGATGTCGGTTTTTATAGCGCCTGTTCTCACTACAGTTTTATCAGCGCGGTCGCCGAGCGTCAGGCCAAGAGCACCGAGAATGATCGATTTACCCGCGCCAGTTTCACCGGTCAGGACGGTCATTCCAGTCTTTAACTCGATTTCGAGGCTGTCGACGGTTGCGTAATTTTGTATAGAGAGATGGTGAAGCATGGGTGGGAAGTATATTGGATCAATCTCAATAAATGCACTAAATTTTGAGCAAATGTTTATTAGGCCGGCAATTGGGTTTTTGGCTGCAGGGTCGGGTGGAAAATATTTCGACAGGTTTCTGCAGATTTTGGAGCAGTCCCTTGAATCCTCACTGATTGACCCAATATTATTCGTGAGCAAAGCTGTCTCTTTTAACTCAGCCAAACAATTGAGATAAGTTGCTGATTTTACAGAATTTAATTCTACTTTCTAGGAAGTAGATGAAAGCGGAAGGCAAACGAAGTCATGAATAAGAACAACCCTGAAGGCAATTTAGCCAATCCACTGGATGACGAGTCAGAAGTAGCCATTGATGAGACAGCAATTAAAGGCGCAGAGGAATCCGAAGTGGAAGACACAGAAGTACAGAAAGCTGAAGATGCTGGATCAGATGAGAACGGCGATCTAACGCTTGATCAAGCATTGGCGAAACTGGAAGAAGCAGAAAATTTTGCTCAGGACGCCAAAGATGATTTGCTCAGGGTGCAGGCAGAGATGCAGAACTTGCGACGCCGTACCGAGCAAGATATCGAGAAAGCACACAAATACGGCCAGGATAGATTTGCCAGTGAGCTACTGGCGGTAATGGACAATTTGGAACGCTCATTGGAGGCAGCTAGCCACCATAAAGACGCTGCGGCCAAGGCCATTTTTGATGGAGTCGATTTAACTCTGAAGAGCTTTGTCGACTGCTTTGCCAAATTCAAGATTGAGGTGGTTGACCCCCATGGCGAGCCATTTGATCCTCAGCTTCATCAGGCAATGTCCATGCAGGACAATCCAGAAGTAGAGCCTAATACGGTGATCACGGTCATGCAGAAGGGCTATACGCTCCATGGGAGGGTGATTCGCCCGGCGATGGTGATGGTGTCAAAGGGTAGTTCGCCTGATATAGGTGAGGAAGCCTAAGCCCGACTTAGTGTGGTCACTAGCCGGATAACGGATTGGGTCAAGAAAGCCAAAATATTTAGCTTTATTAATGCCTCAGTCCTTGAAAATTAAGTGATTGGGCCAATATTGGATGTCAGACAAAGAATAAATAAGATTGAACTTAAGAAAGTGATCGGATAACGAAATCGGAGATTTAGAAGATGGGTAAGATAATTGGAATTGACTTGGGAACCACGAACTCCTGCGTAGCAGTGATGGATGGTGGTGAGGCCAAAGTCATCGAAAATGCTGAAGGCGATAGAACCACTCCTTCCATTGTTGCCTACAGTAACGAAGGCGAGACTCTAGTAGGTCAGCCGGCTAAGCGTCAGGCAGTAACTAATCCGACCAATACACTGTTTGCTATCAAGCGATTAATTGGTCGCCAGTTTAAAGATGATGTTGTGCAGAAAGACATCAAGATGGTGCCTTATTCGATCGTGGGAGCCGACAATGGTGATGCCTGGGTTGAAGTGAATGGCGAGAAGATGTCACCTCCACAAATCTCCGCGCAGATTCTCATGAAGATGAAGAAGACAGCAGAAGATTACCTTGGTGAAGAAATTAGCGAAGCGGTAGTTACTGTACCTGCCTATTTTAATGACTCCCAACGTCAAGCTACAAAAGATGCTGGCAAGATCGCCGGCCTGGATGTTAAGCGCATAATCAATGAGCCAACTGCAGCGGCACTAGCCTATGGCATGGACAAGAAAGTCGGTGATTCTACGGTCGCTGTTTATGACTTAGGTGGTGGTACTTTCGATATCTCAATTATAGAAATTGCAGAAACCGATGGCGAGCATACTTTTGAAGTACTTTCGACTAATGGTGACACCTTCCTCGGGGGTGAAGATTTCGATCTTCGCTTGATCGACTACTTAGCCGATGAGTTCAAGAAAGATTCAGGCATGGATCTTCACAATGATCCGTTAGCTTTGCAGCGACTAAAAGAAGCAGCAGAGAAAGCCAAGATTGAATTGTCCACCACTGAGCATACTGAAGTGAATTTGCCCTACATCACTGCTGATGCCAGCGGACCAAAACACTTGGTACAAAAATTAACTCGGGCCAAGTTTGAATCACTAGTTGAAGAATTAGTTGAGCGCACTTTGGCTCCTTTGAAGATAGCTTTGCAAGATGCTGACCTCGATGCCAGCAGTATCGATGATGTGATTTTGGTTGGTGGTCAGACTCGTATGCCTCTAGTGCAGAAGCGAGTAGCAGAATATTTTGGTAAAGAAGCACGCCGCGATGTTAACCCAGATGAAGCAGTAGCTGTTGGCGCTGCGATTCAAGCTGCGGTCCTTTCTGGGGATGTGAACGATGTCTTGTTGCTTGACGTTACACCTCTTTCCCTAGGTATTGAAACGCTAGGTGGTGTTGCTAGTAACTTGATTGACAAGAACACAACGATTCCAACCAAGAAGACACAGGTTTTCTCCACAGCTGATGATAATCAAACTGCGGTGACGATACATGTGGTTCAAGGTGAAAGAAAGCAGGCGGCACAGAATAAATCGCTTGGTCGATTTGATCTGTCAGACATTCCACCTTCACCTCGTGGTATGCCACAAATTGAAGTGTCGTTCGATCTTGATGCTAACGGTATTTTGAATGTATCAGCTAAAGACAAGGCGACTGGTAAAGAACAGTCGATTGTTATTAAGGCTTCAAGTGGTCTATCTGATGAAGAGATCGATCAAATGGTGAAGGACGCCGAAGCTCATGCAGCAGATGATAAGAAATTTGAAGAGCTGATCTCAGCAAGAAATACAGCCGATGGCTTAGTGCATGCAACCAAGAAAACTTTGGAAGAAGCTGGTGATAAAGCAACTGACGAAGAAAAAGCTACCATTAATGCTGCCATTGCTGGAGTTGAAGAAGTAATTAAATCAGATGACTTGGCGGAGATTG
The DNA here is from genome assembly GCA_012960305.1 of Gammaproteobacteria bacterium. Lineage (GTDB taxonomy): Bacteria > Pseudomonadota > Gammaproteobacteria > Pseudomonadales > Pseudohongiellaceae > UBA9145. Next base: position 12,258 of record DUBM01000008.1, on the reverse strand, counting down.
AAGCCAAGACTAAAGACTTAACAGATGCCTCAACCACTCTGACGCAAAAGCTTTATGCCGAAGCCCAGGCTAGCTCTGAAAGCGAAGGGTCAGCCGGTTCAGCCCATGATGACGCGGTTGATGCCGAGTTCGAAGAGGTCGAGGAAGAGGCTAGTGCCGACGCACCAGAAGAAGTTAAGGAAGAAGAGAAATAAAATATAAGATTGTTCTAGCTGCCGGTGGTTAAATTTAATTGTCGGGGAGATAAATCAGGCAATCGAGTTGCAACAAAACTAAGTCATCTAGGTGACTTAGTTTTGTTCGTTTTGGAGCAGAGCGGAAACACATGTCAAAACGCGATTATTACGATGTATTAGGTGTTAAAAAAGGCGCATCTGAACCTGAAATTAAAAAGGCTTACAGACGCGTGGCTATGAAACACCATCCGGATCGTAATCCCGATGATGGCAGTGCCGAGGAAAAATTCAAAGAAGCCAATGAGGCTTTCGAAGTTTTGTCCGATGGGTCAAAACGCTCTCGTTACGATCAATTTGGTCATGCCGGTGTAGAAGGGCAGACCAGTGCTGGCTCTGCAGACTTCAGCGATATCTTTGGTGATGTATTTGGCGATATTTTTGGTGGTGGTGGCCGTGGTGGGCAGAGCCATGTGCGCAAGGGTTCTGACCTTCGCTACAATCTCGACCTCACTTTAGGAAATGCTGTTCAAGGCACGTCGGTAAAAATAAAAATTCCTACTACGGTTAATTGCGATACCTGTGATGGCAGTGGCGCCAAGAAAGGTACCAAGGCAGTAGATTGCAACACCTGCGGAGGCCATGGTCAGGTTCGAATGCAGCAGGGTTTCTTCTCTGTACAACAAACCTGTCCACGTTGCCAGGGTACTGGCAAACAAATTACTGATCCCTGTCATAGCTGTCACGGCCGTGGCACTGTTGATGAAAATAAGACTCTGTCGGTTAAGGTTCCAGCTGGTGTTGATAGTGGCGACCGCATTCGCCTCACTGGGGAAGGTCAGGCTGGAGTGCACGGTGGGCCAGCGGGCGATCTCTATGTTGAGATGAATGTCCGACCGCACCATATATTTGATCGCGACGGTCGCGATCTGCATTGTGAAATCCCTATTCGATTTGCTGATGCAGCATTGGGCGGTGAGTTGGAAGTACCTACGCTCGATGGTCGAGTGAAATTGAAAATTCCACCTGAGACTCAAACCGGCAAGTTATTCCGTTTGCGTAATAAAGGCGTTACCTCGATACGAGGTGGTGGTCATGGTGACCTGTTATGTCGGGTGATTGTCGAGACACCAGTTCACTTAACCAAGCGGCAGAAAGAAATCATGGAAGAGTTTCAAGTTATTCAGGATGAACAAGGGCATAAGCAATCGCCGAAACGTTCATCCTTCTTTGATGGTGTTAAACAGTTTGTGGATGATTTGACTAGCTAAGTGATTTAGCAGCGCACTTAACTATTAGCGAAAATAATTTCCAACTAATTGAGTGTTAGCCAGGGAAAACAATCTTCACTAACGATTCATGCTGGGCCGGGTTCAGTCTTGGGCCAAAATTCGAAACAACTGTTGCTGACGCCAAACTAGCCAAATCGCCAGCTTTCTTAAAGCTCTTCCCATTTGTTATCCCATAGAGAAATGCCCCGGCGAACATATCGCCGGCACCGTTAGTGTCAACGGCAGTTACTTTTTTTGGGCTGATTTCGATTTCGTTCTCACCGTTAAACAATAAAGCTCCTTCTGCACCAAGCGTGATAGCGAATTGTCGGGCTTTGGTTTTTATTATGGTGATTGCCTCTTCGAGAGTTTCTGCTTCTGTCCACAGCAGTGCTTCTTGTAAGTTACAAAATAACAAATCGACCCCGGAACCAAACACGTCATCAATATCATTCTTAAAATACTGCAGCATGGAAGGATCAGAAAATGTCATCGCTGTCTTTACTTGATTTTCTTCGGCAAACTTCTTCAGTTCGATCAGCACTTCTTTGCCAGTAGGAGAAGTCACCAGATATCCTTCAAGATAAATGTACTGGGAATTTTTTGCTGCTTCAAAGTCTAACTCTGCTGTAGAGATAGTCCCAGACACACCTAGGTAAGTGTGCATGGTTCGTTCAGCATCGGGGCTGATCATAATCAGGCAGCGGCCGGACGTACCTATTATTCGCTGGCTTTGGGTATTGGTTTGAATATTATTATGACCTAACTCAGCGAGGAAGAAATCACCGTTTTCATCGTTGGCGACTTTACAAGAGAGATAGGCGTTGCCACCAAATTGGCTTAGTGCATAAAGCGTATTTGACGCTGAGCCACCACCGGAGCTCTTTCCCACAGTGTACTGTTCGATTAATCTCTTTATTAGATGCTCTTGTTGCTCATGGGTAACAAGTGTCATAAATCCTTTTTCTATATTATGGGTTTCGAAAAAGCTGTCATCTACTTCAAATTCTGTATCCACTAGCGCGTTTCCTACGCCATACACATCATACTTCGTCATGCTTTGTTATCCATTTTGAGTTAAATACTTCTGGTTTTATTGTTTGTTGATTCCAGATCTGAATTAGCTACAGAGATTTCCAAATGCTATTTCTGCCGCTTCTAGAGTTTGTTGGATTTCCGTTTTGCCATGGGCTGCTGAAACAAATCCCGCCTCGAAGGCTGAAGGGGCAAGATAAACGCCGTTATTTAGCATATCGTGAAAGTAACTTTGAAACTTTGCTGTATCGTTTCGTATGACTTGGGCAAATGAGGTGATGGTTTCTTCTTCAGAAAAGAAACAGCCGAACATACCGCCGATTTGATTTGTTGTGAAGGGGACCCCCGCCGCGGCCGCACGTTCTTTTAACCCGTCTACTAGGGTCTTAGCTGTATTGCCAAGCTCGTCGTAGAAGCCTGCTTCCGAGATTGTATTCAGCATGGTTAGACCTGCAGCCACAGCTAATGGGCTTCCGGAAAGCGTACCAGCCTGATACACAGGCCCACTGGGAGCAATCATCGCCATAATCTCACGCTTACCACCAAATGCTCCGACAGGTAAGCCACCACCGATCACTTTGCCAAGAGTTGTTAGGTCAGGAGTGATACCAAACACTGATTGGGCTCCACCTAGGGCAACTCGAAAGCCTGTCATTACTTCATCAAAAATTAATACGCTGCCATGTTTGCTGCAAAGATCTCGCAGAGATTGTAGAAAATCCTGAGAAGGTATAACGCAGTTCATATTGCCAGCTATTGGTTCTATGATGACGCAAGCAAGTTCGTCACCCTGGTCTGCAAATAGTTCCTGCAGCGCAGGAATGTCATTGTAAGGCAGCACATAAGTTAGATCAGTATAGGCTTTAGGTACGCCGGCGGAGTCGGGCTCGCCCAATGTAAGCGCGCCAGAACCAGCCTTAACCAGCAAGCCATCTACATGACCGTGGTAACAGCCTTCGAATTTTACAATCTTGTCGCGCTTGGTGTAGCCCCGGGCAAGACGAATCGCACTCATAGTCGCTTCAGTACCAGAAGTTACCAGGCGTACTTGCTCTATAGATGGAACGAGTTCGCAGATCTTTGTGGCAATCTCAACTTCTGCTTCTGTTGAAGCGCCGTAGCCGATGCCTTTTGCCAATTGATCTTGCAGGGCAGATATTACTTTGTCATGACAGTGCCCGAGAATAAGTGGGCCCCAGGCACCAACATAATCTACATAGCGATTGCCATCGGCATCAATTAGATAAGCCCCTTCGCCTGCGCTGAAGAACAACGGATTACCACCAACGCCTTTGAATGCGCGAACCGGTGAATTAACTCCGTCAGGAATATATTGAAGTGCCAGGTCGTACAGTTTTCTGGAATTCCCATTATTCATTAAAACAGTACCTTTCTATTTATTTTAAAATCGCACGCTTGTTAACGCTCGAATGGCCGATTCTCTAGTATTGATAGTGGCTTTAGATTTTTCGCCCGTGATTTTAACGGAAGCTTTGTTATTAACTCGCTTTTCTGGCTAAATTACACAGGACTACCAACTCTCTGCGATTTTCTAAAGTATTATCGTCTCCGAAAATACCGATTTATCACAGCCAGCATATCTGTGCCTCGCTCCAACAGAGCAGCGCCATTTTCCGCATTGATGTCACCAATAGCAACTATTGGTATGTAGAGTTTGCCTATTAGCTAATAAAGTTTCTTAGAGAACCGGCTTCACAACAATCAGTATAACGATGCCTACTAACATGAATACAGGAAGCTCATTGAAGGCGCGAAAGAAGATGTGGCTGCGCAAATTGTTGCCTTGCTTCAAGGCTTTCATGAAGTACCAGCAGTAGAAATGGTAAATGACAGTTAAGGCCACCAGCCCTAGCTTCACTTGCATCCACCACCAAGCCAAAAAATAACCGGAGTTAGCGGCGAGTATCCAGGTGCCAAAAATTATGGCCAGAATTGCTGCAGGAGTGGTGATAGCCCAGAACAGTTTTCGCTCCATGATGACAAAGCGATCTTTGCTGACCTGATCTTCGCTCATGGCGTGATAAACGAATAAGCGCGGCAGATAAAATAAGCCGCTGAACCAGCATACAACGAAAATTATATGAAACGCTTTAATCCAGAGCATTAAACCTCCTGCTTTCCGAAAATAGAAGCTATCACAGCTCTAAAATTAAGTCTTGAGGATTGCAGCGTTCGCTCCTAAGCTGTTGATTTTACGTAATGAAACGAACCAATTTATTGCAATCTCTAATTTTTGCTCTAAGATACTCCGTCCGGCTTTTGACTACGCTGGGAATTTCCAAATCGGCCGAAACTCAACGAATAGTAATCCACTGATCTTAACTTGTTAGAAGAAGGTAATAATCATGATTAAGGTAGGCATAGTGGGGGGCACAGGATACACAGGCGTAGAGTTGTTGCGTCTGCTAGCAACGCGAAAAGACGTGGAGATTGTCTGCGTGACTTCGCGGGAATTACAAGGCACGCCTATTGCCAATCACTTCGCCAGTTTGCGGGGTGTTACTAAGCTGGAGTTTTCTTCCCCAGATAGTGCGGATCTGAATTCCTGTGATGTGGTGTTTTATGCAACACCTCATGCCGTGGCGATGAATACCGTTGCCAGTCTCCTTGATAATGGCGTGCGCGTTATCGACCTTTCAGCAGACTTTCGAATTAAAGATATCAAGCTGTGGGAGCAGTGGTATCAGACTCCCCATGTGGCTCCAGACCTTGTGGCTGAGGCAGTCTACGGTCTGCCTGAAGTAAATAGAGAAGCGATAAAGACCGCAAAGCTGATTGCGGTACCGGGTTGTTATCCCACGGCGATACAGCTTGGATTTTTGCCATTACTGGAGAACGACCTCGTGGATGGTTCGCGCTTGATTGCGGATGCTAAATCCGGAGTTAGTGGCGCAGGCCGCAAAGCAGTGGAGGATTACTTGCTCTGCGAAGCCTCAGAATCTATCAAAGCCTATGCAGTTACTGGCCATCGTCATCATCCGGAAATATGTCAGGGTCTTAAGAATGCTAGCTCTGACAAGGTGAATTTGACCTTTGTTCCTCACCTAACACCCATGATTCGAGGCTTATTGGCCACTCTCTATGCACCGGTTAGGAGCGGGACTAAAGTCACAATTGAACAGTTGCAATCCATTTTTGAAGACCGGTATGCTAGTGAGCCCTTCGTTGAAGTCCTGCCGCAGGGGGTTTTACCGGCGACTCGGGATGTTCGGGGATCAAATAAGTGCGAGATATCAGTCACTTACTTACCGGAAACAAACATGGTGATAGTGCTGTCAGCTGAGGATAACTTGGTTAAAGGTGCGTCAGGACAGGCTATTCACAATATGAACCTGATGTTCGGTCTGGCCGAAACAGAAGGCTTGGAAGGGGTTGCGTTTCAGTTGTAACAGTTATTGCTGCCCTGATTGTTGTCTCGAATGTGGTCTCTATAAAGTGAAGAGTTCGGAGTGATCTGAATGCCAAATGTAGTAAAAGGTAGTAAGCAGCAGAAAATGGTGGTGGTGCCTTATCGCCCGCTACAGCGTATTTTCTTTATTGCAGCAGTTTTGATCGGTGTGACTGCCAGCGTACTCGGCGGCTTTCGCTATGGTTATTATCAAACCATGCTTACCCAAGAAACGGAGCAGACCAGTCAGGAAGAATTTAACCGCGAAGTCACTGGTCTGCGATCGGAAAATTCCGAACTTAGTAGACAGGTGGCGATACTCGATAGATCTAGTGTGATCGATCAGCGCGCAACTGAAGAAGTTCAGTTTACAATAAAAGGATTGAGAGACAGAGTCGCTCAATTAGAACAAGACATCGTTTATTACCGACAAGTAGTTGCTGAAGAAACAGAAGACACAGGTTTAATTGTTGGACAGATGGGCATTGATGGGATGCGAGAACTAAATCGCTTCCGCTATAAGATTGTAATGCGTCAGCAAGATGCTGATGGTGACACTTTTCTTACCGGCCATGTGAGTGTCAACTTGGTAGGTAAGCAAGGAGAGGAAAAAGTCATTCTTGCCCTTCGTGATATTTCCGACGAGCAAGACCGATTAAATATACGTCTGAGGTTTAAGTATTTTCAGAATATAGAGGGCGAGCTAGCACTTCCTGCAGGCTTTGAACCTGAAAGAGTTCAGATTACAGCGGTGGAAATTGCCCCTATTGAGAAAAATATTGATCAAGCTTTCAGCTGGGTAGTGCAAGGGAAATGAAGATGAAGATGTTTAATAAAGTTTCTGATACATTAAAAACTGGAACTGGCCCTGCTCATACTTTGATATCTCGTACCACTGAAGTGGTAGGCGATATTCACTTCAGTGGCGAGCTCATCATTGAAGGCAGAGTGAAGGGGAACATTTATGCCGAAGATGATTCTCAGGCTATAATCAGAGTTGCTGAAAAAGGTGAGGTTGAGGGAGAGATTTGCGTGCCCTCTGCCGTCGTTAATGGTTTGGTTCAGGGTGATGTTCGTTCGGCAACTCATCTTGAGTTGGCATCGAAAGCGGTGTTGGTTGGAAATGTCTATTACAACCTGATCGAAATGGTAATGGGCTCTGAAGTAAATGGCAATCTCATTCATATAGGTGTCACACAGCCAGAACCAAACCGTCTGAATGCTGCTTTACGAGAAGTGAATGACCTCTCGCGTAATCATATAGAAGACGAAGATGACTGAGATGACAGCTTTAGAGATGAAGCGCAAAGAAAGGATAGTTTTCGACAAGAAGTCACTAACGCAAAGCTAGCAATTAGTCATTATTTCCTTTGAGTGAGTGGGAATCCAATAGTGTCCCGTTTCGTCATCAATACTTGATTAAATTACTTGGTTATTGAGATAATTGCTTATTGAGATTCTCAGTTCTCGCATAAATAGAGCACCGCAATGTCAGTAGTACAATCACAAGCACCAATCATCATGTCCTTCACTGATAATGCGGCGAATAAGGTGCATAGCCTCATCTCCGAAGAAGGGAACAATAATCTCAAGTTACGTGTGTTCGTAACTGGAGGTGGCTGTTCTGGTTTTCAGTATGGTTTCACTTTCGATGAAGAAGTTGCTGATGACGACACAGTGATTGAAAACAAAGGTGCGAGCTTGTTAGTCGACCCACTAAGCTATCAATATTTGGTTGGGTCAAAAATTGATTACGTAGAAGGTTTGGAAGGATCCAGATTTACCGTGAACAATCCTCTAGCAACTGCAACCTGCGGCTGCGGGTCTTCCTTTTCTATTTAGTTAGTTGGTTTGGCTAATCTTCCAGAATAGTAATCGAGCTAGCAAAGACTAGGCTTGATAAATTCCGCCGAGGATTGTTGCTTTACTAGCGCCGGTAAAAGTAGTTGTGTCGATTGATTTGCCAGCCATGGTTTGTTTCGCCATCCAGGCAAAGGCTACTGCTTCTACCCAATCGGGATCAAATCCTAATGCTGCTGTGCTAGTCACATCACAGTTTGATAATAATTCATTTAGCTTCAACATTAACCCCGTATTGTGCGCGCCGCCACCACAAACAAAAAGACGATTAGGTTGGGAGCAGGAATTTATGGAGTTAGTGATAGTTGATGCAGTGAATTCTAAGAGCGTCGCTTGCACATCTTCTGCAGAAATTTCTTTACCACGACTTTCTAATTGAGATTCTAACCAACGGCCACTAAATAATTCTCGACCGGTACTTTTGGGGTGAGATAAAGCCAGATATTCTTCTGTCATTAGTTGAGCAAGTAAAGTTTGGTTCGTGTTCCCAGTTTTAGCCCAGTCGCCGTTGACATCGTAGGCTTGCTGCTTGTGTTTATCGATCCAGTAGTCCATCAACACATTACCTGGGCCAGTATCGAAAGCGAATGCGCTGCCATCTTGATTGAGTACAGTGATGTTTGATATTCCGCCAATGTTTAGGATAACTCGATTCTCTTCGGCAGAAGAAAAACAATTTCTGTGCATCACTGGTGCTAGTGGCGCGCCTTCGCCGCCAACGACCATATCTCTGCGTCTGAAATCAGCAACAGTAGTTATGTCAGTAAGCTCAGCGATAGTATTCGCGTCACCAATTTGTAAAGTAAATGGTTGTTCGCCAGTAGGTTGATGAAAAATCGTTTGGCCGTGGCTACCGATGGCGGTTATCGCTTGCGCGTCTACTCCGCTGCTTGTCAGTAGGTCTTTTGCAGCCTGAGCAAAGGCACGACCAAAGATCACGTCGGTTTCACCAAGGGATTTAAAATCAAGATTGGTGCTGCTGCAGAGATTTAGGATTCTATTGCGGAGATTAGCATCTATTTCTCCGCAATGAGTTGCAATCAGTTTCGGTTGATCATTCTCAAATTGTACTAGAACAGCATCGATACCATCGATACTGGTGCCGCTAATCAGTCCAATAAAAAAGTTAGAATTCGTCATGATGAATTGTGTCAGTCAGCGTTGGGCTGATTGATGCTCAAAAATCTTGAATTGTGTAGTTCGCTAAAATACTGCAAGAGGTTGGAGGTTTGGCTTCTGAATCTGTCCATCTCTGCCGAGTCGATTGATTCTGCCTTGGGCAGTTTATCAAGAATTGTGCGCGGATTCTGGTGAACGCCGTTCATTAGGAATTCGTAGTGCAGGTGAGGTCCGGTAGCGCCACCGGTGGAGCCCACATAGCCAATTATATCGCCTTGTTGCACTCGTGCGCCCCGACGAGCCCCGCGGGCGTATTCCGAGAGGTGGGCATATTTAGTTTCGAAGCCACCGGCATGACGCACGATGACTAAGTTGCCAAAGGAGCCGTTGCGGGATGCGCGGGTCACGGTACCATCACTAGTCGCTTGAATTGGAGTACCAGTTGGTGCAGCATAGTCGGTGCCTTTGTGAGCACGAATGGTATTGAGAATAGGGTGACGTCGATTGGGATTGAAGTTTGAACTAATGCGGAATACATCCAGTGGATTGCGTAAGAACGCTTTACGCATGCTTTCGCCTTCAGGATTGTAGAAGCCAACTTCTCCTTCTTCATCCCTGTAGCGTAGCGCCGTATAAATTTTCCCCTGATTAATAAACTGCGTGGCAAGAATTTCTCCGTTGCCAATAAATTCGCCATCGAGAAATTTTTCTTCGTAAAGGATACTGAATTGATCACCACTGCGTGGGTCGAGAATAAAATCGATTACACCGCCGAAGATGTTTGCCATTTCCATTATGTGAACCGCAGGGATTTGTTCTTTTTGTCCCGCCATGAAAAGACTATCGGTAATAGTGCCTACTTTGAAGCTTGGTTCGACTTGTGCTTCTTTTAATATTTCATCAACATGGTAACTACTTTCATTGAGAGTGAAGAGAAAACCTTCTAAAGGTGATTTCAAAACGCGAAGTTGTTCTAAGCCGCCCTCTTCGGGAATCATAAAATTTAGTTGGTAACCTGGGTAAAGTCGATTGAGAATTTTTGCTTCGTCACTACTATTTAAGACGCGGAACAAATCCTGATCACTAAGCCCAACTTTGGAAAAAATTGCTGAGAGATTGTCGCCGCTTTGAACTTCGAAATTTTGCCAGGTGGTAATATCGTCAAGCTCAGGAAGCTGAGGTTGGTTCAGTCTACTAATAACTTCTGCTCGTGAGATGCCCCGAGGGACAATTGTTTCCGGGTCTAGTTCTAGTTTGTCAGCAATATTGTTTGCTGGTCTATTTTGAAGAGTTGTTGATACAACAGCGGGCACCTCGATAGCATCTGTTGCTGGAACCGCTGATCGAACTACAGCAGGAACAACATAATCATCCAGATGGGTAGGCTCCGAATCTTCATTAGCAGGATTAGTTGCATTAATAGATATAGGAATCGAAACCTGGTTTCTCCGCGATGTTTCGTCGGAACCCGAGTCGACGTGGAGGATCGTTAGAATCAGAAAAGCCCCTAGCAGAGCGCCAGCCATATAGAGATGTTCTTTTGGAAAATAGCTGCTAATTGCAGAATATTTGCCAACAGATTTTTTGATTAGGTCTACGAAGTCCATACTTTCTTGTACGATTAATGCTCCATGGGCACACGAATGCGCGAGTTTATAGTAATAAGCCCTTAAATTCCTAGGCGTTTTTGCCCGTTAGCCGCTGATCTAGGGTAAAATCTGCGCCCTTTTTACTGTTATAGCCTTTGTAGCATGGTAAATAGTACCACTTCTGTTGCCTAGGTTTGTTGGGTAGGTCGGCAATTTTCTTAGTTTTTGTGAAGGTTTAGGTAGTAATAATGTCCAGTGAAAACATAGATATACTCAACGATTTAGAGTCTCGTGGCCTGATTTCTCAGATGGCGGGTGGGGTTGATGGCGTAGAATTGCGTAAACATCTGGCTGAAGGCAGCAAGAAGCTTTATTGCGGATTTGATCCAACAGCTGAAAGCCTTCACATTGGCAGCCTGGTTCCCTTGCTCGCTCTTAGACGATTTCAGATAGCAGGGCATACTCCCATTGCGCTTGTAGGCGGAGCAACGGGGTTGATCGGTGATCCCAGTTTTAAATCAGCGGAAAGACAATTAAATTCCACGGATATCATTTCTGATTGGGTCGATAGGATTAAACCGCAGCTTTCCCAATTTCTGGATTTTGATAAGGGCCGGAATGCAGCGCAGCTGGTCAATAACCTTGATTGGACCAAAGACCTTGATGTGTTGAGTTTTCTGCGAGATGTTGGAAAGCATTTTTCAGTGAGCACGATGGTTCAAAAAGAATCTGTTAAACAGAGACTCGAGCGCAGCGGCGAAGGTATTTCGTTTACGGAATTTAGTTACATGATATTGCAATCCTACGATTTTGCCGAACTGAACAAACGCTACAGCTGCACGCTGCAGATCGGCGGTAGCGATCAGTGGGGAAATATTACGAGTGGTATCGATCTGACACGGCGTATGAATAAGAAGCAAGTTTTTGGATTGACACTCCCATTGGTTACGAAGGCCGATGGTTCGAAGTTTGGTAAGACTGAGGATGGCACGATATGGCTAGATGGTAAAAAAACCTCTCCATATGGATTTTACCAATTCTGGTTAAAAGCAGCCGATGAAGACGTGTACAAGTACTTGCGGTATTTTTCATTTAAGTCGCCTCGGGAAATACTAGATATTGAAGATTCTGATCGGATTTCTAATCATAAGCCAGAAGCGCAGTCTATATTGGCCGAAGAAGTTACAGCTCTAGTGCATGGTAGAAATGAGCTACAAGCTGCCAAAAAGTTAAGTCATAAGATTTTTCTAAATGAATTGTTAGATTTTTCTTCTGCTGAAAAAGCTCAACTTAAATTATCAGGTTTCCCACAACAGAGCTATCCTGGGAAGCCAGATGCAGAAGCGATCCTAGTTGACTTAGGCATGGCTCCTTCCAGAAAAGCTGCACGCCAACAGCTTCAAAGTGGGGCAGTGACAGCTAATGGTCATGTTATCGCGCACCAAGCAACTTCAGATGGAAAAATCGAATTTAGTTATGATATAGACGAAGAGGGTAATTCACTGTTCAAAAGCAAGAGGAAAGCCGGTTTAGCCACAATCGAAGAATAGCCTGCCTTTTTTAAATCAAATATATTTATATGGAGAGCAGTATTTTTCTTTTGAATTGCTCAATTTTCAATGAAATTCAGCAACCGGTTTTTAACACCGATAGATCGATGAGATTTAGTTTCAATTATCGCTCTTAAACCCTTGCTATCTCTGCGTGCAGCCGTATAATGCCATCGCTCTGTGTCGAGAGGCACTGGGGTTTTATGTTCTTTAAAAACTTGGATCAAGTAATAGAGGTGGGTGCTTGCTGGG
>DUBM01000007.1 GCA_012960305.1 Gammaproteobacteria bacterium | reverse complement strand
CTGCGCGTTTGTCCGCCATCGCCTGTATGGCCTCCAATACCGTGGCATCCGGTTCAATTGACCAGATTTCATTAGATACCTTCTGTCCTAATATCTGTTTTACAGTATGCATCATTCACTCCTATAGTCCTGACAATACTCTCTAGCTGTAAATATAGCGTTACGGACCAAAGCCGCTTTTTCAGTACCTGTTTGAGAGCGCATACACTTCTGAACAGGCGAGGTAACGGATCCCCACAAAGCAAAAAGACTTATCACAATAGCCGCAAAGACTAAGATGAATATTATTTTAAACATTGTTATTTCTCTATTCGCCTCTGTGGTCCTAAGAGGAGGCGGGGACCCCCTCTCGGATCAATAGTTTTAGCTGGCCATTTGCGAAAAATCTACTCTTATACTATCGTCTCTAAAATCAATACTTACGACTGCTAAGTGAATATTTCCATCTGAAATGTCGTCGAGACAATATATCTTCATTACGTGCCCCGTGCGCTTCCATACGCCTTGAAGCGCGGCTGTATTACTCACACCTTCGTCATCAATAGCACTAGCATTTCCCACCATTGAACCTTGTCCTGGAGTCTTAGGATTCATGCTTAGTGTATAGTTCACATAGACCGAGCCATATATTGAGACTTTTATTTTCCCAGTAATTGTGCCGCCCGAGTCGCCAAGGATTACCGAAGAGATGCTTCCTTCCGCAGATAAGAGTTCATCTTCTAATTTAATCAGGTTTTCTAAAGCCATTATTCTTTCCTCAGTTAAAGTTATTATTATTTGGTGTCTTTGATTCTAATTGTCTGTGTACCTAAAGGGGAGACATAGACTTAGGCCATCTTATTGAGATTGCTTAACAAGAAGATTCCGAATTGCCACCAACTCATTCCGCATCGAGATAAAGACAGCAACAAGTCCGCAAACAAGTATGGCAAGGACCATTCCTCCAACCAAACCTATAATAATTACCGAATAAGGTGCCGCCTCTCCGAGTGAAGCCCCTGCCACTACACCACCTACTATAAGAACTATAGCTAGCTAGCAATCCATTCAAATAACCCAAAGCACTAGCGAGTAATTTATTCATCATTTATCCCTTTTCTGAAGAGTTTCTTAATCCAATTTATTATGTAACCGGTTCGAGTCTTCATGTTTTTATTCCTCCAAATAATCGGTTGGTGGGACTTCTAATTTATCCGGTGTGTTTTCCCAAATCTCCTTATGCTCATCTGAATCCTTTTTAACTCCTCGTTCTCTTATACCATTCTCATAGACATCTACATAGTCTCGATAATCAATGTCAGATGCGACAAGCTCATCATAATGCTGTTCCACCTGATAATGCTGATAGATTTCACTAATCATTGCTAAAGATGTACCCATTACGTTAGCCAAATCTAACGGGTTTACGTCTTTATTCATCAGCCTCTTACCCGCATATCTATGCCTTATCGAATAATGGGTAAATCCTTTCCCTGACCACCCTAAAGCTTTCTTTGCGGTCTTCCATTGACTAGCAAATGAGCTTATAGGCTCGCCTTTGTTAATTCCTCGATTATTTATAGTTTCAGGATGAACTAATAAATATTCTCTATCGTCTGTAATACCTACGCTCTCATAAAATCTTTTGAGCCTCGTTAAGGTATGAATCCAATATTGGCTAGCGGTAGCTGTATAGATATGATTTTTCTCGTCTCTTTTCAATAACAGCATTACCCCATTAGCGTTTTTCTTTTCCTGAATATCCTTTATCCGAATAGCGTTGTTTATATTTTGAAATGGGCGAATGCCAGTATGCTCTAAGGTTTCAAGGTAACAATAATAGAGATAAGCGTATTTCTGCTTAGACGTTTTTACATCCGCATACCTTCCTCTCACATAATCTAACAGTTGCGTATACTCACTTTTGCTAAACTCTGGCCTTCTTCGCTTCCTCAATTCTTGTGGTTGGTTTTGAATTGTTGGAGGAATAAATCGTTCGCCCTCATGTTGAGAAAATCTGAAGATAGAACGCAAAACAGTATTCTGTCGGTTAATCGTGGCGGGTGCGTAAGGTTGGTCTCGTTTTGCTGACTCCTCTTCTCTCCAATTCTTAAATTCAGCTATATCTCTAGTATTAATTTTATGAATTGGTTTTTTGATAAAAGAGGGGCGAGAGAAAAAGGGTCTTATTGAATTGTCCATAGCGGCGTTAATCGTGTTTAAGCCCCCTCTATTCCACAAGCCCTTTCCACCGTCTATATCTTTTGATTTTTTGTATACAGGCTCTTTGTCAGCATTTATTAGTTCTTGATTAGCCCAATATTTTTCGTTGGCATGTTCTTGGAATTTAATAGCAAAGTACATAAGTGAAGGTTCGTCTGATGGCAAACCATCATCAAATCGCCGTCTTATGCTTTCGGCTAATTCGTTGCCTTTGTTATAGGCTTCATTTTCTGATTTGCGGTCTTCTGGCTCGTAAGGAATCTTGAGGGAGCGAACAACTTGCCTCTTATCGGGCAAGTTGATTCTTAAAGTCCAATAAGACTTCTCGCTATATTTGCGAACAAATATATACGATGAGGGAGTATTGAGGTCAATTGGAGCAATTTTTGTGTTTCTGGACGGCATATATATCAGCCTTTTTCGTCCTACTTACGTCCTACTTACGTCCTACTTACGTCCTATAGCGGCTGAAGATAGACCAAATTGAGAGCGATTTCAACAAAGTCCTGTCGAAAGTCCTACCATAATTGCTGTAATTTTAACCAATTCTCTTTATAACTTCAGTAATAATGGTGCCCCGAAGAGGATTCGAACCTCTGACCTGCCCCTTAGGAGGGGGCCGCGCTATCCAGCTGTGCCACCGGGGCAAACCGATTGGGGAGTATAGCTTTTTCACTCTTGCAGACCAATCCATGCCATCTATGCTAGGGTCAATTCTTATCTTTTTGCAGCTAGGAAATACGGGCATGTCGATGATGCATTGGGATTGTTTAAAGTTCCATGAGCTTACTGCAGCTCAACTTTACGAAATTTTGACACTGCGTAGTGCAGTATTTGTAGTTGAACAGAATTGCGTTTATCAAGATCCTGATGGCTATGATCAAAATGCTCTGCACCTTACGGGGCACCGTGATAACAATCTGCTTTGTTACACACGTTTATTAGCGCCTGGAGTTAAATATGAAGGAGCCTCAATTGGCCGTGTTATAACGAATACTGCGGCACGCGGAACAGGCCTAGGAAAACAGTTAATGACGGAATCAATCAAAGCCTGTGAAAACCATTGGCCTGGTTCCCCAATTTCAATTTCAGCACAACAATACCTAGAGAAGTTCTACTTTGAACTTGGCTTTAAGGCTGAAACCGATCCCTATATGGAAGACGGCATTCCTCACATAAAGATGATTCGCGACAGAAAATCTGGCTAACCTGGATTTACTTGTGTAAAACTAAAACATAGCTCTCTGCTTATAAAGCCACCAAATCTAGCACGGTTACGCTTACGGCTAATGAGAAGGTAATACAAGTTTGGAAATATGCGAATAGGGATATATGGTTTTAATAAGAACCTCGCAAAAATACTAAAAACGCAGACGGCCCCAAATCTTAGCTGACCTTAATTAGACTTTTTGCACTGTCATAAAGTTGTAAGGAAGATTCTTCAGGATTTGCTCTTAGCAAACTAACGACGACAATCGTCAGTGACGCAAGTATAAATCCCGGAATAATTTCGTACAGATCAAAAAGCCCACCATTCAGATTTGACCACACTACAACTGTTATAGCTCCTAGCAACATCCCTATTATTGCAGACAAAGTAGTCATCTTCCTCCAAAACAAAGAAAACAAAATAACTGGGCCGAAGGCTGCGCCAAAACCTGCCCACGCATAGCTTACCAGGTCCAAAACTCCACTCTGTCTATCGCTGGCTATAATCAATGCCAATACTGCGATCAAAATTACCGCCGCCCTACTCACTAAGAGTAATTCTTTTTCTGAGGCCTTAGGACGGACGAAAGCTCGGTAGAAGTCTTCGCTAATTACACTAGATGAAACCAGTAACTGTGAATCGATCGTTGACATAATTGCCGACAAAATAGCTGCGGTAATTATCCCCGCGACCCAAGGGTTAAAAAGACTCTGACTTAGAACTATAAAAACCGTTTCAGGATTATCGAGAGGCGCATCAGCAAAATAAGCGATACCAGCCAGCCCCGTCGCAATTGACCCCAATAGAACTATTGACATCCAACTCATCGCAATGCGGCGAGCAGAAACTAGCTTGGCAGGATTCTCCACTGCCATAAAACGAGAAAGAATATGCGGCTGGCCAAAATAACCCAAACCCCAAGCAATTAAAGAGATAAAGCTCATAAATGACAGTTGGCTGAACAATGAGGTGCTTTCCGGATTAACTAACTGCATTCGATCAATAACAGCACTGGCACCACCACCAATTGTAATAACAGCTATAGGAGCGATAACTAAGGCAAGCAACATCAAGATCGCTTGAATGGCATCCGTCCACACAACCGCTAGGAAGCCACCGATAAATGTGTAGCAGACGATTATTATGGTCCCTGCGACTAACGCGACGGAATAATCTAAGCCAAAACTATGCTCGAACAATATGGCCCCACCGACTAATCCTGATGCGGTATAAAAAGTAAAAAATAAAAGTATGACGAGGGCTGAAATTACTCTTAAAATTCGACTTTTATCGCTAAATCGATTTTCAAAATAATCAGGAAGAGTGATGGAATTATTTGCGTGCTCACTATAAATCCTTAGGGGCTTTGCTACGAATAACCAATTAAAGTAGGCTCCAATAACAAGGCCAACCCCGATCCAAACCTCACTAATTCCGGAAAGATAAATCGCGCCTGGCAGTCCTAATAAGAGCCAACCGCTCATGTCAGATGCCCCCACGCTTAATGCTGTGACAACGGAGCCGAGCCTTCTGCCACCTAAAATATAGTCGCCATGATTATGCGTCTGCTTATAAGCCTTGATTCCCAAATACAAAATTAGCATCAGGTAGGCAACAAAAGTAACCACAAGGGGTCCATTAAAACTCATAAGTTGCCATTACTTGCTTAGAAAAATCCATCCTATAACAAAGCCTAAACTAATGTTAATACTCGTTCCGTGCCAGATTAGGCTTTTGTTAATAGATATTTTAATAATTCCATTAGTAATACTTCGAGTCTTTATACTCTCCATTAAGTAAACTATTTAATTTACTAAATAATAAATTTTAGTAACTATATAAAAAACTTAAATACTTTACTTAGTGTGCCGATACTAATATTGAATCGAAGAACCCATTTCGACTAGGGTGTGCTTAAAATTGAAGGCTCGAATAGCCTGACGACATTATTTAGCTACTGCAACAATTCTCAGGTGATAAATGGAATTCTCCAAGAGCCAAGTACAACTAATGGACCGACTTAAGACCCGTGGCCCTCAATCGGTGAAAATCCTTGCAAAACAACTAGATATGACAACTATGGGGGTCCGCCAACACTTAACAAATTTAGCTGAAAAAAGCTGTGTCGACCAAACCCAAAAAGAAAAGCAGACCCGCGGGCGACCGGTTCATCTATGGAAGTTGACAAAAAAGGGGCATGAGCAATTCCCTGACACTCACTCGCAAATGACCCTTGAGCTCATTGATGTACTTAGAACTAACTTTGGCGATAGCACATTAAATGCCGTAATTAACCATAGAAATCAGAAGGTTAAAAACGATTACGCGGCACATCTAAAAGTAGCAGGTGGGAATCTTGAAACCAAAATCAATAGTCTAGCCGATTTGCGCAATGAAGAGGGCTACTTGGCCGAAGTCAGGTTAGTGCCTGATGGCTGGATGTTAATCGAAAATCACTGCCCTATTTTTGCAGCCGCAAAGAGCTGCCAGCAATTCTGTCAATCTGAATTAGAAACCTTCCAAGAGCTGTTTGACGAAACTGCCGAAGTTCATCGTGTTGATCATGTATTAGCCGGAGCAAGGCGCTGCGCCTTTAAAATAAAACCCCATTCCTAAACTTCTAGTTAGTAGCCTAATTCAATTTCAGTAAAAACGAATTTGCATCAAAGCCACTTCGTCTGTGCACTTCTTCGTTTAAAGGGCATGCCCTTTCTTTTAGAAACAAAAGTATCGCCAACCGCTTGGGGCAACATTAAAGCGCCGGTTGCGAAATTCTATACCTGTTATAATCAACCACTTATCCAGGCAATACGTTCAAGTGCTCGCCGAATTTGGACTAGTGATTTAAAGGTCTTACAATCATGTCTTCTAGAAAACGCAATCTAATCCTCGGGCTGTTGGCAGGATTGATTCTAATTTTTGGCATTATCCCGAAAGTAGTAGGACTGGGTATTCGATATACTGCCGTTACCAACCTAATCGATTTGGTTCCACCAGAGACCCGCGGACAGTTAAAGATAAATCAAAGCCAGTTCGAGAATGGCTGGTTTAGTAGCTCAGCAACAGTAATTGTTGCTTACTCCCCCATTGGCGCCGATGCTATTAGTCTAAAGCTACTGTTTGACATAAGTCACGGACCGCTTTTATTCACCGCCAAAGGTCCCAAATTAGGGCTCGTCTACACCAGTATTAGGCCGCAAATTGAAGCTGATGAATTTGCAGAAGCCTTATTCGAAATACCAATTGAATTACCAACATTAATCATCGAATTGCTTGTAGGTTTCAACCAATCTGCACAGGTAAGCTTCAACCTGGAAGCTTTCGATTACTCCGTGTCGGGAACCAGTATAGTTTTTGGTGGACTTGAAGGTAACTTTAAAGCGAATTCGGATCTCTCTGCAGAATTTGATCTCGCTGTTGGCAGGCTGCAGGTAATTGAACCTAAAACTTCCAGTGGTTTCACTCTCGAAGGGCTGAGCCTCTCAACCACAACTGAACAAATAAATAATTTACTGTCACCAAGCCACACCGTGATGACTATTCCTTCAATGAATAGCAGTGGTCCATTCCCTTTTACCCTCGGGGGAATCAGCTCCGCCTCCACTCTGCAACCATCAAGCGCTGGCCCTGATCATATAGATATCTCCCAACAATTTGCCATTGCAAACATAGAGAGTGATATTCCGCTCGCTTCAGTGTCGTGGCTTACTGAAATTAACGAACTAAACGGTTTGCTCATACGGCGCTACTACGAATTGTTGGCCGGATTACAATCTCAAATGAGCGCTAACGGTGGCACCTTCGATGTACAAGTCAATCAACTCGCCCAGGAATTAGGTATAATTTTGATACAGAATAGTTTGAATTTTAATAATTTTCTTGCAGCCAGTGCGTTCGATGGCGAACACCAATTGGATGTCAAAATAGATTGGAAGGGACTGCCGGATCTAACTGATTTAGCATTAGTGAATATGGACGAGGCTACACGCGCATTGAGTGTAAGCATGGACATATCTTTGGATCTCAATGCAATAATGCGAAGCCCTGCTGGAGAGCTTGTCAAGCCTTACATTCAGCAGGGATTCCTAGTAGTCGATAGCGACAGAGTTTTACTAAATGCATTACTCAAAGATGGTGAATTAATAATCAACGGCGAAGCCCAGGCTCTCGATCAATTTTTCTAGATATAAACTACAATCGCTCTTAACAATGCGCTCAAGTATGCAGATTAAATGCTGCCGTCGTTCGGTGCAGTATTAACTGAATTATCACTCTAAAAATGAAACAAAATAATATGAATCAAAGCACTTCAAGCAAGAATGAGAGGGACACACCTCCAGAGAAAGTGAAAGAACTTTTCTCTTATCCTAAATATTGGGCAGAATGTTTTGGCACTGCTCCCTATCTCCCAATGTCTCGTGAAGAAATGGACGAATTGGGTTGGGATAGCTGCGATATCATAATTGTGACAGCTGACGCCTATGTAGATCATCCAAGTTTCGGCATGGCAGTAGTTGGTAGACTGCTGGAAGCTCAAGGATTTAGAGTTGGAATTATTTCTCAACCGCAATGGAGTGACGCGGAAGCGTTTAAAACTTTAGGACAACCGAATTTATTCTTCGGTGTCACTGGCGGCAATATGGACTCGCTAATTAACCGTTATACCGCTGATTTACGTCTTCGCAGTGATGATGCTTACACACCGGATGCGTTACCAGGTAAGAGACCCGATCGCTCGGTGATCGTCTACAGCCAACGTTGCCGGGAAGCCTATTATGATACTCCGATAGTGATAGGAGGCATCGAAGCGAGTTTACGTCGAATTGCTCAGTATGATTATTGGAGTAACAAGGTGAGGCGCTCAGTTCTTATCGATTCGAACGCTGACATCCTGCTTTATGGAAATGCTGAGCGCGCTCTAACTGAGCTAGCTCATCAAATAGCCGCAGGGAGATCGGTAGATGAGTTATGGCAGCTTCGAGGCACGGCAATCATTAAGAATGAACTGCCTGGCGGATGGACTGAAATCAATTCTACCCGCATCGATTGGCCTGCCAAAATAGATGATATCCCTAACCCCTATGACTTCCACGATAAAAAGAAAAAACAGGGATCCGCAGTGGCGGCTCCCAATAATGAAGCGCAAACGGACGTCATTAGAATAATTCCTCTTCCCTTGCAACGGAAAGCAAAATTTGATGAAAAGACTAGTTTTATTCGACTGCCCTCATTCAATAAAGTCGTCAACGACTCTGCACTCTATGCGCATGCATCCCGTGTCTTACATCAAGAAGCTAATCCCTATAATGCAAAACCCTTAGTGCAAAAGCATGGCACTCAAGATGTATGGATAAACCCACCACCCATTCCTTTAGAAACCGAAGAGATGGATTGGATCTTCGACTTGCCCTACCAGCGTCGACCACATCCACACTACGGGGATTCGAGAATACCAGCTTATGATATGATAAAAACGTCCGTAAATATTATGCGCGGTTGTTTTGGCGGCTGTACATTCTGCTCTATTACAGAACATGAAGGGCGCATCATTCAGTCTCGGTCTGAAGATTCCATCATCAAGGAAATAGGAAAAATCAGAGATCAAGTACCTGGGTTTACTGGAACAATCTCAGACCTTGGCGGGCCCACCGCCAATATGTATAAACTGAATTGCAAATCTCAAAAAATCCAATCAACTTGTAAACGCCTATCCTGTGTCTATCCGAATATTTGCAAACATCTAAAAACCGACCACAGCGCAACCACAAATTTGTATCGTCGCGCCAGAGCTGTGCCTGGAGTTAAACGGGTTGCGATCGCCTCTGGTCTTCGTTATGACCTTGCATTGAAAGACCCCAAATATATTGAAGAATTGGTGACTCATCATGTAGGGGGCTATCTGAAGATTGCACCTGAACACAGTGAAGACAAAACATTATCGAAGATGATGAAGCCAAGCATTTCAGCCTATGATGAATTTAAGACACTGTTCGATAAATTTTCAAAAAAGGCCGGTAAAGAACAGTACTTGATTCCCTATTTCATCGCTGCTCACCCAGGCTGTGATGAAGAAGACATGTTAAACTTGAGCATGTGGCTAAAAGAGCACAAATTTAAACCAGACCAAGTTCAGACTTTTTATCCCTCTCCGATGGCATTGGCAACAGCCATGTACTATTCAGAACGAAACCCCTTAGCCAAGGTTCGTTATAAGAGTGAAAAGCTAAAAGTAATCAAAGACATTGATCAGCGAAGATTGCAAAAGGCCTTCTTGCGCTATCACGATGAAAAAAATTGGCCAATACTAAGGAAGGCCCTACAAGATATGGGAAGAAGTGATCTTATTGGTAATGGTAGCCAACACCTAATCCCACCAGTACCACAAAAAAAGGTTATTAAAAAACGTAATAATCGCCGACGTTAAGTTAGTGCAGGGTTCGGTTTTTGAATGAAGAGAATCGTAATTGATAAACGAGGTTAATTTCTCCGATAACCTTTCGCCCCCTGCACTCATGTCGTAATAACAGCTCTTTCATTGGTTCATCACCATAAACTGGCAACTCATACTTTAGCCAATAATGAACCTAGTAATCTTCCCATCGGTAGCAATTAATTAGAACTCTTGTTTGTCCTCTTTGGCTTAGCTTTTCGATCTGCTCTCGCTCCACTTAGCACTTTAGGGCTGATTTTATTATTTCGTACCCCTTTATAACTTTTGCTACTGCTCTTTAAGTTGCTTTTTTTCCAATTCTTGCTCTCGATGGGCTTCCAAATTTTTTGGGCGGATATTCAGTTCTATATTGCTAAGAATTCCGCGAAGTATATTCATTTCCATCACATCAATTCTAATTCGACTGAACAGTCTGCGCATTCTTTGCATGAGTTGTCGCGGGTTTTTAGGGTCATGAAAATTTATAGCAATCATTACCCTTTCTAAATGTTCATAGAAATACTCGACTTGTGTTCCAGTGGCTTTTTCTTGATCCCAAAAATCATCTTCTGCTCTCTCGCCACCATCATTTTCCGCTAGCGCCAATTTCCGCAACTCATAGCAAATAACCATTACTGCCGCCGCAAGATTCAGAGAAGAGTAAGTCGGATCGGCTGGAATTTGTACGTGAAAATGACAAAGCTGAAGTTCATCATTATTTAACCCGGCATCCTCTCTACCAAAAACCAATGCTGCCTTGTTCTGCTTATTCTCGGCAGTTATTTTCCTAGCTGTTTGTTTCGGGGAAAGCATCGGCCAAGGAATTCTTCGGGACCGCGCACTGGCACCGATCACTAGCGCACAATCGGCCACTGCGTCTTGCAGGGTATCAACCACCACTGCATTTTCCAGAATATCTATTGCAGAAACAGCACGACCAACAGCAACTCCGCTGGGAAAATCTTCTGGTTGCACCAAAGTTAGTTTGCTGAAGCCCATATTTTTCATTGCCCTAGCACAGGCACCAATATTTCCAGGGTGTGAAGTGTTTACCAAAACGATGCTGACATTATCAAAATTGAACATAGTAAGTAGGTTACGACATCCCGCGCAGCTTTTTTTGGAAACACGGATGAATGTTGAATTCCGGTTCCGAATGAAGGTTCGATGAATTATATCAGCTTATTCCTTGGATCATTTCTTTAGTTTTCAGTTGTTTGCTATCATTGCGCGACTTTTACAGCAAGCACTCGAGTTTAGACTTTACCGTCCGGCCTCAGGACTGTTTGCAATACTCGCTCTTTACAATTTCAGGAATTCATTGATGCACCCGACCTTAAACATTGCCCTGCCCGCCGCCCGCGACGCAGCTGAAGCAATCGCCCATAGCAGCGATCGACTAGACAGAGTGAAAATCATTAATAATTCCCGCGAAGCCTTTCTAACCTCTATGGATCAGAATGCAGATAAAACCATTCTTTATCACCTGACTAAGGCTTTTCCCAAACACACGATCAATTCTCGGGTTTCCGGAATTACAAGAGGTGAAGACCCTGACACTATTTGGTTGGTTGACCCCCTGATTGGTAATTGGAATTTTTCCAAGGGTTACACCCAATTTGCAGTTTCCCTCGCCTGTCAGATCAATTCAGTAATTACCCATGCTGTCATTATCTGCCCTCTAGTTAGAGAGGAGTATACTGCGACCCGAGGTACTGGATCACAATTGAATTCTCGTCGTCTACGAGTTGGCAAACATACTGATTTAAACCAAGCTCTGGTAGGAATTAATCCCGGTACTAATGGGCTAGAGGAATCCCTCGCCTTACAACAGGGGCTTGCTGCCACCGAAGCAACACCTAGAATATCCGGCTGCACCCCCTTAGATATGCTGCAAACCTCGGCAGATAGACTTCAGGCAGGTTGGTCTATGGCAGAAGACCCTCGATCACTCGCCGCAGCAAGCCTAATTCTTCAAGAAGCTGGCGGTTTAATCGGAACAGAAGATGGCAATCCTGATCTAAGATCTGGCGAGGAAATATTCTACGGCAATCCGAAAGCATTCCGAGCACTACTCAAACTTCGCAACGCTAGCTGAATCGTGTTGATTCGCACAATATGCAATTTTATGTGTCATCGGAAATTTGTTTAGCTATATACGGTATATTGATGAGTAGCCAAGGGCAAGAGACTAGCGCTAACAACTGGTCTGCATTAATTTGTTGCGGCCTGAAATAAAATAACCATCCCTTAATTACTATTACAGACCACTAGGTATAACCCCCGACAAATGTCCTTAAAGAGCAATAACAATAGCAATAATTTGGTCGAAGGATCCATCAAGAAAGCTCTTATACGCATGACCCTACCAATGATTATTGGCATGGTGATGCTATTCACTTTCAGTTTGGTAGATACGCTTTTTATCAGCTTCCTCGGAACTGAACCGCTTACAGCCATTAGCTTTACCTTTCCAGTAACCTTTACCGTCATGAGTTTGGCCATAGGCCTGGGCATAGGCGCTTCCGCTGTAGTGGCTAAAGCCGTTGGGAGGTCTGAATTCGAGCGCGCTAAAGAAGCGGCCACTGTAATTAATTATATTTCTTTCTGCTTGGCGACGGTGGTGATCAGTCTTTGCTGGTTTTTTATGGATGACATCTTCAGATTGATGGGGGCACGTGAGGATCTACTTGTATTAATTAGGCAGTACATGGTGGTTTGGTTTCCTGGCAGCATTCTCGTTGTTTGCATGATGAGTGGTAATAGCGTGCTTCGCGCCTGTGGCGACACTAAAACTCCAAGCATCATCATGGCATCTGCAGGCTTTATTAACGCTATGCTAGACCCATTCTTAATTTTTGGTATAGGTCCATTTCCAGAACTCGGTATACAGGGTGCTGCCTGGGCAACAGTAATTGCCTGGACTCTCGCATTTGGCTACCTGGGCTACTTATTAGTGGTCAAATTAGAACTTGTAAGCCGTAAATTTCCTTCTCGGGCTACGTTTGAATCATCTGGGAAAGATATGCTGCGAATTGGTATACCTGCAGCAGGAGCCAATATGATGACTCCCCTCGCTGCCGGCATCATGACGGCGATTGCTGCTGGCTTTGGCGACACATCTGTAGCTGCCTTTGGTGTTGGTGCTCGCATCGAACCCATAGCAACTCTAATCGTGTTAGCGATGTCATCGGCGTTGCCTCCTCTGATTAGTCAAAATTTCGGAGCTAACCGAATAGACCGAGTCGAGGAAGCATATAGGCTTGCGACAAAGTTTATAATGGGCTGGCAACTAGCGGTATATCTGGTCTTGGGGCTAAGCGCGATACTAATCGCCAATGTATTCTCCGACGATCCGCAAGTTATCGAAGGTATTAAATTATTCGTCTGGATTATGCCGCTGGGCTATGGACTACAGGGTGTAATCATTCTCACCAATTCTTCGCTTAACGCGTTGCATCGACCACTTATCGCACTGTACTTGAGCGTCGCCAGATTCTTTGTTTTCTATGTTCCTCTGGCCTATCTAGGTAGCCGTTATTTTGGCTTACCAGGTTTTTTTGCTGGCGCTGTGGCAGGGAATTTTATAATGGCAATAATCTCCTGGCGCACATTCAATCGCGCCCTAAAAGGAGAACACCAACTACAGGAAAAAGTGGCTTAAAGAAGGCGTAAAAATAGTTTGGAATTAGCTTCTAAAGAAATTCTTCACTCCACTGAGCAGAGAACTTTCTTTATCTATTTGGGGGTTGGTGGTTTGAATAGCTTCTGCTATCTCAGCGTCATCCACCAAACTAAAACTTTTATCTTCAACCGTAGCCTTAGTCTCAGCGTTATCTTCTGCATAGGTAAGACGATTGTTTCGTTCTTGGAAGGCCAGCATCTCCATACAGATTTCGTTGTAATCTTTTTCCGTTAAAAGCTCTGGTCGCTCCTTCATATTCAAAGTGAATTGACGATCATTTGCAGCGGAGAGGTAATGTAAATTTTTCTTCCCAGATAATAACAAACCTTCTTCTTTAGCAATATTGTAAAGAGGCGTGCCGCGCAAAGGGATATAAGGGAAAAAGAAGAAATGTTCTGGCGCAATTTCTTGATTTAGCCTCAAAGTTTGCCGCATATTTTCGGCAGTCTCCAAAGGCGACCCTACAATATTGAAAGTGAGTCTGTTTATACCTGCCTTTTTACAATTCGCCGCAGCAGCTATTACTTGTTCATTTTTCATTTTTCGACCAAGCATTTTTGCCCTAAATTCTTCATCTCCACTTTCGATGCCAAACCAAATTGTATGGCAACCAGCTTCCGCGGCAGTTTTACAAAACTCCACATTCATAACTTCAACACGGGAATTTATTGAGAAAGGTAAACGGATCTGATCCTTATAAAGCGCAAAGAACGCCTTCACAAATTTTAAATTGGATAAAAACAATTCATCCCAGAATTCGAAATAGCCAACCTTATATTTATCACGCAAACGAATTAGCTCATCGACCATATCTTGAGGGTCATACTTTCGCAGGAATTCTTTTTTGATTTTCCAGCCTTCTAATATTGGTGTATTGCAACAGTAAGTACAGCGATAAGGACAGCCCCTACCGGTCATAACCGGTAGGACTAATTTCCCCTGAGGACCAAAAATTGAAGAATTCACATCTTCGAAACCATTTTCTTTGGAGAACACATCATAATCAGGAAAAGGCAAAGCGGCTAAGTCACCAATCTGATGAGCTTCAGTTTCATATATCGAGTCATCGATAAGTTTTTCCCACATGCCATCGACAGGTCCACCTTTAAGACCCTTCAAATGCTGAACGAGATTGGCTATAGCATATTCACCATCACCCACACAGATAAAGTCCACGTTAGGGTTAGTGATAGTTTGTTCCTGCGACAACATTGATTGATACCCACCAATGCATATGGGCAGTTTAGGCTGCAAGTTCTTCAATTCTTCGAAGTAAGGTTCCATGGGATACCAGTGGGGGCTCATCACTGAAAAGGCGATAAGATCGGCATTAAGCTCTTTGATAGTTTTAGCGTAATTTTCTGGCGAGTACCGCTCGACATCACGCAGAATAAGTACTGGCTCAAGCAGTACTTCAACCCATGGAAAATCACGCTTTAAATAGGCAGACATGCTGGCAATTGGCATTGAAATTTCATTGCCGTCGGGCGAGTAGAACGAAAAAACTACTCGCAATTGTGCACGTTTGGCCGAGCCGAAATAGCGAGACTTATCTTGTGGATAAATCGGGCGTTCAGAGCTTACGGCTATTACATCTGCCTTAGAATTCATATGGGGTCCTTGATATTAGGGTTTCCTACTGAACGAATCTGTAAGAATCCACTAAATACCAATTTCATATCGACTGGAACGGGCAAAAGTATACCACCAAACCACACTATTAAGCATGATCTAGCGAACAACTAAATGATCAGAAAACCCCATAAAAATTGAGGTTTTGTCATAATTAGCGATGAATGTTCCACCCAGGCGCGCTTTGTTTTATGCTTCCTTTGTATTCATCTACAGATGCAAACCTATTCAGCATCGGACAAGGTAACAATTACCCTATGGACGCATTAGAAGCTCTGCACTATCGAAGATCCTACCCTCGACTGGATGGTCCAGTTCCTAGCGATAAAATCCTACAAAATATTTACAAAGCCGCGATACGAGCAGCCGATCATGCTTTATTAAAACCCTGGAGATTTTTAGTAGTACAGGGCGAGTCCAGAAATAGATTGGGGGATTTATTTGTCGAAGCCGCTCGTGCAGATGATGCTTATATCGATGAGGCAAAAATTGCCAAGCTGAGATCCAAACCGTTGCGTGCACCATTACTACTAGTGAGCATCTCAAGCCAGCAAGAGCACCTCAAGGTACCCCCAATCGAGCAAGATCTGTCGGCAGCGGCGGCAACACAAAATATGCTAACAGCTGCCTATGCTCAAGGCATCGGGGCTATCTGGCGGACCGGCTCTATGGCATATCATCCCTCAGTAGAGAAAGGACTCGGCCTGCGCAATGACGAAAAAATTATCGGCTTTATTTATATTGGCAACATCAGGGGTTCAGAGAAAAAACTGTTAGACACAAATCCTAATGATTATTTTCAGGATTGGTAGCTATGGCAAGTCGCAGCATGAACATGCAGTGTTGGAAATGTGGACATGATCTCAAGAACCTACTTCTGCCTTTTTCCCGCTACGAGGAATGCAGCTTTTGTAAAGCTGACCTGCATGTTTGTATGGCTTGCAAAAACTTTGATCCATCTGTTTCTGATGGCTGTCGCGAAGACAAAGCTGATTTCATCCTAGATAAAGACAAAGCTAATTTTTGTGATTACTTCAAAGCGAACCCAAAAGCTTACAAGAAACTCGACAAAAAAGAAGCTCGAGCTGCCCGTGCAAAGTTAGCAGAATTATTTGGAGAAGAATTCTCCAACGAAATTGGACCCACTGCATCCACTGCTCAATCAGAATCAGACGATGCTCTGGCGAAACTTAAGGAAATTTTTGGCGAACAAGATTAAATAAAATCGATTTCCAAAACCGCGGCTTTTCATTACGGTTAACGACGCGATGAAAATAACACCCTTTCATAGGGTCATTATTTTCAGCACTGGTTGTCTAACGCTGATATAATCATAGCGTTGTTTTTCAGATAACCAATCTATGCGCACCACAATCTTTTCAACTCCTATCATCACACCAATCCTGCGAATTTTAGCTCTAACTGTGCTTAAACTCTGCGGTTGGAAGACTATCGGGACAGATTTAGAGCAAAAACGCTTCGTGGTGATAGGCGCGCCTCATACCAGTAATTGGGATTTCCCCTTGATGTTGTCTGTTGTATTGAAGCTGCGTTTAGAAGTCTTCTGGATGGGCAAGCACACCCTATTCCCGTTTCCATTTGCTTGGTTAGTGAAGTGGCTCGGCGGCATTCCTATCAACCGAGCCAAGTCTCACAGCGTAGTTGATGAAACCGTGCATCATTACGCAGAACATGAAGAATTGATTGTATTGATCCCTCCAGAAGGAACAAGAGCAAAGGTAAATAGCTGGAAAACAGGCTTCTATCGCATCGCCAACAATGCCAATGTGCCAATTCTGTTAGGCTTTGTCGATGTAGATAAAAAACAGGTTGGCTTTGCTGGTTTTTTCTATCCGACCGGAGACATAGAAAAAGACATGGCAGAAATACAGGGTTTTTACAGCACCAAGAAAGGGCTAAATGCTGAAAACTCTTGAACGAATTTAAAACGAGCGGAGATTACAGTATTGCGGGTTTAATTTGTTAATCTCTCTCGACGGGAGCACCCAAGCAAAGCATTAAATTATCAAATATAAACTGTGCGTACTCCTGAGTGTGTACTCCCTGTAAACGAAACTTCCAATATTTTAGATGCCATTGTTGCATCTGGGCCGTTATTTGTGACGCAAGCAATTCAGGATTTTTACACTGAAACTGACCTTCCTCCACCCCAGTCATAAAGGAGTCAATGAGAACACTTTCAAAACGAAGCTCAACGTCTAGTGCAAATTGTTGTTGCTCTTTGGGCAATCCTTTAAGCTCCATAAAACAAAAGTAATACCATGGGCTCAAGATTTCCATCATATAGACTCCACCATAGATCATAGCTTGCAAACATCCTATGACTGGTAAACTTTCTTCCGCCAAATCACCTATGACTTGATCTATGTACCTTCTCTGAACTTCTTCAATGACTGAGGCCAGATCTTCTTTACTTCCAATATAGGAATACAGGCCACCCATACTAATTCCGGTCTCTTTACTAAGATCCCGTAAACTCATTGCCTGAAAACCTTTGTTGTTAGCAAGCTTAAATGTTGCAGTGAATATTTTTTCGAGATTCACCACCGCTATTTTACGATTCTTGATTTGCATTTTATCTTTATGAATTTCAAAAACACTTTGCCAAAATACTTCGCCTTCAAGAATCCACTTCTTTCTAAATGCCTCCATGCTCATTTCCTGCGGCCAAGTAGCCATTGCTTACTACCCCTTCCAATTATTGTCTTATTTTAAAAAATTAGGCTTGTTCTCTAAATTCATGATACCTAAAAGTTAATATCACCGAGGATGAATACGATTGAAAGTAATCCCGAAATCTTACTTTGGGTGAAGGTCACACACTCTATTCATCAGCTTGTTTTTAACACAGCATAGCTATGAGGTCGAAACTAAATACTAGATAAAGTAGGAGATCATCGATGCGGAACCGGCGATGACACAAAGAAAGAGAGCCATTTTTCGCAGATTATCGTGGGAAATAAGATGCAAAGTACGCATCGCCAGCCAATAGCCTGCCAGTGTTGCTGGCATTAGCGGTATCGCGATCACTACATGCTCCAAGGTGAAACGACCGATTGATGCCAACATCAACAAAGACATCGTGCAGCTGACTACAAAGAATGCCGCCATGTTTGCACGGATAAAATCATTTTCCTCATGCTGCAACACCAAAGCCATTGGGGGCCCACCAATTGATGAGCTTGTCCCCATAAAGCCAGAAAGGAACCCAGCTGAAAAAAGCGCACCTGAAGTAGGCTTCAAAATAACATTTCGCCAACTAAGCGCTACTGCAACCAAAACTGTGGCACCAAGCCACAGTGCAAGTTGATCTTGATCAATCCATAGCAACAACATGCCGCCTGCAATTGTTCCCGGTATCCTACCTAAAATAGCGAATTTTAATCCTTTGAAAGATATTGTGTGCCAAAACTTGGCAGCGTTGGCAAAGGAGAGCGTAAAAGCAGCAATGGTGATTGGTGCCGGAACATACATTGGATCGATAAAAAATAAAATCGGTGCAGAAATTATTGCCAACCCAAAGCCAATAGAGCTTTGTACATAAGACCCAATAAAAATTACAACTATGGCGACCAAAATTTCCATTTCGACTTTAACCTAATAGTCTATCTAGCTAATTACCAAAAAAGTATGACCTGGCAAGTTAAACACGTCACACCCACTCAATCCCTATCTTCGTTGTTACCAAAGTCCTCACCCCGCGGCGGGATTTTTTTCTCTATGTGGATTTTCGTCTCTTTGAGATGATCGAGGTTGATGGCGCCCTGAGCGAGTCCTTCGAACACCGTGGTCCACAACGGTATATTACTCTTCCTGGTTTTTAACCAGGCAACTAGCCGCACACTCGCCCAGACAAATATCAGCAAGCCACCAAGAAATAAATATTGTAGTAACAGATCTTCACCCATAATATTTTCTCCAATTCCAACATTATGGAGACAGACTTCAGCAATTCAACACCAGGAACGGCTGATACCTCTGGCTTCTTATTCTCAGCCCATCCTGCTTGGGGCCCCTAGGTTATGAAGCCTCATAGATGGTAGCACTCGCTGGCAGAGAAATTCACTAACAGCATGAATTATGCCGTTTGTTTCTGGACAGGAGGCAATTAACGCATATTTGCCAGATCTTTGACGATTATTGGTTTGTCCATTATCTCGAGCTCAATTCATTAGCTAACTTAATTAATTAATTACATCGCCCAATCCGTTCACTTACGTCTTGGGCTGCTTGCAATACTGCATTATAAATTTATTATAGATTGCCTGACACTGACAGCTCGCAGGATTGTTGCTCGGCGAGCCAAGGGTCTTTTACAATAGCGCTGATCCAAACAAAACTCTTTATTTGAGCCTGTCACTGAAACCAGTCATCAAGAAAGGAAGTAGATATGAAATCACGTGCCGCCGTAGCCTTTAATGCAGGCAAACCACTGGAAATCGTAGAAGTAGATCTAGAGGGACCAAAAGCTGGTGAAGTTCTGGTGGAAATAAAAGCCACGGGTATCTGCCACACTGATGCTTTCACCCTCTCTGGAGATGATCCAGAAGGTGCTTTTCCTGCGATTCTCGGTCATGAGGGCGCTGGAATCGTGCAAGAAGTTGGACCCGGAGTGAAATCAGTAAAAGTTGGTGACACTGTTATTCCTCTATACACCCCGGAATGCCGAGAATGTGATTTTTGTCTTCATCCTAAAACCAATCTTTGCCAATCCATTCGCAGCACCCAAGGGCAGGGACTGATGCCAGATGGCACCAGCCGCTTCTCTCTGGATGGTAAGTCAATCCTCCACTATATGGGGTGTAGCACATTCTCCAATTTCACTGTACTACCTGAAATTGCAGTTGCCAAGATCAGAGATGATGCCCCATTCGACAAGGTCTGCTATATCGGTTGCGGTGTGACTACTGGCGTTGGCGCAGTAGCATTCGATGCGAAAGTAGAGCCCGGCAGTTCTGTGGCTGTATTCGGTCTCGGCGGCATCGGTCTGAATGTGATCCAGGGTGCTCAGATGGTCGGAGCAGATCGAATCATCGGTATCGATCTCAATGAAAGTAGGGAAGGATTAGGAAAAACTTTTGGTATGACCGATTTCATAAATCCAAAAGATGTTGATAATGTCACTGCGGCGATTATCGATATGACGGATGGAGGGGTCGATTACAGCTTCGAATGTATAGGGAACGTAAACACCATGCGCCAAGCGCTGGAATCTTGTCATAAGGGCTGGGGCGAATCATTCATTATTGGAGTGGCTGGAGCTGGGCAAGAAATTGCCACACGGCCTTTTCAGCTAGTCACAGGGCGTTCTTGGAAGGGCACAGCTTTTGGCGGAGCGCGAGGCCGAAGCGATGTGCCAAAAATCGTTGACTGGTATATGAATGGAAAAATTCAGATTGATCCATTAATCACTCATACAATGCCACTTGAAGACATTAACAATGCCTTCGACCTGATGCATGCAGGAACGAGCATACGATCGGTAGTGCTTTACTAATAAATCGAGTAATTAAGTCACTCCAAGGAAATTTCAACTATTGCACCATTGAACTATCAAAGAAAAGGAAACTCCACCCAATGAAGTATCTCCACACGATGGTAAGAGTAAAAGATCTTGCAAAATCGCTAAATTTCTATTGCGACAAATTAGGGCTGATTGAGATTAGTCGCACAGAATTTGAGCAGGGCCGCTTTACCCTAGTCTTTCTAGCGGCTGAAGAAAATACCGAATCTCAAGTAGAATTAACCTACAACTGGGATCTAGAAGATTATGATGAAGGTCGTAACTTTGGTCATCTAGCCTATGCCGTTGACGATATTTACGCTACCTGTCAAAAGCTAAAAGATGCTGGTGTTACCATTAATCGCCCACCCCGAGACGGCTACATGGCTTTTGTAAGATCCCCGGATAATATTTCCATTGAGCTCTTGCAAAAAGGCGAACCCAAAACTGCAATGGAGCCTTGGTCGAGCATGGAAAATACCGGTAATTGGTAGTAGAAATTAGTCATCTAGACTTGAGCAAAAATCTTAGCTCGATTATGATACAGCGCCTTCAGTTCAGCGCACTCAAAACTCATTGTTCCTCGTCTTCATTATAGTTGAGACTGGTTTAATAATTGAGACTAGTTTCGGCTCAGATTTACAATAGGTTTTTGCGACATCTACTATCTGGAATAGCACTATGCAATTACTTGATGGCACGTCATGTTCTCAAGAAATCCGGCAAGAAATTGCTGAACAGGTTAAGACGATTACCAAAAATGGTGATCGCCCTCCTCATTTGGCTGCAGTGTTAGTGGGCTCAGATGGTGCCAGCCAAAATTATGTGGCGTGGAAAGTTAAAGATTGCGAGGAAGTAGGGTTCGCTTCGACTACCATCCGCATGAATGAAAGTACCACTGAGGACGAATTATTAGCCAAGATTGACGAACTCAATACGGACGAGAACATTGATGGCTTCATTGTTCAATTGCCCCTGCCCGCTCATATTGATGAAAATAAAATCATCCTGGCTATTGATGCAAAAAAAGATGTCGATGGATTCTGTCCGGAAAATATAGGCAATTTATGCCTAGGTCTGCCGACTTTTATCTCTGCCACACCAAATGGCATTATGGAACTATTGCGCCGTTACAATATCGAAACCAAAGGTAAAAATTGTGTGGTATTAGGCCGCAGCAATATAGTTGGAACACCAATGGCGATATTGATGTCTCGCAACACAAACCCGGGCAATGCCACCGTAACATTGGCCCATAGTCGCACTGAGAATCTAACCGAGTTATGTGCTAGTGCTGACATATTGATTGTCGCCATTGGTAAAACAGAATTCGTAACGGCCGAGATGGTTAAGGAAGGCGCTGTTGTTATAGACGTTGGCCAGACCCGTGTTACCGATGCCAGTAAGAAATCCGGTTTCCGAAATGTCGGAGATGTGGATTTCGATAATGTTAAGGAGAAATGCTCCTTTATTTCTTATACTAATGGAGGCGTCGGCCCTATGACTCGTGCTTCGTTATTACAAAATACATTAAAAGCCCACCAGAGAAGATAGAGAACTCATCATGTTTCAATCAATAGAACTCCTCCCAGCCGACCCTATCCTCGGCCTTATGGCTACCTATCGTAGTGACACTAATCCAAAGAAAATCGATTTGGGAATAGGCGTTTATAAAGACGAAACAGGTGCCACTCCAGTAATGACTTCAGTCAAAAAAGCTGAAGACCTAATTTTGCAAAGTCAGATGACGAAAAGTTATATAGGCCCAACTGGCGCTGCTGGCTACAACAAAACCGTAGCCGAACTCATTTTTGGTACCAGCCTGATGGAAAACCTGGGTAATCGCAGGGTAACCGTACAATCTCCCGGTGGCTGTGGCGGCCTGCGCCTTGCGGCTGAGTTCATCAAGAAAGCCAATCCAGATGCCACTATTTGGGTAAGTAATCCAACCTGGGCCAACCACGTGCCTTTGTTGGTATCTGCGGGCCTTAAAATTGAATCCTATCCCTACTACGACTACAACTGCCACAGCGTTTGCTTTGATGAAATGATCTGCTGTCTGAAAAAAGTAGAAAAGGGAGACATCGTTCTTCTTCATGGCTGTTGTCATAACCCCTGCGGCGCTGACCTAAACCAGGAGCAATGGCGACAAGTTAGAGACGTTACATTAGAGCAAGGCTTTACTGTCTTCATCGACTTAGCTTACCAAGGCCTCGGTGATGGCTTGGAAGAAGATACTTTTGGCACGAGGTTAATGGCAGAGTCTTTGCCCGAGCTTATTGTCGTTAGTTCTTGCTCAAAAAACTTCGGCTTGTATCGTGAGCGGACTGGTGCGATCAGTGTGATTTGTGACAGCGATACAACTGCCACTATTGCGACCACTCAAATCGCCGCAGCGGCGCGAGCAATGTACTCCATGCCACCTGATCACGGGGCCGCTATCGTTGAACTAATTCTAAATGATCCTGACCTACGCACAGAATGGGATGCTGAATTAACCCAAATGCGAGATCGCATTAACGGCCTTCGTGTTCAGCTCGTTAGCAAAATTCAGGAAATTGGAATCAATGAAGATTTCAGCTTCATTCAAAGAGAAAGAGGCATGTTTTCTTTTTTAGGTGTTAACGTCGAACAGGTACAAAGATTGGTAAATGACTACAGTATATATTTGGTTAACTCGAGCCGAATCAATGTGGCGGGTATCAACAATGATAATCTTGAGTATCTAGCGACAAGCCTAGCGGAAGTATTAGCCAGCTAACTTTCCGGAGCACTGCAGACCGTAATGGCGATTGGGGTTAATTACGCTGAACGGTCTTCCAAATGTGGACCAACAGCTGTAGCAAATTCGCGTAAGATGGTTTCAGTTGTATTCCAATCAATACAGGCATCAGTAACTGAAACACCGTATTTCAAATCATCTAGATCATCAGGTATGGACTGATTCCCTTCCTCAAGATTGCTTTCGAGCATCACGCCAATAATTGAATTATTACCTTGTTGAATTTGCGCCGCGACATCAGCAAGCACCTTTTTCTGATTAACATGGTCTTTGTTGGAATTGCCATGACTGCAATCAATCATAAGATTAATACCTAAACCCGCTTTTTCCAACTCTTTTTCACAAGCTGTAACACTTTCCTTCTCATAATTGGGAGACTTGCCACCTCTGAGTATTACGTGACAATGTGGGTTGCCATCAGTACGAAAAACAGCCACCTTGCCGTGCTCAGTTACACTAATAAAGCTATTGCAGGCTGATGCTGAGCGAATAGCATTTACCGCCACCATTAGCGCACCATCAACATTATTTTTGAAACCGATAGCAGAGGAAATTCCGCTCGCAAGTTTTCGATGAGTTGGAGATTCTGTGGTGCGAGCACCAATAGCAGTCCAAGATACCAAATCTTGTAAATACTGTGGGGAAATCAGATCAAGTGCCTCAATTGCTATTGGCAAACCAATCTCAGCAATATCCAACATAAGCTGTCGCCCAATTCGAAGGCCATCATCGATCCGATGACTGCCATCTAATTGCGGGTCATAGATCAGCCCTTCCCAGCCAATTGAAGTACGTGGTTTTTCGAAATAAACTCGCATTAAAATCAGCAACTCATCTGCCAATTCATCCGCTAGGGGTTTTAGCCGACGAGCATAATCCAACGCTTCCTCTGGATGGTGTATCGAGCACGGACCGACGACTACGACTAAGCGCGAATCCTTACGATCTAACACACGCTTTACAGCTCTATGCCCATTCTGCACAGTCTCTAAAGCAGCTCCTTGCAATAATAATAAATCCTTTAGCTCACCAGGAGACGGCAACTCTTCATAGCCGATAATGTGCAGGTTATCAATTTCTTTAATACGCTCTACCATGTCTAGCCTCGCTCAGTGGGAGAGGGATTATCGTGGAAATATCGGTCTAACTCAAAGCCTAATTGGCAATACCTTAGAAAAATAGTGTTTAACGCATTGTACAATAACAACGTTAATTTATTTACACTGCACTCCACATTGGGTAAATTCCTCCGCTGACTTACGACCCAAACAAAAATTACCCTAGGAGCCAAAGTGCCAAAAGCTAGTGACCTGAAAAGAGGCATGATAATAGACATTAATGGCGTGCCTCATATCGTCAAACAATTAGAAAGCAAAAGTCCTTCCTCTAGAGGCGCGGCCACCTTGTACAAGGTTAGGTTTAATAACCTACAAAGTCACCAGAAATTAGATTGCTCGTTTAAAGGGGATGACCTACTCAAAGATGCTGACTGTACTCGGATGCAGGTTCAATATTCCTATCTAGATGACGGAACCTACTACTTTATGAACATGGAGGACTTTGCTCAATACGGAATAAACGCCGAGCAATTAGAAGGTCAGTTGCAATATTTGATTGAACAACAAGAAGACATCATTGCATTGGTAATGGATGGCAATTTACTAGGCATTGAATTGCCTCAATC
This sequence comes from Gammaproteobacteria bacterium, assembly GCA_012960305.1. Lineage (GTDB taxonomy): Bacteria > Pseudomonadota > Gammaproteobacteria > Pseudomonadales > Pseudohongiellaceae > UBA9145. The sequence continues at coordinate 93,848 of DUBM01000007.1, read as the reverse complement.
AGTGAATTTGGAAGTCGTTGACACGCCTCCAGCTGTAACTGGTTCTTCAGCAACTAATCGTAGTAAAACTGCAAAGTTAACTACGGGATTAGAAATTCAAGTGCCTGAATATTTATCAAACGGCGAAGTAATAAAAGTAAATACGGTAACTGGGAAGTTTATGTCGAGAGCGTAGTTAATCTGTTAAAAGAAATTTATAAAATAACTATCGGCACTATATTTTTAAAGAGCCTTCTTAATAAAATAGAAACATCAAAGAAGTAGCTTCGGCCAAGCCAGTCACTGAACTCTAGACTGATTTGCTCCTCATCGTTTGCATGATTTCAAGGTTGAGTAACTACAAAAATCCCAAGAATGCCTGTGCATTTGATATCTTCGGTAATGGCATAATTATTATTCAGGAATGAACATTCCTGTCTTCAAAAAGTGAATCGCATTGTCTATCACTTCATTATTTCGCATCATAAAAGTATGAGTAACTGGTAGCACCCTGTGTTCCGTCATCCCTTTCACCTTAGTACTGTCTACACTAACCATACTGTCGTTTGGACCCATGGATACCAAGGCACTTAGGGGATTTACATTTGTCGTCCCAGCAATGATTCCCAACTCGAAATCAACCGGGCCCAGTTGTGCTATCATTCCGTCAACCGCAGTGCCTAAAGTGCGGCCAGCTGGGCCCCACAGAGCAGCGAAACCAGGGATCGGCAATAACCCATCCACTAATACGCTTCCTTGATTGGGTGGCCCCAACATCACCACTCTGCCCAATTCTTCGATTTTTTGATCTTGCAAAAACTCTCGCACCAGAATTCCACCCAGAGAGTGAGTTACAAAATGAATAATCTCTGCCTGCTCACCTCGACAATGGTTAAGCCCGCGATTAACTGCATCTTCAGCCAATAGCTTTACCCCATGTCGTCTTGAGGGATAACTAATATTAGCTACAGAGTAACCAGTATAGGTAAGCTTCTTTTCCAATTCTCCCATAGAATTTGAAACCCTCCATAGGCCGTGAAGCAAAATCACGCATTCTGCAGTCGCGGGAGAAGCCATAGAAAACTGCAATTGGCTTAACAGCAAGGAAAAAATAAATAGGTAACGTGCTTTTGCCACTTTTTTACAATTCCTGGTTTTTAGTTAGTAACTTATAGTTGTTGTTCTATTTAGACACTGCAATTTAGGCTTTAATTTTTAGCGAGTTAAATCAACTTTTGATTGAGTTCCCTGCTGGCAATTCCAGCATATTTCGAAAGCGACACCATTGGCCTCTCCGCAATTTTCACACTGCCATTCCTCTTTCCATCCATCTCCCTCTTCTTCAGAAGTTGCCTGCACCTCTTTAATAATGCATTCGGCACGATCAAAATCTAAGACATTATTTACCCATACCTCCGGCAAACATTCAGTTATTGGTACTTCACCTGCAATGGAATATAGATTATCGTTTTTTATGGTAGTGGGAATTTCATGTTGTTCCAATACGTTCCGCACATGCCAAGCCATGGGCACACTGTCACTGGAATATACTTTCTTCATCGATAGATATGTCGCCAGCGTAAACCAGCAATAAAGAGCATTAGACAATAAATTCCAATTCCACCTAATACCTGTATCGCCATCTGCCAAACTTGAGTTCCCATATCCCACTCAGCCCACCTTTGCCAATCCGCACTCATGCTGTAGAGAAAGATCACCATCACGGCATTTGCAGCAATCATGCGCAACAAGAAAACACCCCAACCAACTTGAAAGAAAAATACTTTTTGCTTGCGCAATCCAAACAGTAACAAAGCTGCATTGAGGAACGCGGCAAGACTAGTGGCAAGAGCCAAACCAACATGAGCCATGCCATTCAAATAAAAGATAATATTCAAAATCATATTGGTAATCATCGCGATAACACCAATCTTTACCGGAGTTTTAGTGTCTTGCCTTGCATAGTAGCCTGGAGCAAATATTTTTATCGACATAAAGGCCAACAACCCTACTGCATATGCCCGCAAGCTTCCTGCCGATCTAACCACATCTACTTCATCGAAATTTTCATTCATAAAAAGTGTTACCAACAATGGTTCAGCAATCACTATGAGTGCGAGAGTCGCGGGGATAGCAATTAAGCACACCATACGAAAAGCCCAGTCGAGAGTTTCGGAGAAATCATCCATGGATGATTCTGCATGCTTTCGCGAAAGACTTGGCAGTACAACGATAGCGATTGCTATGCCAAATGTGCCCAGGGGTAATTCCATCAGTCGATCCGAGTAATACAACCAGGAAAGGCTACCGGTAACCAAAAATGAGGCGATGAATGTATCCAATAAGAGATTGATTTGGCTCACTGACACACCGAAGAGGGCCGGTAACATTAACTCTTTTATCTTCGCCACACCTTCGTGCTTGCGACTAAGTTTAGGCACTGGCAACAGGCGGATCTTCGCAAGGAAGGGCAATTGAAATAACAGCTGTGCAACACCTGCAATCAGTACTGCCCACGCCAACGCCAACTCCGGTACGCGCATATAGGGCACCAACAGAAATGAAGCGCTGATCAAGGCGATGTTAAGTAGCGCTGGAGTAATAGCTGGTATGGCAAACCGGTTATAGCTATTTAGTATGGCGCTACAAAACGCCGTCATTGAAATTAGTAGCAGATAGGGAAAAGTAATTCTCAACATTTCAACGAAGAGCTGAAATTTAGGCTGGTTCTCAGTAAATCCATAGGCTATTGGAATAGCAATTAGTGGCGCCGCAATGACTACAATCACGGTCACAATGGCTAAAACCCCTCCTAAGCTGCAGGCAACTGCATTGACCAAATCTTTGACTTCGAAATGGGCCTTATTACTCCTATATTCAGATAAGACTGGCACGAAGGCTTGATTAAATGCCCCTTCGGCGAAGAGTCGACGCATGAAGTTGGGGATTTTATTAGCAAAAAAGAATGCATCTGTACCGTCAGTGGCACCAAATACTCGGGCTATTACTACGTCGCGCACGAGACCCAACAACCGAGAAACCATGGTCATCGACCCGGTTACTCCGCTGGCTTTGAGCAGACCTTCGCCTTGCTTTTCGCCTAGATTTAATTGAATCTCTGTCATTTCTTCACAGTCATATTTCAGATATCGCTATCGCACAGCAGACGATGCTTGCAGCAATTATCGCAGTTCTCGCGGTGGAAGGGGCTATTTATGCACAATTTATCTCTCCAACTATCGACTCTAAAGTAGAATTTATTGAGTATTCTTAGTAACTTGCAATAGAACTAACACTGTTCCAACCTATTGACATCGCAAATCGAAAACGGCATAGTGTCGCGTCTTTGAAACAGCGCTAGTTGGGACCCGATTTCCCTGCCTTGCTATCTAATTTTTACAAGCAAAATTTTTGTCGAAGGAGCTCCAATTGGCTAATTCTCCACAAGCCCGCAAACGTGCCAAACAAGGCGAATCACGCCGACGTCATAACGCCTCATTTCGTTCCATGGTTCGTACTTACATAAAGAAAGTTGATGCAGCCATCGAAGGTGGCGACCATGCAGCAGCAGCTGAAGCTTATAACTCCGCGGTACCGGTAATCGATAGAATGGCTGACAAGGGCATAGTTCATAAGAATAAAGCTGCCCGACACAAGAGCCGGCTAAATAAGGCCGTGAAAGCACTGAAATAAATTTACATTTTTATTTCGGCAAGGCTAAAAAAACCGGTAAATACCGGTTTTTTTATGTCTGTTAATCGCTGAGAATTAAATTGTCTCGGTGAATTATCTCTTCTTCACCTGCATAGCCCAGCAAGGCTTCAATTTGTTCACTACTCTGGCCTTTCAGTTTTTTTACTTCGGCGACATCGTAATTAACCAAACCTCTTGCTACTTCTCGACCAGCACCGTCAATACAAATCACCACATCGCCTCGGGTGAAATTTCCACTAACATAGTTTATTCCAACCGCTAATAAACTCTTACCAGAATTCTTCAGGACTTTAACCGCACCATCGTCCAGACCTAACTTCCCCTTTAAGGTTAACTGACCCGCCAGCCATTGCTTTCTTGCGGTAACGGGTTCGCTATCTGCCTGCAGCAGGGTCCCTATATCTTCGCCATCGGCAATGCGCTGCAAGATTTGGTCTTCGCGACCATTGGCTATAATCGTGTCAGTTCCAGAGCGCGCCGCCAAGCGAGCCGCAGATATTTTGGTAAACATACCGCCCCTTCCAAGGCTGGTGCCCTTACCAGCTCCAGCGCTTAAACTATTGTCATTAGCGGAAGCAACAGGGATAAATGAAGCCTCTGGATTGCTTCTTGGATCTGCATCGAACACTCCGTCCTGATCTGTGAGTACAACCATCACATCCGCATTGATAAGATTTGCAACCAAGGCCGCCAAAGTATCGTTATCACCAAAACAAAGTTCGGCAGTAGCCACGGTATCGTTCTCATTCACCACAGGCACAACCGCCATGTCTAACAATGTTGTTAGAGTGCTCCGGGCATTAAGATAACGGGTTCGATCAGAAAGGTCTTCATGACTAAGTAATATTTGTGCCGCGTGAACCCCATGGCGCATGAAACAACTTTCATAAGCCTGCACCAAGCCCATTTGCCCAACGGCCGCTGCTGCCTGCTGCATATGGACTTGCTTGGGCCTGCTCGTAAGATTAAGACGGCTTACGCCCTCGGCAACAGCACCAGAAGAAACTAGAACTAGTTGCAGACCCGCTTTTTGCATAGTCACTAACTGGCTAGCCCAGTCCTCTATTGCTTGCTGATCGAGTCCCAGGCCATTATTGGTAACCAAAGAGCTGCCTACTTTAATTACCCATCGCTTTGCTTGTGTGATCTTTTTACGCATTGTAGATCTGCCTACAAACCCCAGTCTTCTTCATTAATTTCAGTATCGGCTGATTTTGGCGATTTACTATTTTCAATTGTTCTACGTATCTCAAAAGCCATCACCGCTTCCAGCGCATCTTGCTTAACTTGATAATCCTCATCCTCCACCATAAGCTCCCGATGATTCTCGATTGAGACCATGAGTTTCTGGCAGAGGTCGTCGCAACCTTCCCTGTTAAGTGCAGATATTTCGTGAATATCACCGGTCCAATTTAACGCCTTACGCAATTCCTCTTTCAATTCAGCCACTGCTTCTTTGTCTATCAGATCGATTTTATTCAGGACCAACCAGCGCTCTTTCTTGGCCAGAGTATCACTGAATTTTTCGACCTCGACGATAATTTTTTGAGCGTTATCTACCGGATTACTATTATCCACGGGTAATACATCAATAAGGTGCAATAGCAAACGGGTGCGAGATAAATGCTTAAGAAAACGAAACCCCAGACCAGCACCTTCTGAAGCGCCTTCGATAAGGCCCGGTATATCTGCCATCACAAAGCTACGCTCCATGCCCAAGCTTATCACTCCGAGGTTTGGAACCAATGTAGTAAACGGATAGTCTGCCACTTTTGGTGTGGCCGCAGAAGTAGCACGAATTAATGTAGATTTCCCCGCGTTAGGTATGCCTAACAATCCTACATCTGCAACCAATCGTAACTGCAATTGCAGTAGCCGCGCCTCACCTGGCGTGCCATTAGTCGTCTTTCTCGGAGCTCGGTTGGTACTGGACTTAAATCGAGTATTGCCTTGCCCATAAACGCCGCCCTTTGCCACCATCACTTGTTTTTCTGTAGTATTGAGATCAGCAATTATTTCTTCTGTACCTACATCGATAACACTGGTGCCGATGGGCACTCTTACAAGTAGGTCTTCGCCACCTCTACCAGTGCAGTTCTTTCCCTGACCAGGTTTCCCTGACTCCGCGCGGTACAGTGGCACGAAGCGAAAATCCACCAAGGTATTAAGTGAGGCATCCGCTTGCATATACACGTTGCCACCATTGCCACCATCGCCGCCATCTGGCCCGCCTTTTTCAATATATTTTTCACGACGAAAACTCAGGCAACCGTTGCCACCTTTACCTGCTTCTACTCTAATTTCTGCTTCGTCTACGAACTTCATTTTTTATCTGCTGATTCTAGTTTCGTTTTGTCTATTAGAAGTCTGAATAATTGTTTTAAGAGTCGCACATTGCTGTGCAATCTCACAAATAAAAAAGCCCCGTCGAATGACGAGGCTTTTTTAAATAATTCAGTTTTTAACTAGGCCGATTCAACAATAACGTATTTTCGGTTATGCGGGCCTTTGGTGGCAAATTTTACGACACCGTCCGCTTTGGCGAATAGTGTGTGATCTTTGCCACAGCCTACATTTTCGCCCGGGTGGAAACGAGTTCCTCGTTGACGCACGATGATATTTCCAGCCAGCGCTCCCTGACCACCGAACAACTTAACACCTAAGCGTTTCGATACAGAATCACGACCATTATTAGTACTACCACCTGCTTTCTTATGTGCCATAGACTAACTCCCGACTACTCTAAGCCTTAATATCAGTGATTTTCACTTCAGTGAACCACTGCCTGTGGCCTTGGGTTTTCTGAAAATGCTTACGACGATTGAATTTTATGATACGAATTTTGTCACCACGCCCTTGCTTAAGGACTTCTGCAGTTACCTGGCTACCCTTTACATAAGGTGTGCCAATTTGCACTGACTCGCCTTCGCCAACCATCAAAATCTTGTCAAACTTCACTTTTTCGCCGGTGGCAACTTCTAATTTCTCAAGCTGAAGGATTTCACCCTCTTCAACTCTGTGCTGCTTCCCACCACTTTCTATTACCGCGTACATAGATCTCTCCAGAACCGCTGATTGAGGGATATCTACTCCTAATTGCGGTGTAAGTCCCCATACCTATAGGGGCGGGCATTTTACGGGAACATCTGTCATGAGGCAAGTAGATTTATGCATCATGGACGCTTAAGTAAGCTCTTATTTTATTTGAGGTTATTCTCGAAATACAGCACTCAGCAGCTAAAGATTTTTGAGAGAGCTATCGATCGCAGCACTTGGCTTGACAGTGTGCACTCCGCTCCCTAGCATGCACACAGAAATTGAGTGTCTGCGGCGTTCTCAGGAACCAAAAGCAGGGCTAAAAATACACAGGCTTACTAACACCTTCTAATCCAGCAGACTAAGTTTACGCAATTTATGTATCAGCATATTCGCTCCGCAGTGGAATCAGACTTTCTTGCCGTTGACCAGTTCATAGTCGAGCAACTACATTCCGAAGTTCCTCTGGTGGAAAATATCGGCCATTACATTGTTGAGGCTGGAGGCAAGCGGATGCGGCCCATATTGGTATTGTTGGCAGCCAAAAGTTGTAACATTCAAAATGACCAACACATTCCCCTAGCAGCTGTTATTGAGTTTATCCACACCGCTACGTTGTTACACGATGATGTAGTCGACATGTCATCGCTACGACGTGGTCGACCAACTGTAAATGCGGAATGGAATAATCCATCCAGCGTGTTGGTTGGAGATTTTATCTATTCACGAGCTTTCCAAATCCTAGTACAAATAGGCGATATGCGTATTATGGAATTGATGGCGAATACAACCAATAAAATCGCCGAGGGTGAAGTTCTTCAACTAATTAACAAGAATAACCCGAATTCTAATGAAGAAGGTTATATGCGGGTGATAAGAGATAAGACTGCTATTTTATTTCAGGCAGCAGCACAAAGCGGCGCGGTTTTGGCCCAAGCTGATAACCAAACAGAAGAAGCACTCCGTCAGTTTGGAATGCATCTGGGAACGGCTTTCCAACTAATCGATGACGTCCTCGATTACGATGGTAATAGCGAATCGTTGGGCAAGAACATTGGTGATGATTTAGCGGAAGGAAAATCCACCCTTCCTCTTATTTATGCAATAAATGAGAGCAGCAAGGCTGAGGCAGATCTAATTCGAGCCTGCCTGCAAGATGAATCGGTAGCCCAGGAATCATTGACTGAAGTTATCAAAATAGTGCGGGCAAGCGGCGCATTGGACTACACCCGCGAAAAAGCACAGCACCAATCTAAGTCAGCTCAATCCTGCCTCAATCAACTTCCCGAATCTGAATACCGACAAGCGCTGCAAACAATGTTAAATTTCTCCACGGAAAGAAATAGCTAAGAACAAAGATAATCGCTAAAACTTATTTTAGTAAAAATAATGATTTGCATAATTTATAATTAATAAAGAGGTCAGAACATTGTTTGATACAAGCAATCTACCTACCCCAGAGCCCATCATGGAAACAATCGATCGGGTAAAAGAATTCGAAAAAATCCCGCTCGCCGAGCAATTCCCTTTTACCAATAGCTACGAACTAGTGATGCACGCAGCACAGCGTTTCGGTAATGACACGGCATTGGAATTTCTCTTGCAAGGATTGGCCGATGAAGAGACACAGAAAACCAGCTTCACTGAGTTAGGTAATAAAATCACTCAGGCTGCTAATTTGTTAAACGATTTGGGAATTGGCGAAGATGATACTGTCTCAATAATCTTACCTATTCTTCCTCAAGCGCACTTTTCGATTCTCGGTGCCCAAGCAGCTGGTATAGCAAACCCGATAAATCCCATGTTGGAAGCAGATCATATCGGCGAAATTCTCTCAGCGGCCGATGCCAAGGTGGTTATCTGCCTTGGTCAGTCAGAGCATACCGATATCTGGCAAAAAGTTTCCGAAGCCGTAGGTAAAGCAGGGTGCGTAAAAACCCTTTTAACAGTTAATGTTCCGGGGCTCTGCACTAGTGAGCCGCACAGCGCAGAAAATTCGGGAATTGAAGTATTGGATTTCGATTCGAGTATTGCTGCTCAGAATAACAGCGCGCTTGCGAGTGATAGAAATTTTTCTAGTGATCAGATAGCTGCCTATTTTCACACCGGCGGAACTACCGGGAGACCTAAGCTGGCGCAGCTTACTCATGGCAACATGGCTTTTCTGGGTCAAATCATGCAAATTTATACAGCCCATCAAGAAAGACACACAATTCTATGTGGCCTACCTTTGTTTCATATTTATGGCTGCATAATTCAGGGAGTCGCCGCGTTTAGCGTGGGCTTCAAAATAATTTTAATGACACCATCAGGTTTTCGCTCAACTCAAGCAATGATGAATTTCTGGAATTATATCGATAGATTTCAAGTTAAAGGATTCTCCGCGGTACCCACCGTGTTGATGGCCTTAGCAGATATTCCTGTGGGCGATGCCAATATCGATTGTCTAACCAATATCAATTCCGGCGCAGCACCATTATCCCATCCTTTTGAGCTCAGCTTCGAAGATAAGTATGCAGTAAATGTCGGCAATGGCTATGGAATGACAGAGACAACGGCGCTAATCTCCCGAGCACCACTGATCCAGCCCCCGGGCAGTGTTGGGATGCGCATTCCCTATTCAGAGATCCGCATTGTCCATTTGGAAGGCGCTGAAGTTATTAAAGACTGCGAGTTAGGCGAAAGCGGCTCTATCATGGTGAAGGGTCCACAGCTTTTTAAAGGCTATAAAATTGAATCTGACAACAAGAATGCCTGGATTGAAGACGGTTGGTTCAACACTGGCGATTTAGGGTATATGGATGGCGATGGGTTTCTCTATCTTTCGGGCCGAGCAAAGGATCTGATTATCCGCAGCGGCCACAACATTGACCCTGAATTAATTGAAGAGCCACTTAACGCGCATCCCGAAATAAGTGTCTCTATAGCGATTGGGCTGCCAGACTCCTATGCCGGCGAATTACCAATGGCCTATGTGGTCAAAACCCCCGGCAGCGAAATCTCTGCTGAAACCCTGATTGCGTATTGTGCAGAGCAAATATCTGAACGAGCGGCAGTACCAAAACGAATTGAATTTATAGACACAATGCCGCTAACAGCTGTCGGAAAAATATTTAGACCAAGCCTTAGGCTGATGATAACGGAAGACGTAGCTCGAGAAGTACTAACAAAGAGCAACATCGAAGCTTCTGTAACTTCAGAATTAGAAAAAAAACGAGGCTTAGTAGTCAGTATAAGTACAGCAGATAAAGCTAATATTTCTGCTACTAAACAACTTTTTAAAAATTATATTTTTACTACTGATATCAGTTAAGCAAAAAATGGGCGGAAATCAAATGAAGAATCTAACTAGGTCATGCAGATTATGCCTTATACAGATTATCTTGCTTGGTCTCGCCGCTTGTCAGTCGGGCGGGGGGATTGAAAAACGCCCCACCTGAAGAACAACGCAGAGGAATCCAGTCAATGCGCCAAGATGTCTTAACCGAACTGTATGCGTCGAAGCCTGATACCAAAGCGCAGATTGGTAGCGCTTCCGGCTATGCAATTTTTTCCAATGCCAACATCAATCTTATTTTCGCCAGTTTTGGTGGCGGCCGCGGAGTTGTCCACAATAATATATCTGGCACCGATACCTATATGCGTATCGGAGAAGTCGGCGTGGGTTTAGGTGCTGGAGTTAAAGACTTAAGAGCGATCTTTGTGTTTCACGACAACGATGCGCTGGAACGATTCCTCAATGTCGGGCTCAGCAGATGCGGCTGTTAAAGCAGGTGATTTAGGAGCCGCCGTTGGCGGTGAAGCTTTGGTGGATAATGTATCGGTTTATTAACTAACCCAGAGTGGCATAGCATTGCAGGCAACCATAAAGGGCACGAGATATTGGCATGATGCTGAGTTAAATTAGCAGACGGCTATTGAGTTAAACAGCTAGATCTACGTAAAGCATGGTCAAAAGAAAATAAGGAGCTACATTGCCGGATAATTTGGCCCACCGCCGCCTTCAGGAACAACCCAATTTATGTTTTGTGCGGGGTCTTTGATGTCACAAGTTTTGCAGTGAACGCAGTTTTGCGCGTTAATCTGAAAACGCTTGTCGCCAGCACTATCTTCTATAACCTCATAAACTCCAGCTGGGCAATACCGCTGTGCCGGCTCATCGTACATTGGTAAGTTCATATCAATAGGAATCGAAGCATCTTTTAACTGTAGATGACAAGGCTGATCTTCAGCATGATTAGTGTTGGATAAGAATACTGAGCTGAGCTTATCGAAACTAATTTCCCCATCCGGCTTGAGATAGTCGATCTTCGCGCTTTCTGCCGCTGGTTTTAATTGGCAATGATCTTTTGATTTATCTCGAAATGTAAACGGAAATTTTCCAAAGAAAATATTCTGCTCAATAAACACCAAAGCACTTCCCAACCAAAAGCCGAACTTATGAAAACCAGAACCAAAGTTTCGCGTCGCTTTGAGCTCTGTATATAAATCTGAATTATTAAACCTGCGTGTATACTCCGTGAGCTCTGCATGTTGAGTTTCTTTCGATAGCTCCGCGAATAAGGTTTCAGCCGCGATTATGCCAGACCTCATCGCAGTGTGGCTGCCTTTTATTTTTGCTGCATTAAGGGTGCCTGCATCGCAACCAATCAACAGCCCACCGGGAAATGTCATTTTTGGCAGTGAATTTAAGCCACCTTTGATTATGGCTCGCGCACCATAGCTAATTCTTTTACCGCCTTTTATATATTGTTTGAAAATTGGGTGATGTTTCAATTTTTGAAACTCATCAAAAGGGCTAATGTGAGGGTTTTGATAGGCTAGATCTACAATTAACCCTAATGAAACTTGATTGTTTTCCGTGTGATACAAAAAGCTGCCACTGGTAACTGCATAGCTCGCTCCTGTCATTGGATAGCCGACAGTATGAACAACCAGCCCCTCTTTATGCTTATCTTCCGGAATTTCCCAAACTTCTTTGATGCCAATTCCGTAATGTTGCGGATCACTGTCAGCATCCAATTTATATCTACTGATTATTTCTTTCCCCAAATGCCCACGGCAACCTTCGGAAAGAATTGTGTACTTGGCATGAAATTCAAAACCAGGTTCGAAGGATGATTTTTTTTCACCATCAGCAGCTGTGCCCATATCTCCTGTCGCCACACCTCTCACACTTCCGTCCTCGTTATAAAGAACTTCAGCAGCGGCAAATCCTGGGAATATTTCCGCCCCCAATTCCATAGCCTGATCAGCCAACCAACGGCAAAGATTGCCGAGTGAAATTATATAATTTCCGTGGTTATGCATTGGCCGGGGAACCAACAAGCCCGGAAATTTAAAAGCGGTTTCGCCATTAGGTAAGTAGTAAACATCATCGCCAGTAACTTGAGTATTTAGTGGTGCTCCTTTTTCTTTCCAATCAGGGAACAATTCCTGTAATACAGCTGGCTCAAATACTGCGCCAGAGAGAATATGCGCTCCAATCTCCGAACCTTTTTCAAGGACACAAACAGAAATTTCTTTTTCCGCTTTCTTTGCCATTTGCATGAGTCGACACGCAGTAGCAAGCCCAGCTGGACCTCCGCCTACTATTACAACATCAACTTCCATGGATTCCCGTTGCATAAACTGCCTCTAATTAATACTTCTCTAAGGATTGGGTGCTCGTTCGCCACATCAGAGTTTCCTCAGGTGCTGACTTCAACTAATGTCCATTATCCTCAATTCACTGATGGAGAGCAAAGATGCGGAACTTATTCACAGGGGGCACACAAACTATGAAATGTGCCGAGCTGAGTCTGCTTGGTATTTTGTGTAAACGGCAAGCACCATAAGTAGAGAAGTAAGGAATTACTAAATCGACAAATGAAAGAGACCCATCAGGATCAGATCCTGAATTTCAATTACAACATCTGAGTTGTGGTGACAGAATTACTATTGCAGTGGCAATCACAAATAGTTGTAGTGAGCGACCTACCAAAGCAAATTGGAACAGTATGACTAAGTTTTAGTGAATATCATCATGTGTTGCCAAGGCAGAAAATCCAGTGTATCGGTCCACTCTAATCCAAATACACTCATTTCTTTAACGACCTGTTCTTCAGTCATTTTATGCAGCGGTCTAATCGGAACGCTGGCATCCTCCCCTCGGTATTCCAATAGAAAAATGCGGCCACCAGGTCGAAGTGCCTCATATATTCCTCTAATCATCTCGAACGGATGGGAAAATTCATGGTAGGCGTCCACCATGATTGCGGCATCGATGGAATTCACAGGTAAATTAGGATCATCAATAGCGCCCAACACACCTTGAATATTAGTCACGCCATCCTGACGTTTCTGTGCCTCAATGAGTTGCAACATTTCTGGCTGTATATCTACCGCCATTACATTGCCATCGGGGACTAGTTTGGCGATGCGGAAAGAAAAATAGCCGGAACCGGCGCCAATATCTGCAACAACATGATCAGAATTCAGGCCCATGTTTGTGACAACCTCATCTGGCCGTTCCTCCTCAATTCGCCCTGGTCGATTCAGCCAATCCGCCGCTTGATGTCCCATCACAAATGAAATTTCCCGTTCCATATAGAATTTGCCAATTCCAGTAGTGCGGCGGTCTGGTGCATCGATATAACCAGGATGCTCCGCGGCCTGCACTAGTGAGCCTATAAGCAGTGAAACCAAAAGAAGGGAACTACAGAATAGAGATTTGGCGTGACGCATGACTTTCTCCGTGGCTTTGCTTCTCGATAAATCATCAAATTGATGATATTTGGATGACATTAATTGATCAGTGTTTACTGGTAGAGCATACCGAGTGGAGGTTAGAAAGCTTAAAGAGCTCAACTCACCACCACAACGAAAATTCATTGTAGATCAGCGCTTGAGCGCAAACAAGAAGGCCTGCTCTGATACAAAATTCATTCGATAAGTGAGAAGTGGCAACAATTGAAAGACCTAGAGAAGCCCAAGCTGCGTCTGATCCAAAATTCTGCACTTAGGGCAAGACTGGTGCTCATGTTCTTGCCGTCACTTTTTACAGACATTAAAAACATCTTGATAAGATTTCTTCAAAATAGCCTGCTATTCATCTAAAGCTTGTTTGGTTATTTTATTATCAGCATAAGTTATCGCTATGATTCTCCTAAGAGGTAGCTTTTTAGTCTTTTGATTCTTTTTCTTGCCTTTGTAAATGGCATCTCATTAGGAACTTATTATCCGTAATAATTATAAATAAAATCATTAACTAACTTACAAAAATCGTTAGTAATGCAGCCAGTACTTGGAAGGTTAGATTTCTATACAAATTAGTTGCTTATGCTAAAATCCTGCTCCTCAACTAAGAAATTCATTTCAAATTGGACGATTAAATGACTAAAGTTCTTGAAGGCTTCCGGGTATTAGATTTCGGCAGATATATTGCTGGCCCCTATTGTGGAACCTTGCTCGGCGACATGGGTGCCGAGGTTATCCGCATAGAGAAAGTAGATGGTAGCGAAGATAGATTTCTCTCTCCCATCACGGACAAAGGCGATGGTGCCCTTTTCCTGCAATTGGCGCGTAACAAAAAATGCCTCACTCTGAACCCGATGAAGCCTGAAGGTCGAGAAATTGTTAAGAAACTCGTTGCTACTGCTGACGTTGTAATCGCCAATCTACCACCTGACACCTTGACCGCTATGGGCCTTGATTACGATACTCTAAAAGCTACTAAGCCAGACATCATTCTCACCACAGTTTCTGCTTTCGGGCGTGGCGGGCCATATGCCAATCGAGTGGGATTTGATGGATTAGGCCAAGCAATGTCGGGAAACATGTATCTTTCCGGAACGCCAGAACAGCCTGTCAAAGCCTACGCACCTTTTATTGATTTTGGCACCGCTAGCCTTTCCGCCTTCGGCACTATGGCGGCCCTGTTCGAAAGACAAAAGACCGGGAAAGGTCAGATGGTAGAAGGTTCTCTTTTCAGTACCGCATTAACTATGATGAATGGGGCTGCAATCGAACAAGCGGCAATTAAGCCCAATCGAGTTGCGACTCTAAATCGCTCTCAGACTTCAGGACCTGCGGATACTTTTAAGACTAAAGATGGTTGGGTGTTAGTGCAGTCTGTTGGTGGCCCCCTGTTCAAGCGTTGGGCCAACCTGATGGGTGAAGACCATTGGGTCGACGACCCTCGCTTTAAAGACGATATCACTCGCGGCAACAACGGTGAGTTAATCAGTGAAAGACTTGCAACTTGGTGCGCTGAACGAACTTCAGCTGAAGTATTAGAAGCAATGGAAGAAGCTCGATTACCTGCCGGGCCAATCATGTCACCCCAAGATGTGTTAGAAGACCCGCACATTGCAGCAAAAGGTCTATTTCAGCCGGTTGAGTATCCAGGGTTGAACATTCCAGCACCGCTAATGAGAACTCCGGTAGAACTTTCAGAAACACCCGGCGAAATCCGGACCCGGCCACCGACTCTAGGTGAACACACTGATGAGATTATGAAAGAACTCGGTTATTCAATGGAACAAATAGACGAACTTAGAGAAAATCGGATTATCTAAAATCTCTGTCCAATAAGAGTCTCTCGATACAGTAGTTAGAACGTTGATGACTGCATGCAAAATTTACTTTGAAATGGGCAGAAAGAGAGAGAAACACGCTCGATCAAGGATTATTCAATAGCTCAATAGCAGCTGTATACATTGCCTCAGCTCCAGCTTTAACTGAATTCGGGTCGATGTAGAAAAACGCTGAGTGATGAGGGGGAGCAGATGCTGTTCCCGCTGCTATTTGATTCATCAAGTCAGTTGGCGCACCTCCTACTGAAAAGAACACTCCCGGTACGTTATGCTCAGTCTGTGTAAAGTAAGCAAAATCCTCTGCCCCCATGCCTGTGCGGGGTGAAGTTACCAAAGGGCTATACCCAAGTTGATCAGCCCATACTGGCAATACTTTTCGTACTGCTTCACGGTCATTAACATTCGTGGGGGTGCTTTCGAAGCCCATTCTGACAATAGGCATTAAGTCATCAGGCAAACCATTAAGCCGACCAATATTAAGTGCAGTATCTCGAATACTACCTAACACTTGATTACGAGTTTTTTCTGAATCTG
Organism: Gammaproteobacteria bacterium; assembly: GCA_012960305.1. Taxonomy (GTDB): domain Bacteria; phylum Pseudomonadota; class Gammaproteobacteria; order Pseudomonadales; family Pseudohongiellaceae; genus UBA9145. The sequence goes on along the minus strand of DUBM01000007.1, from coordinate 78,009 downwards.
TACGCACTGTCAACTGCAGGTTAACCTCGTTAGAAATAATATTATGCTTACTACCGCCCCGAAATGAACCTACGGTTATTACAGCCGGAGACAAAGGGTTAATTTGTCTACTAATAATCCCCTGCAAAGCTATGACTAGTTGTGACCCCACATAAATAGGGTCGATCGTTTGATGCGGATAGGCGCCATGACCACCAACTCCACGGACGGTGATATCAACACTGTCGGCACTTGATTGAACAATCCCTTCTCTCACAGCAACCAGGCCGCTAGGCATGCCTGAGCTGACATGTAAACCAATGGCGTAGTCAGGAACACCAAAACGCTCATAGAGCCCGTCCTCTAGCATTGCCTTGGCACCGTTAATAATTTCTTCTGCTGGTTGTCCAACCAACATTACTTTGCCACTCCACTTGTCGCGATTGTCCATCAGTAATTTGGCGGTACCAACCAAGGTCGTCATATGCATATCATGACCACAAGCATGCATCACTGGCACTTCTAAACCAACTCGATCAATTTGTCTGTTGCGCGAGCGGTAAGCCAAACCACTATCCTCAAGTATTGGCAGCCCATCCATGTCAGCCCGAACTAATATCAAAGGCCCTTCACCGTTTTCAATCATGCCGACCAAGCCAGTTCCACCGACCCCTTCAACTACATCTATTCCCAAGTCACGAAGTTCCGCAGCAAGGCGAGCAGAAGTTTCTTGCTCTAAAAACCCCAGCTCCGGATTCTGATGAAACCAAATAAACAGATCCTCAAGATGATTATCATAATGCGCGGTGACAGCACGTCTAATATCCATATCAGCGGCGTCAGTTGATTGCCCCATGGGTATCAATAAAAGTAGGCTTAACAGAAATACGGGCATACGGAGATAATAGCTAATATTCAACATCATAAAATTTTACCAACGCTTTGGGTCAACTTTCGCTGCACAGAGAGTAATAGACCCGCAAGAGTTTGGAAAGGGGTAATATTCAGCTGTCTTGGTAAGTAGCTATTGCCCTGTAGCGGCGACCATTAGAGCTTCCCAAAAGGCCTCATTGAAACTGGAGCCTTGTCTCCTGCCATCGCCATCGTGCCGAGCCACTATCAAATCTAAACTTGGCACCAAATACAGTTTGCGATCCAAAGCGCCCCGCATAGCGACAATATCTGAAGGTGCAGAACGAATTAATGTTCCTTCAGTCCGTGTTGTTCTCGGCGCAGCTGAAACTGAAAAATCCTGACCATTAATCCACCAAAGATAACCATATGAAGGATTAAGAAATTGAGAGCAATATTGAAAAGCAACGGCGATCGCAACAACGATAGATTTATACTTCTCATCATCTGTATCACCTATATCTCCAGCAAATTTTAAGCAAACAGCAGTGGAAAACTTCTTAATCTCACTAGGTAACTGTAGACTGAGTCTACTTATACAGCCAATAATTACACAACTAACTGCATCTTAATCAAGGCCAACTCGATGAATGCGAAATCACTAATAATCGGAACTCTCTTAATCCTTCTAGCTTTAAACACAAAAACCGAAGTAAACGTCAATGCCGCCGAGTCCGATTACCGAATGCTAGGACAGCAGACTGCCGACACTATCCCGGAAGATATAGAGACAGATTCAATGGCACGCTTACCCCAAGTTCAGCGCAACGAACTTGATGTCGTAGGGCAAAATGCCTTCGACACTTATGTTAGTCCCGGCACTGGTTATGGCGCTGGTCTCCGCGGCCCCATTGGCATGCTCATGCATAGTCCAGTTTTGGCTGAAGCTCTTTTTGATGTTCGTCAGCGAGTACGTTACGGAACCCCTAAAGATCAAAGATTAACCGAGCTAACAATAATATCGACAGCACGAGAAATAAATAATCAATATGAATACAGCGCACATGAACCACTAGCGATAACTGCAGGTTTAGAACGGGAAATTATTGATATTGTTCGGTATCGGAAAGATTTAAACGACCTAGGAACCATCGACGGCTTTGGAGAAACCGAACAAACTATCGTTCGTTTCACCCGCGAATTAGTAAGTGAAGAAAAGGTCAGCGCCGAAGTATTTGCCAGTGCAGTGGCAATTTTTGGTCACGAGGGTGTTGCAGATATAACCGGCTTGGTTGGATATTACAGTTTTATTGCGATAACTTTAAAGGCTTTCGATGTACAGCGAGCTATTGGCAGCGAGCTCCTACTTCCTGTGCTTAATAACTAAATGGCTACGAAATTGGTTGCAACAATCGGAATTTTAGCAAACAACTCTGCTGCCAATCCGCTCATTACAGTCTCGGATCCATTTGTTAGTTGGTGTATGACATATAGTTATTAGTGAATTTTTTTTAACTCAGCTACGCAGTAATAATATTTAACTAAGAATGAGGATTCATACAATGGATATTAATAGTTTAGGCTCTTTAGGAGAACTGATTGCGGCATTGGCAACAGTTCTAACTCTTATCTATTTATCTGCTCAACTTCGACAAACCAATTTGATTACTAAAGCTCGCTTTGGTCATGAAATTACTCAGCGAACTTATGAGAGATATTTTCAGTCGGCAAAAGACGGGGAGTTCTCTGAATTTCTGGCTAAAGATTGGGCAGCAGAGGATCTTAGCAAAACAGAGACACTAAGGGTTCTTAATTTCACAGTCATGCTGATGGTCGACTTATTTGACATATACGATAAAGTCAAACAAGGGTTAGTTGAAACTAAGCATCTTGATTTCCGAGTTCATGTCCTTAGAACAGGTATTTTTAGGTCACCATTAGGCATGCGTGCTTGGAATTTTTGGAAAGTAACAAGAGAGAATGAGTTCATTGAATGGTTCGAGAAGAATATTATTGATCAAAAAGAGTTAGAGAAGCAGATGAATGAAATGAAAAAACAAGATCCAAATTGGAAAGCAGGGGAATCACTTATTTATAGAATTAATGATTGAGGTACAGGCTAAAATGTTTGTTGACATTACTTCAACATGGCGCTGGGATATACCCTAATAAAGTAACTGCGGATGATCCGAGAATTATTCTTAATATGGTTTGTCTAAAGTAGATAATTTGCTGATATTCTATAAAAATCGAGGTAAAGGATGACCATCATTACGTGCGACTGCGGCGAACTTGAAGTTCATTTTGCGACCACTAAACCTCTTTTCAGACTGATTTGTTGCTGCAATGATTGCAATGCCGTCCTCCATTGGGCCGCGTGGAAAAGTGGACGCACTTTTTATCCAGCGTTTCAGGGCATAGACAAAATTTATTTGCAGAACAGCCTGAAGATCGTTAAAGGTGAAGAGAATTTGCGCTGGGTGAAAATAACACCAGGCACCTTGTGTCTTCGCGGCGTGGCGACATGTTGCTATTCGTCTCTATTCGTCGAGAATTTATCTATTTTGGGCCCCAAAATTGTGTGTGTTGATGTTGATTTTTGCAAAGTAAAAGGGACCGAAACATCTGAAGTAACTGCACAAATATTTGAAAAGGATATACCGGGCAACCGTAAAAGGGCTGTCTGTGATGGGTTTAGCGGCGCGCGTTTTGAAAAGGGGCCTGAAGATACGCCTATGTGGCCTGACGTAATACCTACTATCACCAAAGCACAATCCAACGAATTCATTATTCCAGATGGATTCGGATCGATTCGAGACATTATTGAAAAATCAGTCAATAAACATGATTGGATACACCTAGAGGGCTATAATGACAATGGCTCCCCGCCAATTATCTTAGCCGGATCTACCTAGATTTGTTTGTTCAAGCCCGTTCTCTACCATGGGATTGTCAATTAATTATGAAAAGAGTGGATTGGCTTGAGGCCCTTAAACCCCCATAACATCCAAGAGATTATTAAGGGCGTGAAGACCTGATATCACAGCACCCTCTTGCCAGCCATGTAAGTAAGTCAGATGGTCACCGGCAAATAGAAATGGCCCATCAGGCTGCTGTAATACTAAGGAAGGCGTTGATTTAGCCCAACCCCCCAGCGAATATGGGACTTTATTCCATGCCACCGATATTCCTCGGCTAAGATTTCCGCGATATTGTGAGTGAACTTTTTCTCCTGCTGCCAAGGCAAATTCTTTGCGTGCCTCTAGACCGAGATTGGCAAAATTTTCTGCATAAGCCCCGTCAAAGAGATAAGAACCTAAAATAATTCCTTTATCTTGACCAAATCCACCGGATGGGTACCATATTTGAAGAATCTCCTTGTCAGTCCAAGATATGCCGCCATAGATTTGCTCGTCTGTTTCCCAAAAGCGAGGCGACTGAAACGCTATTTTTATTGGCTTGGCATATTCCACATCCGCAATCGCATTTCGTGTTGATCTGCTAAAATCATTAGGAATATCCTTAATCACACTTGGGGGCATGGCAACAATCGCATAATCGACTTCAATGGCCCCTTCTGTCGCATTTGTGCGGCCCTCTAATCTAACGCGATTACCCGCTCGGCGCATTGCTGTAATTTCTACCCCATAATAAAGTTCTTCTTTCAGCTCGTTTGCGAAAGCATAAGCAATTCGATCCATGCCCCCAACAGGTTGCATCATGGTCGCTGCTTGATTATAAGATTCCCCGAAATTAACCCTAAAAGGCACATCGGTATCGAAGAAAAAATCATTCAGATTAAGTGGCTGAATGGACTGCCAGGGCGTCAAACCTCCTGTACCTGATAAAACACCTGCGCGTTTGGAACCTGTATATTTGAAATTATGGTTAAGATTGCCGTAATCCCTAAGCACATCAAGCACAAAACTACGCTCATCAATTCCAATATCCCCATTTAGAGCGTTGGCATTTATAGCTTTAGCCAGTAATTCCGTAATACTGCCTCGCATTGCCGTTATAACTTCTCTCGCCCTTACCGGGGTTCCGCCAAAGGCTGCAGAATCGTGGATATAAGCTCCTCGATTATCATTAACCAATGCTTGCAAAGGCACATTCAGTTCGCGGCAATAAGCAAGTAAATTACTATGGTGTTGAGAAATACGAGCAGGGCCGGCGTTAAAGTAGAGCTCTTCTTCGTTATCAAAAGTACAAGTCTGTTGGCTATCAACTTCATCTACGATTGATCCAGAACGGATGGTATGATTGCGCCCTCCAGGCCTTTCCCGAGCTTCAATCACGTAGAAAGGAAATCCTGCCTTTTTAAGCTCATAGCCCACACACAGGCCGGAAATCCCCCCTCCCAATACCGCAATAGTGGGCTTCACTCCTGTAGTCAGTTGACTTGCTCTGGCTTCCCATTGATTGCGAAGCTCCGCACCTGCCGCATCACCGGGCATTAACAAACCCATTGAAATCATGGCCTGATAAACAGCAGCACTGCCTCCGGCCTCTCCTACGGAGTGCAGAAATTCTCGCCGGGTTTGAGTGTTTTCTTCTTTAGTCATCTTTTGTCTAGATCGGATGTTTTTCGCAATAACATCTCAGGAAATGCGTTACGATGGACTGGATTTTGGGAGGAGAGAAGACCTCCCCCAAAACACTCCCTTTACTATTTTTGTCTTTAGCTATTGGCTTAGGAATTATGTGGGTAAGAATAAGATATTAGCAAGCCCACGCATTAACACTACAACTACTAACAACAATAACCCTACTCTGCTTTTCTGTGCAGCTATAGTGGCTAACCCAATTTATAAAAGACGATTTGGTATAATTTAGTTATTTCCTTTTTATGCCATCATAAAACATCATGAGAAAACAACAAAAAAGGTGGAATTATGACTAATATGGAAAAATTGCAAGCGGTTTGGGATGCTAAAGACTTAGATGGAGTGAAAAACATGTTTACGGAAGACGCCGTAATGGTATTACTTCATGAGAGCAGAACCTTAAAGGGAGCAGAACTCGACAAAGAATTAACCGCCATGGTTCTTGATGAAGATACAATATCTTCTGAATTCAGAATCATATATGAAAATGATGAATGTGCTGTGACTTATGAAAAAATTGCCGGCCAATTCTTTGGGGGACAAGTTTCAAATGTCCAACTTTGGCGTGGCGGACAGATTTACCATATGGAAGTAAGCACGATTAAAGACAATACATAATTATACGCAGAGGAGGAATTTCCGATTGCTTAGGTATCTAATTGGAGGGGATTAGTCATGGATAAGATTGCAGGGATGTTACTGATTGCGGTGTTTGCGTTGCAGACTAAGCAGAAGAACTTCTTTAGGATTTCCTGCTCTAGAAGGTTGATCTAACCTTGAGCACAAATTCCGCTCCGGTGGTGTAGCAGGGATTCTCAATTTCAACCAGATCTCGGTCGCGCAGATAACCGTTGTAGCGCTTACGTAGCATACAATTTTCGCTATCCAGAGCATTGTTGATTTCAAATCGATAGGTCAAATTTGCAAAACCTACTTTCTCGGCAAAGAAAGTCAAATTTGGTTGCATTTTTCCGCCATTATAGAACACCACATTGTCGATATCATACTGGACTCTATTTCCACCGGTGCCACCCATCTCTCCAAATCCTTCCTGATAGTTCAGGCCAAAACTGAGATTTCTTTCAGGAATATCCTGACGGTAACCTAAGCGGAACCCACCGCGATCAAAAGGAATTATTGTGCGCTTTTTTGCGATTAGCGGATCATAGATATATGCGTCTTCCAGATTGAGTCTGGCAGTAATGACTGCCTGCGGAAGATTGAGGAAACCTAATCGAATACTGGCATTAAGATACAGCCCGAAAACCTTTCCGTCGCCCACATTCCCATTGGCACTAAGCAGGTTTTGGGGGTCTGGCGAGATATCGACTTTCCCTATGGAATCGCGCACATCGTAATAGAAAAATCTGGAATTCAGTACGCCACCATCGTTCGGCAGCCGGTAATCGAGATTAACGTTGTAACGCCAGGTTTGTTCCTGTTCCAACTCAGGGTTTCCGGCAACAGTGTTCTGATCATCATCCTGTGAATTAACGCCAGCCGAGAAGTCTCTAAAACTAAGCTGAGAAACATCTTTCTCTGCCGACACACGCAATTGCAGACTTCGGCTTATATCGAAACGAAAATCTAACTTTGGCTTAACAAAATCAAAATCTCGTTTTTTATTCACATCACCCGATTGTTCAATTTCTGACACTTCGTACAATAAACTGCTTTCCAATGACATACGCTGATTGATCTGCCAATTGTGAGTGGCGAAGCCTTCTGCCCGAACTTCTTCCACCTCAGAAATTGCATTGGGCACAGAAATTGGACGCAGGCCACCGAAATTCGGAGAGGTAATGCCCGGCACATTTAATCCCAGACGCAACGAAGAATCTTGAATTGTTTGTGCGCCTTCAACACCAATCTCCAGACTTTGACCTTCTTGCAGACCCCAGCCGTAGGAGGTTCTTACAATACGTTCCCGATAGCGACTTCGGGTATCCAGAAAAAGATTTTTCGTCTCGGGCTGCCCCAGAGCAGGTGAGGCAAACCGTTCGCGCGTGCTAGCATTGTTTCGCTCATTAACAATGAACAACAATTTGTATTTACTGCCATTGGAAAAACTGTGCTCATAGTCGCCACCAAATTCCCAGTTGTTTGACGTGGACGGCGTGTCTTCGCGTTCTATGGAAACCGATACTGGCGAGCTTTGATAATCAGTTATAGTTCTAAGTAAATCGGAAGGCGGATCGTTCTCGCTGTATAAAGCATTGAACGCAATTCGATCATCAGGTGTAGCCTGATAGACTAAGTTTGTATTAAACCGATAATTGGTCTGTTCAGTATACCGATCAAAAGCCCGGGTCTCGTTCAGAGAGCGATCTGCCAGCAGGCTAGTTTCAAAACTTTCCTGCAAAGGATGGCAATTGCCCCACCAATTACCACCGTTGCAACCAGAACGTACATCCGCACTCAGAAGATAATCGAGCTGGCCTGTTTGGCCGCTGTAGGAAATGGTACCGAGTGGCTTTAGTTCGCCATCATGAAACCGGGTAAAACCTAGTTCTGTTGAAATATTCGACGTTGATCGCTCTCCCTTCAACACAATATTAACCAGTTGCCCTGTGTTGCGAAGATCGAGATTTCCCGAAGTGCCGCGGATGATTTCAATATATTCCACCTGATCGGCTGAGATTCGATCTAACTGGCTGCTGGCTTCGTTGGCCTTGCCCGCCAATCGCTTGCCGTTAATCAATATCTGACCCTCGGCGCCAAGTCCGCGATCATTACCCCCAAAGCTGGGAACCTGATTGCCCTCAAGAGCAAGCCCGATACCCGGAATACGATTCAGCATATCGCTGACTGATACGGCACCGTATTCGGCGAAATAAGAAGCTGGGTAAGTAACAGTAGCATCGTCTTCAGGAAGCTCCTGCGCCAAGGCAAGGCCCGAGAATACTAAAAAAACTGCGGCTGTTACATAGGTATAGCGAGTCTTTACTTCCATGTTTTATTACTCGGTTTGATTTTTCGGAGCACTCTCAAATTCAGGGCGCTATCTTAGCGTGACAGCCTTTACGCACGCGCGTGACCTTACATGATTGTGTCGAATAATAAAACAGGCCTGCCCCCTGTTAAATACTGCGCTGCCGGAAGATTCAGCGGAGAGGGAAATGAATCTATTGGCAATGATTCAGCGTGAAGATCCGCCAGGGAATCCATTCCTGCCAGAAGAAGTAATGCAGTATTTTACTGAAACCTAAGAAGCAACCGGTTTTACCGGCGGGCTGAACTGGTATCGGGCGGTGGGTAGAATGGGCCCGATTATGGCCAGGGCGGCATCACGAATCGAAGCCCCTAGTCTGTATATTGGCGCCGAACATGATGTGATTCTTCCTCCATCCTCCGCTGATGGAATGGAAGATTTTATTACGGACCTGGAAAAATACACGGTGATGGACAGTGGTCACTGGACCCAGCACGAAAAACCGGAAGAAGTAAATCGAGTGAAAGTCGAGTGGCTAAATCGGAAAATCACTTAGCCGTTCCTTGCTGTCGATCCTGGTCTTAACGAGCCGAGGCGGAGGCATCGCGGATCGCCTTAAATTCGTTCCCTTCAAACCAGTTGGGAAATGTAGTTTCCTGACTGAGTTTGTTGGCAATGTCGAAGTAGATAAAAATATCCTGTGCGGCTCCACTTAAGTCCCAATCAGGATCGTATTCATCCGATGGTGCATGATAGCGATTGTCAGTATATTCCTGCGCCTGTTCTGCTCCCCATTCCCTACCATGTTCTCTGCTGTCTTCACCGGATGCTGCATAAAGTGCCGGCACGCCTACTTTAGCAAAATTAAAATGATCTGATCGATAGTAATAACCGCGCTCAGGATTTGGTTCCGCAGTGAGATATCGATTTTGTTTGTCAGCGGCTTCTTTCAGATAATTCTCCATTTCGCTACTTCCATCTCCTACCACTACAATATCCCGCATCGGACCAAAGGTATTCAGGTTGTCCATATTGATATTAGCTACAGTTTTTTCCAATGGGAAAACGGGATTCTCCGAATACCAGCGCGAACCTAATAAGCCAGATTCTTCGGCAGTAACGGCGAGAAATACGATGCTGCGTGCTGGGGCTGGCTCAGCCGCATGCAACTTGGCCAAGGCCAGTAAGGCGGCAGTGCCGGTCGCGTTGTCGGCGGCGCCATTATAGATATTGTCTCCGGGCAATTCCAAATTCACACCCAAATGATCCCAGTGTCCGGTATAGATTATGGTTTCTTCCGGTCGCTGAGAGCCTGGAATCATAGCGATTAAATTTTGTGACTGGGATACGCGCACAGAATTGCTGATGCTTACAGACGCTGTAATGTCACTCATCGCTACAGCGGAAAACCCAGGATCTGCCGCGGCAGCTTTTAACTGTTGATAACTTAGGCCTGCTCCAGCGAACAATGCCTGGGCACTATCCAATGTTAGCCAGCCTTCAATATCTACTTTGTCCAAATTCAAATTGGCTGCCTGCAATCCAATTTGTGGGCCCGACCAACTGCTGCTGACAACTTCCCAGCCATAGCCAGCCGGTCCTGTCTCATGCACGATCAGAGCCGCTGCTGCTCCCTGTCTCGCTGCTTCTTCATACTTGTATGTCCAGCGGCCATAATAGGTCATGGCATTGCCATTAAATATATTAGGGTCCTGTGTTGCATAACCGGGGTCATTAACCAGAATCACTACGGTCTTATCAGTAACATCGATTCCGGCATAGTCGTTCCAACTTCTTTCTGGTGCTACCACGCCATAACCTACGAAGATCAACTCGCTGTCGAGAACAGAAATGGCAGGAATCTGTTGCTGGCTGCTAACCATCATCTGATCGCCGTAGCTGAGTGCAACTTGGTAGTCACTTCCCTCAAGCATGAGTACGGCATCGCTGGCTGTGGTGGTCTCGGTTACTGACACGCTTTGAAAGTAGGAGTCGCCATTTCCTGGCTGAATGCCCAAGGCCGAAAACTCCCGTTGCAGATAACTGATAGTTTTTTCTTCGCCGGGCGTTGCTGGCGCTCTGCCTTCGTATTCGTCAGAGGCAAGTACAGCGATATGCTGATGCAAAATAGCCTCTACTTCTGTCGTATCTAGGGTGCTCAGTCCCGATTGCGGGTTATCAAGAGCCTCCATGTGCGGTTCTGCACCGCAAGCTGCAAGCACAGTGGCTACAATGGCAAGCAGCCCCGAGAATTTCAAATTTCTCATAACAGTATCTTCTTTATTTCTTCTTGTAGTCACAAACTTAGCGGTCTAGCTGAATCGAATTGAGAAAATCTAGCATACTGCCTAGCTATACCCCTAGGGCTGCAAGGTGCCCGGCATCACCTCGAAGCCGGGGCTGAACTCAACCAGAACCGATGCGAGTTGTAGTAACACCGCCTGATTGCCCGTTACGTTGCCCGCGCCAGCTTGCAATTGACTAGCCAGAGTTTCCTGCCCCATTATTACAAAATCGAGATCGGAACGATTCATGGTAATGGTTGCGTCGGCATCGGCCGTTAGATAACCCTCGATATTGGACAAGGTGCCGCTACTCATCTCGACGACGAAGGTCTGCCCTGTATCGGGGGTGATAAAGTTAATAGTGTAGTTGGTGCCATCAGCAGCGGCACTGTCGACTCGAGTCGCGACCGCATCCCACCATTGTGACGTGGTCATCGCCCTGGCCATGCTGGGGCTCGTGCCACGAGGGGCGCCCACCGGCGGTGCGCCGTTTCTTAGCTCCTGTGCTGAGGCGAGAAACACATTACGCATGCTGGCAGATTCGTACTGATAGCCGAGTTGCTCGAAGACGGCAGCTAGTAGATTCTTCGCCGCTACATTGCTCGGCTCCGCGTATAACAATTTATTCAGTATCTCCATAGCAAGGCGATATTCGCCCGTGTCATGAAGGCTCTGCGATCTCTCTAGAATATTCTCCGGGCCACCCATCATCTCCACGTACAAAGGTGCCGAGTCGCTGGGTGAGAGCGGCGCCAGGGTAACCGGATTACCATCCCAGTAGCCAAGATAGCGATTCAACACAGCCCTGGAGTTGTGAAATTCGGAGCCGTGGTATTGCCGCACGCTCCATTGCTGTTGCAGACTCTGGGGGACCTTATACTCATTATGGATCTCGTTAATGGTAACTCCGGAATTCGCCAAGTTTAGAACCTGATTGTTCAGATTGGCATAGGCGTCGCGCTGGGTACGCATCACCTGTTGAATGCGGTCGTTGCCCCAACGGGGCCAGTTATGGGAGGACACCATGACCTGGGCCTCCATGCCGTAACGGTAGAGCGCTTCGTTAATCTGCTTAGACCAGGCTAGGGCATCTCGAATCAGCGCGCCGCGCAGCGTATAGATGTTATGAATAGTCGCGGTAATGTTCTCCGCCGCCCAGAACACCTTCTGCTCGGGAAACCAGGCGTTCATTTCTGCCGGCGCCTCTGTGCCAGGTGTATTCTGAAAAACCATGGTTACGCCATCGATCACATGCTCTTCGAAATCATCTGCGATCACCAGGCTGGGTGCAATCAATCCCGTGGTGCCTGCGGCGAGGCCCTTGCCTATTGCCGAGTCCACTTGGCCGAAGGGATTGGAGGGAACCCCTCGACCGTATTGTAGGCTGGCTCGGCGCGACATAGCATTGCCTGCGTAGACGTTCTCCGAGATCGCCTCTTCCATGAATCCTATAGGTCCGATGACCTGGACATCTCCCGCTAACACCTCCTCCTCACTAATGACGCCACGCACCCCGCCGAAGTGATCCACATGGGAGTGGGAGTACACCACTGCCCGTACGGGCCGTTCCCCTAGCTGTTCGTTGGCCAAGGCCAGGGCTGCGCTGGCGGTCTCGCCGGTAAGCAGGACGTCAAATAGGATCCAGCCGGTATCGCCCATCACAAGAGTCATATTGGCGAGATCGAAGCCTCTAACCTGATAGATGAAATCCGGTACCACCTCATAGAGCCCGAAGTTCATGTTCAGCGTAGCTTGGCGTTGTAATGAAGGATGGATGCTGTCGTATTGTTCGCCATTCAACAGGAAGTCGTAACGGGTCATGTCCCACACCACCCGGCCACTGGCTGCTAGTATCTGCCGAGAGTCTGGCTCGGCGATAAAGCCGCGTGTCGATTCCTCGAAGTCCCGCCGGTCGTCGAAAGGTAGCGATTCCCGCAGCTGGGCCTGCAGCTCCGCAGTAAAGCGGCTAGGCTGGGCACCCAGTGGGTTGAAATGCTCCTGCGCCAGCAACGCAGTACAGCATAGCGCCGCGATAAGTAGGATCGTGAGCCTGGAAATAATAGGCAAGGTCAGACTTAGCGAGATAATTCTCATAGATAGTCTCGGCCAACAGGGATGGAATAGGAGTAGCTGATTATCGTGACATGCAGCAGGGAATACAAGGTCGCCTTATCCAGTCGATCACGATGAAAGCTCGATGCTCGTGATCTGCGAAAAGGGTTTCCTCGAAAACGACACCGTCTTCGAGAAGATCGATCAAGCTGGTGAACTGGTTTTCTAAAAATTAATTATACTTGTAGCTGATAGGACGACCTTTCTGGATCGTCCTTCTTGTTTAGGTGAATGCGTTGCCATCACGGAAGTCGGAAGGCAAGCAGCTCTGGTGTAGACGAGGGTATCTGGCCCAGTATCTTCAGGCGCTCGTTGAAACCCTCGTCGATCTCGATGGCGTCCTCGGTATACCCTCCGAAGAAGCCGCCGCCTCCTACTGACACGATAATGTACTGACTGCCCTCATGCATGTAAGTCACAGGGTTGCCGTTGGCACCGTTGGGAAGAGGGATGTGGCCCAGCAGTTCCCCATTGGCCTTGTCGAATACGTTGATCCTCGGGGAGTTCAATTCACCTCGGCCGTTCTGGGTGACGAAAAGCAGAGTTTTTGTTAGCAATGGAGCACCGCTGCCGCCGCCGAGCAAACCAACGTCACGCCCTTCGAAGATTGGATGGTCAACTGGACCGTAACCGTTAGGTGTCATCCAGACATGCTCGCCCTCGTTGAGATCGATCGCTGTGACTCGTCCCCATGGTGGCTTGATGAGTGGTAGTCCCTCTGGGCCACGAGGGCCTCCGCCGAAACTGCCGATATAGCGCAGGTCGGATACCGAGCTGCTTGCTCAATTCATGGTCACCTTTTAAGTAAACAAAGGATGAGTAACAAAAAGTTATAACTGCAAATATCGAAACTGACTTATTGATCAGATACGCTGACCAGTTGGGCGGCTCAATCGGCCCAAAATAGGCGTAACGCGTCAACGTGTAGGCTAAACAGGCCAAGTAAATTACTACTAGTCTATTATAATTCAGTAAGTTATCCATAGAAGCAGATCAAAAATCCCTATTCTATTTTACTTAAAATACCCTGTTCGCGGGTGGTTACTTGGGCTTAAGGTGTTAGCTGCACCTCATTGAGAAAATCTAACATAGCCTGACTCACCTCTTCTGGGGCTTCTTGTTGCACCCAATGACCAACCTCTGGAATTAAAACAACTCCGTGCAAATCTTCCACAACTCTAGACATACTGCGGGTTAATTGTTCCTGCCCTGCACCACCGATTACCACATCTTTTGCCCCCGCAATAAAAAGCGTTGGCACCCGCACCTTCACTCCTTCCAAATGCGCAGTGATTTCCCAATTACGATGAAAATTTCGGTAGTAATTTACGCCACCTCTAAAACCTGCGTTTTCAAATTGAGAAACGATGTAATCTAGATCTTCTTTCAGCAACCAATCTGGCATGCCAATGGGTGCGCCCAATCGACCAATCCAACCGCCTGCTGACCTTTTAGGATCAGTAATTGTTCTCGGCTGCCGAGGTGAGTCAGGAGACAAATACAAACCGCTAAGTAACCCTCGAGGATCACTGTCATATTCTTTTTCTGCTACGCCACCGGGCTCGTTGTGATAAAGAATGTAGTAAAAATTATCACCAAAAGCCGCCTTCCAACTTTCGAGTGGTGACTGAGCAGCTCTGCCGCCATAAGGCACACTCATGGCGATGAGAGCCGTGAATCTTTCCGGGTGCATTAACACTGTATTCCAAGCCACGATAGAACCCCAGTCGTGACCAACCATAATCGCGGTTTCCTCGCCTAAGGCGTCTAGCACTCCAACCATATCGCCTGCCAAATGAACGATATCATAATCGTCCACATCAGCTGGCGCGTCGGTTTCGCCGTAGCCACGCATATCAGGTGCAACCACTCGATACCCCGCCACCGCAAGAGCCTGCATTTGATGCCGCCAGGAGTACCAAGACTCAGGCCAACCATGAGCCATCAAGACCAAAGGTCCTGAGTCACCGATTTCGGCAATTCGCATATTTAAGCCATTGGCCTCAATGAACCTGAAGGTCACTCCGTCTACCGGCTCCGAATCACTCATGTTATTGCTCCCTTGCTGTGCATAAACTGGCATTAAAACCAGTAGCAGACTGAATAATCCCGCAACAAACACTCTTAATAAATCATTAATCGATTGCATAACTTCCCTACTTACGATGCGCTGTTAGGCCGTTGAGACTAACACGTAGCAGGATAGCTACACTACGTGTACGAGAGGCTTTTTCTTAGGCGCCGAAACCGTTATTCTTCTGACTACTACACAGACTTGAAATTCTAGATCTTAGGAGCTATTAGTGGCGGCTAGCGACACCCCTTTTATTGCCAATGACATTCCTTACATGGAAAGAACTCGAAAATTCTATCGAGCACAGGGCTATGAATCAGATTATGTCTGGGCGCATTTTCCCACCACTCCATTTATTCAACCGTCAAAGCCTCTGCAGGAGTCCCGAGTAGTAGCCATTACTACCTCAATGCCGGATACCGAGCTTGGCCGCAGCAACCGGACTGTTTACTCCAATCCAATCAAACCCCAGCCGCAAAGCATGTACACCGAGGAGTTATCCTGGGATAAAAAAGCAACTCACACTAACGATATTGCTTCTTTTCTGCCTCTAGAGCAGTTGAAAGCCCTAGCAACTGAGGGCTTTATAGGTTCCGTCAGCCCGAGATTTCATTGCCTGCCTACGGAATTCAGTCAGAAAAACACCCTAGAGAAGGATGCGCCGGAGATTCTAACCCGCTGTCAGGAGGATAAAGTCGATCTGGCCATTCTTGTGCCATTGTGACCAGTATGTCACCAGTCCGTGAGTCTGGTCTCCCGTTATCTAGAAGCCAATGGAATACCGACTGTGGTCGTGGGTTCCGCTATGGATATCGTCAAACACTGTGGTGTGGCAAGATACTGCTATTCTGATTTTCCTTTGGGCAACCCCTGTGGGAAGCCTGGAAACAAGGTCATGCAGCTGGCTATCATCAAGCAAGCCTTAGGCCTTTTTGAAAGTGCTGAGGCTCCGAATTACACTGAACGCACTGCCCATAGTTGGAGTGAAGATGACAGCTGGCGCGAAGGTTACGCCAAGGTTGATGACAGTAATCGAGAAGAGCTGCGTCTGCGAGGCGAAGCTCGCAGAGCAGAACAGGCAGCAAACAAAGCTGCGGGCTGCAGCCGCTCTGCGATGATTGCAGAAAGCTAAAGACACATATTAACGTCGCTTTTGTAACAAAACGTTAGTTATTATCAAGCAAGGACCGGTTCTACTAATTCTAAACAAACAGTTCTATTGATTCTAAACAAGAGCTCATCATAAAAGGCTCTACAAAATTGAGGTCATAATTATGAAAACACTAAGACTCGCATTCATCTCTTTTCTGACTCTAAGCTGGTTGCTACCAGCTCAAGCGCAGGATGTCCGCATTTTCAATACGGTAAAAGCCAAGCTCGAAGCTGGTCAGCAGGTTGTTGGGGGTACGGTCTCTACACCGGACCCAGACATCTACTGTGCCATGGCAAATTCTGGTTTCGATTATATTTGGATAGAAATGCAGCATAGCCACCTAAACTATACCGATGTAGCGCGCATGATTTGGGCCTGTAAAGATGCCCCAGCCATTCCATTTATCCGCGTCCCCGATGCTACCGAAGGAGATATCCAGAAAGCCACAGACATCGGCGCACTCGGCATCATCGTGCCTATGGTAGATACTGCCGAGAAAATGGAAAACGCAGTGAAATTTGCACATTACCCACCTCTAGGTAGACGTAGCCAGGGCGGCGGTCAATACGGAGCGATTTGGGGGAGTGATTACCGCGCCGCTGCTAATGACAATATTATGGTCATCGCTATGATCGAAACCGAAGAAGGTGTTGCGGCTGCCAATGAAATCGCCGGTGTCAACGGCGTCGATGGCGTCTTTATCGCCAGCTCCGACCTCTCCAGCTTTAGTGGCTACCAGCAAGGCGACCGCCCATATGAAACATTGGTAACCCGGGTTAAGAGTGCAACTGAGGCTGCTGGTAAGTTTGTTGGTGGCCCTTCTGGCTGGATGACATCACGCGAAGGCTATAATTTCTTTCAAGGGCCAGGTACTAACTCCCTTATTCGCATGGGTGTGAGAGTTTCGTTGGAGGAGTCTGACCCATGTCGTTTCTTACCTTCTGGTGCAACCCCTGTTCAAGGAGAAAACCCCTGCCCCTAAACTTCATTCATGAGAATGGGACAAGCGAACTAGATTCAGACCTTTAAACCGTTAGCATTTAACGGTTTAAAGGTACTAACAAAAGTACTACTATCAAAGACAGTAAAACTAATACATCAAGGCAAGATTTGAGGGTTATAAAATGAAAGACGACAAGATTGATCGCCGCTCTATGCTCAAAGGCACAATGGCGTTAGGCGCTGCAGCCAGCATGGCGCAATTTGCCATGCCAGCCTTAGCACAAGGTGAAACCTTAGTTCCATTTTCAGACATGCCAGAAGATTATAGCCGCGGCCCAGCGTTACCTGGCGGCACTCACTTTCAAGACACTCGCCAAATCTCTGATTTCTACAGTGCCAATGAAGATTTCTATGTGGTGCAGCACTACGGCCAGCCTCAGGTCGACGTGAACAACTTTCGTCTGAAGGTCACAGGTCTTGTTGATAACGAGCGAGAGTTTTCCCTAGCCGATTTGCAGGGCATGAGCCAAACATCAATCGATGCTGGTTTCGAATGCGGCGGTAATCGTGGTCCTGGTTTGTTCCAAGGGCTTATCGGCAACGCTAATTGGCGTGGCGTTAGTTTAAAAACTGTTCTCGATCTTTGTGGTGTTAAACCCGAAGGCGAAGAAATTGTCTTTTTTGGTGCCGATGTTGGCAGCGAATTAATTCGCGAAACCGATGTAGAGCAGGCGTTCGCCCGAAGCCTCTCAGTTGAAGACGCGATGCGTGATGAAAACATGCTGGCATTGGAAATGAATGGCGAGCCTCTTCCCTTGTTTCATGGCAAACCTCTGCGCTTATTAGTGCCCGGTTACTACGGTGTGTCCAATGTTAAATGGCTGTCTCAAATTCATGTGCAAGATCGTCGATTTATGAGCCGGTTCATGGGCCGTGATTATGTAACACTGAAGAAAGAAGTAGTCGGCGGTCAAGAACGCTGGGTTGAAAATTCAGTCACTAAGATTCAATTAAAGTCCGCAATAACCCGGGTAACGAGCATGGGTGGCACGCATAAGATATCTGGCTTCGTTTTGAATGATGGCACACCACTACGAAGTGTCGAAGTCAAAATTGATAATGGCCAGTGGCAACGCGCAGAATTAGATCCTAGAGCGACACAATATTCTTGGAAACTCTTTAACATGGACTGGAATGCATCTTCGGGTGATCACACTATGGTTTCTCGCGTAACAGATATTAATGGAAACGTGCAAGTGACTATGGATGAGATGCCAGAGAAAATTAGTCGTTGGGAAAACTATGCGCAGTTCCCGCGGACTATAACGATCTAATTCTCTCTTTTAGAAGCTTGCAATTGTCGTGAGCATATAGAGAAGACTCATAAAATTAAAAGGCTTGGGTGGAAGCTTCGGCCTTTTTTATTGCACTCTTATTTTAAACAGAAAAACAACGTGACTGGACTCTTCACTAAAAATCACAGAAACAAATTGAAAACGCAAAAATCACTCATAAGATTCGAATCTAGAAACCTAGTCAGATATTCTGTTTCCTGCTATCCAAACACTTTCGATTGTTTTGGTATTCATAATATCTTCAGCAGGATTAGCACCTAAGATAATAAAATCACCCCACTTGTTCGGCTCAAGAGAGCCCACATCTCCCACATTGATACAGTCTGCTGCAACTCCAGTTGACGCTCTAATGGCATCAATAGGGCTCATACCCGCCTCCACCATCATGTGCATTTCCATATGTTCGAAGTAACCCTGAAACCGCGCCGGTGGTCCGGTATCTGTGCCCATGGCAATCTTAACCCCAGCTTCATTTAAGCGAGCCACGTTATCCATGGCAACTTCCAACGCAGCCTTATAGCCTTGAGCAGATCTGCTGGACGCTATTCTAGACATACGCTCCGGAGTTTGCAGTTCTTCAAGAATGGCTGAATCTGCTTCTTTTAAAAAATAGGGATCAGAGAAAAAATCCGGAACACTTTCATAAATGAAAGTGGAAACTTCTCGAGTTAACGTAGGGATATAGCACACATCATTCTCTTGAATCTTGGCGATCAGCTCTTGATCTACTGGCAGGTCCCGTACACTGTGAGCCAATAAATCACCACCGGCATCTAGAATAAACTTTGCGTCTTCACGATAGAATAAATGCACTGCCACCGGGAGTCGTCGAATATGAGCCTGATCAACTAGCGCAGTAAATAGATCCTGCGGCATTTTTTCACTCGCACCTAGATTGTCATCGACTCTTACTTTAATGAAGTTCGCTCCCATGTCGGCGTTGCGATTCACTTCGTCGCGAATAGCTTCTTCAGTATCACCGACAACAACACTACCAGAGACAAAGATGCGAGCGCGATCTAGATCAGCATTGAATTGCTCGTTTCTAAGAGCGAAGCCCTGCTCTTCATCGCCACCGAGGCTGTTTACTGTAGTAACACCATAGCGCGCATAGAGCCCAAGTTGGCGCAGCAGATTACCGGTATTGTACTGACCACCTCCCAAACCAAGGGTTCCGCCAACATGACCATGGGCGTTTATCAGCCCTGGCATAATGGTTTTGCCAGCTACATTAATTATCTGAGCTCCGTCAGGAATAGTCACTGCACTTCTTGGTCCTACCGTGCGGATACGACCATCGGTAATCACCAAAATACCATCAATTAGTGGATCGGCATTAGTGCCATCGATAATTGTCGCCCCGACAAAGGCGATACTGCCCTCATTGGCATTGGCGCTGGCAACGAGCAATAACAGTGATGCAGTGAACGCGAATAGACTAATTATTATTTGTCTCATGGAAACCTCCTCCTTCCAGCTATTTGAGAGGATTTAAGGGCGAATTGCAATACTCTTCCATTTCAAACAAAGCCGTTAACAAGACAAAGAGAGAAAAAGAAGGACTAAATTACTCATGATTAAGCCCTTCATCAAATAATCTATTATCGATATTTATTCCATCGGTAAATTTAACTTTAGCCTGACCATGGATCGTCCATAGCAGCAAAAAATGCTTTATGTCTACCCAAGATACTCCGAGTCACTGCGGGATCTGGAGCTATGTCCCACTGATTTCTTTCAAACGTGCCGCCCAATAAAATTCCATCTGCCCTAGGAAACATATAAGTGCCGTCACCACCAATAACAATATAGTCAACTTCCTCCTGTGGAAGAATAAAAGTTAACTGTCCTTTTATAGGGATTAATTCTTCATCTTGAAAAAGCTTACCAGAACCAAGACCAGTGCAGTTAATAAGGACTGGTTCCTCTAAACTCAACACATCAGCTTGATCGACAAAATGTCGAGTTATGATTGCTCCACCCGCGCCATAAAAATCTTGCATCATGGCAGGCAAGTAAATAGCCGGCTCAATTAGCATCGTGTCATAGTGATTTACATAACGAGCATCGAATGGATGCTGACCCGGTGACAAGTCTATTAATTGAGGGTACATGTCGGAATATTTTTCAGTAAACGTCTGTTCTACCGACGGCTGACTCTGAATAGAATAATTACTAATCCATCTAATGCCGTATTTCGATCCTACCAAATTTTGGTAAGATCGATAGGCATGACGCATAGCCGACTCGAATTGCGCTTCAAAACCCGGAGTTAAAAATTCTTCATCATAAACTGAAGTCGGAGACCATTGACCACCAGCAACATTAGAAGTGGTATTAGGGGGTAAGTCCTTAGCATAGATCGTGACATCCCAGCCACGATCCTGCATTAACCTAGCTGTGGCTAAGCCCACCGCCCCACTTCCTAAAACCGCACAACTCTTATATTCGGTTTGTAAGGCTAATTCCATAGCCAGATGCGCTGTACCCCAGGATAGAGTAATACCACCCCCACCGTGACCGTAGTTATGGATAACAACTTTGTCATCGAATGATTCGGTTTTAACTACAAAGCCAGATTGTCTGAAAGGTCGCAGACCAGCGATGGTTCGAATAACTCTTTCATCAGCTATGCGAACTCGGCGTAGAGGTAGACCGGAGGGCGTGAAATTTTTAGCACTTGTTTGCGGTAAGGAGGCACAGCCACTAGCTAAAGGTAGTAATGCTAATGCTTGCAGAACTGAGCGGCGATTCGGCATATATATTCTCCAAGTATATCGAGTCTCTGCAAGATAACTTAGATCGAGGAGTTTGTTAACGACCAGAAGACTCCAATATTATTGAGTTTTAGCCACCATAGAGCCAATCCACGCGAAGCCGAAAGGGATATTGAACTAAGTGAACTTTATGTGTTTACATGAGCAGCTGATAATTAGCCATAGAGCACAATCACCTGGCATCAAGGGAGCCTTAAATGATAAGAACAAAACGATTGCTTTCATCAGTGATTTTAACACTGGGAGCGTTTGCCGCAGCCTCGTCGGCCCTAGGCCAACAAGGCACCAGCACGGCCCAGGGGGACTGGCCGAATATCCATGGCAGCAACCTCTCAACACGTTATTCACCTCTAGATCAGATTACCGCAGGGAATTTCGACCAATTAGAGTTGGCGTGGCGCTTTTCTACAGTGAATTTCGGGCCTAGCGTTGATTTCACCAACCCATCAACACCGCTTGAAATTGACGGCGTTTTATACGCCGATATTGGTAGCACGCGCAACGTTGTAGCGCTGGACGCCACCAATGGCCAGGTTTTATGGTTGTGGAGGCCTCAAGAAGGTGATCGATTTGATGAAGCGCCGCGTAAAGGTGCTGGCCGCGGTGTCGCCTTTTATGACAATGGCGATAAAAAGCGAGTTGTAGACGTCACGCCTGGTTATCAACTGGTTTCACTAGACGCAAAAACCGGCGTTCCAGATCCGAATTTTGGCGAGAACGGTAAAGTCGATTTATACGTGGGGGTCCGTAATGGCGACGATCCTAGATATGCCTACCCTGATATCGGCATTTCTGCACCACCCCTAATCATGAATGACGTGATTATTGTCGGAGCAGCGCATAGGACAGGAGGACGACCACGGTCTAAGTTCAATACCAAAGGCGATGTGCGCGGTTTTGATGTGCACACCGGTGATCTTCTGTGGACCTTCCACACCATTCCAGCCCGGGGCGAAATAGGTTATGAGTCCTGGCTCACAGGCAACGACATCACCGGCAACTCCGGCGTTTGGGCTGCCATCTCAGGTGATCCTGAACTGGGTCTAGTTTATTTACCTATAGAAGATCCCACTGGCGACTACTATGGTGGCGACCGCCACGGCGATAACCTGTTTTCCAGCGGCTTAGTCGCGGTAGACGTTAATACCGGTGAGCGGGAATGGCACTATCAATTTATTCACCATGACATCTGGGACTGGGACGTTCCTTCACCACCAATTATTACTAATCTACCTAACGGCCGTAAGGTAGTTATGTCCGTGACTAAACAAAGCTGGGTCTATACGTTCGACAGAGAAACTGGCGAGCCCATCTGGCCTATCGTAGAAAGACCGGTTCCGGCAGGCGATGTACCAGGCGAATGGTACTCGCCCACCCAACCGCATCCGACTCGCCCAGCACCTTTTGATCGCCAAGGCGTTACCGAAGATGATTTGATAGATTTTACCCCGGAGCTGCGCGCACTGGCACTGGAATCCGTCGAAGATTTTCGCCTAAGCGAGAGTATTTTTACGCCTCCCTCTCTGACGGAAGCAACCGATGGAACACGTGGTCTGCTCTCTTTGCCATCTTCCACCGGTGGTTCAAACTGGGAGAGTTCTGCTCTCGATCCTGAGACAGGAATTCTCTATGTGCCTTCTAGAACGCAACTTCAAGTTCTATCATTATCAAAAAATCCTGAATCAGACATTGATCTCAGTCAGGGTTTCGGTGTCCGTGGTCCGCGAATTCAAGGGCTTGAAATCATAAAGCCTCCATACGGCCGCATTACTGCGATCGATATGAATTCTGGTGACCACCTCTGGATGATTGCCAATGCCGATACACCAGATCGTTTAACCAACCACCCGCTGCTAGAAGGCGTCGACCTGCCTCGCACAGGCATACCGACTCGGTCAGGAATTTTAGTGACTGGATCTTTGCTTTTGCAAGCTGAAGGTACCGGCGCCGCCGGCGCCAGTCCTATATTCCGTGCTATCGACAAGCAAACTGGTGAAATTGTTGGAACATTAGATCTACCGCTTAATCAAACTGGGTTGCCTTTTACTTATGAGCACGATGGCAAACAATATATCTCTATGTTTGTAGGTGGCGGGGGGACCCCTGCTGAGTTGGTTTCCTACGCGCTGCCATAACTGATTTAGACAGGTTTAGAACTTAAGAAGGTCGGAGCAGGAATACAATGTTGTGTTTTGTTCTGACCTTTTTATGGGCGCTATTTTTCTTCTGATCTAACCATAGAAGCTATGATTCATAGCACCTCAATTAACCGTTCCTGACGACTTCGCTCTTCTTCGTTAGCTGATTCTATTTCCCTCATCACGCCATCGACATCGGCGGCCTCCGAATTCACAGCGAACATACCCGTTAATTTGGAGTCAACTCTAAGCTCACTTTGCTCGAACAGATTCCAGATTTCCTTGGCATATTGACTAGTTAGCAGTTCCGGGGCGAACTGACCGTAGTAACTTGTTATTTTGTTTACATCTCGCTCCAACATAGACTCGGCGTTGTTATTGGCTGCGGCATCCACAGCCTGGGGCAAGTCGATAATTACGGGACCACTCTCAGCCATCAGTATATTGAATTCCGATAAGTCCCCGTGAATAAGACCGGCGCAAAGCATAAGAATCACGAAACGCATAACCTGGGCATGTCCTTCCACAGCCTCTTCGGCTGACATCATAACGTCGCTCAGGCGCGGCGCTACAACACCCCCACTGTCGACAACCAGCTCCATCAACAAAACACCGTCGACGCAGGCATAAGGCTGAGGAACTCGCACACCGGCAGCAGCAAGTTTGCGAAGTGCATCTACTTCGGCATTGTGCCAAGTCTCTTCCTGCTGTTGGCGGCCAAATTTTGAACCTTTGTCCATAGCTCGTGAGCGACGACTATTACGGGTCTTGCGACCCTCGCGATACAGTACAGACTTTTTAAAGCCACGTTTAGCCGCTTCTTTATACACCTTGGCGCAGCGAATTTCGGCATTGCAGCGCACCACATAGACATCGGCCTCCTTACCGCTCATTAATCTGCTGACGACTTCGTCAATAAGACCTTCATCTATAAGGGGTTGGATTCGTTTAGGAACTTTCATGGCATCTTTTTACAGCACTTGGATTGGGGAAGCTAGGACCTTTATAGTTTCTTGGGAGAAGCCCAGCTATTTCGAAGAGATACTAACTATGCTTAACGAAAAAGCCATGAATAATCCATTCTGAAAAGAAATCGGTTGGGCAATCCACACATAAAAATGCCCACTGTAGCGGGCATTTTTATGTGTGGCGCACCCGGCACGATTCGAACGTGCGACCCCCTAGTTCGTAGCCAGGTACTCTATCCAGCTGAGCTACGGGTGCGTGAAGAGGGCGGTATTATAGCGAAATTCGCGGTTTTTCATAGTCAAATCTAAGGCCTAATTCTTCACTTCTGTTTTCTCTCAGACAAAGCTGTAATAAACTAGAATATCTCGAAATTATAGAGACATAGCTATGCAAATACGCGAACTTACAGCGAACACAATTAGGCTCTTGCGGCCGATGTTCATCACTTTCGTAGTTCTATTTAGTAACTTGGTTACAAGTCAAGCGAATGCAGACTATGAAGATGGAGTGAATGCGGCTTTCAAAGGTGATTTTGATATCGCTTTTCATGAATTTTCTATTGCAGCGGAAGAAGGGCTAGATTTGGCCCAGTTCAATCTGGCTATCTTGTATTTTACTGGTCAGGGCGTTAAACAGGATTTAGAACAAGCCTTTAACTGGACCTTGGCAGCTGCCGAGCAAGGGCATGTGAACGCGCAATTTAATCTGGCCAGTCTCTACTTTGAGGGTCAGGGAGTGAGCAAAAATCTCACAATGGCGGTGGAATGGTATGAGTTCGCAGGCCAAGGTGGTCACGCTAACGCCGCTTACGCACTGGCGAAGATGTTCCAGAGAGGTGATGCCGTTAGGCGTAATCCAGTAGAAGCTCATGCCTGGGCCAGCATGGCCGCCTATAACAATCATGCCGATGGTGACGCGCTAATAGCTGATATCGAAAGTGATCTTAGTGTTACTGAGTTGAGCGATGCTCGACGGCTCTATGCTCAGTGGCAAATCGGCAAATAAGACACTCGGATTTAAGATAAACTGACACCCAATTCAGTGCCATCCTCTTGCTTCATCGCTGACCACCCGGATGGCGGGTCGATATTAAAAGCTGCGGATGCGGCCCGCGCATTTCGGTGCGGAAGCAAAAACTCTTTTCCGCAGACTCTGATTTCAAACATCATCTGGCTACGAGATAAAATCAGGTGTAAGACTCTGTGCAATATCACAAAATTTTTCTCATAACTTATTAACTTTTAGCAGAGAGAATAATGATATTAAGTTGGGACAGAACCAAGCCATTTACGATAGACATGATTGTAGGTTCACGTCATATAGATGGGTATGGGCATGTTTCAAATCATTTTTATATTGCTTGGATGACAGATTGCATGTTTTCTCACTCAGCAGATGTTGGACTATCTGAAGAAATTTGCGTAGAAATGAATAGAGGTATGGCAGTCAAAGAGGTAAATGTGGATTTACAAGCATCTGCCTACGAGGGAGATCACTTAATAATAGGCAACTGGATCATTGCTTCAGACAGCAAATTACGGGCCTCCCGGCAGTTTCAAGTTATAAATAGTGGGACAGGGAGTACATTAGTACGGGCCAAGATGGAGTTCGTGTGTACTAACTTGGAAACTGGGCGGCCAGTTAAGATGCCAAAAATATTTGCAAAAAAATATGCTGTAGAGAGTGCGATTTTGTAGTAATAATATCTAAAGCTTCGATATAAATTTTAGTTTATCTATTGATGGTAGAGGTAGAATCTAGAAAACAGTGAATAAAAACGAGAATAAATGTGGCTGAAGGCAATGAGAGTGGGCAAGGCGGGTTGAATCCTTTATCAAAAATAGAAAGATATCTCCCTGCAAACGAATTTACTCGTGGTTTTTTCCAACACTAGCGTACTAATTAACAGCCGCTTCTTGCTCATCAATTAATTTAGCTTCAGCGGCGATAAGCAGCTGATCTAGCCAAGCCGTCCAGCGCTCAGGATCTACGAATGCATGGGGGTCACCGTCTTGTCGGTCTTGTAAAATTTCATATCGTTCGAAGACTTCACCTGACCCTTCGTGATTGGGGACGTTAACTTCTATTCCTTGGAAGCCCATTAAACGTTTAACGCTATTGATGTACATTTCAGTTCTATCGACGCCAGAAAAATTTAAGCCTACTCCGCCAAACATGAAGGCATCATGAGGATAGCCATTATCATAAACAGTGAATTGGGTAGAAAGAACACCAACGGTGTGACCTGGGGTCTGCACAAAACGTAGCCGTGTTCGACCGAGGTTTAGTGTACTGCCATCAGCGACACTTAAATGCCGAATGGGCTTAGGATAATCTTGGTAGATTGCTGGCTCATTGGTCATATTCCAATCTTCTTCAGTCATCATTACCACGGAACCGAATTCATCCTGAAAGCGCCTAGCTCCGCCAATGTGGTCATAGTGAGCGTGGGTAACTATAAGGTAACGTATATCATCCGGATCGAATCCAAGCTCCCGAATGCTGTCGATAACAAGATCCGTCAGCTCGCCATAAAGAGAATCAAATAAGATTAGCCCCTGATCTGTTTCCAGCAACCAAGCTGACACCCATTTCGCACCGACATAATACAGATTATCGAATACCTGAAACGGTGCCACTCGCTGCGTCTCAGCTTGATCTAAAGTATCACCAACGTCTTGAGCCCAACACGAATTAAATAACGACCAAGATAACAAAAAGGCGATTAATCCATTTTTAAACTTGTTTTGCATTCGGGTTTCCTAAAATTCCAGCTTTATAAGACTATTTTATTTTGCCGCTTTATAGCGATCCCTAACATAGGTATCCATTAAATCAAGCTGTGGTTTTCGATCCCTTTCACCTTGCGAAATTTCGATATCTAATACTTGATGTTGCTGTCCTTCCAGCTCATAAGAAGGCCAAACAGGTAAGCGCGGTCTATTAGGCGAACCGGTCCTTGCAAATTGCACCCAGTAATCATTCATCAATTGAGCAAGTTGTTTATCATCTCGTGAAGCTCTGGAAGGCAAATTATTAAACACATAAGGAACTTCCATAAAGTGAGCAGCTCTTTGATCCTGATTATTTGCATTTCTTGTAAAAACATATAAATAGGTGTTCTGTTGCCCAGCCCGAGCCCCAGCTAAACCCAATTCGCGGCTAGCTCTTATGAAAGTACTGTCACTGCTGTAATCGACTTCTGTATCGAAAATTTGGTCAGAGCTCTCGGCAACGTAGAAATTCACTAGATCTTCGTTAAACTGTCCTACTTGACTAGTCCGTTGATTTTTCTGTTCCTCTAAGGAGGATGGTTCACTTCCTTGCCTTACAAACATCAGTCCTTCACCATCATTATAGCCACTAATAATGGGAACATTGTTGTGGCTACCCTTACCGAAGGTTTCAATCGGATCCTCTTCAAACAACCAACCATCCACTATCAAAGCGACGCTATGTTCTAATTCTAAGACTTCCTGGGCAGACATAGAGCGCATCCTGGTTAAAACATCCGAATCAGCATTACCCAATTTGCCTGCAATAGCCTTCGAGCCAAGAACTTCTGCACTATCTTGAAATCCATTCGAATGTTTGAGATTAGTCACGTTATTCGAATTTATCCAGGTACTCTCCGATATAGCCTTGTGATACAGACCTTCGGCCTTTGGAGTTGCTAATAAAGCATAAATACTCCCACCCCCAGCTGATTCACCAAATATGGTGACGTTATCTTTATCGCCACCAAATTTCTCAATATTATCCTGCACCCACTCAAGTGCCGCTATATGATCTAGAATTCCATAATTGCCCGACACGCCATTTTCTGATTCTTCGGACAAAGCCGAGTGAGCCATCCACCCAAAACTATTCATACGATAATTAACGGAGACCAACACAACCCCATTGTCCGCGAAATTAACACCGTCGTATGTTCCTACCGAATTAGATCCGAAAGCCCAACCGCCGCCGTGAATCCAAACCATAACAGGCAACTTTTCACTTGCATCGGCTTTTGTCCAAATGTCCAGAAACAAACAATCTTCGCTCATATAAGAGTCGCCCGGTTGTATACATCCGGGACCATGCCTATCGACAACCTTCACCCCTTTCCATGGAATCGCTGGCAGTGGCGGTTTCCACCTTAAGTCACCAACAGGTGGTGCCGCGTAAGGAATCCCCAGAAAAGCCTGAACACCATTCTCTAGTTCTAACCCAGTTACTTTACCCGCAGTAATTTCGACAGGTTCTTCAATCTCCGAAACCGCCGAAGTCGCACAACTGGCGAATATTAATATTGTTAATCCTTCTCGCAAGATTTTCATGATCGTAATCTCTCTGGTTTTTTATTTTGTATTGAAACTTCTCTAATTCTAATAGGAACGTGGAAGACCCAGGTCATGCTCGGCAACAAAATTTAAAATCATTTCTTGAGATATTGGTGCCAGCTTCATCAAGCGAGCCTCCCTCCAATAACGCTCAACATGATACTCCCGCGCATAACCATAGCCGCCATGGGTTTGAATCGCACTGTCGGCGGCGAAAAATCCTGCCTCGGCAGCTAACCACTTGGCCATATTCGCCTCGGTACCGCAAGGCTGATTCCTATCTAGTAGCCAGGCTGCTTTTTGCACCATCAATGCCGCAGCATCTAATCTTGTTTTTGCTTCGGCTAGAGGAAAAGCAATGCCTTGATTTTTACCAATAGGTCGGTTGAACACAACCCGCTCATTGGCGTATTGCACAGCACGTCGCAGAGCCGCACGACCAATACCAACTGATTCTGCAGCGATAAGAATGCGCTCCGCGTTTAGACCATCCAGCAGGTAACGAAAACCTTTACCCTCTTCTCCTACTCGATCACTCACTGCCACTTTTAGATCATCGTAAACAACTTCGCATGTTCTGACAGCATTGCGGCCTAATTTAGGAATTACAGAAATTGAGACTTCGGGCTTTTGCAGCTCAGCCAAGAGCAATGTCATCCCATCAGTTTTACGTTTTACTTTCTCTTTAGGGGTTGTACGAACCAGCAATAATACGCGCTCTGATTCCAATGCCTTTGTGGTCCAAACCTTACGACCTCTCACGACATAATTGTCGCCATCTAGCTTAGCGGAAGTCTCAATTGATGTGGTATCGCTGCCTGCGTTGGGTTCAGTCACACCAAAGGCGACATGCATCTCACCTCTGGCTACCGGAGGCAGGTATTTTTCGCGCATCTTATCGCTGCCGTGTTTTACTACCGGATGCATACCGAAAATTGATAAATGCACTGGAGTTGCGCCATTCATACAGGCTCCGGACGCAGCCACCGCTTCGAGAACTATAGCTGCTTCTTGAATGCCTTTACCCGCTCCACCATATTGTTCGGGAATAGCAATGCCTATCCAACCGGCCGCGGCCATTTCGTCAAAAAACTCGATGGGGAATATATGTTCACGATCGTGCTCTTCCCAATAATCATCACTAAATCCACTACATAGTTTTTCTATGGAGTCGCGGATTAGTCGATGCTCTTCCGTTTCTGTAAAATCCATTGCTTAACTCGTCTGTACTGCTATGCGCGCAGCGATTGAAAGAATCTGTTCTGCTCTACGCAGATGGGGAACGTCAACCATTTCGCCATTGAATTTAAAAGCCATGTTCCCTGTTTCTGCATTTTCTTTGAAAGCCGCGACAAGCTCTCCTGCTGCTTCGATTTCTGCAGCCGTTGGCGTAAAGGCGGCGTTCACTATTTCAATTTGACCTGGATGGATGGTCATTTTACCTGTAAAGCCCATATCGGCAGCGTCACGACACTCCTTCTCCAGACCCTTATTGTTTTTTATGTCCACATACACAGCATCGATTGGCTGAACACTTGCAGCGACTGCTGACAATAAACAGTAAGAGCGCACAAAACTAAACACTTCTAAATAATTTCCTTTCTCATCACGTTTAGCTCTAGCCCCAAGAGACGCGGAAAGGTCTTCTGGCCCCCAGGTGACAGCGTTAACGCGGGGATGATCCACCATCTGTGGCAGGGCGAATACCGCAGAGGCCACTTCACTACCTATTAACAATAATTTTATTGTGCCTTCTTCTAAGCCGACATCTTTTTCTTTTTGCTGCATAAGAGCATCAACAGCAACCACGGTTTCGCGGCCTAAAACTTTGGGCAATACAATACCGTCGGGCTTTGCTTCGAGAATCGCTTCGAGGTCATCACGCCCCCACTCAGTATCTAATGGGTTCACTCTCACTAAACGTTCCTGTATGCCAAAATCTGTCTCTGCTAACCAGGTACAAACTTCTTTTCTAACTGCTATTTTACGATCTGGAGTAACTGAATCTTCTAAATCAAGAATAAGAGAGTCGGCAGCAAACCCCAGTGCCTTGTTGAGCATCTTGTCATTACCACCAGGTACAAAATGTACCGATCTTCTTAAAGTCATTAAATTGGCTTCCTAATCATCATACCTTTCCTTAAGCAATCACAAATAATTTCATCTCTTTGGTTAATACCCTGATGTTGGAACCAAACAATACCACGATCAGGCTTTGTCTTAGATTCACGTTTATCAACAATTTTGGTGGTGACTCTGATGGTGTCTCCAATAAATACAGGGTTGGGAAATTCTGTTTTCTCCATTCCTAGATTACCAATAGTCGTACCTAGGGTGGTATCGCCAACAGAAAGGCCTATCACTAAACCCAGGGTAAATAGACTGTTTACCAGAATCTGCCCATGCTGTGTAGATGCGGCGAATTCAGCATCGATATGCAGGGGCTGAGGGTTATGAGTCATTGTGGAGAAGAGTAGATTATCGGTTTCGGTGATCGTGCGGTGGGGCAAATGCTCGAATTCAGCGCCAACTTCCAATTCTTCATAATACTTTCCTGTCACGACTACCCCTTATTAATCTTGTAGTGTTTTGCAGTTCGCAAGCGGTGTGACAGCTGACGTCAACAAATTCAAATTATTGCGGCCACACTTATAGCAATTCAGCCTCTATTTTAGTAGTAACTTGGACTAGCTTCCATTAAATTCTCATATCCACACAGCAGCCTACCAATGAGTAAATAACTAGAGATGACGGCAGAAACGGCAAATTTTGATTCCTGGATAGGAAAGACTGAATCACTCAGAGAAATACTCACAATCAACCCCATGATTGGGATGGCCGCGACCTTGGAGCGATCCGATTTAAGATTGGGTAATGGCAGTATTCTTCCACCACTTTGGCATTGGCTGTATTTTCTTGCGCCGGCGCCTCGCTCCACACTCGCTGAAGACGGCCACCCTAATCGAGGTGACTTTTTGCCTCCAATCGATCTTCCTAGACGTATGTGGGGTGGTAGTAGATTCCAGTTTAATTTTTCACTTCGTGTCAATGAAGTTGTAGAAAGAAAATCTGAAATCCTTTCGATAAAATTCAAAGAAGGCCGCAGTGGTCAGCTGGCGTTTGTAACAGTTCGGCATACTCTAATATCTGAACAGGGTGAAGCCCTGAATGAAGAACATGACATTGTCTATCGAGACAACCCTGGTGCTGATGCTTCCAAACCACAGCCATTAGCTGCTCCTACTCAATTTGATTACAGTAAAAATGTTACACCAGATCCGGTACTGTTATTCCGCTACTCCGCTTTAACATTTAATGGCCATCGAATTCATTACGATCGTGAATATGTTACTAAGGTCGAGGGGTATCCTGGACTCATCGTTCATGGCCCTCTACTTGCAACTTTGTTAGTTGAGCTTTTGAGGGAAAAGTTACCAAAGTATTCTATAGGTGCTTTTGAATTTAAAGCAGTCCATCCCATTTTTGACTTGAATGATTTTATGGTCTGTGGTCTTAATCCCGACACTGATGGCAAGGTGGAACTATGGATACAAAACCATGAAGGCTCTCTTTGCATGAAAGCATCAGCTATTGTTTCGAATGGAATTCCAAAGAGCAAGTCTGCCTGAATGACAAATATAGCCCCTCTTGATGGGATTACTGTACTTTCGCTCGAGCATGCTATCGCTGCTCCACTCTGCACACGCCAGCTTGCCGAACTAGGGGCCAGAGTTATAAAAGTCGAAAGGCTGGAAACTGGAGATTTCGCCCGTCACTATGATAACCGTGTTAAAGGGCAGTCTTCTCACTTCGTTTGGACAAATAGATCCAAGCAGAGCCTCACATTAAATCTCAAGCACGAATCCAGCACTGAGATTCTTGACCGACTGCTACCTAACATAGATGTGTTGGTACAAAACCTAGCACCCTCTGCGGCCGATAAAATAGGAATGAGTTATCGCCATCTTCACGAACAATATCCAAATATGATTGTGTGCAATATTTCAGGTTATGGCAACGGTGGGCCTTACCAACACAAAAAAGCTTATGACCTCTTGGTGCAAGCCGAAGCCGGATTTCTATCGATTACTGGCACAGAAGATCAAATGGTGAAAAGCGGCATTTCCATTGCTGATATTGCCGCTGGTATGCAGGCACAGGCGGCCGTGCTTGCCGCCTTGATTCAACGGGGTAAAACCGGTAAAGGCAGCAATATTGAAATTTCCATGCTGGAAGCAATGGTGGAATGGATGGGCTTTCCACTCTACTATGCCTACGAAGGAGCAGAGCCACCAAGGCGGTCTGGCGCGGATCACGCCAGCATTTATCCCTACGGCTCGTTTTTGACCAAAGATAAAAAAACTATAATGCTAGGCTTACAGAATGAAAGAGAGTGGAAACTTTTTTGCTGCAATGTGATTGAGCAAGAAGGTTTATTCGACGATAAGCGGTTCTTTACTAATGCTCTGCGTTCGACTAATAGAGATGCGCTGCGAAATATTATTGAGTCGGTCTTTTTAAAACTGAGTAGCAATGAAGTCGCTGAGAAACTTGATGCAGGACAGATTGCCTATGCCAATGTGAATGACATGGTATCAGTATGGCAACATCCTCAATTACAGGCGTTAAAGAGAATTGTTGAGACGGAGACACCAGAAGGTGTTGTTGATAGCTTTCTTCCACCAGGTAACAACAGTAGTTATATAGCAACCCTCGGTCCAGTGCCAGAAATCGGTGAGCATTCACGCTCGATCCTGGGGGAATTAAATTTTTCTGAGAAGGAAATAAAAATATTTTTCGATGATGGTGTTGTCTAATATATAAAATAGTTAACTAGACAATTCGGCAGTACAATGGAGAATCAATTTGGTTTTGGTGGGATAAAGATTATATCCAAATACTTTTGTACCAAACTCCTAAAATAAAAGTATCTGTTAAAAGTGTAACAACCTATTAAATCTACTTCCTAAGCAAGAATGCAGGACCGAGATTATTTTTTTAAATCTAATAAGCTTTTCATTCAACTGACATTCTCAAATGTTTGATTTTATCCTGGCCATGAGCTTGATCGAAATATTTGGTTTAATTTCCGGCATACTCGCCGTTTGGTTATTGATTAAGCAAAATATTTGGACCTGGCCTATAGGCATAGTCTATGCAGTGGCCTCTCTTTATATTTTTTACAATGCCAGACTCTATGCGGATTTAGCTTTACATATTTTTTATCTGATAATGAATTTTTACGGCTGGTATTACTGGGTGCGTGGAGGCCTTAGAACAGAATCAACATTATCAGTAAGTAGCGAAAAAAATCAAACTATACTTGTTTTATTAGCCTTATGTGCAATCGTAATTTTCATTAACGGCACTTTATTTGCGACTTATACAGATGCGGAATTGCCCTACTGGGATAATACAACCAGCGTTCTCAGTCTCCTTGCTATGTGGCTACAAAGTCGGAAAAAACTAGAATGCTGGGCATTGTGGCTTCTAATAGACATTCTTGCATCTGGCATATATTTTTATAAAGAAATATATTTCTACAGTCTTTTATATATTATCTATATGGGAATGGCCTTCATGGGTTATATAGCATGGCATAAAAGTTATTGTAATGAACACTAAGATTATAGTTATTACGGGTCCTGAATCTTCCGGCAAAACTACCCTAGCAAACCAGCTTTCAGCTTATTGGGAAGTACCTCTTGTTAAAGAAGTTGCTAGGGATTACCTCAAAGAAATTCATTCTTACCAGCAACATGACTTATTGGAAATTGCAAAACAACAGCACAAGCAGGAGCAATCATTTATTTCTCATTGGCCAGAGAAAATAGTTTGCGACACAGATCTACTAGTGATTATGATTTGGAGCGAAGTCAAGTATGGAAGCTGTGACCCTTGGATTTATAATACATTTGAAAATAGCATCGAACAGCAAACCTCCAACAGATATTATTATTTATGTGATTCCAACATTCCCTGGGAAGCTGACCAATTGCGAGAAAACCCAAATAATCGCCATGAATTATTCAATTTGTATCTTCAAAAAATTAAAGAATACGAACTAGACCATATGATAGTAACAGGCGAGCCGCTGGAACGTTTGCAGCAAACTCTAAATAATTCGAATTCGCAGTAATTCTTGTAAATAAAACTATATTCCATTAAAGTCTTCCCGTCCTAAGGGGTGGCTTCGGCCTGAGAAAATTACCCTTTGAACCTGACCCGGTTAATACTGGCGTAGGAATAGGAAGCTGCTTCACTCGAAGCAAACTTTTTTATCTCCGTAGTACTAATCTATTTTATTAGGCAATAACGGAGACCTCAATGCATCGTATTTTTGTAGCTTTTATTACTTTCACTTGTTTCTGTTTTTCGATCAGCGCCCAGGTAGATTCTTCAATTGTTCTTGAAGAAATTATCGTCAATGCAGATTATCGTCAATCCAAGGCAAATGATATTTCCAGCAGCGTTACTGTTCTGGATGCAAATCTGATTCGGAAAAAAAACGCCCAACACCTTGAAGATATTCTGTTTAATGCACCAAATGTAAATTTTTCTTCAGGTGCTTCTCGTGCTCGCTTTTATCAAATCAGAGGCATTGGCGAACGTGGTCAGTTCTCTGAACCCCTGAATTCTTCTGTTGGGGTTATTATTGACGGGGTAGACTTTAGCGGCATTGGCAATGCCGCATTACTTTATGATGTAGAGCAAGTGGAGATTTTATTAGGCCCACAAGGTACTCGCTATGGTTCAAATGCTCTTGCTGGACTAATAAATCTACAAAGCAAATCACCTACAAATGAAACAAGCTATGGACTGCAACTTGAAAACGCTAATTTTGATAGCTCAGGTCTAGCCGGATACTTATCTGGCTCGATATCTAATCAATTGCGCTATCGGCTTTCCGCTCAAAATTTAAAATCTGATGGTTTTAATACCAATCAGTTTCTGAGCAAGAAAACCAATCAACGAGATGAAGGTATAGTCAGAGGAAAGCTCGATTGGACGCCATCAGACTATGTACAGTTAGGCATAACAGCTTCAACAATTAATATAGACAATGGTTATGATTCTTTTTCTTTGGATAATGTTCGCGACACAATTTCTGATCAGCCGGGCATCGATCGTCAACAGGCTGACATCTTAAGTACGAAGTTATCGCTTACCCAGTTCGCCAAATTCAAAGTAGAAGCGCTTCTTGGTTATGCTGATTCAAAAACCGAATATGGTTATGATGAGGACTGGGTCTTTAACGGCTTCCACCCATGGGAATATTCATCGAGTGATCAATATTTTCGTGACAGAGAAACTACAAGTGCCGAGCTTCGCTTTGTTTCTTCCGATTCTGGTTTGATTTTTTCTAACACTACTGACTGGGTTTTCGGCATTTACTCTTTACAACAGGAAGTCGACCTAAAACGGATTTATACTTTTTTATCCACTGACTTTAGTAGCAGATATGACATAAAGCGTTTTGCTGTCTATGGAGAAATCAATTCTGACTTAAATAACAACTGGGGTTTAAGCCTTGGCTTTCGCGGAGAAAATTTTGATGCTGCTTACTTTGATTCAAATGCTATTAACTTTACACCCGATGAAATTCTTTACGGTGGAAAACTTTCCCTAACTTACAGGACATCAACAAGTTCTTTGATTTACGCAAGTATTTCAAGGGGT
Source organism: Gammaproteobacteria bacterium (assembly GCA_012960305.1). Taxonomy (GTDB): domain Bacteria; phylum Pseudomonadota; class Gammaproteobacteria; order Pseudomonadales; family Pseudohongiellaceae; genus UBA9145. The sequence continues at coordinate 41,829 of DUBM01000007.1, read as the reverse complement.
TATAAAACTGGAGGCTTCAATACCGATGGTAGCCTTGATAGTGATTTGCGCGAATTCAATGCTGAAGAACTCATTAATTATGAGTTTGGTTTTAAAGGATCTTTATATAATGATCAATTAAAAACTCAGTTAGCTCTGTTCTTTATGGACAGAGCTGATGTTCAAATTGCCAGCTCAGTAGTTCGATCCCGCGCTGATGGTAGCTCCGAATTTATCGATTATGTTGGCAATGCCGCTGCTGGCTCTAACTATGGCCTAGAAGCTTCAGCTAAATTTCAAGCTGCTAATAACATTATGTTTCATGGCTCATTAGGCCTATTAAAAACCAAATACAAAGAATTTGTCAACTCAGCTGGAGACAACCTTGGTGGTCGGCAACAGGCACATGCACCAAATTATCAATATACTTTAGGTGTTGATATTAGAATAAGTTCCGCATTGGAATTGGATGTAAATATTCAGGGCAAAGACAGCTTCTATTTCTCTGATAGCCACAGTATCCGTTCTAAAGATTATAGTTTGGTCAATGCAAGCCTAAGCTATAGCTGGAAAGAATGGCAACTGACTCTTTGGGGGAGAAATCTAAACGATGAGGATTATTTAGTGCGCGGTTTTTTCTTCGGTAATGACCCCAGAGATAATTATGCCGCCAAGGGTTATACCCAATTGGGAGAACCTATGCGTTATGGCTTAACACTTAATATGGATTTTTAGAAGCTGCAAAAGAGTTCCATTCAGAAACTCGCTAACCATAATAAGTTAAGCTGATAGTCGTTAAACTTTTCGTTAGTCACTTCATCTAGAGATTCATTTCTTGAACTTTGGCCGTAAGTACATTTTTGTACTTCTCAAGCTTGCCGGCAACTGAATCATCAAATGTCCCGATGATTTCAGCCGCTAAAATTCCTGCGTTCTTAGCACCATCCAAGGCTACTGTTGCCACCGGAACCCCAGCAGGCATCTGCAATATAGACAAAACAGAGTCCCAGCCATCGATTGAATTCGCGGATTTAATGGGAACACCAATCACAGGCAAAGTACTTACAGAGGCGACCATACCTGGTAAGTGGGCAGCACCGCCAGCACCTGCAATAATCACAGTGAGCCCGGAATCTCGAGCATTTTTTGCATACTCCATCATCGCCTCTGGCGTCCGATGAGCTGATACCACTGACATTTCATACTGGATATCGAATTCTTCGAGGATTTCAGCGGCAGCTTCCATGATCTTGCGATCGGAATTACTGCCCATGATAATACCGACTTTTGAACTCTTTGAATTTATCATGCTATTACTTTGATCGCCTTTTTAACCAATTGAACTTTCTCTTTCAATACGTCTATATCATCATCAAGAATCGTAATATGGCCCATCTTTCGATGAGGTTTAGTAATTTTCTTACCATATAAAAAAATATTTGAACCTTCGATTTCTAACAGTTTATCCAGCCCTTCATACAGAGCAGGCCCAGTATAGCCTTCTTCACCTAAAAGATTCACCATCGCTGAAGGCTTAATGATCGCTGTTGAACCTAAAGGTAATCCAATAATAGCGCGAAGGTGCTGCTCATACTGAGAAGTGTCATTAGCATTAATTGTTTGATGGCCGCTATTATGAGGCCTTGGCGCCACTTCATTTACCAGTACGTCACCTGCCTTAGTGACAAACATTTCTACCGCTAAGAGTCCCACTATATCAAGGTCAGTGATGACCTTTCTGGCAAGATCTTCGGCAGCTTGCTGAACCTCATTTGCCAATGAACTTGGAGCAATCAAATAATCTACCAAATTGTACTCAGGATGAAATATACACTCAACTGCAGGGAAAACTGATATTTCTCCCATCGAGTTTCTGGCAGCGATAACAGAAATTTCAGTTTCAAAATCAATAGTTTTTTCTAGCAACCCGTAATCATCGAAAGCCTTATCAATATCCGCCACACACTCCAAATTTAGAACACCTCCCCCATCATAACCACCCTTACCAAGCTTATTAAAAGCAGGCAGGAATTCAGCATGGGTTTTAATGTCTTCGCGGTTATTCACCAGGATAAATTCAGAAGTAGGTATATCGTGGTCAAGGTAAAATTGTTTCTGAACCCGCTTATCCTGAATAATTTCAATTACACGGGGTTGAGGATAAACAGGGATGCCTTCACGCTCCAGTTGGTAGAGTGCATCAATATTAACGTTTTCAATCTCAATAGTAAGCAAATCAGCCCTTTTTCCAAAGGCATAGACGGTTTCATAATCTTGTAGAGACCCCTGTGTGTATTCGTTTGCCAAACCACTGCAAGGACCATCTTCACTGGGGTCAAGTACACAGGTATGTATATTGAGATTAGGACAGGCCTGCAAAAGCATCCGGCCGAGTTGCCCGCCACCGATAATACCCAACTTGAAGTCTTGATAGAACGCTTTCATGCTTTATAAAAGACCTGTTTATTGTGAAAGCCGCGCATCATAGCAAGAAAGGCGCTCGCAATGCACCCAATGTACCGCTACCTAGCACAACGACACCCGGGCGCCTCCGCCATAAAAAACCCAGCATGAGCTGGGTTTTTTATGGCGGAGAGAGAGGGATTCGAACCCTCGATAGGTTTAACCCTATACGCCCTTAGCAGGGGCGCGCCTTCAGCCACTCGGCCATCTCTCCGTAAGGGGTGCGAATAATAGCATAGGAGGTAAAAAAACTAGAAGAGCCAGAACGAAATAGATCTAGCTGAATTTTAGCTTCGCGATGGAATGGAGATTTGACGAAGCCAAATGTCACCCTGCTGATCCAAAGTGCATTACGCTACTAAGCGCTGGAGTTTATAATTTACTCTTCTTCGCTGGCTGGACCGTCACCGCTTTTTTCTTTCTGGATGCGCTGGTAAATTTCTTCGCGATGAACCGCGACTTCCTTAGGAGCATTCACGCCAATCCTCACTTGATTACCTCTAACACCTAATACAGTAACAGTGACGTCGTCCCCTACCATCAAAGTTTCGCCAATCCTGCGCGTCAGTATCAACATGGTCACTCTCCATTATCAATCCTTTGCACCTCCTCATAATTAGACTGTGGAAGCGCAAATTGTTGGTCGATTCGCTTTAGATGATCCTTATTCTGGTGAATTCCTATTCACTGAAATTTGATCTCCATCTCCTTTAGCTCATAAATCTGCAGTTTTGTAGCTCCATTTTCTTTAAAAATCTTGCCTTTTTTCACTAATTCTTGCTGATTCCTAATCTCAGGAACAGTTAGCACAGTATCTGCCTAAGTCTGACAGAATCCAATCGCTATTAATCCTAATATTAAACAATATTATGAATACTAAAAACTAGATCTAGGCCCTAGACCCAAACAACAAATGGTTACTCTGGCTTCTTCTCGTAATCAGGATCTCCTAAATCGAAGGCGCTGTGCAATGCTCGCACCGCCAACTCCAGGTACTTCTCTTCTATAACTATAGATATCTTTATTTCAGAGGTGGTAATGAGCTGAATATTAATACCCTCATCCGCCAGTGCTTTAAACATCCTACTGGCGATGCCCGCGTGTGAGCGCATACCTACACCAACGATAGAGACCTTACATATTTTCTTGTCTAATATAACTTCAGCCGTGCCTAAAGAATCAGCGACCTCATCAAGAATCTCTTTTGCCTTGTCACTTTCTCCGCGTTTTACGGTAAAAGTAATGTCGTTCGTGCCATCAGCGGCGGCATTCTGAACAATCACATCAACCTCGATCCCGGATTCGCTCACGGGACCAATTACCTTATAGGCAATACCCGGCAAATCTGGGACACCGGATACTGTTAGCTTGGCTTCATCACGCTGGAATGCAACTCCAGCGATGGCGGGATCTTCCATCTTAGTATCTTCCTCTAAACTAATGAGAGTTCCATCACCCTCTTCAAAACTGGATAGTACTCGCAAAGGCACTTTGTATTTCCCAGCAAATTCTACCGCGCGGATTTGTAAAACCTTTGCCCCAAGACTTGCCAATTCGAGCATTTCTTCAAAAGTTACGCTGTTCAATAGCTTAGCGTCTTTCACAACTCGTGGATCGGTAGTGTAAACACCTTTCACGTCAGTATAGATTTGGCACTCGTCTGCTTCCAGAGCAGCGGCCAACGCTACCGCAGTAGTATCAGAACCGCCTCGACCTAATGTCGTAATATTGGAATTGTCATCGACGCCCTGGAAACCAGCAACAACTACGACATTGCCTAGCTCGATTTGAGCATGGATACGCGCACTATCAATATCCCTGATACGTGCTTTAGTATGAGTCCCATCAGTGAGGATACGCACTTGCCCACCAGTAAATGAACGAGCGCTGCAGCCACGCTTTTCCAAAGCCATACTTAACAATGCGATAGTGACTTGCTCTCCGGTAGAGAGTAAGACATCCATTTCTCTGGGAATTGGCCGTTCCATAATACTGTGGGCAAGTTCAGCCAGGCGATTGGTTTCACCACTCATCGCTGAAACCACTACCACAACATCATCGCCATTATTACGAAACCCAGCCACCTTGTCAGCAACAGCCTTAATTCGTTCTGCAGTACCTACTGATGTTCCACCATATTTTTGAACAATTAGAGCCATTACTCTTCCATACTTTTTTAATACTATCTGATTCTTAACATTCTCTATTTGCAGTTGAGTATATTTTCAATTTGATACTCTATCGCACAGTTCCAGTTATTTGGTAATTACATATCTAGAAACTACAGTTTAGACTCGACCCAGGGTTTGACGCTGGCCAATGCTTCCGGCAAAGCACTAGCATCACTACCTCCTGCCATTGCCATATCGGGGCGACCACCACCCTTGCCTCCAATTTTTAAAGCAACCATATTTACTAGTTCTCCGGCCTTAACTTTGTCAGATAAGTCCCCACTGACGCCGGCAACTAAACTCACTTTGCCATCACTGACATTGGCTAGCACAACAATTGCGCTACCAAGTTTGTTCTTCAACTGATCTACTGTGTCACGTAAAGTCTTGGAATTAAAACCTTCAACGGCAGTAACCAATAATTTCGACCCTGCCAGCTCCTCCGCTTGCGACGCCAAATCACTTCCGGTATTGGAGGCCATTTTAGACTTTAGCTGGTCGAGTTTTTTTTCTAAAGCTTTGTTTCCGGCAACAAGTTTCTTCACTTTATCAACTAGCTCATCCGGTTTCGATTTTACTATTTCACACACTTGTCTTAAGGTTTGCTCTTCATGGACAATTAACGCGTGGGCACCATTGCCGGTTACTGCTTCTATCCGTCTAACGCCTGCGGAGATTCCGGTTTCGCTGACAATCTTGAACAAACCTATATCACCTGTGCGGTTTACGTGGGTCCCTCCACAAAATTCTACTGAGTACTCACCACCCATGCTTACTACTCTTACGTTATCGCCATACTTTTCACCAAACAGAGCAAGCGCACCTTTTTGTTGTGCATCCGCGATAGGCATCACTTCTTTATTAACTAAAAAGTTAGCCAATATTTTCTGATTGACCTGATCTTCAATTTGTTGCAATTCGGCTTTACTAACTACTGATGAATGAGAAAAGTCAAACCGCAATCTATCCATATCGACCAACGAACCTTTTTGGTTTACATGGATACCCAATACACTTCTTAGGGCCGCATTCATGAGATGAGTTGCCGAATGGTTCAATGTAATAGCAGCGCGCTCACTGACAGAAACTTCAGTGAAAACCTGATCCCCTACTTTTAATTCACCGCTGCGGAGTGCGCCTCGATGAATGGGTACATCTCCCTGCTTCTGAGTATCGAGCACTTTGAATTCAGCCGTATCATTTCGAAGCATCCCTGAGTCTCCTACTTGCCCTCCGGACTCCCCATAAAATGGACTTGAATCTAACAGTAGCAATACTTCTTCTGACCCAGCCTCATTAAGGCTCTCATTCGAGAGACTATAAATTGCTGTAACTTTTGCTGAACCGGCTAGCTCATCATAGCCAATAAAGTCAGTACTAAGCACTGGATCCAAGTCAAGCTTATCTACTGCAGAAAAATTACTTGCAGCTCGAGCTTGTTCTCTTTGCAAGGACATCGCTTTGTTAAAGTTATCCATATCAATGGTGAGCTCATATTCTCGTGCTACATCAGCAGTTAAATCAACTGGAAATCCGTAGGTATCATAGAGGCGAAAGACGGTTTCACCGGGAATTATTTTCCCGTCGAGATCATCAATAGCTTTCTCTAAGATGCTCATTCCATTTTCAAGGGTTCGGGCAAATTGTTCCTCTTCCTCTTGCAAGACTTTTTCTACAAGGGCCTGGTTTTCCAAAAGCTCTGGATAAGCATCACCCATGATTTTCGCCAAGCCATCTACCAATCTGTAGAAAAAAATATCCTTTACACCTAACTGGTAACCATGACGCACGGCTCGACGGATGATACGCCGCAGCACATAACCTCTGCCCTCATTAGAGGGAGCAATTCCATCAACCACGAGAAAAGCACATGAACGTATGTGGTCAGCAATCACTCGCAAGGAGTTATTCTGGGTATCTTCAACGCCTGTAACTTCAGCAATGTTATCCAAAAGGTTTTGAAATAAATCTATTTCATAATTGCTATGGACGTTTTGCATAACCGCAGATACGCGCTCCAAGCCAGCACCGGTGTCAACTGAAGGCTTCGGTAATGGTGTCATGGAGCCGTCGGCTTTACGCTCGAATTGCATGAAAACTAGATTCCAGATTTCGATGTAGCGATCGCCATCTTCATCCTGGCTACCTGGAGGCCCGCCAGCAACGCAGTCGCCGTGATCATAAAATATTTCTGAACAAGGTCCGCAGGGTCCGGTGTCCCCCATTGCCCAAAAATTATCTTTCTCACCAAGGCGTGAAAACCTATTGGGATCAATCTTCATTTCGTCTAACCAAATTGCCGCGGCTTCGTCATCATCTTCAAAAACAGTTACCCAAAGCTTTTCTGGCGCCAAACCCAGTTCCACAGTTAGAAAGTCCCAGGCATGCTGGATCGCTTCACGTTTGAAATAATCACCGAAAGAGAAATTGCCAAGCATTTCGAAAAAAGTATGGTGGCGTGCGGTATAGCCGACATTTTCCAGATCATTATGCTTTCCCCCGGCTCGAACGCAACGCTGCGAACTAGTGGCACGGGGGCAAGCGCGCTGTTCATTGCCCAAAAAGGCATCCTTGAATTGCACCATGCCTGCATTTGTGAATAGCAGAGTTGGGTCATTTGCGGGTACCAGCGAGCTGCTCGGAACAATTTCATGTCCACGGTTAGCAAAAAAATCTAAGAACCTCTGTCTAATCTCGGCACTGTTCATCAATGAACCTCAAGAACTGCCAGCTCCCGCCGGAAAGCTGTTCGTTTCCAAAAAAGCAGGGGATTATAGCGCTTAATACGCTGAATTTGCAGGGTTTCAAGTTGTTATTCTTAAGAGAAAGTCAATCTATAGCAAAACTCCCTCCAAACCACAGTTTAATCCTTGTCGGGATTTCCAGCTTGGTCTGGGGGTAACAGGCTTTTCGTAGGGTCAAAGCCGAACGCACCCATAGTTTTGTCCAAAGGAACTCTCAACCGCCCATCACTGGAAAGCATGATGGCAATTCTCCGAGTTTGAGGAAAATGGCTCAAGACAATGGTAATAATAATCAAGAACGGCACACAAAGAAACATGCCGGGAATCCCCCAAATATAATTCCATAAACCAAGATTCAACAAAATTATAATCGGGCTAAGATTAAAAGAAGAACCCATAAGCCGCGGCTCAAGAATATTTCCGATACAGATTTGAAGCACGCCTATACCAACCAATACCAAGAAAAACAATGAATAACCATCTGACTGAGCAAGCGCAATCATAGCAGGAAAAATTGTGGCAATGATCGAGCCGACTGTGGGAATAAAATTTAACAAAAAGATTAACAAGCCCCAGAGACCTGCAAAATCTACTTCTACCAGCCGCAGGAAAGTGTAGCTCAAAATACCTGTCATAGAGCTGGTGAAAAATTTGATGCTTATATATTTCTGAATATCATCTCGAATGCGCTTAAGGATTTTTTGAACATTTTCTTCGTCTTCAGGATTACCAACTAATGCTGCTATCTTTGATCGTAATTGACCCTGCTCGAGAAAAAGAAAACTTGTATATATGAGAATAATGCCCCCGCTGGTTAGGATGCCAGTGAAGGAGCTTGCTAAAGATGCGAGAAAACTTGGCAAATTTATCCAGCTTCCTAGCAGTTCGGTAGGGGTCTGCCCTTCGAAGTCTGCCAAATTTATTAAGGGGAAATCTTGCAGCCTCGTAATGAGATTTATCTGGTATTGGTCAGCCACATCTAACACATCGCCGAAAGTTGAGCTGAGGAAGCTTATTAACCCCCAAATAGCCAAAATAAACGACAGCAATGAGGCTGTCAGACAGATCGGTTTAGGAAAGTGAAAACTACCTATTCGAATTCGAGCGAAGGCGCTGGCGAGAGTATTGATTAAATACCACAAGGTAATTGCAATGACTAAAGGTAACAATAAACCCTCCCCGGCATTGAGAAGGTAGAAAACCAGCACCACTAGAATTGCTGTGGCTGCGTAATTGAGTGTTTTCATGGTTTGCAATACCCTACCGCTGAAGTTAGCGATTTCGCCCGTTTACGCAGTGATTTTCGATAATATCACATTGTCCTTGACTCTCTCTCATTCTGCCGAAAGACATCTAAGAACTCAACATGGAGATACCTTAAAACTAGAACTTAGCTTTAATGCAACAAACTTGCCGACTTTTCACTCGGCAAGGAAGTGATCACTATTGATCGAAGTTTAAAACAATACGAAGGTTAGCGAGCAGATAATTCTGGAGTATGCAACGGAGTAAGTATTTCGGTTTCAACTAAATCATACAACCGCCCCAGATGCCCACGCCGGCTAGGACCGGGCTTGCTATCCGAAGTCGCTACAACTACCAGGTCCAGCTCTTTGACCACAAAAATTAACTGGCCGCCGTAACCCCAGGCAACGGGAACTTGCATACCTGCCAGATCACGTAGCCACCAACCGTAGCCATAAAACCTACCTTGCCCACGGGGAGAACGCGCATGAGCCTGATGAGAAACCTCAACCCAACGTTCCGACAACACTTGCTTCCCTTGATGACGACCATCATTGAGATAAAGGTTTCCAAAAGTCAGCATTTGTCGCGGCGTCATCTCCATGTCGTTACCCCCAAAATATATTCCCTGTGGATCTTGCGACCAGTAGGACATGGAATAGCCTAGCTTAGATGTTAGCATTTCCTGAGCGAATTTTTTCGTATTCATACCCGTAGCTTTTGCAAGTATTGCCGAAAGCAAATGCGTACTACCTGTACTATAAAGCATGCGCGTACCAGGGGCTGCTACCAGGGGTTGATTCACTGCGAATTCAACCCAGTTATCACTAAGGACCCACTTCCCGTAATTTCGATTACTGGTAGTCTCCAATCCAGACTGCATGGTTAAAAGATTTTTAATGGAAATTGATTGTTTATCACTATTACTTCTAGCGGAAATCAATTCAGGAAAATAATCTGCAATCTTTTCATTCTCGGATTCGATGTGACCATTATCTATAGCTATTCCTACCAGCGCAGAAATCACACTCTTTGAAGCCGACTTCATGTTCGCCGGTCGAGTTGGGTCAGTACCGTTATAATATTCTTCAAAGATTAAGTCACTGCCACGACTAATCAGCAGACTGTGTAAACGCGGCATATCAAGCGCAACTTCATGTGCACTATCGAACTCTTTCGACAACGATTGCTTAGGCACATCTGCCGGGATAGCCGCACCGCTGGCTGAATTTGCCACCAATAATAGACTAAAAAAGTTGATACAGATTGCATTCATAATTCTAAAGATAAAACCGAAATCACAAATAGAAAGGATTAATTGAGAATACCGTCAGAATTCCTATCGAAGAAAACTGCTCAAGCCCAGTTAGAGCCATTTATGGATTAGCTGAGCTTAAATTTCTGCGAAAGCAGATGCCACAATTCCAGGGGTCAATATCTGGGGCAGTATCACGGGCTCTTTGGAACTATCACCGGGATACAATATATAAAGTGGCACTGAAGGACGATTGAAACGCTCAAGAATATCGGTAATTTCTGGGTCTTCGTTGGTCCAATCGCCTTTCATATAAGTGATTTGATTATCATCCAAGGCCTGTTGAACTCGCTCTGTGCCCAAAGTTGTTTGCTCATTGGCAAGGCAGGTTATACACCAAGCTGCAGTCATGTTTACAAATACAGGTTTACCCTCGGCCTGCAGCTCATTCAAACGGGCCGTACTGAAAACTTCATAGTTGAGAGTGGAATTATCATCATCAACGCTAGCTGCCTGTGCAACCGGTGCGGACTGTAAAAAAGGGGTCTGCATGAGATAAATTACTATTGTGATTATACCTACACCTACAGCGTAGTTCGCGGTGCGCATAATTGGACCAAAGCTAAACCTACGTTGGTACATCCACGCAGCAAAGGCTAGCAAGATACAAGCAGCAAGAACCAAAGCCATTCCCATCACCCCTACCTGATTACCCAACACCCAAAGAAAGAACAAGGCGGAGGCGTACAACGGAAAAGCCATAAATTGTTTGAAAGTTTCCATCCATGCGCCAGGCTTAGGCATATATTTGGTTAACCAAGGCATATAGGAAAGGACTAAAATTGGTAGAGCCAAACCCAGTCCGAGAGAGACAAAAATCAACATCGCCACTGCCCAGGACTGAGTTAGAGCGAATCCCAAAGCGGGGCCCATGAAAGGTGCCGTGCAAGGAGTAGCTACCGTAGTAGAAAGGACACCGGTAAAAAATGAGCCTTTGTAGCCTTTCTTTTCCGCTAGACCACTACCCGCTCCCATTAAGCCAGTGCCAATTTCAAAAACCCCAGAAAGGCTTAATGCCATCATAAAGAAAACATAAACCATGAGGGCTACAAACCAAGGCTGCTGGAATTGAAATGCCCAGCCAATGCGCTCGCCACCGGCCCGCAGTACGATAAGTACAGTTGCCAGAGCAACAAAAGATGCTATAACACCTGCTGTATAAGCCAACCCATCCATTCGCTGGCGATGGGCCGACTCGCCGGCATTTTTTGCGAAGCTTAAGGCTTTTATCGACAATACCGGAAACACACAGGGCATTATATTAAGAACTATCCCGCCTAACAGCATCGCAGCCATGTACATCAAAATACTACCGCCAGAATTAGAGTCGGAGCCGGAACCAAAACCAGAGCTCCCGGAGTTAGCTACTACTGCTAGTGGCAAAATCGTGGTGAGATTTGCATCCGTGGCTGGATTCTCAAAATCATAGGCTGTTCGATTGCCATTGCCGTCTTCAAGAACCAACACACCATACACATCGGTTAAATCTGCCAACATTCTTCGAGGTTGGTGGTGAGTAATTTGCAATAGGTTTTGCTGAAAACTGACATCCCGCAATGGACCTGGTTTGATAATTCTTCTTTGCTCGGGGAAAAAATATGCTTCGGTGTAATCGGCGAACACAGCATCACTAGCTTCAAACCCCAGGCTAATCCGCTCACCTGCTACCGCGATTATAGATTTTAAGTCATGACCGATAATCGGTAGAGCCTCTCTCGCACTAGCGAACATTGAGACTGTCCCAGCATCGAGTTCTGATGAACTGGCTACCGGTAAATTTATTGAAAGTCGTTGTTCTCCTGGAATACATATTTGATCGCAAACATTCCAAAACGCCAGCGTAGATAATTCAACAGAATCACCTTCATAATCTGCGGGGATTGTTACCGAGATAGGTAAGAGAATTTCTTCTTTATAACCAAAATTGACTAAATCTGTATCATAAAATGGCAGCCAATGCGGCGCCGGCCACTGTATATCCCCTATCACTGTTCCTTCCGGGGCAGTCCATTCTGTCATATCTGAAGGCTCACCGCTGTCACCACCCATCTTCCAATAGGTATGCCAGTGTTCAGCCGGATCGAGTCTTAATCCCAACCAGACAGCTTCGCCGGGAACAATATTTGTTGTCTCTGACAACAATTCGACTTCTATACTGTGATCCCAAGCTTTAGTGGTTTTCCCCGGGACGATGTCATATGCATGCCAGCTGCCGTCGTCATCAACAACTGACAGTAACCCATTCAGCTCCGTTAGATCAGACGAAAATCTGCGATGTTGTTCAGTGCTGATTTGTACTCTTTCTCCGTCGAACATGACTTTGCGAAATGGGGCGTATTTCATCACACGTTTTTCTGTCGGAAAAAACCAAGCTTCATCTGCATTAGCAAAAAGCGCTTCTTCAGCTTTGACCATGACATTAACTTTGCCGTCATGGGAATTGAAGTTTGCGGCAAGGCTGTGTTGATCAACTGTCAGCGGTGTCATCGCCCGAGTATCAGCGAAAGCTTCTTGCCATTTACTATCGATTTCTGCTGATTCTGCAACTGGCAAGGAAAGAGCAAATTCTGCATCGCCAGGTATGCAAATCTCTTCGCACACCTGCCAATCAATTTTTGTCTTTAAATCAAAAGTTGAACCACCAAAATTCACTGGCACGGTTACGGGCAGTGGCAACAGAACCTCACGCTCAAAAGTGAAGGTAACTAGCTCGCTACCGAGAAAAGGAGTCCATTCTGGAATTGGCCAAACTATTTCACCAGCGCTAGCGCCAGCTGGTAATTGAAACTCACTGGCTTCGGTTGCAACACCGCTATCGCCACCAAATTTCCAATATGTATGCCAGTGCTCTGCAGGGTCGAGTCGAATCGCCAGCCACAAGGTTTCCCCAGGCACTACATTAGTAGTTTCCGAAATTAGTTCGACTTCGATTTGATCCGTCTTATGTAACTGGCCATATACTTGGCCAGAGCCGCTTCCGACTAATACCATAAAACTAATTAAAATCAATAACCTATGAGAAATGTGTTGCATTATGACTCCAGTCATCTCAAGCCAGTCATTCTACCCGCTTGTGTGCTAAAACGTAACAAATATGCATTACTCTGTCATTTGATAGATTCGGCACTTCTTCACATTGCTGGACCAAAGAATCCAACTAATTGAGTCGGGCAGCTAATCGACATCCTCGCCTGATCTCTTTTTCTCTCTCGTCACAATCTGTGTTAAATAAATTCCAATATTTTCTCAACCATAAGTTGCAGACTTCGATTCCCACGAAATTCATTCACCGACATTCTATAGGCCAGGTGAACTTCGGTTGCATTGTCAGCGGGCCAATTTTCTTCATCGATATTAAATGCGATTGCATCTACTGCTTGTTGAGGCGATTGCAAAGGACTTAGTACCATCTTTAAATGATTCTCACCAACTCGTCGAAAATTAACCAAATTAAAACGCCCATCAAAAATTGGTTCGGGGAATTCCTGTCCCCAGGGACCGCCTTGCTCGAGAAGATTAGCAATCTCCAAAGAAAAATAAGAATGATCTACTTCTCCATCGCTGAGCAACAATGCTTGTAATTGATCTTGTGACAGCAACCTCTCTGCCTCTTCTGTAAAAGCTTTGGTGAAATTTTCGAACTTATCTTTTTCAAGACTTAATCCAGCAGCCATAGCATGACCCCCAAATTTACTAATCAAACCAGGATTCTTGCTCGCAACGCTATCTAGGGCATCGCGAATATGAAAGCCCTTAATCGAACGGCCTGAGCCTTTTAATTCGATAGGATCAGAATCGGCGACTTCCGCGAAAGCGATTACCGGCCGGTGATATTTATCTTTAACTCGAGAAGCCAGAATGCCAACGACACCTTGATGCCAGCGGGAGTCAAAAATACTTAAAGCAGCTGGAATATTTGCCACCTCAATATTGAGCTCATTCAAATTCTTAAAAGCCTGCTCCCGCATAGCGGCTTCTATCTGCTTACGATCTTTGTTCATGGCATCTAACTGCATCGCCAACGAATAAGCATCACTTTCATTAGTGGACAACAAACACTCAATGCCGGTAGACATATCATCCAATCGGCCAGCAGCATTTAGGCGAGGTCCAATAGCAAACCCTAGATCGGTTGCAGTAAGCCCCGAAGGATTTCGATTAGCGATTTTTAGTAAGGCAGAAATTCCTGGCCTAGTGCGTCCTCCTCTAATACGTTTAAGCCCTTCAGCTACCAGAATTCTGTTGTTCCGGTCCAACGCCACAACATCCGCAATGGTTCCCAACGCCACCAGATCGAGCTGATCTGCCAAATTTGGCTCCTGAATATCGCTCTGCTGGAACCAGCCAGAATTTCTTAATTCTGCTCTTAGCGCTAACATGGTATAAAAAATTACCCCGACACCGGCTATGCATTTACTTGGAAAGGAACAAGCTAGTTGATTCGGATTAACAATAGCTGCTGCGGCTGGCGTTTGTTCTGCAGGGAGATGGTGATCGGTAATTAATACTTTGATACCAGCAGCATTGGCTGCAGAAACCCCATCTATACTAGATATTCCGTTGTCTACAGTAATTATCAAATCTGGGGTTTTAGTTTGAGCTAATTCCACAATTTCTGGAGTAAGTCCGTAACCGTAGTCAAAACGATTCGGCACGATGTAATCGACATGCTCAGCTCCAAATTGATGCAGTGCGTTCATCACCAGTGCGCAACTGGTTGCACCGTCAGCATCGAAATCTGAAACAATGAGTATCCGCTGTTGTTCAGTCAGAGCAATTGTTAGCAATGCAACTGCTTCATCCATGCCGTGCAACTGATTGGGAGGGATAAGGTTTGCTAAGCCAAGCTGCAGGTCTTCACCGGAATTTAAGGATCGTTGACTGTAAATTTGACGAAGTAACGGATGAATAGAATCTGGAAGGGTTAAATTTGGATTGGCTATTCGGCGCTGGAGTTGAATTGACATTAGGTATATTGCACGCTTGAACGACTTAGGTGTTAACCCGACACTCTGGCATTGCGTTGAATGAAATCCGTGACCACATCGAGAGAATTGGGAATCACAGTATAGCGCTCCTCACGCTCAAAAAGATCCTGAATGTGTGACGGTAACGCTGGCGTTTTTAATCCGGCCTTGGCAATAGCTTCACCAAACTTGGCTGGATCAGCAGTAGCTAAAGTAATAACTGCCGCCCGCTCATTGCCCATTTTTTTGCCTAGGCATTCTCTGGCAGCTCTTACGCCGACTGCAGTATGAGGATCTAATAGCACTCCATGATCTGAATATACTTGAGCGATAGTCTTGCAGGTAAGCTCGTCGTCAACACTGGCACTATCAAAGAAGCTTTTGAGTTCTCGCCACTGCGATTCAGAAACACTCAAGGCTTCTCGACTAAATCGAGACATAAAATCTGCTAAGGCAGCACCATCTCGCTTAAATAAGTCGAATAGGTATCTTTCAAAATTACTAGAAATAAGAATATCCATACTCGGTGAGCAAGTGTGGCTTAGATCTGTTGTGGAGTATTCGTTCTTGCTGATAAATCTATGCAGAATATCATTGGTGTTAGTGGCAACTACCAGACGATCTACCGGCAGTCCCATTCGCTTGGCTAGATAGCCGGCGTAGATATCACCAAAGTTCCCTGTCGGAACTGAAAAGGAAACGTTTTTGTCCGGCCCACCTAGTTCAAGCGCAGCGGAGAAGTAATAGACTATCTGCATCATTATGCGGGCCCAGTTTATGGAATTTACTGCGACTAGCTGTCTGTCTTCAGGCAAAAATGATTGATCGGCAAACGCGGCTTTAACGATACGCTGGCAATCGTCAAAGCTGCCTTCAACTGCCAGGTTAAAGACGTTGTCATCAGAGACTGTTGTCATTTGCTTTCTCTGCACATCAGACACGCGTTGATGTGGATGCAAGATAAAGATGTCCACATGGTCTGAATGGCGGCAACCCTCCAGAGCTGCAGATCCGGTATCGCCAGACGTGGCACCAAGAACAACAACCCGCTTATTTTGCTTGGCCAATATATATTCCAATAAGCGACCTAAAACCTGCAGCGCAAAATCCTTGAACGCCAAAGTAGGTCCATGATATAGCTCTAGAATCCATTCATTTTCACCAAGTTGCGAGAGGGGTGCAACCTTGGGGTGGTTAAAATTGGCGTAGCTCGATTTAATAATCCGGCCGAGCTCTTTCTCTTCGATCTCACCATCAATGAAGGGAGTAATTATTACCATCGCCAAATCGGGATAACTGAGCCCTTTTAAATCACGAATCTGTTTGACGCTAAATTGGGGTAGTTTATCTGGCACGTAGAGGCCACCATCAGGAGCTAACCCCGTTAAGAGTACTTGCTGAAAATTTTGCGCCGGACTTTGACCCCGAGTACTTAAATATTTCAACTGCCACCTTCATCATCGAATGCTTCTAAACGAATTCTCGCAATACTCTCGCTCACATCATCGAGTTGCTCAATCTCTGCTATGGCCCCGTTAAGCTGCTTCTCTAAGGTATTGTGAGTAAGAATTACAATTGGCACGTTTTCACTGATGGCTTCTTTCTGAATTACCGCTTCAATACTAATTTCATGCCTCTGCAATATGCTGGAAATATTCGCCATCACTCCTACTTTGTCTTTCGCGAATATGCGCAAATAATATTCCGAGCGAATATTTTCTATTTTTAATACCGGGACATTTTCATGATGTTTTAAATATCCAAGCGCTGGAATCACCGGTTTTTCCATTCCCGCTGTTTGATAACGAGCGATATCAATCACGTCTGCGACAACAGAAGAAGCAGTAGCCTCTGCTCCTGCACCGGGACCGCTATAGAGTGTTGAGCCTACTGCATTACCATTAACTAAAATCGCGTTGCTGACTCCGTTTACGCTGGCCAGTAAATTTTTATTAGAAATCAGTGTGGGGTGAACACGAATTTCAACACCTGCTTCGAGCAGTCGCGCAATACCCAGATGCTTTATTGTGTAGCCTAGCTCTTTGGCATAAATAATGTCTTCTGGAGAGACTTGACTAATACCTTCAATATAAGTTTTTTCGAATTGTAGAGGAATGCCAAAAGCAATAGATGCCATGATTGTGAGCTTGTGCGCAGCGTCAATTCCTTCCACATCAAAGGTAGGATCAGCCTCGGCATAACCCAGCTCTTGAGCTTCTAGTAAAACATCTACGAACTGCCGTTGTTTAGCAGCCATTTCAGACAGAATGAAATTTCCAGTACCATTTATTATCCCAGCGAGCCAATTAATTTTGTTGGCAGCCAAACCTTCTCTTAGCGCTTTGATAATAGGAATTCCGCCAGCCACAGCACTCTCGAAGGCTAAAATCACATTATTAGTTGCAGCGATCGAAATAAGCTCGCCCCCCCTTTCAGCAATGAGGGCCTTATTTGCGGTTATAACATGCTTACCATTACTCAAAGCCTGTTTAACGACTTCGAAGGCAGGGTCAAATCCACCAATGGTTTCAATAACAACATCTACATCCGGATCATTCGCCACCGCGAATGGATCGGTTCCCGTATTGGCAATATGAGGTAGTGAGCCTGGCTGCAATGACCTCGAAGCCACCGCGATTACTTCGATTGGTAATCCTGTTCTGAGGCTAATCTCCGCACCATTATTTTCCAACAGAGCAAGCGTACCCCCACCTACAGTACCTAGTCCGCAAATGCCGAGTTTGAGTGAATTAGCAGCGCTGGAATTCAATTATCCTGCCTCATTAATCTGGGGGAGAACCAAGCGCGAATTATACTGGAATCACAGAATAAGCCCAGCAATCAGATGCTTATGAAGGATCATTCTTCCTCGATCGAGTGATCTCTGTCGCCGAATTACAGAAATTTGCCGTTTGTGAACTTTAACTTAGACGATTATGCAGGTCTGAGGACGAAAACTCCGATTCAACGCTAGCCAAACCGGGGATAGTGAATCTTACTACCCTCTCTGAGATCTCAGCAAATTAAAGCATCAGGAGTCAGGCTAGTTGAGCCCAAGGAAAGTCGCCATGCGATCAATATCCATGTAGCCAGGCACGACACGGCCATCTTCAAAAACTAAGGCCGGAGTGCCGCTAATACCCAATTCATTTCCAAGAGCATAATGGGCGAGTATGGGAGTTTCGCAATCGCGGATTGGTAAATTTTGTCCGTTCTTGGCTTGCGTCAATGATTTGTGCCTATCATCTGAACACCACACTGAAATCATTTTGGAGTAAGAATCTGCGGCTTCGCCGCCCCGAGGATAGGCTAAATAGCGAACTTGGATACCTAACTCCATCAGTCCTTCGAGGTCGCCGTGCAAAGCTCGGCAATAAGTACAATCGACATCGGTAAAAACTGTTATCGAAGCACGAATTTCTGTTTCTGGAGTGAAGACGATCATTTCTTCTTCAGGGATTGCTTGAATTTTTTCAACTGTGCGAGCCTGACGAGTGCTGGTAGAAAGGTTTAGTAACCCACCTGGTGTGGTTTGATACATGTCTCCCG
Source organism: Gammaproteobacteria bacterium (assembly GCA_012960305.1). Classification (GTDB taxonomy): domain Bacteria; phylum Pseudomonadota; class Gammaproteobacteria; order Pseudomonadales; family Pseudohongiellaceae; genus UBA9145. The sequence continues at coordinate 23,396 of DUBM01000007.1, read as the reverse complement.
CGAACAAATAGTCTCCGGAAATATCGCTATAAAGAATTTCACCTGTACTGAGTTCAACCTCGTATATAGAAGGCAGCGGAGTCTTCACCAAGCGAACTATTTCAAGTTGGTTCTGAGAAGCTACTACTATCGCTTGAGATAGTTTTTCTCGGAGGGATTGTGGCACAGCTGCATTCTGAGCGAATGTAATAGCCGAGAATATTGCTAAGGTAACAACGCTCAATACAACGATAGTTTTTTTAACTAGTGCTATCATTAATAAATCTCCAGGCTCTCTTTCGGACATGAAGTCTTCCCACTATAAAAGATCGGTAAAAAGCAGTTCATCGAGGCCGATTTCTTTTTGCCGCTGCCTTTACTACTGTCATTCCTGCAGCTTTTTCATATTGATGAAAATTATCATGCTTGACGATCGCTTAGCTAACACTTTTTCCCGGAGCTACAATTTGTAACGTACTGGGTTACCTTGCTCTAGAGAGCAATCGGCCCAGCTTAACGAAGCATGCTGCCAGGAGGCCCTCAGGGAATGCCAGAGTAACCCTAAGCCAGTGCTCCATGTTATCGGCAGCAACGCCAACGTATTCACACTAAAATCAACAAAAAAAATGAGAAGACCGCGGCCTGCAGACTTCTCATTTGCTCTGTTCCCACCCATTGCTTAAATATAGGAATCCGTGGGTGTAGGACTCAAGTCTAACGACGAGCCCGATTTTCTATTTAGTCCTTAACTAGCTTTTTCTCGAGTTTCTCAGAGATACGCGCCGCTCTTCCCGCCAATTCACGCAAGTAGTACAACTTAGCCTGTCTCACATCACCGCGACGTTTCAAAGTAACACTGTCAACTGCAGGGCTATAGGCCTGAAAAGTTCTTTCTACACCGACACCGTGAGAAATTTTTCGCACGGTGAACGAAGAATTTAATCCTCGATTGCGTTTGCCGATCACCACTCCTTCAAATGCTTGCAGTCTTTCCCGATCGCCTTCCTTGATCTTTACCTGCACAACAATAGTATCTCCAGGACCAAACTCTGGCAGCTGTTTTTCCATTTGGCCGATTTCGACTTTCTGGATGATATTGTTCTTGTTCATTTGTTTGCTCCTAAAATTTGTTCTTGCTCATGTTCGAGTTTAAACTCTTGCAATAATTTTTCTTGTTCCAAACTCAAAGATGCGTCTTCTAGCAAATCGGGGCGTTTGAGCCAAGTTGCGCCTAAACTTTGTTTTACTCGCCATTTTCGAATGACTTCATGGTTACCGTTTAATAATTCTGTAGGCACTTCCTGGCCCTTAAAATTCTGCGGCCTGGTGTACTCAGGACTATGTAAAAGACCTGCGGTAAAACTATCTTGCTGAGCAGAATCCTTGTCTCCAAGCGCGCCCGGCTGAAACCGAATCATGGCATCAATCAAAGCCATGGCGGCAATCTCTCCACCGCTGATTACAAAATCTCCTAGAGAAATTTCTTCATCTATTTCTGTTTCAAGTATTCTTGCATCGATGCCTTGATAACGACCACAAACCAAGATCAAAGAATCTTTAGCTGCCAATTCCACAACTCTATGTTGAGTCAGTGTCGCTCCCTGTGGTGACAGGTAAGTAACTTTAGCATTGCTCAAGCTCGATTTCGCTGCTTGAATCGAAGCCACTAAAGGCTCCGTCTTCATTAACATTCCTGGCCCACCACCAAAAGGCTTATCATCAACCGTTCGATGTTTATCGAGACTAAAGTCTCGCGGATTCCAAAAATCCAGCGATACTAACTTTGATCGTATCGCTCTCCCGCTAATACCATGTTCAGCAATAGCAGCAAACATTTCTGGAAACAGGGTGACTAGGCCAATTTGCATCAAGTGCACCTCTGTTTAGCTTAAGCGCCATTCTAATAGCCCCAGCTTACTAGGTCTGACTTAACTTAAGTGCTCTCTTAATCGAGATAATCAGCTTCCCAATTAACTCTAATTATTCCAGCTTCTAAATTTACTTCTTCGATAACTGATTCTCTTATATAGGGGATCAGTCTTTCTCGATCATCAATGCTACTTCCTGTGGCTTTCACCACTAGTACATCATTGGCGCCGGTTTCTAGCAATCTGTCTACTTGCCCTAAAACCTGAGCAAGGCGATTTACTACTGAGAGGCCTTCTAACACATGCCAATAGAAATCGCCTTCTTCCAATTCGGGCATTTGATCACTGGTAACAGCAAGCTGTTTACCGGTGTAGGGCTTTGATGATTCTGGATCATCACTACCCTTTATATGCACTAAAAACATGCTTGCTTGCTCTCGACACTGATCTATCTCTAATTCGCGCCAACTATTCTCACTGCCAACAAACAATTGTGGATAATCCAAGATATTCGCAGGGGGTGCAGTAAAAGAAATGAGCTTAAGCCAGCCCTTTATTCCGTGCACCTTACCAAATTGACCAAGTACTACTTTATTGTCGATGTTGTTCACTGTTTGTTTTGTATTCATTGACGTTTAACGATCACGTCAAATCATTCACGCTGGCAATTCAAAGAAAACGCTCAACGGGATATCCACCGAACGAATTAAACTTCTGTACTAGGAGCCGCAACCGCATCTTTGGTTAGATTTGTAACCCGGGGGCTCAACTGTGCACCCTGAGACTTCCAGTAAGCCATTCGATCTACATCTAAACGCAGACGCTCTTCCGCTCCTTTAGCTAAAGGATTAAAGAAGCCAATGCGCTCAATGAACCGACCATCACGAGCATTGCGGCTATCACTAACGGTGATGTGGTAAAAGGGCTTTTTCTTAGCGCCACCACGAGCCAATCGTATCGTGACCATAACTAGTTTCCATTTTAGAAAAATTATAATATTTACAAAGGCCTGCTCTAAATTCGCTGTGAATTTTGACATGCCCGGGTAAAAAGGCGGGTATTCTATGTTAATTAGGTCAGTATTGGAAGCGCCCCAAGCCAGTATTTACGCGGGATGGTGAATCATCGACGGGATTAGAATCGCGGGAAATTACCTCCGCCTGGGCCAGGAAACCCACCAGCTCCACCAACTCCGCCTGGACCCTGCATGCCGCCTAGTCCGCGCATCATATTCGCCATCCCGCCGCCTTTCATTTTCTTCATCATTTTTTGCATTTGTTTATGCTGTTTTAGCAGCCGATTGAGGTCTTGAATTTGGGTTCCAGAGCCCTGAGTGATGCGTCGTTTGCGGGAACCATTGAGAACTTCTGGATTAACCCTTTCGCGCATGGTCATAGAATTAATTATTGCTTCCATACGGCGGAACTGAGAATCATCGACTTTGCTAGCAGCACCAGGAGGTAACGCACCCATTCCAGGCATTTTATCCATGATGCTAGCGACTCCACCCATGTTTTGCATTTGCTTGAGCTGTTCTTTGAAATCTTCTAAATCGAAGCCCTTACCCTTCTTGATTTTCTTCGCCAAGCGCTCGGCTTTATCTTTGTCTACCTTTCTCTCAGCCTCTTCGATGAGTGAGAGCACATCACCCATACCCAAAATTCTCGAAGCTATTCGATCAGGAAAGAAAGGCTCAAGGGCATCTATCTTCTCCCCCATACCAATAAACTTGATGGGCTTCCCGGTTATATGTCGCACCGACAGAGCTGCCCCACCGCGGGCGTCACCGTCAGCTTTAGTTAAGACAATACCAGTCAATGGCAAGGCATCATTAAATGATTTGGCGGTGTTCGCAGCATCCTGCCCTGTCATGGCATCTACCACAAACAGAGTTTCAATAGGATTCAGCTGCTTATGTAAATCACCAATCTCCGCCATCATTTCTTCATCTATGGCTAAGCGGCCAGCGGTATCAACTATGAGCACATCAACAAACTTGCGCTTTGCCTGGGCAAGGGCTGCACTGGCAATGTCCTTAGGGGTTTGACTTACATCACTGGGAAAAAACTCTATGCCGACTTCTGTGGCTAATGTCTGCAGTTGCTGAATCGCTGCCGGACGGTATACATCTGCACTCACGACCATTACTGACTTTTTCGCCTCGTGCTTGAGCCAATGAGACAATTTCGCCACAGTTGTGGTCTTACCTGCACCTTGCAAGCCTGCCATCAAAACTATCGCTGGAGGTGCTGCCTTTAGATCCAACTCAGCATTTGCCGAACCCATAATAGCTTCAAGCTCAGCTTGAACAATCTTTATGAAAGCCTGACCTGGCGAAAGGCTCTTTAAGACCTCCTGCCCGACGGCGCGCAAACTGATGCTGTCTGTAAAATACTTCACCACACTCAGTGCTACATCAGCCTCCAATAAGGCACGGCGAACTTCTCGCAGCGCTTCCTCGATATTGTTTTCTGTGAGCGTCGATTTGCCGGTAAGTTTTCGGAAGGTACCGGATAGCCGATCGGTTAGGTTATCAAACACGAGTTATTGCCCCCTGCACTTAAGCAATTAAAGCCGAATGAAATAGATGAGCCGCGCATTATAGCCAAATTGCTAAGCTATAAAAAAGAACTTCAACCCCCAGTGCACATATGCGACACTTTCCAATCAATTCACGCACTTACCTGCACAATGATTACTTTAATGACCATCTATAGCTCTGGTGATTATAGTAATAACCGTTCAGGTAATTGATTTCTCCTAATAATATGCAAATTACGATCATCTCAGGCTTCTTCGCTGTAGGATTCTATCTGATGGGTACCGCCTTTCAGGGCCTTAATTTTGCCTACAATAAAAAAACTCGCAAGAAGGTATTCACCTTTGGAGCAATAGCAGTGGTCGCGCACGCCATCAGCGCCTATGGCGTGATACGGACAGCCAATGGCTTCCATTTTGGTATCTCTGAAATCAGCACTTTGATCACTGCATCAATTTCACTCTTGGTGCTTATTAGTAGTATTCGTAAACCTTTAGAGAATTTATTCTTGGGCCTATTTCCTTTGGCAATCATTACCATTATTGCTTCACTAACTACTAGCAGTAATTATCCCCCAACTAATATGAGTGTTGGCCTAGGTTCGCACATTCTGCTGTCTATTCTTGCTTATAGCTTCATCACTATTGCTGCCCTCCAAGCGGCCTTTTTGGCTTATCAGAATCATCAGCTGAAACATCATCACGCCGGCGGCATCATTTCAAAATTTCCACCTCTACAGGACATGGAATCTTTCTTGTTCGAATTGGTCTGGGTCGGTGAGTTTTTACTGAGCTTTGGCATCGCTGCCGGCTTGTTATTCAGCGACAACAATTGGGAAGTCGATGGGTTAATTCACAAAACATTTTTCTCAATTATGGCTTGGATTGTGTTCGCTGTACTACTATGGGGAAGACATCAATTAGGTTGGCGAGGCCAAACCGCCATTCGTGGCACCCTAGGAGGTTTCGCCCTGCTCATTGTTGGTTTTTATGGCTCCAAGTTCGTTATAGAATTCATTCTTAGTTAATAACTAGTTAAACAAAAAATCGAACTAAAATTCAAACATTTTAATTATAAATAGTTATCTTTCTTAAACGAAAACCACTAATCTTTAACCTGATAAAAGGTATCCCTTAAATTACAACTATGAGCGCTGAAGGCTCCTCCATAACTGCACTAATTTCTCTATTTGTGTTTTTAATTATCGCGTCAGCTTATTTTTCCAGCTCTGAAACTGGAATGATGAGTTTGAATCGCTATCGTCTTAAGCATCTAAAAAGAAACAAACACCCCGGAGCCACCAGGGCATCAAAGTTGCTAGAGTCACCTGACAAATTGATCGGCGTTATATTAATTGGGAATAACTTTGTTAACTTTCTTGCTGCTTCCATAGCCACATCGATTGCGATTAATATATTAGGAAAACCGGCACCTTTAACTACTGCCATAATTCTAACTCTAATAGTTTTAATCTTCGCAGAAGTTACTCCGAAGACGATTGCCGCACTTCACCCTGAAAAAATTGCCTTCCCTTCCAGCTTTTTCTTATCTTTATTATTGAGAATCCTGTATCCAGCGGTTTGGATTGTTAACGTAATTTCCAACGGATTAGTAAGGATCTTCGGATTCAAACCTCACGCAAATGAAAGTGGGCAACAGCTATCAAAGGAAGAATTGCGCACTATAGTTTACGAATCTAACGCACGCATTCCGCAAAAACGCCATGGAATGCTGTTGAATATTCTTGATCTTGAAAAAGTATCTGTTAACGATATTTTAGTGCCAAGGAATGAAGTTATCGGAATTGATATCGAAGACGACCTGGATGAAATACTTGATCAGATCGGGAACGCGCAGCATACCCGCATTCCCGTATACAAAAACCATATCGATAACATTATCGGTATTCTGCATCTACGCAGCGCTGGAAAATTCATACAAATTGATGTCCTTAACAAAGCAGCCATTATTCAGGAAACCATCGATCCCTACTTCATTCCTGAAAGTACGCCGTTGCATACCCAACTATTTAACTTCCAAAAGAAGAAGCTTCGCATGGCTGTAGTGGTTGACGAGTATGGCGCCATGAAAGGCTTGGTAACTCTTGAAGATATTCTTGAAGAAATCGTAGGTGAATTTACCACAGACATGGCGGCGAGCAATAAAGACATTAATGAACAGAAGGACGGTAGCTATCTTATCGACGGCACTACCAGCATTCGTGATATTAATCGCGTGCTATCGTGGAATCTAGATAGTAGCGGCGCAAAGACAATTAATGGGCTGTTGACCGAGGCTTTAGAATCAATTCCAGATTCCTCAATCGGCATTGATTTGCATGGTTACTACGCCGAAATTGTGCAAGTTAAAGACAATGTCATCCGAACGGTACGAATGTGGAAATCTGTCAGTGGAACATTAGAGCAAATTGAAGAGGCTAACTCAGAACCGGATAAACAGCAGGCGAAAAAAACTCCAGCATCAGGAAAAAACAAATAATTTTCCTATCGCACTTATCAAGAGCGTCGAAGCAGTCGCAGGTTTTGTGCAGAATAGTTTTCCAGTCCATTTAAATTCCATGCCGACAAACTGATGATCTTATTCTCTGGCTCACGCTTAATTGCAAGTGCCAGTTTGTAGTTCCCAGAACAAGCGATCTGCCACATTTGCCAATTGCGCACATCGTCATCACGCTCATCAGCAAATGAAAGCGCAATACCAGTTTCATTCGGAAACGAATAAATAAAGTGTTGTAGGGGTATTGCCAAACCTAAACCACAGGCCTTTATGTAAGCTTCTTTAAGGGTCCAGAGATCGTAGAATCTTGATAATTGTTCGGAATCAATCAGACTGAGCAAGTCAATCACTTCTTCTGAGGCAAAAAAGCGATTAGCGATTTTTGCAATCCGCCGACGTTTATCACTTTGCTCAATATCCACTCCTACTGAATCTGATAGGCAAACAGCTAGCACTTGTTTTTCTCCTGAATGGGAGAGATTAAAAAATAAAGATTTTGAATTTTGACTATCGACAATACGGGGTTTGCCGTACTCATTTTTTTGAAACTTCCACTGCTGCGGATCGACAACATCATATTCACTCAAAACACTGCGTATTAAATAACAACCAAGTAAAAATTGCTTTTTGTGCCGGTCAAAGTAATAACGTTGATAGCGAGCCTGTTCCGCTTCCGTCAACCAAGTACCACAACAATCCCGCAGCTCCTGATGATCGAAGTCTTTATCATTTGCTGTCCACAAATGAATCTCTGTTGGTAAAATTCTCATATAGTTATTGAGCCTACACTTACCTCTATTCACGCTCATAGACACAATGCAATTGTTTACGCGCTATTCGACCTTCATTCGGATAGGCGAATGCATTATTAATGAAATAAATATTATCTATTCGATAGATTGGTTCACATGACTATGCCCATAAACATGGATGTCTGGTTGTAGTTGTTTCAATTGTTCTCCAAGGTTTACGCTGCCCAAAACAGGATAGACTTGTCTCCTATTCAGAGGAATTAGCGAAGGCATAACATCTATTCTCGGAAAGAAATGTCAAAAGCTAATAACCGTCTCGGCCGCGGTGTTCAATAGGGGAATGTTTTTCTCTAAAAAGTATGCAGATATCGCCGCACAGGTATTCAAATGATCGTCCAGATCTAAAACCCACTCCAAATTCTCTTGGTATCCACATGTATGTCAGATATTGCAAAAGCCTTCATCGGCTAATCTCGTTATACTATAGAGATGAATACTCCCATTACTATTTATAGCACCTCGAGAAAATTAAAGGCCTTACTTATGGAAGAAAGGACCTGTCATATCATGCGGACAATATACCAGCACCACACCCAGTATTGAGATCACAAAATTTGGCATGCCTATTAATTATTAGCCAGGCTCCAGGGTCAAGGTCAATGTTAGCTGCAAGCAACGTTGCAACTGCTGCACCAGTTCGGCACTCATCTCCTCTTTTAAATACAATGTCAATTTGGAGTAGCGCTTGCGCAAATCAGAAAGTACTGGCGGCAATAGAAAAGGTCCTTTGGTAGGAATCACCCCTAGTCGCAAATCCCTTAAAATCTTCGACCTCACCGCGGATTTTGCACGCCTGAAGCATTAACTTCTCTCCACAGTATCTGGAAGGTGGGGTTTAGAAGCCACCTCTCAGCACTTGGCATTGCACTTACCTAACGTTTGATGTCAACGGTCCTGCTTCAAAATAGGTCTGCAGTCATCACCTTGTTCCAAGCACTGACGAAGTCGCGAAGCATTTTCTGTTCCGCTCCATTTGAAGCGTAGACTTCAGTAAGTGCCCTAAGTTGCGAATTGGAACCGAACACTAGATCTACGCGTGTCGCCAATCTGACCTTTTCGCCTGAGACACGATTGGTAGCCTCGAACGAGTTTCCTGTACCATTAGGCTTCCACGCCACCGACATATCCAGCAATGTGTTGAAGTAGTCGTTGCTGAGCTTGTTGGGATCGTCAGTAAATATGCCGTAGCCACTGGAGCTAATGCCTAGAGAGCGCATGCCGCCAAGCAATACTGTCATTTCTGGCGCAGTCAGTCCTAACAATTGTGCTTTGTCGAGCAACATGTCTTCCGGCGAGGCTTTTAGATCCGCTCTATGGTAGTTTCTGAAAGCGTCGGAAACTGGCTCTAGAACGGCAAATGATTCGACATCTGTTTGTTCCTGCGTAGCATCACCGCGCCCGGGTGTAAAAGGCACCTCGATACCTGCGGCTCTTTCGATACCAACATTTCCGGCTAGCACAATGACATCGGCGATCGATGCGTTGCTTTCGTTAGCAATACTTTCATAGATGGCCAATGTTTTTGCCAGTTCCTCAGGTTTATTCACCATCCAGTTTCTTTGAGGTTCGAGGCGAATACGTCCCCCATTAGCACCGCCCCGCATGTCGGAACCGCGGTAGGTCGACGCACTAGCCCAAGCGGTTTCGACCATTTCACGAACACTTAATCCACTAGCTTGAATCTTTGCTTTAACCCCATTGACATCGTAATTGGCGTTGCCTGCCGGCACAGGGTCTTGCCATATCAATTCTTCCGATGGCGCTTCTGGGCCCATGTAGCGGGTTTTCGGACCCATGTCACGGTGCAGTAGCTTAAACCATGCGCGGGCAAAGGCATCCGCCAGTTGATCTGGATTCTCATGGAAACGTTTAGAAATTTTTCGGTAGGCTGGGTCTTCACGAAGTGCTAAATCAGCAGTTGTCATCATCGTTGGGACCCGCTTTTCGGGATCTTCTGCATCAGGCGCAAGATCTTCATCTTTTTGGTCGATGGCGTGCCAGACAGTCGCGCCGGCTGGGGTTTGTACCATTTCCCACTCATAACCGAACAGCAGGTCAAAATAGCCGTTATCCCACTGCGTAGGGTTACTCGTCCAGGCGCCTTCAAAGCCACTGGTAGTGGAATCACTTCCTTGGCCTGAGCCGTGCGTGTTGCGCCAGCCAAGGCCCATTTGCTCAAGCGGGGCACCCTCAGGTTCTGACTTGACCGCGTCTTCTGGACCTGCTCCATGACCCTTGCCAAATGTATGGCCGCCGGCTACTAGGGCGACGGTTTCTTCATCGTCCATGGCCATACGCCCAAAGGTCTCTCTAATATCATGCGCGCTGGCGCGTGGGTCGGGATTGCCATCAGGGCCTTGGGGATTGACATAAATTAGTCCCATTTGAACTGCGCCCAAAGGATTATCTAATTCCCGCTCGCCCTTGTAGCGCTTATTGTCCAGCCACTCGGTCTCAACTCCCCAGTGGATGTCTTCCTCTGGCCCCCAGATGTCTGGTCGACCGCCGCTAAAACCAAAGGTTTTGCCGCCCATCGACTCAATGGCAACATTACCGGCCAGCACTAGTAGATCGGCCCAACTAATTTGCTCGCCATATTTCTGTTTAACTGGCCACAAGAGTCGTCGAGCCTTGTCTAGGTTGCCATTGTCGGGCCAGCTATTTAGCGGCGCAAAGCGCTGCGCCCCAGTCCCGCCGCCCCCGCGGCCATCGGTATTTCGATAGGTGCCCGCCGCGTGCCAGGTCATACGGATAAAGAAGGCTCCATAGTGCCCGTAGTCAGCTGGCCACCAATCCTGTGAATCGGTCATTAGAGCGTTAAGATCTTGTTTGAGAGCGGCGTAATCGAGCTTTTTGAACTCTTCGCGATAGTCGAAGTCGGCTCCCATGGGATTCGTTTTATTATCATGTTGGTGAAGAATATTTAAATTTAACTGGTTCGGCCACCAGTCCTTATGCGAGGTGCCGGAAGAACTGTTGGTCGTCATAGCGCCGTGCAGTACTGGGCACTTGCCTTCGCTTTCAGTGGACATATAACCTAACTCCTGTGAAAAATAAAATTTTTAAACTAGATGCTCGTCGCCTAACTGTTAATCATGGACAAATTCTTAGAACAATTTTTTGTGGTGGACCGTAATGTAACGCTTGTTGATGTACTATTAAATTTCATATTAAAGAAAATTACGTTCGATTTTTTCGAACAAATAGAATTTTTCGATGATCACCCTCAAGCACATTAACTACCTCCTCACTGTGGCTAACACGTTGCATTTTAAAAATGTTGCGGATGCCTTTTTTATTTCACCATCGACGCTGAATATGGCGATTGCCGATTTGGAGGACCAACTCGGCATCAAGATTTTCGACCGCGACAACAAGCAAGACCATTATCGCTCAACTTGGGCGAACGGTGTTAGAAAAAGGTAAAGAAATTAAACTGCAAATAGACGATCTTGCAATTGCTTGGTATCGAAGACCAGGTTTCTATTCAGATTGATGGCTTTGATCCTGTTTTCCCCATATCCAATGAGGATTTACCTCGATCTAACGACAAAAAAATGTCTTCTGTACATTTCCTTCGTTTCGCGCTTTCTGAGACGATTATTAACGCGGCGAAAGCTGGCGGTTCCTGAAATATTCATAGCGGACATCTTAATTACCAACATGAAACCGGCACGCTAGCTGCTGAAGTTAGTCAATCATTAATCCGAGATTTCGATTAGCACGGCTGCTCATGATTCCGAGTTGTCGGGCTTCCCAGCATCAGTTACCATCGATCGCCATTGCCAATGTAATTAGCCTATTAAGGCAGGCATTCGATTCATTACGGAGGAACGCGAATTGAAAAACCAAATTACTTTTGCACCATTGCTGACTTTAGTCCTGACATTTTGCCTCTCTATAACAGCAATTGCTGATCATCATGACGAAGCCAGCAACCTCAGCTCAATCAAGCCTATACATTCTACCAACTTTGGCATAGATCAAGCGGACATCGAAAAGATAGTTGCTCAAATGCAAGCAGCTGTCGATGGAGAGTTCATACCTGGCGCCCTGCTTCTGGTGGGCAATAGTGACGGAGTCGGAGTACTGGAAACTGTTGGCATGCAAAGTCCAGGTAGATCAACGCCGGTTAATAAGGACACGCTTTTCCGAATTTACTCTATGACAAAACCAATCATCAGTGTGGCTACTTTATCTATGGTTGAAGAAGGGCTGATCGCACTTAATGATCCTGTTAGTAAGTACATCCCTGAATTCGATAATCTCAGATTGATCGATCAGGAAAATGGAGATATCAGCTCGGCAAAAAATGTGATGACCGTGGAGAATCTACTTACCCATGAGTCTGGCTTGATTCAGGAAATATTTTCACCAAATAGCACCCTCGGACAAATGTATGGCGAAAACATTAAAGGGAATATGACCGCGCGAGAGTTAGCCGGCACCTTAGGCAAGCTTCCAGTCTTTTTCGAACCTGGATCGGCTTGGCATTATGGCCACTCCACTGATGTGCTTGGCGCAGTAATTGAAGTAGCCGCAGGGAAACCTCTCGACGTCTTATTGTATGAAAGAATATTCGGCCCACTAGGCATGAATGAAACAACTTTCTTCGTTCCAGTTAGCAAAAAGTTTCGCATCGCTGAACCGATTCATGGCGCGATGAGTGACAACACAATTGTACGACCCTTACTATCAGGCGGTGGCGGCTTAAATTCCACAACCGAGGATTATGTGCGGTTTGCAGAGATGCTTCTTAATAACGGGGAATACCGAGGCAGTCGAATTATCGAGGAAAGTACTCTTGAGCTAATGCTGGAGAAACGCATTGGACCAGAAGTATCACGAGAATTTTTCTTTTACGGCAATACCGGAGACTGGGGCTTAGGATTCCACCTTCAGCCAACCGATGGCACTAATGCTAACGGCCCTCACAACTACGGCTGGCGTGGCATTGGCGGCACCATCTTTATTATTGATGAAGAGAATGATTTCTATATGATCTACATGGAACAGAAGCGTGGAGGCCCTAGAGGCGCGCCTTTTGATAACAATGTAGCACAACTAATGGTTTACGAAGCAATGCGTAACTAAACGTGAAGGGAGCGACCAAAATCAAGAGTAAAGGGTTCTAGAAAAACTTCATCTGCCTATACTGAGCGAGCTGACCCAACTTCCATTCATTCAAACACTAAGGGATACAGTCGAGAAAAGCGCAACGAACTTTACTCGAAGATAGGAATGCGATTGAGTGAAGTAGCGCATTCCTAACCTCTAAGAAATTTGGGCTCCACCGCGAGAATAAAGACAGCTTAGCAGACAATAGACTGGATCTATTCAATCGCCTCCTTCGGCTGCTTTCCCTGCCTACCCAAAAACCAGTACACTACGCCCTTTCTTGTTTACTGGTCTCAGGCTAGAAAGCACCAAGTGCTTGGCGTTTTCAATACCCACTTATGAAGTATTGCCATCAATGTGCTGCCCTATTGGAACTTCGAGTTCCCGAAGGTGATGACAAACCTCGTCATTGCTGCAAAAGTTGTGGAAGCATTTTCTATCAGAATCCAAAGAATGTAGTAGGAACTCTGCCGGCATATGGTGAGCAGGTACTGTTGTGCAAACGTGCCATTCAACCGCGTATCGGAAAATGGACCTTACCTGCTGGCTACATGGAAAATGGTGAGTCCAGTCTAAACGGAGCGATTCGAGAGACTAAAGAAGAAGCTGGCGCAAATGTTATTGTTGCTGCAGATAGCCTCTACACCCTTTTCAATTTGCCAACCATCAATCAAGTCTATATGTTCTTCCGAGCAGAATTGGCAGATTTAGATTTCGCTCCCGGTGAAGAATCGGAAGAAGTCGCTCTTTTTCATCAGCACGAGATACCCTGGGATAACATCGCTTTTCCTGTGGTCAAGAGTACGTTGGAGCTATATTTCTTGGATTTCGCCGCACAGAGCTTTCCGGTCCGCATGTTTGATGTACATCATGGTGAAAAGCGAACCATTACCACCCGCCTAATTAGCCATAGTAACCCTAAGGCTTAAATAGTTAGATCAACTACTTAATTACCTCGCACATAATTTCTACTTTGAATTCCGCTAGCGTTTAAACCACAGTCTATTGATCTTGTTGGGCGGACTTGCACGAAGTGGATGAAATTGACGCTGCTCAAGAGTTTACCAAGTTCACTAGCTGAGCCATCGTCGAGCGTTACGAAACATACGCATGCTCGGTGCATCTTCTTGCCAGTCAGCGGGATGCCAGGAATTTTGACTCGCTCTAAACACACGTTCTGGATGAGGCATCATGATTGTGACACGACCATCGTTGCTTGTAATACCTGCAATACCGTCTGGGGAACCATTGGGGTTAGCTGGATACACTTCTGTAGTTTGACCATTGTTATTAACATATCGAAGCGCAATAGCGTGACTGTCCGTGAGTAAAGCCTGATCAATATCGCTTTCGAATTTCGCTCTACCTTCACCATGGGCTACAGCCAGTGGGAATCGCGAACCTTCCATTCCTGATAGAAATGCTGATTCTGTTTTTTCAATTGTTACGAGACTGAGCCGGCCTTCAAATTGTTCAGATCGGTTGCGAGCAAAAGTGGGCCAATTTTCGGCACCAGGGATCAACTCATGTAATAGAGAGATCATCTGACAACCATTGCAGATTCCCAGAGTTAAGGTATGTGGATTGTTAAAATAAGCCTCGAATTTTTCCCGCAAAGCATCATTAAAGAGAATGGTTTTTGCCCAGCCCCCTCCTGCACCCAACACATCTCCATAGGAAAAACCGCCACAGGCGACCAAGGCATTAAAACTACTCAGATCAATACGGCCTGATATTAAATCGGTCATATGTACATCGACAGAGGTAAATCGGGCAAGGTCGAATGCCGCTCCCATTTCGATTTGACCGTTTACTCCCTGCTCTCTAAGTATCGCAATTTTTGGCTTTACACCAACATTAATAAAAGATGCGGATATGTCTTCATTAACATCGAAGGCCAACTCAACATTCATCCCGGGATCTTTTGCCTCGAGAATTCGATCGTATTCTTCTTGAGCGCAGTCAGAATTATCTCTAAGGCTCTGCATTTGATACGACGTTCTTGACCAAACTCGTTGCAGTTCGATCCTGCTCGAGCAGTAAATATTTTCCTGCCCCAAGGCAATAGTGATTTCATCTCGATTGTTTACTCGACCCACAGGCAAGAGGCAATTACTAAGCCCATGCTTCTCAGCAAAATCGGTGACTTGCGCCAACTTTTTATCCTCGATTTGAAAAACGAGACCAAGCTCTTCAGAAAAAAGCGCTTCTATGGCGTGACCAGAACCTGCAAGCTGGCCGAGTTGAATATCTACTCCACAATGGGCGGCGAATGCCATTTCAACAAGAGCCGTGAACAAACCTCCATCAGAACGATCATGACAGGCCAGCAGCAAATCCTTTTGGCGACTTTCTTGCACAAAGCTGAAGAGGTTTTTCAAATCTTCTGGATCATCGAGATCTGGCACAGATCCTTGCATCTTGTTATACACCTGAGACAAGATTGAACCACCTAGTCGATTCTTCCCTCTTCCCAAATCTAATAACAAAAGCATACTGTCACCTTTGTCGGTTTTTAGTTCTGGTGTTAGGGTTCGACGTATATCAGAGACCATTGAAAATGCAGATACAATCAGAGAAAGAGGTGCGGTGTTACTCTTTTCAGCTTCCCCCTCCTGCCAAACCGTTCGCATTGACATGGAATCTTTACCAACTGGAATACAAATACCCAGTTGAGGACAAAGCTCCATGCCAACGGCTTTGACTGTGGCGTACAGTTTCTCATCTTCACAGCCATATCCCGCGGCAACCATCCAGTTGGCGGAAAGTTTAATATCAGAAATTTTTTCAATATCTGCGCTAAGAATATTTGTAATTGACTCTGCTATTGCCATTCGCCCTGAGGCTGCTGCATCAAACAGAGCCAATGGCGTGCGCTCGCCCATAGCCATGGCTTCACCTGTGTAACTTTTGTAGGAAGAGGCGGTTACTGCAACATTAGCAACCGGCACTTGCCAGGGACCAACCATTTGATCTCGACTTACCAATCCAGTGATGGTTCGGTCACCAATGGTAATTAAAAAACTTTTATTCGCTACGGTGGGATTAGAAAGAACCCGCTGAATACTTTCGGACAAATCCAACTGCGCAGCATCGAACTCCTCAGTTACTATTTTCCCTGACTTCACTGAGCGGTGCATTTTTGGTGGCTTGCCAAACAACACATCCATCGGCAGATCAATAGGTTTATTACCAAAATGCTCATCCGCCAGGCTTATATGTTTCTCTTCGGTGCTTTCACCAACCACTGCATAGGGACAGCGCTCACGAGCACAGATTTTTTCAAAGCACTCCAGCTCTTCAGTATTTACTGCCAGCACATAGCGTTCTTGTGCTTCATTGCACCAAATTTCGAGAGGCGACAATTGAGATTCGGCATTAGGAATTGCGCGGAGATTAAATGCACCACCCGTTCCTCCGTCTTTCACTAACTCGGGCAGAGCGTTAGATAGCCCGCCAGCACCGACATCATGAATAAAACTAATGGGGTTGGCATCGCCTAACTGCCAACATTGATCGATAACCTCCTGGCAACGACGCTCCATCTCGGCGTTTTCCCGTTGCACAGATGCAAAATCCAGATCCTCAGAACCAGTTCCCGAAGCAATTGAACTGGCAGCCCCGCCACCCAGACCGATCAGCATAGCCGGGCCACCCAAAACTATGAGTTGCGAACCGACGTCGATAGCGCTTTTTAGTACGTGAGATTCTCGTATATTGCCGATACCGCCAGCGATCATAATAGGCTTGTGATAGCCCCGTACTTCGAGTTTACCGGCCTCGTTGATTACTTCTTGCTCGAAGCTTCTAAAATAACCACACAAATTTGGGCGGCCATATTCGTTATTGAAAGAGGCACCACCAATTGGCCCTTCTAGCATTATCTCTAACGCAGAAGCAATATGTGCAGGTTTGCCTAGATCTGTTTCCCAGGCTTGCAGAACGTTTGGTATTCGCAAATTTGAAACACTAAAACCATTGAGGCCAGCCTTAGGTTTTGACCCTTTGCCAGTGGCTCCTTCGTCTCGAATCTCACCACCTGATCCTGTCGATGCCCCTGGGAATGGTGCGATAGCTGTTGGATGATTATGGGTTTCCACTTTCATCAATATGTGGATCGGTTCAGCGTGGTAGCTATACTCTTTCGATTCGAACTCGGGAAAAAACCTGTGACTATCATGACCGGTCATCACTGCAGCATTATCTGAGTATGCCGAAAGTACATTCGCTGGAGATATTTCGTGAGTGTTCCTGATCATTGAGAACAGGGATTTATGCTGGTCCACGCCGTCGATGGTCCAACTGGCATTAAATATTTTGTGTCGACAATGCTCTGAATTTGCCTGGGCAAACATCATTAATTCAACATCATTTGGATTGCGATTTAATTCGATAAAACTTTGATAAAGGTAATCGACTTCATCATCAGCTAAAGCCAAGCCAAGGTTTGTGTTTGCATCATTGAGCGCCTGCTTACCGGCGGATAGGATATCTATAGAATTCAGTGGCTGGGGCTCAGCACTATTAAAGAGGCAACCCGCTTCTTCCACTTCGTTAAGCACAGCTTGGGTCATCCTGTCATGGAGAAGGCTATCAAGCTCGGCAGTATCGTCAGCATTCAGATTTGAATCTGCTTGCAGATCGACCAGGTAAACTATTCCCCGCTCAACACGCTCTACCTGTGTTAAACCACAATTGTGAACAATGTTAGTTGCTTTACTAGACCAAGAAGAGATTGTTCCTGGCCTGGGAACCACAACTCGCTGCACCTTGGAGGGTGCAATACTGACTCCTTTCTCCACGATAATATCTGTCGAATCGCCGTAACTAAGCAATGACTGCAAGACACCGAGCTGATCAACAGAAAGGTCCGTTTTAAAATTGACGAAATGAACAAATTGCGCGTGAACTGCTTTTACCGGAGGGATTTTGGCTTGGAGAGTGTGAAGTAATTTCGAATTTTTAAATGCAGAAAGAGCTACTGCTCCAAACATCGCTTGCATTGAGATTGCCCCGACCCAAATTGGCTAGTGATAACTATAACGAACTAGTTTGGCCTATCGCGAGGCTGTCTCGCGATAGGCCAATGATAATAGATTTGTAGAGTGAATTCAGGAAAAACTTTGCTCTGTTAGCAATTAGAGTGTTTTATTGGCGAACTGGAATATAACGACCATCTGCGCGAGTAACGATTTCATTTCCGCGCTGATCTTCCACCCAAAAATCTATATGTGAAAGAGTAGTAATATCCTGACTATTGCTGTTGAAATGGGGCCGCGCTTTTACGGTATAACGCTCACCTGACCTGGCATTGAAGCGCAAAGTACGGCTCAGAGCATCCCGAGAAGCTGAATAATTAACCAGTGCAGGCCCCAAGCCACGCTGACTACCAAGGTCCCATTGATAGTAGACTCTTAAATCATGAAATCCTGGAGTAATTTCGATACTGCTATGCTCGGTGTGGTTTTCAACAGTATTACCGTCAACAACAGTGAAGCGAATAGCATCAGTGTAACGGTTAATCCATTCTCGACGCATATACTGATCGCCCTCAACCACGGATAATTGCATAGAGGGCAGAACGGGTCCTTCATAGGCCTTATAGCTTGCCAACCCAGCACAACTAGACATCAACACTAGAGACAGCGAAATCAATATCAACTTATGAAGAAAATTCTGCTTAAGCATATCGGTAACAATGGTGGTTTAGTTGCGTCCTTGTTCTTGTTCTTGTTCTTGTTCTTAGTGGCGAGTTGTATATTTTATACTCTTTAGCATCTAACTTAGCAAACTAGGGAAGTCCCTCTTACGCTGAAAGAAATTCTGCATCAGCTCACTACATTCTTGCTCCAACACTCCTTCCACGAACTCTAGCTGATGATTGAAGTGGGTGATTTCGGCTAAAGGTAGATTGCTCACAATCGCACCTGCTCTGGGTTCTCGAGCACCGAAAACTAACAGTTCAACCCGCGCATGAATCAATGCTCCCAGACACATTGTGCAGGGCTCAATTGTGACATAGAGGGTAGCCCCAGGTAGGCGGTAGTTTTGCTTAAACTGTGACCCATTACGTAAAGCCACTATTTCAGCATGCGCCGTGGGGTCATTCGATTCTATTGGTTGATTGTGGCCGGTACCAATCTGTTTGCCATTTTCAACTAATATTGCTCCAACGGGCACTTCACCCTGCTCTCCGGCATAATCGGCTAACTGCATTGCCTTTCGCATCCACTTCTCATGATTAATCATAGTAGCTAAAGCGCCCGCAGTATTGTCAATTTGTGAAAGGGTCATGTCTAATCTTATGTAAGTTGTTGTCTATACACAGCGCATTCTTGCGCGGTCTACAGTGAATCTTCAACTGGTTCTGGAGACAAACATTTTACTGCATGCAAACCAATCGATAACGCTGGGCCAATTCCAAAGGCGAACATTAAAGTCCCTAAGCCAACAGCCCCCCCAAGTACCCATCCTAAAAAAACTATCGCAACTTCAATAGATGTGCGCACATAGGTAATCGGGTATCCAGTAATTCGTTGCAAACCTGTCATCAATCCGTCTCGTGGACCTGCGCCAAGATTCGCAACGAGGTATATAGCACTACCTAAGCCAACCAAGAGCACCCCAACCGCTGCCTCTGCCGCCCTAAGCACATAGAGTTGTGGATGAGGAAGATAAGGCAAAGAAATTTCCATTACCGCAGCAATAATTGTCGCATTTAAAATTGTACCGATACCAGGGGTTTGTCTCATCGGTATCCAGAGAATGAGCACTGCAACTCCCACTGTAAAAGTCGCGACCCCAATGCTCCAGCCGCTAATGATCGCTATTCCTTGTGCAAATACAGTCCACGGACTAACGCCAGCACCGGAAGCTATTAATAATCCTTCGCCGAAGCCAAAAATCACCAGGCCAAAGCACAAAAGGGCCAAAGTTAAGAATCGTGGCTTGAAATTCAGCGAGCGACCTGAACTCCAACTCACAGTAGGCACAGATTTAATCAAAAATATTTTCATGCTGTTTTTACGAAAAGCTCGTGCTTGGGAAAAACTGACTCTTGCCCCACAATCAACGAAAAAATTGTCTCAGCCTTACTTGATTTCTACTCCTACTCAATAGTTGCGCTGCCTAGAAACCCAGTATAAATAACAGCTTAAGAGTTATTTTCTCTTGGTATGCGAGGGAAAAACTCAAGGCTCTCGTCTATTTCACACCAGGCAGGGGCACTTTCAGGACAATGATTTGATAAAGGCATGAAATGACTTCGATCGTCCAAAGCAAACGCGTTAATACTAGCCAAGCTCATCGATTTGTGCCCATATCCTGCTTCGGCAATCTGAACAGAATCGCCGTGAATTTGTTCTCCCCGGATCTGCAGTTATATCAAATGTTTTAGGCTCCCCTTTTGTCACAACAATGCTTTCTATTGTTACCCCATAGGCTGCAAAATTTGCTGCCCCACTTATCCTTTGGCAATCCGTACAATAACAAAGTAACTGGTAACTTGGATCCTTAGTAGTCTGAAACCGTATGTTGCCACATAGGCAACCTCCTTCTACTGTGTCTGACATTTTTCGCTCCTTCTTATTCACATTCCATTCTTACCTAAAAATACCGCAGTAAATATAAGAGTTTTAGAGGATAAAAACTTAGTTTGTAATGACTTTGTAGTGCCTAGGTATAGCACTTATTTTTGATCATCGTAAAATGTCTTTAATATCAACAAACTTCCATTCTCTTGCTACGCAGAGTGTAACTTCATTTCAAAACTTTCGCATTCCACCAAAAAATAACTGGAGTTATCAATGCTGTTGGAAGCACCCACCATATCCATACCGGTTTGATATCTACATTTACAACCAGAACAGCTGTAATAACTGCAATGGTTCCACCCATCATATTAGTTAAGTGCCTTGATAGTCTTTCTTTCCCTGTGGCTGTTTTGTTCTTATGACTCTTAAAATCAGCATAACCCAAAGCAATAGCTAAAAATCCGAAAACTAGAAGAGGTATGTTTTGCGAATTGTTATTCGAGAAGTAAATTACAGCCAGAATCCACATCCCTAGCCCTGATAAAATCATTAAGCTAACGGCAATCCAATCCAAAGTAGTTGCGACACCCTTTCTATTCCTGGCAAAGCGCATACCTGCGAAAGCCAAATAGAAAGAAAAAATAGCTATTAGAAACAAAAAGATGTTGCTGGTGATAATCGACATTGGAATAGCTGTTAAGAAGATAGCAACCATGCACCAGAAATATGTTCTACCTGAAAGCACATGTAGTTTTTTACCTTTCTCAGATGAAACTGCCATAGCAGCACAAAGCAGAGCAATTGTTCCGGCTAGGATATGTATTGGTAATAGAATTTGCATCATTTCATTCCCACTCAGTAGTATACATGTAAAATATTATTATTATTCAATAACTTACCATGTTTTAACTACACAGAGTGTAGTCCATGTGTAACAAAATCTTCTACTTGTTTATCGGTATGCAACCTAACGAACTTGATATGTAACCTTTACTTATCTTTAGTGCTACGGTAAGTTTACGTTACATTTCATGACGCGGTGTTTGCCACACATATAAACAGGAGTAATTGATGAAAAATCTTTTTTTAAAACATCGTGATGAACTTGCTGATGGCATAGGCATTGTTTCTTTTTTTCTGATCTTTTTGCCCATGTATTATTTTGAAATTAATTTTGTCATCAACTTCTTCATAGCATTTGGGATCTGTCTCGCAATTTCTTATTTGATAAAAGAAAATGAAGTCGAAGACTTAAATCAGGCAGTTGAAAATTTTGAAGAAAAATAAAATTGGGTAAACACCACAAAACCCTTCTAAATAATCTTGCAGCACTTAGAAAATCTGCAGGTCTAACTCAACAAGAACTTTCCGAGGGTGCCGAGGTTTCAAGGAAAAGCATCAATGCAATCGAAAACGAAATTTATGTGCCCTCCACTGTTCTTGCGTTAAAAATTGCTAAAACTCTCAAATGCTCTGTTGAAGATTTATTTCAATTGCCCTAATTTCATCTTTAAACCAGTCATTTCCACTCAATAGTAGACATGAGAAAAACCCCACTGTTTATAAGGGTTTGAGAGGTGCCTTTTACTAGTGTGTAGTAAACAGGTTATTTTCGATTTGTTTTCTTCCATCATTATCAATAACTTACCAGGTTCTAACTACACAGTGTGTAGTGAAATCTTCTCATTTTCCTTTTTTAAGATTCATTAAGGAAACTGTTGCCAATATAACAAGCATTAAAATAGCAAACTGTTTTTCATCAACTATTGAAACAACAAGGATAGCTGCTGCCCACATGATCGATTGAGTAATCATAATTTTTTTCATATTAATTTCTCTCTTTTTTTATATTTTTCCAACAATTCTTTTGAGTTCTCTTAAAAATTCTCTTTAATATCAACAAACTTCCATTCTCTTGTTACACAGCGTGCGACTTCCTGCTAATCCTCTCTTTTTCCGATTATTTGATAAGTCGACAATGCTTAGAATAAAAAATTAGCCACAACAAATGTAATGTGGGTAGTCATGTGGGAAATCATTGAACACTCCAATCCTTTTTTCCAATACAAATACCCATACACAAGTCCAGCAACTGAATTACCTATAAGTATGTAGGTAACTAAACCAAAAGAGACAACCTCAACAGTTGCGTAAACTATTGGTAAATGTCCGAGGGCAAACATTAGCGAAGAAATTAATATGGCGGAGAGAAAAACCCAATTCGATTCAGAGTTACTTATTTTAGCTATTATCCAAACTAGAAATGTCATTAAGCCAAAACGCATAAAAATTTCTTCTGTTATCCCTCCATACATCAATCTAGTTATGATGTTGAGACTAGAACTTAGCGGAGAGTTAACCAATTCACTGCTAATCACTTTCTCACTAACCACAGAAATTAGTATTAGAATTATTCCCAACACTATTCCGCTTATAACGCCAACCTTCAGAAAGTCTCTAATTAGAGGTTGAATTTTCTGTAAATCAAATTTTGATGAGAGTATTGGTGCTTCAAGTCCAACCTTTCCAAAACATAAATTCCCAACCAATACTGATATAGACAATAGTATTAAGGGGTTAATTAATATAAGAAACTGTATTTGCGTACTACTATATTGAGATGTAATTTCCAGAGGCAGTTCTATGGCATTTTGAAAATTGCTCAGAAGCAGCGACAAGACACCTAACAACCCAATGATAAATATTTTTACCACAAAATGATTTTCCGTAATTATTTTCATACAAATCCCCTTTATTCCCACTCAATAGTAGAGTATTTTGAAACCCTTATAAACAGGAGGTTACAGAGAGATAAAAAGCAGTTTGTCATAAGTTTGTCACGACTGTTTACTCTTTTCATACCCATATTCCTAATTTTAACCCATTTTGTGATAAGGTTTGCCTCTATAAAATTTCTCTAATCATAAGTAAAAACATCTTCCAAGGATGTCTTGAATACATTGGATATTTTAAAAGCAACTTCTAAGGATGGGGAGTATTTGTCTTTTTCAATGGCAAATATTGTTTGCCG
>DUBM01000006.1 GCA_012960305.1 Gammaproteobacteria bacterium | reverse complement strand
TGTTAAGGATGTTGGTTTGTTTCCGACCGCTTATGCTCAGGATGATATTCAGAGGGTGGCTATATGCGAATATCATATACCTCTTAATTGTGCTTCGATCATTGATTCAGATGGGGTGCTAGGCTTTAAAGTAATTGACTAACTACACAACTCTCGGTGGGCGTGTGACATGCACCCAGTGTAATGCTCTGAAATCACCTATTTTGGTATCCCAGATAGCCGATATTTGTAGTATCGTTCAAGTATGGAATTAAGGAAATATTCAGCAATATAGCTGCCTAATTAGAGCCGCCTCTAATTGACTTATTTAACTATGGAGCAATAAACAATGCATTTAAGGATAGTCCTATTAACACTACTCATCTTTCCAATTACGCTCTTAGCGCAAGAGACTGAAATTGAAAATGAATATAACGGTTATTTAGAAGATTTTATGGTCTTCGATTTTGAAGGTATAGCATCTCATTTTACTACTCCTGCAATGTTTATTGGTGCTTCGACACAAGTAATGCAAGATGAAAATGCTATCAAAAATTACTATCGCGTCCTAAAAGCAAATATTCAGAGTGGTTATGCATATAGCAAAAGCAGCCTAGAGATTAATCAAGTTACAGATAAAATTTATTGCCTAACGAACACATTTACCAGACACAACAGTGCTGATGAGGTCTTGTTCGAGGGTACTTCTTATAATTTCTTTAAGGAAACCGAATCCGGCTGGAAATTATTTCTAATGCAGGCTTCTGCCTTGCCAGACTAATGACATAAGTATGAACAAACTACTAACAACAATAACCCTACTCTACTTTTCTGTTGCTGCTAATGCGGATATCTACACCTGCACAACGAAAGCCCGTGCTTCCGTCGGGCATAAGTTCGTCTCATGACGATACTGTAATTTACGCGGCAGATGTTGCGCCATGGCGGTTGCGAAAATACGAAAAGCAGTAATTAGTGTTTTTCTATATGAGCAAAGAAGTACCATGGTGGTTTTTTATCTTCAGTGGAACCAACGTGCTCGAAGCGCGCAAGTTTTAACTCGCTTTCACTCAGGTATTCTTCAAGTCCTTCAGAAAGAGTTTCTCCTGTTGGTATACCGAATTGGAGGTTCTCACTGTACTGGTATTTTATCCCCCTAAGCATGGCCTTGCTGATTTTCTCGAAAGGTGGATTGCCTTGAATAAGGTCTTGGGAGAAAAAGTCAGCGCCAACTACGCTGCCTGTGGGTAAAGATGCAATCAGATTAAGGGTGTCGCGAACGGCCTCTTCAACCAAATACATTGTGACACCTTCCCAAAGGACATAAGTAGTTAGGTTTGGGTTGAACCCAGAGTCCAGCAGTGCTTTCAACCAAGTTTCCTGGTTGAAGTCAGTCTCAACGAAGGTTACATGATCATGAGCAACTTCAGCTAACTGGAGTGCTCGTTTTTTTGCGTTAAGTGTTGGAGGCATATCAACTTCGAAGCATTTGATGTCCGCGCCTTCTGGTAAGTTATAACAGCGGGTGTCAAAACCTGCACCCAATACGACTAATTGAGTTGCGGGATTATCCTCTCTGCTTAGGACGTCTTGAATGGATTGATTAAAAAAATGGGTGCGGTGTGACATCATGGTCATTAGGGTCGAAGGCCGAGGGCCTGGATAAGCAAAAAAACCCCCTTTAAAACCGCTGAGTTTTGCGCAGAACCCTAATGTATCCAAAAATAGGAAGCGAACGATTCCGCCAAAAAGCGGAGTATGGTGGGCTATTTTATAGGCAACCTCGTCTTTATAGGTTCCCGCCACATGCATTGCTAGTCTGCCTCCAAAAGGCTCACTGGCTGTGCCGGATATATTCTGCGGGATGACAATTCGGCGGACGCGCCAGGTGTAAATAACGAATCCACAAATAAGTAGTGGCAGTGCCAACACTACTAATAATCCGAAAATTAATGCACGCATACTGATTCCTTTTTCTTAGTAGACGCTTTTGCTCAGAATTTCCCAAGTACTATTACTATTAATCATAGCGGCAGTATTGTACAGAACTGCCGATTCGGCTGCCCCTAACCCTCAGTCAGTGACCGTATCGCTTCCAGATGCATGGCATTGAGGTCTGTCTGGGGCTTATGCCCTGAAAATACCCTATTTTGGTATCCCTGATAGCCGATATTTGTAGTATCGTTCAAGTATGAATATGAAGAAAGTTAGTTGGGATACATGGATTCAATTGCTGGGTATGTTGAGCGTGCTAGCAGGGCTAGTTTTTGTTGGTCTGGAGATGAGACAGTCACAACAAATAGCGTTGGCTGCTCAACAACAGGCTCGAACAGAAATTTTTACTGGAATAGTCAACTCAGTAAATGAATCAAGTGAGGTTAGCCTCTATCAAATTCTGGTGAAGGCGAGGGACAACGAGCCGCTTACAGCTTCCGAGAAAAAAATCACTGAGAATTATGCCCTTCAAACAATTTGGGTTTTTGAAAATGATTTCATTCAATACCAAGCTGGCCTTATAGATGAAGACGTTTGGTTAGCTAAATTATTTTCTGTACGTACCTTATCGAGCTTGTGCCACTTCAGAGACGCTGCAGAATATTTATTGCAGTTTACTAGCGCTGTACTTACCGATCTTGTAGATGTCGTGCCAAAATCAAACTGCGAAGAATAGGTAATTAGCTAATGAAAAGAGTTAAGATTAGTTTAGATGTATTGATTCAACTATAAGTGATACATAAGTACCTTATGTTTCCTAAATATAAAATAATCTTTAAGGATTTGATATGAAGTCACTCCCAACGAAAATTATAGCCTTGGTCGCCATGATTGGAATTTACTCAATTTCTAATGCGGATTCCGGGTATCGCGCGGTGAATAGCTGCATGCTCAACGATGGAAAAACTATAGATGATGTGCGTGTCGTCAATTCTAAATGGGTTGAATTTGTAAATGAAAATGTTGAAGGCGGCGATATTACCAGTCATATCATTACAAGTGTTGTCGGCGATATAACCCCTGGGAAATTTCAGTTTGTTGACTATTTTCCATCTTTGGAGTCTTGGGCGGCATATTTAACAGCGATCGAATCTATCGCCGAAGGCATAGCAATAGATGCTGAGGGAAGGGAGGCCGCAGATTGTACTGAGAGTCAATTATACAAGGCAGAAGAAAGCTAATAGCTTATTCATCTTTGCATATATGGGCAACTACCATATTAATTGAATGCTGCCGCAACTCACCTCGCCCCTTAATCTATAACCACACCTGAATTGGAAACGTCGCCTTGGTATCCGATAAAGATAGTTTATTGACAATCCAACTCAATTTCTTCCCTAATTAAGATGAACAAACTACTAACAACAATAATCCTTCTCTGCTTTTCTGTTGCTGCCAATGTCTCACTTGCCCAGGACGGGTTACCTTCAACCGACCAAGACTCCACAGCCACCTACCCTGCCACTTACTTTGCCGATTTTGATCCCCATTCTGTAAGCGACATGCTGGACCGCATTCCCGGTATTAATGTTGCACGTGGTGGGCCGGGAGGTAGTGGTGGCGGCCCGGGTAGTTCACGGGGCTCCAATCGCCGCGGCTTGGGCGCGGGGGGAGACCAGGTACTGATCAATGGTCGGCGTATTGCAGGTAAAGAAAATGAAGGAAACGATCAGCTCAGCCGTATCCCCGCCTCTCAAGTTGAATATATCGAAATAATACGGGGCACCTCTGGTGATCTCGACGTGCGTGGCGCCGGCCAGGTCATCAATATCGTGATGCTGGACGCAGAATCCAGCTCGACCATCGCCTACGAGCTCAACGCAGATCGTTCTTGGGACGGCACTTATACACCCGGGGTCATGGTATCTCTGTCCGGCCAGCGAGGTGCTCTTGATTATTTTGTAACTGGTGAGCGTGAGCCGCAATACCAATTAAACAGAAGCAGCGAACACAGTGTATTTCCTGACGGTTCGCCAAATGACCGGCTTCAAAAAGAAACCACACAGGAAGCCTCGCCGTTAACCCTGGTCGGTAATTTCGGTTACGAATTTTCAGAACGAGATCTGGTGCATCTAAACCTGCAGTGGTCTGAAGACAACCAGGACACCGAGTTGGATCGCATTATCGTGGATGACAAGTTTGAGAATCCGGTGCTAAGCCTGCAGTTCGAAGATTTACCGAGCGACAGTGAAACCTGGGAAGTCGGTGGCGATTACGAGCATATTTTCTCAAACGGCAGTCGTTTCAGGACGCTCTTTGTTGTCAACGAAAAAGATGATCTGTTCGTTCGCGAGCGCTATGACGTCGACAGCTCCGATCGTACCAAGACTCTTTTCCTCTCATCATCGGAACTCACCAAGGAACGTATAGTAAGAACCTCCTACACGTTTGACGTCTTCGATACCCAGTCACTGGAAGTCGGCGTCGAGCGCGCCCAGACTATACTGGATACTTCCCTGCAACTCGGTCTGTTAACCGGGGATGAGATATCAGATCGATTTGGCGGTTTGTCACCCGTGACTGATGCTAACGGTGCGGTAGAGGAAATGCGTTATGAGTACTTCGCCGTGCACAATTGGCAACTCAATAATCGCATGTCACTGGAAAGTACGCTGCTTTTCGAAGACAGCACTATCAAGCAGAGCGGGGATATTTCCCAGTCTCGCGACTTCGATTTCGTTCGTCCAAAGATAGACTACCGCTTTGATAT
>DUBM01000005.1 GCA_012960305.1 Gammaproteobacteria bacterium | reverse complement strand
TGTGAAGCTCCAGTCTGGCTCAGGTCCCATATGCAACTCACCCGCCACCATCTCGCCGCCAGGAAAAACAACTGTTGCACCGTCATCATTGCTGCGTTGGATGCGCAGCGTACCGATCGATACCGCGCCAATCAGCACAATGAAACCAACCACCTGCAGCACGATTTTAAGAATATGCACTTGTTAACGTCCGAAGAACTAATTATTGATTTCGTTAAGTAAGAGCATCGATAGAAATGCTTTAGTTTCTTTTATGTGGATTTACTAAGTACTTTTCACCAGTAGCTTGTTTTGCATAGGCTTTAATAATCTCAGGTTGTAGCATTTCTTCAAAAGATATCTCTTGAGTATAGTGACTAGCAAAAGTTGTTTTAATTTCTTTAGCTACCCTTTCACGCATTTGTTGAAATTTTGTCGTTCCAAATTTTCCTATCATTGGAGTTAAAAGCCATCCTCCTAGACCCCACTGCATACCAAATGATCTGTTAAGAATTGTAGGCGATTGATCTAGTCCACCGTAAATATAAACCTGTTTATAGGTATCTGAGCCATACCGGCTATATTCTTTAGCAGTTTTGTTTGCTGCTATTTCCATTGCTGTAAGTATTTGGCCTGCTAGTTTTCCTTCATTTCCTCCGCCAGTCGCATCAAATCCTAGTGTGGCGCCAGTAGCTACTAGGGCTTCGACCAGCCTCTCCATAAAATCTGGTTCCCCAGTGTTACAAATA
Source organism: Gammaproteobacteria bacterium (assembly GCA_012960305.1). GTDB lineage: Bacteria > Pseudomonadota > Gammaproteobacteria > Pseudomonadales > Pseudohongiellaceae > UBA9145. Next base: position 28,418 of record DUBM01000005.1, on the reverse strand, counting down.
TACTCCGCACCAAGGTTCTTAAGAATTTCTACTTGTTCAGGTTTCCTAACAATATTTACAAGAGGAACGGAGTCATCTTTACAGATTCTTACAAGCATTTTTCCGAGATTTGAGGCGGCAGCTGTATGCACTATAGCGCTGTGGCTTTCGAGATGCATGGTTTCAACGAATCCTAAAGCTGTTAATGGATTTACAAATGAGGACGCAGCCTCAGACGGAGTTGTATCGTTATCCATTACCAAGCAGCTGGCAGCTGGAACACATCTGTATTGGGAATACATAGCTCCGCCAGCGACACCAACAACCTTTCCTATCAGTTCTTTTGCGTTAGTGCCTGCATCTTCAACCACTCCACCACCCTCATTTCCTACGCTCATAGGTTGGTCGATTCTTGGAGCCATCGCTTTCATCAAGCCTTCATGGATTTTTATTTTCGTTACCGTATCGTCGCCTGAGCCGGACACACTGGGGCTATCCAGATTGGCTGCAAAACTTATAAGAAGGCCTAAATCCGAAGGATTAATAGGAGCAGCTTCTACTTTGATTAAAACTTCGTTTTCTGAAGGTGTTGGCTTTTCTATGGTAGCGATAGATATTTCTATATTTCCTTCATTGGTTACAGTTGATCTTATTTCTTTTGAAGTTTGCACTGGGTTCCTTCTCTCTCAGGTAGTTAAATAGGATGTTTTGTATATTTTATATATAAATAATGCTTTGTATGATATACATACTGCGATGAAAATAACAGTAGACGTTAAAATCATACTACTATATAAATACATACTATGACTAAATGTTTGGATCCGATTACAAACTCTTTAAAGTTAATAGGAGGCAAGTGGAAAATTGCCATTATCTATAACTTGAGTGGTGGTGCGGTCAGATTTGGAGAGCTGAAAAGAAAGCTGTCTCCTATTACCCAGCAAATGTTAACTAAGCAGCTGCGAGAAATGGAAAGAGATCAATTAGTTGATCGAAAGGTTTTTGAGGTGATCCCTCCGAAAGTTGAGTACTCGCTAACTGAATTTGGTAGATCTTTGAAGCCTGTTTTAAATTCTTGGTGTAAATGGAGCGAGGAGAATTATGAATTAATGCACGTTATATCTGAAGATAAAAACTAACCTATGACTTAACTTCTAACTCTCGGTGGTACACTCAATGTAACGCTAGCTAGCACATCCAGCCCGGGGAACAACTAGACTGATTCCAGTGCTCCCCGCCACATATTATACTGGACAAACGGTTATTTAGTTTTTCTAGATTTCTCGATGAAATATGAATGGCTCTTTTTATGAGTGTTATTAAGTCATTATTAAAGCTTGCTGTAAAAGCGTTTGCTTTTCTTATTCTGATAGGAATTGTGGTTATAGCGCCCCTCGTTTATGGAGCCACTAAGGAACCGCTAATTGAGCTTGCTTCTCCCAGTAGTCTCTCTGGGAAAGATACTTCGGCAAAATTCTTTGCTGGAGCAACCGCTGATAATGGTGCTAGTTACGTAAACAGCTTTGCTTACGAACAGGCGATCGATGTTCTAACTGAGATACAGATAGAGACGAGCCACATAAACAGCGTAGGTAACCTTTATGTGCTTATTGCCTGGGGCGAAGAGATCTTCATGCTTTTGGAATCTGGTGAGTATGTGCCCTGGGATTCTGCCCTGGAAAGTCTGCAAGCAGCTAGAGCGAACAAAATTTTGCAGGCGAAGGAAGCATTAACGATTATCGATGATCTGGCCTTTGGCCCAATTGGCATAGCCGATACCACGTTAACTATCTATCTCGCTTACAAAACTTTGTCTGGCCCTAACGAGCTATACTTTAGTGGTGCACCCTTATCGTTTTTTATCTCTTCTGAAGGTGGTGAATCTGAAAGCCTGACCTTCTACAGGGAGAATATCGCAACGCCTATTATCCAGGGACGCTGTATTGTTTGTCATCAGGAAGGTGGAATGGCAGAAAACAGCGCGTTGACGTATGTAGATTCTCAGACCCTAGATTACCAATCGATTAATTATAATTCCTTATTAGATTTCATAAAAAAAGAGACAAATGGCGCTTCCCTTTTACTTACAAAGCCACAAGGTCAAGCGCATGGTGGAGGCACGCAGCTTTTTAGTGGTAACGGTAACTTAGAATTATGGTCCAATTTTGTCGATTCTATGCTGGCTGATTTTATGTTTCATGGAAGTAGTAGTGATGACCAAAATATTTTTCGTGACATTGTTAGGGCACGCAACGAAAAAACTTTACGTAAAGCTTCTTTATTGTTTGCAGGGCGTCTTCCCACCGAAGTAGAACTTAACATCGTAGCTGATAGTGGAGATGAAGAATTGCGAGAAGTAATCCGTAGTCTAATGGATGGTGATGGTTTCCATGATTTCCTTATTGAAAGCGCTAATGATCAACTTTTAACCGAAGCGTTTTCCAATAGACTATTTGCTGTTGTAAATCGCTATCGGTATCCAAACTCCATGCGCTATTACAATAACTCGAGCGTGCGCAGCGATCGTTTACTGGCCAGTGAAGCGATTGCCCAAGAACCCTTGCGACTTATCGCCCACGTTGTTACTAACGAACGACCCTATACTGAAATTCTAACTGCTGACTACATCATGGTGAACCCTTACTCTGCACAGATCTACGGAGGTGATGTCTCCTTTAATAATTATGATGACAGTAACGAATGGCGTGAAGGAAGAATCACTGCATATTATAGGTGTACAGTTTGCAACCAGAACAATCCAGACGTCAGTTATGAGATTGAGACAGATTACCCTCATGCTGGCATTCTAAATTCACCGGCCTTCCTAGCGCGGTTCCCATCTACTGCGACTAACCGCAATCGGGCACGAGCTCGCTGGGCCTACTACTTCTTCTTGGGAGTGGACATAGAGGCGTTGTCTGAGCGCACTACTGACCAGGAAGCGCTGGCAGATGAGAATAACCCCACATTGAATAATCCTAATTGTGTAGTTTGCCACGATATTATGGATCCGGTGGCAGGGGCTTTCCAAAATTACGGAGATGGTGGGTTCTATCGTGATAAAGCCAATGGATCCAACTCTCTACCATATTCTTATAAGGTTGACCCTTTGAGTTTGTATCAGGTTGGGGACACTTGGTATAACGATATGCTGGCACCAGGGTTTGGGGATTTACTAGCACCAAATCCGAATAATTCTCTACAGTGGTTAGCACATGAATTTGTCAAAGACAGCCGTTTTGGATACGGGACTGTTAACTTCTGGTACTCAGCTGTAATTGGTCGTGATCCGTACACTAAGCCTGCAAACCCACAAGATCCTAATTACAAATCCAATCTTGCCGCCTACACCACGGAGCAGGAATTGATGCATCAGATAGCGGATGATTTTGTACTTGGCTTGTCAGGCAATGGTGCCTATAACTTAAAAGATATGTTGGTGTCCTTGGTCATGAGCTATCACTTCAGAGCAGAGAGTGTTAAGGAGTTAAATCCCGCTCAGCAAGTGGAGTTGAATGAGATCGGGATTGGTCGGTTGCTGTCCCCTGAACAACTGAACCGCAAGCTTCTTGATGTCAGTGGATACTACTGGCGCTACGGTGCAGCCAATGTTCTGGAGCAGGTTTACAATTTAGTTTATGGCGGAATCGATTCCGTGGGTATCACTGACCGAGCGACCGAGCTGACAGCGCTGATGAGTACTGTGGTTGCCGCGATGGCAAACGAAACATCTTGCCCAATAGTCTCAAATGATTTTTCGAAACCACAGAGCGAGCGTAATCTTTTTACTGCTGTGGAATTGAATTCAACACCAATTAGTGATCCGGCAGCCATACGAGCCAACATTCAGTTACTGCATGAACGATTATGGGGTGAATCAATCCCAATAAACCATCCCGAAATTGATGCGACCTTTAAGTTATTTGACTCTATTTGGTCTGCTCGGATCAGAGCTGGCAAATCGCCATCTGTTAGCGGGGCTTCTGAATTATGCGTGTTTGAACCCTGGAAAAACTCTATTCGGAGAGATCCTAACCAGACGCTGCGTAGCTGGGCTGCAGTGATTAATTACATGCTGCGTGATTACAAATTCATTCATGAATAATAGGAAAAGGATACAGGAATCAACATGAAGCGGCGCGACTTTACTAAATTGCTCGGCATGGCGGGACTTGGAGTTACCGGGCCATGGACTATGCAGCGTACGTCGGCATTGGAGCCTTATACCGGGAATTTCTACATATCCCTAGCAGCCATAGGAGGCTGGGACGTAACCAGTTTTTGTGACCCGAAACGAAATATACCGGGTGAACGTGCTATCAACACCTGGGCCGACTCAGCTAGCGTTGAACAGGTTGGAAATATCGCCTATGCACCAATTGCTAACAATAAGGAATTCTTTGAGCGTTTTTACAAGGAAATGCTGGTAATCAATGGCATCGACACCCGGACAAATTCCCATGACGATGGCAGCCGGCACACATGGAGTGGGCGCATCGGATTCGGCTATCCAAGCTTCGGTGCGATTGCATCCCGGGCTATCGCGCCAGAACTTCCTTTGTCATTAGTGCACGCCTCAGGCTATAGCGAGACAGCTGGCATTACTCGTTTCAGCCGATTGCAGAATCCCAGTGAAATTCGTAACTTGATTAATGATTCCCAGGTTTTTTACGGCTCGGCTAGCTATGATTTGTTTGAGCAATCCGAATTAGATCTTATTAATCAGTACCAGAACCAAAGACTTGATCGGTTGATGTCTAGCCCAAATTTGCTACCCCGCCAGGCAGTGGGCATGAACAATCTCTATCTGGCGAATTCCACCCGTGATGATCTAGACGCATTCGCAGCGCTTTTGCCGAACACTTTCGAAACTGATAGTGATTTCCGCGCTGCCCAACTGGCACTATTGGCTTACCAATCCGGTCTCTGTGTCGCGACGCAGCTTGGAGTTAGAGGTTTCGATACTCACCAAGCACATGACGATAATCATTTCGAGTATTTGGCAAAACTTACTAAACTCGTTGCATATATATTCGATGTGGCTGAAGCGGGAGGATTTGCTGATAAAGTTGTTGTAGCTATGGCTTCTGATTTCGGCCGTACTCCGTACTACAATTCTGGAGGTGGCAAAGATCACTGGCCAATTGGCAGTGCTATCATTATTCAACAGGGCGCAGGGTGGGGTAATCGGGTGGTTGGTGCGACTGATGAAGAACACCAGGCCTATGATATCAATCCGGAAACCCTGCAGATCGATAATAATGGGATTCGACTGGAACCAAGGCATTTACAACAGGCCTTACGGCGGCTCAGCGGCATCGATCAGTCTGGCATAGCACAACTCTTTCCATTGAACGCTGAAGACTTCGACTTCTTCAATCCCTTCGTTCAAACTAGTTGATTACTTGAAGGAAGAATAATGAAGCTCTTATACTTTAAATCCCTACTATTCACTGTCGGACTGTCAGTTTCTTGCTTCATGTCAGCCGCTGCAAACCAAGCTCCACGGCTGCAAACAGACATCACCTTCGTCGTAGCCGGTAAGACTGGAAATTTTAAACAATCTACTGGTGGCACGGTCTTTGCTCTTAACTATCATTTTTTTGCTGAAATATTTGTTCAGGACAATGGGAGCATAAAACAAGCAGCGTTGTTAACTCCCGATAACCTTTCTGAAGCCATTGCCTTTTCAGACAGCGGCTATGCGCTCGAGATGCATGGTGGAAGATACCCCGATGAAAGTGAACTTGAACACAACTATCCGGATGGTAATTATATTTTTCGCTATGATACCCCTTCAACCGGACTGTTAGAGCAGCCAATCGCGTTGGTTAATTCAGTAGCAGACAGTTCACGTCTGCCCGATGCACCGCATATTATTTTATTGCAGAATGGTAACTCTATTTCACCGCACCTGATTCAGGCAGATCTGCCGCTTACAGTGACCTGGAGCACTTTTAAGCAAGGTAATCAAGATCCTTTGGGGATTGTTAATGATCTGGTGTTTGTCATTATGGGCGACTGTCACGGTAAGCGAATTTCACATAGTGGTCGACCTTTTGAAAACTCTCCTTATCTAGATTACGCAGCAACAGAATTCATTATTCCGGCCGAACAGCTACTGCCTGAAAATGCATATCAATTATCTGTGGAGCACGCCATTGTAGATACTACTATTACCGAAGGCGTACCAGGGCTTGCCACTTTTGCCACCACAACCTTTCTAAATATTATGACCTTGGGAAGTGAAAGCGGAGAGACTGCCTGTCCCGAAATACTGAAAAACTTTGATGCGGGGCAGACTGATTTAAGGCAAGCTGATTAAGACAACTTCGTTTATTTCGTCTTTTCCCACTCAAGATATGAGCAATGCTCAAGCGGAAGAAGGTAAAGAAATAGAATGGTTCTGCAAGCGTGATGAGGGGCGCGGTTTTTTCTCTACGGAGAACAATATCGATTTCTATAATCGCGTCCTTGAATTCTTGAAAAGATGATTAGAGTAGGCAAGCTTGCTAGAAATTGGGATCGCAACTTTTGAGCGGGAATACATTATGGAGCCAAATTTTGATGCACTACAGTTAATAGCTGAACTTGCCCTAGGTATAGTTGGCTTTTCAGCAATATTAATCGGTTTAAGTAGAAGTTCCGATGGATTTAGTGCTCCAGATAATTTCCGCATCCAACTTCTAACTTATTCTGCTTTTGGAGCGATGTTTGGCTCTATTTTACCGTTTGCTATCTTTAGTGATCAGAATTTAGAATTAGCTTGGGTAATTAGTTGTTGGATTATATGTTTCTATTCAGTCGTCGGATTATTAGTATTTCCTAAAAGGATGCTTTTACTAAGAAAGCAAGGACATAAAGAGATATTTCCTATTAAGCTTTATTTTTTCCAAACTGGCATACTATCAACAATTTTTATTCTCTCTGGATTGATGATAATCGGATATTTAACTGAACTTACAAATATATATATTGTTTGTTTAATCTTATTTTTATTACAAAGCACGGTAGCATTCATAAGAACAATGTTTGTGAGGGTAAATTAAGTAACTATTGAATGGGAATGAACTACAGCATTTAAATTGCTACAAATTAATATAGATTTAACCTAATGGTTTTTTGCCGCCTATGTAGATAGGCTAATGAAGACATGGTGAAAGAAATTAGTCATCATTAGGTATACTGCAGATTGAGTAAGGTAAAAATAGGGATTTCCATTTAATGAAAACACTTATCGTCGAAGAAGTTCTGTCTTATCCATTAACAGAAGTTTGGGAAGTATTTTCTGATGTGACCCGCTGTGATTGGGTGCCAGCTGTCGAATCAATAAGCGAACAGGGCGGAGTCCGTTCTTTCACTATGGAAGGTATTGGCGAAGTACAAGAAAAGATTTTGACCTTGGATCATAAAAATTACTGTCTTCAGTATTCGGTGATCAAAACCCCAACGCCATTAGAACATCATTTAGCGACGATTCAATTCACAAGTGTTCTATCCGCAGCTGGAGAGAGCTGTGGCTTTACTTGGACTACAGAAATCGCACCGGACCAATTCGCGGAAGCTATCGATCACGGGATGGCAGTTTCTTTTGCAGGATTAAAATCGGTTCTAGCTGGCGATAGATGACAACATCTGCTCTCACAAAATCTACCGGCTCAACTTCTAACTCTCGGTACTTGTGTGTAATGTGCTCAGACAAAAGCAGTTGTGTCCTATTCTGAGGTGCTGCAAATTGAACGTGGGGCGTTGATAGCTTTAAATAAGGGTAGCTGTCATGTCTTCAGTGCGCCCTCATCACTTTTTTTATTCGTAGTTATGTGTGACTATAAATCTAATTTCGAGATTTGGCGAATGCATTATTTGGCGCGATCATGAAAGTCTATGGGGAAAAGTGTTGCTCTCTAATATTGATTACTTCGTATGATTAAACTTCTTCGACAGCCTTTATTATGGTTTGCGATAGCGGGGTTTTTACTATTTGTAATAGACGCTCGAATTGTAACCGATCGCAAACAAATCATTGTGACAACTGCGCAGCAACAGCGTTTGGCAACACTATGGGAGACTCAAACGGGGGCCATGGCTAGTCCGAAGGAATTAAGCTCCTTGATCTCAAATTGGATCCAAGAAGAAATTCTTTACCGGGAAGCATTAAGATTAGGGCTTGATGAACAAGATTCAATTGTTCGGCGGAGGTTGATCCAAAAATTGGGTTTCATTGCGGAATCTGACTCTGAAGAACTTGTTGATGTTGCTGTGCTCAGATCTTTCTATCAGCAGCAAATCGATGATTATACCTTGCCTGTTCGTTATTCTTTCCGTCAGCTTTATTTTCGATTGGAAAGCGATGCAGTCGCTACGTTATCGAAAATCGAGGGAGGAGGATTGATTAATGAGTTGGGCGAATCCTCGATGCTTAATGCTGAATATTCATACCGCAGTGCTCTTGATATTAATGCAACTTTTGGGGCCAATTTTGCCGATCGCTTTCCTAAATTGCATCTAAATGCATGGGAAGGTCCATTATCTAGCGGTTTTGGTTTTCATCTCATTCAAATAGTGAGCGTCCATGAAGCAGAGATTACTCCCTATAATATCGTGCAAAACCAAGTGATTATGGATTATCAGCGATATCAACAGGAGGCCTCGCGAGATAAATATACCGAAGAATTAACTGATCAATATATTGTTGTAATTGAGTCAGAATGAAGTCATTTCTAATTTTACTCACTTTATTGTTAGGAGCTGAAGCTTTAGGGCATGAGATTCGACCAGCCTTTCTAGAGGTGGTGGAGTTGAAGAATCCTGGTATTTACGAGGCTTCGTTTCGCCAACCGCAAATAGCGGGTAGATTTCTCGGGTTATCAGTTGCGACAAATTGTGAGCAAGTCAACCTGTCCTCCAGAATAACCGATTCGGCTCTCACAGAGGTGTTCGAATTAAACTGCGGAAGAGAAAATTTGCAGGAAATTGAAGTTGTGGGTCTCGATCGAACGATGATAGATACCTTAGTCAGTATCAATTGGTTGGGTAGTCGCGAAGATAAAACGTCTGATTTCCTGATCACTGGAGATGAGCCTAAGCTTGATTTAATGGCTGAAGTTAAAAGGCTTCCAGTTTACCTCGTTATTGGCCTCGCTCATATTTTACAAGGCTATGACCATATATTATTTTTATTGATGTTGATGTACTTAGTTCGGCAGCCGATCGGCATTCTAAAAGTTATTACTAGTTTCACCATTGCGCACTCAATTACTTTAGGACTATCAGTCTTTAAAATCATCAATCTTTCTCAGGGGCCTATCGAGGCGATTATTGCAGGAAGTATTATCTTATTAGCTTATGAAAACTTGAGAGTAGCGAGGCCGCAGAATATTAACTATTCAGTGTTCATTGCATTTAGCTTTGGATTATTGCATGGGCTTGGTTTTGCTGGCGCTCTTGTCGAGATTGGGTTGCCAGAATCCAGTCGGCTGACCGCATTGTTCCTTTTTAATGTTGGCATTGAGATAGGGCAGTTAGGGGTCATAGCCTTAATTTTGGTATCGTTATCTATAGTGAGAGAAAAATTCAGTCGCCTCTTTTTTAAGGTCCCCATTTATGCATGTGGTAGCATAGCTAGCTTCTGGTTTATTGATCGCAGTTGGCTGATTATCTCTCCTTTGTTTAGCTAAAACACATTACCTAAAGAACATTAGGCCATATTATGAGTAAGTTATTACTAAGTATTATTGTTTTAATTTTTTTCGGATCATGCAATGAATCTGATCGCTTAGCGCAGACAGAGCCGGAGATTATTAGTCCGATTGTGGATATAAATATTCGCGATTCAGAATATAATTTTGAGCGTAATGCCTATTTTGGAGATGTACATGTTCATTCTATGTATTCATATGATGCATTTATTTTTGGAGGTATTGCCTCGCCAGATGAGGCTTATGAATTTGCAAAGGGGGGCTCTGTCCGACACCCGGCGGGCTTTGATATGCAATTAGATTCTCCCATGGACTTCTATGCAGTCAGTGACCATGCCTATTATTTAGGAATTGTTAAGGAAATGGCATCGGGTGATTCTGACCTTAGTCAACATCCCGTTGCGGAAGGGTTAGATAATCTTGGAGACGATTTGAATTTCCGGCGCTCTGTTTTTCTAAGATTTGCTGATTTTGCTAATGCTGGCAATGGTGGTGAGATTATGGACGACACTGTGGTTAAGAATGCTTGGGATGATATTGTTGCTAGTGCTAATCGCCATAATGACCCAGGTAGGTTTACGGCATTTATTGCATATGAATACACTGGCACAGGACCGGAAGAAGAAATGCTTCATCGGAATGTTATTTTCCGCGATGGAATCGCTCCGGAGCTACCATTTTCTCGAATCAACTCTGATGATCCGCAAGATCTATGGTCATGGATGGATTCTAATAGGGCGAATGGTATCGAAAGTTTAGCGATTCCTCATAATTCAAACGTCTCAGATGGTCTTATGTTTGCTCTTACAGATTATGCAGGAAGGCCATTGGATTCGGCTTATGCAAGCCAGCGTGTGCGCAATGAACCTCTGGTTGAAATCACGCAGGTGAAAGGTACTTCGGAAACAAATCCGGCTTTGTCACCGAATGATGAGCTTGCCGGATTTGAAATTCTTCCATTCAAAATAGGAGGGACTATTCCCATTAAGCCCGAGGGTAGCTATGTCAGAAAGGCTCTCCTAGATGGGATCAAACTAGAATCAGAGAAAGGTTTTAATCCGTTTAGTTTTGGCGTAATCGGCTCCAGTGATAATCACAATGCGACGGCTGTAGGTAACGAAGATAATTTCTATGGAGTATCAGGCCTGCTGGACAGTGATGGACAAAAACGGGGGTCCTTGCCAATTAATTCCTCAGAGAATGATAGTAACGTTTACTTCGATCGTTATACGCGATTTGGAGCATCTGGGTTAGCGGGAGTTTGGGCCGAGGAGAACACTCGTGAATCCATCTATGATTCCATGCGTCGGAAAGAGACATTTGGGACGTCTGGGCCTCGCTTAAAAGTCCGTTTCTTCGCTGGTCATGATTTGCCCTCGGTAAATGACGCCGAACTGATTGCAAAATCATATAGTGACGGTGTCGCTATGGGAGGTAATCTTATTGTTGAAGATGCTCAACCCATCTCATTCATTGCCTGGGCTGCAAAGGATCCTAATAGCGCGCCGCTTCAACGCTTACAAATTATCAAAGGTTGGGTCGATGCTGGCGAGGCCCATGAGAAGATTTATGATGTCGCTTGTGCTGATAGGCTGCAAGTAGACTCGATTACTCATCGTTGTCCGAGTAATGGAGCTAGCGTTGATTTGGCTGATTGTAGTATCGCTAGTGGCGTGGGTGCCGCAGAACTGAAAACTAGGTGGGAGGATCCTGATTATGATGCTACTCAGCACGCATTCTACTATGTTAGGGCAATTGAAAACCCAACCTGTCGATGGTCAACCTGGGATGCTATCCGTGCCGGCGTAGCTCCACGTGATGATGTGCCTGCCACCATTCAAGAGCGCGGATGGTCTTCTCCCATATGGATAAATCCAGAATAAGTAATTTGATCTAGTAGTCTTCAATAATAATGGTTCGTGAAGATGTTTTTATCAGCCTATAAAGAGTTTCAAATTTATTTAAAATTATAAGCGGTAATCTCATCATTCAATCGGAGTATTAATGAGACCCTGGCAACGTAGTTTTGTTTCTGTAGCTTCAATTACGAGCGCGCGCAATGGAGCGGGGTTTCTTCCTTGTCAGGGGCTTTATTACTCGCCTACAAATGAAGCTCCAAAGACTGCGCTAATAGCAGCTCACTATAACGTAGATTTTAGCGAACATTATCTTGCTGAATACATTGCTCAACGAGGTTATGGTTTTCTGGGCTGGAATACGCGTTTTCGAGGTAATGAGGCTTTTTTTTTACTTGAGCATGCGCTGATTGATATTGGTGCCGGTGTTAAATGGCTTAAAGAGGAAGCTGGTGTTGAGCGAGTTATAATACTGGGTAACTCTGGCGGCGGCTCATTAATGGCTGCTTATCAGTCTCAAGCGCTGGGAGTCACTATGACCCCTACTCCAGGGTTGGATTTGCCAAACGGTTTATATGATTTGATTGAGGCGGATCAATACATCTCTCTATGTGCTCATTTAGGGCGTCCTGAAGTGTTAACCGCTTGGTTCGACCCTTCGGTAACAGATGAAACTGATCCTTTGAGTGTTGACCCAGAATTGAATATGTATGCTCCCGCTAATGGGCCCCCTTATTCAGATGAGTTCATTGACCGTTATCGGCAAGCTCAAGTGGCTAGAAATCATCGCATTACCGACTGGTGCCATAATGAGTTTAAGCGTCTCCAGGCTGTTGGTCTAAGTGATCGGGCCTTTAACCTGTATCGCACCTGGGCAGATTTACGTCTAATGGATGGTAATATCGATCCTTCTCATCGTGAGGCCGGCAATTGTTATATCGGTGATCCTAGACTTGCGAATTTTCACCCGCGTGGAATTGGTTTAACTAATACTTTGCGCACATGGCTGTCGATGTGGAGCTTGAAAGATTCTCATTGCCGCGGCACTCCGCATTTGAGACGTATAACTCAACCTGCATTAGTTATTCAAAGTAATGCTGATAGCGGAGTATTTCCTAGTGATGCGCGAGCTATTTTCGATGCGTTAGGTTCAGAGAATAAACATCTGGAGATAGTAGATGGCGATCATTATCTGCAAGTACCCGATACAACTCGGGGTAAAGTTGCAGATATAATTACTGATTGGATAAATCGTATATGATCTTCATGATTAGATTATATATCGATTGGTTAACTAAATTAATCAACTGAGGCTAAAGATATAATGCCAGACAGAGAACGACATATTGTTATCGTGAGTTTTACCACTAGCAAGGAAAGTCAGGCCCAAGCTATTCAGGAAGTTGGTGATTATGTCGAAAAGTTTCTTAGTTGCCAGTCTGGCTTTATCGCCAGCCGATTACATGCAAGCCTTGATGGCAATAGTCTTGTTCATTACGCGGAATGGGTAAGTGAGGAAGATTTTATAGCAGCTGCTGGAAAGGCCCGTTCACATCCAGATTTACCGCTGTTAATGGCATACAAGCCAAATGCTTCTGGGTATCAAATACTCCGTCAGTTTGCCTCGAACTGATCATGCGGATAGTCGATATACGCGAGGTCACGATAGATCTTAATGGTGCAATTTCTAATGCCATTATCAACTTTAATAAGCATACAGTTTCTTTGGTAGCCTTAATTAGTGATCAGTTCAGTGAAGGCAAGCCGATCGTAGGGTTTGGTTTTAATTCAATTGGACGGTTTGCGCAGGGCGGGATTTTACGGGAGCGTATGTTGCCGCGTTTGGCAAAGGTTACCCCGGAACATTTATTAAGCAGCGATGGGTGTGGTTTTGATGCGGGAGTTCTTGCTCAGATTGCTATGAAGGACGAAAAGCCTGGAGGTCATGGCGATAGGGCTGGAGCCCTAGCAGCGCTAGAGTTGGCGGCATGGGACTTGAATGCAAAACTGCTTGGAGAGCCCGCTTATAAAACTCTTCGGAGATATTTTGGAGTGGTAGAATCGGTTGAATCAATTCCTGTCTATGCCGCTGGAGGTTATTATTACCCCAAGGACTCGCTTAAGCGATTGAGTGATGAATTACTTAACTATCAAGATATTGGTTATCGCTCTTTCAAGATTAAGATTGGTGCTGGTGAAATAACTGAAGACATATCAAGAATAGAGACGGCTATTACCATTGCTGGTTGTGGCAGTAAAATCGCGGTTGATGCTAATGGGTGTTTTGATCAACAGCAAGCACTAGACATGGCTGCAGCTATTGAGCCCTTTAAACTACGTTGGTTTGAGGAGCCAGGAGACCCTTTAGATTTTGACCTCAACCGGAACCTCATCGAAAGTTATAGTGGAAGTGTAGCGACTGGAGAAAATCTTTTCAGCTCGATGGATGCGAGAAATTTAATGCGTTTTGGTGGTATGCGATTGGGGAAAGATATTTTTCAAATGGACCCAGGGTTAGCCTATGGCATTACAGAGTACCATAGCATATTGGAGACTCTCGAAGAGTTTGGACACCAGCGCAAGCAATGCCACCCCCACGGGGGTCATCTGATTAACCTCCATGTAGCTTTGGGCTTAGGTCTGGGCGGCTGTGAGGCTTATCCTGGAGTTTTTCAACCTATTGGTGGCTATTCATCTCAATGTAGTTTGGAAAATGGAAGAATAGCTCCGTCAGATGCTCCAGGCTTTGGATTGGAACAGAAGCAAGATCTATATCCGTTATTGTGTGAGCTAGTCAATTAAGCATTAGGTAAGATAAATTGAAAATAGCAGTAGTTGGTTGTGGGGCAATGGGTTCTATCTATGCGGCATTATTCGCGGATAGCGGGCATGATGTCTTCGTTGTTGATACTAATGTCTCTCACGTCAAGGCCATCAATCAGAACGGTTTAAAAATTACAGGTGCGAGTGGCGATCGCACAATCAGACTTGAAGCTTTCACGGAAGCACCTCTAAAAAAAGCTGATATCGTCATAGTCGCAGTTAAGGCTATGTATCTCACATCGGCAGTCCCTGCTATCCGCACTCTTATTGATTCTGGATCCATAATCGTAACGATACAGAATGGTTTAGGCGGTGCCGAGAGTTTGGCCGGAGTAATTAAACATCGCAATTTCTTAATTGGTGTTGCACAAGGATTTGGCGCCTCTATTTTGGAACCAGGTTTAATTCATCATAGCGACATGAAATCTATTCGAATCGGTAGGCTTCAATCCATCGCGGGCGACGATTCTCAAGAGCAATTGCTAAATGACGTAACTAAGATTTGGCAGCATGCCGGTTTTGAGGCGTATGCAGAACAAGATATTCGTGCGGTGCAATGGGAAAAACTTATTTGTAATGTCGCCTATAGTTCTCTTTGTGCATTAACAGGAATGACCCTTGGAGAGGTTCTTGGTGATGAGTATATCGGCAATATTAGCCGCGCTGCAGCGATTGAGGCATGGGAAGTTGCTCGCGCTCACAATATTTTGCTGAGTTTTGATGACCCGGTCAAAGAAATACGGGATTTTGGGGAACGCATGCCAAACGCTAAACCTTCAGTATTATTGGATATTGAAGCAGGACGCCCTAGCGAAATACTGTTCATTAGTGGCGCTGTACCTATAGAAGCAAAAAAAGTTGGTAAGACAGCGCCGGTTAACAATACCTTAACAGGTTTAGTTAGATCCCTTGAGAGGTGCCGGTAAATGGATTTCCACTAGCTTTGATATCTTATGCATTCACAGATAAGTCAGTCTGCGGAAGGGCAGTCTGCAATGTAGGGCAAGATTCTAACATCACTCTAGACCGTTGATAACCAATGTAAGGTGATGTAAACCGCCGATTCTATAAGTACTCATGATCAATGCTCTCTATGATTGTTGTCCATACATAAATTAGTAGAAAACCATCAACTAAATAATATTTATCACACGCCAATATTTAGCCAAGGCATAATAATAAATCCATGAGCGTAGCCAACCCTTAGATAGGGTTTACCAGAAGTGATATAGTTCATTGCGCTTCTTGACCTCGCAGTGACTGAAGTAATGACCAGATTGATAGGATTTATAATGGAAGAAAATAAAGAAATAAATTTCCCAGCACCAGCGGTCGCCTGGACAACTTTGGCTATTCTTTTTCTGGCGTATATATCATCTTTTGTGGATAGGATGATAATTGGTTTGCTTGTAGAGCCTATTAAAGCAGATTTTCAAATCTCTGATACTCAAGTAAGCCTCTTGCTCGGACTATCTTTTGCAATTTTTTATTGCTTAGTAGCGTTACCCATAGGGAGGCTAGTAGATATTTGGTCGAGGAAAAAAATAGTTACCGTGGGTATAACTCTGTGGAGTTTTATGACTGCATTGTGCGGATTGGCTCAAAGTTACACTCAGCTTTTTCTTGCGAGAATAGGAGTCGGAGTTGGAGAGGCTTCGTTAGCACCCGCTGCCTATTCAATGTTGGCTGACAGCTTTCCTCCAAAAAAATTAGGACTCGCAATGGGTATTTTTAACATGGGGACCGCAGTTGGTGCGGGTCTTGCGTTAATAATCGGAGGCGCAATTATTTCATTTGTAACGGGAGAAAGTGACGGAAATATATCATTATTTGGTATAAGTTTTCTATCAGGCTGGCAGTGGGTTTTTGTCTTAGTGGGTCTTCCAGGTTTATTCATTGCTTTGCTTACTTCACTGATAAGAGAGCCAGATAGAATAATTATTGAAGAAAAAAAGAAACTATATGGTGATGCTTCTATTCCAATTGCTGAAGTGAAAAGATTTTTTAAAAGGAATGTGGATTTTTATATTCCCCATCACCTTGCAGTTGGGTGCAGCAATTTGGCTTTAGTGGGAATTAATTCCTGGGTGTCTGTTTATTTTATGAGAATACATGGGTGGACAATAAGTGAAGCCGGTTTTAATATTGGCATCGCTTTAATTTTAGGAGGAGCGTTAGGGTTAATAATAGGGGGGTGGTTAAGTGATAAAATTTCTGTTCACATAAACGGAGGGAAAGCAGTTTTTTGTTTAATTTGTGCTGTGCTGGCTATTCCATTTTCGGCACTTTTTGCTACGGAAGAAAATGCGTTCAATGCTCTCATATTTTTTGCTTTAAGTTATAGTTTTATGGTGGCGCCTATAGCTCCAGCGGCTGCAATGCTCCAAGAAATTACGCCTAATAGAATGAGAGGAATTTTATCTGCTTTCTACCTACTCATCATAAGTCTAATCGGGCTAGCTTTTGGCGCGACTATAGTCGCGCTTTTGAATGATGTTTTTTTTGGAGGAGATACTGGTATTCAACAAGCCTTATTGATATCAATACCTTCATTTAATCTATTAGCGGCTATCTTCTACTTTGCCTTGATTAAGCCTTATAGTGTGCGATGCGCGCAAAGAATTTAATTTGATTTGCCTACTCTCATCAGAAGATATTTGGGAATTTGTTAATGACAGACAACAAAAAATATATGCGCCAAACGGGTTCGATACTGCTGCCGCAGTTTAAGACAGCTTTAGATGAAGCTAGAAGGATAGCCAAAGAGGCTTATAAGAAAGCGCGCTTAAGCAAAGCTGATGGGGCCAAATAAATGCAACTCAAAAGTGTAATATCTTGCCCTTTTTGTAATCACAAAAAAGAGGAAACAATGCCACAAAATTACTGCCAATGGTTCTACGATTGTGAGTCATGTGGTGAGAAATTAAGCCCAAAGAAAGGCGATTGTTGCGTTTACTGCTCATATGGAACTGTTTCATGTCCACCAATGCAAGAAGGTAAGAGTAGTTGTAGAGGCTCATAAGGAGGTGCGTCCCTTCATATAGCAGGGTGGCGTCTGTGTCTTGCTAGTAATAATAGTAGCCAGCAATATACTTAATAGTGAATTTGAAAAAGATCTGATAAAAGTGGAATTCTGGAGTGCAAATCATGGGTGATTTTTTTACCGCGGGGCAACGCCAATTACAGAGCGAATTCGAAACCATCGATCTTGCCGACCGAATTGCAGAAGCTGTCGTCAGCGACGAACTATTGGACCAGCAAGCCAAATTCATCCATAGCTGTAATATGTTTTACCTATCTACCATTGATGAGTCTGGTTATCCGTCCTGCTCCTATAAAGGTGGTGACCTTGGCTTTGTAAGAGTCATTGATTCAGGAACGGTTGTTTTTCCTAATTACGATGGAAATGGCATGTTTATGTCTATGGGGAACATCCAAGCCAAAGCAAAAGTGGGCCTACTCTTCATTGATTTTGAAACCCCGCAACGCCTGCGTTTGCGCGGAGAAGCTAGATGCCTGCGTGAAGGCCCAATGCTCGACAGCTATCCAGGCGCCAACCTCGTCGTAGAGATATCAGTGAATCATGTTTGGGTGAATTGCCCGCGATACGTGCATCGCATGCAGCCATTAGAGCAATCGCCTTACCTGCCACAAAAGGACGGCTCAGTATCCCTGGCACTTTGGAAGCGCATTGACATTCTCCAGGACGTGCTGGGGGCTAAAGACCGCGCCGAAGCAGAATCCATAGGGCTGATTACCGTGGAAGAATATGAGGCGTACGTAGCTCGCGGCAAGCTCTTGTGAGTCTGCTTATCTAGTCGACATATGAAGCATCGATTAGGGGGTTAATATAGAGATTGAATACAATTTATTAGCGAGCTAGCCCTCACTTGTGCAAGGATAGTTCCATCTCAGACCTATACATACTGCTCTGTACGAACGATTAGCTATTTTAGCGAGCGATAATAAAGGCTCTTACCCCGACGAGTATTCTTCTCATGTTTATTTCGTAGAAACCCTTCCGTCATTCGCTAACTATTATTGTTTGCTCACCGATACCTAATAATGAAATCGGGAAATTCTGGGAAAAATTGAATTCAGGGGATGTTTGGTTTTGTGAAGCAGCTCGGACGGCCACACAAGCAATACCTATATGGTTGATAGAGTATTAGCGGTCCCGAAACTTACTCAAAAGACTTAATCGCTCTCATCAGAAAATATTTGGGGATGTTTTAATGACCGACAGCAATAAAAATATGCGCGAAACGGGTTGGATACTGCCGCCACAGTTTAAGACAGATTTAGAAGAAGCTAGAGGGGTAGTCAAAGAAGCTCATAAGAATGCGCTTTCAAGCACCCCGTTGTCTACATCAAATACTTCAAGTAAGAAATAACTCACGCTTTGCTTATTATTGATTTAATCACTCTCACTCAGCTTCTCTAATAACCGAACCTTATAGTATCTTGAGAGTATGAGTATGAAGAAACAAACCATATTTCTAGTTGCAACAATCGTAGTCCTGTTAGTTATAGTAATTGCAGGCGCAGAGATCCGCATCAAAATTGGTGATAGTGAATCTAATGAATCCGTAATAACGGAGGTGCGCGCGGCGGTTGCCGATTATTATTATGGATTCTCCAATTTTAGCCCCACTCAAATAGCTGATGAGCTTTATGGAGCGCCGCTATCTAGGGTGTCTTTAGACGGAACAACTACGGTTTGGAATACCGAAGAAGAAGTGATGGAGATGGTCCGCGGCTTCATTTCAAATCTCGAAGAACAACAATGGTATCGTTCAGACATGCCTATTTATGAAATTTGTGTCTTAGGCCCTAAAACCGCGTTCGTCAGTGGCACATTTATAAGATACCGAGAGGATGATAGCGAAATCGGTCAAACTGGGCTGACCTACTTATATCAGAATAAATCTGAAGGCTGGAGAGTGACATCGATGATTTATCAAAGTAATGATATCGACATCCGTTGTCGAAGCTAATTCACTATTAAATAAATATATGAAAAAGCTAATAATGACAATCACTTTACTGCTTGTCTTGTGTGGCTAGAGATAGTTCAGGCGAAAGTAGATCAAGTATTACCTATTGAGGCTCCAGCTATTCTTAAAGGTGAATTTTATGGAACTACAACAATCGACTAGTGGTACTTATTACTATAAAAAAGGAAGGGGAGCACCTTTGGTTTTGCTGCATGGGTTCCCTGACTGTGCAGAGAACTTTAAACATCAATTGGATTATTTTTCAGATAAAGGGTTTGAAGTTTTCTGCCCTTTCATGCCGGGTTACCACCCAGAGGATAAGGGTTTATCATCGTACGAGAGCATAAGAATCTCGTTAGAGATTATTAATTTTGTTAGGGACATAACTAAAGATCCGATAACACTTCTAGGTCATGACTGGGGAGCATCTGCTGCTTATGGCGTTGCTAATCTAGAACCTGGCATGGTAGAAAACTTAATCACTATTTCAGTACCACACGGAAGCAATTTAATTAATGCGATCTTAATGGATGGTGATCAACAACGAAAATCTTGGTACATGTTCTACTTTCAGTTGGAAGTAGCCGACTTAGCAGTTCCTTTAAATGATTTTGAATTTATTAAAAGGCTTTGGAGAGAGTGGTCTCCAAATTGGTCTGAATATAAAGAATATTCAAAAAGCACGATTGACGTATTGTCAAAGGAAGGTGTTTTGAGTCGCGCACTTGGATATTACAGAAGTACGTTCCAAGTTGGTTTGCAAGGAACAGAATTGAATGAAGAGCAAATGGTGCTGCGAGAAAAGAAAATTTCTTGTCCTTCTCTCTATTTACATGGTTTGAATGACGGCTGTATAGGAAGTGAATTAGCTGAGGGTATGGAAGATAATTTTGATAACTTAACTATAAAAATTTTAGAAGGTTGTGGTCATTTTCTTCATATAGAGAAGCATCAAGAGGTAAACGACCTTATACATGATTTTTTAGTTTCTAAATATATATAGTTGTTTCTTCCAATCTGAGGAAAGATTGCCTGTGGATAGCGTATTAATTGGATTTCAAGCTAAGGAGTTCTTTGAGCTAGATTTATCTTCTCTTGGAGTAAGACTACCTGCAAGTTGTTGCTACTAATAGTTAAAGATAGTCACGGCACCAGCATTAAAGATATGCACCAGGCCAGATGGATACAGTCACCAAAGGTTTAATCTAAATTGTAAGAGGCTAGGGATATAGCTAAAGAGACTTAT
The DNA here is from genome assembly GCA_012960305.1 of Gammaproteobacteria bacterium. GTDB lineage: Bacteria > Pseudomonadota > Gammaproteobacteria > Pseudomonadales > Pseudohongiellaceae > UBA9145. The sequence goes on along the minus strand of DUBM01000005.1, from coordinate 7,816 downwards.
AAGAAAACCCGTTCAAGCAAAGTTGTTGAGGCGAAATAATGCATAATGAGATGAAGAGAGACCTTTTATTATTCTTGGCTTTTGCCATTGCTCTGTATTTTTTAACATCCGAATAACCAAGCTCGAAAGAATATATTGAAACTTTTTTAAAAGCTTTCGGTCTTACGCATTAGTTATCGTACCCACACCAGTCTGAAATAGTGAATTTAGCCTTCAAGATTGTGATCAAATGTCACTAAACCATCTTCAACTGGCGACTAATTCTTTGCAGTTGGTTTCCAGGTGCTCATTCCTACTGGTATTCACAAGGAGTCATCAAGGCTTCAAGCCTTTTATACCGTCCCAGGCCTAATTAGCGTTTCTAACGTTATCTGGCTCTCTGTATAAACTACTGGTGCTTTTGCATCTTGGGAGAAGTCAGTGGCAATATAGAGACGCCTAACCCGATCTTTTCTCGATTTAGGTAGTTAGTTTGTCAATACCGTTACATATGCAGGGGGAGGTCGCAGCTGTGAATAAAATACTTGAATCTTCGGGAATTGATCTTATCTTAATAGGAACGAATCCAATGAAGCTGACAAATACTTGTTCCTTGAGCTCCCCAAACAAACATTTATAAAGACTGGTAATTCTCTAAATGAAAACTCTTACTTCTATGCTGGCCGGGTTGCTTCTTGCTGCAACGGCTACTGCGCAAACCCCAGACTACAGTCAATTCAAGACCGATGACGAAGAAAATAATATCGAGATCTTTAAGTCGGTAAGTCCTTCAGTAGTTAACATCACTAACTCCCGATTAGTTCGATCCTTCTATTCATTCAATCCACAGGAAGTGCCGCAAGGCAGTGGCACTGGTTTCGTCTGGAATAAAGAAGGATACATAGTGACGAACTACCACGTAGTGCAGCAGGCAGATCGCGTGACCGTTACTCTGCAAGATGGGACGAGCTACTCCGCTTCAGCGGTTGGAGTAGATCCTGACAAAGACTTGGCGGTACTGAGGATCGATGCGCCCGATGCCGAGCTAGTCGCTGTGCAGCCTGGTGATTCCTCGCAGCTAGAAGTCGGCAGGAAAGTCATAGCTATTGGCAATCCCTTTGGCTTCGATACTACTATGACAGTTGGGGTCGTCAGTGCACTGGGCCGAGAGATCGATTCTGTAAGTCGGCGTAAGATACGCGACGTCATTCAGACAGATGCTGCGATCAATCCTGGAAACTCAGGCGGACCGTTGCTCAATTCCCTTGGCCAGTTGGTTGGTGTGAATACGGCGATATACAGCCCGAGTGGCGCGAGCTCGGGAATAGGTTTCGCGATACCCGTGAATACCGTTAAGCGCATAGTCCCCGAATTGATCGCCTACGGTAGGGTTCAGACGCCCGTTATGGGAATCCGACAGATTCCACAGGCTGACTACTATCGCAGGCAGTGGGGGATCGAAGGTGTCATCGTGCTGGATGTTTTCTCTGGCACCGATCCGGAGCGCCTAGGGATGCGTGGCTTAATTCGCGATCAGCGTGGCCGAATTCAACTCGGTGATGTGATCATAGAGATAGATGGTCAAAAGGTTCGCAACGAAGATGATTTCGCAGATGTGTTAGAACAGCGCAGCGCCGGCGACATGGTCAAGGTAAAGACGGTAAGGGATAGTCAGATTCAGGAATATGAGATTCGACTGATGCCGCCCCGCAGTCGCTAGCGATTCGCGATCCTGGTCTTAGCAAATTTCACTGCCTCCATGGCCTGACTCGAGGTGTTTCCGGACACTAAACCTAATCTCTTCTGGGTATGAAATGGTAGTTCACACATTAACGAGTTAACAGGAGAAATTCGATGAAGTAGTTTTTGATCATGGTAATACTTCTATTTTTAGCTAGTCTTTCATACGCTCAGGAAATAGATCTAAATGCTTCGTTAATACAAAAAAGGAAATCTCGAAGTTCTGGCATTTATTTCCACTACAAGATGATTACGCTTTCAGTACGGTAGACAACCTTGATATTCATCGTCTCGCTGACCCCATTTATTACCTAGACCTTGCTTATTCTTGCCACAACGATGCCGATGAGCTTCTTTACGTAGGAGGTAGTATCTATCTTTATGGCAAAGAAACGGGTATTTGGAAGATATTTTTTCAATGAACTGGAGACAGAGAATAAACTGTCTCAGTAGACTTTGTGAGTACTGACTTCTAGCTTGTTTTACCCTTTCCTTCTCTCCAGCGAGCACCTTTATCTAGGAATTCTTATCGGATTATCTTAGAAGTGCTTATGCAGCCTCATTTAGCCAAAGTAAAATTTCTGAGACTGCTAATCCCACAAAAGAACCGATCATGGACCCTATTAGAGCCATAATGATTGCAACCGGCACAAGTTCTCGACCATATGCCGCTCCAACAACAGCTGCAGAAGGAGCGCTGCCTATATTAGCGATCGAAGCAATACCCACTAGAAGTATATTAATACGAAGTAAGCGAGCTAGGAGTAACAGCATTGAGCCATGGATTAGCAAAATGATAACCCCGGAAAGAATGTACATGGGAGCCTCACTTATTACTCCCAGGCTAACTTCTGCGCCGATTAGTGCAACAATGACATATAACATAATTCCTGAAACTTCATCACTTGCGGGAATTTTTCCGAACGCTGTAGGAGCTGCCGCCATTCCCATAACTGAAGAAATAAGTATGACCCATATCATCTCATTGAAAATTCCTGCGGAGGCTATAAATATAGCAAGATGATTACTAACAGTAGCCACTATCAGAGATAAGCCAATTACTAGAATTAGAGACGGCATATCAATTGCCTTGTCTGAATCAAAATTATTCAATGAATTTAAAACTTCATCTATTCCGCCATCGTCAGCTCTTAAGAATTTATTGAACGTCGTTTTAAAAGGTTTCAATGCAAGGATGATTACCAACCAAAGTGAGTAACAAAGTGCTCCCATTAATAGGGTATAAGTCATTGCTTCATCGCTAACGGAAAGAGCTTCTTTGACAGCTACAAAATTCTGAGTACCTCCAGTCCAACCAGCAGACATTGTTGCAAAGGTAAGAGGTGTTTCATCACCGAGAAAGTCTCGCATGATCCAGTGAGTCACTATAAAACCCAGCATTATAGTGAGTGTCGAAGCCAAGCATAATGTGATAAGCCGCACGCCTAACTTATGGATTACGGCAAAATTAAATTTTAAAGACATAAGAAACAACATCGCTGGAATCAGATTGTCTCTTACTATTTCTCGTGCAAGGCGAACATCTTCTGTAAATTCCCATAAACCAAGTGTATATAGAGCCATAGATCCAAACATGACTAATACAATGGATGGAAACCATCGGAAAAAAGCTATCTTAAAATGATTCTCCAAGGCTATCAGAATGCCACAAAGGCCAAACATTACTGCGATAAAATCAAATCCTTGAGTGATCACTCTGCTCTTTTACCTTAATTTATGATTTTTGTATGCCTATCTTGGATCGAATCAACAGGTCTATGGGATATTAACACATGATCAAATAAGCCCCGACAGCCATCCTCTTTTTCACGCAAAGTCTAATCTGCTCGCTCTTCCTCATTTTTCATAACCTGATAAACTAAATTGACGAGCAACAACTACTCCAGCCCTATACCACCGACCTTAAAATTAGGACTAATTTGTGGTCCGTAATTCTGGATTATAAAGATTTCTATGAATCTTATTTTTTTTGATTTAGATGGCACACTACTAAATGGCGCATCTGAAATATCGCCTTTTACTAAAGAAACACTTATTCTTTTAAACAAAAAGAACATCGCCTATACCATAGCAACGGGGCGCTCTATGCTTTCGGCAAAGAGTATTTTAAACGGGCATGATTTTAATTTACCTCAAATCTACAATAACGGGGTGACAATATGGGACCCAAAAATTCAGCAACTAACGCTTGAGAACCTACTTAATAACGCTGAAATTTTAACAGTTATTGATGTAGCAGGCTCACAGGAAATTACGCCTTTCGTTCACGCTATCGATAAGCATCACCATTTTATTTATCATGCTGCGCCACGTCATGATGTAGAAAAAGAGCTTATTAGTAAGCGCTACTTTGACACCAAAGCTAAAATTTTACCTCTAGAGGCGTTATCCAAAAATAGTCAAGTTACTAATATTAGTATGATTGGTTTTGCTGATGCTATTAATGGCGTGTGGCGAGAACTTAATACATATGCAGATCTAGTTGCCTATTCCGGGCCGGCCATAGAGGGTAATCTATTTAGGTGGATGGATGTTCATCATTGTCTCGCTAGTAAAGGTGCGGCTGTTACTAACCTAAAACGGCAATTAGGAGCCACCAACGTAATTTGTTTTGGGGATAGTGATAATGATCTAAGTATGTTTGAACTTGCTGATGAAAGCTATGCTCCGGAGAATGCGAAAGCTAACATTAGAGAGTCTGCTAGTGCTGTAATTGGGCATAATTACGAGGATGGGATAGCTCATTTTTTGCGTGAGCGCTTCTCACTATAACTGGCGCGTGCAATGCCCCCAATGTAACGCCACCTATTAATCTCCACCTCCGGGGTTCACCCGATTGAACAAAGTTGGTTCCATCGCTCCCTTATACAAACTATTCTGGACGAATGATTAGTTATTTTTGAGGGTTACTATGGGTTTTTCTTCTTTTTATTCTATTTATCCTAACTGTACTTTACCTAGTTGGCAAAGCTTGAATAAGATACGCAAATGAACTGGAAAAAAGAAACTGATGAAATTGCCCGACGTCGGGAGTTAGCGCTTGAGCAAGGCGGGACGGATGCAATTGCTAAACATCATAGCAAAGGGCGTTTAACCATTCGAGAACGGATCGAGAAGCTGCTGGATCCTGGCAGTTTTGAAGAGGTCGGCCCGTCAGCGGGCGAAGCAAATCATGACGAGAACGGCAAACTAATCGGCTTTGACCCGGCAAACTTCGTTCTCGGTTTTGGAAAGGTCGAAGGGCGACGAATCGTTATTGGCGGTGAGGACTTTACTATGAAGGGGGGGTCGCCTTCTCCTTCGGGGCTTCGCAAAAGCGTCTATGCCGAAGAATTAGCTGTTCAATATAAGCTGCCTCTCGTGCGTCTGCATGAAGGGTCGGGTGGCAGTGTGGGTGGAACTGGTGGCAAGAGTCCGAGTTTGCCAGGACCGGTCAATGCGCCGGCACGATTTCGCTCTGTTGCACAGGCCATGGCCACAGTTCCCGTTGCAACCGCAGCACTTGGCGCGGTGGCAGGCTTACCAGCCGGCCGGCTTGTTGCCTCACATTTCTCCGTTATGTCAAAGGCGACTGCACAGATATTGACTGCTGGTCCCGCAGTAGTGGCGCGGGCGATGGGGGAGAAGAAAACCAAGGAAGAGCTTGGTGGCTGGAAAGTGCACACCAAGAATGGCACGGTGGACAATGGCGCGGAGGATGAAGCAGAATGCTTATTTGAAATCCGGCGATTTCTGTCTTTTATGCCTGACAATATTGGACAGCTAGCACCGGTGATTGGTTGCGATGACCCGGTCGAGCGCACCGACGAAGCATTGCTCGACATTGTGCCGCGTGACCGACGGCGGGCTTTTGATATGCGTCGCATTATTCAATCGGTGTTCGATCAAACCAGCTTCTTCGAAATGGGTGCTGGCTATGGCCGCTCCCAGATTACCGGGCTAGCGCGGTTGAATGGTCAGCCAGTGGGCGTCTGGGCAAATAATTGCAAGTTTCTTGCCGGCTCAATGACCGCAGACGGGGCACATAAGGCGCGCCGCTTCATGGAACTTTGTGAAACGTTCAGCCTTCCTATCATTAGCTTGGTGGATGAACCTGGTTTCATGATTGGCAGCCAGGCCGAGCGTGAGGCGACCATTAGACATGGCACATCCGCGGTTCTTACTGCAGCGATGACGACTGTGCCCTGGGCTTCTGTAATGATCCGGCGTTCCTTTGGTGTCGCACAGGCTGCACATTACGGGCCAGAGGGATTTGTACTTGCCTGGCCATCGGCAGAAAGTGGGCCCTTGCCAGTAGAAGGGGGAGTTGCGGTCGCTTTCCAAAGAGAAATCGCAGCAGCGCCTGATCCAGCAGCACGACGCCGGGAGTTGGAAGAGGAATTGGCTGCGCGGCAGTCTCCGTTTCCACGAGCAGAGGCTCTTGGAGTTCATGATCTAATCGATCCACGCCAGACGAGATTAGAGCTTTGCCGTTGGGTAGACCGTGTTCAGTCGCTCCTTCCAGCATTACTCGGGCCGACACGGTTCACCATTCGGCCATAGCAACGGCAGAGGTTATAGAGACATGATAAAGATTGAATTGGAAACCGGCGGATCGGTTTGGCAAGTGCTCATAAAACCAGGTGACCGGGTAGAAGCCGGCGACACATTGTTCATCCTTGAAGTAATGAAAATGGAAGTACTCTACGAAGCCCCTGTTGCTGGAGAAGTGGCAGCAGTTCATATCGCTGAGGGAGATTCGGTAGAAGAGGGTCAGCTTGCTGCAGAGGTTTCAGATTAAGGTGGCACCAATGGCTTACATTATCTTGGAGTTTGATCCCAGCTTGCTAACTGCCCGCACATTTTTGTAGCATGCGCCGCTATGGATACCTTTGGTAACGAACAGATTGAGGCATCGGAGGTCGTATTTCCCTGCGAGAGTCTGGCGGAGAATCTGGCTTTTTTCACCGAGACTCTGGGGTTTTGCCTGCAGATGGTTTATCCGGCCGACGCTCCGAGAGTAGCCGTTGTCAGCGGATACGGAGTCCGTATTCGGCTCGAAGTAAAGCCCGGGGAGGCGCCAGCTCTATTGCGTCTGCTCGGCAGGGGTGTCGATATTGCATCTGGGTTGGCAGCAGAACTTGTGGCACCTAATGGCACACGGGTGGAATTCGAAGCTACAGATACCTCTCCTTTCATACCAGATCTGCGACCCTCCCTCAGTGTGCAAAAAGCGGGGCATCAATCCAACTGGGTCATCGGACGCGCGGGAATGCAATACCGGGATTTGATTCCCGATCGTTGGGGTGGCGCTTACATAGCTTCTCACATCCGTATTCCCGAGGGTGGTCCTGTTGCTGACTATGTTCACCATCATCACATAATTTTTCAGTTGATCTATTGCTACAAAGGTTGGGTTCGTGTTGTCTATGAAGATCAAGGTCCCGAATTTGTAATGCAAGCTGGCGACTGTGTATTACAACCGCCTCATATTCGACATCGCGTGCTGGAGTGTTCGGATGAATTTGAAGTGATCGAGATAGGTTGTCCCGCCGAACATGCAACTCTTGTCGATCATGACTTGTCACTGCCTACGGAGCAGCGACACGCCGAGCGGGATTTTGACGGTCAAAGTTTCTGTTTTCATCAAGCCGCCGGTGTCGATTGGTCGACTTGGCGATGTGACGGTTTCGAGAGTCGTGATACCGGTATTGCGAGAGCGACGGACAACATCGTGTCGGTTAGTGTAGTACGTTCGACTTCGGCATCAAGCTTAAGCCGAAGTTCTCACGCTGGCGACCTGTTGTTCAAATTTGTCTTGCAGGGATCGATGACTCTGGAATGCGGCGAGAACGAGCGTTGGCATCTGGTGGCAGGAGATGCCTGTACCATTCCGGCGGGAATAGATTATTGCCTCTCAGATTGTTCAGACGATCTTGAGTTTTTGGAAGTTTTAACGCCATCGAGCTCGCAATAGAGACTAGAGGCTTTCCGAAAATCCAGTTAGTAAATCCAACATCACGATTGTGATTGCGATGGGTGCTACATAGCGATTTGCGAATCGCCAGAATTTACGCCAGAGCTCGCTGTTGTTTGA
>DUBM01000004.1:4235-29405 GCA_012960305.1 Gammaproteobacteria bacterium | reverse complement strand
TGACCCCCCCCCCCGGGGTACCCCCCACTTGTTCTATTTGGTTCCATCTAGGGCTATTACATACTATTCTGCGCCGGCGTCGCGCGTCATTACTGACATCCCTGCTATTGTTTAAGCATTCGAGTACTGCTAATCAAGCAAAGTGCCAGCCGGCCAGGCGGGGCCAGATTGCATTTGTTCAAGCGGTCGCAAGCCTCGATAGACGAATTTCTGCACGCGTTTACCCTCATAGGTTTCGGTTGTGTAAAAGTTTCCCTGCGTATCGGTGACAATGCTATGAGTGCCGTAGAACAAGCCGGGTTGCCGACCACCTTCACCAATGACATACATGACCTCCAATGTGTCACGGTGCACAACATGGACTTTCATATTGGATCCGTCAGCTACGTAAATAAATTCTTGATCATCGTCCTGGGAAAAAGCAATGTCCCAAGTGGCACCGGCACCGACAGTCATAGGGGCGACTTGTGCTTCTTTGATATAGGTACCATCCGGTCGAAACACCTGGATCCTGTCCGCACCCCTGTCACACACGTATAAAAGCCCGTCTTTCGACGGTTCGGCGCAATGAACGGGGCCAACGAATTGCTGCGGCAAAGGTTCACCAGGGGTGTACGTGATACGCTCATCTGAGGGTCGATTACCGTAAGCCCCCCAGTAACGTTTGAAAGCTCCCGTGGCAACATCCACAACAGCCACCCGCTTGTTGCCGTAGCCATCGGCAAAATAGGCCTCGTTTGCGTCCGGGTCTATTGCTATTTCGGCGACGCGGCTGAAATGGGTTGTGCTGTTACTGTCAATAGGCTCTCCGGGTAAACCGATTTCACGTACAAACTGGCCGTCACGGGTAAATACCAGGACATGAGAATCACCACCGCCATTGCCACCTATCCAGACGTTGCCGTTGGGTGCGATTTCAATGCCATGGTTTGAGGCAGGCCAGGTATACCCCTGTCCAGGGCCGCCCCATGCATTAACAAGTGAGCCATCGACATCGAATTCCAGAATCGGTGGGGCTGCTGTACAGCAATCTGCTATTCCATTGTCGATACCGATTTCCTGTGTGGCAAAATTAGAGTCATCATTTCGGTGAACAATGTAAACATGATCACTTGCATCTACAGCCACGCCAATAGCGCTTCCCAATATCCATTTATTGGGCAAGGGCTGGGGCCAGAACGGATCCACTTCAAAATGAGGCACCATCCGCCCATTGCTGGCGGCGGTAACTGAGTTCTGCAAATAGTGTTGGGCAACACCAAGTACTACAAGCGATGAGAGGACTAGAGTGGCGGTTATAAAGGAGCTTTTATTATGTTGCATGATTTGACCTTTGTTATTATGCGGTTAACTAGTGATATATCACTTAGATAGCTGATATTCAAGGAAGCTCTAATAAGTTCCCTACCAGACTCAGCCCCAGGGTCGCCCCCTTTCACCAGATGGGACTCCTACTATCTATGTATTACTAATCTGCTCGAAGGATGTTGTAATAACGAAAAGGGGCCAGTTAAGTTCTGACCACTAATATTAATACTTATATGAAGGACTACTCTAGGGCGGGATGCTAAGGCTAACAAACTACTGTATATTTACCCTAAAGTGGGTTATTTAAACTGGCGAGCTTTACCAGGGCGAGGTGGCGATTAATGAAAGTTAATATTTTACTAATCATGTCTATGCTTACAGTAATTAGCGGGATAACTGTAGCTCAATCAACTGACGAATATGTAGTGCCTCGAACTGAGTATGGACAACCCGATTTACAGGGTGTCTGGAATTTTAGTTCAAGCACCCCCATGCAGCGTTCAGAACGCTATGGCACGCAGGAATTCCTAACGCCGGAACAAATAGAACAAGCTGTCCAGCGGCAGGCCCGCAGGGCAGCAGCAGCTGATGCACGGGAGGCTGAGTTGGTTCTCGACCCTGAGGCTCCGCCAGCTGGCTCAACCCCTAGGGGCTACAACACATTCTGGATTGAGATGGGAAATAGAGGCGACAATGTCAGGACTTCTCATATTGTCTATCCACTGGATGGTCGTATCCCGGAAGTTATCGAGGGTAATCCAGTAATAGCCGGTGGCCTAGGTCCGGATATTACCGGCGAGCGACCGGTTCGTTTCATTGTAGGTGGTATTGCTAAAGATGGTCCGGAAGATCGAGGATTATCCGAGCGCTGCTTGGTTGGTTTCAATGCCGGACCGCCCTTTACACCGAGCCTTTATAACAACAATCTGCAGATATTTCAGAGCAAGGATACCTTCGTGATCATGACAGAAATGATTCACGATGCCCGCATAGTGACGCTGGTTGAAAAACCTGCCCTGACTGACGACATTAGGCTCTGGTCCGGTGATTCACGAGGTTATTGGGAAGGCGATACTCTGATTGTCGAAACCAGGAACTTTAATGGCATGCAAAGCTCATTCCAAAGCAGGGGTACCAATTTGGATATGATGCTCACTGAGAAATTCACCCGAGTCGCCTATGACACGGTGAATTACGAATTTACCGTCGATGACCCGTCTACATTTACCGACAAGATTACCGCAATCGTACCAATGAGTAAGGTAGCAGGTCAGATTTATGAATACGCCTGTCACGAAGGAAATTACGGTATGTTCAACATTATACGAGGTGCGCGCGTCGAAGAGCGCTTGCAGGCTGAAAACGGCATTTAAAAAAGAGAAGATCGCATTGGGTGGGGCGTTGAGATTGAGATTAACTGAATAGCTGGGGCTCTCATTCATAAACCTGCTTTCTTTATTTTTCCTATATACTCGGTATAATTTCGCTGCTGCATTGATTATCCTTTTAGATTGGAGGTTTTAAATGTCCCGCATCATGTCTGTCGTCGGCATCGCAATAGCGGTAGCTGGCATTATCACTCCTTTTTCAGCATTTTCTCAGGCACACGATGCCCATGAACATGCTCACATGGGCCCGGTAGTCAGCTGTACGGATCTTGCGACGCCACCGTGGACCGGATTGCCCGATACGGATCGCGAGCAGCTGGCTACTTTACAGCAGGAGCTCGGTGCCCTTAACACGCCGGAAGGCGCTAAAGCCGCTGGGTTCTATCCCGCATTGGGGGATATCCCAGGTATGGGCGTGCACTATGTGAATTTTACCCGCGCTCAGCGGGGGAAAAATTTGGACGTCAATACACCAGACCAACTTTTGTTTGCCAGTATCGATGGCCAGGACCAGCTCGTGGGTGCGGCTTACTCGTTCTTCGACGTGCCGGACACCGATGTACCCCTCCCGTTTGATAGCGACCTTGCCTCGTGGCATGACCATCCCCAGTTCGCCCAAAATGGTCAGACTCTGCACATGCTGCACGTCTGGTTCGTTCCATCTTCGAACGGCCCGTTCGCCGGCCTCAACTTCTGGCTGCCCTACCGCACGGCAGGTATCGAGATACCTAATCCTTGCTGGATGGCCGATGAAGCAGTCGCTGACCGGATTCGGAACGTTTCATTCGCGCTCGTACCACAGCGACATGACGGCATTGCTGGCGCCACATCGACCGATGGCGTGGCTGGTGCTACAGGCTATTCTGCAGGTCCCAGCGTGGAACGCATGGAAATGTTCGCTGCATTGGATGCCGCCGCCCGTGCCGACGACCACGATGCTTGGGTTTCAGCCGCAGACCGGTTCATCGCCGACTTAAGTACATCCGAAGTCACTAGAGTACAGGGTCTGCTTGGCGCCTTGGGGGCGAACCAGATGTCGTCTGCTGAGCGAGACGCTGCGGGGATTGCGCAGCCGAGCAGCGGTAGAGATCGGAACTAGCCTTCGGGAAAAACACACCCTCCTAGTCAGTAGGTTTGAATTTCGAGTCGCTGACGGTCCGTCGGCTCGGATCCCTGCCAGCGCGTCGGGAGAAAATAAGCTCATCTGATTACCCCGATATTCTCGAGTTAGTTATCTATGAGAAACTAGTTGCTAACCAAAAAAGGAATCCCAAAATGACAACAATTAAATTCCTGCTGAAGAGCTTAGTTACTATCGGAAATTACAAGCAGCAGATGTTCAGGTATACAGCAGAACTGTAAATGGCACTTGCCATGGAGGGGATATGCTCGTCCCCAAAGCATTGCCGGAGGTATATGCTGCCACTCTGCGAGACATTAAAGGATTTGCGGATTCTCTATAATTGAAAACGTCTGCTGTTGACCGAAAGCATACCCAGAAGGTCTGCTCCAATTAGCCCAACCCCAAAATGGCAAGATTTACATAAACTTGTCAACACAGCGATGATGGATTGCGAAATTGCCCTTTTGTAATTGCTGAGCACATCGCAGTGGCGACAATGGTCAGGGCCGAGTACTATAGTATGAGCCAAAATAATTGTATTTCGCGGCATTTGATCACTAACGGATTCAGCCAGGGAGTGATAGATTTACCCATCAAAAAATATAGAGGATTCTCAACATGAAAAAGAGTCTCACCGGAACATTACTAATTCTTTCGCTACTCACGTTTTCCTGGGCTGCACAAGCAGCAGATCTGGAAAACATCGGCACTTTCGACTTTCCTACCTCAGGCTCTCCTGAGGCACAGGAACATTTCCTGCTCGGTGTGGGCTATCTGCACAGCTTCGGCTGGAAACAAGCCCGGGTTGAGTTTCAAAAAGCACAGGAAATCGAGCCCGAATTTGCTATGGCTTACTGGGGCGAAGTTTTTTCCTACAATCATCCGTTGATAATGCCAGAAGGTGATCCCGGAGCTCCAATACGGGTGCTGAATAAGTTGGGGGCCACTTCTGCAGAGCGTCTGGCAAAAGCGCCCACAGAGAGAGAAAAAGGTTTTCTCAGGGCAGCAGAGGCCTATGCCTTTGATGAGGGTGGAGTCCTGGGAAAAAGAACCGCCTGGATGAACGCCATGAAGACGCATTATGAAGCTTTCCCGGATGATTTTGAGGTAGCTGCGTTCTATACTGTTTCACTGATAAGTGCTGCTACTGCGGCAGGTGCTCAGAGGGACCGGACCAATTTTCTTGCCGGTTCTATTGCCCTGGAGTTATTCCGTGAAAACGAAAGTCATCCAGGGGCTGCCCATTATATTATCCATTCATTCGATGATCCGGAGCACGCGCCTATTTCCCTGGCTGCCGCCTTGAAGTACGCCACCATAGCTCCCGCCGTTGCGCATGCCCGACATATGCCAACCCATATCTTCATTCAACACGGGATGTGGCGAGAAGTAGCGGAATACAATATAAATGCGTTTCAGACAGGCGCAGACTTATGGCTACCTGGCGACACCCCTGGCGACCAGAATCACTCTTCCGATTGGGGGCAATACGGCCATCTACAACTGGGAGATTATGCCTACGCTAGGGAGTGGATAGCCAAGGCCGAGAATGTTCTGGCTCAAAACCCGGATGACAGACGCTCGATGGTTACCCTCAGAAACATGAAGGCACGTTATATCGTTGAAACTCAGGACTGGAAGACCAGTGAAATCAACTCGAATACCAATGCCGGTGAACTCCTCGCCATTGGATTGAGTGCCATAAATCTCGGCGATGAGGCGATGATTGAGAAAGCTATAGCAAGGCTGCAAGAAATGGCGGAATCACGACCGGATGATAGCAATCTCAATATTATCTATCGGGAAGTGGCTGGGTTGTCGCTGGCCAGACAAGGTAGAAACGAGAAGGCCCAAGCGTTATTTGATGAAGCGATTGCACTCACAGATGCCCAGTTACCGCCAAGGGGCTCTGCAAATCCCTATAAACCTGCCTACGAACTCTATGGAGAGGTCATGTTGGCTCAAGGACAGGCAGAGAGAGCCATCGAATTATTCTCTGAATCCCTGTTGAGAACGCCAAACAAATCCTGGTCCGTGCTTGGTTTAGCCCGCAGTTATGTGGCACAGGGCCTAAGCGATCAAGCGCGCGAGCAATACCAAAAATTGACTCAAATATTAGTTGACGACCAACTACCTGGCTATCAGGAGGCATTATCCTATCTGGCCGCTGGAGGGGATTAGCACGGCTCGAATTAATCCGGAAAATGGAGATGCCATAATTGTATTGGAAACAGGCCACCCGTCACTGGCAACTAAAATCGGCTCACATTGGGTGCTATGGCAGACGGGCTATCCCGACGTACTGGATTCGGACTCGACCATAGAAAGTATGTATGTCCCCTTTTTAATTGGCCTTTTATTAATCCTTGTAGCATCAATAAACATAGGTTTTAGGCGATCCAGACGTCTGTTTGTCAGCCCATGACTAACTACATAACTCTCGGTGGGCGTGAGACATGCACCCAGTGTAACGCTTAATCACTCTCTAATTCTATAACACGACCGGTTGGTGATGATTTTTTCGTGCCATCTTCCTCGGCGCGCATGATTTGAATCTTCCATGTCCGGTCATCATCAGGAGGAAATATTTGGACAGTATCTATGGCAGGCTGGGATAGCTTCGATGGAAACATCCGCTTAGAAGGTGAGGTCAGTTCGCAGGACTCACTGTCAAGGAAACAAGCTATCGAGCCTAACTAGACTACGACTTTGAGGTCTTTTTTTACATAGATGATCGAGGTCTCGCCAGTTTTGCGAAGTCTCATACCTTTGATCCAAACACCCTCATCATAGTGAGCATTACGACAAAGAGCAGCGCTAGAGCGATGGGCAAAATATAGGGTGTTTCATAGACGCCGGCGAGGCCATAGGCAAAAAGTGCTACCAGACCCGTTGCCCCGGCATAGGCGCCCTGGGTGGTGACATGATCCAGGTGGGCACACTCGGCGCCCACCGAGGCCAGCACCGTGGTATCCGAGATAGGCGAGACATGGTCGCCGAACAAGCCACCGCTCAATACCGCCGCAATAGTCAGATACATCGATGCGCCGAGCTCGAAACCCACCGGTACTGCGATTGACATCAGAATTGCAAATGTGCCGTAGGATGAACCTGTGGACAGGGAAATTATCGCTCCGAGGGCAAAAACAATCATGGGAAAGTACATTGGCGAGACTGTTCCGCCGATGATGGAGGCCAGATATTCAGCCGTATGAATATCCGTCGTCACCGAACTCAAGGACCAGGCCAGCACCAGCACAATCGAAATATAAACCAGTGACTCGGCACCCTTGATAAAAATCTCCAGAGATTTCGTGTAGGACACTGATTGGTGACGGCGCATCATTTCCATGCAGGTTAAGGAAGCAGAGATATAGGCGATCACCAGGGTCGATCTGATATGAACGCCGGATATGCCTTCGTGGCTTGCATGCCAGGTAATGAGCCCACCGACCATTAGCAGCATCACGCCCAAGGGGTAGAGGAAGATACCGATTCGGGATGAAGTGGAATCGTCTTCTGTGTCGGTAAAGACACCAGCTTTTTTGCCCTGGTTTTTCTCGACCTTCTTTTCGTGACGCTGTTGCGCATACTTCATAGGGCCATATTCGCTGCGAGTAAAGATGACGATGGGCACCGTGGCCAGTGCCAGGAAAGCATAAAACTGGTAGGGAATAGCAGCGATCAATACGTTAAAAGCATTTTCGTCCAGTCCGATTTCTGCATAAGACTTATCGATAAGAGACATGATGTAAGCGCCCCAACCGATAAAGGGAATTAAAATACTAATGGGGGACGAAGTGGTATCAAGAATATAGGCAAGTTTCTCCCTACAGAGGTTGAATTCATCAAATACCGACCGGTACAGGGGACCAACAATCAGACTATTGCCCGAGTCTGTAAAAAATATTCCCAGCCCGGAAAGCCACACTAACAATTGTGCCTTGGCTCGACTGGTAACCACGGTAGTCATCTTGCATGCAAATGCGCTGGCGCCTCCGGACACTTCAAGCAGCTTAACGAATCCGCCGATGATGAATATAACCAGGATTACTTGAATTTGTGTGCCATTGGCGACTTCACTCAGAACCTGGTTTTCGATGGCATCCTGGATGGCGGCAAAGGGATTGAAATTGGAAATTATCAGGGAGCCACTGAGGATTCCGCAAACCAGGGCAAGTAGGACGTTCTTGCTGTAGAGTGCGACGGCGATGGTTAGTAGCGGGGGAACGATTGATAAAATGCCGTAATCATCCATGTTTTTCTGCTTCCGTGTGTCTATTCTTCATCTTGAGCGTGTTTAAGCATGTGATGCCATGTGCGTAGAGCTTTAGTGTACAGCTAACTCACTCGATTGTATCAGAACCGTTGTGGGCTATAGGGCGAAACATCCATAACAGGTTTTCTGCCAGCAACGAGATCGGCAACGACGAAACCCGATATAGCGCCCAGAGTCATACCAAGATGCTGATGCCCGAATGCATAGAGCACTCCTGTACTCTTGCTTGAAAAGCCAAGCACTGGTAGTGAATCGGGCAGGGAGGGGCGAAAGCCCATCCACACCGATTCCTCCCGGGCATCGATACCAGGCAACATGCGTTTTGCCACGGGCAATAGACTACGCACTCGGGCATAGTCGGGAGCGGCGTTGAGGCCGCCAAATTCAACCTGGCTGGTCAGGCGTAATCCGCCTTCCATGGGAGACAGTACAAAGGAGGACTCGCCGTTCATTACCGGACCGTTCAGCAGGGACTGCGGCGATGCCGGTAACATCAGATGATACCCCCGTTCTGTATCTAGAGGAATATCATCGCCCAGCTGCCGTGCCAGCGAGCGGGACCAGGCGCCTGCGGCAATGACGACCTTGTCTGCAATTAGGATCCCCGCGGGTCCGATGAGGCTGACATTCCCACTATCCAACTGGATACGCTCTACAGCAAATTGGGTATAGGCGCCGCCACGGCTGAGCAACAGATCTACCATGCCTTGTACCAGGCGGTTGGGATTAAGGATTCTTAGGCAATCTCTCTGATAGATTCCACATTTGTATATCGGAGCAAGATTTGGCTCAAGGTCGTGAACCTGCACCGCGGACAGCACTTGGTATTTTGTGCCTATTTGATCCATGAGATGTCGGGCTCTGGCGGTACCGGCATACGTTTGTTCCGATTCGTAGATTTTAAGCCAGCCGCTTTCCTCGAGTAGAGAAGTGAGTGTCGACTCGCCAATCAAGTGATGCCAGCTCGCTACGGCATGCTGGGACAAGGCATGCAGATGAGTTGCGTTTTCGGTGGCAGCCCGATAGCGGCCCTGCCAGATAAAGCGTATGAGCCAGGGCAGAATCTTGTGAAAGTAGGTGGGACGTATGGAAAGTGGTGGAAGCGGCTGACCGAGCATGCGCAACACCTCGAAAAGCATTCCTGGCATCGCCGTCGGCACGCAGGAAGCGTTCACTATTACCCCGGCATTGCCGAAAGACGCGCCTGAGCAAGGCGCCTCCCGATCGATCAACATTACATCATAACCATCCGCCTGTAGCGCCAGCGCGCATGCCGCACCGATGACGCCGGCACCTATGATGACTATTTTGTCAGGCATGGGATTGGCGTTTTCAATGCAGCAGGAGTAACAATTGGTTCTGGTTTGTAGTTCATATCATGAATCATAGCCCCAGTGTATCAGCCCATCGATGCCAGCCAAAAACGATTAGGTAGAAGCGTTTTACCCTACCTAAAATTCATTAATGGGTGACCCTGCCTATAAGGATCGGGGAGAGGCTTTCCCCTGTGTTAATAATTACAGTTGCCAACCCCACATATAAAAACGAATTTCAAAAATATAGAGGTTTATAAACAGTTTTACCATACTCCTGCTTAATGTATTCGGCGATGCTACTTGACTAACCTGCGCCATCCAATAACTATCGATGTAAGCGAAAAGCCAAATCCAATTATACTTAGCAAAATTACGATCACATCCCATAATGGTCTATTTCGAATCAAAAACTGGAAATCTAGACTATGGAGCCCATTGAATAGCCATCTTTCGCGTCGGCTCGCATCAGTAACACGAGTCACAATTTCTCCAGTTTCTTGGTCTATATGGAACCAGGTAGATTCTCTGTCGCTAAACTTAGCTCGATAAACGGGGAATGGGCGATAATTATTATGTCTCGAATAGTAGTAGTTATCAGGATTTGTTATTAACTCAAAGCTGAGCAATTTAGCATCCGGAATTAATGACGGAACCGCATTGCTAATCAATTCCAATAATGACAAAGGTTTAATTTGATCAGCTGATTCTGGAAATCGCACTTCTTTATGTTGATATGATTTCGTGATTGAAAAGTAAGATATGTTTTTAATTTTGTGCCATTCAACCTCTTTGGCTGGTTCAATAATGTTTTCAAAGTCAGGGAAAGGAAGATCAACTAACCTAAGTGTACTACCACCGGTGTAACGATTTATTTGCAGTTGGGGAGATACAGAAGAATTAAAAATTCCCCAAGGCCCCACTGACATTAACCCGCTAAAAATAAAAGTTAAAACAAATACTAGTGTCACTACCCCAAGAATATGGTGCCATTTCATCCAACCTCTATATGGACTCATGTTCCTCCATTTATATGGATTACGGATGTGCATTTGCATAAGCCCGATTATTCCACCAGTTATTACAGATATAATCCCGATAATTGAGACATAAATAATGACTTGATTCCACAGTGGAGCGTTTTTTCGAAGCTGCACTGGATAAATCCAGTGAATAGTTGAGCCAAGCCAATTCCAGAAACGCTCAAGTCGATTGGTATCTAAAACAATTTGCCCGCTTTTATTCGAAACGTATAAAGTAGTACCTTCAGTGTCATTTACATCTATTCGATGTAATGGGCGAAATTGGTTGAGGGCTGCAGATATGCTCCATTGATCTAAATTCACCTGACTATCATAGGTCGGTATCGTTCCAGCACCCACGAATCCTGATTGTGTTACAGCCATGATCGCTAGCTTAGGAGTTACTTCGGTAATAGCCTCTCCTGTATCCGCGAAAACACTATAAATCATTCCATCAATAGCTTGTAACTGATAGGACGGGCGATTAAGTATGGTCGTAAGTTTGACGCTAGTATAAGCACTTTCTATCGCTATCGACTTAGAAGCTTCAAATGGTGAAAGTAAAATTTGCGAGGAGTTTAGTGCGGTTAAGTTTTTTAACCGTTCTTCTTCTGTAAATTCAGGGTATTCCATATACATCATTATGATGCCGCTAGCGAACCAAAGTGCGAACAGTAAGCACATGCCTATGCCGAGCCATCGATGGAATACAAATAGAATTTTCTTGAGTTTCACAGGATTAAACAGAAACCTGACAGTGAAAGAATGACTCTTATATCAGTATAATTTGCATTTAAAAAATACCAACCATGAATTCCATCGAATAGAGCAAGCAGATCACCTTTTGGTAAATCGCCTCGCCCATTATTATAGAGCATCATATAGCCTGGCTCCTCAGAAGTTCTTATAGTACGGCCGTGATATTCTGCAAGTAACGGATTGGGGTTAGATAAGCCGATTGCCTTCCATTCGCAGGACATATAATTGCTTGGCCTCATGTCAAGTATATATTCCGATTCTGAATTTGCAAATATTCGAATTTCTGCGGTATCTACTTGGTGAGTCTTGCTTTCTTCGTAAAAACCACTCGCGGGTAGTTGGTTCTCAAGCTCTTAATATAGATAGTCGTAGGCCCTATACAACGTTAAGAAACGTTTAATAACATTGTTTTAGAAGAGTCTCACGTATTAAATACACACGCTGATCAATTCGCTAGGATTAGTGCCAGTTCCATTGTTTCTTTGTAGCAGAATTGAATTTGTGAGGAGTACGGCTGTGACCACCAAAACATTTAGCAAATTATTATGTAAAAGATTGAGGTTAGCGCCCGGAGTAGCTATAGCCTCTTTTGGATTCGCAGGGGATGTAATTGGAGCCGAAGACGCAATTCAAGAAATAGTGGTTAGCGGTCAAGGCGGCGTAGGCAGTATTCGCCTTAATGAGAAAAATGGCGCAGGTGGTCGCCTGAACTTAACTGGATTTGACTCGCCGGCGAGCATTGACATCATAAGCCGAGATGAAATTGCGACAAAAGGAGATTATGGTGCTTTAGATGCAGTAACTCGCTCTACTGGTATTTCAGCTAGTGCCAGCCCAGGTAATGGTGGTACCTCAATTTCATCACGCGGTTTCAATGGGCACGGCTCAACAGTGTATACGTATGATGGCACGCGTCTCTATATTGTCGCGGGTACAGTCACTTTCCCAGCCGATACATGGACACTTGATCGGGTCGAAGTACTTCGCGGTGCAGGTTCAGTAATAAATGGTGTAGGAGCACTGGGTACAACCATTAACTATGTGCCTAAAGCTCCCATTTTGGGTTATAGCGATTTTGAAGCTATGATTGCTGGGGGTAGTTTTGGCATGCGAAGGGCAGCGCTTGGTGGAGGGACACAAATTTCTGATAACTGGGCCTTTAGATTAGATGGATCTCATCAAGAGAAGGATGGTTATGCAGATCGTGCAGAAGAAGGACGTGATGTCATAGCGGGATCATTGCTCTATCAACCTTCGGAAGATTTAAGTATTCGGTTCAGTGTTGACTATGCTGAAGTGGACGCCGCCCCATATTGGGGAACCCCTCTTATTAATGGCGAGGCAAATAACTCCCATCGACAAAACAATTATAATTTCACCGATGGCAAAGTTGAATATGAAGATACTTGGTCGCGAATACATGTTGAATGGAATGTTGCGGAAAACATAACATTCAGAAGTGACACTTATTTGCTTGATGCTGTACGAGAATGGCAGAATCTTGAAGAGTATTCCTATAATAGCGAAACCAGCTTGATCGATAGGGCCTATTATTTGGGCATAATTCACGATGAGGAGCAGATTGGTTCGCGCTTTGATTTTCTTATTGAATCGCAATTAGCCGGTATGGATAATCGTTTGAGCCTTGGTGCAGAAATTAATGACATTGAACTTAACTACTTAAATAATTTTAGTACTGGGGGGTTTGGTGTTAGTGATAGCGTTCCAGTATTTGATTTCACACCGGGCACTTTACCTCAGACTACAATTCCAACAATTCTTGATTATCAAACTGACACAAGACAGTTTGCATTATTTATTGATGATGTAATCCAACTAAATGAAAGCCTCAGTTTGGTATTGGGCGGACGTTATGATGATATAGACTATGACCGATTTGATCTGGCGATTGGTGGGAATTCGGCTTCTGCGTTTACAACTGATTTTTCAGAATTCACCTGGAGAGCAGGCTTGGTTTATCAACCTACAGAGCAAGTGAGCATCTACGCTCAAACGAGTACTGCGGCCGATCCGGTGACTTCTCCAATATCAATTAGCAGCAGTAAGAAGGATTTTGATCTGGCAACTGGCCGACAGTATGAAGTGGGCGTTAAACTGCAATTTTTGCAAGGTCGCGGTGAGTATACCCTAGCTTATTTCGACATTGAAAAGGAAGATATTCTTACCAGACTGCCGGCATCTGCTATAACGGAGCAAATAGGACAGCAGAGTTCAGATGGAGTTGAATTCACCTTGCGGGTGAATCCCACCGAAACACTGAGTATTGATTTCAATGCAGCTTGGATCAATGCTGAATTCGACGAGTTCTATTCTGGAGGTGTTTCTCTGGCAGGCAATACGCCTCGAAACGTACCAGAGCAAACCATAAATATGTGGTTGAACTGGTCTCCAATAACTAATGTACAAGTGGGCGGAGGATTTCGCTACGTTGACTCTCGTTTTGCGAATGATGGAAATTCAGAAAAAATGCCCGAGTACACGGTTTTTGATGCAAGTGCCAACTGGATGGTCTCAGACAATCTGACCGTCACTGCTCGCGCCAGGAACTTAACGGATGCAGAAGATTATGTCATCGCACCTTATGTTCCAAATCAATGGATATTCGGCGATCCCAGAGCATATGAGTTGAGCCTCCGATACTCTTTTTAAAAGTAACAATTGTTGAAATCAGATTTGGCGGAAGAGGCAGGAGTTGAATACTGCCCTTGAACTCCTGATAACTACTTAGCTTTAGAATCAGATTAGTTGTAGATCGGATTATTACTGGACTTTGTCAAATACGCTTAGCAACGATTAGACTAAGAGATGGTACACCGGGCGGGTTATAGTACGGGCCATAAACTAAATTCTTATCCCCCTCCAAAACACTATTTTTGGGGGGGCCATTAAATAGCCCCTGGGAGGGTCTTTGCCCTCCCCTAATAATTACAGTTGCCAACCCCATACTTAAAAGCTAATTTGGGAAAAAGAAATGAAATTGTATCGCTTTGGTGGTGTGGCGAACAGTATGTAGAAACCCTCTGTTCATTCAACTACTAGGTATACGAAGATGAAATCAATCGATGCCATTCACTATCTGCTGTCAGTTGGCCTGAAAGAGAGCGTCATAGGATCAAGTGATTCTTACCCGCTTAATTTACCGGCAATAAGAAACTTGGATACACAACTTAAGTTTCATGGGGCAGTCACTTTTATAGTGGGTGAAAATGGTAGAGGAAAATCAACATTACTAGAGGCTCTTGCGGTGTCTCAGGGGTTCAATCCCGAGGGTGGAACGAAAAATTTTAACTTTTCGACCAGAATATCGCACTCAAATCTAAGTAATTGTATACGGGTAGCAAAATCACTAAAGCGTCCTAAAACAGGCTATTTCTTGAGAGCTGAGAGTTTTCACAATGTCGCGACTGAAATTGAAAGACTTGATAGCGAACGACCGATACCAGGTGTTAACTCACCACCAATTATTAACTCATATGGAGGGGTTTCTCTACATGAACAATCCCATGGAGAATCTTTCTTTGCGTTAATGCAAAATAGATTTGGTAAAGAGGGCTTATATATACTGGACGAGCCAGAGGCTGCCTTATCGCCTACTAGACAAATGGCAATGATTACACTGTTGCATCAGTTAGTTGGCCAAGAATGCCAATTAATAATCGCAACGCATTCACCAATATTGCTGTCATACCCGAATGCCACAATATACGAAATACGTGATAATGGCCTTGAGGAAGTAGACTATGAAGACACGGATACCTTCTCCGTGAATAAGGATTTTCTTAATAACTATGAAACGATGCTAGAGATACTATTGGAAGAGTGATAATTAACAAGCACCAGCCATCCGAGCTTCACCTGAATTGCAGTATTAATAATAAGTGTCCCTTATTTAGCGGAGCTAATCAGGACGCACTACCTCGATAACACGACCGGTTGGTTAACAGGCGGTTGGATGTGATAAGGTTCCTATATCTGGTGGGTGTAAGGGCCAATATACGACCAAGCGTTATCTAATGTTGCTATTTGCCCTGCGGTTCGCTTGATATTCCAATCTAATTGCCGTCCAAAGCAGCAGCCAGAGCGCTGGTGTAGGTAGCTAAGTCAAAATAGTCTCGCCACATCTTGATCTTGCCATCGTACAGCTGAAAGTAACCAAAACAAGGAAGGTTTACTGGGCTCCCTGCAACTACAGTCTTATCTAAGCGCTCGACCATGACCAAGTCCCCATCTGCCAATAGGCTGATAATTTCCCAGTCAGTACTATCCCACGAACGGCTGAATCCCGCGATGAATTGCTCAATGTTTTCGCGACCATTTACCGCCGCAGAAGGAATATTGTGATAGGTGCCGTCTTCGGTGAAATAACTGGCAAGCTCTCCTGGGTCCAGATTTGACCACGCTGCGATAAATTCTCGAACAATTTGTTCATTTTCAGACATAGGTAAATCCTCTTGTGCACTCACTTGAATATATAGAGATAGACAAAGCAACAGAGTTAAAAAACTATGGATTGGTTTTTTCATACAATTCCCACCTTTTTTTCCACCGAACAATTAACAACAGGTAAATCTATAATTTAGATTCTTCCACAGAATCGGAAGAGGCTGGTTTCGATAGCCAATTCTTTCTCTCAAATTCCCAACATAATGAAGGGCGAAGACCTCCTCCAGATAACTTGCTACTGATTTCACCTCGGAAAGTAAATCCGATTCCCTCAAGGAGGCGTGCAGTACGCACATTATCTAATGCTGCCGTTTCACATATAAGATCGATACCAATAACCTCAAATAACCAGCGAAAAGCTATAGTAGCACCAGAGCTTCCGTGACCGGTGTTTTGTCGATCGCGACGGATTGCTCCGCCAAGTTCACACGCAGCCCACTGCGGCCATATTTTAATATCATGATACGCACTTGCGCCTCCATCTTCATCGGTGCTGATCATTAAAAGCCCTTCACCACGTTCACGTTCGAGAAGGTGGTGCTCTATGAAATTTGCAACCGTGTTTCGATTAATTTGATCAGGAAGCGTGTAAATTGGAGTGGATATTAATGGATCTTCCAGAAGGAAAGTTAAAGCATCTACATCATTTTCGCGCGCCAGATATGCCAATTCTGGGATATTTTCCGCATTCCTGACTGCATTGCGAATTTGAGATTCTTTCTCTTTGCTTGCCGTGTTTCTCGTCAGCGGTATGTCGGTCATGAATCAAATTCTAGCATTGCCTATGCAGCGACGGCCAGCCAAACCTCAATCTTCACAATGATACTCACTGAATCTCGATTCGTCGACCCCGCGCAGCGATTAGCCGCTGTATTGTGATTGCTTTCTAAATTGGTGGTATCTCAGCAGATTAACATGGACTTCTAAGAATATAGTGTGCCCGAGAAAGCACCGAATTACAGTGCTTTGGAGATTTCATCGGACTTGGTTGGGTGGGATTAGGAGCTTCAGGCTACTGAACTAGGATGTAAATCTTTCTTTTTTCTAGGATCATTGCAACCTTTTTTAGATAACTAAGGTATATGTATTAAAGGAGACACAAATGATGAAAACACAGGGCCTTATCTTTCTTTTAGGTGTAGGTGCATTTTGTACCCCCTTATTGTTCGCCGAAACTTATTCCTATGAGATAGAAGGAGTTGAATCTTTGGATATACATTCGGGGATGGAGTTTACAGTTCAGTGCGGAGACGTTAATAAATTAGAAATCTATGCTGACTCTGAGGATGACGTTAAAATGTCCTTCAATAACAAGAAACTAAAAATAGGCAGGAAAAGTAGAAATGCTTGGTTGTTTTTCCCATTGTGGAGGAGGAGCAATGACGTAACTGCGAATATAATGCTAAAGAATCCTCCTCAATATATTGAATTGAGTTCTGGCTCTGAAGGGAAAATGGGGAATTGTTTTAAGAAACAAGCAAGTTTAAATTTGTCAACGTCCTCTGGAAGTTCAATTGAAATTGATGGCGGTTCAGGTTCAATCACCGAACTGGAAGTGCGTATGTCATCTGGATCGGAAATAAAGTTGAAGGAAACGCTTCATATTAACCACCTTACACTTAGGGCTTCTTCAGGGTCTGATTTTGAAGCGGACGATAAAGTTGTCATTGAAGCTTCTGAAGTAAGAGTATCTTCTGGCGCTACAATTGAGATTTGCGGGGCTCTTGCAGTTTCAGGAAAAGCATCCAGTGGTGGTTATATTGGGGTCGCTGAAAACTCAATAATAACTGATTTTACAACGAGGTCCGGTGGCGGGCGTCATAAATGTTGATTATTTGTTAGGAGGGCTATTTTATGGAAGAGTTATTAATACCTTTATTTGGGATAGTAGGGGTTTTTGGAATGCCGGTCTTTATTATTTGGATCATTTTTTACTTTGGTGGAAGAAGGGAAAAGCAATTCCATCAATCATTACAAGAATTAATAAAAAGCGGACAGGAGTTATCCCCAGAATTACTACAAAGTCTTCCAGGTTATAAACACGAACACCAAAGAAAAAGGAATGATATTCGTACTGGAACCATAACTGCAGGAGTAGGCATTGGGATAGCTTTATTTGGACAATTTGGTGTTGCAGAGACTGCGCTTGTCGGAATTGGGCTACTGGTGTTCTCTATTGGTTTGGCATTTCTTGCGTTTGGAATTTACAGCAAAGATAAGAAAGTTGATAATGTTTCTTAATGGAGACAGATGAAGGACTTGTTAAAAAAACCCTTACTGATGGTAATCACCATTATGGGATTCTAATTCAAAGATATGCTGATTATTTATTTGGATTGGGCATGCGTCTAACTTCAGGCAACAGGGAGCTTGCTGAGGATATCTCACAGCAAAGTTTCTTAAAATCGTACACCTATCTTAAAAGCTTCGATACACAGAAGGAATTTAAACACTGGCTTACCGGCATAGCGATAAATTGCTATAAAGATTTGATTCAAAAAGAGAATCAGCGACTACCGATTGATGTAATTGATGAACCTGTTTACAAATCCAACCTGGAAGGCAATATAGATTTCTTTAATCTCATTAAACCTTTAGCTGAAGATGAAAAAATTATATTCACGCTAAAGTATGTCTACGAATACCAAATTAATGAAATAGCGAACTTATTAAACCTAAAACCTGGCACTGTAAAATCCAAAATAAGCCGGACTTTGGACAAATTAAAATGAACCAATTAGAAGCTATTATAGATAAAGAAAAAGGAACATTTTATTCTCAAAGGAATAAAGATTTATTTAGCTTTTATACACTTACCCTAATAAATCAAGAGCAAACGTCTAGAAAATTAAATAGAAATTTGTGTCTTTTTCTCTTATTTAGCATGGGCAGTTTATTCTTTTTATTCTCTCCGATAAACGAAATGGTAAAGTACTTTATTGTCTACTTAAGCGATTTAACTACGGTAGATATTTTTATATTGGCGACATTTAGTTATGGGTTCTTATTCGTTTTAATCGCACTATTTAGAAAACAAGGAAGGCTCTGACATAAAATGGTAACATTAGCTTAGAAAGTAGAGCCGGGTCTGAAAGGCTAATTGTGAGCTTACTCGTTCGTTGATTTTTCAAATATCAAAGTACAGCGGTTTTTCTTCTCTGTGTGTTTGTGGTGGTGGCTCAGGAAAATGAGGTTTGGACTTGCCTAGGGTCAGATTACGGAAGCCCGAATGGCGGCGAAGTGAAGTGGGAAAGGACGAGCCTCTTTATCCTACTTGCTTGGAACCTTAAATTATAGGGCTCGGTAGAAACTATCCTTTACCAATGCGCCAAGTTCTAACCATGAATAAACTAATAATAGTAGCGATATCAGCGCTATATTACTCAATGATTGGGAGGGAAATAGATGAAAATTAGCGATACCATAATAGGTTCAATTATCATAGGAGGTTTGGTTGGGGGTGCTATTCTATTAGCGGAAAGTGGCAGTCTTGGCTCTAAGGAACGCTTGCATGAAGCAATTATCATAGATGCGGGAATAGGTTCTAAAGATGAAAACTCAGATATTGAATTTCATATAATATCGAATGATATGTTAAAAGAGCTGCCTTCTGGTGTCGCAAATACATTGGCAGCATTGAGAGAGGCCCTCGAAGCTTCATCAGAAGATTTAGGGTTGGAGATGGAATCAAATGATTCGGGGTGGAAGATTGAATCAGAAGATTCAGGTTGGAAGATAGAAATTAGGACCGGAATTTAGAGATTCTATAGTCAAATATCTATTATCCTCGAATAAGCAGGTAAAAAATGAATGCACGGTTAGTTAAAATTGCGAGTTTAGCTTCTATGCTAGCCTTGACTTGACTGTAGTGTTATCACTTGTAATGAAAGCGGTTGCGGTCGAATCAAAGATGTCGAAAGTCACATTATTTGTGGAGGGAATGATGAAAAGTCGCGGCGGCGTCACCTTGAATGAGCTGACCCGAAAGTGTCGCAGCAGCTCTGTTAGAGTTGCCAGGAATCCAATCAGAAGCAAGCGTAGAAATGATTCTCGAAAGAGATGCTTTCAGCACCGAGTACGATGCAAGTTTGACTTCGCTTGACGATATGTACGTTGCCATTTTGGATTTGGCGGGGGTGGGTGTGTGGGGAAAAGGGAATGAGAAGTTAAAAAGGATTCAGATAAACATAAGAAGATTTGGGAAAATTCATCAGAGACATTATAAGTCCCGCTAACTGATTATTAAGAGCAATAATCAAAGAAAGCGCATAACAATTTTTTACTTCTTAGCCTTCATTATTTTCGCCTCTGCTCCATATATCGATTCGCACGCAGCTTGGCATTGTTACGAATGTTCATGTAAAACAATGCATAGTCGAGCATGTGGTAGTTGCCGCTTGTAACCAAAGTCCCAGCCTCATCAAATTCTGATCCTGTTTGATCTTGCACATACAACCAACCGTCTCTGCATTGCGCCCAAGTATGCTGGTCCAATGATGCAGGCAAAGCTTCGAACGCCTGTGAGGTTGACGTATCTTCGCCCTTACCCATCGCCGCGTTGTAAGTTCCCTCGGGAAACACTGCGCCAGCATTCTGTTCAGCCGTTACCATTTCTTCATTGACCTGCCAACTAAGTGGATTAGTACAAAGGCTATCCGCTGGGCGAGGCAAGCCTAACAAATCGGCGGGCGCTCCTTCGGCCTGCGTGTCCCAATGCACTACACAGCGCAACTGCTCCGAGTCTGTGCAGGCAGAAATATTCGCCATTGAACTAAGTGAACTGTGAGTCACAGGAATCACAATGCCACCAACCAAATAGGCTGCAACCATTCGCTCGCTTAATTCGCCTGTATCCACCACTTCTCTAAGAAGTCGCATTGCGTGGTGAGTGCCTTGACTGTGGCTCGCGATGATAAAGGGGCGATCTTGGTTGTAGTGCTCGATAAAATAAGTGAACGCCCGCTTCACATCTTCGTAAGCAAATCCCAACACGACGTCGCGCAGCTTCGTCTCTCCAAAATAGGAAACTATGGTCGCTTCTCGATATCGAGGCGCATAAACATTGCAACAACCATTAAAGACGCTGGCTTGATTCGCCATCATCCACAATGTATTTTCTTCTGTACCTGAATTCAAATCCATTGGCGAAGTCCAGGTATTGGACCTCATAAAACCTGTTGGATGAATAAAGAACACATCAACTGGATGCTCACCCTGAACAGCTCCATCAACACCCTCTGGCATTAGATCTGCCGGATCGTTTCCCTCTGGCAGTGCAGCCCAATTTATTGCGTCGCTGTATTCCGGCTCAGCCACAGTAGTATGGGCGTCAAATTCGCTTGCCGGCTGGCTATAAGCCAAAAAAGCCCGAAAGGCCAAATCACCGCCATAACCGGAGAAGTAGAGTCCAAGCAACGCCAGCACAATAACTCCGAGACCAACACTTATTCGCTTAACAATTTTCATTTCTATCACCCTAGTAGTATCTAGCTGATACCTGATCTATTACTGATTTTTCCAAATTAGTTTTTAAGTATGAGGTTGGCAACTGTAATTATTTAAGATGGTACAATAGATAGGTATGTGTTATTAGATTATTGATTTAAAAGGGTTATCGGCCGCCAGCACCACAAACAATTAAAACCAAACCAACACTGCCAAGCTATGTGCAGCGAATACCAGTTCAATTGCAATTGCAAGTTCTACTGAACCCTAACTAACAGCCTGGACTCGTTGGTGGGGGCAGATCAATATTCAACTGATCTTATTTAGCGGAGGTTTCAAGATGAGAAAAGTAAGACTTGTAGCAAAAATTACAGGAATGCTATTTGCGATGCAGGCGACCACAGTTCTGGGTCACCATTCGCACGCCTCGCTTGACTCAAATGATGTACGTGTAGTGTCAGGTGTGGTGACTAGCTACAGTTGGACCTATCCCCATGTTTACATAAAAGTTGAAGCCCCTAATCTGTCAGGTAATGTTGTTGAATACGGTATTGAGCTAATTCATCCGGGAGGCATGTCAGCCAGGGGCTGGGATAAGGATACCTTCAAACCAGGTGACCGTATCACTTGGGAGGGGCGGCATGACCGTAACAAGTCTAGGGCTTATGCCGGGTTGGAATGGGCTGAGCGAAATGGTGCCCGCGTTGGTCAGGATATGCAGGGTAATGATCAACCGATAATTCCTTCCTCTGATTTTACTGGAATGTGGAATCGTGGCCCAAATCAATTTACCTATACTCCACCGCCGGGATGGCCACTTACTGAGCGTGGACAGGCTTTAGTGGATGGATTCAGCGAAGATCAGAATCCTATTCTGGAATGTAACGACCCTGGCCCCCCAAAATCGATGACCCTACCTTATACCCATTTAGTTAGCTACCAAGATGAAAAGACTCTAATAATTGAACGAGATATGATGGAAGGAAGCCGTGTTATTCATCTTGATCAAAATTCACAGCCAGGTCCCCCTTCGAAGCTCGGTCACTCCATTGGCTGGTTCGAGAATGGAGATCTGATTATCGAAACAAGCGGCTTTACGCCAGACCTCTGGGGTACACATACCGGCATAGATTCCAGTGAGCAGAAGCATATCCGCGAGCGTTTAAGTCTGGTAGGTAATGGACTTGGAATAGACATTGAAATCACGATAACTGATCCGGTTTATCTGCATGAACCTAAAACATTTACTCATCGGTGGATAAAAACAATTGATCGGGAAGTCATTCGTGCTCCATGCACTCT
This sequence comes from Gammaproteobacteria bacterium, assembly GCA_012960305.1. Classification (GTDB taxonomy): domain Bacteria; phylum Pseudomonadota; class Gammaproteobacteria; order Pseudomonadales; family Pseudohongiellaceae; genus UBA9145. The sequence goes on along the minus strand of DUBM01000004.1, from coordinate 7,002 downwards.
GGAATCAGCTAAATTGTTTATCGAAGCTGGCTACAGTGTTGAAGAATAGTAAGAGCGAATTACGATATGAATTTATATGATAAATACTTTAAATTTACCCCTAGGTAGCACGGTGCTATTTTTTTAATCCTCCTCTACTTTTAATAAGCTCCGAGAAATTTTTATGTGTAGAGACATGACTATACCGTATAGAAGAAGGTACATCACATATAGACTAAACATTTCTAAGAGGTTTGCTTTTATCCTGAAATATTTCGGCGTATTATTATTTGTGTTTACCAAATCTTATTCTGCTTTTTCAAGAAAATGTTTATATGCAGTCGAGGGAAATAATAATGTCTAAAAGTGTATTCAAAGTGCTGCTGGTATTGTCAGCATTCTTTGCCAGTCTCGTAAGCGCACATCATTCTGCTGTTGTCTTTGATGTTGGGGAAATTATTGAAAAAACAGGAAAAACAACCCTTTTTACCCTTAGGAATCCTCACCTCATCCTTAACATGGAAGTCACTAATGAAGAAGGTGAAGTTGAACTTTGGCGATTGGAGGGGCAGGGTATAAGTGGAATGCAAGCAATGGGCTTTGATCGTGGATCCATTAATGTTGGTGATACGATTACTGTTCGAATAAACCCATTAAAATCTGGTAAGCCTGGAGGATTAGTACTAGGTCTTATTGGCGCAGATGGACGTGCCTACATAGAGGAAGCAGAACAGGAGGTTCGTCAAGTTTACCCAGCTTTAATGCCTTATGTTCCTCCACCGGCTGGAGAGACATGGCAAATGCGAGAGGAAAAAACGAGACCCGCTCAGTTACCAGTCATTTCACAAGGAATAGGTCCTGGAGAAAGTGGTGGAGGTAATATGCCCGGTGCTCTTGATCCGGAGAATCTAGCGAAGGAAAGACCACTAGCACCTTTCGATCTGACAGGGCAATGGCAGTTCCGTGGAGAGAATGAGTATCGCGCAAATTATGGCTCCTTTGAATTCAAGCCAACGCCAGAGCTCACAGCAAAAGGTAAAACCTATCATGATGCTTATATGGAAGCCTCACTAGAGGGGGAGCGTTTTGGTGATCCCACCGCCTTATGCTATCCCCCTGGAATGCCAAGATTCATGACCAGATATGGTGCTCTTATGATGTTGCAGCATCCTACAGCCATCTTCATGGTCTCACGGCTGAATAATGATTATCGAGTAATTTTTCTTGATGGGCGTGAACGCTCCAGCGGATATGCAGTCGACCGTAACTGGCAAGGAGAGTCCTTAGGCTACTGGGATGGCGATACTCTGGTAGTCGAAACTACTGGTTTCATTGGTGAAAATCATCTTATTCAGGCGGGCGTTCCAACTGGTGAGCAGCTTAAAATTGTTGAGCGCATTTCACTGATTAATGAGGGCAGTACAATGGTCAGCGAGTATACATTTACAGATCCTGAATACTGGGTTGGCGAGTGGAAACATGTCAAGTTCCGAGACAGAGTGCTTCGCATAGATGTACGTGAAGCCAATTGTATCTATGAAGATAGCTTTGCTTTGCCGGGTATGGAGCGTCCTGATTAGCTATTGGTCTACCTATTCAGCCACCGTAGGAAGCCGGCGGTTGCATTCTTTTCCAAGTGTGACCGCAGACTTTGCAAAGTCTTTTCTCTGTAGGTAGCAGTTTATGTGATAAATACTATCCAGCAAACTCCCCAATAGCTCTGCTATGCTAGGCGAAAATTTGTCTCCCTCAATATTATGCTTTGGGTGCATTGCACACGCCCACCGAGAGATAGGAATGGGGTCATGAGTTTTTTCATTCCACTTATTATTGATAGCTTTTCCCTCAAGAAATCCCTGCTATTTATGGCTTAACAATCTTGAACTTTCTCAAAACATTCTTTTCTTCTTTGCTCCTTTACTCTCCTAATTAATTAGCTTAATCGTCTATATCAACTTGTTCACAACGAGGATTACCGTCTTCATTAACGTGGCAATATACTGTGTTCCACTCTGCAATACGGCGATCAAAGACACGATACCAAACTGACCCATCAGGCATAGCAACTGTTGACCCAACTAAGTCTTCTCTGTTGTTGAAACGAGTCTGGCTTACCGCTGGGCTTCCGCCACTCTCAATCTCAATTTGAACTTCCTGCTCTTCTTCCTGAGCAAAGGCAGGTGACGCAACTAACGCAATCAGTAGGCATAGCTTTTTCATTGTTATTCTCCTTTTTTATAGAGTTTGGAAACCTCATCATAGCAAATCGTTTGAGCGTATTAGTATGTATAGGGGTGCGATGGAACCATCCTTCTACAAGTGTTAATCGGATTTCAATTTGTTCGCCATGAAGTTACTTGTCAGTACCCTCAGGGTCGCACTCGCACATACTTCCTAAGTGTTCGGTCGTTAAGATGAGGGTTGGGGACGGGCTCTCCTCCGTAAATGTTGCCTTCGCTATCGACGGTGACGAACTCCGCTCCGTTCCCCGGTAGGATGTTGGGATTCGCCCATGGGAAGCGAATGAACTCCTTCACCCATCCTGTCTCGGCTTCGCCGATGCGAATTCCCATTTCATATCCTGGGTTCTGTACGTTGTCAGACTCGGAGTCCGCGACGTAGATCCGCCCCTCGTTGTCAAAGGCGATTCCGCTCGGGCGCCCGAACTGGGTCCAGGTGGTAGAGTGGTTGCCCTCTTGGTCGAAGATCTGAATTCGGCTGTTGCTGCGATCTCCCACGAACACTCGACCATCTGGATCAATGGCGATGGCGTGTAGGGCACGGAATT
>DUBM01000004.1:0-4093 GCA_012960305.1 Gammaproteobacteria bacterium | reverse complement strand
GTGAAGTGGTTCGGGCCGTCTCCCTGTTCTCCAGGAGTGCCAAGTGTCATGAGCACTTCGCCAGTAGAGCTAAACTTGATGACGTGATGGCCTCGATCGTCGCCCGCTGGGATGTTGTTATCACTCACGGCGTCAGTCACCCAGACGTTGCCGTCGGAGTCAACGTCAATTCCATGCGGCCAGATAAACATTCCGCTGCCGAAGGACTCGACCACGTTGCCGTCGGGATCGAACTTCAAGACGGGATCTAGGTCTGAATCAACGCACTCCGAACCGAAACGATCAGGCCCGGCATCGCAACGGATAACGGCCCAGATATGGCGGCCGTCGGGGTCGACCTTCGCTTTGCCGACTGCTCCCATCACCCTTCCTCCCGGCAGCTTTGCCCACCCTTCGACGATCGCATACGGATTCGTGGAGTTCTGCGCAACGGATTGCTGCGGCACAAACAAAGAAGCGAGTGCGAGTAGAGCGGCTACGGATACGATTTGATTGCGAAAAGACATGGAGCACCTCGATGCGTTTTGAGTGAACTTTCGAGTGTTAAGTAGAACAAAAGGTATGTCAATTAGCAAAAAATTCTACCTGCTAGCACTGAAAGCCTTCGATACCGCATCTCTAAATTCACTCGAAAGAAGGGGGCCAGGCAAACAGCTAATACGGCTCCGCTCACAACTTTCCCCTTAAGGTAATTCATTCAGGTAATGAACAAATTCTGTTCATCGAAGTTGTACCCTGTCCAGGGTATTCCCACTTAAGAACATTATCTTCCAAATAACGTTTAACCACCGGCACCAGTCCCATGGCATAGAACTGCAAGCCGCCATCTACCCACTGAGTTGTCGCACTGGTGCGAATACAGAAGTTCGCGGACCCTAACGATATTGGCCGCACATCGTTAGACGCGCCCGAGAAATCTCCATCCGTGGTCAGGTCATGCACTACACCAGAGGAAGTCACCACATAGCGGTTACCACATTGCTCAATGCGTTCGATATGCCCAGAGCTTCCATCAGTTCTGTTTGCCATCCACAGGCCGCGCATGTCGATCGCCTCTTCTGCCAACGGTTCAGTACAGGCAGCAAGTATTGGTTTGGGAAACACCTCATAGCCGCAATCTGGTGTGTGACCTTGTGGAATATCGTGTGCCATCAATCCGGAGCCATCAAGAACAGGTAGCTCGCAATAATTTATAGCCTGTGTGCTTCCTTCATACACATGCTCAGGCGTCAGGTTTGTCGGGCGTGGATAGAACAGGAGCGCGAGTACAAATAATATGGGAATCGAAATCACGATGCCTAACAAAATAAGGAGCTTTCGTTTCAAAGTCTTGTTCTCAGAGAGTCCTAATAGTTCGTGCAGAATAGTATGTAATAGACCGAGATGGAACAAAATAGAACAAGTGGGTGGGTACCCCGGGTGTGGGGTCTGCTAGTTAGCATTACACTGGGTGCATTCAACACGCCCACCGAGAGTTGTGTAGTTTAGTCATTAGAGCCTGTGTGATTAGATTGTGACGCAGTGTGTTGTTGTGACTGTTCTACTATTTAACCAAGGGTATAGGTTCTTCTTCTAAATAAAGTCGGTTATGCAGTCTAATAGGTAAATTAATTCGCCATCTAACAATCTTGGTTGCAGGGTAACCCCAATTATAAAACCTGATGCACTCTTTTATATGCCACTTAAGAAATCTTTTCATTTTTATTGGCCTTTTTTATAGAGGCTAAAAACTAATTTTTTTTTATACAGTTCGGAAACCTAATCTTAGCAGAATCGTTTGAGCGTATTAGTATGTATAGAGGTGCGATGGAACCTACTTGGACAAGTGGGGGGGTAGGGGGTGGGTAATAGATGATGTTGAATGGCTTGGTGACTTTGTTCTAATGTAACACTAAAAGTAACACCAGAACATATTAGCTGCTATAATATCTCTTAATATCAATAAGTTGCAGGGTTAATTCAACTCCCCCCGTCCGCACCAAATCAATATTTCAGAACGTCCAATAAAGTCCTGTAAGCTCCTAACAGCAAGCACCGTATTTCAGTGTCCTTACGAGCTATTTGCTGTGCTTGTCAAAGAAGTCGAAAATCTGCGCGATCAACGGGGCATTACTGGCAATCGCATCCACATGGTCGCCGCCGGCAATTTCTACATAGGTGTGAGTCATCTCCAACTCTTCCATGCGCGCGACCCAACGGCGCGCCATGTCTACCGATATCAATTCGTCCGCATCTCCCTGGGCGATGAAGATGGGGATATGTTTGATGGCCTCTAACTGATCGGTGCTGCCGAACAGCGCCGGTGCCAATAGTGCCAGTGCCGCCCAGTATTGTGAATACTTGCCGCCCAGATACATGGTGCCGCCACCGCCCATGCTATGGCCCATCAGATAGGTGCGCTTAGGGTCAATATTGAATTCCTCATTGACCATTTCGAATACGTTGATGACATCGGTTTCGCTGAGCAAACCGATATTGTCCGGTGTCGGACCGTCGGGCCCATCGTTGAAGAAACTCTTGCCCGGACCAAACAGGCCGTACCAGCCTCTTTTGTTATAACCGTAAGGCGCCACAACGATGTAGCCGTGTTGCTCGGCTTCTTCTCGAATGCCATCGTATTCAATGATCCGCGGCGTACCGCCCAAGCCATGCAGCAAGACGATGAGAGGCGAGGCTGTGTCTGCTCGATAACTGTTAGGCACATACAGTCGATACTCGATTTCTTCATCGGTAAGATCGAAATGGTAGCCGCGTACTTGCACCTCTCCGGTAACAAGCTGCTGCGCCGACGCAACAACTGAGAGACTGCAAATAAAAAGAATTTGAATAGATCGAATTAGAAGCTTGCTTAACATAGATAATCTCTGACTTTGAATGGTTTGGCATTTACTGGATTTATGATTCTACTATTGTTGTATGGCTGATTGCACGGCAAGCAAACTAATCTCCGTCAATCAACTGCCTGATCTCCTTGCCACTGGGCGTATGCTGCTTTGGGTCAATAGCGGCCTCTCACAACTTATTATAATTTTACTCCAAGCACCGACACGAGGATTTTCAGTCCCCAGCCCCACTACAGCCATATGTAAATGTCTGCTTCTGGCCGAAAGCGGACCCTTTCAGAGCTGAAACTCGCGAATTACTGACCTATTCTGATTAGACCCGGAAGTGACCGCTTCCGACCCAAAGCGGACATATAGAGATTTGCATATCTAATGCTATTAGCCCATGGAAGGGCGACATTTCGTCTAAAGATTTGGTACAGCTCTAGAACGGAATCGAACCACCAATACGAGGATTTTCAGCAGGCAGCGTGACCGACTCACTAATTGTTTCAATAAGTTAAATTTGATAAATCAAAGTGTGCCATAGAGTGTTCTAAGGATTTCGTGAGAATTTGGATCGAATTACTCTGTTCCCTTTGATTTCGTTAGCCGTCTCATCACAAGCGTGGCCAGTACATAGATACTGGCCAGCGCGAATAAGATGACGAATCGGAGTGAGCTAATGTTAAACACTGCTCGTGTTGGAAAAAACTCATCGTATTTGATTCCGGCTGTCCTATGAGGCAAAATTTCCTGATAGGCATCTGATGTGATCATCGAGATAAAATCTCTCCGCGATCGGTACCGAACCAAAAAAACCTCCTGCCAGTGTTCTTCATAACGTGGACTCATCAGGGTCTGGATACCTTCTGAATAATAGATTGGATGCGAGGCGCGGGACAATAGAAGTGGCAAGGTCCCTCGCCCATAGGTTTGATAGTCTTCATTTGCCGTGGGGTCTTCACCGGCTCCAGCTTTATAAGTATTGAGATTCATCATGAACATTTCTTCGCCATCATCGGTAATGCCGAGCTGGCGTATTTGTTCTTCCATCTCACCAAATTCGCTATCGTCACGTAAGTTCACTAGATAGGCGTCGACCTCAGACTGTGTGAGTGGCGACATCCACCAGCCGTCATACCAGGCCAGAAAAACAATATAGGTCACGCTCAGTACGAGGAGAAGAATTCGTTCCTTTGTCATAGAAGGTTCTCATTGGATGCTACCCGGATTCTCACACAGGATCTCACGGATGTCTTTATAAAGGC
>DUBM01000003.1 GCA_012960305.1 Gammaproteobacteria bacterium | reverse complement strand
CGAAAAAGGATGTTGCTAGAAATTATTCTCCTCGACGTTCCTTCATCCGCTCGCCGCGAAGAATATTTAACATACCATAGTTACCTTCATGATAACCATATTCATACAGCAGGCAGGCTCGATTATCAACGCTCGAACTTTCGCTGAGAAAAGTAGCTATTTCTACCGTTTCTTATCTATAATAATTCCAATTCCAACCAAAAATTCATTAGTAAATTTTATAAAACGAGGTAATTAAGAAAATGTCCAAGGATATTGGTGAACAAATTAAGTCAGAGCCTGGCTCTGAGGAAAAAGTGAACGAAGAAGAGGAGCCGACTCTTGAAGATATTGAAGCAGCTAAAGTAGCCGCTGCAAAACTTTTTGGGGGTTTGAAGTAAAATTAATGGTAATGGTAATCGTGGTTGGTCGATACATTGAGTATCTGTTGGATTTTCACAATCAGCGATAATTCATCAAGGCGCTTAAAATCTTTTTAAAAGCCACCGGAGTTTTGCTTGGTAAAAATATACCCAATAGCATTAGTTGTAAGTCTATTATTTATTTTTATATATATAATCTTAGCCTCGTCTGGGATTGCTTTCTATTATGAGTCAGGTGAAATGGTAGGCGCTATTTCTGCTTGGTGCGAAAGGGTAAGTGGAGGAGTATTCCGAGAACCAGTTAACACAATGAGTAATATTGGATTTATGGTAGCAGGCCTTCTTATGCTGAAGGTTTTGTCTGCAGACCATCTGATAGACAACCTTCAAAACGATACCTTTACAAGCCTAAATTCGATAAGTATTTTATATGCATCAGCAGTAATATTTCTGGGCCCTGGATCTTGGCTTATGCATGCTACCCATACTGCATGGGGTGGCTGGGCTGATAATTTAAGCATGGTCATGTATATCATTTTTCCTTGGCTCTATAATTTAAAAGAAATGGGTCGTTGGAGCCCTAGTCGGTTTCTTCAAGTTTACTTCTTGATAGTCCTGTTTTATGCAATCTCTAGATGGTTTTTCGGAGGAAGACTTGGTATCGGTTTAGATCTATTTGGTTTGTCGATTGGGTTATGGATAATTTCAGAAACACTTTTTAAGTTTTGGTCCCCCTCTTTTCGCTGGTTATCAGGCTTTGTAGGTTTTTTTGTCGCCGCAATATTCGGAATTTTTCCTCAAGAAATTTTCTCTGATCTAAATGAATATTGGTGGGTAATCTTATTCTGGCTGCCAGCTATTTTTGCAAGAAAAGCTCCCGAAACAGAAAGAAAGTATTCCCCATGGTTCTTTCTAGGAATGTTCTCATACATGACAGCTTTTGTTATCTGGCTTCAAGGTTACCCGGAAACGCCATTTTGCAAGCCTGACTCTTGGGTTCAACCTCACGCTATTTGGCATTTAATAACAGCATTTTCGACCTGGTGCTTTTTTAAATTCTTTAGAACAGAAACTCAGCTGCGCTATGATGAGGTTTGAATAAATCCGAGAGCCGACACTGTCACATTTACGCATAACATAACATATTAATTATGGTAAATGAATGATTAGTATATAATAAAAATGGTGCAACTTTATATTTATGTTGCGTAATTTCAGCCTTTTATCATAGTTATCCAGTAGGTCGAATGATCAAATATTCTTAGGTTTTATTGAGTCTGAGTCGTCAGCCAAGCTCGGCTTAAATGGCTAATATTATAGGGGCCCTCGACTCGAGTCGCTAGAAGGAAGCGCTTTCCTTTCAGGTCTTCGGGGTAGCTTATTGGCGTCCCGGTCGGTTTAGCCTTATTGCTGCGCAGTATTTCTAAATGCCGTCTTCAAGCAATAAAAAACCTTTCTTCAAACCATCTGCCAAAGAATCTACGCTGTGGAGAATTGAATGCGTCGGTCGCTAAATCCACTAGGTCTTAGACGAAGCTGGGTGTGGAAGGTAGAAACATTAGTTTAGCGACGCCACTTATAGATTTAACTAAAGCGGAGATTATCAAGGCTGGGGTTAGGCTTGGAGTTGATTATTGCATTACGGTTTCTTGTTATCATGCCACTGAAGATGGTATGGCCTGCGGGCGCTGCGATAATTGCAGGTTCCGCAAACAAGGTTTTCAGGATGCCAGACTCCATGATCCTACTCGATATTGTTAGAAGTTCATTTAGATTTTTCCATCTGGGGATTTCTCTGCCAAGGTTATTGCGAAAAAAGTGTGCTGATGACTTGTCTTTTTTTATTTTGATAGTACTATGTCGCCCATCATTTCAGTGTGTCGTTAAGTGATCGATAAATTGGCTCTGTCGATTGCTGTTATACGTGCGTCACTAAAGTCTGTTTTCGCGGACTGATGCAGCGAATTGGGGAGATCAATTATCAAATTTATTCTAGGTCTGGCGATTTTGCTTGCCCCGGTGTTGGCTGCGAAACTGGCTTATACCTTGAGCAGTTATCCCGATGACGAGCCGGTCAGTCAGCCCTGGTCGCAAGACTCCATGCAGTTTGTAACCTGGAATGGTGAAAAATGGACCAGTTGGATTCGTCAAGACAGCTTCGAGCATCGGCCGGAAAATACCGCGGACTGGGGTCAGCATTCCACCGGCAGCGTTGCGTTCTTGGATTGGGAGGGCACTCCCTGGCAAGCGAAAATCGATGGGGAAATATTTTTGCTGGCCCATCACGGCGACTGGCAAGGCCACACCGAGAGAGCCGGGGCAATTCGTTACCGAGATTGGCAGGGTAAGCATCAGTTGCGAACGGTGGCCCAATTGAGCCGTTGAGTCGGTTCTGGGATCATGACAAAGCAGTACTAAAGACGATTTACATAAACGATAAACGATAAACGATAAACGATAAACGATAAACGATAAATGAGAAATAGAAATAGAAATAGAGGTAGGCAACAACCGTGATTTCTATCACCACTAGGTTTAGGCTACACAGATGTCTGACGTTCTTCGCCCTGTTGGGCAGTTCTAATATGGCTTTCGCGGCTGAGATGGATATGCGCGCAGGCGTTACCGATATAAGTCAGCGTATCTTGCAACTCCATCATTACAGTCTGGCAATCTGCGTGGTAATAGGATTGCTTGTCTTCGGCACCATGTTTTATTCCATTTATGCGCATCGGCGTTCGAAGCACCCCAAGCCCGCTACTTTTCACGAGAGCTTCCGGGTCGAGGTTATCTGGACTACGGTGCCGGTCTTGATTCTGATCGGCCTGGCGATACCGGCGACCTCGGCACTGATAGACATCGAAGACAATAGTGACGCAGATCTCACCGTGCTCATCACTGGTTCACAGTGGAAGTGGCACTACCAATACCTTGAAGCGGACCTGGGTTATTACAGCAACATGGCAACCCCGGAAGAACAGATTAACAACTTCGAAACCAAGGGCAGAAACTATTTACTCGAGGTGGACAGGGCGCTGGTATTGCCCACCGACAAGAAGGTTCGCTTCCTAACCACTGCCGACGACGTCATTCACTCTTGGTGGGTGCCGGATTTCGCGGTGAAACAGGATGCCATTCCAGGCTACATCAACGAAGCATGGACGCGCATTAACACCCCAGGTCTTTACCGGGGCCAGTGCGCAGAACTCTGTGGTAAAGATCACGCCTACATGCCAATCGAAGTGGAGGTTCTAGCCGAGGAAGAGTTCGATCAGTGGATCGTGGATCAACGCCTAGCCATAGAGCTAGCCTCTGGACAGGCGGTGGCCGATCGCGCCAAAACCTGGACTATGGCCGAGTTGATTGATATCGGTCAGCAGGTTTTTTTGGATCATTGCGCAACCTGTCATGAAGCGGATGGCTCGGGTCAGGGAAGCACCTATCCGGCTTTGGCGGGCGGTGAGATTCCCAATGGCCCGATGGCAGCGCATATCAATCAAGTGATGAATGGCGCCGTCGATACCGAGATGCAGGCCTGGGCACCTCAGCTTTCCGATCTGGAACTGGCCTCGGTGATTACCTATGAGCGAAATGCTTTCGGCAATACCACCGCCGACATCGTTCAACCAATAACCATTTTCGAGGCACGTTAGGGTAGATCACATATGGCGGTAACTGCAGATCACAACATTCCCAATCGCTCTCCACTGATGGCGTTTCTCTCTCGTTGGCTGTTGACTACTAACCACAAGGAGATTGGCACACTTTACATGTGGCTCAGTTTTGTGCTGTTTTTCATCGGCGGGGCCATGGCGATGGTGATTCGCATGGAATTGTTCCAGCCCGGCATCCAATTCGCCGAGCCGCTGCTGTACAACCAGATGGTGACATTGCACGGCCTGATCATGGTGTTTGGCGTGGTGATGCCCGGCTTCGTCGGCTTGGCTAACTGGCAACTGCCAATGATGATCGGCGCACCGGATATGGCATTGCCACGGCTAAACAATTTTAGTTTCTGGATTCTGCCTTTCGCCTTCACCCTGTTAATCTCAACGCTTTTCATGGAGGGTGGTGCACCGAATTTCGGCTGGACATTCTACGCGCCTCTGTCCACCACCTACGGACCACCTAGCACCGATGTCTTCATATTCGGTGTCCACCTGATGGGTATCTCATCGGTACTGGGTGCCATCAACATCATTGTCACTATCTTTAACCTTCGAGTGAAAGGCATGACCCTGATGAAGATGCCACTGTTCGTCTGGACCTGGCTGATCACAGCCTTTCTGTTGGTCATGGTAATGCCGGTGTTGGCCGGTGCGGTGACCATGGTACTCACCGATCGCCATTTCGGCACCAGTTTTTTCGCGGCGGCCGGAGGCGGTGACCCACTCTTATTCCAGCACGTTTTTTGGTTTTTTGGCCATCCTGAGGTGTACATACTGATCCTGCCGGGCTTCGGCATTGCCTCTCAGATCATCCCCACCTTCGCGCGCAAGAAACTGTTCGGCTATCACTCGATGGTGTATGCGACGGCTTCCATCGCCATATTGTCCTTCGTTGTGTGGGGGCATCATATGTTCACCACCGGCATGCCACTAACCGCTGAATTGTTCGTCATGTATGCCACAATGCTGATCGCCGTTCCCACCGGGGTAAAGGTTTTCAACTGGGTGGCCACCATGTGGCGCGGCTCAATAACGTTCGAAACACCCATGCTGTTTGCGCTGGGCTTCGTCATCTTGTTCACAATCGGTGGTTTCTCGGGATTAATGTTGGCTCTGGTGCCGGCTGACTTTCAATACCACGACACGTTTTTCGTGGTGGCGCATTTTCATTACGTGCTCTATCCGGGGGCTATCTTTGGCATCATGTCAGCGGTCTATTACTGGCTACCGAAATGGACCGGTAATATGTATGACGAGCGGCTGGGCAAGATTCATTTCTGGACAGCAATTATTGGCGTCAACATGACTTTTTTCCCTATGCATTTCCTCGGCCTCGCCGGCATGCCTCGGCGTATCGTGGACTATTCGCTGCAGTTTGCCGATTTCAACATGGTGGCCAGTTTCGGCGCCGGGATGTTGGGCCTGACCCAGGTCTTGTTTTTGTACATTGTGATCAAGACCATACGTGGCGGTAAAAAAGCCACTGGCCGAGTCTGGGAAGGCGCGGAAGGCCTCGAGTGGACACTAGCTTCTCCGGCGCCGCTGCATACCTTTGAGACACCGCCGAAATTTCCAACCCCGGAGGAAGATTACCCGCGTGACTAAGAATCGTAACAATCAGCGCAAGCATACGATCCTGCTGTCTGGTCTGGCAGTGGGTATGTTGGGCTTTGCTTTCGCCCTGGTACCGCTTTATGCCATCTTCTGCGAAGTAACAGGAATCAATGGCAAAACCTACGCACAAGAAATCGATGATACCCCTGCAGTCTTGCAGGTGTCTGAGCGTGAAGTGACGATCCAGTTTCTGGGCCAGGTTGGCCGAGGTATGCCCTGGGAATTTCGACCGATGGATACTCAGCTTAAGGTCCGGCTGGGGGAGATTAACCTCACCTCATACTACGCCCGCAACCGCGCGACTCAGGCTGTGACGGGTCAAGCCGTGCCTAGTGTCTCGCCGTTCTACGCCTCGAATTATCTGCACAAGATCGAATGTTTTTGCTTTACCCAACAACTGCTGGAGGCAGGTGAGGAGCAGCAGATGTCACTCAGGTTCTATATCGACGAAGATCTGCCGGAGGAGATCAAGACTCTCACCCTGTCTTATGCATTATTTGAGGTGCCCGAATTGGAGGTCGCGAGTTTAACGCTCACGAACAACTTGCAATGATTGAAGCGCCTCGCTATTACGTCCCGCATTCGAGCCCCTGGCCAATCATCGGCTCAACTGCGCTGGCGATAACCGCCTTCGGCGCAGTCAGTTTTATTCACCAGAGCACGGAAAAGGTGGCCGCCGAAGGTAGCTTCGGAGAACCGATCTTCTTCATCGGGCTGGCCATGATCGCCTTCATGATGTTCGGTTGGTTTGGCATCGTTATTCGAGAGTCAGTCAAGGGCATGAACAGCGTAATGATGGACCGTTCTTATCGCATGGGCATGGCCTGGTTTATTGTTTCCGAAATCATGTTCTTTGCTGCCTTTTTCGGCGCGCTTTTTTACGCTCGCATAATGTCTGTTCCATGGTTGGCCGGCGCTGGCAATAATTTGGAAACACATGTTCTGCTGTGGCCTGAGTTCGCCGACACGTGGCCGCTTTTCATGACTCCCGGTGGCGGCATCACCGAAGCGATGGAGGCCTGGGGCTTGCCCTTCATCAATACCGTTATTCTCGTCACCAGCAGCGTTACTGTCACCTTTGCCCATTGGGCATTGAAAAAAAACCACAGGGTACTGCTACCCATTTGGTTGGCTATTACGGTGGCGCTGGGAACAACCTTCCTGACTCTTCAAGTCATTGAATACCAGGAGGCCTACGGCGAATTGGGGCTGACCATGGGTTCAGGAATTTACGGTTCGACTTTTTTTATGCTGACTGGTTTCCACGGTTTCCACGTGGCTATGGGGACAATCATCCTCTTCGTTATGTTGCTACGCTCCCTGCGGGGACATTTCTCTGCAGAAAATCATTTCGCCTTCGAAGCGGCGAGCTGGTATTGGCACTTTGTGGATGTGGTTTGGTTGTTTCTGTTTACTTTTGTCTATTGGTTTTGAATATCTGAAAAAATTGAACGAGAACGGCCCGAATGAGAGTGGTTTGAATGGTGAGAGAGAAGCGAAAGAGAGTATGTCCAGAACAGCAGAGATTAAATTGACCGTCGACCTGGATAGCGAAGACATGCCGACTCGAATCGAATGGCAGGCCTCGGAAGGACAGGGTGATGGTCCGATTTCCTGTGAGTCGATGATGCTTTCGGTTTGGGATAGCGAGAACAAGACGACGGCGGCTATCGATCTCTGGATCAAAGATACCAGTGTCGAGGATCTCAACATCTATTTCTACCAGGTGATTCACAAGATGGCTGACACGTATTTACGGGCAACGAAGAATGAAGAAATAGCCGGCTCGATCCACGAATTCGGCGAAGGGTTTGGGGAAAAATTGGGATTGCTAAAACGGAGTGCAGGATAAATGAACGTCTCGATTGTTCCGTCATTAAAAAAACTCAGGCCGGTAGCCATGCTGGTGATTGTCGTTTTGCTTGGCCTGGTGCTGGGCTATTGGGCAAACGCCGCGTTCCTGCCGGGTACCAGCCCGGAACAACCGATAGCCTTCAGTCACAGGATCCATGCCGGAGAGAATGAGATCCCTTGTATGTATTGCCACACTCAGGCACGACTTTCTCCCTCCGCTGGAGTTCCCAGTGTCTCCAAATGTGTGGGTTGCCATTTAGAGATCGCGACCGAGCGGCCTCAGATACGACGACTGATGAGTTACTGGGATAATCAAGAACCGATTCCCTGGGTCAAGGTACACGATCTACCTGACTTCGTTCACTTCACTCACAAACGCCATGTGTTAGCAGAAGTTGAATGTCAGACCTGTCATGGACCGGTTGAGACGATGGACAGGATTCGACTAACCAGCAGAGCGGCCGATGGCACTGCCCAGGCAAATCATCCCTGGGAGATGGGCCAGTGCCTCAGTTGTCACAGGGAAAATGAAGTAGAGAACGGAACGGATTGCTGGACTTGTCATAAATGATATCGCTGGGTAACTAATCAGAGATTTCAAAATTTAAGGACGCGCATTGAAGTTTAAAGAGAGATTGCAAAGGTTAGATAAGCGATTGTTAAAATTTGAGAAGTGACTGCCAAACTTTAAGAAGGGTGAGATGCCAAATATAGACCGTAGAGATTTCCTCAAGCTAGTAGGTGCCGGCGGAGTCAGTGTGGGAGCCGGGTTTATGCTCAGGGAAGCAAACAAGGACGCTACAGAGTATCTGATTCCTCATGTGGTGGCACCGGAGGACTTCAGCAGTGGTCTGGCCACATGGTACAACTCGGTGTGTTCGATGTGCCCAGCCGGTTGTGGCATCTCGGTGCGAACCCGTGAAGGGCTGGCGAAAAAGATAGAAGGTAATCCGGCACATCCGGTTAACCAGGGAGGGCTCTGCAGCCTGGGGCAGGCAGGACTCCAGGTCTTGTACAATCCGGATCGGCTGACCGGCCCCCTGAAGCAAACCTCAGCTCGTGGCTCGGGCTCGTTTGAGCAGATCACCTGGGATGAAGGATTGGATCAGCTCGGCAGTCGTCTGGATCTGCTGAGGGCAGCCCGGCGCGGCAATCGGGTTGCCATGTTGACCCAGGGTGTGCGAGGACATTTGGCGCAGCTTTTCGATAATTTTATGCGGCAGCTGGGCTCGCAGCGTTTACTGCATTACGATTTTAATCATCCTCACACTCTGTATGCGGCTAACCAACGCTTTTTTGGACAGGATCGCCTACCTTATTATGATTTGCATAACACTCGTATGCTCTTATCGTTTGGTGCTGATTATCTAACGAATTGGATATCGCCAGTGCATCATAGTCTCGGTTTTGGCGAGAGTCGTCAGGGCAGCTCAAATGAGCGGGGTAGGTTCATTCAGATAGAGCCGAGAATGTCAGCCAGTGGCGCGGCTGCGGATGAATGGCTGGCCGCAAAACCCGGTACCGAGGGTATTTTGGCACTGGCATTGGCTAACCACATAGTCTCCGAGGGTAATTACGCGGGCGCCGATCGCGCCGACTGGGCCGTGGCACTTACCGACTACACACCTGCCAAAGCGGCAGAGCAGACCGGCATTCCTCAGAGCACCATTACCCGCTTGGCGGACAGTTTCATCGATATCCAGCCCAGCCTTGCCATCGGTGGTGGAGCCGCGGCCAACCACAGCAATGGCGTCGACACACTGATGGCGGTAAATGTTCTGAATTATCTGGCAGGAAATATCGGCCAGGAAGGCGGATTGCTGCTCAATCCCGAACCCACCAGTGTAGTCTCGCAGCAGCAACAGGCCAGTTATTCTACCCTGCTCGAATTCGCCGAAGCGGCGCGTCAAGGGGAGATCGACGTGTTAATCCTCAACGGCAGTAATCCAGTGTTTACGCTGCCTCAGGCTAGTGAGTTCAGGGAGGCTTTGGCGTCGATACCTCTGGTCGTTAGTCTGTCCAGCTTTCTCGATGAAACCACGGCAATGGCCGATCTTATCCTGCCCAGTCATACCTACCTCGAAAGTTGGGGCGACGATTTTCCAGAACCCGGTATGGGTTTTCCGGTAGGCGCAGTTTCTCAACCGGTGGTTTCACCGCTCTACAATACTCGGGCGACTGGCGACATTATTTTAGCGCTGGCACGGCAGATGAATGTAGGTACCGCATTGCCATGGGAGAACATGGAAGAGTGTATTAAGGATGGCTGGCGGCAAATTTATGAACGGGGTGATGCACAGACTCTAGCACAGGGATTCGACTCTTTCTGGACCTCAGTACTGAGAGCTGGAGTGTGGGGAGAAACCGCAGCAGGTGATTCGGAATTTACCCTAGATCGAAGTGTCATTAGCAACATTGGCGTTCAAGCCCCAGAATTTTCTGGATCGGAGGAGGATTTTCCATTCATCTTGCATCCCTATCTTTCGCCTAACTTTTACGATGGCCGCGGTGCGAATCTTCCCTGGATGCAGGAGCGACCAGACCCAATGACGAGTGTGGTGTATGGGTCCTGGGTTGAAATGAACCCAAGCACGGCCAAGGAGCTTGATTTGATTGAAGGGGACCTGGTGGACATACAGTCCCTACACGGGACTGTGCGAGCGCCGGTTTACCTCTATCCAGCCATTATGCCCAATGTGGTCGCCATGCCCATAGGGCAAGGTCACCAAGAATTCGGTCGCTATGCAAAAGACCGGGGAGTTAATCCGATCGAAATCCTCAGCCCTGAGATAGAACCTATTACTGGCCAATTGGCGTCGAGTGCGACGCGGGTGAATATCGTACCTACCGGAAGACGTTCCAAGCTGGTGAAGACCAGTGGCACGTCACGTGATCTGGGTCGAGAGATCGTGCAATTCGCAGACGTTAATGGTGTGGAGCTAAGTAGTGCCGGGTCGAACAGTATCCCAATTACCGAGGTGACCGCATGAGCCTCTTTTCACGATTCATGGACGGCTGGCGCAAATACCGCAAGCCTGGTTATTACGATGAATTCGACTACCACTGGACCATGGCCATCGACCTCGATAAGTGCACGGGATGCCAAGCTTGTATGACCGCCTGCCAGGCTGAAAACAATATACCGATCGTGGGTGAAGAGGAATTGGCCAGGGGCAGGGAGATTCAGTGGATCCGCGTCGAGCGTTACTGGGAAGGGGAATATCCTAACGCGAAGCTGAGTTTCATTCCGATTATGTGCCAGCACTGTGATTCGGCACCTTGTGAGACAGTGTGTCCGGTGAGCGCTACCTATCATAATCAGGACGGTCTCAACACCCAGATCTATAACCGCTGTATCGGGACTCGTTCGTGTGCGGTCTATTGTCCTTACGAGGTGCGTTACTTCAATTACTACGACCATCACTGGGATAGTCCATTGGAGCAGCAATTGAATCCTGATGTAACGGTGCGAGGCAAGGGGGTGATGGAGAAATGCACATTCTGCATTCAACGCATTCGCGAAGCCAAGGATCACGCGAAAGACGACGGCCGCAGGCGAGTGCAAGACGGCGAGGTACAGCCCGCCTGTGTGCAGACCTGCCCGAGTAAGGCGCTGGTGTTTGGTGATCGCAAAGATTCTGAAAATGAGGTTTCGGTAGCCATTAATGACCCGCGCAAGTATCGGGTATTGGACGAGCTGAATACAGACTCATCTGTGTTTTATCTCAAGAAGGTTGATGCATAGGATTATTATGGTGGCTGAAACAAACAATTTAGGTTACACCGACATCCACGAGGACGTGGTTAGATCTATCGTGAAAACCGGGCCCAAGTACTACATTGCTTTAGCGACAGCCGGTGGCACGACACTGCTGTGTTTCTTCTTCCCTTGGTTCTATCAGTTGTACTATGGGATCGGCGCTGCTGGGATGAATCATCCGGGGGTTTGGGGTACCTATCTGGCGAGCTTCATATTCTGGATCGGCTTGAGCCATTCTGGCACTTTGCTCTCCTGCGTTTTACACCTTACTAACAGTTCCTGGCGTAAGGCCATGTATCGAAGTGCCGAGGCGATGACGCTGTTCTCATTGGTGGTGGCGGCAACCTACGTAATGGTTCATGTGGGACGTCCCTGGTTCATTCATTGGGCGCTGCCTTATCCTAATCAGATGGAATTGTGGCCCAATTTTCGCTCTCCTTTGATGTTTGATGTGATGGCTATCACCACCTACATCACCGGTAGTACTATTTTTATTTACATGGGCTCCATTCCCGATTTTGCCGCCGTCAGAGATCGTACCAGTGGCTGGCGTAATACCATGTACACATTGTTATCCCTGGGTTGGCGAGGGACTGACAAGGAATGGCATCGCCTGCACTGGGCCTATACCTTCCTAGCCGTACTGATTATTCCGCTGGCGGTCTCGGTACACAGTATCGTGTCCTGGGATTTTGCCATGTCCATAGTGCCAGCTTTGCACCAGACGATCTTCGCACCCTATTTCGTAGTCGGTGCCATCTATTCCGGCACTGCCGGGATCGTCACGGTGATGTTCGTGCTCAGGAAATACATGGGCTTCGAGCGATACATCACCAAGCTACATTTCGATAATCTGGGCAAGCTGTTACTGGTACTGTCATTGCTCTGGACCTACATCAACGCCGTGGAGCTGTTCACCAGTTGGTATAGCGGCACCTCAGAAGAGTACGAGGCGGTGGGCTTTAAATTGTTCGGTTTTTACGCACCCTTGTACTGGGAGATGATCCTGTTCTGCGCGGTAGCGCCGCTGTTGATGTTCTCAACCCGGTTTAGAACTTCGTTCATGCCGATGCTGATCTTATCGATCGTCATTAACATCGGCATGTATACCGAACGCTTCCTGATCATTGCCACTTCACTCCCTCGGCAGTATCTGCCCGATGCCTGGGGTGTGTATGTACCGAGTGCGGTGGAGGTATCGATCATGGTCGGGTCCTTCGCGCTGTTCACGACACTGTTCCTGGTGTTCGTCAAAATCTTTCCCAGTGTATCGATGTACGAAGTGAAGGAAACCATGGCTACTCCCAAACTGGGGTCTGTGGCTCCGGCATCGGGGAGTCCAGCATGACAAGCAACGTGGTAGGAGTATTCGCTGATCCACAATCGGCACTGACGGCTGCGGGCAATCTCAAGGGTGCGGGATTTGGTATACCGGAGCTGATGTCACCGGTGCCGATAGAAGGCGTGGAGGCAGTGCTGGGTAAGAAAAAATCGGCGATCAAAAATTTTACTTTCTTTGGCGGACTGATCGGTGGCATTGCGGGTTTTGCACTGGCCGCTGGGACCGCGGTGCTCTATCCACATCCGGTGGGTGGCAGACCGATCATTACCATGCCACCGTATCTGATTATCACTTACGAGTTAGCCATTCTGTTTGGCATTCTGTTTACAGTAGTGGGTTTTCTTGTCAGTTCTAGGTTGCCCGCTATCCGCAATCGGGTGTACCTGCCAGAAGCAGCTGTCGACAAGTTTGTGGTGACAGTGCCCTACGACGATGATGATCATTTCAAACGTGCCGAAGCCATATTGAGTAACGCCGGCGCAGAACAGATTCGGCAACTAGGGGAGGAAGATTGATGAAGCGTACCCTCTGTAGCATCTTTATCCTGTTGATATTAGGCCAGACGACGATCGCCTGGGGCTTTCCCTGGAATAAAGATTTCGTCGATCAACTGGCGATAAAGGCTCAGGAATCACTGGCCCCGCCAGGGCCCAATTCAGTTCCAGTCGAAGGTGGAGAAAGTCTGCCCTCGCTGTCAGCGCTAATTACGGAGCAAGAGATGGACGCGCTGAAGGACGCGGCAGCCGTTATTCAGAATCCAGTGCCTGCCAACGCCGAGTCGGTGGTCCTGGGAGAGTATCTCTATCAGATGAACTGCTGGGTTTGCCATGGTGCACAAGGCGATGGTGAAGGCCCAGTGGGACTCAAATTTGCGACCAAGGCACCCGTGGATTTGAATGAAGACTATACTCAGGATCAAACTGATGGGCAGATATTTTTCACTATCACCCGTGGGCGCGCTCTGATGCCATTCTACCGAGATGCCTTGAGCGTGGAAGAACGCTGGCACGTGATCAATTACCTCAGACAGGCCTTTGGATCTTAATGAAAGCAAAACTATCAAGCGGTATTGTGCACTCCAACTCGACAAATCGACGCAGCGTTTTCGCATCTTGTTTTGGGCTCGGGCTTATCGGCCTACTGGCTGCAGCGCCCGCTTATGCTGCAAGCGAGGAAGTGGCGCGACCGGAGTATGCGGTGCTCATTGTTTCGTTTCTGTTTCTCATGGGGGTGAGCCAGGTTGGTGTGGTATTTTCTGCTGTCACCCGTCTCTCGGGTGCTGACTGGGCCAAACCCTACTACCGAGTCGCTGAACTGAGCACGATGGCTTTTGCCCCATTTGCCATCGTCGGATTCTTGCTGATTTATGTCTTCGGCAGAGACGGCTTGTTTTATTGGCTCTCTCCAGCACCCGATGAGCATCTGAGTGCCTGGTTAAGCAGTGGCTGGCTATTGTTCAGAAATCTGTTAGGGCTATCGTTGTTCTATGGTTTGAGTGGGGTCTATGTGTGGAAGAGTCTGCGGCCCGACTTGGCGCAGGCGGATAATCTTGATCCGCGTGAAGTCCAGAGTCAGCTGTATTTCTTATCGCTGTGGGTGCTTGTTGCCTTCGTGCTTTGCAATACTTTTCTGGCCTGGGATTTTGCCATGATGTTGATACCGCACTGGCATAGTTCGGTGTTTCCTATTCACTACTGGTTCGGTAACGTCTATGCAGGCACCGCAGCGCTACTGGCGATTCCTGCCGTGCTAGGCCGATTTTCGGCCACCGAATCGCTGTTTGGGACTTTCGAGATCCGTTCTCTAAGCAAGGTGCTCAGCGGCTTCATGTTGTTTTGGCTGTATTTCATGTGGGCCCAATTCTTCGTTATGTGGTTCGGCAATTTGCCTCGCGAAACCGACGCCCTGTTTCGTCAAATGTACGGGCACTACGCACCTTTTTATTGGACCATGATTGCCGGCTGTTTCTTCATCCCCTTTGTCTGCTTAATCTTCACCAGCATAAATCGATCGCTGCTGGCAATGAGTGTTCTCGCCATCGGCATCAACCTGGCTATCTGGATCAACAAATACCTGATGGTGATTCCTGTCTACTCAACCGATGAACGACTGCTTGATTATACGGGTGAGCTTGGTCTGTCATTTCTCCTACTGGTTAGCTTCCTGGCTGTGGTCGTAGTGCTCTCCAGAAGACTACCCACATACGCCTACTGGGAAATAAACCTTCAATCGACACCTGCGCCAGAAGAGGCTGCGCAAGAAGACCCTGCCTTAGTCGATGGTGTATTAGGGCACAGCAGTAATCACGCCTAGATGCATGCATTAGATGGACGTAAGGTCGCGAGCTTTGGTCTCTTGGTGGGCGCTTTGGTACTCTGTAGTTTGTTTACTGTACTCGGGTTATGGCAGCTTGATCGAGCTGGACAAAAACGAACGAGCTTCGAAGAGTTCGAGAGTCGAGGTGTCGCTGCAAAAATCGATCTCAATCATATCAATGCTGCTGACAGTGCGAATTTATCAGGCTATCGAGCTACCGTGAACGGCCAGTATCGAGATACCAACATCATTCTCGACAATCAGATACACCAAGGTCGAGCTGGTTACCTTGTTTATACGGTTTTTGAACCGGATGGTGGCGATCAGCGCATACTGGTCAATCGTGGCTGGCTCCGCGCCGATTCGGAGCGAAGTCACAGCCCCGAATTCAATACACCGGCAAGCAGTCAACGCCTCGAGGGACGATTAAAACAGCCGCCACAAACGGGTTTGCGATTTGAGGGTAGCGATTTGATTGAACGTATGGCAGATAATATGTGGCGAGTGCAGGTCATCGATTTCGCCGTCTTAGCGGCGGAACTGGACGTGGAATTGTTCCCTATCACCCTATTACTCGGTGACGATGGGGGTGATGGTTTCGTCCGCGAATGGACACCACCCGGCAGTGATGAGGCCAGGCATCTCGGCTATGCATTCCAGTGGTTCGCTATGGCGATGACAGTCGTCGTGGTTGCCGCAATACTCATGCTACGCAGCGGCAAGGCAGGCGATTCATGAACACGCCGCAGCCAGCAACAAAAACTAAGGCACGTCTTACGCTGTTGGCAGTGTCGGCGGTGTTCTTAATGCCATTGCTGCTGGCCTGGATATTTGCCAAGGGTCCTATCGATTGGCGGCCGCAGAGCAATCTTAATTATGGTGTGTTGTTGCAGCCACCGCTGCAATTGAATGCATATGGCATTTTGGATGGCAACGGCGCAGCACTGACATTGAATAGCAGCGCCCGGGACTGGTTTGTGGTGGTGCTGCAGGATGGTGCTTGCAGTGAAACTTGCCAGCAATTGATACAAGCCGCTGAACGTATTCAGCTAGCTGTAGGGCGCGATGCGCAGAGAGTTAATTTGGCTTTGCTCAGCCGCGAGGAATCCTCAGCGACCTGGGGAGAGCAGAATTGGTGGTTACCGGCAGATAATGAACTCGTTCGAGAGCTACGCCTAGCATCGGGTGATTCACAGTTCGATACCAAATTGCTGATCGTTGATTACCTGGGGCATGCGATCTTAATGTACCCCCCTTCTGAAGAAGGCTACGGCCTGCTGGAGGATTTGAAGCGCTTACTGCGTGCAGCCGCAACTTAATGCGGTGGCGTTGACTGTACAGTAATGCATACTGGAATGGATAAAGTTTACTTGCCTGTTTCGAACCTAGGGAGCCTTGCAGCGCACCAAACATGATTGATTTCCTTATTATCGCAGTGATGCTTGGCATATTCGCCAGTCTGGGCAGTGGACTTTATTTTCTGGTGCGGGACCGGGGCAATACAGAGCGCACTGTAATCTCCCTAACTATCCGAGTGGCTTTGGCTATCGCGTTACTGATTTTATTGGCGGTGGGATTTATCAGCACGTACTCGTGAATCTGCAATTTACCGACTAAGCAAGCTTTCTTGATTTAGCCCAGTAGATCCGGTGTTCGCAACCACCCTAGGTCTGGGTCTGGGCGCCGACCTCGAGACGAGCGCCGTTCTACATTCGCGGGATTTAGAGCGAGATGAATTAAATACCGCGCCGCACGAAGTGTTATACTGCCTGCTGTAATTATCGAATTTTGGAGGAAGATCTATATGATCGAACAACAGAAGCGAGAGAAATTACTACCCGTGGTAGTCGGCATATTCTTTACCTACGTCATAATAGTCGGCGGCTCCTATTTCATAGCTAGCGTCCTGTTATAGGCATGAGTTATAGGTACTAAGTCAGCATTCTTTGAGTAGCTGAAACAGAACATGTCGGGGTGAGGAGAAGTTACCGGCCACGCTCTTGAGTCTTCGTGCCAGGCTCCAGTTCACGTCGGCCAACAGGTCGAATCAGCTGCGATTCGCATTTTCATTGTCATCTAATTCAGTCATCAATAATTTTAGCCTGGCGATTAAGTCGCCCAGCATCGAAGCCGTGCGTTATGATTTTCTCGACAGCCACGGGGTTTCTCTGCGCGTTCTGCGTCTGGATGAGATCCTCCCAGTGATGCACGGTAATAAGTGATTCAAGCTGAAGTACACTCTGCAATTGCGCTGGAATTTGAGGAAAACAAGGCAGTGTGATCCTGTTTTAATTCTTCCGTAGTTAGAGCGAGGTTTCCCTGTCTTCTCCGTTGTTGATCTCAGTCACGTGTTGTTCGTTAATATCATAACCAACGACCTTATAGTGCTTGGGAAATGCGTGAGCTAATGGTGGGCCGACGTAGCCGAGGCCCATAACGGTTAACTTGGTGTCTGGGCTTAGCGCTTCCAGTGGTATATAGATTGTTCCTAATTGCGTTAGAAATAGTGGCTGATCAAATAAAGTGCTGATGTTACTCGATATTACACCTAGTTCGAGAGCTCGATTCTAACGAATATTCTTCCCTAGACAGTAAATTGTGGATTGTGCTTCTGTTATAATGTGTCGCATTAGCAGTTAGCTTTGAATCCTTCAGTAATACAGGTTTTGAAATGGCAGAATTTAATCGAATTGGCTTGGTGGGCCGTCCCGGACATGCAGGGGTGGTGGCTACTTTGCAGCGCTTGTTGGTATTTCTCGGTTCGAAAGAAGTAAGCATCGTCATTGATGATGTGACTGCTGGTTTGATAGATGGGCACGGACAGAAAGAGTGTAAGCGCGATGATTTATCTGACTGTTGTGATTTGGTGATAGTGGTTGGTGGGGATGGCAGTATGCTCACGGTTGCGAAATTTATTGCCTCTGACCAGATTCCAGTGATTGGGATAAATCGTGGGAAGTTAGGTTTTCTTACGGATATTCTTCCTGATGAAATCGAGGCTAAAATAGAAGAAGTGCTTAGTGGGCAATACACTATAGAGTCAAGGTTTCTGCTTGATGTTGAAACCAACGAAGCTGGCTCGCGGAAAAAGCTCGGCAGTGCTTTAAACGATGTAGTACTTCACCCTGGCAAAGCGGCCCAGATGATTGAATTTGAACTTTATGTCGATGGTAAATTTGTTTACAGCCAAGAATCTGATGGTCTGATTGTGGCGACTCCAACTGGCTCTACCGCATACTCATTATCAGCCGGTGGGCCTATTATGCACCCTGATTTAAATGCCATAGTTCTCGTGCCTATGTATCCCCATTCCCTAAATAGTCGACCAATTGTCGTTGATGGAGACAGTGAAATTAGAATTGTTGTTGCCGCTAAAGAAACTCTACTACCACAGCTTAGTTGTGATGGGGAGGTGAAATATACCGTCTCTGCTGGCGATGAAATATTCGTTTCGAAGAAGCGAGTGCCATTAAGACTAGTTCACCCGCCTGAGCATAGTTTCTATCAGGCCTGTCGTAGTAAATTGGGTTGGGGTAGTAGACTGGTTAAAGTTGATGATTAAGGCTGCAAGCCTACCGATTGATGTCGATTTGTTCAGCTTGAGTGAGCACCTGAAACAACAGGCGATGAGTCATCGTATAAATGAAGAATCTGGTAATCAGATAATTTGGGTTAATAGCGAAGCGGACGCTATTTTAATCCAAGAGATATTGGCGACATGGCAAGAGCAGACAGCTGAAGAAAGAGATTCTTTAGAATCAGCTACAAAGCGCCGATCGTCTTCCACCGGATTGCTATCAAATGGTGCTACTCGTTTTATCCTCAGCAATTTACTCGCGAACCCAATTACGATTACCTTGATCGGCTGCTGTTTGCTGGTGGCTGCATTTTCTTCGCTCGGAGCAAGTACATCTAAGCTTGGGTTTTTGTTTTTCCCGCTAATATCTTCCGCTGACTTTGGTTCGCTTGTAAGTGATATCGATAGTTTTACAATGTTCGTTCGGACGCTCATGCCAATGTTTCTTCACTTTGGTGAGTTGCACCTCCTCTTTAACATGCTTTGGCTTTGGTATTTTGGTAAACAGCTGGAATTTATTCATCCTGCATGGTTGTTTGTATCTATTATAGTGGTTACTTCATTCGCTAGTAACGTAACCCAATATTTATATACCGGATATAATAATTTTGGTGGTATGTCTGGGGTCGTTTATGGCTTGCTTGGGTACACTTGGATGATCCATCAGTTTATGCCACGTAGTAAGCTAGTGATCGATAACAAAATGTTTATCGTGTTCGTTGTACTTCTGGTGGCCATGGAGATTTTGGCCGGCTCTTGGATAGCAAGCGCTGCACATGTGGGGGGTTTGGTATCCGGATTGATTTCAGGTATCGCCATAGTTATTGTTTATCGATTTGTGCTGAAGCGGGAAGCCATCGCTTAGGTAGATTGCGAATGATTATGACGAGCTAATATGAATAACACAGACACAAAAGAAGATTCCTCTCTTGATGAATTTGTGGGCCGCTTGCAATTAAAAAGACACTCTGTAAGTGATCTGGTTTCGGAAATTTCACCGCAAATATATACGAACTTAAGGTCAGCCATTGAATTAAGCAAATGGCCTGATGGAAGGCTTCTAAATAAAGATCAAAAAGAAAGTTGCATTAAGTTGGTGATTCTTTATGAAGCGGGTCATATTCCCGAGACAGAAAGAGTGGGATTCAATTTGCCAGTGGGCTGTTCTAAGGGGAGCGATAAAAAGGATACTGAAGTGTTACGCATATTGGATAGAGAGACAGACTGTTCACTGTCTGCTGAATCTGAATCAAATTCTGAAGAGAATGAATTGTGAAAACTGTAGCTAAGGGTACCTTGAGGAAAATGTTGTCGCGTTTGGAAGCGCCGGTCGCATACAAAATATCACTGGGTGAAGAAGCAGTAGAGCTTAATCCGCTAATTGGTAAAACCATTCAGCTAGCTTATAGCGGCTCAATTCACTGTGTCCATTGTGGCCGAAAATCAAACAAAAGTTTTAGCCAAGGCTACTGCTTCCCTTGTTTTCAGCGGCTCGCCCAATGTGATTCCTGCATTATTCATCCAGAAAAATGCCATTTCGAGCAGGGAACTTGTAGAGAGCCAAATTGGGGCGAAAAATTCTGCATGCAGGATCATATTGTTTATCTAGCAAATTCTTCTGGCCTTAAAGTGGGGATTACGAGAGCCACTCAAGTTCCGACTCGCTGGATAGACCAGGGTGCCACGCAGGCCTTGGCGATTATTAGAGTACGAACTAGGTTACAGTCAGGCTCGGTTGAAGTTATGTTCAAACAACATGTGGCGGATAAGACCAATTGGCGAGATATGTTAAAAGGTGACGCCGCACCCTTAGATATGCGAGCAGAGGCGAAACGTTTAGTGGCTGAATGTAAGGCAGATATTGAAGGGTTGGGGGCCAAATTCGGTTTTTTTGCGATCAGTATTCTAAATGGGATTGAGCCGGTTTCTATTAACTATCCGGTTATTCAGTATCCAGAGAAAATAGCGTCGCTGAATTTTGATAAGGAACCGATAATCGAAAGCAAGTTAGTGGGTATAAAAGGCCAGTATCTAATATTTGAGGCTGGAGTGATCAATCTCCGCAGGTTTTCCGGTTACGAAATTTCACTGGGCTCATAAGCAACCTTAAGTTCATCTGAAACAATTTTACTTAAGATTAACTTGTAGATAGGCATCAGATTACACATAAATCCAACTATCTAGTTGGAAGGTTTTTGGGAATCTTCAAATATGAAGAACGCGCAAGCAAGAACTACATTTCTTAAAGATTATCGCCCACCGATCTTCAATATTGAAACTACCGATCTGTATTTCGATCTCTATGAAAGTTATGCGCGTGTAACTTCAAGACTGTTGTTACAATTTAATTCTGAATTGAGTGAGAGTTTTGTTGATACATTGATTCTACACGGCCAGCATCTTGTTCTTGAGATGTTGTCTATTAATGGTATTGAGCTTAATTCTGAGCAATATGTTCTCGATGGCGAATCTCTAACTATTCCAAAGATCGAACAATTGATTGAGGGGGGTTCAAGAGAATTCATACTAGAATGCCAAACCCGTATTGAACCCCAAAACAACACCGCGCTGGAAGGCCTTTATAAATCAAAAAAAATGTTCTGTACTCAATGTGAGGCGGAAGGGTTTAGGCGGATAACTTATTACCTTGATCGCCCAGACGTGATGTCGAAGTTCACCACTACGATTGAAGCAGAGCTTGAAAGATATCCAGTCCTGCTTTCCAACGGCAATAAGATCGATTCTGGTGCAAGTATTAACGATTCGTCGAGGCATTGGTGTACATGGGAAGACCCATTTAGGAAGCCTAGCTACTTATTCGCTCTGGTCGCGAGTGACTTGGTGAGCCTAGACGATTCTTTCGTCACCTGTAGTGACAGAGAAATTGAGCTAAAGATATTTGTCGAAGAAAAAGATCTAGATAAATGCGATCACGCCATGTTGTCACTAAAAAACTCAATGCGTTGGGACGAAGAGACTTATGGAAGGGAGTATGATTTAGATATTTTTATGATTGTCGCAGTCGATGATTTTAATATGGGTGCAATGGAGAACAAGGGATTAAATATATTCAATACTTCCTGTGTGTTAGCAAATCAAAAAACGCAAACCGACTTCTCCTTCCAGAGAGTTGAGGCTGTTGTAGCTCACGAATATTTTCATAATTGGTCTGGGAATCGGGTTACTTGTCGAGATTGGTTTCAGTTAAGCCTGAAAGAAGGCTTTACGGTATTTCGAGATTCTGAATTCTCTGCTGATATGAACTCAAGAACCGCTAAACGTATTGAAGATGTGGCGTTCCTGCGAACGGTGCAGTTTGCAGAAGACGGAGGTCCTATGGCTCACTCCGTTCGCCCTGATTCCTATATGGAAATATCGAACTTTTATACAGTAACCATTTACGAAAAAGGAGCAGAAGTTGTGCGTATGATTAGCTTGCTGCTTGGAAATAAAAATTTTCGGAAAGGAGCCGACCTTTATTTCGAAAGACACGATGGTCAGGCAGTAACCACAGAAGATTTTGTTCGTGCGATGGAAGATGCGAGTGGGGTAGATCTGCGAAGATTTAGAAATTGGTACAGCCAGGCAGGGACACCTGAAGTAAAGATAGTCGGCAATTATGATTCTGCCGCGAAAGAGTATTCGCTACACGTATCGCAGTCTTGCCCTGATACTCCAGGGCAATCTAAAAAGAAACCCTTTCATATCCCTTTGCGGGTTGGATTATTAAACGAAGATGGTGAAGAGTTGACACTAAAGCTCAGCGGGGCGACAAGCACCGCTTCTGCTCCGAGCGCTGTAACTGATCTTGTTTTAGATCTAGTGGATCAAGAACAGGTATTCGTTTTTGAGGATATTCCGGTCCAACCCGTTCCTTCACTCTTGCGTGGATTCAGCGCCCCAGTGAGTCTGAGCTGTAACTATAGTCGTGATGACCTGTTATTTCTGATGGTGTACGACACCGATGGATTCAACCGGTGGAATGCTTCCCAATCTTTACTAATTGATATTTTTGCTGAGCTTCAATCGGCTTACAACAACAACGACGAACTAAAATTACCTGAAATTCTCCTACGAGCTTTTCGGGGCATCATTGATAACAGTCTTAAAAATGAGCGCTCAGATAGGGCTATGATTACCCAGTTACTGAGTTTGCCTTCGGAAGGTTTCTTAATTGAACAATCCGATGTTGCTGATGTTGGTGCAATTCATAAAGTCCGAGAATTTCTGGCCAACAACCTATCCTCTCAATTGGAATCACTTTTTGAAGAAATGTTGCTAGACAATACGAATAATGACGACTATTCCCCGAATGCTGCTTCAATGGCGAGTAGGTCTCTTAAAAATTTGGCGCTTTCGTATTTACTTCGAACGGGTTACGAGCGCTGGGTTGATGTTTGCTATGAGCAGTTTAATCAAGCAAACAATATGACGGATCAGTTGGCAGCGTTGCGGTTCTTGGTGAATGCTAAATCTGAGAAAGGTAGCCTCGCTGGAGAGAAAGCGTTGGCTGAATTCTATGTTCAGTGGCGCCACGAAGCCCTGGTAATTGATCAGTGGTTTGCAGTGCAAGCCACCAGTCAAAGAGATGATAGTTTGGCGAAGGTAAGGAAATTACTTAAACATGATGATTTTGAAATTCGAAATCCCAACAAAGTGCGCTCATTAATAGGTGCATTCAGCAGTCAAAATCACCAATGTTTTCATCACGAATCTGGAGAGGGGTATGAGTTTTTGGCGGATCAAATACTAGAGCTTGATAAGATCAATCCACAAATCGCAGCGAGATTATTAACTCCCCTGACAGGGTGGAAGAAATTTGATAGTGCGCGTCAGGCTCTGATACAGGTACAACTACAACGTATAAAAGCTCACCCTTCGCTTTCTAAAGATGTATTCGAAGTTGTGGGGAAAAGCACTATTTAAGAAACCAATTACATTTAGCTTGTGGAGATAAAACTATTAATCATAGTGCGAAGAAGTCTAGGGTAAAGGAAACAAGGCGGGTGCTTTTAGGTCTTGGCAGCTTGCTATAAAAGGAAAAGGCTAATTGATGGTAACCAATTAACCTTTTAGGTTTTTTTGTTTTCAAAGTATACAGGAGTTATTATGAGCTCTTAAGCAACTTCCTGCACGTTAGTTAGCGGGATATTTTTCGCTCTTTCCGCTGCCATCATAAAGTCCTCTATTTCATTGAAGTTCAGATATCGGTAAATGCTATCTGACATAGTATTAATTTTATCCATATAACTCATGTATTCATCCATTGTGGGAATCTTACCAATAGCGGAACTTACTGCGGCTAATTCAGAGGAAGCCAGGAATACATCGGCGCCTTGACCAAGACGATTGGGAAAATTTCGTGTAGAAGTCGATACTACTGTCGAATTTGCGGCAACTGTTGCTTGGTTGCCCATGCAAAGTGAGCAACCTGGCATTTCAGTTCTAGCTCCAGCAACGCCAAATACATTGTATACACCTTCTTCAGTGAGCTGGTGCTCATCCATCTTAGTAGGAGGGGCTATCCATAGGCGTGTCGGTAATGAACCTTCTACTTGTTTTAATACTTCACTGGCTGCGCGAAAGTGGCCGATATTGGTCATACATGAACCGATGAATACTTCATCAATTTTGGTTCCCTGCACTTCAGATAATGGCTTAATGTCATCTGGGTCATTAGGGCAAGCCAGTAGTGGCTCAGTAATTTCATTAAGATTTATTTCAATTATTTTGTGATACTCAGCATCAGCATCTGGTTCCATTAACGCTGGGTTTTCCAGCCATTCTTCCATGGCTTGGGCTCGGCGCTCTATTGTTCGAGCATCCTGATAACCATTGGCGATCATCCAACGCAGTAAAGTGATATTGGATTTGAAGTATTCAATTATAGGATCTTTTCCTAATCTAATCGTACAACCACCTGCAGAGCGTTCTGCTGATGCGTCGGATAATTCAAATGCTTGTTCTACTTTAAGATCAGGTAGACCTTCGATCTCTAAAATACGTCCGGAAAAAATATTTTCCTTACCCTTTTTCGCAATGGTAAGATCGCCGGATTGTATTGCTGCATAAGGGATGGCATTCACTAAATCTCGCAAGGTAATCCCAGGTTGCATTTTACCAGAGAAGCGAATAAGCACTGATTCAGGCATGTCTAGAGGCATAACTCCAGTTGCTGCAGCAAAAGCGACTAGTCCAGAGCCCGCAGGAAATGATACACCAATTGGAAATCGCGTATGAGAGTCACCACCAGTACCGACTGTATCCGGTAACAACATTCGGTTAAGCCAGGAGTGAATGATTCCATCTCCGGGCCTGAGAGAAACACCGCCGCGAGTTTGAATAAAATCAGGAAGTGTATGTTGAGTATCGATATCTACTGGCTTTGGATAGGCAGCGGTATGACAAAAAGACTGCATAACCAAATCAGCTGAAAAGCCCAGACAAGCTAAATCCTTAAGTTCATCTCGAGTCATAGGCCCAGTAGTATCTTGGCTTCCAACTGTAGTCATTCGAGGTTCACAGTAACTACCAGGTCGGACTCCATCAACACCGCAGGCCTTACCTACCATTTTTTGAGCAAGGGTGAATCCTTTATCTGAGTTTTCTGCAGTTACCGGTGAGCGGAATGTGTTTGCTGGACCTAGGTTTAATTCTTCCCGCGCGCGCTGAGTTAAGCTACGACCAATAATCAAGGGTATGCGGCCGCCAGCTCTCACTTCATCCAGCAGTACATTTGTTTTTAGTTCAAATTCTGTTATGACTTCATTTGATCCATGTTTGGTGACTTTGCCTGCATAAACATCGATATCGATAATATCTCCAGTACTCAAGTCGTCAACATCGCACTCAAATGGAAGCGCGCCCGCATCTTCCATAGTGTTGAAAAAAATAGGAGCTATATTTCCTCCGATGCACACACCACCATCACGTTTATTAGGAATATGGGGAATGTCGTCACCGATAAACCATAACACTGAATTAGTGGCAGATTTACGAGAGGAGCCAGTGCCCATGACATCGCCAACTAAAGCAACTGGATGACCTGTTTTCTCAAGTTCATTGATCTGCTCTTCAGCGTTAGTAATACCTTCCCGAGGATTTTTGTACATTGCTTTCGCATGGAAGGGTATATCGGGGCGTGACCAGGCGTCTTGCGCCGGTGATAAGTCATCTGTATTGGTTTCGCCAGGGACTTTAAACACTGCCACGGTAAGCTGAGCGGGAATCTCCGGCCTGCTAGTAAACCATTCAGCGTCGGCCCATGACTGCAACACTCTTTGCGCATGTGAATTGCCAGTCTTTGCTTTTTCGGCAACATCATGGAAAGCATCAAACATGAGCAGGGTGTGGCAGAGTTCATCCGCAGCAGTGGCTGAGAGTTCTTCGTTATCTAATAATTCCACTAAGGTGGGTATGTTGTATCCGCCCAGCATCGTGCCGAGTAGCTCAGTTGCAAGTTTTTTATCAATCAGAGGAGATTCTGTCTCACCTTTCGCTACGGCGGATAGGAAACCGGCCTTAACATAGGCAGCCTCATCAACGCCGGCTGGTACTCGGTTAGAAATAAGATCTACAATAAATTCTTCTTCGCCAGCTGGTGGGTTTTTTAATAATTCCACTAATCCAGCTACCTGCTCTGCAGAGAGTGGCTTAGGAACAGTGCCTTCAGTGGCGCGCTCGGTTACGTGTTTTCTATATTCTACTAGCACTATGTATTCCTCATTAAAAAAGCGGTAGCGATGTCACAATTATAAGTGTTATCTACTGCATAAAAAACTTGATTGAGATCTGCGTAGGAGGCAAAAATTTTCAGGGTTCTTGTTGTCGCAGTGGCTATGGTAACCGGTTTAGGGGAATAGGACAGTTACTACAGACGAAGCTTCCAATTAGTTATAGTCAGATTAGTAAGATGTTCTTGCCAACAAGCAGGATTGCCTTTGGCTAGTGGTCTGAGATTGGGTTAAAGAAATTTGATAATTGAGAAATCCTTATCAATAAGAAAATCTGCCCTAATTCTAAAAAGGAAAGTCTGCGCTTGCTTGCTAAACATTCACGCTGGGTAATGCAACGCGATGCGCCTAATAGCTGTTATTTCAACACCCAATTAGCTGTGTAGGTTTTAAAAAGCCTTACGCAGAGGCCTAAAACTTGTACTTATTCTATTGTAAAAGCAGGCAAATATCCACCTGGGCGAGTGCAGTAGATGAGGTCTTAGGGGTCAGGAGCATAAAAAGAATGAAACCTAAAATGGCAACTAGGCTGGAAGTATATCTTAGATATTATTTGGAATGCCGGTGACCAAGAGCCGCTATTTTGTTAAAGTCTCTTTCTCTAATTCCGACTCATTTGATGAGCTCTTTGTCAGAAATCAAAAAGCATGACCACAGTAAAAACTCCTTGTATCGGAATTTGTTCCACTACATCACTCGGCGATGCGATTTGCCGCGGTTGCAAGCGCTATTCATTCGAAGTTATAGGCTGGAATGGTTATGACAAGTCTGCAAAGAAGGCAGTTCTCAATCGAATTGAAAAGCTTAATCGCCAAATTATTGAACACAAATTGAAAATTTTTTCTGTTCTTAGCCTTAGGGCAGGTTTAGAGCGCCACCAAATTCCTTTCGACCAATCTCTATCTCCTTATTGCTGGCTACACAATCTGCTTAAAAAAAATCATCAGGATATTGAAAAGCTTGAAGAGTATGGTGTTTATGTTCTGCCGGAATATGCTGAATTAAGTCTAGCGGAACTCAGCGAGTTAATAGAACAGGAAATTTTGGTCCTCTGTGAAGCACACTTCGCTCGCTATTTTGAAGGAAGTAAAGCTGGCCAATTAATTTGATTTTCAAGCAATCTGCGACCTTCGAACTAGGGATTAAGAGGCTGATTCAGCAGGTTGAGTTGGTCGTCACAAATTTCAATAAACCATAAACTTTCATCCCAATCACCTAAGACCACTCTACGTGCTTTAAGCGGACCAGTATTGCCTCCCAGTTCAACCTGGTGAATAGCGGGTCGGTGAGTGTGACCATGAATCAGTACTATTTCTCCACTGGCTCTTAAGGTTTTTTCGACTTCTGCTTGATTCACATCCATGATTTCGTTGCTCTTACTTTCTGTAGCTTGTTTACTCTGCTGCCTAGCTGATCCAGCAAAGGTAGAGCGCTCCGATAAGGGCTTTGCCAAAAAGTCCTTTTGCCAATGCGTGTTTCTCACCATATTGCGGAATTCCATATACTCAAGATCATCAATGCAGAGTTGATCGCCGTGAATTAGCAGAGCGCTAAAATCATCTGTTTTCAGCACAAAGCGCTCATTTAGCAGCAAGGCATTACATTGTTTCGCAAATTCCTCGCCAAGCAAGAAATCCCTATTGCCGCGCATAATATAAATAGAGCTACCAGCGCTGGCGAAATCTCGTAATGCTGCTGCGACAGATTGGCTCAGCTCCGTATGATTATCGTCACCGATCCAGACCTCGAACAAATCCCCCAAAATATATAAACTGGTGCAATTCCCAGAGTTGGATTGCAGGAATTCGAAAAAAGCATTGGTGATATCCGGACGAGAATCTTCTAGATGAAGATCGGAAATTAGCAAGATTCGCGAAGGCAAGGTTACTCTTCTTCGGAAACGTCTAATGACTCAATGACTACTTCAGTCACTGGAACATCTTGATGGCCGCCGGAAGAACCTGTATCGACGTTTTTGATCTTATTTACAACTTCCATTCCCTCAACTACCCGACCGAAAACCGCATATCCCCAACCTTGTTCAGTTTTATTGCGATGATCAAGAAAGTGGTTGTCGCTAACATTGATAAAAAATTGCGATGTCGCTGAATGTGGGTCAGATGTTCTTGCCATCGCTAATGTTCCAACAACATTGGAGAGCCCATTATCTGCTTCGTTCTCAATAGGTTCGCCGTTTGGTTTTTGTGTCATGCCTGTTCCAAACCCGCCGCCCTGCACCATGAAATCGCTAATTACTCGATGAAATATAGTGCCGGCATAAAAACCGTCTTTTGCATACTGAAGAAAGCTTGCTGCGGATTTCGGCGCCTTTTCGAAGTCCAGTTCAATACTAATGGCCCCGTAATTCGTTTTTAACACAATCATATCTACTACCTATGGACACTAGGCCCAAATAAATTTTTGTTAGTGGAACGTCCTGGAACCGTTATAATAAGGGTTTTGGTATATCCGAGAAAGCCCCCTATCAATCTCATTCAATAAAAAAAGCAGAATCCTTTCATGACAAACAGCAATAATGACTCGGTAGACGCTAAGCAGCCGCCGAAGAAAACAGTTGTCTCAAATTTCATCAGACAGCTAATTTCGCGCGACAACGCCAGTGCTAAGTATGGTGGTAGGGTTCATACTAGGTTCCCACCTGAGCCAAATGGCTACCTTCATATTGGACATGCTAAGTCGATTTGCTTGAATTTTTCAATAGCGGCGGAAAATAACGGATTTTGTAACTTGCGCTTCGACGACACTAACCCTGAGAAAGAAAGTCAGGAATATGTTGATGCAATTAAGGAAAACATCAATTGGTTGGGATTCAGCTGGCAGGGGGATGTGCGATATTCGTCATCTTATTTTGATGCCCTCTATGCCTTCATCATTCAGCTAATAGGGAAGGATAAAGCCTACGTTTGCAGTTTGAGCCCAGAGCAGGCACGAGAGTATCGGGGTTCACTTACAGATTCAGGGCGTAACAGCCCTTCTCGCGATGCCACCATTGCTGAAAATCTTATTTTGTTAGAACGGATGCGCGCGGGAGAGTTTGAAAATGGTGCTTATTCCGTTAGGGCGAAAATTGATATGGCTTCGCCGAATATCAATATGAGAGACCCTGTTTTGTATCGTATTCGCCACATCGAGCATCATCAAACTGCGAATAAATGGTGTATATACCCAACCTATGACTACACCCATTGTATTTCAGATGCGATCGAAGGGATAACTCACAGTTTATGTACCATGGAATTTGAAGATCACCGGCCTTTGTACAATTGGATTTTGGAGAATTTAGAAATTTCCTCCCTGCGGGCAGAAAGCGGATTACCCGATTCTGAATATGTGCTGCCTGGGCAAACTGAATTCGCTAAGTTGAAATTGAATTACACTATGATGGGTAAGCGTAACTTAAAAAACATGGTAGACACTCATGCTGTTTCGGGCTGGGATGATCCGCGTATGCCGACGTTAGCGGGAATGAGAAGGAGGGGGGTGACTCCTGCAGCGTTAAGGAATTTTTGTGAGAGCGTGGGCGTTAGTCGAAGCGAGAGTGTGGTGGATCTTGGGATGTTGGAATACTGCATTCGCGAGGATTTGGATAAAAATGCATGGCGGGCAATGTGTGTATTGCGGCCGCTTAAAGTCGTTATAAGCAATTTTTCAGCGGATTATTTAATTAAATTGTTGATGTCTAATCATCCTAAAGACGAGTCACAGGGTAAAAGAGAAGTGCCATTAACCCATGAAGTCTATATCGATAGGGCCGATTTTGAAGAAATGCCACCGCCGGGGTTTAAGCGTCTGACACTGGGTGGAGAAGTTCGCCTACGGGGTGCTTATGTGATCCGCTGTGATGAAGTAATTAAGAATGATCAGGGAGAAATCATCGAGTTAGTTTGTACTGCCGATTTGGATACTTTGGGTAAAAAGCCAGAGGGAAGGAAAGTAAAAGGGGTAGTACACTGGGTATCGGCTAGCCTTGGCAAATCGGTTACCGTTCGCCTTTATGATCGGTTATTCAATGTTGAGAATCCCGAATCTAAAGACGTCGAAGACTATCGTGATGTGCTTAATCCCAATTCCTTGGAAATTATAGATAACTGCGTTGTAGAGCCTTCGGTATTAACACGAGACGCCAAATTAAATTTTCAATTTGAGCGAGAAGGTTATTTTTACTTAGATTCGAAAGATTCGAAAGATCCGAAAGATCCGGCGCCCACAGACTTGTATTTTAATCGCACTATTAGCTTACGCGACTCGTGGTCGTCCTAGTCATTATGTTAAAAATCTACAACACATTAACTCAGGTAAAAGAAGAATTTATACCGATTGAAACTGGAAAGGTTGGTATTTATGTCTGCGGGATTACCACTTATGACTATTGCCATTTAGGTCATGCGCGGATGTTGGTGGCGTTTGATGTGGTAGTGCGTTTCTTGCGAGCTAAGGGCTTCGACGTGAATTACGTTCGCAATATCACTGATATAGACGACAAAATTTTAGTGCGGGCAAAAGAAAATGGTGAGCTTTTTTCTGATCTGACAGATCGATTCATAGCAGCAACCCATGAGGATGAAAAGGCGTTGTCAATTTTGCCTCCAGATCAGGAACCCCGTGCAACAGGTCATATTGACGAAATTATTAAAATGATTGAAGTTCTAGTTAGAGATGATTTTGCTTACAGAGCTGATAACGGTGATGTCTATTTCTCGGTAAGCCGATTTCCAGATTATGGGAAGCTTTCCAAAAAGAAGATGGACGAATTGTTAGATGGCGCAAGAATTGAAATAGGGGAGTTAAAGGAAGACCCACGCGACTTTGCTCTTTGGAAATATTCAAGTGATGAACAAGTTGGCTGGGATTCGCCCTGGGGTTATGGGCGTCCAGGCTGGCACATAGAATGCTCTGCCATGTCGAGTTGTTGTTTGGGCAACCATTTTGATATTCATGGCGGCGGTTCTGATTTAATGTTTCCCCATCATGAAAATGAGATTGCACAAACCGTAGCGGCTACAGGTGATAAGTTTTCTAATCTATGGATGCATAATGGACCTTTGCGTGTCGATAATGAAAAAATGTCCAAGTCGTTGAATAATTTTTTCACCGTTAGGGAAGTATTAGAAAAATACGATTCTGAAGTGGTTAGACACTTACTTATTGCCAGTCACTATCGTAGTCCTATTAACTATTCTGAAGATAGTTTGAAGCTTTCAGTGTCTGCATTAGAACGTTTTTATATTGCTTTGAAAGATTTGAATATCGAAAACGCAAAGGCACTTACCAATAGTCAGTTTGAAAAAGCCTTCTCTAAAGCAATGGATGATGATTTCAATACACCAGAGGCTTTTAGTGTTTTGTTCGCAATGGTGACTGAAATCAATAAAGAAAAGACCGATAATCCCGATCGGGCAAACCAGTTAGGAGCGCTTCTGGTTAAGCTGGGCGAAATTTTGGGTGTTCTGCAGTTAGCCCCAGACTCCTTTCTTAAAGGCAATATAGAAGCCGTAGACGCTGAACTTATCGAGTCATTGATTGTCGCAAGAAAGCAGGCTCGGTTAAATAGAGAATGGGCAAAAGCCGATGAATTACGAGATAAGTTAACGGCAATGCGTGTTGTTGTTGAGGATGGTGCAGATGGAAGTAGCTGGCGCATTGAGCGTTAGCTTTAACTTGTGGAGTGTAAGTCCTAGAATGAAGCATTGACTGACTCTGAGGACCTAAGTATTATGCCGTCCTTTAAAATATCGGGGTATAGCGCAGTCTGGTAGCGCGCTTGCTTTGGGAGCAAGATGTCGGGAGTTCAAATCTCTCTACCCCGACCAATTTCCGAGTAGTCGCCATCACAGCGACTGCTGACCACGAAGATCAATGGTGACTGTAGCTCAGTTGGTAGAGCCCCGGACTGTGACTCCGGTTGTCGCGGGTTCAAACCCCGTCAGTCACCCCACCACACTTGGCTTTACAGCATTTTCTCTACAAACTCCATGCAGGAGCCTTGCAGGAGAAATTGGCTACAGCCCTCATTCTTTGGTAGACTAATACTCTAATGCAGGAGAAATGCAGGAGGATAGAATGCCAACGGCAATAGAAAACTCCACTCATAAGCATCCCGCCTATCCTAATATGAGTCTGTTCGCGCATTCTAAGCGCGATGATGGGCAAGCAAACTGGTATCTACGCGCAACCTTCAGTAGAACCGAACAATCCGTGAGGAGCCTCAAACTCCCCTACATCCCGAATGATGAAACAAACAAGAACGAGGCAGATAAAGCCGCGCTTCAACTCTATTACGAATTGGATAAGCGCAGACAACAAGGATTCACAAATAAGCGAAAGAATATACCGAAACTGATAGATGCTTTCCTAAAAGAGATAAAGGAACAAACAGAAGAGAATACCCATTTCGCTGAACGTGGAATGACCCCGCCAAACAAAGCTCCAAACGCTAAGACTCCTTTAAATAAGGACAAATGCGCGCAGATTACTCATGTAATGACTAACCTTGTCAGACCCTTCTTTGAATCAGAGGAATACAAAAATAAGCAGCTTGATGGATTAATAGCCAAAGACATTGAAGATTGGTCAAAATGGAGACAACGACAGAATGGCAAATGGCAGAATGGGACTCTTAACAAACAAAATATAGTCTTACGTTCCTTCTTCAAATGGTCCATAGATAAAGGGTATCTAATTTCTGCACTTGAAATTAAAGAGTTTCCTGTAAATCTACGCAATAACAGAAGGCCAGACCTAGATACCGCCAAATACCAGAAACTTCTGAAACACATAAGAGATAAATGGGAAGACCCTGAAAACAAGAGAATAGATGAGAAGGTTTATAACAGATTATTCTATCTCTACATTTGCACGATTGATGCAACTGGCATTAGACCATTCAATTCAGAGAAGAATGCTATTAAGCGCTCAGATGTTCAGATAAAGAAAAATAAGGCAGGAGAAACAACATCCATACTCATTAAGCGAAGAGAAAAGGGCAAAGACTATATGGCTGTGGCTGACCTTCAATGGGAAAGCATTTACGAAGATATCCTAGCCATCCATAAAGCATGGGGGATAGAATCAGAATATCTCTTTGCACATCCAAAGTCTGCGCGGGGTTGCATAAAGAATGAGCCAATAAAGTCTTTTGATACACAATGGACAAAAGCTGTAGAAGCATTGGGTTGGAATAAGAAGGGAGATAAACAGAAGGACAGAATAAGCAAATACAGCATAAGACATAGATACGCTACAAGACGACTTCGTTCTGGCAAAATATCATTAGAGGAACTCGCACAAGTGCTTGGTTCCAGCCCTACAATCTTATACAAAGTCTATTGGCATTTCTTTGCGGAGAAGGAATATAGCAAGATTACAGAGAAGGGATATAAATTAAACAAAAACGCCATAAAAGAATATGATGAATATGGAATGCCACTAAAAAAGGCAAAAAGAGACAAATAGAGTCAAATAATTATGAATAGTGATTGGACATTAGAAGAAAGACCGCAACAGAGGAGGATCAAACGAAAATCTAAGTCATCCTATGCGTGTTGATCACGTAAGAAATTATCAACCAGATGGCAGTAGTCTTAAAAAACAAGTGCATAATTAAAAATATGGCTCACTCAGAACAATTAACAATTGAACAAGCGTTATCACGGGCAAAAAAAGCAACCAAACAGGGTAAGACCGCTGTTGCATTAAAACTCTACACGGCTATTTTAAAGCATCAGCCCGATCATCCTATTGCAAAAAAGGCGCTGAGTGAGTTGCAGAAAAGTCTGCCACAAAATCAATACGCAGAGACAGAGACATCACAACCCTCGCCTGTTCAAATTAATGCCTTAGTAAATTTATATCAAACAGGCCAAATGGCAAAAGTAGAGCTAGCCTGTGGTAAGTTACTAAAATCGCATCCACAATCACTGGCGGCCATCAATATATTAGGCGCAGCACTTCGTGGACAAGGTAAATTGCAGGAAGCTGTGGCGAGCTTTGACAAGGCTATCCAGCTCAGACCTGATTTTGCAGACGCTTACTATAACCGTGGCATTACACTAAAAGAGCTTGGACGACTTAATGAGGCTTTGCAGAATTACGACAAAGCGATCCAGCTCAAGCCTGACTTTGCAAAAGCTTACAATAACCGTGGGGCTGCTCTTCAAGACCTTGGACGACTGGATGAGTCAATACAGAACTATGACAAGGCAATCCAGCTCAAGCCTGATTACGCAGAGGTGCACTTCAACCGCCATGCTCTTTTGTTGAATCCCGACGACCTAATGCCAGCCATCCAGTGTATGGAGAAAGCTATTGATATTGACCCGCTCAATATGCATTACAGATTTGTATTAGGAATGTTATGGGATTACTCAGGCGACACCCAAAAGGCGACACCCCATTTTAATATGGTTGAAAGTGGAGAAAGTTTATATCGAGCAAACCTGGATGCCTGGCGTTACATCAAATCTGCTAACAACAAAGTGCCTACAATTATCGGAAGCAATATCCAATCTTTTAAGCTCGGCATTGAGGCAGGGGTCGTTGACGGCCTAGTTTTGGAGTTCGGGGTCAGATTTGGAACTTCGATCCGTCAAATTAGTACATTAGTTGATCAGACTGTGCACGGCTTTGATAGTTTTCAAGGACTTCCAGAATCCTGGCATAATGAAGCTAAAGGCTCTTATAGCACGAAGGGCGTCATTCCATCTGTTCCACAAAATGTGACCCTTCACGGTGGCTGGTTTGAAGAGACACTGCCTCCATTTGTAAAGCAACACCCAGAACCAATTCGCTTCATGAACATTGATTGTGATATCTACAGCTCAACTAAAACAGTCCTGGAAATTTTTGCCAAACAAATTATTCCTGGAACGGTGATAGTATTTGATGAATACATTGGGAATGAGCATTGGCGTGAAGATGAGTTTAAAGCCTTTCAGGAAGCTGTCCTAAAATATGGCTGGAAATATGAATATCTTTGCTTCAGTTTTATGACCGGACAAGTGGTTGTCCGTATGAATTAAGGCTTCTTTCAAGCCGCTTACTAATTTATGGCACATAAAACAGGATTCACCCCCAAGTCATTAAATTCAACTCTTTTGGGGGCCGGTTTTAAGAGCGTTGGAATGTTGGCTCGAGATTCCCAACTAGATATCTGGGCTATAGCCA
>DUBM01000002.1:0-36784 GCA_012960305.1 Gammaproteobacteria bacterium | reverse complement strand
TCCCGTAGGAGTCTGGGCCGTGTCTCAGTCCCAGTGTGGCTGATCATCCTCTCAGACCAGCTAAAGATCGTCGCCTTGGTAGGCCTTTACCCCACCAACAAGCTAATCTTACGCAGGCTCATCCAATAGTGACCGGTCCGAAGATCCCGGCCTTTCCCCCGTAGGGCGTATGCGGTATTAATCCGAGTTTCCCCGGGCTATCCCCCTCTACTGGGCAGATTCCTACGCGTTACTCACCCGTCCGCCGCTCGACGCCTGGGAGCAAGCTCCCATCGTTTCCGCTCGACTTGCATGTCTAAAGCCTGCCGCCAGCGTTCAATCTGAGCCATGATCAAACTCTTCAGTTTAATCTTACAAGTGGCCATTATCTTACTACTGCCAGTACTACCTGACCTTAAAAAGGACAGACCTGACAAAAACAATAACCACTAAACTTATAACTCAAAGATTTACAACTACTAGACTCGACCCTATCTCACCCAACCAACCTATTTAAAAAACAGATTAGCTGACTTAAATAAAATCAAAGCTCTAAATTTGAATAAATTAACGCAGTTGCTTCCTTTGATGATCCTGAAACTATTTCTAGCTCCCGAATCTAACTATGTAGATTCACAGAGTCATCCCAGCAAGCACCCACCTCTATTACTTGATCCAAGTTTTTAAAGAACATAAAACCCCAGTGCCTCTCGACACAGAGCGGTGGCATTATACGCCGGCATCGCCTTTTGGCAAGGACTTTGGGGGTATATTAATGATTATTTCCAAACCCTTATCAATTACTAAATTCTGAGGGTTTTAAACCTTTGGAGGAGTCGGTTTACTGGCCCGCAAATGGCACTGCAACCGATAAGCTAAGAGCAGAGCCACGAGAGCACCATAGAAGACAGCCTCGCCGATATTAGTTCGCAAAATCCATAGCAAATGAACCACAGCCAACCCAGCCGCCAGATATACCAAACGATGCAGACGTTTCCAATTTCTGCCAAGCTTGCGCACCATTGACTTCGTAGAAGTCACCCCCAAGGCAATCAAGATCAAAAAAGCAGCAAAGCCAATAGTTATAAATGGACGCTTCACCAACTCCTCTACGATAGCACCCCAGCGGAAAACCAGAAGAAAGGCCACCCAAACCATAAAATGTATGGAGGCATAGAACAGAGCAAACAAACCAAGCATGCGCCGTTGGCGCACAAATTCGACTTGATCGGTGATCTGTCGCAATGGTGTCAGAGCTAAAGTAATGATGAGAAATCGCAGCGCCCACTCCCCCGATTCTTTTGCCAGCTCTTGAGCAGGATCCGGCCCCAAACTGTCTGGGTAAACAAATACACGGGCTATCAAAATAGAAAACGGAATTAACGCTACGGCGAAAACCAATGGCTTAATTAGTTTTCGCATTGCTGACTATTGCCTTTTCGTTTTTGAAATCGCTGCTTAGAAATACTGCGACAAATCCATGTCACCATACATTGATGCAACCTGATCGGCGTAACCATTAAATAACCTAGTTTCAATCCGCGTGCGACTAAACAAAGTTTGCGGCAAACGCCTTTCCGTATCTTGACGCCATCTGGGGTGATGCACTTCAGGATTAACGTTGGCATAAAACCCGTATTCATTAGACTGTAAATCATTCCATGTTGTGTTGGGCATGGTTTCACGGAAATTAATTTTTACAATCGACTTAATGCTTTTGAAACCGTATTTCCAAGGGACAACTAAGCGCATAGGGGCGCCGTTTTGTGCTGGTAGGTAATCTCCATAAACGCCTACTGCCATCATTGTGAGCGGATTCATTGCCTCATCCATTCGCAAGCCTTCACGGTAAGGCCAGTCGACGATAGAATAGATAGAACGGATACCTGGCATCGAATCAGCATCGATCAAAGTTTCGAATTCAATAAATTTAGCTTTTGAATTTGGTTCAAACTGCTTAATCAGATCAGCAAGCGGAAATCCAATCCAGGGAATTACCATCGACCATGCCTCCACACAGCGCAGTCGATAGATTCTCTCTTCAAGATCGACAGGCTTAAGAATATCTTCCAAGTGATAAGTTCCAGGCTTAGCTACCTCACCAGCAATTTCTACCGACCAAGGGTCTGCTTTAAATTCACCCGATTTTGAAGACGGATCAGACTTATCCATACCAAATTCGTAAAAATTATTATAGCGAGTAACATCTCGGTAAGGAGTGAGTGATTCTCCAGTATAGAAAGGCCCCGAATCAGGCGCTGATTTGATACTAGCGAATTTATTTTTTAGCCAATATGCCGGGTCTGTTCGCACCAGCCCGACAGGTGCGGGCGCCTTGAGACTGGCGCCAGATTGCGCATTAGCAATGGAAGGCATGCTTCCAGCCACAGCGACACCCAGCATCAGCCGGGAGCTTTCTTTCATAAACTGACGCCGGTTTCGGAAAACATTTTCAGGCGTTATTTCTGAAGGTTTAATATCTACTGGCTTTTTAATTAACATGGTTAGATACCTAAATTTTTTGGTTAGCTAAATGCTAACTCCATAACAAATAAGACA
This sequence comes from Gammaproteobacteria bacterium, assembly GCA_012960305.1. Taxonomy (GTDB): domain Bacteria; phylum Pseudomonadota; class Gammaproteobacteria; order Pseudomonadales; family Pseudohongiellaceae; genus UBA9145. Next base: position 34,246 of record DUBM01000002.1, on the reverse strand, counting down.
GAATTAATAATGGGCATATTTCTTTAATAAAAGAATCTGTTTTGCTTCCCACCCAAGTGAAATTAAAACTCAATCAACTCACCGACTCTTAGTTGAACCAGAAAATATCCAGATTTTCAAAGTTGCTTAGCATTTTCTCCAACTTACTCTTTTTTAGATTTCGAGCACTTAGCTTTCTTCTCAGGTGCGGTTTCAGCATTAACCGCCAATTGAAATTGTGTTCGATAAATCCAGCTAGCAGGACCCGAAATTGTATAAGTAACGCACATGCTAAGCAAAACTTCGTGCGGGTAAAGAGCGACTACCACCAATAATACTACTGCGAAGATGAAAACCATATAGGGCACGGTGCCCTTAAAATTTAATTCTTTAAAACTAAAATACCTATAGTTAGAAATCATTAGCAAGCCCGCAAACACAGTGAGGATTGCCGCCAGATACGCAACAATTGGAGTAATTTCCAACCCATACTTAAAACCAATCCATGGCACGAAGGTTACCAAGCCAGCAGCCATTGGGCTCTGCAAACCAAGAAAGAAGCGCTTGTCTACGGTTCCCAACTGCACATTAAATCGAGCTAATCGCAGCGCAGCGCAGGACATATAGATGAAACTCGCTGCCCAACCAACTCGGCCCAAGGGCGCAAAAGCCCAACTGAACATAATCAACGCTGGGGCCACACCGAATGAAACCATATCGGAGAGGCTATCGAATTGAGCCCCGAAAGCACTCTGAGTATTGGTAAGTCTAGCAATGCGGCCGTCTAATCCATCGAGCACGCCTGCGATGAGTATAGCCCAGCCCGCTTCATTAAAATTGCCACCCATGCCGGCTATTACCGCATAAAAACCAGAAAACAAAGCCCCTAGAGTTAGCAGGTTCGGCAACAGATAGATCCCACGGCGTCGAACCTTCTTACCCCCTTCTGAGACGATTTCTTCGTGCTCGTCAATTGGCAGAATATTATCAGATTCTTCTATCGATTCTGACTCTTGCTCTTCTTTGGTCATGGGTTTCCTAGATTACCCTAGGCATGGCAAGGTGGGTAAAGCCATAATTCTAGTAAAATCAGATTATACAGCTCTAATTTGCTGGCTGTGGGACTATTTGTAGCTCTAATATATCATTTTACGCAAGATTGCAGATGCTATATGATCGCGCCTCACAAAAATTGAGTATCAGCTCACTTATTTATTACCAAATCAGGACAAGAAACCGGAGAAAATCCATGAACTATTTTAATACGCTGCCTCTCAGATTGCAGCTTGAGCAGCTGGGCAAATGTCGCTTTATGGACAGAAGTGAATTTAGTGGTGGCGTGAATAAGCTAAATGGTAAAAAAGTCGTGGTCGTTGGCTGTGGCGCACAAGGCCTCAATCAGGGCTTGAACATGCGGGATAGTGGTCTAGATATATCTTTTACTTTGCGAGCAGCCGCCATTTCCGAACAGCGCACCTCATGGAAGAATGCAAAGGAAAACGGCTTTACCGTCGGTACTTACGAAGAACTTATACCAACTGCTGATCTTGTTCTGAATCTGACTCCCGACAAGCAGCACAGCCCTGTGGTAACACAAGTAATGCCGTTAATGAAGCAAGGTGCATGCTTAGCCTACTCTCACGGCTTCAACATCGTAGAAGAAGGAATGCAAATTCGCGATGACTTAACGGTTGTGATGGTTGCTCCTAAGTGTCCTGGAACCGAAGTTCGCGAAGAGTATAAGCGCGGTTTTGGTGTGCCAACTCTGATTGCTGTCCATGCAGAAAATAACCCAAATGGTGATGGAATGGATATTGCGAAAGCCTATGCAGCTGCCACCGGTGGACATCGAGCAGGCGTATTGGAATCATCTTTTATCGCAGAAGTAAAATCTGACCTGATGGGTGAACAAACGATTCTATGTGGCATGCTGCAAACAGGATCAATTCTTTGTTATGACAAAATGATTGAGAAAGGCATCGATGCGGCCTATGCCTCGAAGCTTGTTCAACATGGCTGGGAAGTCGTTTCCGAAGGTCTTAAGCACGGCGGCATTACTAACATGATGGATCGCCTATCAAACCCTGCAAAGGTAGTGGCTAATGAATTAGCGCAGGAACTCAAACAAATCATGGCACCTCTATATCAGAAGCATATGGACGACATTATTACAGGTAATTTCTCCGGCGGCATGATGGACGATTGGACTGATGACGATGCCAAATTACTAGGATGGAGAGAAGCCACCACTGAATCTGCTTTCGAAAAATCGACTGCAGGCGATATGGAAATATCTGAACAAGAATACTACGACAATGGCATATTGATGGTGGCTATGATTAAGGCAGGCGTTGAATTGGCATTCGAAACCATGACTGATAGCGGCATCATCGAGGAGTCAGCCTATTACGAATCTCTGCACGAAGTACCTTTAATTGCCAATCTAATCGGCCGTAAAAAGCTATACGAAATGAACAAAGTAATATCAGATACCGCCGAATATGGATGCTATTTGTTTTCACATGAATGCGTTCCCTTACTTGCTGACTTCATGACCAAAATTGATACCGATGTTATTGGCAAAGGCATCCATCTCAGTAACTTTGGCGTTGATAACGCTGAATTGATCGAGGTTAACGAAGATATCCGATCACACTCGATTGAAGTTGTTGGCAAGAGATTGAGAAAATATATGACCGCGATGAAAAAAGTAATTTAGACGCTTATTACCTAAGCACAATAAAAAGGGCCATCTAACCCTTTTTATTGTATCAAACTTACAAGTAATTCAAGAAGCATCTGGTTACAAACTAAGAACCTTCTCTCCCCGAGCAATACCCGACACTCCAGTTCGAGCAACTTCTAGAACAACGCTATCTCCTAATGCCGCAATAAAGGCATCGAGCTTGTCACTGGTACCAGTTAATTGAATACTCAAAACATTGTTTGTTAAATCAACAACCTGGCCTCGAAAAATATCCACAGAGCGATTTACTTCAGCACGCTGCACCCCAGTAGCCTTAACTTTTATCAGCATCAACTCTCGCTCGATATGGGCCCCCTCAGTCAAGTCCACCAACTTAACCACATCAACAATTTTATTCAGATGCTTGGTAATTTGTTCGATTCGAGCATCATCGCCATTGGTCGTCACAGTCAATCGAGATAATGACTGATCTTCGGTAGGTGCTACGGTAAGAGAGTCAATGTTGTAGTTACGTTGAGAGAAAAGGCCTACGACTCTTGAAAGCGCACCGGGCTCGTTTTCCATCAGTACAGAAATTATACGGCGCATATTAAGTTCTCTCCGACTTACTCAAAATCATATCCTTCATTGCTCCACCCTTAATGGCCATTGGATACACATGCTCATTAGGATCTACCATCACATCTACAAAAACTAACTTGTCTTTTAAGGCAAATGCCTCTTCAAGCTTGTCATGCAAATCATCTAACTTCTCGATTTTTATGCCGACATGACCGTAAGCTTCTGTAAGCTTTTTGAAATCAGGTAGCGACTCAGCATAGGTGCTATGAGAGTGCCGTCCGCCGTATTGCATATCCTGCCATTGCTTCACCATGCCTAGGGCCTGATTGTTTAGGCAGATAATTTTTAAGGGCAGCTTATATTGCATACAGGTTGCGAGTTCCTGCAGACACATTTGAACACTACCTTCACCGGTTATGCAGACTGAAACTGCATCCGGGTGGGCAAATTGCACTCCCATAGCAGCAGGAAAGCCAAACCCCATAGTGCCAAGGCCACCAGAATTTATCCAACGGCGAGGCTTATCAAAACCATAATACTGCGCTGCAAACATCTGATGCTGGCCAACGTCTGACGAGACAAAGGCATCACCCTTAGTGATTTCATATACAGCTTTAACAACTTGTTGAGGCTTTATAGAACCATCGACGGCAGAGTTAATCTTTAAACTATCCTTCTCGCGCCATTGCTCAATCTGCTTCCACCAAACCTCTAAAGATTGTTCATCAACTTTCGATTTTGAAGCAGTTAATTGAGACATCATTTCTTCAAGGACCAGCTTTACTGAGCCAACTATCGGCACATCTGCCGGTACTCTTTTCGAAATTGATGCAGGATCAATATCAACATGAAGGATGGTTGCATCTGGACAAAATTTAGCTATATCAGAATTTGTAACCCGATCATCGAAGCGAACTCCAATCCCCAGCAATACATCACAGTAATGCATAGCCATATTGGCTTCATAAGTTCCATGCATTCCCAACATACCCAAAAATTGCTTATCTGAAGAAGGGTAGCCGCCCAAGCCCATTAATGTATTGGTAATGGGGAAACCTAATTTTTGGGTAAATTTTGTCAGCAACTCCGAACCATTGCCCTGAATTACACCGCCACCGGTGTAAATCATGGGACGATTGGCAGCAAGCAATGCATCTACTGCTTTCTTAATTTGCCCGGAATGCCCCTTACCGGGAACAGCGTAGGACCGAATTTTTATCTCAGCTGGATACACATAAGGCTGCTTATCTTTTGGATCAGTTACATCCTTCGGAATATCAATTACAACCGGGCCAGGTCGCCCAGTTGAGGCGATATGGAATGCTTTTTTCACCATGATCGGAATGTCCGTAGCCTTTCGTGCCATGAAACTATGCTTCACAATCGGTCTTGAGACCCCGACCATGTCAGTTTCCTGGAATCCATCGGAGCCGATCATACGAGTTTCAACCTGGCCTGAAATCACCACCATAGGAATCGAATCCATGTAAGCTGTTGCAATTCCTGTGAGAGCATTGGTAGCCCCTGGTCCCGAAGTCACTAAAACGACCCCTGGCTTCCCAGATGAGCGAGCATAACCATCAGCGGCATGCGTTGCTGCTTGCTCGTGACGGACTAAAATATGCTCGACTTTATCTTGCTGGAAAATCGCATCATAGATATGTAAAACGGCACCACCCGGATAGCCAAAAATGATTTCAACACCTTCGTCGTGCAGTGCACGAATTAGCATTTCACCACCTGATAATTGATCCACTTTTCTCTGCCTCTAAACGCTTGTTTTTCTCAAACTTCAACGGAGTTAAAAACTACTCTCTGCCGCCTGAGATCGAATAACCTAAAACAACAGCCGACCGATAGGGCCTGCTGTAAAAATACTTAATGATTAGTTTGTGACAATCAGCAAATCACATAAAAACTATGTCAATCTTGCTTCATGTCGGCCCCCTGCGCGATAACGTGATAGGAGCCTAAGGTGGATGTTTTCAGTCACCTAGATAGTAGGCTGCAGGGTTGCCTGGTTGCGGCGGTTGCAGACTACGGCAGATTGAGAAGGGGTTCACCTACTCGCTCAGCTCAAGCGGAGCAATTTTCCCATTTACCATAGGAAAGTCAAGCCTTTAAGAATCAAATGACCGAAATTTAGCGGCTGATTAAGCAGCCCCCGCAGAAGGATTCCTAAGTACTCGGATAAAATTTAGATCACTATTGTCGCTTATACGGCTTTTATTCGACCCCTTGGAACATAAGGCCTTACGAATTTTTTTGCTGAAGGCACTTATGTATTGAAATTCAGGGGTAAGGCGAATTTTTCAATATCCAGCCATCCCTTTACCGATTATGATCAACGTAGGCTCGATGCTGGAAAATAATTAGTAAATGGAAATATTTTTTAGGGGGGATGACACTTCTTGCGGCTAAGCTCGAAGTTTCTCTGAAATTGCTTGTATGTGTTTAGCAGTAGTTCCACAACAACCACCAACAAAATTTGCGCCCTTGGCAATCCAATCTACGACAAATTCACTATAAAATTCGGGTGATAAATCATCTCGCATGGTCAATCGACCATCAAATTCTTTTTCGCCGCCCAACAACCAGTCTTGAGGTACACGCGTAAACGCATTTGCGTATCCGCCAAAAAAATCGACACCGCTAGCGGCCAGCAAAGGTATCGCATCGCTTATTCGCTCTGGCAAACAACAATTAGCCAGTATGCCAGCAACATTAAAATCAGCCAGGGCCTGCACAGCACTTTGTAATGATTCTCCACTGCGCAAAGTCGCGGACTTTTCATCATGGAGAGTTAGACCAATATATACAGGTTTGCCCAGGCCACTCACTCCTGCTGCTGCAGAGATGGCTTCATCGATAGATGACATAGTCTCGCAAAGGAAAATATCTACAAAAGGCTCCAACAACTTTGCTTGTCTTCGATAAAGTGGTTCGATAACTGAGCGATCGAGTACCAAATCAGACCGATAACTACCATTTTGAGGAGGGAGACTTGCAGCAATTTCAACCGGCTTCCCGGAATCCGTCACAGCCTCGACAGCAAGTTTACCAGCTAATATATTTAAGGATTCATATTGGTCTTCTATGTTGGTCTTAGCCAGATCCGCAAGAATTATTCCATAGCTGTTAGTGGTAATTACCTTCGCACCAGCTTGGATATTTTCTAGATGCACTTCTTTAACGATTTCCGGCGCTACCAGTAAGGCATTGGCAGACCAAATAGTTGGAGGTATCTCGATACCTTTCATAGACAAGGTTCTGCCCATCCCTGCATCAAGAAGAGTCACAACACTCGAATCCATTACTTAAATTCCATATTTCGCTGATAAGAAAGATTCTGCCAATTTCGCCACCTTGAAGAAAGCTGATTCTTTGATTAGGGGACATATTATCGCGTCAAATCAAATGGACAAACAACAAACGCTTCCGCACTTGTAAAAGGGCAAAAAACCCCTACCATAAGGCCTCTTTTAATTGGAAACCGCAATGGCAAAGCCACCTACCCTCAAATTCGACACACTGAGTCTGCATGCAGGCCAACAAGCTGACCCCATAACCGGTGCCCGAGCAACACCGATTTATCAATCGGCAAGCTTTGTGTTTAAAGATACAGATTATGCTGCGGGCCTCTTCAATATGGAGCGTGCAGGCCATGTTTATTCACGACTATCGAACCCTACTAATGCAGTATTGGAAGAACGTATTGCCACTCTCGATAATGGTGTTGGAGGAATATCCACCGCATCAGGACAAGCGGCCATTCACCTCGCCATTGCCACATTGGTGAGCGCAGGAGAACATATTGTTGCTTCTCGTAGCATCTATGGTGGAACTCACAATTTATTGGATTACACTCTGAGACGATTCGGCATTGACACTACTTTTGTTGATCCCAGATCTCCCGATGCATTCAAAAAAGCAATAAAGAAAAACACTAAATTGATATTCGGCGAAATACTTGGCAACCCTGGCTTAGAGGTATTGAATATTCCAGTACTGGCAGAGATCGCTCACAATGCCGGTCTCCCTTTGATGGTCGATGCCACTTTCGCGACACCCTACCTTTGCCGACCAATCGATTTTGGCGCGAATATAGTTATGCATTCTGCAACTAAATTTTTATCAGGCCATGGCGTAGTCATTGGCGGCCTATTAGTTGACGGTGGAAACTTTGACTGGGAGGCAAATGGAAAACACGAAACTATGTCTGAGCCTTATGCGGGCTTTCAAAATCTCAATTTCGCAGAAGAATTTGGTCCGGCCGCATTCATAACTCGAGCTAGAAGGGAAGGCCTTCGAGATTTTGGAGCATGTATGAGCCCGACTACAGCTTTCCATATTTTACAAGGTATAGAGACTCTCTCTTTAAGGATGCAACGCCACATAGAAAACACTAAAGCGGTAGTTGAATTTTTAGCTGAACAAGCGCAAGTTGAATGGCTAAATCATCCTATGCTTCCTGGCCATCCTGACCATGACTTGGCTCAGTCGTTATTGCCGAAGGGCTGCGGGGCAGTTTTTAGTTTTGGTATTAAAGGTGGTCGTGATGCTGGAATTAAATTTATTGAGAACTTGGAGCTTTTTTCACATCTGGCAAATGTTGGAGATGCAAAATCTTTAGTTATTCACCCTGCTAGTACAACGCATCACCGCATGGATGCCGAAGCTTTAATATCTGCTGGAATATCCGCAGGGCTGATCCGCTTGAGCGTGGGACTTGAAGATCCGTTCGATTTAACCACTGATTTGCGCCGCGGGCTGCGAGCATCACAGAAAGGATAAGTAAATGTATGCGAGTGTGGCCAATCATAAAACCTTCTTTAGTACCGGTAGCGATGCCCACAACCCAGAGTTCCCCAGTGTTATCTTTCTTCATGGCGCGGGAATGGATCATACAATATGGGTCCTAGCTTCTAGATATTTCGCACGACATAATTTTAATGTCTTCGCTTTTGATTTTCCGGGACATGGACGTTCAGAGGGGCCCCTCTGCCAATCTATAGACGAATTTTCAGACTGGCTCGATAGCGCATCAACCGAATTGAATATCAATGAAGCAGCTATCGTCGGTCATAGCATGGGTTCATTGGTTGCATTAAATTTCGCCGCTCGCTATTCACAAAAAGCCCGCTCTCTTGCTCTATTAGGAACCTCTACTCCCATGCAGGTAGCAGATCAGCTATTAGACGCTTCCCGGAATAATCACCATGACGCAATCGATATGGCAAATACTTGGAGTCACAGTAATTTTTCTCATATTGGTGGTAACGAATCCCCAGGACTCGTTATGACCCTAGGCGGGCAGCGACTATTAGAGAGAGCTAAGAATAACGTTTTATTTACTGACCTCAATGCCTGCAATAAATTTTTTAATGGCGCCGAACTTGCTGCAAATATTTCCTGCGAATCTTTAATCCTGGTCGGCACTAAAGACAGAATGACTACTCCGATCAAGGCACTCAAACTCGCTGAATTAATCCCTGGCTCTCGAACCACAGTGCTTGAACAATGTGGTCATTCTATGATCTCCGAGCAACCTAATTCTGTACTCGATGCTCTCATTACCATTGTCTAATTAACTACAGAGTTAAATTAAATCAAGGCTTAATTTCCTTCAGCATTCTCATCGTAGACACAAACAGCATCACATAGATTCCGAGTAGTGGTAGTGAAGCTACCAACGAGGCTGTTTGAAGCTCTCGTAATCCACCTATAAATAACAAGCTAATTGGCAAAAATCCTAGTGCTAGCGCCCAAAAGACGCGATGCCAAGTGGCGGGATGCTCATTCCTCGCTAGCGATTTTGTTGCTCCAGCAGCCAAAGTGTATGATGCGGAATCATAAGTCGTCGCCATAAAAATCAATCCAACTACAGCGACAAAGAAAAGCCAAAACCCACCTATTGGCAACAAAGCCACGAGACCTGCGATCGCTGAAGCAGGAGAGGCTTGAACTGCTTTCGCGACAACCGGGTAGTTACCTTCCAGCTCCATAAACAATGCGTAGTTTCCCAGAACGACAAAAAACAAGGCACAACCAAGGCTACCCCAGCCCAACATCCCGAAAACCAGCTCTCTTATTGTACGGCCTTGAGATATTTTACAAACAAACATGCCGATAAATGGCCCCATGGCCAACCACCACGCCCAGTAAAAAATCGTCCAACTCTCTACAAAATTTGAGCGTTGCAATGGATCCGTCCAAAACAGCATGGTGATGAAATTTTGAATTACATGCCCGATTGAAACGATACCCATTTCCAAAATAAATTTAGTTGGGCCAAATAAAAACACGAAAGCAATGAAGACCAGGGCCATGCTGGCATTCAAAGTGCTTAGCACTTTTATACCTCTATCCAATCCACGATAAACACTAAATGCGATTAAAGAAGTCGCCAATAGAATAATACAAATTTGTAATAGCAAACCATCGTCGATACCAGTCAATTCTACGGTCGCAGATGACACCAAAGATGTCCCGAATCCTAAGCCAGTGGCAGCAGTTGCGATCACCCCAGCCAGGAAAAAAAGATCAACTAGACGACCTGGTAATTTAGTTGTATAGGATTTTAATACCGGCTCACAAGCTGAACTCAATCGTAAAGATGGAATTTTCTTTACATGGTAGGAACAAGCCAAAGCCAGGGCAGGCAGACAATAGAACGACCAGCCTATAGGCCCCCAATGGAACATTCCGTAACTCGACGCCCATAAAATTGCTTCTTGAGATCCAGCTTCGACACCAAAAGGTGGACTTTCATAGTAAAAAGCCCACTCAGTGGCACCCCAATAGATAAGCGAAGCCCCAATACCCGCGCAAAACAACATCGATGCCCAACTAAAATGTGAATATGCCGCTTTAGCATCATCACCTAAAATAATTGTTCCATATTTACTAACCGCGACATAAAGTAAAAAAAACAGCAGTGCTACTGCGGTAATAACATATAAAATTCCAAATCTACTTGTGGTCGAAATATAAAGTCGATCTATCGTTGCCCCACTCCACTCAGGGAAAACAACAATCACTAGAACCGAGGAAAAAAGAATAACGCTGCCTGCAATAAATAATTGCCAATCAACATTATCAGCCGAGGATAGTGGTTTGGATATTTTTGAATCTGGGTCATTACTCATCTGATTCTTCCGTATATATAACACTCGCCATGCGCCCAGAGTTACCATCTCGTCGATGGGAGTAAAAAGAATTTGCATCACAAACTGTGCAGTAATTTCCGCCAGACACTTCGGTTATTCCAAGATTGTTTAGTCGAATTCTTGCCAAAGAATAAATATCAGCCATGTATTTATTTTTCGCCTCTGCATGAAGAAAACACTCTGCAACCAAATTCCGCTCGGCACTATCTGAAACTTTATTGAGAAAAGCTGCTTTTACATCTGCACCTACTTCAAAATGACAAGGACCGATTGCCGGACCAAACCAGGCAACTAGATTTTTGGGCTGGTTTGCCATCTTGGCGATAGTGGATTCGATGACCCCTTCTGCTAGACCCCGCCAACCCGCATGGATTATTCCAATCTCTATCCCTTCTGTTGAAGCAATAAAAACTGGTAGGCAATCAGCAGTCAGTATACAGCAAGCAATATTTGACTGAGTACAAATCCATGCATCTGCCTCTATTTCCCCTGAAACCTCGTGCGCTTCTGCAACGCCAGTACCATGAACCTGATTCAGCCATTGCCATTGGGTCACTGAATTTACTGCCAGAGCTAATTTTTCACGATTGCTTATAACCGCCGCAGCCGCATCGCCAACGTGTTGTGCAAGATTTAAACTTTTAAATTGTGATTCACTAGCCCCTCCCATCCGGGTAGTAACAAAAGCTTTTACTGCGTTTGGGGCCTTCCAATCTGGAGTGATGAAATTTAACTCGTTCATAAATCTTAAATATTTTCCAGGTAACTCTATTGATACTATTTAGATATCTGGGCGTCTGCCGCCAGCTGGTCCAGCAAGTAAGCCATATCCGCGGGCCTATCAACTTCCCAAGTCATAGGCTCATCACTGTGCGGATGGATTAGTCCAAGTTTTCGCGCGTGCAGCGCCTGTCGTTTAAATTTCTTTAAACACTCAGTGAGCTCTTGAGAAGAAGCAGCTGGTATTTGCAAGCGCCCACCATAGAGAGGATCGCCGACAATGGGGCAATTTATGCCAGCCATGTGGACACGTATTTGATGAGTTCGGCCTGTCTCCAAATTAACTTGTGTATGAGTATGAGAACGAAAGCGACGGATCACTCGATAATGAGTGATTGCTTCCTGCCCTTCCAAAACAACTGTACGTTTTTTCCTATTTACCCGGTGCCTGCCCAATGGCTTATCTATCGTTCCCCCACCAGTTAAGACTCCCTGCACCACAGCCTCATATTCCCTAGAAACCTCGCGCAGCTGCAGTTGCTTAACTAGCGAGCTGTGGGCAGTTAAAGACTTTGCAACAACCATTAGCCCAGTTGTGTCTTTATCCAGGCGATGGACGATTCCTGCACGAGGTAAATCTTCCAACGCAGGACAATAAAAAAGTAGCCCATTAAGCAAGGTGCCATCGGAGTGACCTGCCCCGGGGTGAACAACGACATTTGCTCCCTTATTGATCACTAACAGGTGTTCGTCTTCATACCGAATATCCAAGGGTAAATCTTGGGAAACCCAAGTCTCTTCTGGCTCTAATTCCGCATTTACAGCTAGAGTATCCCCGGTTTCTAGTTTGTCCCGGGGTCGTAGTTGTAGGGAATTTACCATCAAACTGCCGTTCTTAATCCAGGTTTGGAGGCGTGCTCGGGAATATTCAGGAAACAATTGGGCGGCAATCTGGTCTAATCTTTTACCTGACAGGTATTCGGGCACTTCGGCTTGTAGTGATATTTGAGTGGACATACCCGCTATCATACTTGATTAGGGTGCCCTCGACATAAAAGCAGGAATACGCTGGTAGCTATGGGTTTGCGCGCAGCCCTGTGGTTAAATAACGTTTTTTAATTCACATATTTTTTCAGCTGACCAATTAACTGTAAAAAGCTTGAGAAACAATTGAAGACTACAGATTTAAAACTCCCTCTATTACTCCTAATGGCCATCTTTTTAGGAGGCTGTAGCATTTTCGGTGATGACGAAGATGATGATGAATTTGCCGGGCTATCTACGGAAGAGCAATTTTACCAACGAGCTCTAGATCAGTTAAACGGGCAGAATTTTCGGGGATCTATTTCTACCTATCAAGCTCTCGAATCTCGCTTCCCATTCGGGCGTTTTGCTGATCAGGCGCAAATAGAAATAGTTTTTGCCCACTATCGGAATGGAGATATGGAAGCTGCGCGCGCTGCGGCTGACCGATTCATTCGCCTGCATCCAGACAGCGGAAATGTAGATTATGCTTATTATATGCGTGGACTTTCCTCTTTCACTGATGGTGGAGGACTATTAAATAGATTCGTCCCCGTAGACCAAACCAGACGTGATCCCGGCCGAGCCCAAGAATCCTTCAATGATTTTTCTCAGTTGCTCGCCCTTTATCCGGACAGCGTTTATTCAGCAGATGCCAGAGCTAGGATGATTTTTCTAAGGAATAATTTAGCTGCTTATGAGATCCATGTTGCCAACTACTACCTTGAGCGTCGGGCATACATCGCCGCCCAGCGCAGAGGCCAGTATGTTGTGGAAAATTTTCAGGGTACTCCATCCGTTGCCGATGGCATCGCAGTAATGATAGAAACCTATCTTCGTCTCGGCCTAAATGACCTCGCTGATACTTCCTTAGCTCTGTTGAGAGAAAATTACCCCGACCATCCTTCAATCGATAATTCGGGTGAATTCATTATCCAAACCGAAATCACTAATCCATCACTGCTTTATACGGTAACTTTTGGATTACTAGGTGACAATCGTATTGATCCGCCCTTGGCACCGACCAGGCGCCCACGTACTTCTGGCAGCCAGGAAATAATCAATTCTCAAATTGGCCCAGCTCAGGAAGAACGATCATGGCTCAGCATTCTCACCCTTGGCGTCCTTTAATTAAATACTGTTAAACCCCTCCTTCCTTAATAGCGTTCCATTCTGCAGACTCAATTACCCCCGTGAATTTGCCGCAGTTCACGTCTCTATGAATTTTTCCCTACTGAAAGCACGTTTGCAGATAATGAGTTGAAAGTTATGGGTAAGAATAGTTTTGGAGTTTAAGCAGTCTTGCGGCAGACAGAAAATGCAGTCCGCAACAACTCTCTTCAACAACAATTCGCGCGACCCAACCCTGCTCAGAAACGGTCAGCTCCCGTTGGGCCCACCAACCAATGTAGATGGTAGGCAGGAAAACTTATTCTCCCAATGGCCAAGCATTGGTAATGGGGTATCGACGGTCTCTTCCAAACCCTCGCTGAGTTAATCGAACTCCGATCGGACTTTGCCTGCGTTTATGCTCATTAAGATCTACAAGGCGCAACACTTTCTTAACCACGAGCTCATCGAATCCAGCCGCTATAATATCTACGGCACTAAAATCTTTTTCTACATACATTTCCAGAATTTCGTCCAATATGTCATAAGGCGGAAGACTATCTTGATCAATTTGATCTGCCGCCAATTCAGCAGAAGGTGGTCGATCAATTACTTGTTGGGGAACAGCTTCTCTGACTTCAGCCACGTACTCTCGATTACGATAAGTCGCCAATCGATACACTAAAGACTTTGCAACATCTTTGAGCACGTCGAAACCCCCTGCCATATCACCGTATAAGGTTGAATACCCCACTGCGATTTCACTTTTGTTTCCCGTTGTAAGAACCAGATAGCCCTTCTTATTGGAGATTGCCATCAATAACACGCCACGACATCGTGCTTGAATATTTTGTTCACTAACGTCGACTTGAGTTTCATTAAATTCAACCTTTAATGATTCGATAAAGGCATTATAAATATTAGATATTGGAATCACTTGATAGTTCACTGCAAGAGTATTGGCCTGTTCAGCGGCCGCATCCAGACTCAATTGTGAGGTGAATTCGAATGGCATCATAACCGCATGAACTCGAGCAGCTCCTAAAGCATCTACAGCAATAGCCAATGTCAGAGCGGAATCAATGCCTCCGGATAAACCCAACACTACTCCCGAGAATTTATTCTTCTCCACATAATCTCGAACACCAATAACTAAACTGCTATAGACTTCTGCTTCCATCGACATTGGTGGCGCAATATTATAAGAATCGATCGTGAGTGATGAACTGGCATGCCTAGTAGAATCCTCATCCTTTTTTTCTAGACCGATGTCTACCAAATACAAACCTTCTTCAAACCGTGGTGCCAAATATTTACATTCACCGGTCGCGGCAATGGCCATTGATCCGCCATCGAATACCAGTTCATCCTGCCCCCCAACTAAATTGACATAGATAATTGGAAATCCACCCTTTATTGATTGTTGCTTTAGCAATCGCTGTCTTTCAGACAGTTTGTTAATACTAAAAGGTGACGCATTTATATTGATGAGGAGATCAGCACAGCGCGACTTTACTAGTTCGATAGGAGCAGATTCCCACATATCCTCACAAATATTGAAGGCAATATTTGATCCGGCAATTTCCATAACCAGTGGCTCGCTACCAGCGTCAAAATACCTTCGCTCATCGAAAACTAGATAATTTGGTAAACATTGTTTTCGATAAGTTGCTAAAAGTTTGCCTCCCTTAATTATGCTTAGAGCATTAAAGAGCGAATCACCTTCTTTAAGGGGATGACCAAACACCAAATAAATATTCAAATCAGCTGCGAGGATTTGATCAATTGCATGACTTATCCGTGGCTGCAAGCTGGGTCGGAGTAGTAAATCCTCTGGTGGGTACCCTGTGAGAGTTAATTCGGGGAAGGCAATAAGATCAGCTTCAAATTCTGCAATAGCACGACGAGCACTGCTGAGAAGTAATTCGGTGTTCGAATCAATATCTCCGACAATCAAATCTAGCTGAGCCATTACGACTTTTAAATGCTGCGCCATTGTTATTACTTCCTGTTATCCTTGCTGGTAGTTTAAGCCACGTATTGTCCAATAAAGTTAAAGACTAAGCAAAACGCAATTGGAAACTACAATTGAAGACACCAAAGACTGGACGATTACCGAACTATCGCTGAAAGCACCGCAACAAATTCGGAACTGAATTAAAAATATGGATCTCGACTTAACTGGTATTATCCTACTATGTGTAACGGGATTCATTGCTGGCAGTATTAATACTATTGCTGGCGGTGGTTCCAATCTCACCTTGCCCGCACTCATGGTGTTGGGCCTACCTGCTGACATAGCAAACGCCACCAATCGGGTGTCCATACTACTCCAAGGCGTAGTCGGCGTAAGGGGTTTCGACAAACATAATAGTCTTGACCGACCGGCAATAGTGCCCATTCTAATTCCGACTATGGTGGGCGGACTCATCGGAGCTCTGGGGGCTGCTTTATTGCCGAACCTGTATTTAAAACCCCTATTGCTAGGCACCATTGTAGTGATGGCTCTACTAATTTTGTTAAAACCGAACGTTATTGCTCCGCCACCTGGTACTGAAGTACTTTCCCCTAAAACTAACCGTCGCGCCTGGTGGGGCCTTTTTGCAGCGGGGGTCTATGGCGGATTCGTGCAAGCTGGCGTGGGGTTTATTCTATTGGCGGCCCTGGCTGGAGGGTTGCGCTACGATTTACTGCGCGCCAATGCGCTAAAAATGGCTTGCGCATTGGCATTCACTGTAGTCTCTTTAATAGTTTTCATCATCTTTGATCAAGTCATGTGGGTGCCAGGATTGGTTCTGGCAGTCGGCTCTATGACTGGCGCGCACTTGGCAGTAAAGGTCGCAGTTAAAGCATCCCCCAATAGCATTAAGTGGTTTTTATTTTTGATGACACTTTGCGCCGTTTTTGCGGGATTCTATTTCTAGAAAGTTTCGTTAACGAATAATTATATTTTCCTTGATTTGAACAAAGAGTTTTTAAGTACTATATAGTACACACAATACTCAAACAGGCTTAGAATTCACAACCTGAGCCGTTTCTAAGCTAGTCAGACCCCGAGTGTTTGCTGATATAGTGACAAAAGTCAGGACTATCACTAATTTTTGCATCTTGCTCATTTACTTATCCTCATTCGGTTTCAAGATTTCAAAGCTGAATCCTACTTAAGCAAGCTCATGCTTTTCCGTAGAAATATGCATTTTTGAATTTAATGGAAGAGAATTTGACAAGCAGCGAATATGTTGCGCAGTGAAGGTTTTCATTACTCAGACAGTAGTGTATTTTTACACCACCTAATAAAAACAAGAGTAACAAAATGTTTAAAAAACCAATATCCATCGCTGCCATTTTAACTTTGTTAGCGTGCGCCCCGCTCTATTTTTTAAGCCAGGTGGAATTTAAATTAACAATCGACAATCTTCCAATGATCGCCCTTTCACTTTTTGTAATCATCTTGATATCTGCTTTCTGGGGTAACGCAGGATCAGACGACTACTCTGACGACTATATCTTCGACGACTCTGCGAACAGAGAGTCAGGTGACGTGAAATGGTTTAATGCCAATAAGGGATTTGGCTTTATCACCAGAGACAATGGAGACGACGTGTTTGTCCACTTTCGCTCCATTAGAGGAAAAGGGCATCGGGTATTACGTGATGGTCAACGTGTCGAATTCTCTGTTAGCGAAGGTGATAAAGGTCTTCAAGCAGACGATGTTGCTGCTATTGGTTAATTAATATAGTTCTACTTAATGGATTAACTGCTGTTTGACTATTATCCCGCACAGCGATGAGTAAACCAAAATTAACGGGGCAAGCAAACTCAATAATGTGGAGGCTTTTCTTGCTCTGTATTACCATCAAAGCTAGCCTCAGTTTTTTCTACCGCATCTTCGAGTTGCTCCTTCAATCCCTTAACTTCAAGCGCTAGCCCTTCAATTAGACGCTGTTGTCTTATAATTGCTTCGTTGAGTTGCTGCAACGTGTCTTCTTGAAAACTAAATTTTGTTTCCAATTCAATAATTTTGTCATTCATAATCACTATCCTAATTCGAAGAAAATCCCGACATCCTGTTGCTGTTACTCCGACCCTGCTAATTCAAACGACATAAAAGTCGAAGCTTTGGGCAAAGAAATAGTTTCAAATTTCGGCACTAAGTTCTAGCCTTGGGAATGAGACAATAGTCTAATAGAATTAGATTTCTCTATACGTTATCGAGTTTGCTAATCGATAATCTCTACAGAGAAGCAAAACCCAGTTAGGCCAACATGGCCAAAATCGTCAGTAATATGAAGGATGCATCAATGAATGAAAAAGCACCAATCAATTGGACCAATATGTTGTTGTTTAGCCTAACACCTGCATTTGCAGTAGTCCTCGTACCTCTTTACGGGTATTTCTTTGGTTACGACGTCTACGAATGGATAATCTTTGCACTCCTTATGGGTTTTTGCGGCATATCTATCACTGCCGGTTATCACAGGCTTTGGTCCCACAAAACCTATAGCGCCCATCGTATCCTGCGGATTATCTTTGCTATCGGTGGAGCCTGTGCACTACAAAATGATGTACTAAATTGGGCATCGGATCATCGCCGGCACCATCAACATGTAGATGATAATGCTAAAGATCCCTATTCAGCTGGCCGTGGTTTTTGGTTTTCTCATATTGGCTGGATCTTAAGAAACTACGAGAGCTCCCCCAGTGATCTTTCTAATGTCCAAGATTTGCAACGCGACCCAATTGTGATGTGGCAACATCGCAATTATCTCAACCTTGTGCTACTTAGCAATATTGCACTACCGGCTCTCTTGGGCCTCATTCATGGCGACATAATTGCAGGATTGTTATTAGGTGGCCTTCTGCGCCTCGTACTTAGTCAACACATAACCTATTTAATTAATTCTCTTGCACATATATGGGGGCAGCAACCGTACAGTGATAAATGCTCAGCTCGAGATAACTCCTTTTTGGCATTAATCACTTATGGCGAGGGCTACCACAATTATCATCACACCTTTCAATGGGATTATAGAAATGGAGTTAAGTGGTGGCACTATGATCCAACCAAATGGATGATAAACCTTTGCTCCAGAATTGGTTTAACGCATGACCTTAAACGCTGCTCTCTAGCGCAAATTGAAAAAGCTAAATTAGACTTACAATACCGCCTTGCTGCCCAAAGGTGCGAACAATTCAATCTGTCACAAAATTGGCAAGAAAAACTCGCACAGGAATACGAACAATTCTTACAAACTCTGCAACTGTGGACCGAACATAGACAGGCCTGGTACGAAGCTAAAGGCAAACAATTGCAAGAAACTCTTGGACAATGGGATCAGCTCCAGCTCAGAGACAAATATAGAGCAATTCATTTCCAGTTGAAGATTCAACGAAGGCGCTGGCAACTATTGGTTCGAAATCTACCCACACCAGTGGCGAATCCTGGATAAACAGTAGGCATTCTCTGTAGACGATAATCGAGCTCCTACGTTATAGTTAATAATTATAGTAGTTTATATCTGAAATAAAACTGTCATTTACTGGGCCAGCTCCCTAAGGGAGTGTTCTCGAAGAATGAGGTTTCCTTAAAGGAATAGTTATGAAAAACATAAAAGCTGTGGTCAATCTCTCTAAATCAATTTTCGCCGTGGCATTGGTGCTTATAGGTTTCAATTCTTCCGCAGTTGAAGAAGGTGAAGTCCTTCCTGAATTCACTCTACCTTCAATCTATGAAGGCAAGGCTGAAATCTCATCAGCCAGCCTTGAAGGTAAAACAGTCTATCTGGATTTTTGGGCATCTTGGTGCGCGCCCTGCATTCTATCTCTGCCGATGTATAACGAGATGTATCACAAGTATAAAGATCAAGGTTTGGAAGTAGTCGCGATTAACCTTGATAATCCAATCGAAGATGGCTTAGATTTCCTATTGGATACGCCACTGGATTTCCTAATTCCTTCTGACCCAGAAGGTGGCTCTGCTGAACTATTTGAAGTCATTGGTATGCCTACGTCCTATTTGATCGCGCCGAATGGTGAAGTCAAACTTGTGCACATGGGCTTTCGAGATGGCGATATGGAAACTATCGAAGCCGAGGTTCAGAAAACACTCGCGGAAAATTAACTAGCCCTCTAATCTGGGTTTGATGATGCTCAATATCAAAGTAATTCTGTTCGTAGCCTTCAGCATGTTGATTCTAAATGCTTGTTCTCAAGTTCGCCCTTGGGAACGGGGTTATTTGTCGAAAAAGGAAATGAGCTGGGATTCCGACATTCTAGAAAGCGCATTAAATGATCACATCTTTTTTTCTAAGGAAGCTTCCTCCGGCGGAAATAATGCGGCCGGTGGCGGCTGTGGTTGCAACTAAACATCTCTACTAATTAACAATTAACAGCGCTAGCTAAAATCAAGCCAACTCTTAGCATTTCTCTTAGACAAAAACGATCAACCATGGTGAAAGCTCCAAAAATGCAGCACTCGAAGGCCCTCAGAAGAAAGCGTCGATCCCGAAGCCTACTAGCACTATCCACTACAGCCCTTGCTCTTCCAGGCATTGCCACAGCCGATGCCCCGCCAACTGAAAGCGCGGTCTCATACAAAATTTCCAATTACAAAGAAGATGACCTCTCTCGCAGAGAAGTCCTGTTTGGTGATTTGAATAGATACGATATTGATGTGCATCAATTCAAGTTAGTCTCCCCTCTCGGCCGGAATATGGCAATTAATTTCGACGCAAACTATGAAACTCTAAGCGGAGCATCACCATGGTTTACCACCGCTGGTGCTAATGGCGAACCCGTAGTTAATCTCAGTGGCGCAAGTGGGATTCATGATCGAAGATCTGAAGCATCAATTGGCGCTAGATATTATTTGGAGAATGGTAGTTTTGGAGGAAATATTGGTTATTCAGAAGAGAATGACTATCGCGCTGTGTATATCGGCTTTAGTGGTGAGCGCCATTTCAATAGCGATTTGACCACAGTATCCCTCGGCTTCAGTCACTCTGAGGATGAAATATTCCCCACCGACGCTGAAATCTTCAATCGTATTATTAACGATGACAAACAGAGTAGCTCAGTTTTTGTTTCTGTTAGCCAAATAATCAATCAGTTATCTACTTTTCAATCGGCCATTAGCATCACCGAACAAACAGGTTTTTTGAGCGATCCTTATAAATTAAGAGATGTTCGGCCTGAGGACAAAAAACAATTTGCCTGGTCAAACTCCTACCGGCGCTTCTTTGTAGATGCTGACGCGGCTTGGCATACTAATTATCGTTACTACCATGATGATTTTGGTATTAACTCCCATACCGCAGATATGTCGTGGCACCAAAATGTCGGCAAATCGCTACAAATTGTTCCCCATCTTCGCTATTACAGCCAGTCCTCTGCGGACTTTTTCACCAATATTGATAATCCCCTTAACCCTCTGACCGAATACCAATCCAGCGACTACCGCCTGTCAGCATTTGGAGCTATTAGCGGTGGAATTAACTTCATTCTTGAATTGGACAAGTGGATAGTCACCCTCAGTACCGAACGATATATTGCAAAGGAAAAGTATTCAGCATATAAAGTGTCGCAACCTAGTACGGCACTAGTTAAGTACAATCGTGTCTCGCTGGGTTTCGACTATTCGTTTTAACTAATTCTGCAGCAGATTATGAATCCAACTCTTAAACGTTTCTCAATTAATGCCATGGGTAGTTTTTGTGAAGTGCAAATATTTGATGAATCCCGAATAAATGCCAAGAATGTAACTCGAAAACTCTCCTCTGAAGTGCATCGACTTGAAAACAAATTTTCCCGCTATCGTTCCAACAGCTTTGTCTCAGAAATAAATTTTTCTGCCGGCAATCGTATGGGTGTGCGAATCGACTCCGAAACACAAAAATTATTCGAACATGCGCAATCTTGCTATGAACAAAGTAGTGGTCTATTTGATGTTACTGCGGGGGTACTCAATCAGGCCTGGGATTTCAAGTCCGGTCGTGTCCCAGACCAATCAGAAATTGACGAGCTACTTGAGCACGTAGGTTTTAACCGGCTGTCCTGGAGAAAATCTAGGCTAATGTTGCCGGCAAAAATGCAAATAGACTTCGGCGGGATTGTAAAAGAGTATGCCGCAGATGCAGTCGCAAATTTAGCACGCCGGCTAGGCGTTAAGCATGGCTTAATCAATATGGGTGGAGATTTTGCTGTCATCGGCCCGCAGCCCGGAGATATGCCCTGGCCAATCGGTGTAGCCGATCCTAAAGGTGATGGCTCACTAATGGCGAAAATTGAGATTATGGATGGCGGTCTTGCCTCCAGTGGCGATTATGAAAGATTTTTTGTTCATGAAGGTAGACGTTATAGCCATATTCTCAATCCCAAAACAGGTTGGCCATGCTCGGGGCTAAGGGCTGTAAGTGTAGCAGGCAACCTTTGCACAGTAGCTGGATCAATTGCTACTATTGCAATGCTTAAGGAAGAATCCGCAGGGGTAGAGTGGTTACAACAATCTGAACTGGCTCATGTCTATATGGATAGTGCAGAAGAAGTTAAAGGCACCGGACTAGGGACTATTGAATCAAAATAAGGGGCGGCTCATCTAACGCCGACAATTGTTCTCTCAGTTCCAGTATATGTTCTGCCCAATAGCGTTCGGTATTAAACCAGGGAAAACTCAAGGGGAATGCCGGATCTTCCCAGCGCCTAGCTAACCACGCAGCATAATGCATTAAACGTAAAGTTCGTAGCGATTCTACCAATACCAATTCTGATGGCCTAAAATCATGAAATTCATTGTAGCCTTCCGCCAGCTCAAGAAGTTGTGCCTGACGCTGATCGCGCTCTCCGGAAAGCATCATCCATAAATCCTGTATTGCCGGACCAGTCATGGTGTCATCAAAATCGACAAAATTTGGAATACCTCCTTTCCACAATACGTTCCCTGGGTGGCAGTCACCGTGAATGCGTAGCGTATGAATTTCTCCATGCTCGCGCATGCGCACATCAATTCTAGAAAGTAAATCTTGCGACAGAGAATCGTAAGCCTGCACCAGATCCGTTGGCAAAAAATCATTTATCAGTAGAAACTCCCTACTCTGAATACCAAACTTATCCACCGAAAAATGAACTCGATGCTTAAAGTTACGCATGGCACCTACTGCATGAATACGGCCGACAAACCTACCCATGACTAATAAATTATCGAGGTTGTCTAACTCCGGTGGCCTCCCAATGAAATGTGGAAAAACCGCAAACTGAAAATTCTCAAACTGCGAAATTGAACCAATTCCAGGAAATTCCATTGGCGCTATAACCGGTATTTCTAATCCTGCCAGCTCTTTTGTATATTCATGTTCTTCGATGATTTGAGCATCCGTCCAACGATCGGGACGGTAAAACTTTACGATTATTGCAGGACCATCATGAATCCCTACTTGATAGACACGATTCTCATAGCTGTTAAGAGCAAAAATACTCGCATTGGGATCGAAGCCAAGACTCTCCACTGCGGCGAGAACGGTTTCAGGGCGAAGATCTGTGTAGGGGTGAGGAGATGAACTCACAGAACAACAACCCTCAGGGAAATTTTAGCTGCAGTAGCACTCAAACACGGGATATCAAGAATCCTTGGTATCAGTTTTACCACCAGTGAGAGAAACAGGGAAAGGAGTGATATTGCCCCCATTACTAATTTTACTTACACCACTCTTTTCTACTTCATCGATGCGAATAATGGCTTGAATGGGAATAAAACTTCGCTTAACTCCATTAAATTCCGCTTTAAGCTTCTCTTCACCAGGGTCTACGACCAACTGTGAGCGTTCATCGAAGACATAATCTTCTATTTCTATAAATCCATAAAGATCGCTCTGATATACCTGTTTTACAAATACTTCATAGACCTTCCCTTTATTTAGAAAAGTTATTTTGTATATCTCAGCAGAATTTTTCATTAAAATCAGTCTCTTATAATATAAAAGGGAAAGGGATTAAAAGCCAAGGCACTATCTTAAAATTCACATTAGCGACATTGTTGCTAGCGTAACGCTAATATTAGGATTATTCGATGTATTTCAAGTCATTATGAGATAAATCTTGATTAAGCGACGGCGGTAATTGCTGTTATAATTCTTTCCCTTTTCCCGAGCCTTCAATCAGTAATCTTAATTAAGCAGGAACAACAGTGAAATCCAGCTCAAAGGATCAAGCCATAATTGAAACCGATTCAGCGCCGAAAGCCAAGAAAGTCTTTATTAAGACCCATGGCTGCCAGATGAACGAGTATGATTCTGCACGCATGCTAGATCTTCTCAAAGATTCTGATGGCGCAACCTTGGTGGGTGAAGCCTGTGAAGCAGACTTGTTACTATTAAATACCTGCTCAATTAGAGAGAAAGCTCAAGAAAAAGTTTTCCACCAACTGGGTCGCTGGCGGGAATTGAAGCAGCTTAACCCCGATCTAAAGATCGCGGTCGGAGGCTGTGTCGCCAGCCAAGAAGGCGCAGCAATAGTAAAAAGAGCACCATATGTTGATGTCGTATTTGGCCCACAAACACTGCATAAACTTCCGCAGATGTTTGCCGAAGCCATAACTGGAAAGCCAGTAGTAGACATCAGCTTTCCTGAAATTGAAAAATTTGATTATCTGCCACAGCCAGAAGCTGAATCCTGCCAAGCTTTTCTAACCATAATGGAAGGTTGCAGTAAGTATTGTAGTTTCTGTGTCGTTCCTTATACCCGCGGTGAAGAAGTGTCACGCCCTCTTGATGATGTGTTAGCCGAAGCGGCACATCTGGCTGATCACGGAGTGAGGGAGATAAATCTGCTGGGGCAAAATGTTAATGCTTACCGAGGTTTGGATCATGAAGGAAATCTCGCAGACCTGGCATTATTGATACAATATGTCGCAAGCATTGAGAATATCGACCGGGTCCGATTCACCACATCTCATCCGCTGGAGTTTTCTGAAAATTTGATCGATGTATATTCCAGTGTGCCAGAGTTGGTCGATCATTTACACTTACCGGTTCAAAGCGGCTCAGACAGAATTTTAGCAGCGATGAAACGCGGGCACACAGCTGTTGAATATAAATCCATTATTAGAAAGGTTCGTACCAACCGGCCCAATATTAGCTTGTCGTCAGATTTTATAGTTGGTTTTCCGGGGGAAACCAATAAGGATTTTGAAGATACGATGAACCTAATAATAGAAATAGGTTTCGATACATCATTTAGCTTTATTTACAGCGCAAGGCCCGGTACGCCGGCGGCAGAATTGAAAGATCCGACACCGGAGCAGGAAAAAAAACACAGATTGGCCATCCTTCAATCACAGATTATCAAGCAGGCAACTGCCATTAGCACTAGCATGATTGGCTCCAAGCAGAGAATTCTAGTCACCGGCGTCTCCAAACGCAATCCAAAAGACCTACAAGGCAGAACCGAAAATAATCGGGTAGTAAATTTCCCTTGTGAAGAGCAAGCATTAATCGGTGGTTTCACTCAGATACATATTACTGAAGCCCTTCCTAATTCTCTATTAGGGACTCTTTGAAGTTAGCCTGATATACTGGCTTACATAGGAAAAACTGAGGTTTATTAATAAGCTGCATGACAACCCACACACATAGTCTGACCCTCAATCCAGACAACGTCCAGAGACTCGCCAACCTCTGCGGGCGCTTAAACGAACACATTCAACAGGTAGAATCTATTCTTGCTTTGAAAATTCAGCAGCGCGGAAATGTCTTTCAAATCTCTGGTTCTGAGTCTGCTATATCCGATGGCTGTTTAATTCTTGAATCTCTTTATGCTTCAACTGCGAATGAAAAGCTCTTGAGCCCGAACCAGGTGCACTTGGTTTTGCAGGAAATTCGGAACGGGTCACCTGAAGAAGCTGACGATTTTACCTTAATTAAAACACCGAAATTCTCAGTTAAACCCCGCAGCACACATCAACGACAATATGTGAGCAGCATTCTCAAGCACGACATAAATTTTGGTATCGGGCCTGCTGGAACAGGAAAAACCTACTTAGCAGTTGCCTGCGCAGTCGAAGCACTAACAAAAGAAAAAATAAATCGCATATTACTAGTACGGCCTGCTGTTGAAGCTGGGGAAAAACTCGGATTTCTTCCTGGTGATCTGGCCCAGAAAATAGACCCCTATTTACGCCCTTTGTACGACGCTCTTTATGAAATGCTAGGATTTGAAAAAGTTAGCCGATTAATTGAAAAAAATGTAATTGAAGTTGCTCCGTTAGCTTATATGCGCGGCCGAACTTTGAACAATGCCTTTATTATTTTAGATGAAAGCCAAAACACTACTTGCGCTCAAATGAAAATGTTCCTCACCAGAATTGGTTTTGGCTCCACAGCAGTTATCACCGGCGATATCACTCAAATCGACTTACCGAAAGGAACTCGTTCTGGCTTAGTACATGTAAGCAAGGTATTAGACGAAATTGATGAGATTGGTTTCACTTACTTTAATGCCAAAGACGTAGTTCGGCATCGGCTAGTACAAAAGATCGTCGAAGCTTATGACGACTTCGATCTAAATTCTGTATCAACTCTAAGCGGACAAGATTCACCTCAGGCCAATGAACGTGACAGTTGAGATCACAAATGATTGCGAGGAGCACGAAGTTCCTAACGCTACACAATGTGAAAACTGGATCACCAATTCAATGCCTCACATCGGATCTGAGGACACAAACACTACTGTAAATGTAAGTATTCGGTTTGTTACATCGGCAGACTCTCAAGCTCTAAATTCCCAATATCGCCAAAAAAATTCTGCAACGAATGTATTATCGTTTCCTGCGGAATTTCCCGATGAACTAGAAACATTACTCGAATTTAGGCCCTTGGGTGATCTCGCACTGTGCCCTGCTGTTATCGAACAAGAAGCGACAGATCAGGGTAAGAAACTTGAGGCACATTGGGCTCATCTTATTATTCACGGACTTTTCCATCTACTTGGGTATGACCACAGAACGAAAGAGGAAGCACAATTGATGGAAGAATTAGAAATAAAAGCACTTGAAAAACTTGGATTACCAAACCCTTATTTGGTAGGGTAATTCCTATTACTGCAAGAAAATCTCGATCTTAGTAATTATCGGAGAGACTAAAAAGTCACCCTAATGACAGACGAACCATCTAGCATCGATCCAAGACCATCCTCTTGGATCGATAAAATTGCACAATTTTTCTCTGACGAACCCACCGACACAAAAAGTCTGCTCGAGTTGTTGCGTAATGCTGAGCAAGACCAAGTACTCGACGCTGATGCTCTAAGTATTATCGAAGGTGCTCTCCAAGTATCAAATATGCAAGTTAGAGACATAATGATTCCTCGCTCGCAATTGGTGACGGTATCAGCCAAATTACCTGCCAAAAAAATTATTCAACTTGTCACTAAAGCATCACATTCCAGATTTCCTGTAGTGGGTCACAATTTAGACAATGTCATGGGAATACTTTTAGCCAAAGACCTTCTTCCGTTAATTCTGAACACTAGTCACGAAAAATTCAGTATAAAAGATATAGTGAGACCCGCAACTTTTGTACCTGAAAGCAAAAGACTCAATGTCCTTTTGAAAGAATTCCGAGAAACACGCCATCACATGGCAATTGTAATCGACGAATATGGCAGTGTTTGTGGAGCAGTAACTATCGAAGATGTTTTAGAGCAAATTGTTGGTGAAATCGAAGATGAATACGATGTCGACGATGATAGTTACATCAAAAAGTTTGATGATGAAAATCACATCGTTAAAGCATTAACGCCGGTGAATGAATTCAACGAATATTTCAATACTGAATTCAACGATCAGGAATTTACTACCGTTGGTGGTATGGCGCTGCAGCAATTTGGACATATTCCTGAGCGGGGAGAGACAATTCATATAGGCCCATTTCTCGTTACCGTACTAAATGCTGATAGTCGCCAAATTAAACTCATCAAGGTTACTTCAGCCCTAGTAGACACCCGTAAAAAATTAGGATGAACCTCCACCCTACATTTTCGTCAGTTGCGGTTTTGATTCGGTAATTTTAGACATGCTTACTTCTGACCTAGTGTCATTAGGTCCAATTCTAGAGCCAATCTGAAAGCTTTCAGTATCTTTTTTTGCAGAGCCACTACCTGTAAACCCTTCTCTGGGTTATGCTTGCGGGTTTTGCGGGCCGATAGCTCCGGGGCTCTAGCAAGATTACAATAGAGTGTAACGCAGCAAGAGTGATGAAACGCGAATGAGTGAGTCAGATATTCAGTATTTACCTCAACAAGTCGAAATGGCTGCCCAAGCGTATTGGCGAGACAATAATAGCTTCGCGGTTACGGAAGATCCGAATAAGGAGAAATTCTATTGTCTCTCTATGTTTCCCTACCCCAGTGGCCATTTGCACATGGGCCATGTGCGCAACTACATGATTGGCGATGTAATTTCTCGCTACCAGCGCATGCAAGGTAAAAATGTACTTCAGCCAATGGGCTGGGATGCCTTCGGCCTACCCGCTGAAAACGCAGCCATGCAAAATAAAGTCGCACCCGCCAAGTGGACTTATAGAAATATTGGGTACATGCGCGATCAGTTGCAGCAACTGGGTTTCGCCTATGATTGGTCGCGAGAACTTGCCACCTGCCACCCAGACTACTACAAGTGGGAGCAATGGTTTTTTACTCGCTTATTCGCAAAAGGCTTGGTCTACAAAAAAGAAGCTGAAGTCAACTGGGATCCCGTAGACAAAACGGTTCTAGCAAACGAACAAGTTGTAGATGGCAAAGGATGGAGATCCGGCGCAGTCGTTGAGCGCAGAAACATCCCTCAGTGGTTTATTAAAATTACAGACTTCGCTCAGGAATTACTAGACGATCTAGAGAAGCTTGATGGTTGGCCGGAAAAAGTTAAAACCATGCAAAGTAATTGGATTGGACGCTCCGAAGGTGTGGAATTAGATTTCGAGGTCGCCACTCCAGTTCACGACAAGCTTAAGATTTTATCTGTCTACACAACCCGGCCAGATACACTTTTAGGTGTCACCTATGTGGCGGTGGCGCCGCAACACCCGCTGGCAACCCTGGCTGCTGTTACTAATCCAGAACTGGCGAAATTCATTGAAACCCAGAAAAACGTTAAGTTAGCTGAAGCCGAAATGGCGAAGATGGAAAAACTAGGTATGGATACTGGCTTAACAGCCATACATCCGATCAGCCAAGAGCAAGTCCCCATTTTTGTCGCTAACTTTGTGCTAATGACATATGGTTCTGGTGCCGTCATGGCAGTACCCGCCCACGATCAAAGGGATTGGGAGTTCGCCAAGAAGTATGAACTGAACATTAAGCAAGTTGTTAAACCCGCTTCAGATGACAGCCACTGTGATTTGAAACAGCAGGCCTTTATTGAGAAAGGCCTGTTGATTAATTCTGGTGAATTCGATGGCATGAATTTTAACCAAGCTTTCTCAGCTATCGAACAGCACCTCAAAGCGAAATCCAAAGGTACAAAGAAAGTAAATTTTCGCTTGCGCGACTGGGGCGTATCCAGACAACGATACTGGGGCGCACCAATACCCATAATCAATTGCACAAAGTGCGGTGCTGTGGCTGTGCCAGACAAAGACTTGCCAGTTCGATTACCTGAAAACATCGATTTTGACGATAGTGGATCCCCCTTACCTAAGCTTGCTGAATTTTTTGAAACCAACTGTCCCGAATGTGGTGGCCCTGCCACGCGAGAAACTGACACCTTCGATACCTTCATGGAGTCTTCTTGGTACTACGCGAGATATGCTAGCCGCGATCAAGATGAGGCAATGTTAGATGAGCGGGCCGATTATTGGTTACCCGTCGATCAATATATTGGCGGTATAGAACACGCCATTCTGCATTTGCTGTATGCCAGGTTTTTTCATAAATTAATGCGTAATGAAGGTCTGATAAATTCAGACGAACCTTTCGATCATTTATTAACCCAAGGAATGGTATTAAACAACGGCACTAAGATGTCTAAGTCTAAAGGCAATACCGTAGACCCCTTACCCTTGATTGAAAAATATGGCGCCGACACCGTGCGTATGTTTACTATGTTTGCGTCGCCTCCAGACCAATCCATGGATTGGTCTGATAGCGGCGTTGAAGGCAGCAATAGATTTCTTAAGCGGCTTTGGAAGATCGTATCCTCCCATACTGCTTGTACGGTAGCAGATTTTTCCAAAACGGAATTGAGCACCGATCAAATTAACATGCGTCGAAAAACTCACCAAAGCTTGGAAAAAGTAACCGATGATTATGGCAGGCGTCACACTTTCAATACTGCAATTGCGGCAACAATGGAATTACTCAACACCGTAACAAAATTTGTTCGTGACAATAATTCAGATCAGGACAAAGCTATTATCCAAGAAGCTTTGGATACGATTATTTTAATGTTGTCACCCGTGGTCCCGCATTTTTCACATGCTCTTTGGAATCATCTCGGACATACCGGCGCTGTTATAGATGCCAATTGGCCTCTTTTGGACAAATCAGCTCTTACACAAGAGCAAATATTGATAGTCTTGCAGGTAAACGGCAAAGTGAGAGCAAAAATTGAAGTCTCGAAGGATTTGGGTCAGCAGGCTCTAGAAGGCATTGCCAGTAATCATGAGTCCATCAAAAAATACACGAATGGCAAAACTGTTCGTAAAATCATTGTAGTTCCGGGTCGATTAGTTAATATAGTTGTAGCCTAAACTGCCAGTGAAATCATGATTCAGCCTCTTATTAACAATAACCTATTGATCAATCTATTGATTTCTTCGCGCAACATCATTCTCGCCTTAGTTATCTGCCTAATAAGCTCGTCCTGCGGTTATAGTTTACGTAGCAGCGATGTGCTTTCGTCAAAATTCACTTCAGTCCAACTTAGTATTCAACAACCGAATAGTGAATTTGCCCGACTATTGAATCGTAGCCTTCAGGTTGCAAGCGTCACTACTACAGCCGGCGCATTAGACACATCAACAGACACACCTATTCTCGCTATTAGCAATGAAGCTTCAGAAAGTCGACCAATAACGGTTAATCCCCGCGCCCGTGCTGCGCAATACGAATTACGCTTATCAATAACTATGGCTTTTGGGCTTGGTGATGAAATGTTAATTGACGCGGAAACTCTCTTCGTTGAGAGAATATATTTTGAAGATATAGAGAATATTAACGGCAACCAGGAAGAAATTGAAATTATAACCACAGAGATGCGGCGAGAATTAGTGAATCAACTAATGCGAAGATTAGAATCAGTGAATCTTTAGGGAGAGAAGTTTTCTGAAAATTAAAGCAGAACAATTAAAGCAGACGCTGAACAATAGTAACTCCCTTCTATATTGGTTAGCAGGTGACGAACCTTTGGTAATGCAAGAATCCACAGATTTAATTAGAACCAAACTTAGAGCTGATGGGTTTCAAGAACGCGAAATATTCGACATTGACCGAAGCTTCAATTGGGGCAATTTTTCTCATGCGGTTGGTAACCTCTCATTGTTTTCTGACCACAAAATTATTGAGCTCAGATTTAGCAGTGCAAAAATCGAAGATGCCGGTAAGAAAGCACTTCAGTCCTATCTGGACGAAGCAGCACCAGATTTTGTGATTCTAATTACCAGTCCAAAACTAGATGCATCTACTTTAAACACGAAATGGTTTAAACAAATAGAAGCCGATGCAGTATTAGTGCAAATCTGGCCAATTAACCGAGACAATCTCCATGACTGGCTGTCCCGGAGACTTATTAGCGAAGGGATCGAAGCGGAAAGAGATGCAATCCGCTTGTTGAGCGAGAAAATAGAGGGCAATCTACTCGCCGCAGTGCAAGAGATAGAAAAGCTCAAATTACTCTCCAATTCTGAGCCAGGGCAAGTAGTGAAGCTCGACTCGAAAACGGTACTACAAGTAGTTGCCGATAGTTCAAAATTCAGTGTGTATAATCTTGTCGACTCTGCATTGTTAGGAGATGCAACTCGTGCTCAAAAAATTCTTTCAGGGCTAAAAAGCGAAGGAATCTTTCCCCTAGTAATACTTGCTGCAATAACTCGAGAACTTAGAAGCTTGCTGCCAATGGTGGAGAAAAAATCCCACGGGCAAAACATCAATGCCATCATGCAATCATCCCATGTTTGGTTTAACCGGAAACAAGCTGTGGGTCGCGCACTACAAAAAACCACGCAACAAGATATTTGGCAATTGCTGCAACATGCCCGCCTAATAGATCAATCAATTAAAGGAATGTCTAAGGCTAACCCCTGGGATGAGATAAGCCTTCTGTTACTTAAATTAGCAGGAATAAAAACTGCCAGCATGACCGCTTTAATTTAAGCCTCGGCGCTCCAGTAGTGGCTCGATCGCCGCATCTCTTCCTCTGAAATCCCGAAACAATTCCATAGCATCAACGCTGCCACCTCTGGATAACAGAGTTCGCCGAAAATGATCACCATTTTCTCGAAGTAACCCACCATTTTCTTTAAACCACTCGACCGTATCAGCATCTAGTACTTCGCTCCATATATACGAATAGTACCCAGCTGAGTACCCTCCCATTATATGTGAAAAGTAAGTACTGCGATAACGAGGTGGGATTTCGTCGAGTTTGATTCCCGCTCGCGCTAGCACTGCTCGTTCAAATTCTAAAATTTGATCTGCCATAGGTACCTCTTCAGGCCCAAGCTGATGTAGTGCCTGGTCGACTATTGAAGCAGCAAGATATTCCGTGGTTGAGAAGCCCTGATTAAATTTCTGCGTCGAGAGCACTTTATTTAACAATTCTCTTGGCATGGCCTCGCCGGTTTCATAATGCACAGCGTAATGCTCCAGCACCTCCGGCCAAGTGGCCCACATTTCATTAACCTGTGAAGGATACTCGACAAAATCTCTTGGAACCCGAGTGCCAGAGAAGTAAGGATACTGAACACTAGAGAACATACCGTGAATCGCGTGACCAAACTCGTGAAACATCGTAGTTACCTCATCAAAAGTTAAAAGCGTTGCTTCACCCACTGGCGGTTCAGTGATATTAAGATGGTTTGCGATAACTGGCTGAGTATTAAGCAATCTATTTTGCGAAACATAGGCATTCATCCAAGCTCCACCACGCTTGCTCGGACGAGCGTAAAAATCTGCAATAAAAACAGCTAAAGTAGTTCCTACAGAATCAAAAACTTCAAATACACGCACGTCTTCTTGATAAACAGGTAAATCAGTACGTTCCAAGAATGTTATTCCATAGAGCTTTTCCGCAGCAAAGAAAACCCCTTTCTTCAGTACGTTATTTAACTCAAAATAGGGTCGCAGCTGACTCTCATCAAAGTTAAAACGAGCAGCACGCAGCTTCTCTGTATAGAAATCCCAATCCCAGGACGCCAAAGAAAAACTCTGTTCGTCATCCGCTATCATTTGTTGTAGATCAGCCGCTTCACGATTAGCATTAACAACAGCAGGTGGCGCCAATTCAGCAAGGCGTTGATTTACGGCTGCAACTGTTCCTGCGGTTTGATTTTCCAGTATGTATTCGGAGTGATTTTCATACCCCAAGAGTTGGGCTCGCTCTGCTCTCAACCGCAACACACTCGTTAGCGTTTCTCGATTATCAAACTCACCACCTCTACTACCTCGAGATAAGGAGGCCGTATGAATACGTTCCCTAAGTGCTCTATTTTGCAAATTTGCTAGGGAAGGTTGGCTGCTTGTATTCAACAATGGAATCACAAATTTTCCTGGCATCTCTCTTGATTTTGCCTCTTGCTCCGATGCGGCAATTAAGGCCTCATTGAGCCCAGTTAACTCTTCACGACTATCAACGACGATAGCTAGGTCGTTTACTTCGCTTAAAACATTCTGACTGAATTCGGTTTCCAGGACTGCTATTTGCGCGTTAATACTTTTCATCCGTTGTTGTTGCCCGATCGTGAGAGCGGCTCCTGCTCGAATAAAGTCCACCGAATACTTTTCCAGCAGCCTGAAGGATTCATCATCAAGTTGGAGGTTTCGCCTATTGTCATAAAGGGCTTTAATTTTCGCGTACATTTCTCGATTCAATACGATAGCATCGTCGTGAGCAGCTAGTGCAGGGGCGAGTTGTTGTTCTAGAGCACGGACATCATCATTAGTATGCGCGCCAGACAAATTATAAAAAACAGTAGCAACTCGGTTTAATAATTGACCTGAAACTTCCAAAGCCAAAATTGTATTTTCGAAGCTCGGCTCCTCTGCTTGCGCGACAATAGCGTCTATTTCTGCCATTTGCTCTGCCATACCCTTCTCAAATGCCGGCAAATAATGAGAATTCTCAAGGCGATCAAATTGTGGATAATTTAAATAAAGTGGACTTTCGGCAAAGAATGGATTCGTTTCAGACTGCAATTGACTGGTAGCGGGCATGTCGGCTCCTTGGTTGACTGTAGTCGGCATATTGTTGCTGGTTTGGTCTTCAGAACATGTAATAAATCCAAGCGCAGAAATCGCAATTAGCAAGATTCTTCGTAGATGAGATTGAAATGACATTTCGGTAATACTCCAAGCCTTTCGCCGTCGAATAGTGCTCGAAACTTCACATGGATAGGAGGATTAGTCAACAACAGCTGGTTTTTGCCCAGCCTAGCTCTGCCCCCATTTCACGTAAAAGAAGACTATATATTTTCACAGGCGTCTCGGTATTGACATAGTCATTCGCGGCGTGGGAAAGGAATAACAGAGGATCCAAAAACAAATATTCCAAGGACTTTCTCAGGAGGGAGGCATTTCTGGAAAAAAAGCGGAAGAAACTGTACTAACTTGGTAATTATAATCTGCTAATTGAAAAGTAGGCTGCGACATAACTTTCCAATCGCAACAGAGCAATGGTAGTGAGTTTTTTACGACTTCCATTACGGAAATAAAGGAAATAAAGGAAATAAAGGAAATAAATAACTATAATAAACTGCTGGCTAAGTTTTACTTAGAAGTA
>DUBM01000001.1 GCA_012960305.1 Gammaproteobacteria bacterium | reverse complement strand
AACTGGGTGAAGCAGTATATCTATAAGGAAGATAAGGCGCCTTTGCTACCTAAAGGCACCATCTTGCATACCACAGGCTACATGGATACTAGTGCATCAAATCCGAATTTAGCCGATGCTAGGAACTGGGCTGGTGGTGGCCGTCGCTCCGTATCCAATATGTTCATCGATCTGGGTTATTCGGTGACCATGACAGAAGAAGAATTCCAAGAAGAAATGGCTATCCGCCGCGCCAATATGAAGGACCGTAACGATTATGATGTGGGATGTCCATTATGCTGGGCTCCTGAAACGCTTGCAGTGGTAACCAGTGAAGGAGATAGCGAGTAAGAATAATGATTGGCAGTTACGCAAAAAAAGTAGCGCTGGCACTAATGCTGGCGCTTTTTTTCACGATTCAGGTTGCCCATGGGCAGGGCCGGTTCATGGTTCTGTCCGGCGAAATTGTATCGCCGGCTTATGAAGGTTGGTGGCCTAATGATGATGGCTCTTACAAGCTTTTCTTCGGGTACATGAATTCAAATTGGGAAGAAGAATTGGATGTGGCCATAGGTCCAGACAACTATTTTTCGATCGTAGGAGAAGCGGCACTGGATAACCTGGAGATCGAGGACTATGATTTCGCAATAGCGGACCAGGGCCAGCCTACCCATTTCTATCCACGACGCAACCCATTTCTGTTTACGATCGATGTGCCTTCCGATTTCGGCACGAATGAGATGGTTTGGACCTTAAGGACCAAGAACCACGTGGCACGAGCCTTCGCTACTCTAATGCCTGACTATCGAATCAATCCACAAGTAATTTCCACAGAGGTAGGTGGTTCATTCGGTAGCCTCGATGACAGGCTAAGAACCAACATCCCACCGGAGTTGCGTGTAGATGGTGAAGCGTTCCGAACTGCACGGGTTGGCGAGCCACTAGACCTTTCGGTGGAGGCACACGATCCGGACAATCTTCCTGAGCGGCGCCCTGGACTCGGTGGAATTGGCGCTAGTCCCGACCAGATCTATCGCACGCCTCAGTCAATCGTTGTAATGAGCGGACCAGGTTTACGCTTCTCATGGAGTATTTACCGAGGGCCGGCTAAATACTCTAAATTTGAGCCAGCACAATTCAAAACTTATATGGATTCGCGCGCGTATGCGAATTCACCTTGGTCGCCCCCTTATATTATTCCTGAAGTACCGGAAGGTAATCGGTGGGCGTCGACAGTCACTTTTGACCAGCCCGGCGAATATGTATTACGCGGTATTGCGAGTGATGGTTCGATGTTTAGTTATCAAAATATCAATGTAACTGTTACTAGGTAATATTGACTTCCACTGGCTAAAACCAGCTAATTAAAAAAACCGACTCTTGTCGGTTTTTTTGTTTCTGCGTCTAACTTTTAACCTTCAAACAAAGCTGTGGTCAAATGTTTCGCTTTGTGGATACCATCAAGCATAACGCCATGCAATATTTGTGTTTGATGTACCGAAGTGAATCAGGGCTACTAAACTCTATGAGTTGCGTGGCAATTCGAGATTACGGAAAAAAGTTTTAGAGCAGGCATCAGATAGAAGTAGGTCTTAATCGAAGCAGAAATTTTGTCAGATGTAGCTCGCGGCAACCAAAAAATCATTAATAGCAATACACTAGATCGCGTCTCGTTACTTATTCATAGAGTGCAGCAACTAATCCTACAGCCGTCAACCAGAAGCACTGCTCCGCTAGGTGTCCAGGCTATGGGTTTGTCTAAAAAGCTAGGTTATGCTTCAGGCAAAATAAAAAGCCTATATAAAGTAGTAATGCGATTAGACTTAATCGAATCCTTGGTTCCGCCGATATCCTCAGCTTCTACAGAGGAGTTTCTGTCCCGTGGGACTCTTCAAGTTATAGCTCATTTATTAGCAATCTCCTTTCTTTTTTTGTTCCAAAGGCATTCGCTGCGGAAGGTATTGACTTACCTAGAACCATAGCTTGGTCTGCTTATCCAACAGGTACTGGCGGCTACAGTCAGGCGGTCGCTATAGGTAATATTTTACAACGTCGGTACAAAGTTAACTTGCGTGTTATTCCAGGTCGAAATGATGTATCCCGTTTAGCTACTTTGCGCGCGGGGCGTGTTCATTTTTCAGCAGCATTGCAGGGTTATTTAATTGGGGTCGGTGATTTAGGAGAGGGGTCAAAAGGCATTTTAATCCGCTCTTTGGTTGGTCTGTCTGGTCTTACTTTAGCTCTTCCTGCTGGAGGGTTGTTTGGTTTCAGTCAAACTTTACTATTAGTTCTTACCATCATATTTCTCGGGGCCGGGCTGCTTGCCCGCTATTTTCTGATGTTATCCCGACAACCTTTCGGCTAAGTTCATTTCTGTTGAGTCAGAATATTTGTTCGAGTGTTGCAAGTGATTCTTTGGCCACCCGGTCTAACGATCATAGCAATAAGCGAAAAAGTTAAATGGTAAAGATTGAATTTTTATTGTTACCCTAAACTTCTTCTCAACAATCAGCAAAATCAGACCCCTAGTAGAAAGGATGGCCCTCAATTCGAAGCAGATCGTATTGCATTCAATGCAGCACTGATTTAGTCTCAATTTCCTGCCCCTTCCGAAATCACTCACAGTCACATTCCCCAGAATGATAGCGCGGGCAAACCTACTTTAGAGGAGAGGATTCATGTCTATTAATAAAAAACTGATTTCAAAGTTTGCTGCCTGCTTTTTTAGCAGCGCGGCTTTGCTATGTGTTCACATCACCGCAGTGGCTCAACTCGAACCCATAAACGAAAGGCCTAATCCTTATTCCAGTGTAGATGGCTGGTCGCAATTGCCTGGAGATCGCACTTGGGGTTCTACCGCGGGCGTGGATATTGACCCCGATGGCCGCCATCTATGGGCTATCGATCGCTGCGGCTCTAATACCTGTGCTGAATCGAATCTTGATCCAATATTAAAAATTGATCCAAATGGCAATGTAGTTGCAGCTATTGGTGGTGGATTAATGTTGTTTCCCCACGGCCTTCACGTCGACCGGGATGGCAATATTTGGGTTACTGATGGCCAAGGACCAGATCTGACAAATCCAGCAACAGCTGGTAAGGGACATGTCGTCTATAAATTAAGTCCGGAAGGGGAAGTTTTATTAGTGCTCGGTCAACCCGGAGTGGCAGGGGATGGCACTAATGAACTGCTGGAAACACCCTGTGATGTGGTTACAGATGCAGACGGCAACATTTATGTTGGCGATGGACATAGCGGACAGAACCCAGGTGCAACAGAAGACACCGTTGCTCGGATCGTTAAATTCGATCGCAATGGTAATTTAATTAACTATTGGGGAGGATGGGGGTCGGCTGCAGGTCAATTAAAGACTCCACACGCCTTGGATATTGATTCGAGAAATCGATTAATAGTTGGAGATCGTGGAAATAACCGCCTGCAAATTTTCGATTTAACTGGCAATTACATCGGCGAATTTAAATCGTTCTCTCGCCCTAGCGGAATTTATATCACTGATGACGACACGATATTTGTAGCGGACTCAGAGTCTGAATTTGATAACACACGAAACCCCGGATGGCACGCCGGTATTCGAGTTGGGTCTTTGCTTGATGGCATTGTCGATTACTTTATCGATGGTACTGTTGCCGCTTATCCTGAAGGTTCTAATCCTGAAGGGGTCGCTGTGGATTCTGCTGGAAACGTTTATGGTGCAGTGGTGTCAGATGGTGGAGCGATGGTGAGATCTTCGCGGCGTTAAATAATCGCTTAAGCTCTAAAGGGAAAAGCCAGCCAGAGATTTTCTGGCTGGCTTTTTTTGGGATAAGTACTCATAGTTTTAATTATACAGGTGAATTAGTTAGTGCCGGTGGTTTCGCAGAATCTTCTTTCCGGCGTATGGGTTGAACCCATCGATTTGACTAGTCGAGACCGGGAATAATAGCCAGCAGAGCCATCAGCTGCTAAGATTTTCTTTCTTTCATTTAGTTGCTGCGTTGTTTTGTGCAAACTGCTTTGGTGCGGGTGATCTCGATCACAATTGTCTTTGGGTTGTAAATATTATGGAAATTAGTAAGGGATTTCGTAGTTTGGTTGCTGAGGCTGAGGAACAGATTCAATCTTTATCAACTCAGGAGGCGAGTGATAAATGTGAGCAAGAAGGAGTGCTACTTATTGATCTTCGAGATATTAGGGAAGTAAAACGGGAAGGGAAGATTTGCGATTCACTGCATATTCCGCGCGGTATGCTGGAATTCTGGGTAGACCCTGATAGCCCTTACTATCGTAAAGAATTTGACAGTGTTGATGAGGTTGTTTTGTACTGTAACAAAGGATGGCGTTCTGCATTGGCAGCTCAGTCATTGATGTCTATGGGATTAGAGAAGGTTTCTCATATCAGTGGTGGTATGGAGCAGTGGTTAGCGGATGGTCGAGAGATCGATGCTCCGCCGGAGAAGTCTATAGTTTCTATAAATACCTAGTTTCAAGCAGGATGATTTTTTCTTAGATAATATAGCAGGTAGAATCAGAACCAGCTTTTCATAGCGTTATCTAATCATAAAACCAAGTGAGAAGCAGTATGGAGTACCGTTACGTAGGAAAGAGTGGGCTTAGAGTGTCCCCCATCTGTATGGGCACTATGAGTTTTGGAACCTGGAGTGATAAAAAAGAATCCTTCAAAATTTTGGATACTGCTTTTGAACGCGGGATAAATTTTTACGACACTGCCGAAGTTTATCCTGTCCCACCTAGTGCAGAATTGGCAGGTCTCACTGAGGAAATATTTGGTGAATGGCTCAAGACTAAGAATCGTGATTCAGTTCTTGTTGCCACCAAGGTGGCAGGGGCTGCTTCGGGATGGTTCGTACCTCCTATTCGCAGCGGTCTAACGGCTATCGATAGGCATAATGTTGAAAGTGCAGTAGAAGGCAGTCTTCGGCGCATGAATATCGACTACATTGATTTATATCAAGTCCATTGGCCCGACTTAATCGTTCCTATTGAAGAATCAATGGAAGCACTGGATAGACTCGTTCAATCCGGTAAAGTTCGTTATTTGGGCACCTCCAATGAAAATGCCTATGGCTTAACAAAATCTAATGCCGTGGCAGATTATGAGGGCTTGGCTCGATTTCATTCAATTCAAAACAACTTCTCTTTAATCAATCCTAGATTTCTCGATGAGCTCGCCAATGTTTGTAGAAAGGAGCAGGTATCATTATTACCTTATTCCCCTATTGGTGGTGGTGTGCTGAGTGGGAAATATAACCAGGAAGAAATGCCGAGAAATACTCGATTTGGGGACTATATCCATGATACGAATCCTCGGCAAAAAGCCATGGCAGATCGCTTTGTCAACAAGGCAACCTTAGCGGCAACTTCAAGATTTTTGGAAATAGCGGAAGAGGAAGGTTTGGCGCCGGTTACTCTCGCCACAGCCTGGAGTATGAATTTCGATTTTGTAGCTTCTACTATCATTGGAGCTCGAACTGCTGATCAACTAGATGAATCTCTCGCTGCATTGAATGTAAAACTCAGTGATGAAGTAATGACAAAGTGTAATGACGTATACAAAGATATCCCTTATCCCATGGGTTAGTGGATTGCTGCTGGCTTTGTCCAGCAGTCTTGGGGTAGCACAAACCGTGCACATTTCTCATTGTTTAGCAGGGTGCCCGATCAGCGGCTTACCTGACAATGAAGTTGTTGTGCGGCATCTGTTTGCGGGATCTGTAGAAAAGGATAGCGGTCTCGCAGAGTGGGTTGCCTATCGCGTTATTAGTGGGTCGGTTGGTATAGCCTCGTTGTTACCTAGATATTGGGCGGAAGATCGGCTAATTAATTCTGAAGTCGTTGAAATTCAATTGAAATCGGATTCTCCAAGCACCTCCGAGCCTGAAAAAGCGTACTCTGAAGAGAACTCATATCGAACTTCTGAAATTACTATTTCATTAGAGGATCGTGGTCGCTTGGTTCCGATGACTAGCTTTGCCGGAACACCCTATTGGGGTGAGCTCAATTTGCTCACAAATATGGCGCCAATACCGACCGATTTAAGAATCGGTAGCTGGTCGCGCCTTGATCAATCAGTCAATGAGTTAGCAGGTAAGATCGAAGAAGTATTCGTGGTGAGTGGGCCACTTTACGAAACCGGTGACTTAACCCCATTAGAAGCATTGAGCAAAGTGAGAGCAAGTTCCTTTTTTAAAGTAGTGGCTACGAAGACGTCAATCGCAGCTTTTATTTTTCCGGGAAACCTGCCATCCCATAGTAATTATTGTGATTTTCGGTCTACTCTTGGACTAATCGAATCTCAATCTGGTTTAAAATTATTTCCGCGGAGGCAGCAAGAATTTAGCTCAGATCTTTTTGGTGAATTACGCTGTGTGAGAGCGAAATAAATAATTCGAATAAATTGGTTTTAAAAGCAATGAGGTAAATTATGCAATACGTTGTCGACCCTTCGCCAATTTCGATTGTCCCAGTTGCTAGGAGTGAAAGTTTATTTCCTGTGCATCGGATTTACTGTGTCGGGCAAAATTATGGTGATCATGTGAGAGAAATGGGTGGCGATCCGGAAAAAGGTTCTCCGGTTTTTTTCAGTAAACCAGCGGATGCCGTAGTGATAAATAATCACTCAGTAGATTATCCGCTCGCTACAAACAATCTTAATTACGAAGTAGAGTTGGTCGTGGCTTTGGCGAGTGGTGGTACTAATATTGGAATAGATGATGCTATGAGCTGTGTATTGGGTTACGCGGTAGGAATTGATTTTACCAAACGAGATTTACAAGCTGCAGCAAAAGAGAAGGGAAAGCCCTGGGATACTGCGAAAGGTTTCGATCAATCGGCACCTATTTCCGCAATAAGTCTT
Source organism: Gammaproteobacteria bacterium (assembly GCA_012960305.1). GTDB lineage: Bacteria > Pseudomonadota > Gammaproteobacteria > Pseudomonadales > Pseudohongiellaceae > UBA9145. The sequence continues at coordinate 151,979 of DUBM01000001.1, read as the reverse complement.
GCAGAAGACGTGGCTGAAATTGGAAAAACTAAAATAATGTTAGAAGTAAATGGTGAAGTTAAACAACATGCCTCTACAGAAGATATGATTTGGAATGTTGCAGAGATCATTGTGGAGCTATCTAAGTATTACCAATTGAAAGCAGGGGATTTAATCTTTACCGGCACGCCCAGTGGAGTATCGACAGTGCAGGCTGGAGATCACATGCGGGCTGCAATTGATGGTGTTGGCGAACTTACCGTTGAATTGAAGTAGTAGGTATTACACTCTTATGACTTCAGACCAATCAATTCTACTATTAATCTTACTGGCCTTACTGGTGCTCCTTGTTTGGGGGCGTTGGCGGTACGATATCGTAGCTCTCGGGGCACTTTTTGCTTCGAGTATTTTTGGTTTGGTTCCTCAGACCGAGCTATTTTCAGGGTTCGGTAATCCTGCCACCATCACGGTGGTACTTGTGTTAATAGTGAGTTTCGGGCTTACAAAATCAGGTGCAGTTGAATTTATCACGGATATTATTGAGCCTGTCTCAGCCCAGCCGTATTTGCATATTGCCGTACTTAGCTTTCTCGCAGCTTTTCTATCCATGTTTATGAACAATGTTGGCGCATTAGCATTATTAATGCCCATCGCTATTCAATCCACAGTAAAGGCTGGCCGTTCACCGGCAATGGTATTAATGCCGCTATCATTCGCCTCGATTTTGGGTGGCCTAGTTACTTTGATAGGAACACCGCCGAATATATTGATAGCGAATTACCGTCAGGAAGTAACTGGCGAAGCGTTTACTATGTTTGATTTTGCCCCTGTCGGTGGCGGGATCGTCCTGTGCGGAATCATTTTCATGCTTGTAATCGGATGGAAGTTGGTAAAAGTAAGAAAGCAGAGTGCGGGCCTGGAATTATTCGATGTAGAGGAGTATTTATTCGAATTAAAAGTTACTGAAGAGACAGAACTGCTAGGAAAGACTGTCGGTGAACTTAAAGACATCCTAGCAGAGCAAAATATGGACCTGCTTTCAATGGTGCATAAACGGGAAAAAATGGCAGTTGTTTATCGTCGCCATATTATCAGTGCTAACGACATTCTAATGTTGCAGGGTTCTCATGATGACATAGATAATTTTGCCAGCACTCATACTCTGCAGTTAGTTACTGCGGAGAATTCTCGAATTGAGTTATTGCAATCCGAAGATTCCATGGTTGCTGAAATAGTTGTAACACCAAATTCACCTATCGTTGGTCGCACTCCTTGTGAGATTCGGTTCAATAGAAAGTATCAGGTCAATTTGCTGGCAGCTTCAAGATCCGGCACGCCTCATCGCAGTCGGCTTCGAAATTTTAAATTTAAAATTGGTGATGTTCTTCTACTGCATGGGAATGAAGATGAATTGCAGGAAGCGATTATTAAATTGGATTGTTATCCATTGGCCCGGCGTGACATTGTTATGAAGCGCTCATCGAAGGCTGTGCCAGCACTAATAACTTTCATCTTGGCGATATCTGCTGCCGCCAGCGGTCTAGTTTCTATTCAGTTGGCATTGGGTATGGCAACAGTGGCCATGGCTCTGTTAAATATAGTTCCAGTAAGAGAGTTTTATGACGGCGTTGATTGGCCCGTGGTAATTTTATTAGGTGCCATGATCCCTTTAGGTGCAGCTTTAGAGACCACTGGAACAACATCTCTTTTAGTTGATGGTATTTTGTCGGTGACAGGAGATCTAAGCCCCGCAGTAATCGTAGCCCTTATATTAATAATTACGATGACAGTTTCAGATGTTTTGAACAATGCCGCTACTGCTATTCTTATGGCTCCGATCGCCTACAGTATCGCTGTGTCTTTGCAACTAAACCCTGATGCTTTTCTTATGGCAGTAGCCGTAGGTGCGTCCTGTGCGTTTCTCACACCCATAGGTCATCAAAATAATGCTCTGATCATGGGGCCGGGCGGGTATCAATTCGGAGACTACTGGCGAATGGGACTCCCATTGGAAATAATAATAGTAGTAGTAGCAGTACCACTATTATTAATATTCTGGCCTCTCTAGAAATTTTTCTCCACACTGCACGATATTTAGACTAGCATCTCAGCATCAACTGAAACCGCTGCACATTACGTCACTTCTCTTATAACTTTCCAAAAAAGTATCGACCATACTAAGTAAATTTAGCAGTGAATAGGCTTTATTTAGAGGTTTTTAGTGCCTGAGTAATTACGATGCAGAGCTCGTTGACCGGCCTTTCTCGCAGACAGGGCCAGAAGAGGAGAAGGAATATAAAGGAGATTCCCGTCAGAAAATAGTGAGCGGGCAGATTGTTCACCAAGCCGCAGAATAGTTGCAATCACAGGGACTGCCAGCTGAATTCTAATTAAGTCAGGAGCTCAGGTCGAGAGAGTCTTACTGTAAATTTCCTGAATCATCATCATTGTCATAGCTAAATTCCGACGCAATTCGCTTGCTATCCAGCCGTTCCTCTATCCGACGTCGTAATTCTGTCAATTGAATGTTGCAGGAGCCGGTTGCGACAGATATTTCTCTCTCATCATCGCTAATCATTGCAGAGGAACCGAAGAACTCTTTGGTGACTTCTAAAGAATCGCTTAATTTTGGCTCTTTCATAACAATCCTCTTTGTCCCACTAGGGAGCCAGATTGAGTTTTGTAGGTGTTCATTTAGCTTATCGTTAGCTTTGTCGATTATCTTCAGTAATATTTGAAAGAAATTTAACTATGGAACTTTAGGTACAGAAGCTATGACTAGGGAAGAAATTAGGTGGACTGCAACGCAGCTTAAAAGCTAGGGGATAAGAAAAGAGATAGTTAGCTAGATAAGGGGATTGTAAATTATTCGTTTGCAGGTTTAGGTGTTGCAGGTTAAGTAATTGAAAATTAAATAATTGAGAGTTCTACCAATGTTTGTTGGCGCAATTCTTTTTTGGCGATCTTTCCTGATGCGATTCTTGGAAGTTGTTCGTATTGAAAGAATATTTTTTCAGGTATTTTAAAGCCAGCTATTTTGGTCCTTAGGAAAGAGTTTAGTTCCTCAGCTGATAGTTTTGCATTACTCATTAGCATAATGGATGCGCAGAGAATTTCTCCTAGGCGTTCGTCTGGAATTCCATAGACAGAAACTTCATTCACTGCGCGGTGTTCTGCGATAGCGTATTCAACTTCGGCGCAGCCGATGTTTTCGCCTCCACGAATGACTATATCTTTTGCCCGATCCAAAATGATTAGGAAACCTAATGTATCGAGTTTTCCAATGTCGCCAGTATGGAACCAGCCATCCTTAATTACTTCAGCCGTTGCTTCTGGTTTGTTCCAGTAGCCCTTCATGATGGTAGGGCCCTTTATGCAGATTTCTCCTATCTGCTCATTTGCCAAATCGTTGTCCTGCTCATCCACAATCTTAACTGTGGTTACTGGTGGAGTCGGTCTGCCGGTGCTATTAGGTCTTGCGCTGTAAAATGCTCCAGAAATAATTGCTCCAATTGCATTGGTTTCGGTCAACCCATAACCAAGGCCGGGGATGGCCTTTGCTGGAAATTTTTCTAATATCAGATTTAGATGTTCAGGTGGCCTAGGTGCACCGCCGCTTTGCACTCCGCGAAGGCTGCTTAAATCAGTTTCGGCGAATTTTTCCGATTGCATTACTTCCCAAGCCATAGTCGGCACGCCATGTAGAACAGAAATCCGTTCCCGTTCGATGATCTCTAAAGCCTGATCAGCGTTCCACTTGTACATCATTACAAATTTTCGCAAGTAGACGAAGCTAGCCAAAAATTGGGCATGGCTGCCGGTCACATGGAATAGAGGAACATTGGCTAATATTGCAGGTTCATAGAGAGGGTTCTCCTCTAATAATTCTGGACGAAGGATTTCGTTAACTTCCTTAACAAAATTCCAGGTGTAGAGCGCATTTAGTATATTGCGGTGGGTAGAAAGAACACCCTTTGGGTGGCCAGTAGAACCCGAGGTATACATTATTGATGCATTAGCTTCAGGCTCGATATTGATTTCATTAATCTCAGTATCGGATAAAGGCACTCTGTCTTCAATAAGCCCATAAAATTCAGCGTATTTTGAGTTAGCTTCTGGTTTTATTAGAATTACATTAATGGCTAAGTCATCTAGATGGGACGCAATCTGGTTGAGTCTTGGACTATCAGCAATAAGCAGCTTGCTACCACTGTCTCTTAAGCCGTACTCGATTTCCGGCCCTTGCCACCAAGAATTCATCGGTACTACGACACCACCTAAGATTGTGACCGCCATGTAAGAGAGACACCATTCAGGGGAGTTACGTGCGCAAATCGAAACTCGATCACCATAGTGAATGTTGTAATCTTCTTTTAGGACTCTCGCCATTTGCCGAGCTTTCCGGACTGTCCCAGCAAATGAATATCGTTCTTTCTGGTAAACAAGGAAATCACGTTCTCCCGCCTGCATGCCAAGGTCATAGAGTTGGCTGAGATTGCGCGGAATGTTACTGAAGGTTTCCAGCTCTTGTCCGTCAATTAATGTCGGTTTAGTAGCGTGAGGTGCATTTGCTGCTTTATGAGCAGCCACGATGGTTTTCAGTTTTTCTAAATCCGCTAGGATTTCTTCGTCGCTTAGCATGTTATTGTCACTCTGCAGATTAGCTACCTGTTCGAATCTCCAGGGTTACTTTCCCCATTACTTTACGTTCAGTGAAAACATTAAAAGCATCAACATAGTTTTCCATCGCGAAAGATTCAGTAATGAGCGGATGTAACTTACCATCATCATACATGTCGAGAAGTTCTTGAAAATTGAGGTCATACTCGGCGGGTTCGTCTTTTCGGAAGCGACCGAGAAAAACACCAACCATTGATGATCCTTTTAGTAGCGCAAGGTTTGCTTTGTACTCTGGAATTCTGCCACTGGTGAAACCGATTACTAGAAGACGGCCATTCCAGTTAATACATCGACAACTTTGATCGAAGAGATCACCGCCGACAGGATCATAAATAACATCTGCACCATTACCATTGGTAAGGATTTTAACTCGTTCTTTAAGATCGCCATCGCCGTAGTTCAATAATTCATCGGGGTCTAATTGATTCACAAACTCAAGCTTTTCGTCTGAACTTGCAGCAGCGATAACCCGCGCTCCCATTAACTTTCCGAGTTCAACTGCAGCTAGGCCAACACCGCCGCTTGCTCCCAGTACTAGCAGAGTTTCCCCGGCTTTCAGATTGGCGCGTTGCTTCAGTGCGTAATAGGAAGTGGTGTATACCATCGCGAAGCTAGCGGCTGTTTTAAAGTCCATGCTATCGGGTATCTTGCGCATGGTTTCAGCCTTGGCTACGACTTTTTCAGCTAAGCCACCGAGCCCTGGAAATGCCATAACTCTGTCACCGACAGCAAATCCTTCCAAGTCCGGTCCGATAGCAGAAATCACTCCACCCACTTCTGATCCGGGTGAAAAGGGTAGCTCCGGCTGAAACTGGTATTTGCCTTGGATCTGTAATCCGTCAGGAAAATTGAGCGACGCCGCATAGACATCTATCACGGCTTCGAGTTTGCCGGCAACAGGGTCTGCAGTTTCTTCTAGAACCAGTTTTTCAGGAGGGCCTAGAGTTTTACAAATTATGGCTTTCATGGAACTACCTCTTCAAATCGAAGGCGGATTCAACCATGAAAAGCAACTAACTTCAAACTCTGCACACCCATCAGGCACAGATAAAATTCTCTATGCAGTTTCGATGTGCTCGAAGCTGCGTCACGTTATTTACCATGTTGTTGTGCAGGGCTCGATTGCGTATATTTACAGCCATGATTACTCTTCTAGTTAAATAACGATATCGTACGAGCGCAAGCCACAAAAATCGCGAATGAATAAAAATGAATGAAGAAGCCAGGCAAGCTTATCTAAATGTAATGGGAATTCAGGCCTATTTTCCACGAACTGCTTTATCAAATGCTAAAGCTGCTCCCGATTTTAAGTTTAGTGACCTCGCTGGGCCTTCCTGTGACGCCAAAGTTACTGAGATTCCCGATAAATCCAAGCCAGAGCTGTCTCAGTCGAGAGCAAGTGGCCAGGATGCTGATCCAGCGAAGCGAGCGCCCAAGGGTGTAACATTGAATCAGCAAGGCGAAAATCAACAGCAAACTAAAGGAATGCTGTTTGAAACACCATTGCAGGCTCCTCAAAAGGTTGCTAAAGAAACCTTTGATAATAAAAGTGCGATTGAGGATGAGATGACCAATAGCAGATCAGGGCAAGAAGCCAGCAGCGCAGAAATTTCGCCAAATGAACTTCGTTTTAATTTACGCTATTACAGGATTAATCAAGAGCTTGGTGTGATCAGTGAAATTCCATACTTGCAAAATAATTCTCATCAGAAGGAAGCGCTAACTTTGCTGCGAGCGATATTAGCTACCCTTGGAGTTGATTCCTCAAATTGTAGTTTCATTTCGGAGAATTTTTATTGGCCATTGGCAGAAAATTTGTCGATGAAAAATGATCCAAAAACTGAAGCCAGCAATGCGTTGCAAGGGTTTTTAAAAGTTCGGCATGTCCAAGATAGCTTTAAAAATCTCCTGGTATTCTCCAATCAACTTGAAGAACTTTTATTGCCGCAGGAAAAAAGCACGAGTAGCCCTTCTAAAGATGTAGGCAAACATTCCGCTGCTGTGGAAATTATCCGCGACTTCGAGCTGCTTAATGAAAAAGTTAGTTGCACGTTAGTTATTAGCTTGCACTCAATGCTTTCTATGCCTTTATTAAAACGTGAAGCATGGCAGCAAATGCAAGCTTTGCGACAACGTATTGCAGTCAATCATATCTTCACCGATTCGCTTGACACGTCTGATAATCCGCCTCAATCAATTTTTTAGAAAACTATGCAGTCTTCTCAAAGGCCCACCGATGATTTTTTTGCTCGCACCATGCGTGCTTCGGACTTGGATTTGGTGGTAAAGAATGAAATTGTCGCTTATGAACATCCTTGGAACAAACGCATTTTCGTTGATTGCCTAAGGGCTGGTTATCAATGCTGGGTGTTAGCGAATCGGCGGGAGATCGTTGCCCATGGTGTGATGTCAGTGGCTATTGGCGAATGCCATTTACTCACTCTCTGTGTGAATCCGGATTTTCAGCGAAGGGGGTATGGCAGAAAGCTATTTAACTTACTCTTGGATCGAGCATACAAAATGGAAGCTGAGGTATGTGTTTTGGAAGTTAGACATTCTAATGAAGGCGCTATCGAGCTCTATAAATCAATGGGCTTTAGCCAAATTGGTGAGAGAAAGAATTACTATCCTTCCGCTTCTAATAATGCTGGTAGAGAAGACGCTTTAATACTGTCCCGCAGCTTACCTTTGCCCTAAGTTAACCCTGATTTACTCTGATAATTCATCATTGTCAGTTTCTGAGCCTATTTTGGAGAGTAGGCGAGCTATAGTCTTAAGCACGAATATAAGAATTAGGGCGGCAAGGATAATACTTCCCAGCATTACCAGTGTCGCTAGCAAAATACTGAATAACTCTTCTCTAGAGATATTCTGCCACATGGTAAGTCCCAAGAGGCTGCCAGCGCCAATAACTATTCCAGAGAGGATAGCAGAGGTTTTCTTGCGGAGTTTAAGGAAGGAAAAAATCAATAATCTGGCCTGTGGTTTATATTTGGATAACTTGCGGTACATTTAGGGTAAGTACTACAGCCCCAAAATACGCCATTCTTTCCCTTGCGCTTTACTAGAAGAAATCCGCAGCTCTTGCAGCGATGAGCCAGCTCGGGCATCCCATTATGATCAGCTAAAGTGACTTTGCAACCTTTGGCAAAGCCGCTGCAATACCAATAATCGCCTTTTTCCTTATCAGCCTTCACCATTCGACGAGTACAAATTGGGCAGCGGTAATGTTCATCGACTTTTTCAGAAGGTTTACCATCTGCATCATTACGTGTGGTCTTGCACTTGGGAAAGTCGCTACAGCCCCAAAATGGGCCCATCTTGCCTTCTATGCGACGCATAGCTTGCTTACAGCTAGGACAGTAGTAAGTTTTTTCAGAAATCTTTGAAATTGAGTTTGTCATCAGTCAAAAATGACACTTTTAGAGTGGCTGTGGTTCCGTTCTAAACCTGACTCTTTATGTTGTCAACTGCATTTGGGTCCAGAGGACAGTTTGCAGGATTAAATTCAACAAAGATTACTTAACGATGCTGTTTTAAATTTAATTTAGTGTCCGCTCGGCTCTTACCCATAACCTTGCAGGTGATGAGCATATCTATGCTCAGCACCGTTCAAATCAGCATTTTTTTCGAGGATAGAGAGAAAGGAGATTATAAAACCTTAAGTTCTGGTCGAAAATGAAATCCCTGATGGGGATTAGTTCGTAAGCTTAATTGGCATTCACGATTTCTGTTATCGCCGCGAGTAGTGCTTGGTTTTCCTCCTCACTACCTATGGAGATTCTCAGGTTGTCTCGTAATCGGTCCTGGACTAAATAGCGCACTAATATCTTTCGCTGCTTTAGTTGGAAGTAGAGATTTTCGGCGCCAATGCTTGCAGGTACCTGGCACAAAACAAAATTACTCTGGCTGGAAAGGCAGATCAGGCGGAGGTCGTTTAAGGCAGAAATTAGTTGTGACCGGCTCGCTCGAATTTTCCCCCACCCAATCTCAGCATGCTCCTTTGATTGTAAAGCAGCAACAGCAAGTTGCTGAGATATTGTGTCGGTGTTGTAGCTATCACGTGTCTTAAATAGCATTGGAGACACCAGTGATTTTGAGCCCAATGCATAGCCAAATCTTAAGCCGGCAAGGGAATATCCTTTACTCAATGTACGCAGAATCAAGACATTGTCGAATAAATTGATTAAAGAAATGGAATTGTACTCCAGCTTGGGGTCGATGAAATCCACATAGGCTTCATCGATTACTAGAATGCCGGAAAAATTTTCCGCGATAGATGCCAGATATTCTTGTGACAGCAGCAAGCCAGTAGGTGCGTGAGGGTTAACCAGAAAGACTACCTTAGCGTTGGAGTTTTGTAATTGAGACAGGAAATCTGCGGCCATTGACCAATCTGCCGCCAAAGGAATTTCAACTACAGCACAATCGTGAATCTCGGCAAGTACTTTATAGAGAGAATAACTAGGCAGCGTCGTTGCAATTGACTCGTTGTTACCAACGAATGTGGTGAGTATCAAACGTAACAACTCATCGCTGCCATTTGCAGCAATAATATTTTCAGCAGAGACACCATGGAGAGAGGCAGCAACATTACAGAAACTGTTGGCCATGGGCGATGGATAACGTCGCAATGAATCAATAGAAATTCCCGCCAAACACTCGTTTACTGCAGGGCTAGCCGGATAAGGGTTCTCGTTGGTATTGAGCTTAATCGTATCGGCATCATTCGATTGCTCGCCGGGCGTGTATCCGCTCATTTTCTCAATGTTGGGTCGTTCGAAAGACATGTTTGATTACTCTAGAAAGTTACGTTGATCTGCGTTAGCTATTAGTTCCCTTGAGCGAATTTAGTTATTTATAGGCAAAGTAGCTAAAGTAGGTAAATAAGTTTGTAAGCGGTTTTTCCATCCTAGTAACCAACGTTGTTCATTCCGCACAAGAGGTGCATTTTCAACTCTTCGCTCAAGCACTGTTTCTGCAGCTTGAACAAAACTCCATAAAGTTGTCGGTCGATTGGACATCTCTTGCAAAACTTGTAGTAACCCCCAGCCACTATTTTTATACCTTTCGGCACTGTTGGTGCCAGTGCCTTTGAAATGCACATAATCGATTAATGCGTACAAACCATAGGGAGGGTGACTGTGCGCTATCTGTAAAAAAGTTTCTTCGAGGGCGGCTGTTGAATTGCCGCTACTGTGCGCTAGGATGACAGACAGCGAATCGTACAGCCGTTGACTTATAAAATCTACTTGAACAGATTTAGTATTAGCAAGAAAAGTACGTAGCTCTACCATTTTATCGCTATTGATTTCTTGGAGAAATTGTTCTCTAGAAGTCCACGGAGAATCAGGATCAGATAGATCCGTCAGCCATGTAGGGAGGGAATAGCCTAAATTTTTGTAAGAGGCTAACAATGCAGGAAATGTTTCAGTAAATGGCTGTTCTTGATTCGCTTGAAACCAAATGAAATGACCGATTCCTAAAGAAGGGAATTCTTCACCTTCATTCCAGCTGGTAAGGCAGTCGAAGTGAGCATTGCACTCATTTTGAAATATTCTCTCTCCCAACCATTGTCGTTGACTCTCTTCGAGTTGGGGTATTTGGGCAGTGAGCTGAGAATTAAGGCAAAAAAGCACCGACACTAAGCATAAATATCTATTAATGCTGTTTGAATTTGCTGGCATTTTGGAATGCTTCCAGACATCGGTCAAATAGACAAACATGTCGTTAGGATTCCCTAATTGAACTCCCGATAATCGGGGGATTAAGTGAAAATTCGCTTCATGCAGGTGTAATCGGCAGAGTAATGCAAAATAAGTGGAATTTATGGCAAAAACAGCAAATATAGACGTTGAAGTAATCGAAGACGAGCCTCAGCGGCCGCTTCTATTAAGGGTTTGGCTTTTTACTATTTGGCGGTCTGTCAACAATGGTAAAGAAATTCTAGCTAGTATTAAGGACAGAGACCCTGGCGATAATGATTCCCTAGGAATCCGCGTGTCTTTTTCTCCCACTCCTCTAACTTGCCATGTCGCTCTAAGCTAACGTTCTATCCATATAAAAATTGTTATGGACAGTGTAGAGCTCACTGATATTCATACCTGGCTGCAATTCGATAGCAGGTTAAGTGAAGCGAAAGGCTGAAGGGAGCATTTTATCGTTATTTGAACAAGTTATAGTGCTGATTGCTCCCAGCGGTCCTAAAATCTCCTCTATAACACACAAAGGTGAAGCTAGGGATAGGCAGTAATTTGTTTTAGTAATGAAGGGCGGCATTGCTAACGAGTGTCGATACAGAATTGTCCGCAAAAGCCGCCTCGGTCACTTCTATAGCTAGTTTGCTGTAGCTTCAATCGAGTTGGTTCCGCCGGAAAATACCCCAAGCCAAAATTACTAGGACGATCAACAAAATAAGCATAAAGCTTTTGAGGGAAGTGGAGGTTTTTCTAGCTTTGATTTTTCATTGCTGAATTTGCCTTCCGTCTTTGATTTCGAGATAAAAAACCTTTAAGAACGAACGTTATTATAGATTCAAAAACTTCAATAAAAACAGTACTAAACGGGCCCCTTTAATTTTCGTTTTTCTTTTTCCCCGAGAATTTATGCACAAAAATGACATCCCCTTTATAAAACTCCTATAAATAGCGTGTTTTATTTTATATCGAACCTTCCAAAACTCGCAACTAATTGATATATATATATATATTAGTTTGGTTAAAAATTGATCAGAATGCGCTGAGCAGGTGTAATTTCGCGTCTGTAGCGTGGGAATGAAGTTTTATCCACTGACTTATCCACAGATTCTGTGGAAAAAGCTGCTACTACAAATTAATTTTAAATTGTTCCGGTTCTCAATAGGTTAGTGAGATTAGTTTAACTGAGTCTGAGAAAAGCTTGCTAAGTCGATAAAAATTGTCATTGAGAATTCTTATTTTAATGTTAATTGAATTGAGCTCAACTTTGTTCCCAGTAGCATTCTGACTTGAGGCGGAATGTGCTATGTTAATCCCATTAGTTCCCTTGTAGCAGTTTTAAATGATTGAGCTTAGCGGCGAAATTCCTTTCTTGTGGAAACTTAGCGCTGAGAGCAGTGAAGGTTACTGTTCTGTTGCCATGGTTGTTCCCTGTCCTCCCGATACTGAGATCAAAGACCTCACCATTGAAACAACGGTGTTGAGCCTTTCTGGGGATAGCTCTCGCTCGGGAAAAGAAGAAACACTGGAATGGAATCAGGAAGACATTAGTCTTTTTCTCAAGTTAGTTAATCAAAAACAGCAAAATACTAAACCCCTGGTTCCTGACACCGTGCGTATTGATCTTACTGATCCTGACATTATCGAGATTATTCATGTAGTGGCTGCTGCTGGGTTTGGGGTTGCCTTTACCTCTTATGGGCTATTGAAACAAACGGATAGCTCTTACCCGCTACACAATTGTGAGATTGGTTCCCAAGCGTCACTGAATACTGTTGGCGGCTTCAAGTCTTGTGTGGTTGTGGACATCGATGACGATGATGTTGTTTGTGTTTTGTTGGACGACATCGACGTGCGTGCCGTGGATGAATACGATCGCCTCTGCCGGCACGATTTGTTGCTAGTGAAGAGTATTGACATTCTGCATTCTGAATTGGCAGAAAATAAAAAAAAGCCCACTACTGCTGTCCTTCATTAGTCGCCTATTCACCTATGGTTTCAACGAAGTCAATGATCGTATCCGCAGCTTGTTCTATGGTCATCTCCATTGAATCGATAACCAACTCCGGATTTAATGGTGGTTCATAGGGACTATCCAAGCCAGTAAAATTCTTAATTTCACCGCTACGGGCCTTTTTGTATAAGCCCTTAGGATCTCTCTGTTCACAAACTTCAAGGCTGGCATCGACAAATACCTCGATGAATTCGGTGGAATCAAAGAGGCTGCGGGCCATATCTCGTTCTGCCCGAAAAGGTGAGATGAAGCTGGTGATCACGATAAGTCCGGCATCCAACATCAGCTTCGCGGTTTCGCCGACTCGGCGGATGTTTTCTACCCTGTCTGCGTCGGTAAAACCCAGATCTTTGTTAAGGCCATGACGAACATTATCACCATCAAGCAAATATGAGTGCCGAGACTTGACGATCAGTTTCTTTTCGATCAAATTGGCAATAGTGGATTTTCCAGATCCGGAGAGTCCTGTAAGCCAAATTATTCTAGGGGTTTGTTGTTTTATAATCGCGCGGCTTTCTTTGTCTACATCGAGAGCCTGCCAATGAACATTATTGGCCCGTCGCAGGCCATGTCTAATTTCACCATGGGCGACGATCTCATTAGTATCCTTGTCGATTAACTGAAACGATCCTGTTTGTGGACAATGGGCGTATGTGTCGTAGATGATGGGTCGAATCAGAGCGATATTACCAACCCCAATTTCTCCCTGTTTTAATGTGTTGGCAGCAATTTGTTGATCTTGATCGGTTTCGATTTTGTATTTTAGTCGGCTAACAGATGCTTCTGTATTGCCGCCGATAGAATTTAATTGATAAGTCCGGCTAGGGAACAGTTGCTGACTATCAAGCCAGTGGATTTTAGCTTCAAACTGATCGGAGACCTCTGGTCTCTCATCCGCGGGAACAATGATATTTCCTACTTCTATTGGAACTGAATAAGTAAGCTCTAGATCAAGAATGCACTCTGCTTTGGCGTTTTTGAGCTGGCGCCCTCCTTCTGTAAGGGAAAGAATAGAGGATTGTTGGCCAGTTGGCGCCAGAGCAATGCTCTCACCTTTTTTGAGTGTGCCGCTAACTAATCGGCCGCTCAGTTGGTTATTTGAAGTTGCCGACTCAATTAGGAATCGCATTGGATTCATTGTTTCACCCTTGAGTTATTTTTGTGTGGTTTTTATTCATGTTCTAGTTGCTGACGAGCCTATTTTGCTCTTTGGTTAAACCGTCTGCCAACTAGCGCCGCTGAAATATTCACCTTTTGAATGTCGATCGAGCCCCCGGCAATTCCCCAGCCCCATGCATCACGAAGTTTTTGTTCAATTGGAAATTCGGTAGAGTACCCGTAACCGCCCATCAACTGCATCGCTTTACCAGTGACTTCTCGAACAGTTTCATTGGCAAAGCACTTGGCGATTGAACTCTCGGCAATTGAAGGCAGGCCTTTTTCAGCATTCACTACGGCACGGTATAATAAGAGTCGTGCTGCTTCGAGCTTCATTTTCATCTCGGCGATATGAATTTGTACCGCTTGAAAATCGATCAGTGGCTTGCCGAATTGTTCCCTTTGCTGACAATAATCTAATACATAGTCAAAAGCGGATTGGGCTACAGCCAGTGACATAGTCGTATTGCCACAGCGTTCAAGATCGAAGGCATCCATGAGTTTGCCAAAGCCGCCAGCAGGGACAAGGATGTCGTCGGTAGAAACCTCTACGTCATCGAAATACATGTCAGCACTATGAACCCCTCGAAATCCCATATGCTGTTCCCGCTTACCGAAGCTAAATCCTTCTGTTCCTTTTGATACTAGCACTGCACCAATACCCTTTGCGCCTTGTATGTTATCCATACGGCAGTAAACAATGTAGGCTTCTGAATGCCCGGCGCCGGAACACCAGCGTTTGGTGCCATTCAGAATAACTTTATTGTCTTCGACTTTGGCTTGGGTAGCGAGGTCAGTTAAAGCAGAGCCTGCATTGGGCTCAGACATGGAAACCGCTAAGACGATTTCACCAGAACACACTTTGGGAAGAACCTCTTTGCGCATTTTGTCATTGCCAAAATGAGCCACAGCCAGAGAAGGGCCGAAGCATGATTCGAAAATTGGAAAAGCCACAGCTATCGAAATCTTAGCAACTTCTTCCAATACGATAACTGCGTCGAGGTGGGTCATGCCCGCACCACCATATTTACTATCAAGGTTGATTCCTAAATAACCTAACATGGCGAAACGTTTTCTTAATTCAACGCTCACAGATTCATCGTTCTGTTCAAGTTCTTTGGCTATATCTGGTAATTCTTTCTGGGCGAATTGCCTAACCGATTCCTGCAGGGCTTTTTGTTCGTTGGATAATACGAAATCCATGCTTACCACTCCTTTAATTCGATTAATGTTCACCGTGTAGCTCTGAGGTATTATAGGCTATAGCACAGCGACTATGCATCAAATCGCCTTGTGTAGAGTAAGTGGGCCTGCAACTGCTATAATCGCGCCGATTTTCAATGGGCTCCACGGATTTTTCCTCTGAGACCCACAGCGATCTTTTACCTGGATCGAATTAGACCTGATAGTGAGTTTCACATTGGCAATAGCCTTGTTGTATTGATTATGAACAGAGAAACACTAACCGAAGAAATTCAACGCCGTCGTGTGTTGGCGATTATTTCTCACCCAGATGCCGGTAAGACGACGATCACGGAAAAATTGTTGTTGTATGGCAATTTAATTCAGGTGGCGGGCACTATAAAAGGCAAGAAATCTGACCGCCACACCACTTCAGATTGGATGGCGATGGAGCAAGAGCGGGGTATATCCGTTACTTCGTCGGTGATGCAGTTTCCCTATCTCGAGCGCATGGTGAATCTATTAGATACGCCGGGCCATGAAGATTTTTCTGAAGACACTTATAGAGTCCTTACAGCCGTAGATTCTGCATTAATGGTAGTTGATGGTGCCAAGGGTGTTGAAGAGCGCACCATTAAACTTATGGATGTTTGCCGCTTGCGGGATACTCCAATTTTTACTTTTGTCAATAAAATGGATAGAGATATCCGTGACCCCATAGAAGTGCTTGATGAAATCGAAACAGTATTAAAAATTAAGTGTGCGCCTATTTATTGGCCCTTGGGAATGGGCAAGGAATTCAAAGGCGTCTACAATTTGTACACCGATACAATCCACGTCTATCAGCAGGGGCAAGGACATCATATTGGAGATGAAGTTAAGATAAAAGGGATAGACAGTGATGAGACTAGTGAACTCTTAGGAAGTTATGCTGATGACTATCGTGATGAAATTGAATTAGTTAGAGGTGCAAGTCATGAGTTTGATCGCGGCTCGTATTTAAAAGGAGAGCTGACCCCTGTTTATTTTGGTACCGCGCTTGGAAATTTCAGTGTTAGAGAAATGCTTGATGATTTTGTTGAGTGGGCACCTGGGCCAAAAGACAGAGAAACCGAAACCAGAACTGTTGCTGCGACAGAAGCTGACTTTAGTGGTTTCGTATTTAAAATCCAGGCGAATATGGATCCTAATCATCGTGACCGAATAGCTTTTATGCGGATCTGCTCTGGAGAGTATTCAAAAGGGATGAAAATGCGCCATGGCCGCCTTGGGAAAGATGTGAAAATTGCTGATGCTGTAACTTTTTTAGCTGGGGAGCGGGCTCAAGCCGACCAGGCAGTATCGGGTGATATAATTGGTTTGCATAACCACGGTACTATTCAAATCGGCGACACCTTTACCAAAGGAGAAGCTCTAAAGTTTAAAGGGATTCCACATTTTGCGCCGGAACTGTTTCGCCGAATCCGGCTACAGGACCCACTTAAACTCAAGCAATTACAAAAGGGTTTAACTCAACTTTCAGAAGAAGGTTCTACGCAAGTGTTTATGCCCCTGCGAAATAATGATTTGATTGTTGGTGCTGTTGGTGTGCTGCAGTTTGAGGTCGTGGCTTATAGATTGAAAGATGAATACAAAGTTGATTGTATTTATGAGCCTGTCACTGTCTATGGGGCTCGCTGGATAGAATCTGAAAATAAGGAAAAGCTGGAAGAGTTCCGCAAGAGAGCCTATGAGAACCTAGCAATAGATGGTGGTGGGTATCTTAGCTATTTAGCGCCCACCAGAGTAAACCTTAGCTTGATGCAAGAACGATGGCCCGATATCGAATTTCACTCCACACGCGAGCATTAGTAGATTAAAGTTTGTTATGACCAACTGCCAAATGACATTCGAAGTATCTGCAAAAGATGGTGCTGCCCGTAAAGGAAGCATGCAGTTTGCCCGCGGCACTGTCGCCACTCCGGCCTTCATGCCGGTTGGTACTTACGGCTCGGTAAAAGGGCTAAATCCACAACAAATTGTTGAGACCGGCGCCGAGATAATTCTCGGCAATACTTTTCATTTGATGCTGAGGCCTGGCACTGAAATTATTCAGAAACACGGTGACCTTCATGAATTTATGTCTTGGTCAGGCCCAATACTTACTGACTCGGGTGGATTTCAGGTTTTCAGTCTTGGGGAGATGCGGAAGATATCAGAAGAGGGGGTAAAATTTCGTTCCCCAGTTGATGGCGCGGAAATTTTTCTCGGACCAGAATCAGCCATCGCCGTACAGCACAAACTCGGCGCGGATATCATTATGGTATTTGATGAGTGCACACCATTCCCCACAACCGAGGCTTTGGCAAGAGAATCCATGAAGCTTTCTCTGCGCTGGGCGAAGCGCTGCAAAAAAGCTCAGGGTGAAGATAGGTCTGCTTTATTTGGGATTGTGCAAGGTTCTATGTATGAAGAGCTACGGGAAGAATCCTTGGCTGGCCTCGTTGCATTGGATTTCGATGGTTACGCACTTGGAGGTCTCTCAGTCGGTGAGCCTAAAGAAGAAATGCGTAAAGTGGTGGAGTTTTGTGCCCCCTCGATGCCGGAGGACAAACCACGTTATCTAATGGGAGTTGGTACTCCTGAGGATATAGTTCACGCAGTATCTAATGGCATTGATATGTTCGACTGCGTAATGCCCACTAGAAATGCTCGAAATGCACACTTATTTACCTCAAAAGGGCTTCTAAGACTGCGGAACAGTCGTCACCGTCAAGACACCGGTCCAGTGGATGAAAGTTGCAGTTGCTATACCTGTCGCAACTTTTCCCGGGCCTACTTACATCATTTAGACAAATGCCGAGAAATACTGGGCTCACAGCTGAACACTATCCATAATCTGCATTTCTATCAGCAACTCATGAGCGGTTTGCGTGAGGCCATAGAACAAGGTAGATTGAGCGCCTTTGTCAGCCAGTTTTTTGCTGAACAGGGTGAGTCACAACCTTAGGGGGTGTAGGCTTGGTCAATGGGCCTTGAATTTGCCCCGTTAAACCCAACTATGAAGGTAAACAATAATAACGTTCGACGACGAGATAGAGCTGCGAAAAACTGCTCAATTGTGTGAACCGAAAATAGCAACAGCGAGAAGTTAAAAGAAGCTATCGACCGAGTGATCGAAATCAAGTGAGAGAGGATTATGAATTTACTATTTCCAGTCGCCTATGCCCAAGAGGCAGGGGCGCCTTCCATGACTTACAATCTTTTTCTGTTTGGCGGCATGTTCTTTTTGTTTTGGTTAATCTTATGGCGCCCACAGTCGAAGAGAGCGAAAGAACATAAGTCTCTTATTAGTGAAATTTCCAAGGGTGATGAAATTCTTACCTCTGGCGGTTTGTTAGGTAAAGTTACCAAGGTCACCGATGACTATCTTGCTGTAATGGTTGCAGAAGGTGTGGAATTAAAAATCCAAAAATCTTCTGTGGCTGCTGCTTTGCCTAAGGGCACCATTAATCAAATATAGGCAATCATATTTTAGAGCTTAGCTAGTTTTTTGAAACTTGCCATTCGAACCGAAAATTAGTTCAGAAAAATAGTTCTCAAGATTGTAAAAATTAATTAACGACTTTTCTAACGCGGTTAAGGTCACAATGTTAAATAAATATCCTGCTTGGAAAAATATCCTGATTTTAATCGTGGTGATTCTGGGTTTTCTCTATTCAGTGCCTAATATGTATCCGAATGATGAAGCCATTCAGATTACCAACGAGAGCCTTAGCATCAATGAGTCGGATTTAGAAGTTGTAACCACTGCCCTAGAGGCTGCTCAGGTAGAGTTTTTTGGAGAAGAACTAAGTGAAGAAAGTCTCTTGCTTCGATTTGATAGTGTCGAAGATCAGTTGCGAGCCAAGACAGCAGTAGAACAGGCGTTAACAGAAAACTATATCGTTGCTTTAAATCTTGCTCCTACTACACCTTCGTGGATGCAAGCTATTGGCGCTGGGCGCATGAACTTGGGGCTAGATTTACAAGGTGGAGTCCACTTTCTAATGGAGGTGGATATGGATGCGGCTATCGAGCGGCGAATGCAGGATAACCTTGGTAATGTTAGAACTATTTTACGGGAAGAGCGCATACGGACGCGCGGAACTAGCCTGCTTAGTAATTCTCAGTTAGAAGTTAGATTTGCGAGTCAAGAAGATCGTTCTCAAGCCCGTTCAGAGTTGATTGATAATTTCCCTGAAATACAATTTCAAAACCGAGAAGCAGAAGGGATGTTCATTCTCGACATGATTTTGACTGCAGATGTTATTTTGCAGATTCAACGCGATACCATACAGGCGAACCGCACAACATTATTGAATCGTGTCGATGCGCTAGGCGTGTCGGAGCCCACTGTTCAGCAACAAGGTGTCGATCGAATCGTAGTAGAACTTCCTGGGGTGCAAGATCCGGCTCAAGCAATTCGAATACTGCAGCGAATTGCGACTCTTGAATTTCACCTAGAAGCAAGCATCGGCTCATCAAGAACATCCTACGAAACCTTTGAGTATGTGAGTCCGCAAGGATCGCAAATGGTAGATGTAAATAATGATGTGATTCTCCAAGGTGACCGTATAAGTAATGTTAGATCATCCTTAGACCAGAACGGTTTGCCTCAAGTACAAATCAGTCTCGATGCTCAAGGTGGCAATCAGCTTAATCGAGTAACCAGAGATAATGTTGGCAATCTAATGGATATCCTGTTGATTGAAACTAAATCACGGAATGTTGTCACATTGGATGAAAATGGTGCTGACGTCGATGAGGTGGAGTTTTATGAAGAGAAGCGCCTGATTAGCCATGCGCGCATTAACTCTGCCCTCGGCCGCCAATTCGTAATTACTGGGTTGACTTCCAGAGAAGCTAATGACCTATCACTGTTAATTAGTTCCGGATCTCTTGCTGCTCCTATGACTATTGTTGAGCAATCTGTTATCGGGCCAACAATGGGACGTGAGAATTTAGATCAAGGTATTCGGGGAGTGCAGGTGGCTGCAGCATTAGTTCTGCTGTTTATGCTGTTTTATTATCGAGTTTTTGGCTTGGCAGCCAATGCTGCTTTGATCATGAATATCCTTCTGATATTCGCGATAATGTCTTCAATAATACCTGCGACACTTACACTGCCTGGAATAGTGGGAATCGTGCTTACAGTGGGAATGGCAGTAGATGCCAATGTGCTGATTTTTACACGAATTAGGGAAGAACTGCGTGCAGGGGTTCCACCGCAACAGGCAATAGACGCTGGTTATAATCGAGCATTCACTACTATCTTGGATGCTAATATTACAACTTTTCTCGTCGCCGCTGTTTTATTCACTATTGGCACTGGGCCGGTTAAAGGTTTTGCTGTGACATTGATGATAGGCATCATTACTTCGATGTTTACAGCTATTGTCGGAACGCGGGCTTTGGTCAATCTCATGTACGGTGGACGTAATGTGCGAACACTCTCAATCGGTGGGATAAGACCAGCGAAAGAGGCCAAAGCCTAAACTTATTGCAACCGCCATCGCCTTTTGTGATGACGCGCGAATAACCAAAATTGGAAATGAAGTAGATCTCTTAAATGTTTGAAGATACTGCAATAGATTTTATGGGCATACGACGGATGGCAGCGATAATATCGGCTGTATTTGTTGTCGTTTCCTTACTTTCACTGGCGATAAATTCGTTGGAATTTGGTCTTGATTTTACTAGCGGTACTTCAGTTAGATTGAGTTATTCAGAAACTGTAGATGTAAGTAACGTAAATCAAGTCTTGCAAGGCAATGGCTACGAAGATTCAGTAGTCGTGAGTTTTGGCTCTGATCGCGATATTCGTATTCTTTTACCGGTAAACGAAGACGTAGCTATCGAAGATCAGGCAACCCAAGCCGTAGAAGTCGGTGAGTCTATCTCTGCGTTGTTGCAAAGCGAAAGCAGTAGTGAAATTACTCTTCTAGGCTCTGACTATGTGAGTGCTAAAGTTGGACAGGAATTAGCTGAACAAGGCGGCTTGGGAATGTTGGTCGCACTCGGTATAATCATGGTTTACATTGCTGTGCGCTTTCAATTCAAGTTTTCCGTTGGCGCAGTAACAGCTTTGGCCCATGATTTGATTATTACTTTGGGTATTTTTTCCATTTTCGGGATTGAATTTAATCTCAATACTCTGGCAGCACTCTTGGCGATAATTGGTTACTCCTTGAACGATACCATCGTAGTGTCTGACCGAATTCGTGAAAATTTTCGCCGTATGCGTTCAGGGTCACCGCTGGAAATGGTGAACAAGTCACTGAATCAAACTCTCAGCAGAACCTTGATAACTTCACTCACCACTTTGCTGGTACTTTTCTCAATTTTGCTTATTGGCGGTGAATCAACGCAAGGTTTTGCTATAGCATTAATTATCGGTGTGGTTATTGGAACCTACTCATCAATTTATATTGCCTCTAATGTAATTCTGTACATGAATGTAACTCGTGAAGATTTGATGACACCAGTGAAAGAGGGTGGAGATCTCAGTGATACGCCCTAGGTTTCTTTTTAGGTTTTCCGCCTCAACTTTTCCCTAGGCATAAGCCTGCTTAGCAGCTTGTATTTGTCGACGATTAAGGCCTGAAGTGCTAACTACAGCTATACTCTGCCTTTCACCAATGCAGCTCAAACTGTAGTAAAGTTGCCCATTCATACGGCGATACTTACTACTATCTAAGTAGTTATTCTTCCTGGCACGTAATGTTTTTGGTTGTTAGATAACTGTGATGGGCGCGAATTAGCGCTTGGCGATATTCTGCATTATTGCTATGTTTTATCCCGTTGAAAATTTACTGAATACAATTACAGGGCATGGCCCTCATAACAGTACAGATTTTGGGAGCATTGGACGTGGTTTCTAGTTTGAAATTGAAATCTCTGCTTGGATTATTAGCCGAGGGATTAACGCTCAACCGATCGCTTCGGTGTTTATTGGTGCTATTGCTTTCAGTACTTCTGTCTATATTTCCTAGTTCTTATCTGTTTGCCCAACCCACTGATTTGTTTCCTCGGCCCCCTGAAATAGAAGCGGCGATTAATTTCTGGGTAAAAGTCTATACAGAAGTAAATACGCAAAGTGGTTTTCTCCATGATTCTCAGCATCTCTCGGTAATTTATACCAGCCTCCCGCTTAATCGAACGCAGATTGAAGAGACGCGTACGCGCATTCAGGAAGATCTGCGAGAGTTGGCTGCTGGTAAGCGCGATCTTCTAACCATAGGACAAGAAGAAATACTCGCACTCTGGCCGGCGAATGTGAGCAATCAAACTTTGCGCACAGCGGCATCAAATGTGCGCTGGCAGCTAGGACAATCCGATAGATTTCTTGGAGGTCTGCAACGTTCAGGCGCCTATAGGCAGCATATTAATGAGGTTATACGGGGAAAAGACCTTCCTATCGAATTAGGTGTATTGCCCCACGTCGAATCCTCATTTAATCCTGGCGCGTATTCCAGTGCATCAGCAGCTGGCATGTGGCAATTTGGCAGAGCCACAGGCCAGCGTTTTATGCGCATAGATCACATCGTCGATGAGCGAATGGATCCCTATATCTCGAGTAACGCTGCTATGAGTCTGCTGGAATATAATTACAGTGTACTTGGTACTTGGCCATTGGCACTCACAGCTTATAACCATGGCGCTGGCGGAATCGCCCGTGCGGTGCGGCAAACTGAAACTACCGACATCGAGAAAATTATTGCTAATTATAGGGGGAGATCATTTGGATTTGCCTCAAGGAATTTTTACGCACAATTTCTGGCGGTGTTAGAAGTAGAAAATAATGCTCGGGAATATTTTGGAGATTTCCGTTTAAATCCAGCACCAAATTTTCGCGAAGTTAAAATCGACGCCTTCATCGATGCCGAAGTTTTTGCCAGTTCTATCGGAATTAGTCTGGAACAACTACAAGCTGATAATCCAGCTCTACGTCCAGCTGTCTGGGAAGGGAACAAACGTATTCCCAGCGGATTCACAGTAAAAGTGCGACGTGAAGCAGTTGCTTCCGGTAATTTGCTGGCGATGATTCCAATTAATTTTAAGTTTGGTATCCAAACACCAGATGTTGCCTACATGGTAGAGCGAGGGGACAGCCTTTCAGTAATAGCCAGTAGATTCAACACATCGGTTACCCGGTTGGTGGCATTAAATCAATTGACTAGTAGAAATCGAATTCAGATAGGCCAGCGGCTTTTGCTTCCGCAGGAAAATGGCAGAGCAGCACAAATTGCTGGAGTTGCTGATTCGGTAAGACCGATACCCAGCGATGGACTCTACACAGTGGGCAGAGGCGATACGGTTTCAATTATAGCCGCTCGCTTTGCAGTGACTGAACAAGAGCTATTGGTTAGCAATGGCATCGCAGATCCCCATCGTATTTTTCCAGGTCAACAGATTCATCTGCCAGGATTTCAGCCCGATGGGGTTCAGATAGCGGCTATTGACACGAATTCTTCGCCAGTGCCACCAACGGAACTACAATTCTCGGAAGATGAATCCGAGGTTGAGTCCACAGACGCAAACAGTATAGCTTCCAGAGAAAATGAATCTCCCGTTCCAACCCACTTAGCATTGAATACAAGTGTGGCTTCTATTCCGCTAACTGATGCTGCCGTTATAGAGGAAACTCTTCCGCCTGCTGCAGTATTGCCGGACAACCAAGAATTGGAGGTAGCTGTTACGCCAGAGGAAGAAATTGCCGAAGCGCTCGATCCTGTATTTGACGCAGCGCAGAACAATGAACAGCTCAGTGAATCACTTTCTGCAGACCCATCAGACTACATGGTCGCCAGTAACAATTCAGTTGAGATACAGGCTTCGGAAACATTGGGCCACTATGCTGATTGGTTGGGCATTCGCGCCTGGGATCTGCGCAGACTGAATAATATGGCTTATCGCGATCCGGTGATTATTGGTGATCGGCTTACCTTAGATTTTTCCCAAGTGAATATAGCAAAGTTCGAATTAATGCGGAGGGATTTTCATTCCACCTTACAAAGTGAGTTCTTCAGTAATTATCGAATTCAGAATGTTGAACAATACAAAGTGCGACCCGGTGATAATGTTGGTGGCATCGCCCGGTCACGTTACTCCACTCCAGTGTGGTTATTACGTCAGTACAATCCTGCTTTGGACTTCAATCGAATTCAGATTGATCAGGAAATAGTTTTTCCCTTGCTGGAACGGGTGAATTAGTTCTTTAACCTTCCACCGCTGTCATCAGTGGTAAGAACGTCTTTCCATAACGTTCACTAAGTTTCTAATCGGCAAGTTCTGGCAATTCGACTTTCGGTGATTGATTATTGGCTCAGAGATTTTAAAGTAACAGATTATTTTATTTGAGGAAGATATGACAATTAAATTACACGGAATGACTTATAGCAATTATTACAATATGGTTAAAGCAGCAATGCTTGAGAATAATGTTGCATATGAAGAGGTGCATATTTTACCAAATCAAGAGTCTGATTTTCTGCAGAAAAGTCCCATGGGCAAAGTTCCCTGCCTGGAAACGGACGAGGGTTTTATTACTGAGACTAGTGTGATAATAGACTATGTGGATTCTGTTGGTGCCGGCGCTTCGCTTTATCCCGCGAATGGTTTTGCCAAAGCTAAAGTGCAGGAACTAATGCGGCATCTGGAGTTATACATAGAATTACCTGGCCGGCGTTTATATGGTGACGCTTTTTTTAGTAGGCCTGCAACTGATGAATTGAAGGCAGAAGTGAAGGCGCAACTGGGAAAAGGATTCATCTCTCTGGCAAAAATTGCAAAATATGGCCCGTGGTTGGCGGGCGCTGAATTTTCTTACGCAGATCTCTATTTGATCTATTCTTTAGGGCCGGTAACTCAGGTTTGCAAGAAAGTATTGGCATGGGATCTGTATGCAGAATACCCAGAGCTATCGGCATTAGTGGGTTTGATTAAGGAGCGAGCATCAATTATACAGGTAGCAGCCGATCAAGCTAAAGCTGACTGATCGACTGTTCCTGATTAGAGTTATATAGGGATACTAGCCCTTGGAAGGGATTTACCGATGGTGAGCTCTTTCCAGAATTCCTTTATTGGAAGCCATGTCTAATATGGTTTCAATATTTTCTTGAATATCTTCCACAGTAGCATTTAGCCCGAGATCGACACCTACGTTCTCTCTGACATCAGCAGAATAATATCTTCCTCCAGCAGCTTGAATAATTCGTCCGTTTGGAGCGTGGTCACTGCACAGGAATACGACAGCAGGGGTTACCAGCTCAGGCGCGAGTTTTTTGGTGCTGTCTTCGAAGCCCGGCAAATCTGCGGTCATACGCGTCGCGGCAATAGGAGCGATGGAGTTTGTAAAAATATTATATTTGGCCCCTTCTGCTCTTAATGTATTCATGAAGCCTACTAAGCCAAGCTTTGCAGCACCGTAATTACTTTGTCCGAAATTTCCGAATAAGCCCGACGTGGAAGTGGTCATCACTATGCGTCCATAATTTTGTTCGATCATTATTGGCCAGATACACTTGGTGGTGTTTACGCTTCCGGTTAAGTGTACATCTAGGACGGCGTGCCAATTATCCAATTCAAGTTTTGCAAAGGTTTTATCGCGTAAAATTCCGGCATTATTAACTAGAATGTCTATTCGACCCCATTTTGCCATGGTGTTTGCAACCAATTCCTTTACCGCATCAAGGTCGGTGACTGAGGCAGAGTTGGCCACAGCTGCGCCTCCGTTAGCGTTAATTTCCTCAGCGACTAATTCGGCTGCGGTACCTGATCCGGAGCCATCAACACCACCGCCCAAATCATTAACTACGACTTTTACTCCACGGCGACCTAGTTCCAAGGCATGCTGTTTACCCAGGCCTCCGCCTGCACCGGTGACTACTGCAACGCGGTCTTCAAAATTAATCGTCATCCTATTTCCTCATTCTCTTGTATTGTTGGTGTAACCGAATTTCATATTCTACGTTAATAACCAGTTCACACTCTGCTGGTGATTGCCGAAACTATAAACTATATAAGCAAGTATCGAAGCTTTGGTGCCGTGCCGAGACTTGTTTTTTTGGTTCCGGAAGGCGCGATAGCTGCTGTCTATTGATGGCAGGCGCGATTCTATGCTTTGCTTTGGCGTCTGGCAATATACCTGCATCGGCTCCTTGTTCCGAGGATTGGTTCGCGTAGCAAGTCAAAGCTGATGCATAATAAATAAAGTTCAAGGATTCTTATGAGTGAATTAGAGCCAGTACCAGCAGCAACGGTAGTCTTGGTGCGTGAAACTGCAACAAGCGACAATATTGAAGTTTTGTTGGTGCAACGAAATTCGCGCTTGGTTTTTCATGGGGGGCACTGGGTGTTTCCAGGTGGGCGGGTGGATGCCGCTGATTTCGAGAACAGTGAGTCTGGGTCTGAGTATCAAGCCGCCTTGAAGGCGGCAGTGCGTGAAACTAAAGAAGAAGCAGGCATTGATATTGACGAGAAGTTATTAATTCACACTGCCCATTGGACGACTCCGCCAAAGCAACCGCGACGATTTTGCACTTGGTTCTTTATTTATCCTCTAACTGCTTTGGTCAATGTAACAGTAGATAATGATGAGATTCTCGATCATCGTTGGATTAGCCCCGGTGACGCCCTTGCTGAAGAGGAAGCTGAGAATATAGTTATCCCAAAACCAACTAGTACTACTTTAAGAGATATCGCCAATCATCGAAATTTGAACGATCTGATCACAGATGTAACAGCAAGTAACATTCGGGTTTTTCCTAAAGATTCAGCATATTACCGACCCGAAGAGATGGGCGTTTCAACAAACTGAATCAAGTCCAAGATTCTACATCCGGCTTCCAGCCGTCCTCTAGCCCAGAGGTACTATAAAACTGTCTAAATACAGCCATCTATAGGCTAGATTCTGCCTTCTTTCTGACTATCCTTTTTCACTAAGGCTTTGTCCTCTTTGCCGCCTATAAGGTCTTGCTTTTCTGGGTGGGTTAATGGGATAGTTAGGCTCGCACAGTTATAGCAATCTGCCTGTCTTGGTGGGAGAAATAGCCCTGAGTTCGAGCGTTATTCGAACTGATTTGTATGATCAATTATTGACGTTATGGTCGACGTTGAGAGAGGCTTTTCTGCCACCGAAGTTTAGGCTGTTTACTGTTCAATTTATAAGCAAACGCTATAAGAACAAGTAGGCTTGGGTAGATAATCATTCACTTTGGACAGAAGAGCCTCTATGTCGTCTCCCACTTTCGATAGTTTGCGAGAAACTCTTAAGAATCTTCGACGCCGTCGGAGTAATTTATTTATTCTGAAACAGAGTAGCTTCTTTGTTATTGTGGTCGCGCTGTTTACGCTAGCGATTGCAACATTGGCAGTCTGGTTGAAACTGGACAAGCAGGGAGCAATTGCTCTCTTCACTATTGTGGTTTTTGGATTTGGTCTTTTGCTTTGGTCTTTTGCCCGCGTGTTAAGACGAAGTCATACCGATGATCGTCGCCTTGCTCACTATGTCGAAGATCATATTCCTGACTTCGAACAACGTCTACTTACTTCCCTCGAGTTTACCGAAGACGATTTAGCTAATGGTCGTCGAGGTGTCTCCCAGCAATTTATCCAACAACTTTGGCGGGATGCGCAAGAACATGTACAGCAACAGCAAGCCGAAGTAGAAACAGTAATTCCCTCCAAAGCTTCTTGGATTAGTTTTGCTTCTGCCGCTTCGGTAGTAGCCATAGTTGCTGTGGCATTTTTATCATCAGATGCTTTGTTTTCAACAGGTAGTCGTTTGATCTGGCCTTTCGCTATTAGTGAACCTATTGTATTGATAGAGGTTTTGCCTGACATTGAAATCAGCATTGAGCCGGGCGATATCGAAATGCAGCGGGGTGATGGTGTAACCATTGTTGCTCGAGTCAGCAATGCGGTTCCAGGATCAATTAATCTACGTTTGCAAGACGACAATGTGAACTGGAGGGATTACTCCATGGTCCGTGATGGCAGTGGCAGTGAGAGCGCTTCATTTAGCTATTATATTCCTTCGCTAGAAGAGGACACTACTTACTATGTCAGTTTTATTGAGCGGGGAGAGCAAAATTCCACACAGCATAGAATTTCACTCTTTGATTTGCCGCAGGTAGAACAAATTGATATCGCCTACGATTATCCAGACTACACCGGTATAGAGGATGCAATCGAAGAAGACAGCGGCGATATAATTGTGCCCGAGGGAACGAACATTGAATTAACCGTTACTTTCAACAAAGCTATTGCCACTGCCAATCTGCAATTTGAAGAGAGTTTCTCTAATGACGATGAAGGACTGGACCCCCTTTCACCCTATGCAGACTTACAACTAGATATAGATGGTAATATAGGCATCGCGAGTTTTACCGTTAACCAAGATGGCGTTTACCGTATCGCTGCGGCAGATTTTTCTAATCTTGAAAGTGCGAATCCGCTTGACTACTTTATTCGTTCGATTGACGACAATCCTCCAGAACTGAAATTGATTCGACCAGGCAAGGATGAAGATGTTATGCCTTTGGAAGAGGTCGTATTGGAAATAGATGCCACCGACGATTATGGCCTCAGTCGTTTCAATTTGAACTATAGCGTTGTTGGGGCAGATGAGGTGGAAGTCAATTTTCTGCCTGAGCTAAATGTTCTCTCAGTATCCGGAAATGAACTAATTTATCTAGAAGACCTCGATGTAGAGCCAGGGGATTTTGTTAGCTACTTTCTCACTCTTGCTGACAACAATGACATTGAAGGCCCGAACGAAGTCATTTCAGACATTTATTTCCTCCAAGTGATACCAACAGATCAAGAGTTCAGGCGCTCAGGCGCGCAAGGTGCTGGCGGCGGCGGGGGCGGTGGTGATAGCAGCGCACTGGTAGCTGTACAAAAAGATATCATTGCGGCAACTTGGAAACTAAAGAACAGACAGAACCAGGTTACTGCAGAAGACTTTACCGCAGATGCTGAAATTATCGCTGAATCACAAAAAGAGGCTGCCGGGCGGGCTCGCATGTCTATCGATCGCTTGGCAGAGAGATTAAATTTTTCTGACGATAGTTATGACTCTGCTGTAGAGAATTTATCCCTGGCTATAGAGCAGATGAATTTGGCAGCGGGAGAGTTGGACCTTGAACAGGTCACCAGTGCCCTCCGCCCAGAACAATTAGCACTGCAATACATATTAAAAGCCGAAGCCAATATTAACCGTACCCAAATTAGTATGCAGCAAGGCGGTGGGGGTGGCGGTGGCGCCCAACAAGAGCGTGAAGATCTACGTGAATTATTTGAAATGGAAATGGGTCAACTTGAAAACCGCTATGAAACCCCAAGCAGTCCTGGTGGTGGTGCCCAGAATTCAGAAGAAGCAAACAAACTTGAAGAATTAGCGCGACGTCAAGAAGGCCTTACTCGAGCACAACGAAATTTAGCTCGGCGTGAAGAACAGATGACCGAAGAACAAAAACGTCGTGAGCTTGAGCGGCTTATGCGCCAGCAGGAGCAGTTGAGTCGCGAAGTGGGACAATTAGCTCAGCAGATGTCACAGTCGCAGCAACAGAGCTCCCAGTCACAGGCTTCTAGCAGTTCTTCATCGAGTGGTGGTCAACAGCGACAAACAGCTCTGGAGCGCGCAGCACAACAAATGCAGGAAGCATCGAAGAGTGAAACGGCTTCTATAGCAGCCGCACGCAGTCAAAAGGCTCTAGAAAATTTAAGACAACAACAGCGTGAATTGAATAAGCAATCTGATCGTTCAGTTAATCAATTAGCGCAAAACCTCGGACAGCGTGGTCAGCAACTGCTGCAAAAACAACGGCAACTACAAGACGCTTTGCAGGAAACAACAAGAGAGCAAGGCTTAGGTCAGACTCGTCAGGAAATCCGTAACGATGGTGATATGCAAGAGTTGATAGAGTTGCAGCAGCAACAGCAAAAAGACCTCGAGGAAATAGAAGACATGCTTCGAGCAATTATCGCTCGTGGCGATAACGATGATCAGCGCTTAATGTCTCAGGCTCAGGAAGCAACTAGAGATTTGCGCCCGATTCGTGAAGAGATGCAAACTAGCAATAGGGTACTCCGCAATGGCATGGTTAATCTCTCCGTTGATATAGAGGCTGACCTTGAAGAAGAGATTGAAGACTTTGCCCAGGGACTTGCTGCGCTCAATCCATCAAGTACTGCAAGCCCATCCGATCAACTGCAGCAAGCGGCAAGAGATGCAAAATCCCTGCGACAGCAAATAGAAGACTTAGAGCAACAGGCATTGGCATTCAATGAAAATGGTCTGCAAGCAAGTGAAGATGGCACTCCTTCTATTCGTGCTATGCGGGATCAATTAGAGAGAACTCAGCAATTAGCTCAGCAGCTTACCCAACAACTGCAACAACAAGCCCAATCCCGGGGTCCCCAGCGGGGTGGACAACGCCAAATTGGCCAGCAACAAAACCAACAGCCGCGGCAGCAAGGTCAGCAGGGACAGCAAGGGCAGGGCCAAGGCCAGCAAAGTTCGCAGCAGGCTAGTGCCGGTGGCGGTAACCAAGACCAAGTAGGCCGTGGTGGCACTATTGACACTTCTGGTAATAATTCTGCAATGGGAAATGCCAGGTCCATTCGGCAGCAGTTAACCCAACAGGATATTGAAGACTTTTTAAGCCAACCCGAGCTATTCAGGCAGCTCTTACAGCCTATCCTCGAACTCGAAGGTGCTCTTAGAGCACAGGCCGAACTGGATAACATTAATAATAAGCTTTACGCCTCTGTTGATGAAGATATTCCCGACGAGTACCGCGACCTAGTCGAGGAATACTATCGTGTGTTGTCAGAAAACCAGGAATCAGCTGAATCGGCCCAGTAGCAATGCAATATACTGAACCTAATTTTTTTAACGCATTAGAAGGAGGCACTTTCAGTTTTGCCTACGGTATCAGTCCGTATTTATTCTTCCTTTTCATCGTTTTAATTATTATCGGCGTTTGGTTTACCTATTTTAAAACAACCCGACAACTCAGCATGGGGTGGAAGTCTTTTTTCGTTGGTGTTAGATCCTGCGTATTGATCATTCTGCTTTTCTGTTTGTTGCGCCCCGTAATAAATACCTTACAAGTTTCTTCCCAGGAAACTTACTTAGGAGTCTTAATCGATGACTCCCAAAGCATGTCGATCGAAGATGTTGAAGGGAATATTACTCGTCGAGCGGCAGTCGAGGAGGCACTTTTTGATGGCGGTTTATTAGATGAGTTGTCGAATTCGTTTCAGGTTCGTATTTTTAGATTCGACAAGGAAACCCAACGAATAGCTGGTATTGATAATTTAAGTGAAGAAGGCACTGCTTCGTCAATTGGTCAGGCCTTGAGTTATGTTAATGATCAGTTAAATGGTCTGCCCTTGGGTGGGTTAGTATTGATCAGTGACGGTGCAGATAACAGTGATGTAGACCCTGTTATTGCGGCACAAGATTTTGGTGTCCGGCAAATTCCTATTTTCACCTTAGGAGTCGGTCAGGAAAATATTCCTCAGGATATCGGCATCGTCGATGTTAGTGCTGCAAAAACTGTATTGGAAGGATCGGTATTTACCGTTGAAGTAGCAGTGAATCATCAAGGCTATGAAGGCCAGGAAATTGAGCTTTCTATCAATGACGGCGAAATAATGGTTGTATCCGATGTTGTAACTCTAGGAGCTGAAGGTGTTACTAGACGTTTCGAATTAGAATTAACACCGGAACGCCCTGAACTGATTGTCTATGATCTTAATGTTGAATTGCAAACTGACGAGATTATTGGCGAGAACAACAGCTATAGTTTTTTGGTAGACAATACCGAGAAAGCTCCCCTAGATATTCTTTACATTGAAGGACACCCACGTAATGAGTACAAATTTATTCGCCGAGCGCTTGAGGGCGATAACTCTTTGCGTCTGGCAACTTATTTACAAACTGGCCCTGAAAAATATTACCGACAAGGTATTGAATCGCCCACTGAGCTAAGCAGTGGTTTTCCTACAGATAAGGAAGAACTTTATCAGTATGAAGCCATTATTCTTGGCGACATCGAAGAAAGTTTTTTCAATGCAGATCAATTACAAATGATTGAAGACTTTGTCGCTGAACGTGGTGGCGGCTTCTTGATGAGTGGCATGGTTGATGAAGGTTTTGTGAGTACACCTATTGCCGATATGTTGCCTATCTCTCTGGTTGAAGAAAATTTCCTACCAGCACATCTGCGCGGCGGTTTGCGTCGTGGTAAGCACCTGACTGGTGAACTCTACTATCCCCGCGTAACTAATAATGGAGAGTTCTCACCTTTATTGCGTTTAGCTAGTGAAGACGCAGAAAACCGACGTCTTTGGCAACAGCTACCAGAGTTACAAGGTGTTTATGTCACAGGGCGTATAAAACCCGGAGCCACCGTTTTAGTAGAGCATCCATTGTTGCAGTATCAAAATCAAGCCATACCAGTTATCGCCTCACAACGTTATGGTAGCGGTCGCTCCATATCAGTTGCCACTGCAAGTACCTGGCGTTGGCAAATGATGCTGCCCTCTGGAGACCAATCCCATGAAACCCTCTGGCGACAATTACTGCGTTGGTTGTCAGTGTCGGCACCAGAAAGAATCAGTATCGATTTCGATCGCGAGTTTTACAATGTTGGTGATGAAGTTAATGTTACCGCTACTGTGCTTAACGATGAATATGAACCGGATAATGATGCCACGTTGTGGATGCAAACAGAAGATCCCTTGGCCGCGCTGACAGATATTCCGATGGAATGGGATATCGAAAAAGATGGTGTTTATCGTTCCAGCTTTACAGTTGAGGAAGAAGGTGTCTATAGCATGCTGATAGATGTGGCGAGTGCCGCGGGGAATGCCGCAGCAGACGGTTCTGAGAAACGAGCAGCATTCGTGGTAACTCCCTCTCTGCGTGAATACACCAATGCCGAAATGGATAGCGGTCTAATGGCCCGCATTGCCGAAGCCAGCGGAGGTGCTTTTTTTAATCTGGCGGATTCTACAGATATTGTTAGTGCCATAGAATTTACTCCCAACGCTTATTCGCGGGAAATACAGATCGATCTATGGGATAGACCATGGTTGTTAGCTTTGTTAATTTCTCTGCTTTGCGTAGATTGGATAGCAAGGCGTATGAAGGGATTGTCATAGAGGCTGGTCGAGCGCTCACAACACATAAATATGAGATCAGGACAAAACAACATGAAAGAAACTAGAAAGCATAGTAAGCAGGGAAATAATTTGATTCGATTGTTGAGTCGGTTTAGCTTGTTTATAGTTATTAGTAATAGTCTTTTGGTTGGTAGTTTATTTGCGCAGAATGAAGTTGCCCAAAACAGTAATGAGTATTTTTTAGATCGCGCTGATGCTACTAAATACGCTGTTATTATGACCGGTCCTTCGGTTGGTAGTGATTCTATTTCACAATTCAGGCAGTGGGCCTTCTCTCTCCACGATATTTTAGCTCGCGATTATGGCTATGACAGAGATTCGATAAGCTTACTTTACGATAATGGAGACAGCTCCATAATTGGTGGTGAGCGTATAGATGCAGCCTGTGATATTGAAGGTATTCAGGAGCAATTTTCGGCGCTGCGAGAGAAAGTAAAAACTGGTGATCAAATTACTATATTTTTAATTGGTCACGGCTCTGGTGCAGAAGAAGAATCAAAATTTAATATTGTTGGTCCTGATATTACCGGAATTGAATTTGCTGGGATTCTCGATCAGTTCGATGAACAGGACATGATAATTGTTAACACTACCAGTGCTAGCTATGGTTTTTCAGTATCTCTGTCCAGTGAAGGCCGGGTCGTTATTTCATCTACACGCTCTTCCTCTGAAAGATATGATCCGGTTTTCTCCCGTTACTTCATTGAAGCACTAGACGGTCGCAACGGTGATCGCGATAAGAACAATAGAGTATCAATGCTTGAAGCTTTTAATTATGCCAAGAGCAATGTAGAAGCTTGGTATGAAGAACAAGGCAGGCTCGCCTCAGAACATGCCGGTCTTGATGATAATGGTGATTCCCTGTTTGCTCTCGAACCTACAGCAGATGTTGCTGATGGGCGGCTTGCGGAAATTGCCTATATCGATGGACTCAACGATAGCAGTGAAGGCATGTCAGCTAGAGCTGTCGAACTCAAAGGCCGTATGCAGGAAATTGAGAGATCAGTTTTCATTCTTCGTGGCCGCAAGGCGGATTTTCTAGAAGCAGATTATTGGCAGCAACTCCAAGAGTTGTTAGTGGATTTGGCAAGAACAACAGGACAATTCAATGAACAAGTTGAATAATAAATTTCGCGCTCAACGCTTTATTGCTTTGGCTTTGCTGTTACTCAGTGCAGTCAGTCTCTCGTCCCATGCCCAGGACAGCCAAACTAATATCGGCGATGCGCCACTATTTCGTGGTGAGCAACTTCTGTTAACCGGCTCCTATGCGGCTGCGGCAGATGTGTTTCTATTGACGGATGGCCTCGATAGAAGTGAAGGTTTGGTAGGCGCAAGTGTTGCTTATTCCATGATGGGTAATTATCAAGAAGCGATGCGCATCGTAGAGTCAGGCATAGTTGATGAAGAGTATGCAAATTTCCCCTTGCTCAGCACACAACTAGCAGAGGTAAAACGAAGTGTTGGTCAGTCGGTTGAAGCCTTGGTCATTCTAGCAGCTATTATTGATGGTCTCGGAGACCCACCGGTTCGTACTCTGGTTCAATATGGTAGTTTACTGAAATTTACTGGCAATAAATCCTTGGCCTATCAATTTCTTGATCAAGCTGTGCAACGTTATAACAATGGTTTGGTGTTTAGCTCCGAAGATGTGGCGATGGTCGCTCTCGCGAGTTGGCTTATGGGCAATTTTCATGATGCCAATAGCCTTTTTAATGAAGCCACCCGAGCCAACCCGAATAACCTGGAGGCGCATGTTCTTTGGGGTGATCTTTTTCTCGAGAAATACAACGCCAGTGATGCGGAACGATCCTATCAAGAGGCTCTGGACATCAATAGCCGTTACACCGACGCCTTAGTTGGCATCGCACGAGTTATCGGAGATGAACGCGCTTTACAGCGTGCCTTGGCGATCAATCCAAATTCTATTGATGCTATGGAAACTTATGGTCAGCTACTGCTGGTCAATGGTCGAGAAGAAGAGGCGGAAGATTACTTCACCAAAGTACTGGCTCTTAATCCAGAATCACTAAAAACACTAAGCGTACTAGCAGCACAAGCTGCACTTGAAGAGAGAACAGATGACTTCGCCACTTATCGTGATCGAGTCTATAGCTTTAGTCCAGACAACCCGCAATTTCTCGGTGATATAGCAGACACTTTTGGTAATAATTACTTATTCACTGAAGCTATTCAGTATGCTCGTGCAGCCATAGCGGCAGACCCAGAGTATTGGCAGGGTTATACTTTGCTTGGCAGCAATCTGATTCGTTTAGGAGAGGAAGAAGAGGGTAAAGTCAATCTGGAAATTGGCTACGAGAATGATCCTTTTAATGTGATGACTTCCAATATGTTGAAAGTATTCGACACGCTGGAGACATATGCCACTCTTGAAAGTGAACACTTTAAAGTACACATGAGTCAGAACGATGCCGATATTCTCTGGCCTTATTTGGCGCCACTTTTAGAAGAAGGTTGGGATACGCTTACGACGAAATACAATTTCGAGCCAGAAGGCCCAATTCTTATCGAAGTCTTTGATAAAAGTGAAGATTTTGCCGTGCGCTCTGTCGGTCTGCCTGATATTGGGCCCTTGGTAGGAATTTGTTTTGGCAAGGTCGTGACGCTGATTTCACCGGATACTCTGTCAGCTAACTGGCAGGAAATCGTATGGCATGAATTTATGCATGTCATAACATTGCAGATGACGGCTAATAGAATGCCGCGTTGGTTGTCCGAAGGTATCTCAGTTTGGGAAGAAAGGGAGGGGCGCCCTTACTGGGGACGTCGTCAAGGGTTAGACTTGGTCCGTGCCGCAGGACAAGACAAACTGCTACACATTGCAGAACTTAATTCTGGATTCTCTGGAGCTAGAAATAATGCAGATTTAGGATTTGCCTATTTCCAATCTTATTTGGTTGTCGATTTCATTGCTGAAGAATATGGATTCGAAAAGCTGGTGGATTTAGTTTACCAATACGGCTTGATTAAAGAAGATAGCGAAAGGTTTTCTGAAGTATTTGATGCCTCCCTAGATCAATTTGATTCCAGCTTTAGAGCCTGGATAGATCGTCGGGTTGAAGAAATTAATGTCTATGTTCATACGGAGGATGTTCCCGACGAAGGTGAGGGTCATGGTCATGGTGTAAAGGAAAACTCCAGCGCAATTCTCGCTGAGCTTTATAATAATGCTTCGCTTAAACAACATATGCGTGCACGAGTTGAGGAAAATCCTCGCGATTTTCAAGCCCACTTACAATTGGGTATTGTGCTTTTTAAAGAAGAAGCCTTCGGCGAAGCCAAGCTTTCATTAGAGGAAGCACATAACTTGTTACCAAGCTATACCGGTTACCCAAGCCCAGCTTTGGTAATGTCACAAATATATGAAGCAGAAGATAACCAAGAGGCCCAATTAGAGTGGCTTGCTATTCTGTTAGAGAATCTTCAGCATGATTATGATTCCGCTATAATCCTCGCTGCAGCTGCATTGGAACAAGAAGATTACCAGGAGGCTGAATACTACATCGACCGGGCTATTCAGGTTGATCCATATCGCATTGATGTTCACCAGCTGAAGGCACGCTATGCAGAAAGTATCGAAGACAGTGCTTTGGCGGTAACCGAGTATGAGGTGCTAGCGAAATTGGACTTTAATGATCCGGTAGAGTCTAAGACTGACTTAGCAGAGGCTTATTTGCGCAATGGTCAACTCGATGAAGCTCGCCAGAATGTGCTCTCTGCCCTGGAAATAGCACCCAGCTATCGTCGCGCACAGGAAGTTCTATTGCAGTCACTTGATGGGGGAACGGATTAGTGGGGAAAGTTTTACCCACATTGTTAGGCGCCTGGCTGTTACTTTTTAGTATCAGTTCATCAGCTCAAGTGTTGCAATTTAAAGATAATGAAAACATTTCGATTTACGGTACCGATGTTACGGAATTTACTTGGGTTCGAGGGCAGTACACCAATCACCGCGGGGGTCAGCGTGGCTTTGGTCGCCGAGGCGGTTGGTGGGATACGGACTATCCAGACTCTGACGAAAATTTTCTACGAGGGGTCCAGCGCTACACAAACGTCGATACTAATCCGCGCAACTATCAATATATTCAGTTAACGGACCCTGTACTCTACGAACATATATTTCTATATATGAACTGGAAACGAGTTCCCATTGGCTCTTCTTATAGCGGCCCGAATTTTACTCCGGAAGAAATTGAAATTATGCGCGAATTTATGTTCCGCGGTGGCTTTATTATGGTTGATGATTTTTGGGGACAACCCCACCTTGATGACATGTTCATGGAGATAGGCAAAATTTTCCCCGACCGGGAAATTGTAAAATTGGACACAAATCATGAGATTTTCCATATCTTTTTCGATATTGATGAGATAGCTCAGGTGCCAGGGCGAATGGTGACTTGGGATTACGGTGGATTCATGAAAATTGACGATCCTAGCTATCCTCCTGAGGTATACGCAGTTCTGGATGATGATGGCAGGGTGATGATGGTTGCGAATTACAATACAGATTTAGGTGATGGCTGGGAGCATACTTTCTATGAAGCCTACCCTACAAAATATACCAACGAAGCTTATAAGATAGGCATTAACTTTTTAATTTATGCATTTAGTCACTGAAGACGGGAATAACAAATGGCAGAAATAGAAGAAGTAGTAGCAATTGAGGATCAGGATGATTTGGCTCTGGTCACCCGCATGCAAGAGGGTCGAGATCAAATTGTTGCCGAAATTAAAAAAATTATTATTGGTCAGGAAGAAATTATAGATGAATTGCTCATAGCCTTGTTTGCCGGCGGACATTGCCTGGTAACTGGGGTTCCAGGTTTGGCCAAGACTCTTCTGATTAAGACAGTGGCTGATATTCTTCAGGTTGATTTCAGTCGTATTCAATTTACACCCGATCTAATGCCAGGAGACGTAGTAGGCTCCGAAGTTGTTGAAGAGATCGATGGGAAGCGTACTCTCAAATTTGTGAAGGGGCCAATTTTTACCTGCATTTTATTAGCCGATGAAATTAATAGAACTCCACCTAAAACTCAGTCATCTTTGTTGGAAGCTATGGAAGAAAAGCAAGTAACTGCCGCAGGTGTTACCCATCCGATGGGTAAGCCGTTCTTTGTACTAGCAACCCAGAATCCTATCGAACTGGAGGGAACCTATCCTTTACCAGAAGCACAATTAGACAGATTTATGTTCAAAATAGAATTAGGCTATTTGTCTGAAGCCGATGAAGTTACGGTGGTGGGAAATACTACTCAAACTAATGATGCTGTCTTATCACATCCGCTGAATGGCGATGATATTTTGGATTTTCAACGCATAGCACGGCAGGTTCCTGCAGCAGAAGCAGTAATTCAGTATGCCGTTAGATTGGTTCATGCTTCCAGGCCTCAATCAGACACTTCCCCTGATTTCATTAAGGATTGGGTAAGTTGGGGAGCGGGTATTCGAGCCTCACAAAACCTAATTCTTGCCGGTAAGGTTAGAGCGCTGCTTTTGGGTCGTTTTAATGTTTCCTACGGTGATGTTCGAGCCTTAGCACCATCTATATTGCGGCACAGGCTTATTCTTAATTTCCATGCTGAGGCGGAAAGAATTACCACAGACGATGTAATACAAAAACTATTAAACGCAGTTCCTGAGCCTACATCTGAGCTCTAATTGAAGATTTAGTTGCGCACTAACTTTGCGGATAGTTGTATCACTAACAGCATTACAAACGGTATAGCCAGGATTATAGCTAGAACAATAGAAAGGGCTTAGATGTCAGATTCGATTAATTTTCTCGACCCAAGCATACTAGCTGGGCTCGATAACTTAGAGTTGCGAGCACGCGTAGTGGTAGAAGGTTTTCTTTCTGGGATGCATAAAAGTCCACATCGTGGTTTTAGTGTGGAGTTTAATGATTATCGCAACTACAACCGTGGTGATGATATGCGCCATGTCGATTGGAAACTTTATGCGCGCACTGATAAATTTTATATCAAGCAGTATGAAGATGAGACGAATGTTCGTTGCGTTATTGTTTTAGATACCAGTGCATCGATGGCTTACAGTTCCGGGGGTATTAGCAAATTAAATTACGGGGTAACACTTGCTTCAGCCCTGGCTTATTTCATCATGCGTCAACGGGATGCCGTGGGACTGATTACCTTTGATGATGAGATTAAAGAATTCTTGCCTCCCAAATGTCGACAACCACATTTGATGCGAATTCTGCGAGCACTTTCCCAAGTCAAACCAGGAACGAAGACTGATGTAGTTAAACCGCTTACAAACCTTGCTGCAACTTTGACTAAAAAAAGTATTGTAGTATTGATTACAGACATGCTTGATGATGAAGAACGAATAATTCGCACACTGCAACATTTGAGAGCGATGGGTAATGATGTCATTACTTTTCAGGTTATGGATGATGCCGAGCTCAATTTTCCTTTTAATGAAGCATCTGAATTTATTGATATGGAAAACAATGAATCGTTTATCACTACGCCAGAGACGATTCGTAAGTCTTATCTAGATAATTTGAATGAATTTCTCTCTTTTTGTAAGAAGCAGTGTCAGACTAGTGGCGTGGACTATTGTTTGCTAAATACAGCCAATCCTTTAGATGAGGCACTTTCTTCTTATATGTCAAAACGGGCTAAGAGTTTTTAAATGGTATTCATATCTCCACTTTTTCTTCTCGGACTAATGGCTGCCTTGCTGCCCATTGCGATTCACCTTATTCGAAAAGAAAAACCGCCTAAGTTGATGTTCAGTACCATTCGTTTCTTGAAGAAAACATCCAAGAAACTAATTTTGTTTCAACATATTCAACAATGGCTGCTACTGCTCCTTCGCTCGGTGGTAATTGCCTTATTAGTAATGGCCTTTGCCCGACCACTTATTGATCAAACGATGGCACGATTGCTTGATGCTGATCCGCAGTCTGCGGTTATTCTTCTCGATGTTTCCATGAGCATGCGTTACGGCGATACCTTCGACCGGGCTAAGCAGGAAGCTCTCGATATTCTAAGCAACATGACTTCAGGTGATGAAGTAGCATTAATCGGCTTCTCTGACTCAGCGGAGCTTGTTCGTGAGCTTAATACTGATATCGATAGTGTCCGCAGTGTTATAGCAGACTTGGAGGAGGCAGGGTATGGTGCTACCCGCTATATGCCCAACCTTCGCTTGGCGGATCAATTGCTGGAAGAATCGCGTTATGACAACCGTGCTGTGTATTTGATTTCCGACTTTCAAGATTCTGGCTTACAAGATCTAGATGAAGGTTGGAAGTTAGCGCCAGGAGTTGCGTTTAGTGGAATTGATGTAGCAACTGAAGAAAGCTCAAATCTTGTCCTCACTGATGTTAGGTCCCCTGAACAGCTGCTGGAAGATGCAGCAGAACAACTGATACTCGCCAGAGTGCGCTCCACAGGCACACTTTATTTGAATCAAGGCGAGGTCACTTTAAGCATCGATGGTGTCATGGTTGATCAGGCGCCAGTAAATTTGGCCGACCGTTCTGAGGAAGTAATTAGCTTTAGCGCAAATTTTGATACTCAAGGGACTCACGTCGGTGAAGTCCGAGTTAATGGCGATAACTTCGATGACGACAACTCCTTCTTTTTTACGGTAGATGTGTTACCCAAAATTCGAGTGTTGCTGGTAAATGGAGAGGCTTCAGAAAACTGGTTTGATGACGAAGGTCATTGGTTTGGACTGGCCGTAAGTAGTGCGGCGCAATCCCCGTTTGAATTATCATCTATTGAGCCGGCTGAATTAAGTGCAGCAGTTTTGCGCCGGAATGATGTTGCTGTTTTGCTGAATGTTGGTGACTTGAGTACAGCCCAAGCAGAAGCAGTAGAGGAATATGTGAATAATGGCGGTAGCTTGTTGTTGGCTCCAGGGGATAGAGTTAATCCAAATATATTTAATCGCCAATTTGCAGAAATAGCTCCTGCGACCTTAGGTTCTCAAGGACAGCTAGGCATTGATGATTATCTAGTTATTGCGGACTTCGATCGTCGACATCCCATATTGCGCCCCTTAGATAGCGATTGGTTAGCTCGTTTTCAAGGGCACTGGTCTTTATCTGCTCATGCTGAGTCAGATGTTCTTATGCAGTTTGATAATACGGAACCAGCCTTATTAGAACGGGAGGTTGGTAATGGTAAAGTGATTTTATTCGCCTCTAGTCTGGATCTAGAGTGGAACAATCTAGCACTACAAGGTTTGTTCTTACCATTCGTTCACGAGACTCTACGTCATCTTGTGCAATCTGAGACAAAACAGGGTTCCTACGACATAGGCGACAGTTTCAGCCTCGACCCTACAGGTGAAGGTCAATCCGTCCAAGCAGTGACTCCTTCAGGTGACGATATTGTTTTTGCCAATGATGATTTTGTTGTGACCGCAACAGAGCCTGGTTTAATCTCTGTGAATGTTGATCAAGTTGACTATCGGTACGCGGTAAATATTTTGCCTGAGGAATCTGACTTTACTCGCGCTGCTGTTGCGACGCTGTATGACTCGATCATTAATCCAGATACAGATATTACACAGTCTCGCGAAGTAAGAACTGCCCAACTAATCGAAGAACTCGAACGACCGCAGCGAATGTGGTGGTGGATTCTGGTGTCGGTGATGTTGCTTATACTCGCCGAAGCTGTGGTAGCTAATCGTACCTATCGTTAAAAGACGCAAATAGATTTAGTTACTTGTTTTAAATTTCTGCTATCTCTTGGCTGATCCAGCCCCAAACTCTCTCTAGCCCAATCCAATGCGCCTAAATGCAGATTGCTAAGTATTTTTAGAGCCTACTGTGGGTTGTGTCAAAGGTTTCAGAATTTGTTAAAACTATCGAGCGCTTGTTCGTTATTTTTTAGATTAGTTAATTCAACAACGGACCGGGCTAAAAAATTCTCGCAGGTTTGAGTTTTCAGAAATATAACAATTAATTGAGGGGCAGGTGTAAGAGGCGCTAAAACAGGAGCATAAAAATCACTCAGTGCTTTAGAAAAGGGGGGAACAAAGAAAAACTTCTATGTTCCTAGCTTTAGCTATTAATGATCCGCACATCGTTTCCTTGATATTGCCTGACCAATAAGTTGGAAGATACTATCACAGCGATTTACGGAAATTTCATGGGCTCACAATTTGTCACAAACCCTTCTTATATGGTCTGTAAGGGAGTTTAATTTATTTTTGAAATTATTCAGTAGCGAATAATGCGAAGCATAGTTTTATATTGTAAATATATTTAACATAATTTCTGCGTAAAAGTATAATTTTGCGATGGGTTATATACTTATAGTAAATCGAAATATACTTTGGAATTATGCTTTTTTGATTGGTAAGAAATTTGGATAAGACTGGCCTTAAAAATATTCACACCATATATCCATTTAAGGAGCCGCAGCAATTTGCTCCGGCTCCTTAGAACTATACAGAAAATATCTTAGAGACTTAATTCTGGTTCGATCTGTTGAGATAGTGTCGGCGCTCGGCTGATCATTGATCTTAGTCGTGCTGGAAGTGCTAACATCGACGGTGTAACTATCAATGTTAATATTGTGGCAAAAGACAATCCCCAAACGATAGTTGAAGCGAGTCCTGCCCACTGCGACGCAATAGGGCCGCCAACTTCAATTTCAGCTCCGAAAAGATCCACCGAAGTGTTCATTGCCAAAGGTAGTAAACCAAATCCTGTGGTAAATGTCGTCAAGAATACTGGCCGGAGTCTTTGCACACCTGTATGAACAATAACATCAGAAAGGGTCCAGGCTGGGTGCTTTTTCTTTAAATGATTGAAGGTGTCGATTAACACAATATTATTGTTCACGATAATACCCGCCAAGGCGACAATGCCGATTCCTGTGAGCATCACGCTGAAAGGTTGGCCAGTGGCGAGTAATCCAAGCAATACACCTGAGGTGGATAACAACACCGATGAAAGAATCAGCAAGGCTTGATAGTAGCTATTGAACTGAGTTACCAGCAGTATAGCCATTAAAGACATTGATAATGCAAACGCTTGCATCAAAAAGGCTGCCGACTGTTCCTGTTCTTCGTTTGCGCCTCTAAATTGAAAGTAGACTCCATTTACCGTTGGGTTTTCATTTAGATAAGCCTCTATTTCATTTAATTTGCTATCTGCAAAAATTCCAGGGGCTGGATTTGCGCGTATCAGAACGACACGATTACCATCAACCCTCTGGATTGAGCTTACTTTTGGTTTAGCTTTCCGCGTTATAAAACTACTTATGGGTACTGGTCCATTAAGAGTGCTAATACGAATTGAATCAATTTGATCTAGGCCTCGGTATTCAGCTGGATACCGAACTCTAATATCAACTTCTTTCTCACTATCGTCAGGGCGGTAGTCACCCATGAAAACGCCATTGGTCATTAGCTGAATAGCCGTGCCTATTTCAGTCATACTAGCGCCAAGCATTGCCGCTTGGGCTCGGTCCACTTTGATTTCCCATTCGATGGCTGGTATTGGAGCGGTGTCGTCGATATCGATGAGACCTGTCATTTCTGTTTCCATGAAGCCGCGAATACGATTGGCCTCAGCGAATAGCAGATCGAGGTTATCACCGGAAAGCTCAATTTGTATTTCTTTGCCGACGGGCGGGCCCTGTTCAACTGAAACAATCTCTGCTCGTACGCCCGGTATATTGGAAATTGCAGCACGATAGAGATCTTCGACCTCAAAGCCATTTAATTCTCTCTCTCGTCGATCAGTCATCTCGATGAAAATGGAGCCAATCAGGTCCGGAGCTGATTGGCCGGCACCGCCCATTTGCTGGCCAGCACCTGATTGAGTGACGATGCCATCGATAAACCCAACCTCTCTAATTCGTTCTTCAGCGTCCAACATTACATCAAGTAATTCTGCTGGGGAAAAATTCCCTCTGGCAAAAATCTGTACCTGGGTCTGCATTGGTTCGGTCTCTACAAAGAACTCGATTCCAGATCCCCATCGATCGTAAGAATAAACGATGGTTGCCATTGTAGTTATACTTAGCAGGAGTACTGTAATTGGAATCTTTATAGCAGTCTCTAGCACCTTGGCATATGCGCCGGTAACACCAGAAGTGTTACGTGGGTCGCCTTCTTCCAAGCTGCGTAGATAGGCTTTATCAGCATCACTAGATTTTCCAATCAAGGCACCAATCGTGGGTGCGAATAACAGTGCATAAAATAACGACCCGATTAATACTGCGAATACCGTAATTGGCAGATAGCTCATAAATTGTCCGGAAACTCCC
Organism: Gammaproteobacteria bacterium; assembly: GCA_012960305.1. Lineage (GTDB taxonomy): Bacteria > Pseudomonadota > Gammaproteobacteria > Pseudomonadales > Pseudohongiellaceae > UBA9145. The sequence continues at coordinate 107,769 of DUBM01000001.1, read as the reverse complement.
GGCCAAAACATTATCGGTAAGAAGGCCGCCAAGGTGGTGGCAGTTGAGGCAAGAATTGGCCAAAACATTCGCCGTACGGCTTCCTTATAAGCTTCTCGGCTATCAAGACCTTCGGCCATTTTCCGATCGGCATATTCCACCATTACGATGGCCCCATCAATCAACATACCAAGACCCAATAACAAGCCAAAAATCACCATAAAGTTATAAGTGAAATCGAGCATACTAATCACGATGAATGCAAAGAAAAATGAGAAGGGCACTGCTAGTGTAACTAACAGACCGGAACGCACGCCGATGGAGGCAATAACAACTATTAATACCAGAACCATCGCAGTTGCCATGTTGCCTTGTAGGCCCAAATTCTGTTCGAGCACAACTGGCACGCTATTGTTAATGTAGGCGAGTGTAACTGAAGGAGGCAAACTGGGGCGCATCTCTTCAACCAATGCATCGATCTCTTCCATGGCCTCAACTAAGTTTGCTCCCTTACGCTTCATCACGTTTAGAGAAATTGCTTGCGAACCGTTGGCATAGGAAAAGCGTGTAGCATCTTTGAAGGTTCTGCGTACATTGGCGATGTCCGATACAGTTATTACACTGCCGTCAGTGGATGCGAGAGGCAGGTCGAATAAATCAGTGGCGGTTTCAATTAGGCCTGGAACCTTTACTGAGAAGCTACCTTTGCCGGTATCTACCTGCCCTGCAGGGATTAGGCGGTTGTTGTTGGTGACGGTCTGGATAATAGAGCTATTTGGTATGCCGTAGGTTTCCAATTTAGAAGGGTCGATTACAGCTTCCAACAGTTCTTCACGATTACCAACCATCGGCGCTTCGAGAATCTGAGGCAGTATTTCTATTTCTCTCTGTAAATCTTCCGCGATGCGCAACAAGACACGTTCGGGGACATTTTCGCCACCTATAGCAATTTGGACTATCGGTAACTCAACTGCTGAGGCTTCCTGAATAATGGGTTCTTCGGTGGACTGAGGGAAGCGAGCTTTAGCCCTGTTGATGGCTTCCCGCACTTCGGCCAAGGCATTTTGCGAATTGAAGCTAATATCAAATTCGGTCAAGATAGTTGCAGCGTTTTCACTCGAGAAAGAAGTAATCTCAGTAATACCATCGATAGTTTTAAGTTCGAGTTCCGCCGGCTTGGACAACAAACGCTCCGCATCTTCTGGAGAGATACCTTCATGAATTATAGTCGTGATAACTAGGGGTACTTGAATATCTGGATACATTTCCACCGGGATAGATAGAAATGAAACCCAACCCGCCAGCATAGTAACCACGAAAATACTTATCGTTGTTCGGGATCTTGATATTGCAGCATCAATATAATTTCGCATAGCTTTGAAACTCAGAGTATTACTTAGTTATCCCAATCAAAATTACTTTCGACAGTTTGACCAGGAAATACGATTTCCTGACCCAGAGTAATCAGATTTACAGAACCATTCAGTCCAGTAACCCAGATACCAGGATTGAGTTGGCTGGTGTTGTCTCCGATGATCTCAATAATGTGGGAGCTGACTAGATTATTTTGATCGATCGTTTTAACCGCTATTGCTCCACTGTCGTTAAGTGTTAGTGCAGAAGAAGGAATGAGATGGGCTTGGATATCCCTTGTAGCCACCATTAGTTCCACTGTTATACCTTCACGTAGATTCTCGTATATGGGATCTACTTCGATTTCGACGCGATAGCTTCGGGAGATAGCATCTGCTGCGCGGGCAAGATAATTCACCGTCCCTTCAACATATTCACCGCTGAGTAATTTACCCGTAACCCTGGCGCCAACTTGAATACCACTTACATCCTGCTCCGGTACTAGGCCAACCAATAACATCGGCGTGTCATCCAGAACTGATGCGCAGATAGTGCCAGCATTTAGTAGATCACCAATTTCAACTGTTCGCGTTTCCACGATCCCATTGAATGGTGCTAAAATTTTGGTCTTCTCCAGAGCGAGCTCTGCGCGGCTAATTGCGGCCTTTGAGGATTCCAGTGCGGTTTTAAGTTGGGCAACTACCACGTCTGACTGCAGACCACGTTCTTGGAGATCCAAGGACGCCTCGTATTCGAACTCAGCCTGTTCCCGTCGGCTGAGAGCTTCTAGCAAATTAGATTGACGATTATCGACAGCGATTTCGCAAAGTATGTCTCCTTGGCTAACTCGGGAACCACGAGGAATGGGCTCGGAAACAATTCGGCCAGGTTCTTCAGCACGAACCTGAACATGGCGAGATGCCTGAGTTCGACCTCGCACTCTGACTTGCTCTACATAGCTTTGTGGTCCTATGCGTGCAGCTCTAACAGTTAGAATTTCTAGGCTTTCTGATGAAGTTTGTCCTTCGGGTATGGCTACAACAACTCTGGGTGTATCAGTGAGTCGTTCATTGGTACTCTCGGCACTGCGAGGCATGAGCATCCATACCCCCACCAAAAGAATTATGATTACTGACACTACGTATTGGTTTTTCACCGCTGTCTCCGCTTAAGACCTGTTGAATAAGGCCATCAATTCCTTAATCCGCAACAATCCCGCATATCTGAAGGTGCAACTTTGCACCAACCAGATAGTTTGGAAATATCATTCAAGCGGATTGATCGTCCCTGTTGTTAGAAAAACCCAAGATTTTGAGGGTTTTGGTTGATTCTCTCAGTACAATTTAATACTAGATTCTTTATAGCACCGAGCCCTAACCAAAAGTGTTACGTATTGTAACCTGTGTCGCTTCAAATGCAATATGAGATTGGCCCTTTAGCGGTTTATTTTAAATTCTGGACCATGAGTGCTGGAAGATGGATTTAGCGGGAATCTGGGCCAATTTATGCTAATTTCTATTCCTGTTAAACATTATGTCCTAAGGAAGTTGCTAGCGTGAAAGATTTAAAAAATAGGGTAGCTATAATTACCGGTTCCAGCAGTGGTGTTGGAGCATCTACAGCGAGATTATTGGCATCACTGGGTTGCAATGTAGTTATTAACTACAACTCCAATGCCGCTGGCGGAAACCAGGTGGCTGCTGAATGTGAAAAACTTGGTGTCGAAACCATAGTATTCGGCGGTAATGTTGCCGACGATGCAGACTGCAAGTCCATGGTGGCTGGCGCAGTCGAGAGATGGGGTCGAGTTGATATTCTGGTCAATAACGCTGGCACGACCAAATTCGTTGATCATAGTGATTTGGATGGATTAAGTGCCAAGGACTTCAATCACATTTACGCCGTAAATGTGATTGGCGCCTATCAAATGATTCGGGCAGTCAACGAACAAATGAAGACTCAAGAAGATGGTGGCGCTGTAGTCAATGTTGCTTCTATAGCGGGTGTTACGGGCTATGGTTCTTGCGTTGCCTATGCCGCTTCAAAAGGCGCAATGGTCACTATGACTCTTTCTTTGGCTCGTGCATTGGGCCCTAAATTGCGCATTAATGCAGTATGCCCAGGCTTTATCGCTGGTGAATGGTTGCGGGAAGGCTTTGGTGATGAGAAATACGAATTACTTATGGAAAATAACCGCAATGCTGCTCCTCTCGGTGTAGTGGCAACACCAGAAACCGTGGCTGATGCAATTCTTCATTTTATTAGTGGACCTCAGGTTATCACTGGTGAGACGTTGATCGTGGATGGCGGTCGCCACTTGAGTATGGCGCCACTTTCCCATCGTTAAAGAGATATTGGGCGTAGTCAAATAAGCCGAGCCGGAAAATTAATCGTTGCAGCCTATTTCGCCACCGGCCGTTTCTGTAATTTACGCTGCAAGGTGCGGCGATGCATTTTTAGCTGCCTAGCGGTGGCTGAAATATTGCCTTGATTGTCGCCCAGCACTTTTTGGATGTGCTCCCACTCCAACCTACGGACTGACATCGGTTCGAGAGATGCCTGCTTTGGTCCAAGAGCAACATCATGGTCTTCGTGGCTTAGCAGTGCGGCCAATATTTCATCGATATCGGCAGGTTTTGCTAAATAGTTGTCTGCACCTAGCTTTATCGCTTCCACAGCAGTAGCGATGCTGGCATAGCCTGTGAGAATAAGAATTCGCATAGTTGGCTGATCTTGTTTAATCATAGGAACCAAATCTAAAGAAGTTTGCCCACCTAAATTTAAATCGAGTATTGCGTGACTAAAATCAATTTGTTTAATCAAAATCTCTGCGTCTTCGCTGTTCGTCGTGTGCGATACAATATAATTTCTGTTGCGCAGAGCACGACTGACGACTCTCGCAAAAACCTCGTCATCTTCCACTAGTAATATGTGATTAGTCTCCATGGGTTAAAGCCATTTAAAGAGACCTACTATCGGGCATGGGCAATTTTATTAGTGTCAGCGCTCCACCAGATTTCAAATTAAACATTTCGATGCTGCCATCTAGTCTCTGTACTGCAGCATTAGCAAGAAAAATTCCAAGCCCCATGCTTTCTTTACGAATCGAAATGAATGGCTCGCCCATATTCTCCATTATTTTGGTTGGTATACCCGGACCGTCATCTTTCACTGCAATTTCAAAGTAAGTCGTGGCAGCTTGAGTAATTTTGAATTTTACTTCCACATGAGTCTTTGATGCTTTAATTCCGTTTTCGATAATATTTATTAGCGCGTGTCGAATACTAAGGCTAGAAGCAACTTTTAGATCCTTAGCGTTCTCGATCAAAAACCTAACTGAAGCTGTTGGATGAATATTGATGATGTAATCTTGAATATCGTTCACAAACTTGGGAAGGAGTTGGGTTTCTTCTTTTTCTTCGCTGTCTTTGTTGTAGTAGCGTGTAAGTTGCGTCAAAGAATGCTTGCAGCGGGTAACTTGTTGCTTAAGTATTGATATATCATCTTTTATATCGTTGTCTTTTAGCTCTTCCGGGCTCAGTTTGTCGAGCTCAGTAAGCAAGACAGCCATAGTTGATAGCGGTGTGCCTAGGGCATGCGCTGTGCCTGCTGCCAAAGTGCCTATTGCCACTAATTGTTCGTTGCGCATCTCGGTTTCTCTGGCTTCTGCTAAATTAAGCTCTCGAACTTGAATAGCCGATGCCATGCGAGTGATAAAAACTGAAATTAATATGGCACTAACTAGAAAGATAACCCACATGCCCACTAAGTGGAGTTGGAAAGTTGTTTCTCCATTGTTTGCGCCATTGCCCATCTCTGCATTAGCAGTGAGCTCAAGGAACAAAAAAAATGTGTACAAAAGAATACTGCCAACGGCGAAAGTACTGACGAATGCCCGGGGTAGCAGAGTGGCGCTTACTGCGAGGAGGACGAGTAGATAAGATATTAGAGGATTACCAATACCGCCGGTATTCAATAACAATATAATAAGGAAGGCTACATCGAGAAGAATATGGGAGAAAAGCTCACCATAGCTCACCAATCTAGAAGCTTTAAGGCGCCAGTAGCCTGCAAAAATAGACGTAAAAATAACCAAAACGAGATAGATAATGAATCTGATGGGAATGTTTAATTCCCGGAAAGACAGAAAGATTAGCAATCCAATGACGCCAGCTCCGGTGACGAATGTCCTTAGCAAAAGCAGTCTCTGTAACCCCTGACGGGGCGAATTACTCTCGCCCCCTATGTCGAGTGCCAGCGACTTCAGCAGTGTTGCAATTATGTTGGGTAGGGTCATTAATGTATTCTACCTGAAAGTGCTTGTCGGGAAAGCAATCCCTGAACCTTGGCTTATGCAAAGTCTATGCAAAGCTATGGTGCCGGGTTATATTGCTCCGCCCAAATTGAAGAATAAAATGAATTCACTGTCCCAACCTGAGTCTAATCAATTAATAGCGGATACGCTTCTGCTCGAATTTGAAGAGCAACAGTATTTGCATATCGGTCTGTTGCCGGAAGAAAGCGATTCAGCATTGAGCGGTGCTAAGGGTTTAGCGGCTAATTGCAATTCTGAGCTCCCTCGGTTACAGGAAAATTTCTCTCAATACCTTTGTCAGAAAATCAATCAGGCGGCGAATCAAGGCTCTCGAATATTAGTAGTTGGAGCTTCACTAAAAGGCTTGCCTGAAAAGCTACGAGCACAAAAATATTTAATTCACTGGTTAATTGAAGAGGGCAGTTCTATTTCCTTTCCGCAGCTAATCTGTGAGTTTACAAGTGGCAGTATTATTGATTTAGCCTTGGCAAATTCCGATACTGAATTGTTCGATTGCGTGGTTTTTGCTGGAACATTCGAATATCTTGATCAATTAAGTTTGTTAACCGCCTGTCGCTCCTTGCTGAAAGAATCTGGAACCTTGCTGATCTTTGGTGAGTTCTTAGATGATGATTCTCTGATCGAGTACTCGGCTATACCCAACAAAAGTTCTTTTGTGCAATTAAGCAAAAGATTGGGGTTTCTTTCCGGTTCGGAATCGAGTCTCAATCAGAGTGCAATCTTGTCAATGGAATTATTTCTGCCACTGCTTGAAAAACATCACAGCAAGTTAGTTGACTCCAATCCGAATCGCGCAGCTCTGATAGATACAGTCAAAGCTATGCTTAGCAATGCTATTGCTGAGATTAGCGCGCGTCGGCGATGTTTCTCTGTATTCGAGTTGATTAAGTCTACCTCTCAGCTAAAAGAGCATATATCGGTCGAGTATGGAGACATTAAGTCTTTTAACCCTGAAGAAATTGCTCATTTATTCGAAAAAAGTTTTGATATGGATTTTGACCCGGAGCTCTGGCATTGGAAATATGCGCTCGGTGATGGCAAGTGCGTAGTGGTGCGGTTACAGGCAGGTGGAGAGATACTTGCACACTATGGAGGGGCTCCAAGAAAAATAAGCTATTTTGGCAAAGAGTCTAGGGCGATCCAACCTTGTGATGTCATGGTGTCGCCAGGGATACGCACGCAATATGGAAAAAGTAGTTTATTCTTTAAAACCGCCGCTACTTTTCTGGAAAGAGAAATCGGCAATACAGTTAATCATTTGCTAGGCTTTGGGTTTCCTAATCAAAAAGCAATGAACATCGCGATCCGACTTGGTCTTTATGAAAAAACAGATGATTTTATCGAACTTGTTTATGAATCTGCGGCGACAGGAGAACAGCTGAATACGTGTTCAGAAAGGGCTTCTTCAACAATTCAGGACTATGAAATTGTTCCTCTTGATATAACAAATGCTGAACACAAGCATCGAATCGCTCAACTCTGGGAGTCAATGCTGGAAGGGTTTAGTAACAGCATCATCGGGCTAAGAGATACCAATTATCTGAAGTACCGCTATTTCGACCATCCATTCGCGAAATCAGCTCAATACGAATGCCTACTTATAGGTAACAAGAATGAATCAACGGCCATCGCAGTGCTAAAAAATCACGGCGAGGAAAAATTGTTGATGGATATTATCTGTCCGATGAATGCATTAAAAATGAATATAACTGCAATAAATCAGTGGCTTATAAACTCAACAGAAGAGCGGAAACTGAAAATTTGGATTACTAAAGCTTGGCAAGGGCAAATTCAGCTACCGGGCGCGATTGTGAATGAGTTGGGTATTGAGATACCCTGTAATACTTGGAACCCAGGACCTACTTCACAGCTTCTTTACGGCCAATGGTGGTTGACCGCAGGTGACATGGATTTCATTTGAGCTTTCAATGAGCTGAAAATTAGTTTGGAGCTAGCCGACAAATAATATTAAAAAAGCATTCTAGTAACGGGACCAAGATCGATAATGAATACGCAAAATATTTACGAACAATCTCTGGATATGAATGCAGCAAATTTTGCTCCACTCACTCCGCTAAGTTTTTTAGAGAGGGCGGCCCGGGTTTACCCTGATCGCCTGTCGATTATTCATGAAGATACAAAATACACCTGGGGTGAAACTTATAAGCGTTGTTGCTTACTAGCATCATCATTACAAAAAATGGGTATTGGAGTAGGGGATACTGTTTCTTTTATGGGAGCTAATACTCCTGAAACATTCGAGGCGCATTTTGGTGTGCCGATGATCGGTGCAGTGTTGAATGCACTAAATGTTCGCCTCGATGCAAAAGCCATCGCATTCATTCTCGATCATGCGGAAACGAAAGTGCTCTTCACTGACAGAGAGTACAGCAGCACCATAAAAGCAGCGCTTGAATTAGTTGTAAATAAGCCCATGGTTATCGACATAGATGATCCCTATTACCAAGAAGGTGAATTGCTTGGAGAACAAAACTACGAACAAGTGCTCGCCAATGGTGATGATGACTATTCCTGTTTTCAAATCGCAGATGAGTGGCAGGCTATATCACTAAATTACACGTCAGGTACTACTGGCGACCCAAAGGGTGTTGTATTTCATCATCGAGGTGCCTATTTAAATGCAGTTTCAAATGTCCTGTGTTGGGACATGGTTTCTCATCCAATTTATCTTTGGACTTTGCCGATGTTTCATTGCAACGGTTGGTGTTGGCCTTGGAGCCTGGCTACTGTAACTGGAACCAGCGTTTGTTTAAGACATGTTCGAGACAGCGTTATTTTCGAAGCCATTAAAAAGCATAAAGTTTCACATTTTTGTGGCGCGCCAGTAGTGTTAAATACACTGATCAATGCTGCAGACGAATTGAAGCAGGGAATCGACCATAAAATATCAGCTATGACTGCAGGCGCGGCACCGCCGGCAGCAGTTATTGCCGGAATGGAAAATTTGGGATTTAGCGTGACTCATGTCTATGGGCTTACAGAAACATATGGACCCTGCGTGGTGTGCGCACCACAGGAAGAGTGGGCGGACATAAGCATAGATGATCGAGCAGAATTGCTAGCTCGGCAAGGTGTACGAGCGCCATTGCAGGATGAGCTAATGGTAGCGGATCCCGAAACTTTAGAGCCTGTACCCCGTGACGGCAAGACCATGGGCGAGATTTTCATGCGTGGAAATCTGGTGATGAAAGGATATCTAAAGAACCCTAAAACCACTGAAGCTTCATTTGCGGGAGGGTGGTTTCATACTGGTGATTTAGCAGTCTGGCATGAAGATGGTTATACTCAGATTAAAGATCGTTCCAAGGATATTATTATCTCCGGCGGTGAAAATATCTCTTCGCTGGAGGTAGAGTCAGTATTGTTTAAGCATCCTAAAATATTGGAAGCTGCCGTTGTGGCTAGCACTGATGAGAAATGGGGCGAAGTACCCTGCGCCTTTGTCTGTCTAAAATCTGGTCAGGAAATGAGTAAGCAGGAACTGATCGCCTATTGTCGAGAAGAATTAGCGGGATTCAAGATACCAAAGAAGGTAGTATTTGGCCCAATTGATAAGACTTCCACTGGCAAAGTGCAAAAATATCTATTAAGAGCAAAAGCAGAAGAAGTGGAACTGTTTGTTAATAAGTAACTGATAGTGATTTCGCAGCTTAATAATTTAGATAAACCGAAACCGCAGAATTTAATCATTCGAATAATCGATTCAATATGTTAAACCCAGGAGTGAAACTATGAAAAAATTAACTATAACTATCAGTGGCCTAGTGGCGCTGCTTTCAATGCTGATGTCTTTTCAAATATTAGCTGCTGATGCGCCGGAAACCATTACCGTAACTAGTAATGTTTTCGATCATCACGGCATGGTGCCAGAAGCATATTCAGCTTATGGCGATAATACTTCCATCGATCTTAGTTGGGATAATTTGCCTTCCGGTACGGTTCAGCTCGCGGTTATTTGCGATGACCCTAAAGTTGTTGAGCTTGGAATGATGCCAACGCCTTTCGTTCACTGGGTTGCTTACAATATTCCAGCCAGTGCCCCAGGCTTACCTGCGGGTCTGCCCGCAGATGCAGAAGTATCAGGAGTTGCTGGTCTTGATGGCATGATTAATGGCCTAAATGGCACCAGTAGGCCCGGTTACTTTGGCCCTCGTCCTCCAGTTAATGGTCAACTGCATGCATATCATTTCCGTGTTTACGCGATTGACGCTGACCTAGATTTAGAGGCTGGACTGAATAAAGACGATCTGCTTGCTGCTATCGATGGTCATATATTGGCAACAGGTATGCTAATGGGTCATTACGAACGTAAGGAACAGTAAGGCAAAGAGCAAGCGACAAAAAACCTAGTACGTGAAAATGCTGTATAAAAAAGTGGGTCAATTGGCCCACTTTTATAGGAATCACCTTATGATAACTCAGAAAATCTCCAACACTTTCCTCGTGCCGCTCATTGCGTTAATGGCATTGGTAGGAGCAGAAAGCAATGCGCAAGATATAATCGAAACCGATTCTCATCGTTTTGAAGAAGTAGCAGATGGTGTGTGGTTTGTTAGTGGTACAGGATCAATTCATACAATGAGTAATGCCATGGTTCTAGTGGGAGAGTTCGACACGCTCGTGGTGGATTCCCATGTCACTCCAGCAGCTTCTCGCGCTCTTTTGGATTCTTTACCCGCGATTACTGATAAACCTGTGCGTTATCTCGTGAACAGTCACTATCATTTCGATCATGCTCATGGCAATCAGTCATTTCCACCGGGTGTCGAGATAATTGGACATGAGTTCACTCGAGCTAAATTAAATGGCGATATTGGCAACGTGCTTGAGGAAAATACCTTCAAGAGTTTTTCTGATGGCGTGCCAACTATGGTTGCAAATCTGGAACAACGTGCTGCTGCTGAAACTGACCCTTCACAAAAAGCTGCCCTACAAGAACAGCATCGAGTGCAGCGAGACTACATGAACGCTATCCAGGAAGTGGTGCCGACTCCTCCAAACATAACTCTTGACCGCAAAATGACTTTGTTTCAGGTTGTCGCTAATGGCAGCAGAGAAATCCAGTTACATCATTTTGGTCGAGCCCACACGGGCGGTGATGTGCAGATATTCCTACCTGCTGAGAAGATTGTGTTCACTGGCGACATGATGTTGCCTGGCTTGGCCTATATGGGCGATGGTCACGTTGATGAATGGCCTGAAACTCTAGAAGGCTTAAAGACGCTAGACTTTGATACTTGGTTGCCAGGGCATGGTCCGATAATGAGAACACGAGAGCCTATCGCTAATTTCCAGACTTATTTGCGTGACCTTTGGGCCAAAACTAGTCAGATGCACAGCCGTGGCGTGGACGCCGCTCAGGCATCGGAACAAATTGACATGACTAATCACAGTAATAACTTTCCACAGATTCGTGGCGCCGGCGTGGATCCTCGAGCAATTCGAAGAATTTATCAGTTGCTTGATGAGTAGTTGAGAAGTTATTGCTTATTATTTGTTTACATGATGAAAACGCTTGACCTAAAACCGACTCATAAAAAAAGGGTTCAGATGAAACCCTTTTTTTATGGCTATTACAATTAATTGTCAATCAATGCGCTGATAGGGTTTCACTGCGTAAGGCTTATTACTGTAGCTATCGATAATGGACTGCATAGCTGTTACGCCTACATCTTGGCGTACCGTTAGATGACTGTAGGAAGTGATTTGCGTCATCATTATACCTATCAGGTTTTCCACGGGATCAACAAAAAATATCGTACCCCAAGCTCCACCCCAGCTAAATGTACCCGGTGTCAAAGGATCTCTTGCTGTGCCAGGATCGTTAACAATGCCAAAACCCAGCCCAAAGGTGTATCCAGGGCCCCGAATGTATACATCATTGTCACCGGAGTGGTTGGAAATCATAAGATTAATTGTTTTAGGGCTTAGTAATCTGACTCCATCGAGTTCGCCACCATTTAGAAGCATTTGGCTAAAGCGCCAATAGTCAGACACTGTAGAGGAAAGGCCAGCAACTCCGCCGAAGTAAGTTGTTTCCTGATACTCAGGTGCTCTAAATAAATCAATAGATTGATTCGGCCCAGTCGGGCTGTAAACAGCGGCCACTCGATCGACTTTGTCTTTTGGAACAATATAGTGTGTATCAACCATCTGCAGAGGGTCAAAAATATTCTGCTGTAGATAATCGACCAATGACGTACCGGAAATTCTTTCAACTAATAATGCGACATAGTCTGTTGAGCTTCCGTATTGCCAATCGCTGCCTGGCTCAAAACTGAGTGGTAATGGCGCACGTCGTATGAGGGTTTGTTCTAGCGTTGCAGCTCTGGGCAACAATTCTAATTCTTCCGCCGTAAGAGCCGCTCTAATAGGGTCAACACCTGCAGTGTGGGAGAGTACGTGGCGAATATTTATCGGGCCTTCAGCAGGTACTCGGTGAGATCCATACTCATCGTTGACAATAACCTCTTTTCCTTCGAGTTCAGGAATCCAGTCGGTAATCGGGTCGGTAAGCAGAAAATGACCTTCTTCATAGAGCATCATCAAAGCTGCGGAGACGATGGGTTTGGTCATGGACATAATTACAAAGATCGAGTCATCGGTCATGACCTCGCCGGTTTCTTTATTTTTCCAGCCCTGAGATTCGACATGAACCACTTTGCCATTGCGGGCGATCAAAGATACGGTGCCCGCTAATTGGTCTTTATCGATATAGCGCTGCATCGCGTCAGTTAGGCGCTCTAATCGCCCTGATGATAAACCTACGCTTTCCGGGCTGGCTGTTGGGAAGCCATTAGCAAAGCCAGTGATCGAAAATAAGATAAAGGGAAGTGCTGTGATCAGCCCGAGGATTGATTTGAATGCGGAAAAGAATATCTTGTTGTTAATTCGCATTACTTGCTCCTGATTAATTGAGTTCTGCTTGTCAGTATAAAGGACCAGACCAATATTTGACCAGCATAGCTAATTGCTGCATCCTCTCCGCCCTTATTGGCAGTCGAAGCCTGTGAAAGCACCTGATTTTAAGGGCCATATATATCGGCATCAAATGGAAAGCTATACAAAAGCGATTAATAGAGGAAACTATGTCTGATCAAGAGCACATCACTTCAGCTAGGACAATATTCTTAAAGCCAGGTCACAACGCCGGGGATTTTGTGGAATCTCACAAGTGGAAAATTCTGCAAGAAGAGCCGGGTTTGGTCGAAGTAGATGTGCACCTGCCAGACCATTTGCTAAACCCCCGCAATCAACTGTTTGGGGGATTTACTGGAATCTACGTGGACATGATCGCGATCTACACCACTAGAACTTTGCATGCAGAACAGAAAGATTTTAGATGGTCATCAACTGTAAATATGAGAATCGACTATTTCGCTCCAGTAATGGGCCCGAGATTTATTCTGAAAGGAGAAGTAATTAAGGATGGCCGCTCAACTTGCCTTGTAGCGACTAATTTTACTGATATGGTAGGAAATAAGCTGGTGTACTCGATTACTACATTGCTCAAAAACAAATAAACCTGCTAGCGTAAATATAGAATAGAACATTCTTGGTTCTAACTAGACCGCCATAGAATAATGACAAACCAGGTAGCGTCATAAGTAAAACTAATGCAGTCGAGGTTAGAATCCAGGCAGTATTGCCACCGCTGAGGTCTTGAGCTGACGCGACGCTGGGGACCATTAAGAGTAAAAGAGTAGCTAAAGATTTGAGATTAAGTAGTTTAGTTAACATTATTAGTAGAACCCCCTAAAGAGCATCATTGCCGATTTCCCCGGTTCTAATACGAATGGTTTGTTCCAAATTGCTTACGAAAATTTTCCCGTCACCAATTTGGCCAGTGTTCGCTGCTTTACATATTGCTTCTACTACTTGATCTACAAGACTGTCTTCGACTGCTACTTCTAGTTTTACTTTAGGAAGAAAATCTATTACGTATTCTGCTCCTCGGTAGAGTTCAGTGTGTCCTTTTTGTCTGCCAAATCCTTTTACTTCAGTGAGAGTCATGCCGCTTACTCCCAAGTCGGATAATGCTTCGCGAATATCATCTGATTTAAAGGGTTTTATAATTGCGGTGATTAGTTTCATTGTTTTTCTCCTGCACCATTATGAGGCGTATTCTTTGCAGTATAGTAAGATTGTATAAATTCGATACCAGTAATTGAAAGACCTATCTAAATTCTTTTCTAAATTAATTAAGAAGTGTTTATCAATCACTAAAGAACAACAAAACTTTACCATGTCATTTGCTAAAGCTCCAACGAAGTACAGACAATTTAATGATTGATTTGGTATCTAATAAAATATAGGTGTAGTAATAGGAAAATTTCTCTAATTGGCGAAAAAATGCTCTGTCTTGGTGCAATTTTTGGTCTTGGGGAGAAATAATGAATGCAGCAATCCAGAGAGGAAATTTGGAGTGAGGAAAAGAGGAGAAAAGAAGCGGGTAAAATTTAGATTTAAAAAATAAGGGCAATCACTCATGGGGTAGAAGAGATGAGTGATTGCCCCAAAGTAAGGAGGGCCTGCTTATGCAGCAACTCACTGCTCAATAGATTTAACCGACTGAATTAGAGGCTGGATCACAAAGGCGAAGCAGGCTCATGCAACTGTTGATGTTGCAACGACAATAAAATTGAATGATTACAGGGTTAGAATCCTACCCAATAAAGCACTTATTGCTCCATCTGAACTTTTAGAAATTCTAAATTGGCAATCGGTTAGCTGTACACAATTTGTTGGTTATCTTGCAAGGCTTTCTGTATGTCATAGAGTAATGCCAAGTCAGTACTGTAAAGCAAATTCATAGTTATGCCGACAGTAATCTCGAATACAATAAGACCGCTAAGATCATCGGCAAAATTGAGCAATAGATATCCGAACCCGTGAATAATACCACCCGTACCAGGGCAGTTTTTCGGCCAATTATATCTGCAAAGCAACCGGATAGAGCTTCAAACAATGTAATGGTTGTTGCGGAGCTAACTTGTAGATAAGTAATGTCTGCAAGACTAAATTCCGGATTATTAAATTTATTAATAAAAGACTATTTCTTATCAGATTTTAAGTGAGCTTCATCTTTAAGCAGATATTCAAGCGATGTTCTTTTCTTACCCCAGTACGATGCTAACAATGATCCGCTAATATTATGCCAAACACTAAAGAGTGCTCCTGGCAGAGCTGCTGTGGGAGAGAAAAACTGCAGTGCAAGAGCGACTCCAAGACCAGAATTTTGCATGCCAACTTCGATTGCGATGGTTTGGCTCTGTCGGAGATCAAAACCAAAGAGACGACTGACACAGAAACCACCACCCAGGCCGGCAAGATTGTGTAGCACGACTGCAACGAGAGTTAACAGACCAACATCAAGCATTCGTTCAGCATTGAGAGCAACAATGATAGAAATAATTAGCAGAATAATTACAACAGAAACGGTTGGTAACAAAAATTCTATGGGCTCGACTAATTGAGCGAAAAAATGATTTACACTTGTTCCAAGTATTACTGGTATGAAGACCATCTGTAAAATACTAATAATTAGTCCCCAGGCATCAACAGCTACAGTCTCAGATAAGTAAAATGAACAAAGTAAAGGAGTCGCAATGACTCCAACAAGAGTAGAAGTCATAGTCATACTCACCGAGAGGGCAACATCTCCCTTTGCCAGATAGCAAATAACATTGGAAGCGGTACCGCCAGCACAGCTTCCCACTAGCACCATGCCCACAGTAAGCTGATTAGAAAGTTGCAGCATGGTAGCGAGGGTTAATGCCAGCATGGGCATTAACAAGAACTGGAGCAGTACACCAACGAGCACGGGTTTGGGGTCTTGGCGTATCCGTAGGAATTCCGCTGCCGACAAAGTTAGGCCCATGACGAACATCACTAGCGCCAGTAGCGGTACGATGGCAGATTCCAGGCTCGAGAAAACCTCATTGAAGATAAATGCGATAAGAGAGAGAAGAGTCGCCCAGAGAGGGAATAAGCTATTAAATAATTTCATGGCTGCTATTTTGGGAGGTATTGCTGACTGATTATCCTGATTATTGGTGGAATTGCACTTGCTAGGATCTGTTAACCAATCAATAAGGTCACAAATTTAAGTTTGCAGTATAGCGATCTAACTACAGGCAAGTTTTGTACGGCATAAATTTAGTTCTGCCATCTACAATGAGAGGGTCAAGCTGTAAACTTTTTCGGGCCTGCTCATGGCGATGGACTTCAATAACGATAGCTTTTATCCTCCCTGTGCACTTCTTTTTGCAGCAACAGGGGAGAATCATGATTTTACGTCCACTTCTATTATTGATTATCGGTTATTTTTCGTTCTTTTCGTTTGTTGAAATTTCAGCAGCGGAATGCGCTCCAGATGGTTCCATTGAATTTGTCTGTGGCCCCATTAGTCCGGAGGATTTGGCAATAATTCCAGACTCCGAGTGGTTGATTGCGTCCGGTATGGAAGATGAAGGTTTCCTATACATGGTAAACACAGATGACCATAGCTCTTTGGCTGTTTATCCCCCAGCAATTTCAGAACCTGCTACTGCAATGGCACCTTATCAAGCCTGCCCTGGAGTAGTAGACCAGGGTTTTCGACCTCATGGATTGAGCTTGAGAGCCGGAGAGGGGGGAATTCATACTCTCTATGTTGTTCGCCATGGTGCTCGCGAAGCAATTGAAGTGTTTACAGTTGATACAAATAATTCTATTCCTAGTCTAACTTGGGTTGGTTGTGTGCCGGCTCCAGACTCAATTGTATTTAACTCCGTTGTAGCAATTCCAGACGGAGGGATTGCTGCGACTAATTTCGCATTGCCTGGTGGCGAGTTATGGGAATGGCAGGGCGGGAGTAATTGGACCAAAGTTCCAGGCAGTGAAACCGCGGGTCCAAACGGAATTGAGGTTTCTGCTGATGGTCGTTGGTTTTATATTGCCGGCTGGGGATCAAAATCCCTAATTCGACTTTCCCGCGGACAAACTCCGATACAAAAAGCAGCGGTTGAGGTGGGGCATCACATCGATAATTTGCGCTGGGCCCCAGACGGGAACCTCTTTGCTGCAGGGCATAATGGTCCTGCTAGCGATTCTATTTTTCAATGCCTGAGCGGGGGAGATTGCAGCGAAGTGAGCTCTTTGGTGACTAAAGTTGACCCTGACGATCTCAAAATAGATCGAATCGTAGAATATCCATCCAATACTCATTTAATTTTAGGTACTGTTGCGGTTCAGATAGAAGACGAAATTTGGGTAGGTGGTATTGCCGGTGGTACAAAAATAGTGAGATTTCAAGCACCCTAATTACTTTTTTTAGTAACACTGGGAGAGAACCATTACTTATGAATAATACAAAGCCTTCATTTGATGTTGATCAAGTGGCAAGAATAATAGAGCAACATAAAAATCGCCCTGGCGCCTTGCTTCCCATATTGCATGGCATTCAGGATGAGCTTTCATTTATTCCTAGTGAGGTATTGCCAGTAGTTGCTAAACAACTAAATTTGTCCCGGGCCGAAGTGCATGGAGTGGTCAGCTTTTATCACCATTTTCGTACCAGTCCTCCAGGGAGAAATATTGTCCAAATTTGCCGGGCAGAGCCCTGTCAGGCAATGGGTTCTCGTAATTTGGAGGCTCATGCGAAACAATCCTTGGGAATCGATTTCAATCAGACCAGCATCGATCGAGAATTCACCTTATTGCCAGTCTATTGTCTCGGTAATTGCGCGTGTTCTCCAGCAGTTAGAATAGGTGATGTAGTTTACGGCAATGTTGATATTGATACATTCGACCAACTAATGCATGAACATTCAGCAGTCGCGGTTGAAGTAAAATGAGCACTTCAGCGACTAAGGTTTTTGTCCCTCGCGATACTACCGCATGTTCTCTTGGCGCTGACGATATTGCAAAGAAGGCCAAGCAAATCATTGATTCGGAACAACTTGAATTAAATTTGGTTCGCAATGGATCCAGAGGACTATATTGGTTGGAACCGATGTTGGAGATCGAAACCAGTCTTGGAAGAATTGCCTTTGGTCCAGTGGATGAAGAATCAGTAGATACAATTCTTCGAAGTCACTGTTGGGAATTACTGACAGAGTTTGACTCAATCTTGAACATCGAGCTTCCTCACTTTCTGGGATTAACCGAAGAGATATCTTACTTGAAAAATCAGCAACGAATTTGCTTTTCAAGAGTTGGAATAATCGAAGCTACTTCTATCGAAGACTATAACGCCCACGGAGGCTTTGTTGGTTTGACGGTTGCATTAGAGATGCAGGCTTCTGCCATTGTTAAATCTGTTGTTGATTCTGGGTTAAGAGGAAGGGGAGGGGCGGCTTTTCCAACTGGTATAAAGTGGCAGACCGTGCTCGATGCTGAAGCGGAAGAAAAATTTATTGTCTGTAATGCCGACGAAGGAGACTCCGGTACTTTTTCAGATCGCATGTTGATGGAAAGTGATCCTTACTCACTAATCGAAGGAATGATCATAGCTGGGTTAGCTGTGGGTGCGAGACGTGGGTATATCTATCTTAGAGAGGAGTATCCTTTAGCGCTAAAAATATTGAATGAAGCAATCGAACTAGCCGGTGATGCTGGAGTGCTCGGGGAGAATATTCTAAGCAGCGGTAAAGTATTTATACTCGAAGTACGACTTGCTGCTGGGGCTTATATTTGTGGTGAAGAGACGTCGCTATTGGAAAGCCTTGAAGGTAAGCGAGGAGAGATACGCCCTAAACCGCCATTGCCAGCTATTAAGGGATTATTCGGTAAGCCGACTGTAATTAATAATGTAATATCATTGGCATCGGTTCCTGGCATTTTGGCCAATGGAGCGGATGCCTATCAGGCATATGGGGTAGGCCGATCTAGGGGAACACTGCCATTTCAACTAGCCGGTAACATAAAGTATGCGGGCCTAGTTGAATTGGCCTTTGGCGCCAGTTTGAATACCTTGTTGCATGATTTTGGTGGTGGCACACGAACGGGTGGGCCAATAAGAGCGGTGCAGGTGGGTGGGCCGTTAGGTGCTTATTTACCGGAAAATCAATGGCATACGCCATTAGATTATGAAGAATTTATGAAAATTGATGCCATGCTAGGACATGGTGGTATTGTTGTTTTTGACAGTTCAGTCAATATGTCTGAGCAGGCTCGCTTCTCCATGGAATTTTGCAGTATCGAGTCATGTGGAAAATGCACTCCCTGCAGGATTGGTTCCGTGCGTGGGGTGGAAGTCATAGATAAAATTCGCTCAGGTATCGACGTCGAGGAAAATACCGTTTTATTGCAGGATCTATGCGCTACGATGGTCGACGGTTCTCTTTGTGCCATGGGTGGACTGACGCCCTATCCGGTACGTAGTGCACTTCAACACTTTCCAGAGGATTTTCACGTCAAAGCAGATTCGCTTTAACTCGGTCTAAACCAATGCTGCAAGTATACGATCCAAACAAGCATGCAAATGCAGAACAGTTAACCGATCCGAAGAGGGACTACGGAACTCCATCTGCTGTGAGTGACTTTAATGGAGGTAGTGGACGAAATGGTAAAGAGCCTAGCAGTGCAACAAATTTAGTAAGTCTGCGTGTTGATGGCAAAAATATAACTGTTCCGACGGGTACTTCAATCATGCGAGCGGCTGCCCATCTCGATATTAATATTCCCAAACTCTGTGCGACGGATTCCCTGGAAGCCTTTGGTTCGTGTCGACTGTGTTTGGTCGAAATTGCAGGTCGTAAAGGATTTCCTTCTTCCTGTACGACTTTGGTGGAAGAGGGCCTTGTGGTAAAAACTCAGTCGGAGTCAATAGCTGCGCTTCGCCGCAATGTGATGGAGCTTTACATATCAGACCATCCCCTCGATTGTCTAACCTGTCCAGCCAATGGCGATTGCGAACTTCAAGATGTAGCTGGCGAAGTGGGCTTACGCGAAGTTCGATACGGTTTTGAAGGTACTAATCACCTGCAAGCGGAAACTGATAGTAGTCACGCCTATTTTTCTTTTGACCCCAGCAAGTGCATCGTGTGTTCTCGCTGTGTGCGCGCATGTGAAGAAGTTCAAGGCACTTTTGCCCTGACTATCGACGGTCGTGGTTTCGATTCCAAAGTTGTTGCTAGTCAAGATGAATCCTTTGTGGATTCTGAATGTGTGTCATGTGGCGCCTGTGTGCAGGCTTGCCCAACATCCACACTTATGGAAAATTCTATAATAAAGCAAGGATTGCCTGAGCACAGCGTAGTCACTACTTGTGCTTACTGCGGTGTTGGCTGTGCTTTTGAAGCAGAAGTTAAAGGTGATCAAGTAGTGCGAATGGTGCCTCACAAAGCTGGGCAGGCAAATCGTGGGCATTCATGTGTTAAAGGTCGATTCTCCTTCGGCTATGCCACTCATCAGGACAGAATTACTGAGCCCATGATTCGAAATAGCATAGACGAACAGTGGTGTCAGGTATCCTGGGATGAGGCGCTGACATTTGCGGCCAGTGAAATTCATCGAATTCAAAATAAATACGGTCGTGACAGTGTTGGCGGTATCACCTCTTCCAGATGTACAAATGAAGAAACTTATTTGGTACAGAAACTAGTGCGAGCCGCTTTCGGCAATAACAATGTAGATACTTGTGCGCGAGTTTGTCATTCCCCCACTGGCTATGGATTGAAAACCACTCTGGGTGAGTCGGCTGGCACCCAAACATTTGATTCAGTAAACAAAGCTGATGTAATAATGATAATCGGTGCCAATCCTACAGATGCCCATCCTGTTTTTGCCTCACGAATGAAACGTCGGTTACGTCAAGGGGCACAGTTAATCATCGCCGATCCTCGAAGGATAGATTTGGTGAAGAGCCCTCACGTATCGAGCGAACATCATTTGGATTTATTACCTGGTACTAATGTTGCATTGATAAATGCCATAGCTCATGTCGTGATTCGTGAAGGATTGGAAGATAGAAATTTTATTTCAAGTCGTTGTGAAACGCCGGCGTTCGAGAAATGGCAAGCATTTATTGCTGAAGATAGAAATTCGCCGGAGGCTATGGCTAAAATTACTGGTATCTCCAGCGAGCGCATTATTGCCGCAGCTCGCCAATATGCTGAAGCAGACAACGCGGCGATTTATTACGGCCTTGGTGTAACTGAACATAGCCAAGGTTCGACAATGGTAATGGGCATTGCCAATCTCGCCATGTTAACTGGCAATCTGGGTCGTGAGGGTGTTGGTGTAAATCCATTACGTGGCCAGAACAACGTGCAGGGTGCCTGTGATATGGGTTCATTTCCCCATGAGCTTCCTGGTTATCGGCATGTCTCTATCGATAGTGTGAGAGAGCCTTTTGAAAACTTTTGGGGAGTAAAAATTCTAAATGAACCTGGCCTACGAATTCCCAATATGTTCGATGCAGCAGTATCAGGCACCTTTAAGGGGCTCTATTGTCAGGGTGAAGACATTGCCCAGTCGGATCCCAATACACGACATGTGGAATCAGCTCTGAAGAATCTCGAGTGTTTAATTGTGCAGGATATATTTCTCAATGAAACTGCAAAGTATGCCCATGTATTTTTACCTGGCGCATCGTTTCTGGAAAAAGACGGTACTTTTACTAACGCTGAGCGAAGAATATCCCCTGTAAGAAAAGTTATGGCCCCTCTAAGCGGTAAAGCCGATTGGGAGGCTACGATGGCTCTCTCAAAGGCCTTAGGCTATGAGATGGAATACTCGCACCCCTCTGAAATCATGGATGAAATCGCTGAATTAACACCTACTTTTAAAGGTGTGAGCTATAAACGGCTAGACGAAGAGGGGTCTTTGCAATGGCCTTGCAATGACGAGGCACCAAACGGCACCCCGATAATGCATATTGATGAATTTGTTCGCGGCCAGGGTTATTTTGCGATTACTGAATATGTCGCAACCGATGAAAAAGTAAACAAACGCTTCCCTTTACTTTTAACTACTGGTCGAGTGCTTTCACAATACAATGTTGGAGCACAAACGCGCCGTACAGATAATTTACATTGGCACGAAGAGGATGTTTTAGAGATTCATCCCCATGACGCAGAAGATAGGGGAATATCTCAGGGGGATTTAGTAAAAATTAGTAGTCGCGCTGGAGAGACAACCTTGGCCGCAAATATTACTGATAGAGTTCAAGATAGTGTTGTCTATACAACGTTTCATCATCCGGAAACTGGCGCCAATGTGATTACTACTGATAATTCAGATTGGGCAACTAATTGCCCTGAGTACAAAGTTACCGCCGTGCAGGTGAGTAAAGTAGCTAAAGCTTCTGCGTGGCAATCTGAGCACGAAGAGTTCACCAAGCGGCAATTGGCAATGCTTGACGCTGCAGAACCCTGAAATGTCTGTCGAAAAGTCTACATTCACAAAGCTTAATTCAGAATCCGAACACTCTTCTGTTATTGTCGAAGTCGGTGTCTGGGCAGGCGGCATTGTTTCTAAAAAGAAAGACTCGATTGCAACGGAAATGCCTATAGCTTTGGTCTATAACGATGTGTCCCACGCAGTAATGATGGCAAGTCCTCAAGATGTAGAGGCGTTTGCTTTGGGTTTTAGTCTCACTGAAGAAATAATTTCCTCTCCTGCCGAGATTTACGAGTTACAACTAAGATTGATTGAAGCAAGCAACGATTCAGTCACAGGAATGGAGGTTGCTATGACGATTTCCAGTGAGAGATTTGCATTGTTAAAGGAACGCAGGAGAAATTTAGTGGGGAGAACAGGATGCGGTATTTGTGGAGCAGAATCATTGCAGCAACTTCGCAGGCCTGCGCATTCGATTGCTAAGGAACTGCCCAGTGAGTTGAGTGTTACCCATAGCGCGATAAATTCTGCTGTAATGGCCTTACAGCAGCATCAGACTTTGCAGTCTCTTACCGGAGCAGTGCATGGTGCCGCCTGGTGTAATCAACAAGGGAAAATTGTCGAGCTTTGCGAAGACGTAGGTCGACATAACGCTGTAGATAAATTGGTGGGCAAATTAGCAGCCAGTGCTATTAGTATGGACGAGGGCTTTTTACTGGTTTCCAGTAGAGCCAGTTATGAAATAGTTCAAAAAGCCGCTGTTGCTAGAATAGCCATTATTGTTGCGGTGTCAGCTCCTACTTCCTTAGCTATAGAAATCGCTGAAGAAGGCGGGTTGAGCCTTGTAGGTTTTGCTCGGGATAATCGCCATGTATGTTATAGCAATTGCCACAGACTAGATTGAGCGCTCATATGAATACTGAGCTGCAGCACCTCATCAAGATGATTAATCAAATCGCTGACAATGTTGCGATGGGAGAAAGTGCTGAGCTAGCAGCAGCGAAAGTTGCTGATCACCTATGCAGGTTTTGGGCACTTTCTATGAGGAAACAGGTCTTTGATTATGTCGATACAGGTGGGGAAGAATTGAAGCCTATAAGTCGAGCGGCAATAATCAAGCTGCGCTCTGGTTAATCTTCAAGTCCAAGTACTTCCATGCGTTCGCTGCCAGCAACAGTAACGATAGTTCCGTTGAGTGTGGTGAAAGACCTAGACTGTAACTGATACTTGTAAACCTCGTAGCTAACCGGTTTAGCTTGGTTTTCTCGGTGTAGGTTGACTGTCAAAATTGTATGATCATCCTGCCATTTGAAATAGTAAAGTGTGCCACCCAAACCTACCATTAGCACTAGAAACATATAGGCTGCGAGATGAAGATCAGAAGAGAGGGTGTCGTCAGCTTTTTCTTGTTTAATTCGTTTCGCAGCAGCTTGCTCAGACTCTATCGGTTTTTTTGGTTGCTTGCTCTTGGGGCTTCCAGTAGGTGAGCTGCGCTCATTTTTTTTCCGAATAAATATCACTGCAGCGATTATTACTAGAATTGTTGTGATCAGTTTTCCCAGCATTGAACTATTTATTCTCTCTGGCCGATTATTTTGCTATCAGAAAACAGATAATAGCAGTGGCTAAACGCTAGTTACTATAGCTGCAGTGTAATCGAGACGAATGTGCAGCTGTCCAATAATTTAGCAAGCACTCCACAGGTCACATTTCGTCTCATAGACCGCAACAATTGCAATCGGCCGTCTAATTATCAGCTTCTTCTCCTAGATAGCTTGCAATAGGGAACAGAACTTGAGCAAATGACTGTCTGATAACAAACTGGCAAAGTTTGAGCATCGTTGCTCCGGAAATAAAGACGCTTTGAAAGATACCGCAATAAAGCACGCCCCTTTTGTTCCACCAGGGATGCCTCCCCTTGACCTTGGTGGCAGGAGTACTTCATTTTTTGAATTTTGGCCGAGCTGGCTGATGTATTTGCCTGTGGCTATCCAGTGGTTAGTGCTATCGCTTCGTTACCGAAGTTTAAGTTTGCCATTAATCGCTAATCCGGCTGTGCCACTGTCTGGCATGGTGGGCGTACCAAAGTCTGCAGTATTTGATGCTGCTGGATTTGAGGCTCGGAAGTGGATCTTGCCTTGGGTTAGTTATGACGTGAAATCAGTAGCAGTTGAGCAGCAAATTGGTGTGGCCAGCGATATTCTCTCGGCGGCAAAGCTGGGCTTTCCAGTAGTGGGGAAGCCTGAGTATGGTTGTCGTGGAGCAGGAGTTAAGTTACTCAAGAATGAAGATGAACTGCGAAGCTATATTGCGGCTTTTCCGGCAGGGGGAAGTATTCAGTTCCAGCAGCTCAGCGAATGGGATGCAGAGGCGGGGATTTTTTATGTGCGGGAGCCTGGCAGCCGTGCAGGAAAAATTACTTCTTTGGCATTGAAATACACGCCATATGTTGTCGGTGATGGTAAGCATAGTTTAGCTGAGTTAGTTGCAGCAGACCCTCGGGCTGGGGAGTTGCAGCACCTATATAGGGAAAGGCACCAGGACAATTGGGACGGCGTGTTGGCCCAAGGGCAGCCATTTCGTCTAATATTCGCAGCGAGTCACAGTCGTGGAGCAATCTTTCGAGATGCCAATGAACTTATTAGTCCTGAGCTTTGCAAAGCCTTAGACAATATTTTCAATGACATTCCTGATTTCTTCTACGGTCGTCTCGATGTAAAATTCCAAGATACGGCTTCCCTTTGTGCAGGTACTAATTTCCAGATAATCGAGATTAATGGGGCAAGTTCTGAATCCATTAATATTTGGGATCGAAATGCTAGTTTCATTACTGCAGTAAGGACTTTAATGCAGCAATATCACACCTTGTTCAAACTGGGTCATGAAAACCGCAAACGTGGCCACAAATCTCCCGGTTTATTACGCCTATATAAGGCATGGCGTTTCGAAAATGCTCTAGTAAAGAATTATCCTAATAATGACTAACCCATGTCGCTTGCCCTTAAAGCCGCGAATCCTTTCTGCAATATTGGAAAAAGTCCTCTGCCTTGATCGTCTGGGAGATGTTTATGAAGCCCGGCCGCCAAATTTAAATGCCCACCAATTCAATCAATACATACTCGATGCTCTAGGTGTAACTATTCAATTAGAAAATGAATACAACCTCGAGGAAATTCCCCGAACTGGGCCATTACTAATTGTGGCAAATCACCCTTTGGGAGGACTTGAAGGAGTCGCGATTGCTAAAGTAATTGCTGATGTGCGCCCAGATTTACAAGTTCTAACTAATCAATTGCTTCGACGAATTCCTGAGTTAGCCGATCTGTTTATTGGTGTTGATGTGCTTTCAGGAAATGCTGCTGGCAATGTGGGCGGTATCAAGCAAGTGCATAAGCACCTTAAGAATGATGGTGCAGTATTGATTTTTCCGGCTGGCATGGTTTCAGCGTATGAGGTTAAACAGAGAAGGATTCAGGATAGAACGTGGAGTCGAATTGTCGGACAGTTAATTAAGCGTTATCAATGTACCTGCCTGCCAGTTCATGTCGGAGGTCGAAATAGCAGTTATTTCTATGCCGCTGGTTTGATTCATCCTCGACTCAGAACAGTCTTACTTCCTCGGCAACTCGTCAACAAACAGGGTTCCTATCTTCACCTTACCCTTGGACGGCCAGTTCCAGCACTGGAACTTCGATTACTTAAAAATCCAAAATCTATCACTGATTATCTTCGAGTGGCGACCGATGCATTGGGTCAAGTTAACTCTCATCAAACTGGAGTGGAGCAGGTAAGCATCAATGATCTCGATCCCAAAGTATGCAGGGATGAATTGCATTTGGCTATCGCAAACCTTGAAGAATACCGATTAGTTAAGCACGATGAATTCGACGTTTACTGTGCACCCTATGCGAGCCTTGGTGTCATCATGGACCGGATAGCTATCGCCCGCGAGATTACTTTTCGCTCTGTGGGAGAAGGCACTGGATTATCCAAAGACTCCGATGGATTCGACCCTCATTACTTGCACCTTTTTCTGTGGGATAAAGCCGAGTTGAGAGTTGCCGGCGCCTATAGGGTTGGCCTGGTTGATAAGATTGTCGCTGCGCATGGGGTAAAAGGCCTCTACAGCAGGTCTTTGTATAAATATGATGAAGCCTTCATAAGGCGATTGGGTTCAGCAGTGGAAATGGGGAGATCCTTTATTCACCCAGATTATCAACGTCGGCAAGTATCTCTCAATTTACTATGGCGTGGGATTGGTGCAATCTTGGTGAAGTGGCCTAGATACCATACTTTGTTTGGATCCGTGAGCATCTCGCGAGAATATAGTGATCTGGCTAGGGCACTCATTGCGGACACCATGCTGGCAAATTTCAAAGCAAGTGAGTTCGAGCAATTAGTAGAACCTATTACTCCCCATAAGATAATGAATCGTGTCTGGACTAAAGAGATGTTGACGGATTTATCGAATGTAAAGATGTTAGGAAAACTAATTGGTCGCTGCGATCCCGGCAAAGCCGTACCGGTGTTATTAAGGCATTATCTGTCTGTGAGCGGCAAGCTCGTGTGTTTTAACATTCATCCTAATTTTAATGATTCCCTAGAGGGTTTGATTATCGTTGATGTTCGGCAAACTCATCCAAAAACATTGACTCGATTTCTTGGCCGAGAAGGTTATGATCATTTCATGTCTTTTCACTCGATGCAGGACTCAGCTTGAGTTAGACCCCAGTAAGCATCGCCCCGTATAATTCGACCATGAATAAACTCAAAGCTATCTTGCAATTAGCCCTAGCCGCGATTCTGGTCATCGCCGCAGCGGCTACACTGGTTAATCTCATCTTGATTACCATGCGTCCTGAAACTATATCCGTGGTTAATGCCATTATTGGGCAGGGTGTACTAATTATCTGCTTATTGGTTATATCGAGGATCTTGTTTAGAAATGGCAAAATGCGTTTTAAAGTGGGCGCTGAACAAGAGCCCGATCAAGGCTAATAGCTCAAAATCTAACATCCGCATGCAGCCACAGGCCTTGGCAGCTCTCCAGTTACTGAATTACCGAAGCTATAACCCTATTAGCAAAGGCAAGATTTCGGTTTAGGCAAGTTAACCAAACCCTGTTCAAGCCATTGAAATAACTTAATTTAGTGTAGGAATTCTGCACAGTTTCTAGAGAAAAGAGTATAATCTCGCGCTTTTACCATTTCGCAGCGCAGCCCAATGATTATTATTGAAGATACAAATAGCTTCTCTCAGCTGCAGCAGAGCTGCGTGGCCACTATTGGTAAGTTTGATGGTGTCCATTTAGGTCATCAATTGATTCTGGATCAATTGAAGCAAAAAGCGGAGCAATTCAATCTCGTTTCTATAGTTATATTGATCGAGCCTCACCCTGAGGAGTTCTTTGCTGAGGATTCTGATCGCTGTCCAGCCAGATTGACAATTGTTGAAGAGAAGATGGAGCTACTCGAAAGCTTTGGTATCGACTTTGTCTTGAAGTTAACTTTTGATAAGGCGCTATGTGAGCTTAGCGCTGAGCGATATGTTCAAGAAATTTTGGTTGATGGCCTCGGTATTGCCAGTGTAATCGTTGGTAACGATTTTCGCTTCGGTCACAAACGGTTAGGTGATTTCAGCCTTTTAGAAAGTATGGGTAAAGAATTAGACTTTGAAGTGATAGAAACAGCGGTCTATGAGCGGAATGGCAAGCAGATCAGCAGCACCTTTATTCGCGAACAATTAGCCAGGGCTGATTTTGGTTTAGTTGAGCAGCTGTTGGGACGGCCTTATTCAATCAAGGGCGAAGTTGTAAAAGGTCTGCAAATAGGCACGGGTTTGGGTTTTCCTACTTGTAATATCAATCCACAACGACGCAGGATTCCTCTTCAAGGAGTCTATGCCTGCCAGGTCAGACTGGGTGATCGCATTCGGCAGGCGGCGGTGAATATTGGCTATCGTCCCACTATTTCTGATAATGGTGATGCTTTATTGGAAGCTCATATATTGGACTTCGATGAAGATCTTTACGGTAAGACCATCGAAGTAATTTTTCGACATAAAATCAGAGATGAAAAAAAATTCGAGGGTCTCGAAGAATTGAAGCAACAAATTATTTTAGACGTCGAATTAACTAGACAGATATTAGGCAATATTTCTGATTAAGTTATCTTAATAAATCTAGATACACTGTATTTAGGGTGAGTTCACTCGAATTAATTAACAAAAATGGATTAAGACAATCAAATTAGTTTTGGTTGGGCAGAAGTAAAATGAGCGACTATAAAGAAACACTGAATCTTCCTCACACCGACTTTCCGATGAAGGCAAGCCTGGCACAGCGCGAGCCATCAATGCTGGATAACTGGCAGAGAATGGATATTTATCAGAAGATAAGTGAAAAGAATGCAGGAAAACCAAAGTTTATCCTTCATGACGGACCCCCTTATGCCAACGGTGAGTTGCACCTTGGTCACGCGATTAATAAAACACTAAAAGATATTGTTGTTAAATCACGGCAGCTAAGTGGCTTCGATGCTCCTTATATTCCTGGCTGGGATTGTCACGGGCTGCCTATTGAGCACAATGTAGAAAAGAAAAAAGGTAAGGCGGGGCAGAAAATATCCCATAGCGAATTCCGCCAAGCCTGCCGCGAATATGCTGCTAAACAAGTAGAAATTCAAAAACAAGGGTTTATTCGCTTAGGTGTGTTTGGCGATTGGAATAATCCCTACCTGACAATGAATTTTGATACCGAGGCAAATATTGTCCGTGCTCTCGGTAAGATAGTCGCTAACGGACACTTGGTAAAAGGCTATAAGCCAGTTTACTGGAGTGTGGTTGGTGCCTCAGCGTTAGCCGAGGCCGAAGTTGAATATCAGGATAAGAATAGTTTTGCTATCGACGTGAGTTTTGCCGTGACTGACAGAAGCTGTTTCTTGGCAGCATTTGGATATTCACTAGAGTTTGCAGAAATTGAAGAAATTTCGGTAGTAATCTGGACAACAACTCCCTGGACATTGCCATCTAATCAAGCCGTATGTTTGCACGCTGAATTACAGTATTCCTTAGTGCGCTGTGTGCTCAACGATCGGCCGTCTTTTGTGGTCCTTGCTAGTGACATGGTTGCGGATGTTATGTCTCGCTATGCTTGTGAGAAATTTGAACTGCTAGCTTCAGTGAGCGGCAGCGAATTGGAAAATCAGCGGTTACAACATCCCTTTATTAATCGGCAAGTACCAATAATTCTTGGAGAACACGTAACCACTGACGCGGGTACTGGAGCAGTTCATACCGCGCCAGATCATGGTGTGGATGACTTTAATGTTGGTAAAGATTACGGACTAGAAACACTAAATTTAGTTGATGAAAATGGTGTGTTTACCGCTGCCGCAGGAGAGTTTGCTGGCGCCCACGTTTACAAAGTTGATGAGCAAATACTGGAACGCTTGCGATCTAATAATGCATTGGTAGCGGAAACAACGATTAACCATAGCTACGCTCACTGCTGGCGTACTAAGACTCCATTAATTTATAGAGCCACACCACAGTGGTTTATCAGCATGTCCGAACAAGACTTATTAGGGACTGCACTTGATGGAGTTGCGAATATCAAGTGGATTCCTGACTGGGGTCAGGCCCGTATAGAACTAATGTTAAAAGGAAGCCCAGATTGGTGTATTTCTCGCCAACGAACCTGGGGAGTCCCTATTACTTTATTTGTTAATAAAGAAACCCAAGAGCTGCATCCTGATACAGAGGAATTATTTGAGCAAGTAGCTCTGAAAATTGAACAAACTGGAATTGATGCCTGGTTTGATCTCAAAGCAGAAGAACTACTCGGCGATGAAGCTAGCCTCTACGAAAAAGTAACCGATACCTTGGATGTATGGTTCGATTCTGGAGTTTCCCATTATTCAGTAATCGATAAGAGGAAAGAACTTGAATATCCCGCGGATCTATATCTTGAAGGCTCGGACCAACATCGTGGTTGGTTTCAGTCATCGCTAAAAACTGCAATTGCGATGAATGGCACTGCACCATATAAAGAAGTACTAACACATGGTTTCTTTGTCGATTCTGAAGGCAAGAAAATGTCGAAGTCCGTCGGGAATACCGTGGCGCCAGAACAAATTTTCAAACAGTATGGTGCTGATATTTTACGCTTGTGGGTGGCTGCTACTGATTATCGCGGCGAGATGACCGTTTCCGACGAAATTTTTAAGCGGGTAGCAGATTCTTACCGACGTATTAGAAATACAGCAAGATTCATGCTGTCTAACTTGAATGGGTTTAATCCAGTTAGCGACATAGTGCCTCCCTCAGAAATGGTGGTAATAGATCGTTGGATCATGCGTCAGTGTCAGTTGTTGCAGGGTGATGTTATCGCTCATTATCACGAGTATAACTTTCTTAATATCTATCAGAAGATTCACAATTTTTGCGTTATTGAATTGGGCGGATTCTATTTGGATGTTATCAAGGATCGACAGTACACCACGAAAACTAACGGAGTATCGCGCCGCTCCACTCAAACTGCGATGTATGAAATTTTAATGATTCTAACCCGTCTTATTGCGCCAATCTTAAGTTTTACTGCAGATGAAATTTGGGTAAACATACCCGGTGACAAAGAAGAGTCAGTATTTTTAAGCAATTTTTCAGACACTCAATCAACTCTTGAAGAATCTACAGATTTTCCCGATGCATTTTGGAAAAAAGTGTTGGCAGTTAAAACTGCAGTGAATAAAGAGCTGGAGACCAAGCGGGCTGAGAAGGTCATTGGTTCTGGCTTAAGCGCTGAAGTTGATTTGTACTGCGATGCTGATCTTGCAGCATCCTTAAACTCTCTAGGTGACGAACTTCGTTTTGTGTTGATTGTTTCTCGAGCTACTGTCCATGCGCTCGAAAATGTACCCTCTGATGCGGTCACAACAGACGTAAATGGTCTGAGCCTCACTTTGTTGTCTTCAAGTTTTGAGAAATGCGAACGGTGTTGGCATCATCGCGAAGATATTGGTGGAAGTGCGGATCATCCGACAATCTGCAATCGTTGCGTTGAAAATATCGAAGGTGAAGGCGAACAGCGCCAATTCGCCTAAGAAAACTTCCTATCTCAAGAACAACCGGTCATGCGTGTAAGAGCTTTAGTTCATCTAAAAAGTAGAGTCAGTAGCCTAAGAGATTTAAATTAGTGTCTAGCAATCCAACAGAGCCGATTGATCAACCACTTATTGAGCCTGGCGCTAAAGTTTTTCTGCATTTTTCCCTTGCGCTGAGTTCTGGTGAGTTGGTCGATAGTAATTTTGAAGGCCAGCCAGCAAACTTTCACCTAGGCGACGGCAGCATGTTGCCAGGTTTTGAAGAGAGTTTACTTGGTCTCAAAGCAGGTGCTGAAATTGAAACTCTACTGTCTCCTGAGCAGGCTTTTGGTGAGGTGAATCCAGACAATAACCATCGATTCCCCATTGCCAAATTTCGGGTTTTACTGGAAGATGATTTAATTCCAACTGAAGTGGGAAGTGTTGTTTCTTTTAAGGACGTGGGTGGGTTTGACCTACCTGGAGTGGTTACTGAGATTAATGACAAAACTATTTCGGTGGATTTCAACCACCCGCTAGCTGGGAAAGAAATAGTATTTCGAGCTGCAATAATAGCTGTAGCGGCAGCTGATGTTCAGTCGGTAGAGATCAAGCTTTAGACCCGCTTTTGGCTTTAAAGAGAGTGCTTAGATTCATCGATAGGGAACCACGATCTAAATATTCAATATGAATGTCAAATTATCAAAAGATGAAAGCTTTTCAATTCGCTTGGCAAATCCCAGGGGTTTTTGCGCAGGTGTAGATCGGGCTATTGATATTGTAAATCGCGCCTTGGATATTTTTGGTGCGCCTATCTATGTGCGTCATGAAGTCGTACACAATAAATTTGTCGTCGATAATCTTCGCCGGCGTGGTGCTTTATTTGTCGATGAGCTCTCAGATATTCCTCAGGTAGATGAAACCGGCAGGTCTTCTATCGTTGTGTTTAGTGCTCACGGAGTTTCTAAAGCAGTAAAAAAGGAGGCTAGTGCTAAAGGATTTAAAATTTTTGATGCTACCTGCCCGCTGGTAACTAAGGTTCACCTCGAAGTTATTAAATTCAGCAAGGCCGGTCGAGAATGCGTGCTCATTGGGCATCAGTTTCATCCGGAAGTAGAAGGTACGATGGGGCAGTATGATGAAGCTACAGGTGGCAAGATGTATTTGGTTGAATCGGCGGAAGATGCTCAATTTCTAGAAGTAGAAAACCCAGATCGGCTCTCTTATGTAACTCAGACTACTCTGTCTATGGATGACACTTCTAAAGTGATTGATGCTTTACGCGAAAAATTTCCAGCTATTGAGGGTCCGCGGAAAAAAGATATTTGCTATGCTACGCAGAACAGACAAGATGCAGTTAAGCAGCTCGCCCTAGAGTGCGATTTACTCTTGGTCGTGGGCTCACCAAATAGCTCAAATTCAAATCGACTAAAGGAATTGGCGGAACGCTTGGGCTGTGTTTCTTATTTAATTGATAGTGTGGAAGATATAGATACACAGTGGTTTGATGGAAAGAAAAATTTTGGGGTAACTGCGGGAGCATCGGCGCCGGAAAATTTAGTTCGACAAGTAGTAAAACGGTTGCGTTCAATCTGTCATCAAGAGCCTGAAGAATTGTCCGGTGTTGAAGAGAATATCGTATTTAGTCTGCCGAAAGAATTAAGGCTCTAAATAATCCTTTCTTATGGCTTCAAGATGCAGTTTTGCTTTCCAGTTTTCTCTTTTCTAATTTATAGATCTGCTAGTTGTTCGAGCTTTTGTTGATACGCAGCAAGCGTTGTCGACATTTGTTTTTCTTTCTCTCTCTCTTTGGCAACGACGGCTTCCGGTGCATTGTCGATAAACTTAGCGTTATTTAATTTACCAGACACCGCTTTTAAACCGCCTCGAAGTCTGCCAATTTCCTTTTTCAGGCGTGCGCGTTCAGATGCAACATCAATTAATCCCGCCAGTGGGACTAGTATTTCCAAGTCACCATATAGCTGAGTAGCCGCAGCAGGTGCGCCCTTATCTTCTTCTAGCCATTGAATGCTTTCAAGTTTTGCCAGTTTTTCGAGATAGGGTCTAAAGTCACTAAGCCGGTTCTGATCGATTTTGGAACCTTTGCGTAAAAAGCAGTTAATCGACTTAGCCGGAGATACATCCATTTCTCCGCGAATATTGCGAATGGCGATGATGACTCCCTTAACCCACTCAATGCTTGTTTCAGCATCGGCATCCACGTTGGATATTTCAAATTTAGGATAAGGTTGCAGCATGATGCTCGGCCCATCGATTTGCAACATAGGTGTTATTCGCTGCCAGATTTCTTCTGTTATGAATGGCATAAATGGATGCAAAAGTCGTAAGCTTTTCTCAAGAGTGCTCAATAGAACACGACGGGTTGCTGCAGCTTTTTCGGGGTTATTTTCATCATCCCAGAGAATCGGTTTTGAAAGTTCCACATACCAATCACAATATTCATTCCAGATGAATTCCTGCAATGTTTGAGATGCTAAATCAAAGCGGTATTCGGACATCGCCATTTCAATCTCTTTGGCGGTTTGCTCAAAGCGACTCATAATCCATTTGTCGGCAATAGAGAGTTGTGCTCTATTTAGTGGTTCCGTCGTGACATCCTTATCTTTGGTATTCATCATAGTGTAACGAGCGGCATTCCAGATTTTATTGCAAAAATTCCGAAAACCTTCAGTTCTACCTAAATCAAATTTAATATCCCTGCCAGTAGAAGCAAGAGAGTAAAAAGTAAAGCGTAGCGCGTCGGTTCCATAGCCGGTAATTCCATCAGGGAATGATGCGCGGGTGTGCTTTTCAACCATTTGTTTTAGTTGTGGCTGCATCATGTCGGCGGTGCGCTTTTCAACTAATTCTTCCAATTCAATGCCATCAATTAAGTCAATAGGATCAAGAATATTACCTTTGGACTTAGACATTTTCTGGCCGTGCTCATCCCTAACGAGACCGGTTATATAAACTTTCTTGAAGGGAATTTCATTGGTGAACTTCAGCGTCATCATGATCATTCTGGCAACCCAGAAGAATATGATGTCGAAACCTGTTACTAAAACATTGGTTGGATGAAAGCGTTCAAAATATTCGCGATTGTCAGGCCAGCCGAGGGTAGAAAAAGTCCATAGCGCAGAGGAGAACCAAGTATCGAGAACATCTTCGTCCTGCCTTATAGATAGATCCGGATCAAGACTATGTTTGGTGCGAACTTCGTCTTCACTGAAGCCAACGTAGGTATTTCCAGCTTCGTCATACCAGGCTGGAATTCGGTGCCCCCACCAAAGTTGTCTCGATATACACCAATCTTGAATGTTGCGCATCCAAGCGAAATAAGTGTTTTCCCAGTTTTTAGGTACAAATTCAATATCGCCGTCTTCAACGGCCTTGATGGCAGGTTCAGCTAGAGACTGAATCGCTACATACCATTGATGAGTGAGATAGGGCTCGATAATGACACCACTGCGGTCGCCCCGGGGAACTTTCAACTGGTGTGGTTCGACTTTATCTAGCAAACCTAGCGCTTCGATATCGACTAATACTTTTTTGCGAGCATCAAACCGATCCAGACCTACATAATCTGGCGGTGCGTTGTTATTTATTGCCGCTTCATCAGTAAAAATATTAATAATTTCTAGATCGTTACGCTTTCCAACTTCGTAGTCATTGAAATCATGGGCTGGAGTGATTTTGACACAGCCAGTGCCGAATTCTGGGTCTACATATTCATCAGCGATAATTGGAATTTTGCGGTTACACAGTGGCAACTCTACAAATTTTCCTACTAATGAACTGTACCGTTTATCCTCAGGATGGACTGCCACCGCAGTATCGCCTAACAGTGTTTCGGGGCGAGTTGTGGCAATAACCAGATGCTCATCACTATCGAATATGGGGTAGCGGAAATGCCAGAGAGAACCGGTTTCTTCCTCAGATACTACTTCAAGATCAGATATTGCAGTTATTAACTGGGGGTCCCAATTCACCAAGCGGTTGCCACGATAAATCAGCCCTTCGTCGTAAAGATCCACAAAAGCTTTCTCAACCACCGTGGACAATTGTTCATCCATGGTGAAGCGCTCTCTTGACCAGTCAAGCGATGAGCCCATGCGGCGCAGTTGCTGAGTGATGATGTCGCCAGATTCTTCTTTCCATTCCCAGACTTTTTTTACAAAATTTTCACGACCAATCTCATGACGATTGCTGCCATCTGCATTAAGCCTTCGCTCGACAACCATTTGTGTAGCGATACCTGCATGATCAGTACCCACTTGCCAAAGGGTTTGGCAGCCAAGCATCCTATGGTAGCGAGTCAGAGCATCCATAATGGCATGCTGAAAACCGTGTCCCATATGGAGGCGACCAGTTACGTTTGGCGGTGGTATTACGATGCAATAAGGGTCGCCATCACCTTGGGGCGCAAAATAACCACGTTCTTCCCAAGTCTTGTACCAGTGCTGTTCCAGTTGTTCGGGTTGGTAGGTCTTATCCATGGAGTTCGAAATTCACCGTCGCTCAAAAAGGCGCAAGTATACATGATGGTCAGGGCTTTGCCGCGTTTCTGTGGCAACTTATAAGGAGAAATAAATCGATACTAGGTATAGTTTTCAAGCTCCGCTGAGAAAGTAAATTTTACTTAGATTTTGTGGGTCTCAGGTTTGTAACCTGCTGTTTGATAAAAACGATAACAGTTTCGGCCCTGTTTTAAGCTTGCTTCATCGGTGGTCAGGATCTCATTAATACGTTGGAAATTCCTGTGCTGAGTGCAGGGAGAGTTGGTTAGGTTGATTAGAACTTCATCGTGTTGGTTCGCCTCAGCCTCTACTCCAATTTGCACGGCTACTTTTGGTTCATGATCGCTAGAATGGGGAACAAAGCTATTGGGCCGGAAGCTCCAAAGTAAGTCATCAATTTCTTTGGCCTCGGCTATGCTTTGTACTTGAATAAATACCTGATGGCCCATAGAAAAAGCTTTTTCTGCCAAGCGACAAGCGAATTGCCGGCGAGATTCTTCGGAGTCAGTGCTGAGAGCGTAAAAACTTATTTGGGTCATTCAGACTATGCCTTTTGATTGCGCAAGTAATCTACTAGCAAGGGCACTGGCCTGCCTGTTGCGCCTTTAAGTGTGCCGGAATGCCAGGCTGAGCCGGCAATGTCCAAGTGCGCCCATTTGTACTTCTTGGTAAATCGTGAGAGAAAACATGCAGCTGTAATTGTGCCAGCGCGGGGACCGCCAATATTGGCAATATCTGCAAAGTTACTGTTTAACAGATCTTGGTATTCATCCCATAGGGGGAGCTGCCAGGCCCTATCGAGGCAGTATTCACCGTGTTGTAGGAGAGTGCTGGCAAGTTTGTCGTCATTGCTGAGCAAGGCATTGGCATGGGGGCCAAATGTGGCGACTGCCGCGCCAGTAAGCGTGGCGATATCGATTACACTCCTTGGTTTGTACCGTTCGACGTAGGTGAGTGCGTCGCACAATACCAAACGACCTTCGGCGTCCGTGTTCAATACTTCGATTGTCTTGCCAGACATGCTAGTTACGATGTCCCCAGGCTTTGTGGCTATCCCACTTGGCATGTTCTCTGCTGCAGCTACAATACCAATGATATTTATCGGTAACTTCATTTCTGCTATACATCCCATGGTGGCAATAACGCTTCCAGCTCCACACATATCGAATTTCATTTCATCCATACCAGCGCCACCCTTCAGACTTATACCACCGGTGTCGAAAGTAATACCTTTGCCCACGAGCACATGAGGCCGGTTGACGGACTTAGCACCCTTGTGGCTGATAATAATGAACTTTGCTTCTTCCACTGATCCTGCAGAGACTGAAAGCAGTGAACCCATCCTTAGGCGGGCCATTTGTTTTTCACCTAAGATTTGGGTGTTAAGGCTACGATGCTTTTTGCTCAGATCTTGTGCCTCCTTAGCCAAGTAGCTAGGTGTGCATACATTGCCTGGGAGGTTGCCAAGTTGTTTTGCATGGTTTATTGCTTTGCCTATGGCTTGTCCTGCTTTTAACTCTGCTACCAGTTCTTTGCGGCGGCTGCCTGTAATTGCTGCCAGGCTAATATTTTTGATCGCTAACGCTTTTATCTTCGCACTTTTGGTTGCGTCAAATCGGTAACTGCAATCCTCAGACTCTTGGGCTAGGCGTGAGGCAATCCAATTGGCATCGCGATCACTAACTTTGAGGCTGGCTATAGCGAAATGTGCGCTTGTAGCGTTCGATTTTTGTAGGACGTTAATTCCGGCACGGAACATTTTAGCGCTGTTACGGCTGTTAAATTTCCGGGCATCTCCTGAGCCCAACAGGAGCAGTCGTTTTGCCGTTATGCCGGTGGGGTTGTGGATTAATTGGGTTTCCCCAAGCTTTCCGCTGAAATCTCCTGAACGAATTATCTTGCTAATGCTTTTGCCGCTGGCTTTGTCGCAAAGCTTGGCCTCATCGCCGAGAGTGCCTTTGCTGGAGACGACTACTACAACACATCCAGTATTAATTTTTTCTGCAGATCCTGCTTTTATTGAGAACTTCATGGGAACAATTGGCTCCTAAGCTTTGAGCGATTAACTTGTTAGTAAGTTGAAATTGGTATTAGGTAAAAATCGGGTTGCCCTTTGATCAATAATCCTAAAGCTATTCAGATAGTTATGCAATT
Organism: Gammaproteobacteria bacterium; assembly: GCA_012960305.1. Classification (GTDB taxonomy): domain Bacteria; phylum Pseudomonadota; class Gammaproteobacteria; order Pseudomonadales; family Pseudohongiellaceae; genus UBA9145. The sequence goes on along the minus strand of DUBM01000001.1, from coordinate 70,000 downwards.
AAGCCTGACTGTGGGAAAGATAACTCGAATTAGTCAGTTAGAGGTTGAAAAATAAGCCAGCTAATCTGCGCTATCTTTGTCACAACATAAGCCATAGAGCTAGGAGAAAGTTGATTAAATTTTAACCAAATTTTGATTGATGGCTAAGTATTAAATTCTGGCAGCCTCCGCAGCCCTTGAAGTTGGGGTAGTCTGTGTTTTCCCCATCGGCGTGTATGAGAATTCACAATTTACAAATAGAAAATTAAATTACCGCCTGCGGGTTTCCGATGAACGTATCGAAGGGACTCCGTTGAACCAATTGGAGATTCCATTGTCAGAGTGTATTGAAAAGCAGTGGAATTGATTTGGAGTCACTATGCCGCGGATAAAAATATCTTCACCTGAAAAATTTCTGTTTAGCATGGAGCGAAGTGTTGGTATCAGTGACATTAACTATGCGAAGCATCTCGACAGTATTGCTATGGTGAATATTCTTCACGAAGCTCGATTGCAATTTCTAGCTAGTTTGGGTTTTAGCGAGGGGAATATTTATGGTCTGGGAATGGTGGTCACCGATCTTGCAGTTGACTATCGGTCGGAATCATTTGCTAATGATTGCTTATTGATCGATGTAGGTGTTGGCTCATTTAATCGTTACGGATTCGATATCGGATTGCAAGTTACCAATAGTGCCTCTGAGACTGTAGTTTGTAACGCCAAGATGGGTGTTGTCTTCTTTGATTTCGATAAGCATAAAATTACTGAAGTTCCAGTAGCATTCAAGAATTTCCTGGCATTGCCCGAGAGCCATGTTGCCTAATTGCCGCGAAGGCATTAGTTCTGGCTCCGAATAGTTCCCCTAACAACTGTTCAGGTCTCACCAGTTAAATCTCTCTAAATTTAGAACTATCCGTTATTTATTGACTTCTAATAAACCTATCAGCTGACTTATTCGCAAATAATCGAGTAAACTGACTGCTATCGCTTATCAGGAGTGATCATCATTTGATCATATTTCGTTATCTCAGCAAGCAAATTCTTCAGGTAATGCTTGCGGTCACATTGATTCTCTTGGTTGTTGCTCTCACTGGCCGATTTATTCAATATTTAGGTGATGCAGTAGCCGGGAAGCTAGCCTCAGATGTTTTGCTTTTGTTAATGCTTTACCGGCTGCCCGATTTTCTTCTTGTAATTCTTCCTTTGGCTTTGTTTCTAGGCATCCTCTTAGCTTATGGTCGCATGTATGCCGACAATGAGATGGTCGTACTTATGGGTTCGGGATTTAGCCAATTTCGACTTCTGTGCATGACTCTTGGGGCAGCGAGTGTGGTTTTATTTGCTGTGGCGCTGTTAAGCTTAGAACTCGCACCTTGGGGAGTAAGAAACACCGAACAATTAAAACAAAATCAGGAGCAGCTTACGGAAATTGATTTGATAGTGGCTGGTCAGTTTCAGTCTTTTGGCGATGGAAATCGGATTACCTACGCTGAGCGAATAGGCGCTAGTGCGGATGCGGGCAGACAATTGCAGAATGTTTTTGTGGCCGTTAGCGGCGAGGTTTCGGATTTATCTCAAAATGGTCTCCGCATAATTATTGCTGAATCAGCAGAATCAGAAGTAGATGAAGAGACAGGTGCTAGATTTATGCGTTTGGAAAACGTTCTGCAATATGAAGGGACACCTGGTACTTTAGAATATACTGTTGGGCAGTTTGATGTGCAATCCATTTTGCTCCCGGAGCCTTCAGTTATCGAACAAGTTCTCGAGGAAGAGTCTCTGAATACTGCTGAGCTATTTTTGTATTCAACTCCCGAACATCAGGCGGAGTTACAATGGCGAATTTCGACTCTGCTACTGATCCCAATAATAACGCTCATTGCTGTTCCAATGAGCAAAGTTGATCCTCGGCAGGGCAGATATAGCAAATTGGTACCCGCGGCTTTGCTCTATGCTGTTTATTTTGTGCTGCTGCAGTTCTCGAAAGATATGATCGCTAATGGCGAGCTTAACCCAGTGATTGGAATGTGGTGGGTGCATCTGTTATTTATTGTCATTGGAATATCTGCGTTTCGTTTACCCTCTATCGGCGGAATGTTTGCATTGACATCTAAAGGGAGGTTAGCACCTACCCAAAGTTCAACATTATGAATACACTCGATAAGCACATACGTAATACAGTGTTGATGTCCATGCTGGTGGTTGTCTCCTTGATTACGACAGTAGATTTAGTGTTTACCCTAGCAGATCAAATGGCAGACACGGATGAAAACTACTCTATGCTTAACGCCCTAAGTTTTGTGTTGTTGTCTATGCCTACAAGTATCTATGAGCTACTACCTTTTACGGCCTTAGGTGGGGCGTTAATTGGCTTGGGGATACTGGCATCAAACAATGAACTGATGGTAATGCAAACCGCCGGGATCAGAGTATGGCGAATCGTCATAGCTGTACTTAAACCAACTTTATTCATTATGATTTTGAGTCTTATTTTAGGTGAGTATATTTCCCCACCGTTGGAGCAAATGGCTCAAAGCAATAAGGCAATTCAACTCAGTAGTAATGGAGCGATTAATAATGAGCGGGGTACCTGGCGGAAAGTAGGTGACGACTATATACACATTAATGCTATCGCTCCAGGAGGAGCTTTGCTATATGGTCTAACTCGTTATCGGGTAGCAGCTGATCGTAGAATAAATAGCAGTAGTTTTGCCGAATCTGCCCGTTATATTCAAGAGGGCGAAGACGGTTACTGGCAATTGACGAATATTCAACAAACCTATTTCTCCGCTGGTTCAATCAGTGCTCAGGAATACCTTGAAGAAGACTGGCGCGTCGACCTTCCCCCAGCGCTGCTTTCTGTTCTGCTAGTAGAGCCTGATCGGCAATCTATAAGCGGCCTTTTTCAGTTCGCTAGATTTTTTGAAGCAGAAGGTTTGGAGAGTGATGTATACTTTTTGGCGTTTTGGAAAAAATTACTCCAGCCTATTGCGAGTATGGTTTTGGTTATTCTAGCGATTTCTTTTGTATTCGGGCCGTTACGCGAAGCAACTACGGGCTTTCGTGTATTCGTCTCGATAGCCATTGGGCTGATATTTACAATACTGCAACGGATCATGGAACCAGCCAGCCTACTCTACGGAATCAACCCCTTGCTCGCAGTTTTAACTCCTATTTTTCTATGTGCAATGCTCGGCTTGTACTTTATGCACCGAGTACGTTGATTTAAGCCTTGTTACGATGATGTCGGATTTTACCGATAGAGGTGATTGCTATGCCCCAGCACCGACTTTGGTTCCGATTGAAGATTCTCATTTTCCTACCACTACTTTTAACAACTTGTAGTATGAGCTCTAATAATTTTTTTAATAATTCTCTAATGCCAGACCCCACTGCTCTGATGGCCGAAAAATTTGGTGGTCATGTGCGTAGTGTCGAAAGTAATGGCATTAAGATTCGAATCGTCGAAGCTGGGGAAGGACCATTAATTGTATTGGTCCATGGCTGGCCTGAGTCTTGGTATTCCTGGCGGCATCAAATTCCTGTGCTAGTTGCAGCAGGCTATAGTGTCGTAGTGCCGGACATGCGTGGGTATGGTGGATCAGAAATTCCTCAGAGCATTGAGGATTATAATATTCTCGAACTTACTGCTGATGTTGTTGGAATTGTTTCGGCATTAGAGGTAGAAACTGCTGTGGTCGTCGGTCATGATTGGGGGCGCCCATCGCTTGGCAGTCAGCACTACTTTATCCAGAAGTGTTTAAGGCGGTGATAGGTATGAGCGTACCCTATGGTGGCCGTTCGCAAAACCAGCCTTCAAGGTCATTGCGCCAAGACCCTGAAGATGATTTTTTTACATAGATTATTTTCAAGAACCCGGAGTAGCGGAGGCTGAATTCGATGCTGATCCTAGAAAGTTGATTGCGCGGTTGTACACCTCAAGGTCGCCGGGTACTCCCACCTACCCACCCGAAGTAACTGACCTGCGAGCAAAGGCAGGAGGTTGGTTAAAACGGTTGGGTGAACCGATTCAATTGCCAGACTGGCTATCGGAGGCAGATCTTGAATACTATGTAGATCAGTTTCAAAGAGCTGGATTCGCCGGTGGGATAGATTACTATCGTAATAGTGCGCGCAATTGGGAGTTAACCCCGCTGTTGGCTAACGCAAAGATTCAGCAGCCAGCGCTGTTTATTGCTGGTGATCTGGATATTGTAAACAGAGGAGCCAGCATAGAGGAGTTGAACCAGCGAGCAGCTCGGCATTTTGAAGATCTAAAAGACATTGTTTTATTGCCGGGAGTTGGGCATCGCAATCAACAGCAGGCACCGGCAGAAACTAACCGCTTAATGATTAAGTTTTTGGATAGTCTTGAGCTCGACTAATTAAAGGGGCGGTGTGACTTTGAGAGAAGCACAATTTTTGTATTCGATATTTTGTCATGGAGAGTATCGTAGTTCGCATCCAAGAAGAGCCATAAATATCCGCCACCAAGTAAGAAAAAAGCCGGCCAAGCCAATAGGAATCTAGACATGGCTTGACCGGGACTCATTAACTGATTGTTGAGTGCCACTGCTTTTATGCGCTAAGCAATCATGCCGAGAGTTTGACCGCTGCGGGTCCAGAACTATACAAAGAATCCGCTACTAGTGGCGAGCATAAGTAAGAAAAGAATATTGTCGATAAGCGGATTAGTTTGTACTTGGCCATCAATTAACTGGTTGGTATCAGGTCCGAAAATTAGCTGCATGATGAAACCCAGTAACATCCAAATCGCTGCCACTAGAAATCCATCGTAGAGTAATGCTCCAAGCCGCCGCAGAAGCCCGCCGCGTGTTTGCATACCTAGATAAAGATAGATCTTCTGTTCCTGAGAATTTGGTGGAGTCTAACTAAATTCACGGACTAGCCTGGCAATGGATTCTTTGGCGTCACCGAATAACATACGAGTGTTTTCTTTGTAGAACAGAGGGTTTTCAATACCAGCAAAACCCGAAGCCATGGAGCGCTTTAGTACAAAAACTGTGCGGGCCTGATCCACGTTGATAATTGGCATACCATATATCGGAGACGATTCCATATCGCGCGCAGCTGGGTTTACCACATCATTCGCACCAATAACTATCGCCACATCAACGGTTTCCATCCGAGGATTTATGTCGTCCATTTCTAACAGCTGGTCATAGGGTACATCCGCTTCCGCGAGCAAGACGTTCATGTGTCCGGGCATACGCCCAGCCACAGGATGGATTCCAAAATTAACTTCTGCACCATTTTTCTCTAGTAATTCGCTCAATTCTTTGACGACATGCTGTGCTTGAGCAACCGCCATGCCATACCCGGGAATAATTGCAACATTAGAAGCCGCTTCTAGTACGTAATATCCATCTTCAACTGAAATTGGCTTGATTTCGCCTTCAATCTCCGAGCTACTATCGCTGGCACTTCCAAAGCCACTAAACAGAACATTCCTGAGTGATCGATTCATCGCCTTACACATTATCTGAGTGAGAATGATGCCGGAAGCCCCAACCAGTGAACCGGCGACGATGAGAATATTATTATTGATGGCAAAGCCAGCAGCGCAGGCGGCCAGGCCAGAGTATGAATTTAGTAGAGATATAACTACGGGCATGTCCGCGCCACCAATGGGAATAACTGCCATCACACCGAAGAGCAGGGAAAGAGTCACTACTAAAAAAAGCCATTGTATATTGCCTGGTTCCAGGCAAAACATCGTCGCACTGGCAAAGATCCCTAGCACAAGCAAGCTGTTGACTATTTGTTGACCGCGGAATATTACTGCGCCACTACTTAAGGTCTCACTGAGTTTGCCATATGCAATCAATGAACCCGTAAAGGTTAAGCCCCCTATAAGGATGGAGAGCACGATACTTACGAGAGTGAATGTGCTGGGATTAGTGCTAAGTGCTGCTGTACCAACTAATAAACTGGCCAGACCACCAAAACCGTTAAACAATGCGACCATTTCGGGTATAGCGGTCATCTTCACTTGTCGAGCCACCAAACCACCAGTAGCACCACCAATGACAAAGCCTAACAGTATCCATTGATATTCCACGATTCCTTGATCAAGCAAGGCGGACACTATGGCCAACAGCATAGCAATTGCTGACAGCATGTTGCCACGACGCGCGGAGTCGGCAGAGCCCAGCAATTTAAGGCCATAAATAAACATAGCCGCGGCTACAACATAAGCTAACTGAATAGCCAATTCCGACGAGGCCATAATCAGTCTCCCCGCTTTTTAAACATTGCTAACATCCGGTCAGTCACCAAATAACCTCCGATCACATTAATGGATGCAAACGCTACTGCGGCAGTACTAAGCCAATTGGCAACGTCTTGTTGTCCCGTGCCTGCCAAACCGATAGCTCCGACAATAGTGATACCCGAGATAGCATTGGCGCCAGACATCAGAGGCGTGTGCAGTGTTGCTGGAACTTTATTGATTAGTTCAAATCCTAAAAAAATTGCCAACATTAATATAAATGTCAGGAATACGGCTTCCATTTTAATTACTCCCTTGTAGGATTTCTTTGATAGTTTCATTGGTTACTTCACCACCATGAGTAATGATGCAGCCCGGCAAAATATCGTGTTCAAAATTAATAATAAAGGTAGCAGAGGTTTTATCCCAGTTATCCTCAATTAAATTAAAAAGATTGGTCGAATACATTTGACTGGCGTCTCGACTGACTTCGTTAGGTAGGTTTCCCTTGCCTACAACGGTGACACCGTTGATCAGAACTGTTTCATTAGGGACTGAACCCTCTACATTACCGCCAGTTTCGGCGGCCATATCTACTACCACTGATCCTGTTTGCATACCTTCAACCATATCTCGCGTGACAATTACTGGCGGTTTGCGTCCGAATACTTGCGCGGTTGTGATCAACACATCAGATTCGGCAATCACGGCTTTTTGGGCTTCGCGCTGCATCTGAATTTGCTCCGCGGTCAATTCCTTGGCGTAGCCATCCACTGTCTGGCCAGTTTCACCGAGATCGATGTCAAGGAAATTAGCTCCCAGGCTTTTCACCTGTTCAGCAACTACAGGTCGCGTATCAAAAGCTGTTACTTTCGCTCCCAAGCGCTTCGCTGTAGCGATGGCTTGAAGTCCTGCAACGCCGGCGCCGATAATGAATACTTTGGCGGGCTTAATCGTGCCAGCCGGAGTCATCATCATTGGGAAAATCCGCGGCAAATGCGCTGCAGCCTGTAACACCATCACGTAGCCTGCCAGGTTGGCCTGTGAGCTCAAAGCATCCATCTTCTGGCTACGAGTACTGCGGGGAATCATCTCCATACTAAGTGAGGTAACACCTTGTTCCTTAAGGGCTTGGACCAATTCCTGCTCGTTAAATGGATCGAGATAGCTGATGTGAATACAGCCCGATTTCATCAAGGCTACTTCTGAAAGATCGGGCTTGCGTAATCTTAGTAAGATATCGGAATTGCAAAACAGCGCAGTGCGGTCCGGACTAATACTGGCTCCAGCCTCAGTGTATTCTTTATCTTTGAACCCCGAGCCTAAACCCAAACCTCCCTCGATTACTACTTCAGCACCCAAATGGCACAGTTTTTTTACAGTATCGGGAATGATAGGCACCCGGTTTTCTCCCGGATGAGTTTCCTTGGGAATACCTATTTGCATACTAAGAAACCTCTAATACTCAGATTCGTATGGAGCGCGCAGTATATATTGATCATGGAGAAGGTCAAATGACCTGATTATCTGCATTTACGGGTTATCCGAGTCCGTAATTCTTGTTAGAATCCGTTCCCCGCCGGCGTCTTCACAGAAATCGTCAGCTTACTGCGGGAATCCGCATAAACCGCCAAGAGTAGGAAACTCAGTATGAGTGCTGTTCAACAAGCTCGCCATATAAGCCTAATGGATACGACATTACGCGACGGCGAACAAACACAAGGTGTCTCTTTTTCAGTGAATGAAAAAGTGAATATTGCCCGGGCCCTGCTACAGACTCTAAAGGTCGATCGTATTGAGGTTGCTTCTGCTGGAGTGTCTGAAGGCGAGAAACAAGCAGTTTCTCGCATTAATGAGTGGGCGGCAGTCGAAGGTTTGGTAGACAGAGTTGAAATACTCGGCTTCGTTGACTATAAACGCAGCGCCGACTGGATAGTCAGTGCAGGTGGTAAAGTAATAAATTTACTCTCAAAAGGGAGTGAGAAGCATTGCCGTGAGCAGCTCGGCAAGACTTTGGAGAGCCATGTCGAAGATATTTGTCGCACAGTTGAGTATGCCAAGGAGCAGGGCTTAAAGATCAATATGTATCTGGAGGATTGGTCTGGCGGTTATGCCGACAGTAAGGACTACGTTCTTGGCTTGATAAACGGCACTAAGCATCTTGGCATCGGCCATTATCTGTTGCCGGACACCTTGGGCTTAATGGCACCCTGGGAAGTTCATGCAGCTATAACAGAAATGTTGACAGAGTTTCCAGAAGTAGAATTTGATTTTCATCCTCATAATGACTATGGCTTGGCAACCGCCAATATCATGGCGGCAGTGGAGGCTGGGATCAGCAATGTTCATTGCACAGTAAATTGCCTAGGGGAGCGCGCAGGCAACGCTTCGCTAGCTGAAGTTGTTGTAGGTTTAAGAGACAAGATGGGCATGGAGGTTTCAATCGATGAATCCCATATCGCCATGCTCAGTCGCATGGTGGAAAACTTTTCGGGAAAATTCATTTCTGCTAATACACCGATTATTGGCGCCGATGTGTTCACTCAAACTGCAGGTATTCATGCCGATGGGGATCTTAAGGGTGATCTCTATGTCACCAATCTCAGTCCAGAGCGATTTTCCCGAAAACGAATTTATGCCCTTGGTAAGTTGAGTGGCAAAGCCTCGCTAATTAACAATCTTGATGAACTCGGAATCAGTTTGACTGAAGAAGAGCAGGCAAAAGTGTTGCAGAGAATTGTGAAGCTAGGTGATTCAAAGCACGTGATCACCTCAGAAGATCTACCATTCATAATTGCCGATGTGATGGAGAGTAAAGAGTATCATCATATTTCTTTGCTCAACTGCTATATCAATACCGGATTCGATATTGATAGTACCGCGAGCGTTCGAGTATCAATTGAAGGTGAAGAATATCAAGGCTCTGGTTCAGGTAATGGCGGTTTCGATGCCTTTATTGACGCGATCCAGAAAATCTTGGAAACGAGAGATTTTGAAATGCCGGTATTGGTGGATTATGAAGTTCACATTCCACGGGGCGGCAAATCAACAGCACTTACCGAGTGCATGATTACCTGGGAGTGGCAAGAACAGGAATTCAAAACCCGTGGAGTGGATTCCAATCAAGTATTAGCAGCAGTGAAAGCCACCCTCCGAATGATTAACGTTCGTCTACATGTCGATAGCGAGAATTAGCTTAGAGTCGTTAACTTTTCGCTAATTCCTTAGCTACCAAGTCGCCAAAGGCGTGAGTACTAATCATATTTACACCTGCGCCAGGCTTAGAGAGGTCGGGCGTCGAATTGCCCTGGGCGAAAACACTCTGCATTGCATGCCATACTTTTTTAGCTTCATCTTCCATACCAAAGCTCATCTCTAGCATCATAGCCACAGAGCCAATCATAGAGTAGGGGTTGGCAATAAATTGGCCCGCGATATCAGGGGCCGAGCCATGGGAAGGTTCGTAGTAAGCTTTGTCTGGCCCGATACACGCTGAGGGCATGAGTCCCAGAGAACCTAATATGCCACCAGCTTGGTCGCTGAGGATGTCGCCGAACATATTCTCCATGACCATTACATCGAATTGGCCTGGATTCAGGCAGAGATAAGTTGCGGCTGCGTCCACTAAGATATGTATCACTTCAACATCTGGGTAATCTTCTCCAACCTCAGCCACGACTTCGTTCCACAATACGCTAGACTTTAAGACATTACTTTTGTGAATATTGTGCAAAACCTTTTTGCGCTTTTGCGCCGTTTCGAACGCCGATATTGCAATTCGAGCTATCTGATCTTCATCATATTCCAGGCTCTCATTAACATAGCGTTTTCCTGCCGCATTCACGCCGGTTTCTTTTTTGCCAAAATACAAACCGCCGACTAGTTCGCGAATGATGATGAAGTCGATTCCGTCACCTATGATTTCTGGTTTGAGAGGTGAGAAATGAGCGAGACCTTTTGGTAGAAATACTGGCCTAAAATTAGCGTAAGTGTTGAAACGCCTTCGAAGAGGTAGTAATGCGCCTCGTTCAGGCTGCATGTCCACAGGGATTTTTTTTGATTCCTCATGGCTTAATCCAATTGGGCCTTTTAATATCGCATCGGCTTGGTCGCAAATGGCTTTGGTTTCTTCAGGAAAGGAATGGCCGTAATCAAAATAGGCCTGAGCTCCAAAAGGGGCATGCACTAGTTCGAATTCAATATCTTTACGCTCGGCAACCAACTCCATGATTTTTACCGCTTCAGTCATGATTTCAGGACCGATTCCGTCGCCATCAAGAAGAGCTATTTTATAGTTAGTCATAAGTGTGCCTTGTGCTGAGCAATGAATATGGAAATGGAAATGAATAGCCTCATCTTATTGGTATATATCGGGTCGGTTTCTAGTATCCGTTTTCTTACGAGGTTTCCCCAAAGGGGTTGACTTGATCTGGACTACTAGGTGGTACCAGCGGGCGGACTTGAACCGCCACTCCCGCAAAGGAACCGGATTTTGAATCCGGCGTGTCTACCAATTTCACCACGCTGGCTTTATTCCACTAGTAAAAGCCCGCTTAGTTAGAGCATTGGCTCCTTGCCGAAAAGCTCAATTACAGCGGGCGGCCATTATACCAATTGGGCTTTCAGGTGCAATGAGTGGCTCTTAGAAGAGAGGCTTAAGTGACATAGAATGCAGTCTCTCTGTTTTTGTCTTTTATGTTGAGGTAATTTTCTATAGGCTTCGCTGGCATGAAATATTTGACGAAATAATTTTACGACTAGCGCACCATTAATTCTTTGAAAAGCTCTACATAATGCAACTTTCAGATTTCCACTACCAACTACCTTCCGAACTCATCGCGGAATATCCCACAGCTGAAAGGTCGGGTAGTAGATTGTTGTATCTTGATTGCCAGCAATCTAAAAATCAACATTATGGTTTTCGTGACATTTTGCAACTACTCACGGCCGGTGACTTACTAGTGTTTAATGATACGCGGGTGATCCCAGCTCGCTTGTTGGGTCTTAAGGAAAGCGGAGGAAAGGTTGAAGTTTTCGTGGAGCGCCTCTCTGATGAGAATAAAATTCTCGCGCAAATTCGCGCCAGTAAGACTCCGAAGCCGGGCAGTATTATAAAATTTTTTAATAGAGAAGAATTGCCCGTCGATGGTTTGACCGGTAGTTCGGCAGAATCAGTAATTCAAGCTAAAGTGTTAGGTCGGCAAGGTGGTTTTTTTGTACTGCAATTTGCTAAACATGCTGACCTCGGCAATGTGCTTTCCCAAATAGGCCACATGCCATTGCCACCGTATATTAAACGTAATGATGAATTGACAGATATTGAACGTTATCAAACTATCTACGCAAAACGAAAAGGAGCAGTCGCAGCACCTACGGCAGGTCTGCATTTTGACAAAGATCTCTTAGAAAAATTGTCTGCGCAAGGAGTAGAGCAAGCCTTCTTGACTTTGCATGTTGGTGCAGGAACGTTTCAGCCTGTTCGAGCAGGAAATATTCGCGATCACAAGATGCATGCTGAGTTAGTTGAGGTCAGTAGCGCAGTGTGTAAGCAAATTAAAAATTGTCGGCAGCGGGGTGGTCGAGTAATTGCTGTGGGTACAACTACAGTGCGCAGTTTGGAAACGGCTGCTGCTAACGGAGTTCTCAAACCGTTTAGTGGTGAGACTGATATCTTTATCTATCCAGGCTATGAATTTAAAGCTGTGGATGGGTTGATCACTAATTTTCATTTGCCAGAGTCAACCTTGCTGATGTTGGTGAGTGCTTTTTGTGGACAAAAGAAGTTACTTGACGCTTATCGGGAAGCTATAGAACAGAAATACCGTTTTTATAGTTATGGCGATGCGATGTTGATTAGCAGATAAGGATCTTTTTCATCTGGGGGATTTGTGAGAGTTGAGGTAACCGCCTAAAAATACTCCAGATAATTCTGCGCTGATAAGCTCGATCCTCCACTAAGAAACTGGGTAATATTGATCTCATTGCCGCTAAGAAGCACTGACTTAAGATCTTCTTCGAGACTAGACTATGCTTAGGTTTGCCCATAAATTCTGCTATACTGCGCAGCCCAAATATCAGATACAAAACTAAGGCTGATAATTAACAATGAACGGAATTTCGTTCAATTAACCAAAATAAATAAGGAATAGTCAAAAAATGAAAGCACCAGTGCGAGTTGCCATAACCGGAGCGGCAGGGCAGATCAGTTACTCCTTGCTATTTAGAATCGCCGCTGGCGAGATGTTAGGAACAGATCAGCCTGTTATCTTACAACTGTTAGAAATTACTCCCGCCATGAAGGCCCTTGCCGGAACGGTCATGGAAATTGAAGATTGTGCTTTTCCTTTGGTAGCCGGAATTGTCCAATCCGATGATCCAAGTATCGCGTTTAAAAACGCAGACTACTGTCTGTTAGTTGGTGCGCGGCCTCGCGGGCCTGGCATGGAGAGGAAAGATTTATTAGAAGCTAATGCGCAAATTTTTTCTGTGCAGGGCAAGGCGATCAATGATAATGCGAATCCCGAAGTGAAAGTTCTGGTAGTAGGAAACCCTGCTAATACGAATGCGCTTATTGCTTATCGTAATGCTCCGTCTCTGAATCCCGGTCAGTTTACTGCAATGATGCGTTTGGATCACAACAGGGCAATCGCGCAATTAGCGGAGAAAACTGAATCTCACAATACCGAAGTTGATGGCATGATTATTTGGGGAAATCATTCCGCAACCCAATACCCGGATATAAATCATTGCTCCGTTGCCGGTCAAGCTGCGACAGAATTGGTTGATGAATCTTGGACTCTCAATGAATTTATCCCTACTGTGCAACAAAGAGGCGCAGCAATTATTAAGGCCCGTGGTCTATCCAGTGCCGCTTCTGCAGCAAACGCAGCCATCGAACACCTTCGTGATTGGGTATTAGGAACGAATGGCAAGATAGTTAGCATGGGAATTCACAGCGAAGGGAGTTATGGTATTGAAGAAGGGCTGATTTTCTCTTATCCAGTTATTTGTGAGAATGGCAGCTACTCAATTGTCCAGAATCTGAACATTAGTGAAGTAAGCCAAGGTCTTATTGATAATACCGAAAAAGAACTAAAAGAAGAGCGCGACGCAGTAGCCCAACTACTCCCTTAGATTGCTCTTCTAAACTCAGACTGAGGACGGAGTCGCATATAGCCGATTCTGATCTAATATTATGAGCAATGTGTCTTTCGTAATAACAAGAAGTAAACAGTTCTGGATATTTCAGATCATCGGCTGGAGTATCTGGGTGTTCATGCGGTTACTGCTTGAACTGCTCTCCGGCCCTCCAGAGTCCATCTTAGATCGTGTTTTGGTTTTTAGCCTAAGCGCCGCAGTGGGAATAATAGTTACTGCCGGGCTGCGACTTATTTATCGGTTGGTGTGGGACAGAGGATTTATAGTTCGTTTTCTTATAGGTTGGTTTGGTTCTATTTTTGCCGCTCTTATCTGGACACCAATTCGGAACTATATTATTCAACCAGTCTTTGGTGAACTAATTATTTTCAGCAGAGCCAATGATTTATCCGCAGAGCGATTAGAGGGCTTAAATTTATTTGAAGGAATTGAGGGAGGCTTACTATTAATGCTGACGTGGAGTGCTCTTTATTTCATTATTAAATATTACCAACTCTTGCAGGCGGAACAAGAGAAGAGTTTGCGCTCCGAGGCTCTGGCTCGTGAAGCTCAATTGTTAATGTTGCGCTACCAACTTAATCCTCATTTCTTATTTAATACTCTGAATGCAATTTCAACTCTGGTGTTGTCGAGATCCACCGAACAGGCCAATCAAATGCTTACAAAGCTAAGTAAGTTTCTGCGCTATTCCCTCGATCACTCTCCTTTAGCCATGGTTAGCCTTGCTCATGAGTTGGAAACTTCCCGGCTTTACTTGGATATCGAAAAAGTCAGATTCGCTGAGCGCTTGAAGTTGGATTTCGATATTTCAGCTGATTCTGAAACTGCCCTTGTACCAACCTTAATACTACAACCGCTTATAGAAAACTGTATAAAGCATGGGCTTTCAAAGAGCGAAAGTGGAGGGACAATCCAAATTTCTGCAAAAGTTATCAACGGATTACTATCGCTGGAAGTAACTGACGATGGCCCTGGACTGTCTGCTGGCACAGAATTAACAGAAGGGATAGCTTCCTCTTCAGGAGTTGGTATCAGCAATATTAGAAATAGATTAAATGAAATATATAGTAGCAATCATAAATTGGTTTTCTCCAATGCCCATCCACACGGGTTAACAGTTAGAGTTGAAATTCCTTATGAGCGAGATTGATCAGCAAAAATTGCAAGTAGTACTAGTCGATGATGAGACTCTCGCGCGGCAAGGATTATTTTTGCGGTTAGTTGAATATTCTCAAATCGAAATAGTAGCTCAATGTCAAAATGCGCGCGATGCGCTAGCTGCAATTGTTGAGCATGAGCCGGATCTAGTATTTGTTGATATTCAGATGCCAGGGATGAGCGGAATTGAGATGATCAGCGAAATTCAAACTGATATTTTGCCGATGCTTATTTTTGTCACTGCCTATGATGCATTTGCTATAGATGCATTTAATCTCCATGCAATAGATTATTTATTGAAGCCAGTTGAAGCAGAACGCCTTTCTGAAGCGATTGATAAAGCCATGCGGCAGAGTGGGCAGAAATCAGCCATTGATGAAAAACAGCGTTTGTTGGATTTGGTAATCAATATTACTGGAAAATCTGAATTTGCTATTGGTGAATTACTGGATAACCAAGAAGAGTTAATCGAGCATGCGGATCGACTCGCCATAAAAGACGGCTCTTCGATAACTTTTGTTCCGGTGAAAGATATTGAATGGATTGATGCAGCTGGCGACTACATGTGCGTGCATGTAAAAGGTATAACTCATATCATGAGAACAACCATGAAAGATCTAGAAGCCACACTTGATCCTTCGATCTTCCAACGTATCCATCGCTCGACAATCGTTAACTTAGATAAAATAGAAAAAGTATCTTCTCATATCAATGGCGAATATCATCTCATTTTGTTTTGTGGCACATCTTTAAAAATGAGTAGATCCTACAAAGAAAAGGCTAAGTATTTTTTCTAGTACGTATTCTTAACCCTATCTTGCAAGCGACCGATAAAGAAAGTCTAGGCGATCCTGTCCCCAATAAATTTGATCTCGATAAACATAACTTGGAGCACCAAAAATACCGCGGGAAACTGCTTCCTCTGTATCTTTGGCGATTGTGTTTTCACATCTCGCCGGATTACTTAACAGCTCATTACCATCTTGATTATTCTCTCTGGCAATAGTGAGAAGTGTCTCTTGGTCACTAATGTCTCGTTCTTCCACCCAAACAGCGCGCAAAAGAGCCCCAGCTAAATCAGTCGCAGCGGCAGGATCTTGTTCTCGAAGGTTTACTACCATGATTGCAGCTTGCCTATCACGAACAGGAAAATGCCGTGGATTTAGTGTCAGAGGTAACTTGAGATGATCGCGCCAACGGATCAATTCCTGCATACGATATTCGATGCGTTGGAGTGATCTTTTTGGCAGAGGTATGCCGCCAGTAGCCGGGAAAATTATTGAAAGATCAACCGGGTGGACTTTAATCTCTGTACCATATTCTCTTGCCATTTTTTGCAGCCTCTCATGCCCCAGGTAGGACCAAGGTGAAATTAATGAGAGGTAGTAGTCTATAGATTCTGACAAATGGGTCTCCTTCGATATTCATTTAATTTTTGTCTCATACAAATATTTAAACGATCAGTTTTAAATGCCGAGAGCTCGTTATTTAAATATTACGAGAAGCTAATATGATTGAGTGGTAACTCTGTAGTGTTTAGTACTTCACGTAACATGAAACTGGAATGCACATCACTCACCCCTTCAATACGGGTAATCTTATTTAAGAGGAATACCTGGTAGTACTCCATATCTGGTACCACAACTTTTATTTGATAGTCGGCGGATTGGCCGGTTATCAAAAGGCACTCCACAACTTCTGGGTAGCTCTTTACTTGTTCCTCAAAGATTTCAAAACGGTCAGGGGTGTGCCGGTCCATACTAATTTGGATAAGAGCAGTAAGTTTTAGGTCCAATTTAGATGCGTTCAGCAGCGTTACATGACGTTCAATAATACCAATATCTTGCAGTTGCTTAACCCGACGGGCGCAGGGTGAGGGTGATAGGCCAACCTTGTCCGCTAATTCGAGATTAGTGATAGCGCCGTTGCTTTGTAATTCCCTGAGAATACGAGTGTCCAACTTATCCAGTTGCATATTTAAATCTCCATTTGAGAGTTAGTAATCATTATAATTACAATAATGTTAGATAATATGCTCAATAATATACTCAATAATAGATAATAAATCTAATAATTCCTAGTTTGAGTGAAATTTATGCGTAGATTCACCACCGATTTTTCTCTATGCTTCACGAACTTAAGTTGTCTAGCGGGTGATCCCTGGATTTAGCAGCTATCGGTAGCAAAAGCGTGATTATCCGGATCGCTAAAGCTCTGAAGAAAACCAGCAAAATTGAGTTCAAAAGATAGTCAGTCGGTGCAAGAAGTTTTCAGGAACTTTGAACTAAGTTCCATGAAGTAGTATCTAAGAACTAGAAAGGCAGGAATACAGAATGTTTGACCATCGCAAGTACAAACCATTTCAGCCTATCGATATTAAAGGTCGAACATGGCCTGACCAACAAATCACCGAGGCACCGATATGGTGTAGTGTCGATCTGCGAGACGGCAATCAGGCGCTCATTGAACCTATGTCGGTGAGTCAGAAGGGGAAAATGTTTGAGCTGCTGGTGGAGGTAGGATTCAAACAAATTGAAGTAGGCTTCCCTGCTGCTTCACAACCGGACTTTGATTTCGTTCGCAGTCTTGTCACAGGAAATAAAATTCCTGATGACGTCACAATTCAGGTTCTTACTCAGGCACGACCTGAGCTAATCCAAAGAACATTTGAATCACTCAAAGGTGTGAAGAAGGCGATACTACACGTCTACAATTCCACTTCCGTTGTGCAAAGAGAAAAAGTTTTCAAGACCGATAAAGCCGGCATAATTGAAATTGCCGTTGAGGGAGCTACAGAAGTAAAGCGTTGTGCGGAGCTCGCGCCAGAAACAGATTGGACTTTTGAATACTCTCCAGAAAGTTTTACAGGGACTGAGGTAGATTTCGCCGTTGCAGTATGTGATGCAGTAAATGATGTCTGGCAACCAACGCCAGAGCGCTGCAGTATAATTAATTTACCATCGACAGTTGAAATGGCCACGCCAAACATTTATGCAGATCAGGTTGAATGGTTCTGCCGCAATATTAAAAACCGAGAATCAATTATTGTCAGCCTGCATACTCATAACGATCGGAGTTGTGCAGTTGGAGCGGCTGAATTAGCAGTTATGGCTGGCGCGCAAAGAGTTGAGGGGACCCTATTGGGCAATGGCGAGCGCACTGGCAATATGGATATCGTAGTAATGGCTATGAATTTATATAGCCAGGGTATAGACCCGGAACTGGATTTTCATGACATGGATAAAATAGTCTCCGTTATTCGTGAGTGCACTCAGATTGACGTCCATCCTCGTCAGGCCTATTCCGGCGACCTGGTTTTTACCGCTTTTTCCGGTTCTCACCAAGATGCAATTAAAAAATGTCTAGATATGTATGAAGAAGGATCATCCTGGGAGGTTGCATACCTGCCAATCGATCCTCGCGATATCGGGCGAACATATCAAGACGTAATTCGTGTAAATAGCCAATCAGGTAAGGGCGGAGTTGCTTATGTTTTGGCAAACAAATTCGGCTTCGAGCTACCGCGTTGGTTACAAATAGAATTTAGTAGAGTGGTGCAAAAAGTAACAGAGGAAAGTGGTCAGGAGATTCACCCTGATGAAATCTGGAATCTATTTAATCAGTACTATTTGAATAATGAAAAGATGTTGGGCCTGGAGGATTTTACAATCGCAAAGCATGAAGGCCGAGAAACATTTACTGCCAAGTTGGCTTATTTTGGCAAAGAAATAGAAATTAACGGTGAGGGCGATGGTGTTTTGGATGCATTTGTAATTGCCCTGAAGAATGCTATTAAGATTGATTTTGAAATCATGGAATATGGAGAGCATGCTCTTGGTCAAGGCGCCGATGCTGAAGCTGTTACCTATATTCAGCTAAAGTGCGAAGGAGGGCGTTATACCGGTATTGCTATTAGTAAAGATATTATTTCCTCCTCATTAAATGCTTTTATGAATGCAGCCAGCCAGTTACTAAGCGAAAAGCAAGTCGCAGCCTGAGCGGCTCGACTTTTCCTATCCCAAAGCCAGCGGGAAGCGGGCTTGATTTAGTAATATCCCATCCATACAAGGGGTCATCGAGTGGATTGGGCTGCAGAAATCGTTACTTGCTCTTACTCCTAGTTTTAGGCTCCTTCTAGCGGGTAGTGGCTTGCATCTCGTTTACTTCGCTAATTTTTCCCCGTAATTCTCAACCCGTCCTGAGGAAATGATCTATGTCTTTCCCTCTCGCATCTGATCACTTTTGAGTCATCCATAGGCAAAAACTTACCAGGTAAATCATTGCCATTAACCTTAATGATAATGATTTGCATTTAGATTAATATTGATTTATGCTTCTTTGCGTCATTTAAAAAGAAATGCTCAGTCTACTCGTAGCTCAGTTGATTAGCGTTAGTCCGATCTAGTATGCCTAGCAACGTTTTATCCGTGGGGAATTAATTGTGTATGTACATAAATCAGTAACAATTGTAGTTTTACTGATCATATTTGGCAGCAGTGCATGTATTGCTGCTGAAGATTCTCCGACTGTGGAGCAGCTGTGGCAAATTGTGCAGAAGCAGCAAGCTGAGCTAGATGAATTGAAAGAAGAATTGGCGTCTACTCGTGGTGTTACCAGGTCCGTAGAGATTCAGTCTTTAGAAAACTCTGAACGTATCGAGGCAGTAGGTGAAATTATTGATCAACCGGAGAGAAATGGATCTAGTACCTGGGCAGATAGAACGACCATCGGTGGCTATGGAGAAATGCTTTATAACAATGAAACCAGTACCGCTTCTTCTAAAGAGCTAGATATCCAAAGGTTTGTACTATTTGCTAGTCATGCATTTACTGACAACCTCCGCTTTGTTTCGGAGCTGGAAATCGAGCATTCTTTTATAAATGACGATGCTCGCTCACCGGGGGCTGTTGAGGTAGAGCAGGCCTATCTTGAGTGGGATTATTCCCGGAATCACAATGTCTTGGCCGGTATGCACCTAGTTCCTATGGGCTTGATTAATGAAACGCATGAACCGAACACGTTTTTTGGCGTGGAACGTAATCGTATTGAATCTCGAATTATTCCATCTACCTACCGAGTAAACGGTATCAAATTTGCGGGACAATTAGGTGGTGGTTTCAGTTACGACCTAGGTATTCATGAGGGGCTGTTCTTTGAAAGTGGCAATGGTGATGAATTGGCTATTCGAGACTCTCGACAAAGTGGCGCCCGTGCGGAAATGGATAGTCCTGCCTACACTGGTCGGCTTCGTTATACCGGAATCCCCGGGTTGGAATTAGGTTTGTCTGTGCAGGTACAGCCGGATATGACTCAAGATGGGAGTACCCGAAGTAATATCGGTCGCGATGGCGTGATTGATGTATTTGGCAACCCAGTAGTAGATCTGGGAGGTGTGCTGAGTGAGGCTCATATAGCTTATAGATCCGGCCCTTGGGGCTTTAAAGGTCTTTATGCCGAATGGGATATCGATAGCACTATCGAGACTGTCGCAAATTCTGACTTGACGAACAATGGAATAGGACGTGATCGTCAATATGGTTACTATGTTGAGCCTTCTTATTACTTCAATGAAAAATTTGGAGCTTTTGCTCGTCTTGAGCGTACTAATGAAAGGGCAGGTAGTAATGTGGCTTCAGCTTACGATTCTGCAACAAACCGAATGTTATTGGGATTCAATTACTGGCTCAATAGTAATGCAGTATTAAAATTAGATTATCAGTTTGAGAGTGATGATCGAGCTCGAGATTTGGATGGTTTTAATTTTGGAATGGGTTGGCAGTTTTAATGTTAAATGGGTTTGAAAGGTGAAAATAATTAATAAATGCGGTGCCAAGCTAGTGCTAATTTTCTCAGCAATATTGGTTTTTCCATTGGTATTTGCTAGTGACGATTTTATTTCTTCAGAAGACTTTCTACGCCGAGTGTTTGTGGGGGAAATTCCTCAAAGCGATACAGTTTGGATTGCTGGAGAAGTAAAACAGGTTGCTGAGGAAATTCTTGGGCATAAACCGGGCTTTCTTCGAGCTCGCTATTGGGGTGACGCCGAACGTTCCGCTTGGATAATAGATGAGATTGGCAAAACTGAACCTATCACCATTGGTATTGTTGTCCAGAGTAATCAGATTGAAGAAGTTAAGGTTTTGGCTTTTCGAGAGTCGCGAGGTTGGGAAATAAAGTATGATTTTTTTACGCGCCAGTTTAATGGTGTCGCTATTCAGGAACTTCAACATCTGAGTCGTTCTATAGATGGTATCAGCGGAGCAACACTTTCAGTTCGGGCTATGACGAATGTTTCGAGATTGGTTTTGTACTTGGCTAAATCCCTTTCTACTTAGTTCGAATTCTAGACATTAGCCAATGATTTAAGTTTCTGGCACAGACATTTGAGCAACAAATCTTCGAGTGCTATTTCGACCAAGTCCTTAGCAAGACCACGGTCTCTTTTAAGTCTCCATCGTCGCATGGGTATAGTTAGTGCGCTCTTTGTGGTACTTCTGTCCATTTCTGGCCTAGCTCTCCATCACAGTTTGTCCCTTGGCCTTAATGCCCGCTTTACAAATTCCGACCTACTTCTAAATTGGTACGACATAGAAGTTCCAGATATCACACTTAGTTATACAGTTGATGAACATTCGGTTTCTCTTATAGCGGACGCTCTGTATTTTGATGACATTAGGATGCCAGGAGTGTTTAGCACCTTGCAGGGTTTAGTGGGCACGAGTTTTGGTTATCTTGCAGCCACAGATACTCAATTGATTCTGATTTCGGAAGCGGGCGAGCTAATTGAAATATTAGGTTCCGTCCATGGTGTGCCTCAGGGAATCCAACACATTCAGGGCTCCAGCAATTTCGCAGATGGCACGGTTTACGTTAGCACTCGTGAAGCTGCACTGCAGGTGAATCTGAATACTCTACAGTGGGTCAATGCGGAGGCCTCAATAAGGAGCTTCAATACGCTGGCAAAGCTAGACGGCGATAAGACCGCTGCTATACAGAAAGACTATGGTGGTTCCTTGCTTAGTTGGGAGCGTTTTATCTTGGATATACACAGCGGCCGAGTGTTGGGAGGTATGGGGGTATTTCTCGTTGATCTGATGGCAATATTATTTGTGCTTATGGCAATGACTGGTGTATGGATTTGGTCTCGTCGCCGGTCTTAATAACGAGCGCCATCAATTCGGGAAATTCGAGCAACTATCAATATGCACGCCCTTGTAATACTCGCCTTATTCAATTCGCTTTTTTTCGGCCTATTCGGCGTTAATTGGGAAGATATCGACTCCCGCATCACTGAAGAATTTCCCCAGGTCGAATTGCTAAGTACCGACTCCTTGCTGAATCAAATGCAAGAGAGGCTTTCGCCAATGCTGATCGATGTTCGTGAAATAGAAGAATATAAAATCAGCCATCTTCAAACGGCAGTCAATGTAAAAACCGCGGAAGAAATTGCCCAGCTCATTACAGACAAATCGACACCTATAGTTGTGTACTGCTCGGTTGGCTATCGCTCAGCAGGAGTTGCTGCTGGTTTACAAGGAATGGGTTATGAAAACGTCTTAAGCCTTCAGCACTCAATCTTTGAGTGGGCAAACAAAAACTACCCTATGATCGATGACCAAGGTGATACTGATAAGGTCCATCCCTTTAATAGGGCATGGGGGGCACTAGTTGCCTCCCGCTTTCATCAATATCCTTAGAAAATGCTAATTCAATTAAAACTTTTTGCGAATAGCTTGCGACTTAATCTTTAAAGCCAGTATTCTGAGTAATCTATGGTTTTACCCATCGTTTGTTCACCATATCTTTCCATGTCAAAGGCGCAGTAATGTCAACAAGGTAGAGGTTGACTAGAACTTTGTTGAACCTTGTTCTTTATCTATTAAAGAGCGAGCAGTTGACCGATATAAAGTAAGGCGATGGAGTCATAGATAACACGGAAACGGGGAATTCATGAGTCTTATTGATGAAGACGAAGCATTAATAGCTGCTGCTCTTAATGGCTCTGCCTATGCCTGGGAAAAGCTAGTTAAACGTTATGAAAGCAAGATATATAACTATGGCATGCGCCTCACCGGTAATGCCGCGGATGCTATGGACCTAATGCAGGAAGTTTTCCTCGGGGTTTATCGGAATTTGCACAGGTTTCGCGGGGATGCAAAGTTTAGTAGCTGGATATTTCGAATTGCACACAATAAAGCTATAGATATGAATCGTAGGAAACGATTAATGACCGCTTCAACGAGAGTCATTGATGGAGAAGAGAGTGACGTATTAGATTCGATAGCAAGTCCCCCTCAATATGAACCTGATACTCAGATTGGGGAGCAGCAGCAGAATGGGCAAGTTTTGAAGATGCTGAGCCAATTACCAATGGAACAACGCCTAATCGTGGAATTAAAAGTCTACCAATCTCAAACTTTTGAAGAGATCGCTGATATGCAGGATATATCTGTAAACACAGCAAAAACTCGGTTCTATACTGCATTAAAAAAATTGAAAGTTGTTTCGGAGGAAAATCATGCCTTGTCCTAAAACCCCGCACCTACTCCAAGAATATTTTTCTGATGACTTAGCGCCATTGGCTGGAGAAGAATTAGAAAAACATTTAGCGCAATGTGCTGACTGTAATGTTGAATTAGAAGCCTTATTAACGTCACAAATTAGTTTGCAACAGTGGCAAGATCAGCAAGTCCCTCATTGGGATCGTGGTCTGGAATTATTTAAGCGAGAACACAGGTCTCCATCTCATCAAATAGGCTTCTGGAATCGCTGGCAATGGCTACCAACGGCGGCTTCTTTTGCCATGCTAACCATAATGGTATTTAGCGTTTCAATCGCTTCCAGCGAGTCGGGTTTCTCTATTAGTTTTGGTGGAGATGATGAAATCACGGAGAGCGTGCAAGAGCTATTTGACCAGCTCCAACAAACTCAGCGACGCGAAATGGCCGAACTTGTGGCCAGAGTTGAATCTAGGCAAGATAGCAACAACCTTCAACTGTTGCAGGCTGTAGTGGACCAAACCCAACAAGCCACTGCAGAGAACATGGATCGAGTCTACGCTTTCTTTGAGCAGCAGCGGCTGATCGATCTGCAGGATATGCGAGTAGGCTATCAACAGCTTGTAGAGAGTGATTATGAAACGATACGGTCACTGGAACTACTAGCTCAATTCGTTAGCTACGAAAGTGACGTGAGGTAGAAAACTGTGATGCTGACTAATCAACCTCGTCTTTGTAATAGCAATCCAGTTTCTTCCCTGCTTGGTATTATGTTGATATTTGTTGTGGTACCGCTTTCAGCACAGGAAATTCAAATACGAGATTTGCAGCGAAACATTGAGATCTTTTCCGGAGTACTGGAAGAAGCTTTGGATTTAAGCCAGGGTTTGGGTTTGTTTGGCATGAGTCTTGGCGGAGTTGAAAGTACCTATCTCTATGGTCAAGGTGTTGTAATTGAGGTTCGCTCTCCTTTGGCAAACCGCCGTCATGTCATGGGTTTGGCGTCTATAAACTCAGCCTTACAATCCCTACAACCTCGAGGTAATCCGTTCGAGCGTCTTCGCCAACCTTCAATACCTATTCAAAATACTCCGGTTATGCCTTTGGCGGTAGCCAATGGCTTTTATCGACAAATGATGGAGCGGATATCGCATGTGGATTATTCATTAATGGTAAATTCGGCTATACAACAGGCCTCGGAAGCCGCGCGTTCTTTGCGATCTCTAGGCTCGGTGGACGATTCAGGTTATGAGGATATGCGTTCGGATTTAGATGATTTGCGCGATCAGATGCAATCGAACATGGAAGAGTTACGTGAAATCGAAGCCAATATACTTCGGTTGTCTAACCAGGCTGCGCCGGCTACGGGAGATCAGACCAGTGGCGTCGCGGCTGCTGACCAAAGTTTGGGATTACAAACTCGTCTTGATGAATTGATTATTAAGATCGAACTGCTCAAAGATCAGGCCGTTGCCAAAGCAGAAGAATTTCGTCAGCGCAGTGATGAAGCTGAGCGCGTCTATGCCGCTCGCTGGCAAGAAGATGTCATAGCTTTTGAATCGAGCCTGTATGCTGCCATGTGTGACTATGGTTCTACCCTGAGGGAGCTATCCATTGAGGAGAGCATTTCGGTGATTCTCAGAGGTTTAGGAGATGAATCTGCTGGAGGTCGTCGTAGAGACAAAGTTCATGTCTTTGCTAAATCTGATGTGCTGCAATGTCAGTCAGGCGATATTGGCGCAGCAAGCCTGCAACAGCAATCAGTCCAATATAATTATTAGTTCAAACAACATATTAGAATGGTGCAGCGATAATGTTTACATCTGCTGGTGAGAGCTCTTTTTCATCGTTCGAGATATAATGAATGCGAATTACTAGTAAAAGGATACCTGGCACATCTAGTAATTTTCTGCAGATTCTTTCCTGCGTAGTAACCAAGGTGCCACTGGCAGTGAAGTATAGAAAAGCAAAATCTTCAATTTTGATGCCCCGATTCCTGGAAGTGGCTTCCTGACTAATACCTCCACTCAACTGCTCGAAAGGGTAGAACCAACGATCACCAGAGTAGTCTGATTCATAGGTCATGATATTACCATCAGGTTTCGTCAAAACTGCGAAAGTAATCAGTAGCAATATAGCTATAGGGCCAATATAAAGCCTGGTCTTCGGGCATCCAATGGTTGGCCATTATGTTGTCATTAGGATAATAAATAGTTATATCCTCACCCGGTGCAGCAGAAAACGTCTGTCCGTTGGAGAAGTGCCGGGGGTCGTAATACATGTCTAGGGAAACTAATTGCCCATTATTGTAATTATTCGTTCCCCGAGTTTAGGCGATTAAGATAATCGGCTGACACACCAAGTTGCTCTCTTCCTCCATAACATATTCTATTTCCCGGATCTCGGCACATCATCTAAGTCAACTAGCAGCATGGGATTCAGGAAGACCTTTATTGCCATGAATTTCAGAGTCGCACAGCCACTGCTAACTTTAGCAGTACTATTGAGTGCCTAGATTGCTGATGAAGCGCTCGAAAATGTTATCAATGCAATTATCCAAAGCTTGTTCATAGTAAATCTCCAAATTTATTACACAGTTCATAGTTTTTTCTTCTGCGATGCCTATGCTAGTCGCCTAAAAGTTAGCTTGGGCTTAACGAATTAAAAAAAGAGATTTTGCTATTAAGCAAATTTGGGCTTGGTCTTAAGCCGGAATATCTTATAAGATACTTTAGTAGCGGGTTTTTGGGGCTTGTTAGTCTCTTCAGTCCTGTTAATCAGCCGTTTAGCTCCAAAGTGATTAGCTCTCGATCGTTTGCGAAAAAGCACTTGAGAAAAGCGTTGTAAAAGCCCGAGACAATAAAAAGCCGTATTTGAGGAGATAAAGATGGACTGTCCGAAGTGTAATTCAGAAATGCAAGAACTTAAGATCGAGATTTTGCACGGCCAAGTAATTATTGATAAGTGCTATAGCTGCAAAGGTCTTTGGTTCGACAATGGCGAAGCGGAACAACTTAAAGGCGACTGGATGGCAGAATTTGCCGATAGCGGCGATTCAGTAGTTGGTAAGGCCTATAATAGGGTACGGGATATTCAATGTCCCCGTTGTAGCAAGCCAATGGTAAAGCTTAACGATTCGAAGCAATCCCACTTGGAATATGAAGCTTGCTCAGAACACGGAATGTTTATGGATGCGGGCGAGTTCACTGACTACAAATATGAAACTCTATTGGATATTTTTAGAGATGCCGTCGCATCACTTAAGCGGCGTTAGTAAAGACCGTCAGATCAATTTTCAAGGCTTTTGTTTTAAGAAACAGACCTTAAGAAATTGAAGAATGCCATCGAGGATGCAACCAGATGGCATTTTTTTTTGTCTCAGGATTAAAGCTCGCTATTCTGCCAAGATCCATCCAATGTGCTGCGCTGTCATGAAAGTCTGAGCCTAGAGATGCGTAGAGAGAGTAGGTTTTAGTCAGATCTGTTAATCGCTGTTGAGTATGGGGGTCGATATTCGAGTAGATGACCTCCAACGCCCCGCCTCCGCAGTCAGCAAAATCAGCTACCAAGCTCTCGAGTTTTGATTTTGAGAGAGGGTAGCGCCCAGGGTGGGCAAGTACCGCAATGCCACCGGCAGTATTAATTGTGGTAACAGCTTCACTCAGAGAGCACCATTCACTGGCGACGTAACAGCGGCCTTTCTTGCCTAGGAAATTCTTAAAAGCCTTCTGGCGATTCTTACAAATACCTTTTTCTACTAAAAAATCTGCGACATGACTGCGGGTGTAGGAAACGCAGGGAAGCGTATCGAGGTATTGGATTAACCCAGTGTGTCCTAGCTCAACGAGTCGCTGATCAATCTTGGCGACACGATGCTTCCTTTTTGCTTGCTGAGCGGTGAGCAACTGATTCATCTGATTCTGTTCTAAATCAAAATCTAAACCGACAACGTGAATTTCTTTACTGTTCCAATCGCAAGATATTTCAACTCCAGTGATTAGTGTAAGTTCGAATTTTGCATTCTTCAATTCTTGTAAAGCCATTGTGCAATCATGATCGGTAATTGCTAAATGGGTTATCTGATTATCTTTTGCCCGAAGTAATAGCTGAGCAGGTGATAGCTTGCCGTCAGAGTAATAACTGTGGCTGTGTAAATCCGCTTTCATGAATTTTGGCTCTGTCGTTTCTCATGAGATTAATAGTGTGCCAGCTATATTGATTAACATTTCTTCAAGATGCAAGAAGCGAGGTTTTCATAGAGTCTTTAGATATAACAGATGGGCTGGCTGTAATCTGATTTCATTCAGCTTACGAAAAGCAGAAGATGCTAATTCGCGCTAAGTCTGCGGTCCATGTGATATAGTCAGAGTAACCTATAGAGGCTATGGAAGAGCGATATTGCGCGCGCTTTTTTGACTAGGTTCGCAAAGAATAGCTCGAACAGTTTTAGGTCAAAATTAATATCTAACTACTAATGATTTATACTTAAGCAGTAAGGTGAAGCCTGAATACAAACTCGCCGGGTTAATAAAGTAATAGATACAAATAACGAGGTTTAATCCAATCGATAATGGTGCCAATATTTCAAGCGATGCTAGTCAGCTTATTCACGGCTGCATGTATTGCGTTGACCAATGTGACCAACTACTAAGAATGATTTCACAATCGATCTATGTAAATAGCACTGAAAATTCATCTTCTGTTGGGGCTCATATCCGCCATATTCTAGATAGATATCAAAGTTTTTTTAATGGCATTCCCGAAGGGGTAATTAACTATGATGCTCGGAAGCAGGACAAGTCAATTGAGTCCAATCTCGAAGCTGCTAATTTTGCTCTGAGCTCTTTGAGCAGGCGAATTGAGGCTTTAGATCTGGCTGAGAACTTGGGCCGAGGGGTCACTGTTTGTGAGTCTGTGCATCATGAGAGACCTTCTGTGTCTATTCCAAGTACAGTAGATCGAGAGTTAATGGAGTTGGTAAATCACAGCATCCATCACCTCGCCATTATAGCTCTATTGGTCAAACCCTTTGGTTTCATTGTGGGAAGTGACTTTGGCAAGGCACCTTCAACTATTGTCTATGAGCGTTCCTAGATTGACCCAGATTGTATTAGCTAAATTCAATTAAATATCTTCACAAAGCTTCGGTTTTTACTTTGCAAATACGCGATAAAGACCGGAATTGCTGACTCAGGAGGACTCTTTAATACTTGACTATTTTACTTAGGTATTCGATAATCACTCCCATTGGTCGCTAAGCCATCCTGGCTCAGTCGTTACTATTTAATATCTAATTGGATAGATATTCCTATGCGTCTAACTACCAAAGGCAGGTACGCAGTAACCGCAATGTTGGATCTGGCTCTTCATAAGAATCAGGGACCAATTAGCCTTGCTGACATCTCGCGGCGCCAGGCTATTTCGCTATCTTATTTAGAGCAGCTCTTTGCCAAATTGCGCAAGAGCGCGCTCGTGAGCAGTGTGCGAGGACCTGGGGGTGGCTATGAGCTGGAGCGTTCTGCTGCATCAATCTATATTGCTGAAATCATTGATTCTGTGAATGAATCTGTAGATACGACTAAATGTCAGGGCGCGGGAGATTGCCAAGGAGGTGAAACTTGTCTGACGCATCATCTTTGGGAAGACTTGAGCGAACAAATACACGCATTTCTTGGGGGCATAAGCCTGGCTGATTTAGTAGCTAAGAGCGAAGTTAAACGAATAGCAGAGCATCAAGATCGGAAACAATTCATTGCTACCGAAACCATTAATGAAATCGGTGATATCAACGATCGAGAGCGGGTAGATGGTTTGCGTTTTTCAGCGAGTAGTCTTTAGATCAAACTAGAATTTAAACAGCATGCTAAGAATGCAGTAGCAGCGGAGTAGAAAATGCAATTTCCTATTTATCTCGATTATTCAGCGACCACTCCCGTGGATCCCCGTGTCGCTGAGAAAATGTCGGAGTGTTTAACTCTAGAGGCAAATTTTGGTAATCCAGCCTCTCGCTCACATATGTTCGGCTGGAAGGCTGAAGAAGCAGTAGAAACAGCACGACGTCAGGTTGCTGATTTGATTAATGCAGATCCGAGGGAAATCGTGTGGACGTCGGGAGCCACAGAAGCCAATAATCTGGGGATCAAAGGTGCGGCTCATTTCTATGTAAAGAAAGGCAAGCACATAATAACTTCGAAGATTGAACATAAGGCGGTCCTCGATAGTTGCCGTCAATTAGAAAGGGAAGGTTTCGAAGTTACTTATCTCGACCCAGGTAGCGATGGACTAATTTCCGCAGACACAGTAGCTGCTGCGATTAGACCAGACACAACCTTGGTCTCTCTAATGCATGTGAATAATGAAATTGGAGTGGTTAATGATATAGCAGCTATCGGCAAAATCACTCGAGAACAAGGTGTGATTTTTCATGTTGATGCCGCACAAAGCACTGGGAAATTAGAAATCAATCTCGAAACTATGCAAGTAGATTTAATGTCTTTGACTGCACATAAGATCTACGGCCCCAAGGGTATAGGTGCGCTTTTTGTCAGGCGTAAGCCGAGAGTGCGTATCGAGCCGCAAATGCACGGCGGTGGACATGAGCGTGGAATGCGTTCAGGCACTCTAGCAACTCACCAAATCGTTGGTATGGGCGAAGCCTTCCGATTAGCCAAAGAAGAAATGAAAGCAGACAACGAAAAATTGCTTGCGCTACGAGACAGAATGCTTGCTGGATTTGATGATATCGAAGAAGTGTATCTTAATGGAGATATCAAGCAACGAGTTGCTGGCAATTTAAACGTAAGTTTTAATTTCGTGGAAGGTGAGTCATTAATGATGGCACTGCGTGATTTGGCGGTATCTTCTGGCTCTGCCTGCACTTCGGCTAGTCTGGAACCTTCCTACGTATTACGTGCACTCGGCCTAAATGATGAGTTGGCACATAGTTCGTTGCGGATCTCAATCGGTAGGTTTACTACCGAAGAAGAAATTGATTACGCAGTAGAAAAAATTCATGAGGCCGTCGCTAAACTCAGAGATTTATCACCCCTTTGGGATATGTTTAAAGACGGTGTCGACCTGGAACAAGTTCAATGGGCTGCCCATTAGGCAGGAGAGGCTACAATGGCATATTCAGATAAAGTATTAGATCACTATGAGAATCCACGTAACGTTGGCAAGATGGACGATGATGACATAAACGTAGGTACCGGAATGGTAGGTGCTCCGGCATGTGGTGATGTGATGCGATTGCAAATCAAGGTAGATGACAATGGTGTAATAGAAGACGCCAAATTTAAAACTTATGGCTGTGGATCAGCGATTGCATCCAGCTCACTATTAACTGAGTGGGTTAAAGGTAGATCTTTGGAAGAAGCGACTCAAATTAAGAATAAGGACATTGCCGATGAATTAGGATTGCCGCCAGTAAAAATTCATTGTTCAGTTCTTGCTGAAGATGCAATCAAAGCTGCTATTGAAGATGTAAAACAAAAGCGTGAAGGCATCAGCTAGAATTTGTATATTTATTTAGGTAAGTGCTAGAAGGATTATTTCGGAAAGATGTCTATATCAATCACAGAGGCTGCGGCGAAACATGTCTCCGGGCAGCTTTCAAGCAGAGGGCATGGGCTGGGTATTAGAGTTGGTGTTACTACTACTGGTTGCTCCGGTATGGCCTATGTCTTGGAATTTGTTGACAGCCTGGAAGTTGGTGATTTTGTATTTGAAGAGCAGGGTATCAAAATCATCGTTGATCCGAAGAGCCTAGTTTATATTGATGGGACACAAATGGATTTTGTAAAAGAGGGCGTCAACGAAGGTTTCGAATTTCGAAATCCAAACGTGAAAGGAGAATGCGGTTGCGGAGAAAGTTTTAGCGTTTAAAGATTATATAATCAAAACCTTTCATTCACTTGGCTCACTAAAAATACTTTTCCGCATCATGATTAGGTTGTGAGCTGTGGTTCTAAATACTTTCAACTAGCAGCATCTAGCTGTATCGATTCTTCATAAGTGCAAACAATCAATAAAAATTATTTTCAGCTGTTCAGTATCCCTGAAACTTATCAGCTTGATATAGATTTGCTCGGAGAGAATTATCGTGGGATGCAAGTCGAAATGCATCCGGATAGGTTTGTTAATGCATCTGAAGAAGAAAAGATGTGGTCAGTTCAGCGAAGTAGTGTGCTCAATCAAGCCTATGACACCTTGAAGGACCCGTTGAAACGGGCTGCCTATATGTTGGAGCGCCAAGGTATGAATATTGAACAAGTTAGCCAACATGACTTAGGAATAGATTTGCTTATGGAGCAAATGGAATTGAGAGAATCTCTCGATGAGCTCCCAAAAAATGAATCGGCTCTGGATGCATTGGGCCGATTAAAGAAAGAGGTGTCGGAAAAATTGAATTCGAGAGAAGAGTCTTTTTCTAGCATGCTTATGGATAACGAGTTAGCAACGGCGAAAAAAATCTTTCATGAAATGCAGTTCCTGAAAAAACTATTGTTGGAAATTAATCAAGGCGAAGAGCAGCGGCTTGGATATTAGGCTTACAATCATCTGTCCCCAAAAGCTAAATATCCAGTGAAATTACCAGGGACATAGCAATAATTAATAGAACCCTATGGCGTTACTGCAAATATCAGAACCCGGTAGCAAGCCGGCAAAACCTCTCCACCGCCTAGCTGTAGGTATCGATTTGGGTACTACTAATTCGCTGGTAGCGGCGAGTAGCGCCGGAGCTGTTGAGATCCTAGCTGATGATGAAGGCAGTCATTTACTTCCCTCTGTAGTGCACTATCCAGCTGGTCTAGAGCCAGTAGTCGGGCAGGACGCGCTGGATCAGCTCACTATAGACCCGGCTAATACAATTATTTCTGCGAAAAGAATGT
This sequence comes from Gammaproteobacteria bacterium, assembly GCA_012960305.1. Taxonomy (GTDB): domain Bacteria; phylum Pseudomonadota; class Gammaproteobacteria; order Pseudomonadales; family Pseudohongiellaceae; genus UBA9145. Next base: position 38,084 of record DUBM01000001.1, on the reverse strand, counting down.
TGGGAAAAAACCTGCTAGATATTCAAGCAGAAGGCGATGCCAACAAAGCTGCTACTTCTCTTTATCAATTTGATCAAAACAGCAGAGATGGCGTTCCGCAAATCTTAACCGCAGCAGGATTAAAGAGTCCTGTACAAATATCTGCGGATATCCTGGGCACTTTGGCATCACGAGCAGAGTCAGTGCTGGGGGGGAAATTAGAAGGTGTGGTAATAACAGTGCCTGCCTATTTCAATGATGCGCAGCGACAGCAAACCAAAGAAGCTGCAAAGCTGGTAGGACTAAATGTCTTGAGACTTCTAAATGAGCCCACGGCTGCAGCTGTGGCTTACGGTTTAGATACAAATGATCAAGGGCGAATAATTATATTTGATCTTGGAGGTGGCACTTTTGATGTATCACTGCTTAGTCTCCAGCGCGGAGTATTTGAAGTGTTATCAACCGGCGGTGATACCAATCTAGGCGGCGATGATTTCGATAGAGTAATCATGGATTGGATTTGTAGCGAAGCCGGTCTAGATCAGATAACAGACTCCAAATCCTTTGCTCGGCTACGAAACGCTGCAATTGCCGCCAAACATAGTCTGACCGAAGCAGACATAGTCGAGATTAATTTCGAAAATTGGCAAGGTGCCTTAAGCCGTGCACAATTCATTGAGCTAAGCGCTGAATTGGTTAAACGTATAATCAATACTTGCCGTCGTGTAATCAGAGATGCTTCGATAAGTGTTGATGAGATAGACAATATTGTTTTAGTTGGCGGCGCTACACGAATGTTAGTTATACGAGAGGCTGTTGCTGAGTTTTTTGGAAAACCAGCACTAGCTGAAATCGATCCTGATAAAGTTGTTGCTATTGGCGCAGGCATACAGGCAGATGTATTGATTGGGAATAAGCCCGCCAATGACTTTCTCCTGCTTGATGTTAACCCACTCTCTCTCGGAATCGAAACCATGGGTGAGTTGGTCGAAAAAATTATTCCTCGTAATACAACAATTCCCGTTGCCCGGGACCAGGAATTTACTACTTTCAAAGAAGGTCAGACGGCAATGTCTTTCCATGTTGTACAAGGAGAGCGAGAATTAGTTAGTGATTGCCGGTCTCTTGCTAGGTTTGAGTTGAGGGGGATACCTCCCATGGTGGCTGGGGCTGCTAAGATTCGAGTAAAGTTTCAGGTGGATGCCGATGGCTTGTTGAGTGTCAGCGCAGAAGAACTGAGTACTGGGATGATTGCAGAAATTCAAGTAAAGCCGAGTTTTGGTTTAAACGCTGATGCAATTGAAGAAATGCTGCAATCTTCCCAGGAAAATGCGCTGGCTGATATGGAGGCGCGCTCCATAGGAGAAGCAAGACTAGAGGCGCAACAACTTATTGATGCACTAGCTTCAGCGGTGGAAATTGATGGTGATCTGCTAGATGAAAGTGAATCTTTGCTTATCAAGGCTGCTATCGAAAAACTAGAGCGCGCAAACACGGAAGGGGATTCTTCTGAGATTCGAGTTTTAACAGAAGATTTGAACAGAGTGAGCGGAAATTTTGCGGCTCGTCGAATGGATCTTCACATCGGAGCGGCATTACGGGGTGAGTCTATCGACATGATTGAATCATCTTCGGACTGACTATCCAATACTTAGAACTTAGAATCCAGCTACAAGAATAGAGACGAGAATAGAGACGAGAAGTAATATGCCAAAACTTACCATTCTCCCGCATGAAGTTATTTGTCCAGAAGGAGCAATTGTTGAAGTCGAATCAGGGACTACCATTCTCAATGCTGCCTTGGCTCATAAGATTCACATCGAGCACGCCTGTGAGAAATCCTGCGCTTGTACTACCTGCCATGTTGTTGTGCGTGAGGGTTTCGATTCTCTCTTAGAAGCAGAAGAAAATGAGGAAGACTACCTCGATAAGGCCTGGGGTCTAGAGCCGGAGTCGCGTCTTAGTTGTCAGGCTTTGGTAGCGGAGGAGGACCTGATTATAGAAATTCCGAAATACACGATTAATATGGTATCGGAAGGTCATTAAGAGGCCATTAAGAGATTATTAAGAATTCGTTGAGATGAAGGCCGCCAATATGGCTTTAAGCGAGGAGATACAGCTAAGGTGAAGTGGACTGATGTGTACGACATAGCAATGGAATTGGTAGATAAATATCCAGACATAGATCCTCAATACATGAATTTTGTAGATTTACATCGCTGGATTTGCGAACTCGAAGAATTCGATGATGATCCGGAGCGCAGCGGCGAGAAAATACTCGAAGCAATTCAAGCAGCGTGGATTGAGGAAGCTGCCGAATAAAACCCTGAAATATAGGGCTTTTCTTCGCATAATTCGGCTTAAAAAGCGTACAAAACCTGCTTGTTACCACGTATAATGCGCGATCTTTTTACGATACAAAATACTAGGAGTAGTAATGTCGATCGAACGAACTTTATCCATAATCAAACCTGATGCCGTAGCTAAGAATGTTATTGGAGAAATTATTAGTCGGTTTGAAAAAGCTGGATTGAAAATAGTGGCAGCAAAGATGCTACAGTTGGATGAAGAATCTGCTGGCGGGTTTTATGTAGAGCACCAGAGCCGGCCATTTTATGGCGACCTAATAGAGTTTATGACCTCGGGACCAGTAGTTGTGCAGGTACTAGAGGGTGAAGGTGCAGTATTACTTAATCGGGAATTGATGGGAGCAACAAACCCAGCTGATGCGGAACTCGGAACTATCAGAGCAGATTTTGCCAATTCTATCGATGCTAATGCCGTACATGGATCCGACTCCACTACTTCTGCTGAAAGAGAAGTAAGTTATTTCTTTCCTGCTGACGAAATCTGTCCCTAAAGTAACGACTGATTACTGCTATTCCTATTGACCAAAGCCAGGCAGCCCATCCCCTGGTTAATAAGTCGAATTACTTTGTAGTTAGAAATTGCAAACGTAAGTTAAAAGGGCATGTTTCAAAGACATGATAAAAAGGTAAGTTGAACATGATGGTAGCAAACAAACCCAATCTGGCTGGCCTAAGTTTAGAAAACCTTCGAGCATTTTTTATTGATTTAGGGGAGAAACCTTTTCGCGCCGAACAAATAATGAAATGGATTCATCAGCGTGGCGTGGTGGATATCGATGTGATGACAGATATCAGCAAACCACTTCGTGAAAAACTCAAAGCCACTACTAATATTTCTCTTCCTAAGGTCGTTGAAGATTATCTTTCTGAAGACGGGTGTCATAAATGGATAATCGAGGTCGTTAGTGGCAGCAAGGTTGAAATGGTTTTTATACCCGAAGCTGGTCGCGGGACACTTTGCGTATCTTCCCAGGCTGGTTGTTCATTGGATTGCACTTTTTGTGCAACAGGTAAGCAAGGATTCAACAGCAACCTAAGCATTGCAGAAGTAATAGGTCAACTTTGGTGGGCGAATAAAAAACTTGGAGGTTTTAAAGATAAAATGGAACGTCCGGTTAGTAATGTGGTTATGATGGGCATGGGTGAACCGTTGTTAAATTTTGACAATGTCATGGAAGCTCTAAATATCATGATGGAAGATTGTGCTTACGGTTTATCTAAAAGGAAAGTTACTATTAGTACTTCTGGTGTCGTTCCAGCAATCGATAAATTAAAAGCTTACACTGATGCATCTTTGGCGGTTTCCCTTCATGCACCCAACGATGAACTACGCAATCAGATAATGCCCATTAATAAGAAGTACCCCATTGCTAAATTGCTAAGCTCTGTATCGGGTTATATGGATAGTCTTGGCGATAAGAGGGTGGCTGTTATTGAGTATACTTTGATTAAAGGCGTTAATGATCATCGACAGCATGCTAGGGATCTTGCTGAATTGCTGAAGTCCTTTCCGTGCAAGATCAATTTGATACCTTTTAATCCCTTTTCATTGAGTGATTACGAGCGTCCGAGCAGCTCTGCGATCAGTAATTTCCGCCAAATTTTGCAAACTGCGGGTTATACGGTCACGGTCCGGACTACAAGGGCTTATGATATTGGCGCGGCCTGTGGCCAATTGGTGGGTGATGTGACCGATCAAACCCGGCGTAGTAGCCGTCATAAGCGACGATCAGAGCAGGCAGTTGAGGATAGAAAAGTCTTCGACAGTGTTGATAATCTAGCTGTAACTGCCGACAGACTATGAAGTAAGGTCAATGTGCTAAATGCTGTACTAGTGGCAGCACGTCTATGCAAGTATACAAGTGCCAAAATAATGCAGGGCCCAAAGTGATCAGCTCGCCTAAATTCAAGCTCAAAACCACTGGTATTGTCCTGTTAATAGCAGGCTTATCAAAGGTTCAGTAATGCCATCTGAAGAATTAATTCCCAAGCCTGATATCAAAGACAACGTTGTTGCCAATGAAACTGTTGGCTCGCTGCTAAGCCAAGAGCGTGTGCGTCGTGGTTTTTCAGAAAAAGAAGTGGCAGAAAAATTACACATTACCAAGAATTACGTAAGATCCATTGAAGCAGATCTTTATGAGAAGTTACCAGGTGCTATTTTTGCAAAAGGTTATATTAAGAGTTATGCGATACTTCTAAAGTTAAATGTTGATGAGGTTATTTCTCTGTATGACGAGTATATTGAGCAACTGCAAGCCAGCAAGGATGATGCGGGGCATTTACGAGTGCGGAGGAAGAAAGACAGAAACCGACTTTGGCTAATCGTGCCCGTAGTAGTTTTTGTTATTGGTTTTGCAGGGCTTTGGGCTATCGACAAGTATTCCGATGAAGAAGACACTGTTACGTCAGGGCAAGTTCCAGAGCCATCAGCGATACTTCAAACAACTGCAAGCATCATTCCATCGCCAACCCTTTCTGTATCTAATAGCACAGCAACTGCAAACAGATCATCGGTGCGACAATCATCTATCTCGGCTGAGTCCGAGCTCAACTTGGACCTCGCGACGGTAATCAATACCCTTTCTAATCCCGTAGATACAACAAGGGCCCCCATATTAGCTGCAGACGCGGATATTGTTAGTATCGGTCAGGATACGGTAATTAGAATTGGGATGACTGGAGATGACCTGTTGAAAATAACCTTTGCGGGGGAGAGCTGGATTGACGTTAGCGACAGTGAGGAAAATCAGATTTACCGAAATATTCGTGCTGAAGGGGATATTCTGGAGATACACGGAAATGCACCTTTTAATATTTTGCTTGGAGATGCGCCTTTCATTAGTCTAAGTTTGAACGGTGATGAAATAGACGTTTCGGGCGATATACGTATCGACAACTCTGCACGCCTCACTGTAGGCTTGTAAGCCATGAGTGCCAATTCTTTAATACCTCGTCGCAAGACTCGCCAGATTATGGTGGGAGACGTTGCTGTGGGCGGCAATGCTCCAGTCTCAGTCCAAAGTATGACAAATACAGAGACGTGTGATGTAGATGCAACTCTCGGTCAGATACAGCGTTTGGTGAACGCTGGTGTCGACATAGTTAGAGTCTCGGTTCCCTCGATGGACGCCGCGGAAGCGTTTAAATCAATTCGTCATCAAGTCAACGTGCCTCTGGTGGCTGATATTCATTTTGACTATCGTATAGCCTTAAAAGTTCTAGAATATGGCGTCGATTGCTTAAGAATAAATCCTGGAAATATTGGCAGCGAAGAGAGAATTCGTGCGGTAGTCGACAGTGCTAAAGATAAAAATATTCCACTCCGAATTGGGGTTAACGCGGGCTCTTTGGGTAAATCTCTTTTACGTAAATACAAAGAACCTAATGCCAAGGCGATGGTCGAATCGGCTCTTGTTCAGATCGATATTCTCGATAAATTGGATTTCCATGAATTCAAGATTAGCTTAAAGGCATCAGAAATATTTATGACTCTAGATGCCTATCGGGATCTAGCATCGCAAATCGATCAGCCGTTCCATCTGGGAATTACCGAAGCTGGAGGTTTAAGATCCGGCACAGTGAAATCAGCTATTGGTTTGGGTTCTTTGTTGATGGATGGCATCGGTGACACCATTAGAATTTCTCTTGCTGCTGATCCGGTTGAAGAAGTAAAAGTGGGGTTCGACATATTGAAGAGTCTGGGTATACGGCACAAGGGTGTCAATTTGGTTGCCTGTCCGAGTTGCTCAAGACAAAATTTTGATGTGATATCAGTAGTTAATGAATTGGAGTCTCGCTTGGAAGACATTACCACTGCTATCGATGTGGCTGTTATTGGCTGTATTGTAAATGGCCCAGGCGAAGCCAAAGTTGCTGAAATAGGGTTAACTGGAGCATCACCAAATAATCTTGCTTATGTTGAAGGTGTTCCTGACCATAAGGTTAATAATGAAAACTTAGTAGATGAATTAGAAACTATGGTTCGTCAGCGAGTAGCAGAAAAGCAAGCTGCTGAAAAGAATCTTATCGTATCAGACTAAAATCATAAACAAACGGCTTTTAAAGTAATTGAATAATTCTCACACACTCCTTTAACTAAAACTCTATGTCAAAGTCCAAAAAAAAAATTCAAGCCATTCGAGGAATGAATGACATTCTTCCAGAGCAAACGCCTAGCTGGCAATATTTGGAAAACAGTTTCCAAAAAGTTGTTCAAAGTTACGGTTACAGTGAGATTCGGTTTCCTATTCTAGAACAAACTCAGTTGTTTAAGCGTTCAATTGGTGAAGTGACAGACATTGTTGAAAAAGAAATGTACAGTTTCGATGATCGCAATGGTGCCAATTTGACCTTGCGTCCAGAAGGCACGGCTGGGTGTGTTCGCGCCGCCGATCAACATGGTTTGCTTTACAATCAACATCAGCGGCTTTGGTATCAAGGACCTATGTTTCGTCATGAAAGACCGCAAAAAGGACGCTATCGCCAGTTTCACCAATTTGGCGCCGAAGCATTCGGTATGGCGGGGCCCGATATCGATGCTGAAGTAATACAGCTTTCGGCCACACTGTGGCAAGAGCTTGGGCTTACTGAATACCTCGTATTGGAAATAAACAATATTGGTAGCGCTGATGATCGAAAAAATTACGGGGCAGCTCTAACGTCCTATTTGGAGACAAGAGAAAAAGAGCTAGATGATGACGCTCGCAATCGAATGCACAGTAATCCAATGCGGGTGTTAGATAGCAAAAACCCGCTAGTTCAAGATGCATTAAAAGACGCGCCGCTACTGACAGATTTTGTGAATCAGGGCAGTGTTTCTCACTATAGGCAATTACAGGGCTTACTAGATGGGCTGGGTATCGCATATATTGAAAACTCGCGCTTAGTACGTGGTCTCGATTACTATAATAACTGTGTTTTTGAATGGACTACTGACAGCCTAGGTGCCCAAGGTGCAGTCTGCGGTGGTGGTCGTTACGACGGTCTAGTAGAGCAAATTGGCGGCAAGCCAACTTTAGCAGCAGGTTTTGCCATCGGTGAAGAGCGTCTGGTACTAATGCTGGACTCACTAGAGAAAATTCCACCGTCTGAGTTACAGACTATCGATATTTTCGTGTTAGTTGTGGGTGATACTCTCGCGGCTGAAGGTTTGCAACTGAGCAGACAAATTCGTGCTAGGTACCCAGATCTGGGTGTTCTTAATCACTGTGGGGGCGGTAAATACAATAGCCAACTCAAGCGTGCTTTCGCCTCAGGAGCACGACTAGCGATAATTCTGGAATCTGAGCCAGGCGCAGAAGAGCCTCTGAAAAACGTTAAGATACGACGTCTGGACGATAGCGGAGAATCAATTACTCTTGAATTAGCTGATTCTGTGGGGAAAATCGCTGAATTTCTACAAAATTCATAGTTCTTTTTACCGTTAAGCACTCTAGATTCGTGCCTCTAGTCGAACAAACAGGTAGAATCGCTGTCTGATTATAGTCAGCGAATTTCTTTAGCAGGCTTGTAACAGAGAATTCAATCAATATATTTTTATCTAGTTAAGATAATTAGCGACTTTTCGTGGAATTTCGCCTAATTAGGAAAGAATGTAAAAGTAGTCAGGAGTGAGTCGTGGCATTACAAGCTTCGGAAGAAGAAACAATTGAAAATTTAAAAACTTGGTGGGATGAGAGCGGTAAACGCCTAGTTCTTATTGCGATTGCTGTACTTGCAGCCTATACCTCTTGGTTGCTATTACAGAATTCAAGAATCGCAACTCTCGAAGTTGCATCTGACCTTTATGAAGAGGTTTTAAGGAATGCAGTATTAGAGCCCGGTACTGTTCCTGATGAAGGGCAGAGCTTGAGAATAATTGAGCTTTCGGCGCAGTTAAAGGAAGAGCACAACGCTTCTATTTATGCACAATTCGCTTCGTTGTTTTCTGCTCAACAATTAGTGAGAAACGGTGATCTCGACGGAGCAGAAAATGCTCTGCAATGGGTCTTAGACAATCAGAAAGATGGTCTGTTCTCCACAAGAGATGAAGGCTTAGTACTAACAGCAAGTTTGCGCCTTGGAAGGGTTATTTTGGCTAAAGGAGAAGCAGAGCGCGCTCTGACATTAGTTAATGGTGTCGATCCCAAAACTTTCGAATCGGGCTTTGCTGAGCTGCGTGGAGATATCTACGTTGTCATGGACCGTTTCATTGATGCTCGGGAAGCTTACATTGCAGCCCAACAGTCGGGATCGGTGAGTGATGCTCTTCGCATGAAACTCGATGACTTGAGCAATGAGAGCTAGATAAAGAGAAATAGCTAAGCAGCAAATGAAAAGCGGGCAATAGAAGCAGAATACTCTTTCTTAAAATTAAGAATTGATCAAACGGGCAAAATTCATGATTTCATTGTTAAGGCCAACAAGCTTTCTCAGGCATGGGAGCATAAGCGCTGCACGGGCAGTAATGGCTTTGCTGCTGGCTCTTCTCAGTGGTTGTGCGAATTACACGATTAATCCACTTGAATGGTTTGGCGATGATGAGATAGACCCGCCTGCTGAGCTTATTAGCATCGTGGAAGAAGTAGATCTGCGACCTCGTTGGAGTGTTAACGTCGGTAATGGACAAGGCGGTAATTACACAAAAATAAATCCCATTATCGATAATAATACTCTTTATGTGGCTAGTGAAAATGGGAATCTCGTTGCTATAGATACAGCTACTGGGGAAATTCGTTGGCGACAAGAGGTAGACCAGACTATTACTGGCGGAGTTGGAGCCGGTGAAGGTGTAGTTATGTTTGGAACTGAAGAAGCGGAAGTTGTAGTCCTCAGCCAAGCAGATGGAACTGAGATTTGGCGTTCTGCAGTTTCTAGTGAAGTGCTATCAGCTCCTCAAACCAATGGTGACGTTGTTGTGGCGCAAACTGTTGATGGCAAACTAGTAGCCCTGAATCACGAAACTGGTGAACAACGCTGGATTTACGAAACCACTTTGCCGGCTCTCACTCTTCGTGGCACAAGCTCCCCAGTAATTACTCGAAACGGAATTGCTATTGCTGGCTTTAGCAATGGTACTCTGATTTCTTTAAGGGCCGAAGACGGGGTCTTACTTTGGGAGGAGCGGGTAGCAATTCCTGAAGGTCGTTACGACATAGATAGAGTTATTGATGTTGATGGTAATTTACTTTTAGACGGTCAGAGGGTCTTAGCCTCTAGTTATCAAGGCAATATCATGGCTTTCGATATACAGAGTGGTCGGATTGTTTGGGGGCGAGAAGCTTCAAGTTATCACGGATTGGATCAGGGATTCGGCAATATTTATTATTGCGACGACAAGAGTCATATTGTTGCTGTGCGCGATAATTCAGACGATGTAGCATGGGAAAATGAAGATTTGCATAACCGCTCTATAACAGCACCGACCGCTATAGGTAACTATGTCGCTGTGGCAGATTATGAGGGTTACGTTCATTTACTGTCGCAGATTGATGGTCGTATTATTGGCCGAACAAAAATCGATGATGACGGTGTTCGAGCTAATATGCTAGCCAATGATGGCACACTGTATGTCTATGGAAATAGCGGTAGACTCACAGCTCTAGCCTTACAATAGCGCCCCCAAACAGGTATCCCTCATGAGGCCAGTTATCGCCCTCGTTGGACGGCCCAACGTCGGTAAATCTACTCTATTCAATCGTCTTACTAAAAGTCGCGATGCTATCGTTGCAAATATACCTGGTTTAACGAGGGATCGGCAGTATGGCGAAGGCACCATAGATGACCGCTCATTTATTGCAATCGACACCGGTGGAATCACTGGATATGAGGACGGAATCGACTTCGAAATGGCCTCGCAATCTCTGTTGGCAATCGAAGAGGCACATGTTTGCCTCTTGCTTGTCGACGCCAAAGCAGGTGTTACTCCGGATGACAGCAAGATTGTCGATCATTTACGGCGCAACAATAAAAATACTTTCTTGGTTGTTAATAAGGTTGACGGTATGGATGAAGATCAGGCCATGGCAGATTTCTATAGCTTAGGCCTGGCAGATAGTTTCCCCATTACAGCGACCCAAGGACGTGGTGTAAAGAAACTTCTACAAGAAGTTCTAGCCGGCTTTGAAGTAGAAGAACAAACAGAAGAAGATGAAGAGCACGGTATAAAAATCGCTATTGCTGGCAGACCAAATGTTGGTAAGTCTACCTTAGTTAATCGTATGCTCGGTGAAGAGAGGGTAGTAGTTTTCGATGAGCCAGGCACAACTCGCGACAGTGTCTATATTCCCTATGAACGGCGTGGAAGAAAATACACTTTTATTGATACCGCCGGAATTCGGAAGCGTGGAAAAACCAAAGAAACTGTAGAAAAATTTTCAGTCGTAAAATCATTACAAGCAATTCAAGATGCTAATGTTGTAGTTCTCATTGTGGATTCAAGAACCGGAATAGTCGAACAAGACCTGCATTTACTAGGCTATGTTCTTGAGACTGGAAGAGCGCTAGTTATAGCGTTGAACAAATGGGACGGAATGGAGCAAGCAGAAAAAGAATACATTAAAACTGAAATACGGCGACGGTTTACTTTTGTGGATTTTGCTAAAATTCATTTCATTTCGGCCTTGTATGGAACCGGAGTTGGTAATCTTTACCGGTCTATTCACAAAGCTTACGAGTCTGCAAAACGGAAGTTGGCAACAAATCAACTAACCGAAATTCTTCAAGATATAGTTACCGATCATGCGCCGCCTGTGGTAAATAGTCGACGCATAAAACTTCGCTATGCACATGCTGGTGGTCAGAATCCACCAACAATTGTTGTTCATGGTAAGCAAACTGATAAACTTCCCAGTCATTACATTAGATACTTAGAGAAAATGTTTCGGAAAGTGCTAAAGCTTGAGGGTACCCCTGTGCGAATAGAATTACGTAGCGGAGACAACCCCTTTGTAAAGAGAGAGGAACATATGTCAGCGAAAAAAATTGCTCGAAATAGAAGAATTAAGAATAGTCGAAAGTTGCCACGGAACTAACCACGGGACTAACAGTGTACGATGACTGTCACTCTGGAACACATTCAGCAAGCCTCTGAGCGATTATATGGCGTTGCCATCAGAACACCGCTACTTCGGTCCGCCCATTTGAATACTAGGCTCGGCGGTAAGGTTTTTATTAAGCCAGAATGCTTCCAGCATATAGGGGCTTTTAAATTTCGCGGGGCTTACAACAGACTAAGCCAAATAGAAGAAAGCTGCAAAAAGGCTGGTGTAGTGGCATTTTCATCCGGTAATCATGCTCAGGGAATCGCTTACGCGGCACAGCTTCTCGGTATGCCCGCGACAATAGTGATGCCGACTGATGCGCCTGAGATTAAAAAAGAAGGGACCAAGAATCTTTGCGCCACGATTCGATACTACAATCGGTTTACCGAATCTAGAGAAGATATTGCAGCTGATATTGCTGCAAAGACAGGAGCAATTTTGGTTCCGGCTTTTGAAGACGTCGATATTATTGCCGGTCAGGGTACATGTGCATTAGAGATTCTTCAGCAGCTGGACGAGGAAAAACTCTCTATCGACCATCTGCTGAGCCCCGTGGGTGGTGGCGGACTACTTGCGGGCTCATCAACTACGGTAAAGAGCATGAGTTCGAGTACAAAAGTATATGGAGTCGAGCAGGAGAATTTTGAGGATCATTATCTTTCCAAACAAGCAGGCAAGAGAGTCGCGGTCGACGGCACCAAAGCAACTTTATGCGATGCTCTGATGGCAACTACTCCCGGAGAGCTCACATGGTCGATCAATTCTCGGAATGTAGATGATTACTTAGTTGTTTCCGAAGATGCGGTTGCTCATGCAATCTCCTATGCTTTTCGCTATCTCAAAATCGTCGTGGAACCAGGAGGAGCAGTGGCGCTGGCAGCATTATTACAGGGAAAGCTTGATATCACGGGTAGCTCTGCAGCTATTATTGTTTCCGGAGGAAATATTGATAGAGAAACATTCGAAAGCTGCCTGAATAAACACCCTTCACCCTAAAACACTTTCTTGATACTTTAAAATAAATCTTATGATTGCGGCTACTCAACTCTTCGAACGTGCTCTGATTGCGCGAATGGTGAGAAGCAGCAGAGGGGAACCCTATGAAATTCAAGTCCATATTATCTACAAAGCTTATTATAGTTTCCATGCTTTGGTTGTTGAGTAATGCAGTTTTGGCGCAAGTTAAAGGAGAGTGTATAGATTCATTACAATGCGAGTCATCCTGGGTTGGCCTGAGTGAAGAAGATCGGGCCGACGTGTTCGCCTTCGCTGAAGATTACAAAACGTTTATTCATCTAGCTAGAACGGAACTTAGTTTTGTTGCCGAGGCCATTAGGTTCGCACAAGCCAATGGCTTCGAAGAGCTCACTGATTCCACATCGCTAAGCCCTGGTAAGAAAATCTATGAAGTGAACAGAGATCGAACAATTAGTCTAATTGTTGTTGGTGAAGACTCTATTCAGTCAGGTTTCCATGTTATTGGTTCTCATATCGATTCCCCGCGGTTAGATTTGAAAGGAAGGCCTCTCTATGAAAAGAGTGAGTTTGCACTCTTTCAAACAAATTATCATGGCGGTATCAAATATCATCAATGGACTAACCTGCCGCTGGCTTTAGTTGGGAGAATCGACCAGAAAAATGGTAATAGCGTAAATATTTCTGTTGGCCTACATTTATCCGATCCAATTTTTATGATTCCTGAACTTTCACCTCATGTAGATAGAGGTAGAAATTCTCAGACACTGGCAAACTTCATAGGGCCAGAAGACTTAGACCCGGTGATTGGGCATATTCCAGAATCTATAGAAGGTGGCGGAGTTGTCGATCAGATATTGCTTTACCTCGCTGACCGATATGGGGTTAGTCGGGCAGATTTGGTTTCAGCGGAACTTTCTCTGGTACCGGCCGGTGCTCCTAGAGACATGGGTTTTGATCGGGGCTTAATTGCGGCCTACGGACAAGATGACCGCCTAGCATCTTATACTGCCATGCGAGCAGTTGCAGAGATTTCTAACCCACAAAAAACCACAATGGCATTCTTGGTCGATAATGAGGAAGTCGGCAATCGTAATAATACTGGAGCCCGCTCTGATCATTTTGCAGATCTATTGTCTCGATTGCTCTATTCAGAACTCGGAGACGATTACCGCGAGCCTTTGTTTAGGAGTGCGCTGCGTAATACCCGATTTATTTCCATCGATGTAAACCCTGGAGTGAACCCTATGAACCCTAGTGCCTGGGAATTGGGTAATGCGCCAAAACTTGGCTACGGCGTAAATCTTAAACTTTATGGTCAAGGCAATAATGCAAACTCTGAATTTGTCGCTTGGACTCGACAGTTGTTAGATACCAATAATGTGCCCTGGCAAACTAGCACCTATAAAGTTGGCAGTGCAAGTGGAGGCACAATCGGCGGAGAGTTTTCCAGTCAGAATATAGAAGTGATTGATTTTGGTGTGCCACTTTTGTCAATTCATACTCCCTTTTCTGTTAGCTCCAAGGTTGATATATACAGTCTGTATCGCGCGTCATTAGCATTCTATGGGTACCGAGATTAATGGCGACAACTTCTCCGAACCAATCTGAGGCAAGCTAAGTGTCGGCCACTGTAATTTATCAAGAGCTAGGCTATGGCATTACTTGTATCGATACTCAGCTACATCGCCGAGGCCTTGCTTGTTGTTATCTGATTGAACATAACGGTGCAGTTGGGTTTATCGATACGGGTACCAATAATTCCGTGCCAATTTTGTTAGAGGTGCTAAAGAAAAAACACTTGGCTAAAGAGCAAGTAGTCTATCTTATGCCTACACATGTCCACTTGGACCACGCCGGTGGTATCGGTAGTCTTATAAAGCATTTTCCTAAGGCGACCGTGTTGATTCATCCGCGCGGAGCCAGGCATATAATAAACCCTGAAAACCTCGAGCGGGGCTCGGTAGCTGTTTATGGTGAGGAAGCTTTCTCAAAAGTTTTTGGTAACCTTTTTCCCATAGACGAGAGTAGGGTAAGGAAGATGAAAGATGGTGAGGTGTTGGATTTCAATGGTCGGATTTTAGAATTTCTGCACGCCCCTGGTCATGCATTTCACCACTATTGTATTTGGGACGTAACTAGTCGTGGAATATTCAGCGGCGATACACTTGGTGCCAGCTACCCAGAACTAAATAATGGGCGAGCGCGTTTTATTTTTCCTCCCTCTACGCCAGTTCAATTTGACCCTGAGCTTTGGCCGCAAACAATTGATCGGCTGATGGAGTACCAAGCAGATCGAATCTTCGTCACTCACTTTGGAATGTATAAAAATATAGAGCCATTAATGTTAATGCTTAAGCGCTCCATTCGGGACTACTCTGAGACTGCTCTGGAACTCGGGGCATTAATAAGAAGTAGTGATGCAAACTCTGAGTCATTAACCTCCTCCATACAGCAGTCAATAGAACAAGCAAGTATTAACTACCTCTTGGATCAACAATGTGGCCTAGACGCTATTGCGATAAAAGAGTTAATCGCTAGTGATATGAATCTAAACGCTCAGGGTTTAGTGCATTGGCTCTCTTCTCAAAACTAGTTCGATACTGCAAGGTATAGCTTTGTCTTTGATTCTTGGTGGAAAAATGGCAGTAACAAGAGTATAAATTTCAGTAGGCGAATTTTCGAGTAATGGTCTAAATAGTTTATAGTTCCTTAAGTCTATGATTTAACTATTTATTTCTTCGTATGGGTTGCTGAAAATAACTTACTGCGATTGGATATTTATCGATGGATCACAGAAGAAATCAAAAATTTGACCTAGATGCAACGCTAAGAAAATATTGGCAGACCCGAAAAATCATTAGAAAGCTCAAAGTATTTTTATGAGAAGAGTAGCGGAATTTTTTCTCTACCTTATTTGTTTGCTCAATCTGAGTAGTGGGCTTTCTGCGCAAACTGTTTACTCCCCTGAATTAGAAAATCAACTACAAGCCACTCGCTCTATACTTGCACAGCTGCAAGACGAAATTGGTGGCAATGATATTAGATTACTTGAATCACTTGAACAGTTAGCCGATCGCTTAATGTCACTGAATCAGTATGCCGAAGCACATGATGTCCTCGATCGTGCTCAGCAATTAGTTAGAGTTAACAATGGGTTATACACGTCTAAACAAGTTCCTTTTTTAGAAAAAAAAATTGACAACTTTGTCAATTGGGGAGATTGGGGTAGTGCACAAACTCTGATTGAGCATTTGTTCTGGCTTTCTACTAGAAAGATAAAAAATGCTGATGGCCGTCTTGTGGAAAGCCTGATGCATTTATCGGACATACATTTGCGAGGTGTTGCTGAAGACATAGAAGAAAATCAGACTCAGCATTTTTTTGATGCGGCAATACAAACTCGGCTTGCTCTCAATATCGCACAAGAAATCTGGAGTCGCAACGATCCTCGCTTGGCGCCGGTTCTTTATAACCAACTCAAGTTATATTATTTCCAGTCAGTCGCAATTGACCGAGGTGGGCGAGCTGGTTATGGGTTGCGGCAGATTGCTAATGGGCGGGAAAGAATTTTACGGCGGGAGGAATCTCTAGAAATATTTTATCGCAATGGCTTACAGCTGTTGGCGCAATTAAAGGGCATCTATGCTTTGAGCGAGCCCGTTCAATTAGAGCAATTGGCAATGGCTGATCTCTACCTTGCGGATTGGCAGCTGCTGTTCTCCAAGCGAGGAGAAGCGTTACGGAGTTATCAGCTGGCTTTTAAATTGTTTACTGAAGCCGGAGTGAACAATGATCAGCTGTCTACGTTTTTTGGTC
Source organism: Gammaproteobacteria bacterium (assembly GCA_012960305.1). Taxonomy (GTDB): domain Bacteria; phylum Pseudomonadota; class Gammaproteobacteria; order Pseudomonadales; family Pseudohongiellaceae; genus UBA9145. The sequence goes on along the minus strand of DUBM01000001.1, from coordinate 21,919 downwards.
AGCTTGTCGTGCTACCTGAATTGACTTTTTATGATAATGTACTAGAAGCTATAGTAAATAGAGAGCAGGGCAGTGAAACTGGATTCAGAGAAATTACCGTGGATGCTTCGCAAATGCTCTCATTTAGTGAATGGTCTTCTGCTTTTCCAAACATCCGCAGGCTTGGCGGTTTTCCTAATCAAGATGGATTAGAATCAAATGCAGCACTAATCTCGTTCAATCTAACTGGTCTACACGGAGCATCTATAACCAGTGAGCTTCTAGTTATCTCCGCGTTGGGTGCCATGCAGAATATTGAGCTTGTGCAGAAGCCCGATTCAGTCGAAGTGAAAGAAGAGGAGTTGTTTAAGAAGCTAAACTGGCTACGCTTTCGGCCCAAGCTAGTAGAAGGTGTTCCTCAAGACGCTAGTGGTGTACTTAAATATTTATTAGTCGCAGATAACTAAACCATCTGAGCTACCTAAGCAATCCCGCTCATTGTTTCTCATGCTCTTCTTGGTTTCGTACTGCTAACCATGAATCTATGCTTATGGGGCCGGCACCGAAAACAAATATCATCAAGTAGCAAAGAAAATATAAGGCTGCCATTTCTCCACCATTCAGGGTTGGAAACCATGCGAAATGGGCTATGAGGTAGGCCATTAGCATTAAAGTCATAGTTAGAAAGGCGACTAGATGCGTCCACAGCCCTACCAAGATAAAAAAACCGCCTACTAATTCGATACTCCCAGCAATGAAAAGGAGGTTTATATCCATTGGAATTGGGTATGAAATTAAGTCGCCAATGTTTAGAGTGGTTATGCCAGACCCTGTCAACGCCTGTGGGCTTTCGCCGAATAATTTAGAATAACCATGAGTCATGAACATGGCTGAAACTAGAATTCGAAAAAGTGCCCAAACATAATTTTTCCTATCCTCTAAAGAGTCACCAACGAAAGCATTAAGCGGGCCAAGCATAATTGATTCCTTTGTTTAGCCTGCAGCTGCCGCTTCAGCAAATTCTTCTTCCACTATTTCAGTTATCCGTGCCCTGGATGGTCGAGCCAAAAGCCTACCATTTACAAAGACAGCTGGTGTGGACCTCACGCCCGCAGAAGTTCCTCCGCGCTGATCATTTCGTACTTTCTCAATAACATCATCGGCTTCTACATCAGAACGAAGCTGCTCTACATCCAGATTGAGTTCTAGAGCATAACTTTCAAATTCTGCTTCAACATTTGATAAACCAGACCAAATAGGTTGGTAAGCAAATAAGTAATCATGCATATCCCAAAATCGACCCTGCCTGCTTGCAGCTTCTGCGTACAGTGCGGCGGTCCAAGAGTGTGCGTGAGTGGTAGTAACTGGATAGTGGCGTACGATCAAATGAGCTTTATCTTCGATTCTTGGCCAAAGTTGTGTCATGGTCTCATGTTCTGTGGCACATGCAGGGCACTGGAAATCTGAATAGACAACAATGGAAACGAGGTTTTCTGCATTTCCGCGTAGATGGTCAGTTTCAGCGATTTCGATCGGTGAATAAGTTCGACCCTGGCTGAGTAGTGTGTAGAGGACAAATACCAGCAGGACAGGGCCTACACCAAAAAGTCCAAATTTCATCATGACCTTCTGGGTTTGCAATTTCTGCTGTGCAGCTAGTTGCTTCTCTTCTTTGCGTTTTTTTTGATCTTCTCTTTTGCTCATTTTTTGGTGCTCATTTCATTGTTCTCATAGAGGAGTACTAAATAGCATGGGGTTAGGCAATGCTGCATTGATTATTTAATGAGTATATTAATTGAGTTGTTTTACGGCCTTAACTCATTGTTTAGAATCATCTGACTGCTATGGTCCTCGGTATCGGGTACTTCTAATAGTACCAGAAAGTTCCCAGAGGCAAAGAGGTAAAAGGTCTATGGGGAAAACTGTCAATCAGGGTAGCCTTAGCATGGAACTGGCGGGGAGTAATGCATATCTGATCACCGATGCTATTTGCTCGAGCCAAGAAGTGTATGACTAATAGCTATTATGGAAGATATGCTGTGCCTTAGTCTGCTGCTATATCCATCCCGGGGTGCGGATTTCAGCCTGGGCCATTAAAGAAGCGTTTTAAACCAAAAGAACTGCTAGGTATTCCATCTAGTGGATTGTATAGAAAAAAATTATCTCTAAAGAATCATCCCAAGTGGAAAATACCAGGTTCATTTGCGCGTTTTCGTGATTAATTCTTACCGATATCGTCGGTGTTGGGGATGACCCACCTGCTATTGGTAATAGTTAAGTGTTGTTCTATGTATCCCTTGTCTTTGATTAAATTATCCAAGATTTTCTCTTATACTCTGTGTTTAGGAAGTTCAGCTTTTATCAGGCAGGATCCCATCAACGATAGATGTAATTCTTCCTTTCTCTACATGGGAGACAATTCTGCTACCTACTTTTACATCGACGCTTTTTCTAATAACTTTTGTTGCTGCATTATAGGTAATACTGTAGCCGCGGGCCAAGGTATTGAGAGGGCTAACTGCATTCAGGCTTCGACTTAATTCAATTACATTGGTTTGCTTGTGTTTTACCTGCGCTTTCACGCCGTGTTTAAGATTATTTAAACCATTCTGCAGCCTTAACCGTGATTGCTTTAATAGCTGGCTTGGCGAACTGGCAAGTAGACTACGATTAAGTTCAGCCAGGCTTTGGTTTTGCCTCGCTATTCGATTACTTATTGCTCGCTGCAGTCTACCTTCTATACGATCAAGATCCTGAGCATGTTCTTGCAAGTTTCGATCTGGGTGTTTTAATTGCTTCAATAACCAGTGCAGTTGTTGCTGTCCAGTTTGAATTCTCGATCGAGCAAATTGAGTAAACTTTGATGAATATCCTTGGAATAAATCGAAATACTCGTTCTGGGAAGGGCTCATTAATTCCGCCGCTGCAGAAGGAGTTGGAGCACGAAGGTCGGCGACAAAGTCCGTTATGGTGAAGTCAACCTCATGGCCTACGGCGCTTATTATAGGTAGATCGCTTGCGTATAAAGCTCGAGCAACTGTTTCCTCATTGAAGGCTTGTAAGTCCTCGAGTGAACCGCCACCTCGACCAATAATTAAGGCTTGTATTCCTAGTTCGGCAGCCAGCTTATTAGCCGTATTAATGGCATTGATGATTTCGCCAGCTGCCTCACTACCTTGAACGGCGACAGGCAGCAACGTAATTTCTGTGGACGGAAAGCGTCTGCGGAATACGCTCAGAATGTCCTGAATCGCCGCGCCAGTGGCTGATGTAATTACTCCAATGTGTTGATAGTTTTGGAAAACCTGTTGCTTGGAATCAGAGTCAAATAAGCCTTCTGCCTGAAGTTTAGCTTTTAACTCTTCAAAGGCACGGCGTAGTGCGCCATTTCCAGCTTCCTCCATGCCATCAGCAATTAACTGGTAGTCTCCGCGACCTTCATAGATGCTCAGCCGACCACGAATGATTACTTGATTGCCATTGCTCGGCTTGAATTCCACTGAACGGTTTCGGTTTACAAACATGGCGCAGCGAATTTGAGATGACCGATCTTTGAGAGTTAAATACCAGTGTCCAGATGCAGGCATAGCCAAGTTTGATATCTCTCCCTCGACGACAACAGAAGAAAAGTTGGATTCTAACAGCGAGCGAGCCATTTTGTTAAGACTGCTTACAGTAATAACAGGCTCAGATTGTCTGCCATTGCCGTCTGCTAGAGTTTCATTGCTATAAACCATTGGTCCAGTCTACCTCAGAGGCGTTTGGAATTGTATGATGAAGACGGCCAAGGATGAACGCTTGCTTTGCAAGCAAACAGATTGGAAAAGAAATAACCTAGAGGAATGTTATTTCTTATTCTCCATGGACGTTCTGGTGCGAACTGATTTTCCTTTAGTGTTAATAGAGATTATTGACAGACCTGGTCTGGCATAGCTAATAAAGAAGTAAATTTCCCGATAATCCGAGCGCTTTGTTGCGCTTTGGGGAATCAAGACGAGGAGTTTTTGCGGAGTAGCAATCAGAAGTTTCAGTTTTTGGTTTTATTCTAATAATTTTTTGCTGAGTGAATTTTCATTAGGTAATCATTACTAAATCATTAGTTGCACAATGATGCACTGTATAAGTTTTATATGCCTATTATTTAAAATTATCTTTCCTGTCTTGAGAGCAATGCTACAGCTGTTAAATTAGCTGTTACGTTGGTCATGGTTAAAAACATGTCGATCACTAAGTCTAGGGCAATTAGAATTCCGATACCTTCAACCGGTAATCCCAGTGATATATATACTGGGGACATAATCAATAAGCCGCCGCTAGGGATGCCCGGCGAATAAAAACTGAAGAGCCCAATAGCCAAGCTAATTATCAGCATTTCGTAAAAAGCGAGATCAATTCCGTAAAGTTGAGCGACAAAAAACGTCCCAGCAATTCTTCCGATGGGGGAGGCAAATTTGAATAAAGTGAAAGCGATAGGCAAAACAACACCAGATATTTTGTGAGAAATGCCTAAGGATTCGGTCGCGGCGAAAGTAGCTGGTAGTGTTGCTAGGGAGGAGCGGGTGCTAAAGCCAATAATTTGAATCGAGGCTGCTGCTTTGGAAAATTGTTGCAGGGGAATTTTTCCAGCAAAAACAGCGATTGGGTAGAGTGCTAACATCATCAACAAAATAAGACCGCAGGTCACCACAATAAAAGATCCCAGGACCGATATTGCTGACAGACCCAAATTAGCAGCAAGTGGAAACGCCAGTCCAAAAATCCCATAGGGAGCGAGCTTCATTATCCAATTGATTAAGACAAACATCGTATCTTTTATAGCAGCAAAGAATATCACCATTGTCTCCCGCTCTGCCGGACCAATATGGAGTAACGCCAGGGAAAACAGTCCAGTGAATACCAGCAGGGAAAGGACAGCATTATCAACAGCTGCTTGAAAGGGGTTGGCTGGAATCAAATTCACCAGCCAGTCCCTGAATGGCGGAATTTCTGTCTCTGTGACTGCAGCGGTCCCTGTTCTTGCTAGCAGGTTTTCACTAGCAGCAGGATCGATATTTAGAAGACTTAATAAGGGCGGGGCCAAAATTAAGGTGTAGAAGGAGGTTATGCCGATCAAAATAATGAATAGGGAGATGGTTTTGCCGCCTAACTTTGCAACGACCCCTGTACTTTGTTGGCCTGCGATCGCGGTGACTAGTAAGGCCATTAAGAGTGGAATTACCGTCATCCTAATCCCATTTACCCAAAGTGCGCCAATGGGTTCAATAAGAGCAGGAAGTGTGGAGAGAAAACCTGACTCTGCGAAAGAGACAGCAATGCCGCCTAGCAAACCCAGGGTAAGCCCAATGAGAATGCGCAAGGATGGGTTGTGTAAAAGACTCATGGTTGGGAAGTTTTAAGTCTCAAATAGCTAGCGAAGTTTAAACACATACAGGGCATTGTGGCCGTCGGGGCTTACCAGTTCAGGTGCGAGAAAATTACCGATCCGCCACGGACTGCCACCTTCACGACCGGCAGGTATGGCGATGTATTGCTCGCCGTCGACAGCATACGATACAGGAAAACCCTGTGCAGAAGTGGCTAGACGTGTTCTCCAGAGTTCCTCTCCAGAATTAATGTCAAAGGCATGCACATAACGATTGTAGTCACCGATAAATAATAAGTCCCCTCCAGTGCTTAATGCTGCTGTTAAAAAGGGTGCTCGTTGTTCAATGCTCCACTTTTCTTCGAGAGTCTCAACATCGTAAGAAGCAAGTTTTCCGAATTGACCTTCGGTGCCGGGCATTTCCATCCACATGCGGTCACCTTGATTACCACCAGAGCCAATTTCAAAAGTGGTCTCTCGTGGAGACATTTCCATGCATGATTGACTTAAGGGGATAACTAATTGTCTGCTAGGGGGATGAAAGCTAGTGGACTGCCAATTATGTCCGCCTGCGGTCGACGGACAAACCGAAAGCCACTCGCCAATCTGCATATTTTGAATATCTTCTCGATATCGTAATTCACCCGTTTCCAGATTAATGTCGGAAAATATGTTCTGGTAAACAGTCTCTTTTAACCCTTCGAACTCTCCGGTCCGACGATTTAATTTCCATAAGACTCCGCTCTTTCCAATTGTTAGTAGAAAAGGTTCGTCTAATATATCAATTAGCACCTGTTCAAAGGCTTCATCCATATCTAGTGATTCGCCGGGAACATGTTGGCGATACCAAACTAGTTCGCCAGTATCTGGATTCAGTGCCAGAGTAGAGTTTGAATAGAGCGCGGAATCTTCCGTACTCATACCTCGGCTTGCAGCCATCCATGGTTTTGCTTGAGCAGTTCCGAAGAACACCAGGTTTAGTTCAGGATCCCAGCTTCCGGTCATCCATACATCGACACCTCCACGGAATTCGAGCGGTAAGTCACCCCATGTATCACCGCCGGGCTCCCCGGGTTTGGCAACGGTGTAAGTTCTCCAAAGCTCTTCGCCGGTGTGAGCATCGTGTCCAGTTATGAAACAGCTATCTTCGTAAAATCGTCCGCAACCGGTAATACCGTTGATGACCTTACCATTTGCGACAATGGGACCGCTTGTATTGGAATAACCTTTGCTTTCGTCATCAATCTCCACATCCCAACGAACTGCCCCAGTGCGCGCGTCCAGTGCTACGAGATGAGCATCAGTAGTGGCGACATAAATCATGTCTTCCCACATGGCCAAGGTTCGTAGGTGCGCACCCGTACGTCCGCCCTCGGGAAACAGTCTTCGATATTCCCATAACAAGGTGCCATCTCGCCCATCTAGAGCTTGCACAATATTGCCGAAGTTGGGAACAAAAATAATTCCGTTTCGCACCAGCGGTGCAGGCTGACTGCGTCCAGATTCCATGCCCCATACCCATTCCAGGCTGAGATTTTGAACGTTTCCGGTATTAATTTGATCGAGTGGAGTGTATCCCTGGCTGCTTGGAGTGCGGCGCCAATAGGTCCAGTCTTCGGCAGCGGGATTCGCTAGCTCTTCTTCGCTAACATTGTGAAATCCAGGTACTGGTTGCAGGGAGCGACTTATAGCCCTATCGGACTGGTAAACAGTGGCGATTTCCGGAACTTGGTTACGGGTGCCTGGCGAAGGAATCGTGCCTGCTCTTCCGGGTACCGGCAGACGCTCTTCAATTTGACGACCGTCATTACCGATACCAATAAAGGCGACACCACTGGATTGAAAATCTAAAGCTTGGATACCGTTGGCGACGCCGTTTTCTTTTAGTAGAAAAGCGGTTAGGTTTGAGTATTCTGTGTCAGTGAGGCTGCCAGGAGACTGCGGAGGCATGGTGCGTCTCAACAGATCTTGAAGCTCAGTTATGGTACGATTGTTCCAGCTTCTAACAAAATTCCCACCACTTAACGAACTGGCTTCGAAAGAGCCCTGTAGGTCAGCTAAATGGCATACCATGCAGTGTTGCTGATAAAGAGATTCCCCTAGTTGAGATTGTTCTTCCTTGTAAGTAGCTTGTTGCAGCTGAGATTGTGCGACAAGGTTAGTGGAAGAGAGAATCGCGAAACCAAATGCTATAGCTACGAATAATACTTGGCTAGCTCTAGCTAGAAATTTATAGCCAGCGAGCGATTCACCACCAAGCCATTTGGAATGAAGAAAAGTATTTTCCATAACATTCTCTCTCAGTTAGTCGAGAGAGAGAGTTTCCTGTGAGGCTCGTCGCGCGCCAACTGCCGTTGCGTATTGTTCTTCATTGATATAAGTGATGCCGACCCAGGCGTGGCTCATTTCGTCCACCCCACGGCGGCCAAATACAACCCATTGATTTGGATCCGGGTTAATTGGATTATTAACCGTATTGTCAAAAACAGAAGTAAATTGTAATACTGTTCCTTTCGGCAACAATGGCTTTACATCATCTTCGTAGATGTACGAAATTTGCCAATTATGGTTATATTTGTTCACCTGCTGAATCACTTCCGTGCGACCATCTGGATAGATTGCTTCCATGGTCATGACTTTCCCACGCATGTGGAGATGAGGGCGATAGCTGTGAATGATTGCTGGTTCTTGCAAGACATGGGTGCCAGTAATAACCTGATAGCCGTGAGGGGGAATCACAATGTCTTGGCCTCTAGCCATGCCATTTAGCCCATCGACGCGGAACATGGCTTCACCTGCAGTTTCAAACTCCGGTTGCCGGTCTTCTGGATAGAACCATAAACCGACTTCGACAACATCATTGTCACCTTCAATACCAACCGGAAAGTAATGTAAATTCCAGGCGATAGTTCCCTTAGCGGGTACTCGCATGCCCGTGCCTTCAGGATACATTTCCCAGGATTTCCCCACACCATATCTGGCAAGTGCGACCTGTCGTTTTTCACCTTCAGGGATCAAAACAGCATGACCGTGGTGAACTACTTTCTTCCCCAGTGGGTAGGAGGGTTTAAACTCTGCAGCTCGCAGCCAGCGTTCTTTGTCCATGCCTTCGAAACGAACGTTTGGGGTCCACCACTGATCTTGGCCATTGGCGACTACATTGTAGGGAGTTGATTTAATGATTACATCAGGCGGGCCCAGTTGGTCGCTCAGCTGCCACGCAGCGCCGTTAGATAATTTGATAGGAGCTGGGAGGTCTGCTGGGTTGCCTTCAATCGCACCCTCATCTACCCACTGAGCAATGGTAGTGATCTGTGCTTCACTGAGAGACGCATCATTTTTAAAACTCTGAATGCCTGTGGTCGTGTCGTTGTGCCACGGAGGCATAATACCTTTAGTAGTGCGATCTTTGATCAGGGCCGCGAATGGTTTTACCTGCGCATAATTCATCAGGGGCATCGGTCCGATGCCTTCTGGATTGTGACAAGTCTGACACTTCTCCTGAAATATTGGTGCCACATCACGTGAAAAAGTTGGCTCAGAAGACTGTGTGTATGCCGAACTACTAAAGCAGACAGCAGCAAAGAAAGTCGCAGTTGCAATTGTCATGATTTGTTGACTATGTCGGATAGTGATCATTCGTAGCTCCTTTGCGCTTAGCGCCAGGGTTGGGTCTTGCTGTTTTAATTCACAGATAATTAAAAGTTAATCAAAGAACTAATTCATAGTTAATTAACTAATAGCTAGTTAGTTATATTGATCCGGTAATAGGCGTTGCTATGGCAACAATAAAATTCAAAGGCGGCGACATCATCAATCGACTGCAGTCGAACGGTGTAATCGCCTGCCTCAGAGAAGATTGCTTGTACTTGAGTGGGGCCCTGGTTCGGTGAAATCGTATATTCCAAATCACTAAACTCAATTGAGCCAGGTCCTGAGTGTTTCGCCCAGCCAATCCATACTTCGGGGTCGGGATGTTCTATCCAGGCAGTTAATGAAACAGCTTCTCCCGCTTTGCCAGTTAATATTGTTTTGTTATGAATTCCGAGGCGGCCGCGAGCACCCTCGTCGGTGGCGGTTAATTTTATTAGAGGGGCGATATCACCGCGACCATCAGAGAAAGGCTCATCTAGAACATAAGCTGGTTTTGTGTGACCGGGAACACTGAGAGATTGTCCGGCGCTGTTTAAGTGCCAAACAATTGTCTCATCACTAGCAAAACTTTCTGGAACGGATATGGTGAATACGCAAAACTTATGACGGTATCTTGGTGGCAATGGATCGAAATGAGTAGGTAAGATTGCATCAAAGCGATCATCACTCAGATAATTATCTACCCCTAATGGGATCGATAGGGTTTGTTCAGTATTCAAATTAAAAAAGCTATAGCAAAGAGTTCGAGTTCCATCCTCGTTGGGAAACCAACCATCATAGAGAGGAATAACAGGTTGGCCGCGTGGGCGAATAACTTCTGCGGACCAGGTTTGTTGAGAAAGGGCGATTTGCTGAGCGCTAACTACAGGCAGCAGTGATCCAAACGCTAGTGCGCAGAGTAATAGCCTGGAAATGATTTTTGTCGTGGTCACTTGTAAGCTTCTTTTAGATTGATCTAGCTTGTATCCAACTTATATCCAAGTTGAATCCCGATAGTCGTAGTCAATTCTAATTATTAGATTTACCGATTCTGTAATAATCGGTTTGATTTTCTGGTTGCAAAGCTTCATATGCAGCACATAACTGTAAAGATAGTACTTGAAATTCAAGAAGATGTCTCGCTTTGAAGACCCTGGGGAAGGGTAGATTTTCTATGCTAGACTGCCGTCATATTTCCGCTCAAATAGAAAGAGGTGCCCATGAAACCCTTCATTTCGAGTTTGCTGATTCTCTTATTTAGCCTCCCAGGACTTGCCCTGGCTCAAAAAGGGGCGCCTGATGGAGAATGGCCAACTTATGGTGGCGATCTCGGTCATACTCGATATTCTGCACTAGGGCAAATCTCTGCAGAAAATTTTTCCGATTTGGAAGTTGCCTGGCGATTCAAGACTGACAATTTTGGACCCAATCCCGAATATCGATTTCAAGCCACGCCGTTGATGGTTAACGGCACTATCTATACCACTGCGGGTTCTCGCCGCGCGGTTGTGGCTTTAGATGCCATTACCGGTGAAATTCTATGGCAGTACAGTATGCGCGAAGGAGAGCGAGGAGCGAACTCGCCGAGACAGCTTTCTGGGCGTGGCTTGTCGTTCTGGCAGGAAGGTGAAGACTCTCGAATTATCTATGTAACACCTGGGTATCGCATGGTGGCTTTAGACGCCGGTACCGGTGACCCTATCGAATCATTTGGTGTGAACGGTGTTGTAGATTTAAAACAAAATGCAGATCAACAGATCGATTTAGTTACTGGTGAAATAGGTCTTCATGCGACTCCGATAGTGGCGAATGATGTTGTCATTGTTGGTGCTGCTCACCGAACCGGTGGTAATCCTAAATCTCGACAAAACGTAAAAGGCTATGTCAGGGGTTTTGATGTTCGCTCCGGCGAACGGCTTTGGATATTCCATACCATCCCAATGCCTGGAGAATATGGCTCTGAGTCCTGGGAAGGAGATTCCGCCAGTTACACAGGCAACACCGGAGTTTGGGCCCAAATATCCGTAGATCTCGAGCTAGAGACTGTTTATTTGCCGGTAGAAACCGCCACAGGTGATTATTACGGTGCCTATCGCCCAGGGGATAATTTATTTGCCGAATCCCTGCTGGCAGTTGATTTGCACACTGGTGAAAGGAAATGGCATTACCAGCTGGTCCATCATGGCATCTGGGATCACGATATTCCCTGTGCGCCAATTTTGATCGACATTAATGTCGACGGGCAAATGATAAAAGCCGTAGCTCAGCCAACTAAGCAGGCGTTCTTATACGTCTTTAATCGAGAGACTGGCGAGCCCATTTGGCCCATAGAAGAACGTGTGGTGGAGCAGGGTGATGTGCCCGGCGAATGGTATTCATCTACTCAACCTTTTCCTACGAAACCGCCCGCATACGATCGGCAGGGGGTTGCGCTCAGTGACTTAATGGACTTTACCCCAGAATTAAATGCTAAAGCTCTTGAAGTGGCTAGCTGGCATAAACTTGGCCCCATTTTTACACCTCCGGTCGTTAGCGACATAAATGGGCCACTTGGCACCTTGATGGCGCCTGCAACAGGTGGTGGCACTAATTGGCCTGGCGGTTCATTCGACCCTGAAACTAATACTCTCTATGTTTCATCTAATAGTTCTTTGGCTAGCATAGCAGTTGTTCCCCCTTATCCAGGGCAGTCGGATATGGCATATATTCAAGGTAATGCTGCAACCGGACCACGAACCTCTGGAGGTGCAGGTTCTTCAGCCGGTGGTGGTCGCACTGAATTCGGTGGTGCTAGGACAGAAAGGCCTCAATCGTCACGCGGGACACCTCCCATTGGACTAAGGGTTGATGGATTGCCTTTGTTGAAACCGCCCTATGGAGGTATAACCGCTATTGATATGAATCGTGGTGAGATCCTATGGCAGATAGCCCATGGTGAAACCCCGGACCGGGTGCGCAGCCATCCTGCTTTGGCGGGCTTGGATATCCCCCGTACTGGCCAGAATGCTTCGGTAGGAACTCTAGTAACCAGTACTTTATTGATTGCTGGTGAAGCAGAACTAACCTCAGATGAAAATGGTGTCCGTCGCGCCATGTTGCGTGCTTATGATAAAAGTACAGGGGCTGAAGTTGGGGCCTTACGAATGCCAGCACCACAGACTGGATCACCAATGACTTATCGAGTCGATGGTGTGCAATATTTAGCGGTTGCGGTGAGCGGAGGCGGTTACTCTGGTGAGCTGATTGTTTTTAAAGTGCCTTAAGCTTAGAGTTTCTGAATAGTAGCCGGTCATTTAACTTGAATTAGTGGCAAGGAAGCTTGCTTATCCACTAGTTCACGTTGGTAATTTCTTCAGTGGCCTGCACGGGCATCTCTTAATTCCGTCTGGACCTGTCAGTAGCGTAAAATGTTTAGTGCATGCACTTGCTAGATGATTTTGGGGCAGATCAAGTTAGGGTGCTTAAGCCAGTCTGCTCAATCTCCAATTTAATGGCTTGATTGCGGGGCTGCAGGCACTTTGCTATCTTTCGAGCTGCACTAACAATGCAAAACGAACACCGGAAATTAACTGTGTAAAAAATTGGATAATGAGATGTCGTTTGGAAAGGACAAGAAGGCTTTATTAAGTCGAAGAACTATATTCAAAGCTGGCTTGGTTTCAGGCATGGCAATGCCAATTCCAATGACAGTGCTTGGGCAAGCACCTAATCAAATGCGGCCACAACAGGGAGATCAGTTGGTTTTCGATGAAGGTGATCGTATTGGGGAGTTAATAGGCATCGACATGCTCGAGCTGGATCAACAACCAGTATCGGCGCTAGCGAGGGATCCAGAGACCGAAACGATAAGAGATGGTTCTAGGCTGAATCGGGTGATGATAATGAGGCTTGATGGTCAAAAGCTTAGCTCACGATTCCAAGCAAATGCCGCCGAGGGTATTGTGGCTTACTCTGCAGTTTGCACCCACACTGGTTGCGACGTGATTAATTGGGATGAGGGTTTGCTGCGGATGGCCTGTCCCTGCCACGAATCGCAATTTGATGTTTATGACGGCGCGAAAAATGTAGGAGGTCCTGCTCCACGGCCATTGGCAATGCTTCCGCTGGAGATTGTAGACGGAATCGTAACTGTCGCTGGTATTTTTAAAGGCCGAGTTGGATTTACCCAAAATTTCTAATAATTAATGTATTACTAATGACTACTAAAAAATGGCATCACTAGAGGAATTTACATGTTGAATAGTACTTATCGTATCATCCTTGCCGGGCTTTTTTGCAGCTGGTGTTTAAGCCCAATTGCGCAATCATTGCCACCTTACAACCCGGTGACCGATGAGCGATTGCAAAACCCAGAAGAGAGTAACTGGTTAATGTACCGAGGTTCTTATGATTCTCATGGTTATAGTACTTTAGATGAAATTAATATTGAGAACGTCGAAGACTTAGTGCCAGTTTGGAGTTTTTCAACAGGCCTTAGAGAGGGGCACCAGGCACCTCCTATAGTTAATGACGGATATATGTATGTCAGCACACCGCAAAATCACATCATTGCCATCGATGCCAGAACAGGAGACATGATCTGGCGTTATGTCAGATTTTTGCCAGACGATCTACAGCAAATGCACCCAACCAATCGAGGTGTTGCTTTATATGGTGATCGAGTTTATTTGGCCACAGTGGATGCATACCTAGTTTCTCTCGATGCCTTAACTGGTGATGTGATTTGGGAAGTTGAAGTTGAGGATTATTACAATGGCTATTATATGACCATGGCCCCATTGATTGCTGATGGCAAAGTTATGGTCGGAGTGTCAGGTGGAGAGCTTGGCATTCGAGGTTTTGTCGCAGCATTTGATGTCATGACCGGAGAGCCTGCCTGGAAAACTTATACAATTCCAGCGCCAGGAGAGCCAGGTTCAGAGTCCTGGCCAGGAGATACTTGGCAAACCGGTGGAGTGCCAGTTTGGCTGACAGGTTCCTACGATCCAGAATTTAATGTCACCTATTGGGGGACAGGCAACGGTGGTCCTTGGATGGGAGATACCAGACCAGGTGACAACCTCTATGCCACCTCAACAATCGCCTTAGATGCGAGCACTGGCGAGCTGAAAGCGCATCATCAATATCACTGGAATGATTCCTGGGATTGGGACGAAGTTTCCGCGCCACTATTAATTGACTATCAACGGCAAGGTGAAACAGTTAAGGGCATGGTTCATCCGGGTAGGAATGGTTACCTTTGGTTTCTGGAGAGAGAAGAGAATCAGATCAACTTTGTCGATGCTAACCCCTATGTATATCAAGACGTGTTTACCACCCTTGACCCAGTAACAGGGCGTCCTGAGTACGACATGTCTAAAAAACCAGGTACCGGATTTGAAGCAAGCTTCTGCCCGTCCCTTTGGGGAGGTAAGGATTGGCCGCCAGCAGCTTTTAATCCAGTCTCTAGACTACTCTTCATCCCAGCGAACGATAATGTTTGCTCCACAATGGAAGGTGAAGAGGTTCAATTTCGACCGGGTCGGCCATTTATGGGACGTGCGCCATCGGAAAATGGTGGCTTTTTTGTGCGACCTGGCACCAGCCACATAGGCGAGTTGCAGGCGTGGAATGTCGATACGGGTGAGAAAGCCTGGACTACTTCCTTTGCCAGTCAGAACTGGGGGCCGGTGCTAGCGACAGCTGGCGACCTCGTTTTTATGGGTGGCACCAACGATCGCTATTTTCGTGCTTTTGATGCCAACAACGGCGAAATTTTATGGCAGCAGCGAACCAATTCTGGGATTACTGGAGTACCAGTGACCTACTCATTAGATGGCAAGCAATATATTGCCGTTCAGTCAGGGTGGGGAGTTGATGCGCAGCGTGAGCAAAATCTTTTGAATCTGGTTAAAGGTGAAAATCATTACGTGCCCCAGGGTGGAGTAATTTGGGTTTTTGCTTTGCCGGATTAACTAAATCTCAATGATTTCTATGGGCTTGGAGAAATTTCGATGGCAGATATTAGTGCAATCGACACTTTATTAGATCGATTCGAACAGAAAAAAATGACGCGGCGGGAATTGGTTTCTTCTTTGTTGGCTGCTACGGCGGTAGCAACAGTTCCCAGTGAAGCGGCGCAAGCGCCAGCTCCTGTCGCCGTCGGCCGTTCAATGAATCACGTTTCATTGTCAGTGACTGATGTGAATCGTTCTGCCGATTTTTACAATCGAGTTTTGGGGATGGAGATTATTAGCAGGCCTCCAAATGGCGGTTTGAATATGGGCTTGGGTGACGAGAGCTTTCTTGGTCTCTATAACTTACCAAATCCAGGCGGCATGCATCATATGTGTATCGGTGTTGAAAACTACGACCCGGATGCACTGGAAGAAAAGTTAGTTGATCATGGTATTCAAGCCAATGTGAGTAGAGACGCCGCTAATAGAACCAGCGGTGGCGATCAACTCTATTTCACAGACCCTGATGGTATTTTGGTGCAGCTTGCTGCACACGGCTATCTTGGTTGATGTCTTTTAAGAAGTACTACGAAAATACCTAACCACCAATATTCGCTTCTTATAGGTTTTCCTTCCAAGTTAAAGTAGTTCTTAGCTAAGGCACTATCTATTGCTTGATCTAACTTAATAACTAAAGTCACCTGTTATTGCTTTCCTGTGGTTTCTAAAGGCTTGTTCTACGCCGACCATTCTTACACATTTGACATGCTTCAAAGCCCATATTAGGCTGGGTCAGCTTTTATCAATTATTCAGGAACCGGATTCATGAAAAAATTAAAATTTGCTGCGCTGTCTACCGTTGTTCTAATGCTTAGCACCGCTGCGCTTGCGGGTGACGGCTTCACTTCCGATGAAGCATTTCAGACCATGTTGAAGCTCGAAGGGACCTGGACTGGCGAAGCTATTGTGGTTCCGGTCGGACAAGCCAAAGGAGACGCCGATATATCACCTACTACTGTTTCTTTTAAGACCATCGGTAACTCCTCGGTGATGCAAACTTTCGCCGCCGGAACTCCTGCAGAAATGATCAGCATGTATCATCAAAATGGCAAAGATGAGCTTATCCATACGCATTACTGTGCAATTGGAAATCAGCCGTCTATGACTTTCGCGAACACCGCCGAGCAAGGTGTCATCGATTTCCAATTCACCAAAGGAACGAATATGGATGTCAACGTGGATCCTCATGCTCACCATAGTTATATGAAGATTATCGACGAAGATACCTACGAAACGCGGACAGCTAATTGGGGGGGCGGCAAACTGACGTCCTACCGCTATACCACGATGAAGCGAGTTAATTAGTAAGAAGCTACTCAAGCACACCGTTAGAATCAAGGCGCAACTTTGTTGCGCCTTTTTTATGTTAATAGACAGAGGACACTAGAATAATTAAATAAAATAGTAGTAGAGGTCGTTAACTCAGGCAGACGTCAGTGGGATGATGTGAAGGATTCACTTGAAGAATTTTGGGGACCTTTACCAAATCGTGGTAAAGAAACAACAATTGACGCAAAGAGCACCATTACGGATGCACTATCAAACCTCAGCATAAATTGTCACGGAGTGTATAAAACAGATAAATTTGATGAGGTTGTGTTTTTGGTGAAATTAAATAGTTCAAGCCCCCAAGAATTCTTATCGAGCAATATTTGTTTAGAATCTCAAAAACTACTTAAAGTGCAGAGACGTCTAAGTTAGAAATACCAACAACTACGGAATAGCTTGACTGTAGGCTTGTATCATTATTAACTTCTTTGCAGAGAATGATAATTCAATGATAAGCAACTTTCGACATTACTCCCTGCCTACAACAGGGCATCATAGTCGAAGGGATGCAGGAGGGTGCCAAGTGTTTAGATCGAGAAGCCAGGCAGTTTCAAAGTCGTCGTGGTGGCAGTGTTTTGCCGCAATGGCTACAATATTCATCATGCTGACTGGAGTGTCACCCGCTATCAGTCAACAGGTAAGTACTTCAAACCTGACGTTTGCCGATCACGTAGCTCCTATCATCTACGATAATTGCGTTGAGTGTCATCGGCCTGGTTCTATAGCCCCTATGTCTCTGATCGATTACGCAACCGTCAGGGCATGGGCTCCAGTTATCAAGGATCGGGTGGCGAATCGCAAGATGCCCCCTTACTTCATCGATAAAACTGTCGGCGTGCAGAACTTCGTGGACGATCGTTCATTAACCGACGAGGAAATAGCCATTATTGTGAGCTGGGCGGACAGCGGCGCACCTCAGGGCGATGAGGCCAATATGCCCTCTGTCCCGGTCTTCGAAGAAAATGTAGCCTGGACACTTCAAGACGATATGGGTCGTCCACCGGATTTGGTCATACCCATTCCGGATCCCTTCAATGTGCCGGCCGGTGGCCCGAACTGGTGGATGACATTCTATAGTGATACTGGTCTGACTGAAGACCGCTGGATCAAGGCCTTCGAGACAAAACCTTCGGCAGATGGATTCCCTGTTGTACACCATGCAGTAACTTCAATGGAGTTTCCCGAAGGTGGAGGTGGATTTCTCAGTGAGTATGCACTCGGCAAGACAGCCGATATTAATCCCCCCGGCACTGGACAATTGATCAAGGCGGGTACCAGGTTAAACTGGAATATTCACTATGCCGCCAGCCCCGATGGGAGAGATCATACGGACCAAACCAGATTGGCACTCTGGCTATTGCCCAAAGGTGAAGAGCCTGAGCACAAGCTGGTGCGCTCTCATATGGGTGATAACGAGGATCTGGACCTTCCCGGAGGAGAAGAGACAATCCGCACTGACGGCTATGAATTCCTGGATAAAAATATCCGTATGACTGCGTTCCAACCTCACCTCCACAATCTGGGCACCAGGCAGTGTATCGAGGTGATCTATCAAGATAATCGTCGACAGACACTGAGTTGCGCAGATTGGGATTTCGGCTGGCATATCGCCTACAACTACGAGGAGGATGTACAACCACTGATTCCCAAAGGTTCTATGTTGCACGTCTCTAGTTGGTACAACAACTCTACTACTAATCCTTGGGCGGGAGATTCGCGCAACTGGGTCGGTTTTGGTCAGCGCTCTACGGATGACATGTCCTTCTCTTGGATAAGTTGGTACGAACTGACTGACGAGGAATACGATGGGGCTGTTAGTGAGCGCCAGGCGCGGTTGTCCGCGCGCAGCGACTAAATATCAAATCCTTAAACAATAATAAAAATTAGAGGAGCCGCTTTGTAATGGTGAATCGAAAGACACGAATGCCTAGCGGTATCAAAATGCTCCCATGGTCGACGAGCTTATTGACGATGGTGTTGACGTTAATGTTAACAAGCATCAGTGGGGCTGCAAGTGCGCAAATCCTGCACCGCTTCGGCCAGAGCGTACAGCCAATTTTTGAAGGCTTTGAGACCAATGCCGACGGCTCCTTCACTATGTGGTTCGGTTACTTGAATCGAAACTACGATGAAATGCCCAATATTCCACTCGGTGATAAAAACGCTTTTCAGGAAGCCGATGGCGTTTTGCTCGCGGGGCCGGTTGATCCTAACTTGATTCTGGACGATCCCGGTTCCAATGATCGGGGCCAGCCCACTTACTTTTACCCGAGGCGCCAGCAGTTCGTGTTTAGTGTTGATGTTCCCGCAGATTTCGTCGGCAAGGAACTGGTCTGGACTCTAAGTCATAATGGTGAAACACGCACCGCCGTAGGGACGCTAGAAAAAGATAATATCTGGAGCGTTGATGAGGGCGTGTGGGCTGCCAACCGTGGGCGCGGAACCGGTGGTCGAACTGGAGTGACTTATACTAATGAACGTCCTTCGGTGCGTATATCAGGCATTGAAGGACAGCTATCGGCAGCTTTAGGTCGTCCACTGACGCTGCGCGCTACTGCTACCGATGATGGGCTGCCTGGACCGCGCGACAATCGGCGCAGCAGGGAGAGTGAGCCTCTCCCCAATGATTTGCCGGAAGTCGGTGGAGGGCTAGGGCGTAATTCGCCTAAGTCTCAGGGTGTCGTGAACTATACTGCCGCAGACGAAACTGGGTTAGCCATTACTTGGATTAAATACCGCGGACCTGGCCAGGTTCAATTAGATTCGGCGGTGACTCCGCTAAGTACCAGTGGCGAAGAAGCCGCAGCTACGGCTAACTTCAGTCAGAGCGGGACGTACGTGCTTCGCGCCTACGCCGATGATGGCGCTTATACTACCTATGCTGATGTGACAGTGGTGGTGCGCTAGCTGAACGAAGGTACTTGCGATGTATAGGGGTGCAATAGAATCTACTCGGACAAAGGGGGTGTCCCCCGGGGTAAGCGTCTCAGTAGTGCGCCCCCACTCTTCAAATTATTCAATCGGAATGATAGGTAAGTCTGCACCATAAGCGTTCCGTATAGCTGATAGATAAGCTCCGGGCATGTCAACTCACTCGCCGTTTCTTTCGCTATAGTCCCAGGAGTGAATCGAACCTAGGTGATCTTTCACATGATGCCTTGAGTGATTAGAATTCTCTGCTATTTTGCTTCAATGACTAATTTAGAAATATTATTCAGAGGACGGACAAATGTATAAGCTGCTTCACTCACTCTCATCCACAATTATTTTTTTCCTTGGTCTTTTACTTTGTTCATCAGCTATGGCCCAGAGTAACGATGAAGAAGAGGAAGCAATTGCAAGTGCTATGGCTGCCATGGATGAATTCATGGTTTCTTTTAACGCGAGAGACCCTCATTCCTGGGCGGCATCATTAAATTATCCCCATGTCAGGTTTGCCAGTGGAACTGTTACTGTTTGGGATTCCGCCGAGGAATTTGCACAAACCGATTCCTTTGAACGTTTGCAGAGAGCGGGGTGGGATCACTCCCATTGGCTCACGCGTGAGGTGATTCTGGTGTCATTAGAGAAAGTTCATATCTCAACAGTATTTCAGCGATACAACAGTGATAACCAGCCGATATCCACCTACCAGTCACTGTATATTGTTACCAAAGTTGATGGTCATTGGGGAACACAGGCGAGATCCAGTATGGCACCTTAGTGTGAATGCCCAATTATAGTGGAGACAGATTAATTTCTTCGTTCTACTTTTTAGTCGACCCGAATAATACCAATACTTCCTTCGACATCAATTTTTGTCCCCCACTGGTCTGAAAGGCGAGTAACGCGTTCTAGTATTTGTTGCGCATGTTGTTCTGTTGCCATGCGCGGGATGCCAAGTCGTGAATCGGGACCGTTTATTCCCAGCTCTGTTGGATAGAGCCGCACTTCCTTAAGTGCACCATTCTCATAATGACTCGTAGCAACCAGGCTTTCTAAAGACTGGGTGGAACCGCCAAAATTTCTCGAGAACCGCTGCATTCCTCTTCGTGGATCTGAGTCGGCAGCACCGACAACAATCGGCAATTCCCACTGCGCTTCCCGAAAGAACTCGCCTAAACCATAGAAGATCGGTTTACCATCGTAGATTTCAATGCCACGTAATGTTTGTACTCCCGTGCCAACAAACGCATCAGCGCCAGCATCGATCGCCTGGTGAGCTAGATCTACATAAAATTCTGGCGGGCGTGTGCTCAAATGCTGGATTTCTACGACCGACTGGCTCTGATGAATGTGAGCGGCAGCAATAACAAAATCACTCAGTTGGCGAGCATTTCGAATACTTCTGAGCATGCGGTCCACGTCATTGTCATTCAGCGTATAAACTACCGTGCCTGGAATTTCATCGCCGCGGGTTACTCGATAAGTGGGATCATTACGACCGGAACTCGAGGCAGGAATGCTTAGACCGGCTTCCGGTGAAGCACTGGCCACGGGCCGAGGATTGTCATAGTTGTCCCGGTAATCTAAAAACCCCTGGCGAACTTGCTGCAACGCATCGAACTGCTGCGCGGATACCAAAATGGTTTCACTGTAGTTGAGCATGTTGAGACCGGGTCTCCCTCCCAGATTTCCAATACGAGCTGTTGCAGCGAGTCGATTGTGTTCGGGAAAGATGGGAGCATGAGCACCGACTAAAGCGGCACGTCCCTTTGCTAGTTCGAGAAAAGCCGGCGCGGCCGCTTCTTGTAAATTACTCCCGCTACCAGCATGGACAATTCCTGCTTCATCCAACAAGGTGTTCGTCGAAAACATGCCTTCGAACTCAGAATCCAGGAGATGATTCTGGGCACGATTGAGCATGTCGAACCCCATCAACTTGAGATCCACAGCCACTTCATGTGAGCCTACGAAGCCATTGAGTGGGCCATCGAAATCTCTCAAATTGGCCAACTCGCCTTCCATGTTTGCAACTGCAAGATCGGCGTTTCTGATTAAGTCCAAAACCGCTTGTACTTCAGGGTCACCAAGCTGGGACGCTGGTCGGCGTATCATTAAATCACCAACACTTGCGAGTACAAATTCTCCGGACATAGTCATTGCCCGATTTCTCTCACTAAGAGGCATCAAATCAGTCTGTGCTGACACATTAATTGTCAGACCACTAGCTAGAACAAGTAGGAGTAAATTAAAACGCGACCCGATTTGGCTTAGCCGCCTCTGAATATTGCTTGCTTTCATAGCTGTTCCTCGAGGTTCCATTTCGGCTACCTCTCCTTATCTTTGTCTGTTAGCAGTGGCGCAAGACGAAAACAATTCAGTACGAACTTCTACTCCTTTTTCTGCTAGCCGCTCCTGGTCCGTACATGACACATTCGTATGTCTTAGCTCGACAATGTCTCCAGCCCCAATGCCCGGATTTTCAAACAGTGCCTGTATATTGCTTAATTCAGGATTGAAGCGCAGGTCGAGTGCCATCAGATTTGTAAGTCCACTGAGTGGTGTTATATCAGTGATGTCGTTCCCAGTTAGTTCGAGATACTCAAGGGTAGTGAGACCGCGCAAAGGGCTGAGGTCAGTAAACGAGTTTGCGGCTAGTCTCAATTCAATCAAAGATGTCAATCCACTTAGTGGTGTC